>NZ_CP123991.1 GCF_029919255.1 cyanobacterium endosymbiont of Epithemia clementina EcSB | reverse complement strand
GAGGGAGAAGAAAAAAAGTTTTAAAAAAGGGTTGACATTTTCTAGGACGTTGGTATAGATTGGTAAATGCGCGGTTAAGAGCAACACGCTCTCCACCAGCGCACTGAACCTTGAAAAATCCATAGTTTAGAAGCTAAAAGCCATAAAACCCTTGTCATTGGAAAAATTATACATCTTATTGTTTTTCCTGTCTAGTAGACAAAAAAACGATAAGACTAAATAGATAAGGAGCCGAAGAACCAATTTAATTGGGAAATATCGGCGCAAGTCAGATCAAACACTATGGAGAGTTTGATCCTGGCTCAGGATGAACGCTGGCGGTATGCCTAACACATGCAAGTCGAACGAGCTCTTCGGAGCTAGTGGCGGACGGGTGAGTAACGCGTGAGAATCTGCCTCTTGGTTGGGGACAACAGTTGGAAACGACTGCTAATACCCAATGTGCCGTAAGGTGAAAGATTTATTGCCAGGAGAGGAGCTCGCGTCTGATTAGCTAGTTGGTGAGGTAAAGGCTCACCAAGGCGTCGATCAGTAGCTGGTCTGAGAGGACGAGCAGCCACACTGGGACTGAGACACGGCCCAGACTCCTACGGGAGGCAGCAGTGGGGAATTTTCCGCAATGGGCGAAAGCCTGACGGAGCAATACCGCGTGAGGGAGGAAGGCTCTTGGGTTGTAAACCTCTTTTCTCAGGGAAGAAGATCTGACGGTACCTGAGGAATAAGCATCGGCTAACTCCGTGCCAGCAGCCGCGGTAATACGGAGGATGCAAGCGTTATCCGGAATTATTGGGCGTAAAGCGTCCGCAGGTGGTTACTCAAGTCCGCTGTCAAAGGCTAGAGCTTAACTCTAGATAGGCGGTGGAAACTGAGAAACTAGAGTCCGGTAGGGGTAGCGGGAATTCCCAGTGTAGCGGTGAAATGCGTAGATATTGGGAAGAACATCGGTGGCGAAGGCGCGCTACTGGGCCGGAACTGACACTCAGGGACGAAAGCTAGGGGAGCGAAAGGGATTAGATACCCCTGTAGTCCTAGCTGTAAACGATGGAAACTAGGTGTGGCTTGTATCGACCCAAGCCGTGCCGAAGCTAACGCGTTAAGTTTCCCGCCTGGGGAGTACGCACGCAAGTGTGAAACTCAAAGGAATTGACGGGGGCCCGCACAAGCGGTGGAGTATGTGGTTTAATTCGATGCAACGCGAAGAACCTTACCAGGGCTTGACATGTCGCGAACCTTGATGAAATTCGAGGGTGCCTTCGGGAACGCGAACACAGGTGGTGCATGGCTGTCGTCAGCTCGTGTCGTGAGATGTTGGGTTAAGTCCCGCAACGAGCGCAACCCTCGTCCTTAGTTGCCATCATTAAGTTGGGAACTCTAGGGAGACTGCCGGTGACAAACCGGAGGAAGGTGAGGATGACGTCAAGTCAGCATGCCCCTTACGCTCTGGGCGACACACGTACTACAATGGTTGGGACAAAGGGCAGCGACCCCGCGAGGGAAAGCGAATCTCATCAAACCCAGCCTCAGTTCAGATTGCAGGCTGCAACTCGCCTGCATGAAGTAGGAATCGCTAGTAATCGCAGGTCAGCATACTGCGGTGAATTCGTTCCCGGGCCTTGTACACACCGCCCGTCACACCATGGAAGCTGGTCACGCCCGAAGTAGTTACCCTAACCTTTTGGAGGGGGACTCCTAAGGCAGGGCTGGTGACTGGGGTGAAGTCGTAACAAGGTAGCCGTACCGGAAGGTGTGGCTGGATCACCTCCTTATAGGGAGACCTTAATTCGGGGTAAAAGGTAAAAGGTAAAAGACGAAAGTCTAAAGCCTAAATAAACGCCTTTCCTTAGAATGGATCCCAAGGTCGTGCAAGGGAAAACTGCTTGTATTAGCTTCTAAACTGGAATTGGTTCGGAACGAGGGCTATTAGCTCAGGTGGTTAGAGCGCACCCCTGATAAGGGTGAGGTCCCTGGTTCAAGTCCAGGATGGCCCACCTAAATACAATGTGTGCTTTTTAAAGCAACATTCAAACATGGGTCCAGCACCGAGTCTTACTTGGATAAAGTAGGACAGACTGCTGGGCAGTTAAAGTCCAGTAAAGTACCTTGAAAACTGCATAAAAACGAGAAAACGGTCATATTCTTATGTTATTAGTTAACGCGTTGTTAATACGTTGTTAACTGAAGCGTAAAAAAATACTGTCCGTGTAGAAAAGTCCAAGTGATAAGTACCATATTGAAATGGTCAAGCTACAAAGGGCTAACGGTGGATACCTAGGTACACAGAGGCGATGAAGGACGTAGTTACCGACGAAACGCTCCGGGGAGCTGGAAACAAGCATTGAGCCGGAGATATCCGAATAGGGCAACCTTAAACACGGCCACCTGAATACATAGGGTGGTGCGAGCCAACCGGGCCAACTGAAACATCTTAGTAACCCGAGGAAAAGAAAGCAAAAGCGATTCCCCCAGTAGCGGCGAGCGAACAGGGAACAGCCTAAACCATCAGCTTCGGCAGATGGGGTTGTGGGACAGCAACATGGACTGTAGCGGTTAGACGAAGCAGCTGAACACTGCGCCAGAGAAGGTAAAAGCCCTGTAGTTAAAAACTTAAACAGCCTAGCTGAATCCCGAGTAGCACGGGGCACGAGAAATCCCGTGTGAATCTGCGAAGACCACTTCGTAAGGCTAAATACTCCTGTGTGACCGATAGTGAAATAGTACCGCGAGGGAAAGGTGAAAAGAACCCCAGTAAGGGGAGTGAAATAGAACATGAAACCGTTAGCCTACAAGCAATGGGAGGACGATTTAACGTCTGACCGTGTGCCTGTTGAAGAATGAGCCGGCGACTTACAGGTTGTGGCAGGTTAAGGGGAAATACCTGAAGCCAAAGCGAAAGCGAGTCCGAATAGGGCGCTAGTCACAATTTGTAGACCCGAACCCGGGTGATCTAACCATGGCCAGGATGAAGCTTGGGTAATACCAAGTGGAGGTCCGAACCGACTGATGTTGAAAAATCAGCGGATGAGCTGTGGTTAGGGGTGAAATGCCAATCGAACCCGGAGCTAGCTGGTTCTCCCCGAAATGCGTTTAGGCGCAGCGGTTGTGTACCATGGCGGGGGGTAAAGCACTATTTCGCTGCGGGCTGCGAGAGCGGTACCAACGTGAGATAAACTCAGAATACCCGTTATGCATCAACCAGTAAGACGGTGAGGGATAAGCTTCATCGTCGAAAGGGAAACAGCCCAGACCACCAGCTAAGGTCCCCAAATGAATACTAAGTGATAAAGGAGGTGGGAGTGCACAGACAACCAGTAGGTTTGCCTAGAAGCAGCAATCCTTAAAAGAGTGCGTAATAGCTCACTGGTCAAGCGCTCCTGCGCCGAAAATGAACGGGGCTAAGTATTCTACCGAAGCTGTGGACAGGAAACTGTGGTAGGGGAGCGTTCTATGTAGGGTGAAGCACTAGCGGCAAGCAGGTGTGGACAGCATAGAAGTGAGAATGTCGGCTTGAGTAGCGAAAATATATGTGAGAATCATATACCCCGAAACCCTAAGGGTTCCTCCGGAAGGCTCGTCCGCGGAGGGTTAGTCAGGACCTAAGGCGAGGCTGAAAAGCGTAGTCGATGGACAACGGGTTAACATTCCCGTACTGATTAGAAATTGTGGCGGGGGACGGAGAAGGCTAAGTCAGCCGGATAATGGTTACCGGTGTAAGTATACGAGGTGTTGAGGGACGGAGAAAACGTCCTGAGCTAAGTTGCGAGTCCGACTCTCTACGGAGAGGAAGTGACTGATGTCAAGCTTCCCAGAAAAGCCCGAACCACGTTAATTTCTAATTACCTGTACCCGAAACCGACACAGGTAGGGAGGTTGAGAATACTAAGGGGCGCGAGATAACTCTCTCTAAGGAACTCGGCAAAATTACCCCGTAACTTTGGGAGAAGGGGTGCCACCGAGAGGTGGTCACAGTGAAGAGGCCCAGGCGACTGTTTACCAAAAACACAGGTCTCCGCCAAGTCGTAAGACGCAGTATGGGGGCTGACGCCTGCCCAGTGCCGGAAGGTTAAGGAAGTTGGTTAGGGTAACCGAAGCTAGCGACTGAAGCCCCGGTGAACGGCGGCCGTAACTATAACGGTCCTAAGGTAGCGAAATTCCTTGTCGGGTAAGTTCCGACCCGCACGAAAGGCGTAACGATCTGGGCACTGTCTCGGAGAGAGGCTCGGCGAAATAGGATTGTCTGTGAAGATACGGACTACCTGCACTTGGACAGAAAGACCCTATGAAGCTTTACTGTAGCCTGGAATTGAGTTCGGGCTTTTCTTGCGCAGGATAGGTGGGAGGCTTTGAAGTCTGGCTTGTGGGTCAGATGGAGCCAATGGTGAGATACCACTCTAGAAAGGCTAGAATTCTAACTTTAACCCGTTAGCCGGGGAAAGAACAGTTTCAGGTGGGCAGTTTGACTGGGGCGGTCGCCTCCTAAAAGATAACGGAGGCGCGCAAAGGTTCCCTCAGGCTGGTTGGAAATCAGCCGTAGAGTGCAAAGGCATAAGGGAGCTTGACTGCGAGACCTACAAGTCAAGCAGAGACGAAAGTCGGCCTTAGTGATCCGACGGCACCGCGTGGAAGGGCCGTCGCTCAACGGATAAAAGTTACTCTAGGGATAACAGGCTGATCTCCCCCAAGAGTTCACATCGACGGGGAGGTTTGGCACCTCGATGTCGGCTCATCGCAACCTGGGGCGGAAGTACGTCCCAAGGGTTGGGCTGTTCGCCCATTAAAGCGGTACGTGAGCTGGGTTCAGAACGTCGTGAGACAGTTCGGTCCATATCCGGTGTAGGCGTAAGAGCATTGAGAGGAGCCTTCCTTAGTACGAGAGGACCGGGAAGGACGCACCGCTGGTGTACCTGTTATCGTGCCAACGGTAAACGCAGGGTAGCCAAGTGCGGAGCGGATAACCGCTGAAAGCATCTAAGTGGGAAGCCCACCTCGAGATGAGTGCTCTCACAGGGTTAACCTGGTAAGATCACGGGAAGACTACCCGTTTATAGGTGCTAGGTGGACATTCAGTAATGAATGAAGCCGAGGCATACTAACAGATCGAGGGCTTGACCTTCTATATTACTTTGAACTTTTACTTTGAACTTTTTTTCTCGTTTTTTGCAGTCTTGAGGGTACTTTTCTTAATCATTTCACTTCCTGGTGTCTCTAGCACCGTGGACCCACTGCGATACCATCCCGAACTCGCTTGTGAAACGCGGCAGCGGCCAAGATACTTGTGGGGTAGCCCACCGGGACAATAGCTCGATGCCAGGATTTGTTTTTGTCAAAGAATCTCTTTCCTAATTAGGGAAGAGATTCTTTTTAGAGATCTAGACCAATGAGATCTAGACCAATGCTTTTTAGACTAAATACTCAAGCATGAAAGGTTAGTTCGACTAATTATTTAAATTTGAAACGGTTAGCGCACCAACTAAAGAATATCTCTCAGATTGAACATTTGATAAACTGGACTTTTTTTGTTCGATTGATTGCAATTATTTATACTTATAATTATAATTATTAATTTATTCTAAAAAATATTTCTCAATTTAGAGTAAGCTATCCTTCTCGAAAGCTTTTTAAAATCAGCTTTCTCATCAGATTTTAACTTAGATGAGGCACTAAAATTTATATAATAAGACCTGCTAGACTCTAACATGTCCTGATTTTGTATGTTTACTAACAACAATTTAATTTCTAGTAATTTAAATAATTTCAAAATAAGGCTTTCAGGATATTAGTTAGTATTAATAGTTTTATATGACAAGCTTAGTAAAATCGATATTGAGAATAACAACAGTGTTTTTAAATCTCATCGAATTCACGTTAACAGAACACCCATAACGATGAAATTTGAAACTTTCTTCAAATTTCATGACACAGTGTAAGCTAATAAAAAGCATTTGTAGCAAAATAAACATGACAACTATCAACGAAAATTACCTCAAACTTAAATCAGGATACCTCTTTCCCGAAATCGCTAGACGGGTCAAAACTTTCGTCGAAGTTAATCCTGATACTAATATTATTAAGCTAGGTATAGGAGATGTCACCGAACCTCTGCCCGAAGCTTGTCGCACTGCCATGATTAAAGCTGTGGAAGATATGGGTGAGCGCGCAACTTTTAGAGGCTACGGACCAGAACAAGGTTATGGCTGGTTACGGGAAAAAATCGCAGCTAATGACTTTCAATCAAGGAATTGTGATATAGATGCTTCAGAAATATTTGTCTCAGATGGGGCTAAATGCGATACAGGGAACATTCTTGATATTTTTGACAAAAATAACAAAATTGCCGTTACCGACCCTGTATACCCAGTTTATGTCGATACAAGTGTTATGGCTGGTTATACGGGGAAAGCCAATGACAAAGGGGAATATGACGGCTTAGTTTATCTTTCCATCAGTGCAGAGAATAATTTTATTGCAGATATCCCCAGTCAAAAAGTAGATCTGATCTATCTTTGTTTTCCTAACAACCCCACAGGGGCAACCGCCACAAAAGACTATCTAAAAACCTGGGTAGAGTATGCTAAAGCTAAGGGGTCTATCATTTTTTTTGATGCTGCTTATGAAGCTTTTATTACCGACGACAGTCTCCCCCATTCTATCTATGAAATTGAAGGAGCTAAAGACTGTGCGATTGAATTTAGGTCTTTTTCTAAAAATGCAGGATTCACGGGTACTCGTTGTGCTTTAACAGTGGTTCCCAAAACCCTTACTGCTAAAGTCTCTGATGGATCAGAGATAGAATTGTGGAAACTGTGGAGCCGTCATCAGTGTACCAAATTTAATGGGGTTTCTTACATTGTACAACGAGGGGCAGAAGCAGTCTATTCCGATACAGGGAAAGCACAGGTTAAGAAATTAGTCAGTTTTTACCTAGAAAATGCTCAGATCATCTGCAATCAACTAAAAAAAGCAGGGTTTAAGGTATATGGTGGCGTAAATTCTCCCTACATTTGGGTAAAAACTCCCTATAACCTCTCAAGTTGGGATTTTTTCGATCAATTATTGCAAACTGCTCATGTGGTAGGAACTCCAGGATCTGGGTTTGGTGCCGCAGGAGAAGGATATTTCAGGATTTCCGCTTTCAATAGTCGGGAGAATATAGAAGAAGCTATGAAACGTATTAAAACACAGTTTTCAGTCTAATTTCAGGTAAGGTGGGCTATGCCCACTCGACAAGTTTAACTAAAAAAACTCTCCCGGAAGAGAGAGTCTTTATGCTTAATAAGCAGTGAGGGAAAAAACCTTCTATTGAGCTGCCCATTCAGTATGGATAAATTCACCCCTGGGTTTATCAATACGTTCGTAAGTATGTGCCCCAAAATAATCCCTTTGTGCTTGGGTTAGATTCTGAGGTAAACCAACACGACGATAACTATCAAAATAGTCTAAAGACCCACTAAACGCAGGAACAGGAATACCCAACTGGTTAGCCAACATTAACACCTCGCGCCATGCTTCTTGACGATCTAAGATACTTTGCTTAAATTCAGGAGCTAATAACAAATTAGGCAAGGTGGGGTTATCAACAAATGCTTTTTTAATTTTGTCAAGAAAACCAGCACGAATGATACAACCGCCTTTCCAAATACGAGCAGACTCAGGTAAACTTACCCCGTAATTGTACTCTGCTGAAGCTTTAGCGATTAGGGCCATTCCTTGAGCATAAGAACACATCTTAGAACAGTACAACGCATCTCGTACTTTGTTAACAAATGCCTTGGCATCTCCTTTGAATTTAGTTGTAGGTCCGGGTAGTTCTTTGGATGCAGCCACTCGTTCATCTTTATACGAAGACATAACCCGTGCGTTTACCGCAGCATACATTGTGGGAATAGGAACCCCTAACTCTAAGGAAGTCATCACAGTCCAGCGTCCAGTTCCCTTTTGTCCTGCAGAGTCGAGAATGAGGTCTACTAGGTGTTTTCCGGTTTCTGGGTCTTTGTATTTGAAAATATCGGCGGTAATTTCAATTAGAAAAGAATTAAGTTCATCGGTAGTGTTCCATTCTTTGAAGACCTCGTGCAACTCTTCATTGCTCAACCCTAGGCCGTTTCTCATGATGTCATAGGCTTCAGCAATCAATTGCATATCGCCATATTCAATCCCATTATGTACCATTTTTACATAATGACCAGCTCCACCGCGTCCCACAAAGGTGACACACGGGCCATCATCTACTTGGGCAGCAATTTTGGTTAAAATTGGTTCGAGTTCTCTATAGGCAGCCTCCGTACCCCCAGGCATCAAACTAGGGCCCTTTAATGCACCTTCTTCTCCACCACTAACACCCATTCCTACAAAACCAAGTCCGGTGGCTTCTAATTCTTGGGTGCGTCTTTCGGTATCCTCATAGAGAGAGTTACCGCCATCAATGATCATATCTCCTTTTTCAAGGAGAGGTTTTAAGTCTTGAATGACGTAATCAACAGGTTTTCCTGCTTGAACCATCACCAGAAGTTTACGGGGCCGTTCTAAGGTTTGAACTAATTCTTCCAAGGAGTAGGCCGCTTTTATATCTTTGCCAACGGCTCGGGTACTCATGAATCTGTCTGTTTTCTCGCGGCTACGGTTATAAACAGCAATGGGATAACCACGACTCTCAACATTAAGAGCTAGGTTTTCTCCCATCACGGCTAAACCGATTACAGCAAAGGTACGTTTCGTCATATAACTGCTACCAAATCTACTTGGTTCTTATCAAAAAGGGTTTTTGCTATTGCATAAGGCATTGGCTTGTTAGACACTGGTAAAAGCTGAGGCTTTGTTATGGTCAACTTTTTCTTGATGCCTATTTACCTTTCGCCTTCCGCGTAGCGGTACACCCCGATTAATCTAACGTTTTTTAGTCTAACGTTGGATTTTTAGTTTCCCCAATTCTTTAAACAGTATCTTAACAAGGCAGTGATTGAAAGTCAAAAGTCAAAAGTTAGAAATTAGCAGTTAAACCTCTTTTTTCCTTTAACTATGCCCACAATTGGTATTTTATGATTATGGGTAATTATGTGAGCACTTATAGATTATTTTTTTATCAATTGGTAATTTTAGTCACACTTTAATTTTTACTTCATATGTATGAACTTTTAAGTAGTCAGAAATGATAAACACCATATTAAGACGGGGTAAACTTTTAGTTAGGACAGAAATAGAAAAAATAAATAGACAAAGAACAGTTATGTTAGCAATATATACGATTTTTGAATAAATAAACCGATAAAGTGTAAGATTATCCTAAAATCTACTTATAACTAGAACAATTACTTAGCCTCTTATCGATGAAAGGACTGTGGAAAAAAAATCAACATGATTTACCATAATCACCGATATCCTATTTTGTTTAAAAAAAGTGTTCTACTATAGTTTTCACTATTTTATCTGAATTTAATCGTGCTACTCGCACTTCAACCTTGATTTTAACCCTAGAATTTAGTGCTGCTTTTCAAACTCTAGAAATGTGATCGCACGGTTAAATTTAAGTGAGACATTTGTAACATCAAAGTTTTGACTACCAACTACCGCTAAAATCAAAGATTATCGCAATTTATGGTCTTGCTATGAGGTAGTCGACAGAAATAATCAGACCAAAATTGTCGAAAAGTCAAAATACTGGATTTATACACCAAAAGTAATCGAGTTTTCGCCAGACAACTCCCACATTCAGAGAATTACACCCTCCTTTCAGGAATTTAAAATTTGTCCAAGAACTAATTGTTCTTAATTGATTATCAATGATCTTATAGCTAATATTTTTTAGGGCAATTCACAGATATTAATTCTCACTATCGTTTTTATTTTCTTTTTAGTTTTTTTGTGAAAAAGTCCTTTTAGGAGAGTATTAATCCTGTTTTTTTTAAAATTTTTTATCTCTCATCACCTCATCTACTTTTCCATCATGAAAGAGTCTGAATTGATTTTAAGGGTGAAATCACCAGCTCCTTTTGTCCAAGATCAAGTTCTGAACTAGAATAATTCTTGATAGCTAAAAATTAGAGGACGGAGCACAATAAAATCTTGACTTAGTCAGCATTATATCATCATTGTTAATGGACATCGAGTGATCGCAATTGCAGTATTAGTACGCTTCAAATTAATGTATTGATACTACGGCACAATAAGTCCATCAAATATTAGATCAATTTTGGAAGACTTTTCTTAAAAAAAAATACAAATATTATCTTTTTATATCTACAATTGCCTATTCCAATTAGATAGAATTTTTTACTTAGTAAAAAGTTCTATCTAATTGGAATAGTTTAAAACTAATAAAAAGCAAGAGTGACTAACGTAGTAATTTCTATTTTTTTTAAAAAAAAGTTTATTACTGAGGATTGATTTAATCTTTTTGTCTATTTTATACAGATTAGAACAAAGATCAATAACTAATGCCTATTAGTGCTAAGCTAAAACAATTGTATTTAACTTGAGGTTAATTATGAAAGGTAGAGCCGCTTCATTAATAATCTAAGGAATTAAACTCTCGTTTTACGCTAGTAATAAGTTACTGCTATTATCTGAAAAATATTGAAGAAATAACTTAATTTAATTACGTTTTATTTCTAAGTAAAAGGAGAATCTATCGACGATGGTTGTTCTCTCTTCTTCAGGAAAATTTCTTAATAACTCTAATTATAATGGTCAATGATTTAGAACCGCTTCAAAACCAACAAATTATTTTAGTAACTGGGCCTACCCGTTCAGGTAAAAGTGAGTGGGCTGAAACCCTGGCTGAAAAATCCAAGAAGCCTGTTATTTATGTAGCGACAGCCTTAGAAAATACCCAGGACCAAGAATGGCTAGAAAGGATTACTCTTCATCGAGAACGTCGTCCTCCCCATTGGGAAACCCTATGGGTTCCCTATAACTTATCAGTTATCTTAGAAACAGTTACGCCGCCTCATTGTCTTTTGATTGATTCTATAGGAACCTGGGTGGCCAATTGTCTAGAACAAGATGGTTTGACCTGGATGCAGACGATGGCTCAATTCTTGGACTGTTTAGAAACAACTCCTGTCGATGTCATTTTAGTAGCTGAGGAGACAGGATGGGGAGTCATTCCAGCCTACCCCTTAGGACGCACATTCCGCGATCGCTTAGGAAATTTAACCCGACACCTAGGGGTAATCGCCAATTTAGTATATCTGGTTACCGGAGGTCACGCCCTGAACCTAAGTTTACTTGGCGAACCTCTGACAAAAGAACAATTATAAATTTTCAATTACAAAGAATGGCGACAAACAATACAGATGTTAGTACGAAAATACACCACTGACCATGGAAAAGTTTATAAATATGGCTTCGGAAGCACAGGTAAAACGTTATCTTGCTCATTGGTTTCAACTGGGCAAGATAACGTTTTACTTCCTAAGCGTCAACAAAAATTGTGTCCTAGTCAAATCTTTAGGGGCAACACCTATTCTAGTGAATTCGAAAGTTATTGGCAATACATCTTCGCCGTAGATGCTGATTGTTATTTAGAGGGCGCTGAACAAACTATTCAACAGTTATTGAGTCCTGAGTGGGAGGTAGTCGAGTGTGCAAGGTGTCGGATGCCTTGTCCGGTCGCTATTTCTGAAAGTGCTTCACCTGTGTGTCTTTGTGTTAACTTGTCTAGTTGGCCAAATACTAAATTACCATCCCCAAGAGCTGCTGTTGATAACAAAATCTACTTAGCTCGCATTCAACAGCGACTTGCAAAATCAAACTACGATTAGTTAGACTTTAGTGCATTTAACTAAGCAAAAGGAATTCATTAAGCTAATCTTTCGGCCGCGCTGGCTAACTCTGAGGCGACACGAGCAGAATAGGGTTTGATAAGCCACCAGATCAACGGGGATAACCATCCGCGCAAAGTCACTGAATAGGAAATATAAGATCCGCAAAGAGTAGATTCTACTTGATAGGTAATTTTCTGTTCAATTCCTGGAATCGCTAGAACTCGCATACTTAATAATTCCCCTGGCCTGACGTTTTCTACAAATAGACGAATGGGGATGGGGGTGAGGCGTGTTACTACTTGATAAATTAACCCTGGTTTTGCGATTAGCCCCAAAGGGACATTCGTTTTTGAGAACAAGGGATGCCAAGAAACATCGGCCAAATTAATTAGTTTCTGCCAAAGAACATCCACAGGTGCAGTACTAACAACACGATACCTTTTGTAGAGAGAAAAAGCACATAAAAGCTTACCTTTGAAGGTCATTAACATTAACTTAAAAGAGAAATTAAGCATCACAATCGGGTCTACTATGATAACTCTCTGGCAAATCTATTTGACTATAGCACCTAATGTCTGCAACACTCATAGTCAATTCAGAGGATTAACATCTAGTTAAAATGCAATGGCAGTGTGAGTTTCTATTCTCTGGGATAATTAATTATTATTCTTGAGAACATACTCTCATATCAGTTTTTACCTGCATAGAACAAAAGATTTTTAGTTGTAACGCAGGAGACAACAAGACGGAAAATACAAAGGAGATGTTTAGAATCCTCAACCGATTTTTTTTAAAAAAAAGGGATAGTGGTCTACTTCAGATTAATTTACTGTAAAAATAGATAATTAGTTTATATTGCTTGCTATGGAAAGTTCTTAAAGTTTTACCTGAAACTTAGCCGCGCTCAACTAAATAATTAATGACATGTTAAAACCTAATTCCATAAAAACTAAGTCTATAGAGTTTAAAGCTCTTTAACCATGTTGTCATCTTGTAGAATTAAAATTCCGACCATTTGAACCATCACAATTTTACTTATAAAGTCTTAGCTAGATAGATAAACCTTATTCTGATCAGACCTAATTTTAGCTTCTAAGCGTTAGTCACGAACTAAGAAAGTAAACGCTTGAGACTAAGATGTCTCAATACTAGTAGGATAGAACCTCCTAATTTAATAGGGTGAGCGGGATTTTTGTACCAAACTATCACAGAAATAATAAAGTCTATTTAGGAAAGGTAAGCTTCACCAGATCATATGAAAGCACGGCAAGTCCAACCGAAAGGCTTGATAAAAATGTGTCACACACCACTAACATACAGGTTATATCTGCCCAAATGTAATCACCAATGAGGTTCTTCATGCCTAAAGAACACACTGACGAATACTGGGATAGAAATAGAGGAAATGAGGAAGCAATGATGTTTCAAACTAACGTAGCATGAAGCTGATCAGTACGAAAACTTCGTAAAGGGCGGTCAATATCCATAGTCCACCAATTTTACACTAAAGGGTAAAGTCTCCTTGAACTTTAGATCCTCAGAGGAACAAGCTAGAGTGTTCGAATGCATTAGCAGAAGAAAATACAGCTACGGTTAGGAAGTTGGCTTCTTCGAAGTAAGAACTAGCAAACTTGTGGGTGTATCAGAATAAAGATGGTTCTGGTTAACCATCTATCGAGTACGAGGTAAGCGTAGAGGAATAGGAATAAGCCAGACTAACCAACACAAACCGATTACGCTTGAGCTAGTCAGAGAGGAGGGTTTGGTATCCTCTCTGTGAAACGCTTCTGACTGCAATAGTGATAGTGTTTAATCCTCTTGCTAAAACTTAAATCAATAGACAAAATTTCTTAACGTTTGTGTTTTCTAGTTTTGGTCATTTAACCCTATTTTTTATAGGATGAGACCTAAGAAAAGCCTTGCGGGTTGACTAAGTTGACTTTTCTTTAGAAGTTCATTAAGCTCAGTTCCACTGACTAGAGAATTAATCGTTGGATTATTAAGGTTTATAGACTTAGTACAAGCTAAACCTAAACTTTTTGGTAGTTTCGGAAATTATAGGTGGAGCCCTACTTTAGGCTATTTTTCAAAATTGTTAGCAAAAGACTTACAATGATAATTAAATCTTTTGCGTAATTATTTCTTGAATAACTTAATTTAATTATTTAGTTTTACTAAACAATTATTTGTAAATGGTTAAACTTAATCTGTAATTTTCGACTTGAATTTTGTATTTGCCTTGATAGCCCTTCATTCTATCTATGTATCCTAATTTTAAAAAAATTTTACTTTCAATTTTCTAAAAACGAGCAATTAAATACAAAAATAAGAGTTTAGAAGCTAAAATTCGGATTTTCTAAGCAAAAGCTGCAACTGTATTTCCTAATCTTTGATACTCTACCGACGGAACAATATGAAAACTTTAGAGCAATTTTTCTGATCTTACTGATAATTTATTTGAAGTAGATGGAACTTTTTTACAAAAACGATCTGTAAGAAATGATACTTT
Source organism: cyanobacterium endosymbiont of Epithemia clementina EcSB (assembly GCF_029919255.1). Taxonomy (GTDB): domain Bacteria; phylum Cyanobacteriota; class Cyanobacteriia; order Cyanobacteriales; family Microcystaceae; genus Rippkaea. Next base: position 3,058,539 of record NZ_CP123991.1, on the reverse strand, counting down.
AGTTTAATGTTTTGCAAACATGAATGTTATGGACGTTAAGCGATAGTTTAGTTAATCTTTTTGTGTGCAAATATCTGACTCACTCAAGGAGTATCTCCTAAATTAGAGTAAGGACGACTGTAACTGAGAGGTGGTTCTAAAGTCTGTTTCTCCAAAAAATTTTGATTGCTCATTATTCTGTCTTTCTAACCATCATAGACAATCTGACTTTGGTTAAGAATAATAGTGCGCTCACATAATTTTCACGCTAGCTAAATCAAGAGCGTGGGTAGCGGCAATTAATTGGGTTAGAGAAAGAGCCTGTAGCAAGCCAATAAGATAGCGTCGAGAACGGGAATTAAGTTGAGACGGAGGTTAACCTAACACTAATACTTGAGGCTGCATAGCTAAAAACCGGGCGATCGTTACCCGCTTTTTTTCTCCTCCTGATAAATTATCAGGGTTCCTTGAACTATAAATTTGGGGATCTATTTTCATCGCTTCCATAGCCTCTAAAACTCTTAACTGTAGTTCTTTTCCCTTGATACGATTATTTTTCGGTCTAAAAGCGATATCATCCCACACAGTATGTATAAGTAGCTAATTTTCAGGAGGTTAAAAAATTAAACCGACAAAATTTCTGATCTTGGTAAGATTTTTAGGATTAACTTCCTACTGCCCTACTTTAATAGGTCCCGACTGAGGTAGAAAAATTCCATTGAGGTGAAATTTTAGGGTGGATTTTCCTGATCCATTTGCTCCAATTAAGGCAACTATCTCTCCCTCTTGAACTGATAAGTTAATTCTATTCAGAGAAGAAGTACCATCGAGATAACTATAGCTTATATTTTTAATTTCAATAGGGTTATCACACATTTTTCCCAATAAAAAAATCTTTATTTATCATAGTCAAAATCAACTAGAAGCACTGGTATAAAAACGAAGGGCAAATTGCCAGAAATAGTGAGAGATAAATAAGAGGGCTAATGCTATTAGTGCTGCGCCTAAAATCCATGAAGCTTCGATTTTTCCTAAAAGTACTTCCGCCGGAACAGTAGTCAGAAAAATAACAGGAATTACAAAGGTAAAGAAAAAACGATAGACCGCAGGATAAGCACTAATGGGATATCTGCCTGCTTCTAATAATCCTCTGAGAACTTCGGTAACATTATAAATTTTAACAAACCATACACTGGTTGCTCCTAAGATAAACCAAATACCATACAGTATGGTGATACCCAAAATTGTTGTTATAAAACTGAGTATATAGTCTCCTAGATGTAAAGATAGTTTAGAACTAAAATAGAAAATTATAATTACTCCAAAAACCAAATCTGAAAATCCCCAAGGAGATAGAATTCTACAAGACAACCAAAATTGGCTACTAATTGGTTTCAGTAACACAAAATCTAGAGTTCCCTTCTCTACTTGTTCAACAATTCGGTTTAAATTAGGGACTAAAAAGGTAGCAGAAATACCTTGTAGGAAAGTAAACATTCCTACCACTATCATCGCTTCGTCCCAAGTCCATCCATGAAAGGTATAACCTGTTCCATAGAATAAGAATAAGCTAAATAAACTCCCAATAAAATTAGCAAACCCGCTAATCATAGCAATTACAAAGTTTAATCGATATTCTAATTCTGCCGTAATTGCTGTTGTCCAAAATAATCGTAAAACTTGTAAATAGGTTTTCATTCTAGTTTATTACTTACTAATTTACTTCACAACTTTTCTCAATATCTATGACATTAAACTATGGCATTAATTCAAACATAATGCCAATTTTACTATCTTTTTTAATCTGTGAATTTTGTCTTTCAATTTTAGTAGCTAATCGAATATTTTTAGTAATTGCATAACCAAAAGAAATAGTTATAATCCCTACTTCAGTATCTTCACCAGGGGAAATAAAACTGTGAGATAATGAAATATCAGATGCGCCAGTACGTGATAAAGGAAGGACTAATTTACCTCCAATGTTAAACCCACTTTCAGAATAGTCGTTAGTGTAGATTGAACGATATCCTACCATGGGAGCAACATTAATATAATTCCCCAAAGGCAACAAATAATATTGTAAGTTAAGCCCTCCCGCATCTCGTCTTCTAAAAGAAGTTTGATAGTCACCACTAATTGTTAAACCCGTTTTTCCAATAAAAATATCATCAACCCCAATATTAATTCCTCCCTCATGTTCAGTAGAAGGAAATTCTGCGTATCCTATCCCCACACGTGTTCGAAAACTCGGATCAGTATGAATATCGTATAAGACATTAGGAATCTTATTTAACCATTTTTTTAAGACGGGGCTATCTTCAATAATTTCTGATGGTAAATCAAAGGTATTTTCAATCAAACCATCCTTAATAGGACTAACCTCTGATGATGAGAATTGACTATCAGCTGGAGTTTCCAAGATAAAGATTAGTAAAACATTGGAAATGATGATATGCAACCAATGCAATCTCAGATGTAATTGTTGTTCGGGCATTATTTTAAAAAAGGAAACACCGCCAGGCTAGCATTATACTATTTTTCGACGCCGGTGTGGAGAAAAAATTAAATTCCATTAAATATTTTCTTAATTTTTTGGATTATTGCAATTAGTCTTTTAATTTTAATTAAAAGACTAATTGCAATAATAAAACTCATATCTTAAAATATAGAGAATACTACAAAAAGTAGAAGTTATCATTTAACCTGTTTTTATTCAGGTGATGAATAACCTGCGTAAACATTTATAAAAAATAAGTCAAAAGACAATTTATGAAAAAGATAAAATTATTTATCCTGGTTATTAACAATGTTTGACTTATAAAAAAATCTTTTACAAAAAGTAAATAATAATTTTATATTGAAGTTTAATTTATAGATTATGATATGTATGTGCTCAGACGTAAGATTTTTTCTGTAACAGTTGATTAGCAGGTATTTGATGTTAGTCATAATCTATGAAACAGGAAAAGTTGAGTGGCAACGGTTAGACAAAAAAGTTTAACGGATTGTACACTAAATATTTAGTTGACTAACTAGTTAATCTAGTACAAAATTATATTTATATGATACAAGAATTACGTAAAATTCAAAGACAATCCGGGGCAATTTTGATAGACAATGAGACAAGAATTAATAGTTTTAGTAATGATGGTGAAGGCTTTAAAACAGCTTATGACCGGGCGGTCATTTATGATTGCAGTCATTGGGGACTACTAAAACTCACAGGAGATGATCGCTTACGTTTTCTTCATAATCAAACTACTAATAATATTAATAAATTAAAACCAGGACTAGCTTGTGATACCGTTTTCGTCAATTCTACTGGTAGAATTATTGACTTAGTCACAGCTTACGTCACAGACGACTCAATCTTGATTTTAGTTTCCCCAAACCGTCGTCACTTCTTGATGGAGTGGATGGACCGATACATCTTTCCCATGGATAAGGTGAAAATTACAGATGTTTCCGAGAAAAATATTGTTTTTACCTTAATTGGTTCTGAATGTACTACATTACTAAAAGAAGGCGGAATTAATGGTTTAGCTGAACTTCCACCAGAAAGTCATTATTTAACGACTATGGGAGGAGCTTCTATGAGGATAGCTGTGGGAAGTGGTTTAGCTATCCCCGGTTATACCTTAATTATTCCAATCAATCAAGCCAAAACTGTTTGGGAGCAATTAATGCAATTAGGAATTATTCCTATCGGTGATCGCGTATGGGAACAATTGCGAATACGACAAGGAAGACCAGTTTATGATCAAGAATTAACAGAAGATTATAATCCCCTAGAAGCAGGGTTATGGCGAACTATTTCCTTTGAAAAGGGCTGTTATATTGGGCAAGAAACCATTGCTCGTCTAAACACTTATAAAGGAGTCAAACAAAGACTATGGGGAGTTAAGTTAAGTCAAGATATTCTACCAGACACTCCGATTATTTTGGGTAGTAAAAAAGTAGGGATTTTGACTAGTTTTACTGAAATTAATCAAAATTTTTGGGGGTTAGCTTATATTAGCACTAAAGCAGGAGGAGTGGGATTAAACATTCAAATAGGAAAAGCAATAGGACAAGTGGTAAAAGTACCTTTTTTAACCCATGAATATTATTAAACACTTGTTGTTTAAAAGACTTTTTACCGAAAAAATACTAAGTAAGGCACATTAGGTCAACTTTTGATTGTTTATGACCTCAGCCAAAATTTTTATAAGGCTGTAGCCCGCAATATATAGGCTTTTATTTATTAGCATGGCGTAACACTCCCTAAATTTTTCTTAAGATTTATGGCTTTCCCAAAAGAAATATGGCAACAGAATCAAAGTATAGTTGTTTTGTGTACACTGATATATCAAATACTTATTTTTACATATAGACAAAGATTATTTTGCTTAGTAAAGATGAAATAACTTTTCTAAAAAAAAGAAAAGATACGACAGTCTAAGTAAGTATAGAAAGTTAAAAATCTATAGCTCTTTTATAAGAAATAAATCAAGAGATAGTAGCGTAATTTTCTTAAAACTTAGTTTTCGAGGCATTGAACTAAAGATAAGAAGTTTAGTATAGATTATTGAATGTTCTATAAGAGTTTCATCAAAGAAATACTTTCTAATACTAAAGTAGTAGTAAAAATATTTCACATAATGAAACAGATAAAAAATTTAAAAATAAAATAAGAAAAATAGAAGAATGGCTACAACTCCTAGTAAATATTCTTTGTTCAAGAAAAAAGAAAGTCTGAGTCACGAAGAGAAAGCTAAGATTGAATAAGGTTTAAAAATTTTTCTAGTCTTAGAGAAGATGTGTTAAATATAAATAAAGAGGAGAATATCTGTCAGATAATAAGTAGATAGATTATAAAATCGTAGCTTTTTAAAAAAATCGAACTGTCCAAAAAGTAGTAGGAGTAACCAATCATGAAACTAAACCGATTAAATTATAAATATATGGTTGGATTTTGATATTAGTATATATCTTTTATTTATAAGTTTTTAGCTACTTTAATTTTTTTAAAGATTTTCTTATTGACAATAATTGATTAAATCTCATTTAAAATATGATAGTTAGTAATAGTAAATCCTTCTAGATTTAGAATGTTATTCGTTAAACTGAGTTAAGCATTTGATACTAAGAGTTAAATTGAACAATATTTAATATAACTTAAAAATATTGTAGTTTTTTTCATGAAAGGCAATTTTTTTAGTTAAAAATTAAACTTTAAACTTTATTTTTAAAATTTCGATATATATATTTTTTTAAAAAAAATAATGAGTTGGTGAATATGAATAGTTTTGGATAAAGTTCCATTAAATTACCGTTTAAATGTTTAAAACTAAATATAGATAGTTTAATTAAAAACTAAAGTAGATAAACAGATTTTTTTAAAAAAATTACCCTACAAAATATTGCTTAAGACAAATATAAATAAAATTTATCTTGCTTTAATTTAGATGCGTAAAATAGTTTGCTTTTTTGACGTTTCTTTAAGGTTATTCACTTAGTATGATTAACAATCATTATTCTTAAATGCAAAAAATTAAGTGATTGTCTTTACAAAAAGTAAATTTAAACTTTAATTTATAATTCTCGTTATTTTGTATTTACTCTGTCTAGTTAGTTTTCAACTAACTAGACAGAGTAAACTGATTGGCTCACAGGAAAAAGTAGGCTAATTGTCTAGATGTAAACCAGAATATTGCTAAATTTGCTGTTTGTGCCTTAGAGCTCCCTGAAACTAAACAAAAAACTTTTCCTGTTGTCTGGTTGAAAACTTGGAAAGCCGAAAAAAATATTCAACGCTGTGAAAGATTATCAGGAAAAATCGTTAAAACTTTACAGGTTTCTTTGAGACTTCTTCTTTTTCTGCGGAGACTAACTCTTTATTTCCAATGGATGTATAATATTTCTACTCACTTAACCTCTGTTTAAGTATCAGTTAGCAATCAACCTCTAAATACGTCTGTAGACGGAGTTTATCAAACCTTTGTTCTTAGATCTCAAAGGAACAACTACTTTACGATTCTATCTATAAGAATGTTTTAGTTAAATTTTAAAAAAGCTTAAAGTAATTAATTTTAAAAAGAACAAATTGAAGAAAAAAAAGAGAACAACTTTTAAATCTTTAGTTTAAGTAAATCTTGATATAAGACAGCCTGTTGTGCCAAAGGTAGGTATCATTTTTAACGATACCTACCTTTGGCTGTCAAATTGTTTTTGAATTGCGTGACAAGCCGACAGCCCATAGTTGTAGGATGGTATTATGAACTGACCGAGGGGGACTTCTCCGCTATTTCTAACCCTGAAGGCTTGTTTATCATACTTGTATTGACTATCTTTTTCTTCCTAAAAAAGACACAAATATGGTCTTTGTAATCATTTTAGGGGGGAATAAAACTTTTTCTCTGTCTATCAGCAACTTTATTTCTGTAAGATTCCTTGATTAGCTTTTGATTTTGGTAACATAGGTTTCTAAACTCTAGAACAAGTTTTGACCGATAACTACGAAATTGAGGAACGGACAGTCCTGACGGTGCGATTCCCTAGGAAACCCTATCATGTGTCACTTTAAAGTCACAATTGATAAAGGCGCCCCTGTGGATATTGCCACTAATGACATTACGAACTCTACACCAAAGAGGTTAACTTGCTTATTCTCTGAGTATAGGAAATCCTGGAGGACAGCAAATGTTCCCGTCTTCTAATTAGTCTTGATGTATCCCCATTCTCCAGCTTCCAATTCTCTAGTGTTTTCAGATAAGGAAGTGGTCAGGATTTTTCCAGCTACTCTTAATCGATTGATTATTGTGGTTGATGGTAATGGAGGACTTTATGTCTCACCAGAGGATCGAGTTCATGTAATAAAACTGCTCTACCTAGCCCATTCTATTCGTTTAGAATCCCCTGAATTTTTCCGTCTTCTACAAAAGAGATTAGGGTTAAGACTCCCCCATGCTGCCAAACTAACTTCTGTTGAATTTCCTTGACAAAAAATTTAAGTTTCTTCCTCTCTTCCATAAAAAAAGTTTAACTATTACTTTTATTTTACTTTTTTTCTATGAAATTTTGTAAGCGTCAAAGCTTGGCTTAAATTAGTTTCTGAAAAGTTAGGTTAGTTATCATAACAATAGACTTAAAATACCAGAGAAACCATGAGAAATAATGAAAAAAATGAGGTGAGTAAAACTATAAAAAGTACTTCGTTGTCAACGGAGTTCATAGACTATTTACCCGAGTTTATAAAAGAGATATCTTCGTAATTCTAATTGAAGTTAGTACAGATTGCCCATGATGAAATTACTACTTCATCACGGGTACCTCCTTATTGAAGAGGACAGTTATTTAGATACATTTAAGCATTAAGATATCTAAAAATGTCTCAATGCTTAAATGTGTCTGAATAAATCTTATGAAGGTTTTTATTATATACGATATAATATCCCATTTTTAAATTTAAAGTCATGGTATATTCATAAAATAGAGTGGTTGTTAAAAAATAGATAACAAACTGCTATGCGATAATTATTAATATCAATTAAAACAAGAATTATGTCAACTGTTCATGTCGCTGTTATCGGAACTGGTTTTGGTAAAGCTGTCCATATTCCAGGGTTGAAACACCATTCTCGCACCGAGGTAATTGCTGTTTACAATCGTGACTTAGAAAAATCCAAAGCCATAGCAGATTCTTACCAGATCCCCTATTATTTTGATAATTTTGAAAAACTTTTATCTCTACGTGAAATTGATGCTGTTAGTCTTTCCACACCTCCGTTTCTCCACTATAAAATGGGTAAACAAATTTTGGAAGCAGGTAAACATCTACTTTTAGAAAAACCTATGGCGATGTCAGCGCAAGAAGCAAAAGAACTTTATCATCTAGCGCAACAAAAAGAATTAGTTGTCACAACAGATTTTGAGTTTCGTTATGTTCCTGCATGGCAACTTTTATCGGAATATTTACAACAGAATTATGTGGGACGAATTCGCCTGATTAAAATTGATTGGTTAGTAGCGAGTCGTGCAAACCCAGAACTTGCTTGGAATTGGTATTCCCGTCGGAATCAAGGAGGAGGAGTTTTAGGGGCGATTGGCTCCCATTCTTTTGATTATATTCACTGGTTATTTGGACCTGTTAAACGATTATCAGCTCAAATAGTTTGTGCAATCAAAGAACGTCCTGATCCTAAAGATAATAATAAGTTTAAGCCTGTTAATACTGATGATACGTGTTTATTGATGTTGGAATTGGACGATGGAATCCCGTGTCAAGTATCCCTCAGTTCAGTAACTTATAATGGACGCGGACACTGGGTAGAAGTATATGGTGATCGTGGTACTTTAGTCTTAGGAAGTGATAACCTAAAAGACTATGTTCATGGCTTCCATTTACAAGCTGCCCCCGCAGGTCAACCGCTAACAGAAGTTGAAATTCCTAAACGATTAGCATTCTCTGAGGTCTTTGCCGATGGACGATTAGCCCCATTTATTCGAGTTCTTGATCGTTGGGTAGAAAGTATTGATCAAGGAAAGTCTTTAACTCCCTCTTTATATGAAGGAGTTTATTCTCAATTAATAATGGATCTAGCCTATGAAGCAAGTGATAAGAACTGCTCGGTAGATGTTCCAAATTTAGAACAATATATAGACTTTATAGACGTAAAATAATAAATCAGTAGCTAATCACTTCCAAAACTATTATCATGATTGTACTCTATAACTACAAAAACTTGATTTTTATAACAAATAAAAGTTAAAAGTCTTGCTTGGCAAAATTTTAACTTTTATTTGTTATTATTTTTTTACAGCTGGTCTAGAAGAACTTTGATTGATTTATTCTAGAGTTGGAACAACAAAATCTTACTATTGCAACAGTGGATATTTTATACATAATACAAATGAAAAATAATTAACTAGAAAATAAACAAAATAAGTACTGAATTAAAAGCAATTGAAGCTAAGTTAAAACTAACTACTATAAAAGTCAAAAATTATGGCTTACTTGTATAAATTTTTACGATTATATGGAAATAGATCACATCTAAGTTTTTAGTGATAATCTCAGAGATTATTGAAACCATTAATAATTTTTTATTTAAACATAATGATAAATGATAAATCTCAAATGAATACAGATTAATTTTCTATTGTAAGAACATGAGTTCGATTTCTTTACCCTTTTATAAAAAAGCATTTTCTAAAAAGTCAGCTATCATCGCTTTATAGAGCTCATGTGCTAGACAATGATTTTAATATGCTGTTTTTTACAGACTCGCACAGTAAAAATTACAAAAATTAGTTTCATTAATTCTAATCCGAAGAGTACACTGAGTTTTTGAAGGCTTAGTTGAATACCTCTAAAATCCTGTAAGATGACATTACGGATTTAAAACGCATTTAATCATAAACTATTGTAGTAAATATTGATTTTTAAGTTAACTCTAGGCAACATCGATGACCGTAAACTACTTCCTAAGTTAATGCAATATTTAATTGGTACATTATTAGCAAATTATTGGGAGGCAGAGTATATTCTTCTCAAGAACTCTTTGAAAAGCTGTATCAACAAGGACTTCAAGTAATTCCCTTTCATCGACAGATGATAAAGTAAAAGTTAGTAAAACTGATTGATAAAATCTTACTTGGTAAGCGTGTTAAAATTTAAACAGTTAAACAGTTAAACAGTTAAACAGTTAAGGACCAATTTGAAAATTTATCTAAGATTAAAAATTCGATAAACTGGAGTCTTTATAACTGTTATATTAACATTTTTTCTATACTGATTGCTTATCTATATTTACCTAAAAAACTTTTTCTATTTTTAGACTTAAAAGCTAAGACAACCTTGTATTATGCTGCGTTTAAACAAAAATATCAATCTCGATTATTGGCGCTTACTATATGAGATGAGCGTCAACTTCCTCATGTACTAAGAGAGATCTTAACAAGAATAACAGCGTTTAAAATCTAGCGTTATTCGCGTAGTAATAGATTAAAATATAATTTTTGAAAATAAATTTTACGTTTGCTGACTAAATTAATAGATTGCGTAGATAACCTGTGCTTTTATAGCTGAACTTTTCCCGTTGCTTCAATTTTACTTTCAATAAACCACTTGTATGTATCGAGTAATTACCAAGAATGATAACCATATCTATTCTTTTTTATTTTTTGTACTTTTTAGTTTTATATATCTTTTTATCTAAAGTTTGTTAGATTTTATACATTTTTAATATAGGATATAAAGCAGTTATTTTACTCGTTTTTAGTACTTTTTATTTTTAGCTATTTAAAACTAATTTGACTAATTTTTTGGGTAGTGAATTTTGATTGTTTATATTCAAAACAAATAGATACCATAAGTAAATTTGTCTCTCCATAAAAATTTCTTAAAAAAAATTTTATTTTTTTCTTCCATTTACTAGCGAATCCCGCTATTCTTTTCTTTCTTAAATAATTTATCTAGAAATTGTTTTTTAAATTGTATTTTCTAATAGTTCCATCCAATCTGTAATCTCTTTAACTTTCTTAGCCTCTTACATTTAGATGTAATGTCTGCTAGATGTAATGTCTGCGTTCTCATTCTGGAGAAAATTTTGGTGTCGCTAGTCAACTTTGATAGTTTTTACCTTTCTAATTATGTTAGCCAGACTTTCAGGCAGTCTACTATCCAGCAATTACTTTTTTTTATAGTATTTTTATATTTCATACCTATTTGAGTTAACTCATTTAGTTTAAAATAACTAATACGAGATAATTGTTATTATCAACCATGAAGCATATGTCTGAATAGGACAGCTTTCAAATTAGTTTTTTCTTTGTTGTCTGATAAATTCTAAAAGTAATTTTTTTTCAGCTCTAGCGATTGCTTGATAAGTTCGTTCTACCGCTTCAGTTTCTACCGAAATGTTGGTAATTCCCCACTGGACTAAATCCTCAACAAGATCGGGATATTGACTAGCTGCTTGGCCACATAAACTACACGAAATTCCCAACTGATGAGACTTTTTGATGAACTGTTTCAGAACTTTTTTTAACACAATTGGACAAGGTTGGGCAGTATCACTGAACTCGGGATTATCTCGTTCAACTCCAAACAGTAATGGAACTAAATCATTGGTTCCAATTGCAATTCCTTGAACTCCTGTATTAACGTATTCCTCTAATTCAAAAAGAACCGAGGGAACTTCTGCCATGATCCACAACTCAAAAGTTTTGGATTCCATTAATCCTGCTTGTTCCACTCGATGACGACAAAAGCGAAATTCCGCTACACTGCGAACAAACGGTAGAATTAAACGGAGATTATGAAATCCTTGTGCTTGAACTTGAGCTAATGCCCTCAATTCCCAGTCAAAAAGAGTTGGATTAAGTAAATAACTAGCTGTTCCCCGACAGTCACCTCTAACTGTAGCATTAATTCCTTGGCATGATTGACCATCAAAAGACCGATAAAACACAGGACGGGGAGTAAAACTAGTCGTAAACTCGCGAATACATTCACAAATTTGTTCAACAATCTGTGTAGGTTCGGATTCATGAAGCCATTGCTCTAGGGACTTAGGAGAACATAAGTTTAATAGCATCAATTCTGATCGAACCAATCCAATACCATCAATGGGTAAATCTATGGCCTTGACCAAAGAACTTGGTTGACTAACATTGACCATTAATTGGGTAGCAATAGGATAAGACAATTTTGAAGACATCTCCCGGGAATTCAAGGAAAAAGTAAGGGAAATATCATTTTGGGGTGATGTATGATAATAAATTGTTCCACTTCTACCATCTAGAATTATAGAGTCACCAGTTTTAAGTAATTTTGTTGCCCTCGACACTCCAACCACCGCAGGGATATTTAATTCTCTGGCTAAAATAGCTGCATGACTAGTCATTCCTCCTTGTTCAGTGATTACTCCTACCGCTTGTTTTAACAAAGGTAATTGGGAGGGGTGAATCTCTTTAGTGACAATGACACTCTTCTGAGAAGACGGGGGGCTGGGGGCAATTTCCCCAGTTATTATTTGAATTAATCCTTGGGTACGACCAGGGGCTGCCCCAATTCCTCTCAGGAGGGGTTGATTTTCCACGATTATTGGTTGTTTTCGAAAAGACAATGGATGAACTTGGGAACTTGAGACACCAGGAATAATCTCAGTGATAGCTAAAGTTGGAAGTTGGGAATGCTCAGATTCAAGCCATGTCCATTCTAAAGAACTCCAAGATAACTCATCTTGACTAAGATCCTCAAGTAATGGATAGATTTGACTCAGGATGGATTCATCGAGACAGTATTGCTCTTGTTGAGGAGAACTCAACACATAAGCTCCTAGAGGGCTTTCAAGATAGTTAACATCGCGGGACACGTCTTTATTTTCGAGTCGATAAGCACGGGTTTTATTCCCTAATTCTCTATCAATAACTAGGCTAGTAGTGCGATCAAAGACAAAGCGATCAGGCAAGACTTCCCCTCCCCATAAACTTTGGGGTAAACCCCAAGTGGCTTGTATTTCAAAAGTTTTGGGAGACACGGTAACAATACTTGAGACGATCACATTGGTTAACGGTTGAACCAAAACCCCTAGATTTAACTTTTCAATGGAAATGTCCATTCGTTGCCCATAAAATAGGCTTTGCGCGCTCAACAACTGACACCAAATTTGTTTAATGGCTAATTCTAAATCTTGGGGTAACTTTTTACAGACTTGAGGCACGATTAAGTTAGCAAACTCTTGTTTAATGCCCAAAGAATTTCCTAGAGAACCCTGTACTATTAAAAAGTTGCTAGGCAACTGCTCAACGGCTTGTGCAATAATCTTTCTCCATTGATCAGGGAAATAGGTATGAACAATAGCTTGACGACTTTGTTGTGCTGCTAACTGCAGGGACCTAAAGTTATCTACATCAAAATACAGGGAGGATGTGGGAAAATCCGCCAATAAAGAGGTGGAATCGTCTAACCTTCCCAAGAATTCTCCCCAAGTTTCTGAGCCGATAACAAATCCAGGAAAAACTGGATAGCCTTTTTTTTTGAGTTGGCTCAGTATCCAGGCCTTTTCCCCAACCCAAAGGCGATCTGCCGATTCAATCTGAGATAGCCAGTAGAGTGTTATCACTGTCGGGATGATGACTGAACCACGATCACTAGAGTACACACATTCTAATTTAAGTTTGTCACCTAACTCATCTCAGGGAGATTCTCTATAGTCAAATCTCTTAAGAGTCAAGAGCATTCATGTAACAATCAGTCCACTTCCTTAACTAGGATAACCTATTATTGATTCTCTTCAGTCTTTAGACTGGCTTCAACTCGTTAGAGTCGGCTTACTAAGTAAATTCCAACATCATCCTTTTCTCTAGTCTGACTATAAGCCAATTTGTGATGCCCAGTTTTTCAGGAAATACTTCGTAAAACTACTAAACCTCTCGATAGTGAAGTATTCCCATTTAAGAGTCTTCATTTGATTGAGGTGACAGATAAATCCTGACTTAATCGGGAGGAATCTCCAATAGTTTTAATAAAAAAAGGTAACCCAGTATTGAAGGTGTTCATAGTTCAATTATAGCTAACATTTGAGGGTTAGAGGTTACGACAGAGGAGCAGATTATTAATACTAGTTAAAAAACTATGATAGAAGACTAGATGTTATCGTTTAAATTAATCAATTAGAATCGAACCCAACAACTTCTACATTAGAAGTCTGAAAAAGAAATAATATAACCTATTATGGCTCTTCCACAGCTAGTCTAGAAGAGCCATAAAGACTAAACAGCAGTCATTGCTTCTGACTCTTTAGCTGCCATCATTGTTATTAAATCTAATATCCGAGAAGAATAACCCCATTCATTGTCATACCAAGATACAACTTTAAAGAAATTAGAGTTAAGTTCAATTCCTGCTTTGGCATCAAAAATACTTGAATGATGATCCCCATTAAAGTCCATGGATACCACATCCTCGTCAGTATAGTTCAAAACACCTTTTAATGGCCCTTCAGCAGCAGCTTTCATTGCTGCACAAATGTTTTTATAACTTGTAGGTTGAGTGGTCTTAAAAGTTAGATCAACCACAGAAACATCAGGAGTTGGAACTCGTAACGCCATCCCTGTCAATTTTCCTTTTAACTCTGGAATAACCAAGGTAACAGCTTTAGCTGCTCCAGTAGAAGTTGGAATAATATTCTGCCCGGCTCCTCGTCCTTCCCGAAAAGCTTTTTTACTAGGACCATCTACGGTGGGCTGAGTTGCAGTTACGGAATGTACCGTGGTCATTAACCCTTCGGCCAAGCCGAAGTTATCATTAATCACCTTAGCAATGGGAGCTAAACAATTTGTGGTACAACTGGCATTAGATACAATGTAATCTGTAGTGAAGTTATATTCGCCATCATTGACTCCCATCACGATTGTCCGAACTTTCCCGGGATCTTTGGTGGGAGCAGAAATCACTACCCGTTTGGCTCCAGCTTTGAGGTGTTTGCTGGCTGCATCGTAGGTGGTAAACAATCCCGTAGATTCCAGTACATAATCAATACCTTTTTCTCCCCAAGGCAATTCTTCAGGATTTCTGACAGAAAAACAAGGAATAAATTTACCATTGACAACAATACCATCTTCTTTGGCTTCCACCGTCCCATTAAAGCGCCCATGGGTAGAGTCATATTTGAGTAGATAAGCAATGTTGTCCGGAGGAATTAAGTCATTAATGCCGAGAAATTCAAAGTCAGGGTTATGGACACCAGCACGAAAGACTAATCTCCCAATTCGGCCAAAACCGTTAATACCAACTTTGACAGTTGCCATAAAATAAACTCCTAAAATTAAATGTACAATACTTTATCTTGAAAGCAATCAAAAAAGACTATTTGTTCTTACAATACTGTATCTCCCGTGACTTATATCTTAAGTGAAGCCTAATTATTAACATTTTATGAGTTTTAGGCTAATTTTTATGAATTCAGTAACCCCTTTCATTTTTTTATTCTTTTATCAGAATGATAAAATCCCATAACTAAAAAAAATTTCATTTGATTGCATTGTCTGTCAAAACTCTCATTTTAATAGAATTCTGTAACTCCAAAAACTTAATCTTTATCAGAATTTAGTTCTGATAGTTTTAGAAACTCTTCAAAGCAATACTTTCAGTTTTTTATCAGAATTTTGTCACAGCTAGGCTTAATAAAGCTATAGTTGCCATCCTATTATAGTTATTTTGTTCTTTGACAAGGGAACAAGTCTACAAAAGATTATACTGAACAGTAACTGATTGACAACGATTAACTTAAAATCCAATTTTAAAACGATAACTCATGACAGCCACACCGGAAAGACTAACCTTAGAACAAACTCCTCTTTCGAGCAGCGAGTTGCAAAAAATTCATGCTTATTGGCAAGCTTGTAACTACCTTGCTGTTGGGATGATTTACCTACAAGATAATCCTTTACTCAAAGAACCTTTGAAGGAAGAACATATTAAAAACCGTTTGTTAGGACATTGGGGAACAAGTCCTGGTTTGAGTTTTATTTATATCCACCTCAATCGCCTGATTAAAAAATATGATTTAGACGCGATCTATATGGCAGGTCCTGGTCACGGTGCGCCCGGAATACTCGGTCCAGTGTATCTTGAAGGAACCTATTCTGAGACTTACCCTGATAAAAGCCAAGATGAGGAGGGAATGAAAAAGTTTTTCAAGCAGTTTTCCTTCCCTGGGGGAACTGGTAGCCATTGTACTCCAGAAATTCCTGGATCAATTCATGAAGGGGGAGAATTGGGCTATTGTCTCTCCCATGCCTATGGTGCGGCTTTAGATAACCCCAATCTTATCGTTGTCGCCGTGGTAGGAGATGGAGAAGCAGAAACTGGACCGTTAGCCACTTCTTGGCATTCCAATAAATTCCTAAACCCCATCCGCGATGGTGCTGTGCTACCTATTTTGCACCTCAACGGCTATAAGATTGCCAATCCGACAATTTTTGCTCGTATTAGTCATGAAGAACTAGAATGTCTCTTCAAGGGATATGGTTATAAACCTTACTTTGTCGAAGGCTCTGATCCTGAAGTAATGCACCAGAAAATGGCCGCTACCCTGGAAGCAGCGATCAAAGAAATTAAACGAATTCAACAAGAAGCGTATAGTAGTGGGATAGCTAAACGTCCCATGTGGCCAATGATTGTTTTACGTTCTCCAAAAGGATGGACAGGTCCTAAAGAAGTAGATGGCAAAAAGACAGAAAATTTCTGGCGATCACATCAAGTTCCCTTATCAGGAATGCACAATAATACTGCTCATTTAAAAGTTCTTGAAGACTGGATGAAGAGCTACAAACCCGAAGAACTTTTTGATGAAAATGGTACATTAATTCCCGAATTACAGAAACTTGCCCCCACCAGCTACCGCCGCATCAGTGCTAACCCTCACGCCAATGGAGGGTTACTCCGTAAAGACCTCAAAATGCCTGACTTCCGTAACTATAAGGTTGAGGTAAACAAACCTGGAACAATAGAGGTGGGAAATACTTTCGTGTTTGGGAACTTTCTACGGGATATCATGGCTAACAACATGACTAACTTCCGTGTTTTTGGCCCTGATGAGACTGCATCTAATCGTCTCAGCACTATTTACGAAGCAAGTAAAAAAGTCTGGATGGCTGATATTCTCCCTGAAGATGCCGACGGCACCGAAATTACCACTGATGGACGGGTAATGGAAATACTGAGCGAACATACCCTACAAGGATGGTTAGAAGGCTATTTATTAACAGGTCGTCACGGATTTTTCCACACCTATGAAGCGTTTGCTCACGTGGTTGACTCAATGTTTAACCAACATGCTAAATGGCTTGATATCTGCAAAAATCAAGTTTCTTGGCGGGCATCAATTTCTTCCCTAAATATCATGTTATCTTCCACTGTTTGGCGGCAGGATCATAATGGGTTTAGTCACCAAGATCCAGGGTATGTTGATCTTGTTACCAATAAGAGTGCAGATGTAGTGCGGGTGTATTTTCCCCCTGACGCTAACTGTTTACTGTCTGTTGGAGATCATTGTTTGCGAAGTAAGAACTACGTTAACGTCATCGTTTCCGATAAACAAAAACACCTCCAATATCTAAGCATAGAGAAAGCCATTGAACATTGTACTAAGGGTATTGGTATTTGGGATTGGGCTAGTAACGATGATTGTGGCACAGAACTTGATATCCCTGATGTGGTTATGGCATGTTGTGGTGACATTGCCACTAAGGAAACTTTAGCCGCTACTGCTATTTTACGAGAAGAATTTCCTAAGTTAAAAGTACGGTTTGTTAATGTAGTTGACTTGTTTAAATTACAACCGCAACGTGAACATCCCCATGGACTTTCAGATTGGGATTTTGATAACCTGTTTACTAAGGATAAGCCTATTATTTTTAACTTTCATGGCTATCCTTGGTTAATTCATAAGTTAACCTATCGTCGTACCAATCATGTGAACCTTCATGTTCGTGGTTATAAGGAAAAGGGTAACATTAATACCCCCCTCGAATTAGCAATAAATAATCAAGTTGATCGCTTTAATTTAGTGATTGATGTCATTCACCGTGTTCCTAAATTGGGGTCAGCCGCTGCTTATGTTCATGAACGTATGAAGAATGCTATTATAGAACATAAGGCTTATGCATATGAAAATGGTATCGATAAACCGGAAATAACTCAATGGAAATGGCCTAACTAATCTCAGCTAATGATTAAGGAAATTTTTTAGCGTGACGTAATTATTGTGTACTCCTAAGAGCTTAATCTTAGGAGCTTAATCTATTTTTTCTTAAAAAGAGGTTAAATAATAAACATGCAATTTTTGTTTACGTGGCTTATTACAGCTATCTCACTATTAATTACAGCTTATGTGATTCCAGGAATTTTTATTAAATCCCTTGTTGCTGCTGCCTTTGCTGCTATTGTTATGGGAGTAATTAATGCTATTGTTCGACCTGTTCTGATTTTATTTACACTTCCTTTAACTTTTTTTAGTTTAGGGTTATTCTTATTTGTAGTTAATGCTATTGCTTTTTCTTTAGTAAGTTATCTTACTCCAGGTTTTAGCGTTAATACCTTTTGGGATGCCTTATTTGGTTCGATTATTTTATTTCTCATTTCCGGATTTTTTGGTCAATTATTAGAAATTAAAGAGTAACTTTTATGTTTATGTTTTTGCTACCATTTAACATCAGAGTCATTTTCTGAAAACCGCAAGGCGAAAAAGTGTTTTGTCCCAACAGTTTAATTAATCTATTTTCTCTATCATCAAAAATGATTTTGATTTATCTGTTGATGATTCTCTGTTATCTTTCCATCTCTTTTTTTAGTTAAAATTTTATGAGTGATATTACAGAGATTGCATTCATAAGTGTTTGGACTAATAATTTTATGGCTAATATCGAGGATAGAATGTTAAAAACTACTGTTGGTTGTATAGATAAATACAATATTCATTAATACTTCTTTGGGTAAATAGTTTGGGTCTAGAAGATTTTTAATTGAAGTCTTTATAATAGCTATTGACAAGGAACAGCTTAAATACTCATTAGGTAAAACCTATTATTTTTACCTTTGTTTCCATAGACTATTGACGGTGACTATAGTTAAAGTTAGTACAGTAATGGGAATAACAACAAGGAGCATGACATTACTGAATATCTCTAGGCTATCGTGTTCCGTCGAACGTAGAATTAAATAAGTTGTGTAGGCAATGTAATAACTAACAAACAATAACCCTTCCCAACGGTCGATCACATTTCCTGTAAGGAAAATAGGTAAACAAGAAATAGCGATCGCAATCATAACTGGTAGATCAAATTCAATAGCAGCACTAGAAACAGGAATACCCTGAGGAGAAACCATAGCCCCTATCCCTAACACAGCCAAAATATTAAATATGTTACTTCCAATCACATTACCAACCGCGATATCTCGCTCTCCCTTCAAAGTAGCCATAACGGAGGTGGCCAATTCCGGTAATGATGTTCCCACTGCAACAATCGTCAAACCAATAACTAATTCACTAACCCCAATGGTAAGGGCGATGCTAGTAGAACTTTCCACCAACCAACGAGAGCCTAAGATTAATAGCCCTGTTCCACCTAACATTAACCCCAAATTCTTCACCCATTGAAAAACTGAAACATCTTCTATAACGGTGTATTTTTCATATTCTTTTTCTTCAGGAGATTGTTGTGACCCTTGAAAAATGAGAAAAATAGTATAAACAATTCCACCAATTACTAAAATAATTCCATCTGAGCGGTTAATCAAGCCGTCAAATCCAAACAACAAAGTTAGGAATGAAATCCCAATCATGATGGGAACCTCGATTCTAATTAACTGTTTTGCCACTATTAAAGGCATTGCTAAGGCTGATAACCCTAAAATGACTAAGACATTAAAAATATTACTACCAACCACATTCCCCAACGCAATATCGGCCTGTCCGGCAAAACTTGATTGAATAGCCACGGCCATTTCTGGTGAACTTGTCCCATAAGCAACAATAGTTAACCCAATGACCAACGGAGAAATCCCCAAACTAGCTGCCAGGAAAGACGCACCGTTGACTAATCCTTCTGCACCAACGACTAATAATACTAATCCAGCTAAGAGTTTACCTAGCACGAAAAAATCCATACGTTGCACTCTCTTGACGTAAGGGGAGTAAATGGTCTTGATTGATCTGTTGAAGTTCTTTAAGGGAGTCGAGATGATTGATTTGATTGGTTGACTGTCCAAGTTTATTAATCAATCATCAAAATCTCAACCCGATTCTTGACAAATCAACAGTTTGGTAATGTATCTGACCATATCATATCCCTTGTGCACTGTGCGCTATGGCGGGATTGATCAGACCAGCCATATTATGAGTATTTATATGTTGTCTTGCTTTTTTAAAGAGTTTAACAATTAAGTTTAACTGTTACATATTAACGTTCTTCGTCGGTCACAACCTCATGAATTTTCTGAGAAACTAAAACCCGAGTGAAATTGGGAACCTTTTCATGGCAATGGGGACAATACCAGTAGATTTTATGATGATTGATATGCCGTAAAATTTGACTAGAACAAATAGGACAATTATTCATATTTTCACTAAAAACGTTGTGTGATAAAACAATATTCATTTACTTTCAAAATAACACTTTTATAGTTTCAAAAAACAAAAGTACATAAAAGTCAAACAATGAAAGTGGTTAAGAATGAAACTAAACTCATGATAGTTAACAGAGAAATTGCCATTTTACCTTTCCAAATATCTATTATTTCTTTCTAGGAGAGTTAGTAATTTTTTTGATACAGGTTTATAATGTTTTTTACATCAGTAGCAAATATTTACAAAACCAAAACTTATATAGAGCAGGAGAAAACTATTTATTCAACGGAAAACTGCTATTATTTCTTTTTCTAGCTTTTGAAGACTTAATCATTAAGTCCCTTCTAGACTAGCTGTGACAAAATATTAATAAATAAAAACTGGAAGTCTTATTTTACGTATTTACAAGATTTGAAAAACTTTATCTTTATAAGATCAAGTTTTTGGAGTGATAAAATATAGCCAAGATAAAAAATTTAACAACTATCAACTGCAATCATATCATATTCAGTCCAAAAGAGCTATAATTATTAATTAATAAAACTAAAAAATTCAAAGAGAAACAATATAAAACTTAAGACAATGGGAAAACTCAGTATTTTTGATTCTATGTATTTCTTAACACATAGAGATTTATCTGAATAAATAGAACTTCGATACAATGAAGGTAGTCTTCAAGACATAACTATGACTTTATCAAAAGATAATATAGACCCTTCTTTAGCTAAAGACATAGGGGAATTGATAGCAAAATTGTCAGAACATCAACATGGCACCCTAGTCAAACGGGCATTGTCTGTCTTGTTGAGAATTGCTGGAGAAGAGATAGACCGCCTCGACTGGAAAATTTTAACTGCTGCCCTAGAAGACTTAGAACAAGGGTTTCAGACTTTTTATCCTTACCGTCACATACGTAAAGTTACCATCTTTGGCTCGTCTCGCCTGTCTCCCCAAAGTTCAGAGTATCATTTAGCAGTTGAATTTTCCCGTTGCATCACTCAGTTTGGGTTTATGGTTCTCACAGGCGGAGGAGGAGGGATAATGCAAGCAGGGAATGAAGGAGCAGGACCAGAGCATTCTTTTGGACTTAATATCCAATTACCATTTGAACAAAGTGCCAACCCTTTTATTGCTGATGATCCTAAATTGATTAATTTTAAATACTTTTTTACCAGAAAACTCTTTTTTCTACGAGAAAGTGACGCAGTAGCTCTATTTGCAGGAGGGTTTGGCACCCAAGATGAAGTCTTTGAAACCCTCACTCTTTCTCAGACAGGAAAATATGGCCCCTGTCCTTTAGTATTAATTGATGAACCTGGAGGCGATTATTGGAAAACTTGGAACGAGCATAACCAGAAGAATTTGTTACGACGGGGATTAATTAATACAGAAGACTTTAGTCTCTATACTGTTACAGACAATTTAGCCCATGCCTGTAATGTTATCCATAATTTCTATTGCGTGTATCATTCAAGTCGCTATGTGGGAGATTTATTTGTGATGCGTCTTAATTTAGAATTATCTGATGAACAAGTAGACCAGCTCAATGACGACTATTCAGATATTCTTGTCAAAGAAACAATTTGTAAAAGTGCTGCTTTACCTAGTGAAAAAGGAGATGAAACAGAAAGCTTACCTCGCTTAGTCTTTCATTTTGACCAGCGCAACTTTGGTCGCCTATATCAAATGATTAATCAGATCAATCAATATAGTTCTTGTTTACCGGTAGAACCTCACCCCGAATGGAAGTAGATGATTGTGAGAACTATGAGAAAATAACAAGAAGAAAAACATTTAACTGCTTACTTGGTAGAGGTCAAAAGCTGTTAATGCGTACAATTATACTTAATTAACTTTGGTCTTGACACTCTATTTCTCCAATGTCTTAACTACTAATTTGGATAATGAACAGTTTATTAGGGTTTCAGTTTCAATCTCCAGGGCCAATTGTCTTTGAAATTGGTTTTTTTGCCATTCGTTGGTATGGCTTATTGATCTCGTCTTCAATCTTAATTGGTGTTGCTCTATCCCAATGGTTAGCCACCAAACGTCAGGTTGATCCCAATTTAGTGGCTGATCTAGTGATTTGGTTGGTTATTTCCGCTATTCTCTGCGCTCGACTTTATTATGTTATCTTTGAATGGCAACAGTATGCTCAAAATCCAGGGGATATTATTGCTATTTGGAAAGGGGGAATTGCCATTCATGGAGCTATTATTGGAGGAACCTTAGCAGCTATTATTTTTGCTCGTTTAAATAAAGTTTCTGTCTGGCAGTTGGCAGATTTAATTGTGCCATCTTTAACCTTAGGACAAGCCATTGGACGATGGGGAAATTTCTTTAATTCAGAAGCTTTTGGTTCTCCGACTAATTTACCCTGGAAACTATATATTCCTGTAAATCACCGTCCTTTAACATATATTAATCAGGAATATTTTCATCCGACTTTTTTGTATGAATCTATTTGGAATCTGTTAGTATTTTTTTTGTTATTAAATCTATTTTTTTTTGGATTAAAACATAGGGATAAAATCCAAGTAGGTACATTGTCTTTAGTCTATTTAATAGCCTACAGTTTTGGGAGGTTTTGGATAGAAGGATTGAGAACAGATAGCCTAATGTTAGGCTCTTTAAGAATTGCTCAAGTAATTAGTTTGGTAATGATAGGATTTGGAATTTTGGGTTTAATTTGGCTCTATAAGGCAAAGCGATCACTACCAGATGTTCATCATTAATAAACATGTGTTTTCTCTATTTAAACAGTTTGTTAAACAGAAAATAAATTTTGACATCTGAATCATAGTAATAGATATAAAATTTTCTACTGAATGGACTTGTATTGTGCTGCACATTTAGCAAATATTAAAGCGTAACGATAACCTAATTAAGAACATCTTTTGACCATTATGTTATAGAATATTTTGATTGGATAGCTCACGAGAATAGTAGTGGGTAGATCAGCCAATTAGTTGTCGAGTTAATTGATCAGTATTCTTGTTAATTTCTATAGTTTTAGTGTAAATATATATGGAATATAGCTTTATTTTTTAATTTGGTCTATCTAAACAAAAACGGCTGTTATTACCATGACTTTCAGTAAAATGACATCAGCAAAATAACAACTTAATAATCAATCCAAAACTCTTTAGAATTCATTTGAGTTATATCGTGTTTTGTTTACCTATTAATCCTAATTAATCAGGAAGGGGTGATTATAATAATATAATTATGAAGACAATCATATGCTTCAGATGAATGTAAAATACAAATAATAAAATAGTTAAAAACGAGTAATTCCTAGATGCCGGTCTGTCTAAAAAATTAAGCTAACAGAATTAAAAAAGAAATAACTATATCGACAGCTATACAGACAGATATATTAATGTTGTTGTCTTTTGAACTTGTTTCAATGTATTGATATTGTTAAGGATGAAATTGCTCTATAATTGAGATTATAGTTTGGAATATTTGTTGAATCTGTTCGCTAGTTTTTTTTGTTCTTTAATCAGTAAAAAAGGTAAAAGTCTTCCTATCTTTCAATATCTTTCTGACTTAATACGTAGCTAAGTATTTGTGGGTATTGGTTCTGTCACTAATAGTTAAAAAATATTTGTTAACAGTGAAATGTTGAATGGCTAGGCACATTTTAGTCGCAATAAATTTTAATTATTATTAATATAATATTGCAACTTTTTTTTAGTTAGTATTAGTTGTATGATATTTTAATTTCATTAAAAATTAACTAGAATCGTTTTTCATAGCGAATTCGAAATTCATTAAGAATGTAATCATAATAGAATTTAATAAACACTTTATCTTCCAATTCATAAATAGTTTCTAAGAATGGTAAAAGTCTCCAATCTGTACTTTTAGTAGTTTCACTTATGGCACTCTCTATATCATAAATAAAGGTTTGAAATAGCATTGGCAATACTAACTGAACAACGCCAAATTGAATTAACTGCTCAGTACTTTGTCCTTGTAAAGATTCAGCTAAAACAAATATTTGTTTTCCTAACAAGCGGACAATTTGTCCTTGACTCTGCGGAGGACTACTGGTTAAATTAATCACTGGATTACTTAGGAGTTGTTCATCTAAGTTCTCTTTACTGTTCTCAGCCAGAAAAGTCAAACAGTTTTTTAAAAGGTTTAATTCTTCCACAGACCAGGTGGTTTTAGTACGGATTGGTTGTAGAGGATTTTTAATCAAGCACAACTCTGATTTATCTTTGTAAAAACTAGGAATTAACTGAGTTAAAGATCCCTTAAGAGCTAAATTTATATCAATTCGTTCTACTTTATTTAAACTATCATCAGGAATTTCAGTAGTATCAGCCGCACGGAAGTCCTTTGAGGTCTCAGAAACTCCTGAGACAATCGTCCGTAGTTGTAGATCAAGATCGGGATTTAATAATCCTTTGTCTGGATAAAAAACAATTTGATTAAGGTTCCGACGTTCAAGCAAAAAACGGGTTTCAAGAAAATTAATCTGTCCTCGATTGAGGATAACATTTCCTTGAGGCTTCAGGCTAGTCAAATTATTTAAAGAGCCATTAACTATTAAATCTCCCCCGAATTCAAACTGAAATAGGGGCAGAGTTTCTACCGACAAATTTTGAATAATTACTCTAAAATCCAGTAATTCAGGGATAAAAGGAATATTTTCTTGAGAGAAAAACACTTGACGACTAGTTCTTGACGATTGAGTTAAGGCAGCGTTAGGCAAGCCTGTGGCGACTTCTGGGGTTTTAGGTATAAAGACTTTTCCATCAGCTAAACGAACCACACCACCAACCAAAGGTTTAAGGGCATTTCCCATAACAAAAATACTTCCTTCTATTCCTCCACTATATAATCCTTCTAAATCAATAGTTCCTTTCTCAATAGCAACGGTGAGGGGGTTCTCAATTTGGGGTTGGGACTTAAATAAGGGTAAGACTCCGGCAATGATCAAGTTACTTTGGGCAAAAGTTCCTTGTAGTTGGGAAATTTTTATGGCTTGATCATCGAGGTTAATTTCTCCGCTGATAGTTAAAGGTTTGGGCAAAGCGGCACTTTGGAAAATAGCTTCACTTAGGAGCACCTTTCCTTGGGCGTTTAAATCATTAACTCTCAGTCCATTGAAAAGATTAATGCGTCCTTGGACTTGGGCATTGATTTGCCCCTCTCCGCCAATTAAGATTACTTGTTCCCCAGTTAAAACACTTACTAATTTTAGTGCGTCTGTGTCTAATTTTGCCTCAATGTTAAATACATTATTATCGGGGGTAATAGGAAAAGGAATATTAACTGCTAAGTGCACAAAAGACGCATCAGCAGTAGCGAGTCGAAACCGACCATCTTGATAGCTAAATTGTCCTTGCAGATTTTTTCCTAGTGATCGCCCTTGAAATGCTCCTTTTTCAAAGGCAAATTGTCCTTGTATTTCTGGTTGAATAGGGGTTCCGCCTAGAGTTCCTGACATATCAACAAAACCACCAATATCGACGGGAAGTTTCACAAAGTTACCTACTGTATCAACGGATAAGTGTTGCACCTTCCACTTAGAATCAATGTTTTGTAAGGAAAAATCCCCCTGTAAAGTGAATAATGTATTTTTTAGTAGTATTCTGGCGCATTCAACTGCAACTATTCCATTGACTGACTTGGCTTGGACTTCCACAGAGTTAATGGGAATAAATTGTTCATCTAATATCACCAACCCCAAGGGTGGCACAATGTCGGGAAAGGGTTGTTGAGGATGCCATTCCCACTTATCCCCCATGAATTTTAGGTTAACAGTGGGGTCCAAGAAAGTTCCTCCTAGGGCAACATCGACATTGAAGCGACCGCGAATATCCAATTCGGTAGGAATTCCTCCTGCTTTACGGAGAGCAGCTAATTGGCGTATTTTTTGATCAATAACCCCTAATAATTTTACTTGTTCAGCAATGGCTGCTTGGGCATCTCCGATAGATTGTGGGGGGATGGCTTTAGCCGTAGTATAGTCTGGGGGTTGGAATTTAATTACGTCTAAGACCCGTTCAAAGTTGGTAAAGTTTAAGGCGGTCAACAGATCTTCAACGCGACCATCATTAACCGTTAATTTTCCTTGTAAGGCTAATGATTGCAGATTAAGTGACCCTTGCACATTGTAATCACTTCTCCCTAATTTGAGGCTTGCATTGTGTAAAAAAGCCACATTATTTTTATATTGGACCTTTGCGGTGAGTTGTCGCCCTTCAATAAATCCTAACCTTGGTTTGTCAATGGTTAGAGTCCCTCGTCCTTCGAGAGTGGAAGTATCAATCTCCAGTTGGCCGCTAACCGAACCCGAAAGATAACCAGAGATGCCATATTGTCGACCTAGAGAAATTCTAGCTAATTTTAGAGGTAATACTTCAATTTTTGTGGTAAGGTGATCGTCTTCTAACATTCCCTGGACAATAATAGGGGATTGTTCTCCGGCAGTTTGACGTAATTCAAAAGAAGCGGGAAAATAAGGAGCAAAACAGTTTTTTTGGGTACAAGGTATTAAGATTGCAGTAATTTTATCTTCTTTTCCTTCTAAATTCAGAGTGATTTTTTCTTTTGAAGAGATCTTAATAGTTCCTGTTAATATCTCTTCAAAAACTTGATCATTAAAGACCAAATTAGTGAATTTTAAATCCCCTAATAATTGGAGATTACCTGGGTATGTAGAAGAAGTTAAAAGGTTGTTACCTAAAAATTTTCCAGTAAATTTTCCATGACCTTTTAAGCTAAGTTCTCCGAGAAGAAATTTTCTATCTAGGGGAATAATGGAAACTAATTGAGTTAAGGGTAATTGATCAAAGTTAGAACTGGCATTAACTGATAAGTTGACGTTGGCAATATCAGGGTTGCTCAAAAGATTAGACAATTGCAGATTTCCTTTGGCATTCAAAATTTGTCCATCGGCTTGAACGGCAATATTATTAACTTGAACAGGAATTATTTTCTTTCCTGCTAGAAAATCTACTATACTGCCAGAAAAATTAATTTCTGCGTTAAGATTAGAAGTTTGTATTGGGGACGCTTGGGGAATAATTTTTTCTAAAATTAGAGCATAATTGAGATTAGATACATTGATGTTTGTTGTCCACCAATTATTATGTAATCGAGTAGTGGTATTGATATGACCTTGGGCAGCAGAAAGCTGTAGATTAGCTATTAATTTGACACTACTTACGTCAGGTTTAGTAGAAAGTAAAGGTGTTAATTGACTGGAAAATTTGATGTTACCACCGATAACTTTTACAGGAATAGGTAGGGTAGTAACAATTTTATTAAGGTATAATTCACCGAGGTTAACTAACCCATTTATCTGACCGTTTCTTAACTTTCCGTTAATACTAACTAGACTATCTTCTACGATAAAATGTGCATCTACATTAGCTTTTAAACTATTAAAAACTAAGTTTGTTTTGAGAGATGTAAGGATGGAATTTAGATTTCCTGTTAAAGTAAAACTACTCTTAATTAACTTGGCATTAACGAATAAATTAGGAACAATTTCGTCAAGGGGAATTTTACCAGTTCTCACGACTGTTTGTAGTATTCCATTGCTTAAGTCTATAGTTGCATTGACAGGACTGCCATCAATCGTTAATTGTGAATTTCCCTTTGCTTGGAGATGGTTAATATTTAAAGTGAAATTGTCTAAGATTTTGCTTAACGAACCTGATATATCAAAGTAACTTTTTGTTACTTTGATAGGGACTGCTAAATTAGCAATATAGGGATTAAGAGAAATTTCTGATATACTAACAACGGATTTTATATTCTCATTAGCGATACGACTACTAACGGCGATTATCCCACCATTAACATTAACAGTTAAATTTCCCTGTCCATGAATTTTTACTAAATGGAAATCATCTAACTTACCAGATAATTTTATATTACTCTTAGTAAGAGTAACTGACTGACGAGAAACTTGATCAGTACAGGTAGTAACCGAACAAGTAATCATTAAAAATGGGCTAAGAGAAAAAGTATTAGCTGTCAAAGCTATATTCCACTTTTTATCTTTTAAATTTCCTAACCCATTAATAGTAATGTATCCTTCTGCAGACTTTAAAATTGTTTCCTCAAGTGAAATTTCTCGTCCTGACAATAAAATTTTTCCTTTTCCTGAAATTTGTTCTTTTGAATTGTTAATTAGATTCGGGGACTGCCATTCTATTTTACCCAATGGGTTCCCTAAAGTTCCAGTAATTGCACCTTTAGTTGTAATTTTTCCTAAACTAATACCTTGTTTTTTTTGAAAATAAGGAGTAACTAATTCTTCTGTGGGTAGTTCAACCTCAAAAGCGAGGAAGAAAGGGATTTTTTTCCAATCAGTTTTTTTTGTTTCTTTGATCTCTTTTAGAACTCCTGGTTCTACTTTTGCCCTAGCTACAATCTTTCCACCAGCAGCAGGAATAATTTGGACTTTTTCGAGGATAAATTGATCTAAATTAGCTTTAAAATTGCTTGTAAATGTTTTAATAATAACCTGATCGATTAGCAGAAATTCTGTATTTTTAATTGTTCCAGTCAAAATAGGATTTTTAATCCCCCCACTAAGTTTAATTTTTCCTTGAATTTCTCCCTTTAATTTAAGAGGTAATTTGAGGAAAACAATAGCAAGTAAATCTTCTAGAAAAACTGGATTAATATCAATATTAATATTGTAACCTTGCTCCCAATTAATTACTCCAGTAATTTTAGTAATTAATTTTCCTAGACTAATTTCTATATTTTGTAATTGAACATTTTTTCCTTGAAAATCTAAACCTAAGTTAACTTTAAGAGGAGTTTTTAAGGATTTAATATTTGCTTCAATGGTAGAGATATTAAATTCTCCTGATCCTGTAAATCTTTCTATTTCTTCTAAAGAAGGAATAGAAAGATTTAAATTACTATTTAATTGTCCACTTTTGAGGGTGATAGGTAAATTAGGAATCAAAGAAACTAACTCAGCTAACCCAAGTTTATAAACCTGTAATTGTGCTTGGGTTTTCCAACTCTTAATATTGGTTTTTCCTTCTATATTAATCTCACTGTTTAGAACACTAACTTCAAAAGCATAACTAAATTGTTGATTCTCATTGGATTGATAATTATAATCTGCTTGTCCGTCTGTTTCGAGAGATAGAGATTCTTTAAACCCGTAAGGATGAACTGTAATATCTGCATCTTTGAAACGAATCTTAGCGTCAAGACTAATTGGAAGATTAAGTTCTTCTTCTTTAATTTTTGGTAATTTGATCCATTCTCCTGTTTGATCTTGTTCGATAAAAAGATTAGATTTTTTGATAGTAATATCAATAATTAAAGGTCTACCAATAAAGATTGGTAGGGGATTAAAACTGATAGCAATTTTTTCAGCTTCAGCATAATCTGTATCCGTATTAGTCGTAAGAATATAAGAACGTCCAACACTGATTCTATTAAAAAAAAAGCTTTCGACTTCACCTATTTTAACTTCTCTTTCAAGAAGTTTACTAAATTCTTTAGAAAGGAGAGGTGATAGTTTTTTACAGACAAAATAATTAATTCCATAATAGGTTGTCATCCCCAAGATTAGCAACACTCCGCTCATTATCAGGGTAGAAGGCCGCCTAGCAAAACTAGCTAATCTAGTTAATAAATTATTTTTTTTAGGCGGTTTTAATGGTGAATTTGGAGGATTAGTTGTCATTTTTGCCTAAACAGAACTGAGCAGGATTCACTGATTAAGTTAACATACTTAGCTAGTCACATTATCATCTATTTCTCATAAGCAACGGAAAATTTTTAAGTGGATCTTTGTGACTTAGCTAAATTACACTCTTATTTATTTAAGTTAATCAACTTTGACGAAACATTCCTTCTATCCCTTTGGTCTATGAACCTAAGTTGTATTAGAGAAGAGACGGTGGGGAAAAAATTAGCTTTAGTGATTTTAATTTTAATGTTTGCGACAACCAGCCAATCTTCCAGTTGGGCTAGTGTAATTTTGGGAAAAATTAGAAAACCTGGAGTGGTTACTGCCGGAACTCGTAAAGACGCTATTCCTTTTGGTTACGTTAATGAACAAGGAAAATGGGTAGGATATTTAAAGAATATCCTCGAAATAATTTGTAAAAATATAAAAAAAATAGGTGAACTCATTAAACTTAATTTAGTAAAAGTAACTGCTAAAAATCGCTTCTCTTTTATTTAAAAAAGAAAGATTGATATTGAATATGCCTCAACAACAGTCAATTTGCAACGAACTCAGACAGTATATTTTACCGTGAGTTATTTTGCTAGTGGCACAAAAATTTTAGTTAAAAAAGGGAGTGGACTAGAAACAATTGATCCCCTCGCTGGTCGTCAAGTCGGGGTAATTCCTAAAACTACCAATGAACTGGTAATTAAACAACAACAACCGGCTGCTAAATTAGTAATATTAAAAGACTGTAATGATTGGTTAAAAAAACTAGAGGCGTGGATGATAGATGCCTGTGTAGGTGATGAAATTTTTCTAAAAGAATCAAGGAATTCTAGACAATTGGAAGTAGTTCCAGAGTTTCCCTATGTCTAGGAATCTTATTCTTGTATACTCCTTCAAGATGAATCTGCATGGCGGAATATTGTGCATTAAAGTTTAATCAAATTTATGCAAAGAATTATTCGTGATCAACCTGAAACTGTAGCACTTTATGAAAAGTGGTTTGGGGAAGAAACTGGAGTTACTCCCTATTCAAGAGAAGCAATTAATGATTATTTTTAAGGAATTATTAATAGTTATAAATGGATCCCTTTTGTTCACTATTAAAGTAATGCTAAAACTTGCCTTATAATCACACAAAGCTTTATCCAATAGGATTTTTACTATAGTAAAATATCATATTTTTTCATTTAAGTTTACCTAAACTAAGAAAATAATATCTAAGCAGTTAAAAATCTATAAAAATAAGTAAATATAATCTATTTTAGGAAAATTACTAAAAATAGTAGTACTGCTATAATAACAAATTACAATTAAAACAATGAGAGGTTAAAAACTCAAGAATAATAATTTAAACTAAAGAAATAAAAAATTCTTTAGTTTAAATTATTAATATGTTAGAAACAACTAAAATAATCTCATATAAATTAAATATTTTAATATAATTAAATTATAAGTACGACAATAAACTATAGAAAGAGATAATATTTTAAACCGAAAAATCTTAAAAGATTATATTTTAAAAAATAAAAACCCAAAAAAATATTCAAGAATTTAAAATAGATATATGTTTTTTTATTAACTTGGAGTGGGATTGAATTCAATAAAAAGAAGAGTTGAGAGTTCTATCAGAGAAATGATGACTGCTACAGTAAGCCGATCATATATCTATAAATTTGTTAAACCTCTAACTAGAGAAACTTTATGGAATTGAATTCTAAGAGTGAATAGAAAATAGCTTAATTTAGTTGATGAACATTTGACTAAAGATGTAGAGCTATCTAAAAAAAAGTTTTATTAATAGAAGATAGTGGCAGATGGCATTATAGCAAAAAAATTTAGGAAGCACTAAAGAATATTTGCCAACTTACTTTTTAAAATCAAAGTAACCATAAAGATTATAGACTTTAATAGATAAGACTTAATTATAAGTTTTTTTAAAAAAAATCAAGGAATAAGTTAAGTATTTAAATAATGATAATTAGTTAAATTTTCTCTTTTTTATACAAGAAACTATTGTTTCACAACTATCGAATAGTAGTTCATGTATAAACACTTATCTCTAATATTGTTTTATGTTGAAAAGCAATAGTAAATTATTACTTTGCCAATAAACTTTTGTATCTCAAGTTCTATTGTGTTCAACCGACTAAAGTAGTATTAACAATAGTAGAATTATTTACTAGAAAAAGAAATTTTCTTACTCATATATACACCATGAGGTTACCGTTTTGCAATGGAGAGAAAAAATATCCAGACTATCCTGATGTAAAAAACGCATCAAACTGTTAAAGTGGCAAACTAACACCTACATGATACTCTAGAGTATCATGTAGGTGTTAGTGAGGTTATCAACAATACTTTAGACTTAATAAATTTTTATCCACCATCTGGGAAAGTTACTTGGTTAGTCAGTGTTTTAGGAGAACAATCTAAGAGTATTTTTTAAAAAAAATAAAATTAATCAGAAAATAAGTATAGCAAGCGTTTAATGAACAGGGCAAGTTATTCGATAGAAAAATATTAGAACGCTTTCATAACTTTGCTATCAATGTAAGAAAAATTACTCAGAAACTATGTTGGTCAAAAACTATAAGTCTTAATTACTTGTGATATTAGCATTTCAAAAAACAGAGATGATTCTTATTAAGAAATAATATTTTTTTATTTATCACTAATTTTTTATGTTGAAGGTAATATGCATATATAATTTAGTAATTACCCGTAAAAGCAATTATAAATTGCAAAGCAAAAAAATATTGTAACCCCAGTTAATTGATAAAAAAATAAATGTTTACTAACATTATCTATTTATATTTATAGTGTTATATATCTGTGTATTTTTTTGCTGCCGTCAAACTCAATCCTAAAATAATAATAGTTTTAATAGTTAAATTTTAATAAAAATAAATAAAAATTTAAAATTTTATAATTTGTATAATTACACTATATCTATTTCAAAAATCTTTTATAAAAATAGTTAAAAAGTTAGTTTAAATTTTAAATTATATATAACGATTTTTCTTCAACAAAATCAAGAGTGTTCTCTGTAGTTTTCTCAGGTCTTATTTTTAAAATTCATGTTCAACAAAACTATTTTAAATTTAAGAATTGAGAATTAAAACCTAAATTAAAAATTTAGACTTAATTAATTACAGAAAAATTAATAATATATTGATTCCTATTAATTTAACTAAAATCTAATTTTCTTTAAATTCTTAATTCTTTTTTCTTTTATTTATTGCTAATCTTGTTATTACAACAGTAATTAAGGTAATGTAATGATACCCTTAAAGTGGTTATTAATTTATGGAAAGTTGTTTTCAAAAACTTTGATAGTACTTGACTAATTTCTTTTGATTTCTCTATTGAAGTTAACTTATAACAAAAAATTCTTCCAGAACTAGAGCAACACTATTATGTTTAAATATCAAAGGACATAAAGTTTAAAAACAATTAATTTAGTAAAACTTTTAAAAAATATAATAAGAAAAACAATCTATAGATGAAATTTTAGAATAATAGAAAGATTATGATCTTATCCAAAAATTGTAAGACAAAGAATTTGGAAGGAAGAAAATATAAAACTTATTGATCAAAAAAGTATTAACAAATATAATAACTACCCAAATTATTTTGGATAGTTATTATATTTATCTAAGTAGTTTATTTAAAGTAAATTTAAAATAATGAGAATAAAAAGGATTATATTTATCTTTTCCACTAACTTAGAGTCTATACCTAAATGTAATAGTAGGGAAGATGTTCAAAAGTCAATATAATTTAGCTCAGACAGTTAAACAAAGTTCTATTCAAAGGAGTTGATATAAACAATGTGAATTAAAACAACATAAATTAAATTCCAAGTAGCTCTAAATAAATTTTAAAAAATATTTTTTAAAGTTTATTTAGAGCTACTTGATTAATTAGCATAGTCAATAATCATGAATTTATCATAAATATTTTTATGTGAGTTAAAATTTATGTGCTTGATAAGTAATCGGATCAAAATTAAAACGATTGGATAGAGTTTCGCCATAAAGATTTAAAGTAAAAGTTGGTTCATCTCCTATGGCTTCTACCTGATGAATTGCATTGCTAGTGAAACTAATAATGTCTCCTGGGTTAAGTATTTTTTCCCCAACTTTTTGAAGTTTATCGGAAACCTCTAAAGTTGGCAATCGTTTCCAGAAACTATTTTTTTGCCGTCCTCCCAAAGTAGCTACTACCCCCCAAGTCCCATGATTATGAATGGAGGTGGTAGTTCCTGACAACATAATTTCGGTCTGAAGCGTTAGAGAAAATCCAGGTTCATCGTAGAGTAATGATAACGCAGTACCTGTTTGGGGGGACGGGTCAGGAATGGTAGTTGTCACCCAATAGACATTAAGAATCAACTTTCTAACCACTCGACGGATAGACTTTAGCAAATCCTTTTCCTTTTGGTTTGTCATTTCTCCTTGATTGAGAATATCTTCGAGTTCCTCCAAAAATCGATATAATCGATAGGGATTGGTGTTGGATAACAAATCCCATTCTCTAGGAGAATCAAACCCTAAACAATTACCATTTTCTGTTACTAACCAATCTTGTTTTGCCATTTGTTCTATTTATTTAAGTAACTTCTAGAGAATCTTCTTCACGAGCTTTGGGACATTTTTTTAGAAGACATCTCTTTCAAGTTTTTCAACGACGTAGTTTATGATATTGTTGACCAAGTGAATCATAGGATTATGACGACCTTAGAACATCATCATATCTACTGAAACTGTCCCCTTCTATACTGCTAATTTAGCTTGTTTTTTCAAAAAGTAGAGCTCGTGAACGGTAAGGGGCAGACACTTGACCGTTTGGGTAAGGAGAACTATTTGGAATGTGATCATTTTCTCTTGTAACTAGATGATTGCTTGGCGCAGATTTTGGAAAATTTGTTCGGTTTTATCAACAACGAATTAAATCTTAGAAGTCGACTTTCAAATCAAGTATAATCAGTTTTATCATTTTTTGGAAAACTAGATAGAAACCGGCAAACTAATTTATTTCCAAGACATCTAGTTTTTTTCTTTGTCATTATCTTTTCCTTAGCTCATTGTTATTCTTTGAGATTTTATCGATATCCATCTTGACCCAAAAGGATAGCCTTAATGCCGTGCAACTAGTACTGCGTCTTCGAGAAGGGTTTGTTGAGATGACAGACTCTGTATTCGTCTTCTTACATCACTCAGGTTTTGAACTTGATTGAAGGATACATTTTTACAATCTTCGCAGTTGTTCTTGAGTCTGTTCAAGGCGATTTTATTTCATCATCAATAATTCCCCGATTAAATTACTGAGGTTGTCAACTTTTTTAACAAAAACCTACATACTTTGCCCAAATATCTTAGTCTGTGCGTACGGTTAATTATTTTGTTTAACTTATGGCAACGCTGGGAGTTGTTTTCAGGGTGCGATTAGCTTGTTGAAGGATAGCTTCTAAGCCTTTGAAATCATCATCCAAGTCCTGAAAAGGACTTATTTCTATAATCTCTTCGACTGTCTGTGACTTTTAAAATTTAAGGGATAAATTAATGGGGGTATCGATAAAGACAGCTAACTTGAAGGAGCACAAGGGTGTTTATTGAGTAGCAAAGCTAAGCATTAAATCAAACTAAGAGTAAAGAGGAAGCAGATTTTTCTAAGATGGGAAGTTAATAGTCGTAATCCGAAGCGCAATCAAGGTTAGATTTTAACTAACTCAAAAATTCTGTTTAGAAATTTCCATCTTAATAGGAAATTTTTTTAACAAAACTGACTCTAAGTAGGCGTCAGAGATAAATGATAGTTGGCTTTTAATGTTCTCAGTTTTTTTTGAAATGCTAGCAGGATTGCCCTTAGAAATTTTGCTAATTTTATTTGCTGATCATTAGGTTAAAGATAAAGAGGTTGACAGAGAATGAGTTGTCGATTGTGAAAGTTCTGAATCAAATCAACTTAACAATTCATCAAGTTCGTTATCAGATTTTGATGACTCGAACTAAATTGCTAAATGACTTAGCAATTTAGTTTAATCTTTATTAAAGGAATTGTCGGTCAAGTTGCCTTAATTGTAATAATGATTGATTATGTCTTTATTCTATAAGTTTTTTGTACTTGGTTATAGTGAATCAGCTTCTTGTAGTTAGAGTATTTACATTTAGTTACAACAACACATAAGTATTGCTCAGGTTTTAGATTTTTGAAGTCTTACTTTTTCAATTTTTTGTTTAAAAAAGTAACACAAAAGGTGAATGGACAGGATTTTATAGTAGTTTATTTAGGAGTATACGGAAAGTATTTCTAATAATAAACATTCCCAAACCAATTGAGATTGTACATAACTCAAAAGATAAAGACGAGATTTTTCTAAAATCTCTAATATTTTTTTGTTTTTTAATCTTGTCCAATAATAATATTGCAGATATTTAATTAGCCATAGTTGAGTTTGAATGTCTAATTTTTGAGCAATTATTTTTGACAATTCTAATGCTTCTATCTGACCAGAAGGTATTTTTTTTATTTTTTGATACAATTCTTTTGGAATATTATCTAATTGTTGAGTAGCAAAAATTGCTTCTCCTGGACTTCCTTGTGCAAAAGATATTATCTCTTCATTTTTTAAAATTACTTCGTTTTTTTGCTCTTTAAAAACCTTAATTAAATCTTCAAAAGACAGACTATGAAAAGGAATTTTCTGACAACGGGATATTAAAGTTGGAATAAGATCATTTATATTAATAGCTAATAGAATTAAAGTGGCTTGTCCTGGTTCTTCTAAAGTTTTTAATAATCCATTAGCAGCTGCTTCTGTCATAGTTTGAGCATCTTCGATAATGACTAAAGATCGAGAAGCTTCTAGGGGAGGATGGCTAAGAAATCTAGTAACTTCTCTGATCTGCTCAATCCGAATTTGTGGAGGAACTTTGCGGGTTATTCCTAAATTTTTAGCTTCTTGAACTGTAATTAATTGACCTTGATATTGATAAGTCGGTTCTACCCATAATAAATCAGGATGATTTCTTTCTCTGATGCGTTTTTGAACTAATACTTGTTGTTCAGGAGCAATGTTTACGCATAGCAAAGCTTCGCTGAAACATTTAGCCCCTAAACTACGTCCAACACCAACAGGACCGGTAAACAGATATGCTGGAGCAATCCGATTTTTGGCGATTACTTGTTCTAACAATTCAACGGCTTGAGACTGTCCGATTAGTTGCTGAAAAGGGTTGATACTCATTAAGATGACAGGCAACAGTTTGAATCAATCTATTATTGAATTAGGAATTTTGGATTTATGGCTCGATATACTTCTTCTTATCTGGTTAATTTGCCTTTGGAGCAACTCCCTCAAGCAATCAACAAGATTTTACAATCGTGTGGATTTGAATCAGTTTACCATGCAACTGATTATATGATGGCACGGGAAATTCCAGGCGAGGTAGTTTTCTCCAAATTAGTGACAGTGGAAATTCTTATTGATAGCACTAAAGCAAAGATTGGTGAGATCCCTATTACTTGGGTGATCAAAAATGACGAATTACCCTTACAAGTTACTAACCATTGTCAACAACGATTTGGACAGATTCAGGAAATAATCAGTCAACATCAACAATGGAATTTAATTGCCTCTGCTGCAAATTAATTATTATCAATAATATCAAAAGCAATAAAAAATTCGGGGGGGAAACTTCATCTGTTTTGGATAGCTTGACGCGAATTTTTCTTGTAATCCCAGTTATTACTTGGATTTATTCGGAAATTGACGACGCAATAACAGAGAGTTGGTGACTACGGTAATGGAACTACAAGCCATTAACCCTCCTGCTAAAGCTGGACTAACACTGAACCCCAGGGTTGGTAGTAAGATACCTGCAGCAATTGGAATAGCTATAACGTTATATCCTAAAGCCCAAAAGAGATTTTGACGGATTTTATTGAAGGTCGCTAAACTTAGGTCTATGGCTTGAACCACCGATAATAAATGTGTTCCCATCAAGACAATATCTGCTGTATCTAAAGCCACTTCCGTAGCTCCTTGCAAGGACACTCCTAAGTCTGCTTGGGCCAATGCTGGAGCGTCGTTAATACCGTCTCCAACCATAGCAACTTTTTTGAATCCGGGGTGAGATGCTAAAAGGGAGGATATTTTAGCTTTGGTCTTCTGTTGTTGAAGGGATCGGATGATGGTAGCTTTTTCAGCAGGTCGAACTTGGGCAAACACTTGATTAATGCCTAGTTCTTGGGCGATGGACTCGGCAACAATTTGGTGGTCGCCTGTTACTAAAATAACCTCTAGTCCCTTTTCTTGGAGACGGGTTATGGTTTCTTTGGCATCAGGACGCAAGGTATCTTCGAGGACGATAACTCCCTGCACTTCCTTCTCAAGTACTACATAAACTAAGGTTTTATTTTCTTTGATTAAGGCTCGTCCATCGTGTAAGACAATACCCTGTTCTTTCAACCAGTCTTTATGACCTAATAAAACTGATTTGCCTTCAACTATTGCACTTACCCCTAGTCCTGCTTGGGTTTGGAAATGCTCAGCCTTTAGGAGAAGTAATTTCTGACGTTGAGCCTCTTCTAAAATAGCAATCGCTAGGGGATGATTAGTGCCACTTTCAACCGTTGCAGCCAATTGCAGCAGCCTTTGAGAGCTAATCTGGGTTAGAGGGATACAGTCGGTTACCCTCGGACATCCAAGAGTTAAAGTTCCTGTTTTATCAAACACAATAGCATCAAGTTGATGCACCTTTTCCAAGACATCTCCTCCTTTGATTAATAACCCCCGTTCGGCTCCGATCCCTGTTCCTACTAAAATGGCGGTGGGAGTCGCTAACCCCAAAGCACAGGGGCAAGCTACTACTAAAACAGTGATCGCTAACTTCACACTTAACAATATGGGGGAAGAGGAGAGAGAAAGAGAAGATGACAAGAGGGAAACTTCTGCCTCTTGAACTCCTATTGAGTGGCTATGACTGGTCATTTCTAAGACCTGAGGATAGATTTTTGTTCCGACCCCTAACCAAAATACTAAAGTCAGTAAGGCGATCATCATCACCCCATAGGCAAAATAGCCAGCAACTGTATCAGCAAATTTTTGAATGGGAGCTTTGCGAGTTTGGGCATCTTCAACAGAGGCAATAATCCTGGCTAAGGTGGTATCGTTTCCGACGTGGGTTGTTTTGATGGTGATCGCCCCTGACTGGTTAAGAGTCCCGGCAATCACTTTATCTTTAGCTTGTTTAGGAACCAGTACTGACTCCCCTGTGACTAAAGATTCATTTATAAGGGTTTCTCCTGTCACTACTTCTCCGTCAACAGGAATCTTTTCTCCTGGGAGAACCTGTATCCATTCTCCCATCTGCACTTGTTCAACAGGAATTTCGATGCTAGAAGTATCTTCTGTAAAGGGATCACCGATTAAACGGGCGACAGACGGTTGTAAAGCACTTAAAGCTTCTAGGGCATCGGAGGCACGGTTTCTTGCCTGTCCTTCTAAGGTACGCCCTAATAAAATAAACCCCAAAAGCATGACAGGTTCATCAAAAAAACATTCCCACCCTAAATTGGGAAATAACAAGGCGATCAAACTGGCAACATAGGCACTTACAGTTCCTAAGCCCACTAGGGTATTCATATTAGCCATCCCGTAACGTAATCCTCGCCAACCATCGATAATAATCTCTCGTCCAGGAATTGATAAGGCTAAAGTGGCTAGCCCCCCATGGAACCAGATATTACTAATCAAGGGAATAGTAAGATTTTCTAAGTGTTGCAGGTGTCCTAGCGCTGAAAATACTAATAAAACAGCAGCAGTAATCAGTTTCCATCTATACTCTCGCTTTTTTTGTTCCTTACGTTTAGCTCCATTTGAATGGGTTAGACTTAAGATTTGGTTTGAGGAGTTCCTTAAATTAGCAGGAAAGCCAACGCTAGTAAGTTTGTCAACTAGAGCTTGGGGTTGCACTGCCCCCAATTCGTACTCAACAACGGCAACTTCGGTAATTAGGTTGACACAAGCAGATATGACCCCAGACTGTTTACTCAACTGCCTTTCTACTGCTTTGACGCATCCGGCACATTTCATCCCGTGTACGTCTAAGACAACGGTTTCTGTCTTAAGTTGGGAAGAAGTTTCTTCAGTTTTGGGGAACAGTTGCACCATGTTACTTAATTTGTGAATATTTATTCTATTAGGATTGAGAGAAATTACAAAGTTAGACTTAGATCTAAATTTTAGTCAGCCTTGCGAGGATGGTACATCTTGGAGTGATTATTTTAACGTCATCTTCAACATTCGTCGGGCTGGTTAAACTATGTCGTAAACTACCTCGATCTGCCATCGCTGAAATCGAGGTTTGCATCTAGATTCCATCTTAATTCTAAAAATTTTTTCAAGTTCTTGGCCTTGGCTTTAAGGTCTGATGACAGCGGTTTTCTTTTTAGATAAAAAGCGAGCAAAGCGTTTTCAAATTAATTATGGTTTTATTAATCGTCTCTTTAGACGCTAGGAAGCAACGACAATCATATAACTATTCCATCATGGCGGAGGAAAACACCGTTGAATTAGGACAGGACAACTTATCTTAATGTTAAGAAACAATTGCTAGAACAAGATAAGCTAATGAAGGAACTTTTATAAGTGCAACAAGGTTAACGATCACCTAAAATGGCAATCGTCAACAATTAGGATTGTATTCCTTGTTTAAAAACAAAAAAGACGAGATTAGACTATTCTTTTCCCCTAATTGTAATAAGTTTTTCATTTAGCTTAAGTAAAAGCAATACATGGAGCAAAAAGGTTAACAAAACAGTTCCAAATACTTTAATTTCTCGAATGAACAGTTTATTATATGAGCTGTACAGGCATCACTAGATAAATCATTTTTATTCCCCCTAAAGGAGTCAATATCACGGGTTGATTACCTGCATTTAATTGCATTTGAAATTCCTTAGTCGGTAACGCCTTGAGTCCATCCATCAGATATTTAACGTTAAAAGCAACATCGCCGCTTTCTCCAGTAATTTGGGCCGGGATAGATTCCTTAGCCTTGCCCAAGCCCTGTGCTTCTACCGATAACGATACTTGCCCTTTTTCTTCATCAATCGTACATTTCACTAAATTATTTCTTTGATCGGCCAACACAGCTACCCGTTCAAGACTACTTATAAATCGCTTTCGATCTAGACTCACTGTCCGTGCAAATTGAAGGGGAATTAGTTGATTATAAGAGGGGTATATTCCATCTAATTTACGACTGGTGAGTCGTTGTTCTCCCAATTCAAACACTATTTGAGCATCATCTACATATAAGGCTACTGTATCTGTACTCTTACGATTAGCAAACATCCGCTCTAATTCCCGTAAAGCCCTAGCAGGAATAGTGACTGCAAATCTTGCAAAGTCTCCTTCAGGCATTCTTTGTACCTCTTCTTCTCCGTCTATTTCAGTTTGTAGAGGGGTTTTCACAACCGCTAAACGGTGTCCATCAGTGGCGGCAAATTCCAAACCATCAAGATTTCCAGCAACATGAACTCCTGTTAAAACTTGTTTAGCTTCATCACTACTGGCGGCAAATAAAGATCCTTTCAACCCTTCAGTTAAAATGGCGATAGGTAATTTGAGGGTGTCTCCTCCTTCTACGGTAGGAAGTTCGGGAAATTCTTCAGCACTCATAGCCTGTAGTTGAAACTGTCCTGATGCGGATTTAAGGATAATTAACTGAGTGTCGTCCTCCAGATTATCTTTGTTAG
The DNA here is from genome assembly GCF_029919255.1 of cyanobacterium endosymbiont of Epithemia clementina EcSB. GTDB lineage: Bacteria > Cyanobacteriota > Cyanobacteriia > Cyanobacteriales > Microcystaceae > Rippkaea. The sequence continues at coordinate 3,016,995 of NZ_CP123991.1, read as the reverse complement.
TGATAAGGGTAATTTTTCCTTCTGGAAGTCGTGAAACAAGGTCATTGAGCAGTTTAGCTGGCAGGGCAATTTTTCCTCCTTGGTTAACATCAGCACTAAAGCTGGTTTCAATGCCTAAACTAAGATCGAAAGCGGTAAGGCTAACTCGTCCTTTGTCGGCATCCACCACTACTAATACATTTCCTAATATAGGGTGGGTGGGACGGGAGGGAACAGCACGACTGACTAGAGAAAGGTTACTGTTAAGTTCACTTTGACTGCAAACAAATTCCATGGGGTAACACCTCTAAAATAAAAATAATCTCTTTCGAGAAACTGTTTGTAAAAAAACATTCAGGAAAAATTTTGTTGTTGTTTAAGCTAGTCAATGCTTCAGTGATATCTGAATTTGATCAAGATATGGCAGCATCAAGGTATTTGACATTGCTAAAAACCTTGCCTTTTGCATACACACGCGGTGGTATGACTCTTAATGATTGCTCACTCTAACTGTCTTTAGGCTTAGCTGATAAGCTACAGAATATAAAGCGATTTATCTATGATTAATGGCCAGGCCTATTGTTAATATAATCTTTCCTCAGAAATTAACAATATCTAAGAGCATACAAGGTTTATGCCCTTAGATATTGTTAGAAATTGTCTCTAGCAAGTTACCAGTTAAAACGAATTAAAATTAATTACGCGTGAGCCACTTTTGACTGTTAAGGCGTTGTAAAGTATACAACACCATTAAATCTAAAGTTACTTTTCGTTCATCAATCATAAACGATTCAATGGTACTTGGAGGAAGCCCATTAATCCCATAAGAAAAAGCTTTAGAGCCGCTAATATCTTCCTCTAAAAAGTATAAGTTGAACTGACGTTGACCATTATTCCAAGTTCCAATAACCTGCCAATATGGCTCGTTAGTATTAACACCAGGAATAGCTAATTTTTTCTGAGAAAAAGACAATTCAACATCAATCAGTCCAGTTTCAGTCAATTTTTGGTGCAAAGTTGGGGTGAAATGCTGCTCCATAAATTCAGTAAAAGGTTTATCTTCAAGAGCAGGGGGTTTTCCCTTTTTTTTAGCTGTCAGTTTAGCGTTAGGAGTAGTTTCTTCTGCCATAATCAAAATGATTGGGTAAAACTGTAATCACAATACAATAAATACAAATACTCAAAAGGCCAGCATCTTTTGAAAGATACCTCAGATCTTAATCTATAATGAATCATCCCCTAAAGACTACTAAGTTTTGACAGAGACTCGGAATTTCTCAAGATTATTCAGTTATGATTTGCCACTTCAGAAGAATTTAGGGATAATGACCAACGAAACCTTTGTGGGTGATGAGGAAACATCAAGGTATTATGGTCTTTATGAGCTATGAATCAATCTACTAAACCGCTGATCGCAGTCAAAGAATTTCCTGATAAAAAGAAAGTTGTTTTAAACCTGGGTAAATTACCTTGGCAACTATGGGTAATTGCCCTTATTTTTGCGTCGGGAATGGTAGGATTTACCGCCACTTCTATGTTACTTAGATTGCCAAAATCTCCCCAGTGTACTAGTATTTTCTGGCCGATTGCCTCAGCCTCGATGCGGATCTATTGCGCTCAACTTGAAGCAGCTCAAGGAACCGTAGACAGCTTACTCAAGGCAATTAATCTAGTAGAAGCCTTACCCTCAGATCATTCCCTGCGAAGCGAAATCAACAGAAGTGTAGAGGAATGGGCGATCGCTATTCTCGATATCGCTGAAGAAAAATTTCAAAGTGGACAACTCCAAGAGGCTATTACTATCGCTCGTAAAGTTCCTAGTCACGTTCAAGTTTATGGCGTTGTTGAAGAAAGAATCGAAAAATGGCGATCACTGTGGCAAAAAGGAGAAGAAATTTTCGCTGAAGTTGAAGAAAAGCTACGACAATCAGAATGGAATAAAGCTTTTCGTTCAGCCGTTAAACTGCTGAGTCTACCAAACAAATATTGGGCAACAACTGAATACGATGCAACTGTTAAACAAATTCAATTAGCCCAAGAAGAAAGCAGGAAACTTAATAAAGCCTATCAGATATTCCATCGGGGAGGAGTCGATAATTGGCTAGCAGCGATTGCTGATGCTCGAAAAATTTCTAACGATAGTTACGCGCACCGAGAAGCCCAAGACTTAATTGAGAATGCTAAAAACAAGCTAATCAATTATATTGAAGGGTTATTCGAAGCTCGTCGTTGGCAACCCCTCCTCGAGGTAGTTAATCGCCTCCCTCAGAGCCTTTTACTAATAGAAGAGATTAATGATTGGAAAACTTTGGCTAATGCAGGTATGGAAGCAAAAATAGGTACGCTAGAAAGTCTAGAAATGGCCATTACTTCAGCCCAAGTAATTGACGCGGATCGTTCTCTATACCAAAAAGCCCAAGATTTAATTAATCGTTGGCAGCTCGAAATAGAGGATGTTACCCGTCTTAAAGAAGCTCAAAACTTGGCCCGTGGGGGAACTGTTAACGACTTAAATGCCGCCATTGCCTATGCCGAATTAATTCCTTCGGGCAACCCTCGCTACCAAGAAGTACGTCAAAAAATTCAAGCCTGGGTTCTGGAGGTTCAACGAGTTGAAGATCAACCAATTTTAGATCAAGCTCGAAATATAGCCCGTGGGGGAACTGTTGTAGCTTTACAAAAAGCAATCACTAAAGCTAATATGATTGATTTTAACCGAACTCTTTATGATGAGGCACAAGGAAATATTCATCAGTGGCGTGCGATTATTCAACAGCAAGAAGATCAACCGATTCTTGATCAAGCTATCTTTTTAGGAAATTCCAAAAATTATAATGGCGCGATTCAGACTGCTAGACGAATTGGTCGAGGTCGAGTTCTCTTTCGAGAAGCCCAAAATAAAATTGGCCAGTGGCAACAGGAAATTCAAGCTCAAAAAGATCTTCAAGAAGCTTATCTCATCGCCCAAGGAGGAACATCTCAAGCCTTGGGATCAGCCATTGAGGTCATTCGTAAAATTCCCGGCTCTACTCAGGTCAGCAATCGAAGCCGACAAGCCCTCAATCAATGGAGTTATCAACTGTTGTCTATTGCCGAAGATAAGGCTCGCAAAGCTTTGTTCCAAGAGGCCATTAGTCTTGCCCACATCATTCCAGCTGAGAGTACTTCCTATCATGGGGCTCAAACTCAAATCAGAGCTTGGCAAAGAGCACTTACCCCCCCTAGTCCTTCTACTCCTCATGCCGGAACAAAGCCTCCTGCCCCGCCTAAGTCTGCCGTTCCACTGACAAATGATCTCGTTATCGAAACTAATCACTAAGAGTCTAAATCCACTTACGTGGAAAATAATCTATCTTCCCCTGCTTTACCTGTAGGTTGTTCTAAGTGGTTAATTCTAAATAGCGGTAATTTGATGCTAGAAGCAGTATTTATTGAGATCTGGCGCTGTGGATGCAAAGTCCTGTATTAATCTTACTGAAGTGTTTTGTGACTTGAATCATTTCCATAAAAGATACGAACAGCCTTCTGAGCCTGTTCCTCGGTTAACAGCATTTATTTTCAAAAATTGCAAAAAAACATTTTCTAATCTAGTCAATGATCATCGTTTGATAGAACTTATGCCCTAGATAATGATTTTAATATGCTGTTTTTTTACAGACTCGCAAAGGATAAACAACAGTTCTGCCACTTTAAGTAAGTCTACTTTGATCGAAGATACTTATAAGTACAGAATGTCTTGAGAATGTTGTTTGTTTTCCTAGCTGCTGATTATACTCTGAGATTGCTTGTGATGATAAGTATAAGAAACGCTAAGAGGGATAATATATTTTCTATTTTAGAGAGTAAACATTGACGAGTGATTTATTTACGAAGTACTAAGTAATCTTTACGTTTTCTCAAGGCATAATTCCAAACTGAACGATAAATACTCAGTGTATAGTCACTTACCATAAATTTCTGCCTATCTGAATATTACTTTATATTAACTATAGTTAGATTTAGCATTAGTTCAGTCTACGCTGATACCTCTGTTAGACTAGATAAACCTGTATAAACTTTCGAGCTGTGCAGAAGCATTCCGCATATCGGTTTATTTATAGGTAGTTTGATTTTTTAAATTCTAAGATGGACTTGGGATAGAGATTGTTGATTTAGAATTGCTGTTTTATTGGATGGAAAATTGAGTACTGACAACAGCAGCTACTGCGATTGTGCCGAAAATAAAAGTTCGTCGAGTCATTTTGTTATTCATCGATAAAATAAGTCAACGTGTTTGGCTGAAGAAGTGATGAGCCTGTCGGAAAATTTACCGTAGAGAGTTTTCAGATTTAGAAATCAGAGAAAAAAAGAAATTAAAGACGGGGAGCAAAGGAATCATCCGACAGAGAAGATGGTGATTTAGATATTGTCCAACACTCCGATGGTTTTTAATAGCGGATCACTAAAATCATGGATGATTAATTTAGCACCACATTCGGATAATACCTCGTCCGAATGAGTGGTAGAAATGCCCACAGTAAAAATCCCCGCACCTACGGAAGAATAAATGCCAGTAGGGGAGTCTTCAAAAACAAGGGCTTCATCGGGGGCAATGTTCAAACACCGTAAAGCTTCTTGGTAAGGATAAGGGTCTGGTTTAGCTTTAGGTAACTCTTCCCCTACGATAACCGTCTCCCAGAAGTCATCGAGTTTAAGAGCTTTTAGCATAAAATCAGCATTAGAACGAGGGGCATTGGTAACAACCGCCGATTTAAGCTGGCAATCCCTCAGCCAATCGAGTAGAGTGGACAATCCTATAAGCGGTCGCAACTGGTCTTGTGCTATTTCCCGAAAATAGGCTTCTTTATCCTCACTTAATTGTTGAATTTCCTCTTCAGAAAGTTCTGATAGCCATTGACGTAGAAAATCCTGGTTGTGTCGGCCATTAATATTTTGCTGGTAAAAAGATAAGTCAATATTTAGCCCATATTTTTGTAGCCAAGATTGCCATATCGAGAAGTGAATTGTGTCAGTATAGGCAATTGTTCCATCCAGATCAAAGAGGATTGCTTTAAGCATTGGTTAAGAAGAACGTTTGGACAGTGCTACTCACCAGTAATTATAGCACTACGCAAAAACGTTAGTACAGTTTTTAAATTAGAAAATTTGAGTATTTAAATAAATCGTGAATGATTTGCATTTGTCTAACAATGCTCTCTAATTAAGAGAAATTACTTTTTCAGTATCGTTTGATTAATTTCCTTTGACGATCGGATTGTAGGCGCTATGATCTATAATTCACAAGCAATAATACTTTGAGGTATAGCTGCTGGATACAAGCTAACTTTCCCACTTCGGAGAGACTCATTTCGGATGAACTTGACAATATGATTGAAAGATGTGGAAGTACAATAGGTCAAAACTATAATTCTATGGTGAGTTGTGAGTTTCATTTATTCATCTAGTTTGGGACAACCAAGAAGAAGAAATCAACAAGTTACATCTCTTAATAAATCAGACCAATAAAGAGTTCACAATAAAATTAGGTACAAAGAAGTTAGAGTTGTTGTCCAAGAAGAAAAACAACTTGGCATTTAACCCTTATAAGAAGCCATGATTTTAGCTCATCAAGAAGCTTATCCTTAGTATGAAGTAGCTCCTAACGCTTCACCACTTCTGTGTAAAATTACCGATTATTAGAAGTTCAAGTGTCAGTCAACAAAAAATTAAGCTAAAAAGATCGCATAGAAAACTGTATTGAAGAATTAAATTTGAAATATTGACTGATATAGGGTAATTGAATACCAAGCTCATAAATTCCCCAACAATGGTGGCAACGTTAAATAAACTATCTATGAGATTTAAAAGTTGGGAGAGAACATTCATGAAGCTTAGCTGTGAAAAGTCTAGATAACATTATCGCTAAACGGTCCATGTTAGTAGGAAATAAAGAAGTAGCAACTACAAACACAGTAAACTATATTTACGTTGAAATCCAGCTGAAAACCACTACAACACTGACCAAAGAGACTTCCACATTAAAGTTAAGTTAAATGATTTGGTGCATAATGGTGTTAGGCTTTCAGCAGTCGCTTTGTCATTCCATCTAGATTTAAATTCAACGCAAGTTCTTGAGTTAAATGGGAACGACAACAATTCCTTCAAAAGGATTTAACGTCAAAGTCTCCTCAATGTCCTTAATGATTTTATCCTTTGATTGAACATGAGTAGACAAGAGAATTTTCCATGATGAATTTTGTTTATGGGGTAATTTTGCTAAAGAAAATTGAGTGCTATCATTCGACATATTGAGCGCAATTAAAGTATTTTGATCCTCGTAAGACCTTACATATGCCAATATCTTAGGATCATCTTCTAAGATAGTTAGTTGACCCAGACTCAATGGAAGCCAATGTCGCCGTAATTTGAGTAGGTTTTTGTAATGATTTAAGACGGAATTAGGGTCATCTGTTTGTACAGCAACATTCCGCGTTCGATAATCTGGATTGAGTTTATACCAAGGTTGACCAGTGGTAAATCCCGCTTGAGGTTGACTATTCCATGGCATCGGAGTGCGACAGCCATCACGACCTTTATAGTCTGGCCAACGAATGCGACCTCGTGGGTCTTGAACTTCTTCGATGGTTTCTGGAGGACAGTCTCGAAGTCCTAATTCTTCTCCATAGTAAATAAACGGGATACCTCGTAGAGTTAGCAACAAAGTAGCTAACAATTTAGCCATTGCATCGGAATTTTCTTCTGTGGCATAGCGACTGGTTGCTCGTTCAAAGTCATGGTTACTTAAAACTAAAGTAGTTGGCAGATCTCCTAGAATTTGCTGAAACTCCACAATCATTTCTCGAAAATAGTGAGCATTTCCTTGAGGGAGGGTACTTAAAAAAAAGTTAAAAGGCAATTGAATTTCATCATCGTTTTCTCCATAAAATCGCCTAATTTCATAAAAATTTGGAGCCCAAATTTCTCCGATTAATAAAGGGTCATCTTTATGATTGTTTTTGATATGATGACGTAGTTTTTTTAAAATTTTATGGTTGTCAGGATGATTGATAGTGTGAATAGGATCTTGATTGAATTGATAAATATTACGCAGGTAATCAGGAACCTTATCAAGGATAGGATTATCTAGTAATTGAGGATCTTCAACTAAATAATTAATGGCGTCTAATCGCAGTCCTGCCACCCCCTTATTTAACCAAAAATCACAAATGCTAAACATTTCTTCAACAACGGCTGGATTACGCCAGTTAAGATCAGGTTGTTCATGATAGTGAAAATGATAATAATATTGATTAGTTTTAGGGTCAAAAGTCCATGTTGATAGCTCAAATCCTTCCCAATTATTAGGGGGACTGCCATCTGGTTTTCCTTCACGCCAGATATACCAATCTCGTTTTGAAGAGGTGCGAGAACGACGAGATTCAATGAAAAAAGGATGTTGATCTGAGGTATGGTTTAATATGATATCGACGACAATTTTCAGGTTACGTTTATTGGCTTCTGAAATTAAGTCTTCAAAGTCTGACATATTTCCATAACGGCTATCAATATCCTTATGACTACTCACATCGTAACCAAAATCAACGTGGGGAGATTCATAAAATGGGGTAACCCAAACGGCATTAATTCCCAACTCTTGTAAATAATCTAAACGATCTACTAACCCCCTTAAATCTCCAATTCCGTCTCCATTAGAGTCTTGAAAACTACGAAGACAAACTTGATAAAATACAGCTTCATTCCACCAACTTGACATATTTTACTGCCCTTTTATAATACATAATAATTATATCTCAATAGTGTCCTTCTATATCTAGTCAAGAGTTACTAAACAATAAAAACTAATATCTTTTAGCTAAAGTGTGAAATCAGTCTATAACAAATACATTATAAGTTGCTAATTACTTTTTTCTTGAACAAATCATTGATCTTTTTACCTCTCTAAAACAGAAAAAAAAGAATTAAGTATTTGAAATTCTTGTATATTATCAGGATACAGCTAAGCTTAGATATCAGCTTAGCTGTATTTTAAAATTTCATTGACTCTATTTTTTATCTAAGTTTAAGAGTGATTTTCCTTTAAAAGCTGAAGTTTTATTGACATTCTTGTTCAGTTACTTAGTAGCGATAATAGAACATTTCCTGTAAGCATAAATCAATCCGCCATCTTATCAAGAATTCTACAACAGTTCCCCAGTATTTTGATAAAAAACCTCATTGATTAAATGGAGTTTTCTGTTTTCAGAGGTAAAATAATAACAATAGAACCTATGATTGCACTAGCCTGACTTTTTGGCGACCCACAAATAAATATGGTTTCTCATACTCAGTATGATAAGTCAACCAACGGATGGGAACCAAACCTAACCACAGACTTGACTTGGGAGTTGCCATGATTTTGAGCCCACCTTTGAGACGAATGGACTAAACAATTTACCACTAGAGGGTTAGTAATTGCAAAATATTAGAGTATTTAGGGAATTTACATACCATCTCAACAAAAGTATTGATGAGGATTGAACATTATAAATTTCAGCATCAATCAGAATTGTAAATAGTGCATCAATTCGGAAATGAGCGATCCCGTTAGGGTTAATCGTTGTTGTAAATCAGCGAAGTTCTTATAAAAACCGTTCTCGCGACGATTGTTAATCAGGTTTTGGGCAAAATTAGCATCAATAACAGGGATATCTTGAAGTTGTTCCAAGGTAGCGCAGTTGATATTGATCCTTTGAGACGTTAACAAATTTTGGGGATCACGGTAGGAGAAAACGAGAATGGGAGCTAGGGGTTTAAGACGTTGTATTGGAATACTTAAAGCAGCAGCTAAGTCTTCAATACAGAGTAACTCTACCCCCATTGAAACTAACTCTACTAGGGTTCGCCCTTGGTGAATGGAAAGTCCAGGCAATCTCAACCAATCATCCACACCTGCTTGATTAACATCAATTGTTATCCCTAATTCTACTGCAATCGCAACTTCTTCGAGGGAACAGAATCGATAATAAGGATCATTGAGAATACGCTTACGGATAGCTTGTCGATTAAGATTAAGCTTTTTTGACCACCTAGAAAGTACCATAAATTAATCCAGAAAGGGTTGGAAGATTGTGCTGTTTTAATTCCATTGATGATACCAAATTCCAACAATAATTCCCTAGTTTTCCTTTGTCTTCCCATATTTTATCGCTAACTTTGTCTAAAAAGATGACGATAAAATTAGAATGTAAATAGCCAATTTCTCTATCTTGTGGCATAATCTTGCGAATGGGATGACTACCTAAGTCCCAAGCAAGTTGTGGTGATCAACATGGTCAGGTAACATGCGCAAAATAAAACCTAACTACAACGGACATATCGTTAAGGTGTGAGGAAAACTGTGTCAGTCAAAAAAACCTATCCGACAAGTCCTACCCCAAGTAAACCATTATCCCCGAAAAATCCTAGTGTCAAAAAGCAAGGGGGCAACTGGTTATTGATTGGATTAGGATTGACCGCAGTATCCCTGGTTTCTGCTATGGCTGGCGCTTTTCTTTCCATATCATTTTCTGCTACTCCTCTAAGGCAAAGTAGCCTGACTCCTGGACAAGAAAAAGTTTTTAGTCAAGACAGCACTATTGCTTATAGAAATCTACGCTTACCTGAATTAAGTCGTCCTGTTAATCTCTTAGTATTGGGCACTAAAGTTTTAACCTCGGAAGTCAATGAAAAACCCGAAGAAAACTTAGGATATCATGCCTTAGTGAATTCTTTTAAGGGGTTATCAGATACGATGGTTTTATTACGTTTTGATCCCAATCAAGATAAACTCAGGCTTTTATCAATCCCTAGGGATACTCGAGCCAATATTGGTCGAGGGATTCGGAAAATCAATGAAGCCAATTATTATGGGGGGGCAGCCTTAGCTGCAGAAGCCGTTAGTACCCTTTTAGGAGGAGTTCCCATTGATCGTTACGTCAGGGTGAACATTCAAGGGGTAGAAAAAGTAATTGATGCTTTGGGGGGCGTTAATGTTTATGTTCCCAAAAATATGAAATATACTGACCACAGTCAACATCTCTACATTGACCTTAAACAAGGGAAACAACGTCTAGATGGGGAAAAAGCGATTGCGTTTTTACGCTTTCGCTATGATCGCTATGGAGATATAGGACGGGTACAACGACAACAAATGTTAATGCGGGCAGTGGTTGAACAAGCCCTTAGACCCCAGACAGTTCTAAAAATGCCTGAAATTCTTTCGGTGATTGGGACTTATATTGATACTAATTTAACCGTTGAAGAGTTAGTTGCTCTAGCTGGATTTGCTGCTCAGACTAAACGAGCTAATGTGGAAATGTTAATGGTTCCTGGAGGCTTTAGTGGCGATGGCAAACAGAAGATTAGCTATTGGATTCCTTCCCCTCATAAAATCAGGGAAATGGTTGCAGACTACTTCGATCATGGTAATTACCAAGAATTTGAAAACACAAACCCCACTCGTTTGAGAATTGCGATTCAAGATAGTGTTGAAGATCCCAAAGCCGTGGAAGCTATGGTTAACTATTTACGAGAGAACGGTTATGGTCGTGTTTTTGTAAGTGATGACTGGGGAGAACCATTGGCAACCACTCGTATTGTCGCGCAGCAAGGAGATGATTTAGGGGCGGCTTCATTGAAAGCTACCTTAGGGGTAGGAGAAGTCTTAGTCGAAAGTACTGGAACCCTTTCCTCCGACATTACTATTGTATTGGGCCAAGATTGGCAACAACAGTACCCTAGTTTTAAAAGTCCTGCTGCAGAAAACTTCTTACAAACTCAGCACAATAATTAGTGCTCATTTTTTTTTAGTATTGGGGTGATTACAATTTACTGTTGAAATCACTTAGAGGCTAAAGTATTGACTTTCTAAAAAAAAAATACTACAATTACAGACTCGTATGTAAGCGGACGTGGCGGAATTGGTAGACGCGCTAGATTTAGGTTCTAGTGTCCTTGGCGTAAGAGTTCGAGTCTCTTCGTCCGCATTTAGTCAAATAATAATTGGCTAATTTTGTCTTAAAATATTGTTATTGTGCTAAAACTTCTGTCAAGGCATAGTATAAATGAACATTGTGCAAGTTTATCAATCAGATGTGACAAATTCTCAATAGTTTGTTGGTCTTCTTACAATAAGGTCTCATCCTGTTGTTAGAGTAATAATATAATTGCCTTTGTAACTGAATGACCATGCTGTTGAGCAATCGTTATCAAATTTTAGAAACCTTGGGTCAAGGTGGCTTTGGAGAAACTTTTTTAGCTATCGACACTCAGATGCCCTCAACTAGAAAATGCGTTATCAAACAGCTTAAACCCACATTACAACAATCTCAATCGATTCCACAGTGGTTACAAGAGCGATTCAAACTTGAAGCGGCTGTATTAGAAAAATTGGGCGAAAATCATCCACAAATTCCCTGTCTGTATGCTTATTTTTCTGAAAATAATCATTTTTACTTAGTGCAAGAATGGATTAAAGGGGAAACTCTTTCTCAAGTTCACCAAAAACGGGGAAATTTTTCGGTAACGGAAGTCAGGGAACTTCTCTGCAATATCTTACCGATTCTCGATTACATTCATGCTCACCATATTATTCATCGGGATATCAAACCCGATAACATTATTATCCGAGCTACAGATGGTCAACCGGTCTTGATTGATTTTGGTATTGTTAAAGAAGCGGTGGCTACTATGATGAATAGCAACGGAAAAACCGCCTATTCTATCGCCTGGGGAACTCCTGGCTATATGCCATCTGAACAAGCAGCCGGTCGCCCAGTTTATTCAAGTGATCTCTATAGTTTAGGGTTAACTGCCGTCTTTCTACTCACTGGAAAAACTCCTCAATATCTAGAGATTGATCCCCACACCGGGGAAGTTCTCTGGAATAAAGAAATTCCTGATCTTGATTCTGATCTGACTAATATTATTAATCGCACTCTTTGTTTCCATCCAAAGGATCGCTTCCTCACAGCAAAAAAAATGTTGGCTTCCCTCAACATTTCACCACCTACTGTTACTGCCGCGACCATAGCAGTTATGTCGGACCCTTCTTGTTTAAAACCCCAGTCAGCCCCTTCTGCAAGCTCCTCAGAATACGACAGTGAAACCCCTTGGGCTCTTCTAGTATTAGGCTCTTTTTTAATCGTTAGTGCTATTTTCGGAGCCTTAACCTTAGGATTTATTTTAACGACTAAAGAACAATATAGTCCTTCTTCATCTCCCTCAAAAGTACCAAAATCACTTGAATTACCGGCAAAAAGCACTTCACCGTCTCAAATTAAACGTCCTCCTACGCCAGAACCAGAAGTTTCTCCCACGCCAGAACCAGAAGTTTCTCCTACGCCAGAACCAGAAGTTTCTCCTACGCCAGAACCAGAAGTTTCTCCCACGCCAGAACCAGAAGTTTCTCCCACGCCAAAACCAGAAGTTTTACATACTGATGAATTGCCGTCCATTCCAGAACCGACAAAAATTATTCCTATCCCCATTGAATCTCCCTCATTAGGCACTTCTTCTCAACCTAGTTCTTCTGTGGCAGAACCTAAGTCTACTCCTAGTGCACCCGACATTATTATCAATATAGAGCCTGAATAGTCCCGACGCTGATGTAATGATACAGGGTGTTATATTAGTTTTTACTAAAAGTTTGGTCTTAATCTTCCATTCAACAGGTCTATGAAGAACTGCTTTAACTTCACCAGGTTTTAGGGATTTTTAAATAGTTATCATTGGCCTTTATTTTTTTAAAAATCTTGAATTTAAGTGCCTACCATATTTTGACTTAAATCACAGATATTTAGTGCGTGTTTCAAAGAAGTTAAAAAAGAAAGTTTCAGATCGTCATGGGAATGATACCCATCCATCGTACGAGTAGGATGACATAAAAATCCTTTAACTTAGCTGAATTATACAATAATCACAAATTAACTTGGCTTCATGGTGGTATACCATTCATTTTTTAACTCTGCCAAATAATTGATAATAGAGACTTAAACTAAGTTTTTTACTTATTCTACAAATTTACCGACTCTCCCATATTCTGGCAAGTCACGATATAAGTTCCATAATGGAACTTATATCGTGAACAGTCTGTCCGAGCAAACAGCCTAATAAAATAGGCAAAGATGATTATCAGCACAACTTATAAGAATAATTAGGCTAATGCATACTAAGTTTGGTCGGTTATGTGTAACTAGAGCAAATGTAAACCATTTAGGGAGTATTACTATTGTTACTAAGTTGCTTGATGAAGTTGGTGTTCTTCCCTTAGAAGAAGTAGATACTATTAATTTCAACAAAATTTTAACAATGAAAATATTTTTTCTACCTATGTCATCCTAGGAGAACCAAGAATAAGAGAGACTTATCCTAATGGCGGGGCTGCCTTATTATGTTAGCCGGGAGATCTGTTAATTGTCTATGCTTACGAACAGTAAAATCGTACAGATATTTCACACATTGGCTATATAGCCAAAATTTTAGTAGCTGATTAACACAATCAAACAGAAAATTTTTTGCTCCGAAGCCTAATTATTTGTGAAGATTTAAAAAAAGTTTAATTTCACACTACTTCTTCTCTGAATTAATCTTTATAGAAGATAATCTGAAGCAATAGCTGTAAAAGTAACAATATTAAGTATTGATACTCGAGTATTTTTTGCTAGTTCACAAAAGGCTCAGATCTTAAAAGTAATTCTCTTTGAAAATTAGTTTAATTATCATTAACAATGAAGGAATGCATCAATAGTTAATTAATGAGGTCTTATTAACAGAAAATTTCTGTCCTGATAATTGAGAATATCAATAGTGGTGACTAAGATTGTCTTTGACGTGTTTTATAAAATTGAAGTCACTTAGTTTTTAAAGATTATTTAAAATAAGTAATCGATCAGAGAAGTAAAACTGATAGACGACACGTAGAAACTTTAGAAAATTTTTCGATTTATCAATGTTTAGAAAACTTTTTCAAACAAATTTAAGATAGAGGCTTAAAAAGCAGTATAGTTACTAGTTTTCTGGTTGGCGTAAAGGTTATCTGATTGGACAATAAATTCTATTTTGGAGTTGTGAACAGAAATGGTAGTGAAGTAATTTTAACTAAACTTAATTAAATAACTAAGAAAAGTAATTTTTTTCAGCAAATAAACCCTTTTTACTGACTATTTCAACCTTAAAAACGTCAGCAAAAGCTAGAGCAACTTTTTGACGAACTTTTGACAATTTAATATTAGGAATAAGTTGCTCTAAACTTCCTAAAGGTTTATCTTCAATTCCACAAGGAATAATATGTTTAAATCCTTTTAGGTCAGGGTAAACATTCAAGGAAAACCCGTGCATTGTAATCCAACGACTTACCTTAATCCCGATGGCTGCAACTTTATACCCTTCTACCCAAACTCCTGTTAAACCAGATACTCTTTCTCCTTTAAGTCCATACTCTTGAAGCACTTTAATAATTACTTCTTCGAGTTGTCGCAAATACCAATGTAAATCTTGTTGGTAATGGCGTAAATTGAGAATTGGATAGCCTACTAATTGACCTGGACAATGATAAGTAACTTCCCCTCCTCGTTCAATACGATAGACTTCGTAAGAGGTCGTGGTAAGGTCAAATTTTAAGAATTTTAGACTAGATCCGGTTCCCAAAGTATAAACAGGGGGATGTTCAAGCAGTAAAAGGATATCCTCTAAAGTCGGGTTTTCTAGGCGTTCTTTAACTAGTGAGCGCTGAGTCTCCCAGGCTAACTTATAGGGGATAATTTCTTCCTGGTAAACAACACATCGTCGTTTTTGTCCCTGATAGTTAAAAGTCAATCGAGAAGTTTGTCTCATCTCATGAAGATAATTTTAAGAAATATCAAGATGTGCAAAGGAAAATGACAAGAAGATAAAAAGCGATGCTAGGAACAATATAAACATGTTAGTCTAAGGAGGTCGGATAGTTCCCTTTAAGTGGGAGATTGTGGGAGAAAAAAACTTAGGTCTATTGTTTTTTTCTGTTCGACTTTTCTTCTTAATTTGTAAATACAGTCAAGAGACCGGGAAATATCCTAACTTTTTTTGACATTGAGCCTTAAGAAACCACTAAAGTTAAACGAGAGACGAAATATAAATTTACAAATATACAGAAGTTATTTTTCTTCAACATTCTATCATTAATCCGTCTTAGAGAAAGCTACAAGAAAAAAGAGATAAACTACCATTAAGATTTCTAGAAAAAGGTCAGGATACTAATGAAAAAATACAAAATATCTGATACTTTCGCTAAGAGTAGTAGCATTTAATATGCTAGTTTGTCTTTGTTGAGAAACAAGCAGCTGGTTTCTTTGTTACTGTTTTATGTAAATAAAGTTTAGTTAACAATGGAGTATTAAATATGAAACTTTTGATCCAGGGTAATAATATCGATATTACCGATTCTATTAATGACTACGTACAAGAAAAGCTCCAAAAAGCAGTAAGACATTTTCAAACAATTACAACGAAAGTTGATGTACATTTATCGGTAGCTCGTAATGCTCGGATCACTGATAAGCATAAAGCAGAAGTAACGGTTTATGCCAATGGCACTGTTATCAGGGCTCAGGAAGGCAGCGCAAACCTCTACGCTAGTATTGACTTAGTTTCTGACAAAATTGCTCGCCAACTTCGCAAATATAAAGAGAAACTTAATAACAAGAAGCCGCACACTTTGGTCAAAGCGGCAGAAATTGTTGAGGAACGTCCGATAGAAGGGGACTTAATTGGTGATCGCACCCCAAAATTACCACCTGAAGTCATCCGTATGAAATATTTTGCCATGCCACCGATGACCATTGATGAAGCATCACATCAATTAGAATTGGTAGACCATGATTTCTACATGTTCCGCAATCAAGAAACTAATGAAATCAATGTTGTTTATCTTCGCAATCATGGTGGATATGGTGTAATTCAACCTCGTGAGATCAATTAAAATGGCAACACTTCTCACTAAATTATAGTTAGCTAACTAATTTTATTTAGTCAAATATCACAGGGAGGATTTAACTCTATTCCTCCTATCTTTTCGCAGCTCAATTACTTAAAAAAGTAATAATAATTGTTATTAATTGTTGTGTTCTGGCTACTTTGTACTGGGAATGCTGAGGGTTTAGACTCGATTAAGCCAAGTCTCACATGAGGGCAATATGTAAGCCAATATGGATGCTAAAACGATTAGACTCTTCTGAGGTTAAGCGTTAAAATTTGTTAAAGTTGAGACAGCAAGCAATGGGCTGAATCTGATTGGTCGAAATTTAGCAAAGTTTGAGCTTGAGTTTCCTCAAAAGTAGACCAGAAATGTTTTAGTATAGTGGAGTTCATGAATAACTAATTTCTCTCAATGAACAGTAACTAAGAGCACAATTGTGAACTTTGATAACGTCAAGTTTAAATGGGGGTTTCATTTGGATAGATTCAAAGTGAAGGAAGAAAAAAAATGTTAGTTACACCGAAAAATGAAGTCATACTCGACAGATATTTCTACTAAAATCAGAAAAATTAAGAATAAGACTAATCCATCAATTCAACAAAATAGTAGAGTATTTTCAAGTCAGTCATAGTTTTGTTAATCTTCTCCTTAGGAAGTAACAAAAGTTAAAGAACTGATGGAATCTATCTATAGGAACACAAGTAGTATTCTTATCTCCTTATTCTGCTGATTTCAATTCTATTGAAAACTTTTAATTAAAAATCAAAAAACATTTGTGAACTTAAGACTTACCAAATTCTTAAGGTCTCAATCAAACTATCAATGAAGCGATTGATTTAGTAACTGATGAAAACATAATTAATTGATTCACTGACTGCTGTTGTTATGAGCTACCCAATTGAAAGCCGTTATTATGCCAATTTTTTAAAATATCGCTACATATTCCCTTAGAAATCAACGGACGTTGACTTCTAAAATATCAACATCTGTAGTCAGAGTTTACGAAAATAGTACCAATCACAATTAAAGTGAGACAGGAGGCGGAAAGGTTTAACAACTTCAGAAGAGAATGGGGGGTATGAGAACCAAATGTGGTATCTTCTGAGAGCTGCCCATGGTTTAACTTCTAGATTCCTTAAAGCAAAAGTAGAGCTTTAAGGCTAACTTTTTAGGCTAACTATTTTCCACGGAGTAATTTCAAGAAAGTTGGGAATAGGTTCTTCTAAGAGATTTACTTGATTAGTAAATGTTAAATCTAGGTTAGTAGTTACAAAAATTAAGGTGGGTTTTCCCTCACATTCGTAACATCGTAAAATCCAAGTATTCGAGTAATCTTCTGCTGGTTTGAAAGCTGACAGAATTAAGTTATCTGAACCCAAATTTAAGAATTGATTGACTGGTGGTAATGTTGTCTGTTGAGTCGTTTTATTTTTCGGAAAAAAAACCACATTTAGGGGGACGTTTAATTCATATCCTCGCTGTACAGTTTTTGCTTCTTGCCAACTTCCTTGATGTGGATATATGGCATAGGTAAAGTGATGCAAACCGCGATCACAATTAGAATCGGGCCAACGGGGACTTTTTAAAAGAGTAAGTCTTAGGCAATTACTTTGACTATCATAACCATATTTACAGTCATTTAAAATACTTACTCCATAGTTTTGAGATTTATCTGTTAAATCTGCCCATCTTAATGCAGGGACTTCCCATTTAGCTTTTTCCTCCGGAGTTTTAGGATAGTTTGTTCGTTCAATAGCAGCAAAAGGAATTTCATAAGTTGTATAATCACTGTCTAAATTTAACGAAAAAGAACTTTTCACCAATACATGGGTTTCTTGCCAGTTAACTTTTGTTTTAATTATGATAACTTTTGAGTTAATTCGTAAACTATAATCTTGACAAAATTCAGAATTTTCTAGTTGTCGAATCACTCTTATTGTCCATTGTATGGGGCCATTTTCTAAATACTTAATGGTTTTCAATTCAGTTGCTGGTAAGGGATTATCCTTATAATTGGGATCAATATTCCAAGCATCCCAATATTGTCCTTGATCTTGAAATCCTTGCAATTGATTACATTCTCCTCTAACAATTTCTTGCTGAACGATTTTATCAAAAATACTGTCTATATTGCCAGTTTCAGAATTTATAGTGACTTTTAAGTATTGATTTTCAAGACTGTAATCCCTATTATTAATTTTATCAGTATTTTCTAGAGTTTTTTCAGTAGGACATAACCAAAAAACGCGGTATCCAATTGATGGAATATTTTCTGCCAAGAATAAAAGTTTATTATTAGCTGATAGTTGAGAAGTTAATTTATTTCCTTCTAAATCGTAAATTTTATAGTTATCCTCTGTAGTTGAACATTCAATTACTTCTGATCTATGCCAATTTAGAGAGTTAAAAACTATCAGTGGAATAGCATTAGTTTGAGGTGATTGTGGCAAGGAAATTTTAAAAATTATTGCTTGCAAAGAATCGTCTAATAAAGATTGACTAATTTTTAATGCTTTCTGCCAATCTTTATTAGCCTGAGTAAAAACTTCAGGAATAGAAGTTCCAGGTAAAATATCATGAAACTGATTAAATAAAACTTTTTTCCAGGCTTTTTCTAAAGATTTTTTATTGTCAATATTTACATTTTTTCTTTGAACAATTGTTGCAATAGAAAACCATAATTCAGCTTGATATAGTAAATCTTCACAGCGACGATTATAAAATTTTTGATCAGCATGAGTTGTATAGCAGCCGCGATGTAAATCTAGATAAAGTTCATTATCCCAAACCGGAATATAATCAGAAGTTTTTACTAACTTATCTAAATAATCAATAGCTTTAGTAAAACTGATCTTAGGAAAAAAAGGAGACTGTCTCCAGCGATTTTGAACCATTAACATATCGCGAGTTGGACCTCCTCCATGATCTCCAACTCCAGGCAACCACAAAGCATCTTTTAAGCCTGTTTGTTGCTTCCATGAGATAGAATAATCAGTCATTCTCAGAGGATTAGTATTCATAACTCCAGCGACGTTTGGAGGAGAAATCAGAGTTAATAATTGGGTTCCATCGGGAGATTGCCAATAAAAAAAACCATAAGGGAATTTTACACTGGTATTCCAGTGAAGTTTTCCAGTTGCAAAATATTTAATTCCGCTCTGATGAAAAATCTGTGGTAATTGCCAAGTAAAACCAAAACTATCAGGAAGCCAAGCTACTTGGGTTATTTTTCCAAATTTTTTCTTAAAAAAACGTTGTCCATACAACAGTTGTCTAACCATTGATTCCCCCGATGCTAAATTTACTTCTGGTTCAACCCACATTCCTCCTAAGATTTCCCATTTTCCTTGTTTATATACTTCTAGAATTTCTTGAAAAAGCTGAGGGCGATGTTTTTCTATCCATTCATAAAGAACAGGAGTTGTATGACCAAAGATAAGATCTGGAAACTCTTTCTGTAGGTTTATGACAGAAGAAAATGTCCTCTCTCCTACATACCAAGTTTCATCAACTAGCCATAACCAAGCCATATCTAAATGAGCATGTCCTAACAAATTTAAAGAGTGTTCTTTAATATTTTTCGCCAAAGGTTTAAGAGTATCACGCAATTCTGATAAATGGCAATCAAATTTTTCTTTATTATCGACAATATTCCAGTCAATTTGATAAATTGATACTTTAAATATATTTATATTTTGAGGTTCAAAAGCAGATAAGTAATTATATAATATGGTAAACTCATCAGCAACAAAACCAGGATCTATTAAACCTATATCTGTTTCATAAATGAGTCTAGAACTCATCAGTCCACCAATATCATGACTAGGACTAACTAAACGTAATAAAATTAAGAATTCCTCTCCAGGTTCAGCAGATGGACTTACTAAAATCCTGGCTGAAGAGTCAAATAAGTCTCCCTCTTGCACTAATTTTTTGTTAATAAAAATTTCTGCTTTTTCTGCCCACCAAGTTAAAGCTAATTTTACAGTTAGTCCTGATAGAGGATACTCTCTAATTTGTTTAGGAATTATAAGCCTTTTAGCTAACCATTTAACCTGTTTTCCTGCAGTCCAAACAATGTAACCTTTTTGATTAAGACTAACAGGTTCCCAAGCATCTATGTCAATAGAATCAAAAGAGATTTCATCAGAAATACTAAGCCAAGAAGATTGGATATCAATCTGTGTTAATTTACGGAGTCTATCAAGTATTTCTGTAATAATCATAAATTTTTCTCGCATACTTTTTCCAAATGAAACTTGAAAACTATAAGATAAGCAAATTAAAATAGTTGTCTTGAATAAGAGTATATTAATGTATCCTTGCTTACCCTAGAAAACCTATACTATGTGTTGAGAACAATAAGAATAACTAAAATATTTATTAAAATTGGTCCAGTAATAGTTAAAATTTTCTAAAAATTTATTGGTTAAAAACGACATAATTTTGGTGGTAAATAAGACAAGAAACAACTTGTAATATAAAAGTCCTTAGAAAAAAACACAACAGCTTAAGTTTATTTAACCAATAATCTAACGAGTACAGTTAAATTAAAAATAAGTCATATATTATCCATAATTTGTCAGTGAATAATAGTTTAACGTCAAGGAATTGCATCGGACCCTAAGATACTGAACTCTAAAAATATTGCCAATATGGATAAGTCTTTCGTAAGATAATAGAAACGCAAGAATTTCTAAATAAATTATTGTCCATGTGTGTGAAACTAAATTTCTGACGATTTCCATCATGTTGGACAAATCTGTCTCGGACTAAAAAACATAACCCATCTTAGCTCAATTTACCCCTCATTTATGGATATTAAACGACTTTCGGCCCTATCTAACAACTATATTTTTGTGCTTCATAATCCTACTGATAATACTACGGCTGTAGTTGATCCGGCTGAGGCGACTCCCGTTTTACGATGTTTAGATCAGCTAAAAGCCCGACTAATAGCCATTTTTAATACCCATCATCATTACGATCATGTTGGGGCAAATAATATTTTAATTGAAAAGTTTCCTAACCTTTGTGTCTATGGAGGAATAGAAGATAGGGGTAGAATTCCTCACCAACAGGTATTTTTAAAAGAAGGTGATCGCGTTGAATTTGCTAACCGGGTTGGAGAAGTTTTCTTTGTACCTGGACATACTCGGGCTCATATTGCTTACTATTTTTTCCCAGAATCGGATCAAGATACCGGAGAATTGTTCTGTGGCGATACTTTATTCTCGGGAGGATGCGGACGGTTGTTTGAAGGGAATTCAGCACAAATGCTTAATTCATTAGATAAGTTACGGAATTTACCCGATAAAACTCGTGTTTGGTGTGCTCACGAATATACCTTAAAAAATCTTCAATTCGCAGTAACAGTTGATCCTGATAATGCGGTCTTAAAAAAGAGATTTAATCAAGTAAAAAAAATTCGTCAACGACGACAAGCAACCGTTCCTTTTTTATTAGGAGAAGAAAAACAAACTAATCCCTTTTTGCGATGGGATAGTGTGAGTTTGCAATCAATAGTAGGTGTGAAAGACCCGGAACAAGTTTTTAGTAAAATTCGAGCTATGAAGGATAATTTTCCAGAATAGAACTATGAGTATTTCAGTAATAGTTTGTGGCAATATACATAATATGTATATTCAATATTTTTATATTTATAAAGTCAATTGTATGTAATTGATTTAATAGATAAATATATTTATCTATTTTTACTGTTTTAAATTACTACGTATCCAGTTTTTGTACTTCTATTTTGGTAGAAAGAAATACGGTTATCACGGTCTAAGTATTTTTACTTCAGAAAATAGAATTAGGTTTTGGTCGGCTAAATTTAAAGTACGATTTATATCAGTGTCTATTCTTAGATTGATTGACCAGTAATTTTACTCTTATTTATTAGTCTAATTGATATTGATATTGATATTGATATTGATATTTTATTCTGTATTAGTGTAAGCTAATCTTGAATTACATGACAGGGAGACTAATAAAATTTAACGAGTAAAGAACCTAGTCTAATATAGTTTTTATTACCAAACTGCCAACATAACTTTAGCAGCAATACATGACGTAATATCTGTAGATTTTGTGCTAGTGTCAGAACGTTTACGGCGATAATTAAACCCCAATTCTTGAATATCTTTTTCTAAACTTTGTTGACATTCATCATGAGCACTTAACTCAGCAAGATCTATAGGGCTTTGACTATTCATTGAATAGGTTATTTTCTTAGCCAAGTCATTCGGTAACTGACAAAGTGAAAGTAGAACATTGGTTTGAGTATTTTTTTATTATAAATTTTGTTTCTACAAGGGTTTAAACATTGTTATACAAATCTAATATTCATTAATAATTTGTAAGTTATAAACTCTTACTTTATAATCACTGTTTTACAGCACATTATTTTAATAATGGTTGTTATAATTCAGTTTAATTACATTTAATTAACAATAAAAATTGCTTTTATCATCGTTTGACTAACGTATCGCGGAGAGCCTAATTAACAATGTTAATTTGTAATTTCAAATAGTGGCGGACATTAAGTTCTAATAAATATCCACCATGTCGTTTAAGAATATCTGCAATTTTGGTAACAGCAATTTATCCTACTACTACCTAATTAAAATTTATATCTTCAACAATTGCTTTGCCACTTAGTTGCAAGATATCTTTAACATGTTCCCAGGCAACTTAATTACCAAATTTAGCTACTTGGATGGTTTTTTTCATACCTAGTTTCATTTTATCCTATAATTATAGGCCAGCGTCTGTAATTGAGAAATATATCCGCCCTCAATTAAGCTATGAACTTGTTCTATCTGAGCAAGAAAACGTTGATTAATATGTTCTGGTTGTAAAGTCAGCTTGAAGAAATAATTAATTAAAAGTGTTTGTTAAGGCGATTACATAATTTTTAGACAAACTACTCTTCTTTTTTAAGTTATTCTTATACTCTTCTTGAGATAAATTAATAGTCAATTCTTCGTTGTGTTCTTAAGATATATGGATAGCGTTTAGACAAATATTGCCCCTTTTTTTGTTAGATAATCAAAACTATCTTTCCCTTCTAAATATTAAATCACTTTAGCCCATAAATTAAGAGTTAAGCTGACTGTTATCTTAAATTTCTAGTCCTTCAATAGTCCGTTATTGAATAGATTTGCAACTAATACCAATTGTTGATCAATAATAGGGGCCTTAATATATAAGATTCTTAATTCTAAGATACTAGAAAACTGCTAAACTAAAACATATTATTATATGATATTGCAAAATTTATTGTTAACCGATAATGACCAATTTAACGAATAATTGATAATTAGTTATATGTTGATAAAAACTATAAATTAGAGATTTAGAAATAAGATTTAATTCTGTAATCAGTTTGATT
This sequence comes from cyanobacterium endosymbiont of Epithemia clementina EcSB, assembly GCF_029919255.1. GTDB lineage: Bacteria > Cyanobacteriota > Cyanobacteriia > Cyanobacteriales > Microcystaceae > Rippkaea. Next base: position 2,993,650 of record NZ_CP123991.1, on the reverse strand, counting down.
TTTATCTCTTTAATAAGACCGTTGACAACCTGCTTCATTTAAATACCATTTACCTTTTGAGTGATGGCACTAAAACTGAAATCAGTAATGTATTTTCTTGATTGAGTCATCAGAGAAATTTATTTTTAAGAAAATCCTCCTCACCTTATTCTTTTATCTCAAATAAACCTAATGTCATAGTTCAGAATCATCTCCTGTTAACTCACCTTCTATATTAGCTAGATTTAAGGATTGACAAAGAATTTATTAGTTAGCATTATCTTGAGGAGTATATCTCATAGTTATTAAACTATGACCAAAACCTACCTCGTAAAGTTGTAAGCTAGATTGTTTATTTATAGCATTTTGAGTGGTCATGAAACACGGCAGGATCAATTTTTCAATCGACCCCACCAGTAGAATTCTCACTTAAGTCTTGTAATTTAATCTTCTGTCTCTATTGACTCCAATTTTTCTTGACTAAAATAAACATCTAACGCTTTATGAACAATCTGATTCATCGGTCGTTTGTCTGTCTCTGATACAGCTTTGAGTTGAACAAACATCTCATCAGAAATACTTACCCGATGTTGATTTTTGCGAATACGACGCGGTTTTATGGGCTTATAAGTTTTACTAAACGCTCTTAGAGACTCAAAGCCAACTCGACGACAAAATTGACCAAAACTTTCTTGTCCTATCTTCTCTTGCTTAAAATAAACAAATAGAGGCTCTAAAAATTTCTCTATGTCTTTGTCAAGTAATTTTTGGAGGTAAGGTTCAGCTAGGTTAGTTTGATTAGGACTTCCCCCTAACCAAATTTGGTAAGTGTTTGGCGCACTTCCTACAAATCCCAATTCAGCCATGTAAGGACGGGCACAACCGTTGGGACATCCAGTCATCCGAATGACAATTTCCTCTGATGCCATGTTTAATTTAGATAAAACTGTTTTAATCCGCTCAATAATCCCAGGTAGAACGCGTTCTGATTCAGTAATGGCTAACCCGCAAGTTGGTAAAGCTGGACATGCTATCGAATAACGGGTTAAAGCATCAATTTCTTGAGAATTAGTAATTACGCCGCAATCTTGTAGAATCTCTTCAATCGCCTCTTGATGACTTGGGTCAATCTCATAAAGAATAACGTTGTGGTTAGCTGTTAACCGCATAGGTAATCTAAATTGTTCGGTGATGTGGCGTAAGGCGGTTTTAAGTCGTAAATTTCCTTCGTCTTTCACTCGACCATTTTCAATTGAAATCCCCAGGAATAAATGACCATCTCCCTGTTCATTCCAGCCCAAAAAGTCTTGATATTTCCATTCAGGAAGTGTTTTAAACGGATGTAAGGACTTACCAAAATATTCTTCAACTTTAGCGCGGAATTTTTCTACTCCCCAGTCATTAATCAAATATTTCATGCGAGCGTGACGACGTTGAACTCTATCGCCGTAATCCCGTTGAGTGGCAACAATGGCCTTTAATGCATCATAAACATCTTCTTTAGCTACATAGCCGATGGGGTTAGCTATCCTTGCAAAGGTGTCTTCTTTATTATGGGTGCGTCCCATGCCACCTCCCACCAGGATGTTAAATCCTTGCAGGGTTCCCTCATTGTCCGTCATCACCACTAAACTGACATCATGGGTGTAGACATCAATGGAATTATCCCCTGGAACAGTGACGCTACATTTAAATTTACGGGGCATATAATGTTCCCCATAAATAGGTTCCTCTTTGCCAGCAAAAATGGCTTTATTGCTATTAAATTGACGGGCAGCCACCACTTCGGGGGACTCTTCCACACTGAGGATTTTTTCTCCATCAAGCCAAATCTCATAATAGGCTTCAGTCTGAGGTCTGAGCAAATCAGCAATTTTCTCAGCGTATTCCCAGGTGTATTGGTACTCAGGGCGATTTTTAAACGGTGCAGGAGGAGCCATAACGTTGCGGTTGAGGTCTCCACAAGCTCCAAGGGTTGACCCCATATTTTTTACAATTGCTGACACTGCCGCTTTAAGATTCTTCTTCAAGATACCATGAAGTTGAAATCCCTGGCGTGTTGTCACCCGTAAGGTATGGTTTCCATATTCATCACTGAGGCGATCAAGGGTTAGATAAAGTTCAGGTGGGATAAACCCTCCAGGGTTGCGAGTCCGCAACATCATTTGATAGTCTTTTTCTTGTCCTTTAACTCGATTATCTCGGTTATCCTGTTGATAGGATCCATGAAATTTGAGAATTTGAACAGCATTTTCTGTAAAATGAGTCGTCTCTTCTAAAAGTTCTGTAGCTAGAGGTTCTCTTAGAAAGTTACTCTTTTCCTTAATTGCTTCTAGCTTAGATATTTTCCCGGTGGGTGAGACTGAAGTATTGACCATTTCTATAAAATTAAACGAGGAACAAATTTGGAGCTTCTCGCCCTTAAGCTAAGTTAGATTATAGTTTATATACTTATATTTTAACGTTATTAATACCTACTAATTCTTTAAAAAAGATGACGGTTTTTATGCAGACATTACCTTGAATTACTTATATAATTATTTTCCCTAAATTAGGGGAAATTTTCTAATAGAGAAGCAACTATTTTTTAAAATAAAAAATATTTTTAGACTCTTTATTCTCTGTAATATTTACCATAAATTAACTTCTCTTTTTTTACTTTTACCTTGCTTTACCTTGCCTATTGGCTATTTCCTACTTTAGACTAGAGAATAAGACCATCAAACTTAACAAACACTAGTTAACAGGCATTACATTACATGGGTAATACCTTTGGACATTTATTCCGCATTACCACCTTTGGCGAGTCCCACGGTGGAGGGGTTGGAGTTGTTATTGATGGTTGTCCTCCACGCTTAGAAGTATCCGAAGCTGACGTTCAGGTTGACTTGGATCGTCGTCGTCCTGGCCAAAGTAAGATTACTACCCCTCGGAAAGAAACCGATACCTGTGAGATTATATCAGGAGTTTTTGAAGGGAAAACCCTAGGAACCCCCATAACTATTTTAGTTCGAAATAAAGATGCGCGATCGCAAGATTATGATGAAATGGCCATGAAATTCCGTCCCTCCCATGCAGATGCAACCTACGAAGCGAAATATGGAATTCGTAACTGGCAAGGAGGAGGAAGAGCTTCAGCAAGAGAAACCATTGGGCGAGTGGCTGCCGGGGCAATCGCAAAAAAAATTCTCAAACAAGTAGCCAATGTGGAAATTGTCGGTTATGTTAAGCGGATAAAAAACTTCGAAGGTATCATTGATCCGTCAACAGTTACACTAGAAGAAGTAGAAAACAACATTGTACGTTGTCCTGATGAAGAAACCGCAAAAAAAATGATTGATTTGATTAATCAAACTCAACGAGATAAGAATTCTGTCGGTGGAGTAGTTGAGTGCGTTGCGCGCAAGGTTCCCAAAGGGCTAGGACAGCCTGTTTTTGATAAGTTAGAAGCAGATTTAGCCAAAGGAGTGATGTCTCTTCCAGCGAGTAAAGGCTTTGAAATTGGCTCAGGGTTTTCCGGGACCCTATTAACCGGAAGTGAACATAACGACGAATTTTATACCGACGGAAGTGGAAGTATTCGCACTACTACTAACCATTCTGGTGGAATTCAAGGGGGAATTAGTAACGGAGAAAATATCATTATTCGGGTGGCTTTTAAACCTACAGCAACTATTGGAAAAGAACAAAAAACGGTGAGTAAAATAGGCAAAGAAACTACACTGGCTGCAAAGGGAAGACATGATCCTTGTGTGTTACCTCGCGCTGTTCCGATGGTGGAATCAATGGTCGCTTTAGTCTTATGTGATCATCTCTTGCGTCAACAGGGACAATGTGGAGTGATTTAGTTAATGGTTAATAGTCAATATGTTGATGGTTGAAGCATGAGGAAGATTACATCAGTTATTCTAGCCGGAGGGTATGGAACGCGAGTTAAACATTTGCTTCCAAACGTGCCTAAACCTATGGCTTCTGTCGCTAATAAACCTTTTTTAGAATGGATTTTAAGATATCTTAAATCTCAAGGGATCACCAAAAATATTATCTCAACAGGTTATTTATCAAAAGTAATTGAGGAACATTTTCAAAATCAGCCTGTCCTAGACATAGAGGTTTATTGTTGCCAAGAAAAACAACCGTTAGGAACTGCAGGCGGTTTTCTTAATGGAGTTGAGCAAACTAACATTTCTTCTGATGCATGGTTAGTGATGAATGGAGATTCTCTAATCGTTGCCCAATTCAACAAAATGATAAGTTATTTAGATAAATATGAAGTTGATGGAGTGATTTTAGGGGTATCTGTAGAAGACACTTCTCGTTATGGTTCCTTAGTGATTGATAAATCAGAAAATCTTATAAGTTTTGCTGAAAAATGCCAAGGTGCAGGAATTATTAACGGCGGAGTTTATTTATTTCGTCATCAAGTTTTAGAGAAGTTTCCATCAAAGCTTCCCCTAAGTTTTGAATATGACGTTTTTCCGGCATTGCTCAAGAAAAAAAAATCAATTAAAGTACATCAAATTAAAGCTCCTTTTTTAGATATTGGAACTCCTGAAACTTTACCCAGAGCAGAAGCTTTTATCTTAGAAAACTTTAGCCAACTACTTAACCCATGCTAATTTCACGCGCACCAGTTAGAATTAGTTTTTTTGGAGGCGGAACCGATTATCCTGAATATTTTTTACAACATGGAGGTGCAGTGTTAGCGACTTCAATTGATAAGTATTCTTATGTTACAGCAACTCCATTTCCTAGTCATTTGTTTGATTATTTGATTCGTGTGTCTTACCGAAAAGTAGAATTGGTTAAAACTGTTGATGAATTAGAGCATAATGTTTATCAACAATGTTTAAAATTCTGTGGTTTAGAAAAGGATATTGAGTTGCATAATGTAGCTGACTTACCGGCGTTTACAGGGTTAGGTTCCTCTTCTGCTTTTACGGTATCTTTACTCCAAGCACTACATAGTTTTAAAGGGGAATTTGTAAAGCCATTAGATTTAGCTTATGAAGCCATTTATGTAGAACGCTATTTAGTTAAAGATCGTGTAGGATGTCAAGATCAATTAATGGCAGCGATGGGGGGATTTAACTTAATAGAGTTTAGAACTGAAGAAGATATAATTGTTACTAGAATTCCTCTATCTTCCCAAAGATTAGCAGAGTTTGAATCTCATATTTTTATTGTTTTTACTGGAATTAAACGCAAAGCATCCCAAGTGGTGGCTAAGCAGTTAAAACGGGTTGCTAATAATATCGATATTCTAAAAAAAATGCGGAAAATGGTCGACCAAGGATGGGATATTTTAACCACTAATCAACCTTTATCAGCTTTTGGAGAATTATTGCATCAAGCATGGATAGCTAAACGCAGTTTAGATACTATAATTTCTAACCCAGAAATTGATAATCTTTATAAATTAGGTCGAGAATCAGGGGCTTGGGGTGGTAAACTATTAGGGGCAGGGGCAGGAGGGTTTATGTTGTTTTTTGCACCTCCGGAATCGCATGAAAACCTAAAGCAAACTTTTACCCACCATGAGGTACTTTCAGTCAAAATCAATGCCCCAGGTTCTCAAATTATTTTTTCATAATTTAGATTCGTTCTATGTTTGTTGAATTTATTTTTGACTGGATCTTACATTAATCGTGAACTATTCCATTGTTGTTGTTTCAGATTGGATTAAAGCCGAAGAGACCAATACAGTCATCGATAAAGCTAGCATTCCCTTTGGTCAACTTGCTCTTTTGGGAAAAGGAAACGAAACCGTCGATGAGTTTATTTCATTGATACACAATCGTAAAGTTAAAGAACAAGCGATTATGATTGCATGTTGGTTAGTTTCCTTCGTTTTTTTGAAGGGTATTTGTTTGATCTTATTACCAAAGTGGATCTCTTGGGATGTACAAGAAAACCAGCTAATTCCATTTTGGGAGGCGTTGCTATGCAATGAAGTGGGCAACTGGTAACGTTTTTTTGGGGTTAAATTGGCGCTTATCCATTGCTAGCAAAGACACTTTGCCGTATCGTGGTCGATCAATTGAATTAGAGTGAGTATATTATCTTGATTCAAAGATCTTTAATTACTCAGAAATAAGAGCACCTCAATTCTAGAAAAATGTAACTCTAAAAATACCTAAGGATATAGCTAATATAGTGAATGGTTAATGGTTCATGTTACCCAGAGAAAAATTATTAAAAGGGATCAAAAATCGAGAAGCGATTACCCGTATTGTTGATCAAGCGGAAATAGCCTTAAAAACTTGGGAGGTCGTAGTCAGTGACTTTCTTTGTCCTCCTGTCATCGCTGAAGTTCAAGGACTGTTTAAAAAATTGACTGAAGTCGAAATTGTAGCATGGGGAGGCTATCCTCAAGCAGAACGGCAACGAGTGGGTATAGCTCGTCCTGAAATTTCTCTGAATACTTCCGATATTCCACTAGCTGCTCTGTGTGTTGCCGGAAACTTTTTATTTGATCCTGCTAACCATCGAGACTTCTTAGGGGCGATTTCAGGAGCAGGAATTGTCCGCGAAAAGGTTGGAGATATCATAGTACTAGGAGAACGGGGAGCACAGTTAATAGTAGCTCCAGAAATGGCGAAATTTCTTGAAATTTCCCTTGTTCAGGTGCGTTCAGTTCCGGTGACAACCGAATTAATAACATTAAGTGAATTAAAAATCCATTCCCCCAAAACCAAGACAATGACGACTGTAGAAGCGTCTATGCGCTTAGATGCGATCGCCTCAGCAGGTTTTGGGATGTCTCGTAATAAAATGGCTAATGCAATTAATTCAGGAGATGTACGAGTTAATTGGAAAGACATTACTCAGGCAAGCCATACTGTTGAATCTGGGGATTTAATTACTGTCCGAGGTAAAGGCCGTTTAGAAGTTGGGGAAGTTGCTATTACTAGAAAACAACGTTATCGGATTCAACTAACCCGATTTCAATAGGGGTAAATCTAATCCAATCTCTATTTTTGTAGAGTAAATAAAAGTTGTTTATATTATGTCTTTCTAAGAGCTATCTTTTGTCTTAGGAAGATTTTAAAGTTACTTGATTTCTGTTTTCTTGCCATAATTGATTGCTCCCCTCTTTCTCTTTATTTGAGGAGGATGATGTTTTGATAAAAATCTAGGATATTCTCTTTGACTTCTGTACAAAACATAAAAAATTTGCTAAGTTATGTATATATGATTAGGTTAACGCGAGAATTAAGTTAACGCAGGGCCGAGCCGTTATCTCAACGGCTTGATTCAAGTCTTCGAATTAAATCGTTGATCGTCGAGATAAACATTACTCAAAAATAAGTTGGGAATGGAAAAACGATTTAAAGTGACTCAGGAAAATACATATCATCATCAAGTATTCAGTTAAGACAATAGAAATTACTTTCATCTCCAGAATTAAACCAACTCTCCAGGTATCAGATTTAATATTTTCTGACGTATCCTAACTAAACTAACCATAAAATGGCTAAATCAATTGACAGCATCCGTATCTATTTGCAAGAAATTGGACGAACCCCTTTACTAAGTCCTGAAGAGGAATTTAACCTCGCTTCTCAGGTGAAAGAAATGGTGTATTTTTTAGACAAAGAAAAATTAACTCCGGAAGAACAAAAAACAGTCAACAGAGGAGAACAAGCTAAGCAAAAAATGGTTAAAGCCAACTTGCGTTTAGTGGTTTCTATCGCTAAAAAGTATCAAAACCGTGGATTATCTTTATTAGATTTAGTTCAAGAAGGAAGTATTGGGTTAATGCAAGGGGTTGAAAAATTTGATCCTGATCGGGGTTATAAATTTTCTACCTATGCTTATTGGTGGATTCGTCAAGCTATTACACGAGCGATTGCTCAACAAGCACGAACCATTCGTCTTCCTATTCATATCACCGATAGTCTCAATAAAATCAAGAAAACACTGCGGGAACTTTCTGTTGAATTAGGACGGAAACCTACCGAAGAAGAAATAGCTCAAAAGCTAGAAATTCCTCTAGAGAAATTACGAACTGTCAGCCAAGCTGCTTATAAAACGAACTCTCGTAGTTTAAACATTGTTCTGGACGAACATAATACAGAATTAGAAGATATTCTACCCGATGAAACAAGATCACCAAATGATTTTGTAAATAAAAAAGAACTTGAATCAAAAATTGATGAATTATTAAACAATCTACCTCCTAGTCAGAGAGAAATTATCACTTTACGTTATGGTTTACAAAATGGAAGACGAATGAGTTACAAAGAAATTGGCCAACAATGCGGGTTAAGCCATGAAAGAGTACGACAATTAAACAATCGAGCCATGAGAACCTTAAAACGGAAAGCCGTTCCCTTTCAAGAATTAACAGGATGAACAGCATTGTAGGGTGGGCAATGCCCACCTGGGGCTCTCATCTCATATAGAGTAAATTGTGACTCACATATTGATATCAGTTCCCCTCTTAATCTCATTTAAAATGTGATAATGGGTAATGTTAAGTCTTTCTAAGGTTAGAATCTCATTGATTAAACTTAATTGAGCATTTGATTCTATAGCTATAAATCAAGTTAGAATGCTCAGCTTAGCATAATTTGATTCAGACACGACACCTCTAGAAAAATCTCATGACAAAACTTTTTGATCATCATAAACACACTGAAAGTGAAAAGTATTAGCGAGGAACTCCTTGAATAACTGGACGAATTCCCGTCCCATCAAATGGACCTGGATCACCACTCCAATTAAAGTCGCTAATTCGTAAGCTGATAGAACCTACTTGAAGACGGCTATTGTAACGGAGGAGAATACTATAGGTACGGCGACTATATTCAAGAAATAAATCCGTGTTAATTTCATCATCAGTATCGATATTTAAAGCGCTTTGAACTCCAAAGCGTACAGGCCCATACAGCTGTTGGGTTAATGCCCAAGAGATAGTTTTGAGATCGGCAAAACGATCAAATAAAAATGGAGAAGGATCTCCGCGCAATGCCTGACTAAAGGAAAGATTAAACCCTGTATAATCGAAAAAGGGACGGGAAAAATTGCCCAATTGTCCTGAGACTCCAATACTGCCTGAAATCGAAGGTTGAGAATCACCATTACCATAAAGACTGGCCACTCCTGTCACACTAGTGGAAAGCTGAACAAAAGGTAGCACAGGAGTAGAAGTGTAACGCAGCCCTTCTCCAGAAGTTGGGGGTAAGGCTTTCCCCACCCACAACATAAATGGTCGGCTTACCGATGCAGCCCCTTGAGTACGAAAGAGGGTAACACGATTATTCTCTCGAATTGGGGAAAGTAACTTTAGTTGATCCGTGTCAGCATTGACATTTTGCAGAGATGCTTGATAACTCAGCAGCAGTAGCCCTTTCTGATCGAGAGGAATTTGAGGAGAAACGAAAAGCACCCCCAAACTATCCCGGACAGTTTGAAATCCCAAGGAGCCATTAAAGAGACGTTCACGATAATTATATTCAAACCGCAAATCATTATCCATGCTGAACAAGGGAACTTTCTGTTCAAAATAGGTTTTCGTTCGGATATGTTCTTCAGTGCGGTTATTAAAATCCAGACTCGTCAGTGAGGTTCGGGAAAATAATTTAGTGTTCTCACTAAAGTTAGCCTCAATTCTGTTAATAAGTCCGAATGTTGGGGGACTAATAGCATCAATGTCGTCTGTGTCCGCATCAAATAGATCAGTATTGGGATTATCTGTAGTAATACTGTCTGGAAATAATCCTTTTTGGATGTAATATTGCGGCTTAAGTTCCCAACTGACTGTATCATTATCAACTAGATTAAAGCCCCGTTCCACATACAATCCTCCGCGATCGCGGTCATCATAGCCAAAAGAAATTACCCCAGGTTGGCGATCACGTCGATCTAAAATCAACCGATCTTGGGTGGGAAAGGAATTTGTTTGATCGAGCACTACTCGTGAGTTAGTCAATTTTACTTCATCTACCAAAGGGGCAATATTGCGAAATGTTGCTGTTTCTGCTCTAATTTCTAACTCAGGGGGGGAGAAGGGATCATTAGTTAAACGAGCATTAGTGGCACTCCATCCATCTCCATCAAATTCCATTCGTTCGGCTTGGAAGCGGATGCGATTGATTTGTCCTCCTTTAGGCGGCACTTGGGCCGCTGGTAAATTAGAAACATCAGTTCCTAGTCCTAAGGCTTCCTTTCCAAAATCAAAAGAAGTTCCGAAACGAAACCCTTCAGTAGTGGTGATTCGTTGTAGAGGTTGATTGACCGCGAGGCGTTCATTTAAGGTTTGGTTGGGAATAAGATCATTAGTGGAATCGTTGGGTAATCCTGGCGAAAAGTCTTTCCCTGTTGTAGGTTGATAAATCTCTCCATTGGCGTTGAAGACCACCCCTTGATCCTGCACAAAATAATACTCAAACTTTTCTCCGCGTAGGGTTTGTTCTCCCCGTTCAAGTACCACTTCTCCCTCGGCGACAACAAATTGATCGGGGAGGTTAACGCGCAGGCGCTTTGCTAATAGAACCCCATTAGCAAAGCGCATTACCACATTGCCTTCGGCGTAGACTACCTGTTGTTTAGAATCATATTCCTGACGATCAGCAATTAATTCCACCACCCCTATGGCTTCTTCTGGAATTGAGGAGGTATCTAGCTCTGGTGAGAATTCAGGAATAATTTCCAATGCTTGTTGACTTATAGAGGGTCCTTGTCCTTTCGGTGTAGAAGAGGTTAGAATCCTAAATTCTCGTATTGGTCCTCCTCGTTTACGGGTAACGATACGATGGACTGTATTTGAGAGGCTGTCATGACTTCGATTTAGCCCAAAGACTAGGTCAACAACTGGATTAACCGCTGTTGATGTAATTTTTGTTGAAGAAGGTTGACCAACAGAAATCGGACCTCCTAATGCCCCAGCATTATTGTCTTCAGATGAAGGATTAGGGAGTAAAGACTTAGTAGGAATCTCTTTGGGGTCAGACAGATAAAATTCAATAACTCCAGGTGGTTTTGTCGTTGGGATTTTTTCAGACAACTTCAATGGTGGAGGTTCGAACATTAAAATTGGGATTTGAGAAATAAGGGGGGGACGTTTCCCAAGGAGGAGGTGAGTGGACAATCCTTCAGTCAGAATCTCCAGGCGATTGCCTTGGGAGTCAAGGGCCATAGGTTGGATTAGCGCGGGCGGATTAGGTGGCGGAACGAATGGGGGCATCTTGTTCGATAAAAATCAAGCTTAAGGGGTCAATTGCTACCTGCAGCGTGACTCAGCAGAAGAACGCTCGGGACGAGCCGTACCTCGCCCCTGTCGTCTTAATCACCTAAGTTAACACAGTCAAATTATGCTTACTCGGAATCTTTCCGTCTAGGGTTACGAGTTGGGTCACTCGATATAAAGCCGAAGACAAACACAGAAATGAATAAGGCAACGACTATATAAACTGCAATTTTTATGGTTAGCATCTTATTTGAATCTCCTGATTAAATATAGACTCCAGTTCCAAAATAAACGTTTCATCCTGCTAACTTTATCGCATTTTGTGATCGAGTTGGAAAGGATCAGAGGGGAACGGACTGATGAAGTCACGCAGTGACACAGTGATAGAGTGGTCAAACTTAACCGAGGTTGTTGAGATCACAAGATACCAACAACTTTTATTTAACTTCAAAAAAATTCCTAATTTTACCAATTTTAGTTTTTGGTTAATTAGATATTTTTTTTATTGAACTATACCAACGCTTTTTCAGTTTAACGCTGTTTTTATTTATATATATCAATATTCTTAATATGTATGCGATTTTTTCAAAAAAACCTATGATTCAAACTTGATTTACTTTTTATTTCTTTTGTCAAACATCAATTTTATATATAAAAAATATTAATTATAATGAAGTTTATTAAATATTAGATATCTTATTTTTTTGTTAGGTTAATTAACCAGTTTTCCGCAAAAAATAGGCAAAGATATGTATTGCTAATTTAGATAATTAGAATATGCTGCTGTTTTAGATATTAAGAACTCATAGGTTAATATATTAATGTTTATTAATTAATATTTATTAATTTCTGGTTTTAAATCAGTAAAACTATATTTTTTGTGGTTCTATGTAATTTTCTTGTTCTGACATTAAAGATCATAAAATCAGCGTCATTAAGCAATTCAACACTACTATTCTAGTAACAAAATATTATATCTAACTATTAAATAGGTCTAATATATTTAGGTATATATAATTTTAATTGCTTGTAATAAGCTTACAATAATTATTGTACTTTACAATTGAATCTAATAATTGTTCACACTTTATACATCATTTTAATCTGCTACTTATTTTCTGCACTACATATTTAATTATGGTAGATTTAATATTAATTATTTTTCTGATTTTTTAAACCTAAATTTAAATACAAATCTCACCTAGATATCTTCCAGCACATTTTTTATAAAAAAATATACATTACCTAAAACAGATATGATAATTATCATTTTTTAGGTTTAAAAATTGTTCAATAATAAGCCACGTGATAAACAAATAGATATTCTCAAAAATAGAAATCTAAGCTGAATTTTAAATTATATATTTTATAATTAAATTTTCTTATAAGAGGTGATTACAGGAAATTACCGTTGTTTATTAACCCATAAAGGGGTTCCGAGCTTGTTCGACGATGTATTTCATTACATCAGTATGAATCACTGTATTACCTTGATTTAACGTAAATTTACGATTTTTATACCGTATTTAATGCATTTACAATTCGACTAACAATTCTACCTAGCGTTCACTCGAGACACCCGCTCTTATCAAAATAAATTCCTATTTTGTGCTGCAGGTTTCCATTTTTTAGGTTTGACAGACTGTACGAATACCATCGACCTCTACCATAACGTAATCGCCAACTTTGAGATCCAGTATTAACTTACATTTAGTAATAGCTCCAATTTTGATGGACTGAACCACAATAGCAGCATCCATCCATCAATGTTTGAATCCAATCTATTCATACTTAATCTACAATTGGGTGGGATAGATAGTACTGATATAAAAGTCTCAGGTGCGACTACCTCTTGAGTCACAATTTCCATATTAACCTCAAAAATTTCTTGAGGATAGACGACTGCACCGAAGTCGATTTACCCTATCATAATTTCTTATATGATCTCACGGCAAGGGACTGAGTACTCTCGCACTTCAGCGTTCGACTTCTCAATTAAAGTTCATAATCTTGAAGCTGCCCAAATTTTCCACAATTCAGTTAATAGGGTTATCAATCACCCCTGCATCGAGAAGACAACCTTGCAGTTAAATAATACAGTTTTCGATAAGTTGGTTAGCGTAAACGTAGTTTAGGACGATTCTGTTACTCTTAGTGTCAAACATTTAGCCGCTCCCCCCGCTTTGAGAAATTCTGTTAAAGAGGTTTGCACAACTTCAAAACCCACATCTGTTAAACGTTTTTCGAGTTCATCACTAATTCTATTCATAATGATGCTTGAATTAATGTCAACTGCGTTGCAGGCATAGGTTATCGCATCAGGATCTTCAACAAGAAGACGGTTTTGTGCAGGTATTCGCGTCTCTATGAGGGCGGTTCGAGTAAGCATCAAAAGCAGGGGGATAATAGAGCAAATAACCGCCACTGAGAGGACAAAAACAAATATTTAGATGGTAGAATCTCTCGTCCATCAAGTGTAGAGAGAGGACTTCTGTATCCAACCATTCGGCGATATAAGGGTGTGAGTCGAGTTCAGATCGAAAACCGTATCCCGCCCATAACCAGCGTCCTTTACGGTCAAAAAGAGCATCTCCTGCCCCTTCAAAGGGAAGATCGGCCGGTATTTCATGCACGGTGAAACCATTCTTCTCGAACCATTGTTTGAAGTAGGGTTCTTCTCCTTGGCGTTCTTTGTGATAGAATCGACTCAAGACAACATTGTCACCTAAAACTAACCCTACATTAGCAGTGAATACCATGTCTGGCCAACCTTTTTCGGGAGTCATTAGATTAACGATTGCCCGATCTTTGATGATTCGGTAGAGATTTTGCCACTGTTCTACAGCACGATTACGGATTGATTTATGAATGTTCCCTTCCATCCATGGATTAATAACATAATCTACGTCATAATGGTCGGGATCGTACATAAGAAAACGAATCGAATCAATCATACAATACTTCCCAAAAGGTAATCAGTAAATGAAATACCGCCCGCCGCAATGACTTAATATCTTTGTTAACTAGCTTGTGGTTGTGGCCAGGACCACGTTTTTACTCTTCACAAAAAGCTTTACTACATTAATGCAGTTATTTTATAGACCGAGTTTTTATTCTGCCTTACTGAGTGACTTTTCTTCAGTCTATTTCTATGATATTGTTATCAATTACTTTAAAAATTAAACAACATCAAATATTTATATTATTTAGTTTTTTTTAAAAAATAGCCTTTTAAAATTGAAGATATTTAGTTAATTTTTTTTAAAAAAATACCCAGATTGCCACTGTATATGAGTAGATATTTTATATCATAAAACAGTGTCGTAAAATCATGTCAGGTTACATGTGAGCGTTACCACTTTTTGTATCATTTGTACATGAGCATCTCTATTTAATAAATATTGTTAAAATAAGTGCTCAAAATTACTCAGCTTTTCAAAAATAAGAATTGGTTGTATTAAACAGTAATGTTTTACTACAAAAAAATATAGCTCAATTTTACAGATTTTTTAATAAAACTATTTATATTATAACAGAATAAAATTGATACCCTTAAGGGTATCACCCTTAAGAGTTTCCATCAAAACATAAAGAATTAAATCGCAGGAGAACAACTGAATGTTAGAAAGTTATCATAAACATGCGGAAGAACGCGCAAAACTTGGAATTCCTCCTTTACCCTTAATAGCAGAACAAACTTCGCAACTATGTAAACTTTTAAAAAGTCCTCCCGAAGAACTCAAAGAAGAACTGTTAATGTTACTACGAGATAGAATTCCCCCTGGTGTAGATGAAGCGGCTTATGTTAAAGCAGGATTTTTAACAGGGGTGGCTAAAGGTGAAATAACCTGTCCTATAATCTCCCCTCAAGGAGCAGTGGACTTATTAGGAACCATGATGGGGGGCTATAATGTACAATCATTGGTCGGCTTGCTCAAATCTCCTGACAGTAACTTAGCATCAGCAGCAGTCACCGCATTAAGTAAAACTATTTTAGTCTTCGATGCGTTTAATGAAGTCTTAGAATTATCAGAAACTAATTCCTACGCTAAACAAGTCATCGATGCTTGGTCTAATGCTTCCTGGTTTATCAATAAACCTAAAGTCCCTGAAGCCATCATTGTCATTGTCTTTAAAGTCTGTGGAGAAACCAACACCGATGACCTTTCTCCTGCCCCTCATGCAACCACAAGACCGGACATTCCTTTACATGCTTTAACTATGCTAGAATCTCTTGTCCCAGAGGGAATAGAAACTATTGTTAGACTCAAAGATAAAGGCCATCCTGTTGCTTACGTAGGGGATGTTGTTGGAACTGGTTCCTCCCGTAAGTCTGCCATCAATTCTGTTTTATGGCACATTGGAAATGATATTCCTTTTGTCCCCAACAAACGTTCAGGAGGATACATTATTGGCGGAAAAATTTCCCCTATTTTCTTCAATACGGCTGAAGACTCCGGTGCATTTCCTATTGAATGCAATGTCAGCGAGATGGAAACCGGAGACATTATCATTATCCACCCCTACAAAGGAGAAATTACTAACGGAGCAGAAAAAATTATTGCAACCTTCATGCCTAAACCTGAAACCATTTTAGACGAAGTACGCGCAGGGGGACGTATTCCCTTACTTATTGGACGCGCGTTAACTGATAAAACTCGTCATGCATTGGGACTTGAACCTAGCACTATTTTTATTCGTCCTCTCCCCTCTATTGAAGACGGGGAGAAACCAGGGTTTACTTTAGCACAAAAAATAGTGGGTAAAGCTTGCGGTTTACCCGGGGTTCGTCCAGGGGATTCTTGCGAACCCATGATGACGACTGTAGGTTCTCAAGATACAACAGGACCTATGACCCGTGATGAATTAAAAGAGTTAGCCTGTTTAGGATTCAATGCAGACTTAACTCTACAAAGTTTCTGTCATACTGCCGCTTATCCCAAACCTGTCGATGTCAAAATTCATAAAGAGTTGCCGGACTTTTTCTCAACCCGTGGGGGGGTTGCGTTGCATCCTGGGGATGGTATCATTCACTCTTGGTTAAACCGAATGTTATTACCCGATACAGTAGGGACTGGCGGTGACTCCCATACTCGCTTCCCCTTGGGTATATCTTTCCCAGCAGGTTCAGGGTTAGTTGCATTTGCAGCCGCATTAGGGGTGATGCCCTTGGATATGCCAGAATCAGTGTTGGTTAAGTTTACCGGGGAATTACAACCTGGGGTAACCTTACGGGACATTGTTAATGCTATTCCTTGGGTAGCCATGCAAGAAGGTAAATTAACCGTTGATAAAGAGAAAAAAATTAATGTTTTCAATGGCCGTATTATGGAGATGGAAGGTTTACCGGATTTGAAGGTTGAACAAGCATTTGAATTAACAGATGCTACGGCAGAAAGGTCTTGTGCAGGATCTACTATTAAGTTAGGAAAAGGGACTATTACTGAATATTTACAGTCCAATGTTGCCCTAATTAAAAATATGGTTGCGCGAGGTTATCAAGACTCTAAAACTTTGGTGCGTCGTGCGGAAAAAATGGAACAATGGTTGAAAGACCCTGTATTGTTGGAAGCAGACAAAAATGCTGAATATGCAGATACTATTGAAGTCAATCTAAGTGAGATAAAAGAACCTATTGTTGCTGCACCAAATAACCCAGATAATGTTAAATTAATGTCCAAATGTTCAGGGAAAAAAATAAATGAGGTATTCATCGGTTCTTGTATGACAAATATTGGACATTATCGCGCTGCTGCTAGGATTTTAAAAGGAAAAAAAATAGGAGGAAATAGCGGTTTACACGTGCGTCTATGGATTTGTCCCCCAACTCGAATGGATGAAAAACAGCTACGGGAAGAAGGTATTTATGATATTTTTACAGCTGTTGGTGCGCGAACAGAAGTACCTGGATGTTCTCTCTGTATGGGAAATCAAGCACGTGTAGAAGATAACACAACGGTGTTTTCTACTTCTACCCGCAACTTTAATAACCGTATGGGTAAAGGGGCTCAGGTTTACCTTGGTTCTGCAGAATTGGCTGCGGTGTGTGCCTTGTTAGGAAAAATTCCAACAGTTGAGGAATACATGACCATTATCACAGAAAAAATTGAGCCCTTTTCTAGTCAATTATATTGTTATTTAAATTTCAATAAAATTGAAGGTTTTGAAGACGAGGGACAGGTTATTCCGTTACAATAAATACCCAAGATTGAAGATATTTTAGGTATTCCAGAAGGAGCTTTAAGTTAGAATAATAGGGCGGGTAATGTCCGTCTTATTATTAAGATATATAGGTGCAACATTAATCAACATAAGTTTAAAGAAAATTTGGGGATAGACAAATAAGCAGCAGATCTATCCCAGGAGCAGCATTTGTTTAGATTCGGTGCTATGAATATAAAATCACGTCTCGATCTTGATTCAAGTATTTTGTGATCTATATGATTTGTATCAAAGATTTGAATAGTATTGTCATTCTGTTCCTTGATTGACAGTATTTATTGGAGAAAGAAGATGATTTTTTCGTTTAAGAGAAGGTCAGATATTATGACCATTAAAATTATTTAAAGGTTAAAATATCTGACCTTTAAATAATTTTAAACATTACAGAACATATTTTTTCGTTGCAAAAAAAACATTTTCTAATCTAGTCAGCAATAATCGTATTGTGAATATAATAACTTTGTTCATACTGTTAATGTCCTGTTTTTTACAGACTTGCAAATGATAAATAATAGAAATTAGTTTATAGCAAATAATTAGCTTTACAATTAATTTTAGTCAACATAAATGACCGTTAATTTGTTCTTTAATTAAAGCAAAATTTAATTTTTAAACTGTTTGGAGACCGAGGATGGATTTTTCTTTGAAAGATTAAATCAACAATAACTCTAAATAATTCTTTCTTATAAAAGAGGCTAAAAAAGATAAATTTATGAATAAAATTCTATCTTTTAAAGGTTATTTAATTAACCCAGTTAATGACAAATTTGAAAATCTATTTCAGATAGAATATTTTTAAAAATTTAAGTTTTTCTGACTTTTTTGTTAACTTCTCTTTACTAGAGTTAAATAACTTCTGATTGCTTATCTATATTTACTTACTAAACCTTCTCTAAATTTAGGGTTAGAAGGTAGATCTGATTTACGCTTTTCTATTATTAGATAATAATTTAAGGATTTTTTTGTAGCTACAATATTAGGTAATTGTAATTTTCTAAAAAATAATTATTTTTTAATAAAAATTATTATTAATATAAATAAACATCTTTACTTAAATAACAATTTAACCATTTAAACTAAATAAAAAAATATTAAATTCTATGTTAAAAAACAAAGTTTAATGTAAAAATAGTTTCTCTCAATAGAGATATTAGTGTTAAGTATTTTAGGTCAAGAAATAGTATAAATTAATAGTTTATTTAATTTCTAAGTAATGTTTGATATAGCATTACTTATTTATGTCTAACTACTAAGGTATTGCAATTAAATTATTAAAATAAGCTATCCCTAAAGACAATTTTTTAGACTTTTATGATTCTGAAACTCGTAAATATACTGAATTTACGAGCAAATAGTGTGCCTTTGATATTTTCTAAACCACTAAATAAATATACTTGTTAAGCTGATGAACATTTGTCCCAACGATCACCCTAGAATGAAGACCTATGGTTAAGTGGTATAAGATTAGCTGTAAAAGAACAACTTTCAATTGACGAAGTGTCAAAGTAAACGAAATAAACTCAAAAAACTGTAATTATCATAGGGGCTTCGTCAGGAATCGGGTTACACGCAACGAAAGCCCTCACTCAAAAGTGGAATTGCCACGTTGTCATTGCCTGTCGTAATTTAGAGAAAACCTATAAAGCAGCCCAGGAAATAGGCATCCCTCAAGACAGCTACACCGTCTTACCTATTAACCTAGAAAGCTTGGGGAGTCTTCGATGGTTTGCAGAAACTTTTTCGGATACTGGGCAATCTTTAGACGCTTTATTGTGTAATACAGTCATTCAGATGCCATTAGTCAAAGAACCCTTGCGATCATCTTAAGAGTATGAGTTAACCATGACTACCAACCATTTTGGACATTTTCTCCTATCTAACTTGATGTTAACCCATCTCAAGCACTCACTATCTTCAGAACCCAGACTGGTTATTTTAGGAAACGTTAGCCACAATCCCGATGAATTAGGTGAAAAATTCTACCACGACTCGACTTAGGAGAGCTTCAAGAGTTTATACAATGCTTTAAAGAACCATATTCCATGATTGATGGGAAAGCCTATAAAGACAGTAAAGTGTGTAATGTTCTGAGCATGCGAGAATTACATCGACGGTATTATTGAGTCAACTGAAATTACTTTTAGTTTTCTTGATTCTGGATGTGTGACTACTACCGCTCTTTTCCGTAACCATTATCCCCTGTTTCAAAAACTTTTCCCTTTGTTCCAAAAATATATTACTAAAAGATTTGTTTCTGAAGAATTAGCCGGAGAACGGGTAGCCAAAGTTGTCACTGCTCCTGAATATAATCAATCAGTAGCCTATTGGAGTTGGGGAAAAACCTTTTGTCCAAAAGGTTTCTCCCCAAGCTAAGGACAATGAAAATGCCGAGCGTTTTTCGGGTTCTAGTACAAAATTAGTAGGACTTACTTGATTTTCGATAGGGAGGGTTTTTGGTTGGCTCTATTTGGCTAGCCTCTAGGTCTCATTAGTGAGCTAACGAGATTCTAATCGATTATGGTAATGGCTGAAAATTTTCTATAGAGGTTTCTGGTATATATCGACGATTTTGTGGAGAATAATAAGCAATGGCAAACATCGGTAAGGTAAGTGTTAACAAAGCGATCGTGGTTCCTATAATATAAGCCCACCTGCGAGCCGGAGGCTCTACAACCTTCCCTGACGAGGTACTATTTTCCATAAAAATGGCTAATTGACCTTAACTCAATAAATTGTTATCAATGAGGTTTGAATTATAACCTCGTTACTCTCATTGTAATAATTTTTTCTTGACAAGTGTTAGTGTTGTTAATTCTTAATTAAATTTCGATGAAATCTATAAAAAAAATACAACTAAACGGTGGGCAGTCATCCTAAGCAATTGGAGGCTAATAATTGACTTTATGTCTTATTACTTAATAAGTGATGAAACCTGCAATCTGTATGTAACTAATTGGACAGTTAGTTCTCCAATATGCAACAGTCCTAATTATTTTCCTGAATAGACTTTAAGGGGTTCTTGAAAAAAGCGAATGGAGAAATGTTTCAAAGTAGAATGGAGAACCCTAGGTAAACCAACATCAATAGGCATCAATGTCCCTAGCAACTTCCAATCAATGACTTTTAACTGCCCTAGAGAAAGCAGGGAGAAGGTGAACGAGATCAGATATGAACAGAGGCTAAAGTATGTTTGTGCAGCGACAGTAGACACAACTGAGAGGTAAAACCCCAAAATAAAGAAAAGCTTGCCTCCCATCTTTGACCAACTCAGCCATACAGTGAACTATGTCAGGGCAGATAATACATTCCTTAGTGAGGGTTGCTGTTTATAAAACTTGTGCTGATGAAATGATTCCTTGTTGGTTTATCAGTTATCAATGTCTTAATAAGAATTATCATTATTTTATGATAAATAATGATAATTCTCGTTTATAAAGGAGACAACCCACTCTTAAGAGAATTAGAAACTTGGAAAAGTTAACCTATACGCCATGTTAATCGTGAATTCGATGGAAAGTTAGGAGCAACAGGAAAGTGGTAGTTTTATCCTAAAAGCAGTATTTATTAAGGTCTGATGGAAAGGTTCGAACAGCACTGCAACACTGTTCCCCAGTTGACAGCTATTTGAGAAAAAGATGCTATTCTCGTTTGGGCAGAGGTGGAATTACCGCCATCATAATTACTTTTCATGGTTCATAATATTGGACATTCAAATAATTTTATATATCAAGGATTCCTCCCCATGACAAAAAAGCATTTCCTGCTCGCAGTAGAGTATCCTAAGTTTTTGAAAGTCTAGTTGGACAGGACTAAGTTCTGTAGTATACTACTTTTGATTCAAACTACATTTGATTATAAACAACTGCGATCAATTATTGACTTTTAAGTTGAATTTAGGCGGCAATGACGGTGGACTTATTTCAGAGTTGAGGTCAGATTTAATTGATAAATTATTTAGATACCGAGAATATATTATTCAATAACTTTTTGAAAAGTCTATCAACAGGGACTTAAAATAATCAATTACCATTAACAGGATATGAAGTACAAGTTTGTAAAACTTGTTTAGATCGTTATGGTTTAACTTGTATATTGAGAATAATAATTGTGTTTTAAATTTTTTATGACTCACATTAATAATTATATTTTTTAGTAATTTAAGCCTAAATTAGGACAGCTTGAAAAGCTAACGTCTAACTTTTGTGATACCAGTGATAGCTGATAACAAAAACCATCCTAATAGATTGACCCGAACATCAAAAAGAGTGACATCAAATAGATTGAATAAAATACAACTACAAAAACTTATTAAATAAGTAAACAGTAGTAAATGTTCTTCACGCTTTTCTTGCTTATTAGACCATTGAACTAAATTTCTTACCGCTCGAAATATCACATTCCCCACAATGGCACAAAAAAGTAAGGTTCCAGGGATGCCAATTTCAGCAAACAACATTAAAAATAAGTTATGGGGATGTCCCATCCACACATTCATTTCAGTTTGGTAGACTGGGGTAAAATTCCGCAGTCCCCATCCCAACCAAGGCTGTTGTAATATCATTTCTGTAGCGACTTTCCATTGGGTAGTCCGTAAAGCAGTGACGTAGCGATCATCATATAATTCATCCGTCAATCTCGTCCAAAAATAAGCAGGAACTAGTTCACGCATAGTTCCCTGTCCCCAAGGAGCCCAAGCAGCCCAAACAACCATTCCAACAGCGATAACCGCTAGGTAAATGACCCAATACCGACGTAAATAAACGGCAAAGGCCATCACCCCTAACAAGGCTAATCCCCAGGCACTGCGAGAATTGGTAAAAATTAGTCCCAGGCTATTTCCTACCATCGCAAGACTTAGAATAATTAGTTTCCCAACTATCTCTGGTCTGTGTTTCTCTTGCCAGTGACGATAGATATCAATCCATAACCCCAAAGCCAATAAAAAAGAAATTAGAAGATAAATAGCTAAAGTATTAGCATACATCAAAAAAGAAGACATTCTGCCGTCAGGGTTACCATAAGCTAGTAATTTAATCCCAATACTGCTAAAAATGGGGGGACTTTCCCAACCCCACCCTAGTTGCATAAACCCAAACCCAGTCAGAAGAATAGACGTTAAAACCAACCACCAAGCAAATTGATACAGTCGACATAAATTAGCAAAAAAAATGGGGAAAGCGGCTAATAAGAGAATTCCTGGCAAAAAATTCGGTAATCCTTGGAAGGCAAGAATAGGTTGAAAGGCAAAAAATGTTGTAATAACTAGCCAAAGACTAAATAACCCTAAGAGCCAGGTAAACCGCTCAGAAACAATTTGGTAAAAACGTTGCTGCCACAGGCTAAACAAGGCAATCGTTAAACCTACACCCCCGATAGTGGCAGAAAAGGGGAATAAAAAGACCCCAAATTTGAGAGAATTCTCTACCCATTGAAGATCAATATATCTTGACTGAGGACTCGACAACAAAGACTTCACAATATCAATTGAATAGTTGACAATATTTAGAGTATAAACGATAAATATTGACTATTTTTCACTTATTTAAGTGGTTTCCCAACATTCGGTACGAGTAAGGCGAATCTGAGCTAAAGTAAAAATGACTGGAATAATGCGATTGTAATTAGTAGCAATTGCCCGCCATCCTAAATCAGCCAGTAACCAACCCCATAACACTGGACCAACAAAGGCAAAAACTCCACGAAACGTCCCATAACGGGCAGCCGTCGTAACCATCCCTAGTCTAGCAGTGTTAAGTACAATTCGATTAGTTGCCACTGCCCCACCCCCAACTACAGCTTGTTTGGCAACTTGGTAGCGAGCAAAATAAAGTACAAATTGTTGAGCAATATGTTTAAGTAGCCAGGGTTTTACGAAAGAGTTTATGGCAATCACGCTGCTACCTTTTAACAGAAGACTAAGGCGATTGTTGTGAAAGTTAGCATGGCGGAGTTCGCCCCGGTTAGAGTTAAGCAATGATAGCTCTATTTCTTTAGTCAGGATCTTTTGTTCGCAAAGAGGAAGTTTTTTCCAAGCTTTACTGACCAAATAAAGAAAAATGTCTGCTTCGATATCGGTGGTAGTCATCTGGTTAGAATAAGTAATCTTTAAATACTGGCAAACACGAGTAAGAATTTGACGGTAGCTAACTTGATTACTCTTTTTTCGCAGGACTGTGATGCCATCAGCTCCGAGATAACGAAACCGTTTTTCTACCGCATCTATCCAACTTCTCCAGTCTTGACTTTCCACTTCAATGGGGTCAGGGGTTTGCCAATAATCGAGGGGATTAAATTTACGACAAAAAAGAATTTGGGTTAAATGACGTAGATCGTCTTCTGTCGCTAATTCTAGCACTGTTCGCAGTTCATCCAATGTTGGTCCCTCCATCAAGGGGTTTTGAGATTTACTTTATCTTATTGGTTTTTAGGTTTGCTGTGGGTTAGTATATATCACAAGTAGTGAGACAGACTGATATACTAGGCAACTTTCTAAAAGTTCTCTCAGCTATCTAGGTCTTTTAAATTCAAGTCTACGACTGCCAACTGAATATTGGTATGTCATCAGGGACAGGTAAGGAGGAGTTGACTTACAAACTTCACAGGGTGAGCAATGGGTGATCACACAGTAGGATTATGCATTTCTCCTTGGAGTAAATAAGCCGTTGCGAGATCTTCTCCTTTCCAGTCAAAACACACTTCATAATCAAGAATTTACCCCCATCATTCACTCACCAGTTGCAAGACTTTGTAGATAGATTCGAACAAGGCAGATGCCGCAAGCAAATAAAATTGGTTTTAATAAAGCAGAATTATATCAATCATCCCTTTGTTCAAAACTTATCTACTGAATAGTAGAATTAACAGGTCGGTGTAGCATCCATATCCACTACTAGAAACCCTAAGGGACAATGTCCAAATATTCCCAGACCTCTATTTCTACCTGAGGAATATTCTGTTTAGAAATAAATTCCTCCATAATGGTTTGATGGAAATGTAAGCCTTCTTCTCATCCCACCGGATTTAATGTTTATATGAACATACCAAAATGTATTATGTCTTCTATTTTAATGCTTATACTTCCATGAATATAAGTTGATTAACAAATCGTCTTTGTAAGAAATTTGGAGTAGTCGGGTTGTCATGGATAGGTTACGGTCACAACGAATCTAAGAAAATTTGGAAATGTATTTCTCCTTGTTCTCATAAAATCATCTTTTTACTATCTCAATACTGTTTCTAATACAAAGATAAGTCTTTTTCAACTAATTACTCAACGTCTCAGTCAGTTTAACTTTATCTGGAGGTAATGGCTAAGACAAAAATATAAACTTGTTCTAGGACATCTGCTTTTGGCAGGGGTTCCAAAAGTTGGGTTTGACTCGATAGATTAGTCCCTATAGAAATCCTTTCTAAGTGCTTAATAGCCAGAATTACTTCAACATAAGCAGACTAATATAGACATTTTATTATTATCCTAATCATGGCATAAGTGAGGTTTTATTTTCAAACTTTTACCGAAGAAAGTTGTCCTCTCTATTGAGTAAAATTAGTTTTGAGAACTTGGACTAGGATTTCTTCTGTTTATGTGGCAGTTATTTTCCGACATTCTCTGTTAATCATAAGAAGAAAGAGCTTCTGTTATTAAAATATCTACAAGGGGTCTTACCCCATAATGTTGTTCAACGATGCTGAAAAAGATCGAAACAATTAAACCTACACTTAAACCTTCAATAATTTGCTATTGAGGCGGTTCAGTCTATTATTCTCTGAGTTTATGAGTTTTTCTAGGAGATGGTCGTCAAGGTCTATAAGGACTTCTACTATTAGACCCAATTGCCATACTATCCTAAAAAAAAATACAGAAAATTTAATTTATTAAAATTGGTTAGATTCTCGATTTTTCTTTGATTTTATTGAGTAAATAATAACGATTCAGCAAAATTTTTTTATTGATCGTTTCAAAAGACTCATTAACTGAAGGTTCATCTACTAACGTCTATAATCTTTCTGCCAACTCTAATTATGGAGAATAATCTAGAAAACATTTTTTAAGGATTTATTCAAGTTTTTTTTATGATGCTATCTTTCATTACATTGAATCTATTTTTTTTAAAAAATAGATTTTTTTGCTAGAAATCCAATAATTTAATTTAACTATTTCGCATTTATTTCTGATGCTAGATATTATAATATTTATATTTTTTTAGTTAGTAATTTTATAAATATATATACATATTGCCATTCATAGCCTTGGCTTACCATAACAGTTTATATTTTTTAAATGAGACTCTGAACTTCTCTTTAAATTGGCTTTAATCATACTCTAGTTTTATCAAACAACCATATGTATACTTCGGCTTACGGATATCTTTTTTCTGATTTTTAGAATTTTAAAAGTAGATTTTAAATAAATCTTTCTTGTTCAAGAGGCTCTCTATTTTTAGGTTTTAGTGTCAGACTCTAACAAAAGTAGATGAGCTTTTTAAGTAAAATCATTTTTTTGTTTAGTCCAAAACTTTTTCAACACAATTCTCTTTTTCTATTCAACGAGCTATTCTCATTCCTTTCCACATTCCTCTATCTGCATAGTCTTGATTTTATTAATTAAAAAATTAGATTATATTCCTATATATAGGTAATTAAAGTTATATATTTAATACTTGAATCTATTTAAAGATTAATTATTTTTAGCAGAAAATTTAAAAAATAGCTAAATAATATTTTTGATAAAATATGCTCATAAAATTATTATGAGTATGTTTTATACTTTTTTTCTGAAAAATTTAATCCTGGACTATAAGTCAATAAGAAATATAGATATTTTTTATTGACTTATAGTTTTAGCTTTGGTTTAACTAAACTACGTATATATACTGAATTATTGTCGAGAATTATCACTGGATTAATTCCTTTATTTTCTTGCATTATTTTTGGTTTTGTCTGAAAATTTTGATATTTTTATTTTTTTAAAAAAAATCTAGTAAATTTATACTTTTCAAATTCTAGTTTTTTAATTAACTTACTTTTTTTAAAAAAGGAGTTAATATTTCTATTTTTTATAGGATAAAATTTAAATACAAATATTATCTTATTGTTCTGATTTTATAGAGAAGTTAACTTTTATACTTATTGACTATTTAATTAGACTAACTTTTTTGGCAGATAAACTATTATCTGTAATATTTGCTTGTTTTAAACAATATTTCTATATTAGACTGATTTAAACTTACCTGCTTGGCTACCCATCTATCATATTTAGTTTAAAAGAGCTATCATCTAAAAGGACTACTTATAAAGTTTATTTTCAGAGAACTCTAGAGTGTGTTAAAGCAGTACAACACTTATGTATCGTAAAAATCCATAAAGAACTTGAAGAACAATTTCAAGGAAATAAAAATAAATTAGTATCGTCGATTTTCATGAAAATTACCTATTATCTATAGAATGGTACTCAAAATAAATTTATTGATTTAATTTTTATTAAAGTGATGTATTTTCTCTAAAGACTAAGCGAGAAGCTTCAACAATTTTTTCGATTCAAGAGGAAGATTTGAGACTACAATAACCAAAGTGAGATAGAGACGGTGGCTTAACTCTAGGAAGTAGTATTTATGGGCGAATTAGAGAAAATACCAGTCGGGATTATTGGAGCTTCAGGGTACGGTGGTATACAACTGGTGCGGATATTACTGGAACATCCAAACATAGATATTGTCTATCTTGGAGGGAGTGAAAGTGCAGGGAAACCCTATTGGAATCTCTATCCTCATTTAGCACATCGCGTTGATCTGATTATTGAACCCATTGACATAGATGTAATAGCTACCCGTTGTAAAGTAGTATTTTTGGGACTTCCAAATGGGCTGGCTTGCGAGCTAGTTCCTCAATTACTGGTAAAAGGCTGTAAAGTTCTCGATCTGTCTGCCGACTATCGTTTTCGTAATTTGGATACCTACACTGCCTGGTACAACAAAGATCGCACTGATCACGAAACCGCTATTCAATCTGTCTATGGGCTTCCTGAATTGTACCAAGAAGAAATTAAATCTACTTCTTTGGTGGGATGTCCTGGATGTTATCCTACAGCAAGTTTGATGGCTTTGTCTCCCCTCCTCAAACAAGGCTTAATCCTTCCTGAGACTGCCATTATTGACGCTAAGTCAGGAACATCAGGGGGAGGCCGTCAAGCTAAAACCCATCTCTTACTTTCAGAAGCAGAGGGATCATTTATGGCTTACGAAGTCGCTAAACACCGCCACACACCAGAGATCGAACAAATTTGTTCTGATTTAGCTGGGCATGAAGTTAGGGTTCAGTTTACTCCTCATTTACTCCCCATGGTTCGAGGTATTCTAGCAACAGTTTATGCATCTCTGCGAGATCCTGGGCTAGTTAGAGATGATATTCTGACCATTTATAGTGCATTTTACCGTTCTTTCCCTTTTGTAAAAATTCTCCCTCACGGCATTTATCCTCAAACTAAATGGGCCTGGGGAACTAATCTTTGTTATATTGGGGTTGAAACAGATCCCCATACTGATCGCGTCATCGTTATGTCTGCGATTGATAACCTAGTCAAGGGTCAAGCGGGACAAGCAGTGCAGTGCTTAAACTTAATGATGGGTTGGGACCAAACCCTAGGATTACCTCAATTGTGTTTTTATCCTTAAATAAGAAACAGACAATAACAACAATTTTAGTTTTCCATTGATTTTAACTATGTCGATTCGTACTCTAGATTGAGTTAAAAATGCTGTTTTTTACGAAGTTTATACTGATAGTTTTGCTAAAACAGTCCTTCTAATCAACAATGGTTGTTGAATCCCACCCTGGAAGACTTACCCCCTTATAACTTTTAAAAAGATATAAAGGGGTAAGTCTTTGGGGAGTTTTTGATGGACTTGATTCTTGATTATTTACAGGATTTAGGTATTACTGCCTTATGTTTTAGTCCTGTTTTTTATTCTGCGAGTAATCATCGTTATTACTCGCATAATTACTATACAGTTGCTCCTCTTTTAGGTAGAAATAAAGCTTTTGAAAAACTATTTTAAAAAACATCTAAGACCACTTTAAAGTCATCTTGAGATGGGGTTTTCAGCATACTAGTCAGGGCTTTTTTTAAAATGAAATCTTAAAAAACGGACTCAATTTACTTTGGTTAAATTAATTTAAAATCATCGATTGGCCATTGTCTAGGTTATGATGGCGATTTATTGGTAAATAACCTCTTCTGGATTAATTATCATGCTTTATCCCAATTTAACCACAATAATACCGCCATTAGAGAACACAGAGTGCAGGTGGAGAATGTTGACTTCATTATGGGATTGACAGTTGGCGGTCAGATATACCAGATTGTGTCAAAGTTGAAGGATTTCGATAGAAATTTAGAACACGAGTGAAAGGTCAACTCTGAGGCTTATATTTTTGGGAAAATTGTTATAGATGCTAGTCATTAGTTAGATGGAACGCAATTTGAATGAATTATATTTTTGCTAGGGCGACAACCACTTTTATCGCTGGTGATCGCGTAGCTAAAAAGAGGTTTCTTCTTTTCATAAACACTATTCTACTATTGATGCAGCTCAATATGCTAAAGAAACTAACAACTTATTAGAATGTCATCTTTGGAAAATAGGATTGACCCAATTCAACTTATTTAATAATCATAACACGGCTCAATTATTAACTATTGCTGGAAGGGATCATACCACATTCAAATTAGCAACCTTACTATTATTTATCTTCCCAGGAACCCGTAATATCTTTTATGAGAATTAGATTGGCTGATCTGGAAGTCATGAACCTGTAAGCTAGGGTTCACCAAAAAAGATCAATGGAATCAATAAGTTTTAAATTATCATCGTCAATTAATTAGATTACGTCATACTCATAAAGCTTTACGCATTGGAGAATATCATACCCTATATTCAAAAGAATCGGTTTATATTTTTGCTTTTATTTTAGGAAATAAAGCATTAATTATTGGGGTGAATGGTAATAGAAACCATAGAGAAATTCAGATCTCTTTAATCGAGAAAGCTGAATCAGTTTTCTCGATTAAACCTGATCAAGTTGTTTATGAAGAAATAACTCTCAAGTGGAATGATTCTGATATTATTTTAAATTTTCTGTCCCGTAGTCGTCTAATGGTTACGCCCTCATCTTTTTTTGAAAGAGAGTTTCTTGACTTCACTCCTACTTTCTATCTAGTAAGAATCTTTATTCAACGAGTTTTTAATCGTTATAAGTTTAGCTGTGCCGCTGCAAAACTATTATTAAGTAGGTTATAAACCCTAATCATAAAAAAACAGTAATATTCTTGTAAAACTTTTGAAAAATTACAATATTGAATTATTTTTAGATACTTAACTACAAATTCTATTCCAGAAAGTATCTTAATAAGGATTATTCTTAATACAGTTTAGTTTACACAGTTAGGAGTTTTTTAGTGTTTGCAATGAGTGACTAATTTACTGATCTAGTATTCACTTTTAAGAAACATAATAATAACATGAGCATAAATTTAGCAACCATGTTACAGAAAGTGACAAATTAATTCCACACTTTTACTGAAAGGATTAGTTTTGTCAAGTGTTTGTTGAAAGGAGTTGTTGAAAGAAACTCATACCAAAAATTGATAGTAAACTTCTACTTTGTTTACTCAGCAATAGAAGAAGAAATAGACAAACTTCGCGACTATGAGATGGTCTCTAAAATTTACTTTTACCAATCAAATTGTAAACAAGCTTTAGAGCAAGATTTATACTATGCTCACAGAGCATGAGGTGATGAGATTACTCTCTCAATCTGGACGAGCCTATATACAGCGTATTCAGGAATTAGCTACCCCTTTATTTAAATTATTAGTCGTCTAAGAGCTATGAATTTAGGTGAAGATAGGGATACTGCTTTGTATTAATTTCTCACAATTCCAGATAAAAAAGTTTTTTAAAACAACTATTGTCAAACATGTAATGACTTGCGCATTTTTTGAGCAATGGGCAAGTCATTCTCAATAGAGCCAATGTTATTTTTGTAATGAATATGAAGTGTTCTAAGAATTAGAGGGCAATCTTATCAAAGCTATTAAAAAGCGACGTATTACGTTGCAAGTTTTTAAAAGAAAACTTAATTCTTTAATAAACAATGTTATTGCACAACGTTTATTAGATTCCTGGCAATCTTGGAATCTCGATTCTGATTAGTTAACTTTATTACTATCAAGTGATCAGGATTGTTGAGGTTTATTAAAGAAAAATAAAAGTCTAATACTAAAAATATGCGTCTCAAATTTATTCAGAAAATCCCCTTGTTTCGTAAATCAAACTTAGAGAACTGTTTGTTTTAGATCTGAATAATATATTTATTATTCATAATTATTGAGTAATAAAATCAATAAAAGCTATTTAATAAAATTTAATATCAATCCAGTAATTGAATTATGACTCCGTAACGCAAGAATTGTTTTAACTGTAGTTTTCTTTTCAGAGGCACAGTCTCCCCCTAAGAAAGAAATTACATTCGATGTCATATAATTTAAAAGTCTTCATAGAGCGTTCAATTAACATAAATTAGAGTAAACTTTGGCTTCTCCGCGGAAGTACCATACTACAAATAATGGATACACATCGAACATAGCGAGGCTCGACAGTGTCTTGGTGCAGAAATAAAAAAGTAGTCAGGGTTTGAGACAAAACTATAAAAGCCGGAGGAATAGAATAAATCTAATCGGCGTCTGGAAACGGGCTAAGAAATCAAAGGGCGAACCTCAAGTTTAGGACAGTGAGGATACGTATCCCTAGATTGTGCCAGACAGTCGACAATGTTAAGAAGCCAGAAAGGGGTGAAAGAGTTTTTCTGGTAGTTAAAAACCTATATATTGACAGCTGCTCAATAGCTTGTAGTTTTAACTGTGGAGGTGTCTAGACAAGGGTGGATAAAGAGATAATTTCTTATCTAGAAAAGACCAGTGGAGCAGCTGGGAAGTCTATACTGTATGCTTGGGTAGCTCCTCGGGCGGAATATCAGGAATAAAATTGTGATTTGAACCATTGTTGAACTAAACTAAGTTTTTGAGAATTCCTCTGCTGACGCAGTTGATATTCTTCGTAAGCGCCATTAAGACGGGCTGTGACATAATGAGCTAGGGGATGTTGAGTTCGATCAGGATGCCAAAGACGAATTAAACTCTTATAAGTTTGCTCAACTTGCAGCGAAGTGGGAAAAGGATGAAGGTCTAGAACTTTCCACCAAGGAGACGACTCATCAAAGAGCGCACGGTTAAGGGGGAGAGGGTGTTCACTCACAATAGGTTGCAACCGTTCCCAAGACATTCCATAAAACACCTGATAAATAGTCTGAAGGTTACTTAACCCTAGACGTTGGGTAGCTTGATGGTGCCATTGCCGAAATCTATCGATAGTTTCTTGGTTCCAAAAAGACTGATCCTCTTTGGCCAAAGATTCTAGGATCAGCTTTGGAGTTCTTTTAGGTTCAGGCAAACTCCATAACCAGAATAATTCTGGGACAACTTGGGTGGCAAGGGGAAAATTTTTCCACTCCCAATAATTAACCCCAGGTTTGGCTAATCTTTGATGGTAAAAAATATACCATCCTTTATCCCAGATACACGCGAAAGGGGTCATAAGAGGGGTTGCCAATGGATAAGCTTGTCCACGCAAAGAACTTTGGGGAGCATCTTCTAATAGACACGCGAAAGGGGTCATAAGAGGGGTTGCCAATGAATAAGCTTGTCCACGCAAAGAACTTTGGGGAGCATCTTCCAATAAACAAGTTAGTCGTCTAAATTGGCCCTTAAGCTCTTTGTTTGAAGACTCAGACGGAGGTAATAGCCAACAAATGCCACAGAAAATAAGAGTTAAAAGCAACAAATCCTGGAGTAAATCTCCAACAAACGTTAGAAAATTCATGATTCAGATAATCAATAACCTTCAACGCTCGTAAAAAAAGACGAGCAGAAAACATCTTTAACTTTATATCATAAATAATCTTGGAAAATAATCCAAAATATAATCAACAAGGATTACGAAATATTAAGTTTAAACCAAATTGTTATCTCCATTCTTGATGAGAATCCCTAATATCAATTTTTTTAAAAAAATTCTAAAACTACTAATATATCTTTTTAAGAAAACTACAGTTGAAGTTATATTGCTATCTTTAGCAATAGTTCTAAAGCCAGCATAAGCAAGGTGATAAAGTAAGTTTCTGTAGATGTCTGATGTGTTCTCTTCTCAAAGCTCTGCAGGTGGAATTGTTCAAGAAATTGAGGACTTTTCCCCTGTTTTTTAACACTTAATCTTTTTATTATTCGACAAGATACACTAGAAAAGTCAATCAATAAGTTGTTATCCTAACTAAGGATATGGATGAAAGAAAAAAAATGATCGTACAAAGCGAGTCTTCAATAATGATGTCTACAAGCATAGGGAAGACTCCAGACTATGATGTCATCGTGATTGGCTCAGGAATCGGAGGGTTAGTCACTGCTACTCAATTAGCAGCCAAGGGAGCAAAAGTCCTAGTATTAGAACAGTATTTAATTCCTGGAGGAAGCGCGGGATATTTCGAACGGGAAGGATACCGCTTTGATGTGGGTGCGTCTATGATTTTCGGGTTTGGTAGCCAAGGAACGACCAACTTACTCACCCGCGCTCTAGAAGCCGTTGATGTTAGCCTGGAAACAATTGAAGATCTTGTGCAGATTCATTATCATTTACCTCAAGGATTAGACCTAAAAGTCCATCGAGACTATGAGAAATTTTTAGAAGAATTAATTACTAAATTTCCGCAGGAAAAAACAGGAATTCGCCGTTTTTACGGCGAATGTTGGAAAGTATTTAATTGCCTTAATACTATCGAGTTACTTTCCTTGGAAGAACCTCGTTACTTAACACGGGTCTTTTTTCAAAATCCCGGGGCTTGTTTTAAGTTGATTAAATATTTACCGCAAAATGCGGGAGAAATTGCCCGACGCTACATCAGTGATCTACTTTTATTAAAGTTCATTGATATGGAATGTTACTGCTGGTCAGTGGTTCGGTCCGATCTCACCTCGATGATCAATGCAGGGATGGTATTTTCTGACCGTCATTATGGAGGAATTAATTATCCCAAAGGGGGAGTAGGACAAATTGCCCAGAAATTAGTGGAAGGACTTGAAAAAGTTAAGGGAAAGGTTCAGTTTAAGGCTAAAGTTACTAAAATTTTGCTAGAAAAGGGAAAAGCGGTAGGCGTAGAATTGGCCAGCGGACAACAATATTTTGCTAAGCGTATTGTTTCTAATGCCACTCGTTGGGATACTTTTGAAAAATTATTGGACCCCAAAGTAATGCCGGCTAAGGAAAAACGATGGAGGAATCGTTATCAAAAATCCCCCAGTTTTCTCAGTTTACATTTAGGGGTTAAGGCTGATTTATTGCCTCCTCGAACTGAATGTCATCATGTTTTGTTGGAAAATTGGGATAAGATGGAAGCTGAACAGGGGACGATTTTTGTTTCTATTCCTACTCTTCTTGATCCGAGTTTAGCTCCTCGTGATCATCATATTATCCACACCTTTACTCCAAGCTGGATTAAAGAATGGCAAGGACTCTCTGCTAGGGAATACCAAAAACAAAAAGAAAGATCTAGTAACGACTTAATTGAAAGGTTAGAAAAGATTTTTCCAGGTTTAAACCAAGCTTTGGACTATAAAGAAGTGGGAACACCCCGCACTCATCGACGGTTTTTAGGACGAGATGACGGAACCTATGGCCCTATTCCAAAGCAGAAATTAGCAGGGTTGTTGGGAATGCCTTTTAACCGGACTGAGATCACTGGTCTTTATTGTGTGGGAGACAGTACTTTTCCCGGACAAGGGTTAAATGCAGTTGCCTTCTCTGGGTTTGCTTGCAGCCATCGTATTGCCGTTGATCTAGGTTTGTAAAATTTTTCCCATATTTGAAGTGCAAATACAATTGAATCTAACCAAGTGGTGCAAAAAACATTTTAAGTCATCAGTAAATGGTTAACAGCCAATAGTGACTCGTTAATGATAAATGTTTATCTCCTGATTGTTCATTCAATTTATAGAAACAGGGTATTATTGAAATGCCAGATTCTAGACAATTCTATTGTTTAGAGTAATGCACTATTCATGCTATTGAAACCATTGCTAATTAAAAGGTTATACCATCAAGTACTGGTCCCATTGTTACTGAGATAGATAATTAGCTACTATTCAAGTTTATTAGCTGGACAGCTAGGGATATGTCTTAAGTTTATAAATAAATCCTGTTATAGTTAATATTTTAACCTTGGATCAATAAGTCAATCTAAACCACTTAAAGTGAGGGCAATTTTTAGTTTCTCTAAAACTATCAACGAGATCTTAATAATACAATTATACTTTTACTGAGATTTTTGAGGGATTTTTTTTAGAAAAAGATGATATTCAATAGGAAAATAAATGTGATTTTAATAGAAAAAAATTGAATCTCTATTTAATTAGATAGTAATCGCTTGTAGCTTTAGTCATTTCAAATTATCTATCACCAATAATTTATCTGAACAAAGATTATTCTACTAATTACTCTTTAGTCGGAATATCTGCAGTCCTTAAAATAAAAGTATATATTTAAACTTTGGTGGATAACAACCCGCCAACAACTTGTATGGAACAAACAACTAATAATATTGATTAGTTGTTATGAGGTATAATACTCGCAATTTTTTGACTTTTATTAAAATGGTAATCGCGATTCTATGTCACAAAGAATTTATACATGATGTTCTTAAAGAACAGTTATTTTTTATCGAAAGAAAATGGGTAAACCTAAAACTAGATAAAACAAAAAAATCTACACTTAGAATATAAAATGTTGACATTAGAGAAATTAAGGTTTTATTTTGACTTTAACTCCTCTCAATAGATTAATTGAAGAGATGATTTTTTTAAAAAAACAAAAAAATACAAACTTAAATATATATAAAAATATAAATTCAAATATATATATCAACTTTGATAAGCTCCTATCGGAGAGTCAAACTATTGACTTGACTTCTTGTAAGTTTACAAGAGATACTAATTTAATGAAAAAATGTTCAAGATATCTAGTATTACTGAGTATTTTGAATAATTCTGTTTCCATAAAAAATAAATAAGAAATCCGTATGAAAACTTCTTAGACTATAATTATCTTCCAGGATTTTAGTATATGTTTTTTTTAAAAAAAATGTCATCGTCTTGACAGTCAAATTTTATTATACTTTTTTGAGCTTTTTTACGGATAACAATTGAGTATTTGTACGGCGATTCCTAGTATTAACTTAAGGTTGACTATCTTCAAAGAAGTAGTAGAATCACTTAATGACATAATTAAAATAATTTATGAATTAATAGGTAATTTTGAATACGGTATAATTGTTGTAGGATTAAGTTATTACTTAATAGCTATTTTTGATTTTTATGCTTACCCAGAGAGTATTGTCTAAGTCGCCGCGTTGGCAACGTTCTAAACTTTCTCCTATGATGCGTCAATGGGATATTTTTGGGGTTATTTTTAAATTTTTTTTAGGGTTAGGATGGGATAAACTAATTCGAAATAATTCCTCTAAACGTAGACACAAACGTGCAAGATGGTTGGTGAAAAACTTGTTAGAATTAGGTCCAACATTTATTAAAATTGGTCAGTCCCTTTCTACCCGTGTTGATATTATTCCCTTTGAATATATTCAAGAATTGAGTCAATTACAAGATCGAGTTCCTCCTTTTAATTCAGATGAGGCAATCAACGTAATAGAAACTGAACTAGGTAAGTCAATTGATAAGTTATTTAAGGACTTTGAGTCAATCCCCCTGGCCTCAGCAAGTTTAGGACAAGTTCATCGCGCTAAATTGTATACAGGACAAGAAGTTGTTGTTAAAGTTCAACGAACTGGATTAGAAAAAATTTTTAATTTAGATTTTGAAATTCTACATCGTTTAATTTGTTTACTTAATCGCTATTTTTCTAAATTTAGACAATATCAGCTTGAAGCAATTTACAAAGAGTTTTTTGAGCTTTTATTTCAAGAAATAGATTATATTCGCGAAGGAAAAAATGCAGATCGTTTTCGAAAAAACTTCAAATGCTACTCGCAAATTAAAGTTCCTAAAGTATATTGGAAATATACCACTAAAAGAATCTTAGTGTTAGAATATCTCCCTGGAATTAAAATAGATGATCGTACCACTTTAAAGGATAATGGAATTAATTTAGATAGTATAATTCAACTAGGAATTTGTTCCTATCTAAAACAATTATTAATTGATGGCTTTTTTCAATCCGATCCCCACCCTGGAAATATGGCTGTGAGTCAAAGAGGAGAGTTGATTTTTTATGATTTTGGTACCATGGCAGAAGTTAAATTGATGGCTAAAGCACAAATGATTCAAGCCTTTTTTGCTGTCTTAAAAAGAGATACAGATAAAGTCGTTGAAACTTTAGTCTATATGGGGTTAATTGAACCATTAAAAGATATGAGTTCCATTAAACGGATTGTTGGATTTATCTTGGAAAATTTTCGAGATAAACCGGTAGACGTTAAAGCATTTGAGGTGATTGGTGATGAAGTGTATTCAATGTTCAAAAAACAACCATTTCGTTTACCGCCTCAGATGACGTTTATTATTAAATCTTTGACTACTCTCGATGGTATTGCTCGTGCACTAGATCCTCAATATAACTTGTTAGCAGCAAGCAAACCTTTTGTTAGAAGTATTGTCTTAAGTAAGGGGCAAGGAATAATTATTAGTGCCACAGCTAAACAAGCAAAAGACTTTATCAAAAAAAACTGGCAAAATCCTAATTCAACCAATCGATTAATGCAAAGGCTGGTCCAAAAAATTGACCAAGGGGAACTGCAATTTCGGATTTGTTCTCTAGAAAACAAAAGAACCCTTAAACTTATTAATTTAGGGATTAAATGCTTAATTTATGCCTGTTTAACAGGATTTACTTTGTTATCAACTTTTATGTTAGTCATCACCACATATCTTAAATTGGCTGTGATTGGTTTTGGATTATCAGGGTTATTTGGTTTGTTTTTTTTGGGTTCCATAATTACTTTGATGAATCAGGAAAAAATCAATAATTCTTTTGATCAAAAAAGTTGATTATCTAACTTTTTTGTTTTGTATTTTTCTTATGTAGAAAAACTATTCATGCCAACTTGAACGCCAGGCAGTTTCGGCCTCTACTTTTGCGTATTCCTGTTGCGCTTGACGATAGCTTTGATGTATTTTTTTTAACTTTTCTAAAAACTTACGAATCTCCTTCCGTTTCAAACTTAAAGTCGCATTAGCAAAGACGATTTCTGATAATTGTAACTGAATAGCAGAAAATCTAGTAATTTCTGATTCAGATTCTTCTCCTTTTTCCTTTTTTTCTCGATTAGTCTCCACCAACAAATTAATTATGTTAGGTGTTCTCCCTGCAGACAGTTCTCCTTCTTCGGCTTTAAAAGCCATTTCTAATAACTGAGGAGGTAAATTAGGAGGAATAATTTGAGCTTGCTGCAAATAATTATTAGTTTTTTTAGAAAGACTTTCTAAAGTATCATTAATTCTCTGTTCTATCATCTTACACCAGTTCACTAACTCTTCAGGATTTTCAATTTTTAAAACTTGAAATTCTGGATCTACTTCTGAATCATTTATCTTAGATAAAGGTTCTTCTAACTCAGATAACTGGAATACTATTTGCTCAGTAACAGTAGTCTGTAGAACAGAAGAAGGGGGTTTTGAATAAAATAAAAGTTGGTCCTGAATTTCTTGACCTAATTGACGTAAATTATTTTGTAACTTTTCCCTTTTACTAAAAGATAATTTTAAAAATTGTTCAGGATAAATTTGAGTACAAATATGATAGCAAGCTAAAATTAGTTGTTGTTGAACTGATTGACTCAAAGATTCTAAGTAGTTACTATAAAGTCGACTTAATTCAAGTGCAAGTTCCTTAGTTTTCTCTTCAAAGACTGTCAGATCCTGTCGAATTTGCTGGAGAGATTTGGGCATAATTTTAAGTTCGATTTCGATTACTTTCTAACTAACAGTTTACTTAGTAGATTTACGATCAATGTTAAAAAGGCAAAAGTTTAGCAATATCGCTCTTTCTTTTGCCTTTTACAAAAAGTCTATATAAGAAGAAGACTATTTTTCTTTTTCCCTTTTTTACAGAGGATCTTTAAGGGGATTTCAGCCTTGGCTGACGGAGCCAATTATTTCTACAGAAGTTCCAGTCTGAGGGGCAACTCCTTCCACTTTCTCTTCTCCCTTAATTTATAGATCAGAACTTATTTGACCAGTTTGTTCCGCTACTTCTTTGGCAAAATTGGTTTCCAGCTTTTCAATCCCTTCTCCAAGAACAAAGCGAGTAAAACGGCGGACTTGAATATTTTCTCCTAGTTGAGAAATAGTTTGTTTAATCAACTCTTCAATATCAATGCTTTGGTCGCGAATATAGGGTTGATTCATCAAAGATAATTCTTTTATCCGCTTTTCAATCCGTCCTTGAACAATCTTTTCCTTGATGTTGTCAGGTTTACTGCCTAAATCATCTCGCCCCATCTCAATTTCTTTTTCCTTAGCGATGACGGCTTCCGGAATATCTGCCCCTTGAATGTACTCTACATTAGGACAGGCGGCAATTTGCATAGCCACATTACGAACAAGATTTTTAAATTCATCTCGGCGAGCAACAAAGTCAGTTTCGCAGTTAACTTCTACGAGAACTCCAATGCGGCCTCCTGTATGAATATAACTTTCTACCAATCCTTCTGCCGTTTGTCGTCCAGATTTTTTCTCGGCTGAGGTGATCCCTTTTTGCCGTAGCCATTCTATAGCTTTAGTCATATCGCCTCGGTTTTCTCGGAGTGCTTTTTTGCAATCCATCATGCCAGCACCCGTTTTTTCTCGAAGCTCTTTAACCTGTTTTGCTGAGATTTCCGCCATGTTAACTTTATGTTCCTAATGCTTTAACTATAATGACTTGAACCGCTAAGATTAAACTGTAGTTGCCGTCTTAGATTCTCAGCAACATCACTTCTGCCACATCCCTTCTATCGAAATTAGTGTTTCGACAGAAGGGATTTCCAGGCTTATTAGGTTTTCCTGATCATCTTTCCAAAATTACCCTGTTGGCTTGAGTGTTAGGCTTAACTTGTTGAGTGACCCTCAGTAGGTGTTTTTCGATTCATCTTAGAATCCTATCACAAGTTATACTCTACAGTTCCCCTTCAATGATAAGGAAACTTAGTCGTGGTTATTTTATTTAACCAGAAGGGTGGAAGATCTCTAGACATTACAAAGACATCTCGTTAACTTAGACCACCTAAAATGAGGCGAATTTACTCCTCTTCATGATTAGTTTCTTCATGATTCGTTTTGTCGTTAATGATTTCCTGTGAGTCTAGACTTTCTGTCTCATCCTCTTCTTCCTTAATGATTTCCTGTGAGTCTAGACTTTCTGTCTCATCCTCTTCTTCCTTAATGATTTCCTGTGAGTCTAGACTTTCTGTCTCATCCTCT
Source organism: cyanobacterium endosymbiont of Epithemia clementina EcSB (assembly GCF_029919255.1). Taxonomy (GTDB): domain Bacteria; phylum Cyanobacteriota; class Cyanobacteriia; order Cyanobacteriales; family Microcystaceae; genus Rippkaea. The sequence continues at coordinate 2,953,679 of NZ_CP123991.1, read as the reverse complement.
TCTTCCTTAATGATTTCCTGTGAGTCTAGACTTTCTGTCTCATCCTCTTCTTCCTTAATGATTTCCTGTGAGTCTAAACTTTCTGTCTCATCCTCTTCTTCCTTATAATCATAATAGTCCTCATAATCATCTCCTTCGAGGTTTTCTTCAAACTCTTCGTAATCCACTTGAGAGTCAAGTTCGCCATGACGACCTTCGTAAATAGCATCAGCTAATTTACCCAGAATCAGCTTAATTGAACGAATAGCATCGTCGTTAGCTGGAATAGGAATATCAGCGAAGTCAGGATCACAGTTAGTATCTAGAAGAGAGATAATGGGAATTCCTAGTTTTTGGCACTCAGAAATGGCATTGTATTCCCGTCGCTGATCGACAATAACTACCACATCGGGAGGCTTGCGCATGGTTTTAATCCCACCCAGGTACTTATCGAGTTTTCCTAGTTCTCGTCGTAACATCGATCCTTCTTTCTTGGGACGGCGAGCTAGGTTTCCACTAGTTTCCATAGACTCTAATTCTTTGAGGCGTTCAACTCTGGTTTTAATGGTTTCCCAGTTGGTGAGCATTCCTCCTAACCAACGTTGGTTAACGTAATTTGCTCCACAACGAGAGGCTTCTTGAGCAATAATCCCAGCTGCTTGACGTTTAGTCCCCACAAAAAGAAACCGCTTCCCTTTACTTGAAGAGACGCGTACATATTCGTAAGCATCTTCCATTAATTGGGCGGTTTGTACTAAATCTATAATATGAACCCCATTACGAGCTGTGTAAATATAGGGGTCCATTTTTGGGTTCCAGCGGCGGGTCTGATGACCGAAGTGAACTCCAGACTCTAGCAATTCTGCAAGGGAAACAACTGACATTTTAATTTTCTCCTATTCGGGTTTATCCTCCATTCAGATGGATTTCTCACAAGAAACACCCGAAGTCCTGAATGTGCGATATGTTGACTGCATTTTAACTATATCACATTTAGTCTCTAAAATTTTGAGTGTACTTTCAAAAAATGTTAAGTCTTAACTTTAGTAAAGTTACAGACTAAATAATGGTGGTGATCGCGAGATCAGTAGGGAATTAAATTTTATTTATTAAAATGAAAAAGTAACTCTAAATAAATATTCAAGAAAGCTAATTATTTTGTATCTTTATATTCAAGCTAAGCAATTAGAGCTCAATTTATATTAATTTAATTGGTATTTCTCAGGGCAACTCTTTTGAGTAATACCTTGTTTTTCTTATTTTTACTAAATTAAATTTATCTTCAAACATACCTTCAGCAATTTCCTCAGTTAGATCTGATATCATCCCCCTCCTATTAAATTAGTTCCTAGACCATAAATTAGTAAAAATTATAGATATAGTTATTTTCTTTTGTTGTTTAATTAGGATTTAAACAAGTAGCTTATTTGTAGACACTCAATAATAGTTAATTGTTGCAAAATGGAGTATCCACGATTTTTATATACCTCTTAATTTAAGATAGTTACTATTTTTTAAATTTTTATGTAAGATGTAAATTAATTATTTTTTATATTCATTTTTTTACAAATATTTTTAATTTTTTTTGTAAAAAATTATCTTTACTTATAGAAAAAAATGAATATTTTCTCTATTTTAAAACACATAAATATTAAGTCCCTGTAACCACTAAATATCAATATACTTGGCATATTTTTATATAGAATTAGATATAAATGCCATGATTATAAACCTCCTAAACTATGATAAATTAATAGTAAATACGGAACTAGAATTGATAATCATGGAAAAATAACTTCTTTAATGGATTAAAAATATTTAGATATTCTGGAAAAATTTTAAACTAAAAATACTTTAATTTTTTCCTCGTTGTTTGTTCCCAGAATAAATATCATCTTCTTATCAATGTAAAAAAAAATGTTAAATAATTCCTACCCCCATGCCTCTAATTATTCTTAATCTAAGAGAATTAATTTTGTAGTGTAGAGCAAGTAATAATAAATATGCCTCAAATCCATTTTTTTATTTTTAAATTAATGTCCTTTGTTCAAAAAGATGTTAGTATCAAAGTCTATACATTATAATTACTGATAGAACTGATGGGAGAAACAATCACCCTATTATCAAAACGAGAAATAGAAAAAATGCGACGGGCTGGACGTTTAGCAGCCCAGTTATTGGATTATCTAGCCCCAATGGTAAAGTCAGGCGTAAGTACCTTGTACTTAAATGACGAGGCCGAACGCTGGACTCAATTGCACAGTGCTACCAGCGCGCCCCTAGGTTATCATGGCTTTCCTAAATCAATTTGTACTAGTATCAACGAGGTGATTTGTCATGGTATTCCTAATGCTAGGCAAATTCTTAAAGAAGGAGACATTATTAACATTGATGTTACACCTATTCTTGATGGTTATCATGGTGATACATCCCGTACTTTTTTTGTCGGAACCCCTTCCTCAAAAGCTCGACAATTAGTAGAAGTTACAGAAGAATGTTTAAGAAGGGGCATTGCTGCGGTGAAGCCTGGAGCTAAAATTGGGGATATTGGGGCTGCAATTCAAGAATACGCCGAATCTTACGGTTTTTCAGTAGTTAGAGATTTTGTTGGTCATGGGGTTAGCAATATTTTCCATACACCTCCCCAAATTCCACATTTTGGACAACGGGGGAAAGGAAAACGCATCCGTCCGGGGATGGTATTTACGATTGAACCCATGATTAATGAGGGAACTTGGGAGGCAGTGATGTTAGACGATGGCTGGACAGCAATTACGAAAGACGGCAAACTTTCAGCCCAATTTGAACATACTCTAGCGGTAACAGAAACAGGGGTAGAAATTTTAACTTTACCTACTTAATAATTTTACTTAGGATTTTGTGCTCTATTTAAAATTAGCTAGTACTGTTTTAAATTAATTTCCTTTACATTTTTTATTATTTTTTTTGTGCTACGGGATAAGTTATGCTAAACTATCTCAAATTATTAATTTAGACTCTGAAAAGTATACAAACAAGGCTTGAGTTTTTTATTAGTTATTAGTCGAGTATAGTAAATGGAGCAGGAATAATTTTTGTGTTAGTGCAAGATCTTTGTTTAAATTATCAGACGGCATTTATTACTATAGCTACTGTAATTTTTGGTACGACAGTTAGATTTTAGCAGCAACTTTCGGGCTAATCTCCTAACTTTCATTTTCCCAAACGTTATGCTGAATTTTAGCTATCTAGATTACGATTAGGAATTTTTTATCCTAAATTAAGTCATCAAGAAAAGTTTATCAGCTCTGTCAGTGGTAGTATGAGTTTCCATTTAGAATATAGAAAATTTAGAAAATGCGATTACCTGTTTGAATTCATTGAGGGCTAGGCTATCCAATTCTATTACCATTACTATTACTTCTCACGGCAGGAAAATCTAGGCTTACGACCCTGCGGGGAATTGATTGACGTTACATCAGTCGGTTTCTTAATTAGCTATATAAGTTACCTGATAGATAAGAGCATAATTAATGCTAACAAGCAAATTAAAAATTATGTCTAGAATTACTCCCTATTTATTTTTATTTCCAGCTATTTTAGTGTTGGTAATGACTGTTCTTTTTCCAGCATTGCAAGCTTTTAGCTTGAGTTTTACCCAGTACGACTATGATATCACCCAAGCACCAAAGTGGATCGGGTTAGAAAATTTTCAACATTTGGCTAAGGATCCTGTGTATTGGAAAACTCTCTACAACACTTTTTTGTACTTAATAGTCGTTGTTCCTGTTTTAGTAACTGTCCCTCTAGGATTGGCAATATTAGTTAATAAAAGAATACGAGGAATTAGTTTATTTCGGGTTGCTTTTTATACTCCTGTTGTTATCTCTATGGTAGTAGCTGGTATTGCTTGGAAAGCCCTTTATCTTTCTAAGGGATTGCTTAATCAATTTCTCAAAGAATTTGGATTTTCTGAAGGAATCTCCTGGTTGACAAGTCCCCAAATTGCTATTTTTAGCGTCATGGCAGTTACTATCTGGAAAGGACTAGGTTATTACATGGTTATTTATCTAGCCGGACTACAATCAATTCCTAATGAGTTATATGAAGCTGCTGCTATCGATGGGTCAGATAGTTTGCGTAAACACTGGGATATAACTATTCCTTTAATGCGTCCTTATTTACTATTAGTTGGGGTCATTTCGGCTATTGCGGCGACTAAAGTATTTGAAGAAATTTATATTATGACCCAAGGAGGCCCTATAAATAGTACTAAAACTGTTGTTTATTATTTGTATGAAAAAGCTTTTCAAGATTTAGAGATTAATTATGCTTGTACTATGGGATTAATCTTATTTTTGGTAATTCTTATACTTTCTATTATTAATTTGAAAATCTCTCAAAATTCTACTTTGTAAAAATTAATAATTCATCTTAACTCATCAAAAATTGATAATTTATTTAAAGCATCTTGGGCGGCGGCTTTAGTCGCCTCCTGTTTACGGCGACCTTTTCCCGTCCCTAATAGTTGTTTATTAATCTGTACACCGAAAATAAACTCTTTTGCATGATCAGGACCTAATTCCTCAATTAAAAAGTATTTAGGGACTTTTTTATAGTTAGCTAATGCCCATTCTTGAAGACGATTCTTGACATCAATAATTTTACTAGAAACTTTTTTTGACTCAGGGATTATTAGAGTATCAATTGCATCTTTAAAAAGTGATCGCACAAACCTCTGTACCGCTTCTATTCCTGCATCGAGAAAATATGCCCCTATAATAGCTTCAAAGGTATCACTCAATAAAGCGGGATTCTTCTGTCCCCCATCTTTGATCGCCCCTTGTCCAAGATACATAAATTCTCCTAAGTCTAAGACCTTTGCAAATTGAGCTAATTGAGGTTCATCAACTAATTTTGACCGCAAACGAGTCAATTGTGCTTCGTTTAATTCAGGATGGCGTCGATAGAGTTCTTCACTTACGACAAATTGTAATACTGCATCACCCAAAAATTCTAAACGTTCATTATGCTCTGTAACGTCACGATGTTCGTTAACGTAAGAGCGGTGGGTTAACGCACAGTCTAACAACGCTTGATTTTTAAACCGAAGAAATATAGTCATAATTAACTGTAAACTATTAACTAACTAACCCAAGTTTTTAATAACCATCCTAAAATAACTCTAACACCACTAGAATAGATAAATTGCCCAAATTTTCCAAAATTTTAACAAATAAGACTTTCTAAAAAAAATTAATGCTTGATTTTCTTTTTTAGAAGACAGTCTACTTTTTAAGATAAGCGATAATTCTTTTAATTCCTCTTGTAGACTTTTCAATTGTTTGTCTAAATAAATGAAGAAAAGGTTTTCTTGAAAAGGAATTTCCTACAAAGTATTGTTGAATTTTTACTGGGCAAATTCGTTGGCAGCTTTCTTTGAGTTCTATGAGAGATAACTGTGTGTTCTTGAGAACCGCTTCAAACAATTCAAAATTATCATACTCATCTTCTGGCTGTTTTAACTTAGCTAAAGGCATACTAGAGACAATTATTGGTTACACTAAAGAATAAGGCATAGCAGTCGCGCCGTCGGGATTGACCAATTAAAGTTAGGTAAACAGCTAAAACCTTGGTTTAACAGGCAACCTGGTTGACTTGTGTTTTTGCTGACCGACCACGCAATAGTTCTATGCATTCTAATTCTAAACCCTAGACTTCCTATGTCTCAAATCACTCAGGTTTATAACTCTGGACAAGCTCGAACTATCAGTTCTATAGAACTTGCCCAGGCATTAGCTGAACAACTTGCCATTACACCCAATGATTGGCATCGTCTAAAAAATGACCGTAAGGCACAGGCTCAGCAACAAATAGCCTCCGCACTGGTTTTTTTAATCAAAGATCAATCACAAGAAGCCCTAGACCATTTGAATCAAGCAGTTGGCTGGTTAGACCGTTCTATTTCTGCTTTTCCTTGTCCAGGTCATGGGACTTCAACTAGAACTTGACCTGGAAAGCTCCAACTATCTAAGTCAGCAAGGGTTTAGTTGTTTTTTTAATCACTTGCTTACATAATTTAACGCGAGTTCCATCTTGATCCCAGTAAACTTGATCAAAAATTTCGTGGAGCAGACATAAACCTCTTCCATGTTCAGCTTCTTCGGGCGGTAGATGTTGGGATGTTAGGTTGTGACAATTGCACCCACGGGTAAACCCTAGTCCTTCGTCTGAAATTACCCAGGAATAACCTTCTTCAGTGACCGAAAAGTTGACTACAATTGATTTACTGGGATCTAATTTATTGCCATGTTTAGCAGCATTAACTAATGCTTCTTGTAAACCCAACCTAATTTCTGGTCTTAAATAGATAGGGATATTAGTTAATAACAAGTCAAGCACTGGACATAAATAAAGAGTAGATGTAAAGCTCATTGTTGTCCAGCTTTTCTTTGTCGGAGGCAGTGAAATAGAAATCACGCGTTTTACCTCAGTTGTTAATCTTTTAAGGATCTCATCTGTTTGAAATGCTTGTTTGTGTCATATTTATCAAGTCTTAGCTAGAGTCAGTTTTGGCAAATGCCACGTCAAGCTTTTACAAAAATCTAATTCATATATCAAGATGTAATTTATATAAGTCATAGTTGAGAATTAGAAAAAAATTAATCAACCCTAATTTTAGGGACTACCATCACTATAGTCAGATCGTAATGTTAATTAATAAAATACTTTTTGGAAAAGCCATTAAAAAATGAACCGCTTCCACTACTATAATAAACTCTTAGTTCATGGTTGTCTAAAATAAATTGATTTAATAAGGCTACTAAATAAATGACAAGTAATAAAAAATTAGATTCTCCTAAAATTGAAGACTATAAAAAAATAGGCTAAAACTACGAACTACCATGGAAAAATAGCTAAAAATACTTTCATAAGTTAAAGCTAGTATTATCATAGCATACTTAAGAATTGAGTCTTAACAAGGCTGCACATTCAATGTGGACAGTCTGTGGGAAAAAATCACTCGGTTGTACCCAAATTAACTCATAAGCTTTTCCCTGACATAATTTTTGGAGATCTCGTGCTAGAGTTGGTGGTTGACAGCTAATATAGACGATATAAGATGGTCGAACGTTTCTAAGAGTTTCGATGACTGATTGATCGCAGCCTTTACGAGGAGGATCAAGAATTACAATATCAGGTGAGAATGATAGTTGAGGTAATAAACTTTCGACAGTTCCCACCAAAAACGAAACATTGTTGATATCATTAAGCCGGGCATTTTTCCGCGCCTGGGTAACCGAATTGGAATTAACTTCTAGACCAATAACTTGTTGTACCTGTTTAGCTAAAGGTAAGGTAAAAGTCCCGATGCCGCAGTAAGCATCGACTAACTGTTCTGTTCCAGTTAGATCAAGTTGCTCAATAATTTTGTTTATCAGGTTTTCGGCCGCTTCGGTATTGACCTGAAAAAATGTATCAGACCCTAAGTGTAGTTCCAGTCCTACAAAGATTTCCCGTAAATAGGAACGACCAGCAATAGTTATAGTTTCTTGTCCGGAAATGACATTGCCCCGATGAGGGTTATGATTCAGGGAAACTCCTACTAAATCGGGATACTTTTTTAACCATATCTGTGCCTGTGTATCAACATTTTGCAGTTTTTTTTCTGTACTAACCAATGTCAAAAGTACTTCTCCGGTGTGCCGTCCTATCCTTAGAGAAAGATGGCGCAGTCTTCCCTGATGACGTTTTTCATCATAAATAGACCACCCTTGTTCTTGAATATCTTTTTTTACCTCGGCGAGGAGAGGGTTAAGGCGAGAATCTTGGATAGGGCATTGGTTAAGATTAATGATTTGATGACTATTTCTGCGAAAGTAGCCTCCTTGAACGTTGCCTGCGGCTGAACGTCCCAGGGAATAGGTGACTTTATTACGATAGCCCAGCACCGTTTTCTGTGCCAAAATAGGGGCAACAGGAGGATTTTCAAACCTACCAATATGTTCTAGAGATTTGATGACGTGGTTCTGTTTAACGATGCGTTGGTAATTCTCATCGATATGCTGCCATTGACAACCTCCACACTTATCAGCCACGATACAAGAGGGACGAAGACGATGTGGGGAAGGAGAGAGAAGTTTCTGTAATTTTCCGTAGGCATATTGTTTTTTGAGGTGAACTAATCGGACTGAGACGTGATCACCCGTTACTGTATCAGCAACAAAAATAGCACGTCCTTCAAAATGTCCAACGCCATCACCACTGTTACTAAGATCGGTAATTTCTAGTTCAATGAGACTTCCTTGTTGGTAGCCTTGGGTCATGGCAATGAAGCGTTTAATCTTCGCTAAAATTTAGAATAATTTCATTTTAGCTTGTCCTCTCTCACCCTTGGAAAAAGTGTTCGATTATTCCTAACCATTTCATCTTGAAAATCTCATCTCCTCTTTCAAAAAATGTCTTGTCCCCCAAAACTCAAATATGATCGCGGAACTCTAATTCTTCATCCTCCCCCCAAGGGAAAAGCTTGGATCAAATTGGCAACTTGGGATGTTCGCATCGGAAAGTTCCGTATTCAAGCCATTCACTATCACCTTTTGGTAAAGACTCTACAAGCTGATAAAGTTTACTTTATTGATGAAGCGAAAGCCTTTATTTCATTAGAATTAAAGCCTAGTTTCCAACGAACTCCCTATCCCCATCAACTTCAAGCCCTTGCTGCTTGGAAACAACATAACCGTCGAGGGGTAGTTGTCCTTCCCACAGCAGCGGGAAAGACTTATTTAGCCCAATTAGCTCTAGAGTCTACTCCCAGGACTACTTTAATTTTGGTTCCTACCTTGGATTTAATGCACCAATGGTATACTCAGATCATGGGGGTGTTTCCTAATGTTGAGGTGGGGTTATTAGGAGGGGGCTCGCGTGATCGCACTCCAATTCTAATCGCTACTTACAATAGTGCAGCTATTCACGCGGAAATTTTAGGAAATCAATATGCTTTTCTGATTTTTGATGAATGTCATCATTTACCGACGGATTTTTTCCGAGTTATTGCTGAATACGCTATTGCACCCTATCGGTTAGGGTTAACAGCAACGCCAGAAAGGGCTGATGGTAGTCATCGGGACTTGGAAACTCTTATTGGTCCGGTAGTTTATCACAAAGAGGTGAAAGATCTCGCGGGAGAAACTTTAGCGCAACATCAAATTGTTCAAATTAAAGTTAAATTATCCGAATTAGAAAGAGAAAAATATAAACAAGCAATCATTATTCGTAATGAATTTTTAAGAAAGTCTAATATTTCTTTGGGTAGTTTAAATGGTTGGCACTTGTTTGTTAAAACAAGTGCTAGATCTTCTTCAGGAAGACGGGCGATGTTCGCTCATAGAGAGGCTAAAGAAATCGCAGCAGGAACCGATGGAAAGTTAAGAATATTAACGGACTTAATTTGCCAACATTCCGAAGAATCTATCTTGATTTTTACTAAAGATAACGCCACCGTTTATCGAATTTCCCAAGAATTTTTAATCCCCGCCATTACCCACCAAACTCCTGTGAAAGAACGTTACAATATTTTAACTCGATTTCGAGAGGCAATTTACACAACTTTGGTCACTTCTCATGTTCTCAATGAAGGTGTAGATGTTCCTGAAGTTAAGATTGCAATTATTTTATCGGGGACGGGTTCCGTACGAGAGTACATTCAAAGATTAGGTCGAATTTTACGAAAAGGAACCAGCAAAAATAAATTAGCTATTTTATATGAGGTCGTAGCTGAAGATACTAGTGAGGAAAGAACATCTCAACGGCGACGAGGAGAAAATTAATATATCTCTCAACTAACTAAGTGAAGTTCCAAATAAAACCTAAAAACTAGAATTGCTCCCTAACAATTATTCCTAATAATATCGCTTTTAATTTAAAGTATGAAACCGCAGAGTATAAATTCTATCTAGACTAGAATTTTTGAGTTTTTTCTAATTAAATCAGTTAATTTTAACAATTCTCTTTATAAGAAGTAAAACTTTAAGGAGCTAAGCGGTCAATCTCCCAAGTTTTATTATCCTGCAAATTGTAACAAAAGCGATCATGTAATCGATTAGGTCTACCCTGCCAAAACTCAAAATAATGAGGAACAATTCGATAGCCACCCCAAAATGAAGGAAGAGGTACTTCTCCTTGAGCAAACTTACGCTGTATCTCATTAAATTTAATTTCTAAAAGTTGTCTAGAAGAGATAACAGAACTCTGAGAAGAAGACCAAGCACCTAGTTGGCTTCCTCTTGGCCGAGTGACAAAGTACTTAAGAGATTCTGCCGTTGAAACTTTAGCGGCTTTTCCTTTTATTTTGACCTGACGTTCCAGAGGAAGCCAAAGAAATAAGAGAGCGACAGAGGAATTTATTTCTATCTGTTTAGCTTTATTGCTTTCATAATTCGTAAAAAAAACAAACCCTTGAGAATCAAAGTATTTTAAAAGAACGGTTCTTAATGATGGTTCACCTTTAGCTGAAGCAGTTGCTAAACTCATGGCGTTTGGTTCAGGCAGTTCAGCTTTAACAGCCTGTTTAAACCAGGTTTCAAATTGTTTAAACGGTTCAGTTTCAAGGTTCTCACGAGATAAACCATTATGGGTGTATTCTTCTCTTAAAGCTCCAATGTCCATGAATTTTTGAATATGTTGGTAGCCGATAGTCCATTTTAAACTAATAACTCAGCTAATAACTATTGATGCTTACAATCAATTGTAAAATACCAGAGATTGTAAAATACCAGAATGCTAAAATCGCCAGATGTTAGATAATTTATTAATTTTAATTGTTAGTGGTTTATTTTCGGGTTTTTTGGCTGGACTATTAGGCATTGGGGGAGGAACTGTATTAGTTCCTCTATTAGTAACCCTTGGTTATATTCCTGTACAGGCTGTTGCTACAAGTAGTTTAGCTATTGTTATTACCTCTTTATCAGGAAGTCTTCAGAATTGGCGTATGGGTTATTTAGATTTACAGCGGGTCATCCTTTTAGGGTCTCCGGCCTTAATTACAGCTCAATTTGGAGTATATATTTCTAATTTACTTCCTGATTATATGTTGTTAACCAGTTTAGGGATTTTACTAATTATTAATGTTTTCTTAGGAAATTTACGTCAACGGTTAGCCACCAGACCAACTTCTACTTCTACCAAAACTGCCAAAATCTTTCCGATAATAGCTCGTTTAGGAACTGGAGGAACCGCCGGATTTCTGGCAGGTTTATTCGGTATTGGTGGGGGAGTGATTATAGTTCCGCTACAAATATTATTTCTAGAAGAAACCCTTAAAATTGCTATTCAGACTAGTTTAGGAGTGATTGTTATGACTACCGTATCTGCTACTATAGGCCACGCCTCACAAGGAAATGTTTTATTCCCTATTGGACTTATATTAGGAGCTGGAGGATTAGTTGGCTCACGAATCAGTACCAGTCTTCTACCGAAATTACCCAATAGAGTGGTTCAATTTTGTTTTTGTGGACTATTGGCCATTTTAGCCGTTTATACTTTTTGGCAAGCTTGGCAAAGTTATAGCAGAACGTAAAATTTAGAATAAACGACTTTCTAAAATCAGGAGAAATAAACAACTGTTGACCCCTAGATTAGTTGTTGGTCTACTATTGATGATTCATGATTAACCTGATAAATCCTTAGATTCTACTATCGTTTGAGTCTTGGTTCGATCTAACTTCAGAATTAAAGTACCTAAAGGCGGTAAACATAAATCAAGAGAACAGGGAAGGCTATGGAATGACCATTTATCAGTCCATTTACCGCCTAAATTCCCCATGTTACTGCCACCGTATTTCCTAGCATCACTATTAAATAACTCAGTATAAAATCCCTCTTCAGGAACACCAATTCGGTAATGACTATGAGGTTGAGGGGTGAAATTGCAAACTACAATCACAAACTCTGTAGGTTTCTTACTCCATCGAATGAAAGACACTACACTATGACGGTTATCGCTACAGTCAATCCACTGAAACCCTTCTTCTTCAAAATCACGGTCATAAAGGGCGGGTTCACTTTTATAAAGGGCATTCAGTTCAGCAAAAAACCGTTTAAGCTGTCGGTGGGGGTTATATTCCAACAGATGCCATTCTAAATCTTCCCAAACATTCCACTCACTCCACTGGCCAAATTCCATGCTCATAAACATGGTCTTTTTCCCAGGATGGGTGAACATATAGCTAAATAATGCGCGTACGTTAGCATATTTTTGCCATTCATCCCCTGGCATTTTTCCTATCATATTGCTTTTGCCATGTACCACTTCATCGTGGGACAACGCCAGCATATAGTTTTCACTGTGGTGATACCACATACTAAAAGTGATATTATTTTGGTGAAATTGGCGGAACCAAGGGTCTATCCCAAAGTAATCGAGCATATCATGCATCCACCCCATATTCCACTTGAGGTTAAACCCTAGTCCCCCAACATAAGTAGGCCAAGAAACCATTGGCCAAGAGGTAGACTCTTCAGCAATAGATAATACCCCTGGAAAATAGCTATAAAGAACACTGTTGACTTGTCGCAAGAAATCAGCGGCTTCTAAGTTTTCCCGTCCTCCATATTCGTTGGCTATCCATTCCCCGTCCTTTCTTAGATAATCACGGTAAAGCATAGAGGCAACCGCGTCTACTCGAATGCCATCAACATGATACTTATCGAACCAAAACAGAACATTAGCCACTAAAAAGTTACGAACTTCGTTACGGCCATAGTTAAAGACGAGAGTCCCCCACTCTTTATGTTCTCCTTCACGAGAATCAGCATGTTCATATAGGTGAGTGCCATCAAAAAAAGCTAACCCATGACCATCTTTAGGAAAATGACCCGGAACCCAGTCTACAATGACACCAATGCCATTTTCATGACACTTGTCTACGAAATACATGAAATCTTCGGGACGGCCATAACGCGAGGTGGGAGCATAGTATCCGGTGACTTGATACCCCCAAGAACCATCAAACGGATGTTCAGCAATGGGTAATAATTCAATATGGGTATACCCCAATTCCTTAACATAGGCAATTAGCTTATCTGCAAACTCATAATAGCTAAGAAAACGCGCCCCTGTATTCCATTCTGAGACTTGGACAGGGTCTAATTCTCCATTAAGGACAGAAGTCTTTTCTTCCAAAGAAGCGTGTAACCATGAACCTAAATGAACCTCATATACTGAAATTGGTTGACTAAGGGGATCTTGATTGCGGCGATTTTCCATCCAGTCAGCATCTTGCCATTGATAGCTTTCGAGATCGGCAACAATAGAGGCAGTTTTTGGACGAACTTCCTGAAAAAAACCATAGGGATCAGATTTTTCATAAATATGGCCTTCCCAGTTTTTAACTTCATATTTATAGTGTACTCCCACACCAATTCCGGGAATAAACAATTCCCAAACATTATTAAGGCGTTTACGCATTTGGTGTTGACGGCCATCCCATTGGTTAAAATCTGCCAAAATAGAAACATTACGAGCATTGGGAGCCCACAAGGCAAAATAAACTCCCTTTACCCCGTTAACTTCCGCTAAATGTGCCCCTAATTTTTCGTAAATGCGGTGGTGGTTTCCTTCAGCAAACAAATGTAAATCAAATTCGGTTAATTTAGGAGAACAGAAACCATAAGGATCATATATAATACGCTCGTTTTCTCCTTCTTTTACCCGCAATTGATAATTGTTTAATTGGGAAGTTTCAATAATGCACTCAAAAAAGTTAGGATGATGAACCGCTTCCATCTCATATTCTTGGCGTTCAGTAGGATATACTATCCAAGCGGCTTGAGCGTTTGGTAGATAGGCGCGGACAACCCATCGAGGAGAAGAGCTATCGCTACTGAGAGGATGGCAACCCAACACCTCAAAGGGATCATGGTGTAGGTTGTAGACAATTTGATTAACTTGATCAGGGGAAATAGTTGGGATCATTGAGTTACCAATCTTAACAAACTCCGAAGGCAAAACTGCCCTAGTGAATCTTACTACTTACTTTACAATTAGCTGAAAAAAAAGCATACTAGCCCTAGTTATACTGATGCAGTTTGCCCTGATAGGTAAAGGTCTGTAGGACGGTTTAATATACTCCTTCTTGAGTGAATTGTTCCGAATTCGCATCTAGGTATCACTGACCTATTCAGACCGCTTAACTATCTCTACTTTCACAGTAGTTAGCTAGAGGTGGAGCTTCCTCCGTCGTCCGATCAAACCTAGTTTTCGGACGTCTTCTAACATTGTTTAGCGAAATTCGTATATTTTTTTGTATATGTTATTTAAGTGATTAGTCTAAGTATAACGGTAAGCAACCGCTCTAAAGTAATCGGTACCTTAAAAGTTGAGGAGTTCTGATAACCGCCGTTGAACTTTACTAATGTAGGGATCACCGGTCAATAATTCTGATAAAGCGCGGCAATAGTCTGCGGTTGCACAATTCCAATCTCCACGGAGATAGTACGTATATCCCCTTTCCCCATAAATTCTTCCTTTAAGGGGTTTTCCAATCACTAAGGAAAAATCAAAGGTTTCCAAGGCCAGATCGTGCCATTCCAATTCTCGCAAGGTAATTCCTTTGTTAATCCACGCTCTTTGATTATAAGGGTTTAAGTCTAAGGATATTTCGTAGTCTTCTAACGCCTTAACTAAATTACCTAAATTAGCATGACAGTTACCTCGATTATTATAGGCTTTGTCGAGGTAGGGGTTAAGGATAATAGCTTTTTCAAAGTCTTCCATGGCCCTGAGACAGTTCCCTTGTTTACAGTACATTAACCCTCGGTTATTGTAGTCTATAGCACTATTAGGATGACGGTTAATCAATTGGTTAAGCAGAGCAATAGCTCCTCGATAGTCTTCTTGTTTAGCTTTTTCTCTGATATACGTCCGTAACCCTTGGTCTGAGATTTTCTGATGCTCTATTGAACAACCTAGAATTATAGAACGCCAATGATTCCCTTCAGTTTGTATTGGTAGTTCAGATCTTCTTGAATTAGAGTTGTAAATTGTATTAATTTCCATGATTTACTCTCTTTATCTATTTTAATATTCACCGTACTCGACGATTTTTACGATAACTAGTTACATTGTGTCAATCTAATAATTGTCTTAAATTAATAAGTTAGCTTTTATAGAACAATCATAAAAAATAAAAATAAATAATAGCTAAAAGCCTTACTAAATAAATATCATAAGTCTATAAATAAATATTTATACAGTTTTTAAAAAAAAATAAAATAAGATTCAATAAATAGTCATTGAAGTTATTAGTTATAAATTTATCATACCTAGCTTAAAATAGCCAATATCCAATATTTTTTAAGCTAAAAGACTTTTTTGAACACTACATTAGCCTGTTTTAACAATTTCCAAATTTTTTCTAAAATTTTGGTTTATTCTGTATGTTTACAGAAAATAGGAAATAGAGAAACAAGAAATTCTACACCATGTAAGATGATGTTTTCCTTAGTCTTCATTCACTTATAGTATCATGACCAGCTTAGGAAGAAAAGTATCAAGATAAATATTAAATTATAGTATAATTTTATGTGTAGATTTAGAGTGTATTTTACATTTTATGTTTAAAGCATAAGAAACTATTTTCTGTATCTTAGATGTAAAATCAAGATTTTTTATTTTAGCAAAATTATCAATAACTCTTGTATAAGAGTTACATAAAAATATATTTTCACAATATTTAGTTATTTTTTACTTTTATAAAAAGAATAATAATCTTGGTATAAGCTGGTCTGCTCTGACTATTTTATTTACACGAATTAATTATTGCTTTTTTTAGTTATTTCTTATTTTCTTGAGAGGCAATTTTATAAAACTATTAAATCATTCCAGGTTATATCATTGCAATCAATTATCGTGTATATATTAATAGTATTATCCGTTTGATTATCTTAGGTCTAAGAAAGTACAGGATAATTTTAGTTAATTACGAAATCCTTAATTGTAAGTAAATAGTTAAAAGGTTTTTAACTTCTAACAATTACTATAGTCGACATTTCTTTCTCTACTTCTTTCATATTTTTTCCTCGCTCTCTAACCACTCCCCGACAAACTCTAAAGAACTATTAACCAAAGTTAATAAAGGGCCAGTTTGTTCGGTTCCTTTTACGCTGAGATCGCTATGACATAAAATAATTTTTTCTTCAACGCGTCCCAACAAATCCTTTAATATTCTTTCTAGACGAGCTTTATCGGCTTTGAATTCATCTTCAGGAATTAACCTTCTTCTTGGCCATTCTCGTGCAAATAAAGGTGCACCAAATAACACTGATGCCCCCCCTTTTTCCCATAAGATTGAAGACGCATCTAGCCAAAATTGCCAACGGTGGGAATTACGTAATGAACGGTACTGAAAAATCGTTGCCAATGTAACAAAACCAGGTGTTTTACCTAAATAACGAACTGGTTGAGGATTGGCTGTAATAGTTCCCCGACACAACAATTCAATAAACTTGGTCAGGGTTTCGCGGTGTGGTGGAGGTGTGACATTATGTTGACGTAAACGGCGATCAACTTCCCAAAAATGTTGGGCAGTTTCCATCAATTTCCGTAATGCTGCAACTTGCTCGTAAGGTATGTAACTCCTGATCATCACAAAGCGTTTAATTGCCAGATCTAAGATAGTCACTGGAGTGGTTAATGGTTTCTTTTGTAACAGGGTTTTACTGTCGGTGATCCATTGACAAATTGCTTGATAAGCTTCGGTAGCACGATGTCCTAGGCGATCCCAACGAGAAAAAGTTTCAATAGATAATAATTTAGGGCATTCCGGATCGATATGGTAGCAATAATCTGCAATCAAGCCCGCCCTGACTGGATCGATCGCCGAAACTAAAGTTTGAGTTTCATCTATGATTTGTTGACTCAATACCGTTAACATTTGGGCTACATCATCAGTCAAAATCAGTCTTCCTAACCCTGGATATACCAACCCCAATAAGGATAATAAAGCACGGACTATCGAACAACTAATTAAAGATCTTTGTTCATTTAGGGGTTGAATAGGAATTCCGGCGTTTGAAACAATTGAAATTAAAGTATAACGGGCAATTTCGTCTAATCCTGGGGCGATAATAGCGATATCTTCGGGAATAACTCGGTTAACTTTAATCGCTTCAATAATCAATTGTGCAGTTTTACGTAATAAGTCCGCACGGGAGATAGTTTGAATTGATGAAATATACTCAGGCAAATTACTGATTTCTGAGGGATCAGTGGCTAATTTCACTAATAATTCTCCACAGTCTGCAACTAGTCTTGAAGGTGAGGGTAACACTTCTACCCGGCAGCGAGAGGCTAATTTAGATAGATATTGAGGATCAGCGTCGAGTCCTAGACGAACTTGTCCATTATAATTATATGTAAATACCCCAAATACCCCATTGTCAAGAAGAAAGTCGAATAAATTTTTAGTTATCGCTGGATAATCATCAACATCATCGGCAAAAACACCTTGATAGCGATTAATTAAATGTTGTTGATACCTGGAGTTAGGGAGAAGATATCGCCAATAGAGAGTATAAACTAATCCATAAGTAAGTAAACCTTTATCCAAACACCAATTCTGCCATTTTAAAATCAACTTTCCTCTCAATTGCCAATTTGATTCTAAAGAAAGTTCCGGGTTATTTAAGGAATCATTATAGCGATCGTCTTCGAGTAAACCCTGTTTTAGAATATAGGGGATATCTTCGATCGGAATACCACTAGCCCCTGCAAGCTGTAATAAATCTAAGGTTTGACGGACAAAGCGAGACTCACTGGTTTTAGTTAGTTGAACCTTGGCTGGCTCTAAATGCGACCGCCATAGCTGGAGAGCTAATTCCTGTTCTGTTTCTGGACGCAATAGTAGGGGAAATTGAGCTTCCAAGGTTAATTCTTCAAATAGAAGTGGCCAAAAAAGGGTGACCTCCTTGGTGATAAATCCTAAAGGAGTTTTACAGATAATGGGATAGCTACTCTGAATAGATAAAGAAAGTTTTTCGGCAAGTTTTCGAGAATTGTCACTGTTTGCCGATAAAACCAAGAGTGAAGACGCTAAATTTTTAGGAACGAAATCAGGAACCGAAATTGTTTGAAGGGAATCATGTTTTTGGTTAAGCCAATGACAAAATTCCTTAGCAAGATAAGTTGTTTTCCCACTGCGGGTTGTTCCTTCAATCCAAAGGGGTTTACTATTCACACAGACTCCTTAATCCAATTTGTTAACATAACATAATACAATCTCCTTATTTTAAGAATGCAAGTTCCTATTCCCATGAAACTTAAATCCTTCATTCAAAATACCTCAGATTGGTTCTTAGCAATCCCAGAAAAATCATTAAGTAGCGCTTATAAATCTGCTTTGAAAATCAAAGAGATTGAAAACAAACATTTTGGAGGAAAAAAAGTATCTGTCGAAAATTCTAACTATGGAACAAGCATTATTACTTATTTTGAAACAGAAGTTAATGGCTATTTACAAAAAATAAATACGGGATTAGCTTTTTTTAAAGCTAGTCGTTTTTTTTTAAAAATATCCGATCTGCAAGATAAACAACCTTATTTAAGAAATCAACAAGATAACCAGTATCAAGATACAAATACTTCTATTATTTTTGACAAGCTTGAGTTTATTGATGAGGTAACAAATCACTATCAAACTCCTAATCTTCATCCGAAAATAGAGTCTGAGAGTGAAACAATAACTCCTGGAGAAAAAATAAATCAAAGTAAGTTAAGTTCTACAAATAATGAAAACTTAAGTGAATTTAAAAATACTGGCGTTAGCCAGAAAAAAAATAATGATAATTCTAACTTAGCCTCTGCTTCAAAAAAAACTGGGGTACTTCCGAGATCTTTTATTAATACACTCAACCGAATTAAACAGGAAATTGATCCTAAATCAGGAGAAACTGAAGAAGAGGTTTTGGTTAAATACCGTAAATCTCGTTACCGAACTGCTTTATCAATTAAGTTTATTTTGTTGTTGATTATTGTTCCTTTACTTACTCATCAATTAACTAAAACTTTTTTCTTAACACCTATTGTTGAGAGATATTTTACAAGTCATGAACAAGTTATATTCATTAATAGAGATTTAGAGGAAGAAGCATTAAGTGAATTACAGCATTATGAAGAAACTTTAAGATTTAGAGGGCTAATCGGATTAGGACCAGAATTTACACCCGAAAAAATCAGGGAGGAAATTAAACATAAAGCCGAAGAAATAACCGATGAATATCGACATCATGGAATTGATTCTATTGCCAATATTTTTGCAGATATTTTCTCTTTTGTTTCTTTCTTTGTAGTCATAGTCACTAGTAAAAAAGAAATAGAAGTGGTTAAATCTTTTCTTGATGAGATCCTTTATGGGTTAAGTGATCCAGCTAAAGCTTTTTTAATTATTCTCTTTACTGATATGTTTGTGGGGTTTCACTCTCCCCACGGATGGGAAGTAATTCTACAAGGAGTTTCTCGTCATTTTGGACTCCCAGAAAATCAAGAGTTTAATTTTCTATTTATTGCGACCTTTCCCGTGATATTAGATACGGTCTTGAAATATTGGATATTCCGTTATCTTAATCGTATATCACCTTCTGCGGTGGCGACTTATAAAAATATGAATGAGTAACGGCAATCTTTTTCCTGCTTTTATTGGAGGATATAGTTGCTTAAATAATAATCAAAATCAACCAAAAATATAATATTTATACTAGCAAAACTAATAGAATTCAATTTTAATAAAATTGACTAGCAACTCAGTTAAAGTTGAGCTTAAAATATAATTAACAGGCGAAAATTTCTAAGAAAATAAGTTAGATTTACAGAATAATACGTTAAACTAGAGGAAACAAACAATGACAATCGATCAACTCGCCTTACTGATCGCCTTATTATTCCCTGGAATCTTATTATCTGCCTTAGTGATGGGAAGTTTTGCAAAAGGAGGATAGTTAGCTATCAGTCAGCAGTCATCTGTTTAAAAAACTTATGTCTATTGACTGTTGACTGTTGACTGTTGACTGTTGACTGTTGACTGTCCACCACCGTTTAACTACTCGACTACAAAGAGTCTGTATTAGACAAGTTGGCTTCTAGGTTTTTTCGTTGTTCCATCTGGCCTAAAAAATAGCCTGTCATCATAGCAGAAGCTAAAAGATTAGCCAAACTTTCCCGATCTGTTGTTACTTGAATGTTAAAATCATCAGAGGGAAGCATTCCCACTAATCCTTGCACGTTTTGGGTGATGATCTGCTTGATTTCGGGACTAGCAGATTGGGCGATACGAGCTAATGCCTCCGGGTGTTGTTGTCGTAGATATTGAATAAGGGCGTTAGCGTCTTGTTCTCCTTGTTCAGAAGCGAAAAAATCAAAGTTAAATGCCATTAGAACTCCAAAAATGGGGGTTGCCTGTTTTTCAGGGTTACATGATTTTCTACTTTAACACTCTTAGTGATTACACGTCAGTGGGTCTAGAAGCTTAATAATTATCTATTTCTGGTTTTATGATTTGTCAATTACCAGTACAATGAAAGACAATCTATTAAGTCTGATTAAGGAGAAACACTGTGATTGAACCCTTACTGATAGGTATTGTTTTAGGACTAATAACCATCACCTTAGCCGGTTTGTTTGTTGCGGCTTATTTACAATACAAACGCAGTAATAAAATTAGTCTTGATTAAGAGAATTTAAATAATGTGTAAAAGATCTTTAGAATAAGTTAAAAACAAAAGTGCGGGTCAACATCCGTTGACCTTCGCAGTCGATTGTCCTGATATCTCATTTATTTACTTGCTCAGTCTTGTAATAATTACCTTAAGCTTTCCCAAAAACTAGCTTTTAAAGAGAGACTTCCTACCTCTTTGAGGATAGCTTGACGGCCTAATTTAGGTAAGTTAACTAACTGAATTTCTAAATAATCCGATGGTTGATAGGGAAGTCGTTGCGCCCATTCAATTGCAGTAATTCCTGGAGCAACCTCTTGATATTCCCAATAAAGTTCAGGATATAACTTCTCAACCTCTTGGGGTTTTAGACGATATAAGTCTAAATGATATAATCGTAATCTTCCCTGAGTATATTCGTTAACGAGGGTGAATGTAGGACTAACAATTGGTTCTGTTATGCTCAACCCCTTCCCAATTCCTTGTACTAAGGTAGTTTTTCCTGCTCCTAAATTCCCTTTTAGTAAAAGAACTGTTCGAACTGGTAATAATTTTCCTAATTGCTCTCCTAGATGTAGGGTCGCCTTTGTTGAGGGTAACTCAATAATCACTGTTAATTAACATCACTTACTACTATACCAACGTAACAACACTTTAGCCAATCGCTGAGGGTCATGGCTAACCTTTCCGGTAATCTCGTCTTCGGTCATCACATTACTTAAAATGATGCGACAGCCTAATTTAGCCACCTCTTCACGATCAGGAAAAACAGGATGACAGTTTTCTAGAGCATAACGTTTTAATGCTTTCGGAGACGGAGGTCTACGTTGAATCAAAACCGCATCAAATAACCGTTGCTCACAAACGTGATCAATGGCTTTTAGGTGATCACTAACAGTATAGCCGTCAGTCTCTCCGGGTTGGGTCATAATATTACAGATATAGATCCGGGGAACCTTCGCTTCAATCAAAGCCTTTCTAATGTCTGGAACCAAAAGATTAGGAATCACACTTGTATACAAACTCCCAGGCCCGATAATAATGTAATCTGCATCTTTAATAACATTCATAGCTGCTGGTAAAGCTAAAGGATGAGCTGGAATGCAGCCAATACGTTCAATTTTTCCCCTGGCTTCGGTAATATTAGATTCCCCTTCAATGAACCGTCCATCACTTAACTCTGCCCAGAGACGGACATCATTGAGGGTAGCGGGTAAAACTTTCCCTCGTATAGCTAAAACCTTAGAACTAGCTGCGATAGCCTGTTCGAGATCTCCAGTAATGTCGGTTAAAGCCGTAAGAAACAAGTTCCCAAAACTGTGTCCAGTAAGGCCATCCCCAGCCTGAAAACGATATTGAAATAATTCCGTTAAAAGTTTTTCTTCATCTGCCAAAGCAGCAACACAGTTGCGGATGTCTCCTGGAGGAAGAACACCAATTTCACGTCTAAGCCGCCCAGATGAGCCGCCATCATCGGTTACGGTGACGATAGCGGTCATATTGCTACTGTATTGTTTAAGTCCTCTTAACAGAGTTGAAAGGCCAGTTCCTCCTCCAATGGTTACTATTTTCGGACCTCGGTTTCGACGACGGTGGGCTAGAAGACGATCAACAAGTTCTTGATTTCCTTCAGGATGGAATGCTTCGGTAATTGATCCTACGGTACGACTTTGCCCCCATAACAGTAAAAATAGCCCTGAGAGAATCGCTAACGGGCCAGAAATATAATTGGGAACATAAGTAGTCAAAAATTCTAGTAAGGTAGAGATGAACTCTAGCAAGCGATACACTGGGGTTAACTTAAGAAAAACAGCTAACCCTAAAAAAGTTAAGATTAAACCAGTGATACTGATCAGTAACCAGCGTTTGACTAAGAGGCCAGGAGATAACCATTTAAACCATCGATTCACCTGTTTAGGCGTATATTGACCGACAGCCGCCCATTTTCTCCGTTCTGACTGAAGTCTATGTATTGCCTGTTTTAAAGGACTCTTGGGCATAAGATAATGACCAAATAAATCTTTTTTTCAGAATTGTTATTTTAGGCATTGTAACGGATGTCAATACTTAAAAGATATGCTTGTCAGTACAGATCTGAGTGAACGGGTAAGGCTGGTGCCAACTAATTTTAAGTCCTTAACGATGGTTTACTAAGTTAAAATACTCATGTCATCACTGAACTTTGAGTGCGATCTAAGCAGTGGGATTAGTAACTAAGTTACTGAGTGACTGAATCAAATATTTTCAATTTTTTGGCAATATCAATTGCCCAACAATTCGCTTAGCGAATTCGGAACATGCTCAGGTTTTTGGGGATAGTTGCGTTTAACATAAAGATAATTACGGGTGAAATGGGAGTCTATAGAAAAGCGGGCATACTCTAATCTTTTTGGACCGACTTTTTCTACGACTATCTCTATTAACTTTGCTGCCCACATGGGCAGAGTAACTTCTTGAGTATAGGCGAAAATACTTTGTTGTAATGTCTGTTTTCTATCACCCTTAGAAATTAGAGCTTTAGTATCTAGTTGGTTTTTGAGTAACCCTAACATTTCCCGTCCAGTTTCATTAAGAACGTCCATTGCCAATTAAATTATGCCCCCATATAGCCGACTATTAAATTGGCTAAAGCATTAACATAATCCAAACAACTCATGCAAGAGTGAGCAAAAACATCTTTCAGTTTATTAATTTTTAAGCAAAAAAAAGGTGCTTTTTAAATTGACCCATTTTGGTGTTTGAAATGAATACGAAAGTCCTGCATAAATTCATAGTGAACAATGGTTTCAAAAGATCTGCCAGTGGTCTCAAGGAACTTTCGTAATCCGTCGCGGGTTACATTATCAACACAAGGAGTGCCCAAAACATAAAGCTTTTCCAAAGATAATTTTCTTTCTACAGCTCATAACGCTTGAATTTGATAACCAATTCCAATTACTAATAACAATTTTATTCCTGATTGTTGTATTTGTTCCAAAATGGAAAGCTCTGGGGATAAGGTGGATTTATTGGACCTAGCGGCTAAAATTTTTTCGGTCATCCTAGCAATCACAGGCATGAGTTGAAAACGGTCTTCTATGGTATTTTGAACACAAACAACCCCCCTCCCCATCCTTGAGTCAACATTTCACAAGCAATGGGACTAACAATGCCGATCCATTGTGCTCCCTCGATGGGCTGTTTTTCACACTGCTGTCATAATTTTGATAAACTCCAAAATACCAGTCGTTTTTGTCATTTAAATTACGACTACGACCATGAGCTATCTATTCAAGTTTGTTGACTTGTTGATTAAGAAAGGCACAAGCTTCTTTAACATAGTGGATATAGTGAGTATCGCATAATCCACACTCACTACAGAATACTTTAGCCGGACGGCTATTCCTTGGTTTGAGAGTTTTACTGTGGGGGATAATGGGAATATAGGGTGTGAAGAAATATCACCAATCATTGTTTAGAGTACGACAAAAACAATGATTAAAGGTGATAAATTTTAGAGTAATGTAACGAGATTTTGATTATATTTGTCGTTTGACTGCTTCTAAACAGACTGTACAATCAAGGTTTTTACTCGAGGAGCTTTCACCATTATCACCGATTTTTTTAAGCGTTTATTCAAAAGTAATTCTTAAAACTCTGTAACAGGATGTTTTTCCAACTTCCCATTTAGTTAACTTAAATAAAGGGTGTAAATACTAGAAATGATAATAGTTTATCTCTCAAATTATAAAATCATAAAGACATCACATTATTATGATCTTATTTACTCTTTATCTGTTCTTATCTTTTATTTATTCCCAGTTTATTATATAATGAAGTTCTTGACATAAGTCTAGTTTATAAAGTGAGTCAACAAAAAAAGTTATGGCATTTTCAGTTGCTTTCAAAAAAGAGCAATATTTAACCTATATTCTCTCAGACTCTGAAGCTATCTCTCAAATAACAGTTGTTCCTGAACGAGGAGGTATTATTCTTCTTTGGAAAATCCAAGGTCAAGATATTCTCTACTTAGATAAAGAACGGTTTTCTAACCCAGAAATGAGTGTTCGGGGTGGAGTTCCTATTCTCTTCCCTATCTGTGGAAATATTCATAATAATACCTATACTTATCTCGATGGAACTTACAGTCTTAAACAACATGGGTTTGCTCGAGATTTACCCTGGGAAGTAACTCAACAAGGAACAGATAACTGTGCTAGTCTAACTGTAACCTTAAAAAGTAATGAACAAACCCTCATAGTTTACCCCTTTGAGTTTCAATTAGATTTTACCTATGAACTTAAGGGAAACTCTCTGATTATTCGTCAAAAATATGCTAATAAGTCTGAGAAAACAATGCCCTTTTCTTTTGGCTTTCACCCTTATTTTTATGTTCCTGATAAAAGCAAAGTTATCTTCGATATTCCCTCTTCAGAATATCAAGATCAAGCGACCAAAAAGATTTTTTTCTATGACGGAACCTTTGACTTTAACCAAGACGAAATTGATGCGGGGTTTCAGTCCTTAACTCGTCCTTTAGCTACCATGACTGATAACCACCGAAAGTTAAAATTAGTCCTCAGTTGGTCAGATATCTATTCTACCTTTGTCTTTTGGACTCTCAAAGGAAAAGATTATGTGTGTCTTGAACCTTGGACAGCACCCCGTAATGCCTTAAATACAGGGAAAAACCTAACGGAACTTGACCCTGGGGCAACTTGCGAGGCGATGTTCGAGATGAGTGTCGAATTAATTTAAATCGGTTTTAAAAAGTCACAACTTCCTAGTGTCTTCTAACCCTAACTTTGTTAATCCCCTAGGGGTTTTTAGGTGAGTTCTTCAATAGGGCTTGCCCTTCTCTAAAATCAATGCTATCATAAGTGACGGTGTGTAAAAATACACAGCGGGTCGCTAGCTCAGCGGTAGAGCACTCGGCTTTTAACCGATTGGTCTTGGGTTCGAATCCCAGGCGACCCATTGATTGTGCACAAACAATAAATATTTATCGACTGTGACGGATATTTATCTCAGAGATAAGTTCATTGTCAATATGATAAGTTGACATAAGCAATGTGTTTAGATGTTCCCGTTGTTTCCTTGACTATAAAAAGTCTTGTTGAGGCTTTTTTCCTTTGATAAAAAATCCAAAATTATTCTTGTAATCAAATTATTAAAACTCAGCAATTTTATCAGAAAAATTATTTTTATTTTAAATCGATTCCCATATAGTGAAATAATATATCCTGGTCAATTCAGGCGAAGTAATCATACTTTAATTAACAAAAAATAACATAATGTATTGATAATACCTACCTCTTTGATTTATAAACTAAAACTTAGTTGAGTGAGAAATCATATGTAACTATTGTTTAATTTCGGTAACTATACGGAATGAAAACTATATATATGACTACAATTAAATTAATAATTTATAAATCATTTAAAGTTAACAATGTCTATACATCTTACCAAATCCCGTCAGGCTAAAACTAATGCTTTTAGAGGAGGTAACAGGAAACATATTTTAATTTTCTTATCTTCTGATAGAACTAATAATTATTCTATTTTTCTCTTTTAAGAAAGTACGAATTATTTCCACCTCTTTTGTTGATTATAGTTCTATTTTTTTAGACTAAATGAGATTAGTTTTTTTTACTCCGTTAACTGAACTTTGCGCTATGTAGAAAAATATAACGCATTATCTAACACATTCTCCCCTATATTGTTTTCTACATCCTTCTCCTAGTAAAAGCTCCAATCGAGATAGCACTCTTTTTTGTTGGCTTATACTATGTATCGACCTTTTGAAAGGTTTTTAGTGAGGAGACAGCACTGTCGGGTAAAATCCTAACCTTTTTACTAAATTTTTAAGTCTTTAAAATCATTAATATCTGACATTTTTCGAGCTTTTACCTTATACTATTCTCTGTTTCCGATTCCCAACCATCAGTCTACTATCCTAAGTTTGGTAGAACAGATTCATATATAATACTAACCTATGCCTAATCTTGTTTTATCTCCTGTGTATCATATCAATCTCTTAATTTGGATCAAGAAGAATCTTTTTAGTACGTGGTATAACATTCTTCTCACTGTCATTAGTATTCTTTTTTTATACTGGATTAGTTCAGGTTTAATTCATTGGTCTTTTAATCAAGCACAATGGGAAGTAGTTAGAGCAAACTTACGGTTATTTTTTGTAGGAAGATATCCCATTAGTTTGTTGTGGCGTGCTTGGTTGAGTCTGGGAATAATCATTACTTTAGTTGGGTTTTCCTGGGGAATTCTATACTGCAAAATCAAACTGTTTAATAGGAATACTCTTGGTTTACTTTCTTTTTTAGCAGTGTCTTGTTCTCTACTAGCTATTCCTGTGAGTACCCAATCTAGCTTATCACTTCTAGGATTACTAATTTTATTGATTATCAGTAGTTGGGAGGGACAAAAATTAGGACAAGCATTTCCTACTCTAAAAACTTGGTTAGGACTAATTTGGTTATCAACCTTTTTTGTTGTTCTCTGGGTACTTCAAGGAGGACTATTTTTGCGAACTGTTAGGCTGGATGATTTAAGTGGATTAATTCTAACTTTATTAACCAGTATTGTAAGTATTACATTGTCTTTCCCTTTTGGAGTGTTATTAGCTTTGGGACGACAAAGTAATTTACTTGTAATTCGATGCTTATCTATTGCTTATATTGAAATAATTCGCGGTTTACCCCTGATTGGTATTCTCTTCATGGTTCAGGTTATGTTACCTTTGGTTTTACCTATGGAGGTACGTCTTGATCGGGTAATTCGAGCGATTGCAGGGCTAACGTTGTTTAGCTCGGCCTATTTGGCAGAAAATATCCGAGGGGGATTACAATCGGTTCCCAAAGGACAAATAGAAGCAGCCAAAGCATTAGGATTCAATACAATCTTTGTATCAATATTAATTGTCTTACCCCAAGCATTGAAAGCTGTTATTCCTACTATTGTTGGTCAATTTATCAGTTTATTTAAGGATACTTCTTTATTAGCTATTGTTGGACTAGTTGACTTATTAGGGATCTCTCAATCAATTCTAGCGAACCCTAAGTTTATAGGTCGTTATGCAGAAGTTTATTTATTTATTGCCGTAATTTATTGGGTATTTTGTTATTTGATGTCCTTAGCGAGTCGTCAATTAGAACAAAAACTAAGCACAAGTAAAACTTAGATTTAGTTCTCTAAAACCAGACCGACGAATCTCCTGTTAACATCGCTAATTTGACAGGAGATTGTGCTTGTTCCTGATCACCATACTACTCTAATTAAAGTATTTGACGTGCATGAGAATGCTGTTTCACATTATCTTCTTTCCGTACAACATTAACTGCATTAAGAACTCGCTTTCTTTCTAATGAATAGTTAAAATCATCTCTGAAAGTTCCTTCAGGAATATGAGATTGTACTTCTATTTGTGTCTTATAAGTTCGTACCGTTGCTGCAACTCTTTCAGCAAAATTGAAACAGAATTGGGCGTTATCAGGAAAATATGAGGGTTTGTGTAATACTTCTTTTTCTATAACTTTCCCTACTGATTTTGCACAAGCTAATTCATAGGAAGTGGGAACACCTTTCCAAATAGCTTCTAATGCAGCAGAAGGAATAGGTTCTATTACTTGAATTTCAAAAAATTCTCCATCTTCTTTTAGATAACAGGTTGCTAAGCCAAAAACACAGTAATCATCCTTTGAAATGTCAGGTGCATTAAAAAGTAAAGTTAAAGTTGCCATAAACGCAAGGTAGAATTTCGTAATGAAGAGTAACTCAAACAATCCTATCGGTTATTGGCAGTGGTGATGGTGTCTATTAATTCATCTCGCCGCATATAAAGCCGCACCAATTAAGCCAACCTTAGGGTTTAAAACAATATACACGGGAATTTTCTGCATTAACGTTCTCATCCGTCCTTTGGCATAAAATGCTTCAAGAAAGTCTCCCTGTCGCATCAGGGGTAAGATTTTTGACGCAAAACCACCAACAACATATAGTCCTCCGTACGGTAATAATTTTAGGGCTAAGTTTCCTGCTTCTGCACCGTAGGCTTTAACAAACAATTGCATCGCTTGCTGACAAAGGAAATCATCTTTGTTGATGGCTTTTTTAGAAATTTCAGCAGATAAATCAGTATTTTTGTCTGGGTCATCTTGCCAAATGTTATAAATCCGAGCTAATGTTTCTGATTCTTTATCGGGATAGCGATCACGTAAAAATTGATAAATAGTGGCAATTCCCTTTCCAGAAACCACCCTTTCTACCGATACCCTCTCTAAATTATATTTTTCACTGATATAGTTAAGTAGTTCAAATTCTAAGGCGGAACGAGGCGCAAAATCTGCATGAGACCCTTCTGAGGCAAAAACACGAGGATTTCCTACGGTTGAAGGGACTAAAAAGCATTCTCCTAAACCAGTTCCAGCTCCTAAAATGGCGATTGGGGCTTGGGGATCAGACTGAACATCTTGTAAAATGTACAAATCGTCAGAACTTAATCCCAAAATGCCATAGCCGATAGCGGCATAGTCATTGATTAGGGTAACCTTATTTAAGAATAGATCTTGTCGTAAGCGATCACCGTCTAAATACCAATTTAAATTGGTTAGTTCTGAAATATTATTCACCACAGGACCTGCTATCCCAAAACAAGCTTTTTCTACCTTAAAAGATTGATTTAAGTTCTCCGTTGCCTCTTGCACAAACTCTTGTAACATCGGCACGAGATCAGAGTATTTTTGACTTGGATAAGTTTTTTCATACAAGGTTGTTTGCTCTGGGAGGTTATTTGTATTATCAGAATATTCTGATTCAACTACACGTAAACTTGTTTTGGTTCCGCCAATGTCTCCAGCTAATAAAATAGTCACGACAAGACTTCTCTCCGATTTAAATTAGAGGTAAGGGTTAAAGAGGGAGCAGTATTACTTACAATCTCTTAGGACTTAATCTAAAGTATATTGTAAAAATGTAATTTGGGGAAGAGTAGAGCAATAGAGATTACATTGACTATTCTGTTAATTAATATGTGTTTTTAACATTAATAAATCTTCCTTGATAATCGCTTAGTTTTTTATTTTTAATTGGCAATTGATATCGGATTTAATAGGAATAATGAGGCTCGTTGTGCCATTTTTTTAGAAAGTCCAATTTGAGTTAGAGTCACTAAACCATCTTTAACAAAAGAATCTCTAACCAAAAGTTTATCTCCACTATTGAATCCGGTTTCGTAGAAAACTTTTTTTATACCAGCAGAAATGATTAATTTTAAACAGGCAATACAGGGTTCTAAGGTAATATAAACAACTGAGCCATCGGTGGTAATCCCATGTCTTGCTGCTTGAGCGATTGCGTTTGCTTCTGCATGAACTGCACGGGATGGTAAACTACTAGAAGTATTACAGCTACTTAATTCGCTATAACAAAATCCTTGAGCAGTACAGTGAACTGATCCTGACGGAGAACCATTATACCCTGTAGCTAATACTTGTCGATCTTTGACAATAACTGCACCGACAGGGAATGCTAAACAGGTCGATCTCGTCGCTGCTAGTTTAGCGATCATTAAAAAGTATTCATCCCAGGTTGGTCGTTGTTCTTCTAATAGTTTCATTAGCTATTCTGGAGTTATCCTTTATACTTAACGTCTTTATTTAGAAATTAGTTATTGATCTTAATTACCTAGAAAATGACTTAAAAACCAGTTGAACCAAACCCTCTATGTCCCCTGCTTGTATCACTCAAACTATCTACTTCTTCAATTTTAACTCGAATTACTGGAGCAATAACCATTTGAGCAATTCTCATTCCTTGTATGACTTGAAAAGATGTTTCCCCATGATTAATCAAGATAACTCCAATTTCTCCTCGATATCCCTCATCGATAGTCCCTGGCGTATTTAAAACGGTAATTTTATGCTTTAATGCTAGTCCACTTCTGGGACGTATTTGTGCTTCAGTATTCGGAGGTAATTCAATAGAAATTCCTATTTTAACTAATTGACTTTTTCCTGATTTAATTTCTACATCTTCTATAGAAATTAAATCAAGACCCGAATCATTGTTATGTTCATAACTGGGAATCACTGCTTGTTCTCTTATTTTTATAATTTTAAGTTTCATGTACTCATGTTTCCTTTTTATTTTTGATAGATGTCTTTGTCCTTTAGAAGGATCATTGTCGAAAAGAATAAATAGTTAATTTTTGAAAATTACATTATTTTTTACTCTTGTGTATTTTACTACACTTTAATAATTTCATCGAATTCATCGAAACTTTGAGGCAAGGTTTTAGAGCTGGACTATTTTTAAAAATTTCTTAAGTACTATTCAAATGTTTAAGACCATAATATTAACAACTATTTATACTTTTATCTAGCTACTACTTTTTTTATTTAAAATACACTATACTATTTAGTATGAGTTACTAGAATTTTTTTTTGACTTTTTCTATTACCTTGATTTATTTAGTTAAATTTTATTTAACTTTCTCTCATTTATTCAATGTCCGTTATACATATTTTTAATGATTATAGCATAATACATTTTTCTTGATTAAAAGCTTAGTGGTGTATCTTGTTGATAACAGTTTAGTTTATTAACTAAACACAATTCTGCTTTTTGTAATTCTGTCCCTAAATACATCGCGTGTTCAATTTGAATACTAGGAGAATTTAAGGCAATTTTTTGATATAGTTGACGAGCAAGTTTACCTGAATAACAGTTAACAATTTCTCCTGAACCTGGGGTTATATGTTCAACAAAAATACGATTATCTTTGACTGAAATTAAAAAGCTGCCACTGGGGTCATCAAAATTTCTTTTTTGATTTATTTTTGTATATTCTGTATCAATAATTCGTTGTGTATGTTCCCAGCAGTCACTATAAATATGTGCGCTTTGACTAATAATAATTAAAGGACCTAAAATTAGACTATCATTTGATTTTTTGATAATTTCATCTTGGATAAATTGTTGCAAAAATCTTAATCCCATTGCATTAGCTGGCCAAGCAGAAAACATATCATTACTACGAAATGTAGCAGTTAAGGATAATTCATTATCAACAATTCTTACCCAAATATGATTGAGACAGGGAGGACTATCACTATCTTCATAATCTCTTACATCCCACAATGACATGACGGCTCTTGATGAGTTAATATCTCCTACCAATTTATTAATTAGTTGTTCAATTTGGTCTTGTCCAAACCATGATCTTAACCGTTGTCCATATGTATATTTTACTCCTTCTTTTTGGGGCGCATCGTCTAATATTTGTTCAATGTAATCTCTAAGAAAATTTCTTTTAATAGGTAAATAATTAGGCTCAGGAAAATAAAACTCTGGTGGTTCATCAGTAACAATAGCTATTAGATCAATTAATTCTTGCCATTGTCCATAAATTGTTTGTCTAATTGTTCCTGTTGTTTTAATTCTATGTAAAACTTTAACCCAAGTTTCTGCAATAGTTTTTCCTTCAATTCGATGACCATATCTAGGACCTGGTAAAACTGTTGGGTAACTTTCTCTTTCAGGAAAAGTTAATGGTTTACCCCAGGGTTCTATTTTAAATTGATTAAATTCTTGGATTATATTCATTGCTTCTTCAATTGAACTTGCTTCTTTATACTGTAAAGATTGACGTAAATTTTCTGAGATATCAGCAGGGATTTCAATGTCAATATATCCAGTAATCTTAGAATTCACTACCCATATATTTTTACCTGTATCACTGATTCCCTGTCTAAAACCTTGTTGTAAAAAATCCAACAAACATTGACATCCTCCCGCATTTTTATCTTCTTTTGTTGCCTGCAAAATAACTAAATACCGAACATGAGGGTTAGCTAATAAATTACGAATTAAAGGACTAATTCCCCTAGTAGGACTATACAAATTACCAATAACTGCATAATCTTCTGGGTTTAAATGTTTAGCTACTGACTGTCGAAGTGTCCATCCAGTAATGATAGCAGTCTGTCCATAACCACAGATCAGTTGATTGGGTTGATAATGAGGAATATATTCAACTTTATATTTTGATTGAGTTATTCTCATGAATTAATTACTCATAATTAATTTGCTTTTAACAAACTTGCCATATGAAAACTTATAACACGAAGACAAAGTTTTATTACCAACAATCGCATTATAAAAAGATGTAATTATTATACAGCTAATATTCTAACAAGCTTTATATTTAAGTTAAATTATATTAAGCCCAATATTCTAATTTTACTTATACCTATAGTATTAAATACGCAACTTAGTTGAAGAAATAGACTCAATAGCAACTTATATTTATTGGAGTTTAACTAGCAAGAAATTTTGCCTAAATAATTAATTAATAACTATAAAATTGTCTTCTGTAGAAAATTTGTTTCTCTTGAAATAGATCGTTCTTAAATTAGATGCAATCAATATGTAAATAAATTTACAGAAAATTTTAACTATTGTTTTACAGATAGATAATAAAATGGTTAAAACAATAATCATTGAAGAAGTCTTAAATAGGAACATTAAAAATATAAATATAAAAAGTGAAGTTAGTAAACAATAAATAAAGACAATTTTGAAAAATTAAGAGAAAGAATTGTAGCTTTTAAAAAATAGATATAAAAACAGTGTAAATTGAGATAATTATTACTTTCAAAAAAAACTATTCTGTTGCGTCATTAAACTCAAATAAAGAAGTGAGCTTAATAATCATAGAAATAAAAGAATTAGGAGAGATAAATTGTAAAATCTCTAAGAGTTTTTGGGAAATATGTTTTTACTAAAATCAAAAATATAAGTATATATCTGAGAAAATTTTTTTCTCTAAATAGATTAGAAATCAATTAATGTCACAAGCTGAAGTAGTAGTAAATATATTACATGTGATTAAACAAGTCAATGCTCAATTAGTCGATCAAGGAAAAACCATTATATAGAAAATTTGAAGAGCTTTAAAATAGTGGTAAAAAAGAAAATTAAGAAAAATAACAAAAAGTTAAGTCAAAATAATTGAATTAAATATTGCAAATATTTAATATGTAAACGAACATAAATAGTAATTTATAACGACTTTTTTTTCAAAAAAAAGTAAGTGTTAGGTTTATTAGAACTAACTTTATAGCTCTTAAAACTTATTAATTATAGCTCAAAAATAGTGGATAGTTAGGTATCAAATTGGATAAAATATCATTTTTTTTATCAAAAAGTAGAAGGTATTCATAATAAATTGAAGTTTTCTAAAAGAAGAGATTATGGATTTAGAGAATTTTAGAATTTTAAACTTCAAAGTGTTTTAGTTTGGCGCTTTACCAGTTAATTCTATAATATTCAGATAGATATAAATTTTTAGGTTAAAAACTACTAAAAGTTTCTTTAAGATAAGTTAAAATTTTCTTATGTATTTCTTCTATGGATTTACTTCCATCTAATTTAAATATTTTTCCTTCATAAGTTTTAAAAATATTTTCGTAGTTATGTCTGACCTTTCTGAGCTTTTTTTCTGTCTCATATATTTCTCTCATAGAATGATTGTTAAGTCTAGATAAAGCGATTTTTAAGGAAATATTGATGTAAAAAACTACATCAGGATCAGGAAATCTTTGGTTTAGTTTCGCTACAAAACTAAACTCATCTTTGGTATTGCAATTATAAGCTAAAGATGAAAAATAATAACGGGTTGCTATGACATGAGTATGGTTTTCATTAATTAATTTATAAACTCCATTTATGTCATTAAATAAATGATAATATCTATCTGCTGTAAATAAATAAGCCATTTGTTCATCAAAGCTTTCTTTCTGTTTAATCGCAATAATTTTACTTTGCATAGCTTCACGAATTAATCTACCAATTGGCCCATCAGTAGGTTCAGAGCTAATAACAGCTTGCTGCTGGTGAGTAAGAAAATAATTTTTTAATAATTCTGCTTGAGTTGACTTCCCTGCCCTGTCAATTCCTTCTAATACAATGAACAATGATTTCATAGTCATCTTAATATTAAATCAGTATAGTAGTACAACCTGCTCCGATGACAGCAATACCTTCATCTTCAACACTCTTTGTCAATAGGAGACTTCTAAAACCCTTTATGTAGGTAGAGTAATTATATTGAGAATAGAAAAATTTCCACTTAATTCCACTTCTAAGGAGAAAAATAGAACGACTACAATCCCCAATATACAGGGTTTTGGGACTGACATCACCAATTTGTTTCCTATATAGTAAAGGCGTCGACACAAAGGAGAAACCACCAAGATGTTTACCAAAACAACTACTGTTAACGAAAACGTCATCGTCATTCGTAACTATATCATTCTTGCGGCTACTGTCATGATGATGAGTTCTGGCTTAGTTGATACTTTTCTATCTCCTTTTCGTGCTGCTCAACAAGATCGTCTCGATAGTTACGGACGTTATGTTAGTGCCGGACTGGTTGCTCAAGCTCAAAAATTTAGCCGTTAATTGATTAAAATGAGTCTAATAATTTAAAAAACTGACAAAAACTTAATAACTACAAAAAAAATACAAAAATAAATAATAATTAATTTGAAATTAATAGTCGTACCTGATTTAGGATATAGAGTCAACTAGTTAAACACTAAATTTAAAACTTAGGGGTTAAAAACTCACAATATTTATTAACTCATAAGCTCTCCTCTTCATGAGCTTTAATTTATTATTAATATTTTTTACTATTTATTGAAATTTTCTTTGATTAGAATGGGAAAAAGTTTTTCCAATTCAATACCTGATTATTCCACATTTAGGTACAATAAATAATATTTTTAATACTAACTAGCTCAGTTTAATAATACCAATATCCAATTTAGTTTTTTATCAAAATTCTTCTAAAATTGTTTCTTACTTAGTAAATTTTTGATAAAACTGACGATATTCTATACACTTGGTTTAATTTAGGTTTTACTCTTCATGTAAATCTTTTTTGTCTCTAAGTAAAATAAATAGCTTTTTTAGAATAAGTACGAGAAATTAATAGTTGATGACTCCTAAAACTCTTGTTATCAATGCCTCCTTTAACTTCACAAACTTAATTTGTATTTTTGTATTGAATATTAGAGACTTTGCAAGGTAAGAATTTAAGCTTTTTATTTAAAAACTAATTTAGAATAAACCAATATATCTACTCTTATTTAGATTTGATATTTTCTCTTTGTCCATAACCAGTAATTTTAATATTTTTGCATTTTTAGCTTAGTTTTTTTGAGTAGTAATTAATTCAATAATTTAGTTACACAGATAAGTTTTTTTTGGAATTTCAGATTTTTTGCATAAATCTATTCAAAGTATTTATGCAAAAACTTCAAGAAAAGACTAACTTTTTTATGTTTTTTTAGGTATTTTTTTCTTCCTGTTATATTAGTTATTTTTAATAACTAGATGGAGTTGTCTTGTCTAAGACAAATAACATATTTTAGATATAAAATAACTAATTTCTATCTTTAAGAAGAAGAGTTTTATATTTTATATTTAAAATGTGTGAACATACCATCTCGAAAAATAAACTAATTACTTCAGCTGTTTAAACGTCAATTTTTTTGATAAATTACTCTTTTAATATCGCTCATACACACCCACAAATAGTAGGGTTAACCGTCTTAACCTAAAAATTGATCGCACTTACAATATTTTATATGACCTTACTGTACTATACTTACTCGTGAATAATGCAACCGACCAATCCTAATCAATTTACCGAAAAGGCATGGGAGGCTATTGTCCGAACTCCCGATATTGCTAAACAACATAGTCATCAACAAATTGAAAGCGAACACCTGATGGCATCTCTTCTCGAACTAGAAGGGTTAGCTACCAGCGTCTTTAATAAAGCGGATATTAGTATTCAACGTCTGCGAGACAAAACCGAAGAATTTATCCGTCGTCAACCCAAAGTGTCTAACCTTGGCCAGTCTATTTACTTAGGACGGAATCTGGATAGTCTTCTTGACAGAGCTGAACAATTTCGTAAAGATTTTGGAGATGATTATATTTCTGTTGAGCATTTGCTGTTGGCTTATGCTAAAGATGACCGTTTTGGTCAGGTTTTACTAAAGGAATTTGGTCTCAATGAAACTCGATTAAAAGAGATTATTCAACAAGTTAGAGGAAATCAAAAAGTGACTAGTCAAAACCCTGAAGAGACATATGAATCGTTAGAAAAATATGGTCGAGATTTAACTCAATTAGCGCGAGAAGGTAAACTTGACCCTGTTATTGGACGGGATGATGAAATCCGTCGAACCATTCAAATTCTTTCTCGTAGAACTAAAAATAACCCTGTATTAATTGGGGAACCTGGAGTTGGCAAAACTGCTATCGTTGAAGGATTAGCTCAACGAATTATTAACCGTGATGTCCCTGAATCTTTGCGAGATCGAAAATTAATTGCCTTGGACATGGGAGCATTAATTGCCGGGGCAAAATATCGTGGAGAATTTGAAGAACGTCTTAAAGCAGTTCTCAAAGAAGTTACAGATTCCCAAGGGGAAATTGTCATGTTCATTGACGAAATTCACACCGTCGTTGGAGCAGGGGCAACCCAAGGGGCTATGGATGCAGGAAATCTCTTAAAACCCAAGTTAGCACGGGGAGAATTGCTCTGCATTGGGGCAACAACCCTCGATGAATATCGTAAATATATCGAAAAAGATGCTGCTTTAGAACGGCGTTTTCAAGAGGTCATAGTTAATGAGCCAAATGTAGTCGATACTATCTCTATTTTACGGGGACTTAAAGAACGTTATGAAGTTCACCACGGGGTAAAAATTGCTGATACTGCTTTAGTTGCCGCAGCCATGTTATCTAACCGTTATATTAGTGATCGTTTTTTACCAGATAAAGCTATTGACTTAGTAGATGAGTCAGCTGCTAAATTAAAGATGGAAATCACTTCTAAACCCGAAGAATTAGATGAAGTGGATCGCAAAGTTATTCAGTTAGAAATGGAACGATTATCCTTACAAAAAGAAGTAGATATTGTTTCTCTAGAAAGATTAGAAAAAATTGAAAAAGAACTTGCAGATCTAAAAAAAGAACAATCCCAACTTAATGCTCAATGGCAATTAGAAAAAGAAGCTATTGATGAAATTAGTAAAATAAAAGAAACTATCGACCAAATCAACTTAGAAATTCAACAAGCTGAGCGAAATTATGACCTAAATAAGGCAGCAGAACTGCGATATGGAAAACTAACAGATTTACAACAACAGGTTAAAGAACTTGAAATAAAAATTGCAGAACGTCAAACTACTGGAAAAAATTTATTACGGGAAGAAGTTTTAGAATCAGATATTGCTGAGATTATTTCTAAATGGACAGGAATTCCTATTAGTAAGTTAGTGGAATCAGAAAAAGAGAAACTACTTTATTTAGAAGATGAAATTCATAAACGATTGATTGGACAAGAAGAGGCTGTAACGGCTGTTTCAGAAGCTATTCAACGTTCTCGCGCTGGACTTTCTGATCCTAGCCGCCCTACTGCAAGTTTTATTTTTCTCGGTCCTACAGGGGTCGGTAAAACGGAATTAGCCAAGGCATTAGCCGAGAATCTTTTTGATACGGAAGACGCCTTAGTTCGTATCGATATGTCTGAATATATGGAGAAACATACAGTATCCCGTTTAATGGGTGCGCCTCCGGGGTATGTTGGCTATGATGAAGGGGGACAATTAACTGAAGCCATTCGCCGTCGTCCTTACTCTGTAATTCTTTTTGATGAAATCGAGAAAGCCCATAATGATGTTTTTAATGTCATGTTACAGATTCTCGATGACGGGCGATTAACTGACGCTCAAGGTCATGTGGTAGATTTCAAAAATACCATTATTATCATGACTAGTAATATTGGATCGCAATACATTTTAGATGTGGCTGGAGATGATTCTCTTTATGAAGAAATGCGTTCCCGTGTGATGGATGCAATGCGTCATAGTTTTCGTCCTGAATTTCTTAATCGTATCGATGAAATTATTATCTTCCACGGATTACAAAAGTGTCAATTACAAAAAATTGTTGATGTGCAGATTCAGTTATTAAAAACACGATTAGCTGAGCAAAAAATTGACCTAAAACTATCGGAATTAGCTTTAGATTTCCTGGGAGAAATAGGCTATGATCCAGTGTATGGTGCCAGACCATTAAAACGAGCAATCCAAAAATACTTAGAAACTGCGATAGCCAGGTCAATTTTACGGGGAGAATTTAAAGCTGGAGATACTATTTTTGTAGATCTAGAAAATGAACGACTGACGTTTGAACGCTTATCTCATGAAAAACCAACAGTCTAACTTATAGAGTGGGTAATATTTACCATACATAATAAAAACTAGAAGCTAGAAGTTAAAATAGATATCTATTTTTCTAGACTAAGAATGATAGATTCAGTATCTGATGACTTGTAAAACTTTTAGTGCTGACTGCAGAATGCATTCTATAATTCCAAAAACTTAATTTTTATGAGAATTAAGTTTTTGGAATTATAGAAGTTTTGCTCGACAAAACTTCTATAATTTTTTTTGTCAAACTTTACCTAAATTTTTGTATAAAAATATAAAATATACAGACAAGATTTAATTGTCAATTATAGGTTTATAAAAAGCCATAGTTTTTATATAGAAAGTGTTATATCAGTTTTTTTATTTTAGTTAAATTAAGTCAAAATGTTGACTTTTACTTAAAAGTAATACTACACAAAAACATTAGGACAGTTTTAAAAAAGGTTTCTGCATATTCTCTAATTGTTCCAATTGATTAACCATTTGATTACTTCTTTTTTGATTAGAAAACTTTTCTAAAATCTTTGTATGGTTCTCTAAATTTTTAAAAGGTTAAGTTTTTTAAACAAGAAAAGAACATATCCTGGAAATATGTAGTAACAAGAAATTAATTGAGTAAAGAAGAAATGGAAATGATGTTTAAAAATCTAGGTCAATAATTACAGATATAAAAAGCTCAGACATGGAAATGATTCGTAATC
Source organism: cyanobacterium endosymbiont of Epithemia clementina EcSB (assembly GCF_029919255.1). Classification (GTDB taxonomy): domain Bacteria; phylum Cyanobacteriota; class Cyanobacteriia; order Cyanobacteriales; family Microcystaceae; genus Rippkaea. The sequence continues at coordinate 2,914,024 of NZ_CP123991.1, read as the reverse complement.
GATAAAATTGCTGTGATTAAAAGACAAGAAAGTTCTAATAAATAAGATTTCAGATTTTTTTCTCTTTACTATTGCGCCGTCCATAATAATATTCTATTGATAATACTTTTTTCAAATGATCATTTATAAGCTTGGCTTGGCATGGCAGTTTTTCTGAATAGAACTCTAAATTTTATCTTTGGCTTCTGGACATATTTTGTCTAGGCATTTAATTTTTTTGAGATTAAATTTAAGTATTTTTTTATTGCTTAATAAGCTTGATATTTTTATTTTTTTTCGTATATAAATTAAAGCAATGTGTCCGTCATCTTTGATGAAGCGTTTAAATTATGCTGTTTTTCTTTTTCTATCATTTATTATCAATTAACTTAGTTGTACTTGTATCATATCTATGATACAAGTATTAAAAATTAGATATAATTATTTATTGTCTAATATATTAAGTTGACCAGTCACAGCATTACTGACAACTGGTCACTATTAACTATCAATCATTTCTTAAGCCATTACCATCCCACCATCAACATTAAACACCTGTCCAGTAATATAAGAAGCGGCTGGATCAGTGGCTAAAAAACGGACCATTCCGGCTACTTCTTGAGGCATTCCATAACGACCAAGGGGAATAAATTTAACGATTTCTTGAGACTTAACATCTTTAGTCATATCCGTTGCAATAAAGCCTGGCGCAACCGCGTTAATCGTCACACCACGACCAGCTAATTCTTTGGCTACAGTTTTTGTTAATCCAATTACGCCAGCTTTAGCTGCGCTATAATTAGCTTGACCTGGATTACCCATCTGTCCGGAAACTGAGGTTATATTAATAATACGTCCCCGCTTCTGTTTTAACATTAATTTAGTGACCGCTTTTGTACAGAGAAACACCCCTGTTAAATTAAGATCGATGACTTGTTGCCACTGTTCAAGTTTCATCCGTATGAGAAGATTGTCTTGGGTAATTCCAGCATTATTTACTAAAACATCAATCCTTCCGAATTGATTTAAGGTAGTTTCAACTAGAGTATCAACCTCTTCAGTTTTGGAAACATCTGCTTGAACTGCAATCGCCTTTCCTCCTTTATCAATTATACTTTGTACTACTTCTTTCGCGGCTGTGCTAGAACGAGCATAATTAACCACCACTTTTAGACCTATAGATCCTAAAGACAGAGCAATCTCCCGACCAATTCCCCGTGAGGCTCCTGTAATGATCGAAACTTGTTCAGTTAAATCTACTTGACTATCTGCCATAATCACTATCTCTAGTTGTATCTTGCTAAACACTATCTTACGGGTTCAGGGAACATTTATTCGAAAGTGGCTAGAGTATCACAGATACTTTCCATCAAAAGTTACTACTTTTCTTTCTGCATTTAGTTTCTCGGACTTCAAGTATTCTATTTCCTTCTGAGAACTTATATTGACGTAAATATAATTAATCTCTAAATATTTTCGTAGATTGTAAGCCTGGTTCTAACTGTTTAAATATCTTCACTAATTCTTATCCGCAAACAATTTAAATAAAAACAAAACTACCTCTTTTGTTTGAATCTGTAAAGTGCATGGACTGGTGTCAATTATAATTACTTTTTTCCCTTATTCTAATTATTGCTCTACAAAAATTTCTAACTTATGTGATAATACTAAATTATGAAATATTTTAGCAGAAAATTTGATCTTAAAACTAACTAGTTGATTTATTTGCAAAATCTCGTCATTTTCTATTGAAACACCTCCATTTATCCCAGCACAAACGATATTTTAAAACCTGATTTATTTCAATAGTTTTTATTTTAGTTTTTTTAGATACACTAAATAATGAACTTTATACTAAATTTAGTAGTCCAACTATAATACTCTTGGCTCTGCTGTGTTACTTTTGTAGTTAATTATAATTTACGATCTTATTTTATCTAACGTGGTAGACGATGTTAAAAACAACTCACTAATAATCTGTTTTTAAATAGTCAAGTAACTAATTATAGAACCATCTGTATTAAAAACTTTTCTTATTAAACTCTAGACATCTCCTTAGATAAATTTAAACAATTAATCTTTACATTTTTTTTTAAGCTTGGTCAATATCCGACTCTTAAAATTCATTTTTTTAACACATACTTATTGTTATTCAATTCCTAGTATCTTATTTTTACAATTACTAATTTTGTTGTTTATTGTAAATTCTAAGAATACTAATAGTACTTAAAACTTTAATAAATAAAATTACAAATATAAAAAAGTAATTTTATAGAGGAGTGTCGCTTAACTAACACTCACGAAGTAGCAACAGCACAGTATACATAACATATTTTTATGTTTTAAAAAATGTTGGCAGATTTTATTTTTTTTCAGTTTATTTATTCCTAGACAACAAAAAACATTAGTAGTATCAATATTAACATTAGTAGTATAGAGTTTTGCACTACTAATAGTAGGAATAATTATAATGTAATTGCGGTAATTGATGATGTATCATATAAGATACATCATCAGTCATACATTGTTGTAATTCCTCTTGAAAGAATTCTTACTACTTTTATTTCAAACAGAGTAATGAAAATTTTGAAATAGAAAATTAAGCAACAACGAACTAATGAGTCTAAACTATATGACCAGTGATTAATCCGGCTGGTAAATTCTAAACGGTAACCACTATTTATCTTACCTTATTACCCCTGTTATCCTAAGCAATCCTCTATGATTAACCCCTTTGACTTAGAAGAAATCGCCGCAGAAGGTATAAAACCCGAAGAATATGAAGAAATTGTTCGAAGACTAGGGCGCCACCCTAACAAGGCCGAATTAGGAATGTTTGGGGTCATGTGGTCAGAACACTGTTGTTATAAAAATTCTCGCCCCTTGCTCAAACAATTCCCCACAAAAGGCGATCATATTCTCGTTGGGCCAGGAGAAAATGCAGGGGTAGTATATTTGGAGGATGGACTACAATTAGCCTTTAAAATTGAATCTCATAACCATCCCTCTGCGGTCGAGCCTTTTCAAGGGGCAGCCACAGGGGTCGGTGGTATCCTCAGAGATATCTTTACCATGGGAGCGCGTCCCATAGCTTGTTTGAACTCTCTACGTTTTGGTAATTTGGAAGACGCCAAAACTAGAAGATTGTTTGTCGGGGTAGTTGAAGGAATCTCTCATTATGGTAATGCGGTTGGAGTTCCCACTATCGGAGGTGAAATTTATTTTAATACTGCTTATAGCGGCAATCCTCTAGTTAACACTATGGCCCTGGGGTTGATGGAAACTTCCGAAATCGTTAAATCTGGGGCATCAGGCATCGGCAACCCAGTTTTATACATCGGTTCAACTACTGGAAGAGATGGCATGGGAGGAGCGAGTTTTGCTAGTGCGGAACTTACGGTCCAGTCTATGGACGATCGCCCGGCAGTACAGGTGGGAGATCCTTTTTTAGAAAAATCCTTAATTGAGGCCTGTTTAGAAGCCTTTAAAACTGGTGCAGTTGTCGCCGCCCAAGATATGGGTGCAGCAGGAATTACTTGTTCCACCTCAGAGATGGCAGCTAATGGAAGGGTGGGAGTTGAATTAGACTTAGATAAGATTCCTGTAAGAGAAACCGGTATGGTTCCCTATGAATACTTGTTGTCGGAGTCCCAAGAAAGAATGTTATTTGTTGCCCACAAAGGTAGGGAACAAGAATTAATTGAGATTTTTCACCGTTGGGGACTTCAAGCAGTGGTTGCTGGAACCGTTATTAGTGAACCCATTGTTAGGATTTTATTTAAAGGGGAAATTGCTGCTGAAATTCCAGCCACAGCCTTAGCAAATGATACCCCTATTTATCATCGAGAACTACTAAAAGATCCCCCTAAATATGCCCAGAGAGCTTGGCAGTGGACGGCTGAAAGTTTACCTGATTGTACAGTAAATGGGATTGAGATTAACAATCAATTAAAAACCTGGGATGAAATCCTTTTAGACTTATTAGATACTCCCACTATTGCTTCAAAAAAATGGGTCTATCGCCAATATGATCACCAGGTTCAGAATAATACTGTGATCTTGCCTGGAGAGGCTGATGCGGCAATAATTCGTATTCGTCCTATTGAAGCAAACCCCAACACTTGTAAAATTGGGGTTGCGGCTACCACCGACTGTAATTCCCGTTATGTTTATCTTGACCCCTACGAAGGGGCGAAAGCCGCTGTAGCTGAGGCTGCGAGGAATTTAAGTTGTGTGGGAGCAGAACCGTTAGCAGTCACGGATAATCTCAATTTTGGTAGTCCTGAAAACCCTACTGGATATTGGCAATTAGCTTTAGCTTGTGAAGGTATTTCTGAAGCTTGTCGAGATTTAAATACTCCGGTTACTGGGGGGAATGTTTCCCTTTACAATGAAACCCTTGATTCTGCCGGAAAACCTCAACCTATTTATCCTACTCCAGTCATAGGAATGGTGGGATTAATTCCTGACATCACAAAAATATGTGGTCAAGGCTGGCAAAAAGTAGGGGATTTAATTTATGTTTTGGGAATAGGAAATAGGCCTACCTTAGGAGGGTCAGAATACTTAGCAAGCTTACACGGGATAGTAGCAGGAAAGCCACCTAAAGTAAACATTAATACTGAAATTCTAGTCCAAAAAGTATGCCGTAATGCCATTCGTCAAGGTTGGGTAAAATCTGCTCACGATTGTTCAGAAGGTGGACTAGGTGTTGCCTTGGCAGAGTGTTGCATTAGCGGTAGATTAGGAGCAGAGATTTTTCTACAAGTGGAAGATAAAAAACGACTTGATGAGTTATTATTTGGAGAGGTAACTGGACAAATAATTGTTTCTACTAGTCCCATTAATCAAGATAAATTGGAAAACTATTTAAATCAAGAGTTAAACCAAGATTGGCAAAAAATAGGTCGAACTTCTGCTAAGAGTTTAAACATCACTATTTCTGACAACTTATCTTTGATTAACTTAGATATCGAACCAATGCTTGAAACCTGGTCAACAGCAATTGAAAAACAGTTGAAAATTTAAATTTCAATTAAAGTATAAACATCTCTAACAGAGATTTATGCTTTGATTTTTTAGGTGTTTATACAAAACTTAACGTTCTCATAAACTAAATTAAATATCATAGAAAATTTTAAAAATACACATAAACATAATTAATCGTAGATTTTTGATTAACGTTACAATGGTTTTTGTAAAAAACATTGGTCATTTTGAGCATCCAATGTTAATTTTAAGTTAGAAACAATTTAAATCAATATAGCTGGTCTATACAAATTAGATGGCCACACCTTATAATCGTTTAACCCTAGATAAAAACTTTGGTAAGACTAGGTTAAAAAACTATTAAAGTCCGTTCGTAATATTCTTAACTAGACCAATTTCAGCTAAAATCGCCAGACCGCCTCTTTCAGGAGCAAAATCCTATCCATGACTGCTAACGACCAGATTTTTAATGATCATCAGCAAATAACTGACACCATTGACTCTCTCTATCTAGCCTCTGAAAAACCAGAAGAAGCCTGTGGTATTTTTGGACTTTATGCCCCCGAGAAAGTCGTTGCAAAATTGACATATTTTGGACTTTATGCCCTGCAACATCGAGGGCAAGAATCAGCCGGAATTGCTACTTTAGATGAGGATGGTGTTCACATTTACAAAGACATGGGGTTAGTCTCCCAAGTTTTTAAAGAATCTATCTTAGATGAATTGACTGGGAATATAGCCGTTGGACATACCCGCTATTCAACTACAGGATCTAGCCAAAAAGCTAACGCTCAACCAGCTGTTCTCAATACCCGTCTAGGTCACTTATCCCTGGCACACAACGGCAATCTTGTCAATACCATAGAATTACGTCAAATCCTAAAAAAACGAGGCTGCCACTTTGATACTAGCACCGACTCAGAGATGATTGCAGTAGCCATTGCCCAAGAGGTCAATGAGGGCAAAGACTGGTTAGAAGCAGCTATTAGTTCGTTTCAATTATGTTCTGGAGCCTATAGCTTAGCCATTGGAACTCCAGCGGGATTAATGGGGGTAAGAGATCCTAACGGTATCCGTCCCTTAGTCATCGGTATTTTAGAAGGAAATCCTGTTCGTTATGTCCTTGCCTCGGAAACTTGTGCCTTAGATATTATTGGAGCAGACTATCTACGGGATGTAGAACCAGGAGAATTAGTTTGGATTACCGAAAATGGTTTATCATCTTTCCACTGGGTAACTCAACCGAAACGGAAATTATGTATTTTTGAAATGATTTATTTTTCCCGTCCTGATAGCATAATGCACGGTGAAACTCTGTACAGTTATCGGGTACGTTTAGGGCAAAAATTGGCACGAGAATCTACTGTTGAAGCTGATTTAGTTATGGGAGTTCCTGATTCTGGTATTCCGGCAGCTATTGGATTTTCCCAAGTATCAGGAATTCCTTACGGGGAAGGATTAATCAAAAATCGTTATGTAGGAAGGACGTTTATCCAACCCACTCAACAGATGCGAGAGTCGGGGATTAAAATGAAGTTAAATCCCCTTAAAGATGTACTTGCAGATAAACGAGTAATCATAGTGGATGATTCTATTGTAAGAGGAACCACCAGTCGTAAAATTGTTAAAGCCTTGCGTGATGCTGGTGCTAAAGAAATACACATGAGGATTTCTTCCGCCCCTGTCACTCATCCGTGTTTTTATGGCATTGACACTGACAACCAAACTCAGTTAGTGGCAGCCACCAAGTCTATTCCTGATATTGCAAGACAAATAGGAGTGGATTCTTTGGCTTATCTGAGTTGGAGAGGAATGTTAGAAGTAACGGGCGAAGATCCCGATAGTTTCTGTTCTGCTTGTTTTACCGGAGACTATCCTGTTAGCATTCCCGAAAGAATTAAGCGCTCTAAGCTCCTTTTAGAAGAAGCAAAAGTGTGAGTCTTTTTACCTAAGAGAAATTAGTAAATTTATCCTATTCTTCTAAATGATTAAATAAGACTAAGAAGTTTTGAAATTTTATATGTAAAATTTCCTTTAGGTTTGCTACAAAGAATCAGTAGGGATATTGTTAAATAGTTAAGCAGATGAGCTTGAACGAATGTGGTGCAAAAAAATAGTTGAAGAAAAGCGCTCACTAGATGTCAGCCTGCTAAAAAATTAAGCTAATAAAATTGGGAAAGTCAAGAAACATCAAAGTTCACTAACAATCTAAAAATAATCTTCAAGAAAAATGGCAAAAATATTATATTTAAATCCAAGAGGATAAGAAGGTAAGGGGATCACAGATTTGAGAAATCTATCAGAAAATATTTTTTAGGAAAATAATTCCTAGATCAATTTTTCAAAGAAAAGAAGGATTGTTGGATTATCCAAGAAGTAAAAAGAAATAATTTAGAAAAAAAAGACATAAAATCCCTTAAAGAGAGAGCGCTCAGAAAAAAAATAAAAGAACTAATAATAACCAACAATTTTATAAAATAAAGGCAAATTTTGATTGTCAATGATGAACTTATCAAAAAATATAATTATAGTATAGACTACATTGTAGCAAATCTTATTTCTTAAAAAAGTCAAACTAAACTCAGTTTAGTAAATTAGATTTTAAATTTAGAAAAATTTATTATTACCTTTTATAAAATAAAAAATGATATAGGAATAGTTTGATTTATTGAAAACATAGACCAAATAGAAACTCGTATTGATTGTAGTTCAGCCACCATTCAATTTTATTAAAATTAAAAATTAACTATCGAAGATTTACCTTGAGAAGAGGAAGCCGTCTATCTCAGGATTAATCATCGTCAAATGAATTGTAATCAATGTAAAAATAAGTTTACAGAAAAGTAAGGTTTTTTTTTAAAAAAAAGAATATCTTCAAAAAGATTAAATATAAAAATCATCGAAGAGGTCTTAAATAATGACGTTAACGATGTAGCCAAAAGAAATGGAGTAATTGAACAAGAAAAAAAGATAATACTGGAATATTTAGGTCAAAAATTACAAATATCAAAACCTTAGAAGTTTACTTAGAAGTTTAAAAAGTTTACATTGTATTAAATTGCCATGATTAAAAGACAAGAAAGTTATTAAATTGAATCCAATTGCCATTTTATCTGTATAAAACACAGGATATTTAACTTAAAATCATCGATAAAATTTTTAATTTTTTGTATTTGACTGAGAATCTTACCAAAATCAAACAAGAATTTTTCCATTTTATTAATTATTTCAAAATACTCATAACCTCAAAAATCATCTGCTAACGTCTATCATTTTTCTGCTGACTCTAATTCTGGAGAGCAAGCTAGCAAGTATTCTCTAGTAATTCCTGAAGAAATTTTTCTCTTTTTGCTACAACGCCGTTCGGCATTATCTTCTCTTAATAAAACTCTTTTCAGATAGTTTGACATCTTTAGCCAAATATTCATCAACTAAATTCGACCATTTTATATTTTTTATTGAAATTTAATTTTATAAGGTTTATCATGTTAGTTATTTGATAAATATATAGATATACAACTAAATATTGATAGCTCTAGGTTACCGTCGCAGTAAATCTTTCTATGAGAGTACTAAAAACTTTTCTTTTATGAACTTTAAGTAGACTTAAAGTTCATAAAATAGCTATATATCTATTTCTACTTCTGAAGATATTTCATATAGTTTTTTAAAAAGGTTGATTTGCAATAAATATTTCTTGTTTAAAAAGTTCTATATTTTGATCTTAGAATCTGATAGGAGTATCTAAACTTTTTTCAGGAATCTCATTTTTTTACCTGTCCAACTGGCTGCTGTCGATTATGTCCATATTCATCCATTTGCTGGTTTTAATTTTAACTTATGAGTTAATTTTTTAGAAACTTTATTCACTAATAAAGTTTGTTTAGTCTCTTTGCTTTTAATTCTTATCTTGAAAATTTTTAATTATTTATTTTTTAAAATTTTCTTGTTATTAAGAATAAAATATGATTATAGCAAGATTTTTTTATAGTTTCTTTCCAAGATTTTTTCAAAAAAAAGTACTATTTTTTTGATTCCGATAAACTATTTAGTGAAACTAAATAATATTTTAGATATATCATTTATATTGAGAATATTACCCTCTCATTATAAATTAGTTTTCATTACCATATTTACTATCATATAGTGTTGGTAAATTTACATAAAGGAATGATGGTAATAATTACAAAAGTAAGAAAATTTTAAAAAAGAGCAAAATAGTCAGAAGTTTGGGAGAAAGAGATTTTGAGGAAGATTAAATAGATTAGTCTAGATCTCACACCATCCTATTAAATCTTTTTAATAAATAAATGTTATAAGCTAAAGTACTAGCAACTATGTTTTATGTCATCAAACAAGTAAATGCTTAATTAGCTTATTTTAAAACCTATTAAATAAAAAGCTACAAAACTTAAAAATTAAATTAAAACCTAAAAAATATAGAATCAAATAATAGTAAATTTTCTTAAAAAGAAATAAGCAAAAAATTAAAAATTAAGTTATATATAGATTTATGTAATGTTACTTTTTTTCTTTTAAAACACCAATTTTAAGAATAATTTAGAACAATTTTCAAAAAAGACTCAAATTTAGGTATCAGGACTGTAAAAATTAACTAATTTATGTTTTTAAGAACTCACTTATTACAGCTAAAAGGCTGTTTAATTGGTATTAAATTAGAAAAATTATTTCCTTTTTTTGGAAGGAACATTAGAAGGTATTAACAATAAATTTAAGTTGATTTAAAGGAGAGCTTATAGATTAAGAGATTTTGCAAATTTTCAACTCTGAAGTTTTTTAAATTGGTATTTAACTAATATATTCTATATGAGCAGTTTAGTAGAACTACATTTATCAAATAAAAGTTACTTTTAAAGATATCAATTCAAGTAATATATATTAAATTATTTATATCTACTCAACTAACTAACTCTAATTGAGATCCTTGATTGTCTTTATATACTTCAATACGACATTGAAAAGCTTCTTTGAATCGTGGCATATGAGTGACACTTAAAATACAAGAAAAGTCTGAAGCAATAGCATTAATTGCTGCAACTAATTGCTCACAACCTTGAGCATCTTGGGTTCCAAATCCTTCATCAACAATGAGCATTTGTAAAGAAGTTCCTGCCTGTTGTGCTAGTAACTTTGCTAAAGCTAAACGAATAGAAAAATTAATTCTAAATGCTTCCCCACCCGAATAAGTTTCATATGAACGAGTTCCTTGAGAATCAGAAATTAAAATATCTAAAGTATCAATAACTTTTGTAGTTTTCTTCCGAGAACTACCACTACGTCCTTTTCTTTGAGTAAAGAATTGAATATGAAGTTGATTATCCGTTAAGCGAGCAAGAATTTGATTAGTTTCAGCTTCTAATTGAGGTAAAATATTTTCGATCATTAATGCTTGGATGCCGTTTTTCCCAAATGCTTGAGCTAATTCTGTGTAAACACGATATTTCCTATAGATATCTTTAAGCTGTTTTTTATCATCAGTAAATTGTTGTTTAACACTTTCTAATTGAGAAATAGATTGTTCTAATCTTCCTTGGTTTGCTAACAACTCATCTAATTTTTGTCGTTGAATTTGGATGCTTTTTTCTAGGACAGTAATTATTTCTCTTTGATCCATTGTGGATTTTATCTTAAAAGATAAGATATCAATTTCTTGTTTAATTTTATTTTGTTCAGTAAGGTTATCGTTTAGTCGTATTTCTACAATTTCTAACCGTTTTTGTAATTCGGGATATTGTTGTTTTGCTTGTTGCAATTCTTGAAATTTTAGTTCCCAAGACTGGGACTCACGAAGAGACTTTAGTAATTCCTGGTGATTTGAATTTTGATAGCCTAAATTTTGAATTGATTGTTCTATTTCCTCAAGCTCTTGTTTAATCTTTGAGGTTTGATGTAAGTTTTTTATTTCTTGCTTAAGAGCAGATATTTTTTGAATAAGTTGGGGTTTTTGTTGTGAAATAATTGACTGACGGCGATTCGCATCTTCTAGTTTAGCTTGTCTAATTTCTACTTTACGCAATCGTTCGACTTCTCCTCTAACTAAAGCATGGGTTTGCTCGTCATAATTGAGATGTTTTAGTTCTTGATTTAGAGTATTAAGTTCAGATTGTAAATCTATACAATAGCTATTTTCAGTCAATTTTTGTTCAATTTTTTGAATTTTTTCTCTAACTTGTTTAAGTTTAAAATTAACTTTTTCAAAAGTTTCTAGTTGTGCTTCTAATTGTCCAATTTTTTTCTGTAATGAAGGATAATCAGCTAAGTCTTTATTTAATTGAGTATATTCTATTCTTAGTATTTTCAATTCTTTTTCTACAAGAGATATCTGTTCTTGTAACATCCAAATTTTATCTTTAATTTCTTGTTCCTGCAACTGAGTTTTTCTAAAAATTTGATTAAGATGAGTGTCATTTAATGGCTGTTCACATAGAGGGCAAATTGAATTTGGAACGTTTAGTTTTTGTAGTTTTTGTTTTAATTCTTCAATTTTTTCTTCAAAGTGTCGCTGATTTTCTTTGAGTATTTTTTGATACTCTTTTTGTTTTTGACCTTTTTCTTCCACTCGTTTTTGATAATTTTTTTTATTGTCAAGATTTTGTATTTTAGTATCAAGATCTGATACAGATTCCCGTATTTTTGGCATTTTTTCTAGTTGTTCCAAACAATCAGTTTCAGCAATATAAAGCTGTTCTAGCTGGGCTTTTAAATTAGCCTTAACTTGTTCAATTTCAGAGTGTATATTGTAGTATTTTTGTTGAATTGGTGTAACTTTATGCTGTAACTTATCTAATTCGTATAAGTGTCTACGATGATTAGATAGATGTTGCAAAGCAGTTTTGACTTCATCGGAATTCTTAAGAATATACTGCAGTTCTTTTTCTTCTCGCTCTAATATATCTAACTGAGTTTTAGCTTGATGAATTTGTAACTCAATTACATTATGTTTTTTATTTAGCTTTTGGGTTAATAATTGTTGTCTTTTAGTATTATCTTGATGAACTTTAAACTTAAGAGATAAGCTTTTTTCTTCCTTTTGTAATTCTAATAATTTCTGGCAACCTTTAAGAATATTATCTTCTTGATTTGTAATTATTATAAGACGATGCAGCTGTTGATTAATTTCGTTCTTTTCCTTTTGTAATCTTTGTTTGTCTTTTTCTAGTTTTTTATATTGTTGTTCTTGCCAATCTAATTGGTTATACCAAGTTTTTCTCTGCTGTTCTTCTCGTTGAAGTTGCTGGAGTTGATTTTTTTGCTTTTCTTGATTAAGTTGAAGTTTTTGTATCCGTTCGGATAGAGTTAACTGTTGTCCTTGAATATCTTTTTTCTTTTCTAATTTTTCTTTTATAGGTACTAGACTTAATTCAATGTGTTGAGCTTGTCCTTGATATTGTTTAGATAAATCCTTAGCTCGATTAGATAATTCTTGATACTGTCCAAGCTTTAATAAATCTGCTAATATTTGTTTTCGTTCTATTGGGCGACGTAGCATAAATTCATCAGCTCTTCCTTGACGTAAATATGCTGAATTAATAAACGTTTCATAATCCAGTTTTAAGGAGAAAACTATTTTTTCTTGAGTAGCTCGTATTCCTTTGCTAGTCAATGAACGAAATTCTCCTGAACTTTCTATTTGAAATTCTAGATGACTACTACGTCCTCGATGACGATTACGGATGATTCGATAAACTTCTTGATTACTAATAAATTGAAAATCAACTCGCACATAGTTACATCCTGTATAAATAACATCATCATCAACTACGGCGCGACTTTTACCCCAAATCACCCAGGTAATTGCTTCGAGTAAAGATGATTTTCCTGCACCATTTGCACCACAGATACAGGCTGTATGTAACCCTCTAAAATTTAGGGTTGCTTCTCGATAGCTAAGAAAGTTTTTCAGGCTAAGTTCGAGGGGAATCATTCAAATCCTTATCAGTGGACAATTTCCGATAATTCTAGGAATCATCGGGGGTATTTTTTTATATCAATAATTCTTTATCACTTTTGCTCAGTCTATCTAATAGCTACTAAACGATTATCCCTTTTGCATTTAAAACTTCACAATTATTTATCTTATTGTTGACAACTTCATGAATTGATATCTGTTTATTATTGAAGTTTGAGCCAGGAATCGTTTCCCCTCTAATGTCTAGTAATTGTACTAGAATAAGATAAGCAATCGCTAAAAAAATAGAGACTGTTCCTGTAATAATAGCAACTATTTTTCCTGAGTTCATTAACATTTCCCCAATAACGTGATTTTATCAATCATAACTTATTAATCCTGATTAATGATCAATGTAAAACTAGTTAATCTTTAGAATTGATTTAATAAAAAACTTCAATTGTGTAAATTTAATTACACAATTGAAGTTTTTGGTAAAAATATCCAGTTTAATATTTCTCAAATTGTTTTAGTGATTTTCCATCTAATTCTCAGAAAATTCGTCTAGTTTTTTAGGAATGATTCAGAAAAAGAGTCAGTTAAAGAAACCCAATATAGCAGTCTCTATCCCGATAAGATACAGTTTAGTTTATCATTAAGTCTTAAAAAAAATTATCTGCTCAATTGAGTAACTTCAATTTATATATGGAGCAATTGATTGTAACTAATCATTTTCTTGTTTTTACCATTTCAGGAACGCCAATCGGGGAGATATTTGCGAGTTCCTTAAGATGTTGGCAACGAATTAACTCCGTAAAACTGAGACTGAAACGTCTTTCCAATTGCGAAGATGCTTCAAGCCCATTAAGTAGATTTTTCGAGGCTTCTACCGAATTATAGCCTCGTCTAAAAGCAATTTTAATAGCTTCTTCATCAGCATCGAGTTCCCGTTGCATACTTAGGTTATTGCGCCAAATTTGATAAGCGGAGATTGCGGTTAATCCTCCAGAAACTATCATTCCTAAAATATCCCCTTGAGCCGTTTGAACTGTCAGTCCTACTAATCCGGCTGCAGTAATTCCTTGATATAAATTAGGCTTAAGCCATTTAATTCCAATTAAACTGGTAGTTGCTCTTAAAAGTAGTAAATCTCGTTGTCCTTGTGGTAATTGCCACCATAAATTAAAGTTAATATATATAGGACGGTTATTTCGATTCCAAGGAGGAGAAAATGGCGCATCAATTACCTTTGATTGCTGAGGTTTGCTAATAATTTTGGTTAACATTCGTCCAGAAGCTGGCATAAGATCCGATAATCGTCTAATCTCAGACTCAACACTCATACAAGAACTCTATCTAAAAGAAACTCTTTATTGAGTATAATCTCTCCAGAGATTAGCTATTGTTTTTTAAACACTTTTCTAGTAGTGAGATTTTAATTGAGAATATAACTAAGCTATTTTTTATAGTCTCTTGTTATTAAGATGACAGATTCTATTATAACTGCATCTGCTTGAAAGTGCAGGATATTAGCCTTATTTTAGCCAAAACTAGCATATTACTATAAATTTATTGAATCTTTTTATAAAAAATCGTTATAATCTTTGACATAACTAGATATTTTTGGTGAAGAGAATCTGGCTGTTGTGCCATTAACTTCTACCCTAGAATCTAAGATTTTTCTGTAAATTTTATGATTAAACTTCATATTTATACTTTACCTTACTAACAAAGGTAAAGATTTAGATTGTTTTTCGTCTTTTTGTCATATCAATGGTAATTTTTCCGTTATAATCAGGAATAGGAGCTGCCAGTTTACTTAAACGAACTCTAACTAGTTGAACCTTGTTCAAAATTAATATTTTTTGAGCAATCACCTCAGCCAGTTTTTCAACTAGGGCAAATTTTTCGGTGGCAATAAGACGTTTAACGATGGCGATCACTTGACGATAATCCAATGTATCTTTAATTTGATCGCTGTTTCCGGCGGAGGTTAGATCAAGTCCTATGATTATATCAACTTCAAACCACTGACCTAATACCTGTTCTTCTGGCAAATATCCCGTGTAGCCGTAGGACCTAATTTTAGTAATTTCAATGAATTCCATAGTTTTTGGCGATTTAATCGATAGTTTTACCGTGAAACTTTGATTTTAGAATCTATTATCGTTAATATATCTTAGCTTGGTCAGATCAAAGTTGACTTGAAGTGAAAACTTCCTCAAATATAAGCCCCATGAATTACCTCAAAGATAATAGCATTTCCTATAAAATAAAAAGCCGTGTTAATCTCCTAGGGAGATTTCTTAGCGTTTTTTGGGTTTTAGAGCTTTTAGATCTGTTAATCTTTAAAGGAAGTTTAGACCGATTTGGCATTATTCCCCATGACTTAATTGGATTACGAGGAATTTTGTTTGCTCCATTTTTGCATGGTGGATTAAGTCATTTAATTGCCAATACTCTTCCTTTTGTGGTTTTAAGCTGGTTTGTAATGTTACAAGAAACCAGTGATTTTTGGGTGGTTACTTTACTAACAATGATAGTAGGTGGTTTTGGGGTCTGGTTATTTGGGGTTCCTGGTTCAGTTCATATTGGGGCTAGTATTCTTATTTTTGGCTATTTGGGATTTTTGCTATTACGAGGATATTTTCAACAGAACTTCGTCTCAATTTTTTTGTCCATTATTGTTAGTTTTCTGTATGGTGGATTAGTGTTAGGAATGTTACCTTCTCGCCCTGGAATTTCTTGGGAAGGCCATCTATTTGGGTTTCTCGGCGGAGTCTTAGCTGCTAAACTAATAGCTAATGAAAAGCAGAATCGCCCAAGTTAGGTGGGTAATTTTAATGATCTGTTTATTTAGGTTTCTATAATTCAGTTGAAAATGCTTGCCAGATAAAGATGAATCTCCCCACCTTAGTTACGTTATCGCGTTTATTAGGATTGCCATTTATGTTTTATTTCCTACATGATCCTACCCCATCTCATCGCTGGATTAGCATAGCAATTTTTTTAGTATCAGCAGGGACAGACTGGTTAGATGGCCACTTAGCAAGGCGATTAAATCAAGTTACAGAATTAGGGAAGTTTCTCGATCCCTTAGTAGATAAATTATTAGTTCTCGCCCCGTTATTAAGTCTAATTGAATTAGAAAAGGTTCCCTCTTGGGGTGTTTTTTTGATTATGGGCCGGGAATTAGCAATTACTAGCTGGCGAGTCAATCCGAGTTTAACTCAAAATAGAAAAGTTCAAGAGGCAAATTGGTGGGGAAAATTAAAGACCGTCAGCCAAATAATAGCCATTGCTCTATTAATTGCTCCTCTTAGTCCTCAGTGGGGCACTCTGTGCTCAATTGTATTTTGGGTGGCTGTCGTTCTAACATTAATTTCTGGGGTCAGCTATTTGTTACCACAAATATTATCAAAAACTCAGTTATCCAAGTCTTCGAAAGAGATGAATCCCAGAAATAAAGCAAAAAATGTTAGTTAGAATTAACTTAATTAAACTTGTAATAAGTTGATAAGTCCACGGGAAACAACATTGTACTAATCTGCCAAAATTTCACTAACTAGTTGTAGTTATTGAAAAATTTATATTCTAACTGCCTGTTACGCCATTATTAAATATGAGTTCCACAAGATTTAATAATGTATCATTGACTTCTCTCTTCTTTATAAAGAAGAACAATGGGCTTAAAAATAACAATGATTTTTTGAATATGCAAAAAATAGCTAAACACTACTTTTCTTTGTAAGAGTATTAATGATGAACTATTGTCAAAATAAAAAAGAGAGATACCCGTGTGCTCTCTCTCTCAAAACTAAAGTCAATATTATCAGTAGCTATACAATAGCCCTAGATATCATCGGTTTGCTAAGTACAACGTTTTTTATCCTCTATCAAAAGGATAGGCTCAATCGTTGCATACTATAGTTTAACTTCAATCTCAACCCCTGCCGGTAAATCCAATTTCATTAGAGCATCAATAGTTTTGGAAGAAGGCTGATAAATATCAATAATTCTTCGGTGGGTTCTGGTTTCAAAGTGTTCACGAGAATCTTTATCTACGTGAGGTGATCGCAAAACACAATAAATCCGACGTTTAGTGGGTAAAGGAATCGGGCCTATTGCGGTTGCATCTGTTCGGTTAGCTGTATCAACAATCTTCTCACAGGAGGTATCAAGTAAGCGACGATCAAAAGCTTTCAAGCGAATCCGAATTTTTTGTTGCAGTGTAGCCATAATTTTTAGTTGTCAAGGTTCGGTTGTGATTGATAGATTAATCCGTTATTCGGTCAGCGACCAGTCAAGAATTGATAACTGGCCGCTAATCAAGGTTAAGTTGTCCTACTTGAGAATTTTCGAAACAACACCAGCACCAATAGTACGGCCACCTTCGCGAATTGCAAAACGCATTCCTTGCTCAATAGCAATAGCATTGATAAGTTCCACAGTCATTTTAATCCGGTCACCAGGCATGACCATTTCTACTGCACTGCCATCATCGGCGGTGTAGTCTTGGATGGTTCCGGTTACATCGGTGGTACGGACATAAAACTGAGGGCGATAGTTCTTGAAGAAAGGCGTGTGACGACCCCCTTCTTCTTTTGTTAATACATAAACTTCACCTTCAAATAGGGTATGGGGAGTAATCGAACCAGGTTTAGCTAAAACCATTCCCCGTTCAATGTCTTCTTTTTGGATACCCCGTAGAAGCAGACCCACGTTATCCCCTGCTATTCCTTCATCAAGAGTTTTCTGAAACATTTCTACCCCGGTAACAGTAGTGTTACGGGTCTCTCGAATACCAACAATCTCAACGGTTTCACCTACTTTAACCTTGCCCCGTTCAATCCGTCCGGTAGCAACAGTTCCCCGACCAGTAATGGAGAAGACATCTTCAACTGCCATCAAGAAGGCTTTATCGATTTCTCGCTCGGGTTCAGGGATATAAGCGTCTATTTCTCCCATTAACTTCAGGATTTTATCTGTCCATTCATTTTCCCCGGCAGCAAGCTTAGGATTTTCTTTTAGAGCTTCTACGGCCATCAAAGCAGATCCAGTGACGATGGGAATGTCATCTCCAGGAAAATCATACTCACTAAGGAGTTCACGGACTTCAAGTTCTACCAGTTCGAGAAGTTCTTCGTCGTCAACTTGGTCTTCTTTGTTTAAGAAGACCACTAGGCTAGGAACCCCAACTTGTTTTGCTAACAAAATATGTTCGCGAGTTTGGGGCATAGGTCCGTCAGCTGCCGATACTACCAAGATGCCCCCGTCCATTTGAGCAGCTCCGGTAATCATGTTCTTAACGTAGTCAGCGTGTCCTGGGCAGTCTACGTGAGCGTAGTGGCGGGTTGGTGTTTCATATTCAACGTGGGCGGTATTGATGGTAATACCCCGCGCTTTTTCTTCAGGGGCTGCATCAATATCCTCGTAGTTACGAGCTTTAGCACTACCTGCAGCAGCCAAAGTCATGGTAATAGCTGCTGTGAGGGTGGTTTTCCCATGATCAACGTGACCGACGGTGCCGATGTTAACGTGGGGTTTTGTCCGTTCAAATTTTGCGCGTGCCATGAGTCAATTGTTCCTTTTTTTGTCTTCTGTTTAAATCACAGTGATAAATTTCAGTGATTAGTAATCAGTTACCCGTAGTTCATTATTAACCATTAAGGGTTGACTATCCACTTTTCACCATTTGCTATTCACTGTAGTAGGCGTTCCCTGTGTTTTTTGCTATGATCGCTTCGGCGACACTGGACGGGACTTCGGCATAATGGCTAAATTCCATCGAGAAGATTCCCCGACCTTGGGTTTTTGACCGAATATCGGTCGCGTAACCAAACATTTCTGCCAGAGGAACATGAGCAGAAACTTTGGCAAGGCAGTCTTCAGATTCCATCCCTTCGATGCTGCCACGACGAGAGTTTAGATCTCCCATAATCTCTCCTAGAAAATCTTCAGGGACTTCTACCTCAACTTTCATCATTGGTTCTAGCACAACGGGGGAAGCTTTAGTGACCGCATTGCGAATGGCCATTGAACCGGCAATTTTGAAGGCCATTTCTGAAGAATCAACATCATGGTAGGAACCATCAACCAGCGTTACCTTAAGGTCGATGACGGGATATCCTGCAATAATACCTGATCCACAAGCTTCTTTTATCCCTTGTTCCACAGGGGCGATGTACTCTTTAGGTATGATTCCCCCGACAATTTTAGAAATAAATTCAAAACCGCTTCCCGATTCTCCTGGTTCAACGTGAATGATGACATGCCCATATTGACCTTTTCCCCCACTTTGACGAATATACTTTCCTTCCGCGTCACAAGGTTTACGGATGGTTTCACGGTAGGCTACTTGGGGTTTACCCACTGTTGCTTCTACCTTATATTCTCGCAACATCCGATCAACAAGGATCTCTAAGTGTAATTCTCCCATCCCAGCAATAACTGTTTGGTTGGTTTCAGGATTGATACTCACTCGGAAGGTGGGATCTTCATCAGAGAGAGATTGAAGGGCTTTGGAAAGCTTCTCCATATCCTGTTTGGTTTTGGGTTCGACAGCAACCGAAATAACCGGTTCTGGGATGAATAAAGATTCAAGGATTATTGGCTTATTCTCATCACATAGGGTATCCCCCGTAGTAGTATTTTTTAAGCCAATGGCAGCGCCCAAGTCTCCAGCTCTGAGTTCATCAACTTCAATGCGATCATTGGATTTTAAGACTATCAAGCGTGAAAGCCGTTCTTTACTATTTTTGGTTGAGTTATATACATAAGTTCCTTTAGCCAAAACCCCCGAATAAACCCGCATAAAGGTCAGACGGCCATATGGATCAGCGGCAATTTTAAAAGCCAGTGCGGAGAATGGTTCATCGTCTAAAGCTTTTCTCTCGTCTTCAGTTCCATCAGGCAATAATCCTTTAATTGCTGGCACTTCCAAGGGGGAGGGTAAATAGTCAACTACAGCATCGAGAAGCAGTTGCACCCCTTTATTTTTGAAAGCAGAACCACAAAGGAGAGGAATTATAGAACGGTTAAGAATTCCTAAACGTAGTCCCTGTTTAATCTCAGCCTCAGTTAATTCTTCTCCCTCGAGATATTTTTCTAAAAGATCTTCATTATTTTCGGCTACCGCTTCAATGAGTTTACTTCGATATTCAAGGGCTTGCTCTAAAAATTCTTCAGGGATATCTGTATCTTTGATATTTCTACCTAAGTCATCTTGATATATTTTAGCCCGCATCCGAACCAAGTCTATAATGCCACGGAAATCGTTTTCACTCCCAATAGGAATTTGAATCGGCACTGAATTAGCTCTGAGGCGATTCTTAATTTGTTCGCAAACCCTGAAGAAGTTAGCTCCGGTGCGATCCATTTTGTTCACAAAGGCAAGGCGAGGGACTTGGTAGCGCTCCGCTTGTCGCCACACTGTCTCCGATTGAGGCTGGACACCTCCAACAGAACAAAATACGGCTATTACACCATCTAATACCCGCATAGAGCGTTCCACTTCAATGGTAAAATCTACATGACCTGGAGTATCAATGATATTAATTCGGTGGCCAAGCCAACTTGTACTAATAGCAGCAGCAGTGATGGTGATGCCTCGTTCCTGTTCCTGTGCCATCCAGTCCATGGTGGCAGTCCCTTCATGAACTTCGCCAAGTTTGTGAGCGATTCCTGTATAGAACAGAATTCGCTCGGTCGTAGTAGTTTTGCCTGCATCTATATGGGCTGCAATGCCTATATTTCGTACCTTCTCCAGTGGAATAGTACGTGCCACAGCTACCTCCTTGGTTTTGTATAAACTAGTTTCATCGGTTATCTGTTCACACTATAGGAGAATGGGCGTTCTATCAGACCTTAGCCACTGCTCCCTGGCAAAACTAGCCCTTAATAGCGATAGTGGGCAAAGGCTTTGTTCGCTTCAGCCATACGGTGAGTTTCATCCCGCTTCTTCATTGCCCCCCCGGTTTCGTTAGCTGCGTCCATAATTTCACTGGCTAATTTGCTCGCCATGGTACGACCTCCTCTAATACGAGCATAGTGGACTAACCAACGTAAAGCTAGGGTTGTTCCTCGTGAGGAACGAACTTCCATGGGAACCTGATAGGTAGCACCTCCGACCCGACGTGCTTTAACCTCTACTAAGGGAGTCAGATTTTTAATGGCTTTTTCAAAAACTTCTAAGGGGTCAGCTCCCGTTTTTTCACTGATGGAGGTCATCGCATTATAGATAATTCCAGCCGCTACGGACTTTTTCCCGCTTTTCATTACTCGACGGATTGTCATGCTGAGTAAACGGCTGTTATAAATGGGATCGGGGGGAACCGGTCGTCTTTTTATGTTTCCTCTGCGAGACATAGTTGGGTTTTCCTCTTTAATTTAAGATAGTGATTATAGTTTCCCCTTCTTCCCATGAAGAGGATAGATAGTATGCTTGGGAGATATTCGTCGTCTATGGCCTTACATTATTTAGCATTGCCTTTGAATGTGATTTCTCTCTAAGAAAATTACAATCGTTTATCCTTCAAGGCAAGACTAGGTGGGACTAAAGTATATGATGATCGCCTAACTAAAGAAAATTATACTTCTAGACTTAGGGATAATTAATAATTAGATACACCCTATCTATAATCCTATCCTTTGGGTCGTTTAGTTCCATATTTAGAACGTCCTTGTTTGCGATCTTTGACCCCTTGCGCATCTAATGTTCCGCGAATGATATGATAGCGCACTCCAGGCAGGTCTTTGACCCTACCTCCACGGATAAGGACAACGGAGTGCTCTTGTAAATTATGACCAATCCCAGGGATGTAGGCGGTAACCTCAAAGCCGGAGGTAAGACGAACCCGTGCTACTTTCCTCAAGGCTGAATTGGGCTTTTTTGGGGTAGTTGTGTAAACCCTGGTACAAACCCCCCGACGTTGGGGACACTGTTTGAGTGCTGGCGATTTCGTCTTCTTTTTCAGTTTTGAGCGTTCGCTGCGAATGAGTTGTTGAATAGTTGGCATGAGTAAACTCAAATAAGGGTTACAACCAACCCTAAATCATTAATATAATCGTTGACAAATTACCATGATACCTATCTAGGAGATAGTCTGTCAACTCCTGAAGGTGTGTTTTTTTAGGTTAATGCTTGATAGTAAAGGATAGACCACAACTACAGGTCGCAGCAACCTGGGGGTTAGAGAAGCGGAAACCCCCACCCATCAAGTCTTCAGCATAGTCCAAACGTAACCCTTTAAGATAAGGAAGACTGGCCTGATCAATCAGCATTGAAATTTCTTCTAGTTGGTAGAGATAATCACTTTCTTGTCGGGTTTCAGACAATTCAAAAATATAGCATAGTCCTGAACACCCTCCCTTTTTCACCCTTAGTCGAAAGTAATTGTTGACTTTCTGACGGCTACTCTGCATTCGTTGGACTTCTTTAACTGCGGCTGGTGTGATTTGAATCATAAAAACTCCAAAGTATCGATTTTCAGTAATTTTGATACCAGTCATGGCATCCGTAATTGGATGTTGGTTGACTAGGCTAGAGTTGTGGAATGGAATGTTCATTCAAGACGTTATCCGCTTTCTAACAAATTACTCATAGGTAATATTTTCGGAGGAAGAAACTCTCTACCTAGAACTATTGTTTCTTCTCTTAGAATATAGACCCTTAGATTGGGATAAGAAAATAGACATTAAGAAATGTAAGGATATTCATAGCAAATATTATGAATCAGGGTTGCCGCAGCAGAAGACGGAATTAGAGCCGTCGGTGTGATCTAGACTTGATTAACCGAAAAAGTAAGAGTAGGATCAAACCTTTCTTATATCGCTACAGCAGCTCTGGGACCGGGAATCACATCGGAGTTATTACTTACCTCAAGTATGAAGTGAAAGGGGTCTCGTATTAATTTTCGTATTAAAGGCGATGGACCGTTAAAAGGTTTTTTAGTAGATTTGGGGTTAGATGGAACCGTACGAGGTTATGTAGACTGTCCCCATATGGAATTGCCCCCAATGTGATTAGTCAACTTGATGTTGAGGGAGTTATTGGTTGAAAATTGGTTCTTTATGCGGTACGTGATGTAGTATGTGGTTATCCCCATACAACCACTATGAAACTGGTGTCTAGTGAAGTAGGAAATGATGTAGTCTACTATTTGGTGAGTTCGGAGCAAACCTCTTCAGCGTTCAAAAATAGACTTTTTTTAGCCAAAAATGGGAAATAGGCAACAGACAATTTTTAGAAAAGTTGCTCATTTATTCATCACTAATTTATTTTTTTCATGTTTCTTGTCAAATTTTTTCGTGCTGATGGAGGATGTCACTATTAGTCTTTTCCCCTAACTTCAACTAGAAAATTGGCAACAATCAAAAATGTTGAAACCCTTGAGTTAGAGTTAATTTTTGGGGGGGATATCGTTCTTGATTATCAACTAAAATCACGTTTGGTTCTTCTGTAATCGTTCCAATAATAGCAGCCCCATTTCTTAAGCGTTTCACCAATTTTTTGGCTAATTCTAGGGGTAAACAGAGAACTAATTCGAAATCTTCTCCTCCATACAAAGTCCAATATAAAGCTTCTTCTGGTGACATCCATTGTAATAAACTTGGAGGAGGCTCAATTTGCGAGCGCTCTAATCTTGCTCCTACTCCACTCATACGGCAGATTTGCAGAACTCCATCGGCTAAACCATCACTGCTGTCTATTCCCGCTACCGATGTTGTTTCTACTATTTCCCAAAGCAGTGGAAGGACATCTAGGCGAGGTTTGGGGTGTTGATGGGCTTCGATTAAAGTGTTTCGTTCAGATTGGGAGATATTTTTACCTAATTCAGGATTAAGCAATAATTGTAATCCTTTATAGGATTTCCCATGAGTTCCTGTCACCAGAATAGCATCCCCAGGTTGGGCTGAGGAACGACGAATAATACGGTGAGGTACGGCAGTTCCAAAAGCGGTAATACTTATGGTAGTGACTGGAGAACGACAGATATCGCCACCAACAATGGGGGTTTGATACCGTTGCAAACAATCGGTTAATCCTTGATAAAGCTTTTCTACCCAAATTAGTTTCAATTCCCCTGGTAAAGATAATCCTACCGTAATGCCAATTGGAGTGGCTCCCATGGCTGCTAAATCGGATAAATTAGCCGCAGCAGCACGCCATCCTACAGTTTCAGGAGGAGTAGTGTGATCGCTAAAATGAACCCCATCTACTAAAACGTCAGTAGTTATTACTAATTGTTCTTGAGAGTCTACCGATAAAACCGCTCCATCATCGCCGATAATATTTCCAGGACAAAAGGACTGAAGTTTCTTTAATAACCCCTGTTCACCAATGTCGTTGACAGATTGGTTAGATTTCATTATTTTTACTCAAAAACGATTATAGTGTAAATATTACAAATATTTAGAAAAAAAATAATAGCCATCTATAGCTTTCGCTCAAGACGAAACAGTTTAGAGTAAAGATATTTCTTATTAACAATCAGAAAAGCAAGGAAGTTGATTAACTAAAACTAAATAGAAAACTTTAAATATTATTAAACTAGGTTAAAAATTACTGTTAAATTTAAGTTAACTGATATTTCTATTGGTTTTGAGCTTTGTTTGAACTTTTTATCTTAAGAAGTTTCCAATTTTTCCAGCATGAGTTGACAGTTTACCTGTTTCTCTAATAGTTTTTAACATAGTGTTGTTTATTGTATTTCCGACCACTTATTACGGACGGATTTACTGCAAAACTTTGTAGTCTATGCTGTGCATTCTTATGGATGGGATGTGAGGTGTCCCCATTTCCTGACTGGGAAGCAGATTAGGAGGATTAGACTGTGTCGCAGCTACAGTACTGTGCTTAAGGTAAAAGCTTATTAAATATTTCAGAAATTATGGTGTGGAGTTCTTCGTGCATGGCTGCTAAAAATCCCTTGAATCTTTGAAAAATAATTTAACTACTGGGTGAATTGATTCTCCCCGTAATATTCGTTACGATGAATTGTATACCCCCTAGGGGGATATCTACGAGGAAAAACTTGGCGTTAAGTTAAGTAAAAAAAATTCTTACAATTGATAGTTGTATTAGGTTAACGGAATATTGATTTCATCTCCTTCCGATCTGCCCCATGACTGTCTTGATGATTCACACCAACAGTTCCTAAGCCTAATCCCCAGGAGTTCACAAGTATTCTTAGGATGGCAAATATTTTGGGCTGCTGGATTTCTGGCGTCTTTTCTAGTTTTTATTCAAGCTCCTTTAATTCGTTTATATTCCTAATTTAGTTTATTAATGACAGGGGGATGGCTTTGGTTGGAAATTATCTAATGAGACACTAATGCACCCATTACTGGGGAGATTTAGTATAGGGGCTTACTTGGAGTTAGCTAGCTGGTGCTTCTATTTATTGGGGTTGGTTACATTGGGAATCCTTAATTCATCTTTCTATTGAGTCAATTGAAGTTTCGGTATCAATTTGGGACTCTAGTGTACTTGGGGTAAGATAGAAAATCTTTTCTATTTGGGGTCGTTGTTAGGGTCAGAAATTACAGATTTTTATTTTTAAGCAGCATTAGCCTAAGTCCAAACCCTATGGAGGATGAGTTGGGGAGTCTTTTTTTTAAAATCCTCTTATGGATTGGCTTATGGGCAATGCAACAACTCTATTATCATTAGTTAACTCTAGCAGGTGCAATATTGAGTCCAATTTTAGTGGATAGTCTATTTTTACTAGTAGATTCTTTTGCTTAAGAGAATTAAGTCTAAAATAGATTTCCAAATTGTGCAATTATCGTTATCCTATCGTCCCTAAAAAATTCATGGAAAGTCTAGCTCATCTCCCTCACATACTTTGATTCACCAAAAAAGATAAATGTTACCTAATTTTTAGTGAGGAAGAGCTATTAGGATATTAAACTAAGTAAAGATAATGGTTGTATGGTCAATGATAACCGTGTTTTTCACAATTACGCGATTTTGCAGTCAACATAGACAGAAGAATTCATTCTCATCGATTTAAAAAGTAGTAACGGAATTTTTGTTAATGAGCAATGAGCGTTGTGTCAGTGTTCTTATTGCTACTAAAAATGGGAATCCATTACTTTTGGTAGGATAAAAGTTTAATTTTTTCTCCTTCAATACGATTGCCTTCTTAAGATAAATGAAAAACCTAACAAAGGGACATCACACTCTTACATCAACGTCGTTTAATCTCGGTGAAGGTGGTAGATCTGAGAAGTTTTATAGCCTTAGCTGGGCAACTTGCTTATAAACTACTATCTTCTCTAATTGGAAATTTGTTCTGTCAAGCTGGGAGTTGAGTTGATAAATAGATTGGGGATGCAGTTATGGTTATTTGGTTTCATGGACACGAAGACGTGAATTGAGCTAATCTGAATCAGATTAGCTCAGTCCGTTATAAATCTTAACTAGAAGACAAAAAAGTTTAGTAAGGAATCTCCCATTCCTTTCGGAATATCTATTGGTATAAGGATTAATACTGAGTATGCTATTGTTAGAGATAATGGGAGTAAAAATCGTCCTAAATTATACGGTGATCAGATACGCAGTTAAAACCCTTTTTCGCTTGAGGTCGGCCACCAAAGAGTTGGGGTTATATATTGCCGTCGGCAGACAAACTTATAAATTATAAATATTTTAAGTCCCTACCACAGTAGGATAACCCGTAAAATAATCAATGAACAATAGCTAGAAACTAAAGAAAACTGGTTTTTAAAAACTTTTCAAACTATTGTTATGTTGAAGTTTGCAAAATATTTTAATAAATTGAATCACTAAGACTACTAGAAGAAAGCAGCAAAAGCCTTCTGTTTCGATAAATAAAATTAATTTTGAAACAAACTTACATAATAGTTTAGCTTTAAAGATGTTAATCTCTTTTTTAAAAAATCATATCTATAAGAATATTATCAATTAATTCATATTAGAGGCTGAGGTAGTAATATAAACTTCATGTGGTAAAATCTGTTAATGTCTAACTTAGATTTTTTAAAAAATATCTTTATAAAATAAGTTCGAAAGTTTTAGGATGCTAGTTAAAAATAAAAAAATGTCAGCATTAAGTAAAAGCAAATATTTTTTAGTTAAATTAATATGAAATACGTTTTACTACAATATGCTTGATATTTAAGTAAAGAACAAAAGTAAAATTAAATCAGGAGTATAAAAAGCAACCATTTTTCTCAAAAATGCACCAATTGTGAAAGAAATTTAGAACATTTTTTCAAAAAACTAGACTAGATGTTCGGACTCTTAGAATTATCCAGTTATTAAAATACATTACTATCTCCTCTTTGAGGAGACGAAAAAATCTTCATTTTGAAATAGCCTAGAATTTATAAATAAATATTTTTTTAAAAAAAATAAAAAAAATTTATTTATATTTAACTTTATCCATAATTAGTGTTCTACCACAAACAATCCGTATAACTTTGTAGTATAATTGTCTGAGGTTTCAGAATTAATAATAATGTCTAATACCGAAGATTAATTTGGGATCAGCTTTTATATTTTTAGTTTTTTTTAGTTGTAGAAATTAGGAACATTGTAGTAAAACCGTCTGAAGAATTTGGCAGAAATTAATCTCATATAGCCTTAGACACACTAAAATAATCTTAACACAATCTATCAGGAGGTTTCTGTGGCTTTATACGCGGACTTACATCGTCATTTAGGAGGATCTGTGGTTCCTCGCATTCTCTGGCGATATTTTAAACGCCATGACGTAGAGATGGCACGACAATTTCCTGAATATCCAGGATTTGAAAAATTTTACACTCGTAAACGTAATACTCTCGATGAATATCTAGAGTTACACACTCTCGTCGAAAAGGTTCAAACCGAACAAACCCTTCCCTATTTTATTTATCGATTGATTCGAGGCGCTTATATTTTTGAGAATTTAGCCTATCTAGAATTACGCTACACTCCTTATTTACGGACTTCCGACCATCTGAGCCAATCGGAACGTATTGACAGTATGACAAATATTGTTGAAATTGTTGGAAAAGCGACTCAAGTTAAAGAATATCCGATTATTATTAGCCAGATTCTTTGTATGCACTCTCGTTTACCCTATGAAGTTAATAAAGCGATTATTGATTTAGCAGCTAATATAAAAGATTATGTCTGCGCTGTTGATATAGCAGGAGGAGACTCTCATTACGGAGAAAGATTAGAAGAGTTTACTAGTTTGTATCAGTATGCCCATTCTTTAGGGTTAAAAACTACTGGACACCTTTACGAAACTCCAGATGGTTGTTATCGAGAACTTCTACCATATCTAATGCGCATTGGTCATGGGATTCAAATACCTTTAAGGTATCCTGAATTATTACCAGAAATTGCTCAATCAAAACAATGTTTAGAAGTCTGCCCAACTACTTATTTAAAGACAGGAACACTAGAAGATTTAAAAGAACTAAAAGTTGTTTTTGATCGTTGTTTTGAAGCAGGGGTCGATATTGCAATTTGTACAGATAATGCTGGGTTACATAATGTCCGTCTTCCCTTTGAATACGAAAATCTATTGACTCAAGATGTTATTGATTTTCCCCAATTACAAGCTTGTCAAGATTCAGCTTTTCGTCATGCGTTTGCTTGGCCTTATAAAGAACCTCCTGCTTCTTTACTTATTGGATTACTCCAAGATAATTCTGGAAAGAGAGATTTAGTATCGGTTTAACTTCCAATTAATTAGAGAGTTTGTTAGACTCATGAGATAAACTTTGATCTATTCTTTGTTCCCGCGTTCCCAAAAACTAAAAAACTTCATATCTCATAAGTATGGGAGTTGCTATAATATAACTATTAAGTACGAGAAAGTTAGATTTTATCTCAATGGAGTTAACCCAAATTTAGTTTAATTTACTCTTCTAGACTGGCTATAAAGAAATCATAACAAACAAAAGCTAAAATTCTTACTTTGTAGAGTTTTTGGTCTTCATAAAAACTTAATTTATGTAGTCATTAAATATGCTTAAAGTAAGAGTTTTAGAAGTTATAGCTACTAATTAATAGTACTCAGTCTAGAAGAGTTAGTTAATTATAAGTTATTGGATTATCCAGGTAATAACAAGGTTAATTTAATTTACCTATTACAGTGATTCTAAAAATAATTAAAATTATTGATGGCATGTCAATTCTGAACATTTAGATTATTCATTCAATAAAATATGTAAAAAATAATTTTTATTTATTATTTATATAGTCTTAACAAAATTGCCTGATTTTAAATTGATTTTGAAAACCATATTTAGACTTTGATTAACTTTATTAAAAGTTAAAAATTTTTTAGTTTAATTTCTTTAAAAATTACTTGGTTTTGACCAAATTATTGTCTTCATAGCAATTTTTCTACTGGACTCAGCTGAGGTAATAAATTAATGACAATTGAATTTATTCATTTAAATAAACTTAAAAAGTCAATAAGTTTTATGGCGATTTAATATTTCTATTTTTCCATTAGTTTTAAATGTAAGCATATCAAAGCATTCTTTTGTTTACTTTCATTGAAGGAGTTTTTAATTAAATTCAAGGAACAGTTAAATATTTTACATTAGATTTTTTTAAAAAAAATTAAATATTGTTAGTCTAGCTATAGACTTTTATGACATAGTCATTGACTATTGCTGTTTAGTAAGAACTAAAATTTAAAGACAAATCGTATTAGTTTTAAATAACTTCTATATTATAAGTTTGGACATCAGTAATCTACAAACCATGTTTTTCTGTAAGTTCATAATATAGTTACGGTGAACTATATTATGAACTTACAGAAAAACTGTTATATCTTTGTTTCTTGAGTAAAATTCAGTTAGTTTATACCAATCACTAAAAGAATATTATTGTTTGTCTAGTAATAGTTTGATTATTATCATAATTGGAGGTTAAGTCTACTCTTTCAGCAAGCGTGACAACAGCAATTTTAATAAGAAAAGTTAATAAATAAAGTTTTTAAAAAAAATAAAATCTTCTAATAATTTCTTGAATGTGATTTTTGCATAAAATATCTGTCATTCTGTTCTAGATCTAGAATCGTAATTTCTAAAATAAAACCTGTAAATTAGAGATAGCTGTCTATATCATTAACCCCCAAACTAAATTAAACTAAAATTTATAGAACTAAACAGATTATGAAATTAAGCTTGGCAATAATATCGTTTATAAGCAGGCTTGATTTATTTCTATAATTTTTTTTACTAATCCTAAATTAATATTTAACTATTAGGTTTCAGAACCTACTTGATTTCACTTGAAGCTACTAAAAGATTATTAAAATAATGAAAAATACTTGCTGATATCAATAAATTAAAAGTATTTCTTCTAAGGGGAATACTTTTACTTAAACTCTACAAAATTTGATTTATAAATAAAACTAATGCTTTTGTTTAGCTATTTTCAGTTAATTCTATATGAATATCAATTATTTTCTTACTAGTTTTATTTATAGGGTGATATATATTTACAACCTCTGTCATAGAGCCAGCACTAAGTACAGTAGTTAAAAAATAATTTTTGCATTATTTATTGATAAATAACAACGCAGTAGCTATATAATCAATACTAATATTGACCATGTTTATTAGCTATTTTATTAACTTAAAAACTGATTATAATTTTCTTTATATCACTTGAGATATTTATGTAGCAGTATAAGTCATTATTAATAATGTTGACTACTCAAACAATTATTATTTTTCATTCAAGTTCAGTTTCAATAAAAAGTGAAGTTAGTAAAGAAAGTATCTAAATAGTTTAGTGACTAATAATATTCTATTTAATTTAAGAGTTGTATAATTAAAAATTATAAATTACATGCTTAATTCAATTAAAATTGATATTTTTTAGACCTAAAAAATATACAGTAATTCATATTTTTTAAGTCTATTATTTTATTGATAGTGATTTTAGATAGATACTAGAAGATAAAATAGTTTCAACAAAAACACATATTTTTACCGACAACTTAATTGGCAATTGATCACTAACAAAATATGCAGTAAATAATATTTTTTAGTAAAAAATATTATTTACTCTTAAAGCCAGACTTAAGATCATAGTATCAGTTTCATAATTTATAAAAAAATAATGTTTAAAAAAATGGGTTTTAAATGGGCGTAGATTGTACTAATTATTGTAATAATTAATAGTTTATTTAGTAAGTTCAAGAAACTATATAAAAACTATTGTACAATGCGAAGTTACATTCCCTGATAAAAAATAATTTCATAACATTACTACTATTTGTATTGGTAGAGAAATTATAATTACTTTTAATCTTTCTGCTGTTCAACATTAAATAAATTAGACTTATTATTAAAATCAAAGAGCAACTCAATACTGTAATACAATACTAAAGATGACAACAATAGTGACAGAAAACAATAAGCTATCGAATAGGAAAAAAACTCTTTTTAGTTTTTAGTCATAATTGGCTTGTTTTGGGGTACAATTTTTTACGCTAGTGTGGTAAAACTCATGAATTATCTAAAATTAGATAAACACTAAATTACACTAAATTACATAAAACTTCTTCAAGAGGAAACTAATTGATATACTTGGTCAATTCTCTACCAATTGGTAACTTTAAATTTTCCTGAAAAAATTTTGTATCTTATTTACTATTAAGAATGGTTTCATCTTTGTTTCTAACTCCTCCCCATTTCGTCCTGGCTTCTGCATCTCCGGCGCGTCGAAAACTATTACAAACTGTTGGGATTGATCCAATTATCCGTCATAGTCAGTTTGACGAATCCCAAATACGATGTAAAGATCCTATCAAATTAGTCCAAATTTTAGCTCACTATAAAGCTAAAACCGTTGCCCCTTATTTTCAAGACTGTCTAATTTTAGGGTGTGACTCTTTATTAGTAGTGCGGGGGGAAATTTACGGAAAACCTAACTCGTCTGAAGAAGCGATAGTCCGTTGGCAAAAAATACGGGGAAACCAAGGGACATTGTATACTGGTCATACGATTATTGATCAAAAACAACAAAAAACCTTGATTCGCTGCGGTATCACCCAGGTTTACTTTGCTAATTTAAATGATGTTTCTATTGAAGCTTATGTTAATACTGGAGAACCACTCAAGTGTGCTGGATGTTTTGCCTTAGATGGAAAAGGGGGTTTATTTATTGATAGAATCGAAGGGTGTCACAGTAATGTCATTGGCTTAAGTCTTCCTTTGCTCAGACAGATGTTAGAAGAATTGGGTTATCAGTTTATACAGTTTTGGAGTAATCCATAAAGTCACTAAAAGTTGAATCGTCCATAAATATGAATAATAGTTTTGGTAGGATGTATATGAATAATCCCTAATGAGGGAAGAAAAAAGTCTATTATTACTACCACATACTCAGAAAACATTAATTAATCAATCAGAACTGATGAGCTTTGAACTAATTGTTGCTATTTCTTAATGTTTTTAGAATATATTTGGTTAGCAAGTTTTTTAAAAAAATTTTTTTGACTTTATTTTTTTGTACAATTTAATTGTAACACCTATCGATACTTTCTTGGCTATTTCTTTATTTTTAATTTGGTTCGATTTATAATATTTTTTATGAACCTCTAAGTAAAACTAATCGCAATATAAAAATATATAAATAATATATTTTTTAGACTGTTATTTAGAAAATAAATATAGGTCTAAGATGTTGTGAGAGCTAACTGAATAGCATAGTGATGCCTGTTTAAATACTATCAATACCTATATTGATTTTTTTTATATCATCACGATTTTAGTATTTAGTGAATAAGTTAGATAATGATGCTGATTAAATTGAATTAACTCCAGTTATTTTTCTAGTTTTTATCTTAACTTAAGGAAGTAAAATTATATTTTTTTATAAGCAGTTACTCAAAAAAAATAAATGATATCATTTATTTTTTTTGAGTAACACAACAATTATTTTAAATAATTACCAATAATACTATTTTGGATATGCCTGGTAAGGAAATTAGCTTAAATAAGCATAAAGAAAGTAGAAATATTGTATTTAAATACAAGAGGATAGAAATTACAGATTGGGTGAAACCATTAGAAGAGGCAAGAAGAAAAACAATCTCTAGTTAAAATAAAGGAAATGGTATCAAATAAAAGTTCATAAAATTGTCGAAAGAATATTTAAATATCAATCTTATTTAGCTCAAATAGTTAAACAAAGTCTTGCGCAAAGAAGTCTTGCTGAGATAGCATAAGAATGCTATCTCAGCAAATTACAGAAAATCTAACAAATTATGATAAGTTTAATCTTTAATTTCTTCTTTCATTTGACTGAGGATATCATGAGGATTTGGCAAAACTTATTGTATTCCATCAATTGTTTCAAAAAACTCATGGACTCAAGGCTCATCTACTAAAGTCTATAATCTTTCTGCTGACTCTAATTCTAGAGAGTAAATTGACAAATGTTACTTAGTAATTTCTTCAGTAATTTTTTTACTATCATGCCATCTGGAATTTTATTGTATAAATAAGACTTTTTTTCAGACATTCCTACATCTTTAGCCAAATGTTCATCAATTAAATTCAGCCATTTTGTATTCACTCTTGGAATTTAATTCCATAAAGTTTATTCCGCTAGTGGTTTGACAAGTTCATAGACATATAATTCTTTATAGTCCTATCTTACTATAGCAGTTGATCTTTCCCCGATTGGAATCCAAACTTTTCCTTTAATTGACTTGAATCTTACTCTGGATTCGTCAAGACACCATATATCTATTGGAGTTTTTAGATATATGTTGTCCAGTTTTTTAAAGTTTTTAAGGTGAATTTTTAACATTTTTTATTTAAAAAACTACTATTTTCTGAATTTTAATCTTCTTTTATTACAAAAGAGTATGAACTTTTCTAAGTAATTTAATCCGCTTTTAGCCTGAACTTTTTTCCGGTACTTTTTTAAAATATCTACAACTAGCCATTATAGTTTTTGTCTATATTCGTCCATATAACGATCTTAATTATAAGTAATAAGCTTATTTTATAAGTAATTTATAAGTCAATAAAAAACTTCTTTTCTGCTTTAGATTATTAATACTTTAGATCTGTATTTTTTAACTGATTCTATTATTAATGATAGGTGGTTTTAATAACTGTATTTGATCTTACCTTTAATAAATTAATTCAAGTAATATAAATTACACTCTGATTATTAAAATACAGAGATACAAAATTATTTTCGTTCTTAATATTTATTGATAACTATCTACTTAGAGTAGTAGCTTCGAGACTCGTGAGATACAGAAGTTTATAGTTTTAGGTAAATTTTTATGTATCATTGAATGAGTTTAAGTCAGGATAATTATCTGACTTTACAAGTGCATAACGATAAAATTAAGTTGATTTAACTTAATAACTTTTAATTTTCATTAACCTGTATTTTTTCTACTTTTTCTCTAGAGTTTTATAACTAGATTTGATGTTGTTAAAGTTATTTTGCGTCACTACAAACCCATTTCCGTAAAGGATGACTCGGTTTGAGTTGCTGGATTTTTTTAAGCTGATTTTTAAGACGAACTTTTTCCCTTGGAGAAAGACCACAAATAATATAGCTACTATGCCAAGTCAAAACAGCTCCAGTGATTGCAATGCAAAAAAATAAACTAAACGTAGGAAGTAAGTTAAAGGCTAATCCATAGCGTAGTGCAACCCAAGTAAAATGTTCATGCCATAATTCAAATTCTTCCCATAATTTCCAAAGAGAAAAAGAACCCAGAGTTAACCAACATAAAATTATAAATAACCAGCGACGATAAAGATTAAGTTGGTATAAACGTTGAACTTGTTGATTGAGTATAGTATCGGAATGTTTCATTGATTTTTTTGGGACTTAAACATAGCAGTATCTAATGATACTAGGTGTCCTTGCTGAATCTCCCAACAACGATCAGCGATCGCAAATAACTCTCCTGGATCATGGCTTACAACTAACAAAGTCCAGCAACTTTTCAGTTTAGCTAACAACTTAGCTAACTGATGGCGCATAGACCAATCTAACCCAGCTGTGGGTTCATCTAAAAGCAGTAAATTGGGTTGGCGAATTAACTGCACGGCTAAAGCTAGCCTACGCTGTTGTCCGCCACTAAGGGCATGGGGA
Organism: cyanobacterium endosymbiont of Epithemia clementina EcSB; assembly: GCF_029919255.1. GTDB lineage: Bacteria > Cyanobacteriota > Cyanobacteriia > Cyanobacteriales > Microcystaceae > Rippkaea. The sequence goes on along the minus strand of NZ_CP123991.1, from coordinate 2,879,027 downwards.
GACTGATTTAGGGGAATATGTTCTAATCCTACTTCTTGCAAAGCAGTTTTGATGCGATAAGGAAGAATTTCTGGATGTCCTAAACGTAATTCTTCTAAGATAGTGCTACCACAAAAATGTCGTTGGGGAAACTGAAAGACCAACCCTCCTAATTGTTGTAATTCTAGGGATGTAAGTTCGTGATCTCTCCAGAAAATTTTCCCTTCGGTTTTTTCGGCTAACCCAGCTATTATTTCTAATAATGTTGTTTTTCCTGAACCACTCGGACCAATAATCAAACCTAATTCTTGAGGAGCAAGTTCTAGGTTAGCCTCCTTCAGAATAGGAGTCAGGGTTGCTGGGGGATGATAAACCACATTTTTAAGATAGAGCATTCAAACAGCAAAGTATAAACTTATACTAAAGACAATTGGAAATTATTCTTTTATTTTGACAGATTTTTGCTAGCATCAATATCAATACTCAGTGTCTACCACTAAAATTATAATTGTGTGTTGTTAGGAGTGAGGCTATGATAGCGCGATTCATTAGAGTTCAACAGATTTCTCTGTCTATATCAGTGGCCTGTGCCGTTGCCTCGAGCATTTGGGGAAGTCCTTCTTTCGCTGGCGATCCCTTCCGTAAGGATAATCCTCGTAACATCGGCGGTCAGACAGAAGCAGCTTTTATCGCCGTCTTTCATGAAGGAGATTATTCTAAAGCTCAAATCTATCTAAAAGAAGCAGTTGAGACAGAAGCCAATGAACCCTTGGCTCATGCTATGCGAGCATCGTTAGCTTATTCTAATGGAGACTTAGGGTCCATGAATACCTATGCCCAACAGACGTTAAAAGCTGCTAAACAACTGATCGAGAAAGATCCCTTACGGGGAAATCTTTATTTAGCTGTAGGACATTTCCTCGAAGGAGCTTATACGTTTAAAACAAAAGGGGCTATTGGAGCAGTCAATAAACTTCCCCAGGTGTTTAGTTATCTTGATGAGGCAGAAAAACAAGCCCCGAATGATCCTGAATTAAATTTACTTAAAGGCTATCTTGACCTGATTCTAGCTGTTAATTTGCCCTTTTCTAATCCAGAAGATGCGATCACTCGTTTTGAACGATATGCAGCCCCTGATTATATGGTCAGTCGTGCCTTATCTGCTGCCTATCGAGATTTAAAAAACTATGATAAGGCTTTAGAATCTATTGAGCGAGCATTAGAGAGTAATACTGAAAACCCTGAAGTTCAGTATCTTAAAGGTCAAATTCTTCTTAATATCGGTATCAAAAATCAAAATTCAGAAAATCTTCAAGAGGCTTTTACCTATTTTGAACAGGCAATGATTAAGGTAGAACAATTACCGATTTCTGTGCAAACTTCTCTGCGCCACGATCACAATAAGGCACAACTGGAAATGGATAAACTAGCGACTAAACCAAATTAATGACAGAATATAACTTTTTTGTATCATTAAAAATTAATCACCTTTTCTTGTTAGTAGAAGTAGTAGCGACCATAGCTTTAACTTTTGGTGTTTATCAGACTAGTAGCGGATCTTTTCCCCAAGGGTTTACTCACTCTACCTTTCTAAATTTAAACAATGTCCAAGTCATCGCTACGCCACTTGTCGCTACCAGAGAACATTATCTGAAGCAACCAATTGAGAATTTTAATATCTTTTTTAGTACTAAAATACTGAAAAAGTTTTTGTGATTGCTCCAGTGGGAACCCGTTATCCTAACAGTATTTTGAAAGGTAGGGGAACTTTGAGTGACACTGAAGTTGCATAGGTGTCCTTTCTGTCCCGCACTATAGATATTAGTCCTTCAAAAATTACCAAAAATATTGAGGTAGAAGATATACCTCCAACAATGGTGGCTAATGTTTGGGCTACAAGGAGATTCTAGTGACCAGAGTTATCGAAAAAATCTGATTTGAAGCGCTTAACCGACTAGTTACGACAACACCAGCAATGTAATGTTGTTAACACCCCGTCGTTTTTTCTATGACGGCCCTTACATACCTGATGCAGTTAAACACGGCAAAATTTAGATTCTCATTAAATTAGAAAAATTTTTAATTTATTGGCACTTATTTACAATACCACCCATCATTATCATTACTGATAATCTCGTCTAACTGATCAATTAGCAACTAATCACCGAACTTATTGATAACTGTGAAAGTCTTTATTTTACTTACTTGTCTAGCGTTCACTCAGGTTTCTGGGGATATATTACTCAGTCGAGGGATGAAGAATTTTGGAATTTTTGAGTTTTCTAACCCCTTAATGATACCTCATTTAATTACTTACATTTTAACTAATATTTGGATTATTTTAGGCATTACTGTTCTAATTATTTCATTAGGTCTTTATTTGACGGCAATTTCTGATCTGGATCTGAGTTATGTATTACCTATTCACGCATCAAGTTATGTTTTGAATGGTGTATTTGCTTGGTTACTTCTGGACGAGAGAATTTCTATAATACGATGGGCAAGTACTTTATTAATTGCTTTTGGTGCATTTTTTGTTGGGTTAAGTGATAGTCAAACTGCCCAAGTTTCTCACAATAAAAATATAACTCCCCAAAATTTTCCTTTATTTCTATTCCCATTGAACGCAGTAATTTCTAAATCTTGGTTAGTAGTTTTAGGAATTTCTTTATCAGATTCTGCAGGAGACTTGCTCTTAGCAATGGGAATGAAAAAAATAGGGAAAATAGAGAACTTAACTTTTCAATCTATGGTTAAGTTAGTGATTAAAATTATTACTAACCCTATGATTATTAGTGGTATTGCCTGTCAAGGAATTGCTTTTTTTTGTTTTATTACTGTGTTGACTTGGTTAGATATTAGTTTTGTTCGTCCTGCAACAGCTTTGACTTATCTTATAAGTATGTTTGGAGCTAAATACTTTTTACAAGAAGATATTAAAGAACGTAAACTAATTGGTATTACTCTAATTGGATTAGGGATATTAGTACATAGTTAATGTTATTATTCTAGTCATTAATTCCACTGACTTTAAGAGATGATACTACATTGATTTATTTTGATCTCTAGATTAAAGTAACGGCGGAAACGAGATCAATTTAGTATTTTTTGGATGGATTATAGTTTTTACAGACAATTTATAAGTTACTGTGTTATTACTTCTTGCTTTTACTAAAGGGACAATTTTTTAAAAGACATATTCTTCAACGGATGGAAGCATAGCTATTCGTAGTGTTTTAGCATACTCTATTATTGTACTATATCGTCTACAAGCTTATGCCTTGTCTTTAAAAATAAAAGCCGTCTAAAGAGACTAATTATAAACCTAATAAATTGGGATTTGTTTGTATCTTTTTGTCCTTTAGAGTTCTTTATTTATTTTATTAATCCAGCTCTTTTGAATTAGCTGTTATAAAATTATAATAAGCAAAAGCCAAAAGTATTGCTTAGCGAAGTCTCCAAAACTCTAAAAACTTAATTCTTATAAAAATAAGGTTAATTATTGCTTGCAGCATTTTAAGGTTTTATTCAAAAGCTTCATCAGCTATTAACAACGATTTAATTGACTTTAGAAAAATCTAATTTTGAGATTTAGTTATTAGTTAAATTATTTCTAATTGTTGATAAGTTTTGGTCAACAATTAAAATTATATTCTATTCTTTCAGTTCTACTAAGTTAATTATTTAATCATAGGTAGTTATCCAAATATTATTTGTCTGTTTTAAGGCACAAAGTCTATAAAAAATCTGGTAAATATGTAAACAATTTATATTTATTTCAGTCAAATAAAGTTGAATAAGTCTCCAGAAATTTAAAATAATTATCAGCAATGAATTATACTACAATAGTATTTTTTTATTAAAAATTTTAAATTTTTAATAAAAAAATTGAAATTAAATTATTATATAATAATATGTATACTAGCATCCTAGAAATAAGATTAAAGATACTTAAACTACAATATTAGAATCTAATATTATCTTTTATTTGCTATAAAAAATAGATTTACATAGTTATATATATAAAAAATATAGGTTATAATGCTAATGCACAAACTACAGCTGAGATATCAGGATTTATAATTTTCTGTAAGTTAACTTAGTAACCTTTTTAACTGTGGAATCAACACCAGGTATGTATACCAATACATTATCTTTTAAAAGAGAAGATGATCGCAGTAAGACTCTGTTTTTTAGTAGCTAACTTTGAGTAGTTAACTATTATTTGCTCGATATATTAGAACAGTTAAATTGCTTCATAAATAAAAATTAATGTGATAAGCTAGGGGCAATTATTAATAATAATCATTATATTTTTTGGTCTTTTAAAATTCATATATCTTAATTAAATTAACTACTTTTTGCCACTTAATTTTTAGTTTTAAATATAAATAAATACAATTCATGTATTTATTTATATTTACTTTATAAGTAAATATCTTTTTTGCAAAGAAATATATTGTTTATATTTTATTTAGATTTTAAATTAAACTTAAATAAGTAACATTTATATTTAAAGTACATTTATAGTTCAATACACTACCAGCTAATTTAATTTTTCGTTATTAATCCTCAATTATGTTCAATTTATTTAGTTTTTCTTGAAAAACCAAATAAATTAATTTTTTTTATTTCCTAGATTTATTAAATTATTTGTTTGTGGTTCATTTATTGATACCAAACTATAAGTAACAACTAACCGGAGACTATAGTCTGATTCATTTAGATATTTTAAACAGATTTATCTTGCAGCTTCGTGGGACATCTCATAATCCAATTCATCGAATTTAAATGATTAAATAAACTGTCATTGCTTTTAATCTAATTGAACTAACTCAATATAGTTTTCTGATAAAACTAATAATTAATTTATTTTCTTCTCTTGATAAAAAACTTATAGTTTAAGCTAAAAAAATATTGAAAGTCTCCTGACTATTCCTATAGTACAATCTGCATAAATAACAGAGTTAATATTCTTACTAAAGGAGAAATATAACTCTTATTTTTACTCAGGAAAGCCACGTTCCGGTAGATTTTTAAGCCTCAAGGAGAATTTCCTGTTTTCTCAGAATATTTTAGCTACCTGCTATAGCAGGGTAAACCTTAACAGACTATGGGAAATTAAAGAATTTTCTACCTTTGGGAAAGAAAGCCTTGAGGTACTATCGAAATTTAAAATTTGCTATTTCTAACCAAAAAGATTTAATTCCTTTAACTAGTTTGAAAAGGTCTTCAATATTTCTAGATTTCATTATGTAACAGTTAACATAAAGTTTGTAACTGGAAAAAGTGTCCCCCTCATTATTATAGGTACTTAAAACTACCACTGGAATTCGTTTTCAATATTGATTGTGATTTCTGCTAGGACTTTTCAACTATCTTCTTGTGGAAAATCAATGTCTAAGATAATCAAGTTAGGATCGAGCTCTTAAGTAAACTCTCCTTGTTATCGTAAATAGTCTATTACATCTATTGCATAGATGCAATAACTCACGACGAGCAACTTGTGAGAAACGGCGCTAGTTTTTAACATTTCTTAGTTTAAATAAACATCAGTCTTACTGTCCTCAACCAACAGAATAATTTTATTAGATTCGCCTGCTCCTGCAATCACGCTCGTTTTCTCCTAGAGGTCTAGTGAAATAGAATGTTGAGCACTGTCTGAATTCTGACTCAACCCAAATATGTTCCCAATGACACTCCAGAATTTTTCTACAAATTGTCAGTCCCATTTCCCTTTCTCAATATTTATTATCGATATATTTTCGTTTAAAAATAACAAAAATTCGCTCATAATATTAAAATTAATGCTAATTTGAACATCTTTTCTTAAGAAGAACTAACTAATAACACTCTGATTTTTGGCTAAGATTATGGATCTCTGTGGTTTTATCGCTAAAGAACTTAACAGCGTTGCTGATTAAACTGAGGAATAGTTGCATTAACTGGGTATGCTCAGCTATACCTGTCAGTAAGAAATTATGGGGAATAATAACCTCTGTTTGATAAATGCATCCCCTCAGGTTAGCAATCGTCAGTTCTAAAGAGATTACTGCTTAAGTCAGTTCAAATTCAACTAACCGCATATGGCCATATATTCACTTTAGAATAAGTTAAAACATCATCAATAAACGTTTTTATCAAGCTAATTTTCTCCATCGCCAAGGTAATAAAGTTACTTATATCTTCATTTAAAGCGTCTGCATAAGGCATTTTCAATAACTGGACATAATTTAGAGACTTAGTTGAAGAGTTTTGGCAAGTTGTGGGTAGTGATGTAGGAAAATTTCTTGAGTTCTGCGTTAGGGTATTTCAATACTCGGGCTAATTCATCAGCTTAACATAGAATAATGTTGGCAATTACCTTTAATTTCAACAGCTTTCCAAGGCAAAGATTTTAATCTAACAGTCTTCTTCCACAAGAGAAATAATTTTCGGGGAGATAACTGTAAAGTTCCTTTGTCAAATTTAGTTTGATACAGATGATCAGGATCGCCCCTAATTGACGGTTTGAATCACTCGTGAAGCAGTTCAACTATTTGATTATTGTCTTAAACAATACACATCAATAGCTTGAAAAAAGTTGAAAAGTAATATTTTTATAGAAAAAATATAGAATTTACTTCACACTTTTCTAGCGACATTCACATTTTTAAGTATTGCTACTATCAATAAAAATTGATCCCTAAAACAGCTAAAATTCAGTAAATTTTTTATGATTTTTTATAAAAAAATCAACTTTGACGTTGGATTAATTAGACAATATAGCTGTAACCCCGCAGTCAGTAAGTTTTTATACTTAGCAAAAAAATAATGAATAAATATATCTTTGTAATCTTTTGTTACTTTTCTATATTAGAGTTCAAATGTTTTTAAATTTTTGTTCAGTTTATTCCCTTGATATAACTTATTCTACAGACAATAAGACTTTTATCTTATCCCCAAAACTTTGTCGTAGTTAGCATGAAATATAACTCAAAATTAGATATTTTTCTTTTAATCAGATTAAATTACATGAATAGCTATAGATAAACCTTTTAAAAAATTATTTTATATTTTTATATTTAGATAGTTAAAGTCAGATTTGTATTGATTTTATTATCTCTTCAAGTGTTGTATCTAACAAACTTTTTATTCAATTATTAAAACCGAATAATATCCATCTTTAAATATATTTCTGATAATTTAATTAGTTTTTATTTAATTTTGTTTATGTTCTATTATTTCTATAATATTTAGTTCTGGACTATGAGTTAGTGGAAAACATAGATATAATCCTTTTTATGCTCATTGTTTCAGTTTTGCGTTAATTTAAATACTCGTATACACCGAGTGATTATTCTTAATAATCACTGTATTTTTTAGCTTTATCTACTTATTTATCTAAAGTGTTTTGTTCTTTCAGGTTCTTTTTCTTTAGAAGATGGATCAATTCTCATCCTCACTTTGATTTGTTAACATCTTTAGCCATTTTTGAAAAAATTACCGTTTCTTCCTAGAGAGCATCTGACTCTTCTATTTTTTTAAAAAATTTAGATAATTGCTAGTTATTATGAGTTTTTCATCTTTTGCTGATAGCTCTTCAAAATATTGAATATCCTCTTCATTTAAAGTTTATTTTTTCCACTTATCAGTGAATAACACAACCTTCCTGTTCCTTAAATAACCTATCTATAAAATGTTCTTATAATTATATTTTTTAATAGTTTTACCCAATCTGCAAGTTATTCAACTTTCCAGCATTTTGTATTCAAAAAAATTTTTTTACTTTTGTTCTTGTTCTAGATAGAATTTTTGGGTCGCAAGTCAAATTTAAGATCGACCTTAACATAGATACACTCATTGAGATTTTGTTACTTAACCTAGTTAAAATAAAGATAAAAAAAAATTAAATGGTCTTAAAAAGTAGAAAACGAGGAATTAATTTTATCTTTTGGAAAAAAGGTAGAAATAATTATTATTTTTACTTTTTTTCCGATTACCTCATCGTCAACTTCAATAGTGTTAAATCACTGACTAAGTCGTCGAGACACAAATTGCATTATAGCTTATCATCTATTTATAGTTAATAAAACTTTATTGATTTTTATGACCATTGCCTTACCCAGACTTAGTCAGATAAAAGACACTTTTGTTAATACGCTTTTGTTAGGCAATGAATCTACCCCCGAACTCTGGGGAATTTTAACTGTCTATTTCGTCCAAGGAATCTTGGGTTTAGCCCGTTTAGCGATTAGTTTCTTCCTCAAAGATGATTTAGGACTGACCCCAGTTCAAATGAGCGCATTGACTGGGATTGCTGCCTTGCCTTGGGTAATTAAACCTGTTTTTGGGTTCATGTCCGATAGTTTACCTATCTTTGGTTATCGCCGTCGTCCCTATTTAATTTTATCAGGGGTATTAGGTAGCGTTGTCTGGATGACCCTAGGAACTATTGTCGATGATCCTTGGTCTGCCACTATTAGTTTACTACTAATCTCCCTCTCTGTCGCCATTAGTGATGTTATTGTAGATTCTTTAGTAGTAGAAAGGGCAAGAAAAGAATCTTTAGGAAAAGCAGGTTCTTTGCAATCTTTAACCTGGGGAACTTCTGCATTGGGGGGATTAATTACTGCCTATCTAAGTGGTTGGTTGTTACAACATCTGAGTAATCAAACGATTTTTGTTATTACTGCTGTCTTTCCCTTAATTGTTGCAATGGTTGCTGGGTTAATTACCGAGAAACCAGTTAATCAAAATTATGCCAATAAAACAGCTTTTAAAAAGTCTCCAATCAAGCAACACTTACAAGAACTCTGGAAAGCTTTCAAACAAAAATCGATCTTATTCCCCGTTGTCTTTATTTTTATCTGGCAAGCAACACCTAATGCTGACTCAGCATTCTTTTACTTTACCACCAATAAATTAGGATTTGGCCCTGAATTTTTAGGGCTAGTTCGCCTAGTGACCAGTATAGCTGCTCTAGTCGGAATTGGACTCTATCAAAAATTCCTTAAAACAGTTCCATTTCGGCGTATTTTAGGCTGGAGTATTGTTATTTCCTCGGGCTTAGGGATGACGATGTTACTGTTAGTAACTCATACTAATCGAGTGATAGGAATCAATGATCGCTGGTTTAGTTTAGGGGATAGTTTAATTCTCACAGTCATGGGAGAAATTACTTTTATGCCTATCCTTGTTTTGTCTGCTCGTTTGTGTCCTAAAGGCATTGAAGCTACCCTCTTTGCTCTACTTATGTCTATTCTGAACTTATCAGGGTTAGTATCCCATGAATTAGGGGCATTATTAACTCAATGGTTAGGGGTAACACAAACGAACTTTGATAGCCTCTGGATACTAGTTATTATCACCAATCTTTCAACTCTGTTACCGCTCCCTTTTTTAGGTTGGTTACCAGCTACCGATCCTAAAATAGAGGAACTATAAATTAATATTTAACCTTCTATAGAAATATAAAGAAATAATATCTTAAGATTTTAAACTAACAGATTAAATCATTGTTAATATTGCTATATAATCCAACTTATCAATTAAATTTACTGAAAAATAATCTCTAATAAAATTAGATTATTATGAATAATTTATCAATTTAAACGGGTAATTATTTAATTAATTTGACAGTAACCTACATATCCATAATTTCATCGGATACCTATGTAAGACAGGTAAAAGAAACTAAAAGCTTGATTTAATTTCTCTTAGAAACTGTTTATGAAAAAATGTTGATAAAACAACTTGTAAAAAAATGTTTGTATATTACACTACCTCAATAGATCACAAATATTGTGATCTATTGAGGTAGACAAAAAAAAGGAAAACCTACAATTTTTGGGTAGTTTTTCCTTTTTACTTTACGCGAAGTTTCGTTCGAGAACAATTTCTTGGACTTCAAGTTATCCCACTGAAATATATTCAATTATTCATACAATTTATCTGTACAGTTAAGATAAACTTCTAATTAGATTTTGTCCCTAGTATCGGGAGGTTCAATTTAAATTGAACCTAGATATTTGCTAATTATCTCTTCCCATTCTGCTATCCAAATCAATGTTGAGGATAAGTCACATCCCCATTATTTCATAGCCAGCATCTACGTAAAGTACTTGTCCTGTAATACCACTGGCGAGATCACTACATAAGAAAGCTGCTGCATTACCCACTTCTAACTGGGTGACGGTTCGCTTGAGAGGAGCAACTTTTTCTACGTGGTGAATCATATCAAGAATACCCCCTACTGCCGATGAAGCTAAAGTACGAATAGGACCGGCAGAAATGGCGTTAATGCGAATGTTATTAGAACCTAATTCAGACGCTAAATAACGCATACTCATTTCCAAACCTGCTTTAGCCACTCCCATTAAATTGTAATTAGGAATCACCTTGACCCCACCTACATAGGTGAGGGTGACAATACTTCCTCCATCGATCATTAAGGGCTTAGCATATTTAGCCATGTTAGCCAAAGAAAAGGTACTAATTTCTAAAGATTTGGAAAAGGCTTCACGGGACACTCCACTAAAATCTCCTGTTAATCCTTCTTTATCTGCAAAGGCCAGACAATGGATAAGAATATCGAGTTTATCCCAAGTATCCGCTACGGCTTGAAAGGTTGCCTTCACTTGAGATTCATTTTGAACATCACAGGGGACAAAAATCGACGGATTTAGGGCTCCTACGACATCCCGGACTTTTTTTTCAAAACGACCCTTTTCGTCCGGTAAAAAGGTCACACCAAGATTTGCCCCAGCTTTATGGATTTGTTGGGCAATACCCCAAGCAATAGAGCGACTATTAGCAATTCCTGTTACTAGCGCGTTCTTTCCGGTGAGATCTAACATAATTATTATCAACAATTGTTCAATTTTTAGCGAATGAAGTCTCCCACTGTTTAAGATGGGTAAGTATAATCTTCACAGAACTGGGAACTTCTCATCCCAATAGGAACATTGTGAAGCAAAACGTAGCAAAAACCTCTGAAGATAGATTAAAGTATTGTGTCTATACTGAAGTTAACAATCACCTGTCTGTTTAATAGAGTCTATACTTACTGCCCTTAATATCAAAGTGTGATGGAAGCATCCTTGTCTCAAGATAAACCCCTAGCAGCTGTTTTTCGCCGTATCGGTGGCGGCACCTATCCCCCTTTCGTTGAAGCCTTTGAACGGGGTAAAACAATTTTTTTTCCAGGTGATCCAGCCGAAAGAGTCTACTTTTTATTGAAAGGAGCCGTAAAACTTTCCCGTGTTTATGAAGCTGGGGAAGAAATTACTGTAGCTTTGTTGCGCGAGAATAGTGTCTTTGGGGTGTTGTCCCTAATTACAGGGCAACGCTCAGATCGTTTTTATCATGCAGTTGCCTTCACGCGTGTAGAATTGTTGTCCGCTCCAATCGAGCAAGTGGAGCAAGCTCTTAAAAGAGAGCCCGATTTGTCTATGTTGATGCTTCAAGGGTTATCTTCACGGATTTTACAAACAGAAATGATGATCGAAACCCTGGCACACCGTGATATGGGTTCGCGTCTTGTTAGTTTTTTGTTGATTTTATGTCGGGATTTTGGAGTTCCTACTTCTGAGGGAATTCGTATTGATTTAAAGTTATCCCATCAGGCGATCGCTGAAGCTATTGGTTCAACCCGTGTTACTGTTACTCGTCTTTTAGGAGATTTACGTCAAGAAGAGATGATTTCCATTTATAAGAAAAAAATTACTGTTCATAACCCTGTCGCCCTCAGTCAACAATTTACCTAACCCATTCAATCATCCTTGATCACAAATGACCAGTGCTTATATCTTAATTGCAGCGATTCTCATTCTCGGAGGCTTAATCGCTGCCTTGGGCGATCGCTTAGGCACTAAAGTAGGTAAAGCTCGACTCCGTTTATGGAATCTCCGTCCGAAGAATACGGCTATTGTCGTAACAGTATTAACCGGAACCCTTATTGCAGGCTCTACTCTAGGTATTTTATTTACTTTTAGTAAGTCATTGCGCGAAGGGCTGTTTCGTCTCGATGAAATCCTCAAACAGTTACGAACGGCTCAGGCCGATTTAGCAAAGGTTTCTCAAGAAAAACAAGACGTAGCCCAAGAATTCCAAACTGCTAAAAAATTACAAAATCTCGCCCAACGACGTCTTAAGTCTATTAACGATAATTTCGAAGATGCTAAAGCTCAACTGAAATCGGTTTCCGATCAAGCAACAAAATTAAAAAAAGATATTCAAACTCTTCTTAAAGAACGCAAGGAACTTTTAGAGAGTAAAACTAGGCTTGACAAACAAATTACCCAACTTCATGAACAGGTTCACGCTAGAGATGAAGAACTTAAAAAGGGTCAGGAAAAAATTGCAGTTCAAAATCGAATTCTTCAACAAAGACAAACTCATTTGCAAGAACTTGAAACTCGTTTTCAATCTTTAGAAAACCAGCAAAATCAATTACAAACTGAAATAGAACAACGAGATAGTAAAATTGCCGAACTTGACAAAGCAATTAATCAAAAAGATTTTGCCTTGAAAAGTAGAGAGTCTCAACTAAATAAGTTAGAATCTCAATTAGAGTATCTTAGAAAAGCAGTTCAAGTTTTAGAGCAATACTATCAAACATATCAAGAATTACGGGAACGCCAAATTGCTATTGTTCGAGGCCAAGTATTAGCTCTAGGGGCCGTTCGAATTGTCTCTCCTAATGCAGTTCTTCAAGTGGTGGATGAACTACTCAGACGGGCTAATGAATCAGCTATTGAGGCAGTTGGTAGTAATGATGTCAAACCATCAGAACGGGTGGTAAAAATCACTAAAGCTCAAGTACAACAATTAACTCAACAACTCAAAGAAGATCAAAATTTTGTAGTAAGAATTATTTCGGCTGGTAATTATGTTGAAGGAGAAAAAGAAGTGAGAGTTTTTGCTGATATTGTAGTTAATCAAAAGATTTTTAATCAAGAAGAAACGATTGCTATGGTTTCTATTGATACCTCTAATATGACTGAAGAAAGTATTCAACAACGTATTGATATTCTATTAGCAGCAACCCAATTTCGTGCACGTCGTGCTGGCGTAGTAGGGAATATTCAGGTTGAAGATGGACGATTAAAAACTATTGTTAATTTTATTGAAGAAATCAGTGCTAGGGAGGAAGGACTAGATGAAATTAAAGCGATTGCGGCCGAAGAAACCTATACTATTGGACCTCTTAAAATTCGCTTAATTGGTACTAAAGATGGTGAGGTTATTTTGGGGACTTAAATAGTTTATAGTTAATACTTGATAGTTAATATTTAAACAAACCTAAAATGATTATTGGATTTGACCCTGGACGAGATAAATGCGGTGTTGCAGTAAGGAATGATCAAGGACAATTTCCTTATCATAAAGTGGTCAATTCTGAAGATGTGATCGCTACTTTACAATCTCTTTGTAAACAGTTCCCAATTACCTTATTAGTGATGGGTAATCAAACAACATCTAAACAGTGGAAAAAGCAATTAAAAAGTAAACTTTCTTCTTCTGTTTCTATTGAAATGGTCGATGAACGTAATAGTAGTTTAGAAGCTCGTGATCGCTATTGGGAAATGTATCCACTTCAAGGACTAACTCGGATAATTCCTCTCGGCATGAGGTTTCCTTCCCGTCCTATTGATGATATTGTGGCTATTGTGTTGATTGAAAGATATTTGAATAGAAATAACTTATAAAGATTGAACTATTAAAAAACTTTTTTAAAATAAACTTTAATACAGTAGGATAGACAAATACAATAATTGTTTTTAGTAGTCAGATACAGTAAAACACTTGCTCACTCTACAAAATAGTAAAAATATTAACTATTTTTTTGATTAGTATCTTATTTTTATCCTAAGTTTGGTTGTTAAAAATATTTCCAATAATAGGCAAATAATTTAGATAGAGACCATCTATAGAAAATATAAGTTAGCTTCACATATTCGTTCACTTAAAACAAAAAGCAAATACCTAAAAAATAAAAAATATTTAAAATTAAGGAGATAGCATTTACTTTGAAAAGTGTCTTAGATGTGGACTCTCAAAAATAGTGAGCTCGCTACAGCAATCAACTATAATTGTAGTCAGAAAATTTTTAAAAAAAATAATAAACTGGGAAAATAAATTCTTCTTGAGAAGAATAATAATTTCAAACGAAGAAAATAGGGGAAACATCTATAAACTAATAAACTAAAGTAATGGAGAACCTAGCCTAGAAATTAAATTTGAGATAAATCTAGCTTTAGTTTATCGTCCTTCTCAATTAACTAAATTTTCTTTATCTACTTAAGAAAATTGTCTGATTAAATTGTGAGATGTTGCTAATCTTATACAAGGAAAAGTTTATAGGAAAATTTAACTAATTAATCAATGTCAAGTTTTTATTTGCTCAGAAAATTTAACTGAGGAGTTTATTTGTTTCTTTCTTCTACACCTGCCAATCCATTGTATATCATTGCAGTTTAATAGTTAAGATATATTAGCCGAGTCATAGTTGTTAAATCTGCCATTGAATACGAAACGAGCAGCCGCGCAGTCATATGTTCATGGTATGCTAGAGAACATATGAGTGTAAGAACAATTACATAAGTAATCGCCTCAAGTGTTTTGACAACAAAATAAGGTATCTCTCCATGTATTTTGCAGTATGTGTTGGTGATGCCCCAGGGAATGATAGTCGATTCTGTGATTGTATCAGAGTCATCATCAAGGAATTGCTCAATGAAGTGTAGTGCGTCAGTCAGTTGTGTTGTTTCTATATCCGACAAATGTTACCTAGCCATCGGTATGGGATATTGAACATAATCAATTGTTTAAAAGCAGTGGACTCAACGGTCAACTTCAGCATATTTGTATCCCAAATTGCAAAGGTAGGGATTATTCTCAATTGTGGCAAGTTGGTCTTGTTTTCTGGACATAAAAACTTAACTTTTCGCATCTAACTATATATTAGATTTCTTTGCTCAAAGTTTTATACAACTTAATTAACTTAAGTTAGATTTAGTTTGAACAAAATAGTTAGAAAAAGTCTTCATTTTTGGATTACTTTCAACCAAAATACATCAATACTATATTTTTAAAATAGAGTGTTCTAATTTTAGTTTTTAACTTTCTCATTCACTCATTTCTTGAACTGAGATATTTTCAATATTCCAAAATGCTCCTCCTAATGGTGAATATTCAATTCCTTCAAAGCGATTTCTAACAGCCTCTAATGAATAAGGGTTAACTAAATAAATAAATGGAAGATATTGCGAGACTAATTGCTGTGCTTTGCTATAGATTTCTTTACGTTTTTCTCGCTCTAATGTTTGTGCTCCTGCCAAATATAATTGTTCAATTTCCTTTTCCCAGTCTGCAACAACCCGTCCAGTAATGAGTTTTTGTCCTACCTGGGGTTTTTGATTAAACATATGTAAGTTGCCATCGGTATACCAAATATTAGGGGCGTGGGGTTCATTCCCACCAGTAAATCCAATGATATGAGCTTCCCAATCCAAGGAATTACTTAACTTATCAATTAATACATTAAAAGCTAAAGGACTAAAATCAACTTGTATTCCCAGTTTTCTTAAGTCCTCTTTAATTTGCGCTCCCATTGCTTCTCGAATTTTATTTCCTGCATTGGTAATTAAACTAAACTGAACTCTATTTCCTTTTTTGTCCAAAAGTTCTCCTTTTTTATTTAAAAAAAAGCCTTCTTGCTGAAGCAATTCTTTGGCTTTATCAAGATTAAACTCATAGCCTTGAATAGACTTATCATAATAAGGAGCTTGTACAGAGATTTGAGTATTTTGAGATGCACCTAACCCACGATAAATATTATTAATGATACGGGGACGATCAATAGCATAAGCAACTGCTCTTCTAAAATTTAAGTTGTTAAACCACTCTGATTTTATCTGGTTTACTAAAGGTTTGCCTTCTCGTTTTCCTTTATTTAAATTAAATGATATAAATGTAGTTCCGTAAGCAGGACCTCCATTATAAATAGTAAAGTTACCTCTATTTTCTTCCCGTTTTAATAAGGGAAAATATTCTGGAGTTATCCCAATAGAATCTAAACTTCCTGAGCGAAACTGTAATAAAGATGTGTCGGTTGATTCCACAATTGCAAAAATGACTCGATCAATCTTAGGAAGTTGATTTCCCTGTTTATCTTTTTTCCAATAAAAAGGATTTCTTTCAAAAATAACTCGTTGACTTGTTATATAGTCTTTTAGTTTATAAGGTCCATTGACAATAATTTTCTCAGGAAGTGTATCGGTTCCCCAAGTTGAAAGGAAAGCTAGATTACCATCACTTCCTCTTTGAATTAATGTTTTTTGTAAAATATGAGCTGGCAAAATCGGAACACTTGCACTATCCAAGAAAGGTGCAAATGGTTCATTTATTTGAAATTCAATACGCCGGTTATCAAGTTTTCTAATCTTAGGAAATGTTCCTTCCCGTCCTATCCGAAAACTATCTCGATAATTATTAGGTATTTCTTCATTGAGATATAAGTCATTATAAGAAAAAACTACATCATCTGCCGTTAATGGTTCACCATCTGACCATTTTAAACCTTCTCTTAAGGTAAAAATAATTCGTAATTGATCATCGGAAATATCCCAAAACTCTGCTAAAGCAGGTTCTTTAATACCAGTGATAGGATTTTCTGAAATTAGTCCTTCATAAGTATATTGAAAGATGCTCGGAGAAGAACTATTAAGCACAGCATTAAAAGTTTTAGGATCACTGATCCAAGAGAAAACTGCTTGATTAGTATTGCCTGTTGTGATACAACTCGTCAGAGGTAAAAAACAGAAAAAAGTGAGAATAAAAGTTAGACCTCGTTTGTACATAAAAGTCACTAAGTTTTGCAATCCCATAAAATTATTCATCTGATGATTTACCCCGACTTATTATTCTATCTTATCAACAGGACCCATAGCTAAAGTTGTCTTAAAAAAGTAACCAATTAAATAAAGAGAACCACAAAGGATAATCGCATGTTCAGAATCGTCAACAGCTCTGTCTAAAGCTTGAAAAACATCAGAAAATATTTTAATACTGCTCAACTGAGAACAAATTTTATTTGCCAACAAAGCTAAGTCTTCTGGATTTGCAGTTTGATGATCAGGAACAGGAACTAAATATAAATTATCTTGTGATCGCAATAAAGCTTCAAAGATTTTATCATGATCCTTTGTAGATAAAATTCCCATTACCCAAGTGATCGGTTTGTTTAATGTATCTACATAATCTCGTAGAGCAGTGGCTGCTGCTCCATTATGTGCTCCATCAATTAGAATAGAAACATCACGCCATTTTGTCCAATGTAACCTTCCCAACCACTGAGTATTTTTCATTCCTTTTTGAATAGCAGCTAATGGAATTTTCCATCCTTTTTTTTGTAATACTTTTAAGGTTGCGATTGCTAAAGCAGAATTCATTAATTGAACTTTTCCTAATAGGGGTAAGGGATAACTAATATCCTGATATCGACCCCAATTCTCTTTGATGGCTATAGCAGGTTTTACCCAAAGTGAAGGACAATTTAACGCTTTAATACGAGCTCTAATAACAGTTTCTGCTTCTGACGGAAGTTGTCCAATAATGGCGGGACATTTGGGTTTTAAAATACCTCCTTTTTCGTAAGCAATATCAGTCAGCGTTGGACCTAGTATTTGCCAATGTTCTCGACTAATAGACGTAATAATTGTAACTAAGGGATTATTACAAATATTAGTCGCATCTAACCGCCCTCCTAATCCTACTTCAATAACAGCAATTTCTACTTTTTGTTGAGCAAAATAAACCCATGCTGTTGCAGTCATTACTTCAAATAGACTCGGTTTATTCTCATAGGAATCACTAAGGCTTTTAATCTTAATAAGAATTCTTTCAAAGTCTGTTTCAGGAATAGGTCGATTATTGATACAAATTCTCTCTGTGGGGTCAACTAAATGAGGCGAAGTATAACGTCCCACCCGATAACCAGCTTCAGTTAATGTAGAAGAAAGATAAGCACAAACAGACCCCTTGCCATTAGTCCCTCCAACATGAATAACAGGAAGACAATGGTGAGGATTATCCAAGGATTTCAATAGGGCTTGAATTCGGTCTAACCCTAGATTCACTCCCATAAATCTAAAAGATTGGAGTAAGGAATTAATAGTCACTGAATTTAAGGATCCATCATAATTTATTAGTAGGCAATAATTATATCAACACTCTTTAAGATCTTTAAATATTATCAGAATAATGTCCCCCCCTAGTTCCCTAGTTATCAACTATTGATTACAGACAGTGAAAGATATTCACAGTAGCAAAATTACATACATTCAACATCAACTTTGGGGAGAGAGCTCTCGATATTTTAGCCAAACCTGTGGAATATTTAGTCTTTTGGAAAAAATAACTTTAGTAAGCGACGAAACCGAAGATAATTTATTACGAAAGGCAAGGTATAGCCCCTGAGAGAAGTTTTTTCTATAAAACACAACAATAATTCAACTGGCCCTCCCCCGGTCAATTCATTGAACCTATAGGGGAGAATTGTTAATTTTTTTTTTAAGAAAAACTCTGTATCTACTTTTTACTTGTCATTACTTGAAGGTCAACAAGTTGAGCATTTAGAATTTTGAGCAAAGTCTCATTATCAAAAGATTTATTGTTGAGAGAGGCAGGGAAATCGTACAATACAATTCGTTAATTCTTTACTTAACAAACTGCTCCTAATTGTGTAGGATGGTGCAGTTTTGTAGCTTTTTTAGACTAGCTATGACAGCAGCATAACAACAAGAGGTTAAAAATCTTATTTTGTAATGATTACGTAGATTTAGTCGAGATAAAAGCTTTTAAAGCTATTAGTTGTAATTTTAGTCTACTCAGTCTAGAAGAGCTAATATTGTTTACAATAAATCATACTATTCATTACCTAAAAAAAAATTATGCAGTATAGACGATTTGGTCGAACTGAGTTGGAAATGCCTATCTTTTCTTGTGGCGGAATGCGCTATCAATATAAATGGCAAGATTTTCCTTTGAAAGATATTCCTGATGATAATCAACAGAACTTAGAAAAAACTATTCGTCGTTCTTTAGAAGTAGGAATCAATCACATAGAAACAGCGCGAGCTTACGGTACGTCTGAAGTGCAGTTAGGAAAAATCTTACCTAAATTACCTAGAGAAAAGTTAATTATTCAAACAAAAGTTGTTCCAGAAGGAGGAGTAACAGAATTTTGCAGTAAGTTCAATCAAGGACTCTCACTACTCAACTTAGAGTATGTTGATTTACTAGGAATTCATGGAATTAATACCTTAGAAATACTCGAATCTTGTATACGCTCAGGAGGCTATATAGAGGAAGCTAAAAAATTACAAAAACAGGGAAAAATAAGGTTTATTGGTTTTTCAACTCATGGCTCTACAGCGGTTATTATGAAAACGATTAATACTGATTATTTTGACTATGTTAACTTACATTGGTATTACATTAATCAAAATAATTGGCCAGCCATAAAAGCTGCGAGAGAACGTGATATGGGTGTGTTTATTATTAGTCCTTCTGACAAAGGGGGTAAACTCTATGAGCCTCCACAAAAGTTGGTGGAACTCTGTCAACCTTTAAGTCCTATTGTCTTTAATGACTTATTCTGTTTATCCTATCCTCAAATCCATACATTGAGTTTAGGGGCCTCTTGTCCAAAGGATTTTGATGAACATTTAAAGACATTATCTTATTTAGGTAATCCTCACGAAATACTAACCCCAGTTCTTCAAAAGTTAGAGCAAGAATGTATTAAAGTCTTGGGAGAAACTTGGTATAGAACTTGGCATATTGGCTTGCCAAGCCAAGGCGAAACTCCAGGTAATATTAATATCCCAGTAATTTTATGGCTGAGAAATTTAGCTCTTGCCTATGACATGATTGACTATGGAATTATGCGATATAATTTGTTGGGAAATGGAGGACACTGGTTTCCAGGTCAGAATGCTGAAAGAGTCAAGGAATTTGATTTAAAACCTTGTTTAGTCAATAGTCCTCATCAGAATGAAATTCCTGAATTGTTAGTAGAAACTCATCAATTATTAGGGGGAGAATTAGTACAACGTCTGTCTCAGCTGTAAGCAATTTGTATTACTATTATTTCGCTTTAACTAGTTAATAAATATGATGAGTACTCAAAAGCATCAACCGGTTCTATGGATGAATGAATATATTACCCCTTGGGATCTTTATATTCATGGAATTAGTCAAATTTTAGCTCATACAATTACTCCTTACCACGAGATGTATATTGTGGAAACAGGAGCTTATGGTAAAGCCCTTATTCTAGATGGTAGATGGCAGTCTTGTAGTATAGATGAATTTATTTACCACGAAGCCTTGGTTCATCCAGCTATGATATCTTATAAGTCCCCGAGAAACGTGCTTATTTTGGGGGGAAGTGAAGGCGCAACATTACGGGAAGTTTTACGATGGAAAAATGTCGAAAAAGTATGGATGATTGATCCTGATGAAGAAGTGGTGGAAGCCTGTCGTCAAAACCTTGTAGAAATGCACCAAAATGCTTTTGATGATCCTCGTGTCGAGTTAACCATCACTGATCCCCTACCAATATTAGAAACTACTTTTAAACAATGGGATATTATTATTTCTGACTTAATAGAACCTATCAATAAACGAGTATCTTGTACTTTATTTACCCAAGACTATTTTAAGAAATTAAAGCAGATTTTAAGTCCTGGGGGATTTATAATGGTCAAAGCTGGGTCTATTGCCCCAGCAGAATTAGATACACATATCTGTTTAATTAATACCTTACGAACAGTATTTCCCTGGGTCCATTCTATTTCTAATTGCATTCCTATTAATGGTTCTTTTTGTGGATTCGCTCTCTGTTCAGAACATTCTATCAATACAAGACCTAATCCTGCTATAGTAGACCAACTATTGGCTGAGAAAACAACAGGAGGTTTGCGTTTTATCGACGGAAAAACTTTATTAGGAATTTTCCAAACACCCACCTATGTTCGTTATGCGATTAAGACTCAAACTCAGATTTATGATCCTTTTAGGAAAGTCACTTAAGATTATTGAGTTTATCTATAAAATTCTGTTAGAATTTTATAGATAAATTGTAATAAAAAGAAGGACTTAAAAATTTAAATTATCTATTGTTGGGTAGAAGATACAAAGGCAAAGTTATAAACTAAAAGCAGTCAATCTATACTGAAATTAGAGGTCATTAATAGTGTTTTTTTATAAAAAGTTTATCCTTATTAAGCAATAATCAACCAATAGGAACAATACAAAAATACCTTGGACTGAGTCTGATAAATTAGTAGCTAATAACTCCCAAAATTTTTACTTTAAATATATTCTTTAACAATAGAGTTAAAGAATTAGACTTTCATTAATCATTAAAATTATGTAGTCTTTCAAGGAACACATTATGTTTAGTATTAGTAATAATATAGAGACTATTTTCAATTATTAGTTTTTTATTAGTTAATCAATATTTTTGATATCTAATTATTAAATTCTTTTAAAGAAAAGTATCAGAAAACCCATTATATTGATTTATCAATGTATTTATTAACAATGAGTTAATTAGTAGGAATATGAGAATGAGTCATCCTTTTACAGAAATTGTATGAGGATAGTTTTCCCCTTTATATCAAAACATCTTTCTATTTAGCTTAGAAGAGAATCTGAATTAATCTACTAATTACATGGTATTCCGGTTTTGAATAATCACTTGCATCGCAATTTTAATCAGACAGCCTTTTTAGTTTAGTTTGCAGTATCTTAAAGTCACTGTTTTTACTTTTGCCGAAAACCAGTTTTCCCTACTCCTTGATTCTCCCACTCTTTTATCTATTCTCGTACTTTACGACTCTTACGCCAAGCCTGCCAGCCTACATATACTAACAAAAAGGTTGACCCGGTTGCAAAGCCCCAACCACTAGGAATATTAGAAAATCCCAAGGCTAAACTTCCCACCCATAACGTCAACGCATAGATAAACAACACCGTCAAACGATGGGAAATTCCTGCATTAATTAAACGATGATGTAAATGACGTTTATCCGCACTAAAAGGAGATTTTCCTTGACTTAAACGTGAGATAATAACCGCTGACATATCCACAATGGGGACAGCTAATACCAGAAAAGGCAATAAAACTGCCGTTACTGCCACCGTCGTCACGGCTGCTATTTTTACTAACCCAATCACCCCCACTCCAGCAAGAGTAAATCCCATGAAATAAGCTCCACCATCCCCCATAAAAATTTGAGCGGGGTTAAAATTGTAACGAAGGAATCCTAACGCCCCTCCAGCTAGGGCTGCTGCAATTAAAGCAGCAGCCGGTTGGTTCATAAATAGAGTTAACACTAACATCACCACTGCAGAAATTCCACATCCTCCAGCTGCTAAACCGTCTAATCCATCAATCCAATTAATTGCATTGGCCATCCCCACTAACCAAATGACTGTCAGCAAAATGCTTAACCCATCGCTAATCTGAATTAAACCGCCAAAAGGAATGGAGAAGAAATCAATACGAACTCCTACTCCCCAAGCAGCACTGGCGACAACTGTTTGGATGATCAAACGGGACAAAGGACTTAAATTAAATAAGTCGTCAGCTAATCCGATGAGGAAAAAACATACCCCTCCTAAGGTGACTCCCCAGATTTCCCATTCTTTATTAGGAGGTAGCCAACCAAACCCCCCTAACCCCCAAACTACCAGCAACGCGGTAATAGTTCCGGTGAAGACAGAGACTCCCCCCAAACGCACCATGGGACGTTCGTGCATCTTTCGCTCATTGGGTTTGTCCACATAACCCGTTTTTAAACCGATGTGATTGATGAGGGGAGTCATCCACCAAACGACAATCATAGCAATCAGGAAAGCAACAATATGGAATAATTCTGCTGGTGGGATGGGCATGAGTTTAGCTAACGCGCCGGGAGTCACATCTGAAAAAGTTTACCCTACGTTACTCTATTTTTGTTAGGGGTGTAAACGACCTTAAGAATCGAAAGGTAAGTTAGGCTAAAACGGAGACGGGGATAGTTAGATGGGGATATAATGGAAAGTGATCGCACAGAGATTTAACCCGATTTAAACAGGTTTGTTTAACCCGTTCCTTTCCTTGAGAAAGGAGATAATCAGCGATAATATTACCAATCTCCTGAAATTCTTCTTCCTTCATTCCCCGCGTTGTTAATGCAGGAGCTCCCAATCGTAACCCACTAGTGACAAAGGGCGATTCAGGATCAAAAGGAACAGTATTTTTGTTGGCGGTAATATTAATCTCACTAACTAAGCGATCAGCTTCCTTACCGGTCATTCCTACAGAGCGCAAATCTACTAACATTAAATGGTTATCTGTGCCGTTAGACACTAATTTAAACCCCCGTGTCATCAATTGATTAGCTAAGGCTTTGGCATTAGCAATAACTTGTCCTGAATAGGCTTTAAATTCAGGTTTGAGGGCTTCTCCAAAAGAGACCCCCTTAGCAGCAATTACGTGTTCCAATGGACCCCCTTGAATTCCTGGGAAGACTGCCTTATCAAATGTTTTCCCTAAGTCAACATCACGGGTTAATATTAATCCTCCCCTGGGACCTCTGAGGGTTTTATGAGTGGTGGTTGTGACAACATCGCAATGGGGAATAGGGTTAGGATGATGGCCGCTAGCTACTAATCCGGCAATGTGGGCAATATCAGCCATTAAATAGGCTCCCACTTCATCTGCAATCGCTCTAAACTTCTCAAAATCAATAATTCGAGGATAGGCAGAACAGCCACATATAATCATTCTTGGGCGTTTTTTGAGGACTAACTCCCTAATTTGGTCATAGTCAAGCAGTTCTGTATCCGGATTGACTCCATAGTGGCATGCTTCAAACCATTTCCCAGAGACGTTAACAGGGGAACCGTGGGTTAAATGTCCTCCATGAGATAAATCCATCCCCATAATGGTATCGCCAGGGTTGAGGAGAGCTAAAAAGACGGCAAAATTAGCTTGTGCTCCCGAATGGGGTTGAACATTAGCATGGGCGGCTCCAAATAATTTTTTAGCCCGATCAATGGCTAACTGCTCCGCGCGATCCACAAATTCGCAGCCACCATAATACCGTTTTTTTGGTAGTCCTTCTGCATATTTATTGGTTAATACGGAACCTTGGACTGCCAAAACAGCTGGAGAAGTAAAATTTTCACTCGCAATTAACTCCAGATGATCCCGTTGACGTTGGAGTTCTAAGTGAATAATTTCAGCCATCATTGAATCACTTTGGGCTAAAAAATCTAAGTTAGTATTAGTCACTGTTGCTTAATCCTTTTTATATTGGAAGATAATGTCCCAGAACCATCCATTATAATAAATTTAAATTTGCTGACAAACTAAGCCAGGAAAATTTAAGAATACCTATAAAAATTATGAAGATAGAGAATTTATAGCTATCCGAACGGGTAATACTTCCATTTAGAGTTGTTTAGAAACTACTGAGAAAAATAGTTAAGCTATGTGGCGATTTAAGAAATTGAGGTTAAGATTCGCTATTTAATCTACTACAATGTATTCAATATAATTGGGGAGCGATGGGTTTTTTATATGTTGGTTATCCTGACTCAAGAAAGTGTTTTATCAGCGCAAACAGTATGTCAAGACTGCCTACTAGCGAATCATCAGGGATTACCTCGCTGGAAACAGGGAAAACTCGGTTGTGGGTCTTCTGTTCACAAAAACTTGGAAAGTCATCAACCGGAACGTTATCAGTGTCAGATGGGCTTTCAGGTCGCCGAGGTAGAAGAAATTTTAAGATGATTAAATTCCAATCACATACTTGCGCCATTTGTGATTGAGATTTCCTCTAGTATATTTAATGAGTTCAAAATGTAAACTGCTATAAGGACGACGGGGAGCGCGGTGCAGAATCATGTTGGCTTCTTTTGGGGTGCGGTTTCTTTTTTTGACATTACAACGAACACAAGCAGCAACTAGATTTTCCCAAGTCTCTTCTCCACCTCGTGAACGGGGAATAATATGATCCAGAGTTAATTGTTCCCCCCGATAGTTGCAATACTGACAGGTATGGCGATCACGTTCAAAAATGTTGCGTCGAGTTAAGGGAATTTCTTTGTAGGGGATGCGAATATATTGACGCAGTCGTATGACTGAAGGCAAAGGAAAGTCACTATAAATTAGCCGTTCATTATGTTCTAATTGCTCAGCTTTCCCTTTGAGTAACAAGATAACTGCTCTTCGCCAACTAGTAATATTGAGCGGTTCGTAGGAGGCATTTAACACTAGAACCTTGCCCATAGGCTATCGAAGAATATCGGATTAATTTACCCCAAATGCTAACATAAAGGATGTCCCCCAGTAAACTAGTTGCTCTTTTCATTTTTCTGGAAGTAAAAAAAATAAAAATTCATCAAAAAACTGAACGGTAAAAATATTACATAGCTGATGAGTCACGGCACGGATAAAAAGTTATGAGTTTTCTATCTGAAGTTAACTTTGTACCTAACTAATTCGGCAAGATCCAACTGCGGATAAACTTAAGATTTCTGGGTTTCTAAATCGTTAAGATGGGCTAAAACCTCAGCATTATGAATGACACTACGTACGTCCAGAAACTGTTTTTGGAAAATTCCTTAAATATCAATTAAATAGGTATGAATTCAAGAAAATTACATCAAAAATAATTCTTATATTCTACTTACTTCGCCTTTTGTATCTACGGATAAAGGAAATTCTAAGACTTTTAAATCAGAGAATCGAGCATGGGAATTGACATCATCTACAATAAGTCTCAAAATATTAGCATTTTTGAGTTTAAATATGCATAATTTAGGCTAAAATTGCCGTGCTTATAGGGTATAATCGGCAGTACTCTCTTTAGAGTAGAAATACAATACCTATACTGTTATTAAAAGTCTGAAAAAGTTACTTTCCCATCCTCGCTATTGGTGGGTAAACTAAAATTAGAAACAGGTTGATTAGGAGAAAGTTGAGGATCACCTAAACCTCAAGCCGGAGAATACCAAAACTCCCACTCACAATGATTAAACTAACGGATTGAAAAAAAGTTGATAAGTCTACCCATTTGGAGATAAAAGTAAGCTCCCCAATGTTTTATTTCTTAACTTTATCGTTAAAAACCATCACCATTTAAGTAAAATCATCTTTTTCCTAAATTTTCTAAAGTTGAGATAAATAATATTAAGATTCATAAGATTACCATGAATATTTTTATTTCTTCCCTACCCTGATCTTTTAACTTTTTTTCCCGTATTTTATCAGCCCCTGGCATCTCTAATGCAAACCATCGGGCCTCGCAGTCACGAGTCTTTCTCCTACCGGCAAACCGGCCCATTCTATCTCTAATTAATAGACAAAATACAAACTTTGTTGCGCTACGTGTTGCAAACTAATCGCCCTCTAAAGATTTCTGTAAGTAGGACCGAAAGCGTAGGAACGGAAACAACTTTAGCTAAAGTAGTTGAACTTGGAGATAAGGTTTTAGCAAGAGTCATAAAATATTTTAGCCATTGTTTAGTAAATATGGTTAGTCACCACGGGGGAGAGGTTCACAAACCTACTAAACTTTGGGGAGAAGTCTTTAGTTTGGAAGAGTTAAAATAGAGGTTATAAACCTATGATCTTGCAATTTTAGCTTTAGCGAATAAAGAAACCTCGACTATTAGGTTGATGGGTTACAACTACTGTCCTGAAAATGCTTTATTTTTTTTAGAATCCTTGAAATAAATATCAGGGTAACTTTTGAGGAAGTTCACTAATTGAACGAGATAGGCTAGTCGCCTCGATATAACCTGACTGTATGAATTGACAAACGTTTTGGTAAATACTGATCATCAAGCAAGTAGGTTAGTATAGTTTACGATTAAAGATTTGTGGATAATTGTCACAAAAATTCTAACACCATGTTTCCCAAGACAACTTTACCCTGGATAATCAGTGTATTAGTGAGTGGCCTAATTTCTCCAGCCATCGCAAGTCCCTTCTCTCCCCAATTTCTTGTCCAGCGATCGGCCCAAAGTAATCAGCTAAAAGAGCTCCTTCGTTTAGGTCGAGAATATGTAGATGCCGAAGATTATAACAATGCTATTGCAGTTTATGAAAAAGCGGCAATCCTCGATGGAAAAAATCCCCGAATTTTTTCAGGAATTGGCTTCTTATACGCAAAGAAAGGGAATTATAGACAAGCTATTAAAGCTTATCAACAAGCTCTTACTCTTGATTCTAATAATGCAGAATTCTACTATGCCCTAGGATTTAGTCTAGCTAATATTAATGATAATGCTAACGCTGCATCAGCTTATTATTATGCCATTCAACTTGCTCCCAAAGTAGCGAAAAATTATATCGGTTTAGGAGTTGTATTGTTGCGTCAACATGACTATGAAGGGGCAGCACAAGCTTATAAACGAGTTATTGCCCTTAATCCCAATAATCCAGAAGCTTTTAACATTATGGGATCTTCTTTGATTCAACAAAAGCAAATTGATGAGGCGATTAAGTATCTTGATAATGCCGTGAAAAGATTCCCTCATAATAGTGATTTAAGATTGTTATTTGCAACAGCTTTATTAGAAAAGGGAGAGGTTGAACAGGCATTTGAAGAGTTGAAACTTACTGAAAAACTTGCTCCAGGAATAGTAAAGATTCAGTTAAAAATTGGTAGACTGTTAGAACAACAAGATAAGCTCGACTACGCTCTCAAAACTTATAAACGCATTACATACTTATATCCTAGTTCAACAGAAGCTCGTGCTGGAGTAGGAAGGATTCAGTTGGCAACAGAAGATTATTTGGGGGCTGTTATTACCTATCGAGAATTGATTCGTATGCTACCAGAAACTCCTGAACCATATTATTATCTTGGCTTAGCTTATAAAGAACGCAAAAGGAAAAGAGAAGCCAAACAAACCTTGAAACAAGCCCGCCAATTATATGAAAAGCAAGATAATACCAAAGGGGTTGAGCAAGTTGATAAATTACTAGAGGAACTGTAAACTAGCTTTAACCTAAAGCTAAAAAATCAAAACTATGGCAAGAACCCCTTCAACGATGTTACCCCTCGGGACAAAAGCCCCCGATTTTCAATTACCTGACGTAGTATCTGGAAAACATATTTCTTTAGATACCTTTGCTGATAAAAAAGCTCTCCTAGTCATGGTTATTTGTCAGCATTGTCCCTTTGTTAAGCATGTTCAAAATGAACTAGTTAAATTAGGTGAAGATTATGTTAAACAAGGGTTAGGAATTGTCGCTATTAGTGCCAATGATATCTCTAATCATCCTGATGATTCTCCTGAAAAACTTAAAGCAATGGCTCAACAATTAAGATTTAATTTTCCTTTTTGTTACGACGAAAGTCAAGAAACAACTAAAGCTTATACCGCCGCTTGTACACCTGATTTTTTTCTTTTTGATAGTGACTTTAAGTTGACTTATCGGGGACAATTAGACGATAGTCGTCCAGGGAATGATATCCCCGTCACGGGTAAAGATCTAAGAGCGGCAATAGAAGCTATTTTAGAGGGAAAACCTGTTAACAATGACCAAAAACCCAGTCTGGGTTGCAGCATCAAATGGAAACCTGGGAATGAACCCTCCTACTATAGTTAATTTCTTCAACAATACGGGAGTCAATTTATGGTGGATGATTTCATTACACTAGATACAACTGACTTGATATGGTCATCTGGCATTATTACTATGGCCATAGTTTTATCAAATTGGCAAAAATTAGAGTTAGAAGGACAATTCATCTTAGCCGCGGGGAGATCACTTCTACAGTTATTAGTAGTGAGTTCGGTTTTATTAGTCATATTTGAGTTGGATAATCCCATCGCTGTTCTAGGGATTTTAGGGATTATGTTAACCATTGCCGCTAAGGCAGCTAGTAATCGCATTACTCATCAAAAACAGAGGTTATTTCCCCTTGTTTTAGGAGCATTACTGGTGAGTAGTTTATTAACTTTAAGTTATGCTCTAATTTTTATTATTCGACCCGATGTTTGGTACTCCCCCCAGTATTTAATTCCTTTAACCGGTATGATTTTAGGAAATGCAATGAATAGTGCTTCTTTGACTGGGGAAAGATTAAGCAGTATGATTGCACAAAATCGCTTGGAAGTGGAAACTCATCTGTGTTTAGGAGCAACACCAAAACAGGCTATAGCTTCTTATCGTAAAGAGGCTATTCGTATCGGATTAATTCCAACTTTAAATCAAATGATGGTAGTAGGAATCGTCAGTTTACCTGGGATGTTTACAGGACAAGTTTTAGCTGGAATTGATCCATTAAATGCTGCTTCCTATCAAATTTTGATTCTATTTATGATCGTTTTTAGTAATTTATTGACTGCTATTTTAGTTACAGAAGGAGTTTATCGTAAATTCTTTAATTCCCAAGCTCAGTTGCTTCTTTGAACTCTATTTACTTTTCCCTCAAACTAAAAGAGTTTGTTCCAAAACTAAAATGTGAATGCAGTACTCATTAAAGTCATGGAGATTACCTTGATAATAACTACTATTGCTATAGTATCATTGATGATATGGTTATATCTGTTGCTTTTTAGAGGCAAATTCTGGTTATCTAATCAAAAAATAGATCCAGAGAAAATATCGTTAACTACTTATCCGTCTGTTTGTGCAGTTATTCCTGCTAGAAATGAAGCGGATGTTTTACCAGTTAGTTTAAAATCATTGCTCAATCAAGATTATTTAGGTGATTTTAAAATCATTCTAGTTGATGATCAAAGTGATGATGGAACGGCAGAAATAGCCCATCAATTAGCCACAACTTTTCATAAAACTGATCGGCTAACTGTTATTTCTGGACAGCTATTATCCTCGGGATGGTCAGGAAAATTATGGGCAATGGAACAAGGAATTAAATACATTAAAGAACAACATTTACACCCAGATTATATTCTCTTCACCGATGCTGATATTGAACATCATCAAACCAATCTACGGGAGTTAGTCGGCAAATCTCAACAAGAAAATCTGGCCCTGACCTCCCTCATGGTTCGTTTGCGTTGTCAAAGTATTTGGGAACAGTTTTTGATCCCTGCTTTTGTTTTTTTCTTTGAAAAACTGTACCCTTTTTTGTGGGTAAATGATCCTCATCATAAAATGGCAGCCGCTGCAGGAGGTTGTATTTTAATTCGTAAAGATATTTTAGAACGGGTGGGGGGACTTGAAATTGTCCGTCAGGCTTTGATCGATGATTGTTCTCTGGCAGCAGCCGTTAAATTAAAGCTACAAGAAATTTCAGAAAACCCTCCTCAAGGAATTTGGTTAGGATTGAGTGAAAAAACTTGTAGTTTACGACCTTATGATTCCCTAAAAACTATTTGGGATATGGTAGCTAGAACTGCCTATACTCAATTAAATTATTCTCCACTTTTACTTATAGGGACTGTTATGGGGCTAACCTTAATTTATATTGTTCCTCCGGTTAGTTTAATTTGGGGTTTAGTTGTTGGCAATAGGTTAATTGCTAGTTTAGGAGGAATTACTTGGCTATTAATGAGTATTTCCTATTTACCAACTTTGCGGTTGTATAAAACCTCGTTATTATGGTCAATTAGTTTACCTGCAATTTCCTTTTTATATTTGTTGATGACGATAGACTCTGCATTACGTCATTGGCGAGGAAAAGGAGGCCGTTGGAAGGGAAGAGTTTATTCAGTTGATCACTTATCTTAAAACTTAAGCCGAAATATTCTGACTGAGCCGATTCAACTCGATCTATTAGCTTCTGAAGAGATAGTAGTACTTAAAAATGATAAAGTAAGTATATTGGAGCTGATTCTGTTGTCGAATAGTGCGTTGTCAATAAGGTTAGTGAACTAATTTTGGAGGCAGTTATGATTAAGACCATTTCTCAGCAAAAAACATCTTTTATCAGTTTAGGTAAAGTTATTTCAAGAACGCTAAGACATCTGGAATCAAGTTGTTGACGAGAGTCTTGAGTCTTGAGTTGATGGTCAAAGCTTTAGCCTGCTTAAATTGATCATATAGTAACGAGTTGGGGTTACCAAATTACGAATAACTCTCATAGTCTAAAATTACTTAAAATTCCTTAAATAAGCTTTGAAATTTTTAAAATATACAGACAGCTTATTATTCCTTCCGAAGAAGATAATCCTTATGATAAGACTGATGCACAATTAAGCCTAAAAAAGAGGATTCCAGGAATATGTACTATCTATATTATGCAATTATATGAACGGGGTCATAAATTCTCTAAGATCACTCATGATAGTCAGTGTACTCAATATTTAGGGTCTCTTGAAGGGAAAGAATGGTTATTAGCAGTTGCTCCTTCCTCTGAAAAAGATTATCCTGACATTACTTGGTTAAAATCCTTTAGAATTCCGAGTAATTGTTTTGTTGATGAGGAAATAGGAACCTGGCACGCCGGACCCTATTTTTATCATGAATTTGTCAATTTTTATAACTTAGAATTAAGTGATACGAATATTATTGAGCACTTTACCTATGGTTTAGAAAACTATAGGTAAAGTGCTCTTTGAAATGGTTGATGATTAAATCGTTAATAGTTGACATTTCTAGTTATACCGAACTGATGATGTAGAATTAACTAGTTAAATGCCAAGTTAAGAAACCTAGGCGTTAAAAATTAACTAAGTTTCTGAATTTATAAGCTTTCCTTTCAATCAACTCCAATTTATTACTAGCGGCTCCTACTGTTCCTTAAGTAGTTGCCTGAAAAAAAACTGGCAATAATTTTCCCAATATAAGTCTAGTTATTCCACGGCTTTTCAATATTAATTAAATTATTTTAATAGTCCTGACACTCAGTGTTTTTTTATAAAAAATATTTTTAAATACTTTTAAAATTGATGTATTTCTGAAGGAAAAAATGATACTTTATACGCTTAGTTTTTTTCTTCTTTGCTTAAATATTCTTTTTCTTAGCAAGAAATATATGTTATAAATGAATTTTATAACATATATTTTTATTTTAAATTGGCATTTTTGAGCTGTTTAGCTTCTGGTTTAAAAGTTTTTTTTTGACTATCTAATTGAGCATTAACTTATTTCATCATATGAAAACTATCTGCTACGATCTCAACTTCTGGCATTAGTTTATTCAAAACATTCTTATCTGGTTTACCAAGGTCTATACTAATCTATTCAATTTTAGTAAAATCTTCTTTTCAAGCTTTCAGCTATTTCAGTATTTCTTTGGATGTTATTATTTATATAATTTCTAGGCTCACTCCTTTATCTGAAAGTACTAATACTACACAATAACTTCTTTGATTTTTACCTTAAATCTTTCAGCATATATTCTTTTCTTTTTTAGAAAACCTAAATTTTGTGTGAATTCATTCCTATACTGATTAGATCTCATTTAACGAGGATTAGTTTTATGATAGACAACTTTCTCTGTCCAAGGTAACCCTCTCATAGTTAATCAATTATTGTGATGAAGTTTTCCAGTGGTTTAAACACAAACAATACAAATTGCTTTTAGGTCTATTTTTTGAGTAAATCAAATTATTCCTATTTCATTTAAACTCTGATAGTGGGTCATGATAATTTATTCTAAATTTTAAATTTCATTAAAGTCAGTTAAGCATTCGATTTTATAAGTATCAATAAAATAAAAACACCGATCCCAATCTAATTTAATCCAAATACAAAACCGGCCATATTATTAGCCATACAACAATTATGCCTAATAACATGGCTCTTGACAAGCCTTTGATTAACACTCAAATTTTGTCTGTATATTTTGAATTTTTACATGACAGGTTTAGCAGAACTGCATTTCTGTCTATCTTGTAACTTACGGTAAACGTCTTTAATATCAACTTGATGATAAGATAAGGCCACCAAAGTATGATAGAACAAATCAGCTACTTCAGAGGCAATTGCTTCTGGATCGTCATCCTTACAAGCCATTATTACTTCGGCTGATTCTTCTCCTATTTTTTTGAGAATTTTGTTGTCTCTCCCATCTAATAAACTGCAGGTATACGATTCCTTAATGGGATTATCTCGACGGTTACAGATTACTTCAAACACCCCTGATAAGGTATCAGCTGGGGGGGCTACCTTTTGACTGTCTACTTGGTGAAAACAACTTCTCTCTCCCGTATGACAAGCAATATCTCCAAGTTGTTCCACCGTAATTAATAAGGCATCACTATCACAGTCATAGCGAATTTCTTTAACCTTTTGAATATGTCCAGAGGTCATCCCTTTATGCCATAATTCCTGTCGAGAGCGACTCCAATACCATGTTTCTCCTGTTACTAAGGTTTTTTGTAAAGACTCTCGGTTCATCCAAGCCATCATTAAAACTGTTCCATCCAAATAATCCTGGGCGATCACAGGGACTAATCCTTGTTCATTGTATCGAATATTATTTACTGGAATGGCATTAGTTGAAGAAAACATCTTGGGTTAGTTAATAACTGTGTTCTTTTCTGGGAAGGACAACCGTTGAATTTCAAAGATTGAAACCAATCTTTTTTATAATCAATAGTTATTATTGACATAATACTTGGTCTTAAGACATAAAATTGTGCACTTTATTAACTTTTAAGATTGTCTGCTCTAACTTAATCCATCTAAAAGAGATAATTAAGTTATATTTTGGTGATTACGATAATAAATTTTATTAGTAATAATGTGATTGCGCATGGACGAATAGAGGAGTGAAAGTCTCATCTATTAAGTTAATCAAAGACAATAATTACAACTAGTGATAAAATCTAAAGCTGCAATCACAAGTGATTTATTAATCACTTGTGATTGTATTAATTTTTTAGATTTAAATAAATTTAACTAAACGCCAATTCTTTAATAAAAAAGGCAAAAAATAAGGGTTAATTAACCTAGCTTAAAAAGTACTTTTATGGGTCAGTTTAATTTTCTTAAAAAATCATATGTATTAACAATATTAACTAGAACACCTATTTTTTGTGTAAGCTAGTACTTATTTCTTGCGGAATAGCATCGTTATCTTATTCTGGCAATTTTTATACGATATCAAGTTTTTTGCCTCGATTAAAGAGATTTAATTTTAGCCATTAAAGAATAGTTATATGTGGTTTTTATTTTTAAATTTTTAGAGATATGTTTAACACACATAAACTAGTTTTGACTTAAAATGCTCTATCTGTTGTTAAGTTACTTGATTACTTCTATTGTTGGTTTCTATGATTTTAATGGGAATATCTATGTAGTACTATCTCATGTTCTGGGGCAATTAGTGTTTTTAATTTCTTCACTTTAACCTATTCAAATAAAACCCGTTATTAAAGATACTTCCCATTGGTAACGGGAAGTATCTTTAATGGGATAGAAATAATTGGGATAGAAATAATTTTATTTATCAAGAAAATAGGACAAATAGCAACTTGTATTTATTGTAGTTCAACCACTAAGAAGCTTTATCACAATAGTTGATTAACTATGAGAGAGTTACCTCGGGCAGAGAAAGCAGTCTCCCTCAAAATCAATCATCGTTAAATGAGATTTAATCAATACGGAAATAAATTTACAGAAGAGTTAAACTTCTTTAAAAGAGAAATAAAATAAGTTCTACAGAACTTAGGATGATAAACTGATAGTGATGAATCTATAACAGGAAACAGTTAAGAAGAAAAATTTAAACGAATGTCAGATATTCATAATTTTAAAGGCTTAAAAATTTGGTAAAAGGCGGAGATTTTACTTAAAAATTCTATTTACTCACCAAAATTTTTCCTAAAGAAACTATATGGTATGGTTCAACAAATTAGAACAAGTATTGTCTCAATTTGAATCAAAATAGTAGAGAGATACGATATAGGGAAGAACACATCAGATACCTAATTATGGCGCAAGGTTAAGTTGATAGAAAACGAGATTTATCTAAACTTTATCTCTCTTGGGGGGAGAAAATTTTGGCTTTGGCAATAAGCAACAGAAAAAGTTTCAGTCGAAATTAGAATCTACTGAAACTTTTTCGTTTCTTTTTCCGATTTCCGAATCAAAGACTTCAACTTTTACCCTCTCTTGGCGATAAGAGTTGAAGGCTGGTTAAATCCTCAGTCACACGCCTATTCGACATTTTCTATTCTCTTTTCCCCGTTCCTTCATCTATATAAGGTGTTAGTCTTACTTGACAGGTTCGATAGAACTCTATTAACTTATTTTTTCTAACACCCGTCCTAGGATTTCTATCGCTTGTTCTACCTCCATTTCAGAAACAATTAAAGGAGGAACAAACCGTAATACTTTGGGTCCTGCTGGGGCCAATAATAACCCATCTTCCATTGCTGCTTTAACAATATCTAGGGACGTTAATTTAATTTCTTGTTTTAATTCTATTCCGTTGATTAAACCCCATCCTCGAACCTCTGTAAATAAAGTAGGATATTTCTGAGTGATCACTCGTAAGCTAGTTCTTAACTGTTCTCCTCTATCTTGAACATTCTGTAAGAGATTTTCTTTCTTAATGGTTTCTAATACTGTCAAGGCTACGGCGGTGACAAAAGGGTTCCCCCCAAAGGTGCTCGCATGGGTTCCTGGACTCAAGACATCGCAGAATCTTTTACACATCATCGCTCCGATGGGAATTCCTCCGGCTAGTCCTTTCGCGCTAGTGAAGATATCTGGTTCAACCTCTAAATACTCGTAACCCCATAATTTGCCGGAACGACCTATCCCAACTTGTACTTCATCCAATACTAAAAGGATATTATTTTCATCACAAATTTTTCGCAACCGCAGAAAATATTCTAAATCTCCTGGACGAACTCCTCCCTCTCCTTGAAGAGGTTCTAACATGATGGCGACTACTCGATTGTTCCTTTTATTTAGGTCAATGATCGTGTCTTCTACCGTTTTGATATCGTTGTAGGGAACGTAGACAAACCCAGGCATTAGGGGTTCAAAATCTTGTTGATATTTAGGTTGTCCGGTAGCAGTAATAGTGGCTAGGGTGCGTCCGTGAAAACTAGCTTTTGCGGTTAGAATTACAGGCTGTTCGAAGGAGTCTAATACCGTATGGGCGTATTTTCTTACTAGTTTAATAGCCGCTTCATTGGCTTCTGCACCAGAATTGCAAAAAAAGACACTATCAGCACAGGAATAATCCACAAGCCACTTAGCTAAAGCTCCCTGTTCAGGAATATAGTAAAAATTCGAGACGTGGTGGAGTTTTTTGATTTGTTGGGTAACCGTTTCGATTAAAGCGGGATGAGCGTGGCCGAGAGTACAAGTAGCAATTCCGGCAACAAAGTCTAAATATTCCCGTCCTTCAGTATCCCAGAGACGACATCCTTGCCCCTTTTCGATAGCGATGGGGAAACGCTCATAGGTGTGCATAACATGGATATCAAACTCATTATAATCGAACGCCTGGGCGGGGGGGTCAGGAAGGAAGGAGTGGCTCACAGTTCGCTCCTAGTAAAGTTAAGTTAAGCTTGATTTACCATTGTAAGTCAAAGTTAGAGAGAGGACTGAGATTTATTTAGATTTTTCCTAAATTTAATCTTTTATTCTTCAGACTAGAGAAATAGAGAAGATAATTTTTTTGAAAATAAAATTCATTGGTTCAAGTAATAGCTAGAAATTAAGGTATATCTTGATGAATCATTGTATCACATAAAATGTTATGATTAACTAAATTATATAAATTGCTGTGTTGATGAATAATTTGTTTGCGCTGTGTCCAGGACCTTAGTATTTAGCCTCCCAAATCCTTAGTCTTAGTCTTGATTATTGTTAACACTATATGTATAACTTGACTTCTTCTCAGTATGGTCTTGCCTTACACACAACTAGCTTTCAGCTTGGACTAATTATTAGTAATTTTTCAAAAGAAATCCGTTCAAAAACTTGGGATGTTGAGCACAAACTATCTACCTATTTACATCAACATTTAGTTGAATTTGTTAGCCATAAAATTTTTGAAAAATTGGCATTCATTGCTGTTGCAAAAGGTCCAGGTAGTTTTACCAGTACTCGTATTGGTGTGGTTACAGCACGGACGTTAGCACAGCAGTTAAATATTCCTCTTTTTGGTATTTCAACTTTAGAAGCTTTTGCTTGGCAAAATAGAGATAACTATTCCGTTGATTCGTTAATTCCTGTTCAAATGTCAGCTTCAAGGGGACAATTGTATGTCGCAATTTATAAAGTAAAAGATCATAACCAAAAATTCATTATTGATCTACCTGATATGGTGATTGATCCTGATATATGGGTGCAAAAAATACAGAGTTTAAAGATTAACACAAAACCTTTAATAATCCCTAAAAAATTAGGGTTTACTGTAACCAGTATTCTCGAATTAGCTTACTATGATTGGCAACATGGAAAACACCCTCATTGGTCAGATGTGATACCCTTTTATGGTATGTCAGTGGTCAATTGATAATTGAAATGATATGATAAAAACATCTCAGAAGAATAGTTTGGTTAAAAGTCCTTTACGCTTTCCTGGGGGGAAATCAAAGGCTATTAAACAAATCATTCAACATCTTCCTAATAATTTATCTAAATATACTGAATATCGGGAACCATTTTCTGGTGGGGGCTCAATGTTCATTTATATTAAACAAACTTATTCTAATCTTGATATTTGGATTAATGATTTAAACCACGAATTATACTTGTTTTGGAAGATCGCTCAATCCGATCTAAAAGAATTAGTGGTTGCTTTGCGTGAAATTAAATTAAATTGTACTGATGGTCGAAAACTTTTCAAAAAATTAACTTCAGTTAACGTTGAAGAATTATCAGACTTTGAAAGAGCAGTTCGTTTTTTTATTTTAAATAGAATTACTTTTTCAGGAACTGTAGAATCTGGAGGATTTTCACATCAATCTTTTTTAACTAGATTTACGGATTCTTCTATTGATCGTCTGAAAAGTTTAGAACCTATTTTAAAAGATGTTAGAATCACCAATTTAGATTACAGTGAAGTCGTTAATGTAGGAGAAGATCGAGTATTTATTTTTTTAGATCCTCCTTATTTGGCTGCCAGTCAATCTAAATTATATGGAAAAGATGGTAATTTACATACTTCTTTCGATCATCAAAGATTTGCTAAAAGTTTAGTCAATTGTCAACATAAATGGTTAATTACTTATGATAACTCTGAAGAAATAAAAAATAACTTCAAAGATTTTAGTATTATTGATTGGGAACTTCAATATGGTATGAATAATTATAAACAAGGAAAAGCTAAAAAAGGAAAAGAGATTTTTATTAAAAATTAACACAGCTGAAATGGTTTTTTTGTAACTAGTTTTAATAAACAATTAAATTTTCTTAAAAATATAGTCTATACTAGTCTCATATAGTAAAAGTCAGAAGTATGATAATCGATTTTCTCTAAAAAGTAGACATTATTTATCTAATTTTTAATTGTCAACTTGCAGCAAAACTTATACCCACATTTGTATTATTTTAAGCACTTTAGTAATATTTATTAAGTTAATAAGTTATTGTCATATCTAAATATTTTCTTTTAACAAAGAAAATATTTAGATATGACAATGTGAATTACTCCTAAGGTTAAGGGGATTTTTTAGGTAAAATCAGAAGGATAATATAATCATAAAATTTGGAAGGTAAGATAAGTTACTCAAGTTATATTATAAATGAACAGAAAATAAAGATCTCAAATTTAAAAAGACAATTTACTAACAGTTAGAAGTTTTAAAATATTTATTTTTAAATCCAAAATAGAGATGTATATCTGAAAAGTCACAGAAATATTATTTAGGAAATTATCTTTATTGCTTAATAAAAGAGAGTTAAAATTAACCATTTTAATTATAACTAGAAGTATAATTAGATCCAATCAAGTCTTATCTATAAGATTTTTAAAAAATATAATTTTTATAAATAAAAATTAGCTGAAGTATTAAAACAAAAAACAAACATAACTTATTCTAACCTTATTTCTTTATATAAATAAAAAATAGTATATTACTATAGCATGTTTTATCTTTGTAATTAAATTGTACTAAACTAAACATTTTTTATTTAATTTAGTTATCTAAATAAGATTAAAAAAATAAAACTACTCACAATTATCTATTGTTTATTTTAATAGAAAAAATAAATTAACTATTAGATAAATGCTTTAAAAAATATTTACCTATCTCAAAAATTTAAAAATTAATTTATAAATTAGATATAATTAATGTGTAGTTAAAATCACAGTATAGTTATTTTTTTTCTTAAAATACACATACTTAAAAATTTAAAGTTGGAATATTTAGATAAATATTAAGTGGAAAGATCTTAGATATTAAAATGGTTAATTTTTTATAAAATTGCTAAAATTAAAAGACAGAAAAATTATTATTTAGTATTGATAGATTTCAATAAAAGAGTGAGTATAGTAATTATATAAATAAGAACTTATAAATAAATCGTAATTTTTATTTGCCCTTAAAATATTAGGTTTTTATTACACAAAATTTATTGTATAAATTTTGTGTAATAAAAAAGTCAAAAGTTAATTTTTTATAAGAAATATTTTAGATGAGAAGATAAAAAAATACTAATAAAAAAATGTCGTATTTAAACAAAAAAACTATTTATTAGATGAAAAAATCAAGGATAAATAGAATGCATACAAGTATACCAAGTTTCTCTCAAAAATGCCCAAATTAAAAGGATAATTTAGAGTCTTTTTTAAAAAAAGAAGTTTATTTTAGGACTATTTAAATCGGCTAATTAGTGTTTAAAAGCTTATTTGTTATATCCGAAAAGCGTGAAATAGTTAGGTATTGGATTAAAGAAAATATTTTCCATAGTGACTAAGTAACAGTATAAGGTTTTAATCAAAAATTGAAGTTAATTGAAATAAGAGCTTATGGGGTTAAAAATAACGTCAATTTTTAACCATAAAGTTATTTAACTTAACATTTAACTAGTTTATTATTTGAGTGATTTTTAATTTTAAAAAATCAACTAAAATTTAGAATAAATTCAGCTAAAATAAGCATGGATGTATTCATAGTGGATGTTTACATCTATGCATCAAAAATACTTGAGCTTGAAAAATATCTGAAATCAAGAAGTAATAAAAGTGTTGTATTAATCTGTGATTTTATAAAAATTACTTACTTATTTTTAATTATGCATTAATAATGTTATTGGTACTTGCCAAAGTAATAGGATCTGGAAAATCCGACCCAACGTCTTATATCTGCATAGAAGTAAAATAGCCTTTGTTGACTTTTTTTATAAAAAAACAAAAAATTTTCCAAATTACTGATACAATATCTCAAATAACTCTAGTCAAATTTAGCACCAATAAATTTAAAGTACTTTATCTTTTTTCTCCAGACTTTGAGCGTGAGCCTCACCCGAGCTCAACCTTGAATATTGTTGTTATTATACTGATAATAACAATCCTCCGATTCTTCACCGTAAAGAAACTTTTATTTCCCAAAACTATCCTTAATAGTAAAATTTTAAACACCAAACTCATATTGAAGAAACATTAGGTTTATTGAGTTTGTCACGTCTCATTGATAAAACATAAGTACTGATACTACAAACCCCGACAGAGGCCTGTGTGGTTATGAATAATTGACTAGCTCATAAAGCAACAAAAGATAGAGAACTAATGGAATATATACTAGAGCAAGTCTTGTTTTATCTCCTTATTGTCTCGATTTTAACTCCACTAGTTGAAGCTCTCTACGAAGGGATTATTTGAAAGCTATCAATAAGTTTATTTCATGTCTAATACACTACTTTTTATTGTGGTAAATTCAGAAAAAATTGCTAGTTCAAGTTAAATTAATTATGTTAACAAACAAATATAAAAGAAATAAATATTTAGATTTTTTTATATAACTTCAATTATTTATTGATCTTATATAAAAGATTTATTAGTTAGACATCAAGATTATGTAAACTTAATTAAGTTAAATTATGGTTAAACATGATGAGTTATCTCGAGACGATAATCCTCTAATTTTAGAGGATTATCAGTATGAAAAATTTACTATCTTAACACAATGATAAAAAAATGAAGTGTATCTATAAATAGTTAAATTTTCTAAAAAAATGTTTCATTATTATTTATAATATAGAATTTAATTTCTTAAACAAGAAAAGTAGTCTATTTCCGAATATATATTAAAAATAATTGATACTTGCATACAAAATAGATGACATTAATTTTAAATATAAAAATCTGTTCAAAAAAGCACCTGTTAAATAAACTTATGGTTTGTATTAAGTCTGTAATCCAATTTTACTAACGACAGTTAAAACTATAGTTAATAACTCTAAAAAACTTAGTTTAAAAAGGTTTTAAAAACACTGTTATCAGTCTCAATTGTTTAGTAACAAAACAACTATATTGATAGTTAAATGAAATGATAACTATCATAAATAAAGACTAAAACAGTTTTTTAAAAAAGCAGTAGAAAAGGCCAACTTACTTTTTGACCTTAAGCTGCAAGAAGGTTTTTTAGGTAAATAGGCATAAGTCATCAATCGAGCAAAAAGGTTAACAAGACAGTTTCAAATATTTCGATGTTTCGCATATACAATATGAGAGATATTTTAAGTTGGTCGTTAACCTTTTCAATTAAAGAACGCTGACTAAGTAAAAATTTACCAATTAGTTTTACTGACTTTTCCTTTATGTTTTATTGATAATGAGTAATTAATTGAAGTCCTTGTTGATATAAGGTCTCAAAGAGTTATTGAGTAATATATTCTCGGTCTTCTAATAATTTGTTGATTAAATTTTGCCTTAACGCAGAAATAGATTTACTGTTATCTGTGTTGCCTGGAGTGAAGTTCAAAGTCAATAATTTACAGTGGTCGTTTACAATTAAATGTAATTCAAATTTTAAATGCTATATAATAGGCTTTTAATACTATCTAATT
This sequence comes from cyanobacterium endosymbiont of Epithemia clementina EcSB, assembly GCF_029919255.1. Classification (GTDB taxonomy): domain Bacteria; phylum Cyanobacteriota; class Cyanobacteriia; order Cyanobacteriales; family Microcystaceae; genus Rippkaea. Next base: position 2,837,098 of record NZ_CP123991.1, on the reverse strand, counting down.
AAGCCTTAAGAAACTTAGTTTACTCTGGCGTTAGTCTAATTAAAGACTTATGTAAATATGTAAAAAACAGCACAGTAACATCCCTATTTTAGGAGATCAGGAAATTCTTTCTTATAAGGTGGAAATCTGTAATTCATGAAATTCTTTAAAGGTTCAATATGCTGACCAGAAATAAGTGATTTTAATGGTCATAAATTTATCTAAACTCAAACGAAAATGAAACCTTTTTTTCAAATCAATAATGTCAATTTAGGAGTAAAATTAAAATGCCGTTCAAGTCTTTGATAGATAGTTATCTAGAACACAAAATGTTTTTGCAATATCGGGAGAAATTTTATATCCATAGCATCGGACTTCAATCCATAAGGACCATAGCATATAGAATGTCCACTGCCCCTTTTCTCCAAAATTTTCTGTCGAACTCATCTGACGTTAAAAATATATAGGAAATACACAAATAATTTGAGTTCAGTCTTCACAATAGTTTGTGTTAAAAACGTCTATAACTTCCCTTATTGTTCCCTGTTAAAGTTAAATTCGATTCTAGAATAATAGCCAAATCTTGGTTAGGATCAATAGAGATAACCTGAGTTTCACCCCCTCCAATAAGGCCAGCTTCTGGCAAGCCCCATCCGGCCAGGGTCCCTACCGCAGCACCTGCCAAGACTTCTAAAGCATCAATACGGCGATCACCTGTCGTTCCAGCAATAATAGCAGCAGCAGCAGAACCTGCCAAAGTTCCTCCTAAAATTTCCTCCACACTTGCACCTTCATTAATAGTTTCTGTACGAGTCACGACACCAGAACTTGCATAAAGAGGATACCGTTGATTATAAATGATGATTTCTCGTGTAACAAACTGCGCTCCCCCATTAGCTGGTTGTATAAAGCCCATGACCTTACTACCTACTGGAACCAAAAAATTACCGTAGCGATCCCTAATATTGGCTGCAGTTTCAAGGGTTATATCAAGACTTTCTTCGTTGGTAACAAGAATTCTCTCAGCATCTTGGTGTCGGAGGGGAATTCGAGTCCCCAGAGGAATTACTACATCATTAGAAATGGGACCAGAATTATTATTGTTTTCTAGAGAAAACGGTTGAGCTGCCGCCGGTTTAAAGAGATAGATGGGAGTTACTGCCGTTATTCCAATTAATAACGAGATTGCTGTAGCTATTCCAGATGTACCATAACTTAAGTCAAACATGATGTTAAATCTCCTTACGACTCCCGTCTAATAAATAGAGTAATTTATTCTCCATACTTTCGATCCTAGCTTCCCCAATTAAGGAATGTCAGTCCCAAATAACGAACGATTTTTTGGACTAAGTGGAAAAAAGTAGAATTTATCCTAATTAAAGCTAATATCTTTTCTACTTTATTTTCAACTCAAGTAAGTTATTAAAATCTTCGTTAAAAGTTAAGAATTCACTAAACATATAGTCAATTAAACTTATAGACTAATTCAAATAGAAACTGTTTTATAAATTGAAAATTTCTTACTCATTTAAAATAACAACTTTAGGACTCAAAATCTGATAATCATCGAATTTAACAATATTTCCTATGCCTAATAACTTGTTTTCTTCTTGATATACTCTAACAATTCCAGAAACAGATAATGGCGGTAAATCTTGAACAATTTTTTGTCCTTGAAGCCAACGTTTTCCGTTTGTTTCTGATAAAAATATTTGATTCAAATGTTGTAGGGCAACATTTGAAGAAATTAAGCTAAAACTTCCCTGTTCAATCTCTGTTTTTAATTGTCCTAAAGTAATACTTTCGGATAACTTCATCCCACAACTTTCAGTACGAGTTAACCTAGCCAAAGTTCCCCCCAAGTTAAGCATAGTTCCCAAATCGCGGGCAATCGCTCGAATATAAGTCCCTGGACCACAAGTAATATCAACTTCTAATTCGGGAAATTCCCCAGGATACCAACCAACTAAGTTAATTCGCTCAATATAAATTTTTTTTGCCGGAATATCTACCAGTTTTCCTCGTCTTGCTAAATCATACAACCGTTTTCCATCACGTTGAATGGCACTATAAATAGGGGGAGTCTGTTGAATAGTTCCAATAAACTTATGCAGTAGGGGTTCAACTTGTTCTAAAGTTAACATCGAAGCAGATTGGGACTTAACTACCTCTCCTTGGAGGTCATCAGTGGTTGTCTGCATTCCTAGGCGGATCAGGGCACGGTAAGCTTTGTTCTCAGGTAGAAATTGCAATAAACGAGTAGCTTTCCCCACAGCAATAGGTAGAACTCCCGTTGCTAAAGGATCCAGGGTTCCACCGTGACCAACTTTTCTGAGTTTAAGAATTTTTCTAACTCTGGCTACACAATCATGAGATGTAATTTCTGATGGTTTATTTAAGGCGATAAATCCAAACATTCGCTCCTACAAAGGTTTAGTTTTGTTATTATAACCTTAGAAGTTATAAAGTCTTTTTTAGAACCAGTGACAGCAATTTTGAACTCTGATAACAACACAACATCAACTCATCAGTGGCACGCTCTTGACATTATTTGGGAAGGTGGTGAAGAACAAGTCAAACAGGGACTTCCTCATCATCAATTGTCTCCTGCATGGCAAATTCTGTTGTTAGGGGATGGTTCTCCAACTCGTCATTTAAAACTACTTACGACAGAAAACACAGAAGTTGATCTCATTGACCTATCTTCAATTGATAAGAATAAAGATGGCGCGCCGGCGCAGATTGAAAGTGTCCTCGAACCTCGTCTTCGACGACAGGTTTGGCTACGAACAGCATCAGGACAAAGATTAGCCTATGCTGCTTCTTGGTGGAATGCCAATCACATAGACAAATATTTAGAGAATCGCTCCTTACCCATTTGGGAGAGCCTTTCACAGTTATATACGGGATTATACCGTGATATTCAAGGGATTTATCATGGCAATTCCTCTGCTTTAGAAGAGGCGTTTGGAGAAAAAGGCCCTTTTTGGGGCAGACATTATTTATTTTGGCATGATCGCAAACCTTTAACTCTAATTTATGAGGTGTTTTCTCCCTATTTGCGCAAATATTTGGGACCAATCAGTTAAACCCACTTCCGAATTAATAATATAATCTGTCTTGATTTTTATTTTAATCCTTCAATTCCCTCTTTTGCCATTGCTGGCCGCAAAAGACCGTAAGCAACTCGAAAATAACATTCATTAATTCTCCCAAAAGTTTTGCTAGAAAGGACAACAACTTGAGATGTTTCAATTAACTTTTTAACTGAATTAAAATCTTTCATATCGGTATTAATTTTCGTAAAAATATCAAACAACCCTCAGAGAAAATAGAAGTGTAGATATCCCCAGTACTCTTAAGAGAGGCAAGCAAAAACTCTCTGATATGAGCAATCTGTGGTCAATGCTGCTAACAACAGCTTTTACCCATAGTTAAAGCGCCTAATGTGACATATTGAAAAATAATAGGTAGACAAATGAAAATTGTGTCCTGGACTTTTTGACTCCTGCCAAAAATTGACCGAGGGGAAAAATACTTAACCTTATTGTAGCTAAAATATTCATAGGCTTCATCAAAAAAATAATAAAGTCCTCTGTTTTAACTTGATTATTTTTTCTCAAGACTGACTTGTGATAAACTGTCCCTGCTAAAGTTGTTAGAGTAAATAGTAATAACTGTCCGAATTTTGTTCTCAATATGCCTTTCCGGGTTTTATGGATGCAAAAATAGCATCCATAAATGCCATGTTTATCCCAGCCGTTTAAATCATGGCTCGATCACTACAGTAATTCAAGTGAGTTTTCAGATATTTTTTCTTGATCTATATTGCTCTAGAATTGGCTAATAAAGTTAGATTTTACAGACTTTTTATTTCGATTAAATTAGAATATTTCTGAAACATTGTAGTCAAATATATTCCTGTATTTTAGTTATTTCACCACTGTGAGTATCCCCAATTATGGCTATCTTCTCTATAAATACTATGATATGTTTTAAAGAAAAAATAGTCTAGTTATAGACTCTCTTATCGGAATAGTTTGAGGATGCCTTCCACTGTTCTCTAACAAATTGTAGAATCAAGAATAAACAATCTTGTTGTGAGAACAGTGGAAGAGATTATAAGTCGCCCTAACATAAATACCTAGTGCTATAAAATAAGTTAAGAATAGACTCCAGCAAGTCAGATGTTAACAGTGTTGGATAATCCCAGTTGTCTACTGTTCTACTATTTACTATAACTCCACTATCATTGTGAAAACTTTTGTTTTAAACACTCTAACGAAGCCCAACGATTATCAATGGGGGACAGATTTTCAACACAATCAGAAACAACAGGTTGCTGACAATTCTTTCCACATAACCGTCTAAAAGGCATTGCCAATGATAATTGTTCATAAAGCCAGGTTTCAGAATTAAAATGTCCATCAGGAGAAAGGGTTTCCGATAAATCCTCCAAAGAAACTTCTCTTTCTTGGGGAATGTCAGACAAACTTAGGTTTTTATCGAGCCAGACAATTTCCGAAGTATCTACAATAATACGATGATTGTATTGTTGCAAGCAGCGATCGCAGATCAACGTAACAATAGTTTCCCCTTTTACTTTTATATCTAGGAATGTTCCCCCATGACGAATGCTCAGGGTCCCACGAAAAGGCATCAAAGTATCCAAGCCAGGGATAAAATCATCAATAAGAATATTTTGGGTTCTCTCTGTGCGTTGAAGTAAATGAGGAATGTAGAGGGATTGCATCGTGTCAGGCCTCCTATCCGTGGCTATCATCCGCTAATCTTATTGTACCAAGCGTCATACTAAAGGTGAAGAGTAAAAAGTCTAAGCAAGCTAAAGTTTAGTTTAATTCAAGGTTCAAAATACTTAACAAAACCAGTTAATGTATTTTTCTAACAAGATTTATTGTCCTATTCATCTAAAAAAGATGAAATAGGTACAAACACGAGAAGGATCGCCAGTTTTTTTTGTCTTGAACAACTAGTAATCTTAGCTTTTTTAGACTAAATCTGATAAATTTACAGCTAATAACTTCAATAACTGTTATTTTGAATATACTCTATTATTACAAAAACTTGATTTTTATCAAAATCAAATTTTCAGAATCTTGTAAATCTCGCAGAACAAGAATTTCAGCTCTTTTTATGAAAATTTTGTCATAGTTAGTCTAGAAAAGCCGTGATGTCTAACTATCAATGATAGAATTTTCTGAACTCATAAGCTACTCATAACAAAAACTGTATGCTTTACCAACATGGGAGTTGCGATCAATTACTTACCCATACCTAACTGTTGAGCTTTTTGGTACACTTTTCCTTCCGTTAATAAAGACGGTGCAATGACAACTTCAACTTGTTGCATATCTTTGATAGTTTTTGCTCCTAAAGTTCCCATACTGGTTTTGAGTGCACCTAATAAGTTATGGGTTCCATCGTCTAACCGAGCTGGTCCGGTGAGAATTTCCTTGATTGTTCCAGTGGTTCCTACATTGATCCGGGTTCCCCTGGGTAATACTGGAGAAGGAGTCGCCATACCCCAATGATATCCCCGTCCAGGGGCTTCTATAGACCGAGCAATTGGGGATCCAATCATCACCGCATCAGCTCCACAGGCAACACATTTACAAATATCTCCCCCTGTAACAACACCCCCATCGGCAATTACAGGGATATAGTGTCCAGTTTCTTGGTAATACTCATCGCGTGCCGCGGCACAGTCAGCTACAGCAGTTGCTTGAGGAACTCCTACTCCTAACACACCACGGGAGGTACAAGCAGCCCCAGGACCTATGCCTACTAAGACACTAGCTGCCCCAGCTTTCATCAGACTTAGTGCGACTTCGTAGGTGACACAGTTGCCCAAAACCACCGGCATAGGCATTTCGTGGCAAAATTGTCTTAAGTTCAGGGAACTTATAGATTCAGGGGAAAAGTGGGAGGTAGAAACCACCGTCGCTTGAACAAACAATAAATCTGCTCCTGCTTCGGCCACAATTTGACCATATTGAGAAGCTCCCGCTGGAGTCAGACTTACTGCTGCAATGCCTCCGTGGTCTTTTATATCAGTGATACGCCCCTTAATCAATTCCGGTTCGATAGATTTAGCATATAGTTCTTGCATTAACCCCACAAATTCTGATTTCCCGACTGATGCAATGCGATCAAGAATAGGATTAGGATCTTCATAACGAGTTTGTATCCCTTCTAAGTTGAGAACTCCCATAGCTCCTAATTCGGATAGCAATACCGCCATTTTGACATCAACGACGCCATCCATTGCACTGGCGATAATGGGTATGTTTCTTTCAATGCCACCAACAGTCCAGTTAGTCTGTGCTAGACTCGGATCTAAAGTCCGGTTCCCAGGAGCAAGAGCAATTTCATCTATCCCGTAGGCTCGTCGGGCAACTTTACCTCGACCTATCACTATATCCACGAATTTGTATCCCGTTCCCTATAAGTATTAGTTTAGATTATCAAATTTTGAGGGGTTTAGGGGATCGGGTTTTTGGAATTGTTTGAATAACTCCCAGAAGTGTTCGAGCGAGGGAAAATAGAAAATCAAGATAGTCAATGAAACTCAACAAAAATATTGAGCATGAATACTACCTGAATTTTCTTCTAGTCAAGAAATTTGAAGTGAAGATTATCAAAGTTAGGGAGAAGGACGCAATGTAATTGTACACTTACGATAAGTAATTATATTTATAAGTGGCAATAACTATTTTATAAACTGACATAAAAAAGTTATTTCTTAGTTCTTAAAAGACTATTTTAAAAATAAAAAAATAGTCTTTTAAGAATTTCAAAAAATCTTTTTTTATAAAATTTAAGTCTAACTATTAGAGACTAAAAATAAGTATCAGAAACTAACATGTTTATAATGAACCTATTTTAATAGGTATGTAATAGCGCCTATTAAAATGAACATATATATAAAAAAATTGCTTTATAAATAACCAGTTATAATAAGTATATTTCTGACGGAAATAGATATTTTTTTTGTTTTTTCAAATTCATCAAACTTTCTAATGAAGTCATAAAGAAAACTGAAATTAAGAGATCTGTCATTAATATCTAGTTAATTAAATAGAAATAATGATATAAAATCCAAGAAAATCTTGATTTGTGCCTATTACTTATTGCCTTTCCCAAACCCCTTAAACCTGAATAAAGGATTAGGGTAAACATAAAATGCTACAGACAGTAGATACAATAACTTCGGTTTATTCTATCTACTCTACAAAAACGCTTATGCCACGTCGCAACGACTTAAAAAAAATCTTGATTTTAGGTGCAGGCCCCATCGTTATCGGACAAGCTTGCGAATTCGACTATTCTGGTACTCAAGCTTGTAAAGCATTGCGAGAAGAAGGATATGAAATTGTCTTAGTCAACTCCAACCCAGCATCCATTATGACTGATCCTGAAATGGCTGACCGGACTTATATAGAACCCCTAACCCCCGATATGGTAGAAAAAGTCATTGCCAAAGAACGTCCTGATGCGTTGTTACCGACAATGGGAGGTCAAACTGCTCTTAATGTGACGGTGTCTTTAGCCAAAACTGGAGTTTTGGATATGTATAATGTGGAGTTGATCGGTGCGAAACTGTCAGCTATTGAAATGGCAGAAGATCGGGAATTATTTAAAAAAGCGATGGCTAAAATTGGAGTTCCTGTTTGTCCTTCGGGTGTTGCCAGTACCCTCAAACAAGCACAGGTAATTGGTCAAGAAATTGGACCTTATCCCTTGATAATACGTCCTGCATTCACTCTTGGAGGAACGGGAGGAGGTATTGCTTATAACCAAGAAGAATTTGAAGCAATGGTACAATTTGGGATTGAAACGTCTCCTGTGTCTCAAATTTTAATCGAAAAATCTTTATTAGGATGGAAAGAATATGAATTGGAAGTAATGCGGGACTTAGCTGATAATGTGGTCATTATCTGTTCAATCGAAAACTTTGACCCCATGGGAATTCATACAGGGGACTCTATAACAGTAGCACCAGCACAGACGTTAACTGATAAAGAATATCAACGGCTAAGAGATTATTCTCAAGCAATTATCCGCCAAATTGGCGTAGAAACGGGAGGGTCTAATATTCAATTTTCTGTTAACCCTGTCAATGGAGATGTGATTGTCATTGAAATGAATCCCCGTGTATCACGATCATCTGCATTAGCATCAAAAGCAACAGGGTTTCCCATCGCTAAAATTGCCGCTAAACTAGCAGTGGGGTATACTCTCAATGAGATCAACAACGACATCACCAAACAAACTCCCGCATCTTTTGAACCGAGTATTGACTATGTGGTAACGAAAATACCCCGTTTTGCATTTGAAAAATTCCATGGTTCCCCACCCATTCTAACTACCCAAATGAAGTCTGTAGGAGAAGTAATGGCTATAGGAAGAACTTTTCAAGAGTCTTTTCAAAAAGCCTTACGCTCTCTAGAGACAGGACGACATGGCTTCGGTTGCGACCGAAAAGAAACCTTACCCACTCTATCCCAAGTTTGCGCCAATCTACGAACTCCCAACCCTGACCGTGTTTATAGTATATATCATGCGTTGCAACTGGGGATGACCGTAGACGAAATTCACGAATTGACTGCCATTGACATCTGGTTTTTGGATAAGTTAGAAGAACTCAGTGAAAGCGAAAAATTCCTCAAACAAACTCTCTTAACTGACATTACGATCCAAAAAATGCGGTTAATTAAACAACAAGGGTTTAGCGATTACCAAATTGCTTTTGCAACGAAAACTAATGAAGATGAGGTCAGAAGCTATCGCAAGAGTTTGGGCATCATTCCGGTCTACAAGGTTGTAGATACTTGCGCGACAGAATTTGAAGCCTTTACTCCCTATTTCTATTCCACTTATGAACCTTCAGAAACAGAAGTAACTCCTACTGAGAAACAGAAAGTCATGATCTTAGGGGCAGGTCCTAACCGTATTGGACAAGGAATTGAATTTGACTATTGTTGCTGTCATGCATCCTTTTCCCTCAGCGATGCAGGGTTTGAAACCATTATGGTGAATTCTAACCCTGAAACCGTTTCCACCGATTACGATACAAGCGATAGGTTGTATTTCGAACCCCTAACTAAAGAAGATATCTTGAACGTTATCGAAACTGAGAACCCTGTGGGAATCATTCTCCAATTTGGGGGTCAAACTCCCTTGAAATTAGCAGTTCCCTTGCAGGCATACCTCGATAGTCCCGAGTGCCCTGTCCAAACTAAAATTTGGGGAACTTCTCCCGACGCGATCGATACTGCAGAAGATCGGGAACGCTTTGAAAAGATATTACATGATATTGACATTAGACAACCCCCTAACGGAATTTCTCGCAGTTATGAAGAATCGTTAGTTATTTCTTCTCGTATTGGTTATCCTGTCGTTGTACGTCCTTCCTATGTGTTGGGAGGAAGAGCCATGGAAATTGTCTATTCTGATGAAGAATTAGAACGTTACATGACATACGCTGTACAGGTGGAACCTAACCATCCTATTCTAATTGATAAGTTTCTTGAAAATGCGATCGAAGTTGATGTTGATGCTTTGTGTGATATAACCGGAAACGTGGTTATTGGCGGCATTATGGAACACATTGAACATGCAGGTGTGCACTCTGGAGACTCGGCTTGTTCTCTTCCTTTTACCACCCTTTCAGCCACAGTTATTGATACTATTAGAACTTGGACAACTCACTTAGCAAATAGATTGAAAGTTATCGGGTTAATGAACATTCAATATGCTATTCAAGGGGAAACTGTTTACATTTTAGAAGCAAATCTTCGTGCATCTCGCACCGTCCCCTATGTGTCTAAAGCAACAGGACGACCTTTAGCTAAAATTGCCTCTTTACTTATGTCAGGAAGAACTTTAAAAGAGTTAAAAATAACTGAGGAACTTGTTCCACGTCATATCGCTGTTAAAGAAGTAGTTTTACCTTTCCAAAAATTCCCAGAAACTGATACGTTATTAGGACCAGAAATGCGTTCTACTGGGGAAGTAATGGGAATAGATGATGACTTTGGAAAAGCTTTTGCTAAAGCAGAAATTGCTGCTGGAGTTGACTTAGCTACGACCGGAACGGTATTTGTTTCCATGAGTAATCGAGATAAACTTTCAACGGTTTCAGTTGTTAAAGACCTAGTTTCTTTAGGATTTAAAATTGTCGCAACTTCAGGGACTCAAAAAGTATTATCCGATAATGGAATTGAAGATGTAGAAGTTGTTTTTAAACTCCATGAAGGTCGTCCTCATATAATAGATTGGATTAAAAATAAGCAGATTCAATTTATTATCAATACTCCCAGTGGTGAAGAATCTCAGGTGGATGGTCGCTTAATTCGTCGTACTGCTTTGGATTATAAATTACCTGTTATTACAACAATAGCAGGGGCAAAAGCAACTGTTGCAGCTATTCGAGCTTTACAAACTCAACCTCTAGAAGTTAAGGCGTTACAGGACTATTTTTTTTAAAATTATCAGGTGGGCAATACCCGCCTAGCTTAACACAATAAAAGGTCAGAATCTCCAGAGTTGAAAGTTGTAATCTTTTAACACAAGATCAAGCGTAGTTTTAATAAAATCAATGAGTTATTTATCAATTAAATTACTTGAGATTTTAGAGATAGATTTCCTAATAATAGTGTACAGAAATAGTATTTTGTATCCTCTAAATTTTAGTCAGGCTAACTGTCTAATTCTATCATCTGATTTATATATAATTGGTCCGTAAAATGAGTGGCTAAGTAATCCTAATCGAAACTAACGTTAAGTTAAACTGAATTTGCCCAGTCTTTTACCCAATTTAAAATTTGATGGACTTGTTTGGTGGTTATTGATTCACAATATAATCTTAATACTGGTTCAGTCCCACTAAAGCGAATCAATAACCAACTTCCATCATCTAAGCGATGTTTATAACCATCTTTAGTTGAACAATTTAGTACTTTTTGTCCAGCAATTTTAGTTAACGGTTCTTGTTGTAATTTTTCTACTAGTTTTGCTCGAACTTCTATATCAGCTAAGGGTAAATCAAGACGATCATAAACATTATAAAAATTGGTTTTATCTTGTAAATAGTCGTAATATTCACCTAAATCTTTGCTACTTTCCACCATAGCTTCTAAGACATATAAAGCTGATAATAAAGCATCGCGTTCAGGAATATGAGTTCCATAACCAATTCCACCAGATTCTTCTCCGCCAATCAAGCTATCAGTAGTTAACATTCGATCCGTAATATATTTATAACCAATGGGGGTTTCATAAACTGAAAGACCATAAAGTTGTGCTAGACGAGAAGTTAAATCTGAACCACTTACAGTTTTAATAATTTCCCCTGTAAAGCCCTTACGTTTGACTAAATGATCAATTAAAATAGGAATTAAAACTTGAGAACTTAGAAAATTTCCTTGTCCGTCTACTGCAGCAATGCGATCACCATCTCCATCAAAAACTAAACCAACTCTTAATCTATTGTCTCCCTGACGGGTTGAAGTTTTGATAGCATTAAATAACTTCGATAAATAACGAGGCAAAGGTTCAGGCGCACCTCCTTCAAATAATGGATCGCGATCACCGTTAATTTCTTCAATAGCACAGCTTAATAATCGTTTTAAGCCTGTTGCAGCAGCCCCGTGCATCACATCAGCAAACACCTTTAATTTACCTGATGAAATAGCCCCGCGAATGGTTTCGATATTAACTTTTTGTTGTAATCCATGACAGTAACTTTCCCAAGGATCAAAGTAGGTTAAGGTTCCTGATTTACAATTAAAAATAGGAGGATTAAGCAATAAAGTTTCAATTTGCTGGGTTATTTTCCGAGAAACTGAGCCACCAAACGCTCCTTTTACCTTTAATCCTAAATATTTAGCGGGGTTGTGACTTGCGGTTAAGACAATCGCGCCTAAAGAATTTTGTTGTTTAGCTGCCCAACTAAAGGCGGGAGTAGGGGCATAAGATTGGGATAATACCACATCAAATCCTGCTTCTTGTATAGCTTCAGCGGCAACTTGAGCAAATTCTTCGGCTAAAAATCGACGATCATATCCCACAATCACTTGATGTTTTCTATCAGGGGTTCCATAATTATCAGCTAAGATTTTGGCTGCGAGGGGGGCTAACAAAGCGACTCGTTCAAAAGTAAACTCAGCACCAATAACACCACGCCAGCCATCAGTGCCAAATTTAATCGGGTTAACAGAAAAGAGCATAGTAAAGAACCTTTAACAAATATTGACTCCTTTTTAGATTAGCCTCTTGAGTTCTCTTTGAGAACAGTTTAAGGAAGTATTTTACATGTAAATTAATAATATTTACATGTAAAAAATCTAGTTTTCCTAGAATTAGTGTGATTTTTTTTATAATTTTGTATTTTTTTTGGGAAAAAATACAAAATTATAGCTTATTTTTGAGACTTAACTAACCATAGAATTGCCAAGGCATATCAGAAAATTATACTATATAGCAAATTTTTTAGGTTTAATAAATTTGCTATATTTCATTTTATTTAACATATTTTTATAATATTTATGGTAGTTTTTGAGCTTTATCTATTTTACATTGTTCGTCTTTTTTTTCGCCTTTATTCTCTTGTTTTTATTTTTTGAAAGTTTAGGTATTCATTAGTCTGTTTCATAACATCAAATTTACTCGCTACTATTTGACTGTAAGGATAGATTAATTTACCCCTTATAAAGGGTAAATGAATCTATCCTGAATTATTCTAAGATCTATTTATCTTATAAAAAAGATACTATACATTTTCTATTTCTTAGATTTATTTAAACTGACACATAATTATTTTACCTCTTTCAAGAAAGTTATTAAATGAAGTGTTGACTTTGTTATTTCCTGTATTTTTTTATGATTAGTCTACTTACATTTATCTTAAAAAACTATCAATATTTTATATGTTATTGCTTAGGGTAATGTTTCTTATCTTAATTTATAAAAGTTATCAAACTACTCTTTACCATATTCTTACTGTAGATATTTTTTTGTCTATTTATAATATCTAATTTTTTTTTACTGAATATTTCATACCTATTAACTTTATTAGTGATATTTTTGAGTTATATCAAGATTATATTTTATTTGGCAAAACGATAATTAGCTTTTTAAAGCCCATCAACATAAAATACATTAAAAAATAAGTAAAAAGCTAAAATATTTTTTCAAAAAAATATAGATAATAAGATAAATAATTCAGAAGAGCACAATTTCTTTTAAATAAGTGGTAGCTACTATAGTCATAATCTTTCATCACAAACAAAGGCAACACTATCATCGCCATAAACTAGAGGACAGAAAAGAAGTAGATTTTTGTATTGTACATTCAACTTATTCTCAATTATTTTAAGATTATCAATCGTAGCTAATAACTTCCAAAGTTTTTATCATAACTGAATTATGAAATAAATCTAATAAGATTTAAAAACACTGCTCTTATTCTCAATATCCAAGTCAAAATATGACGAAGTTGACAATTATATAAAAGAGTAACCGCCAACAATCAAGATTGCAACTCTCCGTCAAACTCATGTTTAACGGAGAGTTGTAGTGAGAAAGGAGAACAGCAGCTTTATGCTAGAAGCCATATTTATTAACGTCTGGCGCTATGGATATGAAATCTCTTCTCGATTCTGCCGAAGTATTTTATGAGCTAAATTGCTCCTATCAAATCAAAGATTTGAAAAGTAGTTAACTGGTGGTGCACAGCTCTACCGTTATCCCTTCCGTACAGAAAAATCATAGTGGCTCCCCGCCAATGTGGCTTTTATTGAAGACGAGGTACATTTTCAGTCAAGTTAAAAACTTTAACATCTTACTAGAATCTCTAAGTCCGGGAACTGGGATATATCTCCCCGATCACCACTTTTACCTCATTTTTGGTGCCTTTCATAGAATCCCCCAAACCCCCACTAAATACGCCCAAGCTCTTTACCGCTATTGCCCTTACGTCTCTGTACAGATCTAGGAACGATCCCATTTCTTCCTTCAACTATCAAAAAACTAATACCGTTCAAATCAAGCAAAGGGTGTTCGAAAGTAACCGAATGACTCCCCTTATCATCCTCCTGGACAGAGGAGACCGAACTCAATGGGCAGAGAACAATCGGCTCCTAAATCCCCACTGTAAAATCTATTTTCGACTTATTCAAGCCTATTCACATCCAATTATAAGAAAGTAAATATAAATATCAAGAGGAAATAGTTCGCGTAAACTGAACACGAACCATTACTATATCCACGCTTAACCGAGTTGAGCCGTATTGGATCGGATTTATATGATCATATTACATTATGTCTCATATCTCCTATTTAAAAACCAGAATTTTGAATATTGCCTGTCGTTTGATAAAAGTGTTTTATTTCACAAACTTAGGCATTATTTCCGCGGCAGTAAATAGTCCATAAATTCCACGACGATGTAGCGCCATACCTGCCTTAAGATAACCAAAAGCAGGTCCGCAAACGTTGGCCGCCATACTGGTTTCGTCTCCTAGAGCGAAAGTATGAGTGGAGATTTTTCCGTCAAAAGTACGCCCGGTTACTTGAACATTAGTACTTAAAGGTTTTCTGGAGTTACGAGTATCAACTACACCCCCAACTGTTACCCGATCACGATCGCAAACCCCCGCCAGTTCTAGCATAATATCATCGGCGTGTTCCATATTTTCTAAGGTTAAAATCCCATTGGTTTTGTCTAAAAAGGCTTCTACCTCAGCATCACTCATACCCTTGGCTCTTTCTACGTCAAACCCTGGCAAATGAGCGATATCTTCACGAATTGTAGCTCTATAGGCTTCCCAGTTAGCAATACCGACTCCAAAGGAGATTTTAACACGGTGAACCTCGGCGTAACTTTGGGCCGCTATGGTTGCAGCGGCGGTGAGCAACCCAGGAGTTGCCCCACATCCGGTTAAGTAAGTGATTCCGGCTTGAGCTAATTCGTATTGTAATTTGAGTAATTGTTCGACTGCACTGGTACGCTTGAGGGCATCTACTAACACTCCTCGCCACCCTGACGAGATAAATTGCCTAGTAACATCCGCCATAAAGGTATTAGGAAGGTTAGGTAAAGCTAAGAAATAGCCATCAACCGTCTTAGTTTCAAGTAAGTCTTGAATACTTTTGTTACTGAAGGTTCCATAGGGCTCACAATAGCCAATCGACCCCTTTTCGTGATAGGTGGAGATTACTTGATCCGGATCTAATCCCCTCTCACAATAACCATAACCTTTAAGATCGGCGGCCGCTACCCAGGTCATCTCTTGTTTAGGAGTAAGAATTCGGGCAGCCGCTTGTCCTAGTCCCCCAAATCCTAAGACTCCCACTTTGAGCGTGCTATTGATATTCATTATTTGTCTCTTTCACTATTCCATTCATCCTTTATTATTAATGCTGAATGAAGTTATTCGCGATTATCTTAAAAATCTCTCTCATAATTTATGAGCTCAGACCTTGTACATCTTTGAAGATCATCTAAGGAAGAAAGATAAGAGGCAATAGGTAAGAATGACAAAATTTGACGATTACCTCCCTTAATTTGACTATGCACAGTTTAACTATCTGGTTTTATTATATTGATTACAATATCTTAAGGTCTAGGCTGTTGTCCATTTAAATTGGATATAGTCTAAATCATATAAAAACTGTCAATTACTTCCCTACCTCTGAGTTAAAATTGCTAATTTATAACAATGAACAAATATCTTAGGCTCCCCCTATAAAATTGGGTCGTTCAAGTCGGAAACACCACTTTTACCCAAGCTCCGTGGGTATCAGGATGATTTTTAGCAGTAATTGAGCCACCATGAGCATGAACAATCTCTTGGGTAATTGCTAGACCCAAACCACTTCCTTGACGAAGAGATTGAGTATCGTTTCCAGCGCGTACTCGTGAAATATCTCCCCGATATAAACGATTAAAAATGTAAGGTAAATCTGCCTCAGAAAACCCAGAACCGCAATCAATAATATCAACTTCGATAGCTTGATTAATTTCGCATAATTTAAGATGAACTTGAATGGTAGATCCAGAAGGACTATGTTTGAAACTATTGTCTAGTAGATTGAGAAATGCTTGGTATAAACGAGAGCGATCACCCGAAAACTGAATTTCCGAACTGCCATGACAGTCGAGAGTGACTTGTGTTTTTTGCGCTAGGGGATCTAAAGTCTGCCACGCTGACAAAATTAATTTATCTAAAGCTAGGCGTTCATAAGTGAGATTTCGATGAAGATTATTTTCGATTTCACTCAGATCAAGCCAATCTTCGACTAGATGAATTAAGCGAGTGGTTTCCTTCAATAGTTTTTCAACCCAACGACGTTCAGGATTTTCTAGGTGAGTCTGTAACGTTTCAGCCACTAAAAAAATAGAGGTTAAAGGGGTTCGTAGTTCATGGGTAAGATCCGAAAAAGCGCGATCACGCGATTGCGATAGTTCTACTAATGGTTGTTGATTTTCCAAGAAAACTGCCACAGCTTGATTCTGGAGAGGATAGCCTGTCCCTTTGAGGGCAATAGCTCCATTATTTACAAGCACTTGACTGACATAGGGTGTTTTATAAAACACCCACTCTTCTACTTGAGCAGTCTGAGTATTACGTGTTTTTTCAATTAGTTGATCAAGTTCATAGGAACGAACTAACTCGAGGAAAAGACGGACTTGGCCAGGTTGCCAACGATCAATATGGAGCAACTGTCGCGCTTGTTGATTACACCACAGCAATTGATTATCCCGATCAATGTGTAGATAACCAATGGGAGCCAACTCCAGGATATATTGTTGTCGTTGTAATTCTATAGCTTGTTGTTGAGACGTTTCTTGAAGATAAAGAATTTCCCGCCGTACTAGAGACGTTGTAGATAAAGACTTAACTAAATCCTCCGTATCGGGCGAAGCAGTCAATATTTTCTGCAATTGGTATTTGAAGCGGTAGTAACTACACCCCCAAATAACCATCCCTAATAAGAAACCGAGAATAAAGAAAATCAATGAACTGATAGCCTACTGTAAGTCATCTGTTGGCCTTTAATAATCTGTTAACTATTGCTTGACTCCATGTTAATTAATTACTTCATGTAATTAACCAAAGCGATAGCCAAACCCCCTTACCGTAATTAAATATTCTGGTTGACTCGGATCATACTCTAGCTTTTCCCTCAACCAGCGGATATGAACATCAACAGTTTTAGTATCTCCTAAGAAATCAGGTCCCCATACCTGTTCTATTAAGTGTTCGCGAGACCAAACCCGACGAGGGTAGCTCATGAACAAATCTAATAAGCGATATTCTTTGGGAGAAAGGTTCGCCTCCTCACCCCGAATCTCTACCCGACATTCGTTGGGATATAGGGTAACATCGCGGAACTTACGGACGGGAACTGATGACACATTACTAAACCCTTGACGACGGATCAAGGCGCGACAACGAGCCACTAATTCCCGCATACTGAAAGGTTTGGTTAAATAATCATCGGCTCCAACTTCTAGACCTAAAACCCTATCAGTTTCACTGGCTTTGGCACTAAGAATTAAGATAGGGACAATGTTCCCATCATATCTTAGGAGGCGACAGATATCTAAACCGTTAATCTGGGGTAGCATTAAATCTAAAACTACCAAGTGAAACTCCCATCCAGTGTCTGAAGACAGCTTATCTTGGAAGAAATTTAATGCGGTGCGTCCATCGGAAGCGCTTACAACCTCATAACCTTCTTCTTCTAAGGCAATAACAATCATATCTCGAATCACATCTTCGTCTTCGACCACCAAAATTCGATGATGGTTGACGTTTTTTTGGGAAGACAAAGCTTGAGGTAAGTCTAGAGATAGCATGAACAATACTCTTAACGTTGACTCTAGGTTAAGATATACAACAAAGTTAGCCGTTGAGTATAGTTTTTTCTTCTTTCATCTCATAGTCTTCTTAGACATTTAAATTTTTTATGCCACTAATAAATAGTTTATGCTACTAAACTTAAGCACCTGGCCGGAAGTTGAAGATTATCTAAACACCTCTCAAGGACTGATCATTCCCATCGGTTCGACTGAACAACATGGACCGACAGGGTTAATAGGAACTGATTCTATTTGTGCAGAGGTGATCGCTAAAGGGGTTGGGGAAAAAACTCAAGCGATGGTAGCCCCCACCATTAATGTAGGTATGGCATTGCATCATACAGCTTTCCCTGGAACTATTAGTTTGCGTCCTACGACCTTAATTCAAGTCATTGAGGATTATTTAACCTGTTTAACTAGGGTAGGATTTACCCGATTTTTCTTTATTAATGGGCATGGCGGTAACATTGCTTCCCTTAAAGGAGCTTTTTCCCAGGCCTATAATTATTTAGCTCATCTTAATTTTCCTCAAGCGGATCAAGTTCGTTGTCGAGTGGAAAATTGGTTTATGTGTAGTTCTGTATACAAAAAAGCGAAGGAATTGTACGGTGATCAAGAAGGATCTCATGCTACCCCCTCAGAAGTAGCTGTTACTCAATATATCCATCCTGAGTCTGTTAAAAATGTCCCTCTATCTGAAAAAGTAGCATCTGGTTATCCAATCTATGGGGCAGTGGATTTTCGTCGTCATTATCCTGATGGCAGAATAGGCTCAAATCCTGCGTTAGCGACTCCGAAACATGGTCAGCAATTATATAATTTAGCGGTTGAGGAACTTTGTGAATCTTATCTTAAGTTTTTGCAAGATAATTAATTTTTGCGACCCGACCCCCCCCTACAATTGTCTTGGGATTTATTTTTAGGCTCTAAACCATAGCGATATTAGAGACTATATCTGAATATACTCGAGTATACCAAGTATACAAGGTAAAATCGGCTATTATTTATGTTTATCTAGTTATGCCAGTAGAAGAAGTGTCTTTCCTGGCATTTTTGTAGTTAAAGAAATTTTTAGGGTTGATGCCCATGTTTTCTAGGAATGACTGAACAGATTGCTAAACGAAGTTATGTGGAGATCGCTCTAGCTGCTTACCCATGTCTCGCCCCCGAATTTGAAGCCGGCTACACCTCAGGAGATATTAAAATTAGTTAAGTTGACAGACGTGCAACTAAAGTATTAGAACTGCTCAGAGATATTTAAGCTATAACTGATTATCTTTAATAGCCTGTCTAAATCTTAGGAAAGAAGATAAAATCGAAACCATATTAACAATATGATAATATTTCTTACCAAGTTTTCCCTTAATGAAAGAGGTAAATCACCAATTTTTCTGCAATCGACAAGATAGTTATCATAATAGAAGCGGTCAAAGATACTTAGAGCCATGTGTTAGAGTTGTTTAGCACCCAATTATGATCGTGATCAGTGGGTTGTTGTCACCGCGATGACCTAACTGACTGTTTATTGCTTTTCCTTGTTCATTTAATCACCATGACTCCAGAATCTATCCCCTCTAAATCATCCAAGATTGGCTTTTCTATGGATGACTTTGCTAAAGCCCTAGACCAGCACGATTATACCTTTGAAAAAGGACAAATCGTTAGTGGAATAGTGCTTCAACACACCTCCGACGGGGCTTATGTTGATATCGGAGGCAAGTCTACGGGATTTGTTCCCCTAAAAGAAGCCGCTTTAGACTCAACCTCTGATCTAGTTGAGGTTCTTCCTTTAAATGAAGAATGTAAGTTTTTGATTATCAGTGATCAAAATGCTGAAGGTCAAGTTAAACTTTCCGTCCGTCAACTCCAATTACAACAAGCCTGGGATTATGTAGCAGAATTGGTTGAGACTGGCCAAACGGTTCAAATTCTCGTGACTCGAACCAATAAAGGGGGAGTCATCGGTAAGGTTAAAGGGTTACGAGGGTTTATTCCGCGATCACATCTGCTCGAAAAAGAAGATTTAGAGTCTTTAGTGGGTCAGTCTTTAACTGCTAATTTTTTGGAAGTTAATCAGGAGAATAATAAATTAGTCTTGTCCCAACGCCGCGCCATTATGGCAGCACAAATGAATAAAATTACGGTAAGAACGTTGGTAGCTGGAAAAGTAGCTAGAATTCAACCCTATGGAATATTCGTAGATTTAAATGGAGTAACAGGATTATTACATATTACACAAATTAGTGGTTTACGGGTTGATTCTTTAAATACACTGTTTAAGTTTGGCCAAGAAATTCAGGTGATAGTTCTCGATATTGACGAATATAAAGGCCGTATTTCCTTGTCTACTAAAGTCTTAGAAAATTATCCTGGGGAAATTTTAGATAACCTTGATGAGGTGATGACAAAAGCTCCAGAAAGAGTAACACAAGCCTTAGAAAGGCTACAAAAAGAATAAGTTATTGGCAAATTAGTTTGGTGGTTAGAAATCATTTTTTAATAACCGATTAGGAAGAAATAAAGAGGTATTTAATCCCAGATTATAAATCGTAATATCCAGTTGCATCCCTCCGTTTAATTCAAAGGAATTAAGACGATCATTTTCACGACAATTCTAAAAAACTACCTATAGAAACATGTTTTTAGTAATTTTTCTGGTCAAAATGTTTAAAAAATATAAACAAAAATTTTGGGGTTGCCTTTTTATTCAAAAACATCAACAATATACCGTCTATCTAAAACTAATAGATGATTTATCTTGACTACTTCCTAGCTGATTTAATCCCGGTCAAGGTAGAAAACGACGACCTCAAAGATCATAAAGCCTACTCTCTCTTTTTCCTCGTCTGTCTGACGCAAACACTAAATATTGGCCATCGGAGGAAAAATGGAAATACTCTTCTGCTGACCGTGTATTTAAACCTTATTTAAACTTTTGTTTTGAGAGGATAGCAAAATTCCTTTGTTGACAGCTGCTTAAACTCAAAATCAAGATACTAACTATAACCTTCAACCACTTATTAAAGGTGTTAGGAGATCACTTCGTGAATGACATTTACTTGATGAGACATAGGTAAAGAACAGCAGTTAACATCATTAAGACAGACCTTACCCCACTGCAACGCCCAGCGCAACAGTTCCACTCTGTTTTCTGTCTTTGTTTTTGTTAAAGTATTACTAATATGATTGTCGACAGTTCGTTTACTAATTTCGAGCTTCTTTGCAATTTCGAGATTGGTTAAACCAGTGGCTACGAGTTCGAGAATTTCCATCTCCCGACTCGACAGAGAGGCTGCTGTCTGAAACTTCTCACTCACCATAAGTATATTTCCCGTAGTATATTTACTTATCCGCTTATCCCATTGTCCTATTCTAGGAAGATGATTAGACATTAAGGTTCACAAAATTAAATAATTTTCGCAAATTATGGATATCCAAAATCATTTCCACACCGCATACATTATGACCACTTAAAAACAGTCTTTTAAACATTGAGCAATTCGTTTGGCAGCTCCCGATGTCCCAAGTCTTTTGCGTCCATTGTCAGCAATACGCTGTAGTTTTTGAGGATTTTTTAATAAAGAATTAATTACAGTTGGTACTTGTTGTGGATGGTCAACTAAAATAACTGATTCTCCTAGAAGATAGGTTTGTTTTTTAGCAAAATTTAAAGTAAACTGTGGTCCATTTCCAGGGATAGTAATTGCTGGTTTACCTAATCCAACAAATTGCTCTGTTGCTGTTCCGGCCATGGCGATCGCTAGATCAGCCATTTGTAAACAATCTTTATAGGAATGCTGAGTTAATATTAGGGTAGTCTGGCGTTGATTAAAAACTAATCTATGAGGATCATTTAAAGACAATTTACTGGTTATTATAGGTTGACAAATCCAACCTTTAGAAATTAGAAATTGAATGAAACTCTCAAGGTTTAGAGCAGGAGAAATTGCCCCTAAAAAGGTAAAGGTATTTTTATGTTTTTCTTTTATTATTTCTTGAATTGCTTCCAGAATAATTTTCCAGTTCTGTTGTGCTTCTGGACTTCTTGAACCCGGGAGTAGCACGATGGTTAATGAATCATATTTCAGGTTTAAATTAACTGTTGGATTCGACTCAAAACCATCCATCATTGGGTTTCCTAAATCAAAGACTCGTATTGGCCATTGTTCTAAAATTTGGGAGGTCAATCGGTCTCTAGGAAAAACCCCCCGACATCGGGAATGACTCATCAACCAACATTCCCAAGGAAAATACATCGATCCAAACCAACGCGCTAACCAAGAAGTTTGAGGCAACCAATCTTTTTCATCCCGTAAATAATATTCTGATTTAGCAGTTCCAACAAATCCATAATCTGCCCCACTCAACCAAGCAAAAAGCAAGGGAACTATATCACCAACTGCTAGAATTTTACCCCCATTATCTCCCCATTTGTGAATATTTTTATACTGATAAAAAGTTAATTCGATTAGTCCTCCAGCAACATCTCGTAGTAGGTGTTTTGGATTTTTATTAAATCCCCCTGATGGCATTTTTTTGACGTTCCCAATAATAGGAATATTATAATCTTTGTATGCGGATCCTTCTCCTACTAGGGGAAAAGCTGCTATTTGAGGCGCGTTAGATAGCTCTCGTAATTGTTCCGCAATACAAGCTGCAATTACATCTTCTCCATGACCGTTACTGACCATTAAAATTGCCATTATACTTTCGATTATTAGTTAATATTATTGATAGGAATAGTTACAAAATTATACAGTCTTTTTTTTAAAAAAACCTAAATAAAAATCAATGTCAATTTTTATGATCCTGAATCCCTTAAAGAGGTAAAGTAAATTGGACAGAAACTTAAATAACAAACTATATGCTGAAAATGACTTAACAGAAGTATATTATGTTGCTGGTATTAATGTGAGAGTTTACCTTAATTAAAAGTTAACTTAAATTGCGGCAGATATTAATTTTTTTTTAAAAAAGTTAGTATGGACTTCAGCTTTATAATAATTAACACAACAGATAAGATAACTATCTCAGTCTGAAAAATAAACTTAATACAAAGGAGTATGAAAATACTTATAAACTATTACTATTATTTTTTATAGTCTCTAGATTCAATAAATTTTTGATATTGTACACGAGTTATAGGATAAATATCTAGATAATAAGACTCTAAGTAAACTTGATCAAGTTTACTTAGAGTCCTGTTCTTTGACATTATTATTTACTCTTTTAAAGACTCTATTCATAAGTTTTAGCATGAATTCATTTAAAAATTAATTATTGGGAATGTTATAGTTAATAAATCAAAAATAATATAAAAGTTATTGTCATATATTTGCATTTTTTCGAATAATTAATAATTTTAAATTATTAATTATGACGTTGTTTAAAATGACGACGACAATATATATACAAAAAAACACTAAATCACAGTAAAAATATTCGTATCAAAAATACAATTATATTTAATTTATATAGTTAATGACTCTACGTATATCTTTAAGAAAGAATATTTTATAGTACAATTAATGTGATTTAAATGTTAATTAGCATGGCTATAGTTGGCATAAAGTTATTAGTAATAAATAGATATTTATTCATAAATACACTGAAACCTTCTTGAAAGAATTTTTATATTCTAAATATAAATTGAATTATTTCCAGTTTTAAAAACATCTTACGTAGTTGATAAGTATGCATAATAATAGAATATTATGGGTAAGTAACTAGCTGATTTTATTGTATGATACTACCTAAATAACGAAATCAATAACACATAAAAATTATGCTTAAAATGAGAATTATTTTGAGTGATAATCTATCTCTGACTAGAACCGATAATGTTATAACTTAAACAATGAACAAAACTTAGTTTTACCAAAAACACTAATTATTATACTTTTTCTAGTTTTGTTATCCATGTCGATGAATTGTTTATTGATCAACTAACTCAATATATATCGAGAATATCTTAAACCTCAAATTAGTATTCTGGACTTGATGAATGGTTGGGAGTCTCATCTTCCCGATGACCTAGAATTTTCTCGTGCTATAATCAGCAATTTTAGACAGTTTTCTAAGAAACCCCCCCCAATCAAACAATCTCTTTTCTGTGGTTTTTAATCTTATCCAGTTTTCTGTAAACCGTACTATAAAACCTTCAAAGATTTGAGCATAGTTGCTTTAGTCATTTAAAATAACCAATTTCATCGCATTAAACTTTAATATCGCTAAAATAGCACAGGAGAGAGTTAAGTATTTTAAACAGGTTAGCTGGAAATTTAATTTCAAAAAAAGATTAAGGACTCAGGGCGTTGAAGAGTTGGAAGTGTTTCGACAGTGAAATTGTTACATTTACAGAGCATCTCAAATAACTAAGACAAAAGTTAAAAGGTCTACCCTCTCACTTCATTCTCTTCTCACCGGAGGTTCCCCAACTACGATACAATTTGTTATCGGATCTCAATTTCGCAACGGCATCGACCGTAGCCGACCATCAAGGTAGATTCAGTGGACTTGACTCAAATTTTCAACACAACATATCCGGTCATTGGTGTCGTTCACCTGTTACCCCTTCCCACTTCTGCCCGTTGGGGAGGTAGTTTAACCTCAGTGATCGAACGGGCTGAACAAGAAGCAACTGCCCTTGTAGCAGGGGGAGTAGATGGTATTATCATCGAAAATTTTTTCGATGCTCCTTTTACAAAAGACCAAGTTGATCCGGCCATTATCAGTGCCATGACCTTGATCGTTGATCGCATTAAAAATTTAGTAGTCGTTCCTGTCGGGATTAACCTTCTCCGTAACGACGCTATCGGGGCAATGGCAATCGCTTCCACCATTAACGCCCAATTTATTCGGGTTAATGTCCTCACTGGAATTATGGCAACCGATCAAGGATTAATTGAAGGCAATGCCCATAAATTACTTCGTTATCGACGGGAATTAGGGGCTGATGTTGCAATTTTAGCCGATGTATTAGTTAAAAACGCCTGTTCCCTAGGAATACCAAACCTAACTACCGCCGTTGAAGATACCCTTGAACGAGGGCTAGCTGACGGAGTAATTCTATCAGGATGGGCAACAGGACGTCCCCCTAGTCTCGAAGATTTAGAATTGGCCTCAGCTGCCGCGCAAGGAACCCCTGTTTTTATCGGCAGTGGGGCAAATTGGGACAATATCGGGGAATTAATGCAAGCTGCTGACGGCGTAATTGTAGCTAGTTCCCTAAAACGTAACGGTAGGATTAGGGAATCGATCGATCCTATTCGGGTTGCCCAATTTGTAGAAGCTGCACAACAGGTCAACGTATCTAAAGAAAGGTCACAATCTCAGCCTTCTTTAAAATTGACTCTATAGAGTATTGTTAAAATCACTGATATAGACTGAATTTTAACAAATCTTACTATGAGTCGCCGACGTTCTATACCTTGGATTTATCGCTGGTCACGCCCTATGATTGGAGTGATCGCCGTTGCTGGGGCTATTTTGACTGCCTATTTAACCATTACTAAACTGATGGGAGGAGAGGTTTCCTGTGGGGTGGAAGCTGCTAAAACTGGAGCAACAGGTTGTAAAAGTGTTCTGGATAGTCCTTATGCTACAGTCTTTGGTCTACCTCTCAGTTTATTTGGATTTTTGGCATATGTTAGTATGGTAACCTTTTCTCTAGGTCCTTTATTCGTAAAACATGACAAGAATAAACGTCTTAGAAAACAACTTGAAGACTGGACTTGGTTACTTCTGTTGGCTGGGGGAACTTCAATGGCCATCTTTAGTGGCTATTTAATGTATATTTTAGCGACAGAACTGCAAACTCTGTGTTACTATTGCATTGGTTCAGCAATATTTTCCTTATTTTTGATGGGATTGACTATTTTCGGGCGAGAATGGGAAGAAACTGGTCAAATTTTTTTTATTCCTATAGTAGTAGCTATGATCACCCTCGTAGGAACCTTGGGGGTCTATGCCGGTGTTAATGGCCCCACCGCTGATGGTCGTACCCCCATTCCACTGCCGAACACTCAAGCTCAGCCTCCCAATGGGTGGAATATTACTACCACATCAGGGAAAGCAGAAATTGCCTTGGCCAAACATCTAACAGCAATTGGGGCCAAAAAATATGGGACGTTTTGGTGTCCCCACTGTTTTGAACAAAAGCAATTATTTGGTAAAGAGGCTTTTCAAGAAATTGATTACATAGAATGTTCCCCTGATGGGAAAAATCCTGACCCACAGGCTTGCATTTCGGCTGAGATTAAATCCTATCCTACCTGGGAGATCAAAGGACAAATTCTTCGAGGAACTCAACTTCCTAAAAAGTTAGCTGAAATTTCTGGATATGAAGGCCCGACGGATTTCAAATATACGATGCCTGTCCGCTAATTTCTAAAGAATAAACCATTTGAAGTAGAGCTTAATGAATCATATTAAGCCCTACTTTAATCTATGGACTATCCAATTTTAAGGACCGCGATCAAACCATGACCACAACCCCATCCTTGTTGCATTTCATATTCTAAAGTGCTGAGAGCATACCCTAATTGGGGTTCAATAATATTAGCTCGAGGATCACAATACCACATCCAACTGACGTCTGAGATAACTCGATCCATAGTCATTAAGGCAAATTGCAAGGGTTTGGGAAAATCATCCCATCCTTGAAGTTCAGGGAGAGAAAAATCATGAGACAAACGATGCAGGGTAAAATTAATTAAAATATTCCAAGAGTTGATAAGTTCATGTAACAGAGGAGTGATAAACTGATGACCGGGGAAAATGGTTGCATCTAATATCAATTCTTCCAAGTTGGTTCGCAAATAATCTTCATGGAGAGAATTAATTAACCGACGACTCTGCTTAAGTTTAGGATTAAATGCCCGGGTATCGGTGTGACGACCTACTAAGATAGAGCGCTCTACTAGTTTGACTACTTCAAGGTTAATTCCTGTGTTAGAGGTGATTTCTTGGGTTAACTCTCTGACCTCTGCTCCCGTCCAAAAACGAATTGGGAATGACTCAATATCTATTTTTTGACGAACTGGTTCAAAATAAAGATAACTCATATTATACTCACGTACTTTCTCTTCTTCTCACTGAGCATCCCAAAAGTCAGGCTATTCAATCGAATATCTTCCAATTAAGTCCATTACCACCAAACTACCATGTCTACCATGATGACAAATATCTTGTAATAAATGAACTAAATCCTTTCGGGCTAAGTGAGACAATGAGCCGTAGGAGGAGAAATATAGAGCGAAAGGAGCCTCAGTTATTTTTAGATCACCGAGTCCTTCACTTAAGTCAGCCTGTTTGAATCGGACGTGAGGATGATCGGCAAACAAAACTTGTTCCTTTTCTACCATTGCTTGGCTAATATCTAGCCCTAAAAAAAGGGCTATGACATTTTAGTTAAAATGTCATAGCCTTGACCGGCACCACAGCCTAAGTCAACAATTCTGATACCTTGATTATTCTTACGTCGATTGTCTACTAAGTCACTCAAAAAAGGACGTAGTACAATTCGGGTTAATTGATCTTCCCAATAGGTACGGACATTATCATATTTGCCAAATAGATTACCAACATACAGATCGTATTTTCCCTCTTGGACAGCTTGTGTATAGGTTTTGAATCCATTTAATTGCGCTGATTTCATCGATTTTTCCTGATAAACAGTGATTGTCCCCCTCAAGGATGATATGATACATAGCCTGAGAGTTATTAATTCTCTAGGAGCTTACTCCTGTCTAACACCTTTGTCATTAATTTATATCTTTACAAAGATAAGCAAACTGTGGTCAACATGATGATAATTATGAGATTATTCATATATGCTAGATATTAGCAACCCAAAGACCTGGCCGATCTCAGCTACTGAAAAACTGGGGATTAAAGAGTCAGTTTCGGATCTTCTAAAAAATTTATATGATCGCTATTTACCCGTAAAAGATAGACAAAATGCGAACCACATTCGGGAGTTAGCACAAGTTGCTCCCAATCTATTGGGGATTAGCATTGTAACTACCAAGAGGCGAATTTATAGTGCTGGCGAGACAGAAGTCCCCTTTGTGATTCAATAGATTGCTAAACTATTAGTTTATGGAATGGTTTTAGAAGATTGGGGATGAGAATATGTTCTGAATAAAATTGGGGTTGAACTCACAGAAGAACCTTTTAATGACATTATCAATCCCCAAGAAATTCAGGAGCGTAAATATAATCCGATGGTTAATGCCCGCGCAATTGTCACTACTAGCTTAGTGAAAGGAGATACGTTACTTGAACGACAGCAACGCTTATTTGAGATGTTTCGACGGTATATTGGACGAGAAGTAGAAGTTAATCAATCAATTTTTTGGGCAAAAAAAACTCAAGATAATTTGAATCGAGCTATTGCCTATATGATGCTTAATTTTGGACTTATTGACGGTAATCTTGAAGAAGTTTTAGATCTTTATTTTCCACAATGTCCTGTAATGACTAATTGTCAGGATTTAGCTTTGATGGCCGCTACGTTAGCTAATGCGGGGCTTAATCCTATTACATGAAAACAAGCCCTTGATGTAAAGTAGACTAAGCATCTAATGAGTGTAATGTTTACTAGTGGCTTGTATGAATTTTCAGGGCAATGGGCTTATAAAGTAGGTTTTCCAGCTAAAAGTGGATTATCAGGAGCTATTATTGCTGTCGTTCCTCATCAAATGGGCATTGCTGTCTTTTCTTCTCCTCTTGGAGAACATAGCAAAAGTGTACGAGGGGTAAAAATTTTTGAGGAGCTTTACCATCGCTTTCAGCTACATAGTTTTAACACTGCTAGTTCTGAAAGCCCATCAGATAAAAAACAAAAATCTTCGTCTTCTGTCTTACTTCATAAAACTATCTCTATATCCTTTTTTACAAAGTATCTATGAAAAATATTTACCTTTAAGTAAAGGCAAAATTTATGTCAGTGAACCCAATTTAGTTGAGATTGATGCTGATTGGTTTGCGATGTGTTTAGCAACAGTTTATATGGTGGGTGATTGGGAAAAACCCTTTTTAATTCAATCGATTTCTAAAGTTTTTGTCTATGGTATGGCTTTAGAAGATCATGGAAGACAACATATTCTGACAAAAGTGGATGTGGAACCCACGGGGGATGCTTACAATTCTATTATTAAGGTAAAAAAAAAATCTAAACGCCCTTACAATGCTATGCTCAATACAGGGGAGATCGCCATTACGAACTTACTTAATTAAAGGAAGAAGTCCTGCTCATAAGCTTAACCGTGTCTTAGGAATGTATCAACGTTATGTGGGTCGTCGGGTCTATGTAGATACGTCAAGACTGATTTCTGAACAAACTAGCGGTGATTGCAATTGGGCAATTTCCTATTTACTCCGCAATTTTTGCATGATTTCTGGAGAGATTAAACCTACTCTTGATCTTTATTTACAACAATGTTCGGCTATTATAAACTGTCGTGATTTAGCGCTTATAGGGGCAACTCTTCCACCTTATCACAAATTTTAGTGATGGCTTTGAGTTCAGATGCAAACCAAAAATTACCATCTTTTTCACTATAAAAAAGGGGCTTAATTCCAATTGGATCACGGGCAGCAATGAATGTATTTTTATCAACAATGGCAAAGGCAAACATTCCATCAAGTTCTTTTATTGCAGTTATTTTCCTATCTTCATATAAGTATAAAATTACTTCCGTATCACTTTTAGTTAAAAACTGATATTTTTGCTGTAACTCTGGTAACAGTGGGGAATAATTATAAATTTCTCCATTCCCAATAATTGCTTTTCCTTGATCAATGCTGTAGATTCGTTGGTCTCCCCCTTCAGGATCAATGATACTAAGTCTTTGATGACCAAGAATTCCTGAACCATTAGGAACAATAAACATTCCCCTAGCATCCGGCCCTCGATAAATTAAAGCGCCCATCATTGTTTCAATACTTTCTTGTTGGCTTGTTCTCCAAATTCCAGCAATACCACACATATTTTTGTCTCTTGTCATTTATTTTTGAGATGGTTCATCTTGTCTAAAGAAATGGACAAAGGACGATTATCTGCACCCATGCTATCACTACTTTTTTAGAAAAAAGTCAAGATTTTTTTCAACATTTATATGCGTAAAAATATAAAGTTTTATTAAATAGTGTTGGTTCAACCGCGTAAACTATATGAGTTTTGCTAAACCAATTTAAAATTGAGTTATTTAATTTTTTTAAAAGAACTAAGTTATTAGTTTAGAATTGAATTGTCCAATAGTTAAATTCTAACTTTGATTCAACTTAAGTGTTATCTGAAAAGATTTTTCTTTGTTATTAATTTAAGGAGAAATAAAACTTATAAATTTGCAAGGAGGGAAAAGATATGCAAGTGAGAAAATTATTCGCCAATTGTCTGAAAAATTCACGATACCTTAAATTAGGATAACTTAGCGGGACTGAATGTACAAAGAATTAATCTTACCAATGCTGACTTGAGTGGTGCTTTTTTAAAGAAAACGGGTTTGAACAGGGCTTATTGAGTCCAAGCTAACCTAAAAGATTTTGATATGTGTCACTATAATCTAGTGGGGAAAACTTGACAGGAGTCAACCTCATTGGTGCGAATTTCACAGATGCAAACCTGATAAGGGTTAATTTAAATAAAGCTGACCCAATATATGCCAACTTACACAATAGTAACCTAGCCTGAGCAAACCGAAAAGAGATTTATCTAGACGGAGTCTATTTAGTAGACTTAGGCGGTGCAAACCTATATAGTAACGTACCGGTCCCAATTTAATTGCAATTGACTTCACCACCATCAGCAAAATAAACTATTAAGTCCCGCTGCAGGGATTTAATAGTTTATTTTGCTGATTTTCTACTGATGTAAGACCCAGTTAACTAGAGTTTGCACTGGAAAACCAGTCGCCCCAGAATTATTGACTCCATTTTCTTTATCTAACCAAACAGGTCCTGCTATATCAAGATGTGCCCAAGGAGTTTCCTTAATAAACTCTTTGAGAAACAAGGCCGCCGTAATTGCTCCACCAGCACGAGGTCCTGTATTTTTAATGTCTGCAATGAGAGATTTCAACCCCTCAAAATATTTCTCTTCTAAGGGCATTTCCCAGATTTTTTCTCCTGCAATAGATCCAGCTTTCTTTATTTGAGTAGCTAAGGTTTCATCAGTACTCCATAGCCCCGCAATATTATCCCCTAACGCTACAACACAAGCCCCTGTCAAGGTTGCTAAATCAACAATCGCATCCACACCTAATTTTTCAGCAAATACCAAAGCATCTGCCAGAGTTAATCGTCCTTCTGCATCAGTATTATTCACTTCGATGGTTTTCCCATTAGAAGCGGTTAGGATATCTCCAGGGTGCATAGCGCGACCACTAATCATATTTTCGGTTACCGCACAGATAAAATGAACTTCTACATCAGGTTTTAATTGACCGATCACTTTGGCCGCTCCTAGGGTAGCTGCCCCACCTCCCATGTCCATTTTCATGGTTTCAATACCACTCCCTGAGCCTTTAAGGTTAAGTCCTCCAGAATCAAAGGTTAAACTTTTACCGACAATGGCCAGTTTTTTCTGAGGAGTCTTGGACGGTTTATAGGTTAAGTGAATAAATTTCGGAGGTAAATCAGAGGCTTGTGCAACCCCTAAAAAGGCTCCCATCCCTAAATCTCCACACTCTTCGCGCTCTAAAATTTCAATATCGAGTCCGTAGTCCTTGGCAATAGTTTGAGCAATTTCAGCAAAAGTAACAGGGGTAACACTGTTGGCGGGGGCAGCCACTAATTCCCGTGCTAGGATAACTCCAGAACAAATGGTCTGTGCTTGATTGATGGCGTCTTGGTGTTTTCCACAGCCTAAAATCTCTACTTTTTCGAGTTTAAGTTCATTTTTTTCAGGTTCAGATTTAAAACGGTTATCTTGATGCAGTGGTAATATGACTCCTTGCGTGATTGCACTAACCGTACTTGCCACATCATCATTAACTACCGGGAGGTTAATACCCAGGGTTTTAACTTTAATTTGTTTAGCAAGACGGGCAATGGTTGCAGCGCCCAATCTAACGGTATCCAAGGTCAAATCTTCTGTTTTTCCCAATCCCACTAAGATTATCTTTCGAATAGGACTACCACCACCAACGCGAGTCACTGCATTATTACTAGACTTTCCTTCAAATTCTGTTTCTGTAATTAATTCTCTCAAAGTTCTGCTTAATTTCTCATCTAATTCCAGTAGGGTTTCTGTTAATTCCATAGCATCCTCAAAGAGACCCAAAGCTAAGGCATCCCCAGTCCAATCCAATAGTGGTGTTTCTATGCCACGAATATCCATATGCTCCTCTCTAAAAATATTTGCGTAGGTGTATATTGTTGCAACGTCCCGTTTGAAATTCTAACCCAATTTTTGGGTAAAATTCTTTACATAGGTTGAACTGGTTGAATCTAGCCTATTAGTGATTCATTGATGATTGTTATATTTTTAATAGTTAAACATTGACTAATTACACCAAATATGTGCTGTATGGAATGAGGAAAGCAATCGCTATGTATTTGAACTAACTCAAGATCACTCAATAATAACTAAATATTTCAGTATTTTAGTACTTGAGTACTAACTTAATTTTATTTAAAATGCTCTTAAGTAGAATCACTATTAAATTTAAGATCTAATTTTTTTTAGGTCTAATAGCAATTACTAATTCACTCTTTAGTTCTCATTAAATATAACTTAATTAGATTTGACAAAATACTAATTAAGTAAATTAAAAGCGCCTAATATTTTTTGACTGTGAAGACTATAAATTTATTTATTACACCTAATTATTTTAAGATCTTCCGGCAATAGTCGATAACTTAATTAGGTTTTTAAATCGAAGAACTAGACTTTTACTAATTTAGTTTCAGTTTTGATTATCTTGGCAAAACAAGATATAATACCGGAATGGTATCGTTTTTGAAAAAAATTAATATTTTGGTAATTATTTTAAATAGAAAACTGTCCCATTCTCCTCTTCTCCCTCTATGCTTTCAACCGACTAATATTTTCTTTTTTGGCTGTTCTTATTATTAAGACTTAATTTTTGATCGTGTATAAACCGCCAAATATCTTTAGATAAATAATTATCGCCTAAATATTGGGGTTTAGCAATCAAATACAAGGACCAAATAACACCCGTCCGTTGATTTCTTGGTAAGAGTTCCGATAACTATCTGTTGTTTGTATATATCTATCTATCTTATCAGTTCTCTGCTCTTTGTTTTTAGCGGTCACTATTATAGTCTCTTTTGAAATCGTGTGTATTTAAATTCACCTATTGAGGTCTAACTCCTGCGGCATACCCCTTTATGAGTACTCGAAATCTGTCAATAAATCGCTTTATCGAAACTTCAGACTTCTAAAATTATGAAATTCTTGAGTTAGCAAATATTTTTTACTTTTCTCCCAACAGTTTTTAATGGATAAACGAGGATTTAGTTAGTATAAAGAAGCATTGCTCTCTTATTTTAATAATTGTTCTACAAAATTTAAGTTGTTATGCTCTTTCTTAAAGAGAAGGTTTTTCTAATCCGTCTATTTAAACTCCAACCTTCTGATTATTTAACAGTTATTCATGTCTAATTTACCCATGACATTAGGAATTTAGCTTATTAAATTGCGTCAGCTACAACCTAAATCGATGATATTTTTGGGATAATTTCTTAGAGTTTGGGTCTTACAAGTGCTAATTTACGAACATCTAACTTGGAGTGTGTATATTTTTGTTTTTCTCTAAAAGGTAATATTGTTATTAGTTTAGCTATTGAGCTTTATTCTTCTGTTTAAAATTACGCAACGTTCTCTGAATTGTAACTTTCCTTATATTAGATTGATTAGTGGGTTTATTTTAGTCTTCTTCCAACTTATTCTTAATCTAAGATAAATTCCTAAGGAAAGTACCTATAACCTTATAATCTATATATTTTTGGTAAATGTTGTGTATCCAGTCATGAAAAATTAACTGTTTTTTTATAAATTATGTTTAGATATGGTACAGGAAAAGAGAGTATTTTACTAACTAAAATTAAGTTTATTAACTTAGTAAATTTTAGTTTTTATCGAGATATTTCAAAACATATTGAGACAATATTTAGTTGCAGCAAAAATATTTTTTTTCTAGAGTTATCCTACTATAGGAACAAATTAACTGACTAAACCTATTGAAGCTAAAATACTTATCCTATTCTGGAATTTGACCCTGAAGTATCAGAAGTTTTTTATAAAAATTTGACGTAAAAATAACTAAAAGTGAAGAAAAAGTTTTTCAAAAAAATGGCAGCAAAGAAGCCACAAAAATCTAACAGAAATCGATAGCAACTTCAGCACTAAATACTTAAATAACGAACAGATGTTTTATTTACCACTAAATAAATTATGCTTACCAGTAGTCGCCATAGCCAGTCCTCAGATTAAATACTTGTAAAGCTATGGCACGTTCTTAAAAAGATTGAAATGGATCATAGAATCATTCAATTAAGATGATTGATTCTATGATAATTCACTTTTACTGTTTATCAAAAGAACCAACCATAGGAATGTAAACCCTTGCCTAATAAATTAACTCCTAAATAGCAAACCCAGACCACAATAAAACCACTAGCTGCTAAAATGGCGGGTTTGCGCCCTTGCCAACCCCGAGTAATGCGAGAATGAAGATAAGCAGCAAAGACTAACCAGGTAATTAACGCCCAAGTTTCTTTAGGGTCCCAACTCCAATATGATCCCCAAACCTCATTAGCCCAAACTGCCCCCGCAATAATACCAATAGTAAGCAACGGGAAACCTAACCCAATGATACGATAACTGACATTATCTAGGACATCAGCTAGACTGAGCCTTTGGAGGGATAGGAGGTGTAAATCAGCCGCTAAAGCCCGAGAGTCGATACGATCAAGAATTGCTGTTTTTCCACTACTATTTTGGTCAGCCATTGTTATCACAGGGACTTTTCCATTGTTATCAATTTGGGAAAGTTGTAGACGATTTAGCTTATGGCGATAACTTCCTGTCCCGACTGAACTTCCCCGTAATTCTACATCTTGTCCACAGGTTACTATTAAAAAGGTGATTGCCAAGACTGAACCGACCATCAAAGTAGCATAACTGAGCATCATAACGCTAACGTGCATCATTAACCAGTTAGACTTAAGGGCAGGAACCAAAGGAGCTGAAGTCTGCATATCTGATGGTAAAGACAACGCAGCAAAGGCAGTAATGGCCATCGTCACCGGGGTTGTCACTACCCCGACTAACCCACTACGACTTATTTTCTCAGCTATCAGATGAACAATTGTTATGCCCCAGGCGAGGAAAAATAAAGATTCATAGAGGTTGCTTAATGGAAAATAACCTCCTTCGATCCAACGAGCGGCTAATAGTGCAGCCATTGACAGATTGGCCATTGCTATCCCTGTTGTTCCCAAGATAGGTAAAACAGAAACTTCTTGAAAGGCTGCGCCTGTCCAATAAATGAGCATGGTGAAGAATAATATTAAAAATGAAGTATTGTCCAGGAAGTTTTGTAGGGTAATTAAGTCCATATCTGTAAGATCTGCTTAATAGGAATGCCCAATGGTGAAAATTAAGAAACTCACACTGTACGCTTGCGCAACTGGTGAGGAAGATGTCACTTTTTATTTTAAACTGATATATTCAACCTAGGCTGTCATAAAATCTTGAGAGTTAGAAGTTCTCTATGTTGTTATAGGATAACAAGTTATTTGATAGGCTGAGTTCAACTGAAGGAAATCTATGGAAAACTTCAAGTAAGCACTATAGTCTAAAACTTGATTCTGTCGTTGGAAAAATAATAATGCCTAACTCCTTTAAGATCGAATTCACGTATTATAGCTTACTCCACCGTGTGAGACACTATCTATAAATAGTTATTCCGAAAGCAAAGATTTTCGAAATAACAATCATTGATTTTAGGTGACTAACGATCAAATGAAAAAGAGTGTGTAAATATAAACACTTATAGAGTTTACTATTCAAAGTTTAATTTAATCAATGGGGACGAATTATGATGAGTCAAGTAAAGATTTTTTGAAAGAACGAACTCAGGGTTTATTAGATTTTTTATCGCACATGCTTAATATTTTTTAAAAATGTGAAATCAATACATCAGATAACATTTGAATGTTGATTTAATTTAGTTTTTAGATAGAAGTAATACCTGATTTCAGAAAAAGTGTCAATTCCCACTATCATATAATAATATATATAGATTATATAAAAAACTTTTAAACACAATTATTTTTCTAGAAATTTAGAATTTAAAATTGTTTATTTAGGCATAAATTTATTTTATGAAAAATAAAAATATAGAATGAATAATTCTAACCTAGAAATACTATTCTCTTACTTTTAAGAAATAGGATAAGCGGTAAAAAGAATTTAGTTTTATTAGAATTATTCCCATTATTTTTTATTTTTTTCTATCTATAGTTAAAGCCAATTATAAGATTTTGATAATTTTTATAATTGGAAATGATATTTGATTTTTAAAAAATTGATTTATTACTAAAGTATTTCTTTGAAAATGAGGTAAATTAACTAAAATTAACTATTCTTAAAACTTCTAGGTTGGTATGTGCCTATAAACCGAATTTCAGATTTTATGAAGCATTAGAGGTATTGGGGTTATGATTATTAGTTGAAGTCATCGCCACTGTTCCCTAAGATATCCTCATTATTGCAGATGCTAAATACGGAGACGTTAACACTAGCACCATTTTTACACGGACAGTTTTTGAGCAGTGGGGAGTAGATGCTGTTAATTTAAGCCCCTAACACTGGTCATAATTGTGTTGCTCCTCTCCTAGTCTACCCGATAAAAGAGTCTTTGTTTTTCTCCTGGGGCAATCATCTTACAATAAGATCTTACCTATAAGACTCTTTTTTTATTTACAAGTAGTGAAAAAAGCTATTTAGCTGTCTAGGAAAGACTATTATTATTACTCAGCAGCATTTGACAAAGGCAAGTTTGAATGCTAGTAAGATATCTTTCTTCCCATTCTCTAAAATTATCCAAAACAAGATGATTTAGCTTGATAAATTCAGTATATTAACAACTAACTAAATTAATAAACTTCGCAACCAGATTATAAATGTCATATTTTCATCTAAAAAATCGTTACTTAGATTACTGACATAACCCAAAAATCTTGATAACTACTCAATACCAATTGTCTCTACTTGAGCAACAAAAAAATCATGAGTAACTGCTTTAATAGGTGAAATTAATTTGAGCTATTGTTTTCTACTTTTATTATTACTACTTGAATGGGATAAAACGACTGCTCAAGGTTAGTTCAATTAAACCGTGTTTTTTAAGTTAGATTAGTTTTATTTAAGTAATTACCTTTTAAATTAAGTTTTTAAGTTTAGCTTAAATTCAGAAAACTCTTATCTAATAAGAGTTTTCTGAATTGGCTTTCTGTAAATTTTTGGGAAAAAAATATTTTCTAGTTTTAAACTCCTTTTATATTTTTTTGTCTTGGAGATTAGCTCCTGTTAAATCTGCTTCGTTGAGATAAGTTTCACTCAAGTTAGCTCAGCTTAAATCTCAGTTATACTAGTCGCGACTAGTATAACTGGGGTTGGCTCCACTAAAATCAGCATTTATCAGATGGATTATATGGAAGTCCAATTGACGTAATTCAAGATTATGAAAGTTTATTTAATAATCCTAATAGCGTTGACTCATTTCTATAACTTCTTAACTTTGAAACATGATAGCCACTTTTCTATTGATTGTTAACCTAGTTTAGGAGACTCACTTAACTCTTCATCATTCCTAATGTGTCTAAAAAATTTTGCCTAATTTTTATCAATCAATTAATAATATTAAGATTGATTAATCTATTGACTAGATCGAATCGAAACTAATCAACACATAGGATGTAAATTCATTTATAAATATTTTTGTTTTTTTCTTGTAGTTCTAAGTTTGGCTATCTATACAGATACTTAAAACAATCAATTTTTTTATTTTTCTAAAAACTCAGACAACAGGTTAAAATAGCCGGTGAGATAGTGACGTTCGCCATAGTTGTGTAAGTTTTTATGACTAAATTTGTCTTTGTCACTGGAGGAGTAGTCTCCAGTATTGGAAAAGGGATTGTAGCAGCTAGTTTAGGTCGCCTTCTCAAATCACGAGACTATTCGGTATCAATTCTAAAACTCGATCCTTATATTAACGTTGACCCGGGAACCATGAGTCCTTTTCAACATGGAGAAGTCTTTGTCACAGAAGATGGGGCGGAAACGGACTTAGACTTAGGACATTATGAACGCTTTACTGACACTTCTATGTCCCGTCTTAATAGTGTCACCACAGGATCAATTTACCAAGCGGTGATCAACAAAGAAAGACGGGGGGCTTATATGGGAGGAACAGTTCAAGTCATCCCTCATATTACCAACGAAATAAAAGAAAGAATTCATCGGGTGGCCAAAAATACTAATCCTGATGTAGTAATTACTGAAATTGGGGGAACCGTTGGTGATATCGAATCTTTACCCTTTCTAGAAGCTATTCGGCAGTTTCGTAAAGATGTAGGACGCAATAACGTCGTTTACATGCACGTTACTCTGATTCCTTGGATTCCAGCCGCTAGGGAAATGAAAACCAAACCTACACAACACTCTGTTAAAGAATTACGGTCAATTGGCATTCAACCCGATGTACTTGTCTGTCGCTGTGATCGCCCTTTAAAAGAGGGAATGAAAGAAAAACTTTCAGAATTCTGTGATGTTCCCGTAGAATCTGTCATTACTGACCAAGATGCCGGCAGTATTTATGAAGTTCCCCTAATTGTAGAACGAGAAGGACTCGCTCAGCAAACTCTAAAACTCTTAAACCTTGAGCCCCGTCAACCAGATTTAAGTCAGTGGCAAACCTTGATAGACCGAATGCAGTCTCCTACTCGACAAATCGAAGTAGCCTTAGTAGGGAAATACGTCCAGTTGAGCGATGCCTATCTATCTGTGGTAGAAGCGTTGGGCCATAGCGGTATTGCTGTTGAAAGTGAGGTCAAACTGAGATGGATTAATGCTGAAGATATTGAAGAACAGGGGCCAGAGAAATTATTAAATAATGTTAGCGGCATTATTGTTCCTGGGGGATTTGGCATTCGGGGAGTAGATGGTAAAGTTAAAGCCATCGAATATGCCCGTAAACAGAAGATTCCCTTCTTAGGATTATGTTTAGGAATGCAATGCGCGGTGATTGAATGGGCGAGAAATATAGCTCACCTAGAAAGGGCTAATAGTGTCGAATTTGATTCAGAAACACCTAGCCCAGTAATTAACCTTTTGCCAGAACAGCACGATGTGGTGGATTTAGGGGGAACTATGCGTCTTGGACTATATCCCTGTCGTTTAACCCCGAATACTTTAGCTATCTCCCTTTATCAGCAGGAGGTAATTTATGAACGTCATCGTCATCGTTATGAATTTAATAATGCTTTTCGGAGTCTTTTACTAGAAACTGATTATCTCATTAGTGGGACTTCACCCGATGGCCGATTGGTAGAAATTGTTGAATTAACCGGACATCCCTTTTTTATTGCGACTCAATTCCATCCAGAATTCAGGTCTCGTCCTAACAATGCTCATCCGTTATTTTTAGGTTTTGTCAGGGCTGCGGTTGACTATAACTCCGTCTATTTAACTTCCATTAACGGA
The DNA here is from genome assembly GCF_029919255.1 of cyanobacterium endosymbiont of Epithemia clementina EcSB. Taxonomy (GTDB): domain Bacteria; phylum Cyanobacteriota; class Cyanobacteriia; order Cyanobacteriales; family Microcystaceae; genus Rippkaea. The sequence continues at coordinate 2,797,490 of NZ_CP123991.1, read as the reverse complement.
GATCAACCCTTAATCTCTAGTTCCTAATCCCAATCTCTTGTACAATTAGTCTTGACATTTCTAGGCTCTCAAAGCATTTCATGATTTCTAGTAATGATTTTCGGACGGGTACCACTATTGAATTAGATGGGACAGTGTGGCGTGTTATAGAATTTCTACACGTTAAACCTGGTAAAGGATCGGCGTTTGTGCGAACTAAATTAAAAAATGCACAAACTGGAAGCGTTGTGGAACGTACTTTTCGTGCTGGGGAAACCGTCCCCTCAGCTAACTTGGAAAAACGCACCATGCAACATACCTATAAAGAGGGTGAACAATACGTCTTTATGGATATGCAAACTTTTGAGGAAGCGCGCTTAACTCCAGAGCAGATGGGAACAGCCGTCAATTACATCAAAGAAGAAATGGAAGTTGATGTACTTTTCTGGAACGATCAGGTGTTAGAAGTTCAACTTCCCACGTCAGTGATGTTAGAAGTAATCGACACCGACCCAGGGGTTAAAGGAGATACGGCAACCGGTGGGACAAAACCAGCTATCCTTGAAACAGGAGCGCAAGTTATGGTTCCTCTGTTTATTTCGATTGGGGAAAAAATTAAAGTAGATACCCGCGATGGCTCCTATTTAGGACGGACATAACTTTAAAATATTTGAATTTACCCTGTGTCGGTTGTCATAATTTGGACAACTGCCCTTCTATTGATTTTATGGGATGGATGATTTGTGTCGATCAACTTCAATGAACTTAGAGAACTGTTAGCAGCGATCGCTCAAACAGATATTGCAGAAGTTACCCTAAAAACTGAAACGTTTGAACTGACAGTACGTCGAGGAAACAGCAACATTCCGGTTGCGTCAACTATGTTATCTCCTGCGGCTACCGTTCACCCTTCTCTCGCGACGACAGAAACTTCTACTATGCCCCCTTCACCTGAACCTCTTAAACCCTCTGTATCTTCTCCTATCGACAAAAAGTGGATAGAGATTACTTCTCCCATGGTAGGGACGTTTTACCGAGCTCCTGCCCCTAATGAGCCCCCTTTTGTCGAGGTAGGTGATCGCATTAGTAATGGCCAAACGGTTTGTATTGTTGAAGCGATGAAGTTAATGAATGACATTGACGCAGAAGTAGCCGGAGAGGTCATGGAAATCGTGATCGCTAATGGGGAAGCAGTAGAATATGGACAAACTTTAATGTGGATTAATCCTAGCTAGTTTTTAAGAGGTTTAGAAAACTGACTATTAGGACAGTGATGATATAACCTAACATTTATTGATCTAAAGAAATAGCAGTTGTAGTGACCTGTCCCGAGCCTAATATTTTCTATTCTTTAGAAGATTGTAATTATCTATTTCTTTTAAAAAATAATATTGACACAATCTCAATATTATTTTTAAATATTTCATTCTTTGTGATAATTTTGAACACCCTAAAAACTTTGAAAAAAATGTTCTTTACTATGTTGTTGTTAATAATAAGTTAGTTATTGGCAAATTTTGTCCGATCACCATTGGTGTTAAGTTTCACATAAATGGTGTTAAATATCTCCTGAGTCACTCTTCTATTTATTAGAAGAGTCAAAATTATTAAAGTTGACTTGCAACCCCAAAACTTTTTCCAAAACGAGAACCAGAGTAGAAATATTATGTTTAAATCTAAGAGTATAAAAAGTTATAAAAATTGTAAATTGAGTGAAACTGTCATCTAATTTAATTAGACAAATAACTTTGATTGAAAAAGTAAAAAATAGCTTAAATAGATCTCGAAAAAGAATAAAAGAACTTATGATAGATAGAAAAAAGTCAATATAAGAATTCATCCATTAACAAAAAAAATTAAAAATACAAAAAAATTTTATCTGGAAAGACAAATTAAGCTAAAAAAATACAGCCGATACGAAAAAATAGATACTTAGAATTGATTTTTAATAATGACTCAGTGCATACAAGTAGTTTAGTTAAAGTTAAACTCAAACAATGGAAAGAAAAAAAATATATCTCTGTTTTCTATCAACTTATAGTCCAAAACTAAATATAATAGAAGAAAGATGGCATAAAATATGAGTTTATGAAATTACCAAAAAAATGTTTGAAGATGAATATGAGTTAGCTAAAATAGTAATTGTTATTAAGCCTATAAATATAATTCTATTTACTTGAATATAAAAATATAAAATAATTTACTTGTTCAACGTTTACTGGCGATGACGTGGTCATAATATAGGATTGACTAATGAGATATCAACTCAAGAGACTTAGGCGCTAAAATTGATAAAAAATTGAAATTAATTAGTTTTTTAAAAATTAATTGAAGTAAAATATTAATATTTTATTACCGTTAATCTAGTTATTTGTTGTATAAATAAGCAATAAATTTTTAAATAAAATATGTATTTTTTTCATGCCTATTTATTGGAAATAAATAGGCTTTTGACCAAAACAGTAACAGTTATTTTAATAATCTTGATATCCGTTCTCAGTTCTCATTAAGGATATTCCAGATTTCTCTTTCAATTGGTGTACTTCCGAAAAGACTAGTGACGTTACTATACACCCAGTTTCATCTAACTTCTTATTTTTTTCTTTAATCTTCTTCATTTTTAAGTAACATATATTCACTCTCCATATAAACTCGACATATTTTTTTATTTTTTACTAGTATTTTCTAGCTCTTCAGCTTTTTATTTTAAAATTTTTTGTTGATTATCTAATTCAGTTCCAGTAAACCTATTATGTATAATTATTAATACGATACTAATGTCTTAAAAGCTTAATTTGAAAATTTTTTTAGTTTCTAATAGTTTGCTTGTTATTAACCCAATTACAAAACAAGACTATGTTAGACCTTAGCAAATTTTACCATCCTAAATTTGGTAATACCTATAACTGAGCATTAACTTGTTTCATCAAATTAGATCTATGTACTATTAATTCAGCTTCAATCTTAGTCAAAAATTGTTAACCGTTTCAATGTCCGAGATTTTCTAGTCTGTAATTATTGACCTAAGTCTTTGAGCATTGTTTCTATTTCTTGTTCACTCACTCCATTCCTTTTAGCTATATTTTTCATGTTACTATTTAAGACCTCTTCAATAATTTTTATCTTAAATCTTTCAGTATATGTTCTTTTCTTCTTGACATAACTTAACTCTTCTGTAAATTTATTTCCACATTGGTTACATCTCATTTGACGACGATTAATCTTGAGATAGACGGCTTTTTCTGCCCAAGGCAAATCTCTAATGGTTAATTCATTATTTTGATGAAGTTTTCTAGTGGTTGAACCACAATAAATACAAGTTGCTGTGGGGTCTATTTTTTCGATAAATAAAACTATTCCTATCTCATTTAAAATCTGATAATGGGTAATGCTGAGTCCTTCTAAATCTAGAATCTCATTCATTAAACTGAGTTGAGCATTTGATGCCATAGGTATAAACTAAGTAAAAATATCAGGCTTAACACAATTTAATTTAAACATAAAATCCACTACGATACCATCTATATAGTAACTATATAATGACAGTAGCTTTTGATAAGCTTATTATTGACAATAAAACTCTGTCTTTATACTTTCATTTTTTTTATATTATAGGTTTAGTAAAACTGCGTTTTCTAACAAAGTAAGCTACAAACATTTAGTAGATCTTATTTTCTAAGAAATGATGTTACTATACTGTGTTTTTGCAGACTTACAGAGTAAAAATTGCAGAATTCAGGTTGATGGGTTTTACTTAGATGAGAGTCTGTCAATTGTTCAAGAATCAATTGGAAAGCTCTATAGACAAGGGATTTAATGAATTACTCGTCATCAGATAGAGTAAAAGTTAGTCAAACTAATTGATACAATCTTGCTTGATAAGTGTCTTTTTGTTGAAACAGTTAACGACAAACTCAAAAATATATTTCATATCGAAGATTTGAAATATAGAAGTAGAAGTATTTGGAACTGTTTTGTTATTAAATATTGAGAACGACAATAGTATGTTTAAACATCGTCGAACTCATGTATCAATAATGAGTAGAATTAGAAAGTTTATTATAGCGACATCAAAAACGTTTTGAAGATTTATCTTGATTAAGGTACAAATTTTGAGTCTGGAAAGACAATTCCTAAATTCCTAGTCGTTGATAGATTCGCTCTAAATTCTGTAAATGATATTGAGGATCAAAGCAACTATCAATTTCTTCAGGAGATAAATATTGAGTCACTTGGAGATCTTGCTTAATCAATCCATAAAAGTCGCCATCAATTTTATTCCAAGCTTTATGGGCACATCTTTGAACAATTTTGTAAGCATTTTCTCTACTCATACCCTTTTCTACCAAGGTTAATAACACCCGTTGACTAAAAATAACTCCGCCATAAACATTCATGTTGCGCTTCATATTTTCGGGATAAACTAACAAATTTTTAACCAAATTAGTAATTTCGAATAACATAAAATGGGTTAAGATGCAAGCATCTGGTAACATGACCCGTTCTACCGAACTGTGGGAAATGTCCCGTTCATGCCATAGAGCGACGTTTTCTAAAGCAGCAACGGTATATCCTCGAATAATACGAGCGATCCCAGTTAAGCGTTCTGAACGGATGGGGTTGCGCTTATGGGGCATAGCAGAAGAGCCTTTCTGTCCCTCATAAAAAAATTCTTCGACTTCTAAGACATCAGTGCGTTGAAGATTACGAATCTCTACTGCAAACCGTTCGACGGAAGCAGCTAACAAGGCCAATTGTTGGATAAATTCAGCATGGCGATCACGCGAGACTACCTGAGTTGAAGCGGCATCAGGTTGAAGTCCCAATTTTTGACAGGCAAGGGCTTCTACACTGGGATCGACGTTAGCATAGGTTCCCACTGCCCCTGAAATTTTTCCCACTGAAACATTACTGCGTAGGTTTACTAAACGCTCACGGTTCCGCAAGACTTCAGCTAACCACCCTGCGAGTTTAAAGCCAAAAGTAATAGGTTCAGCATGAATATTATGTGATCTTCCCACCATCACCGTATTACGATGCTCTTGTGCTTGGTAACGGAGAACTTGTACTAAATCCTCGAGACGTTCTAGAATCAAGTTGAGACTAGCTACCATTTGAAGAGCTAAGGCAGTATCAAGAACATCGGAACTGGTTAACCCTAGATGAATATACCGCCCCGCATCCCCTACATACTCATTCACATTGGTTAAAAAAGCAATCACATCATGGCGGACTTCGGTCTCAATTTCGAGAACCCGTTGGAGATCAAAATTAGCCTTGGCTTTTATCTCTTTTACTGCATCTCGGGGAATATAACCCAATTCTGCTTGTGCTTCACAGACAGCGATCTCTACTTGCAGCCAAGTTTTTAATCTATAAGTATCCGTCCATAGTTCCCCCATTTCGGGAATAGTGTAACGCTCAATCACTTGACATTCTACTGAGTACGACCCTTTTATTCTACCCTGTTTTAGTTAAGAGAAAGACACTTCGAACAATACAGGTCAAGATAAATAAGTTAACGTTTGTCCTCTGATTATGCAGTTAGCTTCTGTCATAATCAACATCTTCAGTTCCTGGAAACTATTAGCAATGGCAAAGCCATTCAATACTTCTGGTTTATGGATTTGGCGCTCCTACCGAATCGCTGGCGTAAAAATATTTAGCCAACTACAAGAAGACTTTGAGGTATGGACGATCAATCTATCGGGATTTGAATACTCCGCCAAGTTGAATTTAGCTAGAGGTTATCAGACGACCGGCAGTGCTGGCGGGCAATTTCTAGGAAAGATATGTTGCTCTAATGTTTAACAGCCTGATGTCCGGATGTAGCAATCCAGATTGTTTTTATTTGACAGTGCGAGTTCTTTTAGCGAGCTCCCATTCCAAAAGTCAGATTTAGTACAAAAGTTAATTCTTTCTATTCTTTCAAAACATTGGAGAAGTTATCTTTTCATTCCCAAAATATGTGTAACCCGGTTAATATTAGTAGGATTCTCAAAAAAGTTTATCTTGATTGTATCGCAGTCACTGATTGCTTAATAAAAGAGATTTATCGCCATTTTTGTGAGCGCGGCGCAGTTGATCTATTTACCTATATCGTCAAAACTTCTCAAAGGGAAAAAGTTGATATCTTTATACCGTAGCTAACCCATCTTTGTATGAGGGTTATGGGAAAATGGTGATCCTTGAATTAATTTTCAACAAAGGGAGAAACAGTTTAGTCAGTCAATATCATCTCCAGTTAAAGTTAGTCACCGCCCTTATAACGCAATCCTTAAAAAGGCGTTTTGAAAGACGTAGTTAAACTGCGTAACTCAAGACCTTCTTGTTTCCTTATCTTATTAAATAACTTTTCCATTGGAGAGTGTCATAGGAAAGATTATATTCTCGCCTTAGTAACCTCCAGGTCTCCCCTTCTATTTGCCGTTGTAGATAAATGTCAAATTGATTCTTTTTTTGTTCTTTTACTTGACGAGGAAACATCAATTTAAAATTGTAAGTTCCCTGAAGGTGATAAGTGGATAACTGCGCGACTAAAATTGAGTCGAGTTGCTTAACTTGAATTTGATTAATTTTAAGCTGGGGAAGAGTTGTGTTTAACTGATTGCTCAAACCCTGGAAGTTTTGGGTTAATTGTAAGACAATTGCTTTTTTAACTATCTCTCCATCAGGGGCAAATTCTGTTGGGGGAGTTGAAGAATTACAAGCGACAATTAAACTACTTAGGCTAATTAAAATAGTCGTCAATACAAAATGTAACCATAAACGAATCATATTACATATCTACTAGATAAGGCCCAATTCATTCTTCCATTTTCCCATAACTTCTCCATATATTCTCCATATATTTTAGTCAATTTATTGATACTAACTTACGTTCTCCTGACAGGTATTACTGCTAACCCACATGGAGCCTAACTCTCATCAAAAGTTTAGATCTCCATGATTAACTGCCTCAACGCTCTTGGGTAACTTTTGTGAGTTTAGAAAGCACGAATCCAGTCGATAAAACAAAAACCATTCTAGAGCACTGTTCATTGGCAATAAATTATTGCTGTAATAAAACCCCTCCTGATCCATATAGATTTCCATTAGCGTATTATATAATGACTTCCTAAGAAAGTTGACTTGAGAAAATAAAACTTTTTCGAAGCAATGTTTTGTCCAAACAAATTTATAGGAATTTTAGAATTTTTTCTATAGAAAAGGATATTTACATTAGATAATATATCAAGTGAGTGAATTTAAATAAACGTTAAGAACATAAATTATTTTAGACCTCTGTATTTAAGTAATTTTCAGTTGTACGTATTAAATAATAGATAACGATTAAGAATGACTTATATATCTATTTCTTTGTATTTGCCGTATTTTCACTTTATCTAAAATCTTTCTGTTTTTTAATTTTTTTTATTAGTACATGGAGCAATTATCATCTTCGCTTTTGTTATTTTCTATTTCCAGTCCCCTTTTTAAGAGTTTTAAAGATTCCTTCAAGAGTTAATTTAACTTTTGTCTCTTTTCTAAAAAACTTAGATGATTTACAACTCTTATAATGTTTTTTATTTTTTCTGAAAACCTTTCAAGATACTTATTTTTTATCCTCTTATTTCCAAGTTCTTCTTCTTTTACTTCTCGGAGGTTCCCGCAATCTTTGTCTTCTCTAAAGGATTTATCTATAAAATTGTTTTTCTAATTGTGTTTTCTGATCTTTTCAAGAAAAATGCAATTTCTTTAACTTTTTATCTTCTTGGATTTAAACCTAATACTTCTACTTCTGTTCTCGTGCTGGAGAAAATTTTTAGGTGCAAGTCTATTTTAATAGTTTTTGCTTTTCTAATTTTGTCAACTGAATTCTTAGGCAAGCTGGCGTCTAGAAATCACTCTTTCTTAACCATTCCTATTTTACGCTTATCTACACTCACTTACTTATTTGGCCTGCACAGTTTGTGTTACATGAATGGATGATTTTCATAAATATTTAGATACTCTAACATAAGTCAGACAATTACTCAATGACTGATCATCCAATTTGTCTGCCTTCTCCATAAAAATACCTAAACTCTTGTTAGATGTTAATTGTTAAGAGTGGTTAGTACTTCTTCAATTCAGTCAGAGATTAACTATTTTTTGATTAACTTGCATCGCTCTGTTTCCTTTATAAAGAGAACTTGGGGCTTCAACCATTAGTTGAATTTACTTAAGGATCACAAACATTAACGAACTTAAAAAAAGCTTCTTGAGCCGCAGCTTGTTCAGCCATTTTTTTAGAACGACCTTGACCTGATCCTAATTTACGATCAACGAGCCAAACTTCAGCCAGGAAACTTGGTTGACTAGTCGGTATAGAGTTAAGCTGCTTTTTAACTCTATATTCTGGTAAAAGTTTATACTGAGCCTGAGTCCATTCTTGTAGCGCATCTTTATAGTTTTGACGAGCTGGATCTTGTCGAATTTCTTCAGCTTTGGCTTTTAAAAGATCGTCTAACCAGGGACGTACTAAACTCATGGTTTGGGTACTCAAATATAGTGCGCCTAAAACTGCTTCAAAGGCATCTGCTAAACGAGAAATCCTTCCGGCTTCATCTTTAACTACATGATCAGCCATCAGGAGATAGCGTTCTAACCCAAAACTCTCGGCAAATTGGGCTAAAGTGCGATCGCTGACCATCACAGAACGTAGGGCAGCAAATTCTCCTACGGACTCATTTGGATAGATTTCTAAAAGGATTTCAGCGGCTGCAAGTCTCACTACGGAATCTCCCACAAATTCCAGTTGTTGATAGTTCTTTTCCCTGGAAATGGTGGGATGAGTCAAGGCAAGATCTAACCATGACCAATTAATCTGTGAGGTGTCAGATAACCCCAGTTTTTGCATTAACATTCGTAATTGCTTATTACGCCGAGGATTATTAAAAGTCATGAGAAAACTGTCTTGAAACACTATCGGCTGCTCTAGTATACAGATAAGTTAAAGGCTCGACAATTTTTTGTATTTTAAACTTTTTACCAGCACGTTCCCATAAGTCGGTGTCTTCTCCATAGAGAATATCTTGAAAACCTTGCAATTCAAAAAAGACATATCTTTTGCCAAACAAGGTAGGACAAATGACACAGTTTTGGATATTAACTTTTTGGTCAGGATTATAATAGTCTGTCACCCATGTTTCTTCATTTGCTTTAAATCCACCTACAATTAACTCAATTTCTGGATGGGTTTGAAAAAAGTCTAGTCTCGATTGTAAGTGATTGAAAAGATATTGATCATCACTATCAATAAAAGTTATGTATCTTCCAAAAGAGGCTTTAATTCCTGCATTTCTTGACAGGGCTGCTCCTTTATTTTTATGTTTTAAATAACGAATTTTAGAAAAATTCTTAAGATAAGGATTAACTATTTCAAAGGTATGATCTTGACTGCCGTCATCAACAATAATAAATTCCCAATCTTGATAAGTTTGGTTGAGGACACTTTGAATACATCCTGTTAAATATTCAGCTCGATTATAGGTTGCTAAGATCACAGAAACTTCAGGAATAAAGGGAAAATTAAAATCATTCATAGCTCAGGTATTTAAAAGAAAAATAGTTTTAAATAACTAGCCTTATTGGATAGTTATTTCTCTGCTACGATACAGGTAGTAACGGGATAATCGGGATTACAATTATTGATTTCTTCTGAAGACAGTTCTTCGGTTGCAATACCATGATAACTAGCAATGAGAGCAATGAGGTTACCATAAATATATAATTTCTGCTCAGAGAAATCTTTAAATAAATACTTCATTCCATCGGGTAAAGGTCGCCAGTAATCAACAGGAGTTCCATGGATTCTGACCGCATTGGGGACCATTGCAAAACATTTTCCTCCAATTTTTAGCCATTTATAAATATTCTGAACTGCTATCCAAGGAGCATAGCAATGTTCTAAAACATTAAAAATAATCACTGAATCTACTGATTCTGGTTCGATCACGGAAGGATCATGAACATCTCCCACAATATCTATTCCTAACCCAGGTTCTAAATTCAGAACTTGATAAGAATCTTGGGAATTCACTTCATAAAAATCTCGATCTTTGGGAGTTCCTCCTATTTCTAAAATCTTTCCCTGAATTTCTCCTCTAATTTCTTCAATAAATTGACTAAGATAGTAACGATCAATCGGAGTCCCTCGCGTTAAACCGAATACGTGACAAATCGGAACTAACTTTCTAAGGTTTCCCCAATCTAGAGAATTGATATCTGGTGACAATAGCCCTAAAGCCTCGAGTTTATCAACAATTTGGATGAACTTTTCCTCGCTATCAACTAATTGCAAATCCCTTTTAAGTTTATGTGTTTTAAACAGTTGAAGAAGAATGTTATGATTTTGAAAACTAAATTTACATAATTCAATTTCCTTGCTTTTTTCAATAAAACTACGAAATCCTAGTGGAAGAATTTTTAAACTTTTATTACTTAAATATATTAAAGCTTGAGGAAGATCTTGAATAAGTTTTTGATAGGTAGTTAATTGTGAAATTATTTTTTGATTTAAGTTAGACTTTCTGATAGTTTTAAAAATTTTATAAGCATCTTCTAGAGAAATTTGTTGAATAAATATTTCTAAGATAACTAACCAAGATTGAGCGGGCATTATCTCTGGCTCTTTTTTACTCCAAGCAAAGATTGCATATAATTTGGAATCCTGTGATTGTAAAAATGCACTCGTACTATATTTTTTTTTCATAAAATTTAAGCAGGTAACATTAAGTTCAAGATCAGTCAAATCATTAAATAGCTTAACTAGATACCAATTGTCTTCCAAAATTGATAGACGAGTTGAAGCCGATACTAGGTTTATTGAGCCTAATTTCCACTTTAACCCCATTGAAATACCCAAACTGGGGAGACTGACAATAGTTGAGAAAAACGGTAATTTTTATATTTAAAACTCCATTGTACGCTGTTTTACTATTTTTTATAGTAAGTAGAATCTAGCAGTGTTCTGTTATGAAACAGACAAGTCTATTACTGTAATCTATAATTATCTATGAAATATGTTACTTTTTCCTCCGTTCTCAATAAAACTATTAACTTGCTCCCAGTTATAAAACTTCCTTAGCTTTAATAGGAGTAGCTATAGTTTTGATTGTGGTACAACCTTAGGTTAGTTTATCCTTAGCTTTATTTGATTTGTCTCTGTGCTCTAAAATCGTCAGTATTCGTTTACAGTTTACTCCAATCGCTTTAGATGTTTATCGTTCGGGTCAATTGATTTGCTGATGTCCTTATTTTGAATGGAAAAACTGGCGAATTTTTGGGAATACAATACCAATTTTATTTTCGAGCAGTTAACGATATCTATTTTTTGCCGATTACTTTTAGTTTTCAAAACTTAAAAAGCTGTTTATAACAATACTGTCCTCTATGAAAAGACTACTATTAGTGTATAATTATACAATATTTAGATAAGCTGGATTATCTAGAGAAAATACTATCAGATCAATTTTTGTTATTAATCGGAATTAATGGCTTAATCATAGATCAGTCTGTTTCTAGTATAAAACTCACAATCTAGAATTAGAACATTATTCAACTAGAATAGGTTCGACAATTAACGTCGAACTATTAACATAAAAGTTCCCTTTAAAATTATTGTAAATTTTTAACGATAAAATGAATAGAGACGATCACCAAGTTCCCCAACCTAAGTTAACTAACGAGTCAACTGACAACACTGTCGAGAATGCAGTCGCATTAGAAAACTCAACTCTAACCTCAGAACCAACAAAATCTACTACTTCTACTTACGTCGAAGGGGAAAATGAAGAAAGTGCTCCTGAACCCGAAATGATTGAAGTTTATGACACCAGATTAAATCTAGAAAGTCAAGTTAAAGAGTTAACGGCACAAGTTCAGTCCCTAGAACAACAAAAACAAGGGTTAACTCAAGAAATAAAAGAGCTACAAGACCGTGAACATAAAATGATAGCGGAAAGAATTCAAGATATTGAGCAACACATTCGCTTGATAGTTAAAGAAAGTTTAAAAGAACTCAAACAGCAAAAACAAGCGCTAGAAATTTCCGTTGAACAACTTCAACGTCGTCGGGATAGAATAAAAGAAGAAATGCGAACAACATTTGCAGGAGTTTCTCAAGATTTAGCGATTCGGGTTCAAGGATTTAAGGATTATTTGGTAGGCAGTTTACAAGATTTAGCTGCGACGGCTGAACAGTTAGAATTACCTACTCAAGAAACTTGGAGTTCTTCAGAAACAATCCCTTCTCAATCTTCGAGTTCAGGGAAGGTTCAGTTTATCCCCCAGGAATTTGAGGCGCAAACTACGAAGATTAAGCAAATATTGGATCAATACCGTAAAAACCCTGATTATTATGGATTTCCCTGGCAACTGCGTCGCACTTTTGAGCCAATTCATGCCGAACGGGTACAAACGTGGTTCTTTTCCCAAGGAGGACGGGGGGCTATCCGATCCATGGGGACTCGCCTACAGAATATTTTGATTGCGTCGGCGATTATTTCTGTATTGAATAGTCTTCACAGTGATCGTTCTCGGTTTCTGATTCTAGCTAACAGTCCCGAAAGACTCGGAGAATGGCGTAGGGGATTACAAGATTGTTTAGGAATTTCCCGCAGTGATTTTGGTCCAGAAAAAGGAGTAGTTCTCTTTGAATCTCCAGATGCTTTAGTGCTAAAAGCAGAACGTTTGCTCGAAGATAAACAAATTCCTCTCGTGATTATTGACGAAACCGAACAACAAATAAATCTTTCCCTCCTACAATTTCCCCTTTTGTTGGCATTTGCACCTGATCTTCAACAAGTGTCGAGCTATTCATATTAATTACATAGATCTGTAAACTATCATAACAACGGAATGAATTAGGAACTATGGCTTGGGTAATTAGTGGATTTTTGTGTCTGATGGCTTATTTACTAGGTTCGATTCCTACGGGTTATCTTGTTGGGAAAGTCCTTAAAGGGATTGACATTCGTGAACATGGATCCGGTTCTACAGGAGCGACAAATGTGTTTCGAATACTGGGTAAAACAGCAGCTGTCCTTGTCTTAATTACAGATTTGGGGAAGGCTATCTTGTCCATGGCAATGGTCAAATGGTTTTATATATTAGCCCCTACAGGACTGATTACTTTAGACTGGAAACCCTGGTTAATGATAATGGCGGCGATAGCTGTTGTATTGGGCCATAGTAAATCGATTTTTCTCAATTTGACAGGGGGTAAGTCAGTAGCTGTCGGTTTAGGGGTGTTGTTCGTCCTTAACCCCTTAGTTGCTTTTGGAAGCTTAACTAGCTTTTTGCTAATGCTGAGTTTCTCCAAGATTGTTTCCTTGAGTTCCTTGACAGGAGTACTTGCAGTCAATATTTTGATGATTTGGCTACATCAACCTCTACCCTATTGTATTTTTGCTTTGGTAGCAGGACTCTATGTCATTATTCGTCATAGCGCGAATATCAATCGTCTCCTTGAGGGGAAAGAACCCAAAATTGGTCAAAAGTTACAAAATTCTTCTCTGTCTAAAATCTAAGAACTAGTTTTACTTATTTCTATTTTTGCTTTTTTTCGGTAGGGGACTCTCAAATACTGAATATTCAGACATTCTTATGAAAAACCTACTTTTAGAATTAGGGAGTAGACAAGACACATCATCATAACACAACCCCCTCAGGAAAGGATAAGTAGGCAGCTACAATATAAACTTTGAAAAAGTAACCCATTTCTAATTTTTAGATTTCAACAATTACAATCAACTTTATATTGTTTTAACTAGCGTTTTTTTAGATAGTTGTCTTAATAAAAAACTTATTTTACTGCTTTAAATAAAGCATATTTATATTTAAGTTTCTTGACTACAATTTTACAATTTTTATTTGAATTTTTATGATATTTAGTATATTCTTACTTACTTATATAAGCCTATCTGTCCAATGTATTATACTCAGTTTGAAAGAGCAAATTTTCTGCCTCCTATTCTAGGATTTTATAATGTTTGAATCAACATATAGCCTGGTAAATTATCTAAACTAGATGTAGTTTTAAAAATTTAGTTTATGTTGCTTAGAATCAAAATTATGCAGGATTGGAAAACTACATCTAGTTTAGATCTATAGAGAAGTAAAAGATATTTCTGTGCAAATGTAGTTATCGGATAGTTATAATAACAATCGGTCAAATAGATACTCTCGTTTGGGACAAGCTTGTACAATGAGTTTTCAAGAAATTTGGTAGATCATCACTGCTTATGTGGGAATAGCAACTTCAGAAGTTAAATTCAGACGGCAATCACCTAAATCAAAACCAAAGGTAATTAATTAGGTAATTGCAAACTTGGTATTGACAAGATAATACTAATGTGTAGTGCATAGTGTAAAAAAACGACTCGTCAAAAGGTGCAATCTATCTTAGTATTGAAAAATAAGAGAATTGATTTTCTTGAAGATTAACTCACACAAAACATAAAGATAAATTAGGAGGACATCTATGGCACTCGTCCCAATGCGAATGCTCCTAGATCACGCGGCTGAGAATGGTTACGGTATTCCTGCATTCAATGTCAACAATCTCGAGCAAATCTTAGCAATTATGCAGGCAGCCGACGAAACTAATAGTCCCGTTATTTTACAAGCCTCTCGCGGCGCTCGTAAGTATGCAGGAGAAAATTTCCTTCGTCACTTAATCTTGGCAGCATCAGAAAGCTATCCTCACATTCCCATTGCTATGCACCAAGACCACGGAAATAGTCCCGCTACTTGTTATAGCGCAATCCGCAATGGTTTTACCAGCGTTATGATGGATGGCTCTTTAGAAGAGGATGCTAAAACTCCCGCTAGCTTTGATTACAACGTAAATGTTACTGCCGAAGTCGTTAAGGTTGCTCATGCTGTCGGTGCTAGTGTTGAAGGTGAACTTGGTTGTTTAGGTTCCCTTGAAACTGGTCGAGGAGACAAAGAAGATGGTCATGGGTTTGAGGGAACTTTAAGTAAAGACCAACTCCTGACAGATCCTGATGAAGCAGTGGAATTTGTTGAGCGTACTCAAGTTGATGCTTTAGCGATCGCCATTGGAACCAGCCACGGTGCTTATAAGTTTACTCGTAAACCTACCGGTGAAATTCTCGCTATTAGCCGTATTGAAGAAATTCATCGCCGTTTACCCAATACCCATTTGGTAATGCACGGTTCTTCCTCTGTCCCCCAAGAATGGTTAGACATAATCAACCAATACGGGGGTCAAATTCCTGAAACCTATGGGGTTCCTGTTGAAGAGATTCAAAAGGGTATCAAGAGTGGTGTTCGTAAGGTTAACATCGATACGGACAATCGTTTAGCGATTACAGCTGCTATTCGAGAAGCCTTCCATAAAGATCCTAGCAACTTTGACCCTCGCCATTACATGAAGCATTCTATAAAGTACATGAAGCAAGTTTGTTCTGAGCGTTATCAGCAATTCTGGACTGCTGGCAATGCTAGTAAGATCAAGCAAGAAAGCATTGAGGCTTATGCTACTAAGTACTCTAAAGGAGAGTTAGATACTGGTCTTAGGAAGACTGTCTCTGTATAAAAGTCAAGTGGCAAAATTTTTCATTTGTCATTTAATATTTAACGCTTGGGTAACTCATTAAAGTTGCCCAGGTTCTTGTTATTCTCTTAAAATTGGTAATTGTATTTTATTAACTCTTCCCAAGAAATTTCAATCATTGTGTTAAGATAGCTTTTCAAAGCTAAAGATTTGATCGAGTATATTTACTCAAACCAGTTGGAAAGATATAAAGATAATTAAATGTAATAATGAATGTACTTAGTGGTCAAAAATTACAGTTCTATTGCTAGATAAAAAACTTTGAGTATGGTAGTCTTTCATCGTAGTTGTCTATTTTTTAGATAAACAAATTTATAATGCATTACTGGTTTGCTCAAAATACACAACAAAAAAATAGATTAGTAACGATTTAACGGAAACCTTAGATTAGGAATTTAAACTATTAAAATCAGATAATTAGCATCAAGTTATATCAAAAAAATATTGTCTATTATTGCAAATCAATAATTTAAAAAACCGTAGAAGACATTAATAATAAATAGAAATTAATTCTAGATTATAATCTTGCTGTAACTGTTAATAATTACAGAGAGGGAACTAACAAAATAAAAGAAGATAAGCATAAACTTATTGTTTATTGATCATATTTTTAACTATAATTTCTACCGCATGAAATTAAATTTATAAAAACTATGATAAACCTTTTTAAAAATTTAAAAACTATACTTCTAATTATAAACAAGTAATAAAAAACTATATATATTTATCGTATAAAGTACAAAAGGCTGTTAGATATAGTTAAAAAGCTAGTAATTTTCAATTAAAATGGTAAGTTAATTAATGCTTGAGCTTGATTTAAATACCTAGTCATACGGAATATTTATAAAATATATAGATATATAACCTAACTATATTTTACTTATAAAGTTAGAGTGATTAAATCTCAAAACCCTAAATCTGTTTTGGCAACTTCAGCAGCAATCAAAACCTCTTCATCAGACCATTCTGACCAATCAGTTGCCCCGATTTCACTGTAGAATTGTTGATCATATCCTCGCGTCCTAACAACAACTGGCATGGGGACGGCATGGCCTAAAACTAATGCCTGTTGTTTAGAATCTAATTTAGATAAAACTGACCGCAAATTGTGTCCCCCAGATACCCCTGTAAAAATTGCTTCAATGTCTTTTTCATCATTCAATAAACAGGTGATCCGAGTCCCGACTTGAGACATAACTTCATTATCAATTCCTGATGGTCTTTGATCAACAACTAACAGGGTTACAAAATATTTTCGCATCTCCCTGGCAATGGTACCAAAAATTGTTTGATGAACAATTTTTGAATCAAGAAAACGATGCGCTTCTTCAATGGTAATAACTAGTTGTCTGGGACGATCACTTGGATTTTTACTTTGAAGAAATTTCTCTGATTGTTTGACATAACTGGTATGGATTCGTCGAGCAATCATATTAGTTGCCAGCATATAAGATAAAATGTTTGATTGGGAACCAAATTCAACAACCACGTGTTTTCCTACATTTAAAGATTGTAAAATTTGCGAGATATAATTATGGGAACATGTAGTACGTAAGTACTTTAATTTTTCTAAGCGCATTAACTTCCGTTGCAGGGACATAATTGATCCTGGATGGCCTTGTCTTTCCTGACAAAAAATTTTAATATCTTCATTGGTCATATTTAATAGATTAATAATCCAGGATTTCCCATATTCTTTCTGAAGAATCTCAGCATTATCTAAACTGGCTTCTGAAATGCCTAATTCATATCCAACTAAGCGAATATCTTCAATCTCAATTTGATCAAAACTAAGATAAAGATCTTGAGCATCTCTAACCCCCCTTCGTTTAGTAGACTCCATATCTAGGGTATAAATTTCTACCTCGCCAGAGAACAGTTGGCGTAACCCTTTTACTGTAGAAACCTGTTTACCTTCTCGCATCGCTTCCCAACCGTATTCCGAATGCATATCAAACATCAAATTAACGGCTGCTTGCTTTTTAATAATGCCTGAGATCAACAAACGAGTGAGAAAAGACTTTCCGGTTCCTGACTTACCAAAAACTCCATTACTTCGTTCTACAAATCGATCTAAATCAATGCAAATTGGAACCTCCATATCTAACGGTTTTCCAATAGCAAAATTACGACGGGTGGTATCATCTTCCCAGCCAAAAACACAACGAAAATCTTTTTCTAAAGCTTCATAAACCTGACTAAAATGAGCTGGAATAGTTTTAACTGGGAGTAATTCAATATCACTACTTGTTTTTGCTTCAAATGTTCCTAATGAACTATCCCCATTTTTTGTTTTAGCATTAACTTGTACTTCCTTTTCAATAGGAGTAAACATCAACATCGGGACTAATTCTACCTTTCCGTAAGTTCCACTTCCTGCCAGGACATCGCGCATCAAACTATCTTCAAAACTAGGAGGATGGGAAAGAATACGAGAGTTAGTAGTTCCTAAAGAGACGTCGGTAAGGAGACAGAAAAACCGCGATCTTATTCCCTGAACGACTAAAAACTTACCCACCCGCATTTGCTCGACGGAAACATCAGGATGTAAACGAACCTCTAATCCTTGACTGAGAGAACCTTCAATGACTGATCCTAAAGGTTGTTCTATCATGAGACACAAAAAATAATACAGACATTATAGATAGGGGGTGATCGTATAAATCAACCCTAAGGCTATTGTATCGATGTCTTGTCAAAAAATTGACTGTAATCGATAATTAATAATTGTTTATAAAAAATGAATAAAATTATTACGTGTCTATTTCCTAATTAACTAAAAACCCCTGCCTGGTTACAATTATTGCAGTCGATTAGCGATCTTCTGAGCTATTTTGAAAATAAACACAAAAAGTATGAAGCTATGTTTATAGCGAAAATAGCAAGTTTACCTTCATTTGTATGCAATGTTTAGTCATCCCCAAGCTATTCATTTTTTTACTATTAATGCTTAAAAGTTTAGTGCAGAATTAACTAGTAGTGGTAGTATAATACCTTTGTTAGAAACTAAACCGAGTACCATCATTGATAGTTAAACTTATCAATAGATAGATAAACTATCAATATTGTTTTATAAACAAACTATAAATATGTGGTTAATTTAATTTTTATTTAGCTAAAAATATTGTTAACGACTGAATGAATTAACGTTATATTAATGCTAGTATTAATGTATACTATTACTTTCTAAATCATTAATTAAGCTAAAAATAGTTTTAAAAAATAAACAACCTAACCTTCAATTTTTGACAGATTAAGTTCCCCTGTTAGATTTCATTTTTTAGTTTATTTATTTTTTTAAAAAAAATAAAATAAACTAGATTATTTATTAGTATAAATAATACAACCCTAAAAAATATGAGCTTTTAAAAGTAAAAAAATGAGATTAATAGACGATAAAATTATAAATGTATGGAAAAATAAGATATTATAATATATATATGGAATTAACAAGGGATTAAATAATAAACTTCATCACAGACATCATCTTAACAGATAAACTAATAATCCTAAATAAAGGTTTTAAATTGTAGTTTTTACTGGAATCATAAATTACGAAAAACTAAATCATAAAAACTGTTAAAACTTCCTATTTAATAGCATTTTTAAGAAAAGATATACAGATAGGACTTATAGCCAGACTTAGCTTTAGTAGTGTTGTTATAAGTTCCGTTTAAATTAGAAAACAAATGTTTATCTCTTAATATTTATCGAACTTATCATTGAGAAGATACTTATCTTAAGTCGAAACAATTTTGATCATAACAGTTTTTATAACAAGGCTATTCTTCTTCTAAATCTATTCTTTTTGTAGAGAATCATTTGAGGGAAAAAGCTATCTTTGTATGAGTTATGCTTTAGCTGAATTAGAAATAAAAGTAGTGTTAGCAATAATTTTGTCTAATTATCATGTGGAGTTAAGATGATCATGAAAGGAAAATGAATCATAAAGAACTCAAACGTTGCTAAGTTAGTCGAAACACAATTTAGTTGTTTTTAATTCAAAGCTTAATCTTTTTCTGAAGAGTAAAGGAGACAACAAGGAAAAGTTGAACCTTTACGGAAATCAACGTCTGTTGACCCCTGCTTTATGGAAACTTCTCATTTCAATGATGACCAATTCTAATCCCACTTCCATCACAACAAAATCTTTATTGGTTCACTTTCTAGTTAATGATTGTAAACTTCTTGTCCTTGTTGTTGCAGCATTAATTGTTATTTCTATTTCATCTGTGGTAGGCAGCATCTTTATGGATACTGGTAAATTTAGCAATATTTAGCTTCTACTGTCCTTAAAAATTGTCTTCTAAATTCTTTTTTAGTAATGGTAAAGATGGGATTGGGAATATCTATTTATCAAGGAGTTACCAGTTATTTTCATGATTAGAGTTTATGAATATGCCTTTGATGAATGACTTCTAGAAGCAACTGGACTAACTTTAGCTGCCGTTATCTAACGTAGTTAGAAACTAATTTTACCTTTTACTATCATTTTCAACTAATAACTAAAATAAAGCAAAAAACTTAAAAATTATGAAACAGTGGTGTAAAGAGGTTTTTAAAGACTACGCCATAAAAGTTAATTGCCGAATTTTATCCTGTAATTAACTTTTAAATTTGGGTATATTTAGGAGAGCGTACTCTTATCGAACAAGTAATTAATTATCAGAAAAAATATTAAATGTCTGATGCGGAACAGGAACATAATCGATTAAATCGGCTAAAAAAGACTATAAAATAGTAGATATAGATTAATTAGCATCTTTTCTAAAACATTTAAAAGAGCAAAATATATCGAAACTGGGTATATAAATTTTTAAAAAATTAATTATTATGATTTCTGAAGATAAACTTTTACTCAAAAAATCAGACAAGAGTCTGACTGCCTAGACAATTAACAAATAAAGGACTTTTTAAAAGTCAATTCGTTCTTAGCAACAAACTGTTCCATTATCAAGGAATTACCTCTAAAATTTAAGATGACAATAGTCATTAGAATAAACTCAATAGATTTCATGAGTAATTTACCTCAATCCCCTAAACCTACTGACATCCCATCTTTATCTCCTAATGCCACTCCTAGTGACACACCACCAAGTTACGTCAAACTAGCAATGCGTAATATGGTTCGCAAAAGAGGAACTTCTATCAAGCACTTTGTAGTAACAACGATAGGCTTATTAGGATTCCTTGTTAGCATTTCCTATTTAACTCGTTAAAATCGAGGTTATAATGACATTTTCTTCTTCAAAAACCTTAACGGTTGACCTTTATCTTCAGTATGCTCTTGACTTCAAAGCATCAAATGACTCAGATGTCTCTGATATTTTTACAGAAACTTGGCAACAGTGGATTCAAATTTGGTTAGAAGAACTACACTCAATAACTGCTAAATCGGAGGCTTACGAACTGAGTCTAAGGTTAACCAGCGATTACGAAATACAAACTTTTAATAACCAATATCGCCATAAAAACCAACCCACAGATGTTTTAGCGTTTGCCGCTCTTGAAGTGAAAGTTCCTCAATCATTGGAAAAGATAAGTACTGATGAACCCCTGTATTTAGGAGATATTATCATTTCGGTGGATACAGCTAGAAAACAGGCACGACAAAACCATCATTCTCTAACCGTAGAATTAGCATGGTTAGTGGCTCATGGACTCCTACACCTTTTAGGTTGGGATCATCCAGATAAAGAAAGTTTAGGACAGATGCTCGCACAACAAGAAACTTTGTTAAAACTTGTGGGCCTTCAGCGAAATAATTGATATATTAAATTAATTAAATTGTTTCAATTCCACAGTATTTCCAATAAAATTTAACAGTTCCGTCGTAAAACTTTGAGATAATGAAAACAAATTTACACTTGAATCAATTCTCCCGTCCCCAATTAGCCCCTTCTTCCCTATTGCCTTCTGGTGTTGCTTTCAGGAGCTATCCTAGTCTCCAAACAAGCCCAACTGCAGAATTAGAATTGCATTCCCGACGGCAATCGGCTTGGCAAATTGCCCCTAACTTGTTTTTAAGTTTTAAATATGCTTGGGCTGGCATTTGTTATGCTTTTGAGACTCAACGTAATTTCCGTATTCATACCTTTATGACTGTGATTGCCATTAGCCTAGGACTCTTTTTACAAGTCACTGGTGTGGCCTTGGCTATTGTTTCTTTAACCTGTGCTCTCGTGATGGTTTTAGAGTTATTGAATACCGCTCTAGAATCGGTGGTTGATCTAACTGTGGGACAGTCCTACCATATTTTAGCTAAAATTGCTAAGGATTGTGCCGCCGGAGCGGTAATGGTTGGGGCGATGACAGCAGTTTTGGTCGCCAGTTTTATTCTATTACCCCCTTTGGTTCCTTTTCTTCTTACTTTGTAAGACTTTACGTTAAGGTCAAAGGCAGATTTTGGGTGGAGATTAACTGCTCCCCCAGCAATCCTCAAGGAGAAAAGTATTGATTCTTATTATCGATAATTACGACAGTTTCACCTATAATTTGGTACAGTATTTAGGAGAACTGGGTGCTGAACTTCCCGTAGCTTTAGATATCCAAGTTTACCGTAATGATCAAATTACTATTGATGAGATTCGTTATCTACAACCGAATGGAATTGTGATTTCTCCGGGTCCAGGCCGTCCTGATGATGCAGGAATATCCCTCGCGTTAATTAAACAGTTAGGCCCGACCATACCCATTCTAGGGGTCTGTTTAGGTCATCAAAGTCTTGGTCAAGTTTATGGAGGACGAGTTGTAGCCGCACCTGTGTTAATGCACGGCAAAACCTCTCAAATCTATCATAAGGGAGTCGGAGTGTTTACGGGGTTAGAAAATCCTTTTAGCGCCACTCGTTACCATAGTTTAGTAGTAGATCGAGATAGTCTACCACAAGTATTTGAAATAACTGCTTGGGTTGAAGACGGGACCATTATGGGGCTTCAACATCAAAGTTATCCTAATCTTCAAGGGGTACAATTCCACCCAGAAAGTATCTTAACTCCGTCGGGAAAACAACTTCTTCGTAATTTTTTGGTCAGTTTAGAAAATTTTGACAATCGGGAAATAAACAATAGGAAAATGTTTTAACCGTTTTTGCAACTGCTATAAATTATAAGATGAATAAGTCAATAAAATAAATGATAGATGAAGTTAGATTTTAATTAAAAACTAATTTTTGTAAGTTTAAGAAGTTTTCTCCTCACCCTACCTACTATACTTATAATTAAATTTTAAAACTTATTCGAAGATTTAATTTCTATTAAAATTCATAGCTACACTCTAACGATTTCTTTCTCTCCTTAAAGAGTAGTATTTATCATTAAAACTGGTCCTATCAAAGATAGTTTAATTATTATCTTTTCATGGAGGAAATCTCGTAGGACATCACTAATATTTTTTATCCCTCGAACTTGAGACTCAATTTATGAAATCATTTCTTCTACATCGCTAGGTGCTTCTATTTTAGATAAGTAAAATTAATTTTTGAGATTTTTATATTTGGTCTTGAAAAGTTAGTTATATTTCTCTTAATGCTGACATTACCTCTAAAAGTCATGGTATATTTTATTTTTGATACGCTCAGTTAACCTTCTTTATCATTTCATCATGGTGTATTTTAGTCTCAGTATCTTTTATCTTAAAAATATAAAAAGAGCAGCATATTTTGAATAGGTTTATCATATTTCTTTATATTTACAAGATTTAATAACAGATTCTCAGATAGATTATGATGAATTACTTCTTTAAAAGTTGTAATTATATAAATCAGAAAGCTCGTTCGATAAATTATCTCTAAAGTAGAAATTATCATCAGAATAACTATTAAACATATTGTCAAATTCCTAATCTTTATCTTCTATTTTTGTGCTAATTACTCCTGTAAACCGAAAAAATATGATAAATATTTATAGTATTTTATTTGTTTTGTTGTCTAATTTTTTTACAGTTAAAACTTACTTAAATAGATTATGAATGTCATCAGTTTAATCAGTTTTCGAAGAAATTAGTGTTCTTTTGAAAGAATTAAGTGACAATTGAACATATTTAGTCAGGTAACTTTTTTGATTATTTATGTTTAAGGTTTCTTCATTAAAGAAACTATTAATATTTTTTCTAAAGCTTAAATGTGTTTATTGTAAATAAAAAATTAAGAATACTTGTAAAATTAATTTGTATGAAAAATATCTATTTTTTTGACAAAATTATCAACCCTTTCTGGGCCTAACTGATTTGTTATACGTATTGCCCTTAAGACAACTGTAATATTGGTATCTAACTAAACTTAGGTGATCGTCAATCAATTAAGTAAACTTAAATAAATCTAAAGCTAAAAAATAGTTAAATACAATAATTTTTAGATAAATATCATCCTTTTTTTAGATAAAATTTAGCTTTACTATTGAAAATTTATTTAAAGTTAACCATTTAAAGCTCTTTAGGTAAAAATTGGCTGTCTATTAACGGTTAGCGATTATATCTTTCCTAGATTGATTGCAATAAATTAGTAAAAAAATATTAGTTTAGTTAAATTCTCTTTTTAGTTTTATTAAAATTAGTTAAGCTATTGATTTATCTTTCAGAGATAAAAATTTTTTAATCAGCTCAATCTATCACCTTATAAGTTATAAATTGTAAATTTACCTTTAGAGTAGATTTATTTATAAATATCCAGCTTAAGGTCTAAAAATTTATCAAGAACAGGACTAAAGAGATCATGTAAACAGTTTATCGATGATAGTCAAGTCTCATCTAATAAGTTGGTAAAGGGTCCCTGAAAGGAAAATAATGTCAGATTTAAATAACAATTTGAAATCCTGTATTTCCTCATCGCAGTGAAATTGTCACACAATTTGATTGTTATAAAGGCGGTAAAGATTGTCCAGCCTCAAAACTGCAACCAGGTCACCACTTAAGTCATGTTGTAGGAACATCGTTTTTCTCCGTTACTATCCCCTAACAATTTTGGTGCACATAACATACCCAATATAGATAGGAAGTCAAACTATATATAATCTTGCAAAATAAAGCTGGAACTGTTAAGAATAAAAAGATAATCTTCTTAAAAATATTAGCGTGTCTTCCCACTTTCCGTTAACCTTTCGTATTTCTCCGCTCATCCGTATTACTTTAATTAGTCTTTATTTTTCTCTTACTCTTCCCCTACCCTTTCTTGCAGACATTACATCCGCTTCTGTTCCTCCTCTTATGTTATGGACAGGAATCGTCATGGGCTTCATAGTTTTAGTAGGAGCCTTGAGTGAACGGGTCATTGTGGATGAGGATACTATAAAAGTAACTTATCCGAGTTGGATTCCCTCTTTTTTTCGCAAAGGATGGTCTTTACCTTGGTCAAAAATTAAAGATTTAAAATCACGCACTACTGGCCAGGGAGGACTTGTCTACTATTTTGTCTCTCTTGATGCTCAAACAGCATTTTTATTACCGATGCGAATTGCTGGATTTTCCCGTTTGGTAAATATTGTTACTGAAAAAACAGGAATTGATACCACTGATATTCGTCCCTTATCTCAACCTTGGATGTATTTAGTTTTATTAGTATTAACTTCATTTTTAATGATAGTAGATGGCTGGACTATTGCTACTGCAATAGGTATGGGGCGTTAGAGAAAATACTGTTTCTTAGGTAATTCTTTTTCTTTTTTCTTCCGTAACTGAGCAAAATGGTTTATAGGGTGTGTTGCGCCACGCTAATACACCCTCCAGTTCTCTTGAAATTTACTTTCTAAAAAGTTTCGTAGTCTCTGATAAAGATAAAACATCTCCCATATGAACTAGAAAGTAACAAGGTTAGGTATTGTAAACTATATTATTTTTCAGTCTTATTTACATCAAGGGAAATAGTCGTACCTCAATCAACAATTTTTTATTAAAAACTTTTTAAAAAGTAGGTAACCTGTCAACATACGCTAAAAAAATTAAAGAATAATCTCCTACAAAAAGCTCAAATAAAGCTCGAAAATGATAGAGACATTGGTGAGCATAAAATTGGCGTTAATTTTAAATATATTTAAATAACATTTAGACTTTATTTCTTTAACTTTTAGTCAATTATCTTTCTAATTTTAGTAATAGTTGACAAGAAATATGTTTACTTGTCAACTATTTTAGTTTGAGTAAAATTTGATGCTTTATATTACTGCTATTGCCAATTAATATTCATATTCTTTTAATTAAGTAAGCCTCAAGAAGTATAAAATAGTAAAAAAAGAGTAATAGCTAGATATCAACTTATCTAACAATCTAAATAACTTAATCTAAGGGTAGAAACTATAAAAGTTAACTCGTATCTAAAAATTGACTCCATAATTAGAATAAAAGTAAAAATATTCTGTTGAAATTAAAAATGATGAAAAGTTTAAAAATAAAAAATAGGTTAAACGATAAGGAAATACAACTAGAAATATAATTTATAGAAATAATTTTATACAAATAAAATAAAAATAAAACTTTTCTATAAATAAGAAAATGTAAGTAAAAAAATATATTTTCTTTAAAAGTTATCGCAAAAATACAAAATAATTTATCACAATTGAGAATTACCTAGGATTTTCTAAAAAAGAAAAATGAAACTAACTTTTGGGAAAATATATAATCTCTAAAAAGTGTGGAAAAAAGAAGATTAAAGAATGCTGTGTCATTCAAAAAAGAATAAAAGTATAAAAGTAAATCACTTAGATAAAGTAGATTTTTATTTGTAAAATTAAGTATTATATACTTATATAAGCAAAAAACTATTAAGTAATCTTACATTTCACACTGCAAAATTACTTAATTTGTATAAAAAAATAACGACAAAAAATTTTGGGCAAGTAGGCTATAAGACTAAAAAAATGAAATAGCAATTATTATTAATAATTAAGTGTATATGTTAAACTCCTCATTGATGTAAAAGTAAGATTAACTATATTAACTACTAATTTATTTTTTTAAAATAAAAAAAAGCTGAAGTTAATGAAATTTTAAAGAAATATTTAAGGATCCTAAAATAGGATAGAATGACGGAATTGTTATTTTAACAATTGTAGTTAGTGTTGATAACTATGGCTTTTTTAAATCTAGTTAATGCTCAGTTGAATGTTCTCAATGATATTGAAAGTTATCTAAATATAGAAAATTTATTACAATTTAGTTTAATAACTTAAACTGGTGAGTATCAGAGAATTATAGAAAGACTTTTTGAACATAGAAAAATAAGTTTCTTGTCGTTGTTTATTTGATGATAATGGCTCTATATTCTTCAAGAAAACTTATGATCTATCTAAATATCAGATTGCCAATATTGAAACAAATATCTTGCAAGAAAATACCAGAAAATTTAAATATAATTGAAGATTGTTAATTGATTTAATTGATTTGATTAGGAAGTAGAAATTTTTAAAAATTTATATTTTATTTAGCTATTGCTAATAAAATATAAATATCTTGTATTTTACGTTTATGTATATGTCAGCGGGTTAATTTTAGAAACCAGTGTTAAAGAGAATTAATTGAATATCCTTGTCTGGAAATGTCCTGGTTAGTGATTACTTCTGATTGAGCTTCATAAATGCAATTTGTAATTTAAACATTCTCAATTATCTTAATTGGCGTTTTGATAGTAATTTTGAGGTCAGTTTGTTTGAACACGGTACTAAAAATAGTCAATAATAATTTTTTTCAACCATTCTAAATGGTTTCTTGATTTTAGTCGATGCAATCTGGTCTTTTAACATAACTAAAAACTTTTGCCCGAAGAGAAGCGTGAGCCCTCATCAGACCAGAGGAAAGATCAGCTTATCTTTTCCTTAAATTTTAACTTCACAGACTGGACGAGTTCTATATATAAAATTTTACTATAAGTATTTATTGCCCAAATTTTATTTAGGTTAACAAAAAACAGTAATTTTCTCAAAAAGGGACAGTGGCATTTGTTATTATTAGCGCTCTTACTGGTAAAAGTTAATGATAATCACTATAGAAGTCAGCTAAATTAAACTTGAAAAACCATTAGAATTAATCTATGATTTGAGCAAATGACTTAATACTTCAGCAGACTCAAAATCTTAAATTAGAGGAAATGCCCATTGATTCAAGCCACTCTACATCAGTTAAAAGTTTTTCAGACTATGGCCCGTCATGGAAGCTTTACCCGTGCAGCAGAAGAATTATTAATTACTCAGCCTACAGTATCAAGCCAAATTAAACAACTAACAAAAGTTATCGGTCTACCGTTGTTTGAACAAATTGGTAAACGTCTTTATCTAACTGAAGCTGGAAAAGAATTACTTCAAACCTGTCAGGATATCTTTGGAAAGTTAGAAAATTTTGAGATGAAAGTAGCGGATTTAAAAGGAACCCGACGGGGACAATTAAGATTAGCGGTTATTACCACAGCAAAATACTTTGTTCCTCGAATTTTAGGTACGTTTTGTCAACAATATCCTGGCATTGATATCTCTTTAAATGTCACCAATCATCAACATATCCAGGAACTTATAATGGAAAACCGAGATGATTTGTATGTTGTAAGTGAACCCCCTGATGGCATGGGATTATCAACTCAACCCTTTCTTGATAATCCTTTAGTGGTGATTGCTCCTAGAAACCATCCATTAGCTGGAAAACAGAACATTCCTATCACCAATCTTGATGGTGAAGTCTTCATCATGCGTGAATCAGGATCAGGTACTCGACAGGCAATACAAAAGCTGTTCTATCAACACGGTGTATCTGTTGAAGTACGCCTAGAATTAGGAAGTAATGAGGCGATTAAGCAGGCAATTGCAGGTAACTTAGGGATTTCTATTCTTTCTCAACATACGCTGATTTCTGAGGGAAAGGATAGCGAACTGACTATACTTGATGTAGAACATTTTCCGATCAAACGTCGTTGGTATGTAGCATATTGGGAGAGTAAACAACTATCAGTAGTAGCTCAAGCGTTTTTAGACTATCTACTTCAAGAGAGCACAAAATTTTCTGTTCCTCCTGTTAATCTTTTAGCAAAAGTTTGAGATTTAACGTAAAAAAGACATAGTCTGATTACAAATAATAGGTGTTTCAAAAGCCATACCCATTTAGATAGACGATGTTTTAGCTGGTTTTGTATTTAAGTTGGATTATGCTAGACTTAATGTCTTCACTCGTTTTGCACATATGACATCAAATACTCCACTCAATTTAATCGATAAGATTATAAATTTTAAAATACTCATCATTACTTATGATTAGATATTTAATGAGATAGGAATAGTTTCACTTGTTATCAAGATAGGTTTAAAAGTAACTATTGTCTAATAAGATTAGACTATATAATTAATTTTAATATAGATTTGTATTGTAAAAAAAAGTCAATCTATCTCAGAATTAATTTTTGTTAGGTCAAACACAATCAATGTTTAAATAAATTAAAAGAAGAGTTAAGTCTCTTACAAAGAATTAATAGGACGATGATTCCAAGTTGCTAAAATTAAAATCACTCCTGCTCTAAGAACTCGATAACATTTATTAAGCCATTTAGTTTTATTGAGTATATGTTCGCAATTTTCAAGAAACTACACTAGGTCAAAATTATCATCTTAAACAGAAGTACTAGCTATCTAGAAATTAACTATTTCTATCAATTTTTATTTTTTTATCAGCTCTAGTAGCTTACACAGGAGATAGGAGAATTTCAATCTAATTTGCTTTGAATTTTTGAGCTAAATAGAAAGCGCTTTTTCTGATTTTAGAATTAACATTAATTAGGTTTACTGCTGTTTTAAACCTGAACTAAATTCAGTAATTTTTCAATTAAATATATCTGAAATTGACGACGATTAATTTTATAGTCACTTGTATTATTATACATAATAATAATACATCTGTTCATCCATAACTTGCTCTGGCAGGTTACTAAAAACTTCATAAAATTGAGCTATTCTTTTTAGAAAGCATATGACTTATCTTAACAGGTTTTGTAATTTTAACTAAATTTAAGAATAAAAAATGGAGAGCATAAATCGAGGTAGATATTTCGTCATAACTATGAACTAGATTGGTAAACTTTTTTAGCTTAAAATTAGGCAAAGATAAATAATAGCTTTATATGGATAATTTGGTAAAACTTTATAACAGACTTGTTCTTATCAAGATAGTCATCTTTGAGTGCAGTATTCATATCTTTTTGATAAAAGTTAATTTCTTCATAGAGATAGTTTAATTATTCTTCAATTTGCCTTTGACGACACCATACCCAATAATAATACAGTTTAATCCCTAAAGCTTTTCATACGGAACTACTCTCAATATTCGTTAGAACAATGTTTAACAGGTTGATTCAAACAATTGAGGGCTTTATTGTATTCTTGTAACCTTTCAAGATAAATAAAGTCTTGATCGCACCATTCTGAGTAATTCTTCTGTTGAACCTTTTGGTAGCTGACAACAGCCTTTTTATAGTATTCGAATTTTTATAACTTCATACCGGGTTGTACCAAAGCAAATAGTTATTGGAGTATCCTTACTAAGGCTTTTTGTAACTAATGAACACTCCCCTATCTAGTCTGCAATAGACTTCCTTGCTGATATCAACCATAATAACTATCGAAGTGCTACTTTAGGGGTTAATAGGGGATATTTACTAGTATAGGTTTTATTAGGGTTTTAAGTAAAAAATGCATAATTTATGATTTATTTATCAATGACTGTGTAACAATTATATGTTGTTATTAAACACATATTGAATATTATGTTGCCTTCTGATTTATTAATTTATCGTTATAGTGGCGAGTCTATTTTGCCTAAAAAACTCCCTTTAGATTGTGACGCGCTAACCCTAGCTTCTGAACAAATTGATTGTTTTCAAGATAATCTAGGAAGTACTCAAGAACAACTAAATCATCTCCTTCTAATTCTAGAAGGAGATGATTTAAATTATCGGGTTAAACGAGGGTTGGCCCATCTGTTAAAAAATAATTTTTCAACTTTTGAAATTGTTAGTCCCCTCGAACCAGAACAACTACGACAACTGGTATTTAGTCGCGCTGCAGAATCTCTCCCTATTCCCGCTAACCGTTCCTATCTGTTAGATAACATTGCCAGTCTATTAAGTGATGAATTAAATCGAGAGATCTTACCTAGTGAAATTGAACGGGGACTCTATGCAGACTTACAAGAAAATCGTATCTTAACTGATTTTGGGTCTCCCACTTCAGAAGAATTAATTCATCGTTATAATTTATCACAAGTTCAAGGAATTTTCTATCGTTCTAGTCACATTAGAATTAATGCTTATCGCAATGATCCAGGGGAATATAAATTGCTATTTCGTTATCTTAAATTATTTCAATTAATGGCTTATATCGAAGGAGATGCAGACACAGGATTTACCATTATGATGGATGGACCGACAAGTCTATTTAAAGCTAGTACCCGTTATGGGTTAGCCTTAGCTAAAATGATTCCGGCTCTACTCCATGTTAGTAAATGGAGTCTCGAAACTAAATTACAAATTAAAGATAGTTATACCGGAAAAATTAAAACTAGTCATTTTAGTTTGGATGATTGCTGTGGTTTAGTTAGTCATTATCCTAAAGAAAAAACTTATGATAGTATGTTGGAAGAATCCTTCGCCAAACGATGGGAAAAATTGAAACCCCAATGGCGACTAGAAAGAGAAGTGGATTTAATTCCTTTACGTGGGAGTGTGATGATTCCAGACTTTCGTTTAGTGCATCCCGATGGGCGAGATTTCCTATTAGAAATTGTTGGGTATTGGCGACAAGAATATTTACAAAAGAAATTTTATCAAGTCCAAAATTCCGGTGTAGATAATCTAATTCTAGCTATCTCTGAACGATTGAATCTAGAAAAAGCAGGGGTTAAATTCACAGATACTCCCACGAGGATTGTTTGGTTTAAAGATAAGCTAAACCCCAAAGCCATCTTAAATTTATTAGAATGACTTAATGAATCACCCCATCTATATAGAGCTATTTCATTTTAAAAAGTACCAAAATTTAGTCCAGCTATATTATCGCTTCGGTTTTCAGGAATATTTGTAACGTGTTAGAAAACAGTATAAGTGATTTAGTTCTTCTTTAGATATTATTTATAATAAATATTTTTTTGATATTGTGCAATAAGGGAAGTCTAGTTGATAAACTAGAACCCTAAGTACAGGATTTGCTAAAAAGAAAGGGTCTTTAGGAAAGAAAAAAGATTTCATGTTTTTCCAGCAGACCCTGCAGACCCTAATTAATTAGGTAAATTTGATCAAAACAAAGAACTTAGCTTATTATGAGAGCAAAATAGAAGTTATAGTTTCCGTCAAGCGCGTGTTAATTACTGAATCACCAACGCCAAACTTGTTTATATTGTTCAAACAAATTAGGTAAATCCCGACGAGACAATTTTTCAATTCCACTAAGTAATTTTGTTTGAGGAATACCTCTTTGGGCAATATCTTCTGCGATTGCATACACTTTTAACCCGCTATCAAGAGCTTGTTGTAAATCTTGATCGACTTTGGCTGGACAAGTTTGTTGCCAAGAACCTAAAGTAAACCCATCATTCCCTTGGCCACTAACGGCATAATTAACGGCATTTCCTCGTAACAAAATATCGACTTCGCCACCGGCTGTCTTTAAAACTTGAACTATCCAAATAACCGGATCATCTTGTTCTTCAACGATACAACGATAAGCTGATTCAATAATTTGTAATGCTTTCATACTTAATGCTCCTTAAAGATTCAGAATCCTTTTATCCCTTACCTTACTAAAACTTACTTTGAATAGGTTTTAGCTTATTTTGTGCCAATAACTAATGTTGATGTAGACTCGGTCGCCCATTGCAAAAAATCTTGAGGTCCGCCGCGACGACACCCTTCAATCGCTTCTTGTACACCTCTTTCATCAACACAAAGACCACAATTAATCCAATCAAATTGACAGCCCTTATCTTTTGCTTTGGCTTGCATCGCTGCCACCCAATCTTTAGTTAATGGATGATTTTCTTCTTCGAAAGTACGCCCATGAATACTATTAGCGTGAGGTCTCTGGTGAGAAAAGGCTAAGGAAACTGCTCCTTCATAAGCGAAAACATTAACATTATAACCTTTTTCTAAGGCGGCATCCATCAGCCGAAAAGCTGTGGTTGTTCTCGCTTGTTCAAATGGCGCATCCATTAAGAGAAATGTAAGGGTTGTTGTACTCATTTTTTTAGTTACTAATAAACAGTAATCAGTAGGTAATTTTTGGTCATAGGCTATCGCGTCTAGACCCTTGACTTGATTTATAACCACAAGGTTTTTTGTCCTTGTCCCATAGCATCAGCTACTGAAGATATGGTAGAAACTTGAATACCAGGATTCACTTCAGAAGGCTCAATTCCTCTTTCTTCGAGGGAAAATCTATCTGCCAAGACTTTAACTGAATTGAGGTTGGCTAGTTCAGGGGGAATAATAGTTGAACGGGTGGCTAGTACACCATTTTCTACTAAAAATAAAGTCACTTCGTGTCCTGACTTAGCTAGATCAGATGCCAATTGATAATCGTGTGTAACTTCTGTAGACTCGAAAGGACTTTTTGACTCGATTAAAAAATATTGACCCATGGACCTTTATTGAAAGACTATTGTTTTTGACTATATCTAACAATAGGTTTAAATCTGATGCTATCAGACTAAATTTAAGGCTTTCTTTAACAGTAAGTGGGTGGGCTTAAAGAAGCCTAAGACAGAAAAGTAGTTAAAAAAGGGGTTTTATTGTATACCAAGCTTAAAATCTAACTAATAAAATTAGAAGAGTAAGTACCATGATAATTAATTCTTAATAATGAAAAACCTTCGAAATAACAACGAAAGTATATTTATTATTTAATAATAATACTAAAAAATAGAAAATGCACATAGTATTAATTGCTGATAAAAAGTGTTTTTAGCTAATAAATAAAAATAAAAATATAGTAAATATTTTAAATGAGCAAAAAAATGGTCAAGAAAGATATAATAGTTTTTATGGTCAATAAATATCTAAGTATGTAAAGCCTTAAAAAAGAGATCAAAGTTTATAAAAATAGTAAAAAAATAAATTATACTTAATACTATTAAAATACATAAACCGAATAAAAGTTCCAATTAAATTTTATGAATAAATAGCTTAAAAAGAAAAAATATAAATTTCTTATAAAAAGCAAATAGAGTTAAAAAATACTATAAAAATAAAAAGATGGATCCGTTAATTATTATTGACATGTACTTAATACATATAAGCAATTTAGTTTAAACTAAACTTAAACAATAGAAATCAAAAAATAATATATATACTTTATACTGACTTTGTAGTCTATAGCTAACTCTAATAGGAGAGGAATAGCGTAAAATAAAAGCTCGTGAAATTGCCAGAAGAATATTTGAAGATAAATACAATAAATACAATTTAGCTAAGGTAGATAGATAAAGTACTTATTAAATAAGCTTTTATAAAAAAATTACTAAAGAAATATAAATCTAATTCTAATGATCTAAAGAAATATAAATCTATTTTTTTTTTAGATTTATATTTCTTTAGGTCCGCCTACTTACAAACATACTGGAAATGCAATCCAGCTAGTAATTATGCAGAAATTGAGGTGTTTAGTTACTTCTAATACAAATGCATATCCATCCATAATTAATTTTATTAAGATGAGATGCGTCCAAACAGATAGACTTGTTTTTTTTCATAGATTAATTTAAAATCGGGAATTTGTTCAATTCTTCCTATTAGAGTATCAACTAATTCTGGTGAACTATTCCAACCTGGATGACGTTTATTTAACAATATATCGTCAAATTGTTGAAGATTAATCTCTTGTGAACCTTCAATTGCTAATTCAATTTTAGTCCGATGGGTAACATGGGGGGCAATATTAGCTGAGGTTAACACATTACCGTCTTTTGTTACCTGGGTTAACGCTTCTCTTGTTGCTGACCAAGTATCTATAGATTCAAGATAACGAGAGGTAAAATAGCCAACTTTAGCTAAAGCAAAAAAAGTAACTAATGACCATAAAATAATATATTTAGGTCTTTGTAACCATCCTTGTCCCGCACTTAAAGTTGCAATCACTACTAGAATTAAAAAAGGTAAAATTGGAAGAGAATATTGGTGTAATAAGTCTTTTTGTTCTTTATTTTCAGTTAATAGATTTAAAAATAAAATAGGAAAAGCACCGATTAATGGAGCAAAATATTTAGGAAATAGTCCCCAAATTAAAGGACACAAAAGCAACAATAAATATTCTAAGTTATTTAAAGTAAAGAGATGATTTAGAACAACTTGTGGTTGAAAAAAAAGATTAAAAACAATCTCCTGTAAAGACACTCCTAAAAAACTATATCTAGCAACAGCAGCTACCTGTTCTCCACTAAATTGAGGAATAATTACTTTAGTGGCTAAAACAAACCAAACTATTCCTACACCTAAAGAAATTACCCCAAACTTTATTTTTCTTTCTCCTAATATCAGCCAAACTCCCATTGCTGTTACAGTTAAAGATAAAGCATCCCGACAACTTAAAATAAAAATTAGTGCTAAGCTAAACGCAAAAGTGTTATTTCTTTTTGCAGCTAGTAATGCCCAAAAAAAAGCAGGTAATGTCAATGTTTCGGGGTGAAAATCAAATAAATTTAGGTTAAAAATTAGGGGATAGAGAAGATAAGAAGCCGCGATAACTGTTGCTAAGTTTGAGTTTAAATTTGCGTATCTTGCCAATTGCCAGACTGGTAATGCTCCCAAAGAAAGGGCAATTGCTTGTAATCCAAATAACCAATAAACACTAGGGTAAATCTTATATAATCCAGCAATTGCATAAAGAATAAATGCAGCGTGATCTCCTAATATATGTATACCTCGTAAGGAAACAAAAGGAGTTTTTCCCTGACTAATTAAATAAATACCATTATCAAAAATCGCTAAATCATAAGCAGTAGATTGAAATAAAATATGTCTTAAGCTACTACAAGTTAATAAAACTAAAGTGCTCACTATGATCATAATTATTACAGAATGGTAATTAAAGTTTTTCTGGGTCATTTCTATAATTCTTCCTCTGCCGAAAATAAGAATAATTATTTGATAATAAACTATGTTTATTATCAACACACAACACACCACAATTAGCAAGCAAAGACAAAATTACTATATCAGAATTCTTTAGCCATTGGTCATGGATTGGCAAAGTAGATAATACTAGCCCGCTTTAAATACAACTAGCCGATAATACTTATAAAGATTTTTTTGGTTAAGAATAAAAGCTATTTTTCTCTAAAATGCTCACTTTATCTTCTTTAAAAGGGTGCTAAAACCTCTACCTTGTAGGGAGATTTTGTGGTATAATCACGCACAGTGATTATACCACGCTCATTGCAACGTGGTTAATAAAAACAAAACAAAGCGTCTGGAAAAGTTAAAACTAAAAACCTCTGATCGCAGAAATATGGGAGAAACAGCTAGGAAAGTAACGGAGTTTCCGATGACTTGAGTCAGCCAAAATTGGAAGTAAACAGTAGCGGAGAACATTCCTTAAACTGATAAACTAACTAGACGACTAAAAACACTTGTATCTATGTTTGACTGCCACGAGAGTAGAGATACTTAGGCAGTACGAATGATTGAGTAATTCTTATACACAAGTCCGGGAAAATGTACTTCCTGCATGTGCGTAAAGTATGTTAACTCTCTATATATTATATAGATAAATATATTAACAATCCTTGATAACCCTCAATATGCTGAATATAAAAAAAATTGCCGATTGTGCCAAATTAAGTGCTAAAGAATTGAAAATTGATAGATATGACATTTATGGTTTATCTATCGACGAGACCAGTGTTGAGATTGATAGCGGTGAACCAAAACAAGTCCAAGCATCAAACCGATCGAGCGTTATTGTTCGTGTGTGGAATAAAAGGAAAACAGTTGGAGTGACAACTACTACAGATTTAGACGACGAAGGCATCAAATTAGCCTTAGAAACAGCTAAAGAAGCGAGTGCATTTGGCAGTGAAGACAATACTCCTGAATTCAGTCCAGAAGCTAAAAACCTTATTGCCGGGTTATCCCATAATTCGGTGAATCATGCACCTGTTCCTACTCTTGTCGATACTTTAATCAAGGCCGAAAAAAATCTTTTAGAAGCACACCAAGCTATTATCGGAGTTCCCTACAATGGCTTATCTCAAGAAATTAGAGCGCGGTTTTATCTTAACAGTGAAGGAGCCCTTCGCCAAGAAGAAGGGTCTTATTCATCTATTTACCTCTACAGTCGCACTGAAGAGGAAGGTAAAAAACCGCGAGGGGCTAGTTCAGTTAAAATTGCTCATAGCTTACCAGAGTTAGACATTGACGGCTGTTTAAAAGAAGTGATTAAAAAGACAATTAGTCACATAAATTATAAGTCTATTCCATCAGGAAAATATCGAATTGTTTTTTCTCCTACCTCATTTTTAAGCTTGATTGATGCTTTTTCTAATATCTTTAATGCTCAAAATATTTTAGATAACCAAAGTCTTTCTACCCAAGATTCTTTGGGAACAGAAATTGCTTCCCCTCTTTTATGTCTATGTGATGATGCCCTTCATCCTTTTAATGTTGTAAAAGAAACTTTTGACGGAGAAGGAACTCCCACTCGTCGTGTAGAATTAATTATTAATGGAATACTATCGGGTTTGTTGCACAGTGCTGGAACCGCAAAACGAATGAACGCAAAACCAACAGGTCATGCAAATATTGGCTCAAAAGTTACAGTTAGCTCTCATTTTTATCATGTTTTTGCTTCGGAAAAATATGCCCAAAAATTGAGTTTAGAAGAATCAGATGGAGTTATTTTAATTGATCGTTTACAGGCACTTCATGCGGGAGTTAATTCCTTACAGGGCTCATTTTCTCTACCCTTTGATGGTTGGTTAGTCAATAGAGGAGAATTAACCAGTATTGATGCGGCAACCGTAGCTGGGGATATACAAGATGTATTAAAGTCAATCATTTATATTGAGTCTGAAGCAGAAGTTCTTCCCGGGGGAATTTGTCCGCGAGTTTGGATTAATGAATTATCTGTTACTGGAGAGTAATTAATTGGTCTTTGCCATAAGAGACAGTTTATAGATAAAACATTCATTGAATCTGATGAGGGAGAGTTTACTCTCCGGAATTATAGTTAAAAGGAAGATTGTGGGTGCTAGTTAAACCTAGTAATAGAATCTTATTTCCTAAACGTTCTGTGATTGAAACGGTCAACGACTCTTGAAAATATTTCTTAGATTTCACATTAGAATAATCGCAGTATTTTGGAATTGTTTTGTTTACTTTTTTACTCAACTGATGGCTTACACCTAGTTACCTAAAAAACTTTTTCTTGATTTAGGGTCACAAGATAAACTAACCTTGTTTTAGGCTATTTTCAACAACAATTGCAATCTTAATTATTAGCAGTTGCCATCACTCAGATATCAGATGATTGTCAACCTCGTCAGATTTTGTTTTAAATATTGAGAATAATAACTGTGTTTTGAATTTAGTCAAACTCACGTTGACACGAGAAAAGTCTCCATCTACAATCGAGATGTTTGTTATGAGATTTTATAGGTGTGGATGTTTTTTGGTACTATCTAATTAGTATTAAAACATTGGTTATAAGCTAAAATTTTGTACTAACTTCTTTTTGTATTGAACCAATCTTAGGAATTTTGGCAATAATTTTAACAACCAGCAAACTGTTAAAAATTCGAACAATTTCCACATTAAGGCTTTCAGAACATTAATATGAAGACTTTACATGACTGGTTTAGTAGAATTGAGATAAGGCTCTCCTAGACCGATCATGATAAATCGGCAGCTAATGACTTCCAACACTCTTATTACGACTATGTTCCATAACCCCAAAAACCTGATATCTATCAAAAACAATTTTTTGGAGTCATTTATTATGGTTTTGTCACAGCTACTCTAGAAGGGCCAAAGTTAATTACTGGTCGAATTAGAAAAAGGCTCAGAGGATTCTTGTTGTAATCTTCTTTGTTGGATTAGCTTAAATTCTTGAGCCGCTTTATTGAGATTATTATTCGTATCCTCAGCAAAGTCACCGGCGTTACGACTTCGTTGTAAATTAGAACGGTGCATTAGATCCATTGGATTAAAAATGTTACCAAGTTCCCCAGCAGGATCTTGTTCGTTATTTTGATAATTATTTTCCTCATTAATAACATCAACAGACTGGGCTAATATTATCTGAGGAATTCCGCCCACTGTTCCTAAACTACTAATTAAAATACAAAATAATTGTCTCAAAGGCAGGTTAATAGACATCATTAAGACTCACTTCTACGTACAACCAAACATTAAACATTTCAAATTGAAACTACCCTAAGCGAAACGGCGACGCAACAAAGGTTGAATTGCTACTAATATTAACGCATTAAAGGCTAACAATAAAAATAAAACCAATCCAAAACTTAGGTCCGCCCAAGGCGTTTGTAGGACTAAACTATTCAAAGACCAATCTTCATTGAGGTATATATAACGAATCGTTTCAATGGCATAAGTAAGGGGATTCAAACTGACGATAATTTGTAGCCATTTCGCCATGAATGATAAAGGAGCTAAAGCGGTACTTGCAAATAATAAAGGCAAATTCGTTACGAAAATTACTGCGATTAATTCAATATGACCTGGTAAAGCAAAAGCTAGTCCCAAACTTAATCCCGTTACTCCTAAGACGATAGAAAAGACAATTAGGGAGATTGTACCTAACCCAACTAAGCTTGGCAAACTAGCCCCTAAAATGGCACTAGCTCCCACAATGACTGCCGTTTGAATTAAACTCAAAACAACTATATAGATGGTAGAAGCGGCTACAATCGAATAACGAGAAGCTAATGGGGCAACTAATAAACGATTGAGAAAACCAAATTCTCTGTCAAACATCACGGGTAACCCCGCATTCAATGCGCCTGAAAAAGCAGTAAAAACTATAATACCAGGAGCAAGAAACTTAGCGTAATTAAGCTCTTCTCCAAATAACCCTTGAGGAGCATTGTAAAATAGTGCGCCGAATAAAACTAACCACATAAACGGTTGAATAATACCAGCAATCAAGGTCGATGGACGACGTTGCAGTTGGATGAACAGACGCTTTGTCATAGCAAAGGTTTCTTGAATAAATTCACTAAAAATATTTCCATCTTCATCTATAGAGCTTATTTCTTGTTTTTTCGGAGATAAAGCAGACTTGGCCTTAGAAGGGGTCATAGTTTGACTCATGTGGTTATTCCTCCCTGATCACAATATCTAAAAATTGGCATGCTGACATAAATTTGTACTTAAAAACTAAATTAACCCATTTTTTCTTGTTTATTTTCCGTCTTAGTAAAAAAGTAGAACTTAAATCCAAGATGAGTAATATCTACTCTTAGAGTAGGATAACTTCATTTCATTTGTTGTTTTTTCTCAGCCTTTAGATCTCGAATACTGGCGGACTCCAATTCAGCATCCATCAAAGTTTGACCAGTGGCGGCTAAGTAGACATCATCAAGACTGGGACGCGATTGAGCTAAGCTGAAAATAGGCAGTCCTGACTTTATTAAAGATTGTTCAATTTGACTTAAACAATTACTCCCCATGGTCACCACAAGGTTAAGAGAATTGCCTTGGCAGTGGTTAATTATCACCTCTTCAACAAAGGGCAAATCTTGAAGTAAGGTTTTGGCTTGTCGGGCTTCTTCTACTGGAGAAAACTCCCGGATTTTTAGGGTAACGCGATCACCGCCCACTCTATTTTTTAACTGAGAAGGGGTTCCCTCGGCAATAACTTGCCCTTGATCTATAATCGCTAAGCGATCAGCCAGGGCATCAATTTCTTCAAGGTAATGGCTGGTAATCAAGACAGTAGTGCCGGCTTTTTGCAATTTCCGTAAGAATTCCCAAACAACGAACCGACTTTCTATGTCTAACCCTACGGTGGGTTCATCTAATACCAATACCTCTGGTCGATGAAGCAAACCAGCTGCTAAATCTAGGCGTTTACGGATACCTCCTGAATAGGTTCCAGTCTTGCGATCAGCGTAGTTTTTTAAGTCCAGTAAGCTGATTAATTCAGCAATACGATTTTTGGCTTCTTTTTGGGGAAGATGATAAAGGGCGGCTTGCAGTTCTAATAATTCCCGTCCTGTTAATACTTGATCTAAGGCTACTTCTTGGGACACATATCCTAAGCGGCGACGGGCCGCTTTGGGTCGCTCAAGAACGGAAATTCCCGCTACTTCAATGCTACCACCATCAGGCTTAGCTAAAGTACATAAACAGCGTATGGTAGTGGTTTTTCCCGCTCCATTAGGACCTAATAAGCCAAAAATCTCTCCCGGTTGGACTTTAAAGGAGATGTTTTTAATGGCTTCAAGAGTACCGTAATTTTTTTTTAGGGACTCAATAACAATAGCAGGGATCATAACCGATTGATAATTGGGAAATAACGATGCGAACAACCTCACCACTGTTGCACGAGGTTTTCTTGGCTCAGTTCGGTGCCAAACCAATGTCATCCTCTATGTGCCATCTTTGAATAATAGCCACCTCTTGGGGAATATCTCCCATAGGTGCAAATTCTGACAGTTCTTTCCGTACAACAGATGACTGTGTTTAGTCGTCGTGAACCGATTTTGATATCGGTCCCTTCTCATTGTATTGGAAGTTTGGGAAATGTGGGGAGTGTGAACAGAGACTGATTTCAAACATGGGATGTCCGGTTTATCTTCTTCCCAAGATTAAAAGATCATACTTAAACAACTTTAAAATCAAATATATATTTGATCAAATAATGTTTTTAATCATAAAAATTTTCAAAAAATAAGTTTATTAAAATTAATTTTAGTCAACAGTTAGACTTTGTATTTGTAATAAATTACATCTATATCCAGTCTTTTAAAGATTTTTCTAAAAAAACTAACAACAGTTTAAATTTGACTAAATTAATCGAAGCAGTCAGTCTAATTATGATTCAAGTTCTTCAACTACTTCAACTGATTGATCAACATCTCAAACTTCTATACACTGAAATAAATTATATTCTTTTGCATCAAAAGCAATAAGTTCAAGAAATCATAGTGCCTAATCTTAATAACCTGGGTTCTTCTAGACTGAAGTATGATGAATTCGCTATTAATAACTTCTAAAAACTTTATTTTTACTTTTTGTAACTTTGTTGTAGCTAGTCTATAAAAGCTATCAACTCAAACAGAAGATCAAGTTCTCTGAATGTTCTCCTTAACATAAATTTCCTAATGCTGAGAACTTTGTATCATTGCGGTTAACTGTAAATAGGAGAATAACGTCCTTTGGCTTTGTTCCGTTTAATCTCACTATCTGGAATGTACAAATTATGATAGGTCGCCACTGCTCTAACAATATCTGTACGATCAATTACTTCTATCACCACTCCGGCTAGCGATAAAATGGTTAAACGATAATCATAAGTTAATTCCGATTGTTCAATTACAAGGGAAGGTTTCTGATATAACGGAAATATCAATTAAGGTATGAGAAATCTCGGTCAAGATTTTATTTCTCTACATGTTTGTTCTATATACGGTAAGTCTTCGAGACGAATCAGACCACCACAATGTCCTTCGGAAGTAGCAAATAGGTAATAGAGGTATAGAAATCTTTGAAAATATATCCTTGAGCAAATTCATCGAGAGTAAGATAACTACTGACAACCCAAAACTTACGAGTTATTACTTTGTTGCTAACTATGGTCGTTTTAACTCTATTGTAGACAAGTATTATGTTAATAATT
Organism: cyanobacterium endosymbiont of Epithemia clementina EcSB; assembly: GCF_029919255.1. Lineage (GTDB taxonomy): Bacteria > Cyanobacteriota > Cyanobacteriia > Cyanobacteriales > Microcystaceae > Rippkaea. Next base: position 2,755,100 of record NZ_CP123991.1, on the reverse strand, counting down.
GTTGGAGTTACACATAATAAGTTAACCAATTAAAGCGATCCATACTGGACCTGATGTGTTAGTTGCCAGAATAAAAAAGATCCCTGCAGAGCTGTTGAATGAACCAACAAATTTACTGCTTGTAGCAGCCAAACACCTCCTTCCAAGCGATCATTGGTTATTTTCCAGACAATAGCCTTAAGAATTTGTCCCCCCCCATTAAGAGTTAGTCCTAGAATCAGATTTAAAATCCCTAAAACTAAATTAATTTGGGACAAATCTTCCTTCATATACCCTAAAAATACCTTATTATCTTTTTAATACCTATTTAGTAAGGCTAAAAAAGAGAACACATAAGCATAAACTCAACAAAGGACCGGCGATAGTCATCCAAATAAGAACAGAGTAATAAAATTAAACCTAATACAATATTTTGAGCGCAAGCAACCAGGCTATGCCCTCATTAATGAAGTAAGGCTGAACTAAATAGTGACAAAATAATTAATTAAATTAGCTAAGTTAACCACCCTAAGCTAGGGATATTGTTTGTTAACTCTTAGTTTATAAGACCTTGTTTATAAGACCTTGAGCATGAACAAGAACGATCAAGACTAGAATTAAAAGCCAAAACTTAAGAGGAATCAAGATGCATAGGGATTCTTAAATAAAGAGCTGATTTACCGGTTTTCTTGTATGGATATCAGGCGAGGTGAAGTTAGCTAGGTTCAGTAGATGATTAAGGGGAGTCTGATCAGCCGTGAGCTCGCCGATAGATCATCTACAATAAGAGTTTGCAGAGGGGTGAGAACTAATAGTTCAGTACAAACTATAAGCTATAGTTCCTTAAATGTAGATTATATAACCTCTATGGTAAGAGAAAAATAGCAAAACATTCATGGTATTTACTCTGCTGACCCTCAGAGTTGATACAAAATAGCTTATCGGCACCAAAATGGCTCTTTCTGTTAACTTTTGAGTTCAGCCCCAGCTGCTTGATCAAGTAACCACCAGAGTTCGTCTTGGGGCTTAATAAAACGTGAGGGATAAGTTTTGTCATCGGACTTAGGAGCCATAATTTGAGCTAAAGCCGGACGTTTATTCTCGCCAGCCACAATAAAAATCACACAATGAGCTTGGTTAATCAAAGGGATAGTGAAGGTTAGGCGAGGCTGTCCATCTTTATTACCCACAGTAATTAAGCGATCACGAACATCGAGGGCTGCTGTTTGAGGAAACAAAGAAGCTGTATGTCCATCATCCCCCATACCAAGTAATACGAGATCTAAAGCGGGAAACTCTCCTGGAACAACCTGAAAAAACTCTCTTAATTCAGCTTCGTGAGTTTGGGCATCAACGGCTGGATCACCTGACTCTGTGGGCATAGGATGAATATTTTCTGCTGGAATAGGGACTTGATTGAGCCAAGCTTGACGTGCCATCCGTTGATTACTGTCCGAATGATTACAACTCACATAACGTTCGTCTCCCCAGAAAATATGTATTTTTTCCCAGGGTAAGGATTGCTTAGCTAAGGCTTCATACAATGGTTTAGGAGTGCTGCCCCCAGATAGAGCTAGGCTACATTTTTCTCTGTTTTGAATAGCATTGGTTATTTTTTCCACCGTTAGAGACAGAGATCGTTCAATGAGAGCAGTTTTATTTGGTAAGACTTCAATCAATTTTTTCATTGCTTTTAAATCGCGTTCAACTGTAACCTATGTAGACTCTTTTTGAGCAAGGCTTTTAGACAGAAGGTACAAAGAGACACCGAATCTATGTTTTTCGATGTGATTTCACCGAGAGACAGTGTCAACCTAAAGTAACTGAGGAGAACAAATTTCTTCAAATTCTAAAACCGTTCTCAGTTATTAGCTGTTTTATTAGCTGTTTTGGCACAAACCAATTGGACCACTAAATACTATCATATTGACAGTGATTGTTATCCTGACAAATTTGTACCTAATGTTTTAACAGGATGGTTGAGAAAAGGGTTAACCTGTCAATTCGCCAAAAACATCCATCCATTTTTTGGGGAGAGGGCTTGCCAAAAATAGTATGATTCCGTAGCTATTTTCGGTGTTTAAATTGCCTCTTAATCGTGGTGAACCCTATTATTGTCAGGTATGGCTTAACCTCTTCCATCAATCTCCACTGAATGAATCAACAGCCAAGCAGATAAAATGACGATGAATAACCGTGCCTTTACCTCTCTTTCGCTTAAACTCATTGGAGTAGTTTTGCTCCTATCTTCCTTGTTGGACTATATCACTCTAGCTATTCCTTTAAACTTGCAAAGTTCTCAATGGCAAATTGGATTGCTTACAAGTATTGTTGATCGTGGAATCGTTCCCTTGGTGGGGATAGGGTTAATTTTAGTTGGATATTTTATCGAAAACTTAAACGAGGCTAATCCTCGTAAATCCTCTGAATTCGATTTACGAGTCCCTATTTATATCCTGGCTACCATCATGGGGCTTATGTTTTTGTTAATTGTTCCGCTTCACCTCAATAATCTTAATGAAGCCAAAGTTAATGCCCTGAATCAAATTGAGCAAGGAGCTGGACAGGGGGCTGACCAAATTCAAGCTTTTTTAACTCAGATCGATCAATTATCTAAGAATCCCCAACGTCTTAGCCAACAGATTCAACAGTTAAATCAGGTAGTTGAGTCAGGACAAGTTCAAGGACAATCCCTCAATGATCAACAGCTGGAACAATTACAACAACAACGTACCCAACTCGAACAATTACAGGACTTATCCAAAAATCCAACAGAATACAAAAATCGCATTAATGAGTTGACTGAACAATTAGAAGGACAGTTAATTGATCGACGCAGACAGGCCGAAAATAAAGCTAAAGCTCAAGCTCTTAAGCAAAGTTTACGTATTGGGTTAAGTAGTTTGATGCTAGCCATTGTTTATAGTACTGTTGGCTGGATTGGATTGAAAGTTGTGATGGGGAGCAAAACTTCTTAAATTTCAAGAAGAAAAACCATCATAGCTAAATTTCCGATTATATTTTTGCCCTTTTGACTCAAATACTTTTTTAGCAATCCCTAAAAAGCCTACAATGACTAGACTCAGCACGATTAGTCAGATTGATGTCCCCTAAACTCCGAACAAACTATGATACTATAAGTGGGATTGATTACCTTCTTATTGAAGAGTTTGCGGATGTGCTTCAACGCTTCAAGCAAGATCTAAAAAATGATCTAATTGCCGGTTTGTTAGTGGTGATTCCTCTAGCAACAACCATCTGGCTAACTATTACTGTTGCTAGCTGGGTAGTTAATTTGCTGACGCAAATTCCTAAGCAGCTTAATCCTTTTGACGGGCTTGATCCAATTTTGAGCTACTGTCTTAATTTGATCGTGGGGTTAGCCGTTCCTCTGCTCTGCATTTTAATTATTGGCTTAATGGCCCGCAATATTGCAGGCCGTTGGTTGTTGGATTTAGGAGAACGAATTTTACAATCAATTCCCTTGGCTGGAGCTGTTTATAAAACCCTTCAACAAATTTTAGAAACCCTATTTAAGGATTCTAAAAGTAAGTTTCGCCGCGTCGTCATGATTGAGTACCCCCGTCAAGGAGTATGGAGTCTTGGTTTTGTCACTGGAGCGTTGAGTGCTCAATTACAATCCCATCTTAATGAGCCAATGCTTAGTGTTTTTATTCCGACGACTCCTAACCCTACCTCTGGGTGGTATACCATCGTTTCTGAAAATGATGTGATTAATTTATCTATTTCCATCGAAGATGCCTTTAAAGTCTTGATTTCTGGCGGTATAGTCAGTCCTCATGCTACGGAATCGGTTTCAGTCACCTTATCTCAATCTCATGATCAAAAGTTAGTTTCCTTAGAAAAACCTATCATTCAAGAATCTGCTGATATCATTTCAACGGAAGACGAAACCTAATGAATGGGTATCATAAACTATGCGGTTAATGGTTTATTGTTTGTCATAGCCTTATGAATTTCTGAGTACGAACCTATTGCCCATTGACTACGAGTGCAGTTGTACAGTCTACTTTGGCATTTTTCTTCTTCTCTCACTTTTGATTTTTGATATCATCGTACTATGCCTTCTAATCAGAAACCTCGCCGAATCTCCCGTGAATTGGCCCTGTTGAGTCTTAGTCAAATTAAGGGGAGTTCCGAAAAACTTGAACAAAAAGAGTTTAGTAATTTAGTCTTAGCGGCAATTCGTACTTTAACCACTGAAGGACAAGATAGTTTAGAAACCGCTGCAGCAGAGTTAACACGTGGTCATGAACGATTGCTAAAAAGTGAGACTCGAGCGGCTGATGTTCAAAGTGCAAAAGCCATGGTGTCCGAAGCTATTGAACTAGTTCAAGGAGCTATTAACCGCTTAGTTTATGCAATCGAACTACCCGAAATGATTCAGCTTTCGAATCAATATGAAGTGGTAGAGTATACATTGGAGTTGATCAAGACTGTTTATCGCCGCCGACTCGAAATCGACCAACAGCTTGAGTCTGTCCTTGTAGATTGGCAATTGAGCCGTTTGCCCAGAATTGATCGAGATATCCTAAGAATAGCAGCGGCAGAGATTCTTTTTCTCAATATCCCTCTCAAGGTCTCCATTAATGAAGCGGTAGAAATAGCTAAGCGTTATTCTGACGACGAGGGTTATCGTTTCATCAATGGAGTTTTACGGCGATTAACCGAACAATTGAGAAAATCAATAAGCCCTAAAGACCCCACCTAAAAATTAGGAGACTTTGGAATAGGGAATTAAAGCAATTTAGAAGGACTGACGATTGAAACGAAACATCTCTTGAAATTGTTGGATACTTCCTTTTTCCTTAAAAATTGTTTAATCACTTGAATTTCTTGAGCTCCTTCAGATTGTAAGTCTTTGAGATAACCTCCGTAGCTGGCTCTTGCTAATTCTTTCCGGACAAACGGACCAAAATATTAAATACATTGGGGAGTTTTTGTAATAATTTCTACCCAGTAAGCTAGTCCAAAAAAATTCAAGATTGTAAGCATAGGTTGTTTTATCCTCATTCCCTTTATGACAATTTTGACTGTTTTTGAAGTGCTATTGTAACGTTCTCTTTTTAAGAAAATTTTTAGCGTTTTATTGACTCCTCGCTTTTCATTAGTTTTTTATGGTAGGTGAGTTATGAGTCCAAATTAAGTTCTTTAACTGTAGAGTATGGTTCAGACCCCAGATAAAGCTTAGCTGACCAACGTTGACGATATACCTCGTACATGGTGATAGCCCCTGCTACAGAAGCATTTAGGCTTGGGGTTCTTCCTTCTAAAGGAATGGAGATAAGTTGATCACAAAAGCGTTGAGTTAATAAACTTAATCCATTCTCCTCTGAGCCTATCACCAATCCTATCGCGCCTCGAAGTTCTATACTGTGTAACAGTTTACCCCCCTCAGCTGTAGTGCCATAAATCCAAAAACCAGCTGCTTTTAAGGTTTCTAGAGCTCTACTTAGATTTACAACCCTAGCCACAGGAAAGAATTCTAATGCCCCTGCGGCTACTTTAGTTACAGTAGAAGTCACTCCAGCTGCCCGTCGTTGAGGGATCACTAATCCTTGTGCTCCTAACGCTTCAGCCGTGCGGATTATTGCCCCTAGGTTGTGGGGATCAGCAATGCCATCAGCAATTATGATGACTGGTTCTTTTATACTAGCTTTGGACTGAGAAATCAACTCATCCAGATCTTGATAGGTATAGGGAGCAATTTGGGCTGCTACTCCTTGATGATTTCCCCTGTGAGTAATTTGATTTAGGCGTTGAATGTTAACTTCATCAATTACTGTTCCTTTAGCTTTCGCTATTTGGAGTAAGGAATGAAAGCGAGTATCATAATGGAGTTTGTTCGTGATCCAAATTCGATTTAATTGGCGACCACTTTCTAAGGCCGTAAGAACGGAGTGGCGACCATAAACTAGATCATTAGTTTCATCATCTTCCTGTGGAGTCTTAGGGACAATATTTGCTCTCAATGAAGATTTTTGTTTTCTTATCGTTGGTTTTCTAGATTTATAAGGGTTGTTATTGCTGGAAACTGGATGAGGTTTTTCTGTCATAATCGATGTGTGGAGAAGAATAAAGATATGTCTATACTTTTTAGAAGCAAAGATTCTGGCGCTCAATTTACCCATAAAATAATAGATAGTGAGTTTATTACCATGGAATCCTTCAGAAATAGCTAATAAGATTTGCTCAAGGTGTAGAAAATCTGAACTTTTGATTATAGTCAGTTATATCATTTTTAGATCTAGGGTTACTTTGAACTAATTATAAGAAATGGGCGAAAAGTTGAGGCAGAGCTCGTTTATTATCGGCTAGAAATGGTAATCTGATTAAGATGAAGGTCATCTCGTACCTTCTAGATGACTCTATGAGGGGTCAGGCATGAATCACTTTATCTTCAGGATTTACTAATCTTAAAAGTTTTTGCTTGATTTGGGCGTCAAAGACCTCCCATTTAAGTTTGGTGTAGTTAGTGTTGTCGTTGCTTCCCCCAAGAAAACCAATGGGGATTTCAAACCCACCAGCCATTTCTCTTCCACCTCCATAGTATCGACCTTGACTATTTTTTCCCAAAGCTTCCTTCAGAAATTCATCAGGATCGAGGGTAAGCTTATTGGTTCTCAGAGAACCGATTACTACTTCAATATCATTATCTTGATCGTGGATAATGCCATACACCACAGCAGTATGAATATTTTCTTCTGTGACTAAAAAATCAGCAGCCTGGGGAATTGCATCTCGATCTTCGTAACGTAAATAACCTACTCCAGCAATAGAAACACTGTTTTGAGTCCAACGATTTTTCAGTGATCGCTCAATCACATCCATAACTCGCCGTGAACGCGCTGATTGTAGCACGGCATTAAGTAACTGGGAGTCATAGATACGAGATAAATAAGCTGCTGCTAATAAGTCTTGTTCTTGAGCTTGGAGTAAATTATTAGTATCCGAACGAATGCCATGCATCAAAGCAGTTGCACACTTCACATGAACGTTATCACTGCTATCAAGGTCTAATAGTCCTGCCTGTAGGTATTGAGTAATAATCGTTGCGGTGGCACGAATTTGAGGCCGCAAGTCAAGAAATTCTGCTCTAATGTCCCCTTGTTTGCCATGATGGTCAATAACAACAGCAATGGGAATTTTAGCTTGTTTAACCAACGGCATCAATTGACTGGTATTCCCTTGACTATCCACTAACACGCAACTTTGATAAATAGAAAGATCTCGTTCTTTAAGGGTATTAACACTCCATCGTTTAGCAGGTAGTCCAGTTAACTTAACTAAGGCAATATTTTCCTGATGGGATAGGGTTCCGGCATAGACGATATCACAGTTAATATCATAAGGTTGGGCAATGAGTTGGTAAGCCCAGGCACTTGAGAGGGCATCAGGATCGGGAAAATCCTGAATTATAACAATTTGACATTCTCCTTGATGATGTTCTAAAGACTGTTGTAACTTGTGAGCAAGTTGTCCCGGGAGTACATCATGATTTTTCTTTCCATGACTAGGAATGATAGTTGTTGAACTGTTCTCATCAGAATCCGTGTTCGTTAGCTCAGTTTCCCCCGGAGTCAACTGCGATCTTAACTTTGTCTGCGAGGTCTTATGGTTACTAGGAGTAAGTAAGGTTGATTTCATCTGCAAGTAGTTTAGTGAGAAGAGATGGTTAATAATGGAAGTTAATATTAAGAGGTTCAGAGATTTTTAACTAACTGCGGTCAGAGTCTAGCATTTCATTAGAAAAATTTGGCAATGAGACAACTCTATGGAGTGTAAAAGGCAATTAGGATGGTTAACCGTATATTCAACTACTTTATCGACACACAGAAGGATACCTAGGGTTACTTTCGGGTCTTCCTGTGATTGATCGGCAAGACAAAGTATTTCTAAATCTTTTGACATAAAGATTTAGAAATAAAGATCTAATTTAGATTAGACACATTTTCTAGATTACTCTATCATTTTAACGTGATTTTTACGGTAGGTTTTTTTTGTCATAAAATGGTGGGATTTTACCATAGATCCTTGAATAAGTATCATTTTTCTAGATAATCATTCGATCTTAAATCTTTCTAAATTAACTCATGTTTTATTATCGATAATTTTGTTTACCCCTAAATTATTCTCCAAAAAACCAAATGATAATAATCAAGCATAGAATACTTAGTAAATTCCAGAATAACGACCTAAGGTTATGGAACAAGATAATAGGGATACTTGTTAAAGTATGGGAAAAAATCCAGTTAAATATTAGTAATATTAAGACTAAAACCAGTAAGTTCATGAGTTAAAAAAATTTAGATTAAAAATCATAGCTTAACTAACGCCTGTTAATTTATTTTTTAAAGGAAACAAAAATAATTCTATGATTTATATCATAATGGGTGTATCTGGTTCGGGAAAAACAACTATAGGAAAGCAACTTAGCTTTCAGTTGGACTATCATTTTTATGATGCAGATGATTTACATTCATCAGAAAATATTAAAAAAATGAGTCAAGGAATTCCTCTTAACGACAAAGATCGCCAGCCCTGGTTACTATCTCTGAGTCACTTAATTAATAATCTACAACAACATCAAAAAAATGCTGTTATTGCCTGCTCATCTCTCAAGAAATCCTATAGGCAATTACTCCAAGGTAATCATCAAGATCTAGTTTGGATTTATCTTAAAGGGAGTTTTGAGCAAATTTTGGAAAGACTGAACAAACGAAAAGAACACTTTATGAAAAGTCAGATGCTCAAGTCTCAATTTGAAGACCTAGAAGAACCAAAAAACGCGATCATTCTCGATATTGGTCCAACTCCAGAAAAAATTATAAAACAAATATTATCTAATCTTACTGTTTCCTAAAAATCTAATAAAAATAAAAAATTGTTGGTCGAAAGAAGAGATTTTGATTGAGAAGTAAAATCATGATACTTAAGCTAAAGTCTAAAATAAAATCAATCATAGAACTTCTGATTGATTTTTAGGTAATTATTTATATTACCACAACCAATTGTAGCCACAATAACGCTTCTTCTGCTAAGGCTCTCACTGTCAGGGATAGCCATTATGTTTCCAAAATTCGGCTTATTTTTAAGCAAAAATTCTAATCGATTAATTCATTTAGCTTTCTTCCAAAAGAATAAATGAGAAACTATTGATCGCATTTGCTTATTATGACTGGGAGGTAGAGATTATCCGAACAATCCAAATACTAAGAAGTTAGTCTCTCCCGCAAAATCTTCAAGGAGAAGATTTATCGCATATCCCTCATAAACAATGTCGTATGACATAGGCTACTTACAGAACGAGTTTTACTAACTTCATAAAATAAATGACTTTAATTCTTTTCCACTCAACTTCTAATTTAGATTAAAAGGTAACACGGTGAAAGTCCTTAGTACACCCCTGATAGGAAAGTTTCATCAAATCCGCCGACCAACTAAATATTTTAGGAGTAGCTAATTTCCAGACTAGAAATTCCCAATCCTGGAGATTAACTTGGGGGATATCTCCATAGATTAACGCTGGAAACCTTTCGGCTAAACACGGTCTAGGAGTAACGTAACCGCTCTTATCAGATTTGGATTTTTCGAAAAACTTATTCAACATAAGTTACTAAAGTCATTGACGACAGTGAAATGTTCCCATATAAATCGCGCAGATGTACGACATGGGATTTTCTGGGATTAAGATGTAGAACCGGCCATGATAATCTATCATTCAGACAATCTCATGAACAAGGTCAAGAAATCTGCACTGTATACGAAAGTCCGCGAAGGATTTACTCTTGATTTGATTCGGGAGAATGGGGATGAATTTGTTCCTCGCTAGGACATTCATCAGAAATAGGGAGCTCAAAATTGTATCTTGAAACGGACGCTAGTTTTTGACTCAAAGAACCAATACTCTCGAGTCGAATCATTTCCTCCCAGGAGCTAATCTCGTCATCTTCTTCGGTTTCATAACGAATTGTGACTAAGTCTCCTTCTAGGGAGACTATAGTAGCCCCTTCAATCCAACGCTGTTGGTCCCGCAAGAAAAGACAGACTTCACGACCCTCTGTACAGATTTGATAAATCTTGCGATGTAGCATAGGTCTCTCCTTAGCAGGTAATACATCTCAGTCATAATAATGTCATCTTAACAATAACACACTGACTCCTATCCGTGAGAAGAGAAAATTTTTTGGTTTAGCTAGATAGTTCAGATGAGTTGCTCCCAAAAATAGTCTAAGTAGTTTGAGTCTAATGCTTTCTGGAAAGGTTGCACTCAGCATAATTTCTAAAAGAAGCAATTATGGCTCTTCTAGACTAAGAATAATAGAGTGGCAGTAAATATATCAAGTCAAGAATTTATTGTTATCTGCTATGCACAATATCTTTACATACTATATAAGTGTATCGTTTTCAACGACACATCGTTTTGTGTAATACGTTAGTGCTCAGAAATTTAGTGCTTCATCAGTTTTTAGTACAGAGAAAAATTAATAGTGTAAAAATTAATAGTGTCAATAATGTTTTCTTTTCCTCTATAATTGTGCTGACTATCTTGATGAATTTAAAATTTATGAATTGTAATCCGTCTATAAAACATGGAAACAAAAGTCTGGAGATAGTCCATATAGCATATCTACTTTCATAGAAATGAATTAGCTCAATTTGAGGTATTAATGCTTCTAATCTAGAAAATTAGACTATATAGTTCATATTGAGCAAATACTTTAGTAAATAGATGGCACTTTTTTGTATCTATGTATTTTTATTTTTAAATATTTCTAATTATTAAGAACTGACATTTTTTTTATTTTTTTTCTCTGAACTGCTTCCCATTTCCTGCTCCCAATTTTTAACTATCAGTTAATCATTTTAAGTTGAGTCGAAATGAAAATAGAAAGTTTTGTAAAATACGGCTTTTAGGTACATTATTCGAGCAATAAAAGTAGTATTTAATTTTAAAAAGCGTGGGAAAAAGAAAGAATAAAGTAATTACACAAAGTAAAAAAAGAAAAATAACATATAATTTTTATATAGAAATAAGACAAAAATTTAAGTGATTTTATATCAATAAAAAACCATACAAATAGGTAAGTGAAACTAAAAAATACTTCAAAAATAAAGGAATAGAGATGATAATGAGTTAGTTAACACAACGTTCACACAACTAGTTTAGTTAAAGCTTAACTAAAAAAACAGGAAGAAAAAGAACTATATCTGTTTTAGATATAAACTTATAGTCCAGAACTAAATATAATAAAAAAGAAATAGCATCAAATAAAAATTTGTCAGATTGTCAGAAGGATATTTAAAGTTACATAATCATATTAGTCTAAGCATTACAAAAATTTATTAGAATAGTCAATGAACTATTAGACACTTGCTTTGGACAGAAAAAACTGTCTATCTCAAGAAAAATTATCGGCTAAATGTTTTGCTTTGCAAGGGCTCCAACAATTTATTATACGCAATATACAAACCATAAACAAAGGGCAGTTTTAAAAGATAGCTTTATCTTTAAACTTGCCCTAAAATATTGAGAATAAGTTAACTCTTAAGATTGACTCGCCAATTTAAGAATTTGGTCCACAACTTCCATACTTTCTTTGTAAAGAACATCTTGACCCCACCGTTGCAATTGCTTACTTAACAGGTGGTCAGTTTTTTGATCTGCTAAGGAAGTTACTTGTTCAATACGACAAGCCTGCGCACCGCCAGAAGCTTCCATTCGCATACATCCAGTAGTTCCTGAACACAAGACGGTACAACAGTCTGCTTTAAGATTAGTCGAACTCAACTTAAGACTAATTAAGTCCCCTAAAACTTCACCCCAGTCTGTTAAGGGAACTCCTGATAATTCTACTTCAATGGATTTATTATCACCACTGATAAACTTAACCCGTCGAACATCGTATTCTCCATCTTCGTACTCATAACTAACAGGCTTCCATTGTAAGCGACTGGCGATCCATCCAAGAAACATCAATGCTTGTGCTGGATTGCCCTTTTCATAATCAATAGTTGCCCGATCAATTTCTCTGACAGCATCACGACGTTCGGGAGGATCAAATGCAGCGGAAGTTAACTCTTGCCACGCACCCAAACGAGCCCAGTTTAGATCAGCTAGAAAAACATCATCGGCTAACATTTCAATAGTGTGAGATAAATCTTCTTCAGGATTGCTAAAGATGCTAGAATCGATAATTAAGGTATTTTCTTTGGATACTAGACGCTTAAATAAGCCATATTCAGGAGCAGGTTCAGCTTTCCACCAGACAAAAGTAGATAGCCCGTTAATGGTCAAATCAGAGATAATTTCTCCAATTTTATCCAATGCCTCTGCGGTTCCGCGTAAGGTAATGTACTCACAACAAACTAGGGTATGTTGACTGCGTTTATTGACTGGACAATAGGCAGAAACTTGAGCTTTGACTCCATTATCCTCGCCAACGGTAGGACAAAGGGTGATGATTCGACAAGGATTTGCCGAAGCGATGGTATCGGCAATTCCTGTTCCTTCCAAGTCGGGAGGATATTCTTGAGAAGCCCGTTGCTGTACATCGGTTAATTTTCCTTCAGCTTTGGCTTTGTCAAGTTCTTTTTTTAACCTATCGAGTAAGGTCTGGTTAGATTTCCCTGTTGCCTCCATCTCATAAGCTTTCTGGGCTGATTTAATCGCGGCGATGGTCCGAGGTCCAGCGATGCCATCTACTGGACCGGTATAAAAGCCTAAGGTAGCTAACAAATGTTGGGTGGGTTCAGGTTCATAAACCACAAAGGTAAAAGTGGTTGCCCTAGTAGCAGCTATCCCATCTTTATTGTCGCCGTAATTTTGCCAGATACTGGCTAGTTCAGCTTCAATAACATTAATAGAAACATCCTTTGGGTCTTGTAGGGAAACTAGAGGGGGAGTTTGGGTAGTCATGGTTGGTTCTTCGTTTACATTCTACAATTAACAATTGTTTCCTCAATTACAATCGTCGCCAACGCCGACCATCGCGGTTCAACAACAATTCAGCTTCTTCGGGTTCCCAGGTTCCGGCTTCGTATTGAGGAACGGTAGACGGGTCGGCTTCGCCATCCCAAGCAGATAAAATAGGAGTGACGACACGCCAAGCTTCTTCCACTTCATCGGCACGAGTAAATAGAGTTTGATCTCCTAACATAGTGTCGAGGAGGAGACGATGGTAAGCATCGGCGGTTGCCATACCGAAAGAAGACCCATAGTTAAAGTCCATTTCCACTGTACGGGTTCTTAATTCTGACCCAGGCATTTTGGCTTCAAACCTTAGAGCAATACCCTCATTAGGTTGAATTCGCATACTTAATACGTTCGCATTAGTTTGATGGGCAATAGATTGGAAAATCAGTAGGGGAACTTCCTTAAATTGAATGGCAATTTCAGTAACCTTTTTAGGTAGACGTTTTCCTGTCCGTAGATAAAAAGGAACCCCTTTCCAACGCCAGTTATCAATCATTAATTTCATGGCGACATAGGTGGGGGTAGTGGAATTGGGGTTAACCCCTGGCTCTTCCCGATAGCCAGCAACAGATTTTCCTTTCATCCATCCTGCTTTGTACTGTCCGCGAACTGCCGAGTTTTCTAGGTTGTGAAGGTCTGCGAGGTGTGTCGCTTGCAAGACTTTTACTTTTTCGTTACGAACACTATCAGCACCCAGAGCGTTAGGAGGTTCCATTGCCGTCAGACAAAACAGCTGCATTAAGTGATTTTGCAACATATCCCGTAAAGCCCCAGAGCTTTCGTAATAACCAGCACGATCTTCGACCCCGACGGTTTCAGCCACAGTAATTTGAACATTATCTACAAATTGACGGTTCCAAAGGGGTTCAAAAATGGTATTAGCAAAGCGGAAAACCAGCAAGTTCTGAACAGTTTCTTTGCCTAAATAATGGTCAATGCGATAAACTTGTTCTTCTCTACAAACATTTTGAACAATCCGGTTCAAAACTTGGGCTGAACTTAAGTCTTTACCAAAAGGTTTTTCAATGACAATGCGGTGTTTAACAGGATCACTTAGCATTCCCGTCGCTCCTAGTTGTTTTATGCCAGGAGGGAAGAAATTAGGAGAAACCGAGAGGTAAAAGACACGGTTTCCTCGTGTTCCTCGCTTACTGTCAAGTTCTTCTAGGAAGGCTTTAAGTTTGTGATAGCTTTCTGACTCATCCATGTTGCCACGGCAATAGAACAAGCCTTGGGCGAAATCATTCCAGAGTTGTTCATTGCCGATGCCATCGGAGAATTCTTCAATTCCCTTACGCATTTGTTCCCGAAAAAAATCGTGACTCCAGTCCCGACGGGCGACCCCTACGATAGTTAATCCTGGGGGAAGTCGCCGTTCTTGTTTCATTTTATAGACGGCGGGAACGAGTTTCCGTTGAGTAAGGTCGCCAGAAGCCCCAAAAATTACGAGTATTAGGGGTTCTGGAGTTCGTTCTTGGCGTAGTCCTACGCGGAAGGGGTTTTCTAGCAGCGTTACCATAGAGTTTTCAAATGCTCCTTCGTTAATCTCCAGTGTACCGAAAACTTCTTTAATTTCAGGGAACTTATCACAGAAAATTAAGCTTTGGTCATCATATTCTGTATTCAGATCTCTTGGGAAGAGTGGTAGAAGATAAAAGAAAACACAAAGAAAGCAACTTTTCAATTCTTCCAAATTTTAGCTTTTTCAGACTAGCTGTAGCGATATTTTTGATTAACTAAAGATGAGATTTTTACAAGATTGCGGCATTTTTTTAACAAAAAAAGATAAATATTTGCTGGTATTAAAATATATGAAAAAAAGAGAGTTTGATTTTAATGATATGAAGTCAATCACAATTTCTCAGTCTTGCCAACTTTAATAACTGTTGAAAATGCAAGTAGATAATAATTTCAATATTTTTGTAACCCTCTATAGAAAGGGTTCAAAAATGTTAATTTTTTCCTATTAAAACAAAAGTTAAAAACTTATTTTAGAGTAGTGAACTTTACTCTCACTTGTGTGCGGCTAATTATATTTTCTTTTCTGGAAAAAGAACTAATCCACTGTAAACTGCCTTCCCTGAAGAGAATTAGTAGTAAAAAAAAAATTAAAAAAATCGAGTTCTCTTTTTACTTAAAAACTTTTGTATTATCGTTGTTTCTGTTTTTTAAATGCTGATAGGATGTTTTCATTCCATAAGTTTGAACGAGTTAAGTCTTTGTAAAGTTAGTATTTTAGCTTTTAAAAGTCTGCCTCTCTGCCACTTGGTAAGCTCAAAATTTCCACAAGAACCTTATAGCTCCTAGGTTTCAATTGAAACCTAGGAGCCATAAGGTTCTTGTCTGTTGCTCCCAGAGTCAGGAAAACCCACGTCCGTAGCTTTTTTTGTAACTATCTATGAAAGAAAACAAGCCTCTTTTTATTAGTAAAAAGACTCTATCAGGAATAGACCAAAATATTACGCCTTTGCTGTTTCACTTCCTCGATTTTTGCGATCTTCAATAAATGACTCAACGAGCTTAACATCATCTTTAGAACCGATCACTAATGGAGTTCTTGCGTGTAGTTTATCAGGAACGATATCTAAGATTCTTGTGGTGCCGTCGCTAGCCTTTCCTCCTGCTTGTTCAATCAAAAAAGCGAGGGGCGCAGTTTCATAAAGCAATCGCAATTTTCCTTCAGGTTTTTTTACTGTACCTGGATAAAGAAAAACTCCCCCTTGCATTAAAATTCGGTGTACATCTCCGACCAAGGCTCCACTATAACGAGCGGTGTATCCTTCATGTCGGTGAACATAACGGGTATAGTCTCGAATAGCTTCATCCCACTGCCAAAAATTTCCTTCATTGTTACTGTAAACCGGTCCATGATCTGGAATCTTAATATCTTCTTGAGCAAGGATAAATTCCCCTAAACTGGGGTCGAGAAGAAAAGAGTGAACTCCATGACCAATAGAGTAAACTAACATGGTCGAAGGACCATAGAGAATATATCCGGCCGCTAGTTGTCCTTTGCCATCTTGCAATAAATCCGCTCCTTTTCCATCTTCATCCATTACCTGTTGTTGACGAATGGCAAAAATGGATCCCACGTTCAAATTAATATCCACATTGGAGGAACCATCGATGGGATCATAAAGGAGAGTATAGCGTCCAATAGGACAATTTTCTGGAATATAATAGGGGTCCTCCATTTCTTCAGAAGCGAGACGACAAACTAAGCCGCTTTGCTTAAATACAGAAATAAAGACATCGTTAGCGTAGACATCCATCTTTTTGACGGATTCTCCTTGAACATTGGTTTCTCCCGTAAATCCCAAAACATCAGCCATCAGACCGGCACGGCTAAGGCGACGGGCAATCAGTTTCCCAGCCAAGGCGATGCGGGTCATGATAGCACTAAGATCCTGGGCTTCCGGGGAAAAGCTTTGAAGTTGTTGGAGAATGTGGCGAGAAAGAGTAGTACAGTCACGATCAAGGCTGCATTCTGGAACAACTACGGGCTGGAAGCTAGTCATAATGAAGTCATCCGGTCAAAAGTTAAGAAGTCATAAGTTTGACTTCATCGACATAATATATTGCTTGTCATCGATACTTAAATCAATGATTTTGCTTGTCATCGATCTTAATCAATGATTGCTGCTTTGCCCAATAACTTTAGATTAGCTTCAGGTTATGTCTGGATTATTGATATTGATCAAATCAAAATGAACACAGGAAAAGATTCTAAATTATACTAATAATAGTAATTGAAATAGTAATCGAAGGATCCAACACAAATTTTTATAGTAATTAATCCATTAGTCTTAATGCCTAAAATTCCCAACTATTATTTTAGTTTTTGAACTTCTATTGTCTGTTCTTGAGAGGTAATTATCACTTAGCCTGTAGATTATGTAAACACAATTATTCTCTTTCAAAAAATTAATAAAATTCGAACTATTGTCTGATTACCAAGAAAGTTTATGACAGATAAACGCTTTTTTTTCTAAAAAAAAGCATGTGTTTTCCATAGTCTGATTGATACATTTCTAAATGTGGTTTATTTCTTTGTAAAAAATTTTAGATCGTAAAAATACCATCTTTTTGACATAATCTTCTTTTTTAAGACTATATTCACCTCGTTGCGGTTAAAAAACAGTCTCTAACGATTAGAATATAAATATTTTATTGATACCATAAAACATATGATGTATTTAAGTATGTATTAATAAATACGGGAAATATCGATAGAGTTTTTTAGAGAAGTTTATTTTTTAAGACCTGGTCATAGATTGACTAGCAATACAAAAAAATACTGCTAATCAATCTACTTACATTGTGTATTTAAACTCCACTTATATGAATAATAACATCCCGTGTATGACTGCCTGTTCGGTGTTCCCAAAGATAAATTCCTTGCCAAGTACCTAACACTAATCTACCTTGACTAATAGGAATTTGTTCAGAGGTTTTTGTTAACACTGAGCGAATATGGGCAGGCATATCGTCAGGTCCTTCGGTACTATGAATATATTGTTCTGATTCTGGAACTAATTGGGCAAAGAAATTAGATAAATCTACTAAAACATCAGGATCAGCATTTTCTTGAATTATCAATGATGCTGATGTATGACGTACAAAGATAGTACACAATCCTGTTTGAATTCCAGACTCAACAACCGCTTCTTCTACCTTAGAGGTAATGCGACAAAAGTCTTTTCCTCTGGTCGAAATAGATAGCTCTTTTTGATGGCAATTCATAAATCATTAACCAATAATTAACAATTAATAATCGGCAATTGATAATCAATTACCAATTATTTTAAAGCAAGAAGAAATGACTAGATAACTAGCGGAACATACTACTAACAGAAGTATCTTCATGGATACGCCAAATAGCCTCACCGATCAAGTTAGCAACCGAGAGAACCGTTAATTGTTTAAAACGATGTTCTTTGGGAACGCTAATGGTGTTAGTCACAATAACTTCTTCTAACATTCCACTCGATAATCTAGAAATGGCTGGTTCGGAGAAGACAGCATGAGTTGCACAGGCATAAACTTGTCTTGCGCCTTCTTTGCGCAACAGTCTAGCCCCTTCTAAAATAGTGCCGGCTGTGTCGATCATATCATCGACTAAGACGGCGGTTTTTCCTTGAACATCCCCGATTAGATTTAACACTTCAGCCACATTATGAACTTGACGGCGTTTATCAATAATTGCTAAGGGGGCCCCATTTAATTTTTTAGCAAATGCCCTTGCCCTAGCTACACCTCCCACGTCAGGGGAGACGACGACTAAATCGGAAAGTTGTTTACTAGCTAAATAATTAACGATTACGGGAGATCCATAAACGTGATCAAAGGGGATGTCAAAATAACCTTGTATTTGGGCCGAATGTAAATCCATCGCCAGTACCCGTTGGGCCCCAGCTTCAGTGAATAAATTAGCTACTAGTTTAGCAGTAATCGATTCACGCCCGGCAGTTTTGCGATCAGCCCGTCCATAAGCATAGTAGGGAATGACGGCAGTAATTTGCCGCGCTGATGCCCGACGACAAGCATCAATCATAATCAGCAATTCCATGAAGTGATCATTCACTGGATGAGAACAGGGTTGGATTAGATAAACATCACATCCCCGAATAGATTCTTGAATCTGAACATAGAGTTCCCCATCAGCAAATTTTTTGCGAACCATCGGCCCAATGTTCATTCCTAAATAACAGGCAACCTCTTGGGCAAGAGGAATGTTAGCAGACCCTGAAAAAAGACTCAGGCGATTATTCTCTGACAGTGTTGGCGCTGTCGGATCTAACGTTAATATAGGAGTGTGACTCACAGCAGACTTTTGTCCCTTTAAATTATAGCAAATCCATCATCTCAGGTTTTTTGCTTGCCTGAGTGAGTTTTCTTCTCTACGTACGATCATATCGAACGCTCCCTTTAATAGATATACATGCACAGATAGTTTTTATACTTGAAAGTTTTAGGTAATTTTTCTGAGAAGTTGGCAAACTAATGAGACAATTAAGAAGAATTGTTTTCATTGTTCCCTAAACTTAAACAAAACTGAACAATTATCAGAAAATTTCAAGAGCTTTTTTAGATTGATAGAATGACAACATTGTTAATTGCAGGAACAGATACAGGAGTCGGTAAAACTATTGTTACAGCTGCTTTAGCAGCTTATTGGCAAAAATATTATTCCAATCAACCTTTAGGGTTGATGAAAT
Source organism: cyanobacterium endosymbiont of Epithemia clementina EcSB (assembly GCF_029919255.1). GTDB lineage: Bacteria > Cyanobacteriota > Cyanobacteriia > Cyanobacteriales > Microcystaceae > Rippkaea. The sequence goes on along the minus strand of NZ_CP123991.1, from coordinate 2,735,906 downwards.
TGTTGCAAACAGGAAAAGGAGATTACCAATATTATCAACGGTTGTTTGCTGATTTAAGCTTGGTACAAGTAGTGAATCCCTTGTCTTTTCAAACCCCTATCGCCCCACCCATCGCAGCCCAACGTGAAGGAAGATCCATTCCTTTACAAGAAGTTTGGCAAAATTTAGTCTCCTTGCAGCAAACATCTGATTTTATTTTAGTTGAAGGATTAGGTGGTTTGGGATCTCCGGTAACTTGGGAGTTAACAGTGGCTGATTTAGCGAGAGAATGGCGGTTATCGACAGTGTTGGTTGTTCCGGTAAAATTAGGAGCAATCGCCAAAACGGTAGCCAATGTAGCCCTAGCTCGTCAAAGCAATGTTAAACTCAAAGGTATTGTTTTAAGCTGCTCTAAGTCTGTTTCTGAACAGGAGTTAACCGATTGGACTCCTATTGAGTTAATTCAACGATTGACGGGAGTTCGAGTATTAGGAGTTCTGCCCTACTTACCAGATATCAATAATCTCGATAGATTAGCTCAGGTTTCTTCTGATTTAGATTTAGAGTGTTTATTTGATAATTTTTTATTATATTAAATATGATTTCTATTAGCAAACAATTAAACCAATATTTTTGCCAAGCATTAGTTAACGCTTTCGGAACTGATTTTGCTGAAATTGATCCGTTAATAGTTCTGGCAAGTAATCCTAAATTTGGAGATTATCAATCAAATATTGCCCTAGTTTTAGCTAAGAAATTAGGAAAAAACCCGAGAGACATCGCAAAAAAAATTATTGACAACTTAGCTTTGGAAGAGTTAGGAGAAACTCCCACCATAGCTGGACCAGGATTTATTAATATTAGGCTGAAGATAACTTATCTTGAAAATCAGCTTAAAGCAAGTCGATTTGATCTTCGTTTAGGCATAGAAAAAACTGACTTCTCTCAAAAGGTAATTGTTGATTTTTCTAGTCCAAATATTGCTAAAGAAATGCATGTTGGACATTTGCGATCTACTATTATTGGTGATTGTATTGCCAGAACTTTAGAATTTAGAGGTCATCAAGTCCTAAGGCTTAATCATCTGGGAGATTGGGGAACACAATTCGGGATGTTGATTGCTTATTTAGGCGAAGTTTACCCTGATGCTTTAACCACAACAAATGCTTTAGATATTGGAGATCTAGAAACATTTTATAAACAGGCTAAACAACGTTTTGATAAAGATGAAAAATTTAAAAAAACTGCTAGAAACAAAGTAGTTAAACTACAAGCAGGGGATAAAGAAACACGTCATGCTTGGCAATTATTATGTGCTCAGTCACGTCGAGAATTTCAGGTAATTTATGATCGCTTAGATATTAAATTAACTGAACGAGGAGAGTCGTTTTATAATCCTTTCTTGGAAGATATTGTTAAAGAATTAGACAAACAAGAGTTACTGAAAGAAGATGCAGGAGCACAATGTGTCTTTTTAGATGGATTTATTAATAAGGCAGGTGACCCTTTCCCATTAATTGTTAAAAAGTCTGATGGAGGTTACAATTATGCGACTAGTGATTTAGCTGCCTTAAAATATCGTGTTGAAGAAGATAAAGCAGAACGAATTATTTATGTTACTGATGCGGGACAAGCTAATCACTTTGCCCAAGTTTTTCAAGTAGCTAAAAAAGCTAATATAATCTCTGATCAGTTGGAGATTATTCATGTTCCTTTTGGTTTAGTTAAAGGAGAAGATGGCAAAAGATTAAAAACTCGTTCAGGAACAACAGTGAAACTACGAGACCTGTTAGATGAAGCCGTTAATCATGCACGTCAAGATCTTGAAAAAAGACTGGAGAAAGAACAAAGAAAAGAATCTAAAGAGTTCATTGATAAAGTTTCCCAAGTTGTGGGAATCAGTGCAGTTAAATATGCAGATCTAAGTCAAAACCGAACTAGTGATTATGTTTTTAGTTATGAAAAAATGCTAACATTACAAGGGAATACAGCCCCTTATATGCTTTATGCTTATGCAAGGATACAAAGTATTAGTCGAGAGGGAAAGATTGATTTTCAGAAGTTAGAAAAAGATATTGACATTATTCTCAAAGAAGACACTGAAATTGACCTAGGACAATACTTATTAAGATTCAACGAAGTCATTAAGGAAGTTGAAAGAACCCTGCTCCCTAATCGTTTATGTGATTATCTATATGAACTAAGTAAAAAGTTCAACCGATTTTATGAAAATTGTCCAGTCCTTAGATCTGAAAAACTTTTGAAAACATCTCGTTTATTACTGTGTGATTTAACGGCAAGAACCCTGAAATTAGGTTTGTCTCTGTTAGGTATTTCTGTTTTGGAAAGAATGTAACGAAACTTTCAGTCTTTCTAGACTAGCTGTAACAACAGCCTAATAAAATAGAAAAGTTTAAAGTCTTGCGTTCCAAGGTTACCAAGAATTATAAAAACTTATTTTTTGTGATTAAATAAGTTTTTGTAATTATAAAATATGGTCAATAAATAAAAAAATAATAAATTATCTGCTACTTATTTATTATTCTCAGTCTAGAAGAGCTGTAGTCTATACTGTAGAAGTACATTGTTGTGTTATGGTTAATTTCTGAAACTGTAATAAATGTCTTACTTTATCCAATCCACCAACTTTTCTCTCCTCAAAGGAGAGATAGTTTGCAATGGGTTGTTGGATGAAATTTACGTTTTTTACAAAATTTGTTAATACATTAGAAATTAATTTAATTTTTTGAAATATTTATGGTTTCCTATCAATAGTGATATTTTTCGGAAAAAGCCACAAAAATTGCAACTAACTATATATTTAATTCCTGCCTTTGGATTTATTATATCGGTTTAGAATTTGTTAAAAGTGACAAAAATAATCAATGATTATATATCAGCTGTTTATCTATTAAGTTAATAATAGTTAAGGTAACTGCGTATAGTTCATAGTCATTGAGATTTTTACAGAATTATAAGATTATTCAAGTTTAATCAACTGCTTATTTCTAGTTATATTGTCTATTATTTCGAGTTAATGCTTCGTATTTTGCAATAGAAATAATCAGGGTTTAATAGCTTAGTTAAATAAGATTATGATTAAACTGTCTATCAAAAAGTATTTACATAAAAATCGCTATTTTTAATAGTAGAGCTAGATTCATGGATTGGCAATCTTATCAAACTTAATGATAAGATAAATACAAAAATAGTTTTTAAAAGTTTATAAAAAAATAGATATTTTTATATTTTAGTAACTTATCACTTTAATAAAAAGTCACAATGTATTATCTAAAACAAAAAAAATATTGAAAACAACAAGGAAAATAATAAAACTTTGAGTGTTATAATCGACTTTCAAATCGAGGTAACAATATTTAGCATTAATCTTTCTAATAAAAAATACGATTTAAGTTTTTATTAAAATTTAGAGTAGTATCACTAATAAGTTAATTATTAAAATGATGTTCTTCTGTTATTTATTATTTTTAATAATCTTAAATTTTATAAATTAAACTATTTTTATAAATAATTCTTTCTAGATCAGCTTAGGCTTTTTTAACTAAGAATTACTTCAATTTTTAACTTCTATTTAAGACAGGATAGTTAAATAAACTGAAACGATTTAAAAACAAAAAATCTAAATAATTACTTTTAATCATTTACGAGTTTAGACTTGTAAATTATCTTACTCATATCTTTTTATATTATAGGTAAACAATAAATCAAAAAAACTGAAACCTAACTTTCTTTATTTAAGATAGTATAAATTTTACCTTGAAAGACTATACATTTTTGATAAACCTGATAGTTATTATTTTAAATAATCTTCATAATATCTTTTATAAGAAAGAGTATTGATTGTGAATTATATTCATAATTATCCAACATTATTACAGATTGTTTTGAAAAAAATAAAAACCTCAAATATTTTAACAACTTACAATTTAGTTCTTCATCTTTTTAGATCATTTTTTCTTATTTCTTTTAACTAAAAGGGATGAATTTTAACATAAATTATATGTTGTTTTTAAACATATCCCTAAATCTCTAAATTAATTAATAAAAGTTCGTTGAGTAAAAGTCATTCAATAGTGCATTGAGAATGCAAGGATCAATCAGCTTTAACTTCACATCTAATTGCTTCTATAGAGAAACCCTCATATTTTAAAATAGTTACTAATCCATGATAATTACACAAATTTTTTAGTTATTGTCAGAAACTTTAACTTACAAATTTTTTCGAAAATCTTCCGGTATTTGAAAGTCCAAATGACGTCATTATAATCTTAAAACGGATAATGCTAACCGCATCCTAGGGAGGATTATAACAGTCTCATTTTTAGGGAAAAATCGCGCCAAACCAATAAAATTAGCTGACGAAACTATTCTCAGTTTTGTAAGTTACTTGATTTGGAAAAGTAGTTAAACAGGAACTTCGTAAAAACTGTCTAAAAGGATCAATTTTAATTGAGCACAAAAGTTCAGTACAAGCGATTTATACTCTTTCGAACTCTCAAACTTTATGTTTACCGACTGAATATGGTAGCTTAGTGTTTGAAAAAAAATTAGATTAATCATAAATTAAATTAGTTATAAAAATTTACCAAATAAATCATCAATAATAAGTAATTGTTGCGGTAATTAAACTGTCACATTCATATACTAAAAAACATTTAAATAAGGTTAATCTTAGTGTAAGAGGTTACTTGTAATAGGAAACTTTCCACTTTATGCTGACTTTTAGGTAAATTTTAATTATGATAAATTCAGTCAAGGCAAATAGAAATTCTCCAATCAAAAAAATAGGTTTTTCTTTAATTATTGTTTCTGTTCTTATACAATCAAGAGTGATAGCTCAATCTAATAATTATAATACCCCTACAAACTCCGCTGACGTCGTTATTGAAGACGTTGTTATTGAAACTGATCCACCAAATTCTCCCCCTCCTACACCTTTTGATACTAGTTTAGGAAATGAACGGTTTATCTGTCAGTTAGAAAGAGGTAGATATACTGTCATGTACTATCCTCAAAATCAAGATCGTCGGCTTTACCCTTGGGCAATTCCCAGTGAGTTAGGAAGTGGTTGGACAGCACAACGACGTTGTAATGAAATTAGTCGTCGTCTGGAAATGTATCGACCTGATGGATTATTAGAATTAAAAACAGGAAGGGAAAACAATTACGACACTATCTGTGTTACCACTCAACAAAATCGTTCGTGTCGGATTATTTTAACCATTCCTCCGGGTAAAAATCCTGAGATTACCCGCAATGAAATTTTCCAAACCTTAATAGCAGCAGAAGAAGGACAATATACCCAAGGCGTTAATGCTTTTACTGACGGTAATACTAGTGGGTTGATCATCAATCAATTGGGTCGAATTTTTCATGGGAATTTACCCCGACAGAATAATCCATCTCCCTCAAATAATGCCATTGACTTACGACCTTTTCTCGATCCAAGTGATGGGGGAACAGGTTTTCAATTACGGGATAATCCTACTTCTGTTCGAACAAAACCCTCTAGCCCTTGGATGTTGGAGCTAGATAAATTTAGATAGAAAATAGATTCAATTTCTTACATTGATAGTTAAGCCAGATAAATAAAGCCCGCCTAGATAAATTTTTTAAGTCTTAAAGGGGATTAACTACAAGAAATTATGATTATCCCTAGGTTTACTGGGCTAATTTTTGATAAACAGCGGCTCTTAGCTTAATATACAACTGGGAAGAGTCCGAATGGGGAATGAATTGGTGAATCGAACGCTTGGACTTTACTTTTTTGGACTTTGTATTTAATGAAACAAATTCATCAACTGGCAGTTCATTGTCCAAATTCCCATTATTGAAATTAATAGTTGGAGAAGATAATTCCGATTTTAGGGGTATATCTTGAGAAAATTGAGTTAACCTGCGCATTGCTAAAGAATTTAGGTTATTTAATGGTTGAGGCTGAATATCTTTTTTATCCGGTTGATCAACTTTCTTAGTTTCTTGAAACTTTGTGGTTGAAGATTGGGACTCAATTTTGTCAATATTTTCTTGATTAACAAAAACATTACGACAGATCAACCGTTCAAATTCATGAGGAAAGTGAAATGTAGGGTGTCCTCTTCGTTTCCATAGACGGAGAATATGGTCAACAGAAACGGCTTTGTAACGTCCTTGATATAAAGCTTCGATGATTGCCAAACGAATCCAGTATCTTGAACAAGAGGTTAACCAGTAGTCAATATATTCAGCCGGAGAACGTTCTTGCAGATCAAATCCGTAACAGTCTAGTAATACTGCCATTTGGTTTATGGTTTTGTTGTCAGACTGTAGCAAGGATTCCACGGGGTCTATTGAGCAATTCACTTTCAAAGAGGATTATCTCTTGAAGCTAATCAAGTTAATGGTAATTTTATTCTAGAGCATTCAAATTAGAATTTAGCCCCCTTATTTTTTAATAAGTTTGGTTATCCATTAATTAAGCAACTTTAATTAAGTAACTCTGAGTTGGTTCGATAATATACGACAGTATTCGCTTCATTTATTTCAGGTAAAACACATTTAATGTCTTTTGTCAACGCTCAACTTTTAATTCCTTCAAATCCTCAAAGAACTCTAGAGAATCTATCGTCTTAAAAGAGAATCTTTGCAATCTAAATGATTGACATTTGTTCTGAACAAATGAGGGGTGAGATCCAAATAAAGTCGGTTACGCCTAGAAATACTCATCATTATAGTTGAACTGTGGCTAGAAATTATCTAATAAACTAATCCTTTGAAAGTTAAAATATTTTTGTTTTCCTTATCCTTAAGATTCCATTTTTGGAATGAAAGAAGATAATATCAGTCAATATTGCCAAACAATATCTTGTACGATTTACTAGAAAAAGTTCTTGAAAGTGGTACTTAAATGAAGAAAATATGATTTTTACTCCATAGATTGGATATTTTAGTTGATTAATGGATATATATCCACAATATCGACACTGTTATCGAAATAGTTAAACCATTTGTGTAAAAGAGATAAATATGAAGATACAAAATATTTTAGGTAGATGAACAAGTGGCATTAATGATTGCAGGCGATCGCAGTGGCGTAGGGAAAACAACGGTTACCCTAGCACTACTTGCTTTTTTAGCATCCCAAAAACACCGAGTACAATCGTTTAAAGTAGGGCCTGATTATATTGACCCAATGTTTCACTCTGCTATTACTGGCCGTCCCTGTCGTAATTTAGACCCAATTCTAACTTCTGAAACTTATGTTCAATTATGTTTTACTAAACACTGTCAAGGGGTTGAATATGCTTTAGTCGAAGGGCTAATGGGGTTATTTGACGGTATTCCCTATAAAAGGGCAGATAGCACAAGGCTTAAGGGAGCAACCATAAAAACGTCTGAGAAAATAAGCTCACTAGATTATGGAAGTACGGCCCATATTGCTCGACTTTTAAACATTCCTGTGGTTCTTGTGATTGATTGTTCTCATTTGTCGGGGTCAGTAGCGGCGATCACCCACGGTTATAGTTCTCTTGATCCTCATATTAATTTAGTAGGAGTTATTTTAAATAGGGTCGGTAGCAATCGCCACCTTCACCTACTCCAACAGTCTCTAGATACCCTTAATATCCCTATTCTAGGAACCTTACACCGTAAAGATTCTCTAACAATTCCTACTCGACACCTCGGTTTAATCCCGACCACCGAAATGACTCACTTAGAGTCTTTATTTCGACAACTTGCCAACCTGGCTCAAACCGCTTTTAATTGGCAGTATCTCTTCCCATTACTCACCCCCTCACCTCTTGATTCTCTTACCCCCTCACCCGTTCATCCTCTTATTCATTCCTCTCCCATAAAGATTGCCATAGCTAGCGATAACGCTTTCAGTTTTTACTATCAAGACAATCTAGATATCTTACAAACCTTGGGCGCAAAGCTTATTCCCTGGAGCCCTTTAGAGGATGAAAACTTACCTAAAGATATTCATGGTCTCTATTTCGGGGGAGGGTTTCCTGAAATGTTTGCTCAAGATCTTTCAAGGAATTATCGGGTACGAGAAGCGGTAAAAGCTGCGATTGTCAGTCAAATTCCTACTTATGCCGAATGTGGGGGGTTAATGTATCTTTGTCAGCAAATCATTGATTTTCAAGCTCAAAAATGGCCAATGGTGGGAATACTACCAACCACAGCTATAATGAGAAAAAATCTGAACTTAGGTTATCGTCAAGCCACTGCTCTCCAAGATGGTCCTTTGTTGACCATCGGACAAACAATTTGGGGACACGAATTTCACCGTTCACACTTAACTTTTATATCTAAAAATCCCCTATTTTCTGTACAAGACTGGCAATCTAATTCACTTAGAGAGAAAGAAGGATGGAAAATACATCAACTTCATGCTTCCTATATTCATCTTCATTTTGGTGGACATTCTGAGTTTCTTAGAAAATTTTTAGGTCACTGTCTTGATTTTTTGAGGTCAAGTAAGCTAAACTAAATGCAGTTACATATATTTTGAGATAAACCATTTAGGCAATAAGGGAGGTGATGCCCATGACAGACATTAGTGAAAGTATGGGTCTCCTGATCGAAGTAAGCCAGCTGTGCGCCGGAGCTGCTCTCTAGTAGTCAGTTCTAGTACTGTTGCTAGTTTTCCTTCCGGCAGTTAGGTTTCGATCAGAAGACCCCCTCTAAAATAACCCCAATAACCCCAGCTAGTTTTACTCTTTCACACAAGTGAGCAGAACTGGCTGGGGTTTTAACTTTCTTTACTAAAAAAGTTTTTAATATCAAAAAAAATAATCATATACAAATTAAAACAAAAGATAAACTTATTTACATTGTTATCCAAAAAAGCTGTGTATAATGAGATGAGAAGTAAGACTATGAAACTTTTTGTAGTCAATCTATAAGGTGTGAGGAAAAGCTGAAAATGCTTAGACCATTTTGGAAATCATTGTTAGTTAGTCCAGCCCTGTTGGGAATGGCTTTAGCCGTCTCACCCGCTGCAACGGCAGCCGAAACCAAGTTACAGGCTGGAGTTTCTCAGAACGAGACTATAGGTTCTGAGATTGCTCAACTTAAGCAATCTCAGTTGATCGAACAATTAGAAACTTATAGCGGCGAGGATGGAGTAGAAACTAACCAACAAGTAACTAGTGTTAGCGAACTGCGTGATGTGTCTCCTACTGACTGGGCTTATGAAGCTCTTCGTAGTTTAGTTGAACGTTATGGTTGTATTGTTGGTTATCCTGACCGTACTTTCAGAGGTAACCGTGCTACCTCTCGTTGGGAATTTGCTGCGGGGTTGAACGCTTGTCTAAACACCATGGAGCGTTTAATTCAAGAAAACGTCGCGGTTCTGCGGGAAGATATCGATAAACTCAAGCGGTTAATGCAGGAATTTGAAGCAGAACTTGCTGCTTTAGGCGCACGGGTCGATAACTTAGAGGGACGGGTAGCTTTCTTAGAAGATCATCAATTTTCCACTACCACAAAATTGGTTGGGGAGGTCATTTTCGCTGTTACTGGAGCAGGTGGTAGCCGTTCATCCGAGGATAACCAAGCTGTTCTACAAGATAGAGTTCGCTTAAGCTTCAACAGTAGTTTCAGTGGAGAAGACCTTTTAGTAACTCGTTTATCTGCTAGTACGGGAACTGGAAGTAATCGTTTTACTATGAACCAGCCTGATCTACGGGTGATTAACCCCGATACAGGTCAACCTATCGGGATTTCTCTTGAGGAGAATACCGTCATCAATCCTACTGCCACCCAAACCTTTAACATTGGGCCACGGCGGAATGAAGAAGACAATGACGTTGTCATTGACTGGGTTGGTTACTACGCTCCAATCGAAATCTTCAATAACTTCAAGGTTGATACCTACGTATCTGCTTGGGGTGGTAAGTGGTATGACTTCGTCCCTACTTTGAACCCCTTCTTCGAGGATTTCGACGGTGGTAAAGGTTCTTTAAGTACCTTTTCTCAACGTAACCCCATTTACCGAATTGGGGGTGGTGCTGGTGCTGGTGCGAGTGTTCAGCTTGACTGGTTAGATAACGTTCTCGGTCCCACATCTATCAGCTTCGGTTATTTAGCAGGAACCCCCAACAGTCCTTGTGTGAATGGTGATGGTGGCAGTAAATGTAACAGTGGCAAAAGTACTAACCCTGTGACCGGCAAACCCTACGCTGAAAGTGATGGTGGTAACGGTCTATTCAATGGTAACTACGGTGCTTTAGCTCAGATCAATACCAATATTTTTGACAGTGTAAACATTGGTTTCACCTATGTTCACGCTTACCACAAACCCGACAGCCCTATCTTCGGTGAAGGCATTAACAAGGGTCCTGGAATTGTTGGTACTTCCATTGCTAACGGTTCACGTTCTACTCTGAATAATGCTTTTGCTGGTGGAAGCGTAGGAGATCCAGGAACTAGCACTAGCTCCTTTAATGGAAGTGGACGTAACTCTCTAGATGGGTTGGAAGTTAATCCTTTTGACTGGGGTGGTAAAGTCACCAACAGTTACGGTGTTGCTGGGACCTGGCGGCCTTACGAGTGGGTTAACTTCAGTGCGTTTGGTTCATTCCACAACGTTCGCTATCTTGGTCGTGGTATGAGTGGTGAACTTTGGACCGGTGGCGGTGGCTTCGCCTTTCCTGATTTGTTCAAAGAGGGTAACTTATTAGGTGTATTTGCTGGGGTTCAACCTTATCAGGGTGATAGTGATCGTCCCACCACTGCTGGGTATTACGAATTACCTTTGCAAAACCCTATAACAGTTGAAGTATTCTATCGCTATCAGGTTACAGACAACATTTCTCTAACTCCTGGTGTGATTTGGATCTCCAAGCCTGAGCAATTTGTGAATATGCAAGGATCTGACGGTGAGGTCGTTGGAACCCTTCGAGGTACTTTTTCCTTCTAATCTAGTGTAAATTCAAAAAAAAGCCCTGCTAATAACAGCAGGGCTTTTTAACGCTATCTCTTTTATGTAATTCTCTAAAAATTTAAAAAGTGGAGTTGAGAAAGTTTTTTAGCTCGAAGTTAGATCAAGTCAATACTGAACTAGCATGTTTTCAACTGGGTAAAATTTGAGTTTGAGACTTCTGGTATTGTTGAGTTTCTACAAATTGCTTTATGTCAACGCTTTATATCAACGTAAGTTCGACCAAAAGTTATAGAGAGAAAGAAAAACGGTAGCTCTATGCTAGAAACAGCATTTGTTACGATCCAGTGCTACGGACATAAAATATTATCCCGATTCCACCAAAGTTTTTTGTGATCCAGATCACTTCTATCAAAAATTTTAACAGCGTTACAATTTTGTTCCTTAATTGGGAGATTTTCTAGAAACAAGATAATGTTCTCTAACTGTAACAGTTTAAGTCCTGACTATTCAAATTGCTTTTGATAGGTCATAACACTGAACTTTTAGAAAATTTTATAAATTACAGGTTTTTCTCCATTGCAAAAAAGTATTGAACTTAACCCTAGGCAACACAGACGACAATTAACTTTTTCCTTAACTCAGGAAAAAGTTAATTGGTAAATTCTTTAGAAGCTGAGTATATTTTACACAAAAAATATTTAAAAAGCTCTATCAACAAGAACTTTAATAAATTCATTGTTATCAACATAAAACTATGTATAAATTAGTACAACTAATTAACATTAGTCGACTTTATCCAGAGTTTTTTTGATATTACTAGTTAACGACTAAACTGGAAATATATCTCAAACTAAACATTTATAAAATAAAGTATATTTATCTTTTTTTATCGACTAGTTATTTATATATAATTTTCAAAAATATTCTTTTCGTTAAGATAAAAAAATAATATAATCGCACTTTGCGCTACTTTTAAATAAAATCTCAGCCTTAATTGTTGGCGATTATTATTTTAAATAGTTGTTAACTTTTTCATGTGTTTTATATAAATATTAAGAATAACAACTAGGATTTTAAAATTAGTCAAACCTACGTTATTTAAGACCTAAGTTAAAAGAACTTAATGCAAACTTAAAACTATTTGAGTTTAATAAACAATTATCTTTAATTAAGCTCAAAAAATTAATATTAAAGCTTTAACAATTCTGATTTTTTCAATAAAACCTAGGATAATACATCCACAGCGGCTGCAGTTGGTGGTTATAATTACCAACTGTAAATAGAACTTCGCCATTTAGCGACTTAATTAAACCTGTTTATTCCTTAGTTAGGTTGCTTACTTTAGCATATCGTCATTGAATATTAATCTTGTATATACTCCGTCCCATTAATCAAAGCAATTTCAGCACGAATAAATTCGCGCCCTAAATAGGCTGCATGGTCTAACATAGTGACTGGACAAGGTTTAATTTCTTCAAAGATTTTGACACACAATTCTTTAGCTGTTCTTCCCCTATACACTGTCTCAAAAGTACGTTCAACTTCTCCTTTACAGGCAATTATTTTACCTGTTTTAGGATCAGCAGCCAACCCTTGTTCATTAATAACATTAGTAAAATGCTCCGCACAAATTAACTGATCCTCACGCTCAAGATAAATAATAAAGTAGCCCCCAGGATCAAGAGCAATAAAACGTTTTGACAATTCATTATCAACGAAACCAATTTTCTCTAGCATCTGAGTCATTAGGAATTAAGCTCTTTTTGGAATAAGAACACGATTTATTATTCTAACTAATAGAACAAGTTAAGTAAGGTTAAGCAAAAAACGATTAACTACTTAAAATAATTCGTTTCCATTACCTCTAGTTATAGCTCCAGAATAAACATGGCCTTTTTCAGCATCTAAAGTTACGATTGCTCCTTCACGAATAATTTGAGTAGCATCTTTCATAGCAACAATGACAGGAACACCTAACCGAATTCCGATGACTGCCGCATGACTGGTAAGACTAGATTCTTCGGTAATAATGCCTGAAGCTTTTCGCATCATCTCCACAAAGTCAGCATTAGTTCGGGGAACTACTAGAATATCTCCAGCTTTAAAATCTCCCAATTCACGAGGATTTTGGGCAATTCTCGCCCGTCCAGTGACAGAAGCCTGGCCAATTCCTACTCCTTTTCCTAAAATAGCCTTGACCATTTCTATTTTAATTAAATCCGTTGATCCGGAGACCCCTTGAAGGGTTCCAGCTGTCATTACCACTAAATCTCCATCTTGGACTAACTCACTTTCCTGAGCAATATTAATAGCTGATTGGAATGTTTGACTGGGGGAGGGAAAATCGAGAACTAACAAAGATTTGACTCCCCAAACTAACTGTAACTGTCGAGCTACATCTACATGAGCAGTGATAGCCAAAATTGGTCTAGGGGGACGGAATTTAGAAACATTTCGTGCTGTTGATCCCGTTTTCGTCAAGGTCATAATGGCCGCCGCGTCTAATTCCTGGGCAATTTGACTAACCGCTGAAGAAATAGCGTTAGTTATTGATTGTCTGGGATTAGAAGAAGGTTTAATAAAGACAGGTTCTTGTTCCATACGTTCGGCAATAGTAGCCATAGTAGCTACTGCTTCGACGGGATATTTACCTACTGCCGTTTCATTCGAAAGCATCACAGCATCAGTTCCATCGAGAATAGCATTAGCCACGTCCGAGACTTCAGCACGAGTAGGACGGGGATTGTTGGCCATACTATCCAACATTTGGGTCGCCGTAATCACAGGAATTCCCAATTTATTAGCCGTGAGAATCAGGCGTTTTTGAAGAATTGGTACATCTTCGGCGGGTAACTCTACCCCTAAATCTCCCCTAGCTACCATTACTCCATTACAGAGAGTAAGAATTTCTTCCATTGCTTCGATTGCCTCATGTTTCTCAATCTTGGCGATTACTGGAACTGCTTTTCCCGCATTAGCGATTAAGTCCTTAATTTCTAAGATATCTTGGGGATTACGGACAAAACTGAGGGCAACCCAATCGACTCCTTGGTCGAGTCCAAACATCAAATCGGTTTTATCTTTAGCAGTTAACGCTTTAACCGAGAGGTAAACTCCTGGAAAGTTAACTCCTTTATTACTAGAGAGAATACCCCCAACTACTACTCGACAGTGTAATTCTCGACTAACGCGATCAATTTTCTCCACTCGCATTTCTACCTTGCCATCATCGAGGAGAATCTTTGCCCCATTAGGGACTTCATCGGTTAGATGTTCATAGCTAACGTAGCTAATTTCTGAAGTGCATTCAACTTTACGACTAGTGAGAATAAAAGGATCACCATTTTTTAGACTGATAGATCCACAAGTAAATTTACCAAGACGAATTTTAGGCCCTTGTAAATCCTGTAAGATACCCACAGGTTCATTAAGTTCAAAGGCTGTTTGACGAATGAGGCGAATCGTATGTTGATGGTAATCGTGGTCACCGTGGGAAAAATTAAGACGAAAAGTTGTAGCACCAGCTAAGATAAGCTGTCGTAGCACCTCTTTATTCTGAGTAGCTGGGCCGACAGTGGCAACAATTTTAGTTCGACGAAATAGGGGTCGCGGTTGCATAGGGATATCAAGACCCTAGGATTAAGGATCGATCTTGTTCTTAAAAGTTAGTTTTCCTTGACCATTTTCTCACAGATCAAACTAGAAATCATAAAAGTTCCCTATTTTTTTTAGGTAGGAGTTATATGTTGTATAAACGAGCTTGAATATACTACACTGATATATTATGATTTTTGGGACTTAAAAACATTAATATAATTACTAGAAATAGAACAGATAACAGATAGCTGAATATATATTAAGGGTATATCAAAATAATTGATAGCCATTAAAATTATTGCCAAAAAGTAATATAATAAGTTTCATTCATGCTCTTATACTTAGGATATTCACTAAAGTACAATACTTAGTCCGTAATTATTGATTCAAAATATTTGACGACTTATCTCATGAAAAAACTCTTTTTTGCTAAGAAAGAATAATAATTTTATTTATACAGTCTAATGACATAAAATCTAATTTTTATAGATAGAATTATAAGTATTAATTAGACAGCCATAGCAATACTAACTTAAGTAAAGTTATCATTTTTTTACAAAAATATACATTTCTTTTTTTAAAAAAATAATTGTTAAATAACAATCATTAGATGTAAGTCTAAGCAAAAATTGAGCTAATAAAATTGGAATGGTAAAAACTATAAATATTGAATTACGTAAAAATTAACTCTGATAAGAGAACAAAGGCATAAATATTATCTTGAAATACAAGAGAATTAAAAGTAAATATATTATAAATCGGGCAAAGCTTTTATTTTAAAAACTAGAAAAATATTTTATTAATTTATTTTTTTTAAAAAAATAAAAGTTGTCATATTTTCAGGACAGCTAAAAAAATCTATAAAAAAAGAGATATGAGATATTTCAAGTAGTACCTTTAAAAGGTTAAACAACTTGTGATACCTAACAATTATCTAATCTTCTGAAAGAAGAAAAAAATAAATTAACTTACAGAAAAAATAATTTATTTAAAATAGTCAGTAGTGGAAGAAAATCAAAAAGAAGACTATAATTAGTTTTAACTTAAAAATAAAAAATATTTTAAAAATTATTTTTTGTTTTAAAAAAATCAGAATAAATTTTAAACTTAAAATACCAACTTACAGTGAAATATAAATAAGTTTTTTATAAAAAGAATTTATTTATATAAAAAACTTATAATCAGCAATCTTATGTCAATATTTTTTTCGTAAAAAAGTATAAATACGCCAACAAAAAACAACTCAATATTGATTTGATTGACTTAAATAAATATTTTCTAAAGTAAAACTTAAAGTTGACTTTAGCTAAGTGAAAAATATTTCTACTTAACTTTAACTAGAACTAACTGTTTCGGCAAGAATTAAACATTTTTTGTATTTATAAAAAATGTTTAATTCTTGTTAATTAATTTAAAGTTTGCCCAATATACGGCAATTATTTTATCTATTCTAGAGAATTTATATTCTACATAATTTGTCAACTCGTAACCCCTGTGTCTATAATGTTTAGAAATGCAGAGGTGTGAAGAGATTTATGGCTATTCAATTGCGACAAGCACTCAAGGTGGGAACTTATATAATAAGTCAACGTTTATTGGGTCGTCAACGTTTTCCCTTAGTATTGATGTTAGAACCCCTATTCCGTTGTAATCTAGCTTGTTCAGGATGCGGGAAAATTCAACATCCGGCAGAAATTCTTAAGCGCAACTTGACCCCAGAAGAATGCTTTGCTGCGGTAGAAGAATGTGGCGCACCAGTAGTATCTATCCCAGGAGGAGAACCTTTATTACATCCGCAAATTGATGAAATTGTCGAAGGATTGGTACAACGGAAAAAGTTTGTTTATTTATGTACTAATGCTCTGTTATTAAAGAAAAGTCTCGACAAGTTTAAACCTTCCCCCTATCTTACTTTTAGTGTTCATCTTGATGGGTTACAAGAAAAACATGATAAATGTGTTGATCGTCAAGGTGTTTTTGATAAAGCGATCACTGGAATTAAAGCAGCAAAGGCAGAAGGATTTAGAGTGACTACGAATACAACGGTTTTTAAAGGGTCTGACCCTCAAGAAATGCAGAATTTTTTTGATTTTCTCGAAACCTTGAAAACCGATGGCATGATGATTTCTCCAGGTTATAGTTATGAATGGGCTCCCGATCAAGATCATTTCTTAACACGTGAACAAACTAAGACATTATTCCGGGAAATCCTAAGTCCTTGGAAGTTAGGTAAAAAGAAATGGAATTTTAATCACAATCCTCTATTTTTAGATTTTCTATTAGGAGAGAAAGATTATGAATGCACTCCCTGGGGAAGTCCAAGTTATAGTGTTCTTGGTTGGCAAAAACCCTGTTATCTTTTGAATGAAGGTCATTATAAAACCTTTAAAGAACTGCTGGAAGAAACTAATTGGGATAATTATGGTCACAAGAGTGGTAATCCTCAATGTGTTGATTGTATGGTACATTGTGGTTATGAACCAACTGCGGCTGCAGATGCAATAAAACTCGCTAATATGGGCCGTGCTTTAGAAGGTCTATTTAGTGCTTAAAGTTTATCAAAAATAAATTATTAAAGATTGGATGATTTTATGTTAGCCTAGGAGTTTTTCCTAGGTTTATTTTTATATCTATCATCCTTTTTATTTGATGAAAATATCTACAATAGAGACAGTTGAACATAAATAAACAACACCATGTTAAAAACTTTTAAAAGAGTAGATCAACTCTCAACTCATGCAAAAAAATTGTGAAATACTTTAGGATAAAAAGCTAAGGTAAAGTTAGAACCTAATAGAAATGCTCTTAATTGATTTATTTTCTTAACTCAGCAAAAAGAGAATTAAACGTATAACGCTGGACAGATATTTCTCATCTTCAAACGCCTAAATAATCCATTTATCATGTACTTTTTGATAGCAATTTTAGTCAAATATTGCTATCTATTAGGATCTATGTAAGATTTAACCACAATAAATTAATTTGTTTTAGCTTGTGGTAATTTTAATTTAGCCACAAAAAAATAATCGCAGATTGTTACATCAATTTGAAAAATTATTAATTGCAGCCAAACTATTTATTATTAACTATCGATTATCAACTCTAATGTTCAGCTTCACTAATACGTTCGAACTCCCAGTGATCTGCATCAATTTCACTAAGTAACGCTTCTAGTTTTTGTTTAGCTTCCTCTTCTGAAGTCGCTTTAATGGAGAAGCAAGCACTAACAACGACTTCATAGAGTTTATCTGGTTTAAAGGGTTTAATAGTATGTTGCATAAGAGAAAAATTTAAAATTTTATGAAGAATAAGGACAAAATGAGGGACTGTTTTAGAGTCTGCCTTCTCTCTTATACTCCCTAACTGGTGATCAACTCTGCTTAGTTTGTTACCAAGTTGAATGAATAATTATTAATTTTTATTAAAAATAATTGCTAATAAAAAATTATTTGTCAGTAGAGAAACTTAAATAAATATAAACTAAAAAAGTATTTTTTAAAGTGTGATTACTAGATGCCAGCCTGCATAAGAATGGAATTAACAGAGTTAGGAGAGCGAGAACTATTGAAATTGACTCGTTATCCAAAATTTTTTTCGATAACGATAACAAGAGTAGAAATATTTTATTCAAATACAAGAAGACAAAACATTAAAAAAATTGTAGATTGTATAGAACTATCACAAAAGAGAATCAATCAGAAAAACAATTTCTATATAGACTATTCAAAAAACATAAAGATTATAGTCTTATCCAAAAAATAGAACAAAATTTGTACTGATATTAACTAATAATTACTTAAAAGCTAAAAAAGAGTAAAAAGCAAATTTTATTTTAGTAAGGATTTGTATTGGTTTTAAAACAAAGGTTAAAAATAGAAACAATATTGTTGATAACAATAATTGATTAATTAGATTAAAACAAGAAAAAAGTCAAATAAAACTGATTTAAATATCCTCTTTCTTTTTTCAAAAAGAAAGAGGATATAAAGCTTAAATACTTAAACAAAATAAACTTTATTATATCTCTTTTAGTACGCATTGCTGATATAAAAAATTTAAGATTAAAAATTATTAAAACAAAAAATATAAATAAATAAACCAAATATTATAGTGATATATAAAATGAATAAGTTTTAATTACACTCTATCAATAGGCAGTCTGAAAAAGATAATTTTTTTAGAAAAAATATATAAATAAATAGATAGAGTTTAAAAATACAGCAAAGATAAAGAGATAAAGACATTAATTGTTATTGATAATAACCAAGTGCATACAAGTAGTTTAGTTAAAGCCAAACAAAAACAGCAATAATATAAATTATATATTCTGGTATTTTCTTGTCTATAACTAAATTGAATAGAGGAGAAATGGTATTAAATCGTAGTTGACAAAGTTCTTTTAAAGATATTTAAAGATAAATATGCTCTAGCTAAGAAATTTCAATAAAGTCCTGATAAAAAAGATCGCTATAATCGATTGGAAAAACTTCAATCAGGTTGTCATGAAGACGAGGAATAATAACCCAAGAAACTTGAGTTGCTCCTTAGTAATCAGAGCTGCTTTTTCCATGGCATCAACCGCAGCGACAATCCATAGAAAACTCTTTGTTTGAATTGATCCCACGGCAGATTGTGATTGCATAAACTTTTAGTTCTCCTAAAATTTCGGTGGTTAATTAATTAAAATTCTCAATAACTCTAAACTATAAGTAGAAACAGTCAATTCTTAACTATCAATAACGATATGAATTAGAAATATTCAGAGCGAAATTTCAGACCCGAAATTCCTCTACTTTCTCAGTGTAGTCAAGACTTAGAACAGTCAAGAGATTTTCTGGGGGATTGGGTAATGACGTAGTGACTCACTGCATCGCCTCCATAAGAAGCTTCTGTGGTTTTCTTTTCTACTTCTATGGCAAGTTTTACCTCAGAAACAAATCCGCGAATACCAACAATAAATTGTCTACGTTTAGCTTTATCGAAATGAACTAGAGCAATACATCCCCTTTTAACTATTTAATCAGCTGCTAAACAGCAGGAAATCCTATGGTTTTAATGATACTAACAGCTTAAGATATGGTGATTTTTTTTAGCCTGTAATTTTAACTAACACCTTAACAGCTACATTTTAAGCATCGGACAAATCATATCATAGTGGTGTATTTGTGGGCTAATATTTCAATCTAAAGATGAATATTTTGAGTGTTTTTTTGAAAAAACAAATCAATAGACTGTTTTACTAACACTTATCACTTAATAAAACAGGTACATATCAAAAACAATTACATTATTTACTCATGAAAGTTATTGAGTTAAATTTAGTATTTTTGGGAATAAAATTTATTTAAAAAATAGTGCAATAAAAGATCACAAGCATAAATAAATACCAATATAATTATTACTATTGCTCCATTTAAGTTAGGTAGCACATCGCCAACTTTTCTAAGTTAATAAGCAATTAGTATTAAAGTAATTGAAGTAATACCTATTACTAGAATCAAACTAGATTTAGTTCCAGGAAAGCAAATTTATTTAATAAGAGTTAATAATTAGATTTATCTAATTTTAGTCAATTTAATTACCTGTCTTCTTCTTAAGAAGATTTACAAAGTAAAAAAATATATTTTTTCTAGATAATTAATGTTTAAAAAACAATTATCATAATTAATATAACCTTTAAGCAGTGATATGATCAGAAGATATTTTGCTAACTGTTAATAACAAAAAAATATGTTATTTTACCAGACCATTTGATTTGAAAGTAATTAGAAACAGTGGAAAGCAGTTGCGAGGAAAGCGTAAGAAAATTATGTCCAAAATCGAACTGTTAATGTCAGCATTGTTGTAAGCAGATTTATGCATTAGTGAGAGAATCTTAAAAGAAGCTTTGCAGTTGTAAGGGGAACATTGATTCATCAAATCTTCATTAAATCCTTGATAAATACAAGATAAGCTCGTTGAAAGATGAGTTAAACTAACGAATGCGCCCCTACAAATCAGCAATATTATTGAGAGCTAGTTAAGGAACACAATTTATGATACCCACACTATTAACGTCTAAAGAACTCCCCGACCTGACTTATCATTCTAGCAGTGATCACTTTGACCAAAGTTGGCAGGATCCCTTATCCACTTTACTAGGATTGGGACGGGCAGCCGGGGCGGATTTTGTCGAATTTTTTCTTGAACGGGTAAACTATATCAGTTGTTTAGCAGAACAAGACACCATCACCAGCCTATCCCCTCGTCTCTCCACAGGGGCTGGTATCCGTGTATTTCGAGGTAAAGAAGATTGTTATGTCAGCACTAATAATATCTCTTTTTCCGGGCTAAAAGCTGCCTTAGAAAAAGCAGTATCTATTTTAGGGTTAACCTGTCCTTCTCCTAACGCTTATATTCCTGAAATTAACCTAGAAATGATGCGAGACTATGCAAAAGTAAAAGATAAGGAATTTTGGTTAGGTAACTGTAGTTCCATGTCAGAAATGGGTGATATTCTCTTGTCAGCTAACGCAAAACTAGGACAAAAAGCCAATCATATCCAATCTCGTCGGGTTATGTATTTTCGTGACTGGCAGGAAATCTTAGTTGCCGCCAGTGACGGGGTTTTCGCTAGAGATATTCGTCTGACGCAATCTATTGGTCATTCACTATTATGTTCCGATGGGGAACACCGCGCCTCTATTGGTAAACGGTTTGGCAATACCAGTGATCCTGGTTTCCTACGGGAATGGGACTACGATACTTCTGCTGAAGAAGTAGCTGAATCTGCGGGTAAAATGCTTTATGCGGATTATGTAGAATCAGGAAATTATCCCATTATTATGGCTAATCAGTTTGGTGGGGTCATTTTCCACGAAGCCTGCGGACATTTGTTAGAAACTACCCAGATTGAGCATAAAACCACTCCTTTTATGAATAAAAAAGGTGAAAAAATTGCCCACGAAAGCTTAACTGCTTGGGATGAGGGGTTATCCGATCAGGAGTTTGGGACCTTGGACATGGACGATGAAGGAATGCCCACACAACGCACCTTATTAATTGAAAACGGCATTTTAAAGAACTTTCTAGCTGATCGTACTGGATCAGTTCGTACTGGACATCCTCGTACAGGAAGTGGTCGTCGTCAAAGTTATGCTTATGCTGCAGCTTCACGGATGCGAAATACTTATATTGCCCCCGGTGATTATTCTATTGATGATCTGTTTGCGTCAGTCGATAAAGGAATTTATTGTAAACAAATGGGAGGGGGAAGTGTTGGACCTACTAGTGAGTTTAACTTTTCCGTTTCTGAAGCTTATATGATTGAAAAGGGAAAAGTGACTAAACCCCTCAAAGGTGCAACTCTGATTGGAACTGCCAAAGATATTATGACAGAGATTTCTATGTGTTCCCAAGATTTAGAGTTGGCTCCTGGTTTCTGTGGTTCTGTCAGTGGAAGCATTTACGTTACTGTGGGACAACCACATTTAAAAGTTGATAGAATTACTGTTGGGGGACGATAAGTTGAGAAATCATTAATAAGCAACTGGGGATTTTAAATAGAGAAAATATAATCTTTATCCCCATTTATCTTCTAAACTTTAAATTTTTAGTTATCTAGAAAATAACCAGGAGTCTATATATTCTAATAAATAATTAGAGCATAGTGAAAGTAACTCAAAGGAACATAAGAAATGGGAACTTATTCCTTGCTAAGGAACTATTTAAATATAGAAACAACAAATTAGATTAGATAGATGAGAAGTTTAAGACCAAGTCAAACAACCCACACAAAAATTTTACTAAAAAATTAAGATGCTAAGATGCGGCAAATTAAACTCGAAGAAAATATAAAAAGTCTAGAGACAGATTGAGAAGGAAGATATAAAAGTTAGATGATTAAAGTAGACAGGATTTACAAATAGTCAGGTATGCAAGACTTTATAAGTCTTTCGATTACTGTCAGCTTTATTTTAGTCCTGGAAATAGGAGCCGTTGAATTGTTTTTTCTGAACTTTATTCGCCAGTTTCTAGCATACAGATGATTAAAAAACGATTAAAATTACTAATATTTGGGGCAGTTCAAGGGGTGGGATTTCGCCCTTTTATTTATCGACTAGCCACAGAATTAAATCTTACAGGATGGGTTTATAATTCTGCGTCAGGGGTGTCTATTGAGGTGGAAGGAGAATCTGAGATTATAAAAGAATTTTTGTCAAGGGTGCAAACAGAAAGTCCACCGCGATCACATATTCAATCAATAGAAACCACTTATTTAGATTATACGGGGTACACCACCTTTGACATTCATCACAGCGTAAGTGGAGAAAAAAATGCCATAATCCCGGCTGACTTAGCCACCTGCCCCGACTGTTTACGAGATATTTTTGACCTCCAAAATCGACGATATGGCTATCCTTTCACTAACTGCACTAATTGTGGTCCGCGTTATACCATCATTGAAACTTTACCCTATGATCGCCCTCAAACTACAATGAAAGAGTTTTTCATGTGTTCTGAGTGTCAGCAGGAATATGAAAACCCCCATGATCGTAGATTTCACGCCCAACCGAATGCATGTCCCTGTTGTGGTCCCCAATTAGCCCTTTGGGATAAGCAAGGAAACAGTATAGCTACTCAAGACTCAGCCCTTAAAATTGCAGTAAATTCTTTAAAAGAGGGAAAAATCATAGCAGTTAAAGGATTAGGAGGATTCCATCTAATGACTGATGGAAGTAACCCTGATGCCATTAAGCAACTGCGACAGCGCAAAGATCGCCCTGAAAAACCCTTTGCTTTAATGTATCCATCCCTTGAGTTAATTAAAAACCATTGTCATGTTAGTCCTTTAGAAGAAGAATTATTAACCTCTCCTGAATCTCCTATTGTTTTACTCAGACGTAGAGCAAATTATACCAACTTATGGGAGTCTATCGCTCCGAATAATCCCTATTGGGGAGTCATGTTACCCTATACTCCTTTACATCATTTGTTATTTTTAAATATAAAATTCCCTTTAGTCGCCACGAGTGGGAACATCTCTGATGAACCCATCTGTATTGATGAAGGCGAAGCCATACAAAGACTAGGACATATTGCCGATGTATTTCTAGTCCACAATCGTCCCATTCTACGATCTGTAGATGATTCTGTGGTTCGCGTTATGGCAGAGCGAGAAGTAGTTCTCCGTCGCGCAAGAGGATATACACCTTTTCCCATTATTTTAAAGTCAGAAGGCAAAATGCAAAATGCAGAAGTTGAACATTTACCTCCATCCACCTCCATTCTAGCAACCGGTGGGCAGTCAAAAAACACGGTAGCAATTTTACGGAGTAATAAAGTATTTATCAGTCAACATATTGGAGATTTAAGCAATTATAAAACTTTAAGTGCATTTTATCAGGTGATAGACAGTTTAAAAGTACTTTATGACTTTGAACCTAAAATTATCGCTTGTGATGCACATCCGGACTACCTTTCAAGTAAATTTGCTCAGTCCCAAGGTTTTTCAGTAGTTAAGGTCCAACATCATTATGCTCATGTTCTCTCCTGTATAGCAGAAAATGGAATTACTGCGCCTGTTTTAGGAGTTGCTTGGGATGGCACAGGCTATGGAGAAGATGGTACGATCTGGGGGGGAGAATTTTTGTTAATTACTGATAATGGTTACCAACGAGTTGCCCATTTTCGACCCTTTAAATTGCCTGGAGGACATCAGGCAGTTAAAGAACCGAGGCGTATTGCTTTAGGTATACTTTATGAAATTTTTGGGTCTTTTGATGGCTTAAAAATATTTCAATTATTTGAAGGTTTTTCTGATCAAGAATTAAAATTAATTCAACAAATGTTATCTCGCAATTTGAATGCTCCACTCACTTCAAGTGTGGGACGACTTTTTGATGGGGTGGCTTCTATTTTGGGGATTTGTCAACAAACCAGTTTTGAAGGACAAGGAGCGATGGCCTTAGAATACAAGGCCATCGATTATAAAACAGACCAAGTCTACCGCTATGAAATATTAGGAAACGATCTCCCTTTAATTGTTGATTGGCAACTAATTATAAAAGGAATTTTAGATGATATTTTAGAGCATTTATCTATCGAAGAAATCTCAGCTAAGTTTCATAACACCCTAGTTGAAGTAATAATTGAAATTTCCCAAATTATCTCAGAAAAGAAAGTTGTTTTAACAGGAGGATGTTTTCAAAATAAATATTTAATTGAACAAGCAATCAGTCGCTTAAATCAAGAACAATTAATCCCTGTATGGCACCGAAAAGTACCTCCCAATGATGGTGGAATTGCTTTAGGACAAATTATGGCAGGGATAAAGCAAACACTAAACCGATAAAACTTGGTGTTAGCAAGCATTTTTTTGGAAATAATTAACGAGTAATTGTTATTTTTTCATTGTGTTGCAATAACTTACCTAACCTAATATTGTTTTTACAAGGTAAGTATAAAGATTTTAGCAAAGAAAATAGGCAAAAAATATATCGCCACAACTATCAATAAAAAAATATCAGCAAATTCTACTAAATCTTCTTAGATACCAATTTTTTCATGGATTTCTGGAGTGGTTAGGGTTTCAGTCCGTTTAGTAACTCCTGCAACAGGATACATTGATAAAGCAATTGTCAAAATAGCTATTATACTTACACAAAAGCCGACAACCTTGCTTTACTAGCTATATGAGTGTTCCGCAAAGGACCCAGCAAAGCAAGAGGAAATAACTGTGGGCCATACCAATTTTAACCAGCGATAGTTAGGGGATAGTTTTTGGCGATAGGTGGATAGGTTTCTGAATAAACGCGACGAAAACCCTTGAAGAATTAAGAGGAGTAGCGGTGTTGCAGACTTGGGGAGCTCCACCATGCCCAACTGCGTCTATTCTCATATCAGTACTTCACTTCGATGTAAGTTGTTAAACTCTCCTAAAGTACATTCACTGTACCGCTCTCTTTAACCTTTCTTACTTTAGAAGACTTGAGAATCTTTATAATTGCCCTATTGAGCTAAAGTTCCCAGTAATATTTTTGATGTTATTATCTTATCTGTTGCCGAACAATCATAGTGTTAGACTCATAAGTCTATAAAATAATATGCAAATAACGGGTTCCTACCCAGCTGCTTATTTACCTGTAGGTTTAGTTTCCATGCCTGCTGTCCTTGCCTTTGCAGTAATGGAATTTTTATTTATACTATGTTGCCAACGAAGCCTGATTTGATCTTTATCTATCTTTTTATTTATTGGTTCCCCTTATTAAGATAAAAATTGATAATTCGGTTTAAAAAAAGTTAGTAGATCCTACTTGCTAACAGTTTTTTCTCTAAAAAATTAAAGATTTACTTTATAAAAAATTGTTGAGATTTTGGTAGTCTGAAGGCCGGGCAGTCTTATTCTCAGGATTGTTAATGAGTAGTTCTTTGTGGAGGACAATAGAAGATGTGTTTAGCTGTTCCAGGGAAAGTTGTTAGTATCATTGGAGATGAACCTTTAATCAAAAAGGGAAAAGTAAGTTTTGGTGGAGTCATTAAAGAAGTTAGTTTAGCCTATGTTCCTGATGTTGAAGTGGGTAGTTATGTGATTGTACATGTAGGATTTGCTCTCAGTATTTTGGATGAAGAAGCTGCGCAAAAAAGTCTAGCTGAATTTAAAGAAATGGAGACAATTTTACAATCAGATGGCAATAAGTTATGAGTTATGAAAACTATATCTAAGTTTAGGAGAGTACTGGGATGGAGAATTTAAAATATTTAGTGAACTATTTCTCGTTGCTATAGTAATGCTCTCGAAATTGAGAGAATATTAAAAGCACTTGTCAAGGTTAGTTCGATAAATTAGAACTTAGATTATTGTTTTATAAAAAGTAAAAGGTAAGTCCAGCCCAAAAAGTTAATAAAAAAGTCCTTTTCGATGGTTTTTAAGTATATCCTCAAAAAGGAACAGAATCAAGATTCTACTTTAATCTTCGAGAGAAGTAGTCTATATCAAAAAACACTTTGGTAAGTATAGGATAAGATTTTATGTTCATCGCACCAACTCTCAATACACACTGCTTTTAGCATATAAACTTAGTCTTGGAACAAAAAGAAGTCACTGGTCAGAATCCCCTATACCTTCTCAGGGCAGGGTATTCTGACAGGAAAATCCTAAATTATCCGAAGGAAATTAAATTAATCAACGTCTTCAAATTATCTCCGACAGTTGCAATCAATTGATGAGTCACAGCCAGACTATCAAGAACCATTCCTGTGCAGAGAAGCATTAAGTAAAAGATGGAAAATTTAAACAGTGATCGCGCTAATTCTCGATTAAAGGGATCTTGTTTTAACTGCCAAGCTTTTTCGATAAATTTAATCCCTAAAACCACTGCAATCGTACCATAGATTATTCCAGATACTCCTAGGGGATAAACCAAAAGGAAAGTGCAAGGTATAACCAGCAAAGTATACCACCAAATTTTACGTACTGTAGACTCTTCTCCTTCTACGACCGGCATCATAGGAACATTGACCTGGGCATAATCTTCTTTTATCATCAATGCCAACGCCCAGAAATGGGGAGGAGTCCACAGGAAAATGATGGTAAATAAAACCCAAGAGGCCCAACTTAACTCCCCTGTTACTGCCGCCCAACCCACCAGAGGAGGGATAGAACCAGCTGCCCCACCAATGACAATGTTTTGGGTACTATTACGCTTAAGAAAGTGAGTGTATACCAGCATATAGAAAACAATGCCGGACATAGCTAATAAACCACTGACAACGTTGATAAATAAGGCAAAAAGGCAAAAAGATAAGATGGCAAGGATGACAGCAAAAATGAAGGCATGGCGTGAGCGTACTCGTCCAGAAGGGATAGGGCGGGCTCGAGTCCGCAACATTTCATAATCAATGTCACGGTCATAAATGCAGTTCATTACCTGGGCTGAAGCAGCTGCAAGAGTTCCCCCTAATAAGGTAATAAATAAGGTAAATAGATTCACCCGGCCCTCACCAGCAATCCACATGGCTGCGGTGGTGGTGATCAATAATAGGGGGATAATACGGGGTTTGGTTAGCTGATAATAGCTTTTTACAACTTGTAGCCAGTTTTCATTACGGGGGGCAACATCAGTCCCAATCATTAATACACACCAAATTCTGTTGATTTACTTGAGTTTTTGTCAGTTATTGTTCTTGAAGCATTAATGAAAACAGAACTTCTTTGGAAACCTAAATCGGTCAAAGGTTTTAATTCTGACTTCTAACTTCTAACTTCTGTGCAGTCGCACCGCACGGAAGCGAGGAACTTCTGACATCGCGAATGGCTAACGTTGTCAAGGCGACTAACGTACCAAAGAGGGCAGCACCACAGGTATGGTGAGCCACAGTTAAAGGTTCTACTTGTAGATGTAATCGGAAAGTGGCAACCCCTAACAAGATTTGTAGAGCAACCATGCCTCCAGCAACCCAAGCGAGTTTCCGTAACCAGGGATGGAGGGCAGAAGTGCGCCAAGCGATAAACACAACGCTGAGGGTAGCAATAGTAGCTGGAAAAACACCAATGATATGGCTATTCATCACGGCACATAGTTGCGAACCGCCAAAACATTGATGTACCGCCCATCTAGACCCAACTAAGGCTCCTAATAAACATTGCAGGTAGACTAAAGTAACAGCTATGGTTGCTCCCCAACTCAATTTTTTGGCGTTGGTGGTTCCTTGATAGGGTGTAAGACACACAGCAATAATAATAAGGGTTCCTAAGAAGAGCAGGGCGGTTCCAAGATGGGCAGTGACAATATCAAATCGTAGCAATTGAGTCACTGTAAGTCCTCCTAAAACTCCTTGGAAGACAATTAACCCCAGCGCACTTACCGATGCCCAAGGCAGCCATTTGGGGAGTTCTCTGCGAAACCACCATGAGAGTCCGACAAGAACAAGAGTACTCAAGCCAATGAGAGAGGCATCGAGACGATGGAACCATTCTAGGAACACTTGTAGATTCATCTGTTGACTGGGAACCAATTGACCATAGCATAGTGGCCAGTCAGGACAGGCAAGTCCTGCATTCATTACTCGTGTAGCACTGCCCACTGCCATCAAAAGTAGAGTAGCAATGGTGATTTTCCAGATAAGGAAGCGCATCCATTTCTGGACTCGGGGGCAGTCGCCAGTAACTTTAATTTGGGGTTGAAGAACCGAATCTGTCATAGCATTCTAATGCTTTGTTAAACATTTTATGTCTTCACAGTGAGTGTTTACTCTCTTGAAGATAGGTTTGGTTTAAACAGCTAGTCAGATTCTACTGAACAGTCTATCTTTCTTGCATCAATTAGTATAAAGGTTTTGATATATTTCAGATTAAGTTAACAATTGCTTAACATTAATTTACATTAAAAGGATAAATCATTGCTTTAATTTTTTCTCAAAAAAATCTTGTATGAGTTTATGCTAGAGTTAACGTGGGACGATTAACTAAAATTAACTTTTGTAAAAAATAACTCAAATCTTACTTTTTTCTTTGATTCAACGATTAAACTTATAAAAAATCTTAAATAGAGATTAAGGGAGAAGAGAAAAGTTATAAATATCAAGACTTGAAATTAGATCATCAATTATCACTAAAACTGTGAAAACTTTTTTTGTCGAATATACTCTACTCCGACTGTCCAGTTTCCATGAGCATATACAGAATTTTAAGATAATTGACTTATGTTTCATTCCGAAAACTCTATAGATTATCCGAAATTTTAACCGCTAATTGAAGGCGTTTTTTTCTGGTTGAATAAATGTGATAATTTATTTCTACGGATGTTGTCTATTCCCTCTCTATTTTGAATTCTCTGTGATCTTGATAAATGGAAAAGATTCTGGCAAAATTAAAGCAGTTATAAGAAAAACATCTTAAGCAAAAAATAGACGAATTTGACTATTAAATCATAGTTCTCTCTCTTTGAGAGCTCAAGAAAATTGAACTTATTACAATAAGATTGACCTTGTTGCCATTGTTTTGTTGAGAATTAAATTGAACAAATTATTTCTAATAAATTTAGCTTCTTGATCAGTTTTTTAAACAACTATTCCTAAAATTTGTTTCCCTATGAATGTTATTGAATTATTCTGATTTAGATGAGGTAGTCTTTCTTAGAAATGTAGTAAATTCTCAATCCAATTGATAAACAAATAATCATTTAGTTTTACAATATCAAACGATTATCTACTGACTAAAATACGACTTTAGTGAGAGATTAACTTAGACCAAACTTCTTCTACAAAACTGGGTGAATTTATATCAAACCATTCAATTTCTTCATAGGCGCGAAACCAAGTTTTCTGACGTTTTGCGAATTGACGGGTGTGTACAACAATTGCTGTTTTAGCTTCTTCTAAAGACAGATCTCCCTGAAGATATTGTTTGATCTCCGAGTATCCTAGGGTGTTTAATAAAGGTAAATTACAACCGTATTTTTGAATAATTTTTTCAACTTCTTCAACTAACCCCATGCTAACCATGTCTTCGGTTCGTTTTTTAATTCGTTCTTGTAAATATTTTGGCTCACAATATAACCCAATTTGTACGATAGGATAGGATGGGGGATTCTCTCCCTGTTGTTCAGAAATAGGGTACCCTGTGACGTAAAACACTTCTAAAGCACGGAGGGTTCTCACTTGATCATTGGGGTGAATTTTACTAGCAGCAATAGGATCAACTTGCTTTAATTTTGCATAACATTGTGATTGACCTAAAACATTAAATTGTGATCGTAATTGAGGTTGAAGCGCCACTCTAGGAATCTTCAACCCTCGTACAATCGATTTAATATATAATCCTGTCCCCCCTACTAAGAAAGGGGGGGATAGAGGAGAAGCTAGCTTAATTAATGATTGTGCTTGTTCTTGATATTGAGCTAAGGTTAATGTTTGTGTTGGTTCACAGACATCAATCAGATAATGGGGAACTAAGGTTTGTTGGTTCAGAGTTGGTTTTGCTGTTCCAATATCAAATTCTTGATAAACTTGACGCGAGTCGGCACTAATAATAAAAGAATTGAAGCGTTGAGCTAATTGACAAGCTAACCCTGACTTGCCTGTAGCCGTTGCACCACAGATAACAATTAAACGGGTTTGCATAAAAACCTACTAGAAACCTGTTATTATCTAATAATATTCTATCAAGAATAAAAGAATAAGTGAGAGTATCAGGCAGTCTTCGCTAAAAAGAAGTCATCAATAAAAATAAAATTACAATTAACTTCAAGTGGCACTTCTCTTTAGATTTGATGTTGATAATCAACTCTCGTTTCTATATCTAGCTATCTTTTTCTATAAGTTCCTAATCTGTTCCTAAAATAGTGCTTAATTCTAAACTGTTCTAAGATATTTTATATAGTTTTGAATCCTCTCTTACTGGTTTCAACTTTTGTTCTATTTTTAATTTTAACTCAATTCGTACTTATAATTCTTCGAAATGAATAGTTTTCAACAACAGTTCATTTACGTTAGTAATAAATGAACTATTGTTAGTTTGTTGATTACTGTTCTCATACTTACTTATAAGCACACTCGCTGTGTCCCTAGTTCCACTGCCATTGCGTGACATCTTCCCAATTTATTCCTTAGCTTTTAAGTGTGACCTGGACAATAGTAGTTAAAAATGAAGGTTCGACCCAAAAAAATCATAATTTTCAAAACGACGTCTTGATTTTCTTTCTGTTAAAAATCTATGTATAAATACATTACTAGACTGAATAATGAGGACAAAGTATAGGAATAAAAGTTGTCATCAAAATGACAACAATTTAAGATATAAGCTGTAAAGTTTAACTTATATTTTTTTATAAAAATATAAAAATATTGTCTATAAAAGTTACAATAGCTATATCTTGTTTTTGCACACTATCATATTCTATAGACTTTATTCTTTTTATATTTAAAAATTACTCTCTATTTTTTATACAGATAATATTCTAATTAATCTGCTAATTTATAACTTATAAATTTTCCTATTTATTGAATAAGACATCCAGGAATTTTATTCTAAAAATATTTTCTGGAAGACCCACCCAATCTGCATTTCTTAAAACTTTCTGTTTTCTTGCAAATTAAGGTAATATTGCTGTTTTTGTTAAATTTACAGAAATAATTTTTTAGTTGCAAGTTAACCCTGAAATTCTTGCTTTTCTAACTCTGTTAACTGAGTTTTTATACAGGTTATTATCTAGTGATCGTTCTTTAATTTAGCCACTCCTTTATTTTACACTTATTCAGGTCAATTGACTCAGCTCTACCAAAAGAGACTAAAACATAAATATGAGAACAATTATTCGTGTCAAAAGCTAATGTCAAGAAAAGAAATCTCTGAATTTAATCCCAATAAAAATGATAAAAAAAAATGAGTCGTTGCTGGCATCTCAGAACAACTATTGATTCTCCCAAGACCCTCAAGCCTGTTCCTCTATTAAAAAAACTAACTATTTTTCCCCTACCTACATTTCTACACAAGAATTGCTCCCTCCGCAAGGAATGGGTTTAATTGCTGGACAGGGAATGCTTCCTCTTACTCCCCAGAATTCAATATAGGAGCGGTCGCATACAGTAGACATTAGTGTTTAGATTTCCTACAAAGCGGTATTTTAAATTAGATACAGTCGAAATTAGACTATATCATTAGGGTGTCAAGATATTGGCTATTAATGAATAATGAAAAGTAATTTTCACACCATTGAATATCTCATTGTTTAAATAAACGAGCATACCTTAATTTAATATTAAATATTCTGTTGCAACTTTTAATTAAAATAGAAAGTAACGTTGAGATAGAGCCTGAAAGACTCAAGTTCCTCTTATCCTCTAACTTAGAGGATAAGAGGAACTTGAGTGAGTTTTTCTGTTAGTATTGCAGACTATGAATTAATAAACAAAACTCTGTTTAAATTAACTATTGTTAATATTGTTTAAAAATCTGAATTTTAGAAAAAATACACATAAATTAAGGTTTTTGAGCGAAAAACTATTCTCACGGCTCCTTCCTATCCCGTCTATATTTGACGAAATAGCTAAAATAGATATTTATGTGGATAAAGAGGAGTTACGAGCAATTCTTGAATAATTCAAAACTAACCACAACTGCCATCACTTCGTTCAAGATGAAGAATTTACTCAGTGATAGAGGTACATGCATGGGGATACCCGTCGCTTGTTTGTAGAATTTTTAGAACGTTCTTGTATAGCAGAGCTTCCTGTTTTTTTCTCTAATGTTCCGTGATAAAGTCCGTAATACAGAGTTCCTCAATAAGGTAATGTTTGATTTGGATCTTTCATTAGATTTAATCTTTTGGCTTAAAATCGTAAATATTACTTGTTTAAACCTAAATCACACTTTTTTATGTTAAAAACATGGTTAATGACATCATATTACTATCAACTGTCACCTGAAACAATATTCTAAAAACTGAATCTATTTCATTTTCTGCTTCTTTGAAAATTAGTGCCAGGATAAAAATTATTACGGCGACTTCTTCGATGCCATTATAAAAGCCAATCCTGACATCTTAAATAACTGGAAAGCTCGTCTATAGTGTTGTTTTTCTGCTGTCAGTTGTCAGTATTTATTACAATGTATCTTGATGATATTCAACGGTTTGATTTTTACGCCTCTCTAGATTTGGATACACGGGAGTACAGTAAATATTGTTATCGAACAGACCAACAAAACCGCTAGATAAGTTTTTTTATTATTTTAAATAGAAACAATCCTAACTTCTATAAAAAGTTATAAATTTGTGTGCGAAACAATTGGAAATTACGCAAGATTTAAAGATTTAATAATTTTGTACCTCTCGGACGGTTATATAAATTGCTTTTTTCTGCTTCTGATGCGTAGTAATTAGTATTTTTATACTTTGTTAACAAATTTATGTTGATCATTTACCAGAAATTGTTCGTTAAATTTCTTTCAAGTTTAATCTAACACTCTCTATCAAGTCCTCTTGAGAGTATAATTATTAATTACGCTGGTGTTTGAAGTTTTTGAAGAAGATTTTCTTGGTCTCCAAGTAATTGCTAATCAAACCTTACATTAACTTAGCAACAAGTGTAAGGTTATCTGTTTTGCTTGGAGTTAGCTTAATCTACACGAGGTTTTATATCCATAGCACCACACCTCAATAAATACTGCTTCTGGCATCGAGTTGCTGCTTCCCTATTTTCTTATAACTTCCCGTTGAATTTACGTTTATTGATTGAAGTTATATTGATCGAAGCTGTTTTATTGAATGTTACTGTTCCTCGAGGTTAGGTTAAAGAAAAGCTTAATCGAAAATCTTCAAAAGTAAGCGAAGATTATGTCTTGGCTTTCTTAGCCTTCACTTTTTTCTTCTGTTTAGCTCTTTTTTCTGCTGCTTTAGCTTCTTTTTCTGTTTCTATTTTCTCTTTCTCTACTTTTTGTCTTTCCTCTTCTTTCTTATCTAAATAGAAATGATAATCTCCTGGATAAACTATTAATTCTCCTTCTTTAATTTCAACAATTTTATTGGCGACTTGAGAAATAAAATAGCGATCATGGGATACACATAAAACCGTTCCATCATATTTAGATAATGCTTCCTCAAGCATTTCTTTAGCTGGAATATCTAGATGATTAGTTGGCTCATCAAGAATTAATAAATTAGCAGGTTTCAGCAACATTTTAAGTAAAGCAAGTCGAGCTTTTTCTCCTCCACTTAATCCTTCTACTTTCTTAAATACTGTTTCTCCACTAAAAAGAAATCGACCTAACAAAGAACGAATCTTCGTATTAGTCCAATCAGGGACCTCATCATGAATCGTATTCATAACAGTTTTAGTTAAGTCTAATGCTTCGGCTTGGTTCTGCTCAAAATATCCCGGAATAACGTTATGTTTTCCTAAATTTACCTCACCACCATCAGCTTTTTCTAGATTCATAATTAAGCGGAGTAGAGTTGATTTTCCAGCTCCATTAGGACCAAGTACGGCGATACGATCACCTCGTTCTACGGATAAACTAGCCTCTAAAAAAAGAATCTCATTTTCATAACCATGGACTAAGTTTTTAATGATAACAACCTCACGTCCGCTAGTAGGAGCTGGAGGAAACTCAAACTGTAAGGTTTTGATATTAGCAATAGGGGCATCTACAACTTCCATTTTCTCAAGTTGCCTTTCACGACTTTTTGCTTGGGTACTACGAGTTGCACTGGCTCGAAAACGGTCAACAAACTCCTGTTGTTTTTGTCTTTCTTTCTGTTGCCGTTGATACGTATTCTCTTGAATCTCTCGACTAGAATTTTTTTGTTGAAGATAATTAGAATAATTCCCAACATAAGTGCTAGAAATTCCACGCTCTGTTTCAACAATTTTTGTACATAAACGATCTAAAAATTCCCGTTCATGGGAAACAACTACCATTGGAAGATTGAGTCCTTTGAGATATCTTTCAACCCATTCAATGGTTTCTAAATCTAGATGGTTTGTTGGTTCATCAAGTAGTAAAATATCAGGGTCTTGTAAGAGGATTTTACCTAAACTCATTCGCATTTGCCAACCACAACTAAAAGAACTTACTAAACGCTCACTATCTTCA
Organism: cyanobacterium endosymbiont of Epithemia clementina EcSB; assembly: GCF_029919255.1. Taxonomy (GTDB): domain Bacteria; phylum Cyanobacteriota; class Cyanobacteriia; order Cyanobacteriales; family Microcystaceae; genus Rippkaea. The sequence goes on along the minus strand of NZ_CP123991.1, from coordinate 2,700,864 downwards.
AGCTCAAAGCCCATTTCCGGTAGTATTTTAGCAATAGCCGCATCGAGAGAATAACCATCGAGGGCTTCAAATTCTCTTTGCAATTCATCTAGTTTATGAATTAAGTCATCTAATTTATCAGAATCTGCAACCTCCATCTGGTGTTGAACTCTGGTCAATTCTTGGTAGACTCGATTTGCTTGTTCAAATGCAGTCCAGAATTCTTCATGAACAGTCCGAGTTGGTTCCACCTCGAATTCTTGGGTTAGATAACCAATTTTCAGATTTCCTGGCCGAACTACTTCTCCAGAAGTTGGTTCCACTTGTCCCATAATAATCTTGAGTTGGGTAGATTTACCCGCCCCATTTGCTCCCACTAACCCGATTCGCTCTCCTGGGTTGATTTCCCAAGTTACATTTTTTAGCACTTCTGCAGTTGGGTAAATTTTACTGATGTTTTCTAGTCGCAGCATATGATTGTCCGTATAAATTTTAGATACATAGTGTACTATCTGCAATACAGGGTATAGCAGAACTCAGCAAGTGTTCAAGTCAAAGTCAAAATCTTTTCTAGACCTAGATTTGAAAAAAAGGTATTTCTTAATTTATGCTTTAATTACTTATAGTGCTATTCTCAAAAATAATTGAAACAATTTACCCAGCAGAATGGTAATCAGTTTTTTTCTAGTTGCTGTTCTAATAAGGTGTGTTCTCTCAAACTAATTTCTTATAATATAACGCATCTGTTCTAATATAAAAATATTATTACAATGGTCTATAAACATTACTTTGCTACTTTAATTATTGTCAATAGTAAGCCCCATGTCTGAATAGTTTTGAGCTAAGACAAATTGTAGATCTTAATGGACATAAAATCAGTGCTTATTTTTTGTGAGATAATCACCAAAGCTTGGACAATTCTACTTCTAAACCCATCGCTTTAGCTTTTCGTTGGACTAAATTTATATTAGAGTTCTGTTGACTTTCTGAACTTAAAATAGCTGCACGTTTTTGGGGTTTAGCAACCATTTGTAATTCCATAGAATCTTGAATTGCTTTTGATGGGATAATATCGCACAATTCTACACGGGTTATTTTAAATCCCCAGGGGTCTGTGAAAATGTTTGATTAAGTTCTAATCTACCCATTTCCGAGGCAATTTGAGTTAAAAGTAAATTAACTATAGCAAATTGAAAATTTTCTATTTTATAGAAAGCTTTCTCTATATCCACAATTTGCCAATAAACCACCGCATCAACAGTTATTGTAACATTGTCTTTGGCAATACAAGATTGGAGGAAATATCTAAACCCTTTTCCAAAATCGTCTTTTTATAAACCACATTATCAATAATAATAACAAATACTGCTTAGATGAAATCTTTTATAAGATAACACCAGTAATTAACTACATTAGTAAGCAATTGAGCATGTAGAAGTTTTCAAAATCAATCAAAATCAAGATTAAAATATACAACAACCTACCATATTTTCCATGATAGTTTTAATTGTTTTGAACAGTTTAATTAGATAATTAATACTATGTAAACTTCATAAAGCCTTAAAATACTTAATCTTAATTTATTGTTTAATACTACTAATATTTTTGTCTTACCCTTTTAGATATTGATGATATTTATGCCCAATTGAGGAATAACTACAAAAATAATCTCCTTTTATTTTTATTTTGTGCTCTTAGCTGGATTGTATTTATACTTATTTTCTGGAACTATATCTCCCGAATCAGCAGAAGTATTTGTTAATATTATGCTTAATTTTTTTAGTACTTTATCGTTATTCAATCACATAATAAATACTTATTGTTTTTTTATTTTTTAAATAATAGAAAATCAATATTAATTGAAATTAAATTTAATTAATAGCATCTTATTTTACAGGAAGCTATTAATTTATCAATAGTAATTAGGCTAAATTTTAGGATGATTTTAACCTATTTAAAATAGTGTTAAATAACAAACCATCAAAATTAAGCATATATCTTACTTCCTATAAATAGGAAGTAAGATATATTTTTTTATTAAATTTAAGATTGACTAATATCAGCGACATAATCCTTATGTTTTTAACAAATATAAAAATTTCATGAAATATGAGTAAAATAAAGAACTGATCTTAATGTTTTAACTATATATTTAACAATGTTAATTTCTATTTAAACAAAGTTGCTTTTACTAGATTGATCAATCTTACTTCTAATTCTGTTTTGAGTTCTGGTAGTTTAATAATGGGTAAATTAACTACTTGATTTTGCTTAAATGAGGTGCAGAAAAAGTCAAACTGAGATAATGGAAAAGAAATGACAACTATTTAAGTATTTATAATTTTAGTTTTAAATCATTTTAAATACTTGTTTAACAACATAAATATAATTATCCAATTTAAAAAGTTGTGATATTATTTTAATTGTTAAATAACATTAAGTTCATTGTTACAATTTGTAATTGTAATACTATTTTCTAGTATTTACAGTATGAGACTTCAATAGTGGAATAATGATTAAGATACAAATCAACTATAGTTAGCTTGTATTTAACTTGTATTTAAAATAAATTAATTTATTTAATTTGATACTGCTTTCAGTTAGTTTTTCTTGAAATAGGATTTATCTGGTTACAATGATATTTATTTACTTTCTATAAGTTAATATGCAAAACTAAAGAAAATTGAGCTAATTTAATTAAATTAAAAATAATTTATTTTTAATAGCCACTTTATTTTTTTAAAAAAACGATAATTAAAACCTAAATCAATAGCCTTCTGATATAATTTTTAATTATTGTCATTACCCTCATATTCGAATAAGTAATGGAAAAAGTAAAATCAAAATAATGATTTTAGAATTAAAGTATAATAGCATGTTGACCATTAAGAATGGCTTAATAATATTGCTTACTATGAGAGTAGTTTCAGTTGCGCTCATAGTAAGTAATATTATTTTCTAATGAAATAGTTACTACTTTGTCATGAATAGCAATTACATCTCATTGATGGTTTTAATTTAATTAAGATTAAATACTAGAGGGGTTTAAAAATTTCTACGTCAATAGAAATTTTTGCTCTAAATATAATGTTCATTTTGAGAGTATAAAAACTTAATTCTTTAAAGAAAGAAAACAATAGATTTTGTTATTTATTTTCTTAATTTTAATAAAAAAATATTAAGTTTTAAGAGCCAAGTTATAGTTAAATATAAACATATTTTTCTGTCCACAAACTATGTTTATATTACATTTATGATTTTTTCATATAAATCATAAATGTAAATATATCTTTTGTTACTATAATAGCAACAATAAAATTTACTAGATATTCAAGTCAATATAACAAAAAAATTGCTTTATACAGTTAATTTATAGCTATTTTATGGTTATTTTTTAAAAAAATAGCGAATGATTCTGGGTATATCTTCATAAGAAGACCAGGAATTAGAAATATCAGCAATAATTTATCTTCAACTCTAACGTTGCATATACATCAATAAACTTTTCTATTGATTTTCCATAACCTGTAATAACTAACTACGATTTTAGAGATAAAATTGTAGTTCTTCTTTTTTTAAAAAGATATTGTATAGTTAACTATTAAAAATAATTAATTAATTATTAAAAATAAATAAGACTTTAATTAGTAAATTATAAGTTGTTATTAAAATATTTTTTTAAAATTTTATCTTTTTTTATTAATTTGATATTTTCAGTTTAAAATATTTTTTGTTTTCTCTGAAAACTCAGAAAATACTGGATGTAAGTTGACATATTTTTTTAATTTTGTTTTTATCGTAAATTTTGTATTTACATAATGTTCAATTGTTCAAGGTATACATAAACTTTATACTTTACACAAAAAATATTTCAATCAATAAATTTTAACATCATACTTCTATTTCTGTCCTAGACGATAATTTTTTTTATTTTTTAGCTTAGTTATTATTTGTTTTGCTTTTTTATATTTAAACTTCTTAAGTTTTTGTTTTAAAACAAGTAATATTTTCTATATTCAGACATCTTAATCTATATTCAATAAAATTCATTAAAATAATTAATTGTGTTATTTAAAGTTTTTAAAAATCAGTAGTTGAGCCTATAAATTTAAACTTATCTGAAAATAAGTAAATTTTCCCAATTTATTTTTATAAGTCGAAAATATAGGTCAACAGTTATTGACTTCTACATTCAGTCAAAAGTTAAAATTTTACTCTAAATTTGCCTTTAAAATTATTGTCCACACCCAAATAAAAAACTCTCTCTAAACCTCTCTAAAGCAGTCTTTAAACCTTATGTGTTAGAATTTTTGAAGATTTTGCCATCGAGGGGTTAGAAGTTCCCCTGTAAGCTATTACTAAGCTATTATTATATTGGGAAAGATTCATGACAACAAGTGATTACGGCGCACAACAGATACAAGTCCTTGAAGGGTTAGACCCTGTCCGCAAGCGTCCAAGTATGTATATTGGGACTACTGGACCAAGGGGACTTCACCATCTTGTCTATGAGGTCGTCGATAACTCCATAGATGAAGCCCTAGCAGGCTATTGTACTGATATTGGAGTTGATATAAATCCCGATGGATCTGTCACCGTTATAGATAATGGCAGGGGTATTCCCACTGATCTTCATCCTACTACTGGCAAATCCGCCCTAGAAACTGTAATGACCGTTCTCCACGCTGGTGGTAAATTCGGGGGAGGAGGTTACAAAGTTTCTGGAGGTCTACATGGAGTTGGGATTTCTGTGGTTAATGCCTTGTCGGAATGGGTAAATATTAGGGTTTGGCGAGATAAAAAAATTCATACCCAACGCTACGAAAGGGGAATTCCTATGGGTTCCCTAGAAGCTGCTCTTGATCCTAGTCATCCTACTGGAACCTCTATTTCCTTTTTACCTGATACCCAAATTTTTACAGGAGGCATCGAGTTTGACTATAGTACCTTATCCGGCCGATTGAGAGAATTAGCTTACCTCAATGCAGGAGTTAAAATTACTTTTAGTGATTATCGATCTAAAGAATCTCATATTGAAACCTATTGTTATGAGGGAGGAATTAAGGAATATGTCATTTATATGTGTCGGCAAAAAGAACCCCTACACCAAGACGTCATTTATATTTCTGGCGAGAAAAATGGGGTTCAAGTAGAAGTGGCTTTACAATGGTGTATTGATGCTTATAGTGATAATTTGTTGGGATTTGCTAATAATATTCGGACGATTGACGGAGGGACCCATTTAGAGGGGTTAAAAACAGTTCTGACTCGGACTATGAATAATATTGCTCGCAAGCGCAACAAAATCAAAGATAATGAGCCTAATTTAGGGGGAGAAAATATCCGAGAAGGATTAACAGGGGTGATTTCCGTGAAAGTTCCTGAACCGGAGTTTGAAGGACAAACAAAAACGAAATTAGGTAATACAGAAGTTCGGGGAATTGTTGATTCTTTGGTAGGGGAAATTCTTAATGAATATTTAGAATTTAATCCCCATGTTGTCGACAATATTCTTGAGAAAGCAATCCAGGCTTTTAAAGCAGCAGAAGCAGCACGACGCGCCAGGGAATTAGTTCGTCGGAAGTCAGTTTTAGAGTCTTCTCCCTTACCTGGAAAATTAGCAGATTGTAGCACTAGAGATCCTGAAGAAGCGGAAATTTACTTAGTGGAAGGGGACTCCGCAGGAGGAAGTGCTAAACAAGGACGTGATCGCCGTTTTCAAGCTATTTTACCCCTACGAGGAAAAATCCTAAATATTGAAAAAACTGATGATGCCAAAATCTACAAAAATAATGAGATTCAATCATTAATTACAGCTCTAGGATTGGGCATTAAAGGAGAAGAATTTGATGACTCTCAATTGCGTTATCATCGAGTAGTTATTATGACTGACGCCGATGTGGATGGCGCACACATCCGAACTCTTTTATTAACTTTTTTCTATCGTTATCAACGGGAATTAGTAGATCGTGGTTATATTTATATTGCTTGCCCTCCTTTGTATAAGGTGGAAAGGGGACGCAATCATGTATATTGTTACAATGAGCGAGAATTACAAGAACATCTCCACAGTTTACCCTCTAATGCTAATTACACTATTCAACGGTTTAAAGGGTTAGGGGAAATGATGCCTGCTCAATTATGGGATACCACTATGAACCCTGAAACTCGTACTATGAAACGGGTAGAAATTGAGGATGCTGCCAAAGCTGATCGTATCTTTACTGTCTTAATGGGTGATCGCGTTGCCCCACGACGAGAATTTATCGAAATCTATGGCCCTAAATTAAACCTAATTGATTTAGATATATAACCTCTGTACTGAATGTTCGGTACAGCGTAAATAACAAATGAACATTCGGTACAAATCTCTTGTATCTTTCAGTTAAAATATTTTGTTGAAAACGGACAATTACCCTACACCAAATTAACTTTTTAAAAAAGTTAATTATTCTCATGATCCTTAAGATCGAGTGTGATAAAAAATCAGTAAAAAAATACTAGTCTGATAAGACTCCCCTTCTAAAACAATCAAAGTTAATTAAGCCATGAGATTACTGTCTAATCAATTTAATTTTCTGCTTAATTAATTTTTTAATTACTTAGATAGTTTGATTCTTAAAATCAAGCTTATATTTTGTCGAGTTATCTATTTATTATCTGACAACTATTTAGAAAATATTGATCGGTAGTTTTCGTTCACTCTAGGAATTTATAGAAAGCCACATCACTCGTTATTCGAGCAGAAAAGTGTATTTTATATTTTATTCTATTTAATAGATATTCCCTAATACTACAGACACTTTGTTTTACTTCTTCTGTCTTAGCTTACTCTTGGTAACTCATAATCTTTTTCTCTTGAGTACAAAATCTTTTCTATAGCTTATTTGAGCTAGTTTTTTATCTCTCTTTCTTTGATTTTTTAGTTTTGCTAATATTCCTTATTTTTTATTTTATTTTGCAATATGACTCATTATTAATATGTTCCATTACATAAAATTTTTCGTTACTATTTTGGGCATTAAAAACTATTTCTTTGATGGTACTGTCTATAGTATATTTAAGTATATTCACAAATTTGAACCGACTTCTCTTATTCAACTCAATAACTCTTAAATCAAACTAGATGACCATTATTTTATTACTTATTTATTTCTATTCTAGAATTGGAATATAGGGCTTCTAATTTTTAGATCTACTAATACTATCGCATAATTTTTGCTTTTTTTAAAGAGAATAATTTCATCAAGTCCTAATTATTTTTTTCTCTTCAAAAATATGTTTCTAGCTCTTTTAATAAACTTTCGAGCTATGACTAATTGATTCTATTTCTTTGAGAAGCGATTTCAACACTAGTTTATAAGACTTTTTGAACAACTTTTAAAGCCAGTCTTAGCTGTATAGATTCTTCTCTTTTTTACAAAATTTAGTTCTTGACTGAACACTTCATGACATTAAGTGCAACTAGACTAATGAAGATTTACTTGGATAAACACCTGAATAATCACTTAAGGGGATATCTCTAACTCATATACTGACGATCTTGATAAACTTTATTGGTGCGATTTTAATGGTAAGGAAATAGAACTTTGTTGGTGCAATTATAGCATGATTATTAAATCACAAATGCTTGCTATGTTTTTTTATTTTGTAATAAAAAGATAATTTTTGTTTTTCTGTCAAGTAGTAATTTTATTGAAATTAACTTCAAGAGATAATTATCTTCAGATTTAATTTTGATTATCTATTAATGGTATTTTGCAATTTAGATGACTTCTATTAAAGTTTGAACAGTATTCTTACTCTGTTTCTTGACTGAGAGTATTTATCAGAAAAAAGATACTGTTTTTGTTCGATAATAGATACAGTTATGATAATTTTAATTACTTTTTATCTGTTATAATATCTAACCTTTAGAGAATTTTATTAATTACAGATTCTTCTGCATTGTAAAAAAGTATTTCCTAACCTAGAAAACTATAATCATTTTCTCTACTTATATCCTGGAAAATAATACTACTATGCTATTTATTACAGATTTGCGACAGAAAAATTATAGAAGTTAGTTTTATCGATTTGACTCCGATATAAGTCTGCTATTAGGCTGAGAGTAAAGTACAATGAGTTTTTAAAGGCTTAGTTGGATGAGATCAAAATTCTGTGGGATGGTATTAGGAATTTAAACTGAATTTGATTGTAAACGACTGTGGCAAATATTAACTCTTAAGCTTAAGGCAAAATAGATGATGATAAACTTATCCATGCGTTAAAGACAAATCTAATTCACTGACTATTTAGAAACTGAGAATATATTACTTACTAACTCTTTGAAAAGCTCTACCAACTTCGGAACTCACATTTATTAAATTAGAGTTAATACCAGTTAAAAAGTTGATTTATAACTGGTACTAACCTCAACACTAATTGTTTCTTGAAGTTAAGACAACTTATACCCTAAAGGATTTATAAACAAACTTGTAATTAAAAATTATGATTAACTTTTATTGCTTCAATTTAGAACAACTGCTGTTTTCTCTATAAGAGATTTTATATTTAAGTCGATTCGCCAATGCCTAACTTCTAGTAGGGGTCAACGATTGTTAATCCCTACTCATAAATCTATTCCTCTTCACTTTCGTTTACTTCGTTACTTTCTTCCCCTTGTGCGGCTTGAGGAACTAAGGCAACAGCAGCAATTGCGTCATCATTGTCCAACTTTTGTACCCGAACTCCCGTAGCCATACGGGATTGCAGAGAAATAGCATTAACTGCTTGACGAATAATAATTCCTCGGTTAGACACAATCATCAACTCGTTATCTTCATTCACAATATGCAACGATGCTAGACGATCAGTTTTAGATTTAAACTTAATGGCTTTAACCCCCATTCCTGCCCGATTTTGGAGACGAAATTTATTAACTGGAACCCGCTTTCCATACCCTCCATTAGTAATGGCTAATACCCACGGGCCACCAGTGATTTCTTCGGTTTCGAGTAATTCTTCAGTTTCGAGTAACTCTTCGTCTTCCTCTTCTTGTGTATTCTCCATTCCGGCTATTACTTGACTTGAAAGAATATCCATACTGATGAAGTTGTCGTCTGACTTTAACTTCATGGCCTTAACTCCTCGTGTGGATCGTCCTAGAGGTCGCAATTGCTGGTGATTAGCATGAAAATGAATGGCCATCCCTTGGCGTGTCCCAATAATGATGCTATCTTCTGCCCTGGCTAGTCTTACCCAACGCAGTTGATCTCCCTCTCCTAAAGAAATAGCAATTAACCCGTTGGCGCGAATATTACTAAAGGCGGCTAAGGCTGTTTTTTTGATGTATCCTTTACGAGTCAACATAATAAGATATATGTCCTCGCTAAACTCACTTACGGCTACAACGGAAGTAATTTTTTCGTCTTTGGGAATGGGTAACATTTGGACTATGGGAACTCCCCTAGCAGTTCGAGAGGCTGCGGGAATTTGATAAGCAGGAATACCATAGACGACGCCGCGATCGCTAAAAAATAGTACTTGATTGTGATCACAACAGCTTAAGAAATGTTCTACTACATCATTTTCTTTTATTTTTGCTGCTGCTTTACCCCGTGTTGCCCTACTTTGTGCCCCAAAGGTACTAACAGGCATCCGTTTAATGTATCCTTGTTCTGTAAGAAGAATAATCGCTTGCTCATTAGCAATTAAATCAGTATCAATGATTTCTCCGTCGTCACGGATAATTTCAGTACAACGAGGGGTAGCATGGATAGATTTAATTTGTTGAAGTTCTTCTTTGATAATGGTTTCGATACGTTCACGCTTAGCTAAAATATCTTGTAAATCAACAATTTTTGCCTGTAATTCTTCGTGTTCAGCATGAATCTTGTCAGCTTCTAACGCAGTGAGACGACGTAGTTGCATTTGTAGAATAGCGTCTGCTTGAACTACAGAAAGACTAAATTGTTCAACTAATTCTTCTTTTGCGGTGGCTGTATCAGCCGCTTGGCGAATTAATCGAATAACTGCATCTAAGTTATCTAGGGCGATTAGTAACCCTTTTAATAGATGATCCCTTTCTTCAGCTTTGCGTAACTCGTATTTAGTTCGTTTAGTGATAGTCTCAATGCGAAAATCAAGGAAAACTTGAAGAAAGCCTTTGATAGTGAGTAATTGTGGTTCTCCATTAACCAATGCTAGCATATTCGCCCCAAAATTACTTTGAATTGGGGTTTGTTTATAGAGGTTATTGAGAACAACACGGGGATAAGCATCCCGCTTTAGTTCAATCACAATCCGCATTCCGTCGCGATCACTCTCGTCTCTAATATCAGAGATCCCTTCAATACGTTTATCGTTAACTAGATCGGCAATTCGTTCAATTAAAGCTGCTTTGTTAGTTTGATAAGGCAATTGGGTGACAATGATGGCTTCGCGATCAGGTTTTCCCCGTTGTTCAACGGTGGTAATAGTCGCCACTCCTCGCATGGTAATCGAACCACGTCCAGTAGTATAAGCATCCTTAATACCTGATCTACCTAATATTTGTCCTCCAGTAGGGAAATCAGGTCCAGGAATAATTTTTCTCAGTTTTACTTCTTCTATCTCTGGTTCATCGATTAAAGCTACGGTTCCCTCTATCAATTCCCCTAAATTATGGGGAGGGATATTGGTCGCCATCCCTACTGCAATTCCCGAAGAACCATTAAGTAGTAATTGGGGAATTCTAGCAGGAAGTACGACAGGTTCTTGTTGCGAGCCGTCAAAGTTATCAGCAAAATCAACTGTTTCTGATTCAATATCTCTTAATAAAGCATTTGTTGATAACGATTGTAGACGACACTCGGTATAACGCATAGCTGCAGGGGGATCATTATCTACCGAGCCAAAATTTCCATGCCCTTCAATTAGTGGATTTCGCATGGAAAAATTCTGCGCCATCCTTACCAGTGCATCATAAACGGCGGTATCACCGTGGGGGTGATATTTCCCTAAGACTTCCCCAACCACCCTTGCACACTTTCGAAAAGGGCGTTCAGGAATCAAACCTAGTTCGTACATGGCGTAGAGAATACGACGGTGGACTGGTTTTAACCCATCCCTAGCATCGGGTAATGCCCGTCCTACGATAACGCTCATGGCGTATTCTAAATAAGAACGGGACATTTCATTACTCAAGTCTGTGGGAATAATCCGATCTTGAGAGGCAGTCATAGGGTAATCAACTCCATTAAAGGTTGCAGATTAAGGGAATATTGTCTTAAAAAGAGACAAAAAATGTCTAATTAAAAGCCTAATTATAATTTAGATAATTAGATTTATTTTTATATCCTTTTGGATTTTAACATAACTACACCCCAAATAATAGGTTCTACATAATCTCTTATTTAGGTAAAACTAACACTCTAATGAAGAGATAACGGAGAGCAGATTTTAACTTTTTAGTTTTCTTATAAAATCAATTTCTTATTTGATTAATAATTAATTCATTTTCTTATTTTAAGATAAATAAAATTATTTTTATCTCATTTATTAAGTACTGTTTAATCCTTTTATTTAAAAAAATATTCATAAGAGCTAGATTATATATTTTCAATATATAAAAATAAAGTTAGATTGTTAATTTTAATTTTATTAAAAAATAATTATTATATAGCTAATATCTTAGCAGAATTGGTATTTAAACTCAATTATATTAAACTCAAAACCTTCACTTATTTTATTGCTATTGTATCAAGTACAAATACTAAACATAGTTTTATGGATGAAATTTCAAATTTGAAAATGCTTAATGCTACTAGCTGTTAAATTTAAATGAAAATACAAAAAACAAGTTTTCTCTTTATATTAAGCGAATATTTATTCTATTTTTTAGCATAAAACTTGATAAAAATCATAAATTAAATATGAGCGATTTGTCTTGAATAGAAAAAGGTGTTTATCTCATAAAAGATTATTATTAATTATCATGTAATTAATAATAATAAAAATATTTAATATAATTGAGTTCATTTAAAATGATAGGACAAAAAATAAATAGCTGCATTTTAACATCACTAAAATAAATTAAGATAAGGCAATAATAAATAGAAATCATGATCAGAAATTTAGGCAAAAAAATAAACCAAAAAATTAGGACATCACAATAGTTGGTAATTGATGTAATTGCTGTGATTAAAAGATAAGGAAGTTATTATGTAATAATAGTAGATTTAGATGAAGTAGTGAGGGTTAAAATTATAGAAACAAGAAGATCTAAATAAATAGTATAATAGGCAAAAAATTTGTTTAAATATTTTTTTATAAAAATTGGAAAGGTAAATATAGACATTGAGAAAATTTATAAAAATATAATGAATAAGTTGATTCTATCAGCTACTATACTAGTTTAGTGGATAAATACTATCCAATTAAATTAGTTAATAATAAATTATTTTTATCAAAAACTTTTAACTAGAAGCTAAAGAGCTCACAGATACTATTCCTCTTATAAATGTATTAGTTTAAATAAAATTTAAAAAGATATTGCCTATTGTGACTAAGAAACGACTCAAAGAACAGTAAAAGACATTAACAACAAATTAAAGTTAATTAAAAGGAGATCTTAGAAGTTAAAAAACGTTGTCAATATTCAATTCAGAAGTTTTTTAACTTAGCATGTCACTAGTGAATTTTGTATTAGTCAGTTCGGTATAACCAAAATTTAGATAGGTTCTGTTCTTTATTTACTTAACCTTTTTGTGTTATGACTAAAAGTCTGATACATTCTCTTCTATATTGTCTTTCACATTTTTTTACAATTTTAGTTTTAATTAAAACAGTACTTTTTCTAAATTAGAAGAGAAAAAAACATAATTTATTTTGTGTAAAAGTTTGTATTTTTTCATAAATTTTAAAGTAATACTTATCACTTTTATTGGATATTTTAAGTCTTTAACCCTATTAACATATGACATGTTTTTAATTGTCAAAAAAAAATTAATTATTCTTTATTTACTGTTCTTAATTTCTAATTATAAGTTAACTATTTTTAGTTTAATAAAACCTATACATATTAGTTTTAGGAACTGTGAATAATTTTGTAGCTATAGAATTTAAGGATTAAAGTACATTTATTTTAAATTCTTAAATATCTGTTTAAATAAACTACATTTAAACCAAAGACATAGAAATAATAATTTTTAAAAAAATGTAATTAGAAAAAATATTTTAGAATTAATCATGATTTACTAAACTCATAAAATGAATAAAATTAATCAAAAACTAAGTTTACTTAATGTCCAAAAAATATGTTTTTAATTTTAACAAAACATATTGCTTTATAAGTGGTTAATAACATTAAATAATTACAATATTAATTTTATTTATATATAAAAAAATAATATTTTTTGTAAATTTAGTTAGTTTTATTTGTCTTAGTTAAATAAGAGAATTATGTAGTAAAAAGTTAGTTTTTTTATAAACTAAGTACACAACTATAAATAGATTAGCAAAACAATAAATTTACTTAATAAAAATTAAAGTTAAAAACTATGCTAAGTTAAAATGTGTTATTTGTACGTTGTAATACTTATTACAATTGGTAATCATATATAAATACTTAATTCTAATGGTACTTAGATGTTAGACTAGAATTAACTATTGACAATTAACTATTTCAAATAAGCAATAGTTACTCCTGAACCTCCTTCATTTTGAGGTGCTAATTCAAACTTATCTATTTGGGGATGTAACTTTAAAAATGCATGAACTCCTTGACGTAGTTTTCCAGTTCCTTTGCCATGAATAACCCATAAAACCCCTGATTGAGTAATTTTAGAAATCGCATTTTCTAAATTTGATTCTGCTTCAGCAACTCGACTACCTCGAATATCTAATGTATTTTGAGATGTTCTAATCATCGGAACGGATTGAGATTTTTGTTTTTCCGATGGAGTAACAATAGGAACTTTTTTTCTCGCAGTAACTTCAACTTTTTTCCCATCTAGAGATTCAATCTTAGTAAAAGAAACGATCATTTTCATTAATCCAAAACGAACAGTAACTTCTTCTTGTTCTTCATCTATTGCTAATACATCTGCTGTCTGTCCAAATCTTAGTAATTTAATTTTTTCTCCAACTTTGGGCTTATAAGCATATTTACATTGTTCCAGTTTAGATAATTGACGTTCACCGATTTCTTGTAAAGTGGCTGTAGCTTTTTGTGCTTGTTGTCCCGTTTTTTTTCCCTTTTGCAATTGACGAATAACTTGAGCAATTTCTTCTTTTGCCTGGGCAATTGCCTTTTGAACTTCTTGTTCTTGATATTGTTTCAACGACTGTTCTCGTTGTTGTAACGATGAAGTTTTTTCTAAAATTTCTGTATAAAACTTCTTAGTTTGTTGTAACAAGTTACTAGCTTCTTGTGCTTTTTGTTCCTGTTCTCGTCGTTGTTTTTCTAACCCAGCAATAACTTCATTGATTTCTTCAGAAAACCCTCCAATACGAGTTTTAGCCTCTTCAATAATCTCCATTTGTAACCCTAATCGACCAGCAACAGTTAGGGCATTAGAACGGCCTGGGATTCCCCACAATAGACGATAAGTGGGAGAAAGAGTTTGATCATCAAATTCTACCGACGCATTCTCAAAACGGTCATCTTGGTATTTTAACGCTTTCAATTCTCCATAATGAGTGCTAGCAATGGTAAGTAAAGCATGATAAGCCAAATAATGAAGGAGAGCGACCGCTAATGCACTTCCCTCTGCGGGATCAGTTCCTGCACCTACTTCATCAAGGAGGACAAGGGAAAGAGAGGGGTTGGGAGAGAGAGGAGTTTTCAGAGATTTTAAAATGCGAACGATGCGGCGGATATGACCTGAAAAGGTAGATAAACTTTGTTCAATTGACTGTTCATCTCCGATGTCTGCTAGAATCTGTCCAAACCAAGGTATTTTTACAGGTTCTCTGGCAGGAACAAATAAACCAACTTTAGCCATTAAAGCAGCTAAACCGATGGTTTTTAAGGTGACGGTTTTGCCTCCTGTGTTAGGACCGGTGATTGCTACAACTCGAATTTTTGGATCAACCTGAACATTTATAGGAACGACAGAAGAACCTTGTTCGTGTTGTTGTTGCCAAACGAGCAGGGGATGACGTAGTTGCCGCAGAGTGATCAATTCTCCTTGAGTTGGGTCAATAAATTCGGGAGCATTTCCTTCTAACCATAAGCTATAAAGGGCTTTAGCCGTTGTTAAATCAAGAACAGTAGCTATTCCGAGTAAATGGTCTAGTTCATCGTAAATAGAAGCAACTTTTTCAGTTAAAGTCCGCAGAATAGCTTCTATTTCTACTTGTTCTTGACGTAAATATTGACGGCGTTGGTTACCCCATTGCACGACGGAATCCGGTTCGACATAAAGAGTGGCTCCTGTGCTAGAAGTATCATGAATAATACCTCTAATTTGATCTTTTTTGGGAGCTTTTACAGGAATTACAAAGCGATCGCCCCGTTGGGTAATAACAGCTTCTTGGACTGCTCCCCCTTGCTGGTGGATAATATTTTGGAGTTTCTGATAAATCTGAGCGCGGACATCTTTGAGGTTTCGACGAATCTCTCCTAATTTGATACTAGCGCGATCAGCGACTTTACCTGCTTCGTCAATACAATGGTTAATTTGCTGCTCTAATTCAGGATAAGTCCGAATATCTGCTACTAATTTCTCTAAAATAGGACAATCTTCTTGATTATTAATCATTCGCCGCAGTCGCCTCACCCCGGCTAAAGTAGTAGCAATATTGAGCAATTCCTGTTCAGAAAGTATTCCTCCTAATTTAGCTCGTTCTAGAGAGTCTCCAATATCAGTAATCCCATCAAAAGACCATTGAACTTCTAAATTCTGTTCTAAACGATAAATCTCTTGGGTTTGGGCTAATAATTGCTCACTTTCTTCAATAGTCTCAGGAATCGATAGTCTTCTGGCGGCTAACACTCCTAGTTTTGTCGCAGCAAAGGTAGACAAATGTTGACAGAGTCGAGGCCATTCGAGAAGGTTTAAGGTTTCTTGTTGAATCAAAACTTAACTTAAGAATAGTAAATAAAAAAACTTTTGTTCTTATTATGTAACTAATGTTGTTTATATTGTCAAAATTGACTGGCAAATTTAAGGGCAGTCTACTCAACTATATGTAAAGTACAGACAATTTGGCTACGTCTACGTTCCTTAGCTTAATAAGGAAGCTCTATCTGTCTTAGTGATTAATCTTTTTACTGATGCTTCCCTGACTCAAAATTGTAGCTGCCACCCCTGGGCTCAGGGTAACACGATTATTGTATAGATAAGGAATCATGGGAAAATCTTGCAACGTTTACCTGTTCTTGTATTAATTAGGCTAGGTGTTTCCCCTATTATCCTAAGTGTTTAGTGAAACAGTAGCAATTTTTCTCTTCCTCCACAACAGGTTACTGAATTTGCTGAATAATTGACGACTGCACTAATAGTTTTGTAAATGACTTATAGATAATAATCTTTTTGTTGAGGATTATAAAAATAATGATACAGTTAAAAATAATCTATAGTCACACATAACTAACGAGAATAAAGGATTGTTACTTACACTTTTCTTTTTTAAAAAACTTTTTTAACACGACGATAAACTCTTTTCATAAAAAGTCTATTTTTGATAGATTGCTGATTATAATCCAATGCTTCTTTTTTATCAAAAAGCTTAACAATAAAATCTAAATCTTTTATCTGACAAAATATTAACAGTCAATTATTAATATTTTAAAAGCTTTATGATTACCAAAATCATACATTTAAGTATCTCATATAAAAATAAGATCAACTAAAATTAATCTCATTCGGAGTCAACTGCATTCCATAAACAAATAACTTTATTCTAGAGTCCAAATAACATACTAGTTAGTGAATCTATATTAGAGTAGTACATAATAAATTATTAAACTTTTTAAATTATTTTTTGTTATTTTAACCTTAATTATTGGTAATATACTAGTCACTAATTAGTTAACAAGAAAAAACACTTGAATAGTGTTGCTGAAAAATGAGAATTATTTTGATAAGATCAAGACTACTTTAATCAGAAATAGGTGCAACATTAGGCTTATGGCCATTGCTTATATTATTGGACTGGGAAGATCAGGAATTGCCGCAGCTAGAGTACTGAAAACAGACGGATGGGAAGTTGTTCTGAGTGATTGCGCTGACTCTTTACCCCTGCGACAAACCCAGAGAAAATTAGAACAAGAAGGGATTACGGTTAAATTAGGACATCAACTAACTTTGATAGCGACAAACTCACCTGACTTAATTGTAGTTAGTCCAGGAGTTCCTTGGGATATTCCTTTTTTGGTAGAAGCGCGTGCTCACGGTATTGATGTTATTGGAGAATTAGAGTTAGCTTGGCGATATTTACAGAAGTTTCCTTGGGTAGGAATTACGGGAACTAACGGAAAAACTACCACCACCGCCCTAACAGCGTCAATTTTTCAAACATCAGGACTCAATGCTCCCCCCTGTGGCAACATTGGTCATGCTGCTTGCGAACTCGTTTTATCTTCAGAGAAGTTTGATTGGATTATAGCTGAAGTTAGTAGTTATCAAGGAGAGTCTTTGAGAAGATTATCCCCAAAAATTGGTATTTGGACAACTTTTACGACTGATCATCTTAACCGTCACAAAACCCTAGATAACTATTATTCTATCAAAGCGTCTATCTTACATCGGTGTGAATATCAAATCCTTAATGGAGATGATCCTTATCTACATCAAGTGGGATTACACCAGTGGGCTGACGCTTGTTGGATAACGACTAAAGGAAAGGAGCATTTACTCTGCCATCCTTCTAAAGGAATTTATATTCAAGATAATTGGATAGTTGCTTTTGGAGAATTAATTGCGCCTTTGAATCTCTTTAAAATGGTTGGTTCTCACAATCAACAAAACTTATTAATGGCAGTGGGAGCAGCAAGACTAGCAGGGATTGAAAAAGGGGCGATCGCCCAAGCAATTGCTGACTTTAAAGGAGTTCCTCACCGCCTAGAATTAATTTGTAATGTGCGGGGAATTGACTTTATTAATGATAGTAAGGCAACTAATTATGATGCAGCAGAAGTTGGCTTAGTTTCCGTAAAATCTCCAGTAATTTTAGTTGCGGGGGGAAAACTAAAAGAAGGGGACAATGACCGTTGGATTAAACAAATTAAAAAAAAAGTTTCTACAGTTTTGTTAATTGGAGAAGCGGCTGAAATATTTTCTCAAAGGTTACAAGAGTCGGGATATGAAACCTATGAAATAGTAGAAACTCTAGAAAATGCTGTTAAACGAGGATTAGAATTAGGACAGAAACAGAAGGTAAAAGTCGTATTATTTTCCCCCGCTTGTGCTAGTTTTGATCAGTACCAGAGTTTTGAACATCGTGGTGATCATTTTCGACAACTCTGTCAAGAATTGAGTTGATGATTTGCTTTAAGATTCTACCAAAGAAAATGTACGGTTACGCCACCAAGCTAATAGGGTACTAGCAATAAAAATACTCGAATAAGCCCCGGCAACAAAGCCAATGATCAAGGCGAGAGAAAAATATTTTAGGGTTTCTCCCCCAAACAGGAAGATAGCTAATAACGGTAATATAGTAGTAACACTAGTATTAATGGAACGGGCAAGACTTTGGTTAACGGAAATTTCTACTACCTCGTTGATGGAAATATCAGGCTGTTTTTCTATGTTGTCTCGAATGCGATCATAAATGACTACGGTATCATTGACTGAAAACCCAATTATTGTTAGTAAAGCTACCAAAGATAGACTATCAACTTCAATTTCTGTGATTAGTCCCAACACAGCAAAGATCCCCACTGTAATGAGAACATCATGAAAGAGGGCAATAATTGCAAAGAAGGCATAATCGAATTGAAAGCGAATAGTAAGATAGACGATGATTCCGAGGAAAGCTACTAACAAAGCTAGAATTCCTGACTTAAATAACTCTTGTCCCACTGTTGGACCTACTGTATCAATTTGAACGGTATCAGGGTCAAATTGTCCAATCTTTTCGTTTAAAATTTGTTGTAACTGAGTGCGTTGATCAACGTCGAGATTTTTACTCCTAATTGATAGAATATTCTTTTCTAAAACCTGAATACTACCATTCAACCCCTGTTGAACAAGAATTTCTCGAACTTTTCCTGTATCGATGGACTGGTCACAGGTTCCTTCTGCCATGCAGGCTAATTGTAACTGTAGTCGAGTTCCCCCAATAAAGTCTATCCCTGGACGTACAGGCGAGTTGAAGGTGGAATAGGAAATTACCATCGCAATGATTCCACCAAGAATAAAAAGTGCTGAAACCGACCACCATAAGCGTTCCCATTTAATAATATGTAATTTCATTGTTTGCTCATTAATAAATTAGTAAGATGCAATAGTTTGGGAAATTTATGAACAAAACTTTTTCTTCTTTTCCCTTTAGGTCCTCACTAGTAAATTTGAGGAAAAAATTAATTAACGGTTTTGGGTAGATTGGGACAAAATAGTTCAGGTTTTTTACGAACTGAGGGCAATCCTAATACCGTTAGTAATGAAAGAGTTCGGCTACAAGTAACTGCCGTAAACATACTTACTAATACGCCAATGGCAAGGGTAAGAGCAAATCCTTTAACCAATCCTGACCCTAATCCAAACAAAGCACTGCAAGCAATCAAAGTAGTGACATTGCTATCCAAAATACTCGAAAATGCGCGATTAAATCCAGATTCTACGGAGCGATACAAACTATTTCCAGATCGCAATTCTTCACGAGTTCGCTCAAAAATTAGGACATTTGCATCCACGGCCATACCAATACTTAAGATAAATCCGGCAATTCCAGGTAAAGTCAAAGTAACGCCAATCAAAGCGTAAAAAGCCAAGGTGTATAAGGTGTAAATCCCCAAGGCCAAATTAGCAATCATCCCAGGAAGGCGATAATAAACCGCCATGAAGATTAACACTAGAATCAACCCAGCTACCCCAGCATAAATACTACTTCGGATGCTTTCTTTCCCTAAAGTGGCCCCGACAGTACGGTTTTCCACCACTTCTACCGGAAATGGTAAAGATCCCCCGCGAATTTGAACGGCGAGCTCATTGGCACTATCAACAGTAAAATTTCCTGTAATGACAGCACTACCTCCCGTAATCCCAGTGTTAGCAAACTCTACACCTACAATTGGTGCACTAATCAGGGTATCATCTAGAAAAATCCCAATACTACGTCCAGTTCCTGCCAGATTTTTCGTGAGTTCGGTAAACTTTTTGCCCCCGTCATTATCAAATTCGATGGCGACCTCCCAACTAGTCCCTGTTTGGGTGGGGCTAGGGCGAGCATTGTTAAGGTTTTTTCCTGTTAAATCGACTGATTGAAACAGATCTAAGATGGCAAGGTTCGATTGTTTGATAGATTGAGTTAGCTCGACAACACGTTCGGCATTTTCCTCTAATGTGCCATCCTGTCTTAGAATTGCTAATTCCACTTCTAATTGTCGTTTAGTCGTAAATTCCGCTTGAAACTGGCCTTCAGTTCCTTGTTTTTGTTCACGAAACTCCAATTGGGCGGTTCCTCCTAACACCCTTTCGGCCTGTTCAGAATCAGTAACTCCTGGTAACTGGATAACAATTTTATCTTGTCCCAGAGTCTGTACAATAGGTTCAGCTACGCCCAAAGCATTAACCCTATTCCCTAAAACAACTTTCTGTGCTTCCAAGTCTTCCAGACTGATGTTTTGAATCTTGTCGGTGGGTTTAATTTGAATGGTTAACTGCGCCCCCCCTTTAAGGTCTAACCCTAGTTGCAGGGGAATAGCTACTAAAATGATAATTGCCCCAATAGCTAGGGCGGCGATTAAACCAAGGACTAAACGTTGTTGTTGCATGATGATTCCTTTATGAAGTTAGGAAAGAGGGGCAAACCGCAAAAGATGGACTCCTAGTCTTTCCCTTACATTTAAACCTGCAATGCGATTATTTTCTGCACTGCTTCAACAATTTTAGGAGGTTGAACAATAGTTAGATTTTCTAGGTTGCCGTTGTAGGGGGTAGGGACATCTTGCGATGATAATCGAATGACAGGGGCATCCAGTTCGTCAAAAAAATTCTCATTAATTAGAGCAATCAATTCAGCGGCAATTCCCCCTGTTTTCATACATTCTTCTACAATAATCACCCGATGAGTTTTACTAATAGAATTTCCAATAGTTTCTAAGTCAAAGGGTTTTAGGGAAATTAAGTCAATAATTTCGGGATCATACCCTTCTGGTTCTAATTTTTTCAATGCTTGAAGACAATGATGACGCATTCTAGAGTAAGTCAATACAGTGACATCTTTCCCAGAACGGACGATTTCGGCCTTGTCCAAGGGCACTATATATTCTGTATTGGGAATTTGCTCTTTGAGATTATAGAGAAGAACGTGTTCAAAAAACAGAACAGGATTTTCATCTCGGATGGCTGCTTTAAGAAGTCCCTTCGCATTGTAAGGAGTAGAACAGGCAATAATCTTAAGCCCAGGAACTGCATGAAAATAAGCTTCGAGGCGTTGAGAATGTTCAGCTCCTAACTGCCGTCCTACGCCCCCTGGACCGCGAATGACCATCGGAATTTTGAAGTTTCCTCCAGAGGTATACCGTAACATCCCTGCATTGTTAGCAATTTGATTAAAAGCTAGGAGTAAAAACCCCATGTTCATGCCTTCGATAATTGGGCGTAACCCTGTCATAGCAGCACCGACAGCCATTCCAGTAAAGCTATTTTCAGCGATTGGAGTATCAAGAACCCTAAGATCTCCATATTTTTTATAAAGATCTTTTGTTACCTTGTAGGAGCCACCGTAGTGGCCTACGTCTTCTCCTAAAACAAAGACTGTCTTGTCATATGCCATTTCTTCATCAATGGCTTGACGGAGTGCGTTAAATAATAAAGTTTCTGCCATACATTCACCAGCGAGCGCATTTGTTATCCTATCATTGGAACTCCACATTTTAATCTTTTTGGGAGGCATCGTAACCATGAGGTATTTTTTTAGATTATTCTGTAAATGTCCCCTACTCACTCTAAAATGATTAATCCCCAAGAAATTTACGATTTACTTCTAGATTATGGTACCAACACTACACTTATCCAAGAGGTGATCATCGGTTTAACCTGGACCATCTGTCATGGTGAAGAGATTGGACTGTGTATGAGTCCGGCTATTCCAACACGTACTCTTTCTTGGTCAGGAACTTTAGTTAATCGAACCATAGCAGATATAGCCCCCTGGTTGCGATCTTGGGATGATTATAAAGCAACAATTGGAATGGCTGCAATTAATGCTGTGATCAATTCTCAGTCTAACCTCTCGGAAATGAGTCAGCCCGTTTTTTCATCTGGTCCAGCTAATTTAGCAGTCTTTGAGCATTTCCTCCCCCAATTGCGAGGAAAACGGGTTTCAGTCATTGGATGCTACCCAGGGTTAGACCGTTACAAAACGGAAATGGCAATCAATATAATTGAACTTAAACCAAGGCCAGGTGATTTTCCCGCACCTGCATCAGAATACTTATTACCCGAGTCTGACTGGGTGTTTCTAACAGGGACTTCTATTCCGAATAAAACCTTTCCTCGCTTAGTAGAACTTTCTAGGAATGCCAAATTAGTGTTAATGGGACCGACAGTTCCTTGGTTAGCAGAATTAGCTGAATTTGGTGTAGATTACCTTGCAGGGGTGACTGTTGTTGATCCCAACGCTTTACGACAGACTGTTGCTGAAGGGGGTGGAGTTCGTATTTTTGAAACAGGGGTTCAGTACCGATTGTATGATTTTTCATAACTATTTTTGTGTTTATAAAATCTGTTAACTTTGTTTGAGTTAACACTGTTTTCAGTATTTCATCCATTTTTTTTCCTTAACGAAAGATCATTAAATTTTCTGTAAAAAAGTGTCCTAAACTCAAAAGATATGTGGGACAATCTGGCTACTAATCATAATTAATAGTGTATGTTAACTGTTGCCATCCCCAAAGGTGCACTTTTGTCCGATAGTATCAAACTCTTCCAAGAGATTGGATTGGATTTTAGTGATTTTCTCGACCCCAAAAATCGTCAATTGCAAATTACAGACTCGACTAACACCGCTAAAGGATTATTAGTTAGGGCAACCGATGTTCCAGTTTATGTTGAGTACGGACAAGCACAGTTAGGCATTGTTGGCTATGATCTTTTATTAGAAAAAACTCCCGTAGTTGCGGATTTAGCGGATCTAATTTTTGGCTATTGTCGAATGTCTGTTGCAGTCTCTAAGACTAGCCCTTATAAACATCCTGTAGATCTTCCAGCTCATGGGAAAGTAGCTTCTAAATTCGTTAATTGTGCTAAAAACTATTTCTATAACTTAAATCTACCTATAGAAATTATCACCCTTTATGGATCAGTTGAATTAGGACCTATAACCGGAATGTCAGAAGCAATTGTAGATTTAGTTTCTACTGGAAAAACGTTGAAACAAAATGGCTTAGTGGAAATTGATACGTTGTTTGAAAGTACTGCTCATTTGATTGCTCATCCCCTTAGTTATCGCCTGAATTTTGATCAGATTAATTCTTGGGTTGAAAAGATTAGAAAGATTAGAAAAATGTAGTTAGAGATAAAAATATAGGAAATAAAGCACAATAGTGCAATATTTTATAGCTATATTTTGATCAGTTTTCATTAAATATTAAACCTAAATAAATATAATTATTGTTAATGTAAATTTTTGATTCCGACAGTATCAAGAATTTATACTTCTGTCAACTGTGAATCTCTAATTGCTACACTAATTATTAGAAATATGACCTTTTTCCTTCCCTGCTTAGGTGATAGTTTTGATAAAAATATTACTGAAATTAATAATCTAATTCTAGATATTTATTTTCTCAATTAAATATTGAAACTAAAAATCTAAGAACATTTTCATACACTCTAATTGCCGCATTTTAAAAAATATTTAACTAATTAAAATTTTCTTTTTTCCTCAGAAGATTGTTTTCGATATTTATCGACAGTTAATTTGATCATGGCCAATGTTATAAATCTTTTCTTCTGATTGCCTTTTAAATCAGTAGTGAAAGTATGAGAGACTTTTTGTCAAGTAAATCTTAATAGAACTCTCAGGTGTATTAGATCAGTATAATACACGAAAAACTGCAGGTGTACTGTATATTAGAGTGCAATAAAAATTGCAGTCTATTTTAGACTGTAACAAGAGTAATTTGTCTAAAACACCTTACTTAATGTTTTTTTAAATAAGTAGTCTATCAATTATTTCTTTCCAATGCTAATTGAATCAATTGATCGACTAATTCAGAGAAAGAAACTCCTGTTGCTTTCCACAGTCGGGGATACATACTGAAAATAGTAAACCCTGGAAGGGTGTTAATTTCATTGACAAACACTTCTTGGCTATCTTCTACATAGAAAAAGTCTACCCGAGCTAGCCCTGCCCCATCTAATGCAGTAAACGCAAGGACAGCCATTTCTTGAATTTGAGTAATAATGGGATCAGGAAGTTGAGCAGGAATACATAATTGCGCTTTGCCACTTGTATATTTTGTCTCATAATCGTAAAAATCAGTATTATAAGTAATTTCCCCAATCACCGACGCCTTAGGGTTTTCATTACCAAAAACTGCACATTCAACTTCTCTAGCGATTACTCCTGTTTCAATGACAATCCGTCTGTCGTAACTTGCTGCATCATCCAAAGCTACTTTAAGTTCTGAACGTGATCGCACCTTAGCAATTCCTACAGATGACCCTAAATTAGCAGGCTTCACAAAACAAGGATAAGTTATATTTTTTTCAATTTTATCGCAAAATTCTGAAAAAACAAATGAATTAGACCATATTTTAGCTCTATCTACTGCAATATATTCAACTTGGGGTAATCCTACCTGAGCAAAGATCATTTTCATGGCAATCTTATCCATGCCTACGGATGATCCTAAAACCCCACTTCCTACAAAAGGAGTCTGCATTAAGCTTAACAATCCTTGTATCGTCCCGTCTTCTCCATTTGGTCCGTGAAGAATGGGAAACCAAACATCTACTTCACTTACTTGAGGGGGAAACTGCCATAATTGTTGTGTAGTTGCATCTTTACAGGGTAAGAGAGTTTCTTGATCGAGTATCTGTTGTGCGGTATTTCCTGCTTGCCAAACTCCATTTTTTTGAATATATACCGGTAATACCTCGTATTTTCGGGAGTTTTCTGTGGTGTTTAAGGCAGTTGCGATTGCCTTTGCAGACTTGATAGAAACTTCATGTTCTCCTGATCGTCCCCCAAACAATAACCCTACTCGTAATTTAATCATTGATTATACTCCTTAATCCTTACAAACAAACAGCGATTATACTTTTCAGACTATAGACGACCTACCCTATCTCAGAGAAGTTCCACCACATTAACTAATGGAATAGGGGAGCCAGTTACTTTTATACCCTTAAGGGTTATAACTTATCTCAATAAATCGACTGTACCTTTTATTTAATAGCAGAAAGTTATCCAGGCGATTCATCTCTAAGAATTAATAAGTTGTATAAGAGATACCAAATCTACTAATTATCTTCATTGCTTTTTGCAGATAAAATAAGCTAAAAAAAATATTAATATTTATCAATCTTTTTAAAAATATTTAAGTTGACATAAATCATTCTACTTGCAATCTTAAAAAGAGTTGTTAATTCCTATAGCTATTTTGCTTTTTACTAAAAAAATAATGTAATTATTGCCGACAATTACCTTTTATTTCAATTAATTATTTACCTGTAGTTAATCTTACTTTTAACAAGTATAATTTAGTAGCTACGAACTATAAAAAATATTTCTTATCTAAGAGTTACCCAAACAACAAATATTTATTCTCCCAAAAAAGAGTCTTATTTATTAGAGAAAATAAATTTTAAATAAAAAAATATTTTAATTCAAAAAAATAACTAATTTTATTTATATCAAAAATTGATATTCTAATTTTTATTCAGATAATTAGATCATTTTTTTATTTTGTATAAATCAATGATAATGATTTATGATCTAAATCAACTAGAAGTCTAAGATATATACTCATCCTATTTTAAAAGCTTAAATAGGAAGTAAATGTAGTTATAATAATGTAGTTAAGTACAACTGATAATTATAACAGTTTAAAATAGTCTAATTATAAAAAATTATTCCTAACTACAAAATTTTTGATGATTTTATGATCAAAATTTATCTTTACAGATTCTGTATTTACATGACAGGTTCGTAGAACTAGATATTTTAGGATTAATTTAGCAATTAATGGCTAATTTTCAAGATAAACTACTAAAGTTATGAGCAATTAGGTTTGATCAACGAATCAATAAGACTTAGCTATTTATCGACAAAAAACTAGGTCTCCCTATAAGTAATCAGACAATATCGATAAAATATAATCACCTTTGCCAGACATCAAGGTAACATTACTGCAACGACGTTTTTTCTCGTTTTCTAAACCATTTAGTTAATGAATATATCCAGCATATGGAATAACTAGTGTGAAAAAATACTGGTTTAATTTACTCAACAAAAATTATGTATTTCTCGGACATAAATGATTAGTAATTGCTATATATTTCTAATATGCACCTAATATCCGGAGAAAGTATTATCGCATTTATCCGTCGCTTTATTGAGGAGAAAAGGTTCACTCTAGACATAGATAGAACGTTCAAAACGTTTAGAAATAGATTTTAACGCTACTAAGAAAAATAAACGGACAATACTCCAAAATATCATATTATAATCATGAAAAAAATCGTTAAGTCTTTAACTTTATTCAAATCGCAATGAACCTACTAATGAATATCAAACTTTTGCCAGGAAATCCCTATCCTTTAGGAGCAAGTTGGGACGGAAAAGGAACTCTCGTTGCAATTTTTTCTAAAAATGCAACGAGAGTTGATCTTTGCTTATTTAATAATTGGGGACAAGAAACATCCATACCTTTAGAAGAAGTATCCAATTATATTTGGCATGGTTACATTCCTGGAATAAAACCAGGACAGCATTACTGGTTTCGGGCTCATGGTCCATTTGACCCCACCGAAGGCTATCGCTTCAACCCCAAAAAATTGTTGATTGATCCCTATGCTAAAGCAATCACCTCTGATGTAGAACATAAAGAAGCTATCTTTGGCTATCGTTGGAACTGTGAAGATCAAGATCTAACTGCCTCGGAAATAGATGACGCACCGTGGGTTCCCAAAGCAGTTGTGATTGATGAAAGCTTTAATTGGGAAGAGGACACCTTACTAAAACATCCTTGGCATAAAACCATCATCTATGAAGTTCATGTCAAAGGATTTACAAAACAACATCTAGAAATACCTGAAAATTTGCGGGGAACTTATACTGGACTAGTTCATCCCAATATGATTGCCTATCTACAAAATTTAGGCATTACTGCTGTTGAATTACTCCCTGTTCACCATTTTTTTGTACAGCAAGGCCATCTAATTGATAAAGGATTAACTAATTATTGGGGTTACGACTCCTTAGGTTATTTTGCTCCTCATTCAAGTTACAGCGCCTCAGGAACTCAAGGGCAACAAGTAACAGAATTTAAAAATATGGTAAAAACTCTCCATAAAGCGGGGATTGAAGTCATTCTTGATGTTGTTTATAACCATACAGGGGAAGGAAATCATTTAGGACCAACATTTTTTTTACGGGGTATCGATAACCAAGTCTATTACCGTATAGATGAAGAAAATCCTCGTTACTACGTAGATTTTACAGGGTGTGGTAACTCTCTTAATGTCAGCCATCCTGATGTCCTTAAACTCATAATGGATAGTTTACGGTATTGGGTCTTAGAAATGCACATTGATGGGTTTCGCTTTGACTTAGCAGCAGCTTTAGCGAGAGAACTTTATGAGGTAGGAACTTTAGCTACCTTCTTCGATATTATTCACCAAGAGCCCGTTTTATCGAATGTAAAATTAATCGCAGAACCTTGGGATCTCGGAGAAGGAGGTTACCAGGTAGGACAATTTCCACTACTATGGTCAGAATGGAATGGAAAATATCGGGATGAAATACGGAATTTCTGGCGCGGTCAAGATAGCACCTTAGCGTCGTTTGCTTACCGTTTTATGGGAAGTGCTGACATTTACGAAATTACTGGAAGAAAACCCCATGCGAGTGTTAATTTCATCACGGCTCACGATGGTTTTACCCTGGCGGATCTAGTCAGTTATAACGAAAAACATAACGAGGTCAATGGAGAAAACAACAACGATGGAGAAACCTATAATTATTCTTGGAATTGTGGAGAAGAAGGAGAAACCGATGACCTTCAAATTTTGGCTTTACGAGAACAACAAAAACGTAATTTTTTAACCACTTTAATGTTGTCCCAAGGGGTTCCCATGATATTAGGAGGAGATGAAATTGGGCGTAGCCAACAGGGAAACAATAATGGCTATTGTCAAGACAACGATATTTCTTGGTTTAATTGGGACTTAACGAAGGTTAATCAAGATTTTTTATTGTTTACCCAACAGTTAATTAAGTTTCGTCATCAACACCCTGTTTTTCGACGGTGTAAGTGGTTTCAAGGGAAAGCACTTCACGGATCAGACGCAAAGGATGTTGTTTGGTTTAACTCTAAAGGAGAAGAGATGACCGAAGAACAATGGGAAGAAGAGGGGGTAAGGGCAATTAGTATTTTCCTCAATGGAGAAGTAATTGAAATCACTGATATCGAGGGTAATCAGGTAATTGATGCTAGTTTTCTTTTGCTATTTAACGCTGAAGAAAATACATTAAAGTTCACTTTACCTTCTAACTTAAAAAGTCAATTATGGAAAATAGTAATTGATACTACTAAAACTTATTGGATCGACCAAGAAAAAATGTATCAAGTAAATCAATCAATTACTAGTGTAAAAGGGCGATCATTGATGGTTCTACAGTCTATTTAAAAAGTATTTTGTGATTTAGATTATTGCTATCAATGATTTTAATATTATTGTCATTCTGTTTCTTAATTGAGAACACTTTTTTAAAAAATGCCATTTTTATGGGTCATAAAATATTTCTTACTATACGGTCAGCCATATACACCAATTTCGTAGGTATCAATGGACATTGACTCCTACACATGATATGCAGTCAAACTTCAGAAAATTGGTATATATGGTCGAACAGAACAGGATTATAAATAAAAGAGTGAGGAAAATAACTAACACTCCAAAAAATTTAGATTGGTATACAATAATTGCACCCTTTCAGACTTTTGACGACGAAACCGTAACTAATCTTCAACAGTATGGCCTGTCCCTTCAATAATTTTTCTAATAGTTTCTTCAGAAACTGTAGTTTCAACAGTAACAATTTTTGTAGAAACATCAATAGATATGGCAGTCTCCGGCTTTTCACTTTGGACCGCTTTAGTGATAGTCTTGGCGCAAGCCTCACAGGCAATGCTAGGGACTTTAAATGTAATACTCATGGCACGCTTGAGTCATAATATTTGAGATTATCCCGATAATAACTTAATATAAACCAAATATAAATCCTTGTCAATAATCTCGATAATCTAGGATTTCCATATTAATTAATAACCATTAACTATTGGACAATTATTACCAGTTTGAAGCTGGATATTTTCTACTTTCTTTTAGATAGATATTTTAATAATTGCCAAAAGAGACCAGTAAAATGAGTCAATAATCTATTTTAGGATAAAAGCAATGCTTTATAAACATGTACAGATTTTTTAGGAGTCATAAATTGAGCTCATTCTAACTGATTCGTAATATCAGCGTAGATAGTAATTAACGATTGATTTAATTAGCTTGGATAAAATACCCACAATTGTGTTCTCCTTCATTAATCCAGTGAGTTCTTTCAACGGTGCAATCAGGTAAGATTTCAGCAAACATTTCCAATTCGTGACCGCAAACTGTGGGGTAAGATTCAGCTACTTCAGAAATTGCACAATGATGCTCTGCCAAGATATACCTTTTTTTTAAGGATTGACAACTATTTTTAGGATTAAATAAATGTATCTCTGCCATATAACCTTCTTCTTGCCGCAATTTAACTAATTTACTGACCCTTTCTTCAAGGGGTCCATTACCAATGCGCTGGCGATAGTCTTCAGCTTTACGTTCCCATTGTTTGCGTAAAACTTCTCCTACCTGTTGTTCTCCTACGGTCTCAGTGAGAGTCTTAAGGAAAGAAACCGCAAATTCTCCATAGCGAGTAGGGAAGTGATCACGTCCTTGTTTACTAAGATAATAGATATGTTGGGGCCTTCCTAACCCAACTTGTTGAGATTGATGTTCAATTAAGTCTTCAGTTTCCAAGTCTTTTAGGTGGCGGCGAGTTGCTTGAGGTGTGATTGCCAAAGCTTGGGCTAATTCAGAAGCTTTGGCTTGACCATGTTTAAGCAAATAATTCAGAATATCTTCTTTAGTTGAAGGGGGATGAATAATAGTCATCGTTTCGGTCACTGGCTGATTGAGTGGGACTTAGATAAGCAGTGGTATAGAAACGCTAGGAATATCTTAATCATTAAGGTTTTATTCCTGATGCGCCGTTGCCAATAAATCTTCAAAAATGTGACTTTGACAACAATCACGTTGTTATTCTATTGTAGAATAGGGTTGAGCAATACAAAAATTGTTTTAATAAACACAAGGACTTTTGCGAGAGAACCTCTCTATCTAGCTAGACTCGTCGTTTCGACCGCATGTAATTAAGGCGTGTTTTTAACGATATATGGGATTGCCAAACCTAAAGCATTTGCTTCCGAGTGCGGTACATTTGTCACCCTTGAAGCTGGGGACTCTCTAGATATCCTAAAAAGAAATTATCAAATGGAAACGGAGAACACACAACTTATGAGTGATACATCAGTTAAGATCCTGGTTAACCAACCATATAAATATGGGTTTATCACTGATATTGAGTCCGATAAGATTCCTCGTGGTATCAGTGAGGATGTTATTCGCCTGATTTCTGCGAAAAAAAAAGAACCGGACTTTATGTTAGATTTTCGCCTAAAATCTTACCAACAATGGCAAAAGATGACAGAGCCAACCTGGCCTCATGTCACTTATCCGCCCATTGACTATCAGAATATTATTTATTATTCTGCCCCTAAACAGAAGAAAGAAAAATTAGGCAGTCTTGATGAAGTTGATCCGACTTTACTTGAGACTTTTGAGAAGTTAGGTATTCCTCTATCTGAACAAAAACGATTAGGAAACGTAGCAGTAGATGCTATTTTTGATAGTGTTTCTGTAGCGACAACTTTTAAAGAAAAATTGGCTGAATCTGGAGTTATTTTTTGTTCTATTTCAGAAGCTTTACAAGAATATCCTGATTTGGTCCGAAAATATCTCGGTTCAGTAGTTCCAGCCAATGATAATTTCTTTGCTGCTCTCAATGCAGCAGTTTTTAGTGATGGGTCTTTTGTGTTTATCCCCAAAGGGGTTAAATGCCCTATGGAACTATCTACTTATTTTCGGATTAACAGCGGAGATACAGGGCAGTTTGAACGGACATTAATTGTGGCTGAAGAAAAGGCTTCTGTTAGCTATCTAGAAGGGTGTACCGCACCGATGTATGATAGTAATCAACTCCATGCAGCCGTGGTAGAGTTAGTGGCTTTAGATAATGCTGAGATTAAATATTCTACTGTTCAAAATTGGTATGCAGGGGATGAAAATGGTAAAGGAGGAATCTATAACTTTGTTACTAAGCGAGGTTTATGCAAAGGAGTTAATTCTAAGATTTCTTGGACTCAAGTAGAAACAGGTTCTGCTATTACTTGGAAATATCCGAGTTGTGTCTTGGTGGGTGATAATTCGGTTGGAGAATTTTATTCCATTGCCCTCACTAATAATAAACAGCAGGCGGATACAGGAACGAAAATGATCCATGTTGGCAAAAACACTCGGAGCACTATTATTTCTAAGGGTATTTCTGCGGGCGGTTCTAAAAACAGTTACCGTGGATTAGTAAAAATGGGTCCAAAAGCTAAAGGGTCAAGAAATTACTCCCAATGTGATTCAATGTTGATTGGAGATAATGCCGAAGCTAATACCTTTCCTTACATTCAGGCAAATAATAATACTTCTACAATAGAACATGAAGCTTCAACCTCTAAAATTGGGGAAGACCAATTATTCTACTTTGCCCAACGAGGGATTCCTGAAGAAGATGCTGTCTCTATGTTAGTGAGTGGTTTCTGCAAGGATGTCCTGAGTGAGTTACCGATGGAATTTGCTGCCGAAGCTGATAGACTTCTAGGTCTTAAATTAGAAAAAACTGTCGGCTAATCTAGAATAGACAATGCCCATCTTACTTAAAGTTCAAAACACATAAAGTCTAGTTATTAATTCTTACGAAAGTCAATGAGTGAAGTTATCCTATCAGTTCAAAATCTAACAGCTAATGTTGAAGGAAAACCTATTCTAAAAGGTGTTAGCCTGGAAATGAAAGAAGGGGAAATCCATGCGATCATGGGAAGAAATGGGTCTGGCAAAAGTACTCTCTCAAAGGTCTTAGCTGGACATCCTGATTATGAAATAACTGGTGGAAACATAGTTTATAAAGGGGAGGAAATCCTCGGGAAGAGTCCAACTGAACGGGCAAATCTGGGGATTTTTCTGGCTTTTCAGTATCCTTTAGAAATTCCCGGGGTAAGTAACTTAGATTTCCTGCGGGTAGCTTACAATGCCCATCGAAAATATCAAGGGCTAGAGGAAATTGACACCTTTGATTTTGAAGACTTAGTAGAGGAAAAGCTAGATATTGTCAAGATGAACCCTAGTTTTTTGGAAAGAAGTTTAAACGAAGGGTTTTCTGGAGGAGAAAAAAAACGCAATGAAGTTTTACAAATGGCTTTATTAGAACCTACCCTAGGCATTCTAGATGAAATTGATTCAGGATTAGATATCGATGCGTTAAGAATTGTTGCTAATGGGGTCAATAAATTAGCCACTGATAAAAACGCTTTTTTGTTGATTACCCACTACCAAAGGTTACTTAACTACATTGAACCTCACTATATTCACGTAATGCACAATGGACGAATCGTGAAGACAGGAGGAAAAGAATTAGCCCTTGAACTTGAAGAGAGCGGTTATGACTTTGTCGAGGCAAAACTGTTGGCTAACGCCTAAAAGTATCCCCCAACAACTTAAATAAATTGTTCCATATCTGAATCTTTCATAAGGGAAGTGATTGTATGACAACATCGACCATAAAAAAAAGTGTACGTATTAACCAAATTTGGGAGAATATTCTGTTGGGATTGTCAAAAGAATGTCAATCCCAGGAAGCCGTGGGCAAGCTGCAATTTTTATCAAAATTGAGGGAAGATGCAGTATCCGAGTCCACAAGATTAAACTTCCCTACAAAACAGGATGAAGATTGGAGATTTGTCGACTTGTCTGAATTGTCTAATATTCAGTTTAAACCAACCAGATCGGCTACTACCATTTTTCCAGATAATTTGTCCTCTTTTATCCTACCCGAGACCCAAAAAAGTCAGCTCATTTTTGTTAATGGAGAGTATGCCCCTGAACTGTCAAATTTATCTGCTTTACCTAAAGGGGTATATGTAGGGAGTTTAATGGGACTTCCAGAATCAAAAAAGGAGAAAGTTGTTCATTATTTAGGGAAAAATAATGATAAAAAAGACTTTTTTACCCTGATAAATACAGCAGATCTTTATCATGTTGCCATCGTTTGGGTAGACCCAAATATTATTGTCGATGTTCCTGTTGATTTACTATTTCTATCTGTTCCTACCGATTGCCATAGTTTAATCCAACCTCGTGTTTTAATAATAGCTGAAACAGGGTCAAGTGTTACTTTGGTAGAGAACTATACGGCTATTGCCCAAGAATGTTCTGATATCGCAGAGAATAAACCTTATTTAGTGAATGGAGTCACAGAAATATTCCTGGAAGACAATGCTCGCATTAATCATAGTCGCATTCAACGAGAATTAAGAGATAGCTTTCACATCGGAAAAACTACGATTATCCAAAATAAAGAAAGTCGTTATATTTGTAATGATATTAGTCTAGGTGCCAAACTATCTCGCCACACCCTCAAGGTTTTTCAACAGGGAAAACAAACTGAAACTAACCTGAGTGGTTTAACAATGGTCGGAAATTTACAGATTTCAGATACTCACAGCGCAGTCTATCTTAATTATCCCTATGGAATAATCCATCAATTGCACAAATGTATCATTGATGATCATGCCCATGGGATATTTAACGGTAAAATATCTGTCCCAAAACCAGCACAATTAACCAATGCAAATCAATTAAATCGGAATTTGCTGCTGTCTTCAAAAGCTCGTATTGATACTAAACCTGAATTACAAATTACTGCCGACAATGTTAAATGTTCCCACGGGGCAACTATTAGTCAATTAGAATCTGATGAACTATTTTATTTGCAAAGTCGTGGTTTAAATCAAAACGACGCCCGTAACCTCTTAATTGATGCCTTTGCTACTGAAATTTTAGATCAACTTCCTCTTAAATCTCTGCGTCAAAGACTCACTCAATGTGTCGCCTGTAGGACATTAGAATACTAAATAAATTATTAATTTTCTTAATAACTTATGTAGAAATATTTCAAGATGCTAAAGCCCCTAATTAACTTCTAACGTTTGAATTTGTCATGATTTCTGTAAAAGAAAAAACTCTCGCTGCTCAAGTTCGTTCTGATTTTCCAATTTTGCACCAAGAAATTAACGGAAAGTCTTTAATTTATCTCGACAATGCTGCTACTTCTCAAAAACCTTTAATCGTTCTCGATACTCTGCGTAATTACTATGAAAAAGATAACGCGAATGTTCATCGAGGGTCACATAATTTAAGTGTGCGGGCAACAGAAGCATATGAAGGGGCTAGAGACAAAGTAGCAAAATTTATCAATTCCCAATCACCTCAAGAAATTGTTTTTACTCGTAATGCTACAGAAGCTGTTAATTTAGTCGCTTATAGTTGGGGGTTAACCAACTTAAAACCTGGAGATGAAATTATTATTTCCGTCATGGAACACCATAGTAATATGGTCCCGTGGCAAATGATAGCTCAAAAAACAGGGGCAGTAATCAAGTATGTTTTTCTAACTGAACAAGAAGAATTTGATTTAGATCAGTTTAAATCCTTGTTATCGCGTAAGACAAAATTGGTAGCTATCGTCCATGTTTCTAATACGTTGGGCTGTATTAACCCAGTAAAAGAAATCACTTGTGCAGCTCATCAAGTAGGAGCAAAGGTGTTAATTGATGCCTGTCAAAGCGCGCCCCATTTAGCTATTGATGTGCAGCAAATTGACTGTGATTGGTTGGTGGCCAGTGGACATAAAATGTGTGCTCCTACGGGAATTGGGTTTCTTTATGGGAAGAAAAAAATTTTGGAAGATATGCCTCCTTTTCTTGGTGGAGGAGAAATGATAGGGGAAGTATTTCTTGAGGGGTTTACCCATGGCAAACTACCCCACAAATTTGAAGCAGGAACCCCTGCTGTTGGGGAGGTGATCGCCCTAGGAGCAGCGGTGGATTATTTGACAACTATCGGATTGGATAAAATCCATGTTTATGAAGAGGAGTTGACTACCTATTTATTTAAAAAATTAACAGAAATTCCTAAAATACGGATTTACGGATCTAGGTCCAATTTAGACGGTAAAGGAAGAGCAGCATTAGCTTCCTTTAATGTCGAAGGAATTCATGGGAGTGACTTATCAACTTTATTAGATAATGAAGGAATTTCCATTCGGTCAGGACATCATTGTACTCAACCATTACATCGCCTATTTAATGCCTCAGGAAGTGCTAGAGTAAGTTTATATTTTTATAATACCCTTGAGGAAATTGACAGCTTTATTTTAGTTTTAAAAGAAACGATTGATTTTTTCACTGAGCTCATGTGATAATAGGGAGCAGTCTGCGTTTTTTAGGGGTGGGAAGGTCCCACCTCTTCTCGTTTGTTTTAGTATTTTTACTTTAGTTATTAATAATTGTAAATGTACAAAAAATTTGTGAAATATAATTTTCACAACTCTCCTAGACTAAGTAAAGTGTTACCATGACAACCCAGTGGCTAATAACTTTCTAATTTTTTTTACTGTATTTTATCATTCCATAAGTATAATTTATGTAAAAGTAAAGACTTTAAGTCTTGGTTTGTTAATTTTTTGTTACATACCTTATAAAAGGACCTATTTTACTGACTTTAAAATATTTTCTAATCACTTACCTAGGGTAAGTTCTTCTTTTTTACCCAAAATTCCTTGGGGTCGCCAAACCATTAATATCATTAAAATTAAGCCAATAACCATCACACGAAATGCCCCTGCCTGACTCTGACTTAACATTCCTAATTGAGGCAGAATAAAACGAGTTATGGAATCATAAGCCCAAAAAATAATCGCACCTAGGATTACCCCTGCGTTACTTCCTGCACCTCCTAGAACAACAATAATCCAAGCATTAAAAGTTAATAACGGTTCAGAACTTTTTGGATAAATAGTAGTTAATTGCCAAGCGAAGAAAGATCCCGCAATTCCTGAAATCGCCCCCCCTAACATAAATGATTGCAATTTATAAAATAAAATATTTTTCCCTAACGCTGTGGCAATGTTTTCATCTTCTCTAATTGCTTTTAAAATACGTCCCCACGGGGAATGGACTAAAAGTTCTAATCCTGTATAAATAATGGCTAACGTTAATAAAGCTAATACCATCAATCCAGCTTTGTAAGTATAGTTATAAATAGCAACAGTCCCAGGAACATAAACTAAAATAATGAATGATGTAGTTATAACTCCCCAAATAATCAAATTCAGAGGTTTCCTCTGTTTAACACTTTTTCCTTGAATTCGTTGATATTGTCGCCATTGTTGAGACAGACTATTCCATAATAGCAATTCAGCATAAATTGCTAATAAGGTTAAAACAATAAGCAAGATAAATTTAGTAAATAAATTTGCTTCAAAATCTAAGGGAAGAGGATAGTTTTTTACCCCAAAAGTACCACCTGTCAGCCATTCCTCATTATTGACAATTAAGCGAATTAATTCAGATACACCAATGGTAACAATCGCTAAATAGTCTTCTCCTAAACGCAGTGTCGATAGACCAATTCCTAACCCTAGAATCGCTGAAAAAATCGCTCCAACTAAGACGGCGAAAATAATAGGGAAGCCTTTAATTGTCAAGAGAGCTGTAGTGTAAGCTCCCAAGGTCATAAATGCAACCACTCCGAAGTTAGTAAGTCCTGTAACCCCCCATTGTAGGTTTAAGCCTAGTGCAAAGATGCCATAGAGAGCAGATGAGGTAGTTAGGAAAACAATGTAATCACTGATAGGGAAGAGTTGATCCATGGTATCGATGACTCATAGATAAATGAAGATATGGAGTAATTGTGATTGTACCGTGATCACGAATAATTAAGCACTAACTTCTTTACTAAAGTCTGAAGTGTTTCTAAAAAACATTTTGGACCTCGTGTAAGTCTTTAAAAACTAGCCTTGGTTTTTTAAACCTTACAATTTAAGTCTCGTAAAGTCTCGGATTCGAAATATTTGACGCGGAACTCAAATTGGGGGTAATGTTTTAGACACAGAATTACGTGAATTTTAACTCTTACTCTGATAGTTTATGACCTTTCTGCGTTCTCAGGCTGGACGGCCCAGCGCAATTAACCTTGTTTTTGTAAGTCTTATAGTTATTTCTATTCTTCTAGCAGGGTATACAGGCAGGATGGAAGCTATAACTAAAGCTAGCGTAGACTCAGCCAAAAGTGCTGTTGAATTAGCCGTTGGGTTAATTGGTATTATGGCACTGTGGTTGGGACTAATCCGCGTGTTAGAAGCTGGAGGATTAATGTTAACCATAGCAGAATGGCTTAAACCTTTGATGATTCAGTTATTTCCTGATGTTCCTCCCACTCATCCCGCGATGGGGGCAATGTTGTTAAACATCTCTGCCAATATGTTAGGACTAGGGAATGCCGCTACCCCGTTTGGGTTGAAGGCGATGATTGAACTCGATAAGCTCAATCCCTTTCCAGGTACAGCTACTAATGCTATGTGCCTATTTTTAGCGATTAATACCTCTAGTGTTGCACTATTCCCCCTAGGGGTCATTGGGGTGCGGGCGGCAGCAGGAAGTAACCTTCCGGCTGCCATTTGGATACCAACTTTTTTAGCAACAACAGTTTCAACAGTGTTAGGAATTTCGGTTTCAGTTTGGTTAGGAAAAAGAGACAAGAATTACGCTAAATTCTTGTCTCAACCTTCTCCCCAGACATCTGAGATAAAAGACGAATCTGTTAAAATAGATAGCCTAATAGAAATAGAAGAAAACTCCAATTTTGACCATCTTTTGTATTCTCCTAATTTATTATCCCGCTTTTTTTCCTGGGGATGTTGTGGAGGATTTTTAGGAGCTATTCTTTATCAGGCAATTAATAGTAATAATTTAGGAGAATTTATCCGTCAAGAATTTCTCGCTCATTGGTTACTTCCTGCCTTAATTTTATTAATTGTTGTCTATGGTGTCGGACGAGGAGTTAAAGTTTATGAAGCAGTTACCGAAGGAGCTAAACAAGGGTTTGATATTGCCATCCGAATTATCCCCTTTTTAGTAGCAATTTTAGTGGCCATTGGCATGTTTCGTGCATCGGGGGCAATGGATAAAGTTATTTATTTTTTGAGTCCCTATACTAACTGGATTGGTCTTCCGGTGGATGTATTGCCAATGGCTTTATTACGTCCCTTGTCTGGAAATGGCGCATTTGCTTTAATGACTGAGGCTATAGAACGTGACCCTAACTCTTACAGTGCCTTTGTTTCTTCAATTATTATGGGTAGTACAGAAACTACTTTTTACGTGTTAGCAGTTTATTTTGGATCAATTGGGATTACGAATATCCGCCATGGATTAGTAGCTGCTTTGTTAGCAGATACTTCAGGGATTTTATCTGCTTGTCTGTTTGCTCGAATTTTTTGGTTAGGTTGATATTTTTTGCTCTTTCTGAACTAAATAAATCAACGAGTTTAAATAAGTGTAAAGTGGTTTAAAAAGAGTGATCACTGGATGCCAGCCTGCCCTTCTGATTCTTTCCAGAAAGAGAACAAGATCAAGAATTTTCTATTTAAACACAAGAAAATGAAAAGTTGAAGAAGTTGCAGATTAGTTAAATCTATACTTAAATTCCAATTAAGAAGGTAGTTTCTCGATACTCTTTAAAGAAAAGAAAGACTGTGGGATTCTCCGAGAAGTAGAAGGGAAAAACTTGGAAAGAAGAAGACGTAAAATTTATTGAATAACTTTCAGAAAAGGATAAAAAACTAAATGATGGCTAACAACTATCTAATCATTTAACTGATCTTTAGCTCAATATTAAAGAAGTAAAGTTGGTAAAAAAGGTTGGGATTGTTGTCTAGTCAAGTGTTTAACAACAATCAGTTTATTGACTGTGTCACAAATACAGTCGGAATGAATGAATAATTTTCCCTTAATGATTTATTGGTTAAAATATATTAAAGTTCTATTAATCATGGACGATCATCTGTCATAAGACCCATGGCAATCGTAAGGGATTAAGTTAGAGGGGACTAACGACAGTGAAACTGACCATAGGATTTGTCGCTTAGAAAAATGAGTGTGGGAGCTTAAAAGAAGCCTAGAAAGAATAACAGGATAGAAAACCCGAGACAAAGAAGTAAAAGATGACCTCTGTGGAGATTAGTTCATAATTCTTGATATGACAGAGACCATTTCTAAGATAGAGATGCCATTATCTGAACATTTGGTTAAAGCCTGTCAATTGTTCATCCAAGCGAAAAGTGACATCAGTGGTTCTTCGGCATGCTATCACTTTCTAGAAGACTTTGAAGAAGAATTTCTGATTAAATTTGGGTATAGTGAAGGTCAATGCTCTTATTAAAGATAAAAATGCTAAATATTAGCTATATTAGACCTGTTGTAAATCTACTTATTAGTAGCTACTTTAGCTGGAAATGGAGTAAATGAATTAGATCATCTACCAACGTGGAAAAAGTCGACAGAAGCTTTGATTATAAAGAATTTCTATATTTAAGGAATTAAAAAGTGTTAAACTTGGATAATCAAGCTAGAAATTACGGAGATAAAGGAATATATTGTTTTCCTTTATCTATACTTAAATCTCATCCACAATTGTTAGCTAATTTGCTAAAAAATTATTCAATAGAAATAATTAAAATAGTTAAAAAGATAAAGAGAATTAGAACTATTAAAAATTAGTCATAATTCTGATATTTTTTTAGAAAAAATTTAAATTTACCCCAACATCAAGAAAGAGTGACAAAGTTATCAAATGAGAAGAAAGATGGCTGTTTACCAGATAAGATGTCTTGTAATTCTGCTTTCTTAAAGACTTAAGAAGACGTTTAGTGCTGGAAAAGAAGTTTTTTTATGTAAAAATACTAGATGAAGATGAGAAATTATTTGCTTATAAGATTTAATAAGTTCTAAACAATTATTGTTTAAGGTTGAACTAAGTATCTTAAATATTAAACTGAGAAACAGATAAAATAGAAAAAAGTATATAAAGGTTGTGATATTAGTACTGTCGAGTTCTTTTATTAACAAGTTTGTATCTTAACTTTTATTAAAAACTGATAATCTTTATGAATTTAAATTTAGTTTTTAGGAATTTTTTTTTAAAAAAGTACAATTTATCTGCTCTATAGATTTATTTTTGAAACTAGGAGAAAATTAAAAAATCGATAGTTGTATTGAGTATTATGCTCAAAGTTTTTACTCTAAACTAAGTTAGTAGTGCTTTGTTAGTTCCATTGCTTTCAGTCCAGTTCAGCTGGATTTTATGAAAAAACTCTAAGTGCTTTATCAAAACCATCTAATCAAAAAAAATAAACATTTTTAATGTCATTATTTTATATATACATCAAGATGACTTAAGAAAAGTTTCTGGTCTTAATTTCGTACAACAAAAAATCTTAAAGTTAATTAATTTAGAAAAATCTATTTATATTACCGACTATTTTACCTCGGTATAAAACTGAGTCAGCTTAAGTAGCTCAATTTCAAATTGAGTCAACTTTTCAACCTTTTCCCCCTCTTGCAAAACAAATAAACGAGAGAGAAAAATAAAATTAATTAATTTAGAAAAATCCCATAAGATTTTAAAAAAGGACTAAAAATAGACATGAACAAAAGTGGGTGCGAGGATTTACTCCCTTCCTAAGGAGAAAGAAGAAAAAAACAAATTGGGGAGGACTACGTCTTTTAGAAAAAAATGTGAGCATAAGACTACTAAATTTAAATAAGGAAGATTTTAGTATATAGAGTTAAATAAGTTTTACCTATCTAAAAGTAGGAAAACAGAAAGTAATTCCATAAAGAAAAAAAAGGGAAACAACCAAATATTATAGGAATAATGGAGAGAAAAGAGGAGCAGTTCTGTATTGGAAGTAGTGTTTATTGAGAGCTGGCACTTTAGATATAAAATATTGTCTTGAACTTACCGAAGTATTTTGTAATGTTGTATATCACTTAATATCAAGAACTTTAAGATTATTGTTATTTTATTCCTTAATCTACAGCATTTTTTTCAAAAAATGCCTTTATCTCTCAAAAAAAGACGAATTTGTGACCGTCGTAATCGCTCTTTATAAATTGTGCTCTCAACCCTGTAATGGATAAAATCCATTACGGGTTCTTTCCCATTGCAGAAAAAGAATTTCCTAGTATAGTTAACCAGAATCGTTTTGCAGAGCTTATGCCCTGGGTAATGATTTTACTGTCCTATCTTTTCCAGATTTGCAAAGGAGAAATTTTTGAAATTAGTAGACCTAATTCTAATCAGATAAGAGTCTGTCATCAGGTTCATAGTAAGATAAATTAACTTTTTGAATGTTTAGTTAGATAATAAAAAATCTGTAGGATTACATTATGAATTAAAATTGCACTTAATTGCTACAACCACAGTAAATTATTAATTTTAAAATTAACTGCAGGCAACATATATGACTGTCAATATGTTTCTGATTTAAAGTAACATTCAATTAGTAAATTATTTGGTTACGGATAATATTTTCCTGAAAAACTTTTTGAAAAGCTCTATCAATCAAAGCTTTAAGTAATTCCCAGTAATCAACAGAAGATGAAGCAACAGTTAGTGAAACTGATTAATAAAATTTAATCTTTTAAA
Source organism: cyanobacterium endosymbiont of Epithemia clementina EcSB (assembly GCF_029919255.1). Taxonomy (GTDB): domain Bacteria; phylum Cyanobacteriota; class Cyanobacteriia; order Cyanobacteriales; family Microcystaceae; genus Rippkaea. The sequence continues at coordinate 2,658,610 of NZ_CP123991.1, read as the reverse complement.
CGTTCTTCGATTGAAACGACCAACAAGTCACTAAAAAACACCTCTCATATTGAATTTTTAAGAAATATAAGTGGTTGAACTTTTTTGTTAATCTTTTTACTCAACTAACTTCTTATCTATACCTAATCTGGCTAAAAAAACTTTCTCTAAAAGTTGGGCGAAAAGATAAATCCAGTTTATCTCTTGTTATTTTTAAACAATAATTTCAATCTTAACTTCTGCAGATAGTATTTTAGATACTAGTCGAATTTTTCAAATTTAAACTTAAAATATTGAGGATAACAATTGTGTTTTAAATTCTATTTAAACTCCTGTTTTTAAGCAAAATTTTTAGCTTTTATCTATTAAATTTTTGTCATAGTTAGTCTATTTAATTTGTCAATTTCCTGATTGACAATCTCCTTACCGACAGTAAGGAGATTCATCACTTATCCTTCTTGTTTACTGATATTTTTTAAAAGCTAAGGTGACATTATGTCCACCAAATCCAAAGGAATTAGACAGGGCAACTTTGATATCACAAGAGCAACTTTTATGAGGTACATAATTGAGATCACACTCAGGATCAGGATTATCTAAATTAATTGTAGGAGGAACTTGTCCGTTAGCGATCGCCATGGCAGTGGCCACTGCTTCTATGCCTCCAGACCCCCCTAATAAATGGCCTGTCATCGATTTGGTAGAACTAATGAGAATTTTGTAAGCGTGTTTTCCCAAAGCTTTTTTAATAGCTTTAGTTTCTGTGACATCATTTGCTAAGGTACTAGTTCCGTGAGCATTAATGTAACTTACTTGTTCTGGAATCAGTCCCGCATCGGCTAACGCCAGTTTCATCGCTCGGGTTGCGCCGCAACCATCAGGAACAGGAGATGTCATATGATAAGCATCACAAGTCATCCCATAGCCGACGATTTCGGCATAGATTTTAGCTTCACGATCAAGAGCGTGTTTGAGTTCTTCAAGGATTAGGATTCCCACCCCTTCACCCATCACGAACCCATCGCGATCACGATCAAAAGGACGACAGGCCATTGCTGGATAATCATTGCGAGTTGACAAAGCTCTAGCCGCCGCAAATCCGCCTATTCCCAAGGGCGTAATAGCAGCTTCCGTCCCCCCACAAATCATCGCTTTGGCGTAACCTCGTTGCACTAGGCGAAAAGCGTCTCCCACAGCATTAGAACCAGCAGCACAAGCAGTTACCGTACAGCTATTGGGTCCTTTAGCTCCCGTATGGATTGCTGTTAGTCCAGCAGCCATGTTAGCAATCATCATAGGAATCATGAAGGGACTACAACGACTGGGGCCACGGTTAAGGTAGATTTCTTGTTGATCTTCGAGTACCTTTAGACCGCCAATCCCCGTCCCAATTATTACTCCTATTTGGTCTGCATTAAGCTCATTAATCACTAACTGGGAATCGGCTAAAGTTTGTAAACTTGCCGCTACCCCAAATTGTGCAAAACGGTCCATCCGTTTAGCTTCTTTCCGGTCTAAGTAATCGTGGGGGTCGAATCCTTTGACTTCTCCGGCAAAACGGCAGGCATGCTGGGCGGCATCGAAATGAGTAATTAAACCAATCCCATTGCGGCCACTAACTAATCCGTCCCAATATTCCATCAGGTTATTGCCAATAGGGGTTATTGCACCTAGTCCTGTTACGACAACGCGCTTTAATTCTGAATTGGTCATGATCTTCGCTTAAGATATTAGGCTAACTCTGCCCCGCAGATTATAAGGAGAGTAAGGGATGGGGACAGCAACCTCTCCCAAAACGTGGGTTAAGTGGTTGCTGTAACTTTTTCACCGATGTGTTCAACAGCTTTGCCCACTGTGTCAATTTGCTCGGCTACTTCGTCAGGAATTTCAATATCAAATGCTTCTTCTAATGCCATAACCAGTTCAACAGTATCTAGAGAATCTGCTCCTAAGTCATTAGCAAAACTTGACTCCGGTGTTACTGTTCCTGGATCGACTTCAAGTTGTTCGATAACGATACTTTTAACTTTTTCAAAGATTTCTTGGTTCATTAATCCTTAATTTGCCGCTAGGTACCCCTTCCGAGGGTGTCGTCATGGGGAGGAAATGGGGCGGGTGATGCCATTCCCTAAGGTCTGTGTCACTAGTTAATCGGAGTGAGCATTTTCTATATTATCGGTAAATGGTCAGTCGGGGAATAGCTATTTCTCTCAGTTTTCAATGTGAACTTCTTATTCTAAAAAATAGGCTGAGAATGGAAGAGAGAATTTAACTTCCCTATTACCATTATTTTTAATATAGACAAAATTTAACATAGTGTCAGCATTAATTATTGTTGATACTTTTTGACAAACAAATATTTATTTATCAGTAATATACAAATATAGATTTTTTTTTTGCATCATTATTGCAATATTTACGATTATGTTTTGCAGATTATTAATCCTAATTAACACCCCATCATAATCTTCTGTTAAGATACCTTAAATCAAGTTAAATACTTAAATATTTTTAGGTTATAAAAAGATAGTATCTTCTCTCAAGATTAATTTCAATTAACCCAAAATAATCTAATTTTTTAGGCTGATTGTTGGCATTAAACAAAATTGATTTCTAGGGTGTATGTAAGCTTAATTTTTCCTCAGTGATAAGAGTGATAAGGATACCGCCCTGATTGCAAAATCATTATCACAATGTTCGTTATTATCTTTAGCTTTTTCTTAATCAAGAAAGGGATGAATTCCTTCATAAAGATGGATCTCCCAAACATTTGATCTATGTTTAAATCTTTTAAATTACAGTATTTACTATTTTCAAACTCGGAAAGTATGTCTTCTGTAGGCTTAGAGTTAAAAAAACAATAATTTTAAAAAAAAATGCTTAATTTGGCTTTTTATAAGACTTTTTACTGAAAATTATGGCTAGAAATTGTTTAAGAAACTTCAAAGAACGGTATAGGATAATTCCATACTTTTTACCTAATGATACAAGCATAAGCAGTATCTACATCCCGATTATCAATTTCAATAGCAATAAGATCATAATCTGCTAATAAAGTTCAGGGAATTGCTAGCCAAAACCCTAAAGCAATCTCCATAGTAATAATGGTGCATCATCAGGGGATAGAGCAGGAAAGCCAGTGTGGTCCGCCGCTTCAAAACTCCGAAAGAGTTGATCAATCAATGGTAGTCAGGGGGCATAGTCAATTAGGATACATCCTTTTTGTTTTTCTTTGTCTTAATCTAAGGAGCTTCTAAAACAAATTAGAGAATGGCAATCATCTTCCCAAACATTGGTAATTTGGGTAATGTTTTAAAGCCGAATTTTGTCATTTGAGGTAAATGATTTATATGGCTAATTTACGTAGAGAGTCGTAGTTTCTAGTTTCCCATGCAAAAACTAGTTTCTTGTCTTAAGCTCTACATTTAGTGAATTTTAACGGAAACTTCTATATCTAATTAATTTAAACAATTAAAGGAAGAAGTTAAGAGCTAAAGCTCAAAAAAACAATACAGATGAGTTTAATCAACTCTTTCATCTTAACTTAAGTCATCTTCTAAACAACTTGATAGACAAGGCTTAAAGTAGCCCAGGTACTGCTATCAAGAACATAGCTATCTGTAAGTGTTCCTGCCAATTCATTTGAAAAAGCTCTAGAAGTATTTAAGTCTGCTAAGAGTGATTGCGTGATCTTAAGGGGCTCCTCTAGGGTAAATATTTGCCCCTGATCAAGTTTAAATCCTGGAAACTCTGCTAGGGTTTCTAAAGTTTTCGTAAAAGGGAATTTAGAACCGACAATCATCATTTGTCCCCATCCCTGACTACTGGCCAGTGTCCAGTTAAGTCCTTGAGAAGAGAAAGGAATAAGTCTGGTCTCTCCTGGGGATAGATGGGCTGTCTGTTGAGTCTGGTTTTTTTGTTGAGGAGGCAAATAGGCGGTGGTTTGCCCACTGGCATCTACTCCTAAAATTAGATAATAGATAGGACAATCACCTCGATTTTCCAATTGACATTGGAGACGACTTCCTTGTGGTAGTTGAGGTAAATGCTGGAGTTGTAGAGAATCAGGAGCAGAACTTATCGGTGGTGAAAAATCAGCCTGAGTTAGGGTTGAAGATGTTTTAACCGACGAGAGTTTGCGTAAAGTTTGTCGTTGCAGCACTAGAGAAGGATATTTATCAAGATTTTTGAGGGTCACCCCTAGCCCCAATTCCGAAGAACCTTCATTAAGAGTGAGCCGCCACCACTTGATAGCCAAGAGTTTTTTTAAGGCGGGTTGAAGCCTCTCGACGGCTGATTTAATAGCTTCTCCCGATTGACCGAAGGTATTGGGAACTGGGATACCCCCTTGGAAAAAGAGTCCATAGCCTCCTTCTGTTTCTAATTTAGACGAATCTCCCTCATCGAAAATTAATGTCTTTTGTTGTCGTCCCAAGAGGCAGTCAGCTCCTGGTTCTCCTGCAGTAATGATTGACGAGACGATTTTCATCGAGGCAAAAGCACTCGTAGCATCGACTCGTTCAATTCTCTCTAAGTTTTTATCGAGGGCAACAGTAAGTCCTAGAGTTTTAGGAATCACACGCAAGGTTTCTTGAAGTAATTGTCCCTTTTCTAAGGGCGATATGTCAGTTTGGTCTTGTGGTATCTGAAGCAGTCGAACCTTACCAGTTAAGCCATCACAGGAGTATAATTGTACGCTAATGGGGGGTGAAGATTGAGAGCCAACTACCTTAAAGCAAGAATTAAGTCCGTAGTGTTGCATAGCCGATAAAGGCAATCCAGTTAGTTTAATAGTGGCGGTAGTTTTCTCTTCTACTTGTACAATTACCCCCTCAGCCCCCTGGGGAGTAACTGGAAGGAGGTAGTAGGTAAAAAAAGGCTGTTTTTGGTTCGCTTGGAGTTGAGGTTGTTGTTGTTGTCCCCTGATAAGAAACATGTGTTCACTGGCATTTTCTAAAGAAACTATAGTTTTACTGGTGGGGGTTGCTTGCCAGAGACATTGGGTTAGAAGATAAGTAAATAAACCGGTACTAAAGCCATTGCCCATGATTTCGGTGGCTACTTGCTGGTGTTGAGCAGCCCTTAGTAGAGTGCCAACTATTTGTGACGGTTTAGCTTGGATGTTTTTAGCTTTGAGTTTCTCTCTTAATTGAGTTTGAAAGGTTATCTCTTCTGGACTAGGTTGTTGAGCCTCATAAGGAAAAGAACGTCCTTGTAAATTTCCTTCTAGTTCTCTTCCTAAATGCTGATGACTAGTGTCCAAGACCATGGTCAGTTTATCAGTAGCTAAAGACTGACTTAACAGTAGGAGAGTTTCTTCAAGGAGATCGTTGGTTGTGGGAGTGCCTTTAGTTGAAAAAATCCCATCTTTGGGAACTAGACCACGTTTTCGCGTGGACGAGAGAGGGAAAACATCATGAAGGTTTTCTTTGACATAATTGCCATAGCCACTGAAGTGAAACAGCACGATATCGCCTGCTTTGGCCTGTTGAATCAGATGTTCGGTGAAAGCCTGTTCTATTCTTTCACGAGTTCCCTGTTCTTCCGTCAGGGTTAAGATATCTTTACTGGCAAATCCGAAGCGATAAATTAGTAATTCTCTTTGTCGCTCAACATCAGTAACACATCCTTTCAACTTGTAATGACTACTATAGTCATTAATACCTACCAACAATGCCAGTTTACGGGGGGTTGGCGTAGCTAATGTTTGATAGTAATTTTTGATTTTTGGTTGTCTAGAGAACCATTCAAGCCCTGCTTGACTAATTCCCCAGGTGAGCAAGGTCTTTAGAAAAGTCCGCCGATCCCATTCCATTGTTTTTCAGTATGCCGTTAGTGGGACTATATTTCAATAGTCTAAATCTTTTTAGCCTAATATATGGTTTGCATAAGTTCAAATTTATGATCTAACATGAGTAACACAGTACATGTTAACTTAACATGCTTTTTCACAAAGTACCATTGACTCTCGTCCAAAATGTGTCATTCCTGCAAGGAATTTAATATTTTTTTAGACAAGTTTTCTTCAGTAAACATGGACGTAACTGGAATCGAACCAGTGACCCCATCGATGTCAACGATGTACTCTAACCAGCTGAGCTATACGTCCGTACAGGCATTTATCCTAACATATAAGTTTCTAGAAGAGCAATTTCTCCCACTAACTTACATAGATTTCCTTAAGAGATGAAGGAATTGATTCATTGGGGGAGTGTAATTAAAAGACGACATTAAGCATAAAACGATTCTATGTACGAGAAACTAATATCCCCGAGCACTGGTTCTAAAATTACTTATAAAGACGGTAAACCCATTGTTCCCGATGATCCCATTATTCCCTTCATTCGAGGAGATGGAATAGGTGTGGACATTTGGCCGGCTACCAAAAAGGTAATCGATGCTGCGATCGCTACTGCGTATGGAGACAAACGCCAAGTTAACTGGTTTAAAGTCTATGCAGGAGATGAAGCGTGTGACTTGTATGGAACCTATCAATACTTACCCGATGATACTCTTAAAGCTATTGGAGAATATGGTATTGCTATCAAAGGTCCCCTAACTACTCCCATTGGTGGGGGGATTCGTTCGCTTAATGTTGCATTACGGCAAATTTTTACCCTCTATGCGTGCGTTCGTCCTTGTCGTTACTATCATGGTACTCCTTCTCCCCACAAGTCGCCTGAAAAACTCGATGTTATTATTTATAGGGAAAATACCGAAGATATTTATTTAGGAATTGAATGGCGTGAGGGCACAGAAATTGCTCAAAATTTGATTAAATATCTCAATGATGAGTTAATTCCTCTCACCCCTGAACATAGGAAAAAACGGGTTCCCCTTGACGCGGGTATTGGGATTAAACCTATTAGTAAAACGGGTTCCCAACGACTAGTCCGCCGTGCAATGGAACACGCATTACGTCTCCCCAAAACTAAACAAATGGTTACCTTAGTCCATAAAGGGAATATAATGAAGTACACTGAGGGAGCGTTTCGCGACTGGGGTTATGAATTAGCTACGACAGAATTTCGAGATGTCTGCGTTATAGAACGAGAATCTTGGATTTTAAGCAATCAAGAAGATAATCCTAGTATTAGTATTGAAGATAATGCGCGCAAAGTTGAACCTGGTTACGATTCTTTGACCCCCGAAAAGAAAGAAGAAGTATGTGCTGAAGTTAGATCTGTTTTAGAGTCAATTTGGGATAGTCACGGGGATGGAAAATGGAAGAATAAGATCATGGTCAATGACCGTATTGCTGACAGTATTTTTCAACAAATTCAAACCCGTCCCGATGAATATTCTATCCTTGCAACTATGAACCTAAACGGAGATTATCTCTCTGATGCTGCTGCTGCTGTGGTTGGTGGTTTAGGAATGGGGCCTGGTGCTAATATTGGGGATACTTGTGCTATTTTTGAAGCCACTCACGGAACCGCACCCAAACATGCAGGTTTAGATCGAATTAATCCTGGTTCAGTGATTTTATCTGGGGTAATGATGTTAGAGTATTTGGGATGGCAAGAAGCGGCAGACTTGATTAAAAAAGGCATTGGGAACGCTATCGCTAACCGCGAAGTAACTTATGATCTAGCAAGGTTAATGGAACCTCGTGTTGATTCTCCGTTAAAATGTTCAGAGTTTGCTCAGGCAATTATTGATCATTTTATGGATTAGATTAATAATAAGGGTAGGCGTAGCCGACCCTACCTTGTTTTTATCTAATAAGTTGATTCTTTCGAGACCCGAAATTTTTGGCTAAAATATTTTTCAAAGCCTCATAAAGAGAAGTCTTCTTAATAGATCAAAGTTTCTGTTTAAAGACTAACCAAAAGAAAAGAGTAAATTCAATTAAATATCGCTTTCAAAGACGTTTCGGTTGAGAAAAGAGAGAGATGGTACAATCATTCTATTCGAGCCTCACTCATTCATTTTGGTGAGTGAAGTTTATAACCTGCTTTAAAGTCGATAGTTGCCTCAATTGCTAGAAAAATTCTAACATTGGATAGTTAATTTTTGTATTTGCTGATCCATTTTTCCTGTTTAGGAGCCCCTAAGCGGTAGCAATAACCTTTTCATATAATTTATCTGCTAGATAAGTTCTTAGATAATTCAAGTATTATTATCTCCACTAAGTAAGTAGATAAGTCTTGAATAGATATTTAAAACAGTAGTTAAAAAAGAGGTAAAAGTTCAGACTAACTCTCAAAACAATCCGTAAAACTATAATGACAATTGGAAAATAAGATAAAGAAATGAGTAAAAGTCTTAATTTATGTTCAAAAAAAAAGAAAAAAATTTTAAAAAGCTAGATTATTTAGGTAACAAAAATTGCATAGCTCAAAATACTTATATAAAAAATATATTCTGTACACTATAATTATATTTATCTATATAAAAGTTATAAAGATTAAGTTACCTAGCATAGGTATAGTTAAATAAAGAAAAAAATACAGTAATTGTTTTTGACAAGTGATCATTGCATGCAAAATAAAATATTATTCATTTTTATTCTCATACTATCTCAGTCTCAGTTATTGTTATTTTTTTTGAAAAATAATCATATTTTTTAGTTTTTTTATTCTATTTTGTGCAAAATAGTCGTCTTTTATCAAACTCTGGTTTTTGTCAAAAAAAGATGAAATGACTTAAAGGACAAATCTGAGGATGTCCGCTGTTCGTTCAGCAGACATCTTCAAAGAGAATTCCATCAAGTCGGCATTTTGAGATGGTTGGTAATAAACTATATTGATTAGACTGAACTTGTTAATTGTAAGGGTAAACAACTGAGTATAGACTTTTAACCCCCTTTATCATCAATTTTATGCTCCAAAAGTTTCAACAATCGATCTCCAAAGAGTGGGGTTATCTGTGGAGGATAATAAAACTTAACTATCGGAGAAGACTTCTACATAGATCTTAATTGTAGTCTCGATTAAAAATACAATCTAACACCTCTTCAATTGACCCTGCACGAACATCATATGGATATAATTTTAACCAGATAGTCTGTTCTTGAAACTAAGTTGAGAAATGATAACGGGTTAAAGTGGCTCTATATTTCTAAACTAAAATTATCTAATTTTGATTAGCGTTAGGATTGCCTTGTCAAGCTCATTGTAAAAAATTTTGCTTTTCCGTCTTTCCATGATGGAAACCTTACCTATGCTTTTAACCTAGTTGCTGACTTAAAGAGCGTTTAGTCACTAATTTTCACTCCTACGACCTAAATTTCTATCTCTATTTGATTAAAAAAATATACTTTATTGAGATCTCCACTCGGCTCTCAATTTCATGGTAACAAACGAGTAAAGTCCTAATTTTCTCTTAAAGCCGATGAGCGGACTTGAACCGCTGACCGTTCGATTACGAATCGAATGCTCTACCACTGAGCTACATCGGCATTGCCAACTACCTAGTATATCGCAAATGATTAAACTGAACAGCAATAACTCTCATCAGAGCCCTCTATTAGCTGAATCTTCTAATCAAAATCCACTGCCCCTTCTATCTCAACGAGATGCTGAAAAATATACCAGACTTAAAGCAAAATCCCAGGTTCCTTATAAAGGGTTGAGATAGTTTTTTATATCACTTTTAGTGCATAAGGGTTTATTAGAACTTTAGTATTTTTCTCACATTTAGCGGACAGATGTAACGTCGTGGAGAATCTACCTAATTTTAAGCTCAAGATAGGGATTGTAGTGTTAACAATATAGTTATTCTACGTTGAAAAAAGATCTCATCATAATACTTATGTACAAAATGTCAATGATAGAGAAATATATTTTTAACAGATTCAGAGAAATTTTCTGTCCTACCCTGATCTTTCTAATAATGAAGAGACGTCTGGGTAACGTCTCTTCATTATTGGAAAGATCGAGGAACAGTTTAAGGCATTAAACATTTAAAATGTCTATTTAAATAGAAAAAGCTCATTCTCTCTCCAACAATTTTAAATCAAAAACTAAGGCAGCGTTGGAAGAAATAACTTTCACTGCACCCCTTGCGCCGTACCCTAATTTCGGCAGAAATTAGGGTACGGCAACTTCCTTACTTTCATACTCGTTACTCCTCCGCCTTATCATTCAATTACTTGTTCCATAGCGATTTCAAAGGAGAAGGGTAAGCCACGATCACAGGAAGTATCAAATTTTTTCCCATTCTCTAAGATTTCCGTATAGTGTTCTGTCACTAGTCCGGCCTTTGCTTGGAAAATCTTTTATCCCTTCTTTAATTTTGACGTACTTAAGTCCAGAATCAGTTTCAACAGCATTTTCTAGATCCATTGGTGAATTCCCTTGATTGAAGTATTTAAGGCTATTTGTAACAACTCTCCATTCGTTGGAGAAGCGACCGTTGAAAGCTTACTCTCGGTGATTGCCTGTATTTTGTCTGGCGTGTTCAACAAAAATCCTACCGACAACAATAAGCTAAAAATGGCAACAATCTCAAAAATAATGTTAATATTTCAGCATAATTTTCTTTTTGAAATTTATTTGTTTTACCTAACGCCACATTTTGTTTTCTAAATCTCGAATTTGACGTTCTAAACGATCAATGCGCCCACGCAATTCATCCATTTCGGACTGACGAGGAACGCCTAAATCCTGTAGCATATTTCGCAGTTGACGCTCCATTGTACTTTCAAAGTTACCTTGTCCTGCTCTAATCTGTTGCATTATATCCTCAACAAATCCTTGAGCTTCTTCCGAATCGATCCTGCCATCTTTAACCCACTGATCACTCACCTCTTTGATTTTTTCAGCAACTAGTGAGGTTGTGCCGATTCCTACCAACAATAACTGTTTCATCCAGTCATTACTATCCATGAATTTTCATTACCTCCAAAATTATGCTCCCATATTCCTAACTGATAGCCAAAAGGCTCACTGATTGTAACCATACCAAAACTTCGACGACTTGACCTCTCCGTTGAGGATTAAGATTTGGTGAGGTACGTAAAGATGAATAACCAACTAATAATTAGTTTAGAAGTCAGGACTGTATTTTTTTGATTTACACTACAATAATTTTGATTTAACTTAAAACTGAACGTCGTGATTTTAATTACTTTAAACCACCTAAATCAGATTTATAACCACGCTTTGACAATTTATCCAGAAGAATGTTGTGGTTTGCTTCTTGGTATTATTAATGATAATCAAAAACAAATAATTGAAGTTTTCCCAACAAAAAATAATTGGACTCTTGAAGAAAATAAAATTTTACAAAATATCACTAATAATTCTGAAAAATATTTAAGCAAACACAACCGTTTTAGTATTGCCCCGTCAATACTTGTAAAGATTCAAAAAGAAGCCCGTAATCGCCAATTACAGATTATTGGTATTTACCATTCTCATCCTGATCATATAGCCGTTCCCTCAGAATTTGACCGGGTGATCGCTTGGGCTGAGTATTCATATATTATTGTTTCACTTACCTCAAATCAAGTTAATGAAGTTACAAGTTGGCAATTAGATAACACTAAAAAATTTCAACCTGAATATATTAAAATTGTAGGAGTTGGTTACAATTAAACTATTGTCTATTTTAAAGTGAATAAATCCAAAATTATCTAACGACAGTAGATGTTATTTTTTGCTGTATTAGTACGTAGTTAACGTCCATTTATTTCTTTATTTTTAAAATAAAAAATTTGTTAAAACTCAAGATAACTTAGCTTTAAGTATCTTGGTAAAGCTATTTAAAATGGATATTATGAGAACTAAGTTTAAGTAATATTTCTTGGTGAACCTGTCGAGTAATTGGATAAAAATAGGCTAGAACTAATCCCATCAATAAAATCCCTGTGGAAATAGGTCCAATAATAATCCGAATTGCCCATAAAGCTGACTCTGGTTGTACTCCTTCTCCAGAACTAATATACCCTGACCAATCTAAGATTTGACCTACAAAAAACAAGGCTAAAGCAACTCCTATTTTTTGTAACTGTACCACCACTCCGAAAAAAATACCTTCTCGTCTTTCTCCAGTATTTAACTCATCTAAATCTATCACATCCGGCAACATTGACCAAGGAACAATATAAGCGGTTGCAATTCCGATACCAGCCATAACAGCAAGAATGTACAGTAATACTACTTGTCCTGATTGTAAAAAAAATAGTCCTAACTCTGCGATAATTATAGATGGAATACCTAAAAAATATATAATTTTTTTTTCAAGTTTTTTGCTGATAGCATTTAAAACGAATAGCATAAATAATGCTGTACTTTGAACTGTAATAGCCATTTGAGTAATGTGAATTGTTGATAAATCCATACAATTAATTATAAAAAAAGGAAGGATTGATGCAATAGTTTGAACACTCAACCAAGAACAAAGATAAATACCCATGACATATAAAAAAGGACGATTGCTAAATGCTGAGTACAATTCTTTTTTAAAAGATAAAGTAGAAGTTTTGTTGGTTTTTAGATATTTTTGCTGAACTTGATCGTAACGACGATAAGTTCCCCAAACACTAATATATACCATCAGCATTGCGAGCAAACCACAAATTACTCCGATTAATAAATACTGTTGTTTTGTACTATAAATAGTCGCAAAAATTATTTGTGCTAAAGCTAGAGAAAAAATACTGCCGCCAATACTAAAAGCCGAGCGAAAACTAATTAAACTCGTACGTTCATCATACCCTTGTGTTAACTCGGCAGATAGAGTTCCGTAAGGTAAAAGAACTGCTGTAAAAGATATATAAAATAAGAAAGAAACCACTCCGTAATAAATAAATAAAAGTGCCTGATTAGTAGTAGGAGGAACTACCCATAATAAAATCGAAGTTATGCCTAAAGGAACCGCTCCAAATAACATCCAAGGATAGCGTCTTCCCCAACGAGAACAAGTATGATCGCTTAACCACCCAATGACTGGATCATTAATCCCATCCCATACTTTACCTGCCAACATCATCAATCCCGCCAAACCAGGACTTAAACCAGCTACATTGGTCAAGAAAAATAGAAAGAAGAAAATTAAAATATTACTAGGAAGAGAGCCGCTTAATTCTCCAATTCCATAAAAAAATTTTGTGCGGAAAGTTAGTTCTTTTTCTTGACTAATCATAAGTAATTTTAAATTCATTAAAGATTTAATATCTATTAAAACAATGGCTAATGTTAGCCTAGAAAAAAAAATGACTTTTGAATAGTTAAGTCAATAAATGTTAATTATTTTTAATAAAACGGGAGTATAAGCTAAGGTTTTCCTATATATAGATATTCAATTGAAATAGATCTGCTACAATAACTGATTGAGCGCCTATCAAGAAACCAACGTGACGCTTAAGACGCTTAATTAGTCAGGCGACGCCTATGCTAAATCCAAATTTACAAGAAATCGAACTCGATAAAGAAGAGTTTCAAAGATACTCTCGTCACATTATTCTTCCAGAAGTAGGACTAGATGGCCAAAAACGCCTCAAGGCGGCCAGTGTTCTGTGTATAGGGACAGGGGGGCTTGGATCTCCTTTACTCCTGTACTTAGCGGCTGCAGGAATTGGATGTATTGGAATTGTTGACTTTGATATTGTTGATAGTTCTAACTTGCAACGTCAAATCATTCATGGGACATCTTGGGTAGGAAAACCAAAAATTCAATCCGCAAAAGACCGTATTTTAGAGATTAACCCCTACTGTCAAGTGAATTTGTATGAAACTCACTTATCTTCAGAAAATGCACTAGAAATTCTTAAGCCCTATGATGTTGTCATCGATGGGACGGATAATTTCCCGACTCGGTATTTAACTAATGATGCCTGTGTTTTACTTAATAAACCCAATATCTATGGGTCGATCTTTCGCTTTGAAGGACAAGCGACAGTCTTTAACTACCAAGGAGGCCCCAACTACCGTGACTTATATCCTGAACCTCCACCTCCTGGAATGGTTCCTTCTTGTGCAGAAGGGGGAGTTTTAGGGGTACTTTGTGGCATTATTGGAACAATCCAAGCTACTGAAGCTATTAAGATTGTTCTAGGAGCGAAAAATACTCTCAGTGGACGTTTATTGCTTTACAATGCCTGGGATATGAAATTCCGTGAGTTGAAATTACGACCTAACCCTGAACGGCCGGTAATTAATCAACTTATCGACTACGAACAATTCTGTGGAATCCCTCAAGCACAGGCAGTGGAAGCGCAGGAAAAAGCAACTATTCCTGAAATTACCGTTAAAGAATTAAAAGACCTAATCGATCATGTTAAAGATACTTTTGTATTAATTGATGTTCGTAATGTCAATGAGTACGAAATAGCCAAAATTCCAGGGTCAATTTTAGTTCCTTTACCAGATATTGAAGATGGAAAAGGGGTAGAAAAAATCCGCGGATTGTCGCAAAATAAAAAAGTGATTGCCCATTGTAAGAGGGGAGGACGGTCAGCTAAAGCGTTAGGAATTCTCAAGGAAAAGGGAATTGTAGGAACTAATGTTAAAGGTGGAATTACAGCTTGGAGTCAAGAGGTTGATCCTGATGTTCCTCAATATTAATGTTACTGCTGTTCTTCAGATGTCTAATTAAGTAAAAATAGTAGTCAAGTAATCTACCTTTTCTTATATTCAGGGGTAGATTTTTTCTTAAAATTACATTTTTATGATGAATTTTATTGATAAGTAAAATAGGTAAAAAAAATGGTTATTTTAAAATAATGGTATGTAATTAGCTAGGGACATGCTAAGTCGAGAAACTTTGAAGTTAAAAATTGACAAAATTTATGATTTTATAGGTTCTTTTTTAAATTGACTTCAATCTGCTATTAACAACTTATACTATCTATTTAGTTTTTTTTATTAAAATTGGCAATAATTTCTTTAATCCAACACCTAACTTTTACCAGTCTTTTTTACTAAAAAAATGTTTTTTTGACACCAATTATCTAATAATAATAGTTCTGATACCCAGTTGAAGTTGTTCTAAAAAGAATTCCAAATTTTTATTTTTTAAAAAGTGAAGTATTTTTAATAGGACTGGTGAGTTTTTATACACCTAGTTCAATTTAGCTTTATGTTCTTTACTTAAATATTATTAATTTTCAAGCAAAATATTTTTGCTCTTATTTTATCCTGGTAGTTCTTCTTTCTAACTAGTATTTAGGGGGTTTTTAAATTATCTAATAGTTAGTTTCAATTTAATAACTAATAATAACAGCAGTTTATCAAAACTTACAATATTCGTGAGGTTTTTAATATTTATTAATTGTTAAATAACAGTTTTTAATGAAGTTAAAATCAAAAGAATAAGAAGATATAATGCAACTATTATGATAGCTTTTATAAGCTTATTTTCCTTTAATTGCTCCAGCAAAATGATGAGTACTAGCTAGCTAAAATTATATTTTCTAAAAAAATACTGGATCTAAAAGTTTGAGTTATCTAGATGTATGAAGTACCTTTTAAAAGTAAAGTTTTGGATCAAACAATACACAGTAATAATATTAACTTTAACACCTATTTTTTTATAAACTAATACTTAGTTATTGTAGAAAAGCGTCTTTATCTAGATTCTAGCAATTTTTCTACAGCATTAAGTTATTCTGCCTCAATTACTCAATTAAAGAAGGTAATACTCGACCATTAGGTAGGTAATAGTTCTAGACTTAGAGTTTAATATTTTATTGAACTAAATTAAAAATTCGTGTTTATTAGGCAATGAAATTCTCCAATTCTTTAGTACCAATTAAATACTTATCTACTCTATTAATAGTTATGAATATAGTGTTATTTCTGTATGTCTGACTAATTAGAATGACAAAAGTAGTTTTGCTTAAGAAAATAATTAAAATTAGTCGACTAAGTATGTAACTAAAGAAATATCGATAAAATATTCATGATATATCTGTTGTTATTCCTATCAAATAAGAATGATCTAGTATTTTTATCTTAAGTTTGTTAGAATTAACAAATATTTGATAATATAAAGACGATTAAGTTCATCTGACCAATAATAGGGAACTAAGTTACGAATCAACTGTAATTCTTACTATAAACTGTTATTTTTCTATTGAATATTTTCTGGGAAACAAGTAATAGGGATTAATCAGACCTTACGATCTTATGTTAAGTAACACTCATATCCTCTCTCATGATTTTATGCAACATCCAGGAAAACTTCTTCCCTATAAATAAACTTACCAAGATTTATGAAAATTTCAAAATCAACCCAATAGTAATGTTGTGGCTGTTTTCTTTTTTATTTTACGGCGTAAAATTTAACTAGATAGTAAATTTACTTTAATTCAAACTGTGTATGGGAAAAAATACCGCCTTGGTAATTTATACATAATTACCATCCTTCTTTGAAGACTTGAATTCAAAGTTGTTTAGTCTTACGAGGTAAGAGATAAATAAACATTTTAAATGTCAATTCAAGCAACTCTAATCAGATATAGATGATATTTTTTTCTCTTTTGATCATCAATCTTCTATTGAGAAGTTAACCCAACCATGTTAACGGCCTAATGCTAAGCTTAAACTTAAATTTTTCATTCTTTCAACCGATGACCGCAAAGCCAAATATTTCCTCAGAAGGGGCAACCCCCCAACCATCTTCTTCCTCTTCTGGAATTTATTCCCAAGTTCATTTAAAGAGTGAAGGGAAAAAACTCCTACTGATATTACCCAAAATAACTAAAAAGGAACAAGATCCTCTGAAAGATTGGACAGAAATCTTTCAGGCTCTAAAACATTGTCTGACCTATCATCAAGGAACTTGGGCATCGGGAATATCAGTACACTTAGTAGCACAAAATCGTTTACTTGATAGTAGACAATTACAAAGTATTGAGGAGGTTATTGAGAATGTTAATCTGAAACTCAGTAGTATTCACACTAGTCGCCGTCAAACCGCTGTAGCTGCGGCAATTGCTGGTTACTCAGTAGAACAGGAAGTTTGTAGAAAATCATTGTTTTCTGAAAGACAACCGACTTTGTCTCCCTTGGCTGAGCCTCTTTACCTAAAAACAACGGTACGCTCAGGAGCCACTATTCGCCATCCTGGGAGCATTATCATTCAAGGAGATATCAATCCTGGAGGAGAAATCATCGCTGATGGCGACATTCTAGTTTGGGGATGTTTGCGAGGAATTGCCCATGCGGGGGCCAAAGGGAACTCAGAGTGTTGCATTATGGCACTGCAAATGCAACCGACCCAATTACGCATTGCCGAATTGGTTGCAAGAGCACCGTCAGGAACGCCTGAATTTCTCAGTCCTGAAGTTGCTTATATCACTTCCGAAGGCATTCGTTTGAAGCCAGCCCCAAATTTTAACAAAACCCATATTTTAAAATCTAAAAAAAAATAGCGAAGCTAAAAAACTAATAATTCGTCATAATATCGATAAAAGTTAAATTATCATCGGTCATTGAAATTGTATATTAAATTATGAGTCGTATTATCGTAATCACCTCCGGTAAGGGAGGCGTTGGTAAAACTACCATTACTGCTAACTTAGGATTAGCTATAGCCCGTTTGGGGCACAAAATTGCTCTAGTTGATGCAGATTTTGGACTAAGGAATTTAGATTTATTACTTGGACTCGAACAAAGGGTTGTTTATACCTCGATCGATGTTTTAGAAGGAGAATGTTCTATTGAAAAAGCCTTAGTTAAAGACAAACGTCAACCTAATCTGGTACTGTTACCAGCCGCCCAAAATCGGACTAAAGAAGCTATTAGCCCCGATCAGATGAAGCAGCTAGTAGCACAGATGGATGAGCATTTTGATTATATTCTGATTGATAGTCCAGCCGGAATTGAAATGGGGTTTCGTAATGCTATAGTCTCTGCCAAAGAAGCTATTGTTGTCACGACCCCAGAAATGGCTGCAGTTCGGGATGCAGATCGGATAGTCGGGTTATTAGAAAGTGAGGAGCTCGAAAAAATTCAATTAATAGTTAATCGAATTAAACCAGAAATGATCAAACTCAATCAGATGATTAGCGTTGAAGATATTATCGATCTTTTGGTGATCCCTCTTATTGGAATTGTTCCCGATGACGAACGAATCATTATCTCGACCAATCGAGGAGAACCCTTAGTCTTAGAAGAACCTCCTTCCGTTCCAGCTATGGCTTTTAACAATATTGCCCGACGCTTGGACGGTCACACTATTCCTTATCTTGATTTGATGGCGGCTCACGATAACTTAATGACTCGTATTCGTCGTCGCTTTTTTGGTAGTTAAGTCCTTTCTATGAAAATTAAACCCATGATTTTTGACCGACTAGAAAAACTTTTTCCCTGGAAAAGTCTTCCCAAAAGCGGAGAAGAAGCCAAACGCCGACTACGAGTAGTTATTGCCCATGATCGCGCTGGACTAAGTTCAGAAATACTTGAATCTATGCGTCAAGAAATTCTAGAAGTGGTGAGTCGATATGTGGATATTGATCCTGAAGAAATGGAGTTTGTCTTAGAAAGCGATCAACGAATTACCGCTCTTATCGCTAACTTACCTATTCGTCGCGTAAGAAAAAAAACTTAGTTCCACCCCAATCTGATTGAAAAGTTAATTTCTTTTGAATATTGGAATAAATAGAAACTTTAGCCACCTTGGCTATTTCTTAACTTTTCCCTTTCTTTTAAAATTTTTTGAGTTTATCTTCTAACTCGTCAATGGCAGTTAAATTTTTCTAAAACTCTCTCTAAGAAGGTAGGATTGTAGCAATTTTATACTATGAGTTTTTCCATGTTGTTGTTTCTAATTACTATTTAGTATATAAATACTAAATTTCTTTTTTATTTTCCTTCTTCTAGTTCTTTGATTATCCTGCATATTTGTAGATATCTTCCGGGTTATTATCCAGAAATCGTTCCAGTAGGAACTTGATCTTTACCGATAATTTAAAGTGGCTTTCTCTTGATTTAAAGAAAAATTGTTATATTTTACATAATTTAGACTGTATCTTGGTCGATTATGTTTTTTTCAGAAAAGAGTCAACATATTCTACTAATAATAACTATTAACCGCTTGAAAATTCTCAAACAGCTTATGAGGTTTTAAACTCAGTAGAATTAATTATTAATCGATACACACAATAATTCAATGACTATCATTGTCCACTAAATGAACTCCTAAAGATGTTGATAAAAGATCCAAATTATTAAAACGAATAGTAAAAATTTCTTGAACTTATGGGAAATAGAATAAATTTATCGTGTTTTTTCAGTGAATGAACTTTACAGGATTGATGAAGAGCCTGAACTCCATCTAGAATAGGTAGAGATGGAACTCATCCTTGACTATTTACAGTTAGTTATCAACTTCACAAAAACAACACCCTATGTTTGATGCTCTCGCCGAACATTTAGAAGACGCTTGGAAAAAAATACGCGGTCAAGATAAAATCACTGAAACTAACATCCAAGAAGCTCTTATAGAAGTGCGTCGTGCTCTACTAGAAGCAGATGTCAACCTCCAAGTCGTCAAAAAGTTTGTCGCAAATGTCGAAAAAACAGCCGTCGGTGCAGAGGTCATTGCTGGAGTTAAACCTAGTCAACAGCTTATCAAAATTGTCTATGACGAATTAGTTAAGGTGATGGGGAAAAGTAATGTTTCCCTTGCTAAAGCTGAAACATCCCCTACCATCATTTTGATGGCCGGGTTACAAGGAACAGGGAAAACCACTGCTACCGCTAAACTTGCCCTCTATCTTCGTAAAGAAAAACGTAGTTGCTTAATGGTGGCTGCTGACGTCTATCGTCCTGCAGCTATCAACCAGTTAATTACCCTTGGACAACAAATCAATGTTCCCGTCTTTGAACTCGGAAGTGAAGCAAACCCTGTTGATATTGCTCGTCAAGGGGTAGAAAAAGCCAAGAAAATGGGACTCGATACTGTTATTATTGACACTGCCGGACGACTGCAAATTGACGAAAGTATGATGGTAGAGTTAGTCCGCATCAAAGATGCCATCAAACCTAATGATACCCTCCTGGTGGTGGATGCCATGACTGGTCAAGAAGCGGCTAATCTTACCCGAACCTTTCATGAGCAAATTGGCATTACTGGTGCAATTCTTACTAAAATGGATGGGGATACGCGCGGAGGAGCAGCTCTGTCGATTCGTCAAATATCAGAAAAACCCATTAAATTTGTCGGAGTTGGGGAAAAGGTAGAAGCACTACAACCATTTTATCCTGATCGCATGGCATCACGTATTTTAAATATGGGTGATGTTCTGACTTTAGTCGAAAAAGCTCAAGAAGAAATCGATATTGCAGATGTAGAAAAAATGCAGTCGAAAATTCTTGAAGCTAAGTTTGACTTTAATGACTTTCTTAAACAAATGCGCCTGATGAAAAATATGGGGTCATTAGGAGGTCTTTTAAAGATGATTCCAGGGATGAGTAAACTCAATAATATGGATATTGAGAAAGGGGAAACTGAACTTAAGCGAACTGAGGCGATGATCAGTTCCATGACCTTTGAAGAACGAATAAATCCTGATTTATTGGCTAAGTCCCCCAGTCGTCGCCGTCGTATTGCCAAGGGCTCAGGCCATTCTGAAACCAAAGTCGGAGAACTGGTGAAGAATTTTACCCGTATGCGGAGTATGATGCAGCAAATGGGACAAGGAGGAATGCCCGCTATGTCTGAAATAGGCAGCGGAATGTTTGGGGGCATCGGTGGACAAATACCTTCAGGGTTTCGTGGTCATGGTAGTACGAAAAAAAAGAAGAAAAGAGTCAAGAAGAAAAAAGGATTTGGCCAACTTTAAAGGACAGTCTAAAGTGGATATTACTCATTTTGAAATAGCCTAAAATAACCTTTTAGATCTGAAGAGTGATTACAATGGCTTTCTTTAACTCAGACGACGCCTTACAACAGATTGGCAACCAAATTTTAGAGGCTACCTGGTCAGAGTTTCCCCAATTAGCTCCTGATCAATTGGCATTGACTTGGGTTGTTTATGATCCTCCAGTGATTGCTAATACAGGGGGCGCAATCTCTGCCGAAGAATTCTGGAAACATTCCGTCAGAGGATTTAGTTATCGGGGTATTGAACGCATTTATCCGGCAAGTATCGTCAAATTATTTTATTTAGTGGCGATTCATGAATGGCTAGAAAGTAAAATGATTCTCGAGTCAGTGGAGTTAAACCGCGCCATTCAGGATATGGTAGTAGACTCTAGCAATGATGCAACTAGTTTAGTCGTTGACGTATTGACAGGAACTACCAGTGGACCAGAGTTGCCGGCGAGTCCATTTGACACTTGGCAACACCAGCGTAACATTATCAACCGTTATTTCAAGTCATTGGGATGGGAAGGATTAGCTGCCATTAATGTTAATCAGAAAACCTGGTGTGATGGTCCTTATGGTCGGGAACGAGTATTTGTAGGAAAAATAATGGAAAATCGCAATATGTTGACGACTAATGCCGTTGCCCAGTTATTATATAGTATCGTTGGTGGGGTGGCTGTCTCTTCAAAGCGATCACAACAAATGATGGAACTGCTCAAACGAAACCTGACTCCAAAAAATTTCAATATGACAGGGGAAGAAAATCAAGTTATTGGATTTTTAGGAGAAGGGTTGCCTCCAAATGCCCAATTATGGTCAAAAGCAGGTTGGACTAGTCAGGTTCGTCACGATGCAGCTTATATTCAAATTCCTGGATATCAACCTTATTTATTAGTCGTTTTTACGGAAGGACAAGATAGTCAAAATAAAGGGATGATTCCTTTTATCTCTCAAGAAATCGTGATAGCGATGGCTAATCTTTAGAATCTTTCGCCATCAACAAAAGAGGTTATTTAAAAAAAATTTAGGAAATTAATTGAAAAAAATCCTCACCGAGATCATAGCCAAACATTTTTGCCATCGATTGGAGACGAGCGGTGCTAGGAATTTTTCTGTATTTTAACCAATCAGACAAGGTAAATAATTTGTGCATAATAAAAATTTCTAGAGCTTCTGGATTATATTGAATTCCCTCGGTTCGGCTAAATTGATGAGGAACTAACATAGCAAAATAACGGGCTAATTCTCCCCCTTTCCAATTTAAAATAAAAGGTATCCAGGGATAAATTGAGTCCAAACGAACAAACCACAAGCGAACCTCAGGAATTTCTGATAATTCTCTAGGATCAGTAGGACTACGAGGATAATTAATTTCAAAACTTAGAGTTTGTTCATAAGAGACTATTTCGTCCGGGGAAGCCTTTGGCTGTGCTATTTGTATCAAAATCGGTTCAACAATGCTGGTGACAGGAGATAAATCCAATCGTATTAGATGATCCAGTTGTAAGACAATCGTATGAGTCATTCTTTGAGTGTTTCCTCAGAAGCTGTCTAATCTATCGTAGTCTAGTATAGACCTATAGAATTGGTATAAACACCGACATTAAAGTATGAAAAAGGCGGTTATTTGTGGTTATTATGGTCAAGGGAACGGTGGAGATGAAGCCTTATTAGTCTCTTTGTTACAGATGCTTCCGTCTCAAATACAGCCTATTGTTCTCTCGGCAAACCCACGGCAAACCCATAAACGTTATGGGGTTAAAAGTTGTTCTAATCGTTCAGCTTTTGCCATCCTAAAAGTTTTAAAAACTTCTGATCTGTTTATCTGGGGCGGAGGAAGTTTAATGCAAGATGTCACAAGTTGGACAAGTCCTATTTATTATGCTGTATTGATGGCTTTAGCTCAACAAAAAGGCTTAAAAACTATCGCTTGGGCCCAAGGAATTGGCCCCTTACGACGTCCTTTTACCCGTTGGTTAACCCACCAAGTTCTTTTAGGCTGTACAGCTGTCAGTGTCAGGGATGGGGCTTCTGCTAAATTAGTATCTCAATGGCATATAAATCCTTTAATTGCTCCCGACCCAGTTTGGGCTTTGAAAGGAAAATCAATCCCAGGATTGGTAGATATCCCTGCGCCTAGAGTGGCGGTTAATTTGCGGAAACATCCCCAATTAACTCCCCAAAGACTAAAAATTTTGACTAAAGCGTTAATTAATTTTCAAAAAGCTACTAATGTTTGTTTATTATTAGTTCCTTTCCAAGCCTCCCAAGACTTATCAATTGCCCATTCACTTGCTTCACAATTACCTGGTTCTTATCAGATTATTTACTTAGAAGATCCTAGAGAATTGAAGGGATTATTTCGGGAAGTTGAAATGACTATTGGAATGCGTCTTCATAGTTTAATTATGGCAGTGGCTGAAGAATCTCGGTGTTTTGCCCTGAGTTATGACCCTAAAGTTAGCCGTTTGATGGAAGAAATTGATTTACCTGGATGGAAACTAACTGAACTTCCTGATGATCCCAGTATCATTAGCAGCGTGTGGTTAGAATGCTATGCTAATGGGAAAACATTAAACCGAAATCACCTTCAATCTTTAGTGGATCGGGCTTTGATACACCAAGAAATCTTCAAACTGGTTTGTGACTTATGAAGGAGAATTCCTAACGTAAACTTATCCGTTCTTGCTTGGAAAATCACTTTATAAGTATCAGATATATTCAAAATTACTGTAAGGTAGACGACATTAAGAAGTTGTAAAATATACTTTTTGGGATTATATTTAGAAGTTTGTTAAAGACTGATAAAAAAGTATCTTTTTATAAACTATCCTTTTTAGGAATCATCAAGTATCCGATACGGTAAACTATAAACTAGCAAAATATGCTGATCACAAAGACTACAGAAGATATTAATTTTGCCCGAAAAGTAATTTAGTTACCTCTATCTTTTTGTCTTAGACACTAAGATGTTTAGCTATTAACTAAATCTTAAATTTTTTGTACTTTGGATGAAAAGTAGTTTTTTAGGTAATCTTAGGTAAGAAGCATTTATTTCAGAATTGACAAACAAGTATAGTTCACTACAGAAATCTTTTTTGGTGTTCGACTACTAAGTATATGATAATCAAATATTTTTATATTTAAATTCACTTTTTTAGACTTAATTTAGATACTTTATTTGCGCAAGTATCTTATAATTTTTTAATTATCCCTTTCTTTGCCAATGAAAATAATCTTTATTATTTTCATTGGCATCAAACTTAAAATAGTAAAAATATGCAAAAAAAATGTAACCTTTTGGCTTGTCCAAAGAAGATAATAAACATCAAATTATCAGAAGCTAAAATAATTTATCAATAAGGCATTTTTATATTACAGATTTAGTAAAACTATCTTTATCCACAAAGATAATAATCTCTTCTTTTACTTCTTAAAGATAGTAAACTTTAAGAGAAATAGTACAAACTCTAAGAAAAACTAGATTTTATGGGACGATGGGGTCCTGTTGTGTAAGCAGGATATAAAAGTGAGCAATTCATGACATTTTTTCAAAGAGCTAGTGGCAT
The DNA here is from genome assembly GCF_029919255.1 of cyanobacterium endosymbiont of Epithemia clementina EcSB. Taxonomy (GTDB): domain Bacteria; phylum Cyanobacteriota; class Cyanobacteriia; order Cyanobacteriales; family Microcystaceae; genus Rippkaea. Next base: position 2,634,299 of record NZ_CP123991.1, on the reverse strand, counting down.
TTTATTACATCCAACATCTTTACCTAGCCGCTTTGGTATTGGTGACTTGGGAGAAGGAGCCTATCGCTTCATTGATTTTTTGGAAAAAACCGGTCAAACTCTCTGGCAAGTTCTTCCTTTAGGCCCAACTGGATACGGTAACTCTCCTTACTTATCTTACTCTGCGTTAGCAGGGAATCCCTTATTAATTAGCCCAGATGTTTTGTACGGGGATGGGTTAGTTAACCAAGAAGATTTGGCTTCTTTTCCAGAATTTCCGACTGATTATGTCGACTACAACCTAGTAATTCAAAGTAAATTTCCTCTTCTAAAAAAGGCTAGTAATGCTTTTAAAACTAACGCTTCTGATGAACTACACCAAAGTTTTGAGACTTTTTGTGCTCACCATTCCTATTGGTTAGAAAATTACGCCCTTTTTATGTCTCTCCATGAAGTCCATCCAGCAAAGACTTGGAGACAGTGGGATAAAGATATTGCTACCCGTCAACCTGAAGCAATACAGCATTGGACAGAAAGATTGGCCGAATCAATTTTTTACCATAAGTTCCTTCAGTTTGAATTTTTCCGTCAGTGGCAAAGGGTAAAAAAATACGCTAATGCTCGCAATGTTAAGATTTTTGGAGATATTCCCATTTATGTCGCTTACGACAGCGTTGATGTTTGGGCTAATGCTGAACTTTTCTGTTTGGATGAAAAAACTCAAGCCGCATCGTTAATGGCTGGCGTTCCACCAGATTATTTTAGTGCTACGGGGCAATTGTGGGGAAATCCAGTGTACAACTGGGAAAAACTTGAAGAAGTCAACTTTAAATGGTGGATTCGAAGATTTAAAAGAACATTAGAATATCTTGATGTTGTTAGGATTGATCATTTCCGAGGTTTCGAAGCTTATTGGGCAGTTCCCCAAGGAGAAACCACGGCTGAGAATGGGGAATGGTTAAAAGCCCCAGGAGAAAAATTTTTTCAGTATCTTAAAAGCGAATTAGGTGAATTGCCCATTGTTGCGGAAGATTTAGGGGTAATTACCCCAGAAGTTGAAGCGTTACGAGATAAATTCAATCTCCCAGGGATGAAACTTCTCCATTTTGCTTTTGACAGTGATCGTACTAATCCTTTCCTCCCTTACAATTACACCAACCATAACTGTGTCGTTTATACAGGAACCCACGACAACAACACTACAGTGGGATGGTTTGCAGAACGTAGTCTAGAAGAAAATACAAGAATTACAGACTATTTGGGTGGTATTTGTCCCCAAGGGATTCACTGGAGTCTAATTCGCTTGGCTATGGGATCTGTCGCTAATCAAGCTATTTTTCCCTTACAAGATTTACTCGGTTTAACGGAAATAGCAAGAATGAATACCCCTGGTTTAGCTGATGGTAATTGGAGATGGCGATATTGTCCTGAAACATTAACTCGAGAATTAACTAATCATTTACGATTTTTAACGGAATTGTATGGACGTATAATTTATTGAGAAACTGAAGATCGGAATGCTTATATTAAAGCTGTTAATCCTAGAGATCGTTTGTCAACAAAACATTAAGCAGATGTATCAGACATAAACTATAGTGTTTTGGATGACTTCTTTCTTTTTTTGTGTCGTAACGCAGGAAAACAGTTCCTTTGGTGTACTGCTTGCTCTAAACCAATACACGCTACAGATCTCTTAAGATATACTGTGTGAACAGTTTTTAATATAATTTAGGCTAAATTTTCTCATTAATAACTTAAACTAAGGTGAGATTGTGCTGTGATCCGTGAAAATAAATGGGCTTTAGGTACAATGCCTTGCTATCGCGTCCCATAATTGCTGTAGATCTACTTTTTTCTTTTTTCTCAAGGACTCTTAAAAAAGCCTCTGGTGGTGTTAAAGATAATAACCTCAAGGAAAATAGAGCTTCGTGACTTCAACGAACCACCAGAAGTACAGAGCAATTCTTGGTGACAAGAAAAGTTCTTGCAAGGGCAATGAACCTCTGCATTGAAAGAAGAAAATCTATTGATAATAGTTCCCTGGAGATCAGTAAACAGTTATGAGTTAATAGTTATTAATCATCCGTTAATTTTCAATGAAAAAACTAATTGTTGCCACAAGTAATCCTGGAAAACTTAAAGAGATACAAAACTATTTAACTGGGTTAGACTGGCAATTACAATTAAAGCCAGATACCTTAGAAATTGAAGAAACAGGAACGACATTTTTCGAAAATGCTTGCTTGAAAGCTTCTCAAGTGGCTAAAACCTTGGGAGAGTGGGCGATTGCTGATGATTCAGGGTTAGCGGTTGATGCTCTAAACGGTGCCCCAGGAATATATTCAGCTCGATATGGTACAACAGATAGAGAGCGCATTGAACGGTTGTTGAGAGAATTGGGGAAGACAGATCAGCGTCAAGGGCAATTTGTGTGTGCCATTGCGATCGCTCGTCAGGATGGTTCAATTGCCTTACGAAGTGAAGGTATTTGTCGTGGAGAAATTCTGACTAGTCCGAGAGGAACAGAAGGGTTTGGTTACGATCCTATTTTTTATGTTCCTCAACACAAACAAACCTTTGCTCAAATGCCGCCAGAGATTAAACGTCAAGTGAGTCATCGAGGTCAAGCATTTGAAGCTTTACTCCCCCACTTGTCTAAAATATGAACTATACTAAGATGGCTGTTGAAAAAACATTGTTGAAAATCATCATGATGCTTATTTTAATTATCGTCTAGTTTTTTGTTAGATAGCTGTTAGCATGGACAAAGATACTCGATTCGCGTTATTAGTATTAGGACTTCCCATTTTAGGCTTAGTTTACTGCGGTGGTATTATTGCGGTTTTAAGAAGTATTCCGTTTGCTAGAGAACATCCTTTAGTGATTGGTTTTGGGGTAATGTTTTTTCCATTTACCCTGGCGGCAACGATTTGGATCAAAGCTTCTGCTAAAGCGTACAAAAAGAATGAGTTTATGATGAAATCAAAAGATAAAAATAAATAAGATTATCTAACTTCGATTTAGTGATGGACTAAGAAAGTGACACAAAAACCCCTTAATTAAGTTGAGGGGGTTTTGTGTCAAGGCTAATACTGTTAGATTATGCTAAAAAAGGCTAGGTTGATGACGAATCAAATTTAGGAACTCTTCGCGGGTTTTTTGTTCTTCTTGGAAGACTCCTAACATCGTACTGGTAACAGTCCAAGAACCTAATTTTTGTACCCCTCGCATCACCATACACATATGAGTCGCTTCCATTACGACTGCTACTCCTTGAGGATCTAAAATTTCTTGGATTGCTTCCGCAATTTGACGCGTTAAGCGTTCTTGTACCTGTAAACGACGGGAATACATCTCCACAATCCGCGCCAGTTTACTGAGCCCGACTACTTTTTGATTAGGAATATATGCAACGTGGGCTTTTCCCATAAACGGGAGCATATGATGTTCACAGAGACTAGAAAAATGGATATCTCGCACTAAAACCATCTCATTGTGCCCCTCGTCAAAAATAGCATCATTGACCAAGGTCTCTAGAGATTGATTATACCCATCAGTTAGAAACGCCATGGCTTCTGCAACTCGTTTAGGAGTTTTCACTAATCCCTCTCGATCAGGATCTTCCCCTAGCGCTTCTAACATAGTTCGGACAGCCGTCATTATTTCTTCTTTATTGGTTTCCTCGGCTGGACGGAAATGCACTTGTTCTCCATTGTGGGTATTACGGTCAGGTCGGCTGGAAACACACTCAACCAGATTAGGGCTGAGATCGTTGAAGCCGTTAGAATTAAGGGAATTGAATCCTTTAGAAGACGCTATTGTCATGATTAAAGTAAAAACACTTATCTGGGCTTACAGAATTCCAGCACTAGGTAAAATAGTCATTTCTTCAATGACAGCTTCTGCTGGCAAGAGTGCCGCCTGAAGAATAGTTTGAGCGACGGTATAGGGGTCGAGCATAGCAGAACGATTCAAATCGGCTTGAACAGTGTCTGTATCCCAGATGGGGGTATTAACTGCTCCAGGGTTGATGGTGATGATACGAATACCATTAGCCTGTTCTTCAGCTGCCAAAACTCTAGAAAAAGCGGCTAAGCCAGCTTTACTAACGCTATAGGCTCCCCATTTAGGGAATGCATTAGAAGCAGCGATCGAAGATACATTAATAATCGTTCCATGACCCTGCTTACGCATCTGGGGTAAAATTCCCCGGACACATTGAAACACACTGGTCAAGTTTAAATCCATCACCTTTTGCCAGTCTGATAGAGAGGTATCTGCCAGGGGATTGGTATAACCCATTCCCGCATTGTTAACAATAATGTCAATCCCTCCAAAACTCTCGGCAATTTGTTGTACTTTTACTGGTATCTCGGTTAGTTGACACAAATCGATCTCGTAGGCTCGAGCTAATACCCCTAGCTCTTGGGCTGCCCTAGCAACTGCTCTTAATTTATCTGAAGGACGGCTGATTAGGGCGAGATCTATCCCAGCCTTAGCAAAAGTCAGAGTGGTGGCTTCCCCAATCCCACTACTGGCTCCTGTAATAATAGCTCGAAGTTGACTTGAGGAAAAACTCATGATGCGTTTCTGCTTCAGTATCTACACTGCCCACTAGCTGAAAGTTGTTAGAATTACACTAAGCTAAGTCTTCAAGCAACTTGGGTAGGTTCAGAGAACAATAGAAATTGATTTGTTAGAAAATCCTCAGTTGCCTAGGAGATGAGACCCTGGATAAGGGACAGTGGCATCCGGGAGAAAACGAGCCGAGCTCGCCTTGCTTTAGATATTTTTACGGATCGTCATCTAAGTAATTATAACACCCCACAATCATCTATAACCTAAATTTCAGGAAGTAAGTTTTAGGTTATAGATGATTGCCTATTCCTCAAAAAGAAGATATTTTTCGTTGGAAATGTTCTCTCAACTCTCAAAAAATTTACCGATTTGTCGATATTTTTGATAGCGCAATTTTCGTCGCTCCTTAGCTGTCATAGAAGAGAGTTCATCAAGAGTATCTAGAAGGATTTGTTTCAAAATAGCTGAGGCCTCTAGCGGTTTCGTATGAGCTGCCCCAGAAGGTTCAGGAACAATGCGATCTACAATCCCTAATTCTTTAAGATTTAAAGCTGTGATTTTTAGGGCTGTGGCCGCTTGGGGAGATTTCTTGGCATCTTTCCAGAGAATTGCAGCACAAGCTTCTGGTGTAGCTACCATGTAGACAGCATGTTCAAGCATTAATAGGCGATCACCTACTCCAATACCTAATGCCCCACCTGATCCCCCTTCTCCAATAACAGTAGAAATGATAGGGACATCTAAGCAAAACATTTCCCGTAAATTATAGGCGATTGCTTCTCCTTGTCCTAATTTTTCAGCTTCTACCCCTGCCCAAGCCCCAGGAGTATCAATAAAAGTCAAAATTGGCTGATTAAACTGATTGGCACGTTCCATCAAACGCATGGCTTTACGATAACCCCCAGGAGAAGCCATTCCGAAGTTACGGGCGACATTGTCTTTAGTGTCCCGTCCTTTTTGTTCTCCTAAAATGGTGACAGGACGACCTCCTAAACGCGCTACTCCTCCCACTAAAGCAGGATCATCGTACCCGCCGCGATCACCATGTAATTCAAACCATTCATCAGTAATTGCCTGAATATAGTCAAGGGTACTAGGACGACGGGGATGACGGGCTAATTGCAGCCGTTGGGATGGGGTAAGGGTACTAAAAATTTCTTGGCATAATTGATTAGCTCGTCGTTCAAGTTGAGCAATTTGTTCAGACACATCAACATTATTCTCTTCTGCAAGCTCCCAAATTTGGCTAATACGGGCTTCTAATTCTGATAAAGGTTTTTCAAAGTCTAAAAGAAAGGTCCGGCGTTCAGTTTTTGCCATTTTTCGTTTTTATCTGTTTAATTTCTATTAACGGTTAGGGATAGAGATCAATATAAGATATTGTTAATTTTAACCTAATTTAGTGAGCATTACGGTTAATGCCAATCTTTTGATAGAACATAGAACTTGACTATCTGTTTTCTTACCTTTTCTAGATAAAATAGATTGGAAATATGCAATGAGAGGTCATTATTTTATGAATTTAACTGGATCAAGATATCTGAATGCTTTTGCCCTTCTAAACTTAAAATGATAGACTGGCGGACGATAACTTCTAAAACTCTTACTATGAGTACATAATACAATTAGAAAAACTTAATTTCATAGGCATCTAGTCTGTCAGTATTGTCGAACGTATTCACGACAAAAATAAAAATTATTTGTCCAAAACTAGAAGTCCTATTTGTATTTTTATGATTCAAACTACATTAGGACGTATAAACAAGTATGATCTTCCATTTTAGATGGAACAATTAAATAAATTTAAATCCAATTTGAAAAAAATGAATATATTTGAAACAGTAAGATCTATTCCAATTGATTGAAATAAGCAAAAGTAATTATAGTTCTACAGAACTTGCCATGTACATATTAGAAATATAAAGGAGAAATTTTATTCCAAATGATAATTCTATCAAAAACTACGATCAGTGTGTATACTATCATAAGTAATGTAAAATAATTTTTATGCAAAACATATAGATTTTATCTCCTAAGTAAAATAAATTACTGATCAATAACTTCAAAGCAATAACTAGACTTTCAGGACTAAACTAAGTACTAATAAAATTAACACCCTATTTTACATAAATAAATCAATATTTGCTGACTAAATTAATAAGTTATGTATAAACTTTTATCTATATAGCTTGACTATCCACTGATCTTATTTAGCTATTGATAATAGCTTAGCATAACTGATATTATAAGCTCTAGTTTCTTTGATTATTCTAAATAAGTAAACTGCCAACTAAAATACTCATAATAGTCGTTTTAAAAACCTACCGGACTCAAGTATCTATAGGATACTTGAGTCCACTCATTAAAAATAACTCGATCAATGAGGACAGTCACTAAAGTATTAGAATTATAAATGGGATTATAATTAACAGGATAATTAAAAACTTTTGAAGAGCTAAGGCAATCCTTAATTATCCCAGTGCCCATGTTACCTCAAAAATATAAGGCGGTAAAAATTTATTTAGAGTTAGCCATAAAGTTCTGTTCCACAATAGTTACATCGATATTTGTTGACATTTCAGCAGAGTTACTAACTTTAGTAAAAATTTTAGAAAACCAGAACATAAATGTTGCTAAGACTCCACTGAATATCAGTCCTGTTGTTTGCTGACTCATTTTATTTTTTTCCTCTCATCTAAATTAATGTACTGTTTTCAGCTACCTTAATGTTATTTTTTTATCAGACATTAAACGTCTATTAAGTTCAAGAGGATTATTATGACTTTCGAAAATGATTTAAGACAGTATGCCCCTGCAACACAACGAAACCGTGATTCTATTTTTGAGACTCTGGTAAGTGTTTTACCTCCCAAAGGGAATATTTTGGAAATTGCTAGTGGCACAGGAGAACACGCCATTTATTTTGCTTCAAAACTAAAAAATTATCAATGGATACCGTCTGAACCTGATGCAATGCGACAAAAAAGTATTGATGCATGGCGAAAGTTTTGTCCCTCTCCTAATTGTCAGTCTTCTATAAATATAGATGTACTAAATCCTACTTGGACTGAAGGATTAAAAAATCTCGAAATCATAGCAATTGTCAATATCAATATGATTCATATTAGTCCTTGGGAAGCCTGTTTAGGGTTAATTAAAGGAGCAGGAAATCTATTACCTTCAGGAGGTATTCTTTATTTCTATGGACCCTACAAACAAGGAGGCAAACATACTGCTCCTAGTAATCAGTTGTTTGATGAGTCTCTTCGAATTCAAAATCAAACTTGGGGAGTTCGTAATCTTGAAGATGTTATTGAAATTTCTCAACAGCAGGGATTGAAGTTCGTAAAAACAGTGAATATGCCAGCAAATAACTTATCTATTATTTTTCAAAAAAATTGACTTCCTGTCTACTTTTGGTATAAAATATACCAAAAGTAGACAGGATAGGGAAAAGAGTCTTAAGTAGTACAAAAAGCGATCAAAAGAAATAAAAATATGACTTACGTTCTTTAGATTTTCTTGACTCTCTAACGTCTGTTGCTTTATGAGTCGGTAAACTATCCATGATTACACAAGCTTATGGCCATAGGCTTGTTTGGTAGTCACTTCTTGTTCATCAGTAAGAAAACTTCTTTGTCTGTCTATCCTTCAAGGGGATAAGGGAACATAAAGCTTGTTAGCGTAATATTTTTTTTAGATTATTGGGAAGTTTTCTATAGACTAGTTTTCCTTTAGTTGTTCTGATAAAGTGACGAATCATGGCTAAATAAACTCTGATTTAATTAATCAAAATTAGCTCTGAAAATTAGAATCCTATCTGTGTAAGGTTTCAGCACATGAAGTGTTTTTTCAGGTTAAGTTAAGTCATTGTAAGAAGCAACATATAGTAGGAATATGAACTTCAATATCTATTGTTTCTGTGTAAGCGAGTACTTAGCTCTTATAAAGGAGTACTGTCATCTTGTTCTAGGAATTGTTCTCTACTATTAGGTAGTTACGCCTTAATTAAATAGTACTTTTCTAAGCTATGAGGAAATCTTTATATACTTTTTATTGCTAACTACGGTCTAAAAAGACGACTAAATTTAACAACTCTGCCAGTTGTTAAATTTATTTATCCTATTGTTAGTCTATATAATTTTAGCGGTAATATCTATGGAGTACGGCCTCATTTTTTAGTGTAACTAATATTTTCTAGTTTCTTTACTTTTATCTGTTTAAATAAAAACCGCTATATAGTCAATAACACTCCATGTTTTCTCTTGAGAGTGGGTCATGAATATCTCGATGTTCTCATTAAGACTTTGCTTTATCAACAAAAAATCGTCTTAAATGTGTAAACTATGATACTAAAGTGCATTTAGAATAATTTGGGTGCAACTATCCTCGGAAATGGACAACTCTTTATGTACGCTTTTCATCCTTACTTAAGTAAGGATGAAAAGCGTACATAAAGAGGTTTTAAAGTTGATATTTTCTATAGTAACTATTTAGATAAAGACCTATTTATCTAAATACTTTGTTTGGCTGTTTTAGCTAAATCATATTCATTTTTAATGATTAAACATTCTTGCAGCAGTTTTATTAAATTTTACTTGATGCCATTGTTTTTCTTGGTTTTGCCGATATAAATTAATTTTTGTATTCACTTTTACTTTTTTTGTCTTAAGCATTTTTACAATCTATATGTTTAAAATCAATTAGCTTTTTAAATTTTATTTGTGAAAGTTATTTGTACTTATATATATTAGAGTATTAGACTCTAAGATAGAATATTTTGAGCTACTCATTAAAGAATTGTTGTTATAACTGCATTTAGTAATAATTCTACTTAATGTACATTCTAAACTTTTTATATCCTTTTATTTAGACATAGTAGCTATACTATGACAACTAATAATATAGAAAATATTTAGCTATAAATATATTTTTTATATTGCTTACTGTCCTAATTATTTCTATCTAATTAAATTAAATATCTAAATAAGTACTTTTAAATAGGTACAATTTTTTTACCTATTTAAAAGTACTTATTTAGCCAACAATATTATTTATATAAAAGCTTTTACTTAATAGATTAAGTAGGATTACAAGTAGTGTTTACTTTTTTAAAAAATTTAAAGATGAATGGTTCTAAGTTAATTAAAAAGCTCATATATAAATATCTTATCACTATTTTAGTTTTTAGTAAAGTTATGCGGAAAAGAAAGCCTCATCATATCTTTGATACCTTTACAATTTGAAGATTTAGATATGATGACAAAATCTCCAACAGCTTTAATAGAAGATCTCAAGAATATACTAATTACTAAAATCAAATCAAAATTTTAGCTACCCCAAAAAATGCTAGTCAGCCTTGACTTAAATTATAGTAACCTCTAATTTAGATATATAAATATAGTTTATCTTTTATGAAGTTATATTTCTATTGTTCTAATTACAATTATTAATCAATAATTGTATTTTTTTTAAAAAAAATTATCAAGTGCAACTAATGTTAGTAGTATTTAATACACTTATGTAGGGGTTTCTTAAAAAATATTTGACATAATTACTGAAGCATGCATAAAAAAGATAGGGACATCGGCTGCAACGAGTTGATGCCTCAATGTATCACAATAAAAAAGATTAACATCACTTAATCTATCTATGACTCAGAACAAACTATTGAAACGTCTTCGCTGGCTTAGCCTGATTTGTATTACCATGTCCTCAGTATTGATGCTGCGGGTTCCCGCGGTCGCCCAAATTCCAAGGCACTATACTGAACTGGAATTCCCTCCTCTCCCTGAAATTACTATTCCTGACTACGAACGCTATGAACTTGATAATGGAATGGTGGTCTATTTGATGGAGGATCATAAGTTGCCATTGATAAATGGAACCGCTATTATTCGTACCGGCTCACGACTGGAACCATCAGATAAAGTAGGATTAGCAGAAATCACCGGAATACTAATGCGAACGGGAGGAACTAAAGATCATCCCCCTAAAGAATTAAACGAACTTCTTGAAAAACGGGCAGCCCACGTAGAAACCAGTATTAGTAATGCATCAGGGAAAGCAAGTTTTAATGCCCTGACTGAAGACATTGAAACTGTCTTTAGCTTATTTAAAGAAGTGATTCGTGAGCCAGCCTTCACTCCAGAACAACTAGCATTAGTCAAAACCCAATATAAAGGAGCAATTGCACGGCGCAATGATAACCCCAAAGATATTGCTAGTAGAGAATTTAGTAAGTTAGTCTATGGCGAGACCAGTCCTTATGCACGAACGGAGGAATACAGCACCATTGATAATATCTCCCGTGAGGATATCATCACTTTTTATCAAAACTATGTGCGTCCCGATGGGATGATTCTTGGAGTTGTGGGAGATTTTAATTCCAAAGCTATGAAGACGTTGATTAGTGAAACCTTTGGAGATTGGAAACCGTTAACTCCTAAGCCAAACATTACAATCCCGTCTGCTCGACAGAAATATACTCAAGGACTCTTTTTGGTCGATCAACCTCAATTGACTCAAAGTAGTGTCCTGGTAGGACATTTAGGAGGACAATTTGATAGTCCTGATTATCCAGCATTGAGTGTCTTGAATGGTGTGGTTAACGGATTTGGAGGAAGGTTATTTAATGAATTGCGCTCGCGGCAAGGACTTGCCTACTCAGTCTATGGCTACTGGAGTGCTGCCTATGACTATTCAGGGATGTTTTATGGCGGGGGACAGACTCGTTCTGAGACCACAGTTCCTTTTTTAGGCTCTTTTATGCAAGAAATTGAACGGATAAGGACTACAGCCATTACTGACGAAGAACTCTCTAAGGCTAAAGAATCCATTCTCAATTCTTTTGTTTTTAAGTTTGAGAACCCCGGTCAAGTCTTATCCCGTCTGATGACCTATGAATATTATGGTTACCACAAAGACTTTATTTTCAGCTATCAACAAGGAGTTAAGGCTACTACTATCAAAGATGTTCAACGGGTTGCTCAAAAATACCTAATTCCTGAAAAGATGATCATCTTAGTCGTTGGTAATAAGGAAGCTATTAAACCTCCTCTTTCTCTTTTAGAGAAAACCATAACCACCATTGATATTACTATTCCTCAATCAAATAAAAGTTAAACATTTGGGGTCCAGGGGGATACACTAAGCACTGAGAGCTTAGCTAAGGTTCTATTCCCCGTTCTCTATTGCCTGGGTTGTGCAATATTGGTGTCTTTGATCATAACCACATTGAAGGATCACAGTTTTTCCTTGTCTGTCTTTTGCCTTACAGAAAACTAGCCCATTTTTATCTTTGTCTTGTCCTTCACATTTCAAAGCGTTCAATTTATTCCCGTGGGAGAAAGTTCTCAGATTTCTGACGGCCGGTCTTCTAATTTCACGGCTCTCTGGAGTTTCTAAGAGGTTATGGAGGGCAATGATAACAATGATGGTGAAAATTATCACTCCAATGATCAAATCAATTAGGGCAAAACCTCGATGTTGTTTCTGTTTAAATTTTGAGGACATTTTATGCTTAATTTGTCATTAACTATAAGTTTCTTATTTTCAGCTCTTATTTTGTAAAAAATTTTAATAAGATTATTACTATAAAAAAATTAATCTCTTGAATTTAGGGTATCTATGGTGGATTTAAATACTATTACCGACAACATAAATTCTTGTCATTCAGTGGAAATTATGAATTTTTTCTGTAAAGGATGACGTAAAATTAGGACAAGGACACTTCGAGATAATTATGACAGAAACTCCCACCTAATATCAATTCTATATTATTGCTTTTTAAAAGAGAATAAGTAAGGGTAAACATGGCTTCTATACAACTGGGAAAGTTAATAATTAAACTAGAATAAGTATTCGTATAGAATAAGTACTCGTATTTGATTCTATACGAATACTTGAAAAATAGAGTCCTGTCATGTTAACTTACTGAGTACAGCTGAGTATAACGAAGAAAATTAGCACTCACTAACTGCCATAGTTTTTTCTGCCAGATTTGTTCAAAAACTAAAGAATCTAGATTCTATCAAGTAAATATAACTGTAAAAAAAATTTCTATATTTCAGTATCTAAAGTAGAGTTTTTATTGTTTTTATTTAAAGTTTATCATACTGAATCAGTGCTATGAAATTAACTAGTAAAATGTAAATTCAGAAACCACAGAAGTTTAAAAAATGAGACTTCTTATAGTTAAGATTTACATTTTCTAAAAAAGCTAGTACTTTTAAGCTTTTTAGTCTTTTATTTAAGAAATAATAATTAAAAATTAAATTTAATATTTAATTAAAGATTAAATAATCTTATTAGATTTAATCTATCTTCCATTACTTCAGCAAGTAATACTAATTAACTGCAAAAATACTACAAAATTTGTCAAAATCTATACTGACCTCTTCTATACTCACTAAATTTTTGTCCGAAGCTTACAGTTATTTTAATATTTATTTGGATTTTTTGGGTTTTATAATTTAAACGCTTATTATTCGTTCTAAATCTACTAATATTACGTGCTAATTTTCTTGTCTTTTAATCATATTATGAGACTTATTTATCTGTAGTTTTTGAACTAAGTTGTTAAAAATTATTTATGTCTTTTATTCAATTACTTCTTTTTTTAAAATTACATTTGTAATGTTAATATTTCAAACAAAAATTTTTGGTTTAAATATTTTAGGATTATGTTCTTTTTTGTCTATTTCAAGATAAATGGCTTTTTCATTCTAAGGCAAATAAATATTTAATAATTAATTCATTAGTTGAATAAATTTTACTGGTGGTTGAAACACTATAAATACAAATTAATGTAAGTCTATTTTTATCTATAAATCAAATTTACTTTGATTTATAGATAAATTATAGATAAAAATACTTATATAGCAACTACGATTTTAAAGAACTTACCATTAAAAATAAAAATTTAATTGTAAATAGTAAGTTGACAACTACATTCTCTAATATAGAAATATATATCTCTTATAAAAAGAAGAGTATAAAGATGAAATTGTCAATGTACATTTACAAGAGATAATATTTTTTTATGAAAACAAATTTTTAATAATCAAGAAAAAAAAATAGATACAATTATATTTATCAAGTATTACTTAGCTCCATATTTTAGTTAATGTTAACCAGAAAATAAATACATCAACAGTTAAAATCTCGTAAAATAAAGAACATAGTATTTACTTATTAAAAGTATTTGATCAATGATAATTGAAACAAATTTCAAGGAAATAAAGCTTTATTCACTGATAATTTTTTTGAAAAATCATCTAACTAATTTTAATTCGAATTAAGACCAGGAGATGAACGAATCTAAAATAGAAGAATAAAATTGTGTCTCAAAAGTTTGAGAAAAAGAAAAGGATTACTTGACAAAGTTTGAATACTCTTATTGGAGTCTAAGAGCAAAATATATAAAAAATAGTTTTTAAAATAGAAAAGAAAGATTTATTAAAAATAAAATTTTAACCCTTTAAAAATTGAACTAAATATAGCCAAAAATAGAAATAAAAATATATTTTTAATATTAACTTAAAGTGGGATTAAAGCTAATTTAAATCAAAGCTAAAGTCCTATTGGAGAAAGACTAACTGCTATAGCCAAAGCTATAAATGGTCATCTATCTATAGATTTATTTTTTATACCACTAATGATAGAAACTTTATTAGATTAAATCCTAAGAGTAAATATAAAATGGCTAAATTTAGTTAATAAACATTTTACTAAAGATATAGAGCTATCTAAAAAAAAATTATTTATAGAAATAAATAGAGGATAACATACCATTTTGGTAAAAAAGTAAAAATTACTTTAATAATTACTAAAGAATATTTGCTAGTTTAATCTTCTCTTATAAAGATTAAGCTAGCAAAAAGATTGTAGATATTAGTAGATGAGCCTCGAGTTTATGAGTATCTTAGAACAATTAATAAAATGTAAGAAGTATTGTTTAATTATTGTAATTTCCTCGTCCAAATAAAAGAATAAAAAAAGAACTTATTATCATTGGTTAAATTTTGTATTTTTATCAAAATAGAATGGCAAGAGGATTCAGTCTTAAATTCTTTTCTTTACAGATTTTTTATATAAACTAATAATGCAGGTAGATCTAATAAAGAACTATTAGAAGTTATTCAAAATATTTTATTAAAAATTTAATTAAAATCTCATTAGTTACTATAAAGTCGTAATGTACAATCGTAGTTATTTTTGATTGAGCTATAATAAAATATATGGAAGCTATACTAATAGATAACAATAAATACTTCGATGCTTTCATTCAAGCAATAAATACTTATCGATAAAGTAATAAACAACAAAAATATAAGAAAAAGTCTAATAGTTCTATTATTAAACTTGGCACTTTTTCTGATACCTGAAAATTTAAACTTCTAACCGGCAAGTAGGGGTTAACAACCGTTAACCCCTACCACATCCAGAGACCAGTCAGAGAAACTATTTTACACTGACCTTAGCACCGGCGTCTTCGAGTTTCTTCTTGGTTTCTTCGGCGTCATCCTTATTAGTAGCCTCCTTAATGGTTTTAGGCGCAGATTCAACCAGATCCTTGGCTTCTTTGAGTCCTAAACCAGTAATAGCACGAACTACCTTAAGAATAGCGATTTTCTTATCGCTAGGAACTTCTTCGAGAATGACATCAAATTCAGTCTTCTCTTCTTCGGGTTCAGCCGCAGCCCCAGGAGCCGCAGCCCCAGGAGCCATCATCATCATACCACCACCCACAGGAGCAGCCGCACTAACATCAAAGGCTTCTTCAATCTGTTTTACTAATTCTGACGCTTCTAATAAGGTCAGAGATTTTAGCTTTTCTAGAATTTCATCAGTTGCAGCAGACATAATTTAACTCCTTGAAAGTAAATAAAAAAAGTGGACAATTGGACAAACAATAGTTTAAATGGAGACAGATGCTTAAGCCACATCGCTATCTTTTTTGTCGGCTATTGCGCTAATGACGCGACTCAAAGAACTTGGTACTTCGTTGATGCCTCGTCCCACAGACGAAGGTACTTCCTTGATACCAACGGCCAGTTTTGTTGCCAGTGAATTGATCGCTCCAGCAAGTTGACCCATCAATTCTTCTTTTGAAGGTAAGTCAGCGATGGCCTTCACTTGGCTTTCGTTTAGGGCTTGGCCTTGCATGACACCACCGCGAAATTCGGTTTTTTTGGTATCTTTTGTAAAGCTTTGATAAGCCCTAATTGCGCCCCCGACATCATCTTTGACGAGGACAAAAGCCGATGAACCTTTAAGAAACTTCATCATCGGTTTCCAGGTTTCGTCTTCTTCGACTGCAATCCGCATTAAGGTATTTTTTGTCACTTTACACACTGATCCTGTTGGACGCAATCGGCCCCGTAGGTCAGTGATGTCGGCAACTGTCAACCCTTGATAGTCAATCACAAAGGCGAGCTGAGCTTCACTCAAGAGTCTCTTGAGATCTGTGATCACTGTTCCTTTGTTTTTATAGGTTCTTCCCATTGATGTTTTCACCTCCTTAAGTTTAGGAACGTTAACTAATTGGCCAAAATAAAGAAACCCCTAGCGTTTTGCCGGGGCTGAGGTCGGATAAGAAGAGGACAAAAAGATAGATTAATCCTTTAAATCTTTACTACTTAACTTTCTTCAGGCCTCAACCTCGGCAGGATATTAAGCAAATTGCCCCTGCTGTCTGCGGCATAAGCCAAACAAGCATTTAGTTGTCTTGGGTCGCTTTTTAACTGAAATTAACTGAGATTTATTTCTCAATCACGATAATCTTAAATATCAGCTAATTTTAGATCCCTTAGTTCGCTAATGTCAACGCCAATGGATGGGCCCATAGTAGCCGAGACAAAGACACTGCGCCAATAACGCCCTTTGGCACCGGAGGGACGCTGACGGTCAATAGTTTCTTGTAAGGCCTTGAGATTGGCCAGCAAATCCTCAGGAGTGAAAGACGCCTTACCAAACATAACATGAACGATACCTGTTCTGTCAGCCCGAAATTCTAATTTTCCCGCCTTAAATGCGACGATTGCACTTTCTAGATCAGCCGTTACCGTTCCCCCTTTGGGAGAAGGCATCAAACCACGAGGACCAAGTATACGTCCTAATTTAGCAACTTTTGGCATCATATCAGGAGTAGCAATCAAAACCTCGAAGTCCATCATTCCGTTTTGGATTTCTTCAATCAATTCTTCTGAACCGTAGATATCCGCTCCCGCATTGTTTGCTTCTTGAACTTTTTCTCCTCTAGCAATGACAGCGACGCGAACTTCTTGGCCGGTTCCTTTGGGTAAAGAAACTGTAGTTCGCAGTTGCTGATCAGCATACTTGGGATCAATGCCTAAACGAATGTGAGCTTCTGCTGATTCATTAAATTTAGCTGTTGCCGTTTTTTTTAGCAGTTGCAGAGCCTCTAAAGGCTCATACAGTTTGTCTTCGTCAACCTTAGCTAGCGCTTCTTTAAAGCGTTTTGAGAGTCTTTTGGCCATGAGTAATTTTCTCCTTGGGTCAATAACGAAGTAATACTTCTCCCCTAAGTTAGTTTTTAGTAATTCAGACTGTCCATTAATCGTTGATGGTAACTCCCATGTTACGCGCGGTTCCCTCAATAATGTTCATTGCCTTTTCAATATCATTGGCATTAAGGTCAGGCATTTTAGTTTTAGCAATTTCCCGTAGTTGATCACGAGTAATGCTGCCTACTTTCTGGTTATTGGGTTGGCTTGAACCTTTTTCAACTCCGGCCGCTTTGCGAATTAATACTGAAGCTGGAGGCGTTTTCAGGACAAAAGTAAAACTACGATCTTCGTAGACGGAAATTTCAACAGGAATTATCATTCCGGCCTGATCGGCAGTTTTGGCATTATATTCTTTGCAAAATGCCATAATATTTACCCCGTGTTGACCTAAGGCAGGTCCTACGGGAGGGGCAGGGTTAGCCTTTCCCGCAGGAAGGGCAAGTTTAATCATTGCAACAACTTTCTTGGCCATCGCTAATTTTGCTTCTCTATTTGGTTAAATTCCAGTTCAACTGGGGTGTCTCGTCCAAAGATGGAAAGTAAGGCTTTAACTTTACTACGTTCTGGACTTACTTCCACCACTTCCCCTTCAAAATCCTTAAACGGACCTGAGAGAACGATTATTTTATCTCCCACTTCTGTATCGATTTTGACGACGGGTTCTTGGACGTCTACCTGTTTAAAGATCCGTTCCACTTCCCCTGGACTCAGGGGGACTGGTTTAACATGACCTCTTCCTCTACCGATGCTACGCCGTTGTTCCGACCCCACAAAGTTAATCACGTTAGGGGTATTTTTGACAACTAACCAAGCATCATCGTCCATGATCATTTTCACCAATACATAGCCAGGGAAGACTTTTTCTTCCCCATGGTGACGAGAACCATCTTTACGGACTTTAACTGTGGGGGTTTTAGGAATTTGGATCCGCAAGATTCTATCAGCTACGTCAAGAGTATGAATCCGTTGCTCTAAGTTTGCCTTGACTCGCTTTTCGCAGCCAGAAGCAACCTGAACAGCATACCAACGAGCTGCTTTTTTCTTTTCTTCGAGTTGTTCTATTTCCGGTGAGTTATCTTGGGCAAAACTCATTAAAATACCTTCCCTGCTCCCCAACTGAAAAGATTATCAACGAGATAAATCACCGTAGCTACTAAACTAACCATCAGGATGACTGCCGCTGATTCACTAAGTAGTTGCTGTCTAGACGGCCAGACAACTTTGGTCAACTCATCCTGAGTATTCCCAACAAAATTGGATTTCTGGGTTTCGTCATTGTTGACTTTTGACTTTGTCTGATCAATTTTTGAGCTTTCCTTTTTAACCACAGTTACCTCTACTTAACTTATAGCAGTTACCCATCATCAGTTTCTGTTGTTATTTCGATCAATAGACAGTTCACTTGACCTACACAAAAACACGCCCTGGAGGACTCGAACCCCCGACATCAGGTTTTGGAGACCTGCGTTCTACCAACTGAACTAAGAGCGCACAGCCTGAGCAATAACTGACAGTTACCCCCTTACCGCCTCTTAATCATAGCGCAATTTGATCATATCTTACGCTTTTTATGCTTTTATTTGTGCGCGTTGTTGGTTGTTGGAAAAATCTATAAAGGGCGATCAAAACGTTGACGAATACGAGTTGCTTTACCGACGCGATCACGTAGATAGTAAAGCTTAGCACGACGGACTTTCCCTCTGCGTATGATTTTAATGTCAGCAATCCTAGGAGAGTGCAATAAAAAGACACGTTCAACCCCTACGCCTTGAAAAATTTTGCGGACAGTGATTGTTTCATTAATTCCACCATTACGCATGGCAATCACGGTCCCTTCATAGGGCTGGGTTCTTTCTTTACCCCCTTCTATAATACGGACTCCGACACGAACAGTATCTCCTACATGAATGGTAGGCAAATTTGTCTTAATGTATTCGGTTTCAATTAATTTAATAGTTTCTTGGGCGTTCATGACCTTAACAAAAACTCACAATTCCTCATTGTACCTCACTTTTTTCAATTAGATACAGACTACCGTAAGATTTAGTAAAAAAATTACATAAAATAATCCTGATATCTTTTAACTAAAAATGCTTTTTAATAAATTATTATTCCGTCTAGATTTTAGCACAATCGTCTGTCAATAATAACAGACGATTGTGCTATTTATGACAATGCACATTCAGTTTGTCTCAAAAAAGAGCAAATTCAACCTAATATGTAATCCGTAAAAAATACAAAGTACTTACTAGTCTATTAGAGTTTGGTAACTAATCTGTTAACGGCGAATGATGGTAGTGGTTTACTGTTCAAGTTAGGCTATAAATGAGGTAAGAAAGTTTCTTAAACAATTCTATTTACCTACTTAGATTCAATGCGTTGAGCTAAACGATTTAATTACTAGTCAATCGACAGCAAATACCTGTAAACAACCACTCATAAATAAATTTCCTTGATTTAAGAAATTAATCCCCAGAATAAGCCAAATTATCAACTCATCCCGACACAACATCAATTAAGCTATTTTCTTCCTGATATTTCTAAGAAAACAACTTCTGACAGTTAACTGTTTCGATAGTTGACGGCTTTTGTTGATAATGATGGTTTGATTACGCTATTTTCCATAAATCTGGCCCGCGTCGTCCAATAAGGCAATAGTCCCTCGTAGCTTGTTAACTGAGAATTTTTTTGTTATTGATTACTCAGGGAAAATTTTAGCCCGTCTTTTTTGCCATTGGGTCAGATAAAGTTGTTAACCAAGGGGCAAATGCTGATTACTTAAAAAAGTTAATCCATAATGCGATTGTTAGACGACAGTATTTTTTATCTCTAACGTATTTTAGCTATTTTTCCTTTAGTAAATGCTTTTTATTCCATAGCTGAGACGGGGTTTCTTGGTAGCAAATAAACTTTAATAGTTCTTGATTTTTTAATTCTAAATCATAAGAGATATTAAGAAATTACTAGATAGAATAGACGAGAATTATTCTCTTTTCTTGAAAGAGATAGAGATCATTAAGCTGAGAGAGAACTGATCTAATGGAATACAGATCTTCTGCTTGTCCTAAGAGATTGTCTTAAGACAATCTCTTAGGACAAGCTATTTAAGGGATTATGTTTAGAAAATGTGGTAGTTTGGTAATTTTGTCTCTTGTTTATACTGTAAAGTACTAAGATTATTTTATTTGTGTGCTGCGCTAATACACTCTAAAGTTCCTTTATTATTTATTGTATAAACAATCTCTGAAATAACTTTAATATGTACTGCCATGATCCATTTTATTTCTGATTGACCTTTCGGATCAACCAATAACTAGTGGAAAGAGCTAAACTTGCCGCAGCTAAAGCAAATAAATCTGACTTTTGATGTTTAATTGGATTAAAAATTATGATCTTTCGAGCAACAGCAATTAAGGCAGTTACAACCACTAACTCTACTTGAACAATATGTTTTCTTAAATAAGCAGTAATATTTTCTAAAAGTTCCAGCGCAATCAAAACATTCAAAAATAGACCAAAAATTTCAATAACAGTTGGACCAAAAAAGCCAAAAGGTTCCTTGGCAAATAAGTCTTTTGAAAGAATCACAACAAGCTCAAAAAGAGAGATAAAAATAACAACAATTAGAGCTAATGACAATATCTTAGAGACAAGATTCTCGATAATGTGAATAAAACCCAAGAATTTTTCATCTTTAAAAAATTTCATAATTATTTTAGATCCATTAAAAATAGTTTATCAACTAGTAGTTATTACTTATAAAAAAAGACAATAATGTTTGAAGAAAAAAATGAAATAAGAATTGCTCCATATTCTAATTTTACATCTACTTATTAATCTCGTTGAACAGAGTGATCTTCTGATGAAACTTCTGAACCTACAGTTTAATCACCTTTGATAGAGGATTTGCGATGAAAAAACTGAACTCCACTTGTATCCATCTACTCATCAAATTTTTTCAGTGTTTCTCCTTTGAGTTTAGCAACCGCAAGATGCAAGGCCGCCACCCGAGTATCAAAGCGATTTTGTAGAGGAATACGTTGAAAAATGTCAAATTTTTGTAACCGTTCTTTAATCTTTAAATTATCTCCAATAATATAAATTTCTATTGATTTCTTGGAGGCCTCATCGATCATTTTTTCAATAGCTAAAGTTGCCGTTACCCCCAATAAAGGTACACCCTTTAAATCAATAATCAGAGCATCATAATTATCTAGAATTGCCTGTCGTTGAGTGATCGCTTTTGCTGCCCCAAAACTCATAGGACCGCTCAAATCTAAGAGCATAATTCGTCTGTTAGCTTCTTCCATAAGACGCCTACTTATATCACATAATAGAGTCTTATCATCCGGTGTATCAATAGCTTTAACCAGATCGGATTGAATATCTGCTAGACGTTGAATAGTTAAAATATTAGCTATACACACTCCAAGACCAACTGCTGTAATTAAGTCGTAAAATACAGTTAACAACATTACCCCATACATAATAGCCGCTGCTTTAATTGAAAGTCTGTGAGCGCGTTTTAAGAATTTCCAGTCAATAATATCAATCCCCACCTTAAGGACAATACCAGCTAAAACCGCTAAGGGAATATTCTTGGTTAAAGGAGCAGCCCAAAGTACTACAATCAGCAAAATAAAAGCCCGACTCAAACCAGATAAAGCGGTACGTCCCCCTGCTTGGATATTAACCACCGTTCCCATCGTGGCTCCTGCTCCAGGAAGTCCCCCACATAACCCAGAAACCAAGTTTCCAATTCCTTGACCGATTAGTTCTTTATCAGAGTCATGGTGAGTTTGAGTTAAGCTATCGGCAATGACAGAGGTTAATAAAGCATCAATACAACCAAGCATCCCTAAAATAAGACCATCCACCAACATTTCATTAATTTTGTCGAGGAAAAAGATAGGAAAATGCAACTGAGGAAGTCCCGTGGGAATTTCGCCAATGATATGGATATCTGCTTCCGATAAAAAGAAAATTGTAATTAAAGTTCCTGTTATGAGGGCAATTAATTGGGAGGGAACAAACTTTTTAAGTTTAGAGGGCATTAAGTAGAGAATAGCCATCGTCAAAAATCCTAAAGCTGTTTCAGCTGGACTTAGGGTAGTGATAAAATAGGGCAATGCTTTCAACGCCTCAATGACTCCCCCTTTTGGGTTTACATGACCTAGAAATGGTCCTAACTGGAGAATAATGAGGATTAGACCAACTCCTGACATAAACCCCGAGATTACCGTATAGGGCATGAGGGTAACGTATTTTCCTAACTTCAACAAACCGAAGATGATTTGAAAGATTCCTGCTAATACAACTGTAGTAAAGGCCATGGCTAGGCCATTTTCTGGATTGTGTGCAATCATCTTGGTCACAATGGCTGTCATCACTACTGTCATCGGCCCTGTAGGTTCAGAAATTAAGGCGGGTGTTCCGCCAAATAGGGCAGCAAACAAGCCAATTAATACTGCCCCCCATAGTCCGGCAATCGCTCCTGCGCCTGAAGCGACTCCGAAAGCTAGGGCCATGGGAAGAGCAATTACAGCTGCGGTAACTCCGCCAAAGATATCGCCCCGTAAATTTCTAAAGTGAATACGATTAGTAATCTGCATATGTTGTTAAGGGTTAATTACATTGTTCTATTTAATTATTTTTTCTAGATTCTTTAATTTATTTTAAGCATTTTTGGACTAGCCTTTTTAGATTTTTATGCAACTTTGAGTTAAATCCTAGAACTATGCTGAGAATCTACCTATTTATTGCCAAAATGTTGGGTATTCTCTAAGACAGATTAGATTATATCAATTACTCTTCTTTATAGATTAAAAACTCTCAAAGAGAGTACAATCTCACTTTTGAAAAAGTCAAGTCTTTAAGACTTAAGTTAATGCTGTTAATCGATGAGCGCTTAAATATCATCAAGGTTAAATAAAAAATGATTTAGGACAACTTAAATATAATTTTTGTAGAGATTTTTTTATTAATTAAAATAAAACGACTGTTATTATTTAAGCCTGTTTTAAACAGAGATGCAACATAAATAGTTTTTTAAAACAGATATGGAGCACAAATCAAGGTATCTACGCTATAGCTAATCAATTTAAATAGCTTTTAAAATAGTAAATTTTGCTGACAAAATTTACTATTTTTTTGCCAACTAGCTTTTATTTTTGTTTTTTAAAAAATTCAATCAGTCATTTCTTTAAAAAATATTTTCTTAAGCATCAATTAAAAGAACTGAATCAGTATGAATTATTAGGAAGCTCTCTTTTGATTGAAAAATTTATAAGATAAATTATCTTCCACTTAAAACTCTTCATAATTGCTTTTCTTAATCAACTTGATACCTTATCTTAAATTAAGAGAGAGAACCATTGAAGGAATAGAGATATTCACTATTGTGTCTTCTGTCCTATTAATCATCAAGTCTTAAGGAGATCTCATGTCCACAAAACCTACCATTCTAGTAACAGGAGGAGCAGGGTATATTGGTTCCCATACTGTACTTGCTCTCCAAAAGTCGGGGTACAACGTAATCATCTTGGATAATCTCAGCGAAGGACACCCTGAATTGGTTGAGGATGTATTACAAGTTGAATTAATTGTTGGAGATACAAATGATCGTCCCGTACTCGATGAACTTTTTGCCCGCCACGATATTGCGGCAGTGATGCACTTTGCTGCCTACATTGCTGTTGGGGAATCAGTAACTAATCCTGGTCGATATTATCGTAATAATGTAGTTGGTACCTTGACTCTATTAGAAGCTATGTTAGCTGCTAACATCAAAAAGTTTGTCTTTTCCTCTACTTGCTCCATCTATGGAATGTCTCAACAAATTCCTATGATGGAGAATCATCCCCAAGATCCCTTGAGTCCCTATGCAGTTAGTAAGGCAATGATAGAACAAATTTTGCGAGATTTTGATCGAGCCTATAATTTTAAGTCTGTCGCTCTCCGTTATTTTAATGCATCAGGAGCCAATCCCCAGGGGAAATTAGGAGAAGATCATCATCCCGAAACCCACTTAATTCCTTTAGCGTTATTAACAGCCTTAAAAATACAGAATTCTCTGTCTATTTTTGGAACGGATTATGATACTCCCGATGGAACAGCAGTTAGAGATTACATCCATGTTGATGATCTGGCCTCAGCTCATGTCCTAGGCTTAGAATATCTTTTAGAAGGGGGGAAGAGTGATGTCTTCAATTTAGGTAATGGTAATGGATTTTCCGTACGCGAAGTAATTGAAACCGCTAAAAAGGTAACGCAGATTGATTTTCCAGTTCAAGAAAGTGATCGTCGTCCAGGAGATCCCCCTATCCTAGTCGGAAGTAGTCAAAAAGCTCGAAATACTCTGGGTTGGAAACCTAAGTATCCAGACTTAGAAACCATTGTTAATCATGCTTGGTATTGGCATCAGAAACGCCATGGAAAAGTAAATAAGTAAGAAAAATTTCTAATTTTTAGAGCAAAATTTCTTAAACTTACAGATTTGTGAAGGGTTTATATTTCTGAATAATAGCTCAAATAGAAAATTGAGGTACTCGGCTGGTGATGCATAGTTTACCTCACAGGCAAGTGAGGTAAACTTAAAACCTGTTTTGCGTAGATTGTACTCAGTGTCAATTTGCCCAATTGATAAACTTGTTAAACTACTACTTCAAAACTAAAAAATCTATCCTTTATTAAGGAAGTAAATTATTATATAATAATAACCTGTTCAAGTAAGGAAATTAATATTATGAGTGATAAAACTGAGCAACTAATCAACATCTTAAAACACATAGGAGAAGCCATAATTGCAACTACAAATACAGTAGAAAAACTAGCTAAAAAAATAAATGATATATCTGAAAAAATAGAACGACAAGAACACCAAATACAACAGCAAGGATATCAAATATTTGCTTTGACTGAATCTGTACAAACCTTAGTGGATAGCCAAAATGAATCAAAGGAGCAGTTGACCCGACTAACTAATATTCTCAGAACTCTAGTAACCAGTACTACTTCTTCTAATCAGTTACAATGATTTTCTCTAAAAAAATATTTATAAATGCTCCATTGTTAGTTATTTTGCTAAATCTAATTTTGGTTAGTTGTTCTGAAAATAGAGTTTCTCAATGTAAAAAAATAATTTCAATTACTCAAGAAATTGCTAAAGAAAGCCAAACTAATCGTAAAACAGAGGATATTCAAAAAGCCTTACAAGTGGCTGACTCTTTTGACAAAGCAGCAACTGAGATGAGAGATTTATCTATCTCTGATGAAAATTTAGTTAAATATCAGCTAGGATTGGCTGATATTTACCAAGGATACGCTCAAACAACTCGGCAATTCATATTCGCATTACAACAAAAGGATATCAACACGGTTAAGTTAATGCAACAGCAACTACAACAATTAGGTCAGAAAGAACCAAAATTGGGAAATCAAATGAATAGTTATTGTCAATCTAAATAATAGTTGATAGTAAGGTAGAACATCTCCCTCAACTTGAGTCTGAACTTCCAGTATCTCAGCATTATTCACTAGTTAGGATTTTTTGAATCATTCGATTAACCTGGGAACCATATCCACCTCCAAACAAATTAAAATGATTTAGAATATGATAAAGATTATAGATTGTTTTCCGTTTTTCATAACCTTTGTCTAAAGGAAAAACCTCATTGTATCCTCTATAAAATACACCTAAAAATCCCCCAAACAGTTCTGTCATCGCTAGATCAACTTCATGATCGCCATAATAAGTAGCAGGGTCTAAAATAACCGGCTCTCCTTCCTGAGTTACCGCAACATTTCCTGACCATAAGTCCCCATGTACCAAAGAAGGTTGAGGTTTTCTATGGGCTAATAACTCCTTAACAATCTCCACAACTTGAGTACATTCAGGAAAATTTCCCCCACGTCGTCTTGCCAACTTCAATTGATAACCAATACGGTTTTCTGCAAAAAAATCTGCCCAACTATCAGTCCAAATATTCATCTGAGGGATAGAACCAATCGTATTGTTTTGTTCCCAACCAAATTTATCAGATCCCTGATGGTGGTGCATTGCCGCCAATTTACGTCCCATCTCCTCCCAAGATTGATTAGTACCTCCATTAAATTCGATCCATTCAAGTACAATATAACTAGCTCTTTCGGCTATTCCCCAACAAATTGGTTGAGGGACACGAATGGTCTTAGTGTTTGATATCTGTTTCAAACCCAATGCTTCGGCCGCAAACATTTCTACCTGAGAAGCTTGGTTAGTTTTAACAAAATAAGTAATGTTATCCCCAATTAAGGAGTAACACTGATTGATACAACCTCCATTGACAGAACGTCGGTTTTTAATCCGAAACTCCCTTTGGATAGCCTTAGAAATATGTTGAGCAATTTGCGTCCACATTTTCGTTTAGTAATTAATAATTATTTATTAGTAGAACGTACTATGGTAATGCCATAGGCATTAGGAGACAAATAATCGAGAGCAGCTTGTTGGATATCTTCTAAACTCAGATGTTGTATACGACTTGGATACGTCAAAGCTGATTCCAAGTCTTGTAACTGAGAATAAAAGTAACCATAAAGATTAGCACGATTGCTCGGACTTTCACTACTAAACACAAACCGATTAGCCACCTGAATTCGTACACGATTCAATTCAGTTTCCGTCACCGATGTTTGTCTAATATGGGTAATCTGCTCAATGATAATCTGCTCCACCTCCAAAATATTTTCTGATAGTAATTGAGCTGAAATATAAAACATTCCTTGAATTTTATGGGTCATATTGCTAACGTTAATACGGGAAACTAACTTTTTGTCTTCGCGTAAGTCCCGGAATAACCTCGACACCCTTCCCTGTCCTAAAATCACTGCTAATACATCCAAAGCATAGATTCGATCTAATTCAATCAACCCAGGAACTCGCCATATCATTATTAAGCGAGATTGCTGTAAACTGGAGTCCTCAAATTCCCGACGTACAATTTTAGTAAAAGGAACTTCAGGTAAAAACTTAACTGCTTTTTTCTCTTGTGCATTTTTTTGCTTAATACTAGAAGACCTACACGTTTGACTAAAACTCTTCGCCACAATATCGATTAACGTTTCTACGGGAAGATTACCCACTGTCACTGCTGTTACTGATTCAGGTTGATACCAAGTTTCGTGAAAATCTCGCATTTGTTGGGCCATTAAGCCTTCAATGATGGATGCCTTTCCTAGCACGCGACGACGATAGGGCAAGACTTCAAAACAAGTCTCCATCGCGCGGTAAAAAGTCTGAAGACGAGGATTATCATTTGACCGGCGGATTTCTTCTAAAACCACTAATCGTTCTCGTTCAAATTCCTCATCAGCAATACTAGGATTGAACACCACATCTAATTGCAATGGGGTAAGGTCTCTGAAATCTTGGGGCACACAATTAATATGATAATGGGTATAATCTTGAGAAGTCGCGGCATTGGTCAGTGCTCCTCGTTCTTCAACTAATCGTTCAAATTCTCCACTTTTGAGACAAGAAGTTCCTTTAAAGACCATGTGTTCTAGAAAATGTGCCATCCCATTAATCTCATTTGATTCTAATGCAGACCCTATTTTTAACCAGAGGTTGAGACTAATCGATTCAACTGGCATCTGTTCAGCAATGATGGTCAATCCATTGGGAAGAGAACGAATTGTGGGAGCATTGAACGCTGAGGTTTTAAGCAAAGTTGAAGTCATAAGTAGTTTTTAAATAACGGTTACATTTATATAGGTATTAAACTTTTTTTACTCGGTAGAACCAAGGGACTATATCGCTAGCTCAATGTAAAAAACAAAAGTATTTTACCTTAAAAAGGGTTACTATAACTAACAAATTAGTGAAATAAAGACATTAATGAAATAAAGACATCTTTTAGATTTTTATAAAAAAAAATTAAAAATACTGAACCGAGTAATTGTATTGATATCGTTTCTATTAGTTCCAATTATGAGGTTTTTTCTGGAACATTATAAACACCAGAAACTTTGTCTTTATTAGCTGAATGAAATTTCCTAGTCAAGGCTAGAATTAAGGGTTTGAAGCAAAAACAGCAATTAGTCTAGAGATGGCTTAGACTCGATAAACGCCGTAAGTGGAAGATACTTGCTTAATTATCTAAAGATAATAGTCTGTTGTTCTGCAAAATCATCTATCAAAACCCAATGTTATTTATTGTCGTTCTCAACACGCTATTTTTCGTTTTTTTTAGCACTTTATCGAATACGCACTAGTCCTAGATTAACTCTAATTAAGACTTATAATTTTCTGAGTGATGAATATACAAATAAATTAAATAGAATTTTGAATGAATATAAATATAGTTTAACTATACATTATTGGCGTATTTGGACTGTAGTTGACAGCAATACAGAGTGTATTCGATAGAGCTTATAAGTGTCTCGTTTAAAAAATAGGAGCTTCAACACACGAACAAACTCGCTAAAATCAAAAGGAAGAAACCAAAAGATAGAGACTCTATGATTCCTACCGTTATTGAAACTTCTGGCCGTGGTGAACGCGCATTTGATATTTACTCTCGTCTGTTACGCGAACGCATTGTCTTTTTGGGACAAGAGGTCAGAGACGAGAGTGCTAACCTTATTGTTGCTCAGTTATTATTCCTAGAAGCAGAAGATCCAGAGAAGGACATTTATCTTTATATCAACTCTCCAGGGGGGTCTGTATCGGCAGGACTAGGGATTTTTGATACCATGAACCAAATCCGTCCTGATGTCTCTACTATCTGCATTGGGTTAGCTGCTAGTATGGGAGCTTTCCTTCTCAGTGCAGGAGCTAAAGGAAAAAGGATGAGCTTGCCTAACTCTCGCATTATGATTCACCAACCTCTGGGAGGAGCCCAGGGACAAGCCACAGACATTGAAATTCAAGCTAAAGAGATTCTTTATCTAAAGCAACTACTCAACGAGCACTTAGCACGTCATACAGGGAAATCCCTTGAGCAAATTGCTCAAGATACGGAACGAGATTTTTTTATGTCCGCTGAAGAATCTCAAGAATATGGATTAATTGACCAAGTGATTAACCGTAGTCCTTCGGCTAGCAATCCTTCCCCTACTCCTGTTAGTTAGGGAATCAGGGGAACAACAAAGATAGGGGTCAACGGCGACGGTTAACCCCTAAGTTAGTTCAGCTAACAAGCGTTACTGAGTGATTTTTTGAGATGGTTCTTTCCATCAATTTTTAGGGAAAGTTAAGCAGGGGTCCGTTTGGATTTCTTTAAAACTATATACTAGGTTTGAGAGGGAGTTGGTAAACTTTGGAGGTAATCAAGAAACTCGAGGAGTTCTTCATCAGAGAGAACTTGACGTGATCGCTTCCCATAAGTTTGAATCAAATATTCGCGTCCTTGTACTTTTGTCCAGCCTAAACGCTTCATTTCTACATTGGAACGGGCAATAATCTCAGAAAACTCAAGAGGTTCTTCAATTGTTGTCAGATGAGATTGGTCTTTAGAAGAGGATACGTCTGGAAGCTCTTGGCTTATGATAGTCGTTGGCGTTGAAATTTTCCCTATCTCTGGGGTTGAAATAAATGTTTCTTGTACTTGAGAAGATCTTGGAGAAACCTCTTCCATAAGTTCAGCTAATTTCTCATTAGGACTAGTAGAATTTTCTTCTACTAACGAGGGTTTAAAAAAAACTTTTTCCACTGGTTCAGTCACAATCTCATTGATGCTAGAAACAGATAATACTTGGACTGAAGATTTGCTTGTAGTTGTCTCAATAAAAGCCGATGGTTTAGAAGAGCTCGCCTCTAGTATAGAAGTTTGGGGAACTTTTACAGAAGTCGCAACCGGAACTTGTTGCTCAGACAATAGTGTTTCAGAGTGGGTTTGAGCAACTACCGAAATGTTCGGAACTTTCGAAGAAAAAGATGATTCATTGGTTTTAACTTTTGTTGCTATTGTGCCTGAATTGTGATTTTCTTGAGTTTGAGAAGTGTTGAGATTATTAGGGTTCCAGGAAATACTATCGAGTTTGAGTAACCCTAAAGCTCGGTTTCTTGCCGCATCTTCAGCTTCCTCAATAGTGTTAGCTCCTGCTAAACCTGTCCCTAAAGTAATTGACCCAACTTTGATTAGGACTCGCACAATATACTTTCCGTGATCAATGGTTACTAATTCACTGATTACACCGCCTTGAGGATAAAGAATTCTGAATTGAGTCAACATAATTTTTGAGCTACCCGTTACTATCTTTGTTTAGTCTATTTGTACTATTTTAGGGGATAAAGATAGGAAAATATTGAAGAAAAACAAGTCAAATATAAACACACCTTGATTTTTATGGATTCGTCAAATCTACAATTCCTCTTTGTGAAAATATTTGTATTGCTGTTAGAAAAGAGATTGCTATATCCGGGTGAACCTACCTCTCATACTGTTAGTCTCAGCGTGGTAAGCCCTGCGTTTGCGTTATAAACGAACGGAATACATTGAGCTGTGGGAATACCTGCAGACCTCAGGATCAAAGCGTGCTCAGAGCTTGATGACTAGACTAGAAAAACTAGACGATGAAATCAAGTCTAATCGACACCTAGAAACAAGCTAGGACATTAAAGGACGAACCCCATTGTCCTAACTGCTGGGGATAAAGTTATCTGGTAAAACCCAGACAACCAAACTAAAAAGTTTAAAACTGGTAGAAAAGCTTTTCCACCAGTTTTAAAAAAATATATTTACAGCTGATGGATAGTCGATGACGCTAATTTTAGAATTATATGGATAGGGATGGATAAATGGCAACATTTTCTATATAAACAAAGTTAGTGAAGCAGTAAAATCCTATGGTTGGATATGGAAGGCTGCGCTGTGTGCTTATGCTAGTTGTTAGGGGAATCTTAAATGAGATGAAAAATCAACACTGACTTTCACTTTCGTCAAAGACAAACCTCGCAAGTGTCACTTAACCTTGGTAAAATTAAAACCTAGATAAGTTTGTGAAAGGGAAGTGTTAACGGATTAGTTTCTCACACTCACCTTGGACAGAGTTGACCTCCAATGAGAGTAGTCCTTCTCACTAGATACAACTCTCACTCTGTTCTCGCAGGACACGACTTTTCAAGTACAAAATCAAAGATACCTAGGAGCAACTTCACTGCTAATATAGTAGATCTCCAACAATAAATAATGCGACAAATCCAGATATATCAAAGGTCGCTTCTTGATTGTAAACAGAGGTCTAATTGGGAAAACTAACTTAGTCATTCTAAAGATTTGAATCTTAAGAATAAAGACGGCAATCACTTAACTGAGCCACGACTTAGTTAGCTAAGTTCCCTAACTAACTAGGCAATCTCCTCATCGAAGAAAGAACTTTTCTTGCTTCATGGTGTCGGATATAGAAGACGTAACCGTTTAGGAAGTTGTCGAGCAACTCCTCTTCTATCATTCCGTCCACCAATAAGATCCACTCACATTTAGTAAGGAAGATTAATAGGTAAATGGAATTTTCAATCGCTACACTTTTGTCCAATTTTACAGATGACAAATTAGTCGCGGCTAAATTTCTGGAGAAAAAGTTGGGGTGTGAAGATGAAGAAAGCATCAAAAAGCTCCAAATTATTCTGGATATTCTAGAAAAAATTGGAGTTTTAGTTAAGGAAAGAGGTAAATATCGCCGTTTTACGGAAAAAAATCTGGTTGAAGCTAAGTTACGCTGTTCAAGCAAGGGGTTTTGTTTTGCTATTCAAGATGAAGAAGACGCTGATGATATCTATATACGAGAAACTCATCTTAGCAATGCGTGGAACGGTGACCGCGTCCTTGTTAAAGTGATTAAAGAAGGCACTCGTCGTCGTTCTCCAGAAGGAGAAGTGAAACTGATTTTAGAACGGGCAAATCCGTCATTACTTGCTCAAGTGAAAAAAGATGATGGAGATTATAGGGCGATTCCTCTCGATGATCGCTTATTGTTTGAACTTTTACTTAAACAAAATGAGACTAGTTTAGAACAAGCAGTAAACCATTTAGTTCATGTGTCTGTAATACGCTATCCGATTGGAGAACATCCCCCCTGGGGAACTATCACCCGTATTTTAGGAAGTGATGCTGAAGAAGCTGCCGATACGGATATCGTCTGTTGTAAACACGATTTACCCCAAGTTTTCCCTGAAGCGGTGGAACAACTGGCGGAAGCTTTACCAAAAACAGTTGATCGAGCTGAAATTGACAGGCGGGTTGATTTGCGTCAACAGTTTACATTTACCTTTGTTGAAGATGAGCAACGAGACCACCCTCCTTTTGTTGAAACAGCTTTTACCCTTGAAAAAACTCCCGATCAATACTGGCAATTAGGTATTCATATTACCGATGTTGCTCATTATGTTACCCCTGATTCGCTTCTCGATAAAACTGCAAAAAAACGAGGAACGACGATTTATTTAGGTAAAAAAGTACTTCCCTTATTGCCAAAGGCTTTAACTGACTGTTGTTGTATTGTCCCAGAAAAAGATTGTTTAACCATTTCAGTGTTAATTACCTTTGATAAAAATGGTCAAATGATTGAATTCGAAATTCAGCCAACAGTTATTAATGTTAATGAAAAACTGACTTATCAAGAAGCTCAAGGTTTATTAGCCAATCTTGACCTGGTGTCTGCCGAACAAGAAAAATTAGCTCAATGTCTCAACCAACTGTTTTTTACCCTTAGTCCCTTAGTTAAAGCACAACGGTTGCAACGAGGAGGGTTTGAACTACAGTTAGAGCCGCGATCACCTTATCAAGATGAAGGACGTTTGGGGGTTATTATTGCTTCATCCAAGGTTCCTGTGCGCTCGCTGTTGATGGAGTTGATAATCCTAGCGGGAAAATCGGTAGCAGATCATCTTTACGCTTTAGGAATTCCCTCCCTTTATTGCGCTCAACCTGAACCCGATTGGGAAGAATTAGAAGATTTACTGAAACTTGTGGATAATTTAGGTATAGATATACAACTGTCTTCCGAAGAGGACATTACTGCTCAAGATTATTACAATTTGACTCAAGGATTTAATCAATGTTCCTCGGTGCGAGTATTAAATTTTCTTTTGAAAGATACTCTAAAATCTGCTAAATATAGCAGTCATTCTGCTCCCCATTTCGGCTTAGCTTATCATGACTGTTATACTCATTGTGTCTCTCCTGGT
The DNA here is from genome assembly GCF_029919255.1 of cyanobacterium endosymbiont of Epithemia clementina EcSB. GTDB lineage: Bacteria > Cyanobacteriota > Cyanobacteriia > Cyanobacteriales > Microcystaceae > Rippkaea. The sequence goes on along the minus strand of NZ_CP123991.1, from coordinate 2,601,041 downwards.
CAACGATATGGGGATTTACTAGTACAACGTATGATTAAGTTATTGTTTAGTGAAGGACGTGATCGTCGTACCAAACAAACTAAAACGGGGGTAGACCTCCACAGCAGTCGTTGTCACATTGACATTAACTGGAATGTTTTACCTCCTGCGATGCAAGAAAGTCTTGAAGAAGAATTTCACGTATTAGTTTCTCATCTTAACGATCGTGAAAAATTAGCTGAAGACGCAGAAAAAGATCTCGATGGCTTGAAGAAGGCTGAGAAAATGAAAGAACGCACTGGCCAGGTTTTCCGAGGGTTGATTACAGGAGTCCAATCCTATGGTTTCTTTGTCGAAATTGAAGATCTATTGGTGGAGGGACTCGTTCATGTTAGTTCTTTGAAAGATGATTGGTATGAATATCGCGCCCGTCATGGTTGTTTAGTAGGACGAAAAAATCGCATTGCTTATCGTTTAGGGGATGAAGTTGAAGTAGAGGTAAAAAGTGTAGACTATTATCGTCAGCAGATTGATTTAGTGACTGTCGGGGGCGGAAGCTCCGCTAGAAATGATGATTGGGACGATGACTAATTTTAGTTAAAAGTTAATGGTTAACCGTGAAAAATCAAGAACAGGATTTCAACCAAAAAAGTGCAAAACAGGCATTTAGAGGTTTGTTAAGGTTTTTTTTAACGCCTCTAGTCATTAGTTTATTAACTCTATTAAGTGGCTGCGTTCACTATGATGTAAGTGTAGATTTTTTTCAACAACATCGAGGAGAAATTGTACAACATATTAGCTTGGCTGAACAGTTAACTAACTTAAGTCAAACAGAAGTTAATAAATGGTTAGACAGTCTTGAAAAACGGGCAGAAAATCTTCGAGGAAAAGCTAAACGAATATCTCCCCGAGAGATCATTGTAAAAATCCCTTTTGGGAATGGTAAAGAACTGACTGAGAAGTTCAATAAATTTTTTAATACTCCTACGTCTAGGCTAACTCAGTCCCTTAAGGACAACGATTCAGATTTAGTAGACCTTAAAGCTAAAATGTCTTTAAAACAAGGTAATTGGTTATTTCTAGAACAGAATTTACTTAATCTAGAAGTAGATTTACGAGCGTTAGGAGTTTTGTCTAGTCAGGGCAATGTTATTCTTAGTACAGGATCATTAGTGGACCTAGAATTTGCTCTAAAAGCTCCTTTTGGACTTAAAAATATCGTTAGTAATACTTCTTTTGAGAAGAAAACTGATCAGATTGTTTGGGAATTAAAGCCTGGTCAAATCAATACTATTGAAGCCTCTTTTTGGGTCCCTAGTTATTTGGGAATTGGAACTCTTGGAATTATTTTATTAATGTTAATTGGATTTTATGCAAAGTATCGACATTTTCCAGGCATACAACCAGTGAAGTAAAAGATTAAAAGATACAAAAATTTTAATTTGCCGTCAAAGTATGACAGTAATACTATGACCGAAGGACTAATCAATAAAAACTTTAGTTTTTAGGATTATCTGATTTGTGATGATGGAATAGATAATTATTATGAATTTTAAAATAGAGATTGATGATTAATCAATACACCAACAGGTTGTTATGCGTTAATTATTTGCTTTTTATCCCATTTTTAAAAAATTAAACGAATTAATAGCTTTTGGATAAGATTAAGCTAAGTAAGCTCAAATAAGCGTAAAGTAAACATGTGGTTCAAAGAGAGTAAAAATTATTGAGGTTGACTTGTAAACCCGAAATTTTCCCTAGAATGAGAATGAACGCAAGTACAAGTAGTCACCATTTCTTAAAAAGAAAGAAGTCTAAAAAACTAAAAAATATGACAAGGATAAAGGAACAGATAAAGTAATTTTTTTGATAATCATTAAGTACATTCAAGTAGTCTAGTTCAAATTGAATTGAAACAATGGGACAATAAAGAATTGTATCTATTTTTTTATGAAATTTAATAGTCCAGAACTGGATATAATAAAAGGAGAATAGCATTAAATAAAAATTCATGAAATCGTTGGAAGAATATTTAAAGATAAGTAGAATTTAGTTTAAGGTTATCAAATAAGGTATCAATTAAAACTAGATAAATCTAATCCAAATTCCTTAAATATAAAGATATAAAATAATTATTTTTTTGAAATCTATTTAAAGCTACTTGCTCGCAAGTAATTTTTTGAAAAACTATAAGAACTAGGATTAATAATTACCGTATTGCTAATCTAACCGTGGCTAATTTTTAAAAACTAACCACAGTTAGATTAGAGATTTAAGCAGTTATAGAATTGCTCCTATTTTTATCATAAAAGTCGTTAGTTCAGAACAAAGATTAGAGATTATCTTTATAAAAGAGCTGAATACAGTGTTGCCGGTATTCCTGAATATTGAATTGTTGATCCAGATAAATAAAAAGTGACAGCTTTATTTCTAGTAAAGAGATTATATGAGAAAGTCGTCTACCAAAATTAGGAAAGCATTAAGTTTGAAACTTTCCTGAGATTAACTGCGACTGTTGACAATACCTTATGATTTTAGCTTGATAGGAATCAATAAATTAATTTTCATAGCCACTTATTTTTTGGTCTTCTAGCTAAAACTTAAAGGAGTTGACTCTTCTATACTGGGTCTAATAAATTAGCAGCTAATGATTTCTAGAATTTTTATTCTAACTATGTTTTATAACTCCAAAAACTTAATTTTATAAAAAATAAGTCTTTATAAAATTGATAATTTTGTAAAACAAAACTTTCAACTTTCGGTGATTGTTACCTTATCACAGTTAGCTTAGAAAAGCCAGGGAATTAAAGTCGCTAACATAAGAAACAAAATTAATAAACCCCACGCAGCACGGGTATCATCAGGTTCAGTCAACTCATTTAAACTTGGTCTTTCTAAGTCCCGTTGTAGAAAAATAATCACAATTACCCAATAAAGAGGAAGAGAGTTTTCCGGATTAATTAACGTTACAATTCCTAAGACAATTAAGGACACAATTGTAGTCCGCCTTGCAGTTTTTCGTCCATAAATTGCCTGAACAATTCGTCCCCCATCTAACTGACCCGCAGGGAGTAAATTAAGGGCATTAATGACTAATCCTAACCATCCTATAATCGTTAGGGGATGAACATCAATTAATGATTTTTGTAGTTCTTCTCCGAACACCACCCGAGCTAAACTGCTGACTAAAATTGAGCCTTGAAAAAATTGAGTAGGTACTTGAAACAAACTTCCTGGATGGGACAAGACTAATCCAACTGTAAGCAATATTAAAGAAAGCCCCCATCCTACAGCTGAGCCGGCAAAAGCTACATCAAATAAGGCATTTCGGTTAGGCAGCAAGGATTCAAAGCGAGTAATTGCCCCAAACGATCCAATTTGCCAGGTGGGGAGGAAAAACGGGATACTCAGGCGCACATCATAGCGTTTTGCAAGAAGACGATGACCAATCTCATGGGCAATTAAAACTGTCCACAGTCCTAAACTAAGGGGTATAGCTTCTTGATAACGACTCCAATCACTGAACAAATCAAATCCTAATAGAATTCCTGATGCTTCTAAACTAGTTAAAATAGTTCCTACAAACAGGACCAAAGCGACATTTCTCTGCACTAAAGTAGTTGGTCGCGGGTCAACAATACTTGGAAGCACTATCACCACAGGTTTCTCTTCTATTCCTTCAACTAAAAAGAGACGGTACTTATCGGAAAAACGAGCTTTTAATTTTTCTGAAAGGCGATCATAAACTGTGTCAGGTTCCCCTCGCAAATTTCCTTTAAAAATTGCTCCTTCTTGATAAGAAATTGTTTCAGTCGCAAAAAAGGTATTAATGCCAAATATGCCTTTAATAAGTTTAAGATCTTCTTCAGGAATGGATAGAGCATCTGCTACAATTTTGGAGTTAGAATTAGGAGGGAGTTTATTGGATTGATTGACTTGAGACTTCTCAGCTTTGCTTTGTTCTTGTAAACGTTTAGCGGCCTTTTTCTGAAGAATGACATCTTGACCTTCGGCTCTTAGTTTTTTTCCTAAATAAATATATACTGCTAATGAAGTGACCAATAATAATAAAATTGCCACTAAATTAAGATAGATTCCTGCAGCAAATAACCCGAAAGATACTAGCCAGGGAGCCATCAATGCCACCAACTGCAACTGGGCAAAAATTACCAATCTACCATAGAATTTGGCTCGGTTATAACCCCAGGTTAAAATCCCCAAGGCGACCAAAATAATTAAGAGTATAGTAGTTGTCTCAGATGGGTTTAACATAATCTATAAGTGCTTATATAATTGGGGCAGTCGTCTTAGGAGTTATTAGTTAAAACACCAACTATACTGAATTTATACATTTATTATAGAGTACTCAAGCACACCACAATGGCATCGGTGTTTGTCGAGTTTCATAGACGAGCTTAAGCAAAGTTTTTATGGATCTCGGCTGGGTGTCGTCTAAACCGATTAAGACTGTCAATCCACCCCTCTCTCACTCCCTTATCTTTTTAGTCTCAATATATTGATTTGGATTATAAACAGCTTATATCCCAACTTAAACTATAAACGGAGGTAACTTTCATTGACTCCGACAGTTTACTCATAGTATAAAGTTCACTTATTTCTAACAAAAGTTATTAACATTCCCTAAAAACATAGACAAATGAAGTGAAACTATAGTATTCTGTCGTTGACAAGGGGTAAGTAAAGTCGACCTAATGGAGAATTTGCCTTCATTTAGTGAAATCATCTTTTTCAATTGGGGAGTATCTAATAATTATTAAAATATTCTTCGTACTGTTATTTTTTTATCAATGGCGCAACTGACACTAAACTTAGTTCAAGGGGCTGTTAGCTTTAATTTCAGTCCTGAAGCTGCTCAAACTCTTAAGGGAGAAATTGATGAGTTGATGGTAGGTTTTAAAGCTGTTTTGAAGCAGTCTGTCAGTGGTGGTAGTCCTCAGCCTCAAAAGGCTATGGAATATACTCATACAGGAGAGGTTTTCGTTGAACTATTTTGCAATCCTAATATTTATCCAAATCCCTTCGCAGCTAAGGTTTTATTGACGGTCAAGGATGACCGTGTTCGACTGACGACAGAAGCCGAACTAACCCGCGTCATCGAAGATTTGGAACAGTATCTCAAACTAGTTGGTTAGTACTGGGGCTGATTATTAATCAACAAGCAAAAATATTGATTGGGAAGGTTTAGGAATAATGTCGGGAGTAGATCATTGTTGATCTGTAATTCAAGTAATTTAACCTAAACTATCTATTAGTATAAATAAACTATTTATACTAATAGATAATCTGTTACAATTGTTACAGCAAGGCTTTCAAGTGAGCGTTGGAGCTACCACTTCCTTTGTAGAAACTCTTCAAGACCCTCAAAAACGTTCGAAAACTCTTTCTGATATCCAGACTTAATTGACAAAGAAAGCTCAAGAATGGGCTCGAAAAGGGGAGATAACTGAACAAGAAGCCCGCCGCTTAGTGGATAAATGGTTAAATCAACAACAATATCGACAGTCGTCAACTTCCACGAACAAAAATGATGATTACAAGTTAAGCATCTCCTCTGGTGGTAATAAGGATACTCAAGAGACAGTTAAAAAACTAACCGAACAAGTAATTGCTCTGAGAACAGAGTTAGAAAACTTGCGACAGTCTAATCAAAACAATAAGTAGGCTCAGAATATTTTAGTTGCTAGATTCAGATTTCTGAACCAACGATACCTGCAATATGATCACGTAGCAGACAATTGTATCCTTCAAATGCCTACTCAAGACTAATCCATTCCCGCGCTAGGACATAATCGTAATAGTACAGAATGTAGATTGATTGTTATTTACTAATATTACCCTGGTCAACGAGTTGCTTAGCTTAAACTTGAATCATCTCGGTGGAATAAGGGGTGGCACGAAGAATAGGAGGTGTTATAGTTTTCATAAAATCACCAAATAATCATTATTAAGTAGATCAGAAATTATTTGTAATGGCTCCTGGTTCAGGCTTGAGGAACCTAAGATATAAAGCTGTATCAACTACTGGATTTCCTGGAGCCTTGGTTAAATCTTGACCAACCGTATGTTTTTTTATTGTAATTTAAATACATTTTGACCTTTCTCATCCTAAGTCTAGGGGAACACCTCAGTCTTTAATTTTAGTCATTATCCCAGGTTTCGCAGGAAATCGGATCGCCAATTTGATTGCTTAGTAAATAGTCACATCTCTATAATTCTGTTTCCACATACGCCCAACTACGAGGGTAGATATACTCGTAAAGGACATGAATAGGTTAATGACGACTCGCTGTTTCTTTTTTTATAATAAACTGATCTTGTAATGGACAGAGAAAGAGGACTTAAGAATAAGAAGGGTAGCAACACTCATAGCAATTAGTCAATAAAGCCCAATATCTATTATTATCGAAGTTAGCAGTTAGTCAACATAGTTTTTACTGTAACAAAAGCTACAATTTTTAGCTAACATCTTAAACACCCATCAAGAAACAGTTTATAAGACGTTAAATTTAATTACGAAAATTGGGAGGCTTGACGTGAATAATAAGCAGGGAAAAATAAGAAAGTCGAAGGTTTGATTTCTCCCCCAACTCATCATAAATAACTTGCTCCGATTGAGTCGCCCGTTCTACCACCCAAGCGTGCTCCAATAATTTTAACCGTCGTAAAATTTTCCACACTTGGGGGTAGACTGAACTAACTTTCAACAACACCACTACATCAGCCCACCCCAATGTCTGTTCTAAGTCCTCTAAAGTGTAAAGTGCAGGAAGAATAGCTAACCGTTGATTCCTAACCGTTAAAGGAAGGTTTAAAACCGAAGCCGCAGCCATCGGAGAACAAACTCCTGGAACGGTTTCGATTTTAACTGAGGGGTAATAATGAGTGAGCGTTTGGGCTAAATAAGTAAAGGTACTATAGAAGCTGATATCCCCTTCACAGGCAAAAGCCACATCCTTTCCTTGTTGAAGATAAGACCAGACTTGTTCTGCAGCCTGTTTCCAGGCTGCTCGTAATTCCGTTTCATTTTGGACATAGGGAAAAGGCAGGGGCCAAATTTTCTGCTCAGAAGTTAACCACGGGGAGATAATTGTTTGAGCAATTCCGGGTTGATTCTCTACTCCCATGGGAAAAGCGACAACAGATACCTGTTGCAATAGACGCACCCCTTTAACTGTAATCAAATCAGGGTCTCCTGTTCCTACACTGATGCCGTATAAAATTCCGGTTTTTGCTACCATTCGTTTACTTTTGTCTTTTAAAAAGCCGACTGTTCCTTAAGTTCGGAAACAGTCGGTTAAGTCTTAATCCAAAAATGAAAATTGAGCTTTTGCGGCTTAAGAACTGTTGAACTTGTCGTAGGGCTGCAGAAAAAATATAAAATGCTACCTAACTTGTCGCAATTTAAGATAAGTTCAACAACAACCAAAACAAGCTAATCAATCAGAATTTCCTCTTAAGATAGTTTGATAAGTTTAATGAACTTTTTATCTTTACTATTTATAGCTTACAATTGCTTACAAACAAAATCGCAATAAGCCTATTTAAGATAAGTTATTCTTGAGTCTCAGTCAATCGACTATTTGTTCTTTTCCCAGCGTGAACTAAAGCCAATTTCTCATACTGCAGAGAATGATTGATCGATTTTTGGGATTTTTCATTCGGAACATCCCGTACTCCTCACTCAGAAATTCCTACTCTACTAACAGCGATCACGAGGAAATATCTTTGGGAACAATGGAACTCACTCCAATGAGACTCCCTTCTCCTATTTTTACTCTATCTGAAATGATTGCCCCAATACAAACACAGACAACCTTTCTAAAAATTTTATCAATATGGGCGGCGTGAACTGCTGTTAGATAGTCAATGATAACTTAATCTTTTAAGTAAATTATTTTGTCTAGGATCACCATGTAAAATCACTCCATCTTGGATATTAAGGATTCTATGCCACTGATACATTAAATAATGAGACAACTTTATGTTGATTAAATATAATTAACCTCTAACACTTTGAATTACTTATACTATTTATATGTTACAGTTTATATGATATCTTTCTAGATTTAGAATGGTAAATTCGTTGTCTTATTTGTTTTAAACATCAATATAATAAATTTTATATAATACTTAAAATTATACGTAATACATTATTAATTTTTTTAAAAAAATAATTTTACTAATTAAGCTTAGAAAATAAAAAATTGTATCTCTTTGAAAGATATTATTAACCATTTATTTAAATAAATTTACTATAAATATTTATAAAGCAGCGATTTTTAAAAATGTTCTAGAATAGAAATCTTTTACTGGTATTATCCTATCTTTTCCTTAATTTACTCCTTTAAAGAGAATTGCGAGCAATTTTTTTATGTTTTTGCTTAAAAAAATAAAATGTAATTATTTTTTACTGCTATTTTTTAAATCTAAGTTATCAAGTTTTTAATTATTATTAATTTTACAAACTAGCCTAAATTATAAGAAAATCTGCACAAGTTAAATTGAAAATAAAATAAGCCTATAAATTGATTTACAGGACAAAAGTTCTTGTCATTGATTACACTACATTTTTTTAAAAATATCTAATAAATGTCCTGAATATTATGTTACCCATATTAGTGATATCTTTAGATTGTAGAAGTCTAAATAATGAAGAAACAACGTATAGATAAAATTTGCTATTCTCTTGATAGGAGAGTAGGATTTGAGCATGGTTGCTGCAGTAGTTACAATAGATGTGGTGAATGTGGTAATGATTAAGCAAAACTTTGAAGAAGCTATTTTTTCTGTTTAAGATAAAAATAAGATGTTTGTTTGGGTAAAAAACTATGAAACTATTCGGATTCGGGATAAAATCAGCTCTGCCTACTGCTGAGACAGCATTGCCTGGACGGGAAGCGAAAATATCTGTCTCAGCTTTCCACTATGTCCATGGAAATCCTATTAAATCCCCCTTTCCTAAAGGAATGGAAACCGCAATGTTTGGGTTAGGATGTTTTTGGGGAGCGGAACGTAAGTTCTGGCAACTTGAAGGAGTGTATACCACTGCAGTAGGGTACGCAGCCGGGTTAACTCCTAATCCTACTTATCAAGAAGTTTGTACCGGACTTACGGGTCATAATGAGGTAGTGTTAGTGATTTTTGAACCTAAAATTATTAGTTATGAACAACTGTTAAAAATATTTTGGGAAAGTCATAACCCCACCCAGGGAATGTGTCAGGGAAATGATATAGGAACTCAGTACCGTTCAGGAATTTATGTTTATTCCCCTGAACAAAAGCAACAAGCAGAAACTTCTAAAGAAATTTACCAAAAAGCATTAAATAAAGTGGAATATAGCGAAATAACTACAGAAATTTTAGATGCTCCTGCATTTTACTATGCAGAGACTTATCATCAACAGTATCTCGCTAAAAATCCTAACGGTTATTGTGGGTTGGGAGGAACGAATGTTAGCTTTCCTGTTGGTCTTAATAAAACAGTTAATTAAATATTGATTAATCATTTTCTATCAAGTGTTTAGTTAGAGTCAGAGAAGTAAATTACTTATTATAAATCTATATATAACTATGTATCAGTAATAAAATGACAGATAATTGTATTTAGTTAATTACTATCAGACCTTATTTTTAATAGATTAATATAATAATTTACAAGCTTTTAACTTGTGTCCTAATATACAAAAATATATAGGAACAATATAAGTAATCAGTAGTACTGACACGATGCTCTATTTAGATTTGAAAACTAGATCCAAACTGACTATCTATTCAGAATTAAAAGTACTTTATTTTTGGCTTATCAGATTTTATTTTAAATAAAAATAATTTGATTAATCAAAAAAAATAGACAGAATAGTAACTGGTATTTTTTTAAAAAACTAGGCAACTTCATTTAAAGAATAAATTAACTATGAAAAGTTCACCTTAAGAGATTTGTCAAATTACATATAATTGATGTGAAAACAAATTCAAAGAATAGTTAAGTGTTTTTGATAAAAAATATATACTATAAGTATCATAAAAAGATATTAAATCCCTTAGTGTAGATATTGAGAAACTATATAAAAACACTTTAAATAAAAAAGTCTTATATTATAAACTTAAGTAGTAGAATATATATTTAATATACGATAATTAGCTATATGTAAATTAGAGAATCAAGTAAGAACTTTGGTAAATAAATTAAAGATTTTAATATATTAATTAATATTAGTATGTAGCTAAACTCAAAAAATATATTTTTACAAGCCAAGAAGTTAAATTAGATAAATTGCATAAGACTTTACTAGTTCTCTCAAAAAAATATCCATTTTTAAAAAAAGTTTGAATTTTTTCTTGATAAAAGCCAAAATCTAGTTTTAGAAAAAATTATCTACTTCTCCTGATAAATTAGTCAAATAATAGCAGAATTATTTTTAATAATTAAAAGCTTTTTAGCTTAGCATTTTACTATTTAATTCTACATCATCAGTTCGGTATAACTATATATCTTAAAAGAACTATAGAGTGGATTACGCTAGGCTAATACATAACAAGACGTTTCTGAGGCATTACCTAAAAAAGGAGATAAATTACTAAGAATACTGTAGTTACCCTAAATCTACCCATGTAATATTTTATTTAGTGTCTAATATCTAAGAAATATCCTTATCTATTTACTTATATATTAACTGATTCACTGTTTAATATTGCACTCCAACTAAGTTAAATAGAATTAAATTGTTCAGGGCATTAATCGTAAGGACAATGTCCGATTCCTGCTAATTCAATTAAAGTAATACGATGATTTAATTTTGCAAAAATAGGTGCTAGATATGGAGGAATTAATCGATCTTTACGACCATTAATAGCATTTGGATAGTTAACCTGAGTAGAATAGATTTAGGAAAGGGAGCAAGATCGGATTTTCTAGCTCCTTGTACCAACAAACATAATGTTCGAGAAGCCCCTTCGTCATAAATAGGAGTCATTATAATTTCTACCAACTCATCCGTGATTGCTGAAGAATCTTCATAAGCTAATTTAACCAAAGAACGAATGACACTAGGACGGCGTATTATTGTCAACAATCCTTTGAGTAATAATGGGAAAACAACTAAATTTTCTACCGTTGTCACTACTGGTTGCAACCATCGAGAAATCATTTATTGTCGCAGAGAAGTATCAGGTAAACTCAAAATAAGAATTCCTCTCACCAGATCAGGATAATTATCTGCCGCCGTTAAACAAACTAAAGAACCGATTGAATTCTCCACTAAAATTACATGTTCACCAATGAAAGTCTGCCAAAAATAATAGACTAATTCTGTCCACAAATAGACACTGTAGTCCGTGGCTGCTTTTCTTGAGCCACTAAAACCTAATAAATCTAAAATATAAACTGTATGTTGTTCGGCAAGAATCGAAATATTATGTCGCCAATGTTCAATAACAGCCCCAAACCCGTGCAATAAAATCAAAAGAGGATATGGCTCAGAGCTTAAATTTAGAGAAGATCGAAAATAAGCATATCGAATTTGCCAACCGCGCCAAATCCAGTCTCGCTGTTGTCCAATGCGTTTCTCCCAAGATTTGCTCTGAGAAACTTATTTTTGCTGTTATAAATCTTTAAACCCTGTTTATTCTAAAAAAATCATCGAGGATAAGCAAAAGAAAATCAGTATTGTCAAGTTTTTTAAAAGTTTTCATTAAAATCATTGACAATTTTTAGGAGTTACACATTGACAGACCAACTTAAACATAAGATATGTTAAGATGCGAAGCGTTTGCCGAAACTAAAAAAAAAATTGATAGAAAAGAGGAGATAGTTGTCCGAACTATCACGAAGAAATCAACTTCCAATTGTTCTTTAGACTTCTATATCTGTGTTCACAAGTGAACACAGATATAGAAGTCCGTAATTGTTTGTCCGAATATGTTTAAGAATTTGTATCGTAATTAGGAATTAGATTTAACGACAAAAATAGCTAAAATTGACAACTATCAATCAAAAAAAAGGAATTTTAGGCAATTATTAACCTGAGAAATAAAGAAAAATCAGATAATCATTCATTGAAGAAAGTTTGGGTAAGTTTAATTCTGATTTAAAAAACAAATAGACAATATTTATCGATACATATGTTTTTAAAAAGCATCGAAACTTAAATGCAGTTACTAACAATCTATTTCTTCAGTCAAAAAAATAAGTTATTGAATGTTACCTTTAGGTCCTAAAGCAATAATTTGGAACTGAGAACAAAATCTTAGTCAAAAAATCTGAGACGATCTTAACTCACTTTTTTGGTGCTCTGTGAGCTTTTATCAGATTAGAGTTGATAAGGGCTAAAGAGTTGATTGACAATTGGTGTTAAACTAAAAGGAAATTATTCTTTGAGGTCAACCGTAGTTTTGTTAGTTATTGCTTTATCTGTTCTAGATGGTGTACATTTAAAATAATTTGTCAATGCGTGGCTTCTATATTCATCTAATGATGCTCGACATCAGTTAATCAAAGCCCAATCTTGAGATTGACGACCATAAACAAAAAGTAATATTCGTATTTAAGATAGAACCTCGTTAAAAGTTAGTAAAATAAAATTAGTAACTCTATGCACCTATATTCACTTAAGTTCATCCATCTATTTAAGATTACAACAACAAACGCCTGTGATAGATAAAAGACGCTCCCAACGCGATCTCCCAAAAATCAACGAAAGAATTCGTTTCCCTGAAATCCGAGTCATCGATAGCGATGGCGCACAAGTCGGTCTTCTGACTCCTGATGAGGCGTTAACTATGGCGCAAGAAAAGGAGCTTGATTTAGTCTTGGTGAGTGAAACTGCTAAACCTCCTGTCTGCCGAATCATGGATTATGGCAAATATAAATTTGAACAGGAGAAAAAAGCTAGGGAAGCCAAGAAAAAGCAGCATACAGCCGACGTTAAGGAAGTAAAGATGCGCTATAAAATCGGCGAAAGCGATTATATGGTACGTATTAATCAAGCTAAACGCTTTCTTAAGTCTGGTGACAAAGTTAAAGCGACGGTTACATTCCGAGGTCGGGAAATTCAACATTCCAATCTGGCTTTAGATTTACTAGACCGTATGGCTCAAGATCTTAAAGACATCGCTGACATTCAACAAATTCCTAAACGGGAGGGAAGAAACATGATGATGTTCTTAACCCCCAAGAAATAAAGAAAGACTAAGACCTTGTTGACAACTTAGTCACATTTAAGTAATTAAACTCGTTAATTCCCCTCTTTAATCTGAGGGGATTATTTTGTTTTATTGTTACAGTTGGTCGAAATTTTCAGATATATTTTGATATCGTTATCGAATAACAAGGGATTGTTTTTCTGTTAGACTTTGGAGTAATGATTCTTGAGCATTTGATGAAATCTTCTTCTGATTAGACCTTGTCTGGATTTCCAACTATTTTCTTCACTGTTTTATCTCTATCTGTTTCAGTCAATATCATTCTTGATAAATTAAAAGACCATAGTTGACAAAGTATTCTAGAATATTTACAGACTGTTCTGACAACCCATCAAGTAGGAGAATTAGAGAGTATCTAATACCGATATTACTCAGCCGACTTTGTCTGCCTATTTAACATTTTAATTAGTGTTACGCTCTCTCAGCGACGTATTTTTTATATTCGATCCGTTAGCTTTTTCTTTCCAGAATAAATTTACCATTTGATTATGTTCATCCTCTAATATAATTTTTTCTATTTTTTGTCTTTATTTATTCTATAATTGAACATACTTGGAAAGTTATTTTAAGATTCGGGTACAAAATTATTAGGTGTTACTTCTATTAAAATTTTATTACAATTGGTTAGTTTTCTGCCCTTGATTAGGCATTAGCCTGTGGGTGTAGTCTGTTTACTACTTTCCATAAACCTAGACATATCGCACTTTACTTTTTTGTATTTATAGTTTAAGGTTAATAGTCTAATTCTGAATTAATTGGTACGGTTACTGAGAAATAAAGAGAACTTAAAATAGTAATTTTATAATTATAAACCTCTTCAAGTAACACCCAATATATATCAGAACCATTAATTCTTTATCAAGTAACTTGCTATTTTTCAGTCTAATCTCTAGATTGTTTTAATCTACAGAGCTAAATAATCTAAAAGTTAGTTGATTACTATCTCTAAATTACTAGATAATAAATCATTAAAACTTTATCCAGAAAACTTTTATATTGCCTATCAAAATTTAATCATAAAGCCTAAATATATTAGAGTTTTTCCCATTGAGACTTAACATTTTAATTTTGCAATTCTCTACTGAGAAAGTAGAGCAGATTTCTACCGACTAATTTATCTACCTAAAAAGATATTCACTGATGTTTTTTTCAAAAAACAAATGTATTGATTCTGAAATTATTGATTATATTATCGTTGACCATGTTAAGCCTAACTAAGCAGAAACTCTAAAATCCTTATTATAAATTACTTCCAAACTACCATTATTTACTTTAAATATTGAGCAATCTCATCACTCAATATTTTATTATTTCAGTCTCCAGAATAATTGAAGGTATTAAAGGCTATCAAAGAAAAAAATAGCCCTTAAACCCCAGATTTTGGTTGATAAAGTCTCAGAAGGTGGGGAGTATATTAACCTCTTAGATGTCTCGAAGATATCTAGAGCAACCTTTAATTACCCTGGGTTTACCATTGCAGTTGCAAAAGAAAGAATGAGGCATTTTTTTGAACTATTTGGACTTAGAGAAGATTGTTTTGGGGGGATAAAAATGGAAATAACTGACAATAGTTTTCTAATTTTAAAAGATGTCTTATTCTATAAGGAGTATCAAGTAAGCGTCGCATGAAGTGTTGCTATCACTAGATTATTTATGGAGTAGCTAAAAAGGCAAGATTTTACACTATGGAGTAACGGCAGTTAACTATCCTAAATTAGGAAATCATTATTAATAGTTGATAGTTGAATAGTGCTAAATGTGTAGTAATAATAAAAATTAGCCTCTCTAAAATCTTTGATCTTGTAGGGTTGCAATGTCCACCCCACAATGATGGTTTAGCCTCTACCGAACGATTACCACTAAACCAAGTACCTTAGTCAAATTTAAAATATATGTCCATCGTTCAAGTCATTGGAGGAGGATTGGCCGGAACCGAGGCTGCCTGGCAAATTGCCCAAGCAGGAGTTCCTGTTGTCCTTTATGAAATGCGTCCTCACACAACAAGTCCAGCACACCATAGCGAAGAATTAGCTGAATTGGTTTGTAGTAACTCCTTTGGGGCAATGTCAAGCGATCGCGCTTCTGGACTCCTCCACGAAGAATTACGCCGTCTAGGGTCAATCATCATTCAAACTGCCGATCAAAATTCAATCCCCGCAGGAGGTGCATTGGCAGTAGATCGAGGGAGCTTCAGCCATGAGTTAACCAAAACCTTAGCCAAACATCCTCTAATCACTTTAAAACGACTAGAAATAGCTAGAATTCCCTCAGAAGGTATGATTATCCTTGCTACCGGACCGTTGACTACTCCTGCTTTGGCAGAAGACTTACGAAGGTTTACAGGGATGGACTATTTAAGCTTTTTTGATGCAGCTAGTCCTATCATTGTCGGGGACTCCATTAACCGTGATATTGTTTTTTTGGCTTCCCGTTATGACAAAGGGGAAGCGGCGTATCTTAACTGTCCTTTCAATAAAAAACAATATCTGCACTTTCGAGAGGAATTATGTCGAGCGAAACAAGTAAAATTAAAAGATTTTGAACAAGAAACTGCTAAGTTTTTTGAAGGTTGTCTTCCCATAGAGGAATTGGCCAAGCGAGGAGAAGATACTATGCGCTATGGCCCGGTAAAACCAGTGGGACTATTTGATCCTCGTCTAGGAGACTTCCGCGAGCCTGAAAACAAAGGAAAACGTCCTTACGGGGTGGTACAACTACGTAAAGAGGACAAAAATGGTCGTTTATGGAACATGGTAGGGTTTCAAACCAATTTGCATTGGGGAGAGCAAAAACGGATATTTAGATTAATTCCAGGGTTGGAAAAGGCAGAATTTGTTCGTATGGGGGTCATGCACCGCAATACTTTTATTAATTCTCCTCAGTTACTCGAATCTACCTTACAGTTTAAATCTTGTTCTACCCTATTAGCAGCTGGTCAATTAGTAGGGACAGAAGGATATGCGGCGGCCACAGCTGGAGGTTGGTTAGCCGGGACAAATGCTGCACGCTTAGTTCTAGGATTAGATCCTCTTACCATTCCTAAAATGACTATGATGGGGGCGTTATTTGAATTTATTAGTAATGCATCTCCCAAATATTTTCAACCGATGCCGCCTAATTTCGGTATTATCCCGGAATTACCACAAAGATTTCGCAATAAACGAGAACGTTACGGAAAATACCGTGATCGTGCTTTGAAAAATTTAGATCAATGGATTTCAACCAAATTTAGGGTATAATTTCTTCTTTCTCTCTTAGGTTAGGTAAATCTTATAATTGTGATTGGAGGTTGAAAAAAATAGTCACTTAAGGTACTAGATTCTAGTTTAAATGCTTTAAAATAAGATTGCGGTTAACTTTAAAAAATAATTCTATTTAAATAGAAGAAAAATTCATAAATTAACCTTTGAGTTCTTATTTAAGTTGTGATCATCTTGGCAAAATAAGACTAGGACAATATAGTTTATAAAAATTTTTCAACGCCTTGACTTGCTATAACTCTTTTGGATAAACGGTTGTCTTATTTTCCTTTATCTCTGAGTTTTTAACCAAATGTTACTCTCCTTTTTTTACTGAGATCTGTAGATCTTTAGATATTGATATTGTAAAACTTAATTCTTGGTCATGAGATAAATCATCGAATATCTTGAATAAACGGCTATAGTCCAAATATTGAGATTTAATAATCAAGTCTAATCATACTTAGTTATTGATTTCTTTATAAAAATCCAGATAGTTATCTCCTATTTTTATAATCTCCTCTGTTTTGTTAGTTTTTTATCCTTTATTTTTTGCAATCGCTTTATGCTTTTGGACTAGGCCATATTTGAGTTTATTTGTTAATATCTAATTCCTGTCTACTTATTCTTTGTTCTTTTGGATAGAAGTAATTGAGAGGTTATTTTGTTCAATTAGTTAGTGATTATTTGGTTGCAGGTTTCATAATTTATCCTTTGGGCTTAATTACTCACAATGGTATCTCTTCCCAAGGTTATTTTTTACTTTATCGGTCATTAAGTTGTTGCTTATTAGAAAAAAATACTCTCATCTAAAAATGATAAGGAACTGTACCACTATTAAAACTCTGTCCGTCATCTCGAAAAAGATTAGTAGTCTCAATGGGAAGTGTTCTTAGTGCCAGTCTTTTTATTGTAACTGTAGGCTATGGAGCCATGAACACTATCGCTGCAGTAGTGGTCTTTCTACTCTTAGAGTAAGACTTGGTTTAGTAAGCTTATTTATCTTTAACGAAATCTTTTAACCTTAGAATCAGTTCAACTAATTACGATATTTTGATTTAATTTAAGTTTCAATCTAAGGGCAATTATACAGATGATGATTTGTTCAAAAAAGCGATCACTATACGAGCTAGATTGATTAGAAAACCCAAAAATTACGCTAAGATTAACTGAGCCAGTCAGCAGTACCACTCAAGAGTAGAAACAAAGTCTTATACCAACAGAGGTAATTCTAACCTATCCTCATCAAACCCTAGATAAAATCCAACTCGATTGGATACTTCAATCTGGTAATTATTTAGAATTAAAAGGATAAACCTATACGGTGTTTGAACGCCATCATCAATATTAATACAAGGTTGGTTGTCATTTTTTGCGTAAAGTTTTTCTCTATGTCTAATCAACTTAACCACTTAGAGAAAAACTATTGGATGTCCGTTAAATACTGAGGAATATTCATCGCCTTTTAAAGGCATTTTTGGAAAAAATACTTTAAAAAATTTAAACCTATCTTATAAGAAAGAATATCTATACAAGGACATAAATTATCCAAAAGCTCGTTAAATAAATACTTCTCCCACGTTTACATGAGTTCCATTTAAAAAATCCCACCCTGACTGACGGCGTTTCCCCGATAATTGTACTTCTTGTAAGAGAAGTAGTCCTTCTCCTGTCTGTACCACAGGTCCAAAGTTTTTAAGGTTACTCAGAATTTCCCCTGGTTTTCCTTGAAGAGTTGGTAAATTTGTTAATTGTTGCCTAAGGGGTTGAACTGCTGAGGGTAAAGACTCCCAATCAATATCTTCTAACGGAATGGTCGCCATAATTTTCAGGGAGCGATCACGGAAATTAGTGATACAATTAGGATAGAATCCTCGCACTTGGTTATGAATGGCGATTGCGGGTTTAGACCAATTGATCTCATAGTCAGATTTTTGAATTAACGGGGCGTAGGTGGCTTCTGCTGGATTTTGAGGAGTGGCAACGATATCCCCAGCCTCTAGTTTTTGTAAGGTTTCTAACAACAAATCTGCCCCATTTTGAGCTAGTTCTTCAGCAATTTTGTGAGAATTATCTAATAATCCGATTGGTTTCACAAATTTAAGCAATATATCCCCTGTATCCATTCCCTCATCCATTAACATAGTAGTAATCCCTGCTTGTTGCTCCCCGTGATATACACTCCACTGAATGGGGGCGGCCCCTCGATATTGGGGCAAAATTGAGCCATGAACATTAATACAGCCCAGTTTAGGAATAGATAGGATCTCAGGAGACAGGATTTGTCCATACGCCACCACAACAAAGGCATCTGCTTGGGCTCCTCTAAGCTCAGACAGGGTCTTTTGCGCATTTCTGACTCTTTTAGGTTGCCAGACAGGTAAATTATGTTGTAGAGCAACTTTTTTGACAGCAGAGGGTATTAATTGCTTACCTCGTCCCCGTCGTTTATCAGGTTGAGTAACGACTCCTATAACTTCACAATGAGAATGATCTAGCAATCTTTGCAACGTAGGGACGGCAAATTGGGGGGTTCCAAAAAAAATAACCTGCATATAAATGAAGAGGAAAAGGAAGAGGGAGAAGGTAGGAAGAATACTCTTGATGCAATCTTAAAGCCTATTTATCGGTAAAAGGTTAAACCTTGGTGTAGAGTGGGCAGGCGATCATTATTAATCAATCATAACGTCTGATTGAACAATTCGCCGTAACCAATCAGCAAAAAGACTTTATACTGCTCTTAAAATTTATTCGACAAACACTATTTGACAGAGGTTTTTATCTTGTTATCTTAAAGGATAGTTTGTCTATACTCGATGACTGTCAAGGAATATCTAAATTTTTGGCTTGATTAGTGATTAATTAATTGTTAATAGATTTAAGAAAAAATTAGTAAATCAAGAATGCACCTATTGGCCAGTACGATCAAAAATACAATGGGTTAGCCCTATATTACTTAAATGTATTGAACAATATTTCAAGAGATTACACATTACCTAGACAGTAACCAAAGAAGACTTCACTAAAATCGAAGGAATTGAGTTCAAATATAGGCTCAAAATTCTTGAGATCTAATTGCAAATTAACTCTATCGAATCATTCAAAGGACATTTCCAAAAAGACTTTACTTTTGTATTTATGCCGATACTAACTATTCCCCTCTCTTAAAAGAAATTTCTAATCTGCCCCATTCTTACACTATCAAGGACAGGTCAATTTTCAAGACAATAATTTTCAAGACAATTAAGAGATTATCTTAAACATCAATATTATCGGGACTTGTTAATCGACAGAACATGGTCGCCATTGGACTCCTATTGCCAACACAGTATAGCTTTGGTTAAACTATTTTGGCAATAGGACTTCATAGTATACATGCGTCTAAATCATCATCAATTATATCGAAATATTCAATAACAGAGCTTGATTTTCAGTGAATGTTCCGCAGAAACTCTAGATAATTGAAATTATCTAGAGTTTCTGCGCAGAATTACGTTATCGCGGGCTTAAATCTAAATTAGTAGGGGAATTATTAGAGATTTTGGAAAAAAATTACAAATTCAACCCAAACAGTAAAACAACTGCCTCTTTTTAATTGAGTAAAGTCTAAACCTTTGACTAAGTTAGTACCAGATCTATTTAGTATTATCTCAGAGTCTTTATACTTATCCTATTCTCTTTAATCGGATTGCTTAAAATATAGGATTATCCGTCGAACAAGTTTATGGAGAACTATTCCTATTGGAATTTGGAAGGACTAGTAACTAAATTACCTAAAATGGGTTATCAAAGACAATCTTAAGTCAAAAAAAATAGGGTAGGCAATACCTACCCTAGAAAATTCGGGTGATTTTTAAAAGTTAGTTAGTTTCCCGACTTGGAGCTAATTTAACATTGGTTGCTAACCCCAGTGACTGTAATACTCGAATAGTCATCCAAGTAATATCAATTTCCCACCAAGCTAAACCATGACGGGCAGAATATTGATAAGCATGGTGGTTATTGTGCCAACCTTCTCCAAAAGTAAGAAGAGCGACCCACCAACAGTTTTTAGAATTATCGTTAGATTCATAACTTTGATAGCCAAATTTGTGGGTGGCGCTGTTGACAAACCAAGTAAAGTGAAAAACTATTATTAGACGAACAAAAATCCCCCAAATAACGAAAGACCATCCTCCTAAAAGATAAAGGAGTAGTCCCAACGCTATTTGAATCAGAACCATATACTTTTGACAGAATTGATAAAAGGGGTCTCCCGCAATATCTTGAGTATAACGGGGAACTTCATCATCAGCAGTAATTTTATGTAGCATCCATCCCATATGACTCCACCAAAATCCTAGATTGGAATCATGAGGATCATTTCCAGTATCAGAATATTTGTGGTGGAGTCGGTGTAAACCAACCCATCGAATAGGGCCACCTTGACAGGCTAAAGTTCCACAAAAAACAAGAATGTATTCCAGCCACTTTGGAGCTTGAAAACTAGAATGAGTAATCATACGATGAAACCCTAGGGTAATCCCTAAAGCTCCTGTTACCCAATATAGAAAGAATGTAACACCAACTGCTCCCCAACTAAAATTGCTAGGTAGCAAAGACAGTAATGCTACTAGATGAATCGTAGTCATAAATATGATAACTGTCCAGTCGAGGGGAAGTTTTTTAGAGGTAGCAACAGTCATGTAGTAACCTAAATGTAAACGTATTTAGACGAGATTATGCCAGAGTTCGTAATTTAAAAACTAGCTTTTCAATTATGAAGAAAATTGGTCATGAAGATTGAACTAATTATTCAGAGTTCTCAAGAAAACAATCACCTTCGTATTTTACCACAATTGAACTAGCATAGATTTTCCTATTTGACAGAAATAACTATTTCAGCTTTAGAATCAGTAATCAGCAATGAAATTGTCCTTTTGGAGAACAAATGAACAACAGAGCGATTCTAGAAGAGGCCGAAAAAGCACTCCTTCCGATCTTTTCGGAAATCGACGCCAAGGTCAAGCAAAATCTCAAAAAAATCTTAAGTGCTTTTCGCCTTCACCGCGTTGGAGTTCACCATTTTGCAAGTGTTAGTGGCTATGGACACGACGATTTAGGACGAGAAACCCTAGATAAGGTTTTTGCAGAAGTTATGGGAGCTCAAACAGCCCTCGTTCGAGTACAATTTGTCTCAGGAACCCATGCGATCGCCTGTGCTTTATTTGGTATTCTCCGTCCAGGGGACGAAATGCTGTCAGTTGCTGGTTCTCCCTATGACACCCTCGAAGAGGTTATTGGCCTACGAGGAAATTGTCAAGGTTCCTTAAAGGAGTTTAACATCGATTATCGAGAAGTGCCGTTACTTGATTCAGGAACCCTCGATTGGGCAACTTTAAAAACTGTTATCAAGGATAATACTCGACTTGTTCTGATTCAACGTTCATGTGGCTATTCTTGGCGTAAAAGCCTTTCAATTGCAGAAATTGAAGAAATTATTGCTGTCATTAAACAGCAAAACTCTAATACGGTTTGTTTGGTGGATAATTGTTATGGGGAATTTATTGAAACCATTGAACCTACAGCCGTCGGTGCAGATTTGATGGCAGGTTCTTTAATTAAAAATCCTGGGGGAACTTTAGTCACGGCCGGAGGCTATGTTGCTGGACAGAAAGAGTTGGTAGAAATGGCAGCTTGTCGCTTAACTGCTCCAGGAATTGGCACAGAAGGAGGAGCAACTTTTAATCAAAATCGGTTGTTATTTCAGGGATTGTTTTTAGCCCCACAATTAGTGGGGGAAGCAGTCAAAGGAAGTCATTTAATTGCCTATGTTTTTAATAAATTAGGATATCCTGTTAATCCGTTGCCGTTGGTTTCCCGTCGGGATGTTATTCAGGCGATTCAATTAGGTTCCCCAGAGAAATTAACTGCCTTCTGTAAGGCGATTCAAGGCTGTTCTCCAGTAGGTTCCTATTTAAGCCCCGTTCCCGCTACAATGCCAGGATATGAAAGTCAATTAGTGATGGCTGGGGGAACCTTTGTGGATGGAAGTACCTCAGAACTTTCTGCTGACGGACCCCTGCGAGAACCTTACATCGTTTTTTGTCAGGGGGGAACCCATTGGACTCATATTTCTATTGCATTAGAAGCAGCACTTGAGGCGATAATCTAATCTTATGGAAGAGATTACCCCATTTTATTTAATTGGTGAATAATGACAAAGTCATTATTTTAATGTCTGTAGGAGTTACATTTTCTCCGGTTTCCTACAAAATGTATTGTCTAGAATAAATAAAGCAATTATCATATATTGGATTAACTTAAAATTGCTTAATAATGACTATTTTTTTAAAAAAATAAGTAAATTAAAATAAAGGAATTAAATTTTGACTCAAATACTCTAAAACTAAAATAGGGTAAAACTTAACTTTGCGAGATAACTCTCTTCAGATTTAATATCAGTCATCGACTAACTCTTTAGCCCTATTATTTATGTCTTGAATGTCTTAACAAGATATGGTTAAAAAACTGGACGATATCATTTAAAAAAAATTAAAATTTCGAATTTCAAATAAACAATTTTTTCGTTTTCCTCTACTTCTAGATTTTTAACTGACTTGGACTTTCTTAATTTAATTGAGACTTGTCGATTTTTAGCTATTCCTAATTATTAAGACCCAATTCCTGGTCATCGAAAAAATCTTTAAACATCTCAGACAATAGCATGAATATTGGGTTCAGTTACTAAAAAATAAGTGTAGAAGTCTAAATAACACTTAATTTCTGTGCAAAAGTCTCTGCACCCATATTTTAGTTTGATAATCTACTCTTTTAGATCATTTTTCTGCTTCTTAATTTAAGAGAAGTGATTACATACGTTTTTATATAGTCTATATTCAAGTTTATCTATCAATTGCTAACCGGTAGCTTATATGACTAGTTTTAGCTAAACTTCACCTAAATAAATGACAAAAATAAGTGAGTTTAACCTAGAATTCCACCTAAGTCAAGATAAGGCAAGCAAATGAATACAGATGTGAAAAGGAAAACTGACTATAATTCATGTATTTCAATAAAGAATTAATAGTTTTTTCATCAAAGCTCATCAACTAGACTAAAAATATAACTCTAAAGCAGCTATGGCATGGGGTGAGGTCGATAAATTCTTTGTCTAGGGAAGAACCCACTGACTTCCGATGGTATCGTGGAGAATCCCCCGAAGCTGATGAATACCGCATTTATAATGTTTAATCTAAAAAAACTTTACACCTCCCATTCTCATTCATCACACCTCACAGATTATCATCTACAGTAGAGTGTTTTTTATGAAAATTGATGATTATGAAGCATAAGAAGTGAGCATTTTCCTAAGCTTAGAAGTCATTTACAATTTAGAATAAGTTGGTAAAACCAATAGAGATGTAAAACTATTCATTTCGAGTCTATCTTGCTGACACTTTTGACAACAATTCAAGAAATTATTAGACGCTGGTGGTCAGAGTTTACCCTGCAAACCAGATTAATGGCAGGAGCCACTTTAGCTGTTTCTTTGTTCATGAGTGGGTTAACCTTTTGGGCAGTCAATAGCATTCAGCAAGAAGCCCAACTGAATGATACTCGCTTTGGCCGAGATTTGGGGCTTTTGTTAGCATCTAATGTTGCTCACCTGATCGCTGAAGATCACTTAACTGATGTTGCCCGCATTTCTAGTCGTTTCTATCAGAGTACTTCTAGCGTTCGTTATATTATATATGCTGATCGCGATGGTAAAATTTTCTTCGGTATTCCCTATTCCGCTGCAGAAGTTCAAAATTCTCTAACTATTGAACGGTATATTCAGTTACCTAAAACTGATCTAACAAATGCTAGTTTTCCTCTTGTCCGTCAACATCTCAGTCCCGATGGAAAGGTAACTGATGTTTTTGTTCCATTGAAACATGACGGTAATTATTTAGGAATTCTTGCCATTGGCATTAATCCTAATCCTACAGTGGTAAATTCCTCCAACCTTACTAGGGATGTTACGATTGCAGTTTTTGTCGCTATTTGGGCTATGGTTATTCTAGGGGCTGTTTTTAACGCTTTAACCATTACCCGACCAATTAAAGAATTGTTAGTTGGGGTCAAAAATATCGCCGCCGGAAACTTTAAACAACGGATTAATTTACCTTTTGAGGGAGAATTAGGCGAATTAATCTGCAGTTTCAATGAAATGGCTGAACGTCTCGAACGCTATGAAGAACAAAATATTGAAGAATTAACTGCTGAGAAGGCTAAGCTCGAAACCCTCGTTTCAACTATTGTCGATGGGGCTATTCTGCTTGACTCTAACTTAGAATTACTCTTAGTTAATCCACGGGCGCGGCGGATGTTTGGTTGGGAAGGAAAAGATGTAATTGGAACCAATATATTTGAACTTTTGTCCCCAGAATTAACCTGGCAATTGACAACTCCTCTTCAAGAAATGGCTCAGGAAGACGCTCACACAAACGAAGATCAAAATTCCCCCGAATCACTTTCTGAAACTTCTGAGAGTCATCAAGGAGGATCCCCTTGGGAGTTCCGTATTACGCTAACCCAACCGACTCAGCGCATTATTCGGGTTCTCTTAACTCAAGTTTTTGATCAATACCGCGAAACCCTCAAAGGTATTGCGATGACGGTGCAAGATATTACCCGTGAAGTGGAGCTAAATGCAGCTAAAAGTCAATTCATCAGTAATGTTTCTCATGAGTTAAGAACCCCTTTATTCAATATCAAATCTTTTATTGAAACCTTAAGTGAATTTGGCAAAGATCTAACAGAAAACGAACGTAGGGAGTTCTTGGAAACTGCCAACAATGAAACTGATCGCCTCACTCGTTTAGTGAATGATGTTCTTGATCTATCCCGTCTAGAATCCTCAAAAATTTATCATCTTGATCGGGTTGATATCAATCAGGTGGTCGAACAAATTCTACGTACTTACCAACTAAATGCTAAGGATAAACAATTAACCTTAACTCAAGAGATAGAACCCAATTTAACTCCTATCTTGGGACATTACGACCTTTTACTTCAAGTGATGACTAATCTAGTCGGCAATAGCTTAAAATTTACTGAGGCGGGTGGAAGAATCGTGATTCGAGCTTATCAACTGGTGAAAAGTTCTTATAACTCTACTTATCAACCTCAGGTAAGAATAGAAATCGCTGATACAGGAATTGGGATTGATACTGAAGATCAAGAGGCGATTTTTGACCGTTTCTTTCGTGTGGAAAACCGTGTTCATACACTAGAAGGAACAGGATTAGGGCTATCCATTGTTAAAAACATAATCGAAAAACACCATAGTCAAATTCATTTGATTAGTGAGGTCGGCGTTGGAACAACTTTTTGGTTTGATTTAGTGATATATCAAGAAAGTTCCATATCCCTTGAAGAAAGTCAAAATACCAAAGAGTCAACCTCAACTTCTCTTGGAACTTAAGGCTGCTAAAAAAGTGATTAAAATTACAGCTAATAGTCGACAAGAGCGCTATCCGTGGGGACAGTCTACAACTTACTCTTGTTATACGGCGGTTGCGCCTCAGTTTTATTTAGCCGCTGCAGTTAGTGTCTCAGAAAGTTAATCTACCCCCGACCTAACTGTAGAGGAGATAATCCGCAAGAAAAGTTCCTGCCAAAATGAGGGAAAGAGATATAAGCTCCATGGGGGTTCTCCTGCTTAAACTAGACAATAAAAAAATAAGAATGAAAGACCTTTATTTGATGCCGCGACCTGTTAGTGTTGCTAAGCACCTCTTACGATATCCAGTTTATAGGTCTATCTGTTTTTATACTTCCCCCAGATAGATCACCCATTTGGGTTAAATTCTTAAACTCTGTGAAGTCCACCGACAGAAGGAGTTTCCTCAGATGGACTCCATTACCCTAGCCAGTTGAAATGCATATCCCCGGGTTGTACAAAACAATCAATAATGCTAAAAATCTCCAAACGTTTAAGAAAGTTTCGTGATTTAACGATAAATTTAGAGCTGATAGATAGTTGGTAGTACTGATTATGGAAGTATCTGGAGAGGGCTAGATGAATGGTAATATTTTTTATCTAGAAAAGACAGGCTGTATAGCAACACACTATCCTGATGTAGGAAAGCCTGCACCGTATACTTGCGTGAATCATCGAGAGAAATATCAATTTAATTTTGGTCTTTTCATTGTGATCACCACTCCCTAAATTTTGGCTTATCATTGTAGAGCGAGGTGTAGTGCAGTAGAAAAAACACGGCTTGGGTTAGTTTAGTGTTGTGGTCTCAGACGAGTTCTTTGCCTTGCACTGTGATAGTCGGAACTAATCTCGTTTGATTTGATTTGTTTGAAGTTTACAGACATTTACAGACATTTATTAGGTAGTAATAATTATATGGGTATGGCCAATCAAGTTTTGGTTTACGACACCACCCTAAGAGATGGGGCGCAACGGGAGGGAATTGCCCTATCTATAGAGGACAAGCTTAAAATTGCCCACAAACTCGATGAGCTGGGAATTCCTTTTATTGAGGGAGGGTGGCCGGGGGCTAATCCGAAGGATGTCCAATTTTTTTGGAAGTTACAGGAAGAACCTCTTATTCAAGCCGAAGTCGTCGCTTTTTGTTCCACCCGTCGTCCATATATTCCTTCAGATCGTGATCGAATGTTACAGATGATTTTAGCCGCCGGAACTCGTTGGGTAACTATCTTTGGCAAGTCTTGGGATCTCCATGTAACTGAGGGATTAAAAACCACCTTGGAAGAAAATTTAGCAATGATAGGAGATACAATTGAATATCTCCGCAGTCAGGGAAGACAAGTAATTTACGATGCAGAACATTGGTTTGATGGCTATGAACAAAACCCTGATTATGCTTTAGAAACTCTGAAAGCTGCTAAAAATGCAGGGGCTACTTGGTTAGTTTTATGCGACACCAATGGTGGAACTTTACCTCAGAAAGTTAGCCAAATTGTTAAAAAAGTCGTCAAAGAGTTAGATGTAGGTCCTGATAAAGAAACTTTTCCTAAATTAGGAATTCATACTCATGATGACTCAGGAACTGCCGTGGCGAATGGGATAGCTGGAGTGGTAGAAGGGGTGAGAATGATTCATGGCACAATCAATGGGTATGGTGAAAGATGCGGTAATGCTAATCTATGTACCTTAATTCCCAATTTACAGTTTAAAATGGGATATTCTTGTTTAACCGATGCTCAGTTAACGCAATTGAGTAAAACTAGCCGTTTAATTAGTGAAATTGTCAATTTAGCACCAGATGATCATGCTCCTTTTGTTGGACGTTCTGCCTTTGCCCATAAAGGAGGAATTCATGTTTCGGCTGTTCAAAAAAATCCCCTAACTTATGAACATATTAAACCTGAAAAAGTTGGAAATAAACGGCGTATTGTCATTTCTGATCAGTCAGGATTAAGTAATGTTTTATCAAAAGCAAAAACCTTCGGAATTGAGTTGAAAAAAGAAGATATTGCTTGTCGTGACATTTTAAAGCAGATCAAAAAGTTAGAACATGAAGGATATCAGTTTGAAGCAGCAGAATCTAGTTTTGAACTTTTAATGCGTCAAGCATTGGGACAACGAAAAACTATGTTTCAACTTAAAGGATTTCAAGTACATTGTGATATGTTACAAGGACAAGAAATATCTTACAGTAACGCTTTAGCAACTATTAAAGTTACAGTTAATGGAGAAGATAGATTAGAGGTAGCCGAAGGGAATGGTCCTGTTGCCGCCCTAGATAGTGCCTTACGGAAAGCTCTAGAAAATTTCTATCCGGGAGTTGCAGAGTTTCATCTAACGGATTATAAAGTTAGGATCCTGGATGGGGAATCAGGAACATCTTCTAAAACAAGAGTTTTGGTTGAGTCTAGTAATGGCAAAGAACGTTGGACTACTATCGGGGTTTCCTCCAATATTTTGGAAGCCTCCTATGAAGCAGTTGTTGAAGGAATTGAATATGGTTTACTTTTGAAAAATTCGATGGAGGATACAGTAATCATATGAAGTTAAGTTGTATATTCACACAGAATCTTTATCTAAAAAGTATTGGGAGTTAGCCAAGACAGTGAACTAAAGAGACATAAAAAGTTGCTGTTTTCAACCAAGTAGATAAATAATAATATTATTGGATAAATTAGCTAATTATGTCTTAATCAGTTGCTAAATCAATCGCTTTATTGAGAGTTTGATTGAAGCCTCTAGAATTACGGGATTATTGAATTTGCCAATATTCTTTAATTGTAGATTTTTTGTGAGGTAGGGGGGTTAAAAAATTTGAGGAGTGCGCATTAACAAATTAAGTTCAGTATGTATTTCCTAGACTGGAATAGATATAATTTAGCAATTGATAGTTACTGTAACTATCAATTGCTAAATTATATCTAAACTTTTAAATTAATGATATTATATTTTTTAAATTTAAATTTATCAATTTTTAACTATTATCATTATTAAATATAACTCTTGATCATTAAGATAAATTGTGAAACATTTCGGATAAATTATTACATACTGAAGATTGAGACTCAACGCTAAAATACTAAGTATAAGAATCAGAATAACATTTAGCCATTGATTTGTGTGTAAAAGTTCTGATATTTTTTTACTCTTTGATTTTTAGTGATAACTTTATGTTTTTAGACAGACCGTATTTAAGTTTATCTGTCAATGCCTGACTCCTAGATTTATTAAAATATTGCCTACGGTGCAAGAATTAATGATTCTTAAGAAGACATACTACACAAACAACGGTTATGGATTGATAACATTATTTGCCTTGAAGGAGAACTGATTTTAATTGATGAACTCGCTTCTTCTCATGCTCCAAGTTCTACCCCTGAAGTAAAATATTTGATTGTTCAGTTAAAAAAGAACTGTAAGATTATCATCGTCACTGAATAATATACAATAGGCAATCATAACACTAAATTCTACCGTTTTTTTATGTTCAAGAATTAGATCGAGGAAATTGTTATAGCTACTTAATAGTAGCTAAATAAAACAGAACACATTTTTGGTAATCCTTAAGAAGAAATGACTCATAAATATCTTAAAGTATAGTTTTGCTAATTTGTTTAGTTCTGTTAACCCTATCATGTAAAACCAATACTTTCAAGGGAAGGGAAAATGTACTTTCCTTTATATCGTTTTTTGTATTTTTCCGCTAGATTAGCTCTAATTTAGGCGATACCTCTTCCAAGAAAGTAAGCAATACAATACAGTTCTTCTTTAGAAAAATTTTTAGTTTTAAGATAGTATCTTTCGGCAATATCCACGCCTTTTTTCTAAAGTATTAAGTCTTAAAGGTCACTAATATCATTGATATCTGAACATCTCTCTGATTTTTTATATTTACTGTTTTCCACTACCTGTTCTATATTCCTAACTATCAGTTAACTATTCTAAGCTTGGTAAAACTATCTTTTTTATTAGGTGATATCGAGACTAGTTTAACTCTTTTTCAAACGATACGCTTCCGCGTTAACTAACAATGATTGAGCAAATTCAATCGCTTCTTGTTTTGAATGTCCTACTGTTAATTGGGCTAATTCTTCTCGTCTAGTCTGTCGATTATCTAAATTGGTAACTCGAACAACCGTTCTGATTTTTGGTAAGCTTAGTTGCCCATTTTCTGACTTGCTAGTCTTGGGAGATTCCTCAACCATTTGCTTAGTAACTCGAAAATGATTATCCGCCATCGCAGCTACCAAAGGTTGATGAGTCACACATAAAATCTTATATTTACGGCTGAGTTTATGTAATTTTTCGCCAATAGCCTGTGCAACTTTTCCTGAAACTCCTGTATCAATTTCATCGAAAATTAAGGTTCTAGAGCTCTTTTCTGATTTTGCAAAACAAGCCTTAAAGGCTAATAAGAAACGACTCATTTCTCCACCTGATGCTGTACTAGAAAGAGGTTTTATTTTTTCCCCAGGGTTTGGACTAAAATAAAAGACAACTTCATCACTTCCCATTATTGTTGGTAAACAAGGGGTGAGCTGGCAGACAAAGATTACCTTATCCATTGCCAGTGGTTTTAATTCTTCGACTAATTGTTTCTCTAATTTTGTAGCCGCTTTCTGACGTAACTCTGTTAATGTTTTACAAGTTTTATCAAGGGTTTTTTTCGCAACTATAGTATGTTGTTCCAACTGTTCAATAGACTGTTGATCGTCAGTTAATTCTCCTAATTCTTGCTGTAATTTCTGATAATAATTAATTACTTCTTCTAAAGAAGGACCATATTTACGACAAATACGCTTTAACAAGTTAATCCTATCTTCTATCTCTATTAATCTGTCGGGATCAGCTTCTAATTCATCCCAATAACCATTAATTTGTTGTCCTGCCTCTACTACCTGAGTCAAGGCAGATCTAATCATTTCCAAAATCAACTCTATTTCCTTGTCATATTCCGCTATTTTTGTCAAAATTTTTTCAGCTTCTCCCAACTGATCAGCGATCGCAGGTTTTCCAATATCATTCTGATAGAGCAGTTGGTAGGCGTGATAACTCAACTGTTGTAACTCTCCTACATGGGAGAGGCGATCACGTTCTTTGTTAAGTTGTTCAAGTTCTTCGGGATTAGTTAATTTAACTTCTTCTAATTCTCTCAGTTGATATTCTATCGTATCAAGTGTTTCTAATCTTTCTTTCTCTAATTTACGGCGTTTTTCAAGTATTTTCTCCGCAAGCTTCCATTTCTTATAAGCTGAATTTACTAATTCTCGCTGTTTAAGGATATTTATTCCCCCATACAAGTCTAGTAATTCTCGTTGTCGGATAGAGTCCATCAGTTGAACAGTTTGTCCCTGGGCAGTAATTTCCACCAGGCGATCACGCAATTTTCCCATCAGTTGCAAATTTACTACCACCCCATTGATTCGTGAGCGTGACCGCATATTTTCCCCGGTGAGAGTTAGTTCTCTATAACACAATAAAGTTTTGTCTTCTAACGGTTCAATTTCTTGTTCCTCTAGCCACGCTTGTAAAGCGTTATCCATTTCAAAGGTTGCTTCAATAGATGCTTGTTGCATTCCCTGACGAATTAAACGATGATTAATTTTTCCACCCAAAACAATATCAATCGCATCAAGAATAATGGACTTACCTGCTCCAGTTTCCCCTGTAAGGACATTTAACCCTTGACCAAATTTCAAGGTGAGCTGGTCTACCAAGGTAAAGTTTTTAATCTGCAATAGAGAGAGCATTGAATAACCCTAACTTATCAATACCAGAGACTTCTGTTTATCTTAACCTAAGGTGAATATTTCAAACATAAAGGATTGAATTTTATGATACAGTATTCGGTCTAGTCTTAATATATGCCGATAATCTTAGTGTATCGATAATCAGTTTGAGTTGATAATAACAGTTCTTCTAAACTAACTAGAATTAATTTTTTTAAAAAAATCCAAAAATCTTGTTCTATCTAATATTTTTAGGATTTAAAAAACTTCTCCTTATAAAAAAAGATTTTTTATATTTTTATAATAAAGTCGAAATGATAGTTTTATAAATTATCAGCTATTATTTTAGTCTTCTTAGTCAAAAAAACTAACAAATTTCAGGTTAATCTTTGATTTAATGTAAATAATTATCAAATTTATGACACAATTAAATATTTATAGATTAATAATAGAGAATATGAGTTTTTGATAGTCTCAAATATGCTTGATAGATACAACAATAGTTAACAAAATTTAAAAATCAATGAATCATAATTCATTGATTAGGTCTGGTGATTATAAGGTTGGTTATTTCTTAAGCCACAGACAAAAATTCATGATATATTGAAACATTATCAAGGACCATATGGGAAGTCTCTGAGCTTTCAACTGGTCAAAATACTTTACTAAATTTGATGTTGATGTATGCTGAGCTTAAGAGTGCGTAAACTCTCTCTGAAATCTTTCGAAATCACTTCCTGATCATCAATTAACTGATGATCAGGAAGTGATTCATGTCATACTTCCACCTCTTTGAAAAATGAGCCACCCTCCAATTATAAAATATCGTATAAATTTGAAGTAATTCATCAATTTATATTCCCAATTCTGCTT
The DNA here is from genome assembly GCF_029919255.1 of cyanobacterium endosymbiont of Epithemia clementina EcSB. Taxonomy (GTDB): domain Bacteria; phylum Cyanobacteriota; class Cyanobacteriia; order Cyanobacteriales; family Microcystaceae; genus Rippkaea. Next base: position 2,568,531 of record NZ_CP123991.1, on the reverse strand, counting down.
ATTTAACCCAACGAGGAGATATATTTTTATTTGATTTTCTAGGAAAGTTGCTTTATCAACACCTTGATCAAAATATTCTTAGTTTTGTTGGAAATATGAGTAGTGATTTACCATTTTTATGGAATAATTAAAATAATGATAAAATGGCGTTTAATTCCTACTTTTGAAGCATCAGGAATGCTACAAATGGCTATTGATAATTGGCTATTTATTCAACATGAAAAAGGACAACATCCTCCTACGTTGCGCTTTTATACTTGGTCATCACCTACAATTTCCTTGGGTCGTTTACAAAAACAATGGCCTTTATCCTGGTATAATTTAAGTTGGAAAAAACGTCCTATAGAACTAGTACGTCGTTCTACAGGAGGACGGGCAGTTCTTCATCAAGGAGATTTGACTTATGGGATAATTACTCCAATTAATAATCGGAGAACTTTAGAGATTTATCAACAAATTTGTCAATTTTTAATTAAAGGCTGGTCATCTTTAGGGATTGATTTACATTATGGGATAGCTAAACGAGGTTATATACATAACCCTAGTTGTTTTAATACGGCGACTGTTTCTGATTTAATTACTTCTGATGGAAGTAAACTTATTGGAAGCGCACAACGAAGGGGAAAACAATCTATATTGCAACATGGGTCTATGGTTTTATCAACCGATAAAACATTATTTAAAAATATTTTTAATCAAGCTGCACCTTGGGGTTTAGGACTCCTTGAACAATTACCTGAAAGTTGTTGTTTAGAAACTATTATTAGTATTTTGATTGAAACTGCTAAACAATGTTTTGATATAGATTTTATTTCTCAACCTTTATCCTCAAAAGAATTGCAAGATGTGATTCAATTATCGAATCATTTAAGATTGTAGCAAATATGATAAACATTTTTTGTATTTTTACTGATATTTTTTTAAAAAAAGAATCTAAATTTGAACTTCATAAAAAGATATTTTTAATATGTTTTAATATTAACCTTTAAATTAAAACTAAAATTACTGAAACTAGAGTAATAACTACAGTAATAAATAGCTCAAACTTAGATTATTTTAAATTGACTAGTTTATTTTTTTTCCTAACTACAAAAATTTTTATTTCAATTTATTTGAGATCACTCTCATGACTAACCTCTATATTAATCAATAATACAATTTTTAGTTAAGCTAAACTAATGATATAGAATTGAATAGTAAAATGTAAGTTTAAAAAACTTTGAAGTTTAAAATTAACGAAACTTTGAAATTTAGACGCTTTCCTTTTAGTCATCCTTTTCGTTAATTTTAATTGATTATTAATTTTTTCTACTATTCCCTAGGCTGTTCTTTGGTAAAAATAGGCATTTTTTTCCAACGTTTAATATTCTAGGGAATTGTTTGACTGTAAGTCAACTTTTATCGTGCTTGCTCTTTTAATTGTATTAGCTTAATTTTTAGTGCGGTTAATATCTAGTAAGTATTTTTTATTCAACTAATTTTTATTTAGCTACTTTTTAATTTGACACTCATTTAAGATTACTTACCTATCAAAGTTTTTATTGCTATCAAAAATTATTTATGCTAAAAAAAGAGAACTTATAATAATCACAGTTTGAGTTATTTGAATTATTTTTATTTGTTTTGATACTCAAAACAAATAATTTTCTAAACTAATTGTCACATTTTTTTAATAAAAAAACCTTTAAAGTACTACTATGTAAGAATTACAGGCTTACAAGAACCTTTTTTACAATTGAGTTCTTAGAGGTATGAAGTACAGTTCAGAAGAGTTGAAACAAATAACCTATTGACTTTTAATTGATTTCGAGAACTTTTCTAAAAAATTAATTTAAAATTCGAATAGGCAAGTAAGAAAGACAATCCTGGAAACGGTTTTTCCGAAATACCATAGGCCCAAGTCTTTTTTGACTTTCGTTTTGCATACCAGTGATTTAATTCATGTTTTTTTCCGGAAAAGTGAATTTAAATTCATCAATTAACTCATCGAGTTCTTCAATAGCCTGCCTGACATCGATACTCAAAATTCCCAAATCTGGTTTATTGAGAAGTTGGACTAAAAATTCCCGCTCACCTTCGATGGCTTTAACCTTTTCCCGAATAGTATCTGGGTTCATTGGTACTTTCCTACAACTAGGAATAATCCTACCATAATCAATCATATCTTTCTACACTAGAACATTAAACTTTTCTACCCAAGAAAAAAGTTGATTTTGTTGTTTGGCGTATCTTAATCTTAATTAAGAGTATAATACGCCAAACAGTCAATCATACGTTCTAAAGAACTTTATTAGTATCAGTGGACTTTATTTAGAGGAAAATTCTTAACAAGAATTGGTTTTGTGGTCTATTTTCAATATAAAATCACATTCGACCTAGCTAGACTTTTTCATGATGTTTCCATTTTACTGGGGAAGTTAGCGTTGAAAATTGCAGAATTGAAACTGACTTTATTAAGGTCAGCCAAAACTACTAGAAGTATTAGCTCTCAGAGAAAAGCAAGCTACCGATACCCAAAACTGGATTTATAAAAATATTACTCGTTATCGTTACGAGGAAGAAGTACATCTTGATGAGTTCCTAGAAAGAAAGATTAGAGTCGAAGTCTGACAGATCAGAAAAGAATTATATTAGTTATTGTCAGAATAGAAAAATTTGCTGCTTTTTTGTTTGTTTTATCTGCTTTTCACTATTGTTTTTCGATAAATAAATTTATTATTATTTTTTGAATTTATCTCTTGCCTTAATTCTACAAAAACTCATGATCTATGGTGTAGATTTTAGAAAATGTAGAGCAATCTGTAATTTATTACAAATGTTACTAGTTTAGTATTTGGGAATACTAATTAGCACTTTCTTTGCGTATGTTGATTCAGTAAACAAACTTCCTGACAAAAATATAAGATAAGGCAACCCTCCTTATTTCTATTAAAGACTATTTAAATGTCTTGTCAATTGAATTTATTTTAATGATTTTGGGCTAGATAAAGTATAATTACTGATATGATAGAATTACTATATCCATTTAAGTGAATAGGAACAGTAATGAATTGTATTTTTTGCAAAAACCAGAATAACTTTCTCCATTATAAAAGGTTTAGCTGCTAAGTATTTAATAATCTTTATCAAAGACAGAAGTCTTCATATTCTTTTACTTTAAAAAAATTAAAAATTGTTATTTTTGCTAATTATTTTTAGGTTAATTACTAACTTTTTTTGCGAAAAAACTTTTAGATAATGAGATGAATAATGACAGCCATCAAGAATAATAACATTCTCAATGTTAGGAGCTAGATTATATATATCAATAATAAGCAAGATAGTATACTTCTAACTATAAAATAATTTCGAGGAATGTTTAGCCAAAAAATATATGGTCTTTTTACTTAAAATAGATCACTAAAATTATGACTATTAAAGTGTTATGACTCATTACCGATATCATAATAAAATCAATTAAACAAAGTTTTTAAATGTAAAAGTCATTGAAAATAAACGTCTCAACATACAGTAGCTGAGCTTAGATAAATCTAAAAAAGAAACATAGTTTAAAAAGAGTGCTTACTAAATACTAACTTAATTACAAATTGAGCTAGGATAAACTTATATAATTATAATAACAAGCGCTATTAAGTTTAACTTGCAACCGAATAATTCCCTTCAGAAGAAAAATAATAACAAAAATATTATGTTTAAATCCAAGAGGATGGAAAATCAATGGAGTTTTAGACTTAGTATGATAATCAAAAAATAGAATAAAAAAATCTAAATAAAATTTAAGAAAGATAAAAATGTAATATTCTTTGCGAAGTAGAAGAAAAATAACTTAACATAAAAAAACAGATAAAATATCCTAAAATTTTTTTTTAAAAAAAATGACTATAAACATAAGAAATAAAAAGTAAAAATAATAATTGGTTTATGTCCTACAAAAAAATCAGAAAAATTCTAGAGAAAAAGATAAATATCATTTAGCTAAGGCAGCTATATAAAACTTTGCTAAAAGTAATTTTTTTAAAAAAATTACTTAAAATTATGTAAACAAAATTTATATTACTTAATGTAAAGAGGTAAAACAACTAACTTTATGAAGGTTTATTAAGAGTTACTTACTTACCATTGGTTAGGTAGAAATTATTGGTGTAATTACTAACATATTAATAGTCTTATTCGTTATTTTTTTGAGTCAATTTAGATTTAAAATACCATTGTAGCCATTTTAATCTTTTTTATTAAAGAAATCTAAATAAACTTCATATTTTTTTTGCCTTAGAAATTAGGTCCAATTTTAATTGGATTTAATATACAGACAGTCCGTCCACAAAATTCGTTCTAATAGAAGGGCTTGATAAGTATGCAAAAAATCTTTATTTAACTAGTCGAGTTAGCCTCAATTAGTTGTTTTACACTTAATTGTTCAGTTAGCTAATTTTAAATTTTATTCAGAAAATTCGTGGGTTCAAAAATATCATTATAAGTTGAACTTAAGAGAGTTAACTCAGTGAACATGGACTCCATGCCTATAATAGTTTTCTTTAAAAAGAAAATTTAAATAAATCAGCAAGTAACTAAACTGGCACATTAGCAATAAAATTTTAATTTTAATTTTTAATTTTTTCTGTTATTACCACTTTTTAAATAAAAAGTGGTAATAAGTTAGAATTATTGCTAATTAGGGTTACAAAAGATTATGATTGTGAATTAGAGAACGTTATTTAAGAGTGATTGATTATGCCTCCCTACACCCCTATATCCCTAAAGGCCGAGTTAAACGCCAGAGGTTGGCGTTTAACTGCCCAACGGGAAAAAATTCTTCATGTCTTCCAAAATCTTCCCAGAGGAAATCATTTAAGTGCTGAAGAACTCTACGAGCTCCTTGAAAAAAGAAAAGAAGGGATTAGCTTGTCAACGATTTATCGCAGCATTAAATTGATGTCTCGCATGGGAATTCTACGAGAATTAGAACTAGCTGAAGGTCATAAACATTATGAACTTAACCATCCTTTTCCTAACCATCACCATCATATGGTGTGCATTCAGTGTAATAAAACTATTGAATTTAAAAACGAGTCTATCCTAAAACACAGCTTAAAACAATGTGAAAAACAAGAGTTTCAGTTAATAGACTGTCAACTTACAGTAATGACGATTTGTCCAGAAGCGATTCGTATGGGGTGGCCATCTTCCCTTCCAAGTAACTGGGCTTGTACTCGTGCTATTTCTGACGATCAGCCTTCTAATTCTATTAACGAAGAATCGAAATAAAGAAGTATAAATTAAAATTTTAAATAACTATTATAAATTTTAATTTAAGTTTTACTAAACAGTTAGGTATCAATATCCTTGAACCGAACTCTCTATTGTTAGAGTGTTATTCATAAAATAATAAATTGACTATTATAGATTTTTCTTTGATGAAAAGAGCTGTCTATATCGAGATTAACTCTAGTTAAATTAAATATAATTAATATCCAGATGAATTCACAGAAAAGTTTTTTAAAAAATTAATAGTGAAGCTAAGAATATGGTTTAAATAAATAAAGTAAGTGGACAATAAATGATGCTTAAAGTTAGATATTAATAAATAGTTATATAGAGGACACCCTCAGACATTGAAACAGTTAGTAGTTGATAAAATTACTGTGTTTGTGCTTAAAGGATAAGAAATAAAAGAGGTTTTTCCAAAAATTAAAGAAGTTATTAAAGAAGTTAATATAAGTTTTGTAAAATCCTATAGATAATATTCTGAATAAATTAGTACCACAGACTGAAGTAGTAGTAAATATATTTTATATAAAAAAGTCAGTTCATGCTTAACTAGATCATCAAAAAACTCTTACATTGGAAGTTAATTTTTGTAAAAATACAAAGGTTAAAAATATTTATGCAAAATAACAGGAAATATGTCTTATTCAGAATTTTAAAAATTTAATAAAAATTTCTATTTTTATTAAATAAAGCATGTAAAATTTCATTTTTTTTTAATCAATTAAAAGAAAAAATGAAAGTATTTTTTGGAAAACATTAAGGTTGATTATTAAGAATATAAAAATCAGTTAATCATAGCATTATAGTTGTTTTTTATGCTCAAAAAGATATAAAATATTATTCATTAGACTTAAGAAATTTTTGTCCATTTTGTACAAGGAACAGCTCAGAAAATAATAGAAAGTATTAATGATATATCAGAGTTGATTAAAAGGAGAGCTTATGGAACTAGAAAAAATATCAATTTTAACTCCGAAGTTTCTTGATCTAAATATTTCCCCAATGAGTTTATCCCAAACTAATGGGATAAACTCATTTCTTTCTTATTTTCTTTTTCCCGTCAACTTTAAATCGTGTCCAACTACTTACCCATTTATAATGACTGATTTTTTCTTAATTTCTTTTAGTTCAGAACTTCCTCAACGAATTGGAGAACATTTAATTCTAGTTCTCATTTCTATGGGTATAGCGATTTTTATAGGTATTCCTCTCGGAATTTTGATAACCCGATATCCCAAATTAGCGAATTCTATTTTTTTTATCGTAAATGCTGTTCAAACAGTCCCTAGTCTTGCCATGTTTGGCTTTTTGATTACCGTTCCTGTGATAGGAGGAATCGGTAAAAAACCTGCTATTTTTGCCTTAATTCTTTATGCTTTACTGCCTATTATTCGAAATACTTATATTGGGATGATAAAAGTTGATAAGGGAGTGAGAGAAGCAGGAAAAGCAATGGGTATGACAGATCAACAGATATTGTTATTGATTGAAATTCCACTCGCTGTAAGTATGATACTAGCGGGAGTAAGAGTCTCTATGGTAATTTGTATTGGTATTGCCACTATTGCCGCTGCCATTGGTGGGGGAGGCTTAGGAGTGTTTATTTTCCGAGGAATTTCAACGCTTAATAATCAATTAATTTTATTAGGGGCAATTCCAGCGGCCTTGATTGCTTTAGTGGCTGATTGGGGAATTAGTTCGTTAGAAAAATCCTTGATTCAGTATGAAAAACCACGATCTAAATCTAAAAAAAGTATTTTAATTATCTGGGGAATCGTGGTAGGAATTTTATTAAGTTTATTTGGAATAATTTACAAGCAGTTATTTTTAGAAAGTCAGGGAAATGAAACAATAGTAATTGGCTCTAAAAACTTTACAGAAAGTATAATTCTAGGAGAATTTCTAGCTCAAAATATCGAGATAAAAACTAATCTTCACGTGGAACGCAAATTTAATTTAGGAGGAACTTTTATCTGTCATGAAGCAGTTAAAAATCGACAAATTGATGGCTACGTCGAATATAGTGGAACTGCTTTTACAGCAATTCTTAATCAAAGACCGATTAGTAATCCTAAACAAGTATATCAACGAGTTAAAGCAGCTTATAATGAAAAATTTAACTTAGAAGTTATGCCCTCTTTAGGATTTAAAAATACCTACGCTATTTTAATCCGTCAACAAGATGCCGAGAAATATAATGTAAAAACTATTTCAGAAGTTAGTAAATATACGCCTCAATGGCAAGCTGGTTTTGGTCATGAATTTTTAGCCAGAGAAGATGGTTATCCAGGATTAGCTAAAACTTATAACTTAAATTTTAACCTTCCTCCTAACGCTGTTGATCTAGGTTTACTATATCGTATTTTAGCTAATAAAAAAGTGGATTTAGTCGCTGGGAATTCTACCGATGGCTCAATCCCTATTTTAAAATTAACGATCTTAGAGGATGATAAAAATTATTTTCCTCCTTATGAAGCAATTCCTGTTTTCAATAAAGAAACCTTCCAACAATATCCCCAAATAAGAACAGTAATTCAACAATTAGCTGGACAGATTTCCACCTCAGCAATGCAGCAATTAAATTATCAGGTAGATGATAAACAAGGAACAGTTGCTGAAGTGGTACATAACTTTTTAATCAAAAAGAGGTTGAAGCCTTGAGTTAGTTTTTAAATAATCACGGTTATGTTGAACCCATTATTGAGTTTTTTAAAAATTAAAATCTTAAAAAAAATATTTAGAAATTGTTTTTATTTATAACAGTTTGTTTGTCATTAAAACTTTTATAAATAAAGCTCTGTTAATAGTCAGCATATTTTCGTTATCCTAAGTTTAATAGAGCCATAATTAATTTTATGGTTAACATGACTAAAACAGTCCATAGAACCTTAACCAGAATTGAGTCAATTTACTATTTTAGTATAGTATCTGGACTTGATTCTTATCTTCTCAGGCAAACGATCACTTTTAATTTTGCTCGAAATTAAACTACAAACTTCTGAGAAGGAACCAAATGGTAATTAGCCGTCTAAAGTAAAACTCTGTCATTAACTTATAAACCTATTGTCCTTTCCTTCACTGAAAAAAGATATACGGTATCAACTAGATGTAACTGTTGTCAAACCAGCTATAAAATGATCGAAGATTAATTAGCCCTCAGTCCTATCGTTGCTACTCATATAGCTTGTTTTAAACTCTTGATTAACTGAAAATCTGTCTTTTTTAAAAAATTACATAAAGCGAAACTTTATATCATTACCAGCATAAATAAACTACAAATTACCTACAAAAATTAAAACAGTTAGGATTGATGATTTTTAAACTAGAATTGTAATCGAATAAACTCAAGACATATTTATTGAAAATTAATGTAGAGAATAAATAATATAGCAGAATCTTACAATAAGTAAAGTCATAGTTTTTTTAAAACTATGACTTTACAACTATTATTTTTAACTTTTATAACTTAATTAAGTAACTTTTTCCTAAAAAAATATTTGTATTAAAATGCAGATAACTTAGTTGATATTTGACTAAATTTTATGCTTAGGATAAGTAGCACAGTACTATATCTAGTCTAGGGTTCTGATTAACTTAAACTCTAAAAGTAACTATTAATTCTCACAAATTTTCAAAATAAAGGTTATATGCTTCTTTCCAAGATTTTAATAATTAAAGATAAATAATAGTTTTTTTAAAAAAAGACATTTTCTATGTCTCTATAGTCACAATTCTATTATTTAAATTAGTAAATTGTGTCAGAAATAACAGTTTTTTAAAAAATGTTATGATAAGGTATCGCAAATAAAGTGTTTTTGAGATATAAAAGGTCAAGCTAAAAAAATTAAGATTGTTTTCTTTTTGAGATATTTAGTTCATTTTGAGATATTTATTTTTTGTGGAATCAAGTTGTTGTCTCGAGTTAATTTTTATGTTTAACATTGATTACTAATTAACCTATGTTATTGTTACAATTTAGTACCTCTCATTATTGCCGCAAAGCTAGATTAGCATTAGGGTTTAAAAAAATTCCTTATCAAGTTAAAAACCTAACACCAGGCTTACATGTACTGAAATTAAGACCTCTAACAGGGTTGACGAAAGTTCCAGTTTTATTACCTCAAAAAGTAGGAGAACCTCGAGCGATTGCTGACTCAACTAGAATCTTTCAATACCTCGAAACCTATCAAAATTATCCTCCATTAATGTTACCTAATGTCAATGAACAAAACCAAGCTTTGTTGTTAGAAGACTGGTTAGATGAGAGCATTGGAACCGCTACTCGTTTTATTTACTATCATTTTCGTGCAGGAGAAGGAAAATCCATTGATCCTTCCTTATTTAGTCAAATGGTAATTAATATTGTCCGTAATCAATATAATATTATCCCTGCTACCGTAAAATTAGCCTCAGAAAGGTTAAAAAATGCCATGAATGTGTTATCGTACTGGCAGTATCAACCTTATTTAGTAGGTAATTGCTTAAGTGTTGCTGATTTGACAGCTTCAGCTTTATTGAGTCCTTTAGGGTTAATTCCTGAGTATCGTCAGAACTATCCCTGGTTGTTTGAAAAGATAATTATAATCCATGAAATATGTGGAGAAAAACTACCAGCAGGGTTGAATTAAATAGAAAACTTTATATGAATTTTCATTTATTAAAATGGTCAATTTTTGTCAATATTATTGGGTTATTTTTAGAGTCAAATTTAGCAGTAGCTTTGCCTCCCCCTGAAGATATACCTGAAGAAATTTTGCGGACAGAAATTGTGACCGAAGGGCGATCACCTATTGACGGAAAACCTTTAACAGCCGGAGAATATGCCGATATAAAAGCGAAATTAGCCGAGAGTCCTTACCCTTCCGAACTTAATTCTAAATTAGAACATATTATCTTTTTATTGAAGGTAAGAAAAATGTTAAAAACATTTTTTCCATTAGATCTTTTAGATCTTTTTTAAAAAGTTCTATAGCACGATGTATGTGATTGAAACCTTGATAAGGTTACAAAACCTTGTAGGTTGATACACTGTTCACCCTGCAGTAATCTCATGATCTTTTGCTATACTACCATATAGTTTTTCGTCAAAAAATTATATTATGTAATGAGGGTAAAACTTGTCTGCTACGTCAGGTTTCACATATAAAGTTTCTTTAGTTTGTAAATATTTTTCACCGAGCTGTTTTTTAGTATTTTATCTCTTTGTGATAAGCTACTTCGGCTCAAATACTAATTTATAATCCGCTTTATAAAGTCAAAAATGATGGCTAAATTGTTTAAAATAACTACGAGATTTCGCAATATATCTGTCATTTTTTAAAAGTAAAAACCAGTTATTTGAGGTTATGAATAAAATTACTTTTTTTTAAAAAACATGTAGCTAAAATAATACCTAGAAGTTAATATTGTAGATTACTAAAACGCAACTAGTCTACGTATAAGTTAACAATTTAGCAGCATATTCTGTCTCCCAGTCTAGATTAGTCATAATTAAGGGTTCGGTTTTTATTTTAAAAAATCGAATATTTATAGGCTTTTTTTAAAACCAAATAATTTTGTTAATAACATTAGTTTTTTTAACGCTGCTATAATTATTTTGGTAATAATAAAATTCTACACTTAAATCAAGAAATACTTATTTTTACATAAAGAGAACTACTTAGATAATGGATGAAAACCTACTAGTAATTATAAAATTTTAAGTATTTTTATTTTTTTTAGAAAAAATTATCATCATTTTATACTAGTAACACATTGAAAGTTTCATTCTTGACCCAGGCTAAAGTCTTTTGTTTCTATTACTATCTATTTGTTGTGTTCGTTTATGTTTAATCAAGCTAATTTTATGAGCAGCTCTCAACTCTATTAACAGATAGCTAGAATTCAGTAAAAATTAAGCTGTCGTTTCACAATTTATTAACTAGCTATACTTTTCTGGAAAACCATGTAGTCGAGCTAAAAGGTCATCTTAAGTGAGAAGCTGACGATAGTTTTCACTTCCGATACTTTTTCTTTTTTCTAAAAAAAAATTCAGTTTGCTTGATAAATAACAGACAAGCGGTGAATAAGAACAGATATAGTTCCTTTATATATTGAACATCTATAATGCTTTTTAAGTTAGAAATTTAGCTTCTGAGTCAAGAGAAGATGTTTTAAAATCGAGTGAAAACATGCGGAATTAATGCAAAAAAACAGATAATTGTTAGTTTTTATTGTTGTTTTCTAAATAATTAGACGCGATTGGTTCTATTAGTGCCTTGAAGGACTGTTTAATAAATTAAAAAGCATGAGTATTGACTGACAATTTCCATGATTAAGTTTTATTGATTTATTTTGTACTATAAATTATTTTGTCTCGATAGTAATTTCGAATATAATTTTTTCCCAAAATATGAACGATAAAAAACGCAATAACTTTGTAAATAAACCTAAATAAGCTCTTAATAATTAAGTTAAATCGGACTAATATTAAGTCGAATAAATTCAATCATATTTTTTAAAAAAGTTAATATTTCTGCTTCAGTGGACTTACTAAAGCAATAGTTTGTTATAGTTCTACTTCTAGGGAAAAATATTTCCATACAAGTCAAGCAGTTTTAGATGAATAAAAAATATTATTTATAATAAAAGTTTATATTAAAATAATAAGTTTGAATTTAAGCCAATTTTCTTTCATTTTTTAAAATTTAATTAATAAAAAAATAATTAAATTTAATTATTTTTTTATTAATTAAAGTAAAGTTTTAAGAGTGAATGCAACATAATTAGTTATTAAATTTAACTAATATTAAAGTATAAAAACACTACTAATAGCAACACCTCATAGACTTTTCTAAGTACAGAAAGCTCTCCTATTAAACACAAACAGTTTAAGAGTCTAATAGTCTTTTAAGCGAAGATATTGACAATAGCATTGATAGAATCGTCTCAAAGAGCAGTTGTTTTCAACAGAGTTAACTCCTACTGAGTTCGTTTGATTTCTATCTTTTAGGCTCCATGAGCACGAGTCACAAGATCAGCTTCAGAATTCCAACTAAATACACTAAAAAAGCTGTTCTTTGCTGTTTTTTAATTAATTTTTATCTAAACTAAACTAATATTGTAATGCAAATAAATTTAGTCGAAAATATTTATAAACTAAAAACTTAATAAGAAGATAAAAATTATCCTAAATAAAAAGTAAATAGAAAATACAAAAAAAACTTATAGTAAGTCTATACAGATAACAATAGCAAAATTTATCAACAAAAATCAAGAAAATAATTAAAAGTGGTCTAGGCATAAAATACAGATACAGATCTAACAGAAGCCGTTCAAGCAACATTTTATAAATGTGATCTTGGTCAAGACGATTTTCTTCTTTTTAAAGAGTCCATATTTCTAGCTAACTAAAGATCATCTAAAACAGACTACCAGAAAGATACTGATTTACTATTAGAATACTTTTGACTTTTCTAGCCTAACTAGAACAAAATCATAATAAATAAAAGCTAAAAATATTACCAAACAAGTTTCCTAAAATTCCAAAAACTTAATCTCCATAAAAGTACAAGTCTTTGGAGTTATAGAATACCTTTAGAATAAGGGTTTTGTAAGTGATTAACCTCTAATTTAGTTTACTTAGGCTAGAAGAGCTATACTTTTTAGTGATCACTTCTTATTAGTTAATAAGAAACAATATTTCACTCTAAACTCTTGAGATAAGATAATACTTTTATATTCTCGCTGTTTTATCTCAGGAAATAGAGTATTTAAAATATTGCCGTGCGTTTTTCCCATTTTCCTGATTTCTTGTTTTGTAACTCTCATAAAGAATGGGAGCTATTCCAAGATAGAAATAACCTAAAATCTGGTAAGCAGACACTTTAGAAAAGTAAATGCTGATTTTATAGATTATATAAAATCTAAAATAGTTTTATATTGATGCTTGTCAGTAATTTCTATAACATTTGAATTTACCACTCTTTCCAAGATAAACCTAGTTAATCTGATTAAAATTGTTACTTATAGAAAGTGGATGACTTTGGTTGTTATCTAGTAACTTATCTATGCTTAATTCAGCTTTTAAAAACTATTTTTAATACTTACTAATTTTTAGTTAAATACTCTTTTTATAGCGATATGATTTGTGACTTCATAATTATCTTAGAGTATTGTAGTTATTGTTTCTTCCTTTTTTCCAACTTCCGATAGTAACTACCTAAACAGTGTATTGTGTACTTCTCAATGACTTCCAACCAATCCAATGAATTAAACAAGAGCAATCACCATTAGGAAATAGCGATTGCTCGGACGAATTTATATAAACTGTAAGCTATTAAGAACTACATTCCTGGAAGATTTAAACCACTGGTAAGTTCTTCCATCTTAGTCCGCATCATCTCGGCAGACTTAGCATAAGCATCCTTCATTGCCTCAGTAACTAATTGAGAAAGGCTATCAGCTCCTTTCTCCATCGCGTCTGGGGTAATTTCAACGCAAAGAGGCTCTTGGTTGCCACTCATGACAACTTTAACCAATTCCCCCCCACAAGCTCCCTCAATTTCCATTTCCTCCAATTGCTTTTGAAGTTCTTGCGCTCCAACTTGAACTTGTTGTGCTTTTTGGAAAGCTTCTTGTAATTCTCTAATTTTGCCTAATCCGAATCCAAATCCTTGTCCTTTTGTCATATCTTTTAAGAGTATTGATTCTAATGATAATGAGCTAGAGCCTAATGGGGAATCCCATTAGTTAATCTTAGTATTCCTGTGGTGTTTGCGATAGTCTTAGGAGGCAGAAAACTCACCTAATATTTTGACTTCTGGTTCCAGTAATAAAGACCAACGAGCTTCTACTTGTTCTTGAGCATGATAAATCAGGCGAAAAATATCCTGTGCTTTAGCCTGACCACAGTTAAGGATAAAATTAGCATGACGATGGGAAATTTCTGCGTTACCAATACGATATCCTTTTAAGCCTAATTGTTCAATTAACCATCCCGCAGCATGAGAAGTGGGATTACGAAACACACTTCCACAACTAGGTTTATCATAAGGTTGAGAACTTTTGCGCTGTTGGAGATTGTGTTGGGTGGTTGCCATGACTTCTTGACGACTGAATCCCATCTCTAATTGAAAGGTGGCTTCTAAAACAAGTTTTTTAGCCCCTTGTAAGGAAGAGGTGCGGTAACTATAGTTAAGGTCTTTGGAGGTCAGAGTTTCTACTATGCCATCAGGAGACACCACCACTGCACTGACCAAACAATCAGCAGCACATTGACGATGAGCTCCCGCATTCATTACTACTGCTCCCCCAACGGTCCCTGGAATACCTACCGCCCATTCTAAGCCACGCCAACCCCGTCTAGCAGCTTGCCAAGCGATTTTAGCCACAGGATCACCAGCTGCTACGGTAACACACCCTGTTTCGGGGTCAAAGTTACGATAACGTAGATAGCGGGTGCTCAGCACCAAGCCATCGATTCCGTGATCGCTAATCAAAAGATTAGAACCTGCCCCCAACAGCATCAGAGGAATATCTTGCTTTTGAAACCATTCAAAGGTGGCCTGTAGAGCTTCCCAAGTACGGGGAGCCACATACCATTGAGCTTCGCCTCCTACACGATAGGAAGTTTGATTAGCTAGAGAAAAATTAGGGAAAATATGACAATTGACTGCTGACAGTCGGATCGGAGAAGATAAAGCTTTAATCATTAGTTTGCTAGTTTAATGGGAGGTCAATTGAAAACGGTGAACTGAAAATCATCTAAATTGTTTCCAGACATAAGAGTCTAAAAAATGGAGTCAAGACTAAATCTCAAAAAAAACTTGAAATCATAAAACTGATAGGATGTTTCAAAAACTAGCGATTACCTGAGGAATAATTTGATTAAGATTCCCAGCACCTAAAAACAAAACTAAGTCTCCAGGTCGCAAAAGTTTAGGAAGAGATTCAATTAAAGCTTCTAAAGAGGGTTGATAAATTACCTTACAATGATGACGTTCAATCTTATTAGCTAAGTCTTGACTTGTGATGTTAGCAACATTAGCTTCCCCTGCACTATAAATATCGGTTATAACAATGAAATCTGCATCTTGAAAAGAAGTGGTAAATTCTTCTAAAAATGTAGCAGTACGACTATAACGATGGGGTTGAAAAACAGCAACCACACGAGAGTTTTGCTCAACTTTAGAACGAGCTGCTGAGAGGGTGGCTCGGATTTCGCTAGGATGATGAGCGTAATCATCAATAAACGTAATGCCATGAGTTTGACCCCGATATTCAAAACGCCGTTTTGCTCCCCTAAAGGTAGCTAATGCCTCAGCAATGATCTTAAACTCTAGTCCCAATTTGCGTCCTACAGCTACAGTAGCTAAAGCATTACTAACATTATGTTTTCCCGGAATGGTCAGACACATTTGTCCCAAAAACTGTCCTCTTTCCCAGACCTCAAACTTCGTGTTCTCAAGACTATAAGTAATTTCTTTAACGATGTAATCTGCTTTTTGATGAAGATCAAGGCTATAGGTAATGGTGGGGTTTAGCTGTGTTCTCACTGTTTCACAGTCAACACATCCTACTAATGTCTCACATTGAGTTTCAAAAATTTGGAAGGTTTTGACTACATCTTCTAGACTTTTGTAGTGATCGGGATGATCAAGTTCAATATTGGTGACAATTCCGATACTGGGAAAATGTTTTACTAAAGAGCCATCGGACTCATCGGCTTCAGCTACTAAGTATTTGCCAGAACCAAAGTGAGCGTTACCTTTCCAAGCATCTACTTCTCCTCCAATGATGATAGTTGGATCGAGTCCTGCTTTGAGCAGCACGTAACCTAAAAGACTGCTAGTAGTGGTTTTCCCATGAGTTCCAGCCACCGCAATACTTTGATAATCCTTAATTAAGGCGGCTAAGACATCAGAACGGTGGAAAATTGGACATCCCCTTTCCTGGGCGGCCCGATATTCTGAATTATCTTGAGCAATTGCTGTTGAAAATATAACTTGGGGTAACTGTTCAGTTAAAATTCCTTTCGGACCCAATTCGTGATCATGTCCATTTTCATTAACCAAAGATGTTGTCAAATTATTGCCTAAAGGTAGGACAGGTTCAGTAAGCTGTCCGTCGCTAGAATAAAAGAGTTCTAGGTTAGTCGCTTCTTGACGACTAAAAATATGCGCTCCAACTTCTTGCAATCTTTTTGTAATATTACTCGATCGTAAATCAGAACCAGAGACGGGAATCTGACGCTTAGCTAGAATATAAGCTAAAGCCGACATCCCTATCCCGCCGATTCCGATGAAATGGAAAGGCCGTCCACTAAAATCAACCGTTTTCACCGTTACATCTCCTGACACACCGCACGATTACAGTAAAAGGTCGTTGCTTATTAATTAAGGGCTATGATATCAAAAACTGACCACTTGGTCATTAATGGCATTTTTATTAATTGCGATATTTGGTACTGTTTTTTACCTGAATCAGGGTAGCTGAAAAGGATTTAAAATTAGATTTGTTCTATATTTTGCCATTATTATCTTGGAAGCTTACTGCTCATGACTAAATTTGTCTAGTGAAAAAAAATGTAATTTAAGGATCGAATTTTTAAGGCTTTACGGTATGATTGGGGTCATTAATAAAAATTTAATGTATCGAGCTTAAGCACAGAAGGAAAAATACAGTGATTAGAGTAGCCATCAACGGGTTCGGGCGTATTGGACGTAACTTTCTGCGATGCTGGTTGGGACGGAGAGATAGTCAGCTAGAATTGGTTGGAATCAACGATATCTCTGATCCTAAAACTAATGCCCATTTACTTAAATATGATTCGATATTAGGTAAGTTAGACGCAGATATTCAAGTTTATGAAAACTCCCTCACCGTTAACGAAAAAACGATCAAATGTGTTTCTGACCGCAACCCCCTAAATTTACCTTGGGCTGAGTGGAGAGTTGATTTGATTATCGAATCTACTGGAGTTTTTCTTACTGAAGAAAGTGCTACTAAGCACTTAGTAGCAGGGGCTAAAAAAGTTTTGATTACTGCTCCTGGTAAGGGTAGTAACGTAGGAACCTACGTGGTTGGGGTTAATCATCAAGACTATGATCATGATAAACATAATGTGATCAGTAATGCCAGTTGTACCACCAACTGTTTAGCTCCCGTGGTAAAGGTTATGAATGACAATTTTGGCATCATCAAAGGTACTATGACCACCACCCACAGTTACACGGGAGATCAACGCATTCTTGATGCTAGTCACCGTGATTTACGTCGAGCGCGAGCTGCCGCCGTTAATATTGTTCCTACGTTCACAGGGGCAGCTAAAGCAGTTGCTTTGGTCATTCCTGAGATGAAAGGGAAACTTAATGGAGTTGCGATGCGAGTTCCTACTCCTAACGTTTCTGTTGTGGACTTAGTTATACAGGTGAAAAAAAGCACCATTGCCGAACAAGTGAATGATGTGCTAAGAGAAGCTTCTCAGAGTTCTATGAAGGGTATTATTTTATACAACGACTTACCTTTAGTTTCCTGTGACTATCGTGGAACTGACTATTCTTCTGTCGTTGATTCTAGCTTAACAATGGTAATTGGTGGCGACATGGTTAAAGTCTTTGCTTGGTATGACAATGAGTGGGGTTATTCTCAACGGGTTGTAGACTTAGCTGAAATCGTTGCTCGAAACTGGAAAGGTTAATTCTAGTTAGGTAGACACGAGGAAGTTAAGAATTGTTATTGTACTGGGCGATAGGGGTAGCTGTTTTTAGTTTCCCTCACTTGATTGTTCTGTAAATTGTTTATGATGTTGAGATTGTCAGAGAAATAAGTCTATAATTTATTCCATGGGATTGAGTAAAATTAATCTTAAAAATTCCATGAATCTTAGGTTAAATGGATACAATTCTGTAGGATTAATTTTTTATTACTCTTATAAAAAAAAGTTTTAACGTGTTTAAAATAAATTGTTTCAGTTACATGAGAAAATTGATATAGTTGCCGTACTTATCTTTATAAGTTCTTCTTTTCAAAAAAACGACATTTTTTATAGTTTAAAAAACTGACATATATCGGATCAAAGCTGAATGAAGTTGTAAATAATTGTTAGTCTGCTTCAGTTAATTGAGAGTCTAACTAGATGTTAAGAATTAGATAATTTTTTTTTTAAAGAATCTAAGGTTTTAAATAGGTAAATAACACTTTATTCTTGAGATTGTTGCGTCGTTTACAATCACGATTTATAAACCTCATTATCGACGCTATTATAAATTTGGTCATTGATCGCGTCTATTTATTCTCTTTCTTCTTTTAATTTTACTGAATAATAATACTTGGGGTTTGCTCTAAGTTTATCAAAAACACTATTTAATATCCAAATTATTACTGAGGATTTATTTAAAATAATTGTGTCAGTTGTCTTACCCCAAAGAACGAGAACTATCATCCTTAGTGTATAGTTATAATTAGCATTAGTATAAACTTTATATAAATATCGAACACCATTGATGAAATCAGGAATTCTCCTTTCTTCTTCTTGAACCTTGCAATCAACTCCTCCCATAAACTAATGAACGACAGAAATAGAAATCATATTTTTTAGGCTATTAAAAGCCTAAAAAATTAAGATTAAAATGGGCTTGTAGACAAGTATAGAGAACATATGAATGAGAACATCCAGGTCCTGTTTTAAAACCGTCTTTTCTATATATCCCTATATTTTCATCTGATATCACCTAATTACGAAGCTGAGAAGATTTTTGAATAAAATGTTTTTCTGATACTTTTGGCGTCACACTATACTATTGATTATGCTAAAAATGATCAATTAAAAGTCTCATAATTTATTTCTTAATTCTTAATTAATTACTGCCGTAGTTGAGGTATATGAGCATTGGATATCTACTTTTTTGTGTATTTTTTTTATAAATCCTAACAAACAACTCACATATTTTTGAATAAACTGCGGTTTAAATTTGTTAATTTGTAAATTTTAACTCTTTTAATCTAAATTTTTGGGAAAATCCCAATTAGCGATAACTTTTTATAGACTTTAGATTTTAAAAGCAATATGTCTTAGTCCGGAATCTTTTGGGCTACTAATCCCAGAAGCAAGACAAAAAAAGTCCACTCGTATCTTGATTTTCTTGCCCTCACATCTAGCTTAGAATACTCTTTTATTCTCTAAAATTTTTATTTTTAAAAAAAGTTAAGTACTTTGGCATAAAAATATTCTGTCTTTTTATAGTTATAAGGAACAATAGCAACATGATGGATTTTTAGAGTTTCTATTTTCTGCCAGTTAATTTTAAAAAAATTTCTTATTATAAATACTATTTAGATATATATATATGTTATTTTCCACGATACCATTGCGCTAATTTCTTCGGAGGAATTCCTAGATAGTATCCTAGAATAATCAGTTGATTAATGAGCGTTGTTTTAATTACTCCTAATTTTTGCCAACGACGGCCAGAAGTCACTACTTTAGCTGACAAAATAATGATTTTTCCTCTTTTTTTGAGCCTTTGTATAAACTCGAAATCTTCCATAATTGGAAAGTTTGTAAACCCTCCTATTTCTCGAAATACTGAGGTCTTAACGAAAATTCCTTGATCACCATAAGGAATCGAACAAAATTGTGATCGCCAGTTAACTAAAATTTCAATTAAACGGAGTGAAAATAGGGAAAGATCGATTTTTAATCTAAAAGCTCCCCCAACAATTTTTGAATTTAAAAAACTATTAAGTATCAGCTGATCATATCCTTGGGGCAATATAGTATCTGCATGAAGAAATAAAAGAATATTTCCTGTTGCCAATAAGGCTCCTTGATTCATTTGTAGTGATCGATTAGCTTGAGTAGACTTTATTATTTTTACCCCCATATTCCGCACTAATTGAACGGTATTATCTTGACTTCCACCATCAACAATAATTACCTCAATAGCTTCATCTTTCTGCAGATTGTTCAAAGTTTTTACAATGACAGTTTCTTCATTTAATACAGGAATAATAATACTAATTTCTATCATTGAATCTTGACATAAAATTATAACTCGTGAATCTTAAGTTCTTGCTTCAGACTAATTTTTGTGTCTTTGCTTAAATTAGGTACTTGTTGCTCGTTGCACGTTGCTAATCCTTCTAAAATTCCTTGACGGACTAATGATTCTGTTTCTTTAGTTAACATTAATTCAAAATAATCTCTAAGCTGCTGGTGGTAATGAGGGTTAAACCACTGTTTCTTCAAAAAATTTGCCAGACTTTGAACAGCAATTAATCGTTTAAGAGGATCAGCACTGGTTAAATCTAATATCCATTGATTAAATTGATTTTCATAACTTTTTTCTCTAACTTGAACAATTTGCCAGAGCAATAGTCCAAGGCTAAATAGGGTTCCTATACCCTGTGTAATACATCCTATAGCTAACCAACGGTTCTCTGCATTAGCCCAGACAGATGCAGCAATGTAGGCTACTATAGCCCCTAAACCTCCACTACTCACTGCTAGGATTAATTTACCTGAAAACCCTTTGAGAAATTCACGGTAGTATGACCATCGACGTTGCCAATTACCCCCTTGAATTTGGTATATTAGTACCATTACAAGAACACCTGTGGTGGTGGCTAGTACTAGTTTCCAATCCCAAGCGACCATAAAGGTTAGACCGGTTGACCCCATTAACCATAATCCCCTTTTACGCCATCTTTTTTGGCTCAGGACAGTCATTATTGAATCCTTGAAACATTTCAACAATGAAGATGAGAGAAGATGCTGACGTTGTCTAGAACGAAATGAAACCTGTGTCACCGAGGTAGCCTAACGAAAAATTGTTCTGATGTTCACTATATCGTTATTGGTCAAGTCTTGCTTTACACTTTAAGGATTTTTACACGAGCTGTTCTGGGATTTTTTCAGGAAGTTTTTTGTTGACAAGTCAAATTACACAGATATAGTTCGGGCGCTAATACCCTAGCGTGACAAAATGTCATTATAAAATACATTTATCATATATGATAAATGTATTGTCAATTTTAAATTCTGTCATTGTTTGTCTATTTGGGGAAAAGACTCATAGCATTTATTTTAAAATAATATTTGTTCAATTGGTGATCTTGTTAATTCAGCGTTAGTGGCTATAGTTCTCGTTGGAACTGGAGTATCAGAATTTTATACAGATATACATAGTAGATCAATAATGATTATAATATTTTAATTTCCCAACTTTATAGATTAAAACTATTTAGACATTCCAATAGGTTATGAGCCGATTATTTATATTTACAAAATATCAAAATCTAACCAATAAAATAAAACTATAAACGCTTTATATACTAAAGAGCTAAAGGGGAATTAGTCGACATTGTATTTTCTTGTAAAAAATAAATATAATTATATTTTTTTCTCATCAATAGAACTAGTGGATAGATATTACATCTATCATCAATTTTTTAAAAAATTGATGATAGGACCTTTCTTGTCTTCTTTTATAAAGAGTTAATTTTTACATGTAAAATACTTATCTAAAATTAACTTTTATAAAAGTTAATCAATCGATTTTTATGATTTTAATTAGAAGAAAGAGTGAGTCGCAGAATACAGCGTTGATAAAAGTTTTATAAAAAATTAGCTACTGATTTGGTATACATCACTATTGGTCTAGAAAAACTAGATTATTAGCTATTTAACAGTTAAGTTGAGTCAAGCTAATTGTTGTGTCTCTACAAATTGAGAAATAAGATAATTAATTAAACTGATTGCTGACTTCAATTGTTTAATAGTAAAGAATTTTATCAATAAATATTTACGTTATGGATTATATTTCAACAATTGAGGTTAAAGATAGATTATCTTTGAATTTATATTCACAAATATAAACACGTTTAAGCCAACTATGGATTTAATTTTATGCCATCAAACCGTAGATTTTGACGCACTAGGAGCAGCCGTAGGACTTTCTTGCCTTAAAACGGATAGTCGAATTGTCCTTACCGGGGGCGCACATCCAGCAGTTAGAGATTTTTTAGCCATTTACCGAGATGAATTCGCCCTAATTGAACTACGTAGTGTTAATCCTAAACAAATTTGTACTCTAATGGTAGTAGATAGTCAAAAATGCGATCGTCTAGGAACAGTATCCTCCTGGTTTGATTTGCCTCACATTAAAACTATTGAAATCTATGATCACCATCTCAACACTACTTCAAATTCAGACATTCCCGCTACATTCACTGAAATTGAACCTGTCGGGGCGACTACAACCCTGATAGTGGAAAGAATGCAACGAGAAAACGTTTATCCCAACCCTATCGAAGCAACGGTGATGGCTTTGGGGATTCATGTCGATACGGGTTCTCTTACTTTTTCCCAATCTACTTCCCGTGATGCCTATGCCCTAGCTTGGTTAATGGAAAGAGGAGCAAATGTAAAAACTATTGCTAAATATTGCAATCTTGGTTTGTCTCCAAAACTACAACAATTATTACAAGAAGCGTTAGAAAATTTTGAAAAAACTGACATTAATGGTTACGCTATTGCTTCAGTTTTATTAACAACAGAAACTTTTATTCCTGGGTTATCTAATTTAGCTGAACAATTAATTAAATTAACCGACAGTGATGCTTTATTATTAGGTCACTTTTATGATAAGCGTCGTAATAACAAACCTTACAAAAAGGGGCACCTAACGGTTATTGGCCGCACCAGGATTGAGGGAATAAATCTTGGTCAACTATTTCAAGTTTATGGAGGAGGAGGACATAAACAAGCTGCTTCTCTAATGTTACTAGAGGTAGAACCTAAAAGCACTTTAGATAAGTTATTGCAAGAATTTATTGCCAAAATCCCCTACCCTCTAACCGCTAGAGATTTAATGTCTTCTCCTGTTAGGACAATTCGCCCAGAAACTACTATAGAACAAGCGCAAAAAGTCTTATTTCGCTATGGTCATTCGGGATTATCCGTCGTAGATGAAAGTGATCGCTTGGTGGGCATTATTTCTCGTCGAGATCTTGATTTAGCCTTCCATCATGGACTTAGTCACGCCCCAGTTAAAGGACATATGGCACAGCATCTTAAAACCATTACGCCTGATACTGTACTATCTGAAATTGAATCAATGATGATAACTAATGATGTGGGAAGATTACCTGTTGTTGAAAACGATAAATTATTAGGAATTGTTACGCGAACCGATTTATTACGGCAAATTTATCAAACTCGAAGAGAAAAACAAAATAGAAATGGTAAACAAGTTTCCTTAGATTCTTGTTTTTTACCTTCTATTAGTCAGCGTTTGTCTTCTCCTATTTGGAAATTTTTGCAATTCGCTGCAAAAGAAGCAGAAAAACGGGGCTGGCATTTATATTTAGTTGGTGGAGCAGTTCGAGATTTTTTTTTATCAGAAGAAGAGGAATTTTTATTACTACAGGATATTGATCTAGTCGTCGATGGATTTCGTCATTCCGCTGACGTGGGAGCTGGGGTTGAATTAGCTTCAACTCTACGAAAAACTTTCCCAAATGCTAGACTATCAGTACATGGAGAATTCCAAACAGCTGCTTTGTTATGGCATAGAGATCCCCAATTAGGGTCTTTATTGGTAGATATTGCCACTTCAAGAATGGAATTTTATCCTTATCCTGCAGCTAACCCCAAAGTTGAAGCGAGTTCTATTCGTCAAGATTTATACCGCAGAGATTTTACAATCAATGCTCTAGCGGTTAGGTTAACGTCCCCAAGGGAGGGGGAATTATTAGACTTTTTTGGGGGAATGTTAGACTTGCAATTACGTCAAATTCGAGTACTTCATGCTAATAGTTTCATTGAAGATCCGACTAGAATTTATCGTGCAGTACGCTTTGCAGTGCGGTTAGAATTTGAAATTGAGCCCCAAACAAAAGCTTTTATCAGCAATGCTATTAAAAGTGGTATTTATGAAAAATTAATAATTAAAAATTATACAGTCCCTGCGTTGAGAACTAGATTAAAAACAGAATTAAAATATATTTTAGAAGCTAATTATTGGAAATCAGCTTTAAAATTATTAGCTGATCTAGATGCTTTACTATGTTTACATTCTAAGTTGGTTTTAGATGATACATTATGGTGGCAAATTCGCTATATTTCTCGCTGGTTAAGATATCTCGATCCTAAAAATAACTTAGAACATTGGTTACTTCGTTTAGAGGTATTGATTAATCGGTTAGAGATAGTAGAGTCTAGTAAGATTGCTCTGAATTTTCAGTTACCCAAAGAGAGTATTCAACGCTTAAAGACATTATCAAAAATTGAACTTGAAATAAAAGAAAAGCTCCTAGAGCTTAATCTAATAAGCGAAATAACTAGACTATTTAATTCATATCGATTGCCTGATTTAATCTTAGTAGCAGTTCGTTCTTCTAAACAAATTCGTCGTACAATTTGGGAATATATTACAAAATGGTCGAATATTCAGCCTCTATTAAATGGCAATGATTTAAAAGCAATGGGTTATAAACCAGGGCCTAAATACAAAATTGTTTTAGATAGTTTATTGAGTTCTACTTTAGATAAGACGATTCAAACTAAAGAAGAAGCGGAAGAATTAGTTAAACAAATAATGAGTGATTAATCGATTGATATCGACTTACAACTCCTCAATTGTTGCTAACTCACCTTCTGTAAACTGAATGACTAGTTCTTACTCGTCTAGAAAAGAAGTTTCAAATGAGGCGATAATATTGTAGCTAATGCCAAGACTAAGAAGTCGATATTTTGGTATTTATTGCTTAAATTTTAAGATAATTTCGATTTGTATCAACGTCACAAACTCCCGCCTAGACGTCATCAATAACTATCTTGTCAAAATTATTTTCTATATCTACATTTTTAGCAGATGCTGTTTTTATATAATCACTTTATACTTCATGCAACTTCGCCACGGTCTAAAAAGCTTGCTTACATATACTGATTTTTGATCGCCACTTCTCCAAATTTTCTTATGGCATCTTATAAACAATCAGAGTAAACAC
Organism: cyanobacterium endosymbiont of Epithemia clementina EcSB; assembly: GCF_029919255.1. Classification (GTDB taxonomy): domain Bacteria; phylum Cyanobacteriota; class Cyanobacteriia; order Cyanobacteriales; family Microcystaceae; genus Rippkaea. The sequence continues at coordinate 2,543,271 of NZ_CP123991.1, read as the reverse complement.
TGTTCACTTGACTCATTAACTACCTTTTCACCATCTTATTTGATCTCTTTACTCATTAGGATGAAGATCATTGGTAAAAATTGAACCCGCAAAGTTTAGCAACTACGTCCCCGGCGTAACTGTGCATTTTTGTTTTTCCCCACGCTCAAACGTATTTAAGCATCTGCGAAGCATGACTTTCAATTATTCAATAAACTTATCTAGGATAGAAACATTGATATGTTTCCCTGATATGCAAAAAATTTCCTTAATTAATTTATATGCTACATAAAAATGTAATCATAACTCATCTAAGTTAATTACTTTGTAGTCTAATGCGCCGCATGATATATTAATTCTACCTGTACAACTAAATAATCCTATTGTTGATATACTTACTTTCTAAATTCTGTGCTTTGTTGAGCTTGTTGCGATTAGGCTTTTTTGTTCAACAAATTTAGGACTAACTGAATTCTGATTCTCATAACCAAGGATAGCTTTATCTCTAAAATAAAAGTCAGTTACTGATTTTTATTTATAATTTTTATCTGTAATTCAATTTACTCTATGGATATCCAGCTTCTATTTAGTTTTATCAGTAAGCATCATTAAGTTATATAAAAACTATACTTGCATATGTACTATACGTCTAATCTAACATTAGATATACAAATATGTTGAATCTTGAATAAATATCAATATATTTATGAGAAAAACTATTTATCGAAAAAAATAATAGTTTCTTTCAAAAAAATAGATATATGTCTTGGTAGATAAAGTTAGAAAAAATAATCACTTTAATCGTTACAGTTTTAATTCAAAAAAAAACAGTGTTAATTTCCAAAAAAATATCTTCTATCTAGGGATTAAATTGCGAATAATTATCCTATTTTTACCAGATAATTAGAATATCAAGTTTAAGTTTACTATTGGTTAGCCAGTAGGACGTTTAAGATGAATATGAATTGACGATAACAGTAACATAAACTATCGAATTTAACTCAGACTCAAATAGTTTAGAAGTGGAGATATTTATTATTTAAAAAAAGAAAATCATAAATACGGCAATTGTTCTTGATAATACCTTAGTATATACGCGTATTTTATAAGTTTAACTTAAATTAAAATAATCTAAAAAATAGATTATTTTTTTAGATGAACTTGTAGTTCATTACTTAATTTAATAGAGTTAAATAACAAAATTACTAAACTAATCTAAGTAACATAAATTATATTTTTAACGTATATATAGTTAATATAAAAATATTAATTTTATTCAACCATATTTAAAATTAATCAGATAAATAATGAAACATAGTTTCATTAATTCACGTTTAACTATTTAAAATTTAGTTTTTTCTAAAATAAAAAATATACTATCTGTAGTAATAGACAGTCATAAACTGAGTAGTGATAATAACATTAAATAAATATAAAATAAGATAAAATTTTTCGAGTTTTAATTCTTCAGTTAACTGTGAAAATTTATAATTTTCTCTAGATCAGGGTAATATTATTACCGGCCCTGAAAAAGTAGTTGTTAGCATAAGGCCAGGGTAAAAAAATAACTGTTACTATGCCCTAGAGTTGAGCCTATGGCTCTTATCAAAAGAAATTAGTAATTGTAGTAAATCGACAATTACCAATTCGTTAAACGAAAAGTCAAGTCGTCAATTGTTACTGACATTAATGATTTTAAAATTAGGTTTGATGTCAATTATCCCATAGTAGGCTTCGTCTAAAATTTGATTGTTGATATCGAACTCGTCGGAGTTCAGTAGTTTGAAAAAATTTAGACATATCTACATATGGAACACTAGTTAACTTAATGTCGCCGACTTATCTGAGAGGTGTTACTTTTTTTATTAAACTCTAATTAAGAACCGTATTAATAGCAGTTTCCAACTCTTGACGACTTAACTTTGTAATGATAAAGATTTCTTGAACTGTTTTTCCTTGTCTAGCAATCACCTTATAACCGCCACGAACGGGAACAGAGATCCGCAATCTTAAATAAGGATAGTGACTTTTAGAACAGCTGATTACCCCAGGAGTAACCGTAACAATTCCAGTGCAATTAATCAGCTTTTCAAGGATAGGAATTAGTCCTTGAAGGTGAGTTGAATGATTCCAAACCAGCCGTCCTTTAGATTTAGGCATAATTTTAAGCTTCCTCTAAAGGAGCCATAGTTAATCCTTCTCGCCGTAACTGCTGATGATAGAGTTCAGCAGGTTCTTGAGGACCGACCCAGACAATTGCCTGTCCCTCATCATGTACTTGGTATGTCAATTCCCAAGCGTGATCACCAGTCATGTTTGGTATGTACTTCATTAAGCAGTTAGCAACATGCTCAAAGGTATTGAAATCATCATTAAGTACTATAACTTTATAGTTAGGGTAAACACTCCGTATAACCTCGGTTGACCCTTTGGGGGTAACCGAGGGGACAGCCACAATTAGTTTCAGTTTAACTCCCATAGATGGTCCTATACTCATTGTTCCTGACGTTCAAACTGGGTGCTTCTCGAATAATTTTAGTTACACTAAGTTTACATCCTAACAATCTTTTTTGATTTAGAGAAGTAATTACTGTTGACTGAGAAATAGTGATAGTGATTGCCTCTAAGAATCTCACTAATTTTTAACGGACTTAAACAAAAATTTAACTAGGATTAAGAATTATGTGCTCGGATAATTCATCGATGAATAACATATCTTTAACCCTAGTATTAGTCACTATCGTTTTGACCATCTCTTTCATAATTTGGACCTCCTTGATTGTTAAGCTAATGGGAACTCTCAAAGAGTTATAGGTTTTGTGCAACCCTTGTAATACCCGTTTATAAAGAACATTGAGAGCATCAGCCGCCAAAGTATAACTGGAATAGGGTAGATAATAGTCTATACCTTGTAAAAAAGCTGAATATAAGTGTTTACTCTAGAAAAAACTAATTCAGATATTTATTCAAATAATTAAAGTCCAGCTTGTTTTAAAAACTCAGGATAATTAGCATTAATGAATGACTACAGCCGCACTGATGCAATTCATACTAAATAAATAGTCCTTAAGCCTATCCATCGCGTCTTAATCCAGATAACGTCCGGTCAGATTATAATTTCTAATCGAATTAGTAACTGCGTCAACAATTTTTTATGGACTACTATGAAGGTTGGTGTTTTTTTTCTAAAAAATTGTCTCATAAGACTGAACTTTTATTAAAATTGACAGCCTAAGTTTTTTCTTTAATTAAGAGATATGTTAGGTTATTGAGATATTTCTTTATAAAAATTTAGTGTTTTGGTCCAAATCGAGTGGAAGATGAATTAAGCAGCATTATGTTTGGCATAAGTTACGGACTTAAAAGCGATTGTCATAAATAAATTACAAAGTTATATTAACAGAGTTAGCTATAAAAATTCTAATTAACTAATGTTATTTTTTTGTTTAAGTGTGTTTATCAAAGCAAAACAACAAAATACCTTCTGTGAGTCAATTAAAGCTTGAAAATTCTCTTTAAAAACACAATATAAAGCTAATGAGATTAAATTGTTAGCAATGAGGTAGAAGGAGCAGAAAATTGTCATTTGCCATTTATTTACAAGGGACTCCCTCGACAGTTCGTACAACAATTTATTGATGGAACAAAATGGGGTTATGAGGATGCTCCACGAAGTACGAAATAAGAGAAAAATAAAAATATTTTCAAAACTTGTCGAATTTACGTTAACATGGTGTTGTTCATTTGTGTCCGACTACTTAGTCAGGCTGCAGAGTAGCTTCAAAACTTTGTATTATCTACAGATTTAAACAAGGATGCCTGTATCATAGAATACAAAATATCTTGTTACCTATCTTTAGGGTTGGTGGTTTGAGGCTTAATAAAATAGGAGTCCGTCCATGGCTAAAACCCCTCAAGAAGTCTTGAAAATGGTTCAAGACAAAAACATAAAAATTATTGACCTGAAATTCATTGATACTCCAGGAGTTTGGCAACATTGCTCGTTCTACTACAATCAAATTGATGAAAGTGCTTTTGTCGATGGAGTTCCCTTCGACGGCTCGAGTATTCGAGGATGGAAAGCTGTCGACGAGTCTGATATGGTAATGGTTCCCGATCCGACTACAGCTTGGATCGATCCCTTTTATGAAGAACCAACCCTCAGTATAATTTGCAGTATCAAAGAACCTCGTACAGGAGAATGGTACAGCCGCGATCCTCGTACTATTGCTGCTAAAGCAGTTGAATTTCTCAACACGACAGGGATTGGCGATACCGCTCTTTTTGGACCAGAAGCTGAATTCTTTGTCTTCGATGACGTTCGTTTTGACCAAACTGAGAATAAAGGGTATTACTACCTAGACAGTGTGGAAGGGCGCTGGAATACGGGACGGGAAGAAGAAGGTGGAAACCTCGCCTACAAACCCAACTACAAACAGGGTTACTTTCCTGTACCTCCAATAGATACCCTACAGGATATGCGGACAGAAATGCTGCTAACTATGGCTGAATGTGGAGTTCCAATTGAGAAACACCACCACGAAGTGGCTACAGGGGGACAAAATGAATTAGGTTTTTGTTTTGCTACCCTCGTTAAAGCAGCAGATTATTTAATGACCTACAAGTATGTCATTAAAAATGTGGCGAAGAAATATGGGAAAACCGTGACTTTTATGGCCAAACCCGTGTTTAATGACAATGGTTCTGGGATGCACACTCACCAGTCTATCTGGAAAGATGGACAGCCATTGTTCTGGGGTGACGGTTACGCGAATTTGAGCAAAATGGCTTTGAATTACATTGGTGGCATCCTTAAACACGCTCCTGCTTTGTTGGCGTTTACTAATCCGACCACTAACTCTTATAAACGTCTAGTTCCTGGATTTGAGGCTCCTGTTAACTTGGCTTATTCTCAAGGGAACCGTTCGGCTTCTATCCGTATTCCTTTATCGGGCTCTAACCCTAAAGCCAAGCGGATGGAATTCCGATGTCCTGATGCCACATGCAACCCCTATCTGGCGTTTGCAGCAATGCTGTGTGCAGGAATTGATGGAGTTAAGAATGAAATTGATCCAGGGCAGTCTTTAGATGTGGATATCTACGATCTCACCCTTGAAGAGTTAAGTAAGATTCCTTCAACTCCAGGCTCTCTCGAGGCAGCGCTAGAAGCACTCGAAAAGGATCAGGAATTCTTAACGAATACGGGAGTTTTCACTAAGGATTTTATCGAGAGTTGGATTGAATACAAACTCGACAATGAAGTTAACCCTTTACGGGTGCGTCCTCATCCTTATGAGTTTGCCTTATACTATGATGTCTAAGCTTTTATCAAATAGTTAAATGTTCATAATTGCTACCTTTATTGGTGGCAATTATGAGCATTTAAACGACGTTAAAATCGAGTATGATGGCTAATTTGGTGGGTTACAGCACGAATAGAAAACTTATTAGTTTCTGTTTAAAATAGCTCTTATGCGTAACCCGCCCTACTTAAAAAATAGTTTGACGGAAATTTGTCGACAGAAAAAAAAGCAATAGCTTAATGAGATGAGTGGCATTTTATTAGATTTTGATGATATAGATATAAAATATTATCTCGATACTACTAAAGTGTTTTGTAATTTAGAGCACTTCTATCCTTGATATAAACAGTGAGTCACAACCGCGAACATTACTTTCTTTTAAAGAAGGTTATACGTTACGGGTTTTTGCCATTACATGCAAAAAAGCATTTCCTAATCTAGTCAGCTATAATCTTTTTGTAGAGCTTATGCTCTGAGCAATTAAAGGAAAGAAAATATGTGGCAGTATTGGTGAATATGGAAGGTGAAAAACCGATAGTCTGCTCAGAACAAAATAAACAAAAAGATAATAGCAGAATATTTGTTCGGTTCGAATTCAGAGGTACTTAGCTAAATAAGATATGTCAGTATAAATTTGTGGATTTTCTATGAAAAGAGAATTGTTAACAAAACTTTTTAAGATTAAAATGACATCGGATAGATATTCTAATGGAAAGAGTAAGAGAAAAACATGTCTCAAGTCTTAGAAAAGATAAAAGATATTGTTGAAACTAGAACAATGATTGACGAGTGATGAGGCTTTTGATAAATTCCCATAATAGATACAAACTACTACTCAAAATTTTCTGAATAGTTTTTGCCTAATAAGTGGATGAAGTGACGACATCAAAGTGTATTTTAACAATTGAATTCTCTAAGGAGTGGTGGAAGAGAGTACTCAAAAATTAGATTTATTTAAATAAAAACTTATGGCTTAACTAATTTTAATAAGTTTATCAAGAGAGTCTTATTAAACTGGTATTTTGCCTACCAAACTTAATCATACTAAATCTCGGAAATTATTATAAATCAACAAATAATTTATACAAGTTATAAGTAGTCGGATATAAAATAAACGGCTTTATACTAAAAAAAATTAATCAAAATGAGAATTACCACTATTTTAAATTTCCTTTTTCTTATGGTTAACTTGAATTATATCCGAAGACTTAATTTTTAGTTCTGGTAACTAAATACCAATTGGGAAAGACTTCATCCAACAGGTCAACCTGTTCCAGGGGAAGTTTTTGCCAAGTTTCTAAGGTAATGAGAAAATAGGAATCAGGTAAAGTATGCCAGTATCGCGAAAGAGTTTCAGCAGTTGTTGGGATAACATGGTGATCGCTATAAAAATTTAAAGTTTGATTTTCTTGGGCTAAATCAGCATATATTACTTCGTGGGAAGGAACCCTATCCTTTAACATCTGCGCTAGGAGTTGAATAGATTGTTGAGACTGAATTTCCCCATTCCAGTAGGGAGAATTTACTAGCAACATCAACGACATATACATTCCAAAAAATAATATGGTGACAAACTGACGATTACGGCAAGTGATGAAAATTGCTGTTGTAACAAAAGTAGAAGCTGCAGCAATCAGGATTAGGATTAAAGACAAGCGATAGGATAAATCATCAAAATTGACAGGAAAATTGAGCCAAAAACTGAAACAGCTTAAACTAACTAACCCAGATAAAACAAATAAAGCTATTCTCCAAAATTTTGGATAAGGGAGTTTGCTTGTCCCATCAAAAACTTCTGCCAATACAAGTCCGCCTGCTAAAGCTAAAGGAGGATAAAGAGGTATTAGATAGCTTATTCCAGGCAAAGGTAACACAGTAAAAATTATTAAATAACTGCCGCCCCAAACTAAAATTAATTTTGCCCATCCCCATATCAAAGATTCTCTGATCAACTTCAGTCCAGAATAGGCAAAAATTAACCATGGTAAAGAAAAAGTGACAAATTGTAGTCCGCAGAGACCCCATAATCCTCGAAACAGTCTTTTTTGTTCTTGAAACGGAACTAGAAAGATTCCCTCAATCGCAGTTGAACCAAACGAAATCCATTGACAACAATACCAGGCGATCGCTGGTATTAACCCCAGGATGATTCCTAGCCAAAAATAGTCACTGTTTAACACTCGTGGGGTATCCCATCCCAGAAAAAGCAAAATAGCAACACTCGTACATAAGCTCATGACTCCCTGAGTGAGGAATAAACACGAAAGACTTAAACCTACCCCAATAGACCAACGGAGATCTCGGCGTAATCGCAAAACGCACCACATTGTGAGGATTTCAAAACAAATAACTGTTCCATCCAACCAAGCTGACCGCCCTTGGCGCACTACAGGAAACAGGGTTAAAAAAATCAAAGCGGAAAACAAAGCTGGCATTCGTTTGCCGAACGCTTCGCGTCCAAGACCATAGAGCAAAGGAATGGAAAAAGCAGTTAGGATTCCACTTGACAAGCGGGTTGTTTCTTCTCCAACCCCTCCCCAAAGGTAAGTAAGAGCAACAAAAAAAATACCTAAAGGGGGGTGCCGATGATAGGATTCACCCCAAAGAGTCGGAAAAAGCCATCTACCCGATAAAAAGTTATTATGTGCCATTTCCTTAGCCATCTGAGCCACTAAACTTTCTTGCCCGTCGAGAAAAGGGAACCCTAAATTAAAACTAAATAGGGGGAAAGCTGCTAAGAATAATCCAGCCCAAACCGAGAATTCTTGCCAGTGACTTTCTGGCGGTCCTTGGTCCTGTGATTTATTCCAAACAAATGTCAGATGATTCATCTTAGGGAGATAAAGGTGATAGATGGGAGACAAAAAGAATACTAAGGTGAATACTAAGATGATCTTAATGTTCCCTAGAAGCTGAACCAATCACGTTTATCGGATTCAATATCTAATATCGGTCCATCATTTAATTTAATTGTTGACTAGGTGACGGCTTCTAGAATCTAAATGTTAGAATACCCAGAGTGACTATGAAACTGTAAAGTCCTATTATTTTAATATTTAAGGAAAATTTGAAGCTGCAATAAGCTATTAATTTGAAGCTAAAAGTCATCGATAGTAATCGTCTCTTTAAACATTGCCGGCCACTGAAGTAAGCCTATGGAAGGATCGTTTCAACTGACCCTGCAAATTGTGATCACTGTTCTTGCTGGCATTACTGCCCAAGTGACCGCTGAATTTTTCAAGGTCCCAAGTATTGTTTTTTTACTACTGTTTGGAATTTTGCTTGGACCTGATGTCTTGAACTTTCTCTATCCTCATCAACTAGGAGTAGGACTAGAAGTTTTGGTTGCCTTATCTGTGGCTATTATTTTATTTGAAGGAGGATTAAGCCTAGAACTGCGAGATTTAGGAAAAGTATCAGGTAGCTTACAAAATCTCGTCACCATTGGTATTCTTGTTACCTTAATTGGTGGCGGCATGGCAGCCCATTGGTTAGTGGAATTTCCTTGGCCGATTGCTTTTCTCTACGCGGCGTTAGTAGTAGTTACTGGACCTACAGTCATTAGTCCCTTACTCAAACAGGTTTCAGTGGATCGTCAAGTAGCTACTCTCCTCGAAAGCGAAGGAGTTCTCATTGATCCAGTAGGAGCCATCTTAGCAGTGGTAGTTTTAGATACTATTCTGAACAGTAATGCCAGTCCGGTAGAAATTTTTAGTAGCGTTCTCCTACGATTAGGGATTGGGGCAATTATTGGAGGACTTAGTGGGGCTTTACTTGGCTTTATACTCAAAAATATTAGTTTTATTTCAGAAGATTTAAAAAATCTGGTAGTTTTAGCGGGAGTCTGGGGATTGTTTGGCCTAGCTCAACTCAGCCGCAGTGAATCGGGGTTAATGGCTACTGTAGTTGCCGGGATTGTGGTTAGAGCTTCCTCCATCCCAGAAGAACGTTTATTGCGGCGGTTTAAAGAACAATTAACCGTTCTTTGTGTCTCAGTTCTCTTCATTCTTTTAGCAGCTGATCTTTCCATTGACAGTATTTTTGCTTTGGGATGGGGAAGTGTTTTAACCGTTCTCATCCTAATGTTAGTGGTCAGACCGATCAGTGTTGCCCTGTGTACATGGAACAGTGATCTTAATTGGCGACAAAAACTTTTTTTAGCTTGGATTGCCCCACGAGGAATTGTTTCAGCATCTGTTGCTTCCCTATTTGCTATTTTACTAACAGAAAATGGGATTAACGGTGGAGAGTCAATTAAAGCCCTAGTATTCCTAACGATTATGATGACTGTCTTTGTTCAAGGATTATCAGCCCGTTGGGTTGCCAAAGCATTAAAGATTAATTCTATAGAGGCTACAGGGGCAGTTATTGTCGGGGGTAATGGCATAGGACGCTTAATTGGAAGGCTCTTTCAACAACAGGGAGAGTCTGTGGTGTTAATTGATACTGATCCTGAAGCATGTCAGCAAGCTGAAGCCGAGGGTTTGTCAGTATTTCAAAGCAGTGGACTCGATCCTGACGTTCTAGAACAAGCAGGGATTTTCTCAATGGGGAATTTTATGGCGTTGACCAGTAATGGAGAAGTCAATCTCGTCTTAGCTCAGCGAGCGGTGGAGGAATTCCAACCTCCTAGAGTATTTGCAGTCTTTCCGAGTAATACACCTAATAATTCTACGACCAACAAAACTAAAGTTAATGCAGCTTTCATAGACCAACAATTAATTAAAACTTGGAATCAATACTTACAGGAAGAACAAATTAAGTTAGGGAAAACTCAGTTTAAAGAACCTGGACTTTCCTTACAACAAGCCCATTTTCAAGCCTTGATTCGATCTGGAGAACTCTTACCGCTGTTAATCAAACGACAAGGAAGCTTACAGGTAGTTAAAGCAACTCAAGATTGGCAACAAGATGATGAAATTATTTATCTACTTCATGATCCTCGTCCCAAACTGCTTAAACGTCTATCCGGTGGTATTAAATCTTCTAAGGAGTTGAAAGAGTTGGTAGTAGAACCTTTACCAGAAGTCGAAGAAGTCCCCATTGCTTCCCCTGTGGATGAATTTACTAGGGAGGACTTTTTTCAACAAATCGTGAACTCTTAAGAAAGTTATCATTTTTGAAAGCATCAAAAATATCAACAGCTATACTATGTTATTGTTTAAGATAAAAGAATCAAAGTAAGAAACTACTCAATTATTATGGATGTTAAATTAGTTCTAGCAATTTTAACAGGTTTATTTGTTGTTTCTAGCCTCTTCTTCGGGACAAAAAATGGATTCTATGATTCTGATGACTACCATGGAAATGGATCGGCTCACTAAAGGACTTTGGTGGGTTTAAGGACAAAGATAAATAACTTTCTGAGCCAGTTTTGTTCTAAACCTTATATCTCCTTTCTTGTTAAGACGGCTAACTGAGAGAGTTCATGAATAAGAAACCTCTAACTTCTGCTTTTTATTCAACTAACGTGTGCTGTTTTATCTGGTGATCGCCGATTGGACTATCCAAAAATCTAACCGTTGAATTATTACCGACTGGTCATCTACCAGAGAAGGTAGCTTTGTTCATGATCCTATCGAGTCCTTCAAGATGTCTATACACTTCTCTATTGCCGTCAGCAAGAAAAATATCTAAAATTAAAGCACATTGATGAATCTTCTGCTCAGGGAGGAAGTGTGCTGTTGTCGGTTTTTCTCCTAGGATTAAGACGATAAATTTTAAAGTTCTTGTGCTCCCATAAACCTTACCAGATGAGATTTAGATATTTGGGTGGATTGCAACATCGCCCACGCCTGTTATGTTTGCTTAGACTTATTACAGCAATTTCTTTTATTAGTTCAAAATCTTACTAAGAAGCAACATTTGTTTTGAGATAAACGTATTTGTTCTGGATTACCTCGTCTAACGTTTTAACAAAGGGATATGTTGGGACAATCTCCTGTATTGTTCTCACAGAGAATGCTGGTTAATCTCCACAAAGAAGGGCATTCGATGTCAAAACCTTAGTCAATTTTGCCGCTGGAAAAACACTAGTTCCCCTTAGAGCCTAATTTCCCTGAGATTTTGAAATTAACATAATTGCCTTTGGTTCAATATAAATATTTAATCTTTTAGCTTTTTAGCTGAACATAGTGACAGCTTTAATACAATAAAACTTATTTACAGTCTATGATTCCATCACACGCATATTGCGTGATAGTTTCGCCACTTATTTAATAACTCTAACTAACTTGTAAAAACTTCACAATCGTTATCAGTTACATTCCCCGTCCGTAGGGACTTTAGTTGAAGTGCCCACGGACGGGGAGCAATTTTTTCGACTGTCTCCTACACCAACAGTTTATGAAGGAGAGTTAAATGAATTAGGGAAGAATATTGTTCTACTTCTGTTCGGAAGACTTTATTAAAATCTCCGGAGAAGAATTGGTTTTGCTGAGTATTTCTTCTCAGCGTGGACTCTTCAATCAAACGTAGTCAAACTCAGAAAGTTAGCAACTCAGGTTGTTGTTTAACATGTCTTCACCATCAAAGCCAACAGCGTTAGAATTCTCACTCTGCTCTCTATATATTCAAAATATTCAAAGTAATTCTAAGGCGATGTTGTCCATTCTTTGACCCCTTAAATTAAGAAGACTAGTAAAAGTCGGTTATAATAATGTTCTCTACATCTTAATTCTTTTATAAAGTCGTGGCTAAATCAGACTCTTCTGTTGATCTCTTACGTACCCCTCTGTATGATCTGATCATTCAACAAAAAGCCAAACTAACAGAATTTTCTGGGTGGGAAATGCCTGTTCAATTTAGGGGGCTTAAACTTGAACATCAGGCAGTCCGTACTGATGTTGGGGTATTTGATATCTCCCACATGGGTAAATTTACTCTCCAAGGACCCCAATTACTCTCATCACTGCAGTCCCTAGTCCCCTCAGATTTAGAACGGTTACAACGAGGACAAGCTCAATATACAGTACTCCTAAACTCGCAAGGGGGAATTATTGATGACATTATTGTTTATAATCAGGGGGAGACGGAAACTAGAAAAGAAAAAGTCATTATTATTGCGAATGCAGGGACAACCCAGAAAGATAAAACCTGGTTTTTAGAACATTTAGATAGAAAAACAATTACTTTTGAAGATTTATCCCAGGAAAAAGTTTTAATTGCCATTCAAGGTCCTCGAGCTATTTCAAAATTACAGCCCTTAGTGAAAGAGAATCTTAGTCAACTTAAGTTTTTTGGACACCTAGAAGGAACAATTTTAGGAAAATCTGCCTTTATCGCACGCACAGGTTATACGGGAGAAGATGGCTTTGAGGTGATGGTTGATCCAGAGGTGGGACAAGAACTTTGGCAATCACTATGTCAAACTGGTGTCACTCCCTGTGGATTGGGAGCTAGGGATACTCTCAGGTTGGAAGCGGCTATGTCTCTGTATGGACAAGATATTGGGGATGGTACGACTCCTCTAGAAGCTGGCTTAGCATGGTTGGTACATCTTGACTCTAAAGGAGAATTCATCGGACGGAAGATCTTAGAACAACAAAAAGCCCAAAGAGTTAACCATCGTCTGGTGGGTTTACAGATGGAAGGACGACATATTGCCCGTCATGGTTACCCAGTATTTTCAGACGGCAACAAGGTTGGGGAAGTTACTAGTGGAACTTTATCCCCCACCTTAGAAAAAGCTATAGCTCTCGCTTATGTTCCTCGTGCTTTAAGTAAAGTGGGAAGTACACTTGAGATAGAAGTTAGGGGTAAACTATATCCGACAAAAGTTGTCAAAAAGCCTTTTTATCGGTCTCCTAATCGACCTTATAACTAAATGTGGCCGGTTCCTTGTGTAAAAGAACAAATATAAACTCAGGGACTCAAACCATCAGCGTTTATTTTGTGCTAACAGTAGCCAGTGTAAAATTTTTACTTTATGATAGTCGGTTAAATATTAGGTTACCTTTAGTAAATTTAATTTGATTAAAATTAGGTAATTTATAGCTAGAATGGTCGTTTTACCCTAAATCAACTTTATTGATTAAATCTATGCTGAGACAAAGTAGTATTATTGGGGTGAGTAAATTTTTATAATTTTATGTTTTTATTTAAAATTTAATTATTGGTACATCCTGCAAGTCTAGTGGAAGAGATTTTCTTTGTTAAAAAATAGGACAAATTTACTCTCAAAATATAGTCTAAGTTTTGATACTTAATAAATTTAATATTTTTTATGGAAATGAAATAATAACATTTGATTACAATTCGTAATTTGAGCATAAGACATGTATTGCAGGTACAAATGTCATAAAATATGTTTTTTACATATTAGTATTAAGAATACAAATTTATTCCAAATTTTGAGCGATAAGATAATTAATAATTATAAAAAAAATATTATTCTTCTGCACCACAGAAAATAACTTTTATTAATCATTTAGTCAGATTGAGTATTTAAATAAATGTACAACAGATTTATTTAAGTATTTTTATGCAAAGAATTAATAAAATTTTAAAAAATAAGAACTATCATCAATAAATGATATATCATAATTCTAATTTTTATTAAAAAGATGTTTTTGAATAAACGTTAACTTGTGAGTTCATCAACCTTTTTCCAAGCCAATTTGGCCGCCCCAATCATTCCCGCTTGATTCCCCAATTCAGCTGAAATTAGTTGTAATCCTTCTCTATAACTAGGCAGAACTCGCCGTTTGATTTCTAAGAGAGTGGCTGGGAAAAAATAAGGGGTACTCGCGCTTACTCCACCTCCAATAACAATTGCTTCAGGGGTTAAAATATATATTAAATTTGCTAATCCTGCCCCTAATAAACGACCATAATCTTTCCAAAATTTTAGGGCTTCTCGGTTGCCTTTTGCAGCTAATTGCCCTAATTCAATTGGTTCTTTCTGTGCCATCCTACGAATCGCTTGGACCGAAGCATATTGTTCCAAAGACCCCTGATTTCCACTTTTACATAAAGGCCCATTGAAATTAAGGGTAATCAATCCCAATTCTCCTGCAGCTCCCAAATGCCCAGTAAACAGGTGTCCATCAAGAATAATAGCTCCCCCTACGCCAGTCCCTAGAGTCAACAAAATCAGATTTTTGAAGTTTTTACCTGCTCCTAGCCAAGTCTCCCCTAACCCTGCACAATTAGCATCATTGGCAATGGTGGTGGGAAGTCCGGTTTCTGTTTCTAACCAATCCGCAAGAGGGATATTTTGCCACCCAGATAGGTTAATAGCCACTTTAGCAATTCTTCCTTGAGCATCAGCAGGTCCGGGGGTCCCCACTCCCAAAGCATGACAAGTTTCACAAAATCTAAGCTGCTTGATAGCTTCCACCATCGTCCTTAAAACTTTCTTTGGAGTAGAGGGTTGGGGCGTTGCAATCGTTAAAGACTTTAAACAGGTACCATCTCTGAGAAACTGCCCTAATTTGATAGCAGTTCCCCCTAAATCAATTCCAATAACTGATTGCTGTTCCATAAATCAGTAGACAGTAAATATGCCATCAATCGGAATTTCGACAGTCGCTAACCTAAGCTTTATCGAAATACTATAGATTAAGACGGACTGATTTATATGAGAATAAGTTCCCCTGGACGTAATTTTAACCACCTACCCGCTTCTTCTTGAAAACTCTCACAGTCGCTCACATCTCACTCCATTTTGATGTAATCATCTTTGAAACGAATGTTAACGTTGATGATAGGTTCAATCGGTTTAAAGGTACATGACTGGTTAAATTTGGTTGTTTGTGCTTAAGTTCCACCCTATAATAGGTGCTACAGCGATTAATGTAATAGCAGTTAACTAAAATACACAGACCCCTCTCTTCTATCCATCTTCTTGTTGTCAATCTGACTCAGGCAAGGCTAAGATAAGCAGTTTTCTAAGTTTATCTTTATTAAGATAATGATTCAGCAAAATGGTTTAACTTGTTTATCGGCAGATTCTTTACCGTTTAGTTTAAAGTGGCTGCCTCCAACTGCTTTTTTAGTGGGGGGCGCGGTTCGTGATGCGTTTCTTAATTGTTCGAGAAATTATCTGGATTTAGACTTTGTTTTACCGGATTTAGCTGTAGAAACTGCCAGAACTATGGCAAATCATTATCATGCTGGATTCGTGATTTTGGATCAAAAAAGAAAAATTGCTAGGGTTGTATTTAAACAAGGAACAGTAGATTTTGCTCAACAGGAAGGAAATAGTTTAGAAATTGATTTAAAGCGGCGCGATTTTACTATTAATGCGATTGCTTATAATTTTCATGAGCAGAAATTGATTGATCCTTTACACGGATTACAAGATTTAAAACAAGGGATTTTAAAAATGGTATCTCCAAAAAATCTTAAAGATGATCCCTTACGGTTGTTGCGCGCATATCGTCAAAGCACTCAACTCGGTTTTACCATTGAATATGAAACTAAAAAAACCATTCGTAAGTTAGCTCCTTTGATTAAGCAAGTTGCGGTAGAAAGAGTGCAAAATGAATTAAGTCATTTATTATCAAATATTCGGGGAAGTGAGAATTTAATTAATGCAGCTAAAGATGGTTTGTTAGATCCATGGTTTAAACAACTAACTGAGGAAAAACTAGATCAACTTATTAAAATTGACCAAGTAGTTTCTTTATTAAAAGAAAAGTTAACCCCAAATAATTTCTGCCAGTTTTTTGACTATAAATTAGATAATTATCAATATTATCCTCTAACTGTTCAACGAGCAAAATTAGCAATTTTAGCTTCTTCTATTCCCAACAAAGCTGAGTCAGAATTAGTTAGTTTAAAGTATTCTCGGGTTGAAATTAGGATGGTAACTAAGGCTCTAAATTATTTACCCATATTGCAAAAAAATCAAGGTAATATGAATTTAAGAGAATTGTACTTGTTCTTTTTAAGAGTAAGAGAATTTTTTCCAGTATTAGCTGTTTTAACTTTAGCAAAGCGGCTAGATTCTTCTGCTATTCTCTCTTTAATTAATCGTTATCTTGATCCTAAAGATCAAGTAGTCTATCCTTGTCCTTTAGTGACTGGACATGATTTAATTGAACAGTTAAATCTAAAGCCAAGTCCTAAAATTGGCGAGTTACTAACAGAGATTCAACTAGCTTGTATTGAAGGAAAAATTTCAACTGTAGAAGAAGCTTTTGAATTAGCTAAAAGAGGCTAAGAGAAATAGTAACTATATTCTCAAAATTAAAATATAAAGTTTTAAATAAACCATGCATACAATAATCTTCGACTTAGACTTTGACTTGGATATATATTTCTATAGTATCAATTCTATTAACTATATAAGCAATATTCTTTATATTTAGTAGCTATCAATAAGAAAATCTAAACTATTTGAAGTAGTTTTAACACTTGTTAATTGAATTATTAAACAATAATTTACCGCCGTTATAGTTAATATTTAGTAACTAAGCTTAGTCTAAATGTAGAATGAAAAGGTAGTTTGAAAAAATCTGGATGTAAATGAACTTAAAAATTTAGTCTAATAAAGACTATGTGAAATTTTTATAAAATACAATCAAGAAAAACAATTTCTATTTCTAGATAGATTATGTCAGGGAAGGAAGGATTTTTATTCTCATCAAGAAGTCGAAGAAAAAAGAACTTGGAACAAAAAATATATCAGATATATCTAAAATTTTTCAGAAAAAAATGAAAATTTTAATAATATATAGAATTGTTCTTCATAACAACTAAGTGCGTACAAGTAGTTGAGTTAAGGCAAAATTAAAACAATAGGAAGGAAACTAATTATATCTATATTTTTTCCTAAGTTAATAGTCTAGAAGTAAATTGAATAGAAGAGAAATTGTACCAAATAAAAATTCATAAAATTGCCGAAAGGATATTTTCAGATAAGCTATGATTTAGCTAAGACAGTTAAACATATTCTTATTCAAGATGGTTACTCTAAACAAGATTAATTGAAGCAATATAAATTTAACTTTGATTACTTAAATATAGAGATACAAAATGATTATCGAAGTAAAATCTAGACTTGTATGAATATTTATATTAGTAAAACCTTCGTCTTCTACCTACCAAAAATATTAATTAATAAGTCGATGAGACTATAGAAAAAATCACCATTTTTTTAAACTTCCGATAATAATTTATCTGTAAGATTTTATCTAAAATCGGCTAACGTATCAAATCAGTTTTTTCAATGCACGACAGCTTAAAAATTAGTCAGTCAAACTAAAGAGTTTAAATAAACCTAATCTTTTCCTATAATTCTCTTGAATTGTCCTTATCTTAATCAGATAATCTGAGGAAAAGTTAGCAGTTAAGTCACTCAACAATTGAGAATAACTAAGTATTTTTTTAAAAAAAGTAGAAATAGTATGCATTACTGATAAGTTGATAGATGTATCCTTTAATTGCTATTTTATTGTAGGCTAAATAGCCAGACGAGCTAAATGTTGTCGCCATGAAAAGATAGATACCTTAGGTATTTTCATTATGAAACAAGTTATGCGTGTTGTATTTGGAAATGTCTTATGAATTAATAAAACCTGAAATCTTAGGAGATGAGATTAATAAAAAAAATTTTTACTTCCTAACCCCAATTTATCTATACATATCTAGATAAACTTTAAACCTTAAGTTAATTAATCTCAATTAGTGATATTAATAGTGAAGGCAAGAGTCGACAGGTGATCTCATGACTGAGCAAAACATCGCTACAGTTTGGAATACAAGTGATAATTTTTCACCAGAGATGAGTAAGTTTTTGGTAAAGTCCACTAAAAAACAGCTTCAGACGATTCCCCAATTAATAAGTATGGGAGAAGCAAGTTGGAAAGTATTGATGACATTTTTGCTGTTATCGGAGATGACAACCCCCAATATAGTGGTAGGGAAGGTGTATCAAGCCCTTTACCAAGTAAACGTACCAAAAATTCAAGAATTTTTACAAATTCATTTTCCTTGTGGGGTTGTCGCTCTCGAGTCAGAATGCAACATTGATTATCAACTCCTCAAGGACTTACTCATCAATCAAAAATTTAAAGACGCTGATACTGTTACACGACAAAAACTATGTGAATTGGCAGGAGAGGCATCAGTTAAGCGTAAATGGGTTTATTTTACCGAAGTTGAACAATTCCCTGCTACTGATTTGCATACCATTAATTCTCTGTGGTGGGTTTATTCAGAAGGAAGATTTGGCTTCTCAGTACAACGAAAACTTTGGCTATCTGTAGGAAAAGATTTTACTAAATTATGGCCAAAAATTGGCTGGAAAAAAGAGAATAATTGGACGTTTTATCCCAATGAGTTTACCTGGGATTTAAGCGCACCTGTAGGACACCTTCCTCTATTAAATCAACTACGAGGAGTCAGGGTTACAGCTTCTTTATTTACTCATCCAGTTTGGGCAAAAAATAACTGGTAACTTTGAATTAAGTTGTTTCTTTTTTTTAGAAGAAGGAATAATTTTTGAAAAACAGAGATTTGCTATGTTTTATCTGAATTTCAATTATTAATTGGGAGTTGTACAAATTAAAAGTAGTATCGTTGAATTGATTGATTGTTAACAACTTGAAATAGAACACCTATTTAGCAAATACAAGAATTATTCGGGAGATTGATTGAGGGAAATTTTTCTTCAAGGCTGATGTTGTTATTGTAATCTATGTTCTAGGACATAATCACTTTTGGCATAAGTTTGATTTATGTCAAAAGTCTAACGTCTAAATCTAAACCTAATTTGCAAGGTAAATAATTTGAATTAAATATCGATTATTTGGAATAATAATCGATTTTGATACTGAATGTAGAACATTATCCACATTTTTTAGTTTTTATGAATCAAATTATGCCCAAAAATAGAGAAATCAATTACACTCTTCTTCTAAAGAAAGACCTTATAAGAGTTATCCGCTTATTTTATAAAAAATATAAAAATAAATTTATTGACAATAAATATTGTCTTTTCGGAGTATTTGTATTCTTTTTATAATTCACTTATTTATATAAGCAATAATCTTATTACTAAGAAAATAATTTACTGTTTAAAGTCAATAAAACTTGTGTTTATATCGATAATATTTTGCCTTAAGATGATTGATTTAATTACGAAGCAATCGATGAAAAAGTTGATAGTTATTCTGTTTATATAGAAATTAAATTGAATTTATAAAAAAGTCATAAAAAAACAACTATTTTTCAAAATTTTATTTAACTATATTTTATTTAACTATTATTTTTTAAAAAAAATAAAAATAATAAAAAAAGGACTTTCTCACAAAAGTGATTTCATGATACTGCGTTAACAGAAACCTGATATAAGAAAATTTAAGTAATAAGAGAAATTAATTTTGCTAAATATATGTAATAAAAACAAGATTTAATTTAATTAAAATCAAGAAAAATTAAATTAGCACTGAGATGCTATCAAGATTTTGGTAAAGCTATCAGTATATCTTACAAAAGATTGAAGTTTAAAATTATCTCTCATCCTCAAGTGAGTATCTCGATAATGCTACTTTTGTCTAAAAATATATTCTATTTTTTCTAGTCAGTAAGGATGGTAATATTTATTGCATAGTTGCTATTAGCGGTTATTCTATTTGTGGGAGGTCGTCTTCTCTGAGTTCTTTGATAAGAAATATAATAATAAAATATAAACCAAACTATTGACTGAAAAGTTTGTTTATCCTAATTCATTCTTATTAAATAGTATGAACAAGTCAATTAAAATATAACTCAAAAAATGTTATTATCATAACAGCAGACAATGCGACTACTTTCTATGTAGACTAATAATAGTCAATATCTTCCAAATGAATATTATTAGGGACACTATACTAGCCACAGCTATTTATATCATTAAATAAACTTTTATAAGTTTACTTAGTAAAACCTAATTGTTGTCTCTTGAGTAAAGACAGGAAAGATAAAAGTAATATTTAAGAATTACTCATCGATTCATCTAAATGTTTCATTAAAGTTTGCTGTGATAAGGGTCCGTGTAAATGATACCAAGGTAATATTTGCTCTTTTTTCCAATCTTTATGAACATAAAAATCTAAGGGAGGTAATTTTCCTTTTAATTCTTTAAATGCTCGTTTATAACTTCCTAATGTATCTCCATAATTTCTAGTTAATTCTAATAACTTTGATAAACGGCGATCACCCCTAGAAATTAAAGCTTGAATCAAGGACCATTTGTAGCTTTCTGGACGAAAATTAATTCCTCTTTTCCCCAACTGTTTCTCTAAATATTTCAGTCTTTCTTTAGCCTCATTATTAACCCCAAACCATTGAAATGGAGTGTGAGATTTGGGGACAAAGGTACTGCAACCAAAGGTTAATCTTAATCCAGGGGCAACTCTTCCAACATCTTCCAACATTCTAATAGTAGCTTCTATATCTGAATCTTTTTCCCTAGGAAGTCCTACCATACCATAAAATTTTATTGCTTTCAACCCCCCTGCTTTAGCATTAATTGCTGCTTGAATTATTTCTCTGTTAGTTAACTTTTTATTAATAATTTTGCGAATTTCCTCTGAGCCACTTTCAATCGCAATGGTGATAGAATGAGTTCCTCTATTAGCTAAAGTTCTAGCCAACTTTTTCGTAACTGTGTTAGTTCGAACTGAAGCAATACTCAGGCGAACATCTTCATATTTAGATTGTGATAAATAATCTAGCAAAATGTCAAATTCCGGATGTTGGGTGACAGATGGACCTAACAATCCAATTCTATTTGTTACTGTCAAACCCTTTTCAATAGCAGGAATTAAAGAACCTTCTAGGCTAGCTGTCCGAAAGGGTAATGTTAAATAACTAGCAAGACAAAAACGACACATTTCAGGACAACTTCTCACTACTTCTACCATATAAATATTTTCCCAAGCAGCCTTTTGTGTAACTACTGTCGAAGTAGATAATATGTTGCCTTGATAGGTTTGTTTTTTGATAATATTTGGAATATCATTACTAATCGGTTCAATCGATTTTACTCCACCATCAAGACTGTAATAAGTAACCTCATATAAACTGGGAATATAAATCCCTGGTATATTAGCTAAATATCGTAGTTTTACTTGACGATCTGCTGTTCTAATTTCTTGATAAGCATCAATAAAACTATCCAATAACTCTTCTCCATCTCCCAATAAAATCACATCAAAAAAGGCAGCAAACGGTTCAGGATTAGCTGTTAATACCGGACCTCCGCCAAATACTAAAGGTTGATGATTACTTCGTTGATTACTATAAAAAGGAATATCGAAAGATTCTAGAAGATTAAGAATATTGATATAATCTAATTCCCAGGAAAAAGAAAAGCCTAAAAGTTCAGGTGACCGTGGTAAAGGTTCATAAATATCCGTAAATAAACGACTGATATCAACATCCGATCTTAACGCCAAAGTTCTCCAAACTAATTGATAGCCCAAACTGGTAATTCCTATAGTGTACTTATTAGGAAAAGCAAAAATAGCAGGTATGGCGTTAGACTCAGGAGATGTGGGAGTAAATAATAAATGTTCTTGGTTAAATACAGTCATTTTAATTTAGAGAATAAATATTAACTATTAAAAGAGTGGTTGGGAATCTAATTCCTAACCACTACATTACAAAAAATCTACTTGTTGAGAAGACAGTCAATTAAATGGCAACCAGTGCATCCCGAATAGTTTTGTTGTAGATAATTCGACCTGGAGTAGTACGAACAAATTGAGCGAGAATTTCCCCATCCTTTTCCCGCGTTCTACGTTCGCGGTAATGTTTGACTAAACTTCCATCATCTAGGATTTCTGTTTTGAGAACTTCTTTATCAGGTTTGAGAGTGACTACTTCTTCATCTGTACCAATACGGAGCCAAATATAGGCATGTAAATCTAATTTTTCCTGTTCGTAAGCTTTTAGCGCGTCATCAAAACTTCCAAAATAGTTACCTGCTCCTTTTTGTGCTTTTGGATTTTCAGCAGTGAGATAATAACATCCTAGTACCATATCTTGAGAAGGAGCCACAATCGGCCTACCTGTTGCAGGGGACAAAATGTTATGACAGGCTAACATTAGTAGTCGTGCTTCAGATTGAGATTCTAATGAAAGGGGAACATGAACTGCCATTTGGTCGCCGTCAAAGTCAGCGTTAAATGCCGGACAGACCAACGGGTGTAACTGAATTGCCCGACCTTCTACTAAAATTGGCTCAAAAGCTTGAATCCCTAAACGGTGTAAAGTTGGTGCACGATTAAGCATGACGGGGTGGCCTGTAATGACTTCTTCCAGTACATTCCATACGCTAGGTTCTTCACGAATAATAAGCTTTTTAGCCGCCTTAATATTATTAACTAACCCTAAACGAATCAAGCGATGAATGACGAAAGGTTGGAACAACTCGATTGCCATTTCTCTCGGTAAGCCACACTGATAAATCTTTAGCTTAGGACCAACGACAATAACTGATCGTCCAGAGTAGTCTACTCGTTTTCCTAAGAGGTTTTGACGAAAGCGACCTTGTTTCCCTTCAATAATATCCGAGAGGGATTTTAATGCGCGATTATTGGCTCCGACAACCGTACGTCCTCGCCGTCCGTTATCAATTAGTGCATCAACTGCTTCTTGCAACATTCGTTTTTCGTTGCGAACAATGATTTCAGGCGCTAAAATTTCCTGCAAACGGGCGAGACGATTATTCCGGTTAATCACCCGTCGATAAAGATCATTGAGGTCGGAGGTGGCAAAGCGACCCCCATCCAGCTGAACCATAGGGCGTAAATCAGGAGGAATTACCGGAATTACTTCTAATACCATCCATTCTGGTCTAGATTCTGTCGCAATGAAGTTATCAATAACCCGTAACCGTTTAATTAATTTGGCTCGTTTTTGCCCTTTACTTTCGAGAATTTCTTCTCGGAGTTTTTCAGCGACTTCATCTAAATTAATTTCTCGTAGTAACCGTTGAATAGCTTCTGCACCAATTCCCACCTCAATTCCTTGCAGTTCAGAGTCTTCAGCGTAGATTTGGTCTTCGATCTCAATCCACTGATCTTCGGTTAAAAGTTGTTTGTAGGATAAGTTACTGGCATTACCTGGATCAAGGACAACATAGGAGTTAAAATAAACAATCTGTTCCACATCCCGCAAAGCCATATCTAAAAGGATACTCAGGTAACTTGGAATTCCCTTAAGATACCAAACGTGGGTAACGGATGCCGCTAATTTAATAAAACCCATACGATGGCGACGCACGCGAGATTCAGTTACCTCTACGCCACACCGTTCGCAGACAATTCCTCGGTGACGTACCCGCTTATACTTACCACACCAACATTCCCAGTCTTTGGAAGGTCCAAAAATACGTTCACAGAATAAACCATCCATTTCTGGTTTTAGAGTCCGGTAGTTAATGGTCTCCGGTTTAGTAACTTCTCCGACCACCACACCGTTGGGAAGAGTTCTTTCTCCCCACTGACGAACGCGTTCTGGAGAGGCTAAATTTATCTTAACGTAGTCAAACTGTGAATCTGCTTGTGGTTTCATACTTTATACTTGAATAAAAGATCAAAAATTCATAGATGGTTAAATCCGGACAAAACTTCTATTCCAGAATAGATAATCCCGCTACAACTTGGGCGTCACAGCACTTTAATCCATAGACTTGTAAATTCTTATAAAGAAAGTACCAGAATTCCTTAGTTATAACAATACTTTTATCTCTAAAACGGAGGATTATAGTTCAACAAATAACTTGTTCGAAGAAAACAGAAATTTGTTACTTTTGGATTATTTCAAGGAAATTAATTGAAAAATAGCCTTCAATTATGGAAACTGCGCCTGAAATCATAGATATTAATGACTGTATAGGGTCACTAGGATACTTTTATAGTCCAGTCTATGATTATACTATTTTTTTTCTTTTCCACCATAATTATCTCTGTTGTGAGGTACCATAGTTTTTTGTTTGAGGAATTTTATACACCGTAAATTTTTGCTATTAAGTCAGTTTTTGGCTTTTTTCCCTAAAAATAAGTTTTTTTAGGAAAACCTATACAATAAACTTTAGAGAAAATATTTGTATTTTTTTGATAAAAGTGAAGTCATTATCACTAATTTTTTCTCGATAATAACTTTGAGTCCATTAAAGAATATTTCAAAGTATGTTTCTTTTTCTTATTCATAGAGTTTTTCAAGTTAAAGTTATTAATAGATGGTTAATAACTTTAACTTGAAAAACTTCGATTTATATTAATTAGTATTTTGTTATGATTTAAGTTAATTCCTAAAAAAATATTTTGGTTTTACTTGAATTAAACTGCTTGTAAGCACTAAATAATTATCCTTAATAAGGACTGTGTTTATTTATTTTAGATCGTATTAGCTTAATACATATTTTTATTTAAAAAAATGTATTTTTTTTTTAAGATTGCCTTTATATAAAGTAAAATAAAAATTTTTACTTGGTTTATATTTTACCTAGCTCATGTATTCCTATGCCCTTTTTTTAAAAAAATCTAAAGTGTTCAATAATCTACTTTTTAATTTTTTTAAACCGATAGTTTTTAACTCTAACTTTTATTTTTTTTATTTTAAGTTTTTTTAAAAAAACTAGTTACATCCGGAATTATTCATTTTTTTTTAGATTTTAAAATTTTCCATACCCTTGTATATAAACATAATATTTCTAGTCTTGTTCTCGTCATTGAGTATTGTTTGTAGTCACGAATAAACTTTGATAATTCTTATTTTTTAAATTCTGTTAACTGAACTTTTAGACAAGCTTACATCTAAAATTAGCAGTTTCTAATTATTTTTATGTTGCACATTTATCTAAATAACAATTAGATTGATCTAGAATTAACTAGTGACATGTAAAGTCAAGAAACTTGAGATTGAAAATTGATATATTTTTTGATTTTAATAAGATCTACTTTTGACTAACTTTAATTTATAGTCAATAGCTTTTACTTTTACTGAGAAAATAGATAATAATTTCTGTAAAAAATACCTAATTTTTATATCTTTTCTGTGGTAAGATGGCACAATAAATATTTTGAATACTAATCCAGTAATCGAAATAGTTCTGAAGATTTAGTTTTATCTATTTTAATAGATTATTAAAAGTGTAAATTTTAATAATTCTATATTTTAGATTAAAAATAATATTTTATGCACATCATTAATTCAGATTTTTATTTTTTACTTCAAGCCTATTCATCTTTAAATAAGATATATTAATTTTTATTAAGCCAATTTTTTTTTTGAACTGTTGTTTATTTTTTTAAAATTCAATTAATTATTTACTTTTTGTTCATAAAAAAGATTTCTTATTAATTTAGTCTGCTTTATTAGATCAATTTATTCACATAGTTATTGAAAAATTTTTGGTATTCGTAACTGAAATCATCATTTTAGTAATTTTTTTCTGTAAAACTTGTAACTATTTTAGTTATTTTTTTATAAAAACTTCCCATTTTTATATTTTTTATGCTCACTCCTTTATTCAAAACTACTAATACTTAATAATAATTAATCTTTTTTGTAAGTACATTAATTCAACTGATTGCCAACCGTTTCAATATCTAAGTTTTTTTATAACTATTGCACTAAACCTTTTACAATCCCTTCTATTTTTTGTCAATTAATCCTAGTTTTTTTACAATATTTTTAGTATTTTTAATTACGTCAATTCAACTTTTACTTGAAGTCTTTTAATACATTTTTATTTATATAGATAAACTTATTTTTTAAAAAAAATCTTTTATGCAAGTTCTATTGAATTAATAATAATTAATCCTAAAATAGGTAGTTTTATTGTTCAATGCAAATCTCTCATAGTTATTTAACTTGTTTAATGAAGTTTCTTAGGAACTAAATTTTTATAAAAAAAATTGCTGCTGGGTCTATTTTAAAAAAAATAAACTATTTTAACTTTATTTAAAATTTGATTAGAAAAAATAGTAGATGATCCTCAATCTAGAATTAGATTTATTAAACGGAGTGAAGTATTTAACACTATAAATATAAATTTAGTCAAAATATTAAAACTAATATTATCTAATTTCTACATGACAGATTTAGACAGCTTCTATAAGCCTAACTTATAGTTAGGGAGTAAAAATGAAATAACTTTTACTGATAAAAAGAATTTATTCTGAACAGATAAGGGATTTAGGGGAATCTTCCCTTAGAATGAATCTGTTGTGCTGTGATTAAGCCGAAGGATCGTGCCTATGCGAATACTAGCCCTGGTTCCTGGGGGAATTGGCGACCAAATCTTATTTTTTCCTACCCTCGAAGATCTAAAAAACCAATATCCAAACGCCACAATTGATGTCATGGTTGAACCCCGTGCTAAATTGGCTTATCGGGTGTGTCCCTGTATTCATGACATTCTCATTTTTGATTATCAAGATCGCAATGGATTAGCTGATTATTTGAACGTCTTGGGTATGATCCGCGATCGCGAATATGATATCGCTCTTAATTTAGGACAAAAGTGGACCATTGACCTACTTTTGTGGTTGAATGGCATTCCTTTAAGAGTTGGGTATCGAAGCCAAACATCCTGGTTAGTATCTAACCCTGTTCCTCTTAAAACAGAACAGTACGCTTCTCATGTTGCCCACGACCTGCTAACCGGTTTTGGGATTCAATCTTCCTGTCCTCCCCTAACAATTGCCGTTCCAACGGAAGATATTGATTGGGCGCGAGCTGAACAGCGACGACTTGACCTAAAAGATAGTTATATGCTGCTCTATAATGGTTCAAGTCAAATTCCTCAAGAGTCCAAAGCTATTTATCCAGTTGAGCAATGGAGAACTATTATCGATGGTATTAAACAAAAACAGCCAAATTTATCAGTAGTGTTATTGCAAGATAGCAATAATTTGGAGCAAACCATTTTGATGCAAGAAAATTATCCCATGCTCAAAGTAACTCGACCTGGGGATGTCGGTAAACTGGCAGCTATTATCGCAGGGGCTAATTTGATCCTCTGTACTGATAGTGATCCTCTTCAGTTAGCCGTCGCGGTAGGGACTTATACCTTTGCTTTGTTTGGACCTACAGACTCAACAAAATTGTTACCATTGGGATCTGAGCGTTATATTGGCATTCAATCCTCTACTGATAAGGTAGCTGATATTCCACCAGAAACTATTATGGTCAAAATGTGGGGAAGCTAGATTCTACATTGAGGAAGGTATCACCATATATACCAAACTATAGAGACGTTGCTTGCAACGTCTCTGCTCCCATCTAATCCAGACTAATACGAGATCCCCATAAATCTTGAGGAATAAAAGCCCGATTTTTTGGTAAAGAAACCACGGGTTCGGTTAGGGTAAACTCTCCTGCTTTAATCCATTGCTTAAGTTCTTGGGCAACTTGCCGAGAACGAGAAATACTGGCTAAAGGAGCAACTCGAACTGTTTTCCCCTCAATGCTTATTTTTCCACTTTTGAGTTGAGCATAACTAACTAAACCAAAGGTAGGACGAACCCGACGGGGAATAGCAAAATCGACCACAGGAGCAACAATTTCCTGATCGTTAACTGCACAATGTTTAATTACGTCGGGAGAAAGAACCGGTAAGGGAATTCCTACTCCCAACATTAAAGACGGGCCATACTTGTGGAAGTAACACCCCCGAACCCATTTGGATGACATTTCTTTAGCATCTCCTATCAAGGCTAAAGTAGCTGCCGGGCCAATAGGAGTTTTATTAGGTAAACGTTTTTGTAAAGGAAAATGTTGAGTCCCTTCCCAAGCAATATAACCAATACCACCACCAAGGAAAATACGGGTTCCGATGCCAATCACTTCTAAGTTAGGATCATTAATTAACGGTCCAATCGCCCCTGGATTAGAATAAACTGCGTTGCCTAATTCTGGTTGCAAAGGGCCAAGATAAGTATAGAGGGAATGATCACCTCCATTAACCCCCACAATAAAATTCTGATATAGGTTGCGCGGATTATACAAATAAAATTGATTAATAGTCTCACGGGTAATAGTGGTCTCAAAAGAAGTTCTAGGATAACAATCAGTCGCCTGGCCAACCGCCCGTAAAGAAACGGGTTGACCAGCAATTAAATCTTCAATAACATGACCCCCGCCTCGTTCTGATATAGCTGTTCCCTGACGATTATCTCCATCAGCTCCTTCTCCAGTAACAGCATAATCAATCATCGCCGTTGCGCCTAAGTATAAATCCACCGCTCCAAATCCTGCATAGGCTGGAATTCCCTCAAGCCAACATTGACGAATTTTAATAGGGGGATCTGTATGGCCTAGGTTAATAATTGCTCCGGAAGATTCCATCGGTTCAAAAGTTCCCGTACAAATAACATCTACTTCCTCAAACGCTTGTTCTACACTACTATCTTGTACTCGTGTTTTCAGTTCTTCGACAGTCCACACCACCACCTGTTGGCGAAGGATTTTTTCATTAATTTCTTGAATAGTACGCATAGCCAATTATATTATGGAAATGGGAGGTCTTTTGAAATATTTTAGCTTTCTTTGAAAAAAATCAACAAAATAGCTCTAATTTATAACTTCAACATTTTATGTATAAGCAACACTTTATATTTGGCGCCACCTTTTTAGTTATAAATGGGATGAAGCAGTCAGATATGAGTGAGAAGAAGTCCTTTTTGTTGATCCCAAAAATGAACAAAGATTCGGCTTCTAACTTGACGGGCTATTCTATTACTTAGGAACTGTATACACAAGGTTTTATCGACGACAATAAAAAAAGGTTTCATCGAACATTTCTGACAGCTATTTTTTGACTGTTAACTGAGTAATTGGATAATAACTAACAAAACTTAATAACTTGTTTAGATACTTTATTTTTTAATAATGAACTTTAAATGAACTAAAAACTACTTAGAAATGAGAAATAGTTCTGTTACTTTCTGATGACTGCCCAGAAAATTTACTAAATTTTTACTAGTCGAGAGTTTTGTGAACAAATCCAAAGTTATCAGTGATAATTATAGTGTTTTAGGACTCATTCTACTTGTTTGCTCTCATTAAAATCATTCACTTTCCCATTCTGAACTCCAGAATAAATTGATTGT
This sequence comes from cyanobacterium endosymbiont of Epithemia clementina EcSB, assembly GCF_029919255.1. Classification (GTDB taxonomy): domain Bacteria; phylum Cyanobacteriota; class Cyanobacteriia; order Cyanobacteriales; family Microcystaceae; genus Rippkaea. The sequence goes on along the minus strand of NZ_CP123991.1, from coordinate 2,513,933 downwards.
AGTTCCTATGAATAAGTAGATACTGATGACCGCTAAAACATTGGTGTTAACTTTTCTTTTAGTGGGAAATGACTCAGGGGACGAATTTCTGGTTATCTGCCCACTATCCTTGTCATATTTCAACTAATTTTATCAAAAAGTTTGCCCAGGAGGTAAAATGGACTAAAAGTGATGCAGTGTGAACGGAACTCTATTTAGGATAATCTCAAGAAAATCTTCAAAAATGTCAATATCAATAGACTAAATTCGATTTAGACTGTTATCATAATTATTGGGGCAGTTGATCAAACCAATTCAATTCAAGTCTTGATCTTGGATTTATTTATTGCCTTGAGAAGATTTTAACCATTTTTCCCACAAGTCAGATCGGCGTTCTTGAGTTCTTTGAAGTTGTTGTTGATAACGCCATTGTTCAATCGCTTGATGATTTCCTGATCTTAACACTTCAGGAACTTCCCAACCCCGAAAAATAGGGGGACGAGTATATTGGGGATAATCGAGTAGCCCAGCTTCAAAACTCTCAGCTTTAAGAGATTCAATCTTACCGACTGTTCCAGGTAAAAGACGAACGACTCCGTTAATTAAAGCTAATGCGGGAATTTCTCCACAGGTTAGAACAAAATCTCCTAAAGAAATTTCTTGATCAACTAAGTGGCGAATACGGTCATCCACTCCTTCATAATGGCCACAAATGAGAATCAATTGATTATACTCAGTGGCTAATTTTCGTAGTAAGGGTTGGTTAAGAGGTTGTCCTTGAGGAGTCAGTAAAATGATATTGGGTTTGGCCAATACGGATAAAGACTCTACTGCCGCAAAAATAGGCTCAGGTTTCAGAAGCATTCCTACTCCTCCTCCGTAGGGTTCATCATCTACGCGATGGTGCTTATCAAGAGCGAATCTGCGAGGATTGACGAGATTAACTCTGGCAATCTCTTTAACCAAAGCTCTTCCTAAGAGTCCCTCTTGAAGAGGGGAAGTAAAAAAATCAGGGAATAAGGTTATAACATCAATTTGCACAAGAATAGTCAATATATTTAAAAAATGTTGTCCGAAAGTCGTCTACCTATGTCGAGATAAAACCAACAGAGAGGATTCTATCATAAGGTAACGTCGTAATTTAACAAGATTTTTATGAATAATCATGTATTAATAATACTGGTTGTTGTACAATGGGCTCAGCATTTGACTTCAAATTAGATTGTTTATTTGTGGTGTACAAAAAGCTGCCGTCTGCACGTTTTCCTCAGTTAAGAGTTATCTACTAATGTAGCAGCCTCCGTATTAGGTTTGTTGTTTCTCCCAGGAACCCCCAGGAGAAAATTGCCGCTCAGGTATTTAACCGCACTCTTCTTAAGGAAAATGATTTTGAATGTGGACGTAATCACGGGGGAGTTGTCGATTCTCTTATTAAAAAAATTTAACGGAACAATCTTGAAGCTCAGAATAAAGCGGTTTTAGGTGAAATTGTGGATATTTAAACAGAATTGGATCGCATGGATAAGAGGAGATTGGTGGTTATCTTCCCTGAAAGTGTCACTCAGGCGATTTCTTCGGTTGAAAACCATAATCCAATTGCAGACGAAGATCTCTAAAGACTTTAGACCATGTCAAGACAACAGATTTTAATAGTTCATTGGTGAAAATGTCAAAATAGAACTATTAACTAAAAACTCTATCAATACTTCAATTGCCTGTGGACGCTTCATCAAACTCAAGTACCAAATTTGATTCTATCGATGCTGCTTTAGCTGATATTAAAGCCGGTCGCTCCGTTGTGGTAGTAGATGACGAAAATCGAGAAAATGAAGGAGATATAATCTGTGCTGCCCAATTTGCTACTCCGAATATGATTAATTTTATGGCAGTAGAGGCACGGGGGTTAATTTGTTTAGCCATGATGGGGGAACGCCTCGATTCCTTAGATTTGCCCCTGATGGTTACAAAAAATACTGATAGTAATCAAACTGCCTTTACCGTCAGTATTGATGCTGCACCCCATTTGGGGGTAACGACGGGTATTTCTGCTGATGATCGTGCCCGTACCATCCAAGTAGCAATTAACCCCCATACCCACCCTGACGACTTAACCCGTCCAGGGCATATTTTTCCGATCCGAGCCAAAGAAGGGGGTGTTCTTAAACGTGCTGGCCATACGGAATCAGCCGTTGATTTATCGAGGTTAGCAGGATTATATCCAGCTGGGGTAATCTGCGAAATTCAAAACTCTGACGGTTCTATGGCACGACTCCCTCAACTGTTCGAGTATGCCCAAAAACATCATTTAAAACTCATTAGCATTGCTGATTTAATCAGTTATCGTCTTCAACATGATCGCTTTGTCTATCGGGAAACAGTCTGTCAATTTCCCAGTAAATTTGGGACATTTCAGGTTTATGCCTATCGTAATGTTCTCGATGGAACTGAACATATAGCGATTGTTAAGGGAGATCCCGCACAGTTTATGGATCAACCGGTCATGGTGCGAATGCACTCAGAATGTTTAACAGGGGATGCCTTAGGATCACTACGTTGTGACTGTCGGATGCAACTGCAAACCGCCTTGAAAATGATTGAGGAGGCTGGGTTAGGGGTCGTCGTTTATTTACGCCAGGAAGGGCGAGGTATTGGGTTAGTTAATAAATTAAAAGCTTATTCCTTACAAGATATGGGACTCGATACGGTGGAAGCTAATGAAAGATTAGGGTTTCCGGCTGATTTACGCGATTATGGTATGGGAGCACAAATGTTAAATGATTTGGGTATTGAACAAATTCGTTTGATTACGAACAATCCCCGAAAAATTGCTGGTCTGAAAGGATACGGTTTAGAAGTAGTAGATAGAGTTCCTTTATTAATTGAATCTAATAATTATAATTCCAGTTATTTAGCAACAAAAGCTGACAAATTAGGGCATTTATTATTAAATACTTATTTAATAACAGTCGCTATTGATTGGGAAATCAAGGAGAGCTCAGCTAAAGAACGTTATGTTAATTTAGAGAAACTACGAAAGTTAGGACGTTCAGCTCAATTATTTTTACAGGAAGAAGTTAGACCTGTCGCAATTGCTTTGTTTGGTAGTCCTTCCTTGATTTTTCATCTAGGGTTTGAACAAGGAAAAATGGTTAATCCTCACTGGTATAGAAACTCAAAACATCCTTATTTACAGGCAATAGCTGAGATCCTTGATGAACTTTCTGGTTGGAAGAGTATCCAACGTCTAGAATTTCTCATTTCATCAGGGGATGATCCAATGTTAGGGTTGCAAGTTCAATTAGATCGTCATACTTTCCCTGCGACTCAAAAACCCTCTCAATATTTGACAAACTTAGAAATGCAAACTATATACAGTTTTTATTAGAAAGAGTATTCTTGAGAGGCTGTGTAAAATACTTAACACTTTAACAGTCCTCTTATCTTCTAAAATGTGGGCAAATAGGATTTTTGTTCAATCCTCACTTCCAACAATTTTGTTAAAAGTGAGGATTGAAACATGAACTCAGACAGCAGGGGATGTTGGACATAGTTAGAACAGAAAAAAATCATTACAATTTTAGACAGGATTAGCCCATTTTTTAGATTTACAGTTTATTAAAAGTCAAGATAGAGTAGCCTTTACCCCCAACACCTCGATTAACTATTAAAAAATATTCCTTTATTCTTGCTTTACTACTGATCAAATTATTTAAATAAAAAATACTATTTTTTCGATAGCTCTTTCTCGAATTTATCTCGTATATGAAATTTTGATAGTTTCTCTTAGGAGAATAACAAATCCTCTATTTTCCAGCTTTTTAAGTAAAAAATTTCCCAAATATAACTTAGAAAGATTTACCTTTTATTTGATTGGAATAGACTAAAGCAGCATTAAAATATAAAAAGGTAGATTTGTTGTTTATCTGCGAAAATCTATGGGTTAGAAGTGTATTATCGCCGTTTTAAACGATTAAAGTCATACTTTTGCGTTGTTATAAAAGTTTTGCCGCTGATGACCAACTAAATGGTATGGTAGCCAACTGCGTTGGCTTGCATTAAACTACATCATTGATTAACCTTAAATTCAGGTTAATCAATGATGTAGTATTTACTATCTGTATGTCCGAGTAAACACGATTGATTCTTGAAGTATTTAAAGTTTATAGTTGACAAAAATGAGCTTAAATAACTATTTATGTATAAAATCTTTTCTACTACTCTAATATGCTAAGATATGGTGTTAGTTCAAGTTGATAATTTTCAATATTACTCAAATTAAATTAGGAACACTTGAAAACATTTAACGGATAGAACCAAGGACATTTGCCGAAAATAAATTAGGACAATTTTAAGAAAAAATAATGGCTTTTCGAGAGTAGCTGTGATGACTTTATAAAAAACCTGGAAAGACTAAAATTATTGCCGTGTAATTTTAAAATGCAGTTAACCTAATAGTTTTAGGAGTTGTTAGATACTGACTTAGTAGACTCAGTTCAGCATAGAAGATATTTTTCTGTTAACTCGTTGTCGTTTTCCTTCATACAAAAGTACAGCACAGGCTATAGCTACATTTAATGACTCGACTCTTTTTCCTAAAGGAATGCTAACAATTTTATCAGCTAAAGCTACTAATTTTTGGGATAACCCTGCTCCTTCATTTCCCAATAAAATTAGAGTAGGTTGAGTCAAATCTATTTCCCAATAAGGTTGGGTTGCAGTTGGTAAAGTTGCAATGACTTGTACACCTTTCTGTTGATAGTTTTTAATGACAGTAGACAAATCAAAACTCACTATCATAGGAATATGAAACCAAGCACCTGCAGAACTTCTTAAGACTTTCGGATTATCAACTTCAACACTGTCATCAGTTAGCCAGATTCCATTAACTTCGGTAGCCACTGCAGTCCGAATAATCGTTCCTAAATTCCCTGGATCTTGTAGTCTTTCTAAGATTAAACCCAACTGAAAATTAGTGATCGCTGATTCTGGCTGTTTAAGGGAAACCATGGTTGCAACTACGCCATCAGGCTTAACAGTAGTTGTCATTGACTGCAGCACTTCTGTGGTAACGAGTTCGATACGTTGCGCCTTTTGAGATGCAATTGTCCATAATTGAGGATTACGAACTTGCCATTGTTCCGTAAAACATAATGTCACCAGGGAACAATTGGTCTGACAAGCCGTCCTTAATAAGTGAGTCCCTTCCAAAAGCAATAGGTTTTGTTCACGCCGTCCCTTAGTACGATGTAACTTCTTGATCTGCTTAACAAGAGGGTTCTTAATACTAGTAATCATTGGGGATCTTTAAATATTTACCTCGATCCTAATCTGATGCGGAACTCGGGACTTGAACCCGAAAGTCCTTGCGGACACTAGAATCTGAATCTAGCGCGTCTACCAATTCCGCCAGTCCCGCAATTTGACGCAGTTGCCTTTTAAGGTTAACTAATTTGGCTAATTAAGTCAAGAATTAAAACCCATAATTATCAATACTCTACTCTTTTTTTGCCTCTTTTGCCAAGTTTAAGCGGATATATTAAGAGTTAACCTAGACTTTTTGGGTTATTTAAGGTTAAATTGTAGACGAATTTTAATTAAAAACTATAATCTTTGTATAGTTTTTAAAAAAAACAATCATAAAGATCAACTTTATCTTAATGTCCATGCTCTCTCATCTTGAAAAACAGCAAACGGTTTTAGAAATTCAGGGTCAAACTCCTCTAAAAGGAGAAGTGATCATTAGTGGAGCTAAAAACTCTGCTCTTGCCCTGATGGCAGGTTCTCTTTTGTGTTCTGGAGACTGTCGCTTGAGAAATCTCCCTTCCTTAGTTGATGTTAACCGCATGACCCAGGTTTTAGCGGCTTTAGGAGTTAAACTTCAAAGAAACGGTAACATTTTAGAGATCAATGCTCGAAGTATTGGCAAATCCCAAGCACCTTATGAATTGGTATCCCAACTGCGGGCAAGTTTCTTCGTTATAGGTCCATTATTAGCCCGTTTGGGCATGACTCGTGTACCATTACCAGGGGGCTGTGCCATCGGAGCCAGACCAGTAGATCTTCATGTACGAGGGTTACAAGCCATGGGCGCTGACGTTCGTATTGAACATGGAGAAGTCCATGCCTGTGTTAAAGGGAGTCGTAATCGCTTAACGGGAGCAAAGATTTATTTAGACTATCCGAGCGTTGGTGCCACAGAAACAATTATAATGGCAGCAACTTTAGCCGATGGGGAAACTATCATTGAAAATGCGGCCCAAGAACCGGAAATTATTGATTTAGCAAATTTTTGTTGTTCTATGGGAGCTAAAATTCAAGGAGCAGGAACTAATAAGATTATTATTTCTGGGGTTGAGCGTTTACATAGTACAGACTACTGTGTTATTCCTGATCGTATTGAAGCAGGAACCTTTTTAATTGCTGGAGCTATTACTCAATCTGAAATCAGTCTATTTCCCGTAATTCCTGAGCATATAGCTTCAGCTATTGCTAAATTGCGAGCTATTGGACCCCAGGTGATTATTGAAGAGCCTAATCGCTTACGTTTAATTCCTGCACCGTTACGGGCAACTGACATTGAAACCTTACCTTTTCCTGGGTTTCCTACTGATATGCAAGCCCAATTTATGGCTTTATTAACCCTAAGTGAAGGCAATAGTGTTATTACCGAAACTGTATTTGAAAATCGTCTGCGGCATGTGGCAGAGCTCCAACGAATGGGAGCAGATATCCGCGTTAAAGGTAACATTGCTTTAGTACGGGGAGTTCCTTTTCTTTCTGGTGCGCCAGTCATGGCAACGGATTTACGGGCTTCCGCTGCCTTAGTATTATCGGGCTTAGCAGCTCAAGGAAAGACCTTAGTACAGGGTTTGCATCATTTAGATCGTGGTTACGATAATTTAGAGAGAAAGTTACGCCAATTAGGGGCTAATCTCCGTCGAGTTAATCTTGCTTCTGAAGAAGAATTAACCTCATATTCAACAGTGACCAATTAGTAGTAAAAAGTAGAAATGTAACTAATGTAGGGTGAATAGTTTTCACCCTTGGTTATTTTGTTAATAGCTATAGATTGGACTCTCAATTAAGAGTTATGTTACATAGTAATTTATCGTCAACATGTTTGTTGATAATTAATGAATGGTGCAACTAAAATTTAAAGAGTAACCAAGCTAAAAAACAGATCGATATGATTGATTTACTTTTTGGAGATCAAGTAACTCATCTATGATTACTGTATTAAAGTCCGTTTATCATGATAGCTTTCTTTTCTTGTCAATCACTTATATCGTCCTGTATTTTTTTAAAAAATAACTTGTTTTCCCCTAATCTTGAAAGTTTAGAGTTTCTTCTAAAAAACAAAGTTATACTATATTCTGTTTTTATTTTGTTAAATATTTACTCAAATAAAGTTAAGTGAATTAGCTTTTTTTGGCTGTGGTTATTAACAACTCTATTGGAAATTATTTTCCTGATACTACAAGGTATAAAATTGCACAATATACTTTTTAGACTTGATACTGGTTTAACTAATGAAATCTTTTATCTGTTGATATCGGTTCATAGATTACACGTCTTGACAGAAGTAATTTTATTGTTATTGATGTATTTTCATTTTTTGATACAAGGTAAATTATACTTCTGATCAACTCGATATTAATGCAGTGCTACTATCCTGGCACTTTGTTGATATTGTTCTGATTATTCTATTTATGCTGCTTCATCTTTAATAGTGTAGAGGAATAAAAAGCGTTAATGGTGTGTCTACAAACAATCTCTGGGAGCTTTTATCTGAGAGCTTTTAATTTTTGAGCATTTCTGATTTTTGAACTAAAATATCCAGGATTTGCTCATATCCATCCACTGTTCGCCATAGATAACATTTTTGTCCATAGCACGGAACAACTTCTCTAGGAAATCAGATAAACAACTAGACGCTACTCTGCAAAATATATATTTGGAGGAAAATTGACTGAACTAAGTTCAACTTTTAAAGGCGGCACCCAGACTTGAACTGGGGGATAAAGGTTTTGCAGACCTCTGCCTTACCACTTGGCTATGCCGCCATTTCTATAGACTCTGTTATTGTATCAAAAATCATGGAGTTTATGCAATTCCTAAAACTGCTATAGTAGAAGATGTTTTTTAACCTCAGGCAAGTGTACACTAAAAGCTAAGGATAAAACCATTTGTCTATTAGTTCGCTTGATCGTCTGGAGTCGATCCTAAATTTATGATTTATATGATGAATAATACTCGCCATATATTTGCTTTGTTAATTTTATTAATAGTAAGCTCAAGCCCTATTGCCCAAAATGTAAGCGCTGCACCAGAGCCCTTTGCAGATTTCTATCAAAAAAATTGTGTCCCGGAAGCACAAGCATCCGGTTTAACCAAGGAGGAATCCAGAAAACTATGTAACTGCACTGTTAATACACTGAAAAGTAAACACACATTCAATGACTTCCAAAATTTATTAGCTAGATATCGTAATAGAGATCCTAAAGCTAAAGAAATTTTAACTTCTTATGGAACAGCTTGCTTTGATGAAGTTCTCGGAGATCTCTTATTTGAAGATTAAGAAATCGTCATTCAAAAAGACGACTTGGTATAACCAAAGGAAATGACAGTCAAGTAGTAATTCGATGAAACAAGCTCTTCGAAAAAGTCTAAATATTTCTCGTTTTGCTATTAAACATGCGCGGCTAACCCTATGTTTTTGGATCATTGTAACAGTTTCTGGTATTTTTGCCTTTATTTCTTTGAAATATGCCTTGTTTCCTGATGTTTCCTTTCCAATAGTCGTTATACAGGCTACCACCCCCTTTAATACTGCAGAGGAAACAGAACTAAGACTAACCAATCCTCTTGAAGAATCTTTGCGATCACTCAACAATGCTGAGTTATTTTCTTCTAGCTATCCTGGGCAAAGTATTATTAATGTGGCATTTGATGCACGATTAAAACTGGATAAGTCCACTAAAATCGTAAAATCTGCTCTCAAACAAGCTAATTTGCCCTCTAATGCTAGAGTTAAAGTTAGGACTCTCAGTATTAATGAATCAGCAGCTATCAGTTATGCTATTCAAAGTGAAACTCAACCTCTGGAGAGGTTAGCAGATATTGCTCGACAAGAAATTATCCCCCCATTAGAAAAATTACCAGGGGTAAGTCGGGTGGAATTATTAGGAGATGGCAATTTTAGGGAAGTCAACGACACTACATCTGATGAGACAAATCCCCCAACACTAGCACGCTTTAATAGAAAAGATGTCTTGTCGGTACGAATAGTGAAGCAAGCTGATGCTAATACCCTTAATGTAGTTAGTCTCACAAAAAAAGCGATAGACGAGTTACAAACTACCTTACCTGATGTACAGTTGATTTTGGCAGAAACTCAAGCTGATTACATAGAGGAAGCTACTCAATCAACCATTCAGGGGTTAATTGGAGCAATTATTTTAGCTATATTAGTTATTTTTCCATTTTTACGAAATTTTCAGGCAACTTTAATTACTGCCTTGACCATTCCTATCTCCTTATTAGGAACTGCTATTGTAATGATGATCGCAGGGTTTAATCTCGAAACCCTTACTTTACTAGCATTGGCACTAGTTATTGGCATTATTGTTGATGATGCCATTGTGGATATAGAAAATATTATTCGTCACATTGACCGTGGAGAAACTCCTAAAAAAGCAGCTATCAAAGGAACTGATGAAATCGGGCTGACAGTAACAGCTTCAACCATTACTATTGCAGCTGTTTTTATTCCTATTGCTTTTATTGGAGGTAATCTTGAGCATTTTTTTAAACCTTTTGGATTAACAGTTTCTGCTGCAGTTTTTATTTCTTTGATGGTTGCTCGAACTTTATCTCCTGTGTTAGCTGTTTATTGGATGAAACCTAGAATAGGATCAACTAAAAAAAAGAGAGTTTTTTTCTTAGTTGGTCCTTATCGTAATTTATTAAATTGGTCTTTGGTAAATCGCAAGACCGTGATAATTATTGCTCTAATCAGTTTAATTTTAGGGCTTTCTTTAATCCCATTCATTCCTAAAGGATTTGTTCCTAAATTAGATCGGGGAGAGTTTAACCTGATTTATACTTTACCGGTTCCTAAAATTCCTCAGAGATTACGTACCAGTTTTAATAGTAATACTTCTTCATGGATTTCTGATTTAGCTCAATCACCAGAACAATTTTTATTACGGATTAATAGTCGTGTAGGAAAAAAGTTTGAGCAGTTAATTTTAGATGATTCTAATGTGAAATCTGCCTATACTATTGCTGGAGTACACGGTGATCCCCTAAAGGGAAAAATATATGTAAAATTAAACAGTAATCGCCAATTTAGTACTAGTGAAGTTCAAGAACATATTAGAGATATTTTACCTAAGTTGCGAGGAGTCACCACTAGTATTGAAGATATTTTATTTGTAGAAACAGGTGATGACAGTACTTTAAAAGTTGCTTTGTTAGGAAATGACTTCAAATCTCTGCGACAAACAGCAAAAAAATTAAAATCTTACATTAAAGAAGTTCCTGGATTAGTTGATGTCAAAATGTCCGGGGAGGATGAACAAACTCTTGTAATTGAACATTTTCAAAGACAAAGAGTTATTTACATAACAGCTAATTTAACAGAAGGAGTTGGATTAGGGGATATTACTAATAAAGTGATTTCTATTACTCAGTCGAACTTACCTCATGATATTAGTTTTGATATTCAAGGAGCATCGGCACAAGTTCGTAAGATTTTTGGTGAATTTGCCGTTGCCTTAATCTTAGCAGTTGTCTGTATGATAGCTGTTTTGTATATTTCGTTTGGACGATGGTTAGAACCATTAGTGGTAGTCCTGTCCTTACCATTGACCCTTATTGGCGCAATGTTGGCTTTATTAATTACCCAGAATGATTTCGGAATGATTTCTTTAATTGGGTTGATTTTCTTATTGGGATTATTAGATAAAAATGCTGTCTTATTAATGGACTATATTAGCCAATTAAGACAACAAGGAATAGATCGTCATCAGGCTATTTTGGAAACAGGAGAAGTACGCCTCAGACCAATTATCATGACGACCACCTCTACAATTTTAGGAATGTTACCTATTGCGTTGGGACTAGGAGCAGGTTCAGAATTAAGACAACCTATGGCTGTGGCTATTATTGGAGGATTAATCACTTCGTCTCTATTAAGTTTAATTATAGTTCCAGTCCTTTATACTTTATTAGAAGATGGATGGATAAAAATAGTGAGTAAAATCTTTAACCCTTTAAAGTAATTAAATTACTTCATGAAAAAAACTAGACTAAGTGATCTACATTCAAAACCAATACAATAACACTTTTTTCACTTAGTTTCTAAGATATTACTTATTACTTATGAAAGTGGACGTCTAACGATAAGAATGAGGTCAAGTTTTAAGATTATATACAGAAATATTTATTAAGTTTTGTGTTTTTCATTCTGTAAGAAAAAATTATTTGTGAAAACTACTTTTGATAGTAAATAATCATAGGGATTGATTTTAGAAACAATACATTGATTAATTTTAAACAAACGCTTATTAAAATTGATTGCAGTATTTTTTTGATTATTAACATCAATTTTGCTGTATCTCTGTATAACATAAATAGATAAGCTTATTCTGTATTAATTCTTCAAGGAATAGAAAAATTGTGAGATTTTTAGATAAATAGGAGAAAAAAATAAAATATTTTCACATAATCAGAGAAAGTAAAACAACTAAATATAATATTATTTTACGAATAAATAATAGGAATGTACGAAAGCAATAAAAGTTTTAATCATGCTACTAACATAGTATGATTAAAACTAAAAAAGAAAGTTTCGTAAATATTTTAGATAAAACAGTAGATAAGACTAAAAAGTACTGCAAAGATAAAGCAATAGATAAGGTTTATTTAGAGCTATTTATTTAGTGGAAATAAAGTTTTGTATACTTGAAGAAAAGTTAGTTATTGTAATTGTTCAGGTCATCGAATTATTAGGAGCTCGATTGAATGAGTGATCAGCAATTTTTTAAAAATTATTTTTTTATAATTAATAGTTTATTTCCATTGTCTGAGTCATATCGAACAAAACTTCGATAATCAGCAAACGAATTTAAACCAGCAGCTTGTCCACAGCTAGTTTTTTTGTTGCTCTACCGACAAGCATAACATTTGATCTTCTCAACAAAGACGAACATCCTAGGTTTTTGGTTAGGCTATATTAACTTACACTGAAAACGGATGAGGAATATTTTAGGGCATTAATGAAATGCGATATATCTTCTCTGACATCTGAAATGATGAGAACCTCTCGATATTAGTTGTTCTAAATAACGACAGAGAAATTACAGTTTCTATTCGGAGGTGATCGATATTGATCACCTCCGAATAGGGACTGTTTAAGCTCATAAAAAAACCATTTACTTAAAGACTGTGAATTCTTAGACTGAAATTAGATCGGGGGAAGTATCAAACAGTCATCATTGCATATCCAGTTGAACAACTAAATCTCCTTACAATTACAGCCACAGGGTTCCCGAAAATATCAGAAAAGTAACAGGAGCCATTGGTAGGATTAGATAATCTTTTGGCTTCGATGTCATTGTCATTTGTTCCTTATAAATCAAAACTATCTTTGAATATCAACAGAAACCATGCAATAAAACTAAATTATGTCTACTTGTAAAATATTTGAAGAAATAGGAGTCAAGAGCCTCTCACAATTTTCTCTAAGCTACTTTCTTTATTAGATAGAATCTGTTAAAATAACTTAACAGATAAATGGGGCGAATCCACACCTGAACTCTAGACTATAGCCATCAGGCTACACAGAAGGATTAGCGTGGTTTATAGCCCAAGTATACAACAATGGGATGTAACCGAACAACAATTCATGGGCAGTAAGCCAACTATTGCGATTTCTCATCTAGGCTGCGAAAAAAACCGTATTGACTCTGAACATATGCTAGGCTTGCTGGGGCAGGCAGGCTATCGAATAGATAGTAGTGAAGAATTAGCAGACTATGTAATTGTTAATACTTGTAGTTTCATACAAGAGGCTCGCCAAGAGTCAGTTCGTACATTAGTAGAATTAGCCGAAGCCAAGAAAAAAATTATTATCTCTGGCTGTATGGCCCAACACTTTCAGGGAGAACTTCTCGATGAAATTCCTGAGGCTGTCGCTGTAATAGGAACGGGAGACTATCAGAAAATTGTTGATGTTATCCGACAGGTAGAAACAGGAAAAAAAGTTAAAGAAGTCTCGGTTAATCCTACTTTTATCGCGGATGAAATGGTTCCTCGCTACCGTACAACCACTGAAGGGGTGGCTTATTTGCGAATAGCAGAAGGGTGTGATTACCGTTGCGCATTTTGTATCATTCCTCACTTGAGAGGAAGTCAACGATCACGTTCTATTGAGTCGATTGTAGCCGAAGCACAACAATTAGCCGATCAAAGAGTAAAAGAATTAATATTGATTTCCCAATCAACCACAAATTATGGATTGGATTTGTATGGAGAACCCAGACTAGACCAATTATTGAGGGCTTTGGGGACAGTAGACATTCCCTGGATTCGGATCTATTATGCCTATCCCACAGGACTCACCCATAAGGTTATTGATGCAATTAGGGAGACCAAGAATGTCTTACCCTATTTCGATTTTCCTTTGCAACATTCCCACCAGGCTATCTTGAAAGCAATGAATCGTCCTTGGCAAGAACAAGTCAATGATGGCATCATTGAACGGATCAGAAAGTCCATTCCTGAAGCCGTATTGAGAACCACTTTTATTGTAGGTTTTCCAGGGGAAACAGAGGAATATTTTAACCATTTAGTTAATTTTGTCAAATGTCATGAATTTGATCACGTTGGAGTATTTACCTTTTCTCCAGAAGAAAATACTCCTGCTTATCAAATGCCCCATCAGGTTCCATCAGGAATAGCCCAACAAAGACGAGAAATCTTGATGCAGATGCAACAGCCAATTTCTCTCAAAAAAAATCAAGATTATATTGGAAAAATCGTTGACGTTTTAATTGAACAAGAAAATCCTCAAACTAGAGAGAAAATAGGACGTTGCTGGCGATTTGCTCCAGAAGTCGATGGACTTGTCTATATTCAAGGAGAAGCTCCCTTAAACGCAATTGTGTCTGTTAAAATCACCTATGCTGATACCTACGATCTATATGGAAAAGTTGTGCAACAACACGATGCTCTAAAAATAGATTCTTGACCGAAAATACACTACAAGCTTTTCCTACTTAGGGAAAAGTTTACTAACCACTTTGTACTAAATTAATCTCGCAGTTAAGTTACTAACTAACATTTCTTATGACCATTTCTTTTAATAGCTTAGGACTCTCTGATAACCGTGTTAATAAATTAGAAACCCTAGGTTTGACGAGTCCAACAGAGATTCAATGTAAGGCAATTCCTTTAATTTTGGAAGGCCATGACATTCTAGGACAATCTCAGACAGGAACAGGGAAGACGGCAGCTTATTCCTTGCCCATTATGGAGCAGATTGATATAAACGATTCCAACATACAGGCACTTATTCTAACCCCAACCCGTGAACTTGCACAACAGGTTGCTCTTGCTATTAAAGACTTTTCTACTGAACGCCGACTCTATATTTTGACTGTTTATGGGGGTCAATCGATTGATAGGCAAATTCGGAGTTTACAACGAGGTGTCCAAATTGTTGTTGGGACTCCAGGAAGGGTTATCGACTTATTAGATCGCAAAAAGCTGGTTTTAGATAATCTAAAATGGGCTGTTCTCGATGAAGCCGATGAAATGCTCAGCATGGGCTTTATCGATGATGTGAAGAAAATTCTAAGACAAACCCCCGACCAACGTAACACTGCTTGTTTCTCAGCAACTATGCCCCGTGAAATCCGAGAATTAGTTAACCAGTTTCTCAGATCCCCTGTTACGGTGACTGTAGACCAGCCTCAAGCTGCACCTGATAAAATTGAGCAACATCTTTATGGTGTTCCTCGCGGTTGGTCAAAACTCAAGGCGTTACAACCAATTTTAGAAATTGAAGTCCCTGAAACAGCCATTGTTTTTGTTCGGACTAAACAGACAGCTTCTGAACTTACCAGCAAGTTACAAGAAGCCGGACAAAGTGTTGATGAATACCATGGTAATCTCAGTCAGTCCCAACGAGAACGGTTGGTCCATCGATTTCGAGATGGTAAAATTAGGATTGTTGTGGCTACGGATATTGCGGCAAGAGGGCTAGACGTTGAGAATTTAAGCCACGTTATTAACTACGATTTGCCAGATAATGCAGAAACTTATATTCATCGGATTGGACGAACAGGCCGGGCAGGAAAAAAAGGGACAGCAATATCTTTAGTTGAAGCAATTGACCGCCGTATGGTACGTCAAATTGAACGGCGAATTCGACAGAGAATAGAATTGTGTAGTATTCCTAATCGTTCTCAAGTTGAAGCTAAGCGACTGGAAAAACTACAAAAGCAGATTCAAGATTCCTTGGCAGGGGAGCGGATGGCTTCGTTTTTACCAATTGTGCGGGAACTTAGCGATGAATATGATCCCCAG
Source organism: cyanobacterium endosymbiont of Epithemia clementina EcSB (assembly GCF_029919255.1). Taxonomy (GTDB): domain Bacteria; phylum Cyanobacteriota; class Cyanobacteriia; order Cyanobacteriales; family Microcystaceae; genus Rippkaea. The sequence goes on along the minus strand of NZ_CP123991.1, from coordinate 2,498,360 downwards.
GCCATAGCTGCTGCGGCTTTACAGATGGTTTATGATCAAGACTGCCCCAATTGGATGAAGACTGACTGGGAAGTCCCTGAAGCAGGAATATCTAAACCAATTGTTAAGAGTAAAAATCGTAAAGACAATTCCAAACCTCGCCGTAATAACTCAGGGAAAAAATTGGATCGTAAGACAGTCGGCCATCATAGAGGGCGTTAAGAGACGATAAAAACTGAAATAGAGCAGTGTCAAGGATATCTTGTGAACAGTAGAGTTAAGATCAATTTGGCACTGTTTTGTTTATCTATTTCTTAAGGTTTGTGGTGAAGTAAAACAAGACAAAAATCTTAGGACAGTTTTCTTTTTAAAAAAATTGAATGATTAAGTTAGCACTATTAGTTATGTTTATACGTTGCAGCTATAATTTATGCCAAGAAGCGATTATAATAATACGAGAAGGACATTAAAACTTGAAATCTATTGTTGATTTCGAATTTATTCTAATAATTCAGATTTGTAATTAAAAGAGCAAAATTAAGAGGCGATGCTCAGTAGAGTAATGCTGAAACTTAAACAAAGATGGCTCAATTATGGAGGAACAATATTACTCAGCGAGATAGCAAGTTATATGTGTCAAAAATTCAAAAATAACCAGATAACAACTTACAGATATCAAACAAGAAATAAACTAGAACAAGTATTATTCGGAATAAGGCTGGAAAAGATGGCTAAAAATAGAAAATACTCCATATGGTTATAGTCCTAGCAGAGAAGGATGCTAGATTCTAAAATCTGGAAAGAAAAGAGAAGGGGCTAATTAATTAGATTAGTGTTTTAAAAGGGGAAAGAAGTTTTTTTTCATGTAACTGTTGAGAGGGATTTCGATAGAGATTTATTTGAAGCTTGGTCATCCTAAAATTTAATTCTTTAAGGTGATTCTACTTTTCATATATAAATAATCAAGTACATGGTAGAAGAAGCTGGATGTGAACTATGGTATATTTCACCAGACTCTTTATACTTAAACAAAATTGAGAATTGGCGATGTGTCGTAAAAACGATGATGAGAGAGTCCCCGCTCAATCACTCCTGCGAATTTATAATCGATTATCTCTCGATAAGGATCGCAACTTCAAGTTAATTCTAAATCTGTATTACAAATACCTGCTTAGGAAACCTTAATTAAGGTTTTTCCTAAAAAAAGTTCAGGAGTAGGTAAATCTGTGTATATTATTAGCTAATTATTTTCTAGCCAGAGTCCCTTAATGGTGTTAGAAGTTGTTTGAAGTGATATAGAAACTTAATATATAAACAAAACTGTATTCTAAAGTGAAGATTTTGTTAAATGCTATCTGACTCTAACTATAGTACTAAGTCAGCTTTCTAAATATATCGCTATCGCTCAATTTTTTTTGTGATGAAGTTTTCCAGTCAGCATTTTAGTTATATCCTAATTCTGACTGACAATGATATCTACTAGTGTTTCCTTGACTGTTATTTTAAATATTAAAGACTATATAATATCATTTATGGTAAAACCAAGTAAAATTTAATTGTTTTCATAAACTAAATGAGCTAGAGTCCGAACAATGAGCCAAGGTCTATTTAAAATCATTATTCTAATATGGTTAACAGAAGAAGAGTCAGTAAAAATAGGTTTTTATCAATAAGATCCATCGATATTACCAATATTAGAAGACTCTAAAAAAAATTATACTGAGACCAATGAATCGATTTATATTGGAAAATATTATAGATAATTGATTCAAAGATTTGTTTACCATTTTTAAAATTGTTTAAGTACTATCTTACTTGTTGATAACTACTTTTTATATCAACATGATGATTTAGTAACTGCTAAATATTAGTAATAGATAAAACTTCTAAGTGAATATTATCAAACGTGGTAAGGTGATATTTTTAAGTTCTCTAACTACTTTTAGAAGAAGTAAAAATTTATCTATGGGCTTGAGTATTAAATAGGCTTGAGTCTTAAAAGAATTATTTTTAAGTAATTTTTATGCTTTTTTTAAAAAAAGCATAAAAATTAAGTTTTAGCACCTCATTTTTATCAGTAAAAGTTTTTTAATTGTTTTTAAACTAATCCAGAACGCAAAGCAACAACAGCAGCCTGGACTCGATCATCAACTGCTAATTTATTCATAATTCCCCGTACATGGGTTTTAATTGTATTGGCACTCAGATAGAGGTCTTCAGCAATTTCATTATTACTTTTACCTTCAACAATTAACTTTAAAACTTCTAATTCTCGTTCAGAAAGTAAAGCAATATTTTGGTTTAATTCTGGCGTAGGTGGTTTTAAATTATCTAACACTAATCTAGCAATTTGGGGGTCTAAATAAGTTGCGCCATCCTTAGCTGCTTCAATAGCAGCTAATAATCGTTCTAAACTCGCCCCTTTAATACAATAGGCATCAGCTCCACTCGATAGAGCAGCAATAACCTCAGTTTGTAGCGTGTGAGACGTAAGAATTACTACATGAATTTGCGGTGATTTATCCTTAATTTGTTTCGTCGCAGCAATTCCATCCAAGCGAGGCAATCCAATGTCCATAACCACTAAATCAGGCTGTAGATCTAAAGCTTGTTGAACTCCGACATAACCATCGTCAGCTTGCCCAACAATCTCAAAATCAGGATATTCACTGAGAGCTTGTTCTAAACCCAACTGCATGAGGGGATCATCTTCTACAATTAAAATTCGCATTTTAGATTCATCCAACATTTTATAGAAAATTTATGTAACTTGGTCTGTAAATCAAGATATAAATTATACTAAAAAAATTCAGAAGATACTTTGGGGTGCTTTTCCCTGTTTTCTTGGTTTTACTGGGAGTTCACCCAGGTGGAGGAAGTAAAAAAATGATTAAATTAGGCACCCTTTAGATAGCTTAAATTATGGACAGATTAAGCCGCTTTAACAAGGAAAATTAAGTCCCTATGACTTCAGCCCAGACTGCTTTTCGCTCAAATTTAGTAAAACTTGCTTTAGTGGCGATCGCTTACTGGAGTGGGGGATGGTTATGTCTACGATGGATGGGAAGAGCAGCAGAAGCTTCTCCTCTATGGCTTCCAGCAGGAATTGCCCTAACTGCACTGTTGGTTTATGGAGAAAAAATGTGGTTCGGCATTTTTCTAGGAGATGCTATCTTAATGGTTTTCTTCGGGGAAAATTACGGGGTAGCCTTGAGTTCAGCCCTTGGTAGTACCTTGTCAGCGGTTGTTGCGGTTAGATTGCTACGATGGGGGAAATTTTCTTCGAAACTCTCAAGGATTCAAGATATAACGGAATTAATCCTCCTGGGAGCAATGATTGCTCCCTTGCTGAATGCCTCAATTGATACCTTGGTTCAACTGGTCGCTGGGAATCTTTCGTCGGCTAATTTTAGTCAACATTGGTGGTTATTGTGGTTGGGAGATTGTAGCGGAATTTTAGTGACAGCTCCCTTGTTATTACGCTTCAAATTTCATGGAAATCGACTTTTACGCCGCCAAAAACAATTCCGTCTTCTTGAATTATCCATTTGTAGCGGACTGTTATTACTGTTAAGTTGGCTAGTGTTTATTTGTCAAGGTAGTTCTTCGAGTGTACAAGGGGGAGGATTGACTACCGCTCAATATTTAGAATATTTGCCCTTTCCAGTAGTAGTTTGGGCGGCTCTTCGTTTTCAGACTTGGGGAGCGGTGTTGGCTAATGTTTTTGTAGCTATTTTAGCGATTGCGGGAACTCTTAAAGGAATTGGTCCATTTGTTATTCAAACCCCTAACTTGTCCCAAGCGGTTTTATCACTACAAATTTTTATTATCATTGTCAGTGCCACAACGTTACTTTTATCAGTGGCTGTCGCGGAACGCCAAAGAGTTGAAAAACAATTACGAGATGCGGTAGAACGGGACCATCTGCTGGCGGAGGTCGCTTTGCGAATTCGTCAGTCTTTGGATATGGAACAAATTTTTAAGACAACTGTCGCTGAAATTCGAAGATTAATCCATGCTGATCGGGTATTTATTGCGACTCTGTACAATGACGGACGACTTGATGTAGTCGCTGAGTCAGTTACACCTCACTATTCGAGTATTTTAGGAGGAAGTGCAAAGGATGATTTACTGACGGATATTCAATCCCTATTTGCCCGAGGTCAAACTTTCGTGGTTTCTGACATCGACTCTGTTAATTTATCAGAAACTATGGCACAGTATACCCAACGTTACCACATTAAGGCTGCTTTAGTGGTTCCCCTTCATGTAGATGGTCAACCGTTAGGGTTATTAGTAGCTCATCAATGTTCTCAAAGGCGTTATTGGCAAAAAGAAGAGGTTAGACTATTAGAACAATTGGCTGATCAAATGATGATTGCGATGGGTCAAGCAAAATTCTATCAGAAAGTACAGAAACTTAATAGTAATTTAGAAAAACAAGTACAAGAACATACTCATCAATTGCAAGATAAAATTCAAGAGTTACAGCAGTTATATGATATGAAAGCAGTCTTTTTACAAGCAGTTTCCCACGATTTACGAACTTCGATTATGGGCATGTTGATGTTATTAAAAAATCTCCAAAACCGTCAAGGGGAAAATCTTAGTATTTCCCATGGCATTCTTGAGCGAATGATTAAAAGTAGTGATCGCCAATTGACTTTGATTAATGCCCTCTCCAAGGATCATTTTTCCGAAGAATTTCCCTTAAATATGAATATAAATTTGCAAGCAATTTCTCTTAAAGAGATTGTTGTAAAATTAACTCAAAGTTGGCAATCTTATTTTACTCAAAATAAAGCTACTTTAATCTTAGAAATTTCTGAAAATTTACCTTTTGTCTTTGCCGATTCTGATCAACTAAGTCAAGTATTTGAGCATCTTTTAAGTAATGCCCTAAAACACAATACTCCAGGAATTAATTTAGTCTTAAAGGCAGCATTTAATAATGGAATGATCCATTGTTGTTTAATAGATAATGGGGTAGGAATGGAAGAAAAACAATGTAATCAAATGTTTAGATTATACCTTCGTAGTTTACACGATAGACGTAGGACAGGAATTGGATTAGGTTCTTATCAATGTCGTCAAATTATTGAAGCTCACGGAGGCAAAATTGGCGTTAATAGTACCCCAGGACAAGGATGTCAAGTTTGGTTCACCTTACCAATTGCTAAAAGTCAACCTTCTGCTGTTAGTTAATAAATTCAGAAATAAACAACATTAAGAGTAGTTTTAAGAAATTGTAATGGAATAATCTAGAAAAGATATAAATGATAGTTTAAAAACTGAGAGTAATAACAATAAGTATGTAGCTATAAAGAAATGTTGAAATATCAAATTATTTTCCTTTTTTCAAACTAGATGAAATCACTTAGTTCTTGGTTTTCTACTTTTAAGAAAATCCCATAATTATTCTTTTTCTTGAAGAATCTATTTAGAGATTATTTTAAAATTATATTTTTTTATAGTTTTACCTAATCTACACTGTTTTTAACTCTCTGTCCTTTTGCATTCAAACAGAATATTTATATTCTAGTTTTCATTCTGGAGAAAATTTCTGGACTCAAGTAAACTTTGATAATTCTTGCTCTTCTCATTTAATTTCATCTACTTATTCAAAGATATACTATAAATTTTTAATAAATATTTTAGGTTTGTTGAATTGACTGTTTGAGATAATCTCCATATAATCAAGGCAGTAAGCGCACATTAATATAGATAAAAGTTGTCGGTAAGTAGGCTGTTTATTGAGTTATGACTGTTATTTATAAATAACAATTGACAAGATAGATTTTTTTAGATAAAAAATCCTTTTAAAGGAAAATCATTGTAGCTACATAGGTAAAACGCTCAACAATGACCTTTGAAATAGCTACAAAATAGTTTATTTAGAAGTAAGACCTTTCTGAGCAAATGATTCTTAAAAAGATTTACCAAACAATGGAATACAGGTAATAGTGCAGCTGCTAATGTTTATGAATATTCATGGTATTTAGAAAATTAAACTAATTCTTACAAAGACTCTTAGTGTATTAATTATTATCAATAATAAGCCTTTATAAGAGATAAATTTTAAAGCTAGGTGGAACATAAAAATAAACCTTAAAGTTTATAATACTTCTCGAACTTCTTCGAAAATTATGGAAAGAAAGGGAAGCAGTAGCTTTCTGCTAGAAGTAGTATTGATTGAAGTCTAGTGTCATAGATATAAAATCTAGTATCAATCCTACCGAAGTATTTTGTAATATAGACAACTTCTATCAAAAATTTCGTTTTATGTTACTTAAATATCGAGAATAACAACAGTATTTTTGAATCTTGTCGGACTCACGTTATTTTAATTTGGCATTATTTGCCAAACGTTTCATTCAATGTTTCCTGTTTGTTTATATTTAAAAACTATTTAATGATGATCGTATTATGGAAAACATTGCATTAGGTGTTATGCTTGGAACATTGATAGAACTAAAAGATTTGGCTGTTTAAGGTGAGTTTTCCCATTCTGGGGTTAACGTCCGAAAATCAAAATTTTCTACCCCTGGATGACAAATAATACAACTTCCATGAGTAACAGTTTCCTTAAACTTAATCCGAGGATGAAGGATCTTAAAATAACGTGATTGCTCCACATAAAAAGGAATTGGTTCGTCCTTAGCGGGTAAAGTACGGGAAAATGTTTGCAGATAGTCCCAAATCAATAGTTGCCCCAGACGAATTAAATTGGGAACTGAAGTCCCATAATGTTTGTTAGGATTTTCTAATAATTTCTTCCAGGTTTCACTGGGTAAAACTTCTGGAGGTAAAGCAATATGACAAGCTGAACAAGTTTTAAGATAAAATTCCTGTCCTGCTTGATATCGTGCAGGAACACCATCATTAGGGGATGCAGCAATCGCCATCGGTGCACTTCCAGTGAATGTATGTAGAATGGAAGTAATTCCCCAACCAATACTAATAGACCAAAAAGAGATTGCCACTATAACGACGACAGAGAGCAGATTAAATCGAGAAAAGATGGATGACCAAGAAATCTTGAACATTAGTTACTCTAAGCCACAACAGATTAACCATAACTGATCTTAGCAATCTATTTGCCATTGTTTTTCTCTGAAGACCAATCTCAATAATTAGACAGTGGGATATTAGACGGTGGGATAATAGATAGGAGACTCTAAATAAACGTCAGAAAAACTATTTTCTATGTCTATATCTAAATAACTAGAGTTGAATATATGTTTTTTAAACTAAAATTTTTTAGTTAGCTATTGATAAAGATTTTGCTAAATTGCTTTAGCTATAGCATTTTTATCTTAAAACTTAGATTAAATTAATTTTTTTAAAAAAAAATTAATTTAATCTAAAGTATTCCTCTATTAAAGTTTTTTTATTCTAATTTTCATAAAATCAAAAAAAATCTGTTCTTTGAAGAATCTATCTAAAAATTGTTTTTATTTTTGTTTTACAATGGTTTCATCCAGTCTACAATTTGTTTAACTTTTTATACTTTTGTATTTAAATACAACACTTCTAAGTTTTTTCCAGTAACGGAGAGAGTATGTAGCGGTTACAAGTCAATTTTGATAGTTATTACTATTCTGATTTTGTTAGCTGAATTTTTTAAAAGGCTGATATCTAGTTTGCTCTTTTTTAGAAACTATTTTTCTATTTCAGATTTTTTTAAATTTATCTACTAAATTAAACGGACTAAAAATTTTATTCAAGAGAGTTTTAGCTACTCTAAGAACATTTTTTAAAAAAGCGTGTTTCTTACTTAGGAGCTTGACAATGACTACAAAGATGAGTTTATCTTTCCCCACAAAAGTAAGACTGAGGTTATTCCTTAAGATAAAAATTGTGTCTCTCATAGAGATTTTCTTGAGGAGTTCTTTTTAGGGTTTCTAAAATTATCAGAAAATTCAATATTTATTGATGAAAAATTTTTCTAGCCAAACAACAGTCTTCGACTATTTGGTCTTTAAGTCTATCAAGGGAAAGAAATTGTTGCTCAGGACGTAAAAATTGCTCCAATTCAACTGTTAAAGATTGTTGGTATAAGTCCCCTGACCAGTCTAAGATATGAACTTCTACCATGGGAATTTTTCCTGCAACAGTGGGGCGACAGCCAAAATTCATCAAGCCTTTTAGCGGTTCTTTTTGGTTTATTTTCACTCGAACTGCATATACTCCCTGTCGAGGTAACAACTTATCTGGAGGAAGTTTAAGGTTAGCTGTTGGAAAACCAATAGTTCTTCCTAATTGCTCTCCTTTAACCACTGTTCCTATCAAAGAATATGAATAGCCCAACATTTGTTTTGCTTGTGTTACGTCTCCTTCCGCAAGACATCGACGAATTAAAGAACTACTAATGCGCTTCTTTAGACCTGAATAAGTTTCTAAAGGAGTAATATGAACCGGTATTCCAAAAGAAGCGGCAATTTCACTCAAATCTTTGGCTGTTCCTACCCGTTTATGTCCAAAGCGAAAATCTTCCCCGACACTTATCTGTCGAACTCGGAGATGTTTGACCAACATCTGTGCTACAAATTCCTGGGGATTTAAGGCAGCTAATTTTCGGTCAAAGGGTAATCTAACTAATTGTTGTATTTCTAGATATTCTAGCCGTTTGATTTTTTCAGATAGGGGAGTAAGAAGTTGTCGAGTTTGTCCAGTGAAAAACTCTTGAGGGTGCGGGGTAAAGGTAACAACAGTAGAGTAAGAAGAGACTGTTCCAATTGAGGAAAGACAAATGGGTTGTAAAACATTTCTGTGTCCCAAATGGAGACCATCAAAATTGCCAAGAGCGATAACAGTTGGTGTTAGGACATTAGCGGTTGATGAAGTTACCCACACACTTGATTGAGTATACATTGTTGCTGAAATTGAAGCTAGGAGCGATCTAGATGTCAGCCTACTAGGGAGCGCAGTCTAGATCGCTTTCTCAATAGTTTATCCCAGTTTCACTAATTAGCTCTTACTCAAGTCATTAAGAATTAGATTCTCTTTATAACTCCTCTTAAAAAGAAGGAATTTTAAAAGATATAAAATTCATTAATAATAATAAATTTAGAGTTAAGAATGTAAAGCTAAAAAGGCACAACTTCCTAATCCTAAAGCCAAAAATAAAATTAATTTAATTGGAATTTTATTAGTATTAATGCTCAGCAATAAGAAAAAATAAACATCTATAAAAACCCGTGAATAATCTAAATAATAGCTCAGTATTGTCATACTACTCATTACAAACATAGCACTATACAGTATGGTACTCAGTTGAATTAATTGATTATCTTTACGATGATATGCACTAATTATAAATATAGTCATAAAAATAATAATAATCAGAATAAATGAATAAACTTCAAATAAATTTTCTCCTTTAAATCCTCCCATTAATAGAGAAATTAACTTATTGTATATACCCATAAAAGGATAACCAAAATTTGCTTTCACTCTAACCGTACCTGGTAAGTCCAAAGAACTAATATAAATCGTCCATAAAAATGGAGGTATCCAAGCCCATAATAATTGTTTGCTTTGTTCTTTTTTCCTTTGAATAAGACTCGTCAAAAAAATAGCTAGCCAAACTAATAGTAAAGTCTCTCTAGTTAAGCAAGCTAAAGAAATAGCAAAAGCTGTCCAAATTGGTTTGTTATATCGATAACAATAGAATGAGAGTATTAATAATAGACTACTGAGTAAATCAGCAGTTCCTAGAGAAAAAACCATCCAAATACCAGGAATACATAACGTTAATAAAGGTTGCCATTTTTGCTCTTGATTAAATTTAAAATATAAGCTAATAATCCAGACAATACCTATAATTGATAGGTAATTTATGGTAACCATCATATGAGGAATTAAAGTCCGATTACCAAAACTTAAGAGATAGCTAATCAGCGGATATAAAATTCGGCGATAACGATAAATTGGATGATCAAGAGTGGTGATAGTTTCAGGATTTTGCAAAAAAGGATCGAGGGCTAAACTGAGAAATTGCTGTCCATCATAGCCAATTTCCCCTTGATAAATTTTAGTAGTTTCAGGATCAAGAAAAGGAGAGAGCTCTAAGACTGAACCAATGCGAAAAAATCCTGTGATGTTTCCTTCAAATCTAATGAAATATAAATAAAGAATGACTGCGTTTATAACAATAACAGTAATTAGTAAATTAATTACTTTAGGAGATAATTTAGTTGAAAGATATTTCATAGAGAATCAAATTAAGTTGATTGAATCCAAATAAGACTAAAAGCTTAGTACAAACTAAAAAACAAGATTAATTTTCAGAAAAAATTAATCATTTTTATTATTTACAAATAACATGCTACTTATTATACGAATTTTGGGTTAACTTATACAAAAAAATCTTAAAAGTTAGACATAATATCTTCATACAAAAGAGCAAGATTTTATTTAAAGTTAATGCTAGTGAAATATTTTTTAAAAAAATGGGGCATTAAGTGCATTAAATTATGTAACGAATGACTTTTCTTTATTGATCTGAAAAGATTACAATTGTTGCTGTTGAGTACTAATCAAAATATATTTTTCTAAATTGTCTAGGATTCAATAATAAGCAAGTTTATCTCCTCAATCAAATACTCCTGTAAATTCAGAGTTGATATCATCCACATAATATCTTGATTATTATCAAGACCCATCAACTAAAATACTTTAGGTTTTAGAAATTGTTTAAACTATCGTCTAAACACAAAATATGGACTCTTCAGGATGGATTATGTTAATAAACTCGGCAAAAATATATGAATGTCCAATACTTATTCTTCTCACAACTGAGTAATTAAAAACCCTTACCTTGTAAAGCGAAGATACTCCGACTACACTGATCTAAAACTTAAGAATATCAAGGATATTTACGAAAATTAGAGGGAAGTTTTTTAAAAAAAGTGGTTTTCCTTCAACTCCCTTTTTTGTTATACAATAGCGTTCCTTGCTAATTTCTGTAACTTAATTTGACCGTCACAGTCAGAACTAAAAGCAGCTTTTAAGTAAAAAATAGCAATAGGCTTTACCTAGAATTTCAGTAGCCTAAATAATACCTTATTTTTCGAGTTGCTCAACTTATAATACACAATTAACTAACCTCATTTCTAAAGTTTTTTAAGGAGTATATTGACGGTATAATACTAAAGTTTCTAGCTTTTTTCTGTACTATAATGCGGGCTAAATAACTTGCCCGACCCCCCGTTAAAACTTCTAATTTTCGGTCCGTTTTGACCAAAAATAGTATTATCAGCCGCAATATTTAGAGCATAAATTAGATTTAAAACATGACCTCGACTAATGGCATAACCAGCTACCAAAGCAATAACTATTTTAGGCATAGAATGAATTAAGTGTTGTAGCTAAAGAACATTCAAACGGGGAATCCCAGTATTATCTATATATTCCGCCTTTCCCCTAACACTTTGATCGCTCCCTGAATAAAATGCATATTTACCATCGGTATAAGGCCATGCCCCTGTTAAGAACATTGCCCTAATTTTTAGAATCCTCACGGGCATTACAGAAAACATCATAGAGTTCAAAGACTGTTTTAGTACAAAAATCATTACGCCTTTAGGGACAGTTTATGGTGATTTTAGCCATTTTTTCAGACAATACAAGACATCTTTGTAAGATACAGCCAACTGCTAGGTAATTTCCATCGAGTTTAGTGGGGAGAATTTTAGAGAAGATACGAATTGTTAATCTTGAATCTAAAAAAAGCTCAATTCAGTCAATCATTAGCCTTCTTCATTATTAGCCTTCTTCAGTCGATGTTTCTGATTCAAGGGTTTGTTGTCCAACTTGTCCAAATTGCTCTCGTACATCATCAATAGCTAAATTAAGTTGAGCTATCTTATTTTCTAGACGACGACGTGCCATTTCAATATTAGTCTCGGTGTCTAGTTTTTCATCTTTGGTTGATTTGAGTAAGGAAGATCTGTCTTCCTTCGGATTCTTTTCAAGACGTGATCCTACTAGCGCTCCAATGATGCCACCGACCATACCACCAACAATTATTCCTGCCAAAAATCCGCCGCTAAATCCATCTCGTTGACTCATAATTTCTAACCTTGATGATGTTCAATCTCTGAAAAAAACTGGGTCAAATAAACTTTTACTCACTCTATGTTCCAAAAGCACGATTACCTGCATCTCCTAACCCAGGTACAATATATCCTCTGTCATTAATTCCTTCATCAATAATAGCGGTATAAATATTTAGACTGGGGTATTTTTTACTTAGTTTTTGCAACGCAGGTGGAGCTGCTACTACGGAGATAATCCGCATCAATTCTGGATTTGCTCCCCGTTTAGTTATTTCATCCATCGCAACGGTGATTGATCGCCCAGTAGCCAACATGGGTTCTAAGACAATAATTTGGGTTTTGGGGTGAAATTGTTGAGGTAATTTATTGAGATAACAACTAACGTCTAGGATTTCTTCGTTATGAGCTAACCCTAGATGATAGATTGAAGCTAGAGGCAGAAGGGTTTGCGCTCCATCTAACAAGGCTAATCCTGCCCGTAAAAGAGGAACAACGGCGAGGGGGACTTGAGGATCAATCAAGGTGGCTTGAGAGTTAGTAATGGGAGTTTTTATTGTAGTTTCTAAAGTGGGCAGCCAATGGCGAGTCGCTTCGTAGGTTAACCAACGTCCTAGCTCTGTCATTGCTGTTTTAAAAAGGATATTCGGAGTATTAGCATCACGAGCGACCCCTAACCAATGCTTAATCAAAGGATGATCGGGAACATAAACGCGTAGTTGGAAAGTCATGAAGATAAACTAAACTGTTGAAAGGTTCAACCTAAGTCATCATAACCTGTTCTGACAAACATTTATCGATTTAAATATCAACTATTAACTCTTCTCAGATAATTCATTAAGTCGAGATTGAGCTAACTCGAAACTGGGTTCAATTTCTAAGGCTTTACGGTAACTAGTGATCGCCTCTTCTATTCTGCCCAATTTACCCAAAGCACTACCGCGATTGTACCAGCCTTGGTAGTAGTTTGGCTGTAATTTTAACCCTTTATCCCAACAGGTGATTGCTCCTTCCCATTGTTCTAGTCCGTATAGTGCATTTCCCTTAGAATTCCAAGCTTCAAAATCGTCAGCATTGAGAAAAATTGCCCGATCAAAACTGTCGATTGCTTCATGTAATCGTCCTAAATTGCCCAAAGCGCTACCGCGATTATGCCATCCCTGAGAGAGGAAAGGATTAATTGCTAAAGCTTTATCCCAACTGGCGATGGACCCTTCTAAGTCCCCTTGATTAGCTTGTTGCAATCCTTGATTAAACCATTCTTGTTCTGTTTGAGGAGAGTTAATTTGTTTAGGTTTAGCGGCTTCATTTTGAAACCGCTCAAGTAGAGTCTCAATTAGTTGTTCAGGATTGCTTGACTCCATCCCCAGTTGGGGAGCAAGTTGTTGGGCTAAGGTCGCATCTTTGTGTAAACGCTCGCGCAATTCTTCTATAGTTAAGGTTTGAGTGATTTGGTCAGGGGAGTTAGTTTGGAAATGAGAACTATTCTTCTGAGAACTATCTTTTGAGATAATTTGTTTATCGATATCAGGACCTTCATATTCCCAAATTCCACTTTCTGCTTCTTGGCTATAGATTTTTTGGCCAATCTCATAAGACTTTTTGCCAATCATTTCAGTTTCCCGAAAAGATTGGCCCAATTCTCCCAAACGCATCATCCTAGCGGCTAATTGTAGATTAGGGGCTGAAGATGCTATAGCTTTGTCCCCAAATCGTTCTAACCAAGCCACCCAGGGTTTCGATTTTCCCTGTATTCCCAAATCTTCAAAATATTTGAGAACTCGCCCTTCGTGCCAGCCGTGAGCAATACCTTCTAGTAACTGGCTAAACAAAAACTCGTAATCTGTATCTGTCAGAGGACGATTGGACTCTTGCGAGTTTCTATCAATACTGATATTGAATGATCGTTTTCCAAAAAGCTGCCCAAAAAATTCTTTAATCCACTTCCAGATACGTTTTAATAAACCCTGCATGGTAATCTTTGCTATTAACAATTATAGAAATATTTATTGCACCCTTTATTCTAATACTATTTACCTCTAGATTCGTGGACGGAATAAGTGTGAATGTTGAGGATGATAAAGACGAGATCGACTTGAAAAACTAGGGTTTAATGCTGGACTTATTATATAAAGTGTCGTTCGGATTAACTTTTCTTCCCGCGTAACTTCTGCCATTTTTTCTAGGGGAACCAACCAGATTTTCTCGTCTGGCCAGCCAATACGAAAACACACTGCTATAGGGGTATTAGAGGGATAATGGTTTAGTAATTTTTCTTGGGCTGTTTCGATGTGACGAGCAGCTAAATACAAGCATAAACTAGCTTTATGGGCGGCTAAACTGGCTAATTCCTCAGCTTCAGGAACGGCTGATGCACAACCACTAATACGGGTTAAGATAATAGTCTGTACTAAATTAGGGATAGTTAATTCTGCCCCTAACTTAGCAGCCGCTGCTTGAAAAGCACTAATTCCGGGAATTAATTCGAAGGGAATGTTTTTTTCCGCTAGAATCCGCATTTGTTCATGAATGGCACTATAAATGGTTAAATCCCCAGAATGTAGACGAACGACAGCATAATTGTTTTTTACCTGTTCTTGAGTTAAGGTCATAATCTCCTCTAGAGTTTTGCTGCCTGTAGAGATTAATAGAGTATCAGGACGAACATCTCGCAAAATCTGTGTAGGGATTAGGGAGTCTGCGTAGAAGATAACATCAGCTTGAGTAATAATTTTGTGTGCTTTGAGGGTTAATAAGTCTGGATCACCCGGTCCGGCACCGATGAAGTAGACAGCAGGCTTAAGAAGGGTCATTACAAATCAATTGTTATACAATATTGGTTAATGAAGTCGGAACCTCAAGTCTATAGTATTACTGAATCTTTAAGAACAAGATCAGACAACTTGGGATGAGGAGTGTAACTATCGAGCATGTGATTTTTTTGCTGGAGACACAAAGTATAACATCTCGCTTTTTTCTGAAATTATAATACTAAGCTCCCGGAAATTGTATAGTTAATTTTAGTTGTAGAAAATAATATTGTTGACCCAACTAAATTTTATAAAGATAGTTTCTAACTCTTACATCAATCTACTTAAGACAGTCTTCCTTAGTAAAGGCAAATGATTAAATCTATTGCGCATGCGCAATTCTATGAAAAAAACTCTAACCGTGTTTATACAAATGTTTAGTCCTAAATAATTATTAGTCCTTAAATAAGGAACCTTTTATACTTTATTTTTTTAAATTTTATTTAAATTTTACTGATTACTATTTTTATTAAAAAATAATATTCTCTAAGAATATTTGATTTTTATTAATTAATTCTATTTTTTTCTCTTTATGTAAAAAAATAGCTGATTTTTAGTCAATATATATATAATTGTATTTAATAACAATTTTACTAGTCTGTAATTTCCTTGGGTGGTCACTCTTTTGTATTCAAACATAAAATTTATGCTCTTATTCTCCTCCCGGGAGAATTATTTCGTTTTGAGTTAATTTTGACAGCTCTTGATCTTCTAATTATATTAGCTATTATTTAGCTAATATAATTAGGCCTGCTGGTATCTAATTCTCGCTTTTTTTAAACTACTTTTCTCTCTTAATCTTATTAAAGTCGATCTAGCCATAATTTTTTAAAATGACCTAATTATAATTTTTATTGCTACAAGATAAACTAAAGTGACAGTATATATATTCTGGCTATCGACTTAAAAAATGACTTCAATAGTTTCCCCTATTCCTTCAACTAAAGTTCTAATAATGGAGAGTCTGAGTCTAGTTTCTCTGGTGGAGTGACTTCCAGCTTCATCTCCCAGATAAAATTACTCAAAAGTTTTAGCTTGATCTGATAAAAGAATTTCTTTACCGTGGTCGCACACTTGTAACTTTACGGTTTTTTGTACTTGATAGTGTTTAACACTAATAAGGTCGTTAACCCTGGAGCATTCTACTGAATTAGTTATATTAAGGAGAATTTATTTTATAAAATTACTGTTAGTTTTAATAATCAGGGAAATTGATAGGAGCTTAAAATTAATGATACAGTTACCATATGAACGAGTTATCGCCCCCACCTCTTCAAGAAAATTGTTAAAAACAATGAATTCTAAATAAAAGTACATTTGTCCACTATTAGCCCGCGCCAAATTTAATAAATCTTGTATTGAGTCATGTGATCAGCTTCAGAGGCGGCAATTTCGAGAATTTCTTCTTGGATATTGCTGAAACTACTGTACCCCGTCACAAGTTAACGGTGAAACACCCAGACATTACCGTTAAAGGAGTCTGCAACTCATGGAAAATATTACTAACTAACCTATGTCAGTGTTTCCAAACATCAGACGGACAAAGAAGCATTTGATCGAAAACATAATTTGACCATCAGTGATATCCTAAGCTACGTACACTTTATCTAAGTTAGTTCCCTGAATAATTCATTAACGGTGTGACACACATTAACTAGTGACGTCTATTGACTAATGTGAAATTTTAGTTGGAAAAGAACATTAGTTATAAAGACTAAATTGGTTTCTTTTATACTCATTTTAAATGGGGTTAATTGGGTAATAATAGTTCTTTGATTATTTTTAAACCCTAAAAGAATGTCTCTCTTAGGAAGATTCTCTTATGGCTTTTTGTAGATTTATTTCTAGGGACATTATATCGCTGTAGATTTTCACTCTATTAGGAAAATACCTCATAATATGGTGAAATAGTGAATATTCTGTTTATGGGTGATAATCAAAATTTTTTGTACTTACAAACTAATCTGGAGGTTAGTTTAATCTTGGGTTTAAAATAACGTATCACATTCAAAAAAAACTTGATTTATGACGAAAAAAGATAATGTAATAGTGGGCTTATTGTATTTTTTAACACTCAGTTAAATACTTAATGATGAGATCGTAAGTTTTTTCTGAACGTGACCATGACTAATATTTAGGAAAATCGTTAAGATTAGCAGTGAGATTTATCATTCCCTTCGAGATTAGGAAAAGACAATGACAGAACCTTTTAGATTTAGTAATGGTCAACAGGCTAATAATGTAGAAGATTTAATCAAAATCTGCGAGGATTATCCCCAAGAGGGAATTAATTACTTAAACCGAGGAGACTTGGAGAACTGGCTAACTTATATTGGGGAAGTAAATTTTTCTCAAAAGGCTAAACAAGCTAGAGAAGCTTCTGTCTCTGATGAAGAGAAATTAAAGCAGTTTTTAGTAAAAATTCAAAGAAAATCAGAACCGGTTCCCCTTGAACATTCTATAAATACTTCAGCGCAGCCAACCCCAGAACCTACTTCAACTTCAGAATCAAAATCTACCTATCTCCTAGTTCAATGGTTTAAAAATCTATTTAAATGGTTTAAAAACCTATTTAAGTAGACTAAAAAAATGTTAACAACCAGTTAGTTCATATCCCTCGAGGGTCATTAAGAATGAACATAAAGCCCAATCAGTTGTAGCTGTTGAGACAAGGGAAAAATTACCTATTAATCCGTGCTTTTCATCCTTGTCTTTTTAGTTCTGTCAAATTATGCACATATGGTCATTAATATTGACGTCTCGAAAGCCTTATTTGGAAATTATTTTCATTACAGTTTGCTTATTATTAATAATAATGATAAGTTAAGTTATGTCAATATCTGCTGAACTTTTATCATTTTACAGTTTGACGAAAAGCCATAAAAAAAAGGAAAGCAGTAGTTATATACTAGAAGTGAGCTTAGTTAAGATCTGATGCTGTAAATGTAAAATTAAGACGATATTTTGCCTAAATATTTTGTAATTTTGAGCATTTATATCAAAAATATCGGTTTAAATAGCATTGTTATTCTGTTTCTAAATTGACAGCATTTTTTCTTAGATCAATGCTCATTGTTTAATGAGAGATAGAACCACAACTATCATAATCGCTTTTCACGGTTTATGGGATCGAATTTTAAAATAATTTTATGTATTATCAATTTTTATTTATTTAAAAAAAATATCTACTAATCTAGTCAAATATGATTGTTTGGTGGAGTTTATATTCTAAAAAATAATATTTATATACTGTTTCTTACTAACTAATAAAAGAGAAATTATAAGAATCAGTTCCTCCCAATTCTAATCTAACATAATTTTTTATTAGCGTTTTAGTAGAACATACTGAGTTTCAAAAACCCTAGCGACATAAGACCAGAACTCTGTTAGATAACATTAAAAAATTAAACTAAATTTAGTTATCAATGACCGGGGTGTATTATTAATTTTTAAAGTTACTTCAGGATATATCGATAACTGTAAATATATGTCTTAGTTAACGCGTTATTTAATTAATATTTTTTTTGGAGATCAAGGATATATAACTAAAAAACTTGTCATTAAATTTTATTTAAAATGACTTCGTTTTATTATTAGTAATTGACTTTTGAATTAATTAAAAGTTAGTGAAACTATCTAATAGAATCTAACTGAGTAAGTATTTTTTTACTAAAAAAATTAACGACTTAAATTACTGATATTAAGTAAGGAAAAATAATACCTAAATTCAAGAAAGTTATAATTATTGAAGTACTTCTGTATCTTGAGACTTAAATTGAACTGATCGATCAATAATTTTTGTCATTTTTATGACGATATATTCTTAAAGTTATAAATTTAGTAATGAGGACATCACCTAGTAATAAACTATAATACAAAAGCCAATATAAATATTGACAAAATAGCAAAGTTATCAATAATTTAACCTTAAAAATTTTAGTTTTGTTTGACTGAAAAAGCCAACTTTAATGTTGTTACAATTAAATTACATTATAATTAATAGATTTAAATAGGTTAAAATATATTATAAAATAATAATGTAATCAAAATAGCTATTAGAGATTAAATTTTCTTAAATGTAAACTATTGATCTTAATATAGACAGGAAAAAGAATCTTATCTAACTGCATAAAAATAATCAAATTTTATTAACACAAACAATAAAGTTATATTTTTTTATATATAACTTTTTAAAAAAATGTTACAAAAAGCATAAACTATATTTATGATAGTATGCGTTTTTAATAAAAAAGTTGAGTATAAGTAAAAAAAAACAATAGATATAATTCAGTATTTATAGACATTTTTATTTTGATAAATTATCAATCAATATATCAATTATAGTAACTAATAAAACAAAAATTTGACTAATACTAAAAATATGAAAATTTTTTAAAAATTGTAGTACAAAAAATAATAATTATAGAAATAATGATATAGATCATATCTAATACTAAAAGTATTTTGTTATAATGTTGACTAAGTGGACTTTAGCTTTGTCTTTTCAAAGAAAAAGATGATCAATTTTCTAAAAAAAAACTACTTAAAATAGTGTAAAAAACATTGATTTTAAATACTAAATATAGACCTAATTGCTATATTTTTTTATTCAATTTTTCTTTAAAGTTACATGACAGTTAAAGATTTTAATCTTCCAGAGAATTTGAAATTGTTATCAGTATCTTCCATACTATCAATTTTTTTACAATAACTAATCTTTGTTAGAGTTAATTATTGAGGTTAATTATTTGTCAAAAAATGATAAATATATTTGTCTTATTTCTCTAGAGAAAATTTAGTATGTGGGTTTAAAATTATTTCTTAGTAATCTATAAAATTTAATTATTTTAGCTAACTTATTTATGTCCTTATTTCAATAATTTTTTCTAAATCTTCTGAGAAATGATAGAAATTCTCAAAGAGAATTATTCTAGTAATTAGTGATTGTAGTATTTTTTTACTCTCTTTGTCTTCACTATAAAAAATTACTCACAGACTATTTTTTTTAGTAAAAATTGACTATTATTCTAGATGAACATGTTTTTATATTCTCTTTCATGGAAATTATCTTTTAAGTCTTTTAAATTTCCTATATTAAAAATTATCCTTTCTTATAAGGAAAGTCGTTGACACAGTTCAGGTGAGGAAGTTATTTCTGCGAAAAATAAAAATTTGATTATCCTAACTAATGTACATAACTAAGATAAGTTATTAAGAATATGAGAAGAAATTAAAATGGTAATTTTGGACAAATATAAAACTTTAATATGGTTTTAACCCTGTATGTTCTCAATAGGCTCTAATCCAGATCAAAATTTATCTTAAAGTAAAAAAATGTTTTATAAGTAATAATTATAGCTAAACTTAGACAGTGTTTTATTTTCCGTGATACACCGTTAACTCTACTATTAGATTTGCTAGTTAATTGAACTAATTCGAGAACCTCTTAAATGCGGTAACGACAATTACAAGATTTTAGATGATAAAGTCTGACAAAATAGTCTGAATAATCACAAAATTTTAAGTTTTTAGAAAGAGTAAGATTACTAGTAAAATATACTTTTTATTCTCAATACGGAATTCACTATTATTATGCCTAATAAGCGGTTGCCGCCGCAAATGTAAATTTCTCTTGTAGTTGGTTATTCGTCTGGGGATAACATCTCAATTAGAGTTATTTTTACAGCACTACCATAACCAATGAGTATTCTATTTATATTTAGAACTTGACTTCATCTAGAAGAACATAAAAGTCAAATTGTTTAATTATTCTATTAATCGTGATCGCCGACCCTTATTTCATTATCGATTTTCGAAGATTCCATTAGTTCGTGAAAACGTTTACGGCCTTCATTATAATCTTTACTTTCATATCCCATTACCTGACGAATAATCCATTTTTGAGGAACTCCATCTTTTACCAGTAAAGTAATTAATTCACGCCAAATTTCATCTTCATCAATACATTTATTTACCCACCAACTACCTGTTTCTCTAAAGCTTGTTTTACTATTCTGCTGATCAAAGTGAAGATATATAGCAGCTAACAAGCCGGTAAATGATTTTTCACATATTTTTTCGCTTTCAGTATCAATAATTTTCCAATCTTCTAAAGTGAGTTTATTAATGTATTTATTTTGTTGTTCCTTAACTACTAACTTTTTAGCAATTTTACTTAAAAAACTAGGATTAACGTAAGGAAAAAGCTGATAAAAATAGTCGGCAACTATTGCATTAAATAGGGCATTTCCTAAAAATTGGAGTTGTTTCTTGGGGTTTGATCTATCTTGAATTTTCTTCAAGTGATGGGCTAATAATGGAGCGATTAACTGTTTTTTAACCCAATTAGAGGTCTGAGGTAAACCTCGGTCAATATGTATAGCTCCTACTAATGCTTTCAGAGCTTTTTCAAAAGGATTATTTCGTTTAATGCGGAGACGATGTCGTTCATCTTTTGTGGCCAAAAAAGGGAAACTTTCTCCTAACCCTAATCTAAACCAAAGGTTAGTTAACTTCTCCCCTTCTTCTAATTTATCACGCAAAGTAGTCAGTTTGCTTACTGCTAGATAAGAACAGTTTTGATAGAGATAATTCGTAATAATCAACTCCAGAATTTTCTCCCCTAAGTATTCCAGCCGCTCATTATTATTTTCAGACCGGTTGAGTTGTTGAGCGTAAGACGGATGAATCAGAGACTCAAAAAGAAGATCGCTATTTTTGAAGTGAACACCAATTTTATCTTGGAGGGAAGCAGGTTTCCAGTCCATCTTTAATATTGTCCAAACTCATTTTTATTTTCTAGAATTCCAATATATTTATTATATTAGCTTTTATATTCAGTTAAGTATATTTTTGCTATATTTCCGCGAAACTGTTCACGTTAAAATAACGTATCATACGTTAGAATGACCTCTAAAAGTCTATGTCTTGTTGACTCTTTCCTCGACTTGGTTGACATGCTTCAATTTCAAATCCAATCTGATAGTGGTATTCCCTCTTCTAAGCAGTTATTTGACCAGATTCGCTTTTCTATTGCTTCTCGTCAATACCATCCCGGTCATCGCTTACCCAGCACGCGACAATTAGCTACCATTACAGGACTTCATCGCAACACGATCAGTAAAGTCTATCAACAATTGGAGGAAGCTGGTCTAGTAGAGTCTATTGCTGGATCAGGTATTTACGTTAAAGTTCAGGGAAATGAAGGGGGAACACTCCCTGCTTCTCCTTTATTTATTCAATATCCTGAAGCTAGTCAGTTAGTTCAAAAAAGCCTTGATGAGTTGTTGTGGCAAGGATTAACAATTTCTCAGGTTAAGGAATTATTTTTAGCAGCCCTTGACTGGCGTTTACGTTGTAGTGCGCAAGTATTGGTCACAGTTCCTACTAAAGATTTAGGAGCGGGGGAGTTAATCTTACAAGAACTAGAGAAAGCTTTAGCGATTCCCGTACAATTAGTTCCTCTCGAAGAATTAGCTCAGGTTCTAGTTGAAACTAAATCAGGAACCGTAGTTACAAGTAGCTATTTTTTTGCTGATGCTGAATCTATTGCATCTCCGTTGTCCATCCGGGTTATTCCTCTAAATATTTACGATTACAGTCAAGAACTAGCTATTATTAAGGATTTACCTTTAGATACTCGTTTAGGTATTGTTAGTCTTAGTCCAGGAATATTAACTGTAGCAGAAATTCTTATTCATAGCCTGCGGGGAGATGATTTATTGTTAATTTCAGCTCAGGCAAGCGATCATGTTAAACTTAGGGGACTAGTTCGTTCAGCCCAAACAATTATTAGTGATCCAGCTAGTTATCCTATTGTTAAACAAGCTATCCGAGCTATTAGAGATGACATCATTCGTCCCCCTCATGTTATTTGTTCTGAAAATTATATTGGAGATAAATCAATTCAATTACTCAAACTGGAATTAGGATTAGGGGAAGAATGATTAATAGTTACTAAACATGTGACACGCAATGGCATTATGTATATTGAGAATTATTAAACGCTTTAAGGGGATGATAAACATCACGGCATTGATTGTGGTGATGATACTATTATTCAGTCTCGTAAATCCAGTGATACTATAAAACGAACATCATTGCTAACATTTATTAGGAAAAGTTAAGTTTATCCGAGAGAATATTTTTGTGTTATTATCAATGTAAGTTTCTGCTTGGTGTTTATTAAAAATTAATTGTAGTGTTCGAACTAAAGACTTCGTTCCCTTGATTCAAAAAAATAATAGTATTTGTCAAATATATAAATTTTTGGTACAAGTTTTTAAAGAGGCTAATTATCAGAATACTCAACAGTTATTATGGGAAGTTTTAGGAAGAATTTAAATAGTTTGGCATAAAATTAAACTTCAATATAAAAGAGTAATCGTTGAAAGAAATAGTTGACATAAAGTAACGAGAAAAACTGTCAAAAGAAATCGATATTATTTAGCCCATGCTGCTCTTGAAAGAAAGTCAACTCATAAACAAAAATTGATAATTCAACAAAATAATTAGATTTCAGTTAGTAATAATGACGAAAAAAATTTAAAAAAATCTCTTAACATAGGATTTAATTGAGACAATTAACCCATAGAGGAAGACTTCCTTTTGTGATCGCTTTAGCGCAAGCTGAATACCCATTAACAATTGAATAAGATTGACTTTCACTATTATCAATCCAAGTTTGAATCTTTTCAAAATTTGTTTGTTGGTAATCTTCTATTAACATAAGTTTAATAAACGCGTGGTTTAGAAGCTTTAAACTGTTAAGGTCTGACCAACCTATTATCAGTAAATAATCTTGGTGACAGTGATCCATTATTTGGTAGACTACAACTCCTTGATTTTTCTTTAGGGAGTCTTTTCTCAAATCAAAGGTAACTAACTCTCCGGGATTTATATCCTGTGGTATTTGATAAATTCCTGTCTGTCCATTCCAAGATTTACTTTCTTTAAAAGAGAGTTTTCCAGAGCTACTATTTTCAATAATAATGGTTATTATATTGTGCTTTATTTTTTGAGTATTTTGATGGGGAGTTATATTTATTTTTTTCTTTTTAAAGCGAAAAAAATTAGATAAAATCAATGAGGGAGATAAATTTTTAATTTGAGGAAAACGTATAACTTCATTTTTGTTCCACATTTGTCTTAGATCCTCAATATTTTTCTACTTCGAGAATATTAAAATTAAGAGGAGATGTTCAATCTCTTAAAACATAGAAAAATATCTTATCTACTAATGATCAAACTTCAATTCTTAGAGTAAATTTAGGGAAAAAAGTCTAAAATGAATAAATTGTACTAAATTTATAGTATATAACTGAATTTATGACTTAGAAGTCTCTTTAATCAGGCTCCCATTCCAGAATATTGTTTGATTCCCCGTCGCCATAACCAACGATTAACAACAAAGAAGATAATACACCATCCCATCATAATCAATAAACCATGAATAATATTCACAGGTAATGCCATTAATAAGGCTGTTGGAAAATAAGCAGTATAGGGAATAGGAGTCCACATAACTATCTCACGAACTCTATCAGGAAATACATCTAAGGGAGCTGTCATTCCTGAAAGGAAAACATAGGCTAAATTCCAAAACTGTTGAATAGCACTGGCTCTTTCTGTCCAAAAAGCAAACATAGCGAAAGTATATTGAATTAAAAAATTCAATACAAATGCAACAACTATGACTACAAAGGCTAACAGAAAATGGAATAAATCAGGTATCCAAAAAGCTTGAGGATATAACAAAAAAAATAAAATAGTAAAAAAGATAACTAAAGGCAATCGGGTAATTTTTTCTGTAACATGTCTAGCTACATGATGCCAGCCTGGATCAAGAGGATGCAACAATTTAAAAGATAGTCTACCCTCCAAAACTTCTCTCTCAAAATCCCAAACCACCCAAACATTAGTGAATTGTCTTATTTGAAAAATACAAAAAAAATAACGAGCAAACTCAACTGGGCTTAGTCTAAACTCACTTTGGGTAGCTGCTTCTATCCAAACTCCCATTAAGATAATAGGCAACGATCCTGACAAAATCCAAAAAAATATTTCAGCACGGTACTCCATCATATAAGCATAATAAACAGACAGAAAAGTAATTTTTTTTTTAATTATCCAGTACATCATTTAGTCTCATTTAAAGTTGATTAAAAATTAATTATATTGCTAGCTATTTAGATAATAGACTTACTTTTTTTAGTGTTTTACCCTCGTTAATTCATTAGTTAATAATTAATATTACATTGTTTGTAACTGCTACTTTACTCCACAAAAATAAAAAACCTAGGACAAATCTACTATGTCAGTAGATAGGCTTTGAAACACTAACTGAAAAGGTGTCCCAAGTTAGTTTCAAAGAATTAATATCCAACAATGTCAAAACCAATAACACGAATATAGCCATTGGGATACTTACAGCGATATTTACGGACTTCTACTAGAATTTTCTGGGCAGAAGGAGAACTCAACAAAGGTAACTTCCACATTGTCCAAAAATAGGTTGTGGAATCAGGATTTTCTTCAAACTTAACCCCAGGAATAAACTCTTGATCTAGCATATTTTCAATTTGCTTGGCGACTTGTTGATCAGTTAATGGAGGTAGGTAAGAAAGGGTTTCGTAACGACGCTCTTTAGGTAAAGTTTTCATGGGTTATCTATTTTCTTCAATTAACTAATTTAAGGATTATTTGAGTCATTTATCTTCAGACTCAGAGATTTCTGAATTAGGGGTAGAAATCTTTGTTTGAAACTGAATTAGTCGTGTTAATAACTGACGATGGTGTTCCATATTTGCCTGACTAATTCCAGCCATTACTATCTTTGGTAAAAATTCCAGTACCATTTTTGCTAGATGCTATCGTACTGACATAATCCACAATACTCATTCCTTATTTTGAGTTATTAATCTCTCTAAATACACTTCTCTGGATATTATGGGATGAATTATATTGAATCAGCCAAAGAACCTGAGTCGGGTTAGTTTCGGATAAGTGATTGATAATGGTACAAACTGCTTAGTAAGTCAGGTAATTTTGTGAAACTCAAACCGTTTCTTTGGCTACTTATTTATAGTTCATAGATTACTCCTTGTCCAAATCAGGACATAATTGTCAGTTATGAGTATTTTTACATGAGTAATTTTGCTCTCTTCAAAATTAACAACTATTTCTAAATTAGAGTGTGTCCATTACCTCAAATTCGAACTTGACTTCTTTCCAGAGTTCGCAGGCGGCAGCTAATTCAGGACTCCATTTACAAGCTTCACGGATAACTTGATTTCTGGCTGCGCCAGACAAATATCGGCCTTGATTACGGGCTTAAATACAAGCTTCGAGAGCCACACGGTTAGCGGTTGCACCGGGTGCATTACCCCAAGGGTGTCCTAAAATACAACCACCACATTGAAAAGAAGAATCATCTCCAAAAATTTCCACCAAGGCGGGCATATGCCATACATGGATACTACTAGAAGCAACAGGCATGATTCCAGGCATAGGTGCATAGTCTTGGGTAAAAAATATACCACGAGTACGGTCTTCTTCAAGATAGTCTTCACAGATCAGGTCGACAAACCCCATAGTGATGTCTCGTTCCCCTTCTAATTTGCCAACAACAGTTCCAGAGTGAAGGTGATCACCACCAGATAGAGGTACTTAGCTAGAATTCGGAAGTGAATACCATGGTTTTTCTGAGAAAAAATTACTGTGTGCATTGCATGATGAGGGGAGTGCTAATTTATTTGGTAAATTCTGCTCGCTTGAGCATTTCTTTGCAAGTAGCGGCAGTAACGTTGAGATAATGACTTTTACATTGGTTTCCACTTGCACTTTCGTGATTGCGTCTTAGACGAAGAGGAAGCGATTATGCCAGCGCATGAAGGGTTGAGAGTTAATATCATTCGTCATCTTTGGTAAAATCCAAGCCACCGAATAAATATTCATAAACAGCGCGTCCATAGTTTTTAGCCGACAGACTAAGTTTAGGCTTAATAGTACATCCGGATAAAGGACGACCATACTTGTTTAATTTGTCCCGTTCAACCTTGATTCCATGAGGAGGTCCTTGGAAGGTTTTAATTAAGGCAACAGGAAAACGAACATCTTCTAAACGTAATGCTCGTAGTGCTTTAAATCCAAATACTTTACTTACTAAAGAGGTGAGAACGTTCGTAACAGATACCTTCTTCAAATAAATCTAAAGGATAAGCAATGTCGCAAAAATATTGATTATCTTTGTTAGGAACAAGTTCTATGTCATAACAACGACCTTTGTAAAGATCTAAGTCAGTTAAATTATCTGTCCAAACTGTTGTCTAGGTTCCGGTAGAGGATTCTGCCGCAACTGCCGCACCTGCTTCTTCAGGAGGACCCCAACCTGGGGTCCTCCTGAAGAAGCAAGTACAGTGTCTTTCGGGGTATAGTTAGGGGTGTAATAGGTAAGGCGCTAGTCTTGAACACCAGCTTTAAACCCTTATTTAGATTGGGCTTGTACCATAGAATAATTCCTCCATAAATGGCATGATTAATTTCTCATTTATCCGCGTACAAGTTAAATCTGAACCTACCTGTAATAGAGAAAGTATTTTAGAAAGTTATCTTTCCGCTAGAAGTGGTATTTAGCTAACCGTTAATTTACTTATTTATTCTTTAAGTTCAAATTATATCATAGATAGTTATACTCTCTTTATTGCTTATTAATTTTTTTTAAACATTTAAAAAAAGTATAGTTGATTTAATCAATGTATTTCACATATTTAGTTTAATTATTATTTATATTTTTTTATAAATATCCAAGATAACTAATTCTATCACTTTTTAAATATACTAGTTAAGCAGTTTTTAAAACAGCAAAAAAAGAAGAGACAAAGTCTCTATAACACTGACCTCAATTGAGGGTTAGCTCAAACTACTAACTTAGTCAGAGAAGACAGATTTTTAAAAATTAGATATAAAAAATTTTATAAAAGAAATGATTCACTAAAAAAACTCAAATTTTTATAAGAAAGATATTTATTTATTCTCCTAAAAAGATTTAAATAATAGAATTACTTGCTATTTATTCTTATTACTTTCTATCTAAGGTACAACAACTTTTAACTCGATAAAAGGTTGTTGATATACATCTGGAAAATCACAGGATAGTTTTGGTTTATACTGAATAAAAATGAGAGTTAGATTACTCTGTAATCTTGGCACTATCTTCAATTTTGTTTTTTGTTTCTAACTAAATATATTTCCTGCCTTCTGCAAAAAAATTAGCTTTTTTCTCTTTAGTTATTTGTGAATTATGAGGAAAATTATTGCGGTTAGAAATAGATCAATTGTCAACAGAGAGATTAAACCTCAATTAAATCTATTGAAGCTTCATCAATCAAGTCATTATGACTAGGGAAAAACATTTATTCCTAATTTTGTTTACTCTAAAGGTTTAGATATTGCTGCAGAAAATAATCACTAAGTATCATCAATTAGTGAGCCTGCTTCAATGGTTATTACCAGTTCAATAGAAGTATTAATAATACTGGTTGAAAAACAAATACAAGTGTTTTTACCGATTTTATTTTGGCCAATCACTAAAACCCCAGCCCCTAAGATAGCACCAGATTGGATTTCAATATCTTCTTAGTAAGCATTGATTCTGTTTCCCATGCCAATACAAACTCCTTCTCGGATCAAAATTTGACTATTAGGCGCAGCTTGGAGAATAGTTCCTGGTACAATGACTGCACCTTCATGAATAACAACGTCACCAAGTAAATATCTAACTGAGTTGGTGGATGAATAAAAGGTAAATGCATTACTATTATTTAGTAGTCATAAAGGGACAAGATTGAATCTCACCCCTTCTCCCTACAATTAAGGACGTTATAATTATCGTTTCTAAGATACGGCGTTTTGCTTAAGTATCAATACCCAGTAAGCGCACATATTCCCCTTGATGTTCAGCTAAACAAGCTTCTAGAGCAACAATAATATCGGACGGTTGTCCTCAATAGGGGTAAACTCTGCCAGGATTTAGTACGAAAGCGGCGTTTATCTGCGTGTTCTGTGCCAATTTTATATCCTTGGGAAAGTAGTGATCTCACTTGGCTAATCGTTTCAGCGTTTAAAGTAGAACTAGAAGTTGTACTACTAGTTAATCCTTGGCTGCAATGCTTTGTCACTTTTGAACCATTAGATGGAATTTGTGAGGTTTTCTCAGGACGATGAATAATGGTTTTTGATATCCGTTGTTTGACATTGGAGTCAATCTCGATTAAACACACATCTCCACTATGTTCAGATAAAAAAGCCTCTAATGCTCGTATCACTTTCGTTTCTCGCAATACTCTCAATAGCAAGACCGGTCAACCAAGATTTAGTCCGAAAAAAGCGTTGACTGGCAAATTGTGCCCTACTTTATAGCCAGATTGGAGTAGGTTTTTGACTTGGAAAACAATATCCTCTGGCAAATGACCATTACCATTGCCGTCACTTGCACCATAACTATGGCCATTATTACTATGGTTTTTAGTGGTCGTGGTGTGAGCCGGAATTCCGGTGGTGTCTTTGAACATTGCTAAAGGTTAAAAACTGTTTTTAACCTTTAGCAATGTTCAAAAAACTTTCCAGAAACCCACCCAGTAATACATCACAATCAATAGGTATAGATTTGACTTTATTTTACCAAAAAATAGCAGCTTCCTCGTCATATGAGGTAGAAACTAGGCATGAAAACTGATATGCTCTATAAGAGTAAAGACCCTTAAATAATCTACTTTAGATGAGCAGTTTTATTGTACACAGTAGTTGGTTGATCCCGATTTACGGTCTAATCGGTTCGGTGTTAACCCTGCCTTGGTCTTCAGGAATTATTCGTCGCACAGGACCTAGGCCAGCGGCCTACCTGAATTTGTTAATGATAGCATTTGCTTTTATTCACAGTTCATTGGCTTTTTCTATTATTGGGCGAGGCCAACCTGAACAATTAATATTTCAATGGCTTCAGGTAGCTGATTTAGATTTGTCCCTAACTATAGAACTGTCTCCAATTAGTTTAGGGGCGTTGGTATTAGTCAACGGCATTAGCCTACTTGCTCAATTCTATGCTCTGGGTTATCTGGAGAAAGATTGGTCTTTAGCCAGATTTTTTGGATTGATGGGGATATTTGAAGCTGCTTTAGGCGGAATTGCTCTTAGTGATTCTTTGTTGCTGAGTTATGGTCTTTTAGAAATTCTTACTCTATCTACCTACCTTTTAGTCGGGTTCTGGTATGCTCAACCATTAGTAGTAGCCGCGGCCAGAGATGCGTTTTTAACCAAGCGTGTTGGGGATATTATTTTATTAATGGGATTGGTCACTCTTTCTAGTTATGGAGAAGGGTTGACCTTCTCTGAACTAGAAACATGGGCAATTAGCTCAAATTTAGCCCCTTTAACGGCAGGATTATTAGGAATATCGTTGATTGCTGGTCCTACAGGTAAATGTGCCCAATTTCCGCTTAATTTATGGCTTGATAAAGCGATGGAAGGGCCAAACCCTGCCGGAATTATGCGAAATTCGATAGTAGTTTCTGCTGGAGCGTATTTGTTGATTAAATTACAACCGGTGTTCACTCTATCCCCCGTGTCTTCTGACGTACTAATTATATTAGGGTCGGTAACAGCAGTAGGAACCTCGTTGATGGCGTTGGCACAAATTGATATCAAACGAACCCTATGCCATTCTACCAGTGCTTATTTGGGATTAGTCTTTATTGCAGTTGGATTAGGTCAAGTCGATATTGCTTTATTATTAGTTTTTACCCATGCGATTACAAAAGCCTTATTATTTATGAGTGCAGGAGCGGTTATTTCAACGACTTATAATCAGAATATAACAGAAATGGGAGGAATTTGGTCACGTATGCCCGCTACTACTACCAGTTTTATAACAGGTGCTGCCGGATTAGTTGCATTGCTACCCTTAGGGATGTTTTGGACATTACAACGGTGGTTTAATGGGGATTGGAATGTCCCTGGATGGTTGTGTGCAATTGTACTATTTGTAAATTTGTTATGTTCTTGGAATTTAACCCGTGTCTTCCGTTTAGTGTTTCTAGGGAATCCTCAACCTAAGACCCGTCGAACTCCCGAAGTTTCCTGGCCAATAGCTTTTCCGATGGTGACGTTAACCCTAACAACTCTAGTTTCTTCTATTGCTCCAATTCGCTGGCCATTTTGGTTATCAGCTGTGTCACCTTTGACTGATAAAGACATTATCATTGTTCAATGGGCAATACCCCTTTCAATTGGATCAGGAATCATTGGTTGTCTCCTTGGAATTGTTAGTCCTCTAAGAAAGTCTTGGACTAGGCCGACTCAATTCTATCTGCGGTTTTTTCAAGATTTATTTGCCTATGATTTTTACCTCAACCGTGTTTATGAAGTAACGGTAGTGGCAGCAGTAGAAAGAATATCTTATTTGACTATTTGGTTTGATCGCTATGTAGTAGATGGGGCAGTTAATTTAGTGAGCCTAGCTACTATTTTCAGTGGCAATATTTTAAAATATAATACGTCTGGACAATCACAATTGTACATCTTGACTATTTTAATTGGAGTGAGTTTATTGATGTGCTTTGTTCTTAGTGAAGAATGGGGAATGATAATAAATTATTGGTCATCAATACTTTATTGAAGTCAGTTCAAATTTTTAGTAACAGTAAGGAGTCGATGTATTAATGGTACTCAGCGCCTTGATTTGGATTCCATTAGTAGGGGCTATCTTAATCGCTTTTTGGCCAGGAAAGTTAAATTCAGTCCATTGTCGCCTGTTGGCTATGGTGATCGCAAGTATACCTCTCATTATCAATATTATTCTCAGCTTCAATTTTGACCCTACTAATCCAAATGTCCAATTTACTGAGTATTTACCTTGGATTACGAGAATTGGGTTAAATTATCATTTAGGGGTTGATGGACTATCATTTCCTCTAATTTTTCTCAACAGTTTACTGACCTTAATCTCAATTTATGCCAGTAGTCAAACTATTAAGCGATCACGATTTTATTATGTTTTGATTCTAATTCTTAATAGTGGGGTAATGGGAGCATTTGTTGCCCAAGATGTGTTACTCTTTTTCCTCTTTTTTGAGTTAGACATTATCCCATTGTATTTTCTTATTGGAATTTGGGGAGGAGCAAAGCGGGGTTATGCCTCGATGAAATTTCTTCTCTACACAACAGTTGCAGGAATTCTGATTTTGACTTCATTTTTAGGATTAGCATGGTTCTCAGAGTTATATAACTTTGATTATGAGACACTACGCACCCATACTTTACCTTTGTCAACTCAATTAATTTTACTGGCTCCCCTTATTATTGGTTTAGGGATTAAAATACCCATTTTTCCTTTCCACACTTGGTTGCCTGATGCCCACGTTGAAGCTTCGACCCCTATTTCAGTTTTGTTAGCAGGAATTTTATTAAAATTAGGAACTTACGGGTTATTGCGTTTTGGGATAGGATTATTTGTCGATGCTTGGGTATTTATTGGTCCCTGGTTAGCTACATTGGCCTCTATAAGTGCTTTGTATGGAGCGTCATGCGCAATTCTTCAAAAAGATATGAAAAGAGTGGTCGCCTATTCTTCCATTGCTCACATGGGCTATGTTTTATTAGCTGCGGCGGCTACCACTCACTTAAGCATTACTGCTGCTACCTTTCAGATGGTCAGTCACGGGTTAATTTCTGCCCTATTATTTCTGTTAGTTGGAGTAGTTTCCGAGAAGACCGGAAGCCTTGATGTGGACTTTTTACAGGGGTTGCTTAACCCTCAACGGGGTTTACCGATTACGGGAAGTTTAATGATTTTAGGAGTAATGGCCAGCGTTGGAATTCCAGGGATGGCCGGTTTTATTGCAGAGTTTTTAGTATTTCGCGGAAGCTTTCCTATTTTCCCGATTCAAACTTTATTATGTTTAGTTGGAAGTGGTTTAACGGCAGTTTACTTCTTATTGATGGTTAACCGTGTCTTTTTTGGTCGGTTAACTCCTGAACTAGCTCAATTACCCCGTGTTTTATGGTCAGAAAGAATTCCTGCTTTTGTCTTGTCTTTGTGCATTGTGGTTTTGGGACTTCAACCTTCTTGGATGGTACGTTGGAATGAAACCCAGGTAGGTGTTTTATTAACAGGAAAGCCAGACATCGCTGTTGTTATGCAGCAGTGGCGAGCGGAAAGAAAATAGAAATAAAAAATATCGAGATATTTAGCTTAATTAATCAGTTTTATTGGTTTGCATAGACTAAGTCTGACAAATTAGCAGCCAAGAACTTCTAAAACTATTATCCTGACTGTCTTCTATAACCATAAAAAATAAATTTTTATAAAAACTAGATTTTCGGAATTTTAGAAACCTTGCAAAGCAAGATTTTTAACTTTTGTTGATTATGATTTTGCCACAGTCGATTCAGCAGGTCCGTTTTATTTTATCTCCTTAGACCTATGAGTGATTAACCTTGAAAAAACAAAAAACATTAAAGAAGTAAATCATTTTTTATTTCTATATTGTGAGCAATTCCCCTGAATTTATATTACTTTAATTTTTTAAAAAATTAACTTCTTTAAGCAAGAATTTTTGGACTGCCTTAGCTAAATCATATTCATCTTCAAATATATTTCTGGCAGTTTTACCAATTTTTATTTGATATCATTCTCCTCCTATTATATTTAGTTCTGGATATAAACTGGTAAAAAATATAGATCTAACTATTCTTATGTCTATTATTTTAGTTTGACTTTAACTAAAATAATAGTATATCCTTCTAGGAAGAATTATCGTATCTGTTCTTTTGTCTTTACAGTATATTTAGGCTTAATCTGTTTTTATCTCTAAAATTTTACCAAACTTTGTTTTTCAATCGAGTGTGATAAATCTGTAAAAAAATATAAGTTTAATAAAATTCTCTTTCTAGAACGATAAAAGTAAGTTAAGTCATAAGCTTATTTTTTAATTAATTTAATTTTCTGATTAATATCTTCGTCCACTCCTTAGAAAATTAAATTATCGAAACAACCTATAATTTTACGATCTATCTACTTATTATTTAGCTATTTTTCTCAAAATTTTGCTCAGCAATTTATGTTAATTTCAGAAATTTATTGTAAGTCTCCTCACCTGTTATTTGAGTTTTTAAAATATACCTTATTTTCTTTTTTATTCAAGACATCTTTCCTAGGACTAAGGAAACTTTTGTGATTTCTTCTATTTTAGCTGTCTCTTCGTCTTTTCATAAGCTCGTTTTTTTTGAGTTGCTTCGACACACTGACCGATTGTAACGAGCTAAACTCCGGTTTCGTAACCAAAAATTAAGTCTAAAAGTTTGAGTTGTTCTAGTTTTGTAGAATGTTCTTGTCTTAGAGTTTGAACTCTATGTGTGTAAGCTACTACGGTATGAAGTATTTTTTTGTACTAAACGATACATAGTAGAAGCATTAATTGTCACGTCTATTTTTCTGTGTAAGTGAATCTTTAATCTTTATAGATGTAGCATAATCATTTTTTCATAGAAATTGTCATTCTTTAATTTTATAGTTTTCAAAAACTATAAAGCAATCTTTTTATACTTTCTAGCACTTCATATTGTCTAAGTAATTGACAAAATTATCACTAACCTAAAAATACCCTACAACTAGCATATTTGATTAATTTTATTGTTAATTTCTATGATTTTAGTGGGAATCTCTATGGAGAAATGTTTTATTTTTGGGGGCAACTAACATTCTTTTTGTTTTTTACTTTAAATCTATCCAAATGAACCCCACTATCAGCAATAAATTTATTCTAAACATGTGATCTACAGGTTTTAAATTTTCACTCCATTTCCGAGTTCTTTCTTGCTGAGAGTGTCTTAGTTCTCCTAAAATTTGATCAAAACGGCTTTCTGTCTCTCAATTTACCAACAGAGTAATCCACTACCGTTTGCAAAATTAACCCTCTTATGTCTTAATCTTGAATTAGATTCGGTCTTTATCTTAGGACAGCCTCGGAAGGAGTATTACTTATGGAAGTAAACGAACTAACTTCGATAGAAATTCCCAATTATTTGGGAATTTCTATCCTCGAATATGAAGAAGAATAAAAATGGGCTGATTTAAAATCGAGTTGTCCTCGAATCAAAGCGGAATTAATCAGTCTTAAAAGCTACCTTACTCTAAGGTAACAAAAGTAAATACAATCACGATATCATAATAAACAAAGCAACTTAAGACCATTGTTAACTTTTTTAAAACTATTACGGACTCAGAATTTATATTAGTTAGTCGGCGTTGTGCCCTACACCCCTAATCTGGCAAGAATTCGAAGCTATCGGATTTATTTCTGGCATGAAACGAACCGAATTTATCTTAACCTGCTTTTATTAATGAACCAAATTTTTTGCGTATCTTTCAAGAAGGTAAATTATCTTAGTTTTTTAAGAGGAATTAAATTAATGAAAACCTTAGTTCGTATTATCGTCACTTTAGTCGTAACAATTAGTTGTTTAGTTTTTGTTAAACAGGCATTAGCTGCGTCTACTCTCTACCTAGTAGATACAAAGTTCATCCCATATGCTCAAAAGTTTAATTTCAACAACAGCAATATTCGTTAGTTGCGGGAATTAAGTTGTTTCTATCCTAACCTAGCCAGTAATATTATGTTAACTTTCCCTATTCTAGAGGTAAAATAGGTCTTAGGAGTCTCTGGACTCAGTAAAAAATCAAAAAAACGTTTACAAAGCAACTCAGACAAATGTGTACTAAATCTTCCTGCTAGTGAACCGACTGAAGGAGATGATCGCTTAAGCCCAACTCTTTACTAAACTTTACTAAAAAAAAATAATCATTTTTTCATGAATTAACTCTTAAATGAGTATTTTTTTGAGTTATTCAATTTTAAAAACAAAATGAGAGAAGGCTGTGACTAGGACAAAAAAGTTAAAATAAAGAAAAATTTATAGACAACCATTTTTTATTACTTTGATATCATCAGCTAATTCTATTTCTGCTGACCTTCTGACAACCCAATTTGATATTTTAGTGGTGGGTTCAGGGGCAGCTGGACTCTATGGTGCCTTGTGTTTGCCCCCAAAGTATCGAGTTGGATTAATTACCAAAGATACGTTAAAAACAGGAGCCAGTGATTGGGCGCAGGGGGGAATTGCAGCAGCGATTGCTCTTAACGACTCTCCACAGTTTCATCTAGAAGATACCCTCAAAGCGGGTGTTCAGTTATGTGATTATAGTGCTGTCGAATTCCTTGTTAATGAAGCTCCTAGCGTGATTGATTCTTTAGTGAAAATGGGAGTAGCATTTGACCGAAAAAATAGTCAATTAGCCATGACTCTAGAAGCTGCCCATTCTCATCCTCGTGTGCTTCATGCGGCAGATACTACAGGAAGGGCAATCGTTGGTACTCTCACGGAAAAAGTGTTAGAACGCTCTAATATTACAATTATTCCTCAAGCAGTTGCTTTAAAATTGTGGCTTGATTCTCTGCAAAAAGAATGTCTAGGTGTCAGCGTTCTATATCAAAGACAAATTCATTGGATTCGTTCATCTGCAGTAATTTTAGCCACTGGTGGAGGCGGTCGAGTTTATGCTCAAACTACTAATCCTACTGTTAGCACAGGGGATGGTGTGGCCTTAGCTTGGCGAGGAGGAGCAGTTCTAAAGGATCTAGAGTTTTTTCAGTTTCATCCAACAGCTTTAATTAAACATAATGCTCCTCATTTTCTTATTAGTGAAGCAGTGCGGGGAGAAGGAGCGCACCTAATTGATCA
This sequence comes from cyanobacterium endosymbiont of Epithemia clementina EcSB, assembly GCF_029919255.1. Lineage (GTDB taxonomy): Bacteria > Cyanobacteriota > Cyanobacteriia > Cyanobacteriales > Microcystaceae > Rippkaea. Next base: position 2,461,717 of record NZ_CP123991.1, on the reverse strand, counting down.
CCAAGGGCGACGCTTTGCTTTTGATTATCATCCAAATGGGGAGTTAGCTCCCAGAGATGTAGTTAGTCGTGCTATTTTTAGCCACTTACAAAGGACTACAGGAGATCCTGCCCATGGCTATGTTTACCTTGATTTACGCCCTATCGAATCCGAACAAATTCGCCGTCGTTTTCCCAATATTATTCAGGTCTGTCGAAATTGGGGAGTAGATGTGTTTAAAGAGCCAATTCCTGTGGCTCCAGCTGCCCATTACTGGATGGGGGGTATTCGCGTAAATCTTAAGAATGAGACTTCTATTAAGAGACTCTATGCCATTGGAGAAACTGCTAGTACAGGAGTTCATGGAGCGAATCGTTTAGCCAGTAATTCTTTGTTAGAGTGTTTGGTGTTTGCAGCTCAGTTATCCAAAATCGAAGTGAGTTCACCACAGGCAATTAGTTCAGACAAAATTTCGGTTGTAAGGAAAAAAGGAGAATGGACTACAGAAATAGAATTAATTAAGAAGATTAATCGAGATTTACCAATTTTAATCTGGAAAAATGCGGGTATTTGTCGGGAGCAAAGTTTATTAGAAACGGCTTTAGATCAAGTTAAAGATTGGCGAGAACAATTAACGCATATCGACAGTAGCCAATATGTGCTGAACTTAGAGCCTGGCCAACAGATAGTTTTTGACTCCCCCACAGCACACACTCATCTACGAACCTGTGCAGAAACCTTAAATTTATTGGATATTGCCTATTTAATTTTAAAAAGCGCCTTGTTTAGAACAGAAAGTCGTGGAGGACATTATCGAATTGATTATCCTAAATCCTCTCTTCAATGGCGGGTGCACACCCTAATCTGCAGTCATCAATCTAGCACTAATCAAGTTGAATCAGTGTAATTGTTTCAAAAAAGACAATCATCATCTTTGTTGTCTGACTGAACATCCCATTTAGCAGCCAAAACTTGAGTAACCATGGCTTCAAGAGTAGCAGCATCTAGATTAAAATTCAATTCTGGAGTTTGAGAAGAGTGAGTAATGGGAATTAATCTTAGACAACGATGATCTTGCATTAGATCAAAGTAAGTCTTCTGAGTAGGTGAACGGTGTAATTTTAAATAATCGAAGCTTTGGACATTAAGATAGAGAGAGCGATTAGCAATGATAGTACCCTGTTGAGGATCGCTAAAAACTTCAACGACGCATCCCTCCCCCTCACTCTGTACTTCTTTATCAAAGGTATGAATATAATGAACACGGCTTAAATCATTGAGAACTCGTCGCATATCTTCGTTGTTGATGATAACACCAACGTCAATAATGCAAGGAGCAGGTAATGGGTGTGAGGTGTGGTTATGACTCATGAAAAATTGCCTACGGATCGACCATTAATCCAGCCTAATGGTAGATAATTAATGGGCGGTGATGTATGAGTAAGAGAAATTTCTTACCATACGATCTTAACCCAAGATCCCATGACTATTCCTTAAAATTTTGATGAGAGATAACTCAAGGCAGTCTTGTCTTCAAATTGTTACCTACTTTATACTTATGCTAAGTAAACAGCTTTAAATAATTTTTTAAAAAGTAAATTATTTCGTATATTTATAATTAAGTAATTAGAGTTTTATTTATATAAACTTCATTGATTTTTTAGAGCAATTTCCTTGTTCAATACTTTGTTGAGGTAGCTGATAAAGCATGTTTGTATACTATGTACATTTCTGACTGTTTAATCAATTATTATTTGATATTTTTTATACTCTCATATTCAACTTTGTTATTGACCATGAATTTGTGGAAGTTATAAATATAGATTTTTTCTATAATCTTAGTTTAGGTTTAACTAAACACCTTGTAAGAACTGAGTCATTATTAAAATAATTACTGTATCTATTCCTTTATTATTACGGTATTTCTGAGCTGTATTTGCTTTTTTTTAAAAGAAATATTAGCTATAATGGATAGTGATTTGATCATTTTTCTAGAGGTATTTAACATTTTTTTTTAAGAGAAATCACTTTAATTTAAATTCTTAGAGAATTTTATAATTATTATATTTTTAAGAAATCTACCTATAAATTAGTTTTCTAAAAAACTAATAAGTTCACTCAGTCTGCAATTTATTTGAATTTTTTGATAGTTCTGACTCGTCTAACTATGTCAGCTAAATTTTTTAAAAAACTGGCATCTAGTACTCTCTTATTTAAGAGTATCCTTCCCATACTTACAGACTGATTTAAATGTTAGAGGTAAGTTGGTAAAATAGTTACGATTCCCCAATTACCAACAATACAAGTAAGTTTACTAACATTGAAAGAAATTATTTCGGTCAATACCCAACAGTATCTAAATCTAAATGGTCAAAAAAATAGTTCAACATCTTAAATATGATCTGAAAACATTTTTAGGCGCGATTACATTTTATACAATTATTCCCCTTCCTTCCCAATGGCCACAGTTATTTCAACAACTAGCTCGATGGTCTCCATTACTAGGAATATTACTCGGAGGAGGGTTGGGACTAGCAGATGTAGGCTTAAACTTTTTAGGATTTCCCATAATCATCCGTAGTGCTTTAATTGTCGCTGTTTGGCTTGTTTTAACGGGAGGATTACACTTAGACGGAGTCATCGATACAGCTGATGGATTAGGGGCAACTGATTCTACTCGTCGGTTAACAATCATGCAAGATAGTGTGGCTGGAGCTTTTGGCGTAATGGCTGCGGTAGTTGTATTGGGGTTAAAAACCATTGCTTTAAGTGAGATAACCAGTTATCGTTGGTTAGTGTTAATGATAGCCGCAGGATGGGGACGATGGGGACAGGTAGCTGCTATCACTTTTTATCCTTACCTAAAACCTACCGGTAAAGGCGCATTTCACAAACGGAGCATTCAATTACCCCAAGATCTGTTTTTAGGATTAGGAAGTTTATTAACCCTCAGTGGATTGTTAATTCTATTCAATGTTCATCATTGGTGGTTGGGAGTTGAGGTAGCTGTGGTTGGGAGCAGCATTGCCATTATTACAGGGTTCTGGTTTTATCAGCGTTTAGGTGGACATACAGGGGATACCTACGGTGCAGTGGTAGAATGGAGTGAAGCCTTAATCTTGAGCATCCTAACTCGCTGGTTTGTTACGTAAGTTTTTGACCGGACGTAGGCGATCTAATTTAAGGGTAAATTTCCCTCCTCCTGTCTCTCCAAAGGCACGAATTCGGATGATATACTTTCCACTTTCAGTAATCCGAGCAAACAACAGGGAATTAGTAGAACCATCCGGTCCGTCATCATTTTCCGCAATGGTGGACCCATCAGCTGCTAATAGTAGAACAACGCTATCAAATTCCTCAGACATCAAGTCAATTGCTACCTGATCTCCATGTTCAAGTTCCACCAAATAATCGCGCGCAAATCCTCCTTCTCCAGTGGGAATATCTTGAGTAGAAAGGGTGTCCATAACTTTATTATTGGAAGCTAACGGAATAGGATTGTATAATTGCGGCTGTCCTTGAACAGGTAGAATATAAAATCTGAAGTTAAGGAAGATAGTTGTAAGCATCACAAAGCCAAACCAACATTTTCTCGAAAAATAGACCATAAAAAATCACAGAGATAATCATTAAACGGATTAGTATAGACTCTATATATGATATAGTCTTCTATTTCAGAACAGTTGGGTCATTATGCAACATAAAGAAGGTTATCCTCGTCTCTCATACGAGACTCCATAAGGATTAATCACCGATATCGATTTATCGAAATTCTCTTAAGTCACTTTTATCCAATTTAAATGTCAACTAGATTATGATTGCTGCACGTGATTATCGACCCATTCCTAAATCCTCACGTTTGAAGAAATCACGGAGAGCTTCACCGACTTATTCATTGGTTAATTCCAGAAAAATTGCCAAAATGTCGAGTAATCAGGATAAGGTATATTATTATTTACAATTTCTGTTATTTATCAATAAAGTCTCTGCTACCTTTGCTTTTTTTCTAGTAACTTTAACTTTAGGTGTTTATGGATGGACAGTTCGGGTGCCGAGCCTCTGGAGTCAAGAGTTTAGAAAATTAACTAAGCTACAACAGGAGGAACGCTATTTAGTTGGGGCTAATGAGGTCTTAAAACACCAATTAGCTCAACAAGCCGAAAAACCAGAAGTTGGCTTAACTCAACTCCATCCAAAAGATCTAATTTTTCTCCCGGATGTTAAGGTTGTCCCCTTATCTGTTACTGATGCTACAATTTCCAATCAGGGAACCCCTTGGGTGGCTGAAGCTCCTATAGCTTATTAACTTAATTAACGTAGCTGTTTTGATACTTCAATAGGTTGAGTTAAGTGTTATAAATAATTACTGAACTGTCATGAGTATCATCAATATTCACTATTCACTGTAAATATAGTAAATATAGTCAAACATGATTGTTTGTGGTAGACTATCCAACCAGACTGACTAGGTTTTTAGGGAGTCAATGATATATAGAAATACCCAAACCCTATCCGTGAAGTTGGGAGATTTTTATTGTAATAGCTTAAAGTACGGAGAATATAAAAATTGCTCATTTCCTAATACCAAACTTCCCACAACTCAATGAGTAGATCTAAATTCAAGCGGTTTTCATCTAGATCTAAGTATCCAAACAGGAAAAGTCGTTTCCCTCGAAAATCAGACTCGTCTAACTATAGACTCCGACGCTCTCCGCCAGCTTCTGGTTCTAAAAAAAGGACGGCTCTACCCCAGTTAAGACTCTTATTAGTGTGGGGAGTCTTAATAGGAGCAATGATTGGCCTAGGGGTTAAACTATATCAATTACAGATTGTTCAAGCACCAGAATTACAAAAAAAAGCGCGATCACAACAAACGGTTAATTTAAGACCTTATATTCCGCGACGATCTATTATTGACAGTCAGGGTAATGTTTTGGCGACTGATCGCCTTGTCCATATTCTTTATGTCCATCCTATTCAATTTAAAATAACTAAAGAAGAAGTGGCTGCTCAACTTAGTCCTATCTTGGAAGATAAAACCCCACAACAACTAATTGAGCGGTTTAAACAGCGTGATACGGGCATCCCCATTGCTCGTGGCTTAACAGAAGGCCAGGCGGCTAGGATTGAAAAATTGCGTCTGGATGGGGTGGAATTGAACGAGTCTTATACTCGCTTTTATCCTCAAGAAAAGATGGTGTCTGAGGTGATCGGCTATGTCGATAGTGATCGCCATGGCCAAGCAGGAATTGAACGCAGTCAGGAAAAGCTACTAGAACGGGATTTACTAAGTTTATATGTGCGTCGTACTGCTTTAGGGGAGATTGTTCCTGCTTTTTTACCCCAAGATTTGCTCAAATCCAATGATCTGCGGGTGCAGTTAACCTTAGATATGCGGATACAGAGGGCGGTACGGGTTGCTCTTCAACAGCAATTGAACAAATTTGATGCTAAACGGGGAGCGGTAATTATTATGGACAGCACTGATGGCTCGTTGATATCTTTGGTATGTGAGCCAACTTTTGATCCTAATAAGTACTATAAATCCAGAATAGAACTATTCAAAAATTGGACGGTCACTGATCTTTATGAACCAGGCTCGACTTTCAAACCAATTAATGTTGCTTTAGCCCTTACAGCAGGAGTGATTCAGCCAAATACTGTGATTTACGATTCTGGAGCGGTTCAGGTGGATGGTTGGAATATCTACAATGCTACTAGAACAGGACATGGAGCGATTAACATTGCTGAAATTCTGCAAACCTCCAGTAATGTAGCTATGGTTCATATGATGCGGCAATTAAATCGTAAAGATTACTATCAACGATTACAGCAATTGCAAATTAATAAAAAAACAGGCATTGATTTACCAGGAGAAGTGAGTGGTTATCTCAAAAGTGAGGAAATCTTTACTAAAAGAGGAATCGAAGTAGCTACAGCCTCTTTTGGCCAAGGTCTATCCTTAACTCCTATCAAGTTAGTTCAATTACATGGGGCATTGGCCAATGGGGGAAAGTTAGTGACTCCCCATCTAGTTCGCGGATTAGTTGATGTTGATGGTCATCTGCACTGGAAACCCAAGCATAAAGTTACACAGATTATTTCACCTGATGTAAGTCGGCAAGTAGCAGAGATGATGGAAACTGTGGTTACTGATGGGTCAGGGAAAGCATCTCAAATTTCAGGGTATCGAATTGGAGGTAAAACAGGGACTTCTCAAAAAGCGGGTCCTAGGGGAGGGTATTTATCTAATGCGAAGATAACAAGTTTTGTAGCGATTTTACCAGTAGATAATCCTCGCTATGTTGTTATGACAGTGGTAGATGAACCCCAAGGAGCAAATACTTATGGCTCAACGGTAGCCGCGCCTATTGCGAAAAGGGTAATTGAGGCGTTAATTTCTCTGAAAGGAATTCCTCCCTCTCAGTATAATTAAGCATTATATCCATATTTTATCAAGAAAAAGTAAATGGTTATACTAAAAATATTTGAGAATTTTTTCTTTTTTTCTATTACGTAAACTATTACGTAATAGAAAAAAGCTACTGTTGATATTATCAGTTATATTGCTAAATATATGTGACTAACACGAAGATATTAACCTATTCATAATTGTTATTGAGTGTCATTTAACTATTAAGCTAACAACTCAATAAATTGTATAAATATGGAGACTATATATAAAAACTAAGGTTTCTGACTCTAGCTTAGTTTTCCATTGTGGATTACATATAGTTATGACTTCTTCAACAGTAGGAGAACTTAATTAACTTTTCTTGAGATATCGAAAGTTACAAACCTTAACAAGGGGTAAAGAAATAGTCATTAAATTGTTTACAGAATGACGTAATTCAAAAAATATATTTAAATGGGGACCATGCTGTTTAAGTAGGGCGATAGTATTCAAGCACCGCTATACTCATATCAATAGAGTTTTGTAATTTGATGATTTAACAGTCATAGCAGAACAGATAAGAGATGAGAGATAAAACCAGTAATTTTATCAATTAATTAATTAATAGTACTTCTTAAGCAGGTGCGTTGAATATTTTAAAGATTGGAATTATCGAGATCATTTCGACGATAACCATTATTATCAAAGGGTTAAGAAAACTTGTTAGAACTTTGATAGCTTGCTCAACTTCATCTTCATAAAGATCTGCTACTATCATCGTCATTACATCAAATTCTCCTATTTTTCCTCCAAAACTGATTAGTTTAAGTTGTTAACTGGGGAGATATATAAGCTCATTTCAAAGCTACACTTACAATGGTAAAACCACTTTTAAATATCAATAAAATTGCTTTCACTAGGCTGATAACGTTCAATTAACTGACAATAATTAACTAATAAAACTTAAAATATTTAAATTTTAAGTTGAAGATTAATATTTTTTTATGAATTTATAGGTTTTCTTTTTAATCAACTTAAATGTATTATTAATATCTTCTAATTGTTTCTGATTAAAATAGACAATAGGTTTTCAGAACACGACACTAAATTACACCATGGCTTTCTAACTTTAATAAGTAAAAGTTACTATTAAGTCTATTTTTTCAAAAACAAACTATTTCTATCTCACTTAAAACTTGATTATTGGTAATAATGGATATCCATTTTAATATTTCATTGATTTAACTGAGTTAAGCATTTAACTCTATAAGTATAGATCAAGTAAAAATGTTGTATTAATATGATTCATATTAGATGTACAATATACTTATGTCGTCTATAGGTAGAGTATTTGTCGCTTTTTTAAAGTTAAATTAAAAAATAAATTTTATTTTTTAATTTAACTTTTCACATAGGAGGTTTGATGACATCATTTAATCTGTAGTTAAACTAAAATTTATAACTCACTAAACCTCTCAGCCTATTTAAAATCTAAAGAAAAACAAAAGATTCGTTGAAGATCTCATAAAGATACCCACTATTTGGGAAAGGATGTTTTACCGTTGATTAAGTAGCGAATTGTATATCCTTATCAACTACCGTGAAGATTCCCAGTAGCATCATCACTCTGATTGTTGGTGTCGTAATCACTCTAATTAGCCTCTGGTATGGTCAACATCACGGACTTATGCCAGTGGCTGCTTCTTACGATGCCACACAAGTAGACGGCATTTTCAATTTTATGATTAGCATTGCCATCGGCCTCTTTTTACTAGTGGAAGGGACCCTTGTGTTTTGTCTGATTAAATTTCGCCGTCGTCCCAACGATCAAACTGACGGGCCACCTATCGAAGGCAATGTCCCTTTAGAAATTTTTTGGACAGCCATTCCTACCGTTATCGTTTTTATCCTTGCTCTCTATAGTTTTGAGGTCTATAGCAATATGGGGGGACTTGACCCCGTAATTTCTCGTGACACCCCACCTCAGCAAATTGCGATGGATGGTAATCACAAGCAAGTTGCTTTAGGAATTGGAATCTCTGCCAATGAAAGCGGAGAAATTGCTCCCCTCATGGTGAAAGTTCAAGGAATGCAATATGCTTGGGTTTTTACCTATCCTGAGACGGGAATCACTTCAGGAGAACTTCATGTCCCGAAAAATCGCCCCGTCCAATTAACTATTGCTGCAACTGATGTTCTCCACTCTTTTTGGGTTCCTCAATTACGTCTTAAACAAGATGCGATTCCTGGACGAGATGCGATGTTAGCATTTACCGCGAATCGTGAAGGAGACTATCCCATTGTCTGTGCTGAATTATGTGGAGCTTACCATGGTGGGATGAGAGCTGTTCTCCACGTTGAAGATGAAGAAACTTATGCTCAATGGGAAGAAACTAATAAACCTATTCAAAAAGCGAGCTTGGATGAAACAGTAGCAGTTAATCCCAAAAGTCTCTCTGGGGGAGAGTTTCTTCGCCCCTATGCCCATGAAATGGGCATCCACAAAGAAACCTTAGCTCAAGTACCCCATCCCTAAAGGATTAGGCAGAAGACCAAAGAGACAACCTTGAGTACAACAACTTTTTGGCCTTAATGCATATTGCCATATACCTTATAACTCATCATCCTTAACTTGGGCTATTCCATTTCTAAGTCATTGTAAAGTATCATTCAATTTCCTATGACAACAGTAGTCGCGTCAAACCATACGGCACATAAAGAAAGGAAGTGGACGGATTATTTTACCTTTAGCACCGACCATAAGGTGATTGGGATCCAATACCTCGTTACTTCTTTTGCTTTCTACTTCATCGGTGGGGCTTTTGCGGAAGTCATTCGTACAGAATTAGCCACCGCCGACCCAGATTTCGTCACCCCGGCCTTATATAACCAAATTATGACCATCCACGGAACGATTATGATCTTCTTGTGGATTGTTCCGGCTGGGGCTGCTTTTGCTAATTATCTAATTCCCCTCATGATCGGGGCTGAAGACATGGCTTTTCCCACCCTCAATGCGGTGGCGTTTTGGTTAACTCCTCCAGGGGGTATCCTCTTGCTAGCCAGCTTTTTTGTTCCTAATGGGGCCCCTCAGTCTGGTTGGACTTCCTATCCTCCCTTGAGTTTAGTTAGCGGGGTTTGGGGGGAAGAAATTTGGATTTTGAGCGTTTTATTGGTGGGAACCTCCTCGATTTTGGGGGCAATTAATTTTGTTACCACCATCTTCAAAATGCGGATTCCGGATATGGATCTCCACAGCATGCCTCTGTTTTGCTGGTCGATGTTAGCGACATCAGCCCTAATTCTACTTTCTACCCCTGTTTTGGCTGCGGCATTAGTACTTCTCTCTTTTGATCTTATTGCCGGAACTTCCTTCTTTAACCCCACAGGAGGAGGAGATCCAATCGTTTACCAGCATATGTTCTGGTTCTACTCCCATCCGGCGGTGTATATCATGATATTACCTTTCTTTGGAGTTATTTCTGAAGTATTACCCGTCCACTCCCGCAAACCGATTTTTGGCTATCGAGCGATCGCTTACTCGAGTTTAGCCATCAGCTTCTTAGGGTTAATTGTTTGGGCGCACCATATGTTCACCAGTGGAACACCAGGATGGTTACGGATCTTCTTTATGGCAGCTACTATGCTGATTGCTGTTCCCACAGGGATTAAAATCTTTAGTTGGTGTGCAACCCTTTGGGATGGAAAGCTCAATCTCAATACCGCCATGTTGTTTGGAGTTGGGTTCATTGCAACCTTCGTCATGGGTGGCTTAACAGGAGTTATGTTATCTTCTGTTCCCTTTGATATCCATGTCCATGATACTTATTTTGTAGTAGGACATTTCCATTACGTCCTCTTCGGTGGGGCAGCCATGGGACTGTTTGCTGGATTTTATCATTGGTTCCCTAAAATGACGGGGCGGATGATTAATGAACCTCTGGGTAAATTGCACTTTATTCTCTTGTTCATTGGGTTGAATATTACCTTTTTACCTATGCACAAATTGGGGTTAATGGGAATGAATCGTCGTGTTGCCCTTTATGATGTGCAGTTCGAACCCATCAATTTAATTTGCACCATTGGGGCTTACATTCTAGCTGTTTCTAGTCTTCCTTTTGTTATCAATATCCTTTGGAGTCTGAATAAAGGCGAAAAAGCCGCTCGTAACCCCTGGCGTGCCTACACTCTAGAATGGCAAACGGCCTCTCCTCCCATCATTGAAAACTTTGAAGAAGAACCAATATTATGGGCAGGTCCCTACGATTACGGTACAGATTCAGAAGTTATCAATGGGGAAGAAACTGTCGACAACATGTTAGCAGAAGTCGGTTCTCAATCGAGATAATGCTCATGAACAAAAGCGATCACGGTTAATCTTTACAATACGTGATCGCTATTCTTTTCATTCTTTTTGTCTTAGATTTACTCTGTCACTATTATTCCATCAAACAATAGTTATGCAAGGATCAGCAATTGAACAGTCACAAGGAACTGTTAACCTTCACAGTGGTCATCCAGACCATCGATTTTTTGGGATTGCCCTTTTTCTAATAGCAGAAAGTTCTATTTTTTTGGGACTATTTGCTGCCTTTATTATTTATCGCACGATCATTCCTGTTTGGCCTCCTGAAGGAACGCCGGAATTAGAATTATTATTGCCTGGGGTTAATACAATAATTCTGGTTGCTAGTAGTTTTGTGATGCATAAAGGTCAAGCTGCTATCAAGAAAAATGACGTTTCTGGGTTAAAGTTCTGGTTTAGAACCACGGCCGTTATGGGTATTGTCTTCCTTATCGGTCAGATGTATGAATACTTCCATCTAGAGATGGGATTAACCACTAATTTATTTGCCAGTTGTTTCTATGCTTTAACTGGATTTCATGGACTTCATGTTACCTTTGGTCTGTTGTTAATTCTAGCAGTGTTATCGCGTTCACATGAAGAAGGACATTATTCTAGTGAGTCCCATTTTGGGGTTGAAGTAGCAGAAATTTACTGGCACTTTGTGGATGTAGTTTGGATTATCCTTTTTACATTGGTTTATCTTTTGTAAAGTTTAGGATAATCTTAAATTTGTTTTAAATAACTGGGTTCTGAGAATTTCTTGGTGACCCAGTTTTTTTATTTTTTACTTTAAAGTTAAATTAACAAGAAAAAAGAAAAATTAAGTTGTTTCGCCATACAATTATTATCGTTTTAGTTATTCAAATTAGTATTTTAGTTAAATCAAGAAATTGAAGTAATTTTTGAAAGTTTAGTAGTATTATTGATAGAGATATATATTTGTTTACATCTCATTTTCCAAGTTCCAACAAACTTATCAATAACGGCAGTCAGAAAAAGAGTTATGACTGATTTATTTGAATGAATAGTTAGGCTATTAGCCACGATATTGATAAAGGTAATATTTATTAATCAATATTAATTGAAGTGGATAAATTAGTGTTTAATGTTTCTAACACTGATAGAAATACTAAACTTTTTATATATTTATGTACAAGATATGAGATAAAAATAGTTTTTTTAAAAGTTCAATTAGTATTGAAAATAGGAGCAAGAACTTGCATAATTTAGAATGTCTTGATTAGCTTATATTGCGTATTAACCATTTTAGTTAAAAATAAAGGATAGCACGTAGGTTTTCGTTAAATTACCAATTTTATAGATGTAAAAAAGTTTTTATATTACTTTTAGTTTAAATACATCATAGCTGTTGAGAAATTGTCAATACTAAATATTAGTAAACATTTTAAAAAAAACAAAGAGAATTAAAACAAAGAACAAAAAACTAAATTAAACCAGTTATGTAAAAAACTCACCATTGTAAAATAAATTTAGAATTTTTTTTAAAAAAACAATAATTAGGTTTAGATTGAAGAATCTATCGTTTATTTTTACCCAAAATAATTAAAAGAATAGTGAAGACATTAATCATAAATTGAAGTTGACTAAAAGTAAAGTTTATGGGTTTAGCAACTTCGTTTATTCTCAACTACAAAGTTTTTTGACTTGGTATTTTACTAGTTAAATCTATATCATAAGTTTAGTATACCCTAAAGATTATCAGAAAAATAAAAACTAAAGAAGGAGATTATACTCAATCTTTAGTTGATCATAATTTTATCTGTCAATTTAGTAAAAATAGCTAAAATTCGGATTATTTTAGGTTTGGTTTATATTAGGGAGAGAAGCAAATTTTTAGGTAATCGTTTTCTATTTTTGCTCCTGAAGGTTTTAAAGTAGCTAAAGCTTGAGGTAAAACTAAATTTCGGCGATGATTACCAATGCGAATATTTAACTCATCTCCTGTTTTATGTAGTTGAATTTGTTCTTTAGGTATTCCTGGTAAATATAACTCTAAACTGTAATTTTCAGCATTTTGAACTACCTTAAGGGTATTTTCCTTGTAATAAACCTGAGTAGGATTTTCGTCCTTATATAAGGTTAGTTTTAACCTTTCTAAGGCTTCTAACCCACACATTTCCTCAGAATAAAGAGGAACTTCTTTTACAGGTAAAGGATAAAAATTCTTGTGAATTTCTTCTCTGTAAATCTGTTGATTTTCTTTCCATCTTTGAAAAAAACTATCCGTCACCGTATCAGGAATAATGCGGTTAGCTACCACTAAATCTGTAGACACATTATATAAACTTAGATAAGCATGGGCACGTAATGATTCCTTAATCACCATTTTTTCAGGGTTAGTAACTAAACGGACTGTAGTTTGGCTATTATCAGTTAAGACCTTTTCTAATGCCTCAATTTGCTCATAAAATTCATAGGGTGCGTCCATTACTTCTTTATCAGGTAAAGAAAACCCTGCAATGGGTTTAAATAAAGGTTCTACCAACGGTCTTAAGACGACAGACATTCCTTGCAAAGGCTTGTAAAATCGTCTCATATACCATCCTCCTACTTCAGGGATACTTAACAGCCTTAAAGCAGTTCCTGTAGGAGCTGAATCAATGATTAAAACCTCATACTCCCCTTCATCATAGTGGCGTTTCATACGCACTAACCCAAAAATTTCGTCCATTCCAGGTAAAATTGCTAATTCTTCAGCCTGAACACCATCAAGTCCTCTTGCTTGTAACACTTGGGTGATGTAGCGTTTAACTGCACCCCAGTTGCTTTCTAACTCCATGAGTGCATCCAATTCAGCTCCCCAAAGATTAGGACAGATTTTACGAGGCTCGTGCCCCAATTCTAAATCAAAACTATCGGCAAGGGAATGGGCGGGATCAGTACTTAAAACTAGAGTTTTATAGCCTAATTCTGCACATCGCAGTCCAGTAGCGGCCGCAACGGAGGTTTTACCAACTCCTCCTTTACCAGTCATAAGGATTACACGCATGGGTTCTCTAAGAGAGTTTACATTACTTATCTTTATTATGAGGGATTGAGAGAAAAATGTTGCTTAATTACACCCCAACGAAAAAAATTCTAATAATCGGTATGGGAGATGATCAGTTTTTTTTATTCTGAGATAGCAATTTACAGTTTTCAAGAAAGAGGAGTTGTCCGATGAAAAATCTATTCCGTATGGAAGTTATATTGAAAACTATAAATTTTATGTAAATAGAGATTAATCTCTTTAAAGTTGAGAGTTTTTTTTAGATCGAATCTATATAAATTGAATAAGTTTATTGACAGGATATTTTTGACAGTCAGTTTTGATGACTTCGAGAATATATAGTAAGATTATTTACTTTGTTTCGCAAAAAATAAGGTTAAAAGACACCCTCTATTTTAATGAAAAAAAACCTATTATAGATTGAGTAACCTAAACTTTGCCATTTACCATTATTCGCCCTACCCCAGGACCAACAACCACCCAGTAAATTCAAAAATTAATTTTGATCCATCCTCAAGAAATTACGGTAAAAAAAATAAGTAATCGCTTAAATTGTCCTGTTTCAGGAGTACAATTTTGTTTCAAAGCTCGCTTAGCTATAATTACTTTTACAGCTAAGCGAGCTTCTGATACCCAAGAGTGGATTTATTATCCTACTTCTGTTTTTTTACTTAAATATAATTAAAATGAATCATAAACTCATTTTTTAACTTTACTAAATTAATCTAATAGTTTTTGTGGTCATCTGTATCCAAGGTTATATTGAAAATAAGGTAATTTTTTTTCATTTTTCTAAAAATCGAAATTTAACTTTAACACTATCCCAGATAACTTTTAACTGAAACCTCAAATATTCTCTCCCAATGCAGTATAACAAGCAGATTGTCTTTTCTATGGCTAGTTTAGCATTAATTGCTGGAATACTAATTTATGGTTATATTTTATAATCATTTTTTTCTGGAAAAAATAAATATTTTACTAAAAATAAATAAAAAAGTTAATTATTTTTAGCTCTTATATTTAATTTTTAAAAGTTCAAACAGTTTACTTATCTCCAGAATAAATATAGACAATTCCTTGCTCATCGTAAGCCTAACATTTAGAGATTATTTGTCAAGTCAATATTCAAAGAATTTAAGGATGTTTCATCATAATGTAATGAAACATCCTTAAATTCTTGAGTATTATGCGTTACAGCGTAATAAAATTTCAAGTTTTATCGCATCACTAGAGTGATGCACTCTAGTTAGTGTTTTGGTTACAAACAGTCTCTTGTTGACCAATTAGATCCAAATATATAGTAAAAAACCGGAAGGGAGCATTGCCTACCCTCTAATTTAGAACATATCCAAATCTGTAACTGCCCCTAAACTACTCGAAGAAACTAACCTAGCATACTTGCCTAAAACTCCTCGTTGATAACGTGGTTGTGGCGCGGTCCAATTCTGACGACGTCGGACCAATTCCTCCTCGGAAACATTCAACTGCAATAACCGTTGTTCAGCATCAATCGTAACACTATCTCCTCCTTCTACTAAGGCAATAGTTCCCCCAACAAAAGCTTCTGGGGCCACATGACCAACCACTAACCCATAGGTTCCCCCAGAGAAACGACCATCTGTAATTAAGCCCACCGAATCCCCTAACCCTGCCCCGATAATTGCTGAGGTTGGGGCTAACATTTCCCGCATTCCAGGGCCTCCTTTAGGACCTTCATAGCGAACGATAATGATATCTCCTGCCTTAATTTTTCCTGTTAAAATTGCATTCAAACAGTCTTCTTCCGATTCAAAAACTTTTGCGGGCCCAGTAATTTTTGGATTCTTGACTCCACTAATTTTAGCAACAGCTCCTTCCGGGGCTAAGTTCCCCTTGAGAATCGCTAAATGACCTTCTGTATAAACAGGCTTATTCCAAGGACGAATGACATCTTGATTCGTTGGTGGTTTGTCAGGAATATCTTGTAACACTTCAGCAATGGTTTGTCCTGAAATTGTCAAAGCATCTTCGTGTAATAATCCGTGAATTAATAACATCCTCATCACTTGAGGAATACCCCCAGCTTGATGTAAATTCATGGTAACGTAGCGTCCCGAAGGTTTTAAATCACACAATACGGGAACCTTTTTCCGAATGATTTCAAAGTCATCCAAAGTTAATTCAACCCCAATCGTATTAGCAATAGCTAATAGATGTAATACCGCATTAGTAGATCCTCCTACTGCCATAATTACAGTGATGGCATTTTCAAAGGCTTTACGGGTTAAAATTTGACTTGGCAGAATTTGATTACGGATAGCATTTACCAGAAAAAAAGCGGATTTTTCCGTACTATCTGCCTTTTCTGTATCTTCAGCGGCCATCGTGGAAGAATAGGGTAAACTCATTCCCATCGCTTCAAACGCTGATGACATAGTATTGGCTGTAAACATTCCTCCACACGAACCTGCCCCAGGACAGGCATTACGCTCAATTGCTAATAATTTATTACTATCTATTTTGCCTGCACTGTATTCTCCTACCGCTTCAAAAGCACTAACAACGGTTAAATCTTCTCCTTGATAGTGACCAGGTTTGATCGTTCCCCCATAAACAAAAATACCTGGAATATTCATCCGGGCGATAGCAAT
The DNA here is from genome assembly GCF_029919255.1 of cyanobacterium endosymbiont of Epithemia clementina EcSB. Classification (GTDB taxonomy): domain Bacteria; phylum Cyanobacteriota; class Cyanobacteriia; order Cyanobacteriales; family Microcystaceae; genus Rippkaea. The sequence goes on along the minus strand of NZ_CP123991.1, from coordinate 2,445,356 downwards.
CATTGCCCCAGGCATGTTTTTATCACAGCCCCCAATGGCAAGGATCCCATCCATACTTTGAGCATTACAAGCGGTTTCGATGGAATCAGCAATCACTTCCCGTGAAACAAGAGAATACTTCATCCCTTCAGTTCCCATAGAGATACCATCACTAACAGTAATTGTCCCAAACATTTGAGGCATTGCCCCGGCTGTTTTTAGTCCAGCTTCGGCTCGTTTCGCTAAGTCATTAATGCCAATATTGCAGGGAGTGATGGTACTATAGCCATTGGCTAACCCCACGATAGGTTTAGTAAAGTCATCATCTTTAAACCCTACTGCCCTTAACATAGCTCGGTTTGGGGTTCGTTGACTTCCTTGAGTAACGGTACGGCTTCTGAGATTATCTGACATTTATAAGGTTCTCCTAATAGGGATAGCACTTTCTTTATTGTCTATGGTTGGTTAAAGGTCGAGTTGTTAAACTTTACAAAAATTTCATAGTTGTGTATATCCTTCGCAATTGTATCTTAAATTGTCTTTAATTGAATGTGAGTTCTAGAATAGTTAAAAATAAGGTTGTTATTGTCAACATATAAGTCAAAATAAGACGATATTGGCAATTATATGAGATAGCAATTGTCAATGCTCGAGACCAAAACTTTTGTTAACAAACAATAGAGGACAAGAGTAGTTTAGCTTCTAAGTCTAACTCGAGAGGAGATTTTTGAAGTAAGTATAAGCCGTCAGTCGAACAAAAAGTTCTAAACACTTCAATTGCTCAAATATTTAATTTAAGAGAGATTTTTAAGTTGGTTATTCACCATTTCAATTTTAAAATACTTACAGTATAAAAATTTATAACTCAGTTTCACTTACTTTTATCTAATTTTCATAATTTTACAATTAATTTTTGTCTTAACTCTGAAGCAGTGTTACTGTTATCTATGTTACCTAACACTAACTTAAAAACTAATAATTAACTGTATTCGTTAAGAATTAAATTTTATTTAAACTTGTAATGCTATCCAACAAAAATTTGATCTCATCTCAGTAAATATTTAAAAACTTATGATTTCCTACTAAACGCCTGATTAAAGACTTTTTTTTGAAACAAAATCAATAAAACTAATTTTTATATTTTTTACTTTGCAAGTATACAAAATACAGTACAGTAACATTATTCTCCAGTCCATAAGCTCCATAAGATGATTATAGACTACTAAATAGAAAATGTTTCTTAATGACAGGAAAATTCTGCGACATTTAAGATTATTTAAAAGGTTAGTTTTCTGATCTGAAAAATATATTTTAGTTATCGCATATTCAAATAATATATTTTAAATAAGTACTTATTTAAAATATATTATTTGAATTAATAGACAAGGTAACAATACTATTCATCAATTAATAAAAGTGGTCTGGACCATAAGATAGTTCGGTAAAATTAAGACGATATTTTATATACATAGCACCAGACCTCAATAAGTGCTGCTTCTAGCATAGAGCTGCTGCTTCCCTGTATGGCCCTAAAGTTTTATCTAACTCACATTTGTTAAATCTTTTTTCCTGTAAAGATCGAAACTAAGATAGTTCAATTTTGTTATACATAACATCTTCCGGATGAGATGATTACAATAGCTTAAAAAATAGCAATATTTTCATATATTAGTCACTTCTATAACCTTATTATTAATAATTTTTATTGACATTGTTATTTTACTCATTAAAATGACAATGTCAAATCAGGTTTGAACTTTTGCATAATTATTAATTCTACACAAAAAAAATACTTCTCTAATTCCCCAGAAAATAAGATTGCTATCTTGTTTTAAGTTATCTAAAAACTCATCATTATCATCTTTTAGATAATTTATGATTTGTTGCGAATCTCCCCCTGTTATAATCACTTGACTGTCGGAAAATTTTTTTGACCAATCCTTAATAAATGTTTTAATTACTGCTAGGATAGCGTAGACAACGCCACTTTGAATTGCCTCAGAAGTTGTCGTTCCCCAAGGGGTGGGTAAACTCATCGGCAATACTTCTTCAGATAAAGCAGCTGTATTATTAGCTAGGGACTTTAACTGTAACCTTAATCCTGGTAAAATTGCTCCTCCAATTAAAGCCTGATCGCCATCAACTCCTGTAAAAGTTAAAGCTGTTCCTGCATCAATTACCAGACAAGGAAACCCATAAGTTTTCCCTGCACCCAAGACCGCTAAAGCACGGTCAATTCCTAAAGTTGGATAAAGTTTTTGTAGAGGTATATGTACCTGAGTAATAATTTTTATCTTTGGATAAGTTTTCCATAATTGGGTTTGGGAAAGAACCACAGAAGTAAAATAAACGGGTAAATCATCTGGTAATTGTGGAAGCAATAAATGTTTAGGTAATTTGTTGGTTGTAATGGGTTTAGATAAATGAGGAGTATCCCAAGTTATTTGCAGTTTATCTGTTTTAAAATACCCCCAATGGAGACGGGAATTACCTACAATTACAGCAAAATACGGGTATGAATTTGAAATATTAATGTTCATATCATCACTAAATACTAGATAATTAGACTCTTCAGTATTCCATTATTCAGTAATTTATGATTTTATCTGAAAAATATTTCACAATAAAATTGTATGATTTTACTGACTAAAGAACAGCTAATTTTTTTTATTTTTATTTCCAAAGGAAATTTTTTTTAGAACTTAAATGAGAACTCTAAGATGAAATACAAGTCTATCCTTTTATTTGTACTCTTAGAGTTATTTTTATTCTTTCAGAACTATTGACTTTAGTTAAACTCGAGGCACGATATCCATTAGGGCTTTTTTCAAGTTCGGATATTGATATTCAAATCCTATAGATTGAGTTCTTTTAGGTAAAACTTGTTGCCCTTCTAACACCACTTTTGACGCGTCTCCTAACAAGAATTTTAAAACAAAATCTGGAATAGGTAGCCAAGAGGGGCGATTCATAATTTCCCCTAAAGTTTCACACAGTTCATTCATACGAACAGGATGAGGAGAAGTGGCATTTAATACCCCTTCAATATCATTCCGCTTAAGGGACTCAGTGATTAAATTAACTAAATCATCCAGATGAATCCATGAAAACCATTGATCGCCTTTTCCCAATGGTCCTCCTGCAAACAATTTGAATGGAGGAATCATTTTTGCTAATGCGCCTCCATTACCCAAAACAATACCTAGGCGTAAGATAACTAAGCGAACACCTACTTGTTTCACTTTGTTAGCTTCTGTTTCCCATACTTGACAGACTTGAGATAAAAAATTATCTCCAGGGTCACTATCTTCATCGAAGATACCTATTTCACTTGTTCCATAATAACCAACAGCTGAAGCATTCACTAGAACCGATGATTTAGCCTCTGCTTGAGTAATAGCTTCGACAATTTTTCTGGTTCCTAACTGACGACTTTCTAGAATAGCTTTTCTATTTTCTGCGGTCCACCGTTCCGCGATGGGTTCCCCTGCTAAATTTACTACTCCGTCACAACCAGAAATAGCTTTTTGCCAATCTCCTGATTCTGTTGGTTGATAAGCAATAATTTTTAAATTAGGAAATCGAGAGGTAGGATACAGTCGTTGAGCGCGATTAGCATTACGAGTAAAAATCAATAATTGATGCCCATCATTCTCTAGTTTTTCAACTAGTCGACTACCAACAAATCCAGTGGCTCCGGTAATGGCAATTTTCATAAAAAAAACAGGTAATAAAATAACTAAATTTCTAACTAATTTGTAGTATTTTCGTAATCCATACTATTAACTTCCGCATAGAAATATTCCACATATTCCACGTTCCTAATGATTATCTTGTTCAAGATTACAATGCACACGTAACTCATTGTAACCCATCCACTTTATTCCTAGCTCAAATAATTTTTGAGTGAGAAAAGTAAAATTTTAAATTAAATCTTCAGGATTAACCAAGCGCAAATTTATATAAAATTGTTACCAAAAGCTTCTAAAATTGTTAAAGATATTTTTAACTTTTAAATATTATTTAAACACTATGGATAACTTTCTTTTTGCTATAGCGTAGACTGAAAATTACTCAATCATTCTTGAATTTTTAAAAAGATTAAATAGCTGATATGAGAATTATTATTCATCAGTAATAGACCATAATAATAAACTATAAAATCTATTTTTTAAAGCTCATAAAAATGAGGGATAATGAAAATATTGGTTTTCTTATCCCTCAGTAAAAACTGAAAGTTATTCAGCCCCTCCTCCTTGAATTTTAAGGAGAAGGAACCCCCAAGCTAAACCAACTAACACAAGAACAATACATAAAATTGCTCCGTTGAACATCATACTTTCTGCACTCATTCTAATTACTCCTTAACGAATCTATAAATACCATTTTCGTGATTTTAGCTGCCAACAAGTCCTCTAATCTTAGTCGAACATAATTAGCAGATAAAGATGCTCACAAACCTTAAGCTAAAATTGACTCATTCATCGATATCATTGTAGAACATCAAGGTGACATTGTCAGATGCAACATCTTAACTTGACAACATCATTAACAGCTAAAACTATCAACGAACCTAACTCCTACTGTCCTCATTTAGCCGTAACTATGGGTGACCCTGGAGGAATTGGGGCAGAAGTTATCCTGAAAGCGTTGGCCGATCCTTCAATCACTGAAAGTTGTCGTTTAACAGTGTTTGGAACGCGGTCTATCTTACACAATACTTATCAAGTATTGCAGACTACTGGTGAGTCATTAGCCGATCCTGAGTCTTTGTCTGTGGTGGATATTCCTCTCGATAGGACAACCTTATCCCAGATAACCTTAGGACATGGAAATCAAGCTAGTGGCAGGGCAAGTTTTGCTTATTTAGAGACGGCTACTGACCGTACCCTAAAAGGTGAGTTCCAAGGTATTGTAACCGCGCCTATTGCTAAGTCTTGTTGGAAGGCGGCAGGACATGATTATCCTGGACAAACAGAGATATTAGCCCAAAAAGCAGGTGTAGAGAAGTTCGGTATGTTATTCATCGCACAATCACCCTATACAGGGTGGACATTACGAACCATATTAGCCACTACTCACATTCCTCTATGCCAAGTTTTTGCTACTTTAACCCCTGAATTAATGACCTTAAAATTAGAATTATTAATCAACTGTTTACAACAAGATTTTGCTATTAAAAATCCTAAAATTGTTATTTCTGGACTGAATCCTCATAGCGGGGAACAAGGACAGTTAGGAACCGAAGAAAAAGACTGGTTATTCTCTTGGTTAGAGACTCAACAAAAGCAACGTAAAGATGTTGAATTAGTAGGTTTAATGCCTCCTGACACCATGTGGGTTAAACCTGGAAAAGCTTGGTATGGAAATCAGTTAGAGTTAATGCAAACAAATAATACTTTAAGTAACCGCTCAATTTTAACTATGACCGACTTAGGAGATGGTTACTTGGCATTATATCATGATCAAGGGTTAATCCCTGTTAAATTAATGGCTTTTGACCAAGCAATTAATACCACTGTTGGGCTACCATTTATTCGAACTTCCCCTGATCATGGAACTGCTTTTGATATTGCAGGTAAAGGAATTGCTAAGGCTACGAGTATGAAAACAGCTATCAAATTAGCTTCTAAATTGGCTTATTTTAGGTTTACTAAACGATAGTTTTTGCTTTGTTTATATAAACATTTTCTTTAACAGAAGAGAAAGTAAAAACTATTCTGCAGTCTTGCACATTATTTATTGTTTTGCTTTTATAATTTTCCTGATATTTTTATATTTATAAAATTTTTATGTTAGAAAAGTCAATTTAAGTGGGAGACTCTATCAACGTTACGTTAGTTCGACAAAAGTTTGTGGAACTAACGAGAAGCAGCAGCTCCATACTAGAAGCCACATTTTATTGATATCTGATGCTATGTATATAAAATACCGTCTCAATCTCTAGATCACTTCGACCAAAGATTTGAACAACATTGTTACTCTGCTCCTCAATTGATAGTGTTTATTCGAGAAGAAGATTACGTTTTCGTTTGAGAGTAGATAGAGTGATGACTCTTGTAATTGCTTTTTATGGGTTAGGATATGAACTTTTAAATAATTAAATACATTATAGGTCCTTTCCCATTCAGGAAAAATACTTCATTTACAACAGCTCAATAAGTAGGTGGGTGTAAGCAAAAAAGGTGGGGAACACCCACCCAACTGAAAATATCCGACAAATCTGAACTTAGTAATCAAAGTCCCCGCCACCAGGAGCGGCGCCTTTGTCTTTCTCAGGTTTATCCACCACAATACACTCTGTGGTCAGGATCATTCCGGCAATAGAAGCTGCATTTTGCAGTCCAGAACGGGTAACTTTAGCAGGGTCAACTACGCCGACGGCGATCATATCAGAAAAATTACCCGTGGCGGCATCATAACCAACGTTAAACTCTTTCTCTTTAACTCGTTCAGCAATAACAGCACCATTCTGACCAGCGTTTTCAGCAATACGCTTGAGGGGAGCTGTTAAAGCACGAGACACGATCGTTGCTCCGATTAATTCCTCAGCTATTAGGTTGCTAGTAGCCCACTTTTCTAATTGGGGGGCTAAGTGAGCCAGAGTTGTCCCACCCCCAGGAACAATTCCTTCTTCAACAGCTGCTTTAGTGGCGTTGATAGCATCTTCTAGGCGAAGTTTGCGATCTTTCATTTCTGTCTCGGTAGCTGCTCCTACTTTGATTACAGCCACCCCACCAGACAGTTTAGCTAAGCGTTCTTGAAGCTTTTCTTTGTCATAGGAAGAATCGCTATCGTCAATCTGACGACGAATTAGCTCGCAACGGGACTTGACCGCTGCTTCGTTTCCTTCGGCTATAATGGTGGTGTTATCTTTGGTTATGGTTATCCGGCGGGCAGTACCGAGCATTTCTACCTTAGTGTTCTCTAACTTGAGCCCAGCATCTTCACTAATTACCTGACCGCCAGTGAGCACGGCGATGTCTTCCAGCATCTGCTTACGGCGGTCGCCGAACCCAGGAGCTTTAACCGCCGCAACTGTTAAAACACCCCGTAAACGGTTAACCACTAGAGTAGCTAGAGCTTCTTTCTCAATGTCTTCAGAAATGATGACTAGGGGTTTTCCTTGGCGAGCAACTTGTTCTAAAACAGGAACTAAGTCTTGTACTAAGGTAATTTTTTTGTCGGTGATTAGAATACAAGGATCATCTAATACTGCTTCCATACGTTCGGTGTCGGTCACAAAGTATGGAGAAATATATCCTTTGTCGAAGCGCATCCCTTCGGTAATTTCCAATTCTGTAGTCATGGACTTTCCTTCTTCAAGGGAAATGACTCCCTCTCTGCCCACTTTGTCCATGGCGTTAGCAATCATCTGACCCACTTCTTCATCATTCCCCGCAGAGATAGCCCCCACTTGGGCGATGGCCTTGGAGTCTTCAATGGGTTTAGCGTATTCGGCAATTTTTGCAACTAAGAATTCTGTAGCTTTATCTACACCTCTTTTGAGGGCAATAGGGTTAGCTCCAGCAGCTAGATTGCGTAAGCCTTCTTTAACAATAGCGTGAGCAAGAACAGTGGCGGTGGTAGTTCCGTCCCCAGCTACGTCATTGGTTTTGGAAGCAGCTTGACGAATCAAAGATACCCCGGTGTTTTCAATATGATCTTGCAGTTCAATTTCTTTAGCGATGGTGATTCCATCATTAATGATTTGAGGTGCACCAAATTTCTTCTCGAGAACCACGTTCCGTCCTTTAGGTCCTAAAGTAACAGCAACGGCCTCGGTGAGAATGTCCATACCTCTTTCCAGAGCGCGGCGCGCATCTTCGTTATAAACAATAGATTTAGCCATAGATTATGCCTCTTTTGAGTAACCTGTTAGTAAACAAACAATGGATGTCAATCTTCGTGCTATAGGTGGAAGTAGCTTTTGTCTTGCCTACCCTGACTGACTTTTCAATGAATCGACGGGGAATAGATTACCCTTACTTCAAGCTTAAGCAACTGCTGCTAAGATGTCTTTCTCGGATAACAATACATAATCCTCGCCACCGAGTTTGATGTCAGTTCCAGCATATTTGGAGTAAAGAACTTGATCACCTACTTTTACTTCAATTTCAGAACGGCTACCATCATCATTACGTTTACCAGGGCCAACGGCGACGATTTCACCAATTTGGGGCTTTTCTTTAGCAGTTTCGGGGAGTAAAATTCCTCCAGCTGTCTTTTCTTCAGATGCACTGACCTTTACAAACACGCGATCACCAAGGGGCTTAACGGTTGAAACGTTGATACTGATTGCTGCCATGTATAAATCCTCTAGGATTTGATTTAAGGTTAAATCTCAGGAGATGATGTATCTTAAAAAATAGCACTCTCACCTCATGAGTGCTAATCTAGCGAAATAGAGGTGATCGTGGCAACAGGTGGTTGTGTACGGGTTCCCGAACTGACCTAAAAAGATGCTTGATTGACTATCATCTGTTGTATTGTCGTAACAAAATATTGTGGGAGACTATTTTTTCTTAAATCTTGCAACTTTAAGCTAGGATATAGTCAATTTCAAGTTTTCTCATTAAAAATTCTGTGAGTGGTACTAGAGTTAAATGGTTATTACCTGAGCTCTAAAAGCTTAAAGTTCAATCATCTCACTTTTTTCTTGGGAGTAGTGGAAGATTTCTGCTAAAAACACTAATTCTATCATTATCTCGTCTCTTTTCTCATTCGAGTCTAGAAATTACAATCTTTACTTTGTTAGTTATTCGTTCAGTAGCTAAATTTTCGTTCGTAACATACTTTTTTTACAATCCTTGATTATTCTATCTATTTTTTTAGAAAAGTGCTACAGGCATATTGTAGAGGGCTGATAGAATTTATTTATGCACAATTTAAAAGTCTTTAGTTTCTATTTCCTAATCTAGAGATGTTTAATCAATTCTATTGATTTTAAATTAGTGTTAGAAACCTAAATAATTTTAGATTATCCTAAAAATAGGACAAAATAGAAAAATAGATAATAACTTTCACTTATTAAAAGTTATTATCTATTTTTCTATTTTTTGACTGCTATAGCTTATACACAGGAATAAATTAACACGTAACACTTAATCTAAAATGATAAATATTTTTTGTTTGTCATCTGTATTGCTAAAAAAAATTATGAGTCAACAGGAAACTGATAAAAGGAAACGCGATAAAATATGTTAGTTAGGATTAGATCCACTTAGATTCTAATTTCAACTCAAATACTGTAAGTGTTTCTCCTTAAGAAGATTGGATGAAATAAAATTTTATTGCTGATATGTAATAGCCTCTATATTTAACTTATTTTAATATCGATATATCCTTTTTAAAATACTTATGAATAACGATCAATTTAGAGATAGTATTAATGGCGCACTAGTTTTTAAAAAATATGATTAAAAAGTAATTTTAAATTATGCCGCTCTTATTAGAGAATAGATTTAAGCCAATAATAGTATTAGATATTTTATTGATTGTGTATGATTGTCTTAAAATGTTAATGTCAACTAAAAGTATCTATTTACCTGAAGGTAAATAGATACTTTTTAAGTCTGTAATGATAACTCTTATACTTAAAAAGTATCCATTATCTATTAAGTATTTATTTAGAATTTTTTATTCACTTTCTTTAGTTTATTGTAAATATATTTTATAAATAAATAGAGTTTTATTAAAAAATAAATTCAACATTTTTTTTGAATAAATTGTTGGAGAATAGCCAGAGTGATAGAAGAAATTTCATGACCTCCATTAAATTCATGGTATTCAACCATTGCACCGATATCTGTTAAAGCATCTTTAGCTTTACGGGCAGCTTGGATTGGAACTACCATGTCTTGTATCCCATGTACAATTAGAATAGGAGAACAAGGAAATGGGGTAGTTTGAGGTTGAAAATGTAAATAGCCACTCAGACTACAAATACCAGCCAGAGGCAATTGTAAACCAACATCAAGGGACATTGCCCCCCCCTGAGAAAAGCCAGCAAGAACTGTCCGAGATAGGGGAACTCCCGTCTGATTTTCTAAAGAAAATAACCAATTTTGCAAAAGATTTTGACTTTCAGATAATCCCTGACAGTCTAGGGTTTCTAGAACGTACCAAGCTCGTCCTCCAGGAACTTCAGGGTGGGGGAAGGGAGCATTGGGGAAAATCAGCTGACAATCTCCCAAAGATAGCATTGAAGCTAAAGGAGCTAAATCTTTGGCATTAGCTCCCCAACCATGCAACATAATTAAAAGAGACTGGGGAACTTTTCCAGCAGTGGGTACGATGGAAATAGCATTTAAAGACACTAAGGATAACTCCTGTTCAAAAAGATAGTTCTATCTATTATTGATCCTTGTTAGCCCAGAAAGGTAAACTAATTAAGTGTTTTACAGACATTCTTATCAGGCAAGCAAAAAGGAGTTAGCCTTGGAACAGACATTTATTATGGTCAAACCCGATGGAGTACAACGTGGCTTAATTGGCGAAGTCATCAGTCGTTTTGAAGCTAAAGGCTTTACCCTTGTAGGACTCAAACTTGTGCAAGTCTATAAGGAATTAGCTGAAGAACATTATGATGTTCACAAAGAACAGCCTTTTTTTAGCAGTTTAGTTGAATTTATCTGTTCTTCGCCAGTGGTAGCCATGGTTTGGCAAGGAAAAGGGGTAGTAGCTTCTGCTAGAACTGTTATTGGAGCGACAAATCCCCTAACGGCTGCGCCAGGAACCATTAGGGGTGATTATGGGATAAGTATTGAACGTAATCTAATTCACGGTTCTGATGCCATTGAAACTGCTCAAAAAGAAATTAGTCTCTGGTTTAATAATAAGGAATTGGGCAGTTGGGAACCTACCATGAAACCTTGGTTGTATGAGTAGTTGAAGAATCTGTTTACCCTTGTTTTTAATTGATTTATCAATGAACCCGCTCACATGAAAAGGTTTTGCTTCTCCCTTTCGTGTGAGCGCCGTTATGTTTTTGGGAATGAATCTTTTTTCATTGGATATTAGTGATGGCATTACTGTTGATGTTTTGAAAAAACATGTTCAGAATTAAGATAAAGAAAAGTCTCATAAATCCTAACTTAATTTTTATCGTCACTACGCAATAACAAAATAACATTTTTATAAATTTATTTAACAGTTATTAACTGCGCATGTTAAATACGAATGATAGACTTTATTGATAGGATGGACAAAAAAATATAATTCAAGATCTTTAGTAATAAAGATTTAAAAACTGTGAAATATCTATTTTTATAGATAAGTGCTAATTACTGGATTTATCAGTAACTAAAATATTAACGTTTTTAAACATTAATATTTTTTAAAATTTAAAATATGTAAAAAATGGGTATCATTTTTCTCTCAATACAGACTAACTCAACATCAAGTTTGATAAGATGTTTAGTTTTCTCTGAGTAATTTTAATCCTGTCAGGTGATTATGGTTATTAGCCAAGAATATTTCTTCAAGAAACAGCAAGTAACTTAAATAATTATCTAAATTTATATGAATAGTTAAGATCTATTAAAAGTAAAAAGATCTCTCACTTACAAAAAAGGTGAATTCTAAGGATTTTAATTAATCATTGTTTAGTTATTCTTCTCATTTAGAAGATTGACATAAATAGTTAAATCCTAGACAATGGTAGACGGTGTGTCTAAATCATCCATGCTCGGATCAGGTTAAGACATCAATATAAAAGCAGAATAAACAAAGATAAATAGGCAAGACCTAACTCTGCTACCTGTACGGCAACTAAGAAAAGGATAATCTATTGAGTATGAGTTACGCTATCGTTGAAATGGGTGGCCAACAGATTCGTGTTGAACCTGGTCGTTTTTACGACATTAATTATCTCGGAGTTGACCCTGACAGTTCCTATACTGTTGACAAAGTTTTATTAGTCAACGATGAGGAAGAAATTAGAATAGGACAGCCTTTTATTGAAGGTGCAATCGTTGAGGGAAAGATCCTGGAACATCGGCGAGGACGTAAAATTATTGTCTATAAAATGCGTCCTAAGAAGAAAACTCGGAAAAAAAGAGGACACCGCCAGGAATTGTCTCGCTTGATGATTACCGCTATTAAGATTGATGATAAAGTCATCGCAGAAGACTCAGAAGGTGTACCAGTGGTTGCGACGGAGATTACTACCCCTGCGGTGAAAAGCGCCACTGAAGAAGAATAGACTTTTAAAATGGAAATAACTTCATATAGAGGATAGAAAAAAAATGGCTCACAAGAAGGGAACAGGTAGTACACGAAATGGTCGTGATTCAAGAGCGCAAAGACTTGGGGTTAAACGGTATGGTGGTCAAATTGTTAGAGCCGGAAATATTCTGATTCGTCAACGGGGAACCAGAGTTCATCCAGGGAATAATGTTGGTCGTGGTAGTGATGATACCCTCTTTGCTTTAATTGATGGAATTGTCACTTTTGAACATAAAACCCGTAGTCAAAAAAAGGTAAGCATTTACCCTGTAGCGACTGAATAAGCCGTCACAGAGTAAAACAACGGTATCGGCAAATCGCTCTAACTATAACTTTGGTTAGGTCTATGTTTGTGACGATAGATATGTTAATAATTAGTTGTAGGGTGGGTGTTGCTCATCCTACAGTCTTTATCTAAGCAATTGTTGTAGAGTAGTTACAAATTTGGGGTAGGAAACTGCTACCGCTTCCGCACGATGAATGGTAGTTGGTCCTTTAGCCATGAGGGCGGCGATCGCTAAACTCATAGCAATGCGATGATCTGTATAACTATCTAATTCATACCCTGTTAAGGGAGTTCCCCCAACAATTTCCAAGCCATCGGGTAATTCCGTGATCTTAGCCCCCATACGGTTTAATTGGGAGGCCATGGCTGCTAAACGATCACTTTCTTTAACCCGCAATTCTGCTGCGTCTTTAATAATAGTTGTCCCTTGAGCAAAAACTGCTGCTACCGCCAAAATAGGGATTTCGTCAATCAAACGGGGAATAATCCCTCCTTCAATGACACAAGCTTTCAGAGAACTTTGTTTCACCCGTAAATCTGCCACAGGTTCCCCTGTAACCACCCGTTGGTTTTCAAGGGTGATGTCAGCTTCCATCATAGCCAATACTTCTAAAATACCGGTCCGAGTTGGATTAACCCCTACATTTTCAATAACTAATTCTGACCGTGGAACAATGGACCCAGCAACTAACCAAAAGGCTGCAGAACTAATATCTCCGGGAACTACTACTTTCTGTCCAGTTAAGGGGGTTCCTCCGGTAATGGTTACACTGTGGGTCGATGGATCAATATCTAAAGTTGCTCCAAAGGCCTGTAACATTCGTTCGCTGTGATCCCTAGATAAAGCAGGTTCAGTCACCGTGGTTTTCCCCTCAGTCATCAGTCCTGCTAGGAGAATACAAGATTTAACTTGAGCTGATGCAATGGGAGAATGGTAATGGATGGGGGTTAGATCGTGTCCTTGAATGGCAAGGGGGGCTAGAGAATTGTTATTTCTGCCCCAAATTTTTGCCCCCATTTTCTGTAAGGGTTTAACCACACGGGACATGGGACGTGATCGCAAAGAATTATCTCCGGTGATGCAAAAAAAACGACCTCGATGGGAGGCTAGTAACCCTAACATTAACCGCATGGTTGTTCCTGAATTGCCAGCATCAAGGACATCTAGAGGTTCTTGCAAATTTGCTAGTCCTACTCCTTTGACAGTGATGCGGTTGCTATTGAGGGGAGAAATTTCAGCCCCCATTCCTCGAAAACAAGCGGCAGTGCTGCGGGGATCTTCTCCTAATAATAATCCTTCGATAATAGTTTCTCCTTGAGAGATCGCTCCTAATATTAAAGCGCGATGGGAAATTGACTTATCCCCAGGGATTTTAAAAATTCCTTGTAAAGCTAATTCTGAAGACTGGAAATCAACAATTAAATCTTGGTGATTAGCAACTGTTTTGAGAGTAACAAAAGAAGATGACATAAGCTGGATAATTGTTTACTGGCAAATATTTACTAGAGACGTTAAAATATATGTAATAAACTACATGATTTAGTACAAAATTTAACTGTTTCATCCTGCTCCAGCAGTTACTGAATTTCAAGACCGTATAAACGCATAATTAAAATGGGAACAAAAATAACCATCATTAGATTTATTGGTCCACCAACTCTTACAAAATCTAAAAAGCGATAGCCTCCTGGAGTGTATACCATTGTATTAGTTTGATAGCCAATTGGGGTTGTGAAACTGTTAGAGGCAGCAAAGGTTACGGCAAACATAAAAGCATAAGGATTTAGGTTTAAGGTTTCAGCAACTTGAACTGCAATAGGAAACATCAGAACAACAGAAGCATTATTCGATAAAACTTCCGTAAGTATCGAGGTAATTAAAAAGAAGAATGTTAATATCCAATATCCTGATATATTTCCTCCTAAATCAACTAAATGATTAGCTATCCATTCAGTTGCTCCCGATTTATTCATAGCGGTTCCTAAAGGAAGTAATCCTGCCAAAAGAAAGATGACATCCCACCGTACAGAACCATAAATTTCTCCCGGTTTTAAACAACGCGTAAAGATCATCATTAAAACCCCTGATAAACTACTAACTAAAATTGGTAATAAATTAACAGCACTTAGGATAATTACACTACCTATAATTACTAAAGCAGTCCCAGCTTTATCTTGCCTGATTGTTTCTAAATTTCGTTCTTCTAATACTAACATTTCCCGAGTTGTTTGCAAACCAATAAAACTTTGTTTAGGACCCTGAACTAACAATAAATCTCCAAATCTTAGAGGAACTTTTCCTAATCTTTCTCTGACTAATTCTTCCCCTCGCCGGACTGCTAGAACCGTAGCATTATAACGCTGACGAAATCTTATATCTTTTAAGGTAGAACCAATTAAACTGGAGTTAGAAAGAATTAATATCTCAGCTACTTTCTCTTCGCCTGTGTTGATTTCTTCTTCAATACTTTCATTGTTAAATTGAACGTTTGGAAAAATTTCAATTCCTTTCTCATCCTTGATCTTGAGTAAGTCTCCTTTGTTTACTCGAACTAGTAATATATCACCTACTGAAATGATTTTATCAGCTAACGGTTGAGGAAAACGGGTATTATTATGAATGATTTCAAGAACATCTAAATCAAACTTTCTCTGAATTTCACTTTGATGAAGAGTTTGTCCAACTAAGCTTGAACGAGGTGTAATAACAACTTCACTAACGTAATCTTTAAGGTTATAACTTTCCCCCAATGAACTACTACTAGGAGGTTTACGGTCAGGTAAAATTTTAGGAGCAATAATAACTAAATAACTTAAGCCAATCATGAAAGTTATTAGCCCTAATTTACTAAATTCGAATAACCCAAATTCTTTGTATCCTAATTGTTTAGCTAGTCCGCTAGCTAAAATGTTAGTTGAGGTACCAACAAGGGTTAACATTCCCCCTAATATTGAACAATAAGACAAAGGAATCATTAATTTAGAAGAAGAGATATTTCGCTTTTTACTCCACTCTTCAATCATGGGCAAAAACATAGCAACTACAGCTGTATTATTAATAATAGCTGTGATTGGACCTACAATAATTCCGATTATAAAAATATTTTGATTAGTACTTTTTCCGCCCCACTTTATGAGCCAATCTTGTATTACTTGAAGTGCACCAGTGCGAGTAATTCCAGCACTTAGAATAAACATTGCCATGACAGTAATAGTTGCAGAATTTCCAAACCCAGCAATACCCTCTTCAGGAGTTACTATTCCTGAAAGCATCAGAATTACGACAATAGTAATAGCTGTTGTATCAGGAGGAAATCGTTCACAAATAAATAGAATTAATGCCAAGACAACAACCCCTAATGTGAAAACAATTTCCATAGTATTTAATGGTTAAGGATAAAGATTAATTAAAAGGACTAAAAGCCTTTATATTGATAGCTAGTTATTCTCAAAAAATTATCAATAATTTAGTAAACTGCACCATTTTAATCACGTCTATAATTTCAGACATTATTAATTTTAAGTAAAATTTGTTAAGTTTACCCTCAAATCTTCAAACTTTTCAGTAAATTTTCCTCTTATAGAAAAATATTAGGACAAATTCTTTCATTTTAGGAAAGGCGAATAAGATGGTTAAATCTACTAATTATCGTCCAATCAAGATTGATTGTAGTCACTCTTGATCTAAATCAACTTTCATGTGATCATCTTTTTGTTGCTTCTCCAGTAATTGTTAGGAACAGGGACGCGCAAACACGATGGAAGTTATGATCTTGTCCCTAAACATATGGCCATACAATTGGGGTGAGGTCATTATTTTGGTTTCATTTCTATCTCTTGCCATTACACCTATCAAAATACTAAGCGAAAAAAAGTATTTACTGTCAGTTTTCTCAAAACTGCTCAAGTCATCCTCACTAGTTTAACAGCGTCCCCTAACTACGAAAATAAGACTTAACTAGCAGTTAACACTCCATCAAAGTTTAAAGCAAGCTGTATGAATGGAGTTTTATTAGAATAGGTTTATCTTTTCCTTGAATGTTAGTCAGAGCGAATTGTTAGTTGGTTTGAGAGAGATAGCCCAGTCCTTAGTGAAGATATGTCTGTCCGAGTCCTCAACACTGCTTTACAATGGTGCAATCGCGACGATTAAGATATTTTTCTAGGAGTTTCTCTATTAGTTTATCTTTTTCTAGGATCTTAAGCTACTATTGACCATAGTTAATTCTTTCCCTTCCGGATTTATTCAATAGTTGAAAAGATACTAATATAGTATGAGTAGAAATATTGACTCTAATTTCAAATTATGTCTTTTTATAGATTAATTTCTAACATTGCTCAACAAATATGGGACTGTATTTACAGTCATTAGGGAAAAATAATCAACCTTTTAAAACAATTAGTCCTCGTGGATTTTCCTTCACTTTACTATCGGAGTTTTTCTCAAGACTCCGATAGTAAAGTGAGAATCAAAACAAAGTACAAGTTTCATCTTAGAGTTATTTTTTGTTATTCAACAATTATTTACCTTCAATAAACATGAAAGAAGAATTACTGTTAATTTAAGGACATAGAAACCATTGATACGGGTGTAATATTCAACATTATTGTCCCTAAAAACCAGGCTATTATTAGTTTATACATCTTACACAAGAAGATCTCCAGGCGATGAAAAAGACCATTTTAAGGTTGGAATCAGCTGCTTCTAGCACTCAATAATATTATTTATAAATTTTTTGTTGGTGACAAGAAATTTATAAATGCCTCTTGATTGAAACAGTTAACGACCAACTGATAACTTATACCTAGTTACCTAAAAAAAATTTTTCAGTTTAGAATAAAAAGTAAACTGAAAGAATTTTATGCTATTATCTTAACAAAGAGCTAAATTTGACTAAGATAGTTGAATTATACTCATCTTCAAATATCTTTTTAAGAATTTTATTAACTTTTATTTGATGCCACTTCCTTTTCTTTTCTATTGAATCTAGATCTGGACCATAAGTTAGTAAAAAATATAGATATTCTTCTTTCTCTTTTTACTGCATCTATTTCTTGCTCTTTGCCATATTATTCAGCTTTATTTTCCTTTTTTCTATAATTATCTATTTCTTATTTTTTTATACATAGTATTTTTATTACTCACTTTTGTTACTTTGTATTTACAGCCTTTTTCTTGAAAAGGAACAGATCATTACTGAAGTTAATCTAACTTATTTTAGGGCTTTTAAACTCTTAGAGAATCATTGGCTATTGCAAGTTATTTAATTATTTTAATGATAATTATTTAAGATATTTTATGTTTTCTTCTTTACAAGTTCTTTTTTGATCTCTCGGATAATCTAACATTTTTTTTAAAAAAATGTTAGATAGATTTGTCCAATCTAGACTTTTTAAAATCTTTGCTTACTTATATTTAAGGATAACATTCCTGCTCTTTATTTTTATTTTGTAGTGAACTTTTTTATGAAAATTAAACTTTAATAGTACTTGCTTCTCTAACGCTATTAGCGTAATAATTACAAAATTTTGTATCTTGTAATCACTCTTCTGCTCTTTGTTTAACTATTTTTATATAAAAAATTTAGTTAAGCTCATCTACCTCAATTGTAGATAATTAGCTTCATATAAACTTAAGTGGATTAATTCAATTGATTGAATAGTATTAATTTCTTTCTAAGAAGTGCTTTAGATAGAAACCTAATAGTCAACTCAATAATTTAGATTTGTGCCGTTATTACTTCAATCATCTAAATTATTAGACAGAGACTTCCAAGGTTTCTTGTTCTGCTAAGCCAAAAGCCTTGTGCACTGCTTTTAAGGCGTGAATCCCTTGCGCTTTAGCCACTACACAACTGATTTTAATTTCTGAGGTAGCAATCATTTTAATATTAATTTTTTGTTTAGCTAAAGCTTCAAAATATTTAGCCGCTATTCCAGGTTGTCCAACCATACCTGCTCCAACAACACTCACTTTAGCAATATCTGTATCAATAATCACCTCAGTAAAGCTATCTGAAAGGATTTCTAGGGAAGTCTGGACAGCTTGTAAATCCTCCTGGGCAACCGTAAAGGCAATGTCGCGGGTGGGGATTCCATTAACAATGCGACAACGTTGAGATTGAATTATCGTATCGACACTAATATTTTTGTCGGCTAAGGCCCCAAAAATTTTGGCCGCCATACCCGGGCGATCTTGAACATGAAGTAAAGCAATTTGAACTTGTTTAGTGTCAAGGGCGACTCCTCGAACAGGAGAAGAGACTTTAACGGTTTGAGAGACTACCGGAATTTTAGACAACTTGACACCAAATGCCTTACACAAAGCATCAATGGCACGAGCACCGTTGTTGGGGGAAATGACACAACTTACCTTTACCTCAGACGTAGCAATCATTTCAATATTAACCTGAGCATCAGCCAGAGTTTTAAACATCTTAGCGGCGATTCCTGGCCGTCCAATCATTCCCGCCCCCACAATGGCAATTTTAGCTGTCGCTTTTTCTATCAGAACTTCGGCTTCGTCACTGTTAGTTGGAGAATGTCTTAAGGCAGGAGCGATCGCTTCTGCCACTGCTTCGGCTTTATTTAATACTTTTCTGACCACCGTAAAGGCAATATCATTACTATTGTTTTCATGAATGGACTGAATAATCAAGTCCACATCTACCTTTTGATTAGCAATTTCCCCAAACAACTGCGCCGCCACTCCAGGACGGTCAGGAACTCGCAATAGGGCTATTTTAGCTTGATCAGGGTCAAATTCTATTCCGTCCACTGCTTTAGTTAGTTCCAACCCATCAATGGATCTGGGTTTAGGAATAGGAGAAATAACGCGAGTTCCAGGGGAAATACTCCAACTTGATCGGACTACTAACGGAATTCCATAATTTCGTGCAATTTCCACCGCCCTTGGATGGAGAACCTTAGCTCCTAAACTGGCTAACTCCAACATCTCATCACAGGTGATTTCGTTCATTAATTGGGCATCAGAAACCAAACGTGGATCGGTGGTTAAAATGCCAGGGACATCAGTATAAATTTCGCAGCAATTCGCCTTTAATGAGGCTGCAATAGCTACTGCAGAAGTATCTGATCCTCCTCGTCCCAAGGTAGTAATCTCTAAATCAGTTCCATTACTAATCCCTTGAAATCCTGCTACTACGACTACTTCACCTCGATCTAAATGCCGTTGAATGCGATGGGGTTTAATTGATAAAATGCGAGCGCGACTATGTTCAGCTTCGGTAATAATTCCAACTTGCGCCCCAGTTAGAGAAATTGCTGGCTGACCCAATTGTTGCAAAGCCATACTCATCAAAGCAATAGACACCTGTTCTCCTGTTGACAACAACATATCCATTTCTCGACGACAGGGATCGGGGGTAATTTCTGAAGCTAATTTGACTAATTTATCAGTAGTTTTGCCCATAGCTGAAACCACAACTACTACTTGGTTGCCTTTTTGGGCTATTTTGTGGATGCGTTGTGCTACTGTCTGAACTCGTTCTACGGAACCTATGGAAGTTCCACCGTATTTTTGGACAATTAAGTTCATAATTATTATTTAGAATTGGAAAAGAGAAATTAATTAAATTGATAGAGTCTCCTTAGCCCTTAAGGGTAGCAAATTTAATAAAAGTAAGTTGGGCATAAACTTTAAGAAACTGTTATTAAACGAAACATCAATTTAGGATCCTTAGGTCAAATACAGTTTTTTGGATAGTTTCTCTTCTTTTTTTCTACCGTAATGTACAAAAAATTTTTTTGTGTTATTTATGATATACCCTATAGTTCTCATATAATATACTTTATGAAAAGTCTATAAAGGTATGTTAATTAATTTAAGATATGTCGCAGATTTGATCAACGATGAAATTGATATTTTCTGGTGAAAATAGTTAAAATAAGCAAATTTATTCCCTAAAACTACCCAGGAAAAATGTTAAAGAATAGGCAGATTTCAAAAGTCAGTGGTATCATCGATGTGCATAAAATTAAAAATTAAGTTAGGTGAATAATTAATCATGGCAAAAGCACCTGTATCTCCAGTGGTACTGGTGGTCCTAGACGGCTGGGGTTATCGTCCATGCATGGAAAACAATGCCATTGCTCTAGCAAAAACTCCAGTAATGGACTGCCTTTGGACTACTTATCCCTGCACTCTAATTCAAGCTTCCGGGGAAGATGTCGGTTTGCCCCAAGGTCAGATGGGTAACTCAGAAGTGGGACATCTAAACCTTGGGGCTGGTCGCATAGTTCCTCAAGAATTAGTTCGCATCTCCGATTCAGTTAAAAATGGCTCATTTTTAAAAAATCCTCAGTTAGTAAAAATTTGTCAAGAAGTTCGTTCTCGTCAGGGAAAACTACACTTAATCGGTTTATGTTCCGAGGGAGGAGTCCATTCTCATCTCGATCATCTGTTGGGGTTATTGGATTTAGCGAAAGAGCAAACCCTTGAGCAGGTGTGTATTCACACCATTACTGATGGCCGGGATACTAATCCTATTGAAGGGATAAATGCCATCCAAAAACTTGAGTCTTATATCAAGAAAATTGGATTGGGGCGTATTGTTACTCTTAGTGGTCGTTACTATGCGATGGATCGTGATCGCCGTTGGGATCGTGTAAAAAAAGCCTATGATATCTTAACTCTAGATGGTATAGGGGATGGCCGCTCAACCGTCGAGGTGATTAAAGATTTCTATAGTAGAGGTATCACCGATGAGTTCATTCTCCCAACTCGCATTGCCCCAGGCGCGGTGGAGCCTGGAGATGGGGTGATCTTTTTTAACTTCCGTCCCGACCGATCACGGCAAATGTGTTATGCTTTGACCTCAGCTGAGTTCGATGGATTTGAACGGGAACGAATTCGTCCCCTGAGTTTTCTTACCTTTACTCAATATGATCCTAATCTCCCTGTTAAAGTAGCTTTTGAGCCCCAAAACCTCAATAATATTTTAGGGGAAATAGTGGCTCGTCAAGGATTAAAACAATTTCGCACTGCGGAAACTGAAAAATATCCCCATGTCACCTATTTCTTCAATGGAGGAGCGGAGAATCCCTTTGAGGGAGAAGATCGAGAGTTAGTACCGAGTCCTATGGTAACCACCTACGATAAAGCTCCAGCAATGTCGGCGGAGACTGTTACGAACCGTGCCCGTATTGCTATTGAAAAGGGGATTTACACTTTGGTGGTAATTAACTATGCTAACCCTGATATGGTCGGTCATACAGGCAATATAGAGGCAGCAATTGAAGGAGTGGAAACCGTTGATAATTGTTTAGGACAGTTGTTGACTAGTATTAGTAAAATGGGAGGAACCGCCTTAATTACCGCCGATCATGGTAACGCTGAATTAATGCGTGATGAACAAAGAAATCCCTGGACCGCCCACACCACTAATCCTGTTCCCCTAATTGTAGTTGAAGGAGAAAAGCGGAAAATTCTTGGACACGGAGGAGTTGTTGAACTCAGAGATAATGGACGACTAGCAGATGTTGCCCCAACTATCCTTGAAATCTTACAATTACCACAGCCAGAAGAAATGACAGGGAGATCATTGATTCAACCTATTGCAGTTGAGTTTAAAACTAATCGTACTCCTATTTGGCTTTCTCGTTAATTGTTTCTTTATCATTGAATCTTTATGAATCTTCGACAACTACTACAAGTTATTTGGGTGGTTTCTGCTGCTTTATTGATTGTCTCTGTCCTTTTACATAGTCCCAAAGGAGACGGTATTGGGGGTATTGGGGGACAAGCGCAATTGTTCACTAGTGCTAAAAGTGCTGAAAAAACCCTCAATCAAATTACTTGGACGTTGAGTACGGTTTTTGTTGCCCTAACTATTGTTTTGAGTGCAGGATGGTTAGATCCATCCCCTTAGATAACCAGACTGATTAGATATTGACAGTCGGTTAACTAAGGGGGTGGAAATCTGAAGTGGAAACTCTTTTCTTGTTTAGATTGTAAGCTAATGGAACGGATAACTAATATTTTCAATCAAAAAAAGGGTTTTTGCTGGAAATATCGGAAATATCCTTTTTTGTTGGGGCTGACTTGTATCGCTATATTAGTTGTATTTTGGGTTCAACCCTTGAATGCTCAAAGGGATGACTTAGAAAGGTCATTACCCCCTTTACAAGCACATCCCCTCCCCTTAACTCTAATTGAGTGGCAGGATCCCAAAAACTCAGGGGATTATTTCGACAAAATATCATTGAGTCCTGCGGGCTATTTAATTTGGTCGCAATTTCCTATCAAATTTTATTTGGATCGTCCTACTAATCTCAATGATCCTGCCGCCGCAAGTACCCGTCTTTTTCTACAGTGGGTAGACGCTGTTATGGAAGCGATCACAGAGTGGCAAGACTTTTTACCTCTGGTAGAAGTAAAAGATCCAAAATTAGCAGATATTGTTATTGAAAGAACTGAGCCTCCCCTAGATGCCAGCTTTGACCCTGAAACTGGACAATTAACAATTCCTAGGGCGCGATCAGCCCAAACTAATTATAATTTTTATCTGACTCAGGATAATTCTCCTATTCTGCGCCATCGTATGACTATTAAGATTAGTCCCGGTTTAAGTCAATTATCGACCTTATCAGCCTCCCGCCATGAACTTGGCCACGGGTTGGGAATTTGGGGACACAGCGATCAAGAAACCGATGCCTTATATTTTTCTCAAGTCCGCAGTCTTTCTCCCATTTCTGTAAGGGATGTTAATACACTGAAGAAAATCTATCAGCAACCCACGAGACTAGGATGGAAATTACCCTAACGAGTAAACTTTCAGTCGTATCCACCTTCATACTCGCCTTACGGACTGCGCTGAGAGGTTTGACTGTCCACTTCTGATGGCACTAGTTTCTAAGGCTGCGACTAAATGCTTGGTCCTGACAAGAAATACTTAAAGAGAAGTTACCTACTCTCAGATACCAGTTTCGATTTCAGGATATTGCCATTAGCTGTATCAATTAAGATGAGACTGTTGTTAAGCAGTTACCAAGTTACTTTCATGCTATGGTTGGTCTTCTCTACGACTGAAGGGAGCGCTTTGCATCATGCCTAGTTCAAAAAAGGGGGCATAGTTTGGCAGTTCCCAATTAGACTGTTTTCCCTTCCCCAGCAAGCTCGCAGGTGGGGAAGAGAAGACATTGTCGTTCAAGCTATTGAATAGTATCTGTCTAGAATCTCTATCAGCTTGAGCTGAAGAAAGAATTAATGATAATTCCCTTCAGTCTTTGGACTTTCTATTTTAGGGAGTCCCATACTATAGTTAAGAACACGACTTCCGAGATTGTAACTAATATCCCCTTTCTGCAGCAGAGAACGAATAAAATGTTCCAGGTTTGAACCAATGTGACGGAGATTATAGTCAGTTAAATCTTCTCCACTGTAGGATTCCACTAAGACATCAAATTTTCGATAAACTTTCTGCAGTGAATCCTCACTCCAATTGAATTCATTATCGGGATCGATATCAAGAGTTAAGACATTATCACTAGGAACCAGTTCGCTGTTTTTAACTTCAGCCGTATAGAGACGAATATGACGAGTAGTAGACTTTAAGAGCATAGCCTTGAATGCTAGTAGAACGTTGACAACACTTGAGATTAAAATTAATTCACTTTCACTCTTAAGGATAACAGAAGATTATAGGCAAGAGCTTAGTCGAGTATGATTGCCCAGCTCGACTGCTCATAGAGATTACTAATGATTGGACCGCTTTGATGATAGTAACGGGGCATTGACTTAGAGTTTAAATTTGAGCTTGACAACTAAGGTAGACGGCTCTATGCAGGCTTAAATTGATGGTTTTTCTAGACTAGCTATGACAATGTTTTAATAAACAAAGGCTGAAAGTTTGAATTTTATATATTAAGAACCATTAAGGAAACAGTAAAACGTTAACTCATACTGAAAAAGAGGAATATAACTTAGTCTAGAAAGCTAAAACAAGGCTCAAAACTAACATCTCTATTAGTTTGTTAAGATTCGACACTAATTTTTATTCTGTTGAATAATATTTCAACATTTTCTGTTTAGTTTATAGTTAATTGACTTTTTAAATTTTCTAATTAAGAATTAGAAAATTATCTACTTCTAAAATATTTAGTCTTGAGTGTGATTCAATATTTTTTGTAACTGCCATGATCAATTCATATTTATCTTCATAATTCTACCTGTTAATTCCTTTTTTTTATTATTTACAGTTAGCTCTTAATTCTGTGTTTTTTTAGAAAATTAAGTAGGCAATAATAAATATACATAAACTGTATTTATACAATTAAGTCATATATATATGATTGCATAGCTTCTATAAATAAGTCTTTAATATTTGACTATTTTTGTCACTCAATTAAAATTATTTAATCATTTTTAAGTTTCATTAGCTTGCTAGTAAATAAACTTAGCATAAAAATCACATTATAAACTATTTAAAGCTGGTTTATATTTATTTTTTAAATTTTTAAAAAACTACATAAATTTATTTTTTTGATAAGTAAAGTAAATAATATATTGCCAGAGAACTAAATATATCTAAATATATTTAGTTCTATTAGATCTGTATAAATAATTATTTTTTTTATATAAATAAGACTTTTTTATTAAAAAAATACAGAAAAATAATGATTACTATACAAATAGTATATTCATAGGACTTACATCTAAGTCAGATTCTTCTTAACTAAGAGATATTTGATTAAAATTAAACATTAATTATTAATTTTAATCAAAAAATATTATTTTTTAAATAAAATTAACTGCTCTTTATTATTAGATTTTAGATGAGATAGTAATAGTTTGATTTTAACAAAAATGGACTTAATATCCACTTTTATTTATTAGAGTGCAACAACTAAAAATTTTATAAAAAGAATAAACACAATATTAGAAATTGAACTCTAGAATAGAAATCTATTTATTTTAAAATAAATAGATCGTCGTCGAATCAGATGTGAGCAATATAAAAATCTTTTTTAAAAAGAGGTGGGCTAAGTAAAAAAGAATTTAATTTACATTAAAATATGTTAAATTTATGATTATAAAATCGGTCAATAGCAAGATTAAAATAATTGGCAATGTAGAAGTTGCTGGATTTTTAAGAAATGAGAGTTATTATCTAATTTTTATAGATTAAGCTCAAATAGTAAGTGTATAAATTATATAAATAATAAAAATGAGAGAGATAGTAAAGTAGTTAGTTTGATTTTTACGAAAAGATTGTAGATAAGTTAAAAAAAGTTTGTATAGCTATTTAAAAAGTACATAAAAATTTTGTAGGATATCGATCTGTATAAATTTTTTAAAAAAGAATAAATAAATATTCATCAATTAGATAATTAAATAAACTATTTGAAATTAGAGTATAGAGGGCTTTTAAAAAGCTAATAAGAAAATTAAAAAATAGGTCAAATCTAAATAAAAGTAAATATATCTACTTTATAAATTGAGTGACTTTAAGTAAACAATAGAAAACTGAACTTAATTAGGTGTATAAAATATCATCAGTCTTCTCGAGGAGACACCAATTGTAAGAAAAATTTATGACAATTTTTAGAAAAAATTACATCAAGTGTCAAGACTGTTGAAATTAGCTAATTTTTATTTAAAAGCTATTTAACCTCATCATTATCCTTCATAATAGAAATATCACCATCTTATACTGACTTTTCAAAAGAAAGTAGACTTACAGATATAAGATTTTAAATAAAACCAATTACCATATTAATTAGAGAACAGTCCGATTGAATCAGACTTAAGACGCTTGTTACACTTTATCAAATAATTTAAAATTACTTAAAGTCCAGTCTTAGTTATTGGGATAATTTGTTGTTAATTATCCGGGTAAACTTAACAACTTAAATATAGAAAATATCGAGAATATACCTTTAATAAAAAGAGTAAAAGTATAAGTTATTAATGAATCTCGTAGTTTTTATGAAATTGTTTATCTTTAGGTAAATTTTATTATGCTATAACCGGAACAGTTTGCTCTATTTATTTTTTAATATTAAGGATTTATTTGAGCAATATAACAAAGTTAATTAATTAAATAATATGTTCTCTAAGAGTTTGCAGTTAAACAAACCCCGCACCTTCTATGGGCAGGGAGTATCAATCAATCACCGAGTTTTAGGTGAAGTACTTAGAAGTTATTTACTTCCAGCTTTTACACATTCTTCAACAAGAGGAAGTACAGCTTCAATATCCTTCCATCCAAGAATTTCTGTTACTTTCTTCTCCAAATTCTTGTAGGTACGGAAAAATTCAGCAATTTCATCCAAGCGATGAGAAGCAACATCTTTGAGAGATTTAACTTGAATGTAGCGGGGATCTTTATCGGGAACGCAAAGAATTTTTTCATCACGATCACCTCCATCGATCATTTCTAACAAACCAATAGGACGAGCAGCAATGATACACCCGGGAAAAGTCGGTTGATCCATTAACACCATTCCGTCCAGAGGATCACCATCATCAGCTAAGGTATTAGGGATAAATCCATAATCATAAGGATACTGGACTGATGCATAAAGGACGCGATCTAGCGCAAAGGCATTAAGATCCTTGTCAAACTCATATTTATTTTTACTGCCTGCAGGAATTTCAATCAAAACGTTGATTAAACCAGGCTTAGGTTGGGCTGGAATGAGGGATAAGTCCACTAATTCTCTCCAAATTCTATACAACAAAATCACAATTCACCTCAGAAGCCCCAAGAAAGTATTCTAAAGGCTTGAACGCACCTGCAACTAAGCAATATACCCGCCAAAAAAAAGACGGTTCTAGCGTTCTCTAGCTCACCATTCTACAATGAAGATGGAACATACCAGAAAATAATTTGGCTCTTTTAAACTGAGAATGATAGACCAGCAGCCAATAACTTTTAAAATTATTATTCTGGGAATATTTCATAAATCTAAACACTTGTTTTTTAGAGAAATCAAGTGTTTGGAATCCTGGAAATCCTGTAAAAAGAAACTTTTGGGGTTTTACTATTGCGACTTTTCATAGTTAAGCTGGAAAAACTAACAATTTTTGTGGGCATGACAAGCATTATAGGTTAGGAAGTAATTTTAACTACTGAGCAACAAATATTCAAAAGTACTAAATGTTTATTAAGATCCAAAAAGCGGGTGCATATTATAAAACAGGGTCAGTTTATGATTCTAATCATAAACTGACCCTGTTTTCAGATTCAAGATAAAATCTAAAGAGGTTTGGCCTGGCTGATTTTCCGGTGACAATCATAGTCAGACAAGCTGGTTCACTGAGTTGAGTCTAAAGTAAGTAAATTATGTCAACTTCTAACGTGCAACCCCCTGAATCCTACAGTCACAATGATGTCCAAGAAATTCTTCACCTAGCGATCACTCGTACAGCCGATGGTTCAGAATTGTCAAGAACGCAACTGTGGGAAATTGCCACTGAATTAGACATTGATCATGACTCTCTGAGATCTGCTGAGCGCGATTGGCTTAATAGTAAGATAATCGAACGTAAACGACAGGAATTTGATTATTATAGGCAGGAAAAATTAAAACAAAAGGCTGTTCGCTATGCTATTGTTAACGGATTTTTTTTGATGATAAATTTCTTTAGTTCGGGGACTTTATCTTGGTCGTTGTATACTCTCTTACTCTTAGGATTGCCCCTGTCTCTAGATACTTGGAAAGTATTTCAAACAGAGGGAGAAGCTTATGAACAAGCCTTTCAACGTTGGAGTCTTAAAAAACAGATGAAAGAATCCCTTTCGGGTCTTTGGGATAAGTTAAAAAAGGCATGGCAATCTTGAAAAAGTAAAAAACATCGAAAGAGGAAATAGATTATAAAAAGTACAATTTTTAAGGAAGGGTTGCTTGAGGAAGTTAATAATGAGAAAAGAAGTTAACAAACCAATTCTAGTGGTAGGCGTCGGTATTTCATTCATATTATGGTTTTATAATAGCTTTAGTCAACAAATTCTAGAAGTAGGAGAATGGGGAATACTTAGCGCAATATCCTTGGGTTTAGGGTTTTGGTGGAGGCAAAGACAAAAAGAAATGAAAAATAAGCCATTGCCAGTAACACGTTTAACTGAACAATCAGTTAGAGATGTAATTACTCAAGGAGAACTAATCCTTAACACCTTAGCTACCGAAGCACCAGATTGTGATACTTCTGTCTTTAAGCAACAATTAACTCAATTATCTTTAGGCTTTGAGCGTCAAGAACTAACTATTGCCCTAGCAGGAGGCCAAAAGGTTGGGAAAACAACTTTAAAGGAAAAACTATTAGCTCAAGATCTCTCTAAGAATATCTCTTTGATAGAGATAGAATCTTTGTTTAAAGAGATAAAAATACCTGAGATAAAAGCGGACCTAATTTTATTATTAATTACCGGAGATTTAACCAATTCTCATTGGAGATTTTTACAAAAATGTAACCAAGATCATCAACGATTTATTCTGGTTTTTAATAAAAAGGATCAGTATATTCCAGAAGAAAGAGCGTTAATTCTAGAACAAGTACGGCAACAACTCAAATCGATGATTGCCCCTTCTGATATTATTGCCATTAGTGCCGCTCCTCAAGCTCTAAAAGTTCGTCAGCATGAAGAGAATGGGATAATTAGGGAGTGGACTGAATCCCAACCTCCTGAAATTAATCCTTTGAGTGATCGCTTAAAAATCATTTTAGAACTCGAAAGAAAAATGTTAGTCTGGGGGAGTCTATGGCGTGAAGCAGTATCTCTTAAACAAGAGGCTAAAGCAAATCTTGATAGCATAAGACGCGATTGCGCTCTACCCATTATTGAAAAATATCAGTGGATTGCAGCAGCTAGTGCTTTTGCTAATCCTGTAGCTGCTTTAGATTTGTTAGCTACCGCCGCTATTAGTTCTCAACTAGTTATAGATTTAGGGGGAATTTATCAACAGAAATTATCTTTTTCTCAAGCACAAGCTCTTTCAATAACCATTGGTAAATTGATAGTTAAATTAGGATTAGTTGAACTATCAACTCAAACTATTGGCAGTTTTCTCAAAAATAATGCTATTACCTATATTGCTGGGGGAACAATTCAAGCAATAAGTGCCGCCTATTTAACTCGTTTAGCTGGATTGAGTTTAGTTGAACATTTCCAAGAACAAGATCTTGATTCATCGGCAGTAGAAGAGATAGATCTAACTCAATTTCCTCAAAAAATAAGGCGGGTATTCGAAAAAAATAAACGCACTGCCTTGGTCCAAAAATTTATTAAGCAAACCTTACCCCATCTATCAAATTAATCTTAACTTTTGCCGTAAGGTCGTAAGTTACGTATAAGTTATCATTTCAAAGACTTCTAAGTTAGATATTTAGGAATTAAAACAATCATTTTTCTGAGTAGATACTAAAGAAATAGTTTTTCTTAGGGTCAGGAGATGTACTCTGACTTATTAGTTTTGCTTTTTGCCTGCCACTAAAACTTAGTGTATTTCACAAGTAAAATAATTACTAGAAGAATGTCAAGCTTTGAAATTAATAAATATCCTTGGTTGTTTGGCTGTGAATCTATAGATGTTTTTCTCAGATATCGGACAGCTTTATGAAGAAGAGCTTCTACGGACGATTATGTTTCTAAGAGATCAAGGTATTTCAATATAGATGGCCTTATGGAAATTTTTGTGGTGGATGGGAATACAGTCAAGAGCTAAATACCTTAGTCCATTGACTGTGTTATTTACTCAGTCAATATTGTTGTGGTTGATCTCCCACTAAAGGTATAAATTTAAGGAAAGATTTTTTGTAAAAAATCAATCATAGGGTTACTAATATTGAGTTCTAATCTTTTATTTCTAAATTTAGATTATATTTTTACCCATACGATGATAAGTTTGGTCTTTTTTGCTAGTCCTATTGAGGAGAATTTACACTAATGGCTTAATCAACAATTTTAGAAAATTATTATTTTTGGTAAATTGATGCAACCGATTGTATCAGTTAGGGTATTTTTTGTGAGTAATACTCCTAACTATGTTCCTCAATGTGGGAATATTATTGTTTTTACCCAATCAGAAACTATTAAAGCTAATAATTCTGAATTGGCTGATTGTCACATTAAGCAAAAGCTAGTGGTAGGCAAGCATGGAGAAGCTCTTTATGTGGTTAATCAGAAAGTTTACCTGAAAAATTATCTTTTGAATAAACCTTAAATTGCTGAACTGCTTCAATATCAATTAAGCCCTCAATTAACTCAGGCTATTAATTACTTAATGTTAGAATTTGATCGAAATAAGAGTCTATACTGTATGCTCCCTAGATTTTTACCTAGGTAGGTAATTGTAGAAAAAGCCTATAAAATTGCTTGGCCTCTGAGTCGTATTCAATCGTTTAGATAGTTTAAGGAGAATTTAAAACCATGAATCCAAATGCACTCCAGTCTCTTCTACAGGCGATCGCCATAGGAGAAGTTAGTCCCGATCAAGGCTTAGAAAAGCTCAAATATTTCAGTTTTGAACCGGTTGATGAGTTTGCAAAAATTGATCATCATCGTTATTTAAGAACAGGGTTTCCTGAAGTTATTTGGGGACCAGGAAAAACTCCTGAACAAATCGCTCAAATTATGCTTACGATGGCATGTAATTCTCCTGTGGTTATGGCAACTCGTATTGAGGCAACGGTGGCCGAACAACTCAAAGACCAAGTGCCTAATTTAATTTACTATCCAGTAGCTCGTATTTGTGCCTTGAAAACTTCAGAAATCCCTTCGATTAGGTTAGGAGTAGTTGGGGTTCTTGCGGCAGGAACAGCCGATTTACCCGTAGCTGAAGAGACAGCTATTACCGCGCAACTTTGTGGGTTTGAAGTACGACGGTTGTGGGATGTGGGAGTAGCAGGTATTCATCGTCTATTAAGTAACCGTGAGTTGATTAATCAAGCAGATGTGTTGATTGTGGTGGCAGGGATGGAAGGGACTTTACCTAGTGTGGTAGCCGGAATGGTTGACTGTCCAGTGATTGGAGTTCCAACTAGTGTAGGTTATGGAGTAAGTTTTGGGGGGGTTTCCTCATTATTGACAATGCTTAATTCTTGTGCGGCAGGGATCGGAGTCGTGAATATTGATAATGGCTTTGGCGCTGCGATTTTAGCTGGAAAAATTTTACGAACCGCTAACCGTTTAATTCACAAATAAAAAATTATATCAAATTGTAATTTTTAAAAAACTATTAGAAAATTAGTATGATGTATGGCTTCCATAAGTTATAGATTACTTAGATAAACTTATCAAATATGGATTATCTAAAAATGTAAACTTATCGACAAGAATAAAGAGTAAAAAAATAATAGATATAGAAGAAATTGTCAAAGATGGGAGATAACTATCGGAATTGTTACGAACAAATAGACTAGATAGCTAAGTATCAGTTAGATATCTACCTTCAATATTTTGTCGTCGAATTAAAATATTTAAGCAGTAATTTTTTTCAAGATACTTAACTATGTATCTCGGAACTGGCAATTAAGTTTTAATATAAAAATAACTAAAACTTGATAAGTATCAGTTGATAACTTATCAAGTTTTAGTTAGTTAAAAGCCCATAAAAATAGAAAAATAAGGATATTATGTCTATTACATAATTTGGCAAAGTTAATGTATTGATAATTTTAAAGAAACGATGTAGTGCTATTTTAGATTTTGTTTTAATAAGATGATCAAGACTGAAACGAGGTTAGTAAAAGTTTATTTTTAAAATAAAAAACAACTCATCAGATTATTGAATGTTATCATCGAGCTTAAAAGCAATTATGTCAAATCAATTTTGAGTTAGTCCAATACATAGTGAGCGCTTTATCTATCCTAGATAATATATCTTTAACATAATTTGTCAATGTATAACTCCTAGATAAGACTTTGAGAACTGAATGATTTAATAGTAAACAATAGCAATGAAACAGTCAGATATTACTTTAATGAAGTCAAATTGTAAAAGTTTAGACTATCTTTGGTAAAAGTCTAAATATTTTATAAGTTTATCTTATCTATTTTAAGTCAATTTAACAAGCAAAATAATATCTACACTTCTAACATTATTTGTTCTTACAAAAAAATCTATACTAATAGTGGACTTATTAGTTATATTTAATTTGACAAAATATATATATAAATAAATAATCACTATATTGCTAGGTTTTGTCCATTTTTATAAGCAAAGTAATTTTGGAAAAATCAATAATCAAAAAACACGTAAACACATAAAGAATAAGATCTAGAAACATTTGAGATATTTAGTTTTTTGTTTGTGACTCAGCTAGATCATCCTATAGTAGAAAATAATGGTTCTGTAGCCTTTTTCAATAAATATTCAACTCAATATTAAATTGCCTATAGGACTAAAATTGTTTATGCAACAGAGCGAGCACTTCATTTATACTTTAATTTCTGAAAAAATCTCTATAATTGTCTGATGCTTTAATTGCTTCTATAGAGACTCGAATCTATTTTGCCTTCTCTAAAGAGGACGTTAATATTCACTGGGCAAATTTTTAAATACAAGATTGGAACTGGAAAAAGTTTGTGCAATCACTAGTTATTTTCAAGATCTACTGTTACAACTAGAATATGAACAAAGTTATTTCTAAATCGGTTATTATTTTACTGGAACAGCTACAATAGGAGTAATTTGTTACCTGGCATTAATATGCCAGTATTACACATACTAAAATCGTCTATAATTCTATTTATACTTTGATATTTTACCAATTAATGGAGATAGAAGATCATTTATTCAACATTTGTGTAATAGATTGTAAATTAAACTAAAATAAACTATTATATTGCATTTTTTTAAAAAAAGTGTGGTATTATTTAGTCAACGCATAAATATAATTATGCGAACAGTGTTAAAGTAATTAAATTATTTTCTATCATTTTATTCAAGGACATTATGTATAAGTATTTAAGAAATATACCATCCCTCATGCTTTTTTAAAAAGCATGAGGGATCAAGCAGGTTTATAAAACAATTTATTAACACCTAAATTATTAATAATAAACTGTGTTAAATTATCTCAAAGGCAACCTAGTTGAAGTAATTAATAATACCCCAAATAGAATTATACTGATCTTAGAAGTTAATCATATGGGTTATGAAATGCAAATATTATCACGATTTGCCCGACAATTAGTTCAAAATAAACTAGAAAGTATTCAAGTTTTTACCCATCTACAAATCAGGGATGATTACCCCATTTTATATGGTTTTGCCACTGTGGCTGAACGAGAATTATTCCGTCAATTAATGAGTGTTAATGGGATTGGTGCACAATTAGCAATTACCCTAATTGATACCTTAGGATTAGAAGAATTAGTGCAAGCAATTATTAATGGCAATATTTTGACTCTATCTAAAACCCCAGGAGTCGGACAAAAAACTGCCGAACGGATTATCTTAGAACTTAAAACGAAACTATCTCAATGGCGAAAACTATTAGGTATAACCTTATCTTCTCCTATTGAAATTCCGTCTTTAGAGGTGCTAGAAGATTTGGAAATGACTTTATTAGCATTAGGTTATACCAATAAAGAAATTAATCAAGCTGTTTCTACTCTTAGTAAAGATAATCAAATGTCAAAAAATAATAATAGCGAGGAGTGGATTAGGCAAGCAATCATTTGGTTAAGTCAACATGAAAAACTTACATAGAATTAATTCCACATCAATTTTTTTATTATTGCCATGTCCGTAAAACTTAAATATGAGCTGTCTAAAATAGAAAGTAAAAGTAACTGCTAAAAATTTTAAAATTTGTCCAAATAGGAAATAGCTACCGAAACTCTTAAGACATTACAAATAATCAAGTATAATTTTTCCATTTTTTTGATGAAATCAATTATTATTTTTTTTATCTTAAAAGTACTATTTTTTCTTTAACAAAATTCGCAATTTATACCATAACAATAAATTACATTTCATACTAAAGCGAATGTTAGTTAATTTAACACTTATAAATAGATAGAGATAAGAGAATCATTTGTTGATAAAAATTAAAAAAGTAAAAAAATAAAATAAATGATATTGTTTGATTTTATCTTTTATTTTGCTAAGACAATTAAGACTAAAACAAAATTAGTAAAAGTCTATTTATTCAAATGAAAACTATTTATTGGGTCATTGAATATTACCATCAGACACTAAAGCAGTTAGGTAGAATAAACTTTGAGTCTGTCTAACATCAGAACAAACACTTTATCTATTCCGGACACATATATCCTAGGTAATTTGTCAATAACTCACTCACCGAAGAGTTAACATATCTCAATACAAAGATAGACAATAGAGAACGACATATCTGATAAAATCAAATAGGAGTTTTAAAAAATAACTCTTCTAGACTAGCTGTAACAACACCATAACAAACAAAAGCCAAAATTCTTACTCTGTAAGACTTCCAAAATTCTAAAAACTTGGTCTTTAGAAAAATTAAGTTTTTAGGTTTACAGAATGGAGTTGGAATAATAGTTTTAGGAGTTATTAGCTACTGATTGATCGTACTCAGTCTAGAAGGACCAGGAAAACAAACTATAAAGATATATGATTCCTTCTCAGTTACATCAAAATACGCTTGAGTTGCTTCTGTCTTTTGTTCTTCCTTATGGCTGTTCTTTTTCCGTGATCTCTGATTCCACGTATCGCATTAATTGCCCTGATTATGAAATTGCCCATAAAGTCTGGGAAAACCGAGTTAACTGTGTTTTTCCTTTATTTAAATCGGGGGAAGTGCTTGAGGTGGTAGCATCGAATTACTACGCAAGAAGCCATCCTAAAATCTAAATACTTAAGAAGTATGAAAATTAACCGAGAGTTGGTAAAATAATGGGTTGTATTACTACTGTTATCGCCGTTTTTGGTACTGGTTTTGTAGCAGATTTTGCTTCAGTCAATGATATGACTATGGAAGAGATCTATCAAACTTTTTTTGGAGAGGTCTTGATTGCCTCTACTAGTTATATATTTTCGATGTGGAGATTTATTTATCTAGGTTTAATTGGTTGCACTATTTATTAAATTTTACCCATTATTTATATAGAGAACATTTCCGTCTACGTAATATAGTTTACTGTTTAGTTATTAGTAATTTAGCTTAAACTACATGGGGACTTTTGTTAAATGTTTCTGTTTTGGTGCCATTTATTTGTGTTGTCAGCAGTAGCAATGTTTGTAGTTTTAATTTTCCTAATTTATCTTTATCTTAAGTTAAAGATTATTCTGAAATTTATTCCCTTAAAATCATGAGAGTTGGTAATTTTTTTCGTTAGTGTTTGTCTTAGCTTAATGAGTATTACTAGGATTATTAATGTTGCATTTGTATTGAATGCTATCTAATGAAATAGATGATAGATAAGTTCTCATTGTAGATAAATATCATGATATAAATTGCTACTATATTAACCACAACTATCCAATTAAGACGTAAAGATTTAGTTTATTGCGATGTTTCTATTGGAACTTTATAGGAATAAATATTTATTATTTTTTTTATAAAAAAGTTTTTTATTTTTTAGCCTTACAGATAATTTAAGTTGTTTTCTCTCTAGCTTTTTTAGATATTTATACTATTTTTAAAGCCAAATATATACAGCCAATACGGCTAATTATTTGTTAGTTAATTTATAGTTAATGGACTTATTTCTTTTTACAAAAAAACATTAATAAATAATTAATGCCAATTAAAATAGCCAAAATACATATTAATAGGTAGTAATGTAACCTATAACAGATTAAATTCTTTTTTTGCAATCTAAATTTTAGATTTAGAGTTAAAATAGGAGTGCAATAAAAACATTTATATATAAAATAGCCATATTTTACAAAATTATTATTGAGCTATACTTGGTTTGATAACAAAAGAAATAAAAGAAATTTTGAAAATTATTAACAAGATAATTTTTCAGATTAATTAAAATATTTGACCTTTAATTAATATTAAATGATAATCTAATTTAGAGGATTACAACTACCTCAACCTAGAAAAGCAAACTGATTTATTCTGTAAAATCTATAATCTCCTTAATTCACTAGTCTTATGGTAATTTGTTTGAGGTGTCTTTATAAAGATTAACGGAAAACATCGGAGAATCCCACTTGGGGAGTCGAATTAGGCAGCTATGTTTATTTAAACCGATTACAACCTCAACATGCCGTCTAGATTGGGACGGTAGCGTTAAGGTTTTACCCTTCTTTGGAGATGCTTCACTATGGATTGAGATTGCTCCAGAAATCGAATTAATTTCGTTACAGATGTCACTTTAAAGTCTACTGTAGTTTATCTTGGAGTGCAATTTGTCAAACGTCTTTATAGACTTCTCAAAATTCATTCCACTAATCAAGGAGAGGTAAAAGCTGCAAGAAAAGCAATTTTAGGTGCTTTAGGCGTTAATCAACACGATTGTTTGAACCCTAAGGTGGTTTCTAGTCAAATTATTTGTAACATCGATTCGTATCAAGCATAATTAGTTAATTGCAACCGACTGGGACCAATGTTATTAGCAAGACAAACTCTTTATGTTTTGGAAGTTCGACTAGCTACTTATACAGCGTTAGCAGCTAATGAGGCAGAAAAAGTCGCTTTAATTAATATTCTTCAGGTTTCGACTATTGGGAGTTTTGGTCGGTTATATTTAGAAGGAGAATAACGAGATATTATTGCACGTTTCCAAGCAATATTAGCTCCTATGGAAAGTGTTCTTGGAAGGGTTAAAGATAGACAAGAAAAAAATGAATAACTATCACCATTAAGTAACTTCTACATTTAATAAGTTATGAACTCTGAATCAACTCCATTATTAAAATTATCCAAGGTTAGTTTAACTGATATCAGGGAAGAGAATAAATTATTAACTAATATTTCTTTTCAAGTGAATCAGAGTGATCGCTTAGCAATTGTCGGTCCTTCTGGTGCTGGAAAAACTACTCTATTACGGCTAATTAACCGTTTACAAGACCCTACATCAGGGTTAATTGAATGGAACTCTCAACCTCTCTGCAATCTTTCTATTGTTAAACTACGTCAACAAATTGTCCTAGTTCCTCAAGAGCCAAAATTATTAGGTATGACTGTCGAAGAAACCCTTGCTTATCCTTTAGTATTACAACAGTTATCTAAACTAGAGATTGAACAAGCAATTGATACATGGCAATCACAACTTTCTATCCCTGATGATTGGTTAACTCGAAATGAATTGCAATTATCTTTAGGACAGCGACAATTAGTAAGTATTATGCGTGGCTTAATGATGAAACCTAAACTTTTATTGTTAGATGAGCCCACCTCAGCTTTAGATAGCGATCGTGCTCAGCAATTAATAGAAACTTTAATTAATTCAAATCAAAAAGAGCAAACTACTATGATTATGGTAACCCATCAAAAGAAATTTGTTAAACAATTTGCCCAAGGTGTTCTAACATTAAAAGGAGGACAAGTTCAGTCCATTTCCTAGTTAGATTATCTAGGAAAGTATTAGGCAAAATTTGGCTTTACCTAACCTGTCATTTAAAAATGAAAACCATAAAGTGCAGAGTCTGATTATAAATCATAAGTTTATTAAAAGCTATATCTATTCTATGGATGTAATTGTAGCAAGTTTTCTATTTAAACTAAATTCTGCTAGACTCAGCATTTTCACTTGATTGATACTAAATGAATGAGATTCTAAATTTGGAAGTACTCACCATAACCAATTATCAGATTTGAAATGAGATAGAGATAATTTGATTTATAGAAAAAATATATCTAACAACAACTTGTATTTATTATGATATAACTACTAAAAAACTTTACTACAAAAAAAATATGTATAAGTTTTTTTTTAAAAAATAAAAAAACTATCTGTTTAAAGTTTAATTTCTATTAAAAATATGTAGTTAATATATAAAAAAGGTCATAAAAAAACTTAGTTTTTCTTAAAAAGAAATCTGTTAAGGTTAAATAAGAGCAAACATATTTTAATTAAAAATCAAGAATTTTTATGGAAAAACAAGAATTAAATTTGACCAAGTATAATGCCACTAATCTCATCAAAAATGAATAAATTTAAAAAGGAATTTAGAAAGTTTTTTGGCAAAATTAAGACTAAGTATCAGAACTATTGAGATTGAGTAAT
This sequence comes from cyanobacterium endosymbiont of Epithemia clementina EcSB, assembly GCF_029919255.1. Classification (GTDB taxonomy): domain Bacteria; phylum Cyanobacteriota; class Cyanobacteriia; order Cyanobacteriales; family Microcystaceae; genus Rippkaea. The sequence goes on along the minus strand of NZ_CP123991.1, from coordinate 2,406,728 downwards.
TGATATTATAAAACTTATTTATTAAACCTATAAAACTATAAAAATTAGACTAATTATTGATTAGATAAATTATTTTTATATTCTAACTAGGGAACAACTAAATAAACAGTAGGAGGTATTAATCATAAATTGAGTTCTATTAGAAGGAGAACTTATAAATTCTGAAATTTTATCGATTTTTAATCCTAAAGTTTATTGACTTGACATTTATCTAGTCAATTAGACATTATGAGTTCGGTATAACTCTAAATTTTAGTGAAGATAACGTTTTTTTTAAAGAAGAGCATTTAATAAAGATTCAGACGAGATATTTATACTTAAATTAACTTAGCTAATTTTAGCGTCTCTTAAAAATATTAATAACATAATAATTTATTTATAGACTGTAGGGTAGATAAATATATAATCTTATCTTAAGTAATCATAAATACCATAGAATTTTTGTCAAAATTACAAAACAATTGTACTTAAATTAATAAATTCAAATTTTTAACTCTTGTAGAACTCGTGTTTATAAATACAACTAAGGTATTTATTCAGTTAAACTACTAACCACTGCCTCAGTATTAGACGTGCCAGTTTTTTAGACATAAGTGTTCGTTCATCAAGAATAGATGAAGGAAGCCTAACGAGAATTTGTAGCTTATCTAGTAAGAATACGTCATTTTTATCTAAAATTAAAATAAGTAAGCTTAAACAAATTGAATATGGTTAAAAAAGAGCAATCTCTAGGTTAGAATCTCGCTAAAAATTTAACTTAAAAAATTAGAAGAGCGAGAATTATAAAAATTGACTTACAACCACAAAATTTTCTTCAAAACGAGAATAAAAATAGAAGTTTTTTAAAAAAATCCAAAAGGATGGAAAGTTAGATGAATTAAAGATTGTATAAAACCATTAAATAATAGAAACTTACTAACAAGCTATTAAATTGATTTTCCAAGCAATAAAAGACTCTTTATATTCTTTGGTAAGTGAAATTAAAATAACTAAGTAGTAGCATACAAAATGCTAGAAATAGGTTTTTATTCAAAAAATATAGGTTAAATTGCATTACACTTTCAAAAAAGTGTTTGTAGATAAATAGTTTTAAAATAGACTAATTTTAGTTAAAATAGACCACTTTAATTACTTAAATATGAAAACTTAAAATGAGTTGCTTTTTTAACATTTGTTTAGAGTTATCTGCTTTAGTAGCAAAGTTGACTGGTCACAAATAATGCTATCGTACTGATTGCTGTAACCACAGATTAAGTGAATTAATGTCAGATATTGAAACCTTGATCATCCAGATTCATCAAGAAGCTAAACGAAAACCATTTCCCATTGATATCTCCGTTTATGAAGCGGCTGATAAAGATCCCACTCAACCTATTTTGTATGCGGGAAACCTCAAAAGTCAGATCTGCTTTTTTGGACGGGATCTTGGACGAGATGAAGTCCACACAGGACAACCTTTAATTGGTGCCGCAGGCACTTTAGTTCGTAAAGGGTTTTACGCGGCGATACATCATCAACAGGCGAAAACTCAACAAGAGTTGCAAAGCGTCTGCGCTCGCGTTCTTCTCACCAATACTGTCCCCTATAAACCACCTGGCAATAAAGCTTATATTACTGAAGTTAAAAATCGTTTCCGTCCCTTTATCGAAAAATTATTAGTCATTCATTGGCAAGGAAATCAAATTATTACTTTAGGAACCGAGGCGTTTAAGTGGTTCATTCCTTATGGAGATAAAGGGGAAGTCAATGAATTTTTCCAACGGAACGATCGCTATGAAAATAAATTACCTGTCACTCTCCACGCGACCGATACTTTGGGAATACAACACCAACGACAAGTTACTTTACTCCCTTTACCCCATCCATCTCCTCTCAATCAGAAATATTATGCCAAATTTCCCCAAATGTTACAGAAGAGGCTGAATGAATTTGACTTTTAATCCCAAGCTAAAGAATCTTGTAGGAAACTGTATCATAAAACGCTAAGTTTTAAAATTAATGACTTTTAAAGTTGACGTTATCAGTAATAGAGGGTATACAATTATGAGGCGGTCATAATGAACTTCATGGGTGTGTAGCTCAATGGATAGAGCACCGACCTTCTAAGTCGTAGGTTACAGGTTCGAGTCCTGTCACACCCGTTACGGTTATTTTTTTTGTAAAAAAAGTTAAACTAATGATAATGCTACGTGGTTTATTGATTGATCGAAGCTTTATCCAAATCTAAAGGATTTGAGTGCTTGCGATAGTATTCTTAGACATGGTTTTCGCCCGATATCTCTGGTGAACTGTTAACCAGCTTTATAAAAGCCAACTAATTTAGCAATAACAATAGCAAGACAAATTTGTCCCCACTAGTACTTTGACATTGGTTAAAGTACTAGAAAAAAAATTAGTCGGAGCCATGTCTCCATAACCGAATCTTGTTAAAGTAGTGAAATAAAAATAGACAAGATTACTTGTCATGGTTACTTCTGACACTGAAGAGGAAAAAATATTTTAAAACCCTTTTATATATGAAAACGAATAAAACTCCTAAGACAAAATAGACATAGGTTCTCCTTCAAATAACATTCACATTGACTTTTTCTTATAAAAAATTTCAAACTAAACAGTCATAGTAATAAAAAAAATAAAAAATAACCGAACAAGTGAGATGAATTGATTCTTACGTTAAAGAATACGGTAAATATAACTTTTCCGACAGAGATGGACCTAAACACTGCTCAAGTATTGGTGCGGAACGAAGCTTTCAAGGAGTGTCGAACTTGTTTTCTGTAGTGAGCTAAGCAGGGGGGAAAATAGATAGACAGTCTCGGAAATATTACCCTGATTTATCTTGGCTACTTCGACAAAGGGGCACACGGAGAATATCTTTACGATAAAAATTTTTTTTTATGATTAAATCGATCACTATTACTACTATCTAGAATAAAACGAAAGATTTGTCAGGGAGAGATTTCGTTAGTCTGTTTGGAGAAGCTAAATATGCCATGTGAATTTAGCTTTATCCTAATAAATTAGCTTCTAGGGGACTAACCACAATTAATATTGTTGATATTGTCGATGGAAAAAATTCTGATACCGGCGTAGGAAGAATTAGACAACAACTCTATCCACCCAAGCAACAACCTACAATGGTAGCAGACACTAAAGATATGATAGTGAAGGTGGGAAAAGATGACATTTAAATCCGCATTTCGAAATTCCTTGAAGAACAGCAAGACGCTAAGAATGTGAGATGAGCTGAACTATAAATAGAAAACTACGATACATTGGCTAATGTGGATGGCAACCCTGGAGTCGCTTTATTTATCAATCGCCTGGAACTAATGCTCCAAGAACTGTATAAGCTGCTACGATGATGGCTGAGAAATTGGAACCGAGTTTTTTTTTCTGGGTTAAAAGTTGTTATTAGTCTTAAAATAATACGTTATTTGTTAATGCTTTGATTAAAGATTTAGTTATTACTTTCTTACAAGCAATTATCCTATTGATCCTGGTTATATTGATTTTCTTACAGTACTGTCACACTACCATCATTCTAAGATTTATAACTTATCTAACCTAGCCTGTATGCCTATATGGACAACAGTATAATTAACGAATAATAGATTCCGAGTTCATTGTATAAGTCAATCGAAGCAATGTTAGTCGCAATTTCAACAATTAACTCTGTTGCCATGTTTATCCATTCTTAAATGCGATCCTATATAAACAATCCCGTTTGTTAGTTTTGATATCTTTATAACGACGTTTCTCAAATTGAGCATAGGTTTATCTATCACTGTCTTCATCATAGGGCAATTATTAAAGCTAGCCCTACTGTAGCTTGGGGTCATGATATTAACGTTGGAACTTACGACATCCTCACAATCTAAACGCAGTTTAGATTGTGAAGATAATACGAGACACACATAAAACTAATGTCTACATTGTTAGCCAGGTTAGCCGGCGTTTTTACTGACATAAACAACTATGACAGCTAAATTTTCCTGGTTTGCTGTTTTTAATCAAAGGCGGGGTCTTGCCCACCAATCCCAATACCTGTGTCAAAGATTTGAGCGCTAGTTAAATCTAAGTTGTTCATGGACGCACCCGTCACATCAGCATCGTAAACCATTGCTCGGGTGAAATTCACATTATCTAAATTCGAATCGTTTAAACTGGCATTAGTAACCATCGCCCCGGTTAGGTTAGAGCCATCGAGGTTGGCCCCCGTCATATCCGCCCCTTCCAGGTTAGCTTCGATTAGGGTTGACCCTGACAGATTAGCATCCCTTAAATCTGCGCCGATTAAATGAGCATATCTTAGGTCTTCATTTGAGAGGTCGCACCCCATACATTCATTAGTCGTTAGCAACTGTTGAATGTGAGCTGGATTCCCTGCTAGAACCGGACTCGTTAACATGAGGGGAGCAGCGATAGCCAGCGTTACAAAAATGTTCCGTCTCATAAAATTTACACTTCTCATTTAGTATTTTTTTAATGTTCTTTTAATGTTCTTTCTCTGCTACTAGGATAGAAAATATAATGGTAAAAAACTTCCCCCAATTGGATTATTTTTCCTTATCGTTTTTTTCTCCATCGTTTTGGTAACCATTCTTCAATAGAGAGTAGACTAATATTTCAGAATATACAAGAAAAAATTAAAACATTTTATGGTCGGCTTTAATAATATCTTTTTAAATTTTTAGAAGTTAGCTGTATTTTAGTGATAGCTATAGGAATTGGGGCATTAGCTTTGTGTTTACGTCAACCTTGAATCATGGCGTTTATTATTGACGCACAAAGTCTAATTATTGGCCGAATTTGGAATTACTTCATTGTTGTTTGTTATTTGGTTATAATTTGGCCTCCACAAAATTTATGCGGTGGAGCCAGTAGCAGGGATGGAACAAATTTTATGTAGCTATTATCTTAATTTTTTCAAACACCACATTCATTGTTAAATTGTTTTCTGATCAACGTAAAATTAATGCCATACACGGACAAATCGTCCTAGGGATATTGACCGTTAAAGATATTAAAGTTGTCTTTGTCATGATTGCTCTAACAGTTTTTAGTCGTGATGAGCAGTCATCATTAGAACAAGAAATTTTGACAGTATTCTTGAAGGGATGAATTATCTTTCATTTTAGCAAGCTTGAGAGTTAGTTTAAATCACATTAATGACGATAAATCCCAATATTTTAGGGTTGATTGCCATAGTTGGATTTAATTACTATAGGGGCGTTTACTTATATATAATATATACTTATATGTGATTACGAACTCTCATACCATTTATAAATATGATGACTGGATTAGTCCTTATCCAACTTAGAAAGACTGACTCATCATTCTAAACGGAAATTGAGAGATCTAGACGGAGTAGATATTCCTACAGTGAATATTATTTTATTTGGTTTAAGACAATATGGCGAAAAGTCTAAAATTTGCCTCTACTTTGCCATTGTATGAGCCGATGTATGAGCCGAAATGGGTAGTCAGTATCTTGTCTGGACAAAATATCGGACTAAATTTAGTCCATACCCTACAACATCGACAATTTCAAGGACAAATTGCTTTAACTATCTATACCCAATAGTGAGATAAAAATTCTCAGAGAAGCGGTGCTGATCTAGTTTTGTTGTTACCCTTTCAGGATGCAGCCAAAGAATCATCAAAAACACTAGTTTTGGATAGTGATTGCAGTGAACACAATGGAAAGTAGTGTGTTAGATTTTCTAATAAGGTGTTTTGTTTTCTCCATGTCGCTAACATTGACTCCCTCTATGGGGCATCTCACTGAAGGAGTCAAGCAAATCAACCCTTGATCATTTATTACGATAGCGAATTATAGCTTCAATGTTCTCCAAACAAGTTACAGATTCTCCCATTTATAAGTGGTTCGATGAGCGCCTTGAAATTCAGGCAATTTCCGACGACATCACCACTAAATACGTTCCTCCCCATGTAAACATTTTCTACTGTTTGGGTGGGATTACCTTAGTTTGCTTCTTGGTTCAGTTTGCTACTGGATTTGCCATGACGTTTTACTACAAACCAACTGTTGTTGAAGCCTTTTCTTCAGTCAAATATATTATGGACGAGGTTAACTTCGGTTGGCTGATCCGTTCAGTCCATCGCTGGTCTGCCAGTATGATGGTATTGATGATGATCCTCCATGTCTTCCGTGTTTACTTGACTGGTGGCTTTAAAAAGCCTCGTGAGTTAACTTGGATTACTGGGGTTGTTTTAGCTGTTATTACCGTTTCTTTCGGTGTAACAGGCTACTCTCTTCCTTGGGATCAAGTTGGTTATTGGGCGGTTAAAATAGTTTCTGGTGTTCCTGCAGCTATTCCCGTGGTGGGCGATCAACTGGTTGAACTTCTTCGGGGTGGTGAGAGTGTAGGACAAGCCACCTTAACGCGTTTTTACAGCTTACATACCTTTGTTTTCCCCTGGCTTATCGCAGTCTTCATGCTGCTGCATTTTTTAATGATACGCAAACAAGGGATTTCTGGTCCTTTGTAAAGTGCTCAAGGGTGGCCAGTGAACAGTTAATTAATTAACTGTAAATCTTTGGTGATTAAAGACTGGTCACTAATGCCTAGACACACATCCTGTTGATCCTCAGTTTTTATAAGGAGAAATCTATCCGATGGCAACTGAAAAAAAGCCAGATCTTAGCGATCCTAAACTACGGGCAAAACTAGCCCAAGGCATGGGTCACAACTATTACGGTGAACCCGCTTGGCCTAATGACTTGCTTTATATTTTTCCTGTGGTGATTCTTGGAACCATAGGACTACTAGTGGCGTTAGCGGTTCTTGACCCCGCTGCGATTGGTGAACCGGCTAATCCTTTTGCCACTCCTTTAGAAATTCTACCGGAGTGGTATCTCTATCCTCTTTTCCAAATTTTACGGATTCTTCCCAATAAATTATTAGGAATTGCTTGTCAAGCAGCAATTCCTTTAGGTTTAATGTTGATCCCTTTTATTGAAAGTGTCAACAAATTCCAGAATCCCTTCCGTCGTCCTGTAGCAACTGCTATGTTCCTCTTTGGAACTTTTGTTGCTTTGTGGTTGGGTGCAGGTGCAACTTTCCCCATTGATAAGTCTTTAACCTTAGGATTATTTTAGAAAGTCTGACGGTTTTTTGATAGATGCCTGAGGTTGGTTCTACGTCTTGTGTCACAAGATAAATTGGAGGTGATCGCAGGCATCTTTATCTAAAGCCTTAGGAAAGGTCACGGCGAACAGAAATTTTTCTTTCAGTAAAAGGTTGCATTATAATTGCAATATGATCTACAATTGGACTCTGCAGATAGCGGGGCGTAGCGCAGCTTGGTAGCGCACCACTTTGGGGTAGTGGGGGTCGTGGGTTCAAATCCCGCCGCTCCGATTTCATCGGAAATAATAGCTCTATATAATGATTTCAATTTAATTATTTATTAATCGTTGGCTAATTCTTTGTCAAACCCTAGGTGCTTCTCTCATATTTCAAGCTTGGACAAGATGCCTTTTAGGGATAAAGGGGATCACTGTAAAAGTTTTTGCTAATGCTACCAATGTGAGGATCATTGAGATGATTAACTATTGGTTTAAGAAAACTTAAGACTTGAGACTTATTGCTATTGATAGTATAACTCCACGAAAATATGTATAAGTTTGACGGAATTTTTTAAAATGGTTGTTATTCTTGATATCTCAGTCAAGAGATAACAGAGCTGAGTTTTAACTGAAACAGTAACTATCAACAATCAAAACTTTAATTTTTTTAAAAAAATCAGGACGTAAAGCTAGCCTACTCTTTGCTCCCAAATTGAGAGAATATTTTTTATGTAAATTAAGTACAGGCAATTAGTCCGACAAAAATCGAGATTGTGTGTGACCGAACACAGTTCAAATACCTCAACTTAGGAATAGAACAACAATGCTGTTCAAATCTTTGATAGAAGTCAGTCATCTACATCACAAAACGCCTCGCCAAGACCAGGACGAGATTCTACATCCATGGCACAAAACTTCAAGAAATACTGTTTTCAATATGGAGTCTAGAGTCGTTGCTTCCGTTTCTCTCTATAAATCTTAGTTAAACTCACGTTGCAAACATAGAGAATTCAATAACACTTAGCCGTTAATTTTTCAGTAAGAGTTGCGATAACCATCTTCTGTTTTGACTACTCTTTTCGCCCTATCAGTTTTTTGCCCGTTATTTTTTTTACTCGTTATTCTTAACGACCGCTTTATATTTTTATAGGTTGTATATTATAAGTTTATCTTGTCAATACATAACTTTTAGGTTTTTTGTAGTTGGGGTAAATTAAAAAATTCGAGACAATGGGAACTTGAGCAATTATTTATTTTTGTCGTTGAGACACTATGCAATCTTTTGATGTAACAACCCTAACCGCCGTTTGTCAAGAACTCCAAACCCATTGGATACCCTCTCGTCTTGAACAAGTTTATCAACGTGACCGTCACACTATTTCTCTTGCCCTACGAACTTTCGAAAAACGTAGTTGGTTAACTATTTCTTGGCATCCTCAGGCTGCTAGACTTTGTATTGGTGATCCTCCGCCTCATACTCCTGATACCTTTACTTTTAGCGATCAACTACGCCATCAACTCAATGGATACGCCCTAACTTCTCTAGAAATGATTGCCCCCTGGGAAAGAGTTGTTAATTTACAATTTGCCAAACGCCCTGGCGAGTCCCCTATCTGGCATTTATTTTTAGAAATTATGGGTAAATACAGTAACGTTATCCTTACCGACGCTAAACAACAGATTATTACCGTTGGGCATCAAGTAACTGCTAATCAATCAAGTGTGCGTACTGTTGAAACCGGACAACCTTACGAATTTCCCCCTACTTTAACAGGAACTTTACCCAGATTAGATGAACCTTACAAATGTTGGCAAGAAAGAATTAGTCTCATTCCTAAGACATTAAAAAAGCAAATGTTGAATAGTTATCGCGGGCTAAGTCCGGTAGTTGCTCATTCGATAATTCAAACAGCCAATTTAGACCCCAAACAGTCAACGGATACTCTAAAATTATCCGACTGGAATCGATTATTTTGTTTGTGGCAAACCTGGCTAACTATTTTAGTTACAGCAGATTTTAAACCTGGATGGACTGAGGAAGGTTATACCGTTTTAGGATGGGGAATCGTAAAACCTGCTTCTGAGATACAAACCCTAATTAATCAATACTATCAAGATCAAACTAATTATCAATCTTTTCAACAACTACGTCATCAACTGTTGCAAAAACTCAGTTCTCTTCTTAAAAAACTGCGAGTTAAAGCATCTAACTTTATTCAAAAACTACAACAATCTACCGAAGCTAGTCAATATCGTCAACAAGCAGATTTATTGATGGCGTATTCGCATTTATGGCAACCAGGAATGAAGTCTATTTTTTTAAAAAACTTTGAAACCGAAAAAACGATTGAAATTAACCTAAACCCTACAAAAAACGCTGTCCAAAACGCCCAATATCTCTATAAACAACATCAAAAACTCAAACGGGCTCGTAGTGCTGTCGAACCCTTATTAACTGAGGTTAAAGGGGAAATCGACTACTTAGAGCAAGTCGAAGAAAGTTTGAATCAATTAGATACCTATGACTCTCCTCAAGATTTGCAAACTCTCGAGGAAATTCGAGAGGAACTCATTCAACAAAATTACCTGAAATCTTCTACTCAAAGTAATTCTAGTCATTTAGATGAATCTCAGCCTTATCAATACATCACCCCATCAGGGTTAGAAGTCTGGGTAGGTCGTAATAACCGACAAAATGATCGCTTAACTTTTTGTACTGCAGGAGATTACGATTTATGGTTTCATACGCAAGAGAGTGCCGGAAGTCACGTTTTATTGCGCTTAGAACCAGGGCAAACACCTAATGAACTAGACTTACAATGTGCCGCAGATTGGGCTGCTTATTACAGTCGTGCTAGATTTAGTGAGCATGTCCCTATTGTTTATACCGAACCTAAATATGTTTACAAGCCTAAAGGATCTAAACCAGGAATGGTGATCTATAAGCGGGAAAAATTACTATGGGGACAACCGCATAAAACGCAGATTTATCTAAAAAATCAGGGGTAGGCAAAAAATCAATTATTTCTACAAATAATGAAATAACAGTATTTAATCTTACAATCCTTCCACGGTTAGTCGAGTTGACGTCTTGATAACACACAACTATTATTCAACCAAAATTTCCGAAAGGATCAACAATAAGACTATTTAGAGCTACCAGTGATTGCGGTCACTGGTTTTCTGTTTAATTAACTTTTTAATCAACATTTCCCTCGACAACATTCATTAAACTGATTAGTTTTTATTTATTTAACTGATCAGTCTCGACTTATTAAATTAGTCAGTTTTGTACTCAAACATCAGAGTTCAGTTCCAACAAGGATTAGACTCAAGAAAAAAAATTATTTTGGGCTAGGGAACTAATATTTTTACAGTAGGGGTATAGTATTTATGGAACTACAGATTACCATTGATGTACTCAGGGTTAATAAGGCTCATGTCAAGGTATTCAAGCCATAAAAGCCACTTCTTTTTATTTCTGACGTGAACACTCACTCTACAAAGGTTAACTAAAGCACTCAAAGCCAATAAAGATCAAGGTTTTAGGGATTAGAAAAGGTAAATTAGCATCTACTTCAAAGATGTACCATGAATAAGCAGTTAAACTACCTATATAACAGAACTGAATTCCGTGACAGCGCTGGAGAGGACTGAGAAGCCTACTCCAGTTTTTTATTTTTTTCGAAAATAGGGGCGAATAGTTATTCCCCCCTACTTATGGATTTTATACAAATTTTAGGTTTGATTATTGATTAACCAACAAATGCTTTACGCGGTTCAGAAACACCCTTAGATTTTGTTCCTTTAAGATAAGCTAACATGGTGTCAGCGTCAGATACTTCAAAGGGATCAGTAGGACAATTATCGGAGAATTGAGGTTCTACGAAGATTTTTTCAATCTTGCAGTCGTTAACCATCATGGAATAACGCCAGGAACGCATTCCGAACCCCAGGTTAGACTTATCAACTAACATTCCCATTTTACGGGTAAATTCTCCGTTACCGTCGGGAAGTAAAAATACGTTGGCAGCACCTTGTTGTTTGCCCCATTGGAACATAACAAAAGCATCATTAACGGACAGACAAATGACTTGATCTACTCCTTGTGCTTTGAACTCCTCGTATAACTCTTCATAGCGAGGTAAATGGTTAGATGAACAAGTGGGAGTAAATGCTCCCGGTAAAGAGAAAACAACGACTTTCTTACCGGCGAAGATCTCTTTGGTGGTTAGATCTTGCCAACGGTAAGGGTTGGGGCCAGAAACAGACTCATCACGGATGCGAGTCTTAAAGACAGCATGGGGAACTTTTTCGATGACAGCCATGTTTTTTGTTGCCTCATTTTATTAGATAGTGTAATTGTATACAGTTTTTGCTGTAACTTCGTATAAGAATAATTCTTATATAAGAATTTGTCAAGAGTTATAACAATTTATATTTGAGAAAAAGTTACTATATAAAGTTGACGCTACAATGGGAATCGTTACAATCTGGGTAAATTAAAGTCTCAAAACAAAAATGGGTGTTCACAAAAGTGAAATTGTGACAATCTTAAAATCAAAAGGATTGAGGATAACACCTCAACGCTTTGCCGTCTATGTCAATTTGCGATCACGTGGAGATCATCCTACAGCCGAACAGATTTTGACGGATCTTAATAGGGAGATTTTTACCTCTTCTCAAGCGACAGTTTATAGTGCTTTGCAGACCCTAAGAGAAGTCAATTTGATTCGAGAAGTCTTGTTACAAGAGGGAGTCTCTCGATATGATGCAAATGTTTCTCCTCATCATCATTTCCATTGTCGGCAATGTGAGAAAATAGAAGACGTCGACTGGTATGCTTTCCAATCCATTAATCTAAATTCTCTTCGTGCCGGTTTAACCGTAGACAGTTACGAAATTACGGTTCAGGGATTATGTGAAAACTGTCAGTAAATAAAGTTAATTGTCCGTTCGGAGAAGTTAACATACCAAGACCGGTATTAAAGGGTGTATTAGCCTAGCGCTAATACACCCTTTAATTATTCCAAGATGTACGTAAGCTAAAGTATTAAATAAAACATAGAATCGAACAATTTAATTTTTGAAATGTTTCTAATACTTGTATTTTCCAAAACTCTTTAGCTTTTCAGATAGCCCATATTGTAAGTTCATCTGTCAACGCTTAACTCCTGAGACCGTTAAAGTGCAAATGTAGATTTCACCATTTTTTGTAATGTTTAATACAAATATTTAAGTTATTAATTAACTTCTGAATGATTTTCCCGTAACAAACTTATCTTTTTTTCACCTTGATGATTTACCTTCTTTATAATTATCCTTTGCATTGTAATGAAAGTTTGATAAGGTTGTCAGACAAGACTTTTATGATGGTTGCGATCATCTGAGCCAAAAACTGATTTTCCGATGTCGGTGGAATGACATCCTGGAGCTTCCAGGGTTAACCCTGATTCTTATTTCTCTAAATTAGCAAAATTAATTGACACAAACTTGATTCTTAAGAAAAGTTTGGTATTTCTTTAGAAAGACTGCGAGGAGAAGTAAAAATTATGATTAATCTCCCCTAGGAAACAGCGAGCACTATAAAAATTAGAGTGTATAATCTTTCAATTCATTAAGTTTTTCTACCAAGGTTTCATTAGCAAATATAGTGTTTGCCAGAGTCAGTGAGCTTGTATAAGGTGAAAAACTTTAACTTGATCCTTTCGTCTAGGATTCTATTCCTTGATAAGCTAACTGTAATGTAGAGTTAACAGAGGAATGGTGTTCATCACAGACGTGGGACACCTTGCCTTGCTGTAACAAGGCAACAAAAAATAGTGAACATGGCGGCAAAACAATCAAACAATTGTCCCTAATCTTGGAGAAATTAATTTAAAGGGTGGAGATTTACAATAAACATATCTTTTAGGTGTTAATTTAAGTCTCTCATACCTCTAAAAGACTAAACTTAATTACGCTAATCTGGAAAAGTCTGGATTAGCTAATGTTAACTTTATTGAATCTGATCTTAGTTATGTCAACTTATCTCAAGCTAATCTGATCGAAGCTAATTTACGCCAGGGGAATTTAATTAGGGCTAATCTATCTCAACCAAATTTAATTGGGACATCTCTACGAAATGTCTATCTAAGAGGAACTAATTTTAGCCGAGCGCGACTCAACCAAACTAATCTAAGTGAAGCTGATGGAGTTAATGCTAACTTTTATGAAGCAGATCTCAGTCAAGGGACTTTATACGGAGTAAAGTTATAAGGAGCGTATTTTTATCGAGCAAATTTGTTTTAAGCACAACTGATTCAAGCTTATTTATGTAATTCCTATTTATTAAAAGCTCCTCTACGAGGGGCTATTTTCAAGGGAGCTAAATTAGATAACACTTCTTTAAAATAAGTTAAATTTTTAAAGAAAATTTAATAGATACTACAAATAGTCTTATAAGTTAATTATCTATGCATAACTAATTGTATTTTTTCAATCAAATTCAAGAAAAAATACTTACTGTCAGTCGTTATTTTTTGTGTTATTAATTTAGTTACTTATCAGCTGATTAACGTAAGAACAAACTTTAATTTCTACTATCCATTAAACTTATTTTTAAAATGTTTTAGTAGTAAATATTTTTTGTATTTTATTTTTGTTAGTTTTGATCTATGAAAATAGTTACAAGTTAATTATCTCGGATAAAAATATCTTGATAAGATTACTAAAATTGCTTAAAAAATAAAATTTAATTAGTGCATTATCCTATGTTTAAATTCAGCTGATAATGTTTTTATGCTTAAAATAATTTAGAATTTTAAAGTTTATTTTTTTATATTTTTTACTTTAATAAAATTAAATTTTTACTTTTTATAGAAGCTATGCTATCTTTACTCTTGAATTTTTAATGACATTTTTCCATAAAAATATATTAAACATAATAGTAACAATAAAAATTATTGGTAGCAATTATATTGGCTATTATTAGCACAGTATTAATTACTCTTAAGCTTGATAGAGTAATATTTTTTATTAAAAACTTGTACTTCCTCTATGGCGATGGATATTTATAGAGAAATTATTTTCTTAAAAAATCAATCATATTAGTTTACAGAGTAACTCGTATTTTTAGCTATTTTGTTTTTTTTGTTTTTATAATGACTGCTAATTTTTTTCTTAAGAAGATTTTTAATGCAGTTCAATACATTACAATAATATAATTACTATTTATTTTTTAATAAAAATGTATTTAAACTAAAAAATCTAGTCTTTTAAGATTTTAAAAAAGTTGATGATGAAAATTATTTATATTTCAAGCGATAACTACTAATCATTAATTTATTAGTAAATTTATTCCTCATAAAATAGTATTTTACTAACTGATATACCTGTTTTTTTATAGATACATCCTACTTGAGATAAAAGACATAAACTAAAAGCGTGTGTTACCTTAATCATAAACTCCTAACTATTAATTCTATGGCTGTTTTCTCACCTATAGGTCAACAAAAAAACTTGAACCGTCTCAATAATAATAGAATACTTGTCCTGAGACTAGTTCCTTATCTTCGTCGCCATATCTATTTATTGTCACTGGCGATGGGGCTACTTATACCATTGGCTACTGCCGGAGCGATACAACCTTTAATTATCGGACAGGCCGTTTCTCTTTTACGTCAGGAGTCTGCATGGAGGTTTTTAAGAACCCTTTCTATAGAACAAGGCATAATATGGCTGAGTATACTATTATCAATCACGGTTATTATCCGTGTTTGTTGCGCTTCTTTTCAAGGATACCTTGTTCAAAAAATTGGTCAAATAATTACTGCAGACATACGTAAAGACTTGTTTACACATGTTACCTCATTAGAAATGAGTTTCTTTAATCGTACCCCAGTAGGACGCTTGGTAACACGATTAACCAGTGATGTTGAAGCATTAGGAGACGTATTTTCTAGTGGTGCAATTGGTGTTTTAAGTGATGGTGTTTATATTTTCGTAATTATTATCACAATGATTACAGTACAAGTAAAATTAGCATTAATGTTAGTTTTAATGATGATTCCTGTTACTGGATTAATCATCTATTTCCAAAGTCAATATCGGAAGGCAAATTACAAAGTAAGAGAGGAACTTTCTAAACTAAATTCTATTTTACAGGAAAATATAGCTGGAATCGACGTTGTTCAATTGTTTCGTAGAGAACTTTTTAATTCAGAATTATTTCGTTCTGCTAATGAACGATATCGTAAGGCAGTTGATAAAACAATTTTTTATGACTCGGCTGTTTCTGCAACCTCAGAATGGATTAGTTTAGTAGCGATCGCAGGAGTTTTATGGTTAGGAGGAGTTTTTATTGTCGATGAAGTGATTACCTTTGGTACTTTATCTGCATTCATTCTTTATGCACAACGTTTGTTTAATCCTTTGCGTCAACTAGTTGATAAGCTAACTATATTTCAAGCTGGATTTACAGCCATAGAACGTATTAGTGAGTTGATGAATGAACCCATTGAAATTATTGAACTTGAAGATAAAATCCATTCTTTATCAAGTTTTCATCAACGGAGTACAAGTGGCGAAATTTGTTTTGAAAATGTTTGGTTTGGTTATAACAAAGATGAGTATGTTCTCAAAAATTTAGATTTTACAATTCATGCAGGGGAAAAAATTGCATTTGTCGGTCCTACTGGAGCTGGAAAAAGTTCTATTATTCGTTTACTATGTCGTCTCTATGATCCCATTCAAGGAAGAATTCTTATTGATGGCGTAGATCTTCGAGAGATTTCTAAAACCGAACTACGTCAATATATTGGTGTCATCTTACAAGAAAGTTTTCTTTTTGCAGGGGACGTTATGCGTAACATTGTTTTAGGAGAAGATTATTGTTTTGAACAGGTGCAAAAAGCAGCTAACATAACTAATATCGAGCAATTTATTAACGAACTTCCTCAAGGCTATAAAACTCAAGTTCGGGAAAGAGGAGCAAATTTGTCTGGAGGACAAAAACAATTATTAGCATTTGCTAGAGTTGCTATTCGTAATCCTCGCATTTTGGTTTTAGATGAAGCTACTTCTAGTTTGGATGTGAAAACAGAGGCATTAATTCAAGATGCGTTAGATCATTTATTAAATCAGAGAACTGCCGTTATTATCGCTCATCGACTTTCAACTATTAGGGATGTAAATCGTATTTTTGTATTAAAAAAAGGTGAGTTACTTGAATCAGGAAATCATCAAGAATTATTAAAAAAAGGCGGATTATATAATGATTTATACAAGTTGCAAATGATGAAAGATAAAAATAGTTAATAGTTATTATTGTAGTTTTAAGGTGTAATTGCTTTATACAATTTAGCTATCTTTAACTAATTTAAGTAAGAAAGAATTATTCTAAACTCTTAGCTTCTGAATTTTTAATTTAATAGAAAATCTACACCAATCAGTAAAAAAATATTCGCTATACTTACCATTATCAATGCAGCACTTTATCTCAAAATTAGTGAATTCGCCCAACAAACAGGTATTTTCTACAGGAAATTTGTGCTATTACAGCGACTTAAGCCTTCTTGAACCCGTAAAAAGAGGTGAAAATGGCTATTATAATTACATTATAGAAGTGAATTAACAGGTTGAATTTGTGAAAAAGCCCAATTTCTTAGCTTTATACTCAAAGAAATCAAGTAAATTTTCGGTATACAAGATACGTAAAAATACCTTGTGATTTAGTACAAGGTTTACTAGATAGTAAAATAAAGGAACCAGTGATGAACATTAAGCAAATGACCCTTTTAAAAACTGAATTAGAGCGATATAAAACTGACTGGATAACTTTTTTATCCTTGGTCTAATTCGCCAAAATTTTCCCTTTAATTTCGATTAAATCGTCAAATATCAAACATCAATACTTTCTAGAAAAATCTAAAGCTATAATTCGAATGGAAACTTGTCATTTAAAACTACAAGGAATGAGTTGTGCCGGTTGTGCTTCTGCGATTGAAAAAGTCATTCAAGAAGTAGAGGGAGTCACTCTAGGAAACGTTAATTTTGCAATCTCTCGAGCAACTGTAACCTATGATCCGACAAAGACTAATTTATCAGTTATTCAACAAGCAGTAAGAAACGCGGGTTATGATGCTTATCCTCTTTTAGAAAAAACGGACGAAGAAGATTTAGAAAAAATAACGACAGTAGCACAACAACAAGAATTAATCCGTAAATTTGTTGTCGGTTCTATTATTAGTATCTTATTAATCATCGGGGGTCTCCCGATGATGACAGGATTAGAAATAACTTGGATTCCTCCTTTTTTACATAATTTCTTAGTCCAATTTTTATTAGCAACTCCAGTTATTTTTTGGGTAGGTAAAGACTTTTTCGTCGGGGCTTGGAAGTCCTTTAAATTTCATTCTGCTAATATGGATACCCTAGTTTCTTTAGGTACTGGAGTTGCCTATTTATACTCTTTATTTATAACTGTGTTTCCAAATATTTTTAAATCTCATGGCATTGCTACAGGAGTTTATTATGAAACCGTTTCTGTAGTTATCACCCTAGTGTTATTAGGAAAACTTTTAGAACAGAGAGCTAAAGGAAAAACCTCAGAAGCGATACAGAAATTAATAGGCTTACAAGCAAAAACAGCCAGAGTAATTTGTAATCAACAAGAAATAGATATTCCCATTGAACAAGTAGTTGTGAACGATGTTATTTTAGTACGTCCTGGAGAAAAAATTCCTGTTGATGGTGAGGTGGTTGAGGGAGAATCTTCCATTGATGAATCAATGATAACAGGAGAACCTATCCCTGTTAAGAAAAAAGCAGGAGATCAGGTGATTGGGGCAACCATTAATAAGACAGGAAGTTTCAAATTTAAAGTAACAAAAGTAGGAAAAGATGCAATGTTGGCACAGATTGTTAAGTTGGTACAAGATGCTCAAGGAAGTAAAGCTCCAATTCAACAATTAGCTGATCAGGTAACCAGATGGTTTGTCCCAGGAGTGATTGCCGTTGCCATTGCGACATTTGTCATTTGGTTTAATACAATGGGGAACGTTACCCTAGCCATGATTACAACAGTGGGAGTTTTAATTATTGCTTGTCCCTGTGCTTTGGGTTTAGCAACACCTACATCCATCATGGTTGGAACAGGAAAAGGAGCAGAAAATGGTATTCTAATTAAAGGGGCGGATAGTTTAGAATTAGCCCATAAATTAAACACTATTGTTCTTGATAAAACAGGAACAATCACTCAAGGAAAACCCAGTGTTACTAACTATATTACTGTTAATGGTGTGGCTAATAGTAATGAACTAGAACTCTTAAAACTTGGGGCTGCTCTAGAAAAAAAATCTGAACATCCTTTAGCCGAAGCAGTGATTAATTACGCTCAATCTCAACAAGTAAAGATCCCGTTCCCTGAAGTTAGAAATTTTGAAGCTGTTGCCGGAATGGGAGTTCAGGGGAAAGTTTTGGGGAAACTAGTACAAATTGGTACACAAAGATGGATGGATATGTTAAATATTAATACTCAATCTTTGGATGCCACCCGTCAACAATGGGAAAGTGAAGCCAAAACAACTGTTTTAATAGCTGTAGATGGACAAATTGAGGGACTAATTGGTATTGCAGACGCAACTAAACCTTCGTCATTAGAGGCTGTTAAATCCTTGCAAAAAATGGGTTTGGAAGTAGTGATGTTAACAGGAGACAATCAGAAAACGGCAGAAGCCATAGCTTCCGAAGTAGGTATTCAAAGAGTTTTCGCCCAAGTACGTCCTGATCAAAAAGCTAGTATCATTGAACAAATTCAACAAGAAAAAAATAGCCGTAAACAACAACCGAAAATTGTAGCAATGGTTGGGGATGGGATTAATGATGCACCTGCTTTAGCAAAAGCTAATGTGGGAATAGCGCTGGGGACAGGAACAGATGTGGCAATGGCTGCCAGTGATTTAACATTAATTTCTGGGGATTTACGGGGTATTGTCACAGCAATTCAACTGAGTCATGCCACCATGAGGAACATCAAAGAAAATCTCTTTTTTGCATACATTTATAACAGTCTTGGTATTCCTATCGCTGCCGGGATTTTATATCCTTTTTGTGGTTGGCTATTGAATCCTATGATTGCAGGAGCGGCAATGGCTTTTAGTTCTTTTTCTGTAGTAACAAATGCTTTAAGATTACGAAACTTTAATCCAAAATAACTCATTAAAGTGAGATAGTCATTTTAAATTCAGTTTAAACTCCAGTTCTTTACTTAATTTATGTACTTGATCTTAACAAGGAGTCTCTTAATGAACAAGATAAAAGTAACTTTTTTTGCCCTAATAGGTCTTAGTTTAGTATTAGGAAATATTTCTGTTTCTTACGCTAAGATAAAACCTAGAGAAACCAATAGTCAATTTTATCGTCTCGAACAACCCTTGCCATTAAAGATCCTAGTAACATTGGGGGGAATAGGATTAATTGGAACAGAAGTTTGGTGGTTTTTATTCAGTAGAACAAAGCCTTTTAAAAAAAATATTAATAAACATACTTAAGAAGTTGTAGTCAAGGTTAATTTATGACTTTTTATAAACCTATCGAACTTACTTTATTTAGAAGTAAGTTCGATAGGTTTATAAAATTGAGACACTAAGTGAGTGAGCTTAAATCAATGTAGACCAAAAAAGTAGTTGAAAAAGAGCAAGCACTAGATATCAGCCCGCCTGAAAATTCATCTAATAGAATTAGAGGAGCCAGATTTATAAAAGTTAATAGATGTTCCAAAAAATATTCTCCAGAACAAGAATAAGAGCAAAAATTTTATGTTTAAATAGAAGAGCATTACAAGGTTTAAAAAAATCAAACTAAGTAACAGGACCGTAAAATACAATTATAGAAACGGTTTATAGATAAATATTTATTGTAGAAGAAAAGTTTAGTTAAAATTTAAGATAAACAGGCAGATAAGGATTATACATATATTTTCCTGATTTTTAACTTAATACCAAATCTAATAAAAGAGAAATTATTTTAAATAAGATCTAATGCAATCAATAGAAAAATAACCGAAAATTAATATAATTTAACCAAGGTAGTCAAATAAAGTTTTTCTCGAAATAGTTAGTATAAAAAACATCATTTCAAGTAAAATAGAGCTAGGTTTATTTACTTAAATACAGAAATAAAAAATGATTTATATCTTTAGTATTTTTAAATTTAACTAATTACTTTTGTTGAAAAATAATAATATTTTATTTTTTTTATAAATGGGTATAATTATTTTTTATTTAATTTAATAGTTGTTTAGAATGATATTTACTATTCTAGGTTAATTAGAATTTATTAATTTTTTATTCGTACTGTATTCCATTACTCCAAAAAATTAATTACTATAAAAATAGGTTGTTGAAATTATGGCAAGCTTGTAAAGCAAAACTTTTAGCTTTTTGTTCTTTGTCTACAAAATATTTGTTTTTAATTAACTCTTAAACTTACAGTAACTTTTTAGTCCTAGTAAAAGGATATTTTTTAAAGTGTTTAACTATTTTAATAGTTTATTTTAAAGCCTTTTATTCTCTAAACTTAATTGACTATTTTTTTAGTTTATCTCAGTATTTTCTGATCTTTTTGATGATTCATTGTCATTTATTTCCAACCATTCATCTATTTTTCTGTCAATTGCATATTGATAGTTTTTAGAAACTAAACTAATAATTAACTCTGCTGTATCTTGATTATCAGAATCTATTTTAGCATATAAAAAACTATCACTAAAATCAGAATTTCCTAAAACTATCTGATGTTTACTCCCATCATTTAGTATTACTTCTATAGTTGCTAATGGCTTATTCAGACCATAATCTTTTTGTTGACTAGTGGAAATTGTAAAACGGCGTTCACTTTCTCCAGTAACTAATAGATTAATTAAAAACGAAATAGTAGCATCGTTAGCAGTCTTTTGTTTAGGTTGAGTCATTTTCCAAAACTTTTTATCATCTTCAGTTCGTTGGAATTTTAAAGTATTTTGTTCAGTTTTAATAGTGATATTTTTTATGTCTTCTTCGGTGAAATCAAACAATTCATTATTGTTTGATTTAATTTGTGATTGTTGTTTTTGAAATTTAATTTCATAAATATATACCGCAGTGCATAAAAAGACAGCAGCGCTCAATAAACCCCAAGTTCTTTTCTGTAACTTCATAAATTTTCTAAACTATTAGATCCTAATTTACGATTAAATATTTTATCTAATCTATTTTTCACCGCCTACGTAACCAAGTCATGAAACCGGCAATAACCCCTCCTAATGGGAAAAATACTAATGTTAGAAAAGTCAATACTCCTGCTTGTAACGGAGTTAAATTTATCCGACGATTTTTCGCTTCTTTAGGACTGATTGATAAAGATTTATCATTTTTACTCACTAACCATTGAACTGAATTTAAAAATACATCGCCATTAAGTTGTTGATTAAATAAATTATTAGTAATGAACATTGAATTACCAATTATAACTAAACGAGATTCAATTTTATCAGAATTTATTGGTGTCATTTTTTCATAACTTTCTTTAGAGATGGAATTATTTTCTTGAGTTTCCATTATTTCTGAAGGAGAATCTTTATCTAGTTGACTAGAAGAAGGAGATAGTTGAAGTCTCTGCTTTTTATCTGAATCAATTTGACGAATTAAAGCAACTCCTAAATCAAACGGACCGGCAATGTCTTGAGTTTCATCAAAGGTAAACTCTTCAGATTCTACGTTACTTTCAGCCCACATTTGTTCCCCGGCAACTAATAGAGAAATTGCCTCTATATTTTCTACTTTGATAGTATCAATAGGACGCGCTAATGGATAGAACGAAATTCCGTTCTTAAACTCTTTTGTAATGGGGTGATTTCCATAGGTATTAATCAAAGGAGTTACTGGACCCAACCCGATTAAATTTCCTCGTCCTGAACTATCTATTACAACACGATTATCTAGTCGAACTCCCCATTTTTCTAGGATAGTTTCTAAACCTGTCTCAATATTAGGATTAAGTAACAAAAGAAGATTTCCCCCTTGATTCGAATAAGTCTCTAATGCTTTAACTTCTTGTTCAAATAATTTGCGTTGAGAACCTGCAATAATTATTGCATCTGCATCATCAGGAATCTTAGAAGACGTTACCAAATTAAGCGGTTCAACATTATATCCCTTGTTTTTTAAACTGTTAACAGCTATAAAAATACTGTCCTCGTGAGATTCTTCTAAAGAATATTCTCCATGTCCCTGAAGGAAATAAACTGTAGGAATATAATTGCGCTGAATTTTTTCAATAGCATTAGTTAGTTTTATCTCAGACAAAGGTTCCTGAGTATTAAATTGAATCAAGGTTTGTACTAACTGTCTTTTATCTCTATATTCTAGGTATACATCTCCTAATGAATTAACATTAAATTGTTTGGTTAATCCAAGGTTAGTATCAGGATCTATAAATTCAAATTTAAACTTTTTATTGTAGCGGCGATAATTTTCTAATAAGTCTTTATCTCTAGGATTAGGGGCTTTTACAAATAACCATACTTTGACAGGTTCATCAATATTTTTAACAACGTTTTGAGTTTGGGAAGAAATAGTAAAAAGTCGATTTTCTGTTAAATCAATGGGGGTTAAATAACGAACTGCTAAGAAATTAATTATTCCTAAAATAATTATTAAAGAAAAAGTGGAGACCAAAGCATTAGTCCCTGCTTGGCTTGATCTTCTTTGCCAGAAACTTCGTCGAGCAATCAATAAATAGGATAGCCAAATGATAAGGAAAACACTTCCAGTGATGATCAAACTAACATATAGAATTGACCCACTTTTGGTCATAGATTCTGCGATTAAACCGGCTACAGTCATAATTAGTCCTGGAATCAATAAATATTTCAAGACTTTGTGGTATTTAAACATATTTTGTCGTTTCTATTTCATTGAAAATACACGGATTACAGTAAATTCTAACTTCGTTGAAATCTAAAAATTTCTATGGATTGAGCCGTCAGAAAAATACCAATGAAAATATAACTTGCAAATAGAACTAAACTACTAGGTTCTAAAACACCTCTAACGAGATCATTGTAACTATCAAAAAGAGAAAGATGCGATAAAATACTACTAAAAGGTTCAATTATACTATTGGCTACTAAATCTATAATCCAAAGGAAAAGAATTAAAATAAATGTCAAAATATAAGCCAATATAGAACTATCTGTTAAAGAAGAAATAAACATCCCTAGTGACAAAATAGCTGTAGAAATAAAGAATAAAGACAAGTGAGTTAGGAGAATAATTTGTAGACTAACCGGAGGACTAGCAGCACTGAAGACAATAGTTTCCCAGATCCAGATAGGAACCATCAATACGATAAGAAGGCTAATAACTCCTAAAAGTTTACCAAAAGCAACTACCCAATTATTCACTGGAGAAGTGGCTAAAAGTTCTAAAGTTCCTCGCTTACGTTCTTCGGAATATAATCCCATAGACAATGCAGGAAGAAGCACTAAAAACAGAGAAATAATGACTCCTGAAAAAGTTTCTAAAAATTGACTAGCAACATCAACAGACCGGGAAATTTGTCCACTTTGTTCGAGAAAGCTAACATCTTGGGTCAATTGATCAAGAATTGCATTAAAAAAGAATCCTGAAATAAACCAAAAAAATGCTGCAATAATATAAGCAAAAGGAGTATAAAAATAACTTTGAAATTCTTTACGAACAATGGCAGTTAAATTAGATAAAATCATATATTTATTGGTCATTGACTACTTCTGATTCTTCGGTAAGCAAATTTAAGAACACATCCTCTAATGTAGGACGAGTACGACGCATTTCATATAAGGCTAACCCTCGGTCAATAATTAAGGCTGCAATATCTCGTCCCGGTTCTGTATTTAAATCAGCTGTTAAATGAACTAAATAGTGATTTGATTGATCATTTCTAGCGTTTTTTTTATCTCTAATGGTAACGTTATAAACACCTTTAATCTCTTCTAATAGGGATTTTATGCTATAAATATCCCCTGACACTTCCAGTTCATACCCACCACTTTCGGTTAATTGAGACATTAAATTGTTTGGGGTATCAATGGCAACTATTTTTCCTTTATTAATAATGGCTACGCGATCACAAGTCATACTAACTTCAGGTAGAATGTGAGTAGACAAAATAATAGTATGTTCTCCAGCCAGACTCTTGATTAGATGGCGAACTTCAATAATTTGTTTCGGATCAAGTCCGACGGTAGGCTCGTCTAAAATAATAGCTGGGGGATCGTGAACGATCGCTTGAGCAATTCCTACTCTTTGTTTATACCCTTTAGAAAGTTTACGGATCAGTACTTTACGTTTATCTTCGAGTTGACAGCGTTCCGTCGACCATTTAACTCGTGAAAGGCGATCTCCGGCTGCTATTCCTTTAATTCTTGCCACAAACATTAAAAATCCTTCTACTGTTATATCAGGATATAAAGGAGGGTTTTCGGGAAGATATCCAATACGCCGTCTCACTTCCATTGACTGTTCATGGACGTCATAGCCACTAATTTTAGCAGTTCCACTGGTGGCGGGAATATATCCCGATAAAATCCTCATGGTGGTAGTTTTTCCCGCACCATTTGGGCCCAAAAAACCGAGTATCTCTCCTGTTTTAACAGCGAAGTTCACATCTTGGATGGCAGCGGTGGAACCATAAATTTTAGTTAGGTGTTCAACTTCAATCATAGGGAATGAACGATAAAATCACATCAAATATCAATTATGCCGTAGATTGTATCAAAAATACGATAACTTCTATGGAGAAACTGTCAGTTTAAGGAATGAGTGATCAACTAGAGGGAAACTAGATTGTATTCTCACACTAGGATGTTTCTTCTTTAAGGAGATCATTAATCTGTTTAGTTGTCAGGGGAGCACTTAAATTTCTAGAATCAAAAGATTCTAGAAACTAGAAATAACTTAAATATACTTGCATAAATAATTTTTAAATTACTCAAAATATGCTGATAATAAAAAATATTTTTATTGATATCAATCTATATAACTTAAATAAGTAACCTTCAATAAGAATAAGTAAAATTAAATAAACCTATGCTCAAAAAGTAATTTTTAATTTAAAAAGCAATTACTGGATACTAAATTGTCTAAAAAATTAGCTAATACAATTAATAGATAAAACCTATTAAAGTTTACTTATAACTTCAAATAACTCTCTAAAAAAATAATAATGACTCACAATCTTATGCTCTTATATAGAGCATCAAAAAACTAAAAAATTTGCAGATTATATTGTTCACTATCAAACGTAATTATAATTTTTTTTTTTGAAACCCCTATGTTTTTTTGACAAAGTAAAAGTGCTAGCAATAGAGAAGAATAAAAGTAATAACGAGGATTAATACATGTCCTAAAAAACAGAAAATTTTATCTAAAAAGGTATCAATCTAAAAAATACGGCAAATAAAAACATAGATATGAAAATTATCCTTAATAGGAATTGAGCGCACATAATACATAAGTAATTTAGTTAAAGCAAAACTAAAATAATAGGAGAAATAATAATTATTTCTATACTTTTTATTAACTTATAGCCCGAAGATAAAATTCAATAAAAAAAATAAAAATAAAAACTTATAAAATTACCAGAAAAGTGTTTAAAAATAAAGTTAATTTAACTAGAACAGTTAAACAAACTCTTTATAATAGCGGCAATATAGATATACAAAACTATTTGCGTTTTTGATGTTTATCGAGAGCTGCCTACTTAGTTTATCGTTAAGGTAAGGATATTAATCATTTTTAGTTAAAAACTGCAATCGATAATTATTCTCGTTGTGTTATTGGGTTTAATCTAAC
Source organism: cyanobacterium endosymbiont of Epithemia clementina EcSB (assembly GCF_029919255.1). GTDB lineage: Bacteria > Cyanobacteriota > Cyanobacteriia > Cyanobacteriales > Microcystaceae > Rippkaea. Next base: position 2,380,775 of record NZ_CP123991.1, on the reverse strand, counting down.
GCTTAATGTCCTTAGCTCTTAAGTGGTTGTTTTAGCTTTACAAAATGCAATCTTACTTAAACAATATTAGGTCAAATTATTTAGTTGAAATTACGATTAAATTAGAATTTGTTAGGCATTGTAAAACCTCTTTTCAACATCCTCAATTAAAGATGTCTAATTAACGTTATGAGATTTGGAGACTCTCATTGTTCACTTTCTTATAAAGAGGAGCAATTGAAGTATTAACTCAAAAATAGAAATGACAAACTACACTCATCCTCAGCCTCAGGAGGTAAATCAAAGGTTCATTCCAGGAATGATGTCTGAGTGCATATTAAGACATTTGATTAAATGAAATCAATTTGTCACTGATGAAAAAATATATTTCCACACACGTGGCGGGGGCCCGGAGTCCACGCCTATTGCAAGCATCCCGTATTGCTGCTACCTTCCGGTCCTGACAAGATTTGGGCGTTGCAATCGCATGGGTCCGAGCTAACTATCAGCATAACATACAACTTAGAAATTTAGAGTTCTATACAGATTATTCTTCGTCACTTTTCAAAATTTGAGGAACTCGGAAGAAGTCTCCTTCTTTTTCTGGAGCTTCTTTTAAAAGGGATTCGCGGTCACTGTAAACAGTTGAACTATCGCTACGGGTAATGTTACTTAATTCGATTGCCCTAGTAGTTGGGGGCACATTTTCGGTATCAAGTTTGCTTAACTGATCAAAATATTCCAAAATGCTATTTAATTGAGGGGCAAATTCTTCTTCTTCTGTAGGAGTTATATTTAATCTTGCTAAATGAGCGATTTTTTGAACTTGTTGCCGATTAATCATTTATTTTTTCTAGGAATTAGGAATACTCATTAGAAAACAACGTTCATTTCTGAAGGTCCTAACATTTTAAACCAATTTTGAACTTCAATGTGATTATTGAAAGCTAAACAGATCGCTTGTTTACAACATTAAGTCGTTTTATTAACCAAAGCTTCTGTTTCTTCCCCTCGTTCTTTAGCTTTTTCTCCCTTGTAGTGATAAATAACAGCGATGTTATCTTGGGTTAAGAGCAACATATTTTGCATAGTATTCCAAAGCTTTGGCTTGCTCTCCATTGCTGGCATAAAAAATTATGTTAGTCTTGTAGAAGACATAGCTACGACTGTCAGGAGCTGCTTCCAACTTGAGAGCTTCATAGTAGTTATCTAACGTCTCGGTATATTCTCCATTTGCTTAAGTGGAAATTACCTCACGGTAGTACATAAAAGTTTCTTTGGCTTTTTTGCTGGTTGGTGAGATTTGGATAAAAATATCAGCCATTACCGTAAAGTTTTCATCAATGAAGTTATCATTACGTTAAGTTCTAGGCATTGTCTTGAGTCTCAAAATATTAACGATTAGGCATTTTAACTTAGTAATCCCAAATAATGTTAGCTACTGGAATCCAAGGATGATTTCAGTATATCAGTGAATTATTGCCAGCCATAATGGTGCACAATTGATAAAAAACATTATCCAAGTTGAATCAAACTAAGTATAATTTAACAGATAAATGTAAAACACAAGAAAGATTTATCTTGGGTTTTGTTACTCTTTTACCGAACAGCGTCGAAGACTACCCAACCAACAAGATTGAGGAAACTGAAGGCTCCGCGAAGCTAATAGCACTAAAATATGTATTTTCTGAGTTGATAAGCTATTTTTTCTAGAATATTTATCGAAAAAACGTCTCAGCATCATTCTAATAACCGCTTCACAATTAATATTCAATTCAGTTGTCATTGTATTGAGTTAATTTAACATGAATTACCGAAACACTATATTTAGCATGTTTCAGTTAAAACACAGAACTTATTTTAACACTCCCCATATCATGGTTATCTCTGTTGAGAAATTTGTTGCTGATGGTTAAATTTTTTCTTTGTATTTTTATCTGTTGTACACAAGTTCAGCAACACCACTTTTTTAAAAAAATTTTTTAAAGAAAGCTAATTTTACTCTCTGTTTTATGCAAATGGGAAGTGTCACCATTTAATTTCAATTGCCAGCGCTCATCTTCATAAACGACTTTAACTAAACAGCATAAAGCAGCCCTAATTTTAGGAGTTCCTGGCACTAATCCCCAAGTAGTTCCTAACACCGATACCCCATGACCAACTAATAAGATATTCTCGGGGAATTCAGCAATTAATTGCTTAATAATTTCTCCTGTTCGTTGCATTACTTTAGTTTCAGTTTCAGGATATTGAGGGACACATTTTGAGTGGTAATGCCAATTGATACGAGGATATTCTTTATCTAAATAGTCGGGAGGATGTATTTCTGGATGTTGACTCATCCATTCAGGATTGTGCCATTCAGCGAGTCCCGCTTCTAGTTTAATCTCAATATCAAGAATTTCCGCTATCTGATGGGCAGTTTGAATAGTTCTTAAAAAAGGTGAGGCAAAAATATGGACAATATTTTCTGATTTTAGTCGTTTTCCTAATTGTTGAGCTTGCATAATTCCGTCTTCAGAGAGAGGAGGATCGTAAGGACGTTCAGCCGTATTAAACCACTCAGGGTTAACAAAATCTAGACGATTCCCATGTCTAGCGATCCAAACAGTTTGATTAGAATTCATCAGTTTAATTTTTCTGTATAATTCCCAATTTATTGACCTATAATTCCTAAAAAATTAGGTCTATTTGCAATAAACTTAATTTTTTAGGTAAAGAGTTGTTCTTATTGTTTACCTTTTTATACACGGCTTTAGAGGCAATTAATTCTAAGGTTTCCCTCATAGTTTTTTGAAGTTTTTCAGCAATTAAATTCATAGCTAGTTCCTTGTTCGAGATGCACATTGTAGGAGTAGACGATAGCAGCCCTATTTAATAGTCTAAAATAACACGCACTAATTTTATGAGGAACTGTTTCTGCATCTCACAGGCGACATAGCCAATACCTAATCAATGAGAACATCTTCGTAATTAGGAAATCAATGACACTACAGTACGATTATCTGCTAAGTTACACAATTTTTTCAACATTTCCACTTTCACCAATGAGGTAGAAACAATCAAAAAGCTTTGCTCTATGAGTAGAAATCTGAGTTTTTAATGGTTTTAATGGTTTAAACCGACTTCCAAAATAAGTTACCCAAAAGTAGATTTCTTCCCAATCTCGACGGGCTAATACAGCAGCTACTGTATCAGGAAAATTACTTTTAGACCTGACAGATTTTCAAATATGGAGGTACATTCTAGGTTGAAAGATTAGGATTTAAAGGTAATTTTAGGGGTAGCTAATTCAACTAAAATACATCTTATTTAGTTTTTGAGAGCTAGTATCGTCGCTTCTCGAGCTTGAATAATAGCCACTTCTAAACTGGTAGGTACTGCAAACTAAGCACAATTGCTAATACATTAAAATTTTCTGAACTATTGTTACATAGTTCCTAAACCTATTTCAGGCTTAAATCGCTACTGGACCTGTTACACTTTGTCTCTTCAGTTTCCCTCCTTAGTTTCCCTTTTTACTTTTCCGAGAGAAGATCCTTTATGATGAAACAAGGGTCAAATTAATATCAATTTGGTTCCAGCTCAATTTTGTGCTCATGCCCTCATTGAATAATCTCAATTTAGTAAATATTTTTTAATGCTAGACCAGATCGTCGATTCTTCCCTTATATTTAGTTTCAAAACCATCCTGATATTTTTAGTTCTCGTTATTTTAGAGGCTGTTTTATCTGCAGATAATGCTATTGCCTTGGCTGCTATTGCCCAAGGATTACCGAATAGGAAATCACAAAAATATGCTTTAAATTTAGGCTTGGTTTTCGCTTATATTCTACGAATGGCCCTAATTTTAACAGCGACTTGGGTAATAAATTTTTGGCAATTTGAGCTATTAGGAGCCTTATATTTACTGTGGTTGGTGTTTAATTATTTTATTTTCCAAAAAGAAAAAGAACATCATCACAGTTTACAATCTCAATCGTTATGGCAAGCTATTCCTTCAATTGCTATCACAGATTTAGCATTTTCTCTTGATAGTGTTACCACTGCAATCGCTATTGCTGATGATCTTTGGTTAATTCTTTTAGGGGGAACAGTTGGGGTAATTACCTTAAGGTTTTTAGCAGAATTGTTTATCCATTGGTTAGAAGAATATACTCACCTTGAAGATGCAGGTTTTATTACTGTGGGATTAGTTGGAGTTAGACTTTTAATACGGGTAATTAATACTGACTTTGTCCCTCCTGAATGGTTAATGATTAGTACTATAGCACTGGTATTTTTATGGGGATTTTCTAAACGATCTTCTGAAACAATAGAACCTCACAAAGTTGCGATGGAAGACTTAGAACTTAAGGAACACGAGGAGCGTGAAAAAATTTCCTCGTAGTAACAAACTTATGACCGATACTACCCAATAAGAATATAGAGGGAATAACAAAGTTGTACTCCGAAACTCCAAAATACTAACTCTGAACTAGATGACTGACCATTTCAATTATGACCATTTCTCCTGATCCTAATTCTCAATCAAAACTTGGGACAAGCAAATCTCCTCATACTAATTATTGTCATCTTGACTTCCAGAAATTAACCCCCATGTATCAGCATTACGTGAAGGTTAAATGTCAATATCCTAATGCTTTATTAGTGTATAGGGTAGGAGATTTTTTTGAGTGCTTTTTTCAAGATGCCGTAATAATTTCCCAGGAATTAGAATTAGCGTTAACTAGTAAAGATGGAGGAAAAGAAATTGGTCGAGTAGCCATGACAGGAGTTCCTCACCATGCCTTAGAAAGATATAGTCGCTTGTTAATAGAAAAAGGTTATGCTTTGGCTATTTGTGACCAAGTAGAAGACTCTTCTCAAGCAGTTGCTCAAGGGCGCATGGTAGAAAGAAAAGTGACTAAATTACTCACTCCCGGAACTCTAACAGATGATGGGATGCTACAAGCCAAGCGGAACAATTTTTTGGCTGCTATTGTAGTAGAGAAAAAACATTGGGGACTTTCCTATTCTGATATTTCAACTGGCGAGTTTTTTACTACTCAGGGACAAGAATTAGCTAATTTAAACCTGGAATTATTGCGTCTACAACCCTCAGAAATTTTAGTTCCTAGTAATGCCCCTAATTTTAATAGTTTATTGCGTCCTGGAGAACAATCGGAATATCTAATTGATGGGTTGCCAGACTGTTTCTGTTATTCCTTGCGATCACAAATTCCTTTTACTTTAGATAAAGCCAAATCCCAGCTTTTGATCACTTTTGGTATTCGTTCCCTCGAAGGAATGGGATGTGAACATTTACCCCTAGCAATTCGAGCCGCGGGAGGGTTATTAGAATATATCGAAGATACCCAGAAAGTCCATCAGATTTCTCTACAACCCCTACGAACTTACAATCAGGTTGATTTCCTAATTTTGGACTATCAAACCCGTCGTAACCTTGAAATTACCCAAACTGTAAGGGATGGAACCTTTCATGGTTCTTTATTATGGGCTTTGGATCGTACTTGTACTGCTATGGGAGGCCGAGCTTTACGTCGTTGGTTGATCGAACCTTTACTAGATATCAAAGGAATTAATGCCAGACAAAATACAGTTAAAGAGTTAGTAGAAAATCCTTCATTGCGCCAAGATTTGCGTCAATTATTACGCAGTATTTATGACTTAGAAAGGATTACCGGTAGAGTAGGTTCAGGAACGGCAAACGCGCGGGATTTGTTATCATTAGCAGAGTCTTTAGTACGGTTAACTAATTTAGTAGAATTAACTTCTCAAGGCACTTCTCCTTATTTTAAAAAATTGCAAAAAATTCCCCCTGGATTAGAAAAATTAGGTAGATATATTATTGACCATTTAGTTGAATCTCCTCCTCTTCATTTAAAAGATGGAGGTGTAATTCGTGATGGCATTAACAGTGACTTAGATGCCATCCGTCATCGTCTTGAAGATGATCGTCAATGGTTAGCTAATTTAGAAGTTACAGAAAGACAAAAAATCAGAGTATCTAATCTAAAAGTTGGTTACAATAAGACTTTTGGTTACTATATTAGTCTTCCTCGTAGTAAAGCAGAACTGGCCCCAGATAATTACGTTCGTAAACAAACGTTAACTAATGAAGAAAGGTACATCACTGCTGAATTAAAAGAACGGGAGACTCGTATTTTAACAGCACAAGATGATCTCAATAAGTTGGAATATCAAGTTTTTACAGAATTACGTTCTAAAGTAGCTAAAAAAGCCCAAGAAATTCGTGATATTTCTAAAGCGGTAGCGGCTATTGATGTCTTATCAGGGTTAGCAGAAATAGCAGTTTTTCACGGATATTGTTGTCCCGAAGTCATCGAAGGAAGAGTAATAGAAATCGTCGATGGAAGACATCCGGTCGTTGAACAATTTTTGGCAGCAGGTGCATTTGTTCCTAATTCAACCTTGATAGGTAACAATCAAGACAATGATGCTCCTGATTTAATTGTTTTAACTGGCCCCAATGCCAGTGGAAAAAGCTGTTATTTAAGACAAGTGGGACTGATTCAATTGATGGCACAAACTGGAAGTTTTGTTCCGGCTACAACCGCAAAATTAGGAATTAGTGATCGCATTTTTACTCGTGTAGGGGCAGTAGATGATTTGGCTACAGGACAGTCAACCTTTATGGTGGAGATGAATGAAACCGCTAATATCTTAAATCACGGAACTGCTAAATCTTTGATTTTATTAGATGAAATAGGACGAGGAACTGCTACTTTTGATGGACTATCTATTGCTTGGGCAGTCGCAGAATATTTAGCAACAGAAATTCAAGGAAGAACGATTTTTGCGACTCACTACCATGAATTAAATGAATTAGCATTTATTTTTTCTAATGTTGCTAATTATCAAGTGACAGTACAAGAATTACCCCATGAAATTATTTTTCTACACCAAGTCCGTCCAGGAGGCGCAGATAAATCTTATGGGATAGAAGTAGGAAGATTAGCTGGATTACCTAATTCGGTCATTAAACGAGCCAAACAAATGATGGATCAGATTGAAAAACATAGTAAAATTACCTTAGGAATACGCCAAGGAACCCAAAAATTTAGTTATTTAAAAAGAAAAGAAGAATAGGGATCAATTGATTAAACAATTAAAGATTTAGATTAGAATTCTAATTTTAAATATTTAATAATAATTGACCTAACTGAAATTTTTAAAATTTATTAGTTCTGATTTAAATAAAATTAAAAAAAGGTCGATTAGACTGAACTGATCATCTAAAATTAATCAATGAAATGCTAAGTCAAAAAACTTTATAGTCAAAAATTTATAAGGTTCCCAAATCTATAAGTTCTCTTTTTAAGAGAACTCAATTTACTGTTAACATTTTACACTGTTCCTCAGTAAAAATAGGCAATCACTTTTCCAAATGTAAGGACTCTAATTGTCCACAGCTTTTTCAGGACAATAAATAGTATTTTTCCTACCAATCAGCCAATATTAATGATACCCAATACCCAATGCCTAATTTGAGTTATTCTTAAAAATTGTCCCAAATTTCTATCCTAATTGGTAAAGTTTTATATACCCTGTTTAATTTTATTTTCGTTATTTGGCAAAATAATCATACGTTCCTTATCAGTAATATTTGTGGTTGTTCTATTGTCTGTAAACATAATTCATGAGATGATTTATATATCTGTAATTTTAGCTCAATTGTCTAAGTTAAAAATTGTTAAATTTTTAGGTAAAAATAACAGCCAATAGCTTTTAAATAAAATTAAATAAAGTAATTTTATTTACATAAAAAAAGCTTAATATTTTATCTCTACATATAAAATTAATTATTTTTATCAATAAACTCTAAACTAATAACAATCTAACCCCCTAAAAAAATATTATACCTAATACCTATTATTAGGTATAATATATAGAAATTTATGTTAGTGAATGTGTAATTAATATAACAAATTAATATGATTCATATTAATTTGTTATATTAATTTGGTGTTAAATAACAGCGTAAAAAATACTTTTAATTGAATAAACTTATATTTTATTTCAAGAATAAATAGACTCTTTAATCTCTAAAGACTTAGCCTTGTATTCTACTAATGTTTCTGCGACTTGCTAAACTTTAGTAGTAGACTTAGAGCTAAAGCATTTAAAGAGATAAACCCAATTTAAATCCATAAATTAACATTGAGTCGGCAACAAGAACTAAGTTGTTGTAGAATCAGGCTTGAACCTAATATTAATATATTGAAGAAAGGAGGAGTTTGTATGGCCAAAGTGTATGTTCTACTGTACAATGCTCGCACCGAAAACGAAGGAATTCACACTGTTCAAATGGGTGAGCGCACCAAAGTTTTGATGTTTGAGTCTGAAGACGATGCTACCCGCTACTCCTTGCTACTCGAAGCTCAAGATTTCCCCTCCCCATCCATCGAATCTTTAAACTCAGAAGAAGTAGAAGAGTTTTGTCGAAAAGCAGATTATGATTATGAATTAATTAAAGAAGGAATGTTAGCCATTCCTCCGGAAACAAATGTAGACACTGATTGGGAAAATGAAAAAATCTCCCAAAAAAACGCTCTGCCAGAAACAACTTATGACATGTCTTCTGACGAACTCGACCGTATTCGTCGTCAACTAGAAAGGTTAATATAACGAATCTATGGATTATTTAGAAAAACGAGACCATCTATTAACCGAACAGATTAACCCCAATAGTCGCAATTTAGACCAGTTAAGTCCCTTAGAGTTGGTCGATCTGTTTAATAGAGAGGATGCTCAAACCCTCAAAGCCATTGCCCAAGCAAGACTGAAATTAGCTCAAGCCATTGAAGTGAGTGCAAAATCTTTAGGTCGAGGAGGACGATTATTCTACATTGGAGCAGGGACTAGTGGACGGTTAGGCGTCTTGGATGCAGCAGAATGTCCCCCCACATTCTGTACCCATCCTGACTTAGTACAGGGCATTATTGCCGGAGGGGCTGCTGCATTGGTGAGAAGTTCAGAGAATCTCGAAGATCGTAAAGAAGATGGAGCTTCTGCGATTGCCCAACGCCAGATTGTGGATAAAGATGTGGTTGTGGGAATTAGTGCTGGAGGAACCACCCCTTTCGTTCACGGTGCGCTAGAAGCTGCCAAAAAGCGTGGCGCAACCACCATTGCCATGACTTGCGTTCCTGCTGAACAAGTCCCTATAATTGTCGATATTGATATTCGCTTGCTTACTGGTCCAGAGATTTTAGCTGGTTCCACTCGTCTGAAAGCTGGAACAGCCACCAAGATGGCCTTGAATATTTTGTCTACAGGGGTGATGATACGTCTTGGGAAAGTTTATGGGAATCGTATGGTAGATGTTTCAGTGACTAATCGAAAACTCCATGATCGCGCTCTCAAGATGTTAGAAGATCTCACGGAGTTAAATCGTGAAGAAGCCGAAATTTTGCTAGAAAGTAGCGGTAAACGGGTAAAATTAGCCTTGTTAATGCACTGGAAAGCACTAGATGCTCAACAAGGACAACAGTTATTAGATAACCATCAAGGAAACCTCAGAGAGGCGATCCGCGTTTACAATCAAAGTCAGTAGAAATTTTAGAGTAGTAAAAAAAATTAACAGGAATTTTAGAACTAATTAACAAAATATAGGGTCAAATTTTCGATTGATCGTTTTGTCTCTTAACTGCCTCAATTGTAGCTTTGTTTCTAGTGATTATCAGTGGTTATAGTCCACAAAACTTAGTTAAAAACTCAGAGAAATATACTCAATCAGGATTAGCAATTTTCAGTATTCCAACTATCTTTAACTATGTCATTAAGCAAATCTTATGTTATATTCTTGGTTGTCTATATACAAAAATATTAAAAATTAATGAGATTACTGTAGAGGTATAACTAAAATACGTTAAATATGGGGGAATTTCTGAATACAAAAGAAGAACTGTCTTCATCCTTAATTCAAAACTTAAGTAGTCTGATGCAACTGATTTGTTTGCTGACGTATTATCTTTACTTGTCGCGACTAATCTTGCCAGTCCGTAAATTACGTTCAACGATAATCTCCACTGATAAATCGGGTAATCTTAGGTTCTTTTCTACTTGATTAACAAATACTCTTACCCAATAAATTGTTAGTGATGGTTACTATGATTTTATAAGTTATAAACCTGATAAAATATTGATTGTCGGAAGTAATCTGTATTATTAGCGTCAGGATAATCACCTTTGCCCTAAATTAAATAGGTTGTTGTACTAATAATCAAATTAAGTAGTAATTAATTATTAAGATTTAGATTAAAAATCAGATATATTAGATAGTTTAACTGTTTTGATAAAATCACTGAAATAGAAATAAATAGGCTTATAAAATATAACTGCTGATCTCAAGATTACATCAATAAAAATGGAATGTAAAACTGCTTTTTGGGGAAAATAAATATTAAGACTATTAAGACTATTAAAATTAGCTATATCGATCGCATGGCTTAGTGTCAAAAAATATTTCTGTATAAATTATTAGATAATTAAATATTATATTATATTTTTTTTGTTAAAACAAGCTTATAGAATAGTAGGAAATACTAATAATCGATTGAAGTTGATTAAGATAAAATCGCATAGATTTTAAGATATTTTTAATTTTTAACTTCAAATTTTCTTTCCTTTATATTTGATGAGTTTATTCTATAAAATCAGCTTTAGTATTATTATTTAATAGAGGAAAAATAACATTTGATAAAAATTAATTAAATTATAAAAAGTATGTTTGAAGTCAATACAAGTTAACCAAGGCAATTAAATACAATATTGGCTAAAATAGTCATTTTTTTAAAAAAATAACTATTTAGATATACCAATCTACTTATTTGTCTAAACTAAACTCCTAAATGGAAGCACAGAGCAATACCAGAGATTAAATTAAGCTATTAGGACATCTCAAGTTGGTGTGTAATACCTACGTTAGTTATTGAATAAATAATAAGAATACTGACCATAATAATCTCCATAAACTTCGTTTTTAAATAGCTAAAAGTAAAGACATCTCTTGTATTTAACAAATAAATTTATAAGCCTGTTAGTATCATGTAAATATGGCATATTAATTAATTAGAATTATTACCATAAGATTACAGGAAAGAAGAGTTTTACTAAGTTTAAACACTATAGTAGTTCTGTTAGTTCTAATTTAATAGATTAGAATTTTATATACATAAAAGTAAATTTACTGACGGATTTAAAGCTAAAAAATTAGACTTATGGAACAGTCAAAAACATCTGTTTGTTATTTATCACAACAAATTAACGGATATAAGTTGTAAACCGTAATTAAATCATGATTTAAGAGACAAAGAAACAGTACTGTGGGCAATTAACTCTCTTAAAAGAGAGTTAAAAAATGAAAAAAGTACAATATAGATTATCAGAACGTTTGTGTAAAGAGAAACAAACAGTCTAATAACTATCAGAATAGTAATTGATAACTGTAAAGTTTCTTCTTAAAATGTCAAGACAATGTAAAGACAAGGCAATTAAAAATGCGTTGGCGTTATTTCAGATCTAATTAATCCGATATGTTACGAAACTTTGAAAGGAAAAAACTTGGTAAAAAACGGTAAGTTTTTCGAGTACTTCTCGAAAACTAAAAATTTTCTCATTACAACAGAGTTTAACAGGGTGGTGTGTCAATTCTTTCTTTGTTACCTAGCTTGTTAAAGTATTATCTCCGTTCTTTAGCTAGTTTTCAAGGAAGTGCAAAATCTCAGTATAATAAAACTGAACAAAGGTCAGAAACCTCTGACTCGAAGACTTGGACACTTTATTTAACCTCCGTGGTACAAGATAACCATTCTCAAGTTCGTCAGGTCTTACTCATCACCCTGTTTCTCAATCTGTTTGTGGTGGGGTTAAAGGCTACAGTAGGCATTATGACTAGTTCGTTAAGTTTACAAGCGGATGCCATTCATAGTATTACAGATAGTGCCAATAATATTTTGGGGTTAATTGCCAATAGTTTGTCTTCTCCTCAACCTAATCGTCATCACCCTTACGGACGTCAGAAATATGAAGGAGTAGCTACCTTGGGAATTGTAGCTTTTTTGGGCATCGCCTGTTTTGAAATTCTTCAAGGTACAATTCAAAGAATCTATTCCGGTGGTCAAGAAGTTAGGGTCTCTGAAGCGCAAATATGGATTTTGTTAATTGTTTTGGGCGTTAACATTTTTGTCGCTTTTTATGAACGTCGTGTGGGAAAAAGGTTAAACAGTCCGATTTTAGTGGCGGACGCTTATCATACCATGAGCGACATTTGGGTGACAATTATGGTACTAGGAGGGTTAATCGGAATTTGGCAAGCAAGACAATTAAATTTACCGCAACTTCAGTGGCTAGATGCTATATTAGCTTTTCCTGTCGCCTTTTTGGTGTTTATCAGTGGTTGGCAGGTGCTGCGAAGCAATGTACCTTGGTTAGTAGATGTTATGGTGATTGCTCCTGAAGCGATCCATGAAATTGTGATGGGAGTTCCTGGAGTACTCAACTGTCATGATATTGCTTCGCGGGGACTTTTAGGACGACAAGTGTTTATTGAAATGCATTTGGTGGTAAATTCTCCAGATGTGGAAGGTTCTCATTATATTACAGAAATAGTAGAAAAGAGATTAGAAGAACGTTTTAGTCCAGTACGAGTGGTGATTCATATCGAACCCCCCGATTATCAGTCTTCTGAAATTAGTTTTGGGACTGAAATTTCTTAGAAAGTGCGCAAAAAAACACATTGAAACTCCTGTCTGCAGAGCGAATTCTTATGTATACTCTGAGCTGGATCTTAGTTCTTGTGAAAACACTATTACCGGTCTGTTTAATCACTGTAATTTCTAGAGCAATATCATGTAACCTTCTATTTCTTATTATTTCTGAAGTAGAGAACTTTATATCATTAGACTTTATATCATTAAAGACTCTATCTAAATATTTACTTTTTAGTGAAAATAGATTAACCTTGCAACTGTGTGATTTATACCGAGGTTTTCTTTCATATAGGATGTAAGTACAAACAGATTTATCGAAATTAGTTTTTAATGGAAAAGTAATTGTTTAACTATGGTGAGAGTAAATATAATTTTAATGGTACACTTACTATCGAGTTATTCATTGTAACTTCGAAATAAGTCAGCGATCTTTTTTAGAAGATACATAATGTTTTCAGTTATATACAGTTTAAGAAGGTATTTACTCATGATTTTGAGGTAAGGTCAGTTTGAAAAACAGATTAATCCCACTTAGTCCAAATACGATTTTTCGATTTAATGGAATTAAATAGCCAACTAGTTCTAAAATAATCAGTATCCTTACTATTGGATGAGCTTCTGCTTTTACCAGGAGAACATTTTCGTTTTTTTCTTTGAAGATTTTAGGATTAATTTCAGTTATATCTCTGAAACTGGCTTTCATCCATCCTAATTTATCAACTAAGACTCTCAGATTTTCTGAGGGATAATGCTCAGCTTTAAAAACTCATTTTTATAAGGCAAGGTAAAGTAAGCAGTTTCCATAGGTTTGAGAAAATTCTTGAAAAATGTCTGACAAACTTCCCCAGGAACCATCCGAGCTGAAGATTATCGCTATAATTCCTGTTGTTTAATTAAAATCTCCCAGGGATTCTAATCCAGTAAATTCTCCAATTTGTTATTCTCGCAAATTTTTTTCTAATTTTGATTAAGAGCATTAGTGTAGACCAGTAGAGATGTCAATCTTTTTAGCAAGAAAACAATATTGAGCATCAGACAACAAGTTATGTAACGACTCAATATTATTTAATATATCTTTTATTGAGAGAACGTTACGGATATCTTGTGTCATCTAATACTGAAAGAATGATAATTTAACCTTGTGACTAATAAATTTTGAATATGCTATTTTAACTTTAACTAAAAAATTAGAGCTAACTTTTTATATATTTCTCTCTAAACAAATAAAGAATGGTTTTCGGAAGAATTGGTTTTGTAAAAAGGAATATGATTCTGGTATGATTCATAGTCTGTATTTAATTCTCTTTTAAGAAATTTTGAGGCTGTAAGAAGTCATTTTTAACTCGAAAGGGTAGGAATTGCTTATGATACAATTCAAACATTCTGACACGGCAAGTAGATAGCTAAAACCAAACTAAATAGAAATAAAGTTTTGAGCACACCGTATTTACGCTATCAGAACGAAGGGGCAGTTTGTCGTCGGAGTGTAAGACTTCTTGTGTCTCTTTGCACAGCAAGCAGACTTCTGAGTTAAAGACCAATTTTAAAATCACAAAGTTTAATGTTCGGTAGTTCACTACCATATACTTAACTTACTCGAACTTGTCAGGGTCTTCTAGAAAAAAGATTAATCCACAGTTCACATATTAAAGTCTCATTGTTTGGAGCATTTAGATGACATGGGAAAGAAGCCAAGTTAATAATTGGTGTTTTGCATTTAGGGGGAACTATGTCCACTCAGCCAGATCGCGTGGTTGTTATTGGGGTCGCCGGAGATTCCGGTTGTGGTAAGTCAACTTTTTTACGTCGCTTAACAGATTTATTTGGTACAGAATTTATGGTAGTCATCTGCCTAGACGACTACCATAACCTTGATCGCCAAGGGAGAAAAAAAGCCGGATTAACAGCCTTAAATCCTAAGGCTAATAACTTTGACCTAATGTATGAGCAAATTAAAACTCTTAAGTCAGGCAAGGGCATTGATAAACCAATTTATAATCATGAGACTGGAATAATTGATCCATCAGAATGGGTAGAACCAAATAGAGTGATTGTCATTGAAGGGTTACATCCTCTCTATGACCAGCGGGTTCGTGAATTAATTGACTTTAGTGTTTATCTTGATATTGAAAATGAAGTTAAAATAAATTGGAAAATCCAGCGCGATATGGCCGAACGGGGTCACACCTACGAAGACGTACTAGCCTCGATTAACGCTAGAAAACCTGATTTTAACGCTTATATTGACCCGCAGAAACAATACGCAGATGTTGTTATCCAGGTGTTACCGACTCAACTACTTGAAGATCACGAAAGTAAGCTTTTACGGGTACGTTTGATCGAAAAAGAAGAGATCGCCTATTTCGAACCTGCCTATTTGTTTGATGAAGGGTCTACTATTGATTGGCGACCCTGTGGTCGTAAACTCACTTGTGCCTATCCAGGGATTAAGATGTACTACGGACCCGATAATTTTATGGGAAATGAAGTCTCTATCTTAGAATTAGATGGTCAATTTGATAATCTTGAAGAAATGATTTATATCGAAAGCCATCTGAGTAAAACTGGGACAAACTATTATGGTGAAATGACAGAGTTGTTACTTCACCATAAAGATTATCCAGGTTCTAATAACGGAACAGGTTTGTTTCAAGTGTTAGTAGGACTTAAAATGAGAGAAACTTATAAAAAAATAACCGCTGCTACCGAGGT
The DNA here is from genome assembly GCF_029919255.1 of cyanobacterium endosymbiont of Epithemia clementina EcSB. Taxonomy (GTDB): domain Bacteria; phylum Cyanobacteriota; class Cyanobacteriia; order Cyanobacteriales; family Microcystaceae; genus Rippkaea. Next base: position 2,365,347 of record NZ_CP123991.1, on the reverse strand, counting down.
TTCTATTCAAGTATAATTTCGGCTAAGCTAATTTAAGGACAGCCCAGCTGACCTCCTTGTAACGATAGCGGGTGGCGTACAGCCTTATAGTTGAGGTTTTGTCTCAAGCCCAATTGCTATTTCCTCTTATAACTTTTTAAGTTGATCTCCCTAAAATTCCCCCTTCTGACCTTTTAGTCGATATTAACAACCAGATTAAATATTACTGGGAGGAGTCGGATGTCGTATGAATCTGTTTGAGTAATGCACCCAGTCCCTTTTCATAGTTGGAAGCGATCGCTAAAAAAGCTCCAGCTAAAAGATAAATAGGAAAAGGAAGCATAAACCCCTGAAACCACTGAAATAATCGAACGAAAACAAAAAGAACACCAACCGTTATAATCCAGACTCCCATATGGGATACCTCCAGCCAATCACTACGACATCTTGATACTATCACAGGTAAACAGCATAGGATTCTCAGTTAATTTGGTCCATTAAGTTTTAGACCATTACTGACCGAAAACCCCGTCTAGAATCCCCTCGAAAAGCATCTGTTCAAGGTCGACTGACCAACCGACAGTAGACTGAAGTGTTGTTAAAGTTTTTAGTAATTCGAATTAGCCTACTATTAAACATGCTATCGTCCTTTATTGAGTTCAACTGGGTAAAGTTTTTTCACCGTAAAAAATGTCTTAGAAAGAATTTACCAGCCATTCTTAAAAATACAGAATTCTAGAAAGTTCTAAGTAAGAAACACCAAAAAACACTTTACGCATATTACCACCAAGAATCATGACACAATACCGTTACTCCTACTTTAGTCTAGAAAACTAGATTCTACGCGCTTGAGCTGTGGGATGTAGTTTTTAGTATCCTAAACTAAAGGCAGTTCAAAAAGAGTTGACAAAGTCTTATTGTTTATGAAACAATAAGACTTTGTCAGAAGAAGTTGCGGGTATAGCTCAGCGGTAGAGCGTCACCTTGCCAAGGTGAATGTCGCGCGTTCGAATCGCGTTACCCGCTTCGGAAAGTCTGAAAAAACATTGCAAGACAAAGCTCAACGACTGCTGACCTTCTAAGATTAGTGACAGTCATTAACTATAGCCTTGAGGGAGAGGGGGAGTAAAGGGGTTGATTAAGCGAAGATTTAGTGTTAGTGTCCAAGAATTGGGGACTTTACTATATACACATGGCGCAAATTTTGGAGCAACTCAACTGACGCTTGTGCAACCTCAAGAGCCTACAAAAATTGATTTAAGTAATGACTATTCCTGTCTCTGTCGGCGGCGAGGTCCTCTCTTCCCTATTATTCTTACTAAGTTTTTCGGACGTGATCGGTGTCATCCAATATTTGTATTCGAAGAAAATGGACAGATTATTGAACAGCTGCCGTCGAGCAGCCCGTGTGAGCGATCTTGGCGTTGGACAGATTATTTCTGCTGGCTAGGCGTGTTACCTAGCTTCGGAGACGATTATTTACGAATAACATCAGGGATGATAGTAGTCCTCAATTGGATGGAGCTGGTTAGTACTACGATTGCTCGCCAGTCTCAGTATGGTAATCTGAATTGTTCTTATGGGACTATTAGTAACGTTATCGGCAATAATTTTTTTGTTAGCCTATCGGCGTTGATGCAAACTCTATGGCAATAGAAAGCTCTCCTAACGTACTTCTGACATCTGTTCAACGGGCTCATAATGCTTTTCTCGCCCTGGAAACAATTGATAGTATTCATCGTAGCCAAGGCATCCGTGCTATGGCTCAAGGAATAAACCAAGCCTTTGATGACATTTTGGAGGCTAATACACTTGACCTCGAAATGAGCAGGGAAATGGCAGTTCCGGATCTTCTAATTGATTGGCTCAAATTGACCCCTGAACGACTTCATCAGGTAGTCTCTATTTTAGAACGTTTAGCTGAAGTCCCTGACCCAATTCGACGAGTCTTTCACGCACCCTATCCCCTAAGTGCATCCCAGACCTATTGTCAACTAATGCCCTTAGGAGTCATTACCTTGATTTACGAAACTTTTCCTGAATTGGGGGCAATCACTGCTGGTTTTTGTCTAAAAACAGGCAACAGTTTAATATTAAGAGGTTGTGGATCATCTACTCATTCCAATGCCGTTATTGCTGAAATTCTCCAAGTTGCCCTTGAGCAAGTCAAATTACCGAGGGGATGTCTGGAAGTTCTTTCAGGGGATGAGGGGGCTTCCATTCAAGATTTAGTAACCCAGGATCAGTATCTTAGTTTAGTGGTGCCCTATGGTCGTCCTAGTTTAGTCGATCAGGTAACTCGCTTAGCGACGGCCCCTGTACTTAAGTCAGCGATGGGAAATTGTTATCTTTATTGGTCTCCCACAGTAGATTTAGATTTAGTACGATGGGTTATTCTTGATAGCCACGCTAGCGAACCTGATCCTGTTAATGCCATTGAAAAAGTTTTAATTAGTCCCTTACACAATCCATCTATTTTAGTGAGGTTATTCAACACTCTACGAGGAAAAGGATTTCAATTACGTGGTGATGGAGACTTATCAGCAGAGTTTTCTGATTATCTCAATCCTGTTAAATCGTCGGAATGGGGAAATCCTTATCTTGATAGGATTATCGCTTTTAAGGTAGTTAATGATTTATCTGAAGGAATTGGCTGGATAAATCAATATAGTAGTGGCCATGCCGATTGTCTAGTGACAGATTCTTACCCAGAAAGTCGTCAATTTGCTATGGAAGTTGACAGTGCTCTGGTTTATATTAATGCTTCTCCTCGTTTTTCTCGTTATCCCAAGCAAGGAGAATCCCTCTTTCTAGGAGTCTCCAATCAAAAAGGACACCATAGAGGCTTGATTTCTCTAGAAACATTTACAACCCTTAAACATGTGGTTCAAGGAAATGGGAAGTTATAAAAAAAAGATTATTGAGGGGTTCTCTTATCATAATAATCCCCGCTAATTGAACCATGAATGGGATGCATCATTAAAATATGAGCCTGTTGTTGAGTAGACATAATTTGCATCTTCAATTAATTGTTATGGTTTGTTGTTTTATTTGATTAACCTTCCGTACTGGAAATATCGCATATATAGTAAGTTTTATTGATTTTGAGGTCACTGTTGAGATGGACAAGACTAACGGAAAAATAACTAGTATTAACTATTGGTTGCAGTTTAAATACGATTAAAATAGTGATAGTTATCGTTGTTGTAATTATTAGTTTTTTCTAAAATAGGATTAGAGATTAGTGAACGGTGCTCGTCTATGGTAGTCCTTTCCTTTAGTGAGATATAGAGGTTGCTAGTTTTCATAGAATCATCGAATGGAAGATAAATCAAGGTGTACCTTAGTTAATTTTTAAAAATCTGTAGTATTTTTGTTCAGAATTGAGAGAAAAATTATGCCACTACCTATTGTTGCTATTATCGGACGGCCTAATGTGGGCAAATCAACCCTAGTTAATAGATTAGCAGGAGATCAACAGGCTATTGTCCATGATGAGCCAGGAATTACTCGTGATCGTACTTATCGGCCTTCTTTTTGGCAAGATCGGGACTTTCAGGTAGTAGATACGGGAGGATTGGTATTCGAAGATGACACCGAATTTTTGCCGTTAATTCGAGAACAAGCTATGGCAGCTTTAAATGAATCAAGTGCAACTATTTTTGTTGTGGATGGACAAACTGGACCCACGGCTGGCGATCATGAAATTGCAAGTTGGTTACGTCAACAATCCGTCCCTGTGTTGTTAGCTGTCAATAAGTGTGAATCTGTGGAACAGGGAATTATTCAAGCGGCACAATTTTGGGAGTTAGGGTTAGGAAATCCTTATCCAATCTCAGGAATTCATGGTAGTGGGACAGGAGAACTTTTAGACGATTTAATTTCCTATCTTCCTCATTCCGAAGAATTAACCGACACCAATGAAATTGGTGTAGCAATTATTGGCCGTCCTAATGTGGGAAAATCTAGTCTTTTGAATGCTTTCTTAGGAAAAAAACGGGCAATTGTTAGTCCTATTTCAGGAACTACAAGAGATGCGATCGATACGGTGGTTGAAGAGAATGGACAAAGCTATCGGTTAATTGATACGGCGGGAATTCGTCGTAAAAAGAATGTTGAATATGGAGCAGAATTTTTTAGTATTAATCGTTCTTTTAAAGCTATTTGCCGTTCTGATGTTGTGTTATTTGTGATTGATGCGATTGATGGAATAACGGAGCAAGACCTAAAATTAGCAGACAGAATTATCAATGAAGGTCGCGCAGCTGTAATTGTAGTTAATAAATGGGATACTGTTGATAAAAATTCCTACACTATTTATGAGTATAAAACACAGATATTTTCTCGACTTTACTTTATGGAATGGTCTCCTATTATTTTTGTTAGTGCAATGACAGGTCAACGAGTTAACAAAGTTCTCAGTTTAGTTCAAAGTTCAGCTGAAGAACACCGTCGTCGCGTGAGTACAGCTGTAATTAATGAGGTTTTGCAAGAAGCAGTTGGTTGGCATTCTCCTCCTACAAATCGTCAAGGAAAACAGGGAAAAATTTATTATGGAACCCAGGTATCAAGTCAACCCCCAACTATTGCTTTATTTGTCAATGATCCGAAACGGTTTAACGACAATTATCGTCGTTATATTGAAGGTCAATTCCGTCAGCAATTAGGTTTTCCGGGAACTCCTATTCGTTTGCTATGGAGGGGAAAGAAAGTTCGAGATCTTGAACAAACTGTTAACCGAGCAACCAAAGTATAGAGAGATAAAAATTACAATTCAAAAAAAATCTATTCTTTACCTTGCCGATGAAGGTTAACTTATTTAAATCTAAATAAGTTAACATTGTTGATTAGAAGAGTATTAGTTAATACTAGAAAGTAATTAAACCTAAACAAACAAAATATAAGTAATGTGTTCAGTAGATTGAGGAATAATATTTGTCCACTAATTATTAAATATCAATTTAATAGTAACATAATGTCAAGGGAAAAAAATTAACTAAAGAGAGGAATTGTAGCAGTAAAGTTAATCGGTTGAATGGCACAAATATTACTCGTTCCCCCAACTATGTAGATAAAAATAATTAAAAATTATATAATTAATTGCCATATAGACCGAAGCAGAAATTTTCTTTAATTTCTTATCTGTTACTGACGTTTAAATAAGTGCTTAAGATTTTGCTATTATTTAAACTTTGGTATTCTTTAATCACTACCTCTTTATCATAAGATCACTGATTGTACAGGACAGACTCGCAGATTGTTTAAAGTATAATCTGAATGCGTTGATTTCAGAGTATTTTCTTATAAGTACTGAAGTTATAGTTTCAATCTCAAATCTAAATAATTAGTATATTTATCTAACTTATTTTATCTATTGAACAAAAATTATTTTCGGTAATTTATTTATTTAGAAAAATTAAAGTAGTATCTACTTTGGGATTAATTTATACTTTTTAACTTAACCATTAATCAAGTTATTCAATACTCTGTAATCAGCAATAAATGCTGTTAATTTAGTCTATTTTAGAGTTTTGCTAAAAACCAGATAATTACTTCAATCAACATCAGGTAAATTAGCTATGATTAAAGTAGAATTACTGAGATTGATTTTTTCTGAGTTAACTTATCTAAGATTACTATTAACTAAGTGTGAATCTTAGATGACAACTACTGAGGTTAACTTATTTTGGATCAACTTTACTCAAAAAAGAGTAGCCTTAATAAAGGAAAGTCCTGCTTAAATTAGTTTTGCGTATAAAAATGAGTATCTTGAATATTCGCACATTTAAGATACTCATTAGTGAAATTAAGCTAACTAAAATTTATAGTTTAAGAATCAAGAATAATGTGATGATTATGATCACGCCGTTTATTCTATAACTGTAAACTATATTTTAAGAGATTTATGTAGTGTGGGTTGGCTATCTTATTATAAGGTTTATTGTAAAACTTAATGTTTATTGATAAGGACACCGAATAGTTTAGATGGTTTATGTCTAGTTGAAATGACATTGAACCTGTGAATTCCAATACTATATCAAGTATTGCTATTGCAAAATATCTATATTTTTATACGATACTAAGATTTCAAATTGAATATGCTAATTAATAGCAGAACATTATTTTTACCTATTAAGTTATCCTCAAATCTATTTTGTATTTTTTATAAAATTTTCTAAGAACTGTTATTCTAAGTTAGACTAAAAAATAGTACGATTCAGTTTAAATACAAACAATTTATAAAATTTAGACTTTGTGACATGTAATTAAGAATGGAAATTATGCCGATGGTGATAATTTAGTTTATTGTTTAAACTTGAAACAATACTAAAGTTAAAAATATGAAAAAATCACTTAACAGTGTATAGACCCATTTAAAATTGAAGTCAATTTTTTTTATTAGCTTGTTTTATTTTTTATTTTTTAAAAACTTGACATCTAAGATGACTCTTTCTTATTAGTTTTAAATCTTTTAACTAGAACGAAATTAATAAAAACATATGGGAGATTAAAGAAATGCAACTGTGACCATAGAATAACTTTTACTTAATAAAACTTATTATTAAGTAATCTTGCACTTTTTATCTTGATTCAGTCCAAGTATATTTATTATTTAGCTTAAATTTTTTCCATATTTTTTAGGTCTTTCTTGACTACTATCCTGATGGAGGTCGAAAATCATTAATTCTCTTTCGTCTTAAAAGTAATTTTCAACTCTCTTACTCTTAAGGAAGTTGAGCTATGACAATATGACTCTAATAGTCCCTTTCTGAAGGTTTAATGATCAATGATAATGACTTTGGTTTTTTAAAGTAGAAGAAGTCCACCGAGGATTGGTTGTATAAGTCATAGTAATTAAAATATATAATTAATTATTAATGAGGATTTATGTGAGATAATTATTAATTAATTTTAAAAAGTTACAAGGACAATTATTATAGAATTTATCTGTTGAAGGCTGTTGTCTTTTATCTTAAAAGTATAAGAGATATAAGAGAGAAAAACATTAGCAAGTAAGCAGTTTTAGTGATTAAAACAGCATCCATTAAGTCATAAATAGAAGCTCAGATACTAGTAAATTAGAGGTATCAATCCCTAAATTTAGTATATTTCTATTTTGGAAGTTTTCGACGAAAAATCATCAATTTTTGGATCTAATGAAAGATATTAGTTTAATTCATCTATCTCAATCCCATTTGAATTTATTAGAAACTTGTCCTCCTCAATTCCAACGTGTTTATCTAGAACAGTTGGGTACTCCTTTAAGTCCAGAAAAACAGGAAAAATTATCTTGGGGAAATCAATTTCACCAACTAATGCAACAGCATGAATTAGGATTATCAATCGAGTTGCTTGTGGCTAAAGATAAACAAATGCAAAACTCTTTAAACGCATTAATTAATGCTATCCCTAGCCTGAGAAATCCTTCTAAAAATAGTTGGAAAGAAGCTGAACACTGTCGTAATCTTGAGTTTCAAGGATATTTATTGACCGTTATTTATGATTTATTAATTGCTGAGCCAGAAAAAGCTGAGATTTTAGATTGGAAGACTTATCTTAAGCCAGAAAATCCAGAAAAATTAGCTAATCATTGGCAAACTCGACTTTATTTATATGTGTTAGCAGAAACTTCTGACTATTCCCCTGAACATATTTCTCTAACTTATTGGTTTGTGAAACTTCCGACAAAACCTCAATCTTTAACTTTTTTTTATGATAGAGATAAACATAAAAAAAATCATGAAGATTTAACAATACTTTTAAACCAACTCAAGAATTGGTTCAATGAATATACTCAAGAAAACATTAATTTTCCTCATCTTGCCAATTGTCAAACAAGCTGTCCTCATTATCAGCTATTGGGTTCTGAGCAATCTTGGGAGAAAAAACTAAATGAAGTAAAAAAAGATTGGCTATCTATATTTAAAGAAATTCCAGAAGTTTCTCTGTAATAAAAATTTCTAATTACTGATAGTTAGAAATTTCAGGAACAGCTAGTGTAATAAAATATAAGCTTCCGTTAAAAAATGCTGATAAGTTATGCTTTATACTAGTTTTATTTGTACTATACACTTGAAGTATAAATAATAATTTTTTTTAGATAATTTCTAAAGTTAGAATTTTAACTTTTATTTTTATAACTTTAGCTAATCTAGCTAATCGTTATTTAACCTTTACTTAATTATCCTTATCTAGGATAATTATTTCAATACTTATTAAGTTATCTAAATATGATATTTATTAGAAATAACTTAATAAAAGTTACTTCTAATAATCTATTTTTCTGAAAACTTTAGCTTCATTTAAATTGATATCCCTTAAATTTATATCTTTTGAAGTATTTGTTTCAATCAAGACTCCATTTAAATACATTAGCTAAATTATATTTATCTTTAAATATCCTTTCGGATTTTTTATTAGGTTTCATTTTGTGCCATTTCTTTTCTATTATCCATTAAATTTAGTTCTAAATTATGAGCTAGTAGAGTGTATAGAGATAATTTTTTTCATTTTTACAAAAATTTAATTACTGTACTCATTTCTTTATCTTTTTAAGATTTATTAACTTAGTCTGAGTATTAACATAAGCGCATTAACATAAGATTTATCTACTTTTTTAGACTCTTTTTTTGATAAAGATTTAACTATGTCCTAATTTTCATTCTTTTATATTTACAATTTCTCTAAAATTTTTGTAATTTATTGCCTAAATAAATCAAATTCTTTTTTATTTTATGATTAGATAATCGTTAGTTACTATAAGTTTTCATTCTCTTTTAAGAGCTCTTAAAGAGACTTTATCTATTCTTCGTTTTAAGTTTTTTAAAAAAGAAAATATTGAGTAGTGAGTCAACTTTTGTAATGCTTATCCTTCTATATTCTATTAGCTAGATTTTCAAAAAAGTTCGTATTCAACAATTGTTATTTTTAAACTACTTTTCTATTTCATACTTATTTAAGTTTACCTACGTATCAAACAAATAACAATTAATGAGATAAGCCTCACTCAAAATGCACATTTTTTAAGTCAGAATCTACTTAAACCAGCTTAGTCTAAAAAAGCATTAATTCAATTTATATTTTTTAATATTACTCTCAAATAAATAGTCAGGTAAAGTCCACATTGCGAAAGTTAGCATTACGAGTAGCATTACGAGAAAAAATCCTGCCTAAATTGGCTGTGTGTAGATTAGTACCTTCTAAAGTTAACTTCAATTAGATTAGTTTTTCTATGGAAAAAATATTACTGTACATTAATCTTCTAAAACTTCCCCTATTGATAATTAAGGTAGCTTACTTAAAAACTCTTGAGTTAATTTAATAAAAGCTTTGGAACCGCTAGAATTCGGCATAGCTGTCACTACGGGACGAAAACTATCAACTGCTTTAGCCACATTAACATCCATAGGAATTGAAGTATCAAACAACTGATAAGGGTTAAAATCCTGTTGAACCCTCTTCATCACGCGGTTATAATAACGGCTGAGCAGGCCTCCTCCTGATGAAATAAACACAACGCCCAATAAATTTAGATTTAAAGGATCAGTTTTTTGATGACTTTCTTTGAGTTTAGCAATGCGTCGTTCTAAAAGCTGTATTCCAACCACTGATAAAGGTTCAGGACGTGCGGGAAGTAAGTAATAATGGCTAGCAGCTAAACCACTTCGAGTTAACAGATTGTAACCAGGAGCACAGTCCATTATGATTAGGTCATAGTGTTCAATAACTGATGTAATAATTTTCTTGATCAAGACTCTTTCAAAGTGGTTCCACACCGTCTTAAAATCAAGATTACCAACAATTGATGCCTGTTTGTGTAGAGTTTCTGAGACAACATATTCGTCATAAAGTTCCAAGTCTCCTGGCAATAAGTCCAACCCTTCTATATTGCAAATATAGGGTTGGACTATATCGTGAACATCTAGTTTACTATAGGGATTTGGTTGAACAATGTTATTAAGTAAATAGCTCAAAGTGCGACGTTTTCTTCTAGTTTTGGCAAACTCATGAGGTGACATTAGACTGAGGGTTGCACTAATTTGAGAATCTAAGTCTAACACCAGTACCCGCTTTCCATGATATTTAGCCAAACAAGTAGCTAAATTAACTGTCAGGGTTGTTTTACCGACTCCCCCTTTCATGTTGACGGTACTAATCACTAATCCCATTGATAAAATTCCTTGTTGAGTGATAGAGAAAATAAATACTTCGACTAGGATTAGTGTATCAGAATCGTTAGGGATTAACGTTTTTATCCTTAAAAAGGATTAAAATCAATTAATAAAGGTTATAATCAACCAACTAATTTATTGTTTTTAATTTTGGTTTGAATTATTTAACTATTTTCGTAACTGTCCCGCGGCTATTTCGCATCCTCCTAATCCGGAAGCGAAAGTAATCACCGCTACAATGTCCCCCTACTGACAAATCAAATACTAGATTTACAATATCGGGAGCCAGTCTAATCTATTGCAGAGTGCCATAGTAACGACAAAGATAATAATAGAAATCAGAGCTGTATTACTAAGAAAATTGATTTAAGGAGTCCAGTCCCTGAACTAATAATCACACTGAAAGCCAGATTGGATGAGTATAGCTCCAAGTACAAAATGATAGTCTTTAGAAACACTTGAAGTCAAATCAGTAATATAAGTACCAAAAACAGTTCTAAGTATCTCTATTTACAGTAGATCAATCAACGGCTGTTAAAGCAACCACCAACATTACTACTAAGATGTGATTTTCATAAATCCTAAGAGGAGTTTACTAGAAATCGTTAACTGAGTTTCGCTTACTCTAGATTCTATGGCTGTTGTTTCAGGTGTAAAAGAGACGATCTCCAACTTAATTAGTCCCAACCATTGCAAAATCAAAATATTGTTAGACTCAACACTAATTTGAGAATACTACCGACCATTTCCCACGGAAATTATTTACACCCATAAGCAATTGCTAAAAATACCGTTATCGTAACTAATTTAGGTAATAAAGTTCAATATTTGATTAAATAGAGCAATTGCTGACACTAAAATAATGGCAATTTACAGGACATTGAGAGCGATTCTAGCCACTAGAATTAGGATTAGGGTATGATAAAACAATAGTTTTCAAAATTTGTGAGATAGATTATCCCTACTGTTGAAAAAAATCTATCTCACAAATTTAGCCCTAACTTGATTGACTCCTGTGACTGATAAAAAATTTGTGACAACGCGCTGCACCATCTGAGCAGTGATTCCAATCAAGTGCCCCAATAAGTATTGCCAGTATTGTACTACGTATAATCCTAAAAAGATACATCGTCAATGAGCCCCTGAACGGAGACCAATGTTTCCTCTATGAGGGCACTAAGGATCGACAGTAAAAATAGAAGAAAGATAAACTCATGGAGAACATTACCAATAGTATTTTATCAAGATCAGTTGATTATCTTGGTCTGGGACTTCTGTCGATGACCGTAATCATTCATCAATACCTTAAGTCAACTAGAATCATGAAGTCGCAATCATTTTAGTTGAAGTGGCAAATCCCCAAGCAACACCCAGTAAAATTATAGCCCTGATAAATTTTGCTAAAAGGCTATAACTTCTACGATTAAGACATCGAGTAGTTATGACACCTATTGTAGATTGAGACTGTTTAAACACGCGACACTACTGCAAACAAGAGAACTGTCAATACACAAATTCACCAATTCCTAATTCGTTTGTCAATGGGGATTAATGCATCTTCTTATCGACTGCCAATCTAGTTAGTAATTCTGTTATAAATGTTAGCTTATTTAAATAGTTTATATAGGTTACTTATAGCAAACGGAGCCATAATTAAGCCCACAAGTAAAATGGGAATGGACTCGATCAAAATAAAAAAGTGTTTTTCCAAAACAGCAATAATTTTGTTTCGCGTTGCGGGAGAAAATTTCTAGAATTGGACTAAAATTTGGGGTATCAGTTGATGCATAGCTGAAACCTATCTAGGATTTTCTAGAATTATTTATAGCTTTTAAATAGCGAAATTATTGACTATATTCTTCTTTTCAAGATTTGGATAAATTTAACTTATTAGAACTCATTAGGTTGTTACCTGTACGATAGGTTTTTGAGTAAGACAATACCAATGACAAATAAATAAATCTGGTTGTTGATATCTTAGAGAAGCGATAGCTGGAGCTGCCGGAAATGGCCAGAGTCGGTCAAAAATAATTTCATTTCTTAATAAGCGAAACTGGACTAGATAGACTGAAGGGGAAGCATCAAGGGAAGTTAGTAACTCCTGAGCTAGAGAGTGAAGAGATTTTTCCACTTTACGCTCCAACTCAACTGGTTGCTCATAAGAATTAGGAATTGCTCCTTCACCAATAACTGAACCATATAACATTTGTTCACCTGTCACAACGATAGGCAACCACAAATCTCCCAACCAAGAATCTCGAATACTGGTTTTATATCCTAAATTTTGTTCAACCCATTGTCGTAGTCCTGGGATGTTTTTACAAGCTTGATAAAGTTTTTGCACAGGAAACAAAAATTTGGGAGGAATTTCAATGGTTAGGGGACAGTAAATGAGATTAGAGTTCTTCTTTGAAGAAGCCAAGCTATTAGACCACAAGGAAGCCGCTGAGATAACCTCAACCTCGGTTGAGTCAGAATCAGCCGAGATAGCTCTTTGTAGAGCTGTTACCATAGTTCTTGTCGCAGGGGAACCTAGAGAAATAGCTCCTTGTGCGTTTACCTCAGCATTAACAATAATAATAACCTTGTGCATTTCGAGATTTAAAATACAGCGATATGTTGGCAGGCTTAGGGGGTTAAAAGCCCAAAATCTTCATCTATACACCTTAACTTTTAGGGTATTTATTAACGACAGACGGGTAATGTAAATTGAAAACAGCTACCCTGATTAAGAACACTATCGACCCAGATTTGTCCATAGTGAGCGCGAATAATTTTTCGGCATAAAGATAAGCCTAACCCATAACCCTCTTTTTCTTGATCGCGCTTGAGGCGGAAGTAACCTTCAAAAATTTTCTCCCGCTTCCCTTTTGGAATACCTGGCCCTGTATCACAGATACTGACCTGAACTTTCTGAGTAGTGCGATGGAGAATTGAAACAGTGACCTTTCCTCCTGAGGGAGTATATTTAATTGCATTATCTAATAAATTGACGATCACTTGGCGAATCAATTTTTCATCAGCATAAACTCGGGGGATATCTTGGGGAATATCCCTAACTAAAACTAAGGACTTTTCTTCAAATAAGTTAGTATACTGTTCAAGAATTTCTTTACATAACTTTTGTAAAAAGACATCATGACAATGAACAGCTAACTCCGTTTTCATTGTTTGTGATGCTTGTAATATATCCGTAATTAAACGGTTCATAATACGGAATTGTTTTCGGGCTTGCTGGTAGAGCTCTTCTTTCAATTCTGCGCTACGTTGGGGGTTTTGATGATTTTGAGCGAGTTCGAGAGTTTCGACGGTGATAGACGCAGCTGTCAAAGGACTTCGCAAATCATGGGCAAGCATAGCCAAAACTTGATCTTTGAATTTTAGTTGTCGTATAAGTTCCTCTTTTTCTTGATTGAGGTGAAAAATTTTATCGGATAACCGCATTAGTTCGACCGAATGACCTAGGGAGTTAATGGGGTTGGGAGAGATGAGTTTCTGGGTCTGTCCATTGTTACTAGCGTCAGGACTACTTTCTTCGAGAGCTAATTGCCATCTCGGCCACCATTTCCTAAGTTGGTTAACAATATTGCTTCCCGCTAAGGTTTGTCTGGGTTCTGGAGACACTTTCACTAAGGCAGGCGTAGCCACAAGACGAAAATGTTCCACTAGGTGGGGCTGTTCAGGAACTTCAATGACTTGCAGTTGATATGAAAAGTCCGCTTTCAGCTGTTTAAAGTAATCTTGGATTTTTTCAATGTGTTCATGGGAGCTTGGACGCTCATCGACAAACAACAAAAGCTGAATCGACGTCGATGAAGATATGTCAGATCCAAATGTTGTTTCAAGGTTGGTAGGTTCTAGCACTGGAAGTCAAGACTATAGGCTTACAAGGTAAACAAGTTGATCGGTAACAGGACTTGAAGACACCGAATTGGATTGATTCTAATGTCTATTGGCACAGTTAGACAATTAAGCCAAAAAGCCAAATTTCTCCGACTGAGACCCATCAGATAAAAATAATCGAAGAAGGCGTGCTAAATATATAAATAGTTTTTTTCATGCCCCTTCTATTTTAGAATCTAAAGATAGTATAAAAACTATGATACTCGCTCTTAAAGTTCAACCGAAAAAACTTAAATCATAAAATCTTCGGAATTATTATGGCTCTTGGCTATGTTGCCCTCGTCCTTCATGCTCATTTACCTTTTGTCCGTCATCCAGAAAGTGACTATGTTTTAGAGGAAGAATGGCTCTACGAAGCCATTACAGAAACCTACATTCCCCTCCTTTATGTTTTCGAAGGGTTAAAACGGGACGGAATTGACTTTAAAATGACTATGAGCATGACACCTCCCTTGGTTTCTATGCTTAGAGATCCCTTACTCCAAAAACGCTACGATGCACATCTAGCTCGGTTACAAGAACTGATCGAAAACGAAATTGTCCGCAACGAACATAACGGACATCTTCGTTATTTAGCTGAATACTATGCTAAAGAATTTGCTCATATTCGGGGAATTTGGGAATCTTACAAGGGCGATTTGCTCCTTGCTTTTAAACAATTCTTTGATAGCCATAATCTGGAGATTATCACTTGTGGTGCAACCCATGGCTATTTTCCTTTGTTGAAAATGTATCCCGAAGCAGTCTGGGCACAAATTAAGGTAGCCTGTGAGCATTATGAGGAAAACTTTGGCCGTTCTCCTCAAGGAATTTGGTTACCTGAATGTGCCTATTATGAAGGAGTAGAACGAATATTAGCCGATGCTGGCTTACGTTACTTTTTAGTAGATGGTCATGGGATCTTACATGCTCGTCCTCGCCCCCGTTACGGAACCTATGCCCCTATCTTTACGGAAACTGGGGTAGCAGCTTTTGGTCGAGATCATGAATCTTCTCAGCAAGTCTGGTCTTCTAAAGTAGGTTATCCAGGAGACCCTGAATACCGAGAATTTTATAAGGATTTAGGTTGGGACGCTGAATACGAGTATATCAAACCTTATATTATGCCTAATGGTCAACGGAAAAATATAGGCATCAAATACCATAAAATTACCAATCATCAGGCAGGACTTTCAGATAAGGCTCTCTATGATCCTTACTGGGCGCGAGAGAAGGCTGCAGAACACGCGGGGAACTTTATCCACAATCGGGAACAACAAATAAGTAATTTGGCGGCAATTATGCAACGTCCCCCTATTGTCGTTTCTCCCTATGACGCAGAGTTGTTTGGTCACTGGTGGTATGAAGGCCCTTGGTTTATTGATTATCTTTTCCGTAAGGCTTGGTACGATCAAAACACTTTTGATATGATCCATTTAGCGGAGTATTTACAGGGCAATCCTACTCAACAAGTCAGTCGTCCTTCTCAGTCGAGTTGGGGTTATAAGGGGTTTCATGAATACTGGTTAAATCATACCAATGCCTGGATTTATCCTCATCTCCACAAAGCGACAGAACGAATGATTGAACTTAGTCGCCTAGAACCTTCTGATAAGTTACAATGGAGGGCGTTAAATCAGGCTGCACGAGAATTACTGTTGGCTCAATCTTCTGACTGGGCATTTATCATGCGGACAGGAACCATGGTTCCCTATGCAGTTCATCGTACGCGATCACACCTGCTTCGGTTGAATAAAATTTATGATGATATTAAAGAACAAAAAGTCGACTCAGGTTGGTTAGAAAAAGTCGAGAAGATTGATAATATTTTTCCTAAAATTAACTATCGAGTCTACCGACCTTTATAAGTTTGATTTAAAATACAGTCCGAATACTTGACATATTCTGAAAATACTTCAGTCTGCTCTCGAGCAGTCGGTGTACTTTAAACAAATACTTGGAACGGATAAGTATAGAGATAAGTCTTGCGTTTTTTGTTATAAATACCTGAAAACTAGACGAGTATGATGAAGTAAAAATTCCACGTTGCTCACCTGCACAAGTTTCATGACATAACTACAAGTAAAGGTTAACAACTATTGACTTCTATTTAATACTTTCTACCTTTTGCACAGCAGTATGGTTGATTGATTTTTCCTTGTTTTAAATAACTAGAGATGGTTATCATTATCGTCGTTTACCTCCAAATTGTCTAAACTTAATGAAGTATTTACCCTTAATGCTTGCTCATTCAACAAGTCAGCAATATGAGGATATGCCTAATCTGCTGCCATTTAACAAAATTTAGGATATCCATTGACATAAGGTATTTTCACGGAGGTAAGATCAAACTGTTTCCGACGGAAACTTTCAATAAGATGCTCAATATATAATATGATTTTATAGTTTTCTATTGCAAGTCTAATGGGCATAAATACTAATGCTTTCGCCTCTAAATTAATCAAATTTCTAGAAGCTAGATATGCATTAGGTTGCGTCCATCAATTCTAGAAGTTAACCTTTTTGCTTTATTGAGACAACCATGATTTATCAAAATCATCACAATTTGGGAAGGAAGATACTTTTTAGATAAATTTTTTGCAAAATAATTGAATAGCATTTGGTCTATCAAACCAATATGGGTAGGTTTCTTATAAGAGGAATATTCCCTGACGCATTATTTACCAATTTAATAGCAATTCCACTGGGAAAAATAGAATCGACTACTAACAAAGTAGTAAATAAAAATCTTATCAAATTCTTAGATTTGAATGACTTCTAAAACCTCATGAGTAGAAAGAGTTCACAAAAGTTAAATGCTTTAAGAACCTAAATGCGATGGTTCCACTTTTATCGGAATTTTTCCTCAATGCAGGCTCTTCTTTGTTTAAAAGCTGGTTATGAGAATAAGTTAAATAATCATGTCGACGTTGCTATTTATCAGGATTAGATATAGCTAATAATTTAGCCATGGGGAGATAAACTCAGGTGGTAACCAGCGTAAATTTAGTAGTTAATTAAGCTTAATATTTATTTCGTTGTAATCAGCAAAATCTTCACAACTTTCTACTTCTCCGTACCACATCAACAACACTGCTACGCGGTCATCTGAAATTAAACTGGTCATGGAACGTCGATGTTGTCTTTAGGGAATCGCTACCATAACTCTAGCCTCGACTATATATAAAGCTTTCAATCTGATTTGTAATTGAGTAAGAGCTCAAACCCCTATGGTAAGTTAGATTTAAACTTAAAACTGTTACCAGCTTAATCTTCTCTATCGGGAGATAAACTGAAAATAATCTAGCAATATGGAAGACATTGGAAAATCTTAACTACGGTAAAGAGAAAAAAGAAAAAAAGGTATATATTCATAGAATATTAACACCTAAGACAAATTAGGCAATAAAACTTTATTAAAATTAATACTTATTGATATTAAAATTGAAGATAAGTGTAACAACCCAATAACGGAAAAATGACAAGAGAGGAAAATCTCAATTAAGTATGTAAATACTTTGCTAGACTTAGATAAATTTGTTCTGGATGGTACTCGACTAAAGGTTAATCGCGCTCGAGTTTATAATAAACAAATTGTCTTTTATAGAAAAGCCAAAATTAATCAGTTTCCCCAATATAAAATAGTTAAAAAATTAGGAGCTATGACAAAACTCAGTCTCTGCATGATTGTTAAAGATGAAGAAAAAAACTTAACTACATGTCTAGAAAGCGTTCAAGATATTGTAGACGAAATGGTGGTAATGGATACCGGGTCGACTGATCAAACAGTAGAAATTGCTCAAAAATTTGGGGCAAAAGTTCCTTTTTTTACATGGTGTAATAATTTTGCCATTGCTCGTAATGCAGCCCTTAGTCATGTTACTGGGGATTGGGTCTTGATTCTAGATGCTGACGAAGTATTTAACCCAAAAATTGCCTCTCAAGTTAGAGAAGCAATCGCTGATAAAAATAATTTAGTTATTAATTTAGTCCGTCATGAAATTGGTGCGTCTCAGTCTCCTTACTCTTTGGTATCCCGGTTATTTCGGAAGCATCCGGCAGTTGAATTTTCTCGTCCTTACCATGCCATTATTGACGACAGTGTTACTGAGTTATTAAAATGGGAATCTCAATGGAAAATTAGAGAACTTCCGGCAATAGCAGTGTTTCATTATGGTTATCATCCTGAAACTGTTGTTTTTTTAGATAAATATAAAAGGGCGCGACAAGCAATGGAAAGTTTTATAAAAGACCACCCCAATGATCCCTATATTTGTAGTAAACTTGGCGCACTTTATTTACATATAAACCAAGAAAAAGCAGGAATAAAATTACTAAAGCGAGCATTAAAATCCAATAAGGCTAATACTCATATTTTATTTGAGTTACATTACCATTTAGGTAATGCTTACACAAGGCAACAAGATAATGATAAAGCTATTAAACATTATCAAAAAGCTCTAGCTCAAGAAATAATGCCTCCCTTAAAATTAGGAGCTTACAATAATTTAGGTGTTGTTTTACAAGCTATGGGAAATTTAAAAAGTGCATCTAAAGCTTATGAAACAACTATACAAATAGATCCTAGTTTTATTACAGGATATTATAATTTTGCCATGATCCTTAATGCTATGGGTAAATTAGCCGATGCAGAAGTAATTTACGATAAGTTATTATCTTTAAGTCCAAATTACGCTGCTGCTTATCAGAATTTAGGGGTAGTTTTATTTAAATTAAAAAAAATACTTAAAAGTACAGAAGTATTTAGAAAAGCAGTTAGTCTTTACGAGGAGCAAAATTGTTATAAAGAAGCTGAGGAGTTGCGAAGTAAACTAAAAAAAATAGGGCTTTGGAAAGAATAAAACTCAGAAGATAATTATGGCTATTTTAGATTAGTTGTAATAAAATCTTAACAAGTAAAAGCTAAAAGTATTGCTTTGTAATGTTTCCAGAATGACAAAACTTGTACTTCTATAAAAATCAAGTTTTTGGTAGTTGTATAACATATTTTTAATCATAATAAAAGTCTTATAAGTTTTAGCCACTAATTTACTAGATTTAGTCTGAAATAGCTATAATTGTAGTATGTTCCAACAGTTTGTTATCTGTAAAATTCAGAAAAATAAATTCGATAATTTTTACTACTGTTTCCCATTATCTTCAGCTTTAACTCTTATCGCTAGAATTGTTCACTTTGGCAACTAAAATGGGACTAATACCATATGAATGGTATTTTTAAACTTCTTAATTTTTTGGGTAATATAAAAATTTTTAAAATGATCTTATTCTAATTCTAGTTTAAGACTCGAACATATCATTTTCATAGGATCAGTGACAAATTGAAGAGAATAGTGCAATAAAAAGCAGGATAAATGGGTTGTATCTTCACAAGAATAAGTAGAATCATCTTATGAATGTGAGTTCTCAGATTTATTTCCAAGAAAAGGGGTATTTACTGATTGAGTCTCATCGGGAACACCATGTGGACCATACTAGTATATTTGCCTTTTTTGTATTTGGTTAGCCTTTGTGGTCAACTCCGATCAGATTCATGCTCGAGTTATAAATCACTTCATTAATCAATCAAGTTTAGTGTTGGTTGTCTTAAGCCAAAGTGAGTAGATCTAAAGAAGTTTTATTTTAGTTCTTCGATGACTTAAAAGTTTCTTTTAAGCAAACTCTCCAATGACTGTGTATCCTCTTACTTTCTCAAACTTTAATTCGAGTAATTTTAACATTTACAGTTAATTAATAGCTAAATAATATTTCATATATTGCATAGCTTAATAAATATAAGATTTTATGGTAAATTTATAGTTTTTTTTAAAAATATTTGTTCAGGATTTAGCCAGTGTAAAATTTCCTGTTTCAGTTTACCTAAATCACTAGATGAATTACATTGTATCCATTGTACTACTGCATCTAAGGGAGAAAAAACATCTCCCGTTTGCCACTTAAGTTCTTGTCCTAAAGGGGTTAAATGGTTCCCAGAAAGAAGTAGTAAAGCAACCATATTTGAAAATTTTTCTTGTAGCACAGGGTTAAAGGTTAAGGTTTCATCAATATCATCTTTTTTAAATTTGATAAGTAGGTTGCGACGAATTTTATAATTTTTGGCAATAAGAATCTGAGTTTCCTCTGGGGAAGGGGTAAATTCTAAATTTAACGAATTGTCAATGTCGATCTGTTCGAGAAAGGGAATGGCACGACGCACGGGATAATTATTCAAAGAGATTAGAATATTCCCGGCTCTTTCAACTTCAAATAAACTCCCAATTAATAAATGGAGTTTACACCCCATACTGTGTCCCATGCCATAAATTGGTAAATAACGTTGTTTAAGGAAACTTTTGGTCTGGAGACGCTCTAAAATATTCTCAAAACGGTTAAGAACACTACGGGCGACTGCCAAGTGATCTAAAGTATTAACAAATGGAGTAGCGATTACAATACAACCTGACTTGCCTAACTCTTCCAATAGCCAACGATAGGTAA
This sequence comes from cyanobacterium endosymbiont of Epithemia clementina EcSB, assembly GCF_029919255.1. Taxonomy (GTDB): domain Bacteria; phylum Cyanobacteriota; class Cyanobacteriia; order Cyanobacteriales; family Microcystaceae; genus Rippkaea. Next base: position 2,344,819 of record NZ_CP123991.1, on the reverse strand, counting down.
AATCAGGAGCAGTTCCGAAAAAAGCTCCCCCTAGAAAATGAATCACCATAATTGGATGAGAGGGAATCAAGACTGAATTCCCAGATATTTTTTGCCATTTCATCTTAATTCGCAGAGGAAACTCTTAAATAATCTCAAAATAAATACAAGTTCTCTCGTTAAATTTACTTGCTATTAATGACTATAATATATCAACTCTTAATTTTTCCTTTTTTCATCTTAATTATCAAGAAAAAACTCAATTTTCTCCCTATAATCAAGTGTCTACGTATGGATTATTCCAGAGTACTTTGACTGCTATTGAAGCAGGAATGCCCCCAAAGGAGCAGTTTTAATAACAGCTAACTTTATTCTTCTGTGTGATGCTCTTTTCCTGTATTGAGGTGACGTTAACTTTTGATAAAATACCACCAAGGTATCAAATTCGAGCCATCCTCATTACCAAAGCAGAAACCGGGGGAGAAATAACAACTCTCATTACCGTTTCTGTGGCTACTTTAACTATTAATCATATGACAAAAGTGTTAAAAAAATTATGTCAATCTAAAATATTAGATTTTTAAGTAAAATAGGCTGTAAATAAGGTTCTTATTTTTTATAAAAAAATATATAAATTGGTGACTAGTCTACTTTTAATGATAAAAAAATATATTTTATAGGGGTTATGCAGGATGTTAATCTTATAGTTAAGTGACTACTTACCCGCATTTATAAACTATGTTTTATAAACATTTAAAATAAAACCCTTACAAATTAATTTAGTTTCAAATAGTTGAAATAACAAGATTTTAATATATAAGTTTATTTAGATCTCATTATGAGATCTAAATAAACTTATAGTTGGTCTTTATTTAATTGCTTGTTGGAAATATTTTTGACGGTATTTCTATTTGTAATAGTATTTATCTATATCTGTATTTTTCTAAGAGCAAGGTGGAGTGGTTATGTTAATTTAACACTTGAAGTAGCTTTCCACAAATTTAGTAATCTTGGCATAGATATCGGTGTCAACCTCCTTTAGTGAATCAATGCAGATACTAATTGTTCTACAATGAACCAAGTTTCGCAAAGAGCAGAGTTTTTGACTTCTCTGTGGAGTTTATGTGAATTAACTTAATTAAACTTATCAATATATCCATTAACATGTACAGCGATATTAGCGATAATGTTGTCAGGTCATCTCACTTAATATCTAGGTGGTCGCTGTTCGTTCTGAAGAATCTTATGACTAATTTAACTACTACCCAAGCAATTGAAACCATCGCTGCCAAAATTGGTGAGAGCGTCTATATCGATATCACAAAATGGCATCTTTATCTTGCAGAAGCCCATCTCCATACCAAGGTGGCGGAAAAGGTCTATCCTCTCATAGAAAACCACGAATTAAGCGAAGAGAAAGTATTATCCATTCTTCGTGATATCAAGGTTCCTTTAGGAGGAGGAAAACTCGAAGTTTCTCTAATGGATTTATTACCGACCCAATGTCAGGAAACTTTAATAGATCTTCTTCAAGAACATCAACGTAATCAATAATCAAGTGTTTAATTATTTGTAAAACCTAAAAATCTTGTTTTTTACAATAGGAACTGTATTAATAATACAATTGAATCCAGTTGTGAAAACCCATTTAAAGAGAGAGGGTGGTCCGGAGAATAAAAACCGAGAGCTATAACGAAGATATAGAAAAAAAAGTATCCAGACAATAAGCAATGTCAGGAACTACCCCACCTTACGCAAAAATCCAAGACAATTTATCAATTGTGATTAAGGGTTAGCATCGCCTAGGGCGGCTTTTTTTTGGGTTGAACTGTGGGAACTTAATTGAATTAACTCGATCTTATAACCAGTGGGATCTTCAACAAAAGCAATCACTGTTGAACCATGTTTCATTGGTCCTGGTTTGCGGGTAATATTCCCTCCAAGTTCTCGGATTTTTTCACAGGTTTCATAGATATCATTAACCCCTAGGGCAATATGTCCGTAGGCATTTCCGAGCTCGTAGGAATCCACACCCCAATTATAGGTTAATTCAATGACTGTATTTTCAGACTCATCTCCATACCCTACAAAGGCTAAAGTGAATTTGCCGCCTGGATAATCTTTTTTGCGAAGTAATTTCATCCCTAAAATATCGCAATAGAACTTGATCGATTCGTCTAGGTTATTAACCCGCAGCATGGTGTGCAATATCCGCATGGGCAATTTATGCTCCTTTGGTTGATACTTCCTCATTTCTATCTTAACCGTGATATCGCACTGTTAACTATTGACTATTCACCATTGCTTTTCTTGATAAACTTTCTGAAGTTCTGTAATCGAAAAGATAGCTTTAAACTCCAATCCTTGGGACTCGCAACAAACAGCCCCTCCTTGTTCACGATCTACGAGAGCAATAATTCTATCAACTTTATAACCCACAGCTCGCAACCGTTCTACCGCCAGCATAGCAGATTTACCTGTCGTTACTACATCTTCTAAGACCACGACTTTAGCTCCATCTTCGAGGGTTGGCCCCTCAATATAAGTTTGTGTTCCGTGTCCTTTAGCCTCTTTACGGACGATTAGAGCAGGAATAGGACGGTTTTCATAGGCAGAAACCGTACTAACACTAGTAACAATGGGATCGGCTCCCAAAGTTAACCCCGCCACTCCCTGGGTATCTTCAGGCAGCATAGATAATAACAATCGACCAATCATCACAGCCCCCTCAGCCCTCAGAGTTACTTGTTTTCCATTGATATAGTAGGCACTTTTTTGTTGGGAGGATAACAAAAAATCACCTTCAGCGTAGGCATGATCAACGAATAATCTTAAAAGATATTGACGCAACACAGATAAATCAGCTATTCCGACACAAGAGGTATTGATAGAATTAGATTGCATAGAAAAAGCCTAAGGAAAAATTATCAACAATGATGTCTCTAGATCTGAAATGTTGCGACTTGAAAGCTAAACACTTAAATCCTTAGCTTGAACTTTCACTAGAATTAAGCTATGCCCTAGCTAAGATCTTTGACAACTAAATTACGGGTCAATATTTCATTGAACCATACTTTTGATAAAGTTAAAACCTCTCGACTGATTTTAAGTTTAATTTGAGGATTACCAAACAACCTCACAACAAATTTAGAGTATGGAACAATTACGGGATGCTTCTTTTCTTAACTGAAAAATATCAGGCGTTAAAAAAGGTAATTAAGGGTTAACGACAAAAAAAACTTTGAAACTGCGTACTGGGAAGCCTTGAGGTAGAAAATTGCATATTTTGTCACTTTTCCCCTGAATCTACCCAGTGCTGTTAATACCTAGATCCAGTATAACCTCTCTTAATCTATTCTATGAACTAATTATCTTTATGCTGGAATTAACATCGTAATGCAACAACCCCCCATTACTTCTCAGAAACTCGAAAGGGTTCAAGTCCAGGGTGCAGGAGTTGAACCTGCCTTGGGCAAATTATGAGTTTGCTGCCTCAACCGCTCGGCCAACCCTGGATGTCCCCCAGTTTATAAGAAGTCAACTGCTCGGTTGACTTGCCTATCGTTAGGGTATACCTTTATTATAGCTCGCACAGGGGTCCTGAGTCAGCGTTATTTAACGTTTTTCTTTCGTCTTTTTGATAGATTAACTCAATTATTGATTATGACAATCTCAATTGGTTCTACCATTAAATGGACTGTACTACTTTTGTTGGTTATGTCTGGAGTTAGTACAGTTAGTGCTTATATTGCTTATAAGGCTGGATATAAAGCCTTACAGGGAGTTGATCAACCAACAGCTAATCCAGCTAAAAAGTTAACAAAAGTTAAAAAATCATCAACTCGACCTACTGAATTTGAACCAGTCGACGAGAAAATGATCTTAATCAAGGTTTATGATCATATTCATGCTCAAGATAAAAAATCTAGTTCTGAGTTATCTTCAGAAAAAACTAAGAAAAAAAAATTTGAGAAGACTTCGCAGAATCAACCAGATTTCTCTCAATCTAAAAATGTATTAGTAGGCAATTTCCCTATTAAGATTGAAGATGGCGGGGTAATCTTGGAAGTTACTGAGTTTAATAATGAAAGGGCAATATCTTATTAAAAGTTAAAAGGTTTATACGATAATCTAGTGAGTTCTAATTATAAGAAGATTAACCTAAAACTTACTTCACAAATTCCTTCCAATCCCTCTTGGAGGTAATTTGTGAAGTAAGTTTTAAAAGTAGTGAAAATCTTCTAGCTAGAAGGCTAGGCGATAGTTATTTATTATAAAATGATTAATTATCGCCTGGTCTACTCTAAATTGAGGTTTAGTATTTATTTTCATAAATAGAAATTTTGGCAATCCTACTCGTCTTCATAAATTTTACCAGATACATCATATGGTTTTGTTAAAAGTCCAGAATGGAAGCAAAACAAATTGATAAAACTAGCATTTATTTGAATTTATAACCCTTAGTCTGAAAGTTTACCCATAAGCAGTTATGTAAGTTATTCATGGCTAATAAAGACATTGCGATGGGACGCAATTAAACAGGAGAAGTAACTGTTATGCTCCCAGTTGGTGATGAGAATGGAGCAAAAGAAGCGAATTATATTACCGAGTTAAATATCTGGAATCTTCAAATTTAGCTAGGTTAAGTCTTTAGTTATTCGATAGTTTTAAAGCTACTGAATGGAAATTATCACTCTCCTAATGTAGCCTGAGTAAAGCTAGAACATCATAGTAGTTAGACATCTAAACAGCAGAAAAATTTTCTCCTGTATCTTGACTTTATGATTGAACTCCATTCTAAAAGCGATCATTTTAAAGCCTTTATAAATAGAGAGGTAAGAACACCTTGCCAGTATCCTAAAGACAGGATTGCTGATCAATTTCTACTGTCAAAACGGCTGAGAGCTACTTATCCAATCGGAACCTAGATATCACGAGTCTTTTTGCTCTCCTTTTAAAGAAGAATCTACTGCCAGGACAAAATCTGGTAATCGAATAACATAAGTCAAGTAAAAATAGTTGATTCTTAGAATTATCTAAGAGTATCAAAGTTCTTGTTCCCTTCGATACCAAGCTCTAACTAATTTAATTTCATTGTAGCTGTAATTATCTCCTAAATATTTTTTAATAGAAGTTAAGGTGCCGTCCCCAATTTTCTTGATGGCTTGAATAATAATATCTTGTCTAACTGGAAGAATTAATTTATCGATATCTACTGGTTGTCTTGTTTCAATCAATTCCGAGAGGTGAGAGTAAATAGTACTTTCTTTCAACCCTCGCATCTTAGCGATTTCTGCCGTATCTAATCCCTGTTGGTATAGCTCTAAAGTAATCATATTACTTGAAGTTGGTAGAGTATTTGGATAAGCTTCTTCTCGAAGAAATGACATAATTTCTGATAAAAATTTTTCTCCGTATTGATTCTTTTTAAAGTCAGTTACCCCAGAAATTTTAGAAAATTCTTGCATGTTTTTAGGTTTTAATTGCGCCATTAATCTTAAACTTGAATCAGCAAAAATAACATATGGAGCTATATTATGGCTGTCCGCCAATTGTTTCCGTAAGTTTCTTAACTTCTCAAAGAGTAATTCAATTTTATTAACTTCAGATTTATTATATATTGGGGCTTCTAAGGCTATTTTTTTATCAACTGAAATCTTTACTTTTCTCTGTTTTTTTAAAACTTTCCAACTCTGTTTGTTAAGTTTTAATACAGGAAATCCATCGCTAGTTTCATCTAATAGATTTTGATGAATTAAAGACCGTCCAAGCATTTTCCATTCAGCTAAACTTTTATCTTTTCCAATACTATAAGTTGACAAAAGATGATGACCATATTGTTCAATTTTACGCTTTTTCGATCCCCGCAAGACATCAATAATATGATTCATGCCAAATTTTTCATTACAACGAACAACACAAGAAAGAAACTTTTGTGCTTCAATTGTCCAGTCTTCTATAGGTTTTGGGTTAAGACAATTATCACAGTTACCACAGTTTCCTAAAAATCTTTCCCCAAAATACTGTAAAACAATGGTGCGACGACAGTCAACGCCTTCAGCATAGTCTACTACTTGACGTAACTGCTGACGGGATACTTTTCGTTCTTGAGAAGAGGTTTTTTGATTAATTATATATTCAATTTTTTTGAGGTCAGATAAACTAAAAAACAAGGTACACTCTGCTGGTTCTCCATCTCTTCCTGCTCGTCCTGACTCTTGATAATAACCTTCTAAATTACGGGGTAGATCATAATGAATAACGAAGCGAACATCAGGTTTATCAATGCCCATTCCAAAGGCAATAGTTGCCACTATCACTTGTACATCATCTCGGATAAAACGGTTTTGATTTAACCGTCTTGTCTTATCATCCATTCCTGCATGATAGGGCAAAGCATCAATTCCATCGTTTTGTAAATGAAGGGCAATTTCATCTACTGAACGACGACTGAGACAATAGACAATTCCTGTCCCTTTTTGTCCACGAATATAGGTAAGTAATTTATTATAACTATGGCGTTCTTTAGGTTTTACATCGTAGTAAAGGTTAGGACGATTAAAACTGGAAATATGAATTCTTGGTTGTCTTAATCCTAACTGCTTGATGATATCTTCTTGTACCCGATTGGTTGCTGTTGCGGTTAAAGCAAACATAGGAACTTGAGAGTAACATTTACGAAGTTGTTTTAATTGTCGGTATTCAGGACGGAAATCATGTCCCCATTCAGACACACAATGAGCTTCATCAATTGCAAAGGCAGAAATTCCAATTTTTTGAGAAATAAAATCTAAAAAAGGGGTAAATTTTTCATTTAATAACCTTTCCGGGGCGATATACAGCAGTTTTATTTTCCCATGAACAATTGCTTGTTCACGAGACCGCATTTCTTGAGAACTAAGACTACTATTAAGAAAAGTTGCCCCAATGCCATTATCTAACAGAGTGTCTACTTGGTCTTGCATGAGAGCAATTAAGGGGGAGACTACCACACTTAAACCAGGTTTGAGTAAGGCAGGCAGTTGAAAACAAAGGGACTTTCCCCCCCCTGTGGGCATGATTACTAATAAGTCACGGTTTCGTAGAGCTTCTTCGACAATTTCTGCCTGTCCAGGGCGAAAACTATCATACCCAAAAAAATGTTTTAAGGACTGTCTGAGAGAGTTAGATTGATACATCATCATAGAAAGAATCGGAAGGAGTTACTATTGTTTCTCCCAACACTTCAAGTTAACAAGTTAATTTATCTAGAATGAGCTTTTTTTGTTCTATATTTTATTTATGATCTTTGATCATACTACCTTTAACTGTTACATTAAAGCTAATCTGAAATATCAAATCACCCTTTGTTAGTTAACGGTTGGCCTTAAAAAATAATCTAGTAGCGGTAGGAATGGTACCGGCTAAAAGAACAATTAACGCCCAAACTTGATTTTTTAAGTTTCTTTTACTTTTTCTAGTCACTTGTCTATTCCCTCGACTAAGAAAGTTGAGGTCATTACTTCCAGCTTAAAAGCTATTACATCTTTTTGGAGAGGTTTTCACTTGTGATTAACTTACTTTTAGTTTCTATCTAACTTATCTTTAATACACTTAAGAACTTCTGCGATTGAATAGACAACAGTAGTCGATTTACCCATGAGTTACACTCCTAATTAAATTTGTTGTTATACAAATCTATACAATCAAAAGGAGAGGGTGAATCTTATAAAAAAATATTTTTTAAATAAACTGATAAGATTTAGCAATAGCCATTTAATTTTCTAAATTAAGTCTTTAAGCACGCCATCATAGTAAAACTAATAAACCTAGATAGAAACCAAGAGTTAAGGAACGATTAATACTTGAAACTTTAATTAAATCTACTCTATTATTCCAATGTAATAAAGTACAAAGATTCATAATCTTACCCTAAAAATTATTTTTAATCAATGTATTTTTAAAATTAGTGATATCATATTACTTATCTAGAAAGGTGTAAACAACATTTTTAAAAGTAGCAATTGCCATAGTAAAGATTAAAATAAATAAGGTTAATTGCCAGACTACAGGAGAAATAAACTCTGTTGCTATTAATGCTTTATATAAAAGCAGAAAAGTTCTATTTTAATAAGAACTTACTGCACTATAAAAGACATAAAGCAGTTAATCTCTAAAAAATGCTTTGAACGCATAGAGGTAAAATATTAGTAATTGAAATAGTTATAAGTATGACTCCTATTGCTAACATTTTTTTAGAAATAGCAGTTAATTCTAAAACAATAACTTCTATAAAAAAGTGCCATTAATAAGACTAGTACTATAAAAAAACTAAAAAATATAGAATTTTTTTAAAAAAATAAAAAAATAAATGACCTATAATAAAAAATTTTAAATATGCTTAGTACTATACTACTAGTAAGTAGTTTCTTAAAAAATATTTTTCTGTTTAAAATCGACCTAAAATTAAAATAAGCACAAAGTTAAATCATTAATTAATAGTGCTACTACCATTCGTCGTTTAAAAATCAACTAATTTTTGATTTTTTGGCAAAATTTTCTTATATCACAAGTACTATTTAAATTATCAATATTATTTTTATTTATATAAATAATATTGACTTAAACGTAATTTATACTTGATCATGGTAGCAGTTACTACTGAGACTTTTACCTGTACCTAACGAAGTATCTGGGTGTAGTTGCTATTAGATTTATTTAAGTAAAATGGACAAGTATTGGCTAAAATGATTTAAATAGAAAAACAGCTTAACTCTAGGAGCATTTATCTTTTTTTAAAATTTATCTAAAGACAATTCTTTCTTTAGATAAATTAGTTTAATTAATTTTTTTTGAGATTTAGTTTGAGTTTGACTTAAAAGATTTTTTATTAAAGATAAAATATAGAGAAAATTATAGGAATAAAAGAAAGCAGTAGCTCCATATTAGAAGTTACTTTTATTCTTTTATTAAGTTTTAGTTTTATAGATATAAATCCAGATTGTAATTTTAACAAAATCTTTTATTACGCATATCACTTCTGTCAAAAAAATGAATATTACTGTCATCTTATTTATCAACTGGCAGCATTTATTGAATAAGAAAGTACTGTTATTGTTTGAGAACAGATGAAGTTATGATAACTTTTAAAAAAGTTCTTTCAAATCAAATTAAGTTAACTTAATTTGATTTGAAAGAACTATGTCATCAGTATCGCAATTCAATAAATTTAGTTTTTAAAGACTTAATTCAATTAATTTAACAATTAATGGAAAATTATGTAAAATAGCATCAGAAATGTAAACTACATTGGTTTATAAACTACTGCAGTAATTCATGAACTTTTAAATAAAATTCAGACAATAAAAATAACCATGAGCATGTTCTTTAATTGACGCAGTTAGTTAATAAAATGTTTAAAACTAGAAAATATATCGCTCAAATAGTTTTCATGAAAGATCTATTATTTAATAAAATAAATTGATTGCTGTCTATAAAAAAATAAAATAAAAATTAGTAAAGCTAGTGAATAAAAATCAACTTTACGTAACTTATGTTAATTTAAATTGTTTTGACCAAAACAAGTTTGCTATTCTGTGCAACTTCACAAGATTATCTAAATATAGATACCAATATCTGAGAAATCCTAGTATCTTTAGCTATTAAAATCTGACCTTGAAGAACTTCTCCCAACTATGATGACAATAGATATTAGTTGCGCTAATATCTAGCATTGAACTTTATCTATCAACTGTAATTGACTCATACCAAATTTTTATAAGCCTTGCAATAACTAGAAACAAACTTGTGTAAGCAAGGAGAAAAAAAGAGTAAAGTTAGGTCAATAAACAAAATAAACCATTGAAAGGGTGTTTGAGGAGATCTCTTATGAAACTGTCGATTGTTATTCCTGTTTACAATGAAATCCATACTATAGAAAGTGCTTTGACCAAAGTAGCTCAAGCACTTCCAGCAATTTCTAAAGAAATTGTTCTAGTTGATGATGGATCGACTGATGGAACCAGAGAATGGTTAGTACAAACCTTTGGACAAGTAAGTAGCCAAATGGTGAAAATTAAACTTGATAGTAATCAGCAATTAATAGTTCAAGAGGAAATCGAATGCGAAACTCATCATCCTCAATCAGAAGTAGCAGCTTCTGAGTCTTTGTCTGTCGGTGTTCAAGTTATCTTCCATAAACGCAATCAAGGTAAGGGGGCTGCCTTACGAACAGGGTTTAAAGCTGCCACAGGAGAAGTCATTCTGATTCAAGATGCCGACTTGGAATATGATCCCCAGGACTGGAAACGGATGTGGCGATTAATTGAGGAAGGGTGGGCTGATGTGGTTTATGGATCCCGTTTTTATGGTGAACCCCATCGGGTTTTATATTTTCATCACCTCTTAGGTAATCAGGTTATTTCTAACTTTATTAATTTACTTTGCAACACAACTTTAACAGATATTGAAGTTTGTACAAAAATGTTCCGAAGGGAAGTGTTGGATGATATAAAATTGACTTGTAATGACTTCGGTTTTGAAGTAGAATTCACCGTCAAAGTAGCTAAGTCTCGCCGTCGTTGGCGTTTATATGAAGCAGGAGTTTCCTATTATGGGCGATCTTATGCTGAAGGTAAAAAAATTAATTGGACGGATGGGGTAAAAGCCCTCTGGTACACTATCAGATTTTGGGCAACAACTTAAAGGAGATAGAAATTTAAGAATTGGTAAACTGACACAGCTAAAATAGTGCATATGGTGCATAAAACTCTAAGTTAGTAGCAAGCAAGCTTCGGCTTAGGTGTATTAACAGAGCTAAGACCTTGCTACTAACTAAATGTTTTGGCTATGTCAAACTAGCAGGAGAGTTAGAGAAATTTTATCAATGGGACAGGAACTAAGATAATGAAAAATTATGAAAGTTGATTTATGTTGTGAAGAAAATTTTGCCAAAAAAATTTGTTGATCTTCATTACTCGTTTGATAAAGTTTTATATGCAAAAAGATGTACTAAGTAACTAAAAATTGTTTGAGAACATAACAGACTTTAGAGAAATTAGAACAATTACGTCGTTGTCTACCTGATGCTATTAAAATAGTTTATCAAAAAGCGAGACTGCTTACAATTAAAGAAAGAAAATGGACCCATGATAGAAAAGTTATTAAGTAAAAATAATCAGAAGATTCTAATTATTTTCCAGACGGATAGTCAAAAATTTGTTTAATGAAGATTGATATCCTATTGGTTAGGTTTGATGAGAATCCAATTTAACTACATCCTTAATGAAACTTGACAAGAGCGGAAATTTAGGATAATCCTCTTGCCTACCGCTCATTATACTACCGATTAAAATAAGGGTATTGGGATAAGTTGAAACCGTATTGTCATCAACTTTTGCCTTTTGCCTTACCCGCAGGGAATTAAGCCAATAATGCAGCCAACTGATTCAAGTAAGTTTACAGAACAAGCCTGGGACGCGATCGTCAAATCGCAAGACGTAGCCCGGCGTTTTAAAAATCAAACCTTAGAAGTCGAACACGTTATTTTAGCCCTGTTAGAGCAGGAAAAAGGTTTAGCTATTCGTATTTTAGAAAGAGCTAATCTAGACGTCCTCCGATTACGACAACAGTTAGAAGTTTTTAGCAACCGTCAATCTAAATTAATCACTGTCGATCAACTTTACTTAGGACAGGGCTTAGATTTGATGTTAGATCGCGCTGAGGCTTCTCGTGGAAGTTGGCAAGATAAATATATTTCGGTTGAACATCTGTTGATGGGGTTTGCTGAAGATGAACGCATTGGACGGCGTTGCTTGAAGAGTTTTCAATTTGACCCCCAAGACTTAGAAAAAGAGATAAGAGCGCTTCGGGGGTCACAAAAAGTTACCGAACCTAACCAAGAAGATAATTATGAAGCTCTAGTAAAGTATGGACGAGATCTTACCGAACAAGCAAAAAAAGGAAAACTTGACCCTGTAATTGGCCGAGATGAAGAAATTCGTCGTGTAATTCAGGTTCTTTCCCGTCGATCAAAAAATAACCCTGTCTTAATTGGAGAACCAGGAGTCGGAAAAACTGCGATTGCTGAAGGGTTGGCCCAACGTATCATTAACGGGGACGTTCCTGAGTCTCTCAAAAATCGTAAATTAATCTCTCTAGACATGGGGAGTCTCATCGCTGGGGCAAAATATCGAGGGGAATTTGAAGAACGTCTACGAACCGTAATGCGAGAAGTCACTCAATCTGGGGGAGAAATTATTCTCTTTATCGATGAACTTCATACCGTTGTCGGGGCAGGTTCTCGTGAAGGAGGAGGCATGGATGCAGGCAACCTCTTAAAACCCATGTTAGCCCGCGGAGAATTACGCTGCATCGGTGCAACAACTCTTGATGAGTATCGGAAGCATATTGAACAAGATCTTGCGCTAGAACGGCGTTTCCAGCAAGTGTATGTCAAACAACCGAGTGTGGAGGATACTATCTCCATTCTAAGGGGACTCAAAGAACGCTATGAAGTCCATCATGGGGTCAAAATTACTGACTCAGCATTAGTGGCTGCAGCCACTCTTTCCCATCGTTACATTACTGGTCGCTTTTTACCCGACAAAGCCATTGATCTTGTAGATGAAGCCGCAGCTAAGTTAAAAATGGAGATCACCTCCAAACCTGTTGAACTAGAAGATGTTGATCGCCGTTTAATGCAGTTACAAATGGAAAAACTTTCCTTAGAGGGAGAAGAACAACGAGGAATGTTAATCATTGATCGCGCTTCCAAAGAACGCTTAGAAGGCATTCAAAAAGAAATAAAAAATTTAGAATCTACTCACGAACAACTCGCGTCCCAATGGCAGTCAGAAAAGCAGATACTTGATGATATTAATACTCTCAAAGAAGAGGAAGAACAGCTACGTCTTCAAGTTGAACAAGCAGAAAGGGCTTACGAACTGAACAAAGCCGCCCAACTAAAATACGGTAAACTAGAAGTGGTTCAACGGCAACGGGAAGCCAAAGAAACCCAACTTCTTGATATTCAAGCGCAGGGCAAAACTTTACTCCGAGAACAAGTCTCCGACTCTGATATTGCTGAAATTGTAGCCGGATGGACAGGTATTCCTACCAATCGTTTGTTAGCGACAGAACGTCAAAAACTTCTTAAACTTGAAGGACATTTACACGAAAAAGTTATTGGACAACAAGAAGCTGTAGCCGCTGTTGCTGCCGCTATTCGCCGTGCTAGAGCTGGAATGAAAGATACTTCCCGTCCTATTGGTTCATTCTTGTTTATGGGTCCTACGGGGGTGGGTAAAACTGAATTAGCTAGGGCATTAGCCGCTTTTCTCTTCGACTCAGAAGAGGCAATGGTTCGCATCGATATGTCTGAGTATATGGAAAAACAGGCTGTCTCTCGATTGGTAGGGGCACCCCCTGGATATGTGGGGTATGAGAAAGGGGGACAATTGTCTGAAGCAGTCCGTCGCCGTCCCTATTGTGTAGTGTTGTTGGATGAAGTAGAAAAAGCCCATTTAGATGTCTTTAATGTTCTCTTGCAAGTCCTCGATGATGGACGTATTACTGATTCCCAAGGACGAGTGGTAGATTTCCGTAACGCTATTATTGTAATGACTAGTAACATAGGAAGTAACCACATACTCAACCTTACACAGGGTGACACAGATTATGAGGAAATGCGTAAACAGGTTTTGCAATCATTGCGTAAACATTTCCGTCCCGAATTTCTGAACCGTATCGATGATCTGATTATTTTTCATACTCTTAAGAAAACAGAGTTACGGCAGATTGTGCGTCTGCAAATCAAACGAATTGAAAAATTACTTAAAGAACAAAAAATTAGGATAAAGTTAACTGACTCAGCTCTAGACCATATTGTTAATTCTGGTTATGATCCAGTCTATGGAGCGCGTCCTTTAAAACGGGCTATTCAACGAGAATTAGAGAACCCCATGGCGACAAAAATACTAGAAAATAGATTTGTTTGTGGTGATCAAGTCATCGTCGATTGTCATAATAATAACTTAGAATTTCGTAAAAAACAATCAGAAGAAGATATTGTTACAGTCGAACCTGAAGTCATTTTTCCTAAGAGTTCTCAAACAGTTTTGTAGAAATAGTTTTTTCGAAAAAAGGAAGATAGAACTTGTAGAATTATTAGGCTATGCTAAACAATATAGTAACCTAGCGGTTGCCTAGGACATTCTAAACTATTGTTTCAATGCAACAGGAAACAGAAAAACATTCTAACTGTTTTGGCTATTACTCTAAATGATAGAAAAAATTTAGATGACTCTAATTTAATTTTTTAAAAAAATTACGTTTAGGGTTGGTAAGGATAGTCGTAGACTGGTTATGCCAATTTATTCTCTAAGAATTGTCTGTATCTTTTGCTGAAAGTCGTTGAAAAACTATTTTTCTTTTTTATGATTGTTTATGTATGTTTTAATCTTTATTAAACTAAACGTCTTAAAAAAAGATAATAAATTCTCTAAACTCTTTGATTATGTTAGAGCATAAGGATAGAGGCATAATTACTGAAGTCCCGATTTATGAAAACATGAGGGACTTCAGTTCTAAAGGGCTTGCCGCAAGCTTTAAATTAATTTAATAATAAATTCTCCTTCAAGTTCTTTAACTTACCTTCAAAGGGGTGGTTATTTTTACTGATAACTCATAAAGTATCACTTATTCATCACAGAAATTTTTTCCTCTAATCAACTGATTGTCGGACTTAGAGAACAAGCACGAGAACACTATAAACACTCAAATCTATACGACTTTCGATGGAAACTGAGCGGTCACTAAAGTTATTTATTACTTCAACGAAGTGCTCTCCACCTATCCCATTATACCCTGCTCACCTAGGGGGGAATTAGCAGATACTTGGGCTTCTCAAGGAGAATTAAACTTCCGGGTAACTGTACCTTCTGTTGCCGAAATGCAAAGCAAGGGATGTGTAGTAGGAGTTATTAATTGAGCGTTGTAAACGGGGCGTTAACAATCAATTTACTGCTTTCCAGAGCTTATTATTGATAGATTTCTAACCTCTGCAAAATAGCAGGGGAATTCACGTCAATGATACATTATATCACAGCGCGATCTCTGGCTACCTAAGCGTTATTTATTTTTGGCGATTTTATCGATTACATTATAGTGAGATGATAGCTACCTGTGGGACCGGGGTTGCGTTGTTAAGTTCTGTATCTATGCAAGAAGTGCAATATTTAGTTTTTACCGGAACAGTAGCTAGTTTTGAAGCGTATGTTCCTAATAATATTTAGATAGGTTTCGGACTTCTTATGAAGTGCAGAAGGTGTAGTTATTAGAGGATAGTTTCTTGCGATCACTGATTAAAGATAAATAGATGATTGCCTACCGTGAACGAGCGTTAATTCCTGATAGCCAGATTAGTAGAAAAACTGCTTAAAACTTTGGTATTTACTTCTAATTGAGAGAAAATAACCGATTTTATGATAACCATCTCAAAATTATACAAAAATCAATGGATAAATTTACTTAATTAAACAAAAATATTATTTGTTTGACTATCAGGTAGTCCTGAAGCAGAAAAAGTTATTATTTTGATGGGTTCTAGTGCTAAAACCGCTCATGAAACAGTAGATTATTTATTAAATCTAGGAGAAATAGTTGTGGTTTTCAAAACCAGGTCATATCGTCTATTTAAAGCAACAAAACTCATTGAAATATTGCCAAGAACAGTACAAAAAAGCAATATTAGACCGAGCTAAAAACCCTATATCGGTTGGAGAGCTTTTCTATTTAGATGTTGTTACTTCAGTTCAATAAAGACTATGTGTATCAGATGATAATATCAAATTTAAAATTTTGAATTTTAAAAGAGTTCTTGAAAGACGTTATGAACTCTTTTGTTAAGAAATTAACTTCATATTAAATATTATGAATAATGGCTCTACTTTTGTTAGCAAAGATAATTAGAGTTACAATTTTCCGTATTTTTTTGCTGAAAATTGCTCTGTTATCAGAGTAATTTTCTATGGTTTAGGCTCAGATTTAAATGTAGGTAATCTAAAAAATAGATTAAAATTATTTGGTAATTAACTAAAAAATACGCTTAAAAATACTTTATTTATAACTTGAATTAGATCTGATTTTATAACAGCTTTATTTTTTTATATAACTTTTTATAAAATTTGCTAAAATAACTTAGTTAATAACGCTAACTCTGTCACGTTTAATAAAATAAATTTATTTATAAAATAAAATGTTTATAACTAGCAATTGACAGCTTAATATTTAAGCTAAACAGTTCCTATAGATTTGGATAAAATATAGTATTATTTTTCTCGTACTGTTCAAGAACAAAATATCAATAAGCGACTGAAAGTTTATACCATCAACACTCTTGATAAGAAGCTATCGAGCAAATTAAAACATACATCTGCAAAACTTACGGTAAAAAAGGCGAATAAATTGTACAAATGAATATGAAACCGGTTGACTCGGCGTTAGATCATTTTCATCAAGCAACCAACATTGAACATCCGATCTCCAATATCACACTTGCATTTACCTATGATGTATTAGAAAAAATAATAGCAAAATGGGAACCCCGCAAGGTTATCCAATAAATACTTGTATAGGACCTCATTGTTTGTATTCAATATAATGAATGTGTCTTAGTGTGTCCTTATGCAGTCATTTGGTTTAAAGTGTATGAAAAACAAGCATTGACCAATGTGCTCAAATGTACTGAAAACCTTTAACACTACTTATACAGAGGATTTAGACTAAAAAAAACTGGATTAAAATTTACGCTCCAAGTCGTTACGGATGACTGTACCGTGTGTATTCTGCAAAAAATAAATCTAAATCCAAGTTAAAAACAATAAATATGGCTCATCAATTACTAATACAGGAGCACGCTCGAAATACGTTAAAACTCAACAAAATTAGTCATCAACAGATGCAAGAACCCTTGTTTGAGTTTTCGGGTGCTTGTGCAGGATGTGGAGGAACTCCTTATATGAAATTAGCCACCCAATTATTCGGTAATAGCATGGTAGTCGTCATAAATGCGACCAGATGTTCTTGCATCCACAGGGATAATTTACCAACTACTCCTTGAAATCATAACTAGGAAGGACGCGGACCTGCATAGTCTAATTTTTTATTTAAAGATAATGCCGAATTTGAACTAAGCTTTCGTGTCTCCATTGATAGACAAAGAGAATTTGCCTCTGAGTTAGTTAAAAGTCTTACAGGTGAAATAGGAGAAAGTTTAGCAACCGACATTTTAAATGCACAGCAAACTTACGAAGCAGATATCGTTAAACAACGAGAACAAATTTCTATCTTGAAGCAATGGCTAACCCAGTTAAAGCAGAGTAACTTAGATAAGACGATGCAGCAATAAATGATTATGTTATTGTCTATCATAGACTATTTGGTTAAAAAGAGTGTTTGGATTATAGGCAGTATTTGGGCTTATAATATTAGCTACGGTGGGTTAGACTATGTGTTAGCCAGTGGTCAAAACGTTAACATTCTAGTCATAGATATGAAGGTTTATTCTAAACATACATGGAGGGATAAGTGTCTAAGGCTACCCCTTGGGCGGCGGTGGCTAAATTGTGGCAAGAAGAAAACTCTCACCTAAGTAAAGACTTAGGGTTAATGGCTACGACTTATAATAAAATTCATATGGCGAGTGTCGTTATGGATGTGAAAAATGAATATAGTATCAAGGCATTCTTAGAAGCATAAGCAAAAAAAATATGTTAACAATAGCGCATTATCAAGATAGTTAATCAAACAAAAAGAATTGCAAGGTTGATATTTATAGTTCTCGAAAAGACGTTAACTTTTTAGATAACCCAATAACTATAGGTCATAGTTAGATTCTCTCTAAATTTATCTCAAACACAATAGAAGGATTGTATTCTTAGCTAGAATCAATCAATTCTCCAACGATTTGCAATAGGCATTTTCCAACCTGTTCCAAATGCTCTATCAGTTACTCTTAATCCTGGGGAAGCCTGTTTTCGTTTAAATTCAGCACGGGTAACTAATTTTATTACTTTATCGGTAGTGGCTAAATCAAATCCTGCTTCATTAATTTGACTAACTGATTGATGGCGATAAATTAATCGCTCTAAAATTTCATCAAGTACCTCATAAGAGGGTAAAGAGTCTTGATCGGTTTGATTAGGTTTTAATTCCGCACTAGGGGATTTAATTAAAATATTATGGGGTATGATTTCTTTATCACAATTTAGCCAACGACAAAGGGAAAATACACGGGTTTTAGGCACATCTGAAATAACAGCTAACCCTCCATTCATATCACCATACAAGGTGCAATAACCCACCGCCATTTCTGATTTATTCCCAGTAGATAGTAGAAGATGACCAAATTTATTGGCAATAGCCATCAATAAATTACCCCGAATGCGAGATTGAATATTCTCTTCAGCAATACCAAATTCTGTGCCCTTAAATAAGGGGTCTAATAGAATCTTATAAGACTTCATAACATCCCCAATAGGTAACTTATGACTGTTAATACCTAAATTTTTAACTAAAGCTTCAGCATCAATAATAGAATGGGGAGAACTATAAGGGGATGGCATAAGTAATGCTAATACATTTTCTTTCCCTAACGCTTCTGTAGCAATCGCAGCAACTAACGCAGAGTCAATTCCCCCACTTAACCCTAAAACAACCTGAGAAAAACCACATTTTCTCACATAGTCTTTAACCCCTAAAACTAAAGCTAGCCAAATTTCTTCTTCCTCTATTTTTATTTCATCATTTTTTCTTGATAAAGAAAGATCTTTATCTTGGATTTTGAAATTAATAAAATCAATATTTTCCTCAAATGCTTTTAATCGCAAGACAATTTCACTATTTTTGTTTACAGCAAAACTATTTCCATCAAAAATTAGGTCATCATTTCCACCAATTTGATTAACATAAATAATAGGAATATTATAGTATTTACTGCTATATTTTATCATCTTTTCTCTTACCTTTTGCTTGCCGATACTATAGGGAGAAGCAGATAAATTTAGAATAAAATCAACCCCAATTTTAAGCAAATCCTCTAGTGGATTATGCTCGTAATATTTATTTCCCCAAAACTTTTCATCATTCCATAAATCTTCACATATTGTAATTCCAATTTTTAAAGGAGTAGATGACTCGGAATCAGGGAATAATTCAAAATAATTACTTTGTCGTCCCGGTTCAAAATAGCGATCTTCATCAAAAACATCATACGTCGGTAAAAGCCTCTTATGAAATATCTTTTTTACCTGACTATTTTCTAACCAAGCAATACTATTAAAAAGAGGTTTTTCTCCTTTAAGATAAGCATCAGGATTAGAAGTAACTGTTCCTACTAAAATAGCTAATTGAGAGGGGGACTTCTCAGCTAAATTTTGTAATTCAATGGAAAGGGACTTAATGAAACTAGGATCGAGGAGTAAATCACGTGGAGGATAGCCACATAAAGACAATTCAGGGGTTAGTAAAAGCCTAGCATTTTTATGAGCGGCAAATCGAGCTGCTTCTACAATTTTTTTGGCGTTATTGGCTAGATCTCCAATAGTTGGATTAAGTTGAGCAATGGCAATTTTCATCATCAATCTTATTGAATTTAAACAAATACAAAAGGTTTATCTTTAAAGGGGGCAAATGCTTCAGCATCGAAGCGGTATAAACTGGCAGGTCTTCCTGCACCTCTAGAGACTTTTTTTTCAGTATCTATCAGAAAACCTAATTTTAACAACCGAGATCTAAAATTAGAATAATCAGCAAAATTTTCTCCTAAAATAGTTGTATAAACTTGATAAAGATCATTTAAAGTAAATAAATCTGGTAAAATCTCAAAAGCAATAGGACTATATTCAAATTTATTGCGTAATCGTTGATAACCATAATTTATAATTTGATTATGATTAAAAACTAATTGAGGAACCTTTTGAATCATACACCAAGTAGTTAAATTGTAATTATTAATGCTTAAAAGTTCTGCCTCCTCAAAACGAACTAAAGCAAAATAGCTGACAGAAAGATAGCGGGTGCTAAAACTATCAAGAGATACTATTGGATCTTGATTTTGTCTTTCAAAGGTGTATAATTGTTCTAGATATAGATTATTAACTCTAATTTTTTCAGACAATATTCTTTGGGAAGCCTCTTCTAAAGATTCCCTACTTTTGACTAAAGTTCTAGGTAAACTCCATTGATTATTAAAGAGTTTTTTCTGGCGTTTAACCAATAGAACTAAGAGTTTATGATGGTGAGAATCGACGGAGAAAATCACATTATTTACTCCGACTTTAAAAGCGGCTAAAATAAGTCTATTTTTCTCTAAATTCATCGGTATAATTGCTCTTGACAAATATATTCTTGAATGGTTTGAATCAATACACTTTGATTCTGGGTTTCTCGATAAGCAGTAGAAGAAACAGCAGGGGCGTTGAGATCAGCGATCTGATAGTTTCCTCCTAATTTCTTTAAAGCTATTAAATCCTTTTGAGCAAGGTCGTATCCAGAACGAGGGACAATTAAAAGATTGACTTGATCTAGTAAATCTTCAATATGATACCAACGACGAATTTGATTAACTAAATCAGACCCGATTACCAAACTATAATCAGGTTTGTTGCCCCAAATTTCCTTAGCTTTAGCTAAACTTATTAAACTACATCGATGACTTAATTTCTCACTAAGATAAATATTGTTTCTTGGGAGATTGATATCATCAATTAATAACTTCAACATTGCCATACGATGGGACCAAGAAGTTTGATGAGTTTTAAAGGGATTATCTGAAGTCCAAACCCCAACCCAATCATAGTGAGTGGATAACCAACGGAGAATTGATTGATGTCCGGCGGTAGGAGGATCAGCACTGGTTCCAAACAAAGCAATTTTTGTCATATGATTAATAATTAACGCTCAACTATTCACTATCAACTAACCTAAAGATTGATGCAACGATTCGAGCTCATTGGAGATTTTAACCTCAATTGGAGTGGGTTGACTAAGATGACGAGTCGCAGAGGATAGACTCTCAACTGATCTTTGAGTTCGTTGACGAATAGTCTCTAAAGATTAAGGTTGAAATAAGGATTTTCCTTATTTCAACCTTAATCTTTAGAAGAGGAGTTTCCGCTCTCTCAATTGAGACATTGACTAACTTTAAGCAATCACCTTCAATTATGCCCTCATTGTAGGTCCGAAAAACCTGTTTTCGTCTTGGATAGGCGGCTTTATAGCTAGATTGTTTCATGGTAAGAGTTTCATTGATTTCCACTAATTTATAGACTCCGTTGAGAGATTTGCCGGTGACAGGGTTGGTTCCAAGTCCATAACCCTCAATAGAGGCACCCGCTTCTTTGAGACTGGCAATTCCCCATTCATCAAGATCACCACTGGCAAAGATCTTAAATGTTGGGTAACAGTAATCGCACTTTTTGGGATAAGATGACTAAATCTTCCGAATCTAAGCTAACTCCTGTTATCTTTAGGGTTCCTTTATTGACTTTTTCCACTAACCTTTCCGCTACCTTAACTGCATCATAGGTATCAAGTAATAAAGTAGTTTCTGAAAAATAAGAACTAAAGGCATGAAAAGTTTTATTTTTATTCCCTGATACAGCCTTGATGGCCATGATTAAAAAATGAGCCATGGTTCAACTAGGTTTGCACCCTGATTTCAGAGCTATTAACACATTAGAGGTGGCGTCTAACTCTCCAGCTAAAGCTGCTCTAGCCGCCTATACAGAGCCTTGAGGACTAAACGCACCTCTGGTTCAAATTCTCATAATAAGGCGCTTTTACTCACTATATTGCGTATTTTAGCGGCTTTAATAATAATTAAACTTTGATAATTGAGGAGTTTAAAAGGTAGGCTTCTACTGGTTGAGCTTACCACAAAAGTACTTCTATCCACAATAGGGGTTTATGCGCAAACACTGCCGTTCCTTCAAGCAGTGTCCAAACTCCCCCCGGAAAGTCTCTTGAAGCTAAAATTGACAAAAATTTAAGGGGATGACTGAAAATTATGATTTTATCTAAACTTTATAATTGCTCTTGACTAAAGTGTAGGTTTTCTAAAAAATTCAAACCCCGAGCAAGTCCCCTGTCAATTGAATAACCAAAAGATTCTAGGAGATAATGTATCAACAGTTCAAAACTTGCTCGACGATTAGCAAGTCTTTCTCCGGTGTAACAAGCAACCATAGTTAGCTCGTAATAATTTATCAATAAACTGTAATTATTAGGAAGATAAAGTAAGCCACAGATAGCATCCTAATAGCTTGAATACATACTTTACCTTCGTTGATTAGATTTAGTTTTGGAAGCTTTATTATTTTATAATAAAAATTGAAAATATCCATCTCAGTTAGAATTTTAATCCCTAAAAATTCTTGGCAATTGTTAAGATTAGCTTTTGTTAGGACAGAAATAAGGAAATGGAAAGTACATCGTAGTACGCTTTAATAAATCCAACGCGCTCACTATATCTATGAACTATCTTACAATGCCTAAATTGTCGGAGTGGCTCTATTCATGATTGGACTCGTTAGTTTTATCAGGGTGGTCATGAAATCCTTTAATGTTTAAGTTTGTATTTTTTAAAAAAAGTTAAGTTGATACTCTAACATTCCTTTCAGAAATTGATGGATTAAATCAACTGATTCAGTAGAAAAAATTATTTTTTTAGAGTATTGTTAACAACAAGAACTACTATGTATAGTTAGACTAAATTCTTTAGAAATCAATCTGGCTAACATTTTACTTTATAAAAGTATATAAAAATACAAAGTACATTCTTATAGGTTAAATTTTTATTACAAAATTGTTCAAGTAATTAAATTTTTCTTTTACTATATAAAATATAGAGGAGATAAAAAAAGCTCTTCTAACCTAAAAAACATATAAAAACTTAACTCGCTAAGTTTTTAATAAAGTTCGTGAGATTTAGTGAAGTTCGTGAGAGTTGAGAGGTAGATACTATGAATATCAATAGAATGTTGCAAAGTTTAGTTCAATATATTGTCGAAGGCTTTTCTCGCATTTTTAGTCCAGTTAAAGATGAATGTCCCAATATTGGAGTCCAACCGTTCGATTCTGCACTCTATCAGGAAACATCAGATAGAGTATAAAGTTTAAAGAAGCAAACGCTCTGAACAGAGTATTACTAAATTTTAGGTTTGGTAATACTCTGTTCAGACTGGGATTACTGAAAATAAATGTGTAATGATGTTCTTCAGTCCATGCATACTTTACTAAAATGCATGTTAGGTATGTTTTGGCTTAGATAGTCTTTGTTTAAAAGTAGTGGTATCTCCCTTGAGATTTCACATTTGGGGCATCTAATTTAGACTAGTTTATTAGTCAAAAAAACTCGGAAGAAATACTGCCAGGATGAGTTTTTTGAGTTTAGATCATCGCTAAATTAGAAAATACTAGATTTTTTAAGTAACCTAACGTAAATAATCTCTACTATCCATCCATATTATAGTAGAAATATTAGTCATCTTCCTGTGATACGATATACGATAATAGTTAAGTATATAAAACGATAAAAACTCCATAACGATGATCCTTAGTTAGTTATTAAATACCGTCTAAAACTCGAATACTTCTCTTTAAGTCGCTGCAAATAAACGCGACGGTCAAACTTTTTTCTGATTTGGAACGAATCTTCTACTGTAAACACAGTTTTCTAGGGTCTGTTTTTAAACATCATTATTCAGAATAATCTCTTCAAAATATGCCATGCTGGTATCTAGCTGATTTTTAAGATTTTAAATTCGGTAGAGCTAAGAAAACATAATTGTTTTAGTTAGAAAATTATGGTCTTTTTAAGAAAAAATCTAGGGTTAGGTTCATTTTAGCTTTTAATGAAAAGATTAGTAATAAAAAAGATGATGATTAAAATATAAAAATGTTTTTTTATGTAAATAGTGTAAATTAATTTTTATCTCAAGTCTTTTAAAAAAAAGACTTAAAAACTGATAAAGGTGATTATGAGTCATGTTCCTTAAGACATTCTCTCCTTCCCCAAACTTTGCTCTCATGTACTCTTCCCTCCGATCCCCTAAAGGCATTACACTAGAAGACTGCAAAAGACGTTGAAATTAATTTTTAGAGATAGCTGTGGGAAAAATTGTT
Source organism: cyanobacterium endosymbiont of Epithemia clementina EcSB (assembly GCF_029919255.1). GTDB lineage: Bacteria > Cyanobacteriota > Cyanobacteriia > Cyanobacteriales > Microcystaceae > Rippkaea. The sequence continues at coordinate 2,320,678 of NZ_CP123991.1, read as the reverse complement.
ATTGCGGGTAACTGGAAAATGCACAAAACTCAGGAAGAAGCTCTAGGGTTTTTGCAAAAATTAGAATCGAATCTCGAAGAAGTGAACGGAACAAGGGAAGTGGTTTTGTGCGCTCCCTTTACAGCTTTGGGTGTCATGTCAGAAAGTCTCTATGATGGATTGATCCATTTGGCGGCACAAAACATTCACTGGGAAGATAAGGGAGCTTATACAGGAGAGATCTCTGGTGCAATGCTGACGGAGCTTGGAGTAGATTATGTGGTGGTTGGCCACAGTGAACGTCGTCAATATTTCGGTGAAACTGATGAAACAGTCAATCTACGAGTGATAGCCGCCCAACGCCACAGATTAACCCCTATTCTCTGTGTGGGGGAAAGTAAATCACAACGGGATGCAGGGGAAACAGAAACCGTTATTGTTAATCAAGTAAAGCGGAGTTTAGTTAATGTAGATCAAAGTAATTTAGTCATTGCTTATGAACCTATTTGGGCGATTGGGACTGGAGATACTTGTGAGGCGACTGAAGCTAACCGCGTTATTGGTATCATTCGCTCTCAGTTATCAAATAAAGAAGTTACTATCCAATATGGAGGATCAGTTAAACCTTCTAATGTTGATGAAATTATGGCGCAACCTGAAATTGATGGCGTGTTAGTGGGAGGAGCTAGTTTAGATCCGGTAGGATTTGCACGCATTGTTAATTATCAATAAATCACTGAGTCTATTGGAAATCAGGGGGCGCAAGGACCGTCCCCTTATTTTTTATGGAGTAGTATGCTGAAAGCATCTGAATCTATCATGGCTGATTTAAAACTAAGACAACATTCTTTTTCTTGGGGAAAAAGAACCTATATTATGGGAATTCTTAACGTAACCCCTGATAGTTTTAGTGATGGGGGCCAGTTTAATACTTTAGAAACAGCTTTAATTCAAGCTAAAACCCTCATTAATTCAGGGGCAGATATCATCGATATTGGGGGACAATCAACACGGCCAGGGTCTCAACAAATTCTTTTCGAAGAAGAATTAAATCGTGTTATTCCTATAATAAAACTCCTACGTAGGGAAACATCTATTCCTATTTCGATTGACACTACTAGAGCATCAGTCGCTGATGCTGCAATCGAAGCAGGTGCAGACTTGGTCAATGATGTTTCTGGGGGAACTTTTGACTCCCAGATGTTTACAGTGGTGGCTAAGTTAAAAGTCCCTATTATCTTAATGCATATTAGAGGGAATCCTCAAACTATGCAACAATTGACGGATTATACTGATTTAATAGGAGAAATTAGTAAATGGTTAAATAATCAACTAAATTTAGCTATAAAAGCTGGAATTAAGCGATCACATCTCATCATTGATCCTGGTATCGGTTTTGCCAAAACTTACTCACAAAATTTAGAATTATTACGGCGTTTATCAGAATTTAGGAGTTTAGGCCAGCCTATACTAGTAGGGGTTTCTCGTAAGCGTTTTATTGGCCATATTTTGCAAAAAAATAACCCAAAACAACGACTTTGGGGAACTGCCGCGGCCTGTTGTGGAGCGATCGCCCAATCAGCAGATATTTTAAGGGTTCATGACGTAGCACAAATGGTAGATGTAGCGCTAGTGGCTGATGCTATTTGGCGACGTTAATGCTTTTCAATAACTCAGTGAATTTAACCCCAGATTAATTCTTATGAAAAAATCAGAAATTTCTTCAAGATGGACGATTGAAAATAGTAGCAACCTGTACCAAATTGATGATTGGGGAGCTCCTTATTTTTCTATTAATGCTGATGGTCATGTGGTCGTTTCTCCTCGAGGGAATAAGGATGATTCTCTAGACCTATTTGATTTAGTTAAATCTTTACAAGAAAAAGATATTAATCTACCTTTATTGATTAGATTTCCTGAAATTCTAGCTGATCGCTTAGCTCGATTAAACAACTGTTTTAAAAATGCGATTGACCATTACAATTATTCTAATCATTATCAGGGAGTTTATCCTATTAAATGCCATCAAAATCGTCGGATCATTGAATCAATTATTCGTTATGGAAAACCATATCAGTTTGGATTAGAATCAGGTTCTAAACCAGAATTAATGATCGCTTTAGCCACCCTAGAGCCTAATTCCAGTGTATCCGATAATTCCTCGATCATTGTTTGTAATGGTTATAAAGACGCAATCTATATTAGAACTGCTTTGTTAGCTGTTCGTTTAGGATACAAACTGGTTATTGTTATTGAACAGTTAGAGGAACTTTATTTGACAGTACAAATAAGTGAAGAATTAGCGATTGAAGCAAGCTTAGGGATACGAGTAAAATTAAGCACCAAAGGTTCAGGCCGTTGGGGAAATTCTACAGGTGATCGCGCTAAATTTGGCTTAGATATTCCTCAAATTTTAACGGCAATTCAATATCTAAAACAAAAAAATATTCTATTCTATTTAGAATTTCTTCACTTTCATATTGGCTCACAAATTTCTTCTATTAGTGTTATCAAAGATGCTATGCGTGAAGCGAGTCAGATTTATGTACAGTTGGCAAAAATTAATCCAAACATGAAATATCTTGATGTGGGAGGAGGTTTAGGCGTTGATTATGAAGGCTCTAAAACTAACTCTTATGCCTCAAAAAACTATAATATGCAAAATTATGCTAATGATATTGTGGCCGAAATTAAAGAAGCTTGTGAAGAAGCTGGTGTTGCAGCACCTATTTTAATTAGTGAAAGTGGGAGAGCAATTACTGCCCATCATTCCGTTGTTATTTTTAACATACTCCATACTAATAATGTTTCTAGTATAGTTCCTCCTCCTCGAGAAAAAGAGGAAAATTTGATTGTTCGTAATCTTTGGGAAACTTATAAGTCGATTAATCCTAGAAATTACCAAGAAATGTATCATGATGCCATTCAATTTAAAGAAGAGGCTATCAGTTTATTCAATTTTGGTTATTTGAGCTTAATGGAAAGAGCGAAGGCAGAGCAATTATACTGGGTTTGTTGTCAAAAAATTTATGACATGATTCAGCATCAAGATTGTGTCCCCGATGATCTTGAAGACTTAAAGAAAAGCATGGCCTCAATCTATTATGCAAATTTATCAGTTTTTCGTTCTGCTCCTGATGCTTGGGCAATTAATCAACTGTTTCCTATTATGCCCGTTCACCGTCTAAATGAAAAACCTACTCAACGAGGAACTTTAGCCGACTTAACCTGTGATAGTGACGGAAAAATAGATAGGTTTATCGATTTACGAAACAGCAAATCTGTTTTAGAATTACATCCGCTTCAGCCATCAAAAGTGAACAAAGATAATAATTTATTTCCCCTACCGTTCTCTAATTCTGAATATTCTATGAAAGAACCTTACTATTTAGGAATATTTTTAGTGGGAGCATACCAAGAGATTATGGGTAATTTTCACAATCTTTTTGGTAATCTCAATCAGGTTCATATTGTCATCAATTCAAAAGGATATGAGATTGAACATTTTGTTCAAGGGGATACGATTGCCGATGTATTGAACTATGTTCAATACGATACAAATAAACTAAGCCAACGAATTCGTCAATATACTGAGCAAGCTGTACAAGAGGGTCGTATAACTCAAAAAGAGTCTGAGATTTTATGGCGTAATTACGAAGAAAATCTTGGACTTTATACTTATTTAGTTTAATTAAGTAAATACACGGCGTAAATCTCTTTTGAAAGACTTTCATTCTAAAAATTACCCTATAATTCCTTTTTTCAAAAAAAGGATAGAAAAAAAAGTTTCCTGATTGGAAATATTATGTTAGGATGAAAGGCGGTTGGTTACTTAAGCTGCACTCAGCAAAGTCCACCAAGGGGGCGTGGCGGAATGGTAGACGCTACGGACTTAACAAAGTTGAGCCTTGTTAGAGAAATCTATCAAGTGACCGCTCTCAAACTCAGGGAAACCTAAGTCTGGAATATAGATAAGGCAATCCTGAGCCAAGCCTCGGAATTTTCGAGGAAGGTGCAGAGACTCGACGGGAGCTACCCTAACAGGTAAGGCTGAGGGTAAAGAGAGAGTCCAATTCTCAAAGCCAAACTTCGGCAGTAGCGAAAGCTATGGGAGAATGAAAATCCGTTGACCGCAAGGTCGTGAGAGTTCAAGTCTCTCCGCCCCCATTGGGTTTGAACGAAAAACCGATTGGTTCCACATTAATCCGGTGAGTTAGCTTAAGCTACGAATCGCTTCTAATAACCCCTTGGCTTTGTTCAGAGTCTCTTCGTACTCCGTTTCAGGGTCAGAATCAGCTACTAGCCCGGCTCCTGCTTGGACTGAGACAAGGTGTTGGTCCTTACCCAAAGGGCGGACAACCATTGTCCGAATAGCGATTGCAGTGTTTAACTGTCCTTCAAAATCATAGTAACCATAAACTCCTGAATACGGTCCCCGTCGTTGAGGTTCCAGCTCGTGGATGATTTCCATCGCCCGTATTTTTGGCGCACCACTCACCGTTCCTGCGGGAAAACAAGCTTTAAGCAAGTCCCAAGCAGTTTTATCGGGAGCCAATTCCCCTATTGCATTACTCACAATGTGCATTACATGGGAATAGCGTTCAATCACCATTAACTCATCAATGGTAATACTTCCTTTAGCGCAAACTCGGCCTAAATCGTTACGTCCCAAATCGACTAACATAACATGTTCCGCTATTTCCTTTGGATCTTCTAATAATTCTTCCGCTAACGCCTGATCCTCGATGGAGGTTCTTCCCCGTCGTCGAGTTCCAGCAATAGGTCGTAAGATAGCTTTGATTTTATTTTCACTGCGTTCGGCTTTAACCATCACCTCTGGACTTGAGCCAATAATTTGCCAATCTCCAAAATTGTAATAAGCCATATAAGGGGAGGGATTAATCAACCGAAGAGAACGATAAAGGTTGAAAGGATTATCAGCATAAGTCGCGCTAAGACGTTGGGAAACCACGACCTGAAAGATGTCCCCTGCGCGGATGTATTCCTTCGCTTTGAGGACATTTTCACAAAAACGTGATCGCCCCACGTTACTATCATATGCTGAAAGATCTGACTCGGCTAGTTTAGGATTTAATTCTAGAGTTTTTGCTTCCACGGGAAGGGGAAGTTTTAATTTTAGGACTAACTCAGTAACACGATCACAAGCTTTTTGATAACTTTCTTCCAAGTTAATGTTTTCTCCCCGTAAATCAGCATAGGCAATTGCCCAAATTTTACGCTTCACTTGATCAAAAATCATTAGGTTATCCACTTGCATCCATACCCCATCGGGTAAGTCGTCTTCCATTAAAGGATAAATAGGAACACGAGGTTCAATCCAATTAATCAACTCATAACCCCAAAATCCAAACAATCCTCCGATACCGGATGGAAGTTGAGGTAAGGTAACTGGACGAATAGAAACTAAACATTGGGTCAGTATGTCAAATGGATTTCCCTCGAAGACCTTAACTGAATTATCTCGATGAATTTGAGTGGTTCTATTAGCCTTGGCTTCTAAAACCCAAACCGGATCACATCCTAAAAGACTATAGCGTCCGAGGTTTTCTCCCCCTTCTACCGACTCCAATAAAAAGCTGTAGGGCTGACCGCCACAAACCTTATACCAAGCTGATACGGGAGTTTCGAGATCTGCTCCCCACTCTTGATATACTGGTACAAAATTGCCTTGTTGCGCTAAGGCGCAAAATTCTTTAAAATTGGGGAGGATCATGGGCTAGTCAAAAGTCAGAAGTTGTCTATGAACATTATCTCGTGACTTAGGCACTGAAGACAACCGTCTATTAGATGTGGACATAATGCAAAAGGTTAGATACGGTCGCCTGTTACTTATGGATCACTTGGATTAAATAATGTTAGGATGTCGAGCTTGAAAGCAATTTCCTTTAATGGATAATGACCAGTAGTCCAACTTACTTAACCCTATTAAGAGTTTTTATTTAAATAAACTCATAATAGGGAGGGAGGTATTAAAGCTCGTAAGTAGCTTTACCTAGAAACCTCGGGTTTGTTACTTAGGTCTGTTAAGAACAGTAATGATCTCTCATCAATTTTTGAAGTCCTACTTGTTTCGATAGTTCGGTCTAAATTTCTTGAAATAAATTAAAATACTCACATAATTGCAACATGATATGGACAGTAACTATTTTAAAGTCTTAAAATAGATCTAACAGAAACTTACGTTAAGTTTAGCAAAAAAACAAGAGTTATATCAAAATAATGAATAAATTTTAGAGGTTTCCTTTAGATATAAAAAACTATCTAGTGTCACAAAGTTTATTTTTTGTACCCAAATAATTGTGGAATAATTAAGTTTTAAATTAGAGAAATGACTACCAACTTTAGAATTTTCTTCTTTAGATAAAATATGAGAATAGCTATTTATTGATGTTATTTTACTCCTCTAAGTTATGGAATAATTGATCTAATTTGTATATAATAAGTTCGGCAACTGATAATGGTCTAAGACTAGGCTATTTTCTATAAAAATTACTATTTTTAGATTAAATAACCGTTTTTTTATTCCAGAAGTAGGAAGGATAATAAAAAGACTTTTACTTCGAGTTTTCTTCTATTAACTTGAAAGGTCTTTATCCTATACTAAAAAATTAACCTGAACTAAAGATAACTTATTACCCCTAATCCTTAAAATCTTTAGGGGTAATCTTTAAGGGGAATTATAAAGTTCAATCGTTGCAATTAATTATTTAATATGGGCGATCACCCCTTTAAAGGTAATGCTTTGGGGATTAGTATGTGCTCCAAAATATCCGCCGTTTCTAGCCTAATAAGCGATTTTAGACAGATAAATAAAAGATTTATTCAAAACGACAACACCGATATCAGAGACAGTCTCGACTGATAAGATTTTTCCCAGCAAAGCAACCTTCATACTTGGCTGTGGTGTAGCACTGGTACCGTTTAACTTAGGCTCACAACAAAGTCCTACGACAAAGTCTTACACGTATGATAAATATTATATTAACTCTTAAAGCTTTCTAATGTTGCTGAAGGTATTGTCTATGATTAATCAATTTTCTTTGTTTAATAAATTTCCAATATCTGATTTTCAACCCCCGAAAAAATAAACTCCACGAGCTCGAAGAATTTTCTTTAATTTCTACTCGCCTAAGAGAATGGTGGAGCGAATCTAAAAATGTCCAGGACCACGTCTAAATCTTCTTTCTAAGACAATTTACCAATAGCTGCTTCAAGGATAATCATATAGGACATATAAGATCACTGAAGCAAATATTATGCAACATAAAGTTGGACGACAGACTTCGTGCTGACTTCTCATCAGTAACTTTATCAAAAAAGAGAATATGAATAACGCGCCATATAAGGAGTCAATTTAGCTTAAAAATAAATAATGTGTTTACGACCTAATCTTTCTAAGAAGTTTAATACCCTTCTCTTTAACAAATTTAACTCCCTAACCAAAAAGGTTCTTCGGGAAAATGGGGAATTGAATTAATTAACTTTTGAGTATATTCTTTGGCAGGACTATTAACAATAATGTCAGCAGATGCTAGTTCTTCTATTTTTCCTTGATTCATTACCATAATACGATCACTCATAAACCGTACCACACTTAGATCATGAGAAATAAAAATATAAGTTAACTGTAATTCGTGTTGCAAGTCCTTTAATAGATTTAATACTTGTGCTTGTACCGATACATCTAAAGCCGACACGGACTCATCACATATTATAAACTGAGGATTAAGTGCCAATGCTCTGGCAATACAAACTCGTTGTCTTTGTCCCCCCGAAAATTCATGGGGATAGCGGTTACGCCAATTAACATCTAAACCTACTTTATTTAAAAGATAAGCCACCCGTTCTTTTCTCTGCTTAGCATTTCCTCCAGTTTTATGAATGACCATCGGTTCGCCTATAGCCTGACCAATGGTCAAACGAGGGTTAAGAGAATTATAGGGATTTTGGAAGACAATTTGCATTTCTCGACGTAAATGACGCAATACTTTGCTACCACTAGGATATTTATGGATGGGATGTTTTTTAAAGTGAATTTGTCCTTTTGTCGTGGGAATTAACCGTAAAATTGTCCTTGCTACAGTGGATTTTCCACAACCGGATTCCCCTACTAGTCCTAATGTTTCCCCTGGATAAACCTCAAAGCTAATGTCATTTACTGCTTTAAAACTATCTTTTTTTTGTCCAAAAAATCCAGATTTACCAAACTCAACTGTTAGGTTATTAACTCTTAATAATGGTTCAGTTTTTTGTAATAAGCCTACTAAACGTTGCTGTTTTTCTTCAGGAGAAATTATTCTATACTTTATTTTTTCAGATTGATTATCTTCTTGAGAATTAGTCCTATAAGGTCTTAGAAAATCCCCGACAGTCGGTAGTCGATCTAATTGAGGTTCTAAACGAGGACGACAAGCTAATAACCCTTTTGTATATTCGTGTCGAGGATGATAGAAAATTTGATCTTTATAGCCTTGTTCAACAATTTTTCCTTGGTACATTACTATGACTTTGTCAGCAATTTTATTTATAACACCTAAGTCATGGGAGATAAAAATCATTGACATATCTTGATGTTCTTCACTTTTACATAAATCTCTCAGTAATCTTAAAATTTCTGCTTGAACGGTAACATCAAGAGCTGTAGTTGGTTCATCGGCAATGAGAAGAGTTGGGTTACAAGAAATTGCCATTGCAATCATTACCCGTTGTAGTTGTCCACCTGATAGTTCATGTGGATAACGTTTTAAAAAAGCTTCTTTTTCCTGAGTAATATAATTATTTATTTGTTTGTTAACTGAGCCGGATATATCTTGTTTTTTAGGTAAAATTTTAGTCAGATATTTCTGTTCCAATCGTTCATCACTGGGGAGAACTTGAACCTTTTGGAAAAGGGCAATTGCCTGATTTTTTGCCTGTTGATTGGTAATATTGTTTTGATGAAGTTGAATGGCTTCTGTTAATTGATAGCCAATAGTATAAACCGGATTAAAAGAGCTCATGGGGTCTTGAAAAATCATGGCAATTTTTCCTCCCCTATAATCTTGCCATTTTTTAGAATCCCGTTTAAGTTCGCTAAGTTTTTCTGGAGTTTCAGCCGAATAAAAATTAATTTCTCCTTTAGTAATTTGACCAGGAGTAGGGATTAACCCCATAATTGCTAGAGAAGTGATGGATTTTCCCGAACCTGACTCCCCAACAATGCCTAAAATCTCCCCCCGTTGCACTTGAAAACTAATTTCATTTACAGCAACAACAGGGTCAGATTTTTCCTCTTGAGGAAACTCAACACGAAGGTTACAAACGTTGAGAACAGTATCACTCATAACTCCTGGTCCATTAGGTCTAAGACTTATTGTAATGGATTCTTTCTCAAATGAGGAATAATTAAGTTAGCTTTAGTTGGGATTTTATTTTAAATTGAGATCTTAACTGATGTTAAATGTCTTTTTGATGAAAATGCTAATAATATTTAAAAATCAGGTTATTATCAGTTACTTTAATAAGAATTAAGCTCATCGTTTTAATCTTAACAATTAGTAATCTTGTCGTAAGATGGCTAGCAGAATTGACTTAATAATAACTGAACTTACTGGAAAATTTGCTTTCCTATTAGAATAGATTGTCCCTACATTATAACCACCAAATTACATGAACATAGATCACAACTATAAAGAGGCAATCATTTGCATTAAATAAACTAATTAATTAACCATTTATTAGGCTTATCTAAAAAGATCTTAAGTGAATAAAAAGTTAAAGCATTTGAAAATGACCATAATGCCTTATTTTCATAGTTTTTAAGCTATGAAAATAAAGTTTAAATATAGTTTATTTATTTCGTATAGCATGACGTAAAAATGTTAGATTTATTCTTTAAATTGGCTTTAAATTCTAAAAATTAAACTTTGAAAGCAAATTTTTAAATAAGTCTTTATTCCACACCGCTAACAGTTAAATGAGCAAAGATTATTCCTTATTTTAAAGCACTAATCTAATTAGCCTTTTTCATTTCTCTTTGAAATCCTAAAACACAGCACTCCTCTCCCCTGGAACTATAACCATATATAGACAATTTTATTTATCATAGAATACAGCCTTATTTAAATAAGATCTTCTATTTTTAGAAATTTATTCCAGTTTTTTGGGGAAAATTGTTATAATTTATGTGTTATTAACATTCGCATTTTTTTAGTTATTCTTAATTTTAAGTACGTATAACTCATTATTATGTTGAGTGTTTAGTAAAATTATTTTCTATAATTGGGCTATTTTTGTCTGAATTGTAAATTATCTTGCTTGAGAAAAAAACTTTAACCTTTGTTTTTCCTCAGTTTTACTATGTCTTCCTTTTTTATGAGTGATTATTGTCGTTTTCATGTTAGGTAAATAAAATCTGTTAAATAATTTGCAGGTATTAAAAGTTAACCCTAATAAGGTTTTGGTTAAAAAGGTTACTTCTAGAGTGGCTATTATTGCTATTAATTAAGTAACAATATATTTTTGTCATTGCTTTTTTAAATAAAAAAATAGATATTTTATATCTTTAGTAACTATTTTTTTAAAAAAATGAAATTATATTATCCTAATCAGGATTTCTCTTGACCAGTTTAAAGCAGCAGTTAAAATAATTAAATTATATTTAATTATTTTAGTTTTCTGTATAAGTTCCATATATATATTATTTTTAATAAAACCTAAATCAATAAGTATATAAAACTTCACAATTGATTTTATAGAAAACAAATATTGTAGTTACAATCATACTATTTAGCTATAGCTGAAATAGTATGATTGTAACTAACAATGAAAATAGCTACTATTATAAATAGTGGTAGCTTTTTTGGTAAAAACTTATTATTTAATCTGTTTAGAAGATAATTTTTAGATATTAACTCAGGCGAATATAGAAATATACACAGCTTTTTTTTATTGTTTCTCCATAACAGCTAGACTAAATAAGTCAGTTTTATTTCATAAAGTAACCAAAGAATATACAATATAGAATTAGTCAAGATAATTTTAGCATTTATGTATCCTAAGTTTATAAAGATAGTAATTATTTTGGTAAATTGTCTAAGTAATGGGCAATTTAAAAATTAAGTTATACTTGGACTTAAGTTATTTAAGTTCTTGTCTAATCAATGAACATTCCTCATCTTCATCCTGACACTCTTGAAAAGGTAAAACAACGAGTTGATATTTATGATGTCATCTCAGATTATGTTGTTCTTAAAAAGAGGGGTAAAGACTATGTCGGGTTATGTCCTTTTCACGATGAAAAAAGCCCTAGTTTTAGCGTTAGTATCCATAAACAATTTTATTATTGTTTTGGTTGTGGTGAAGGGGGAAATGCCATTAAATTTCTTATGGAAGTGGGGAAACAATCTTTCAGTGATGTGGTTTTTGATTTAGCAAAACGTTATCAAGTTCCTATCAAAACTCTTGAACCAGAACAAGGTAAAGAATTACAACGTCAGCTATCTTTAAGAGAACAACTTTATGAGATTCTTGCCCTAACGACTAGTTTTTATCAGCACGCCCTTTGTCAACCCCAAGGAGAAACTGCCCTTAATTACCTTAAACACGAACGTCGATTAAATAAAGAAACAATACAGCAATTTAAGTTAGGATATGCCCCTGAGGGATGGACAACTCTCTATTGCTATCTAATCGAACAAAAACGCTATCCAATTGCTTTAGTTGAGGAAGCAGGGTTAATTTCTTTGAATAAAAGCGGAAGCGGTTATTATGATCGGTTTCGTAATCGCCTGATTATTCCAATTACTGATCTTCAAGGACGAGTAATTGGGTTTGGAAGTCGAACTTTAGGATATGAACAGCCAAAATATCTTAACTCTCCTGAAACCACTTTATTTAAAAAAAGTAATACTTTATTTGCCCTAGATAAAGCTAAAAATACCATTCGTTCTTTAGATAAAGTGGTGGTAGTAGAAGGGTATTTCGATGCAATTACCCTCCATACTGTAGGAATTACCAATACGGTAGCGTCCTTAGGAACTGCTTTGAGTAAAGTACAATTGAAACAATTACTTAGATATACTGATTCTAAACAGGTTGTCTTGAATTTTGATTCAGATCCAGCCGGAAAAAAAGCAACACAACGGGCAATTACTGATATTGAGTCATTAATTTATTCCGGACAAGTACAATTACGAATTCTGAACTTTAGAGATGCTAAGGATGCAGATGAATTTTTAAAATCTAATCCAAATTCAGTTGAAACTTTCTATAAATTAATTGATAATGCGCCCCTTTCGGTTGACTGGCAACTTCAACAATTATTAGTCAATAAAAATCTCAAAAAAGTAGAGCATTTCGAACAAGTTGCACAAGAAATGGTTAAGCTATTGAACCGCATCGAAAATAGTAATAAACAAACCTATTATATTCGTCATTGCGCTGAAATTTTGAGTCAAGGAGATACTCTATCCTTACCGCTTTACATTAAAAATTTACAAAGACAAATTAAGAAATCTAATTTTCCCTCCACTATCAAAAATTCCTCATCTTCAGGAATTAAAAAAATTCCCTGTACTGAAGATACCTCGCTCCAACAAGCTGAAGCATTGTTGTTAAGAATTTATTGTCACTGCCCTGAATATCGTCAAGAAATTTTTAATTTACTTGAAGAGAAAGATCTAATTTTTAGTGTATCTGAATATCGGTTTTTATGGGATAAGATATTAGATATTCAAGGAGAAATAAACGATACATCTAATAGTCTTATTTCCTTATTACAAGAGAAAATTTTACAGTTTTCTCACTCGATGGCTCAATTTAACCATATTTTTTATCTTAGTCAGAATCATCAAGAAAATATTCACAGAAGTCCCTTGCAAATTCACTGTGCATTAATTTTTATGGAAAAAGCTAAATTAGAAAAGTATAGGAACTATTCCTATAAAAGGTATAAAAATATTGACTCTAATGTTGATTTAAAAGCGCAACAATATTATCTTAATGAATACTATATTAGTTTAATTAAAATTAAACAACTTGAATCTTCTTTAAGTTTTTCTAACCTAGAAATTTACGATCGACATTAACTGAATTAAATAAGTGGCTAACTAAACTTTGTTTCAAGTTGATGCTAAGTTGTTTTAAACAAAAAAACTAGACCTCTTACTAAAAACTTAATTAATTGAATAGAATATATAGTCTAATATTAATTAGATTATAGAAAATAAATAATTTAAATACCTTTAAAAAAGTAAATATGCTATAAATTTACACTAATAAAATTGTTTTTTATCAGTGTAAATTTAAATAAAGTTCAAAAATAATATCTCTATTAGTTAGCGTATATTCTATAGGTCTTAAAAAGAGATAAATAAAATTTAGATTGTTATGTTTAATTTTTAGTTAATTAACTCTATTTTTTCAGAAGTAAATAAATTTATTATTTATTTCTAAATCATGTCTTTTTAAGTAGAATTTCATAATTTATTTTACTATTTAGATTTAAAATTCAAAAGAAAATTGACTACTAGCTACAAATTAAAGCCTGATTTATCTAGATATTTTAAACGGATTTTTCTGACAGTCTAGAAAAGTATCCCATAATTCTATTAATTTAATTTTTTTTACTAGATAAATTGTTGTGCTAAATATCACTATATTACATATCCCTATATGATAGGGTTCTAAACCTTCTACCCTATTGTTAACAATCTATTTAAGTATTTTTTAAACCTTGCTAAACTAAAATATTTTTTCTGCTACAATGTTCGAAACATTCTAAAATGAAGAGACAACATTAACTAATTAGATTGTGCCTAGCTCTAGGTAAAATATTTAAATGTCCATTGTTACAATAACTTTTAAAGTTGTAACATACACTAATATAGTAGTACTTGATTTATCTACAACTTCTTTATCAAAAGAGACCTATATAAAATACTTTAATTCTAAAAAATTATTAAATATATACATTGGTAAATAAACCTAAAGATAGGCTGCTTAAAAAATATAAAATAATTACTAAAATCAAGAACAAAACTAATCTAATAAAAGACATTTGCTGGAACTATTTTTAACAAGTAAATAGTTAATTATTATTTGCAACTTTACACTATCATCTTTAATACCTAGATCCTAGGATCTAGACTATTTTTCTTTATAAGAGATGTTTAATAATTTATCTAATGACCAAAAATTATATCTTATATATATAAATGATTACAGGTTAGTATGTCTAGATTCAAAAATAATAGTATTAGTTGTTTAAAATCTTCTGAATCAAGAAAAAGATAACAATAGTTTATTTAAACTAGTTCTAAAAAGTTAAAGTTACAAAAAAATCAAATTAATATTGTACTGTATCAGGATAATTAAGATTTAAACGAAGACTGAAACAATAATATGGAATCAAGAAATTTATAGTCAGAAAAATTAAGCTAATTTAAACTATTTTTTAGTAATTTGTGAGTTTTTATCGAGTTATAGTTAATCTAAGTTAAAGAGTTAATTGGAAATTAGTTAGAAGTTAAAGTTAAATTATCTTTTGAAGTTAGTTGTGGTTTTACTTAGAAGTATGTTAACTATAACTGAGTATCTTTATCACTGAATATATTTAGTAAATACTGAATAATTTTTAGTTATTCAAATACATAGTTATTATTTTATTTCTTTATCAAAAAGAAATTTGGAATAATTCTATATATTACAGATTCTTCTCTATTTGAAAAAAACCTTCCTAATCTAGTAAGCTATAATTTTTTTGTAAAGCGTATGCACTTGGTAATCATGTCACTGTGTTACTTTTTTCCAACCAGCAAAGGAGAAGTTACACAAATTATTTTTATCTATTCCACTCAGATATTCTAGCAATAAAAGTAATCAAAATTGTTCAATGAACCTTTGTTCTTCACTGATTACTCATCCCTATTTATCTAACAAATCTTATCTCGATTTTTGGTTAAAAGAAAAGATAAACTAGTTTTATCTCCTACTGTTTTTTGATAGACAGAAATTGTAGTCTTGATTGTTGATATAGGTCTGGAAAGTTGCTCTAACGAAGTACACTGTAATCGGCAAAAGTAGCTTAACTTGTCTAAATATAACTAATCAATTTTGACTATCAATTACCAATTGGTCCAAATGCTGTTGCATCTGTGATCGCACTAACTCATAACAGGCATCAACGTAAAAGCGATCACTAGCTGCCTCTCTGCCATAGCGTTCAAAAATAATGGGAGGACAGACACGAGTATGGATAGCGACAGGAAGGGGAAAATTAGGAATGGGTCCAATGCCAACGCCCCAAGGCAACCCTAAATAGATGGGAAATACTTCAGGATCAATATTAAATATCCAAGGTAATATTCCCCATTCGTTCAATTGCTGAGCTTGTTGATAACAATCTCCCAATACTATCAAAGTTTCATGTGATCCTACAGAAATTACAGGTATAATGGGGGATTGTTCACGCAATGCTAATTTAATGAAGCCTTTACGTCCAGCTAACATAATTTTATGGCGATCTGTATAGGGACGAAACACATCTTGCGCCCCCCCTGGATAGACTAAAACACTAGCCCCCCGTTTTAAAGCAGCAATTCCTATTTTAGAATGGGCACGAACTGCTCCTACTTGCACGGCGAGATTGGCTGCTGGTGGATTAATGCTCCAGACAGACTGGTGCATTAACCCATAGGTAGGACGCTCAATGCCAAAACGACAGAACCAATCATACATCATCATAGATGTATCAGGAGAAGCTAGTCCCCCATTGTGGGATCCTACCAACAGTAAAGGACCTTTTTCAGGGATATGATGCCAACCGTCAGTCTTTACTCGAAAATAGTATTTATAAAACCATTCCCAATAGGGCATCAGTGAAGCGATAAACTTTGGATCACGCTCATCAAGTGACCAACCTTGTCTACATTGGGTACTGTGTTTTGTCTTCATCTAAAGAAGTTTTGTCTTCATCTAAAGAAAATTTATCTAAATGCCACCCATTCTAGTCTAATAAGTTGCCAGACTTTCACGGCAATATTCCTAAATGATGTTGAAACGAATTTTCAAACTGATATTTTCAGATCGACTTAAAATCTACTTGCTATAATCAGCTCTTAAACTAACCTCAATAATAGGTAAGGAAAATAGGTAAATACTATGATGGACTGGCAGGTGATTAGTGGCGGAATTACCGCTCCCAAGGGTTTTAAAGCAGCCGGAATTGCGGCAGGGTTAAAACCATCGGGTACTCCCGATTTAGCTCTTATTGTCTCAGAAACTGAGGCAATCGCAGCTGGTGTATTTACCACCTCCCAAGTTCACGCTGCTTGTGTGGACTACTGCCGTCAACGTCTCCAAGCCAAAGCCAGTAGTCGTGCAATTATGTGCAATTCCGGACAAGCCAATGCCGCCACAGGGGAACAAGGGTGGCAAGATGTCCTAGAAAGTGCCTCTCTCCTAGGAGATGCTCTCAACATTTCTCCTAACGAGATTCTCTTAGCTTCCACAGGGGTGATTGGTCAGAACATTCGCATGGATCAAATGCGTCAAGGCATTCCAACTTTAGTTGATGCCCTGTCTGACACTGGAGGAGATGCCGCTGCTCAAGCAATTATTACTACTGACTCAGTACCAAAATCCATCGCCCTAGAAACCATTATTGATGGTCGTCCAGTCCGTATTGGTGGTATGGCTAAGGGCTCAGGAATGATTCATCCTAACATGGCGACTATGCTGTCGTTTATTACCTGTGATGGGTTAGTAGCCACTCCCCTCTGGCAAAAAATGATCACCCAGGTCGCTAACGAAAGTTTTAATCAAATTACGGTAGATGGGGATACTAGTACAAATGATTGTTTCATTGCCTTGGCTAATGGTCAATCTCGCACCCCTACCATTACGGAAATGAGTAAAAATGCCGAGAAACTACAAGCAATGCTGAAGGCAGTCTGTCAGCATTTAGCTAAAGCGATCGCTAGAGATGGAGAAGGAGCAACTTGTTTGATTGAGGTGCAAGTTTCAGGTGCACTAGATGATAAAGATGCACGGCGTGTGGCTAAAACCATTGCCGGGTCATCATTAGTCAAATCGGCAATTTTCGGACGCGACCCCAACTGGGGACGTATCGTGGCGGCTGCCGGAAAAGCCGATGTTACTTTCCGTCAAGAAGATTTACAAGTAAAATTGGGTGATTTTTTGATGCTCGAAGGCGGTCAGCCCCTAGAATTTAACCGACAAGAGGCGAGCAATTACTTGAGACAAGCAGCCGCAGGGGCCTATCTTCAAGAAGACACGGTCCTAATTTCAGTACGTATTGGCAATGGCTCTGGACAGGGGACTGCCTGGGGCTGCGATTTAAGCTACGAATATGTCAGAATCAACTCGGAGTATACAACGTAGAGCCCCCTGTCATCGAAGCAAGTACGCACAATACGAGCTTTTTAAGATTAAGATGTCGCTGTTTTAGTAGTCTCTTGTAGATATACAAAATGTTTCTTATTCATCAGCCCTAATTTGACTATCCTTTAACCCCGTACTTACCCCATTGGCGCCAGACCAAGCACGGGGCTCTCCTGCAAAAGGCTAGACTAAACTCTATCCTTAACCGTCAAACAATTATTTGGCCTTTTCGGTGGCAAATGCTCGATTATTCCAGTGACCTTCCGTCGTACTGTTTAAGGTCTGTACAGTACCCACAAACAGCCGCACCCAGACGAAAAAGGTAGCTACAACAATCAACAGTTTTAGGGACTTGTGAGTCATGGTCATAGTCATCCTCTACTTCTGTGACGAAACTTTTGTGACGAAATCTACTCATTCCATTTAATCAGGCAGGAGCCTCAATCAACTTCCCCTCAACAGATGAAGTTAATTTCATCCATTTGGAGGATGGTCAATGTGCAAAAATGGGAATTTCGGAATCTGCCTGAAATACGGGGAAAGAAATTTCTATTTTCTAAAAAATTGTGTATTTTAATTAATGTTGAGTTTAACAAAGTTTAAAAAATCGTTTTTATTCTCAACATTTAATTCAAAAATACGACAAGACTTACGATTATCTATAAAATAGTAACTTTAATAATGTCTAAGACAAAAATAGTTGTAAAAACCTAACCTAAAATTAGGGCTATCTTATTTTTTGACTTTAAATCGAAAAAAAGTTTTTCTTAAGTATAAGCAACTAATTAAGTAAAAAGGTTAACAGAATAATTACAAACACTTCAATTTCTCAAATGTTCAATCTGAGAGATATTTTAAAATCAATCGTTAATCGTTTCAATGAAGAAAAGTCGATAAAGTAAAATTTATCCATTAATTTCATAGACTTTTGCCTCATCTTTTGTTTATAAAAAGGAATCAATTGAAGTCTTTATATACAAGGATTTTCGGGTAGTTCTTAAACAAGACGTCCTCGGGATCTAAACAGTCTCTGATTAAACCTTATCTCAACTGAAGACCTAGTTTACGGTGATCTATATTCCTAGATTTAACCTAAAAATTAATAGCTAACTGCGGTCGTTTATAATCAAACAATATTTAAATTTATAATGCCATTCAACAGAATTTTAATTTTGTCCAACCAGACATTCAAAAACTAAGTGTGCTTCAGAGTACTTCGTCATCTCTAGAGCGTGAAGTACTTCAGCAAGATCAAGACTAGATTTTATCTACATAGTACCAGAGCTTAATAGAGGCTACTTTCAGTATGGAGGTTCTGTATCCATCTGTATCTCTAACTTTTAGTCGAATTTACATTTTATTAGAAAAATAATTTCTAGTTTAGTTAATAAGTCAAATAAAAATCTTAATTTGGTATCGTAATGATTTACGTCTTTACGAGAATTAACTATTAATTAAGTAGATTAGACAACGAGCTTAAATTATCCTTTTTTATCGTTTCGATTAGTAAAAAAATCAAATAATTTATTTTAATTTTTATAAACCAAGTTGATTTCTCGGTTATTTTGATTTTTAATAAAAATTAAAAATCAAAATAACTACCATGATTGAGTAATTTATAGTAATTTGTTTTAATTCTCATTAAATAAGTATTTTCCAGAAAATTAAATATCTATTCACAAATAGAGTCTATTTTTCTAGAAAAAAATTCAAAAAGAGTGTTTTAGGAACTTTTTTTCAGAATTAACGCCTATTTGCAAGAAACTTATAGTCATTTTTCTGTTATGTAGAGGTTTCTTATTTATATAGTTTTTATGTCTACATCCTTGTAAGAGCTCTTCAATTATTCTTTCTTAAAGATTGAATAAATATTTAAGTATATGTTCGGTTCTTAAAAAAAGAAAACCTATTCTGTGAATGTATTTACATATCAATTATATTTAATTTGACGACAATGTATCTTGAGATGGATTGAACAAAAATAAAACACCAGTTGCTGTTGAGTCTTTTTTAAAAAAGGAATGAAACTACTTTTAGTCTTTTCAATAAATAATTAACTCTGATATTTATTTACTGTTGTAAATAAAAGATTATATATTTAATCTAGATTAGATATATAATCTTTTAGCTTTGTAAAGCAAGGTTATAAAATTTGAAATAAATAGATAGTTTATATGATTTATTTTTATTAATTTAAGTTGATTTAATACAACTTATTATCACAATATATATTCAATATTATAGGGATAATAATTTTATTTAAACTTTTTATAAAAAGTTTAAATATTGTACTGGGACAGGATCAAGACTGTGCCATAAATACCAAGTTACTACCGTTCGATAAGGTCTCCATTGCTGAGACAAGTCCATAATATCAGCTTTTGACAGAGATGGTTTATTAACATAATGATAGTTAATCGCATTAATCAATGCTAAATCAGCAATGGGGAAAATATTCAGATCGATTCGATGTAAATAAAAAATTAGAAACATTTCAGCCGTCCACTATCCAATTCTTTTAATAGAAATGAGTTATTGAGAAACCTCTTTGTCACTCATATGTAACCCTAAATTAGGGGTAAGAGTAGCATCTTTGAACCCGTTAGCAACATTGATAATATAGTTGATTTTTTGACGAGATAATCCCCATTCTCTTAATCGAGTTTTGTCTATGTCTAAAATTTTATATAAAAAAATTTGGATATTTAATTCTAGTTTTTGCTAAATAGACTCAGCCATATTAACAGGTATTTGCTGTCCAACAATTGCCAGTATTAAAGTATAGAAATGACTATGATAATTCTTTATATTTTCATCACAGTAAGTGGTAATTTATTGGAACATAATCTGATCTCTATTAGACAAATATATGATTGCATCTTGCAAGTAGTGAGGAGAATTTCTAAATTTTTTAAAAAAAAATAAAAACTAGTATTTTCTGAAGAAATAAGAGTTCTTCAGTAGAAATTTTCTTATGAAGAGAAAAACTAAGTTTACCTAAATAAATCAATAACATAGTTATTTAAGAATAAATTTTTTAAAAAAATACTTTTGTCAGTGCAATCCTAGCACTCAGTAGTAAATATGCCAAAGCTTTTACCTTGTTTAAGGTTAATATAAATATTACATTAAGAAGTACTTTCCAATATATTCATCTACAACTTTTTTTTTATCACTTTATAGTTAAACAATCCTTAGTATTGTCTAACTCATTTTCCTTATCCTAGATAGTGTTTAGATAAAAGTCAGACTGCTTGTGTCACTCTTGATTGTAACCGTTGATAAAATTAAGTATTTTCACTGTGAATAAACCTCAAAACTTTTCATTGCTTTATTTTTTTATAAAAATTAAAATATTCACTTTTACTTTAGTATTAGGGATAGCAGTCATTATCTTAACTTTATCGCTTTTAAATATTGCTACAAAAATAATTTATGAGATCCAGATTATCTTTGAAAAAGAGATGGATTAGCTGAAATCAATATAGTCATAGTTTAAAACGGATCATAGCTTAGTATTAGCTTCTCTTTGTTAATCATTGTTACAATGATAGTTTTAAAAGTTTTTCCTTTTACTTGTCTTTCTTAGGAATATATTTGGTTAGTCCTTTTACTCACAGTCTATTTATCTTTTCTATTCCAATGATCAACCATTTGCGAGGAGTTCAGATTGATTAAAAATTCCAAGCTTATCGAATTATTTAGTATAATCATATTTTTTATAGTATAAATATACTTAAGTTATCAATTTTTTTCTAGTGTGTAAATTCACTTATGTCTATTACGCACTTGTTTGACAACCTCCACAAGTAAGAAAACTAACAAAGATAACAACTTAGGTTAAACGTTAGTAATGAGCATTTGTTCAATCATTTTAGTTAATTGTTGGGCACTATCAAAAATAGCTAAAGTTCCTGCTTTATTTGCCATTTTTTGAAGTTGCTCACAATCTTTTAATAATTTTAACACTGAATTTTCTAAGATTTCAGGCGTTAATTCTTCTTGACGATAAACTAACGCTGCCCCTGCTTTTTCAACAATCTGAGCATTATAAGCCTGGTGATCTTCAGCGGCAAAAGGATAGGGAATTAAAATGGCTGGAGTTTGGGTAATAGCTAATTCCGTTAAAGTTCCTGCACCAGCTCTACTTACCGCTAAATTCGCCCGTTGTAATAATCCTGCCATATTATCATAAAAATGTACAGGGAAATAGTGGGGATGTTGTAAATTTGAACCATCAGGATCATGTGTTCCTGTTAAATGAACGATATATGCTCCCTCAGACAACCAAGAGTGAGCGCACTGACGAACTAAGTTATTAATGGAGACAGCTCCTTGCGATCCTCCTACTACTACAATTAAGAGGGCATTGTCAGGAATGGGTAAGTCTAAAGGTTGGGGACTGTAAAATTGTGATCTCACAGGAGTGCTGACCCATACTGTCTTGGCTCTGGGTAAATACTGCGCAGTTTCTTCAAACCCTAAAGCCACTCCATCGCAAACTCGACTTAACAGACGAGTTACTTTCCCTGGAATGAAATTAGATTCATGGATTATTGCTTTAATGCCTGACAAACGAGCAGCTAAAATAGCAGGGGCAGCAATATATCCCCCCGTTGTGAACACCATATTAATTTGATGTTCTTTAATCAGTTTTTTCACCTGAAATACTGCCTTCACCAGTCTGAATAAGACTTTTAAAATTTTAATGGGATTACGACTTTGAAACCCTTCTACATCAATAATATGGAGAGGATAGTGAGTGCCGACCAGAGTTTGTTCTAATCGATCATGAACTCCTAACCATTCAATATGATAATTTGGTAAGCATTCAGCCAAGGCTAATGCAGGAAATAGGTGACCTCCGGTTCCACTTGCAGCAATTAATAGACGAACCATATTATTGATGAGTTAGAGTTGGACAGGGAAACTACCATAAGTATAAA
This sequence comes from cyanobacterium endosymbiont of Epithemia clementina EcSB, assembly GCF_029919255.1. GTDB lineage: Bacteria > Cyanobacteriota > Cyanobacteriia > Cyanobacteriales > Microcystaceae > Rippkaea. Next base: position 2,298,350 of record NZ_CP123991.1, on the reverse strand, counting down.
TACGCTAGAATAGAACTGGATCCTGTATTTTTAACAATAGGATACTTGAAGGTGATGTAGACGGATGATTCAATTGCGTTGGTTTCTCTTTTTAATGCTCAGTGTGGGATTAAGTTTAGGCAGTATCCATGTGCCTAGTGCAGAAAGTGCCGATTCAGTCCCTGATACTTTGAAAAGTTTAATTGAAAAAATAAACACAGCCGCCAACAGCCGTGATAGTCAAAAGTTGATGGCTTTATACGGCGATCAGTTTGCCACAACTGATGGGTTAACAGCTGAGTCTTTTTCTAAAGCACTAATATCTTTGTGGGAAAACTATCCTAATTTACAATACACTACCAAACTTCAGTCTTGGGATAAAACAGAAAAAGGATGGACGGCCAAAACCCTAACTATTATTGAAGGAAGTAGTGAAAAATTAGGTCGAGTTGTCCAACTTAAAGCTACTATTAAAGCTTGTCAAACATTTCAAAATGGAAAATTATTGCATCAGGAAATTTTAACCGAACGGACTGAACTCAATTCTGGGCCGAACCCTCCCAAAGTGGAAGTAAAACTACCCGATATAGTGCAGGTAGGAGAAAAGTTTGACTTTGATGTCATTGTCCAAGAACCACTCAACGAAGATCTCTTAGCCGGGACAGCTATTAGTGAAAGAGTAGATAGTGATCGCTATTTAGACCCAGGAGTAATGAAATTGGAATTGCTGCAAGCTGGTGGACTGTTTAAAGAAATCATAGCTTCAGAAAAACCGGAAAACAGATGGCTTTCTGCCCTACTAGTCCGTAAAGATGGTATAACTTTAGTGACTCAACGAGTTCGTTTTCAATAACAGAAAACACAGGAGGATAAAGACACTACAATGTCTTTTCCCCCTACCAATCTCTTAGAGATACTTTTCAATAGTGTTGGCTAAAGTCGTTTTAGGAACTGCTCCAACTACCATATCCACTCGTTGGCCCTCCTTGAAAATCATTAGAGTAGGAATGCTACGAATGCCATACTGACTCGCAATTTGAGGGTTGTCGTCGGTATTGAGTTTGACGACTTTAACTTTACCTTCATACTGTTCAGCGATTTCTTCTACTACTGGAGCAACCATACGACAAGGGCCACACCAAGGAGCCCAAAAATCCACTAGAACCGGAATATCGCTGTCTAAAACGTCGTCTTTAAACTTTTCATCTGTAACTTCGGCTGGCTTTGACATAATAAAGAATTCCTTTAATTGCTTGCGCCCTTCTAGAATACTCTAGAATTCTACCATAATGAAAACTATCTTGATTTACTTCAAACAAAGAGCCTTTTTAATTTTATAAATAATTTATTTCTTTATTGATTGGAAACTTAATATTTTTTGAAATGAAAGAACATCTCTTTGGGATCTTAGACAGATAAGAAACCGCCCGAACAACGCCCGGGCGGAGTGTGGTGTGAGGAGTGAACGGAAACATTTGTCTCCGCTGCCTCTATTGTAGATGACAATTTGCATTTTGATACAGCTTTTCTGGCATAGTTAAGGAATTTTTTAAGAATTAAAATATTACCATGGCATAGTTAAGAGTAATGCATTGACAAATTACGTTATATATGCATTATTTTGAATATATAAATTAATTGCTGTAACATTGGAATAACTCAAAATCATTTAATAATAAACAAATACCTTAAGAAATAAAGGGAATAAATTTTAATTTAAATGTTCATATGAATGTAAATGTTTACAAAATAAAATCATGACTAACTTTAAGAAATAATTTTATTTTGATTAGAGATGTACTATTCACGTCCCATCAACTCTGACTTAAACTTAATAAAAGCTTACAAAGCACTAAAAAAGTAAATCATAATTACCTCATATTTTCTGAGTATAAATTTATCAATTTTAACTTTAGCTTTATTGATTCCACATAACTGCCTTAAGACTCTATGAGTTGTTTGTAAGTTAAGCACTAGTTTTTGTTAACTCTAACTAAGTTTTAGTCATTTTAAGAGTAAAAAGTATCGTTTTATTGAAAAATAAAGATATCATTCTTCTATAAAATTAGTCTCTAATTAAGAGCAACTAGAACTTTTCAATTGGTCTAGATAGAATAAAATAATCAGATGATTTTTTTTAAAAAATTCTATACTCATTGCTTGAACTAAAATAGTCAATATATTACTAAAATACTCAATTTTTGATTACTATGAAGTTTTTCCTAAAAAACAAATGTATTATCAATACTTAAAATTTTACTGATAAGATCAATATCTTATTTGACTTTATTTAATAGATCAATAGCTTTATAATTTGATCTTAGCTAGAAATAGTTCACGCTGTCATGAAATAAATCGTCAGACGTTTTAGATAAAAATACAGTATTTTTGTTTAAATTTAGCGATTTAATAGTGATTTTAGAAGTCTAAATTAGACGTAACTATTGATTCCCTTGTAAAAGTCCTAATAACTATCTATTTTTTGAAAAATATTCTCTGTCCTATTCGGACAGCTTATATTTAGGTTTATCTGTAAACGCGTAACTCTTAAACAGGTAATTTCACATTAATTTTAAAATGGTAATCGCTGTTGTTTGATTTTAAGAGAGTCTCTCAACTAAGATCTTTTATAGATACATCTCCTTAACTGTAACTCCATGACTGTTAATAATGACTTTCTTGATCAACTTAATACCTCACAACGTCTAGCTGTTGAACATTTTTGCGGACCTTTATTAGTGGCAGCTGGTGCTGGTTCAGGCAAAACCAGAGCCCTTACATATAGAATTGCCCATCTGATTAGTCATTATCATGTTGAACCAGACTCCATTCTAGCTGTTACCTTTACGAATAAAGCGGCTAGAGAAATGAAAGAACGAATTGAGAGACTATTTGCTCAGGAGATGGCTATTAAAAATTATGGACGACGGTTTGCTATTCTTTCTGAACATGAACAGAAAAAACTCATTTCACGGGTTTATAAAACAACTACTAAAAAGATTTGGCTTGGAACTTTTCATAGTTTATGTGCAAAAATATTGCGCTTTGATATCAATAAATATCAAGATGAACGGGGACGAAAATGGCAGCAAAATTTCTCAATTTTTGATGAATCAGATGTACAAAGTCTAATCAAAAATATTGTGACTAAGCAATTGAATTTAGATGACAAAAAATTTGAGCCTCGCTCAATACGCTATCATATTAGTAATTTAAAAAATCTAGGATTATCTCCTGATAAATATCTTCAACAAGACTCTTCTTATAAAAATCGTGTTATTGCCGAAGTTTATAATGAGTATCAATTACAATTAGCGACTAATAATGCCTTAGACTTTGATGATTTGATTCTAGTTCCCGTTAGACTATTTCAGCAAAATGAATCTATCCTTGGCTATTGGCATAACCAATTTAAACATATTTTAGTTGATGAATATCAAGATACTAATCAAATTCAATATGAATTAATTAGTTTATTAACAACTAATGGGGAAACCAGAAAAAGTGAATGGAATTGGCAAAATCGTTCTATTTTTGTTGTAGGTGATGCTGATCAATCTATTTACAGCTTTCGCATGGCAGACTTTACCATTTTGTTGAATTTTCAATCAGATTTTGGAGATGGTTTACCCGATGAAGACACCCGTACAATGATTAAATTAGAGGAAAATTATCGCTCAAGTCAAAATATTTTGCAAGCAGCTAATTATTTAATTGAAAATAACACCCAACGCATTGATAAAATTTTGAAAGCCACACGAGGATTGGGAGAATATATTTATTGCTATAAAGCAGATAATGAACAAATAGAATCAAAACTGGTAATTGATAAGATACAAAATTTACTAGAAGAAAATCCTGAACTAAATTGGGGAAACTTTGCAATTCTTTATAGAATTAATGCTCAATCTCGTCCTTTTGAAGATTGTTTAATTCATAATAATATTCCCTATAAAATTGTAGGAGGATTTAAATTTTATGATCGCCAAGAAATTAAAGATGCTTTGGCTTATCTGCGCCTAATTGCTAATCCTGCAGATACCGTTAGTTTACTAAGAATTATTAATACACCCCGTCGGGGAATTGGCAAAACTTCTATAGAGTCTTTAGTTAAAGCAGCCCAAGCATTAGAAATCCCTCTTTGGGAAATTATTTCCGATACGACTTCCGTTAATACTCTAGGAGGAAGAGCAGCAAAATCAATCAACAATTTTTCTAAAATGATTAAATATTTTCAAGAAAAAATCACTAGCTTATCAGGGGCAGAAATTTTTGATCAAGTAATGCAAGTTTCTGGCTATATTGACAATTTAAAACAGAAAGGAACTGAGGAAACTAATAATCGCTTAGAAAATATTTCTGAGTTATATAATGCTATTCTACAATTTCAAGAAGATGAAGAAGACATTAATTTAGAAGGATTTTTATCTAATGTTTCCCTCTCGTCTGATCTTAATGATTTAAAAGAAGAACAAGAGAAGGTATCTTTAATGACCCTTCATTCAGCTAAGGGATTGGAATTTCCTGTAGTATTTTTAGTTGGGTTAGAACAAGGATTGTTACCTCATGTCCGTAGTTTAAATGATCCCCTGTCCTTAGAAGAAGAACGTCGTTTGTGTTATGTTGGATTGACTCGTGCCCAGGAACAATTATTTCTAACCTATGCTCGAGAACGGTTTGTTTGGGGATCAAAAGAAACTAAAATCCCATCACAATTTTTAAAAGAGTTACCTTCAGATTTAATTAAAAGTAATCTTTCAAAAACTTTTAAATATTATCATCAATCCAATACATTTCAAGCTAAAACTATTCAGATATATAATCAACAATGGTCAGTGGGAGATCGTCTGATTCATCCCAATTTTGGAATCGGAGAAGTGACTCATATTTTAGGATCAGGACAAAAAATGAACTTAGCCATTAAATTTTCAGAACTTGGACAAAAAATCGTTAATCCTAGAGTGACGTCAATGGAAAAAATTGATTAAACTAATAACAAGCAAACACGATAAGATTATCGATAACTTTAGTCCATAATTGGAGTTAGTTTAACTTGTCTTCCCAATCTCAACCCCAATTACCTCCCAACGCAGCGATCGCTCCTGAAAACATCCTGCAAGCGACCACTGAGCAGTGGTTTGAGTATGCTGTGCGAGTTCAACCTCACCATACCGACTATTCAGGAACGGTTTGGCATGGAACTTATTTAACTTGGATAGAAGAAGCTAGAGTTGAATATTTGCGCTCTATGGGCATTGACTTTGCAGAACTAGTAAAATTAGGCTTTTATCTTCCTGTAATTGAATTATCTCTCTGTTATCACCATTCTATACAGTTAGGACAGGAAGCGATCATTAAAACTCGGATAAATCAAATTGCTGGAGTACAGATGAACTTCGATTGTCGCATGGAATCTCCAAATACACAGGAATGTTATGTCACTGGAACGGTAACTTTAGTGGCGGTTGATCGTGAACAAGGAAACATCATGCGTCATCTTCCCCCTACGGTTAGGGATGCTTTAATCAATCTAATTTAGTGATTCTGATTTTAGAGCAGGTCCAAACTCAGAACTATTAATATAGCTTCCATGAGTATGACCTGACAACCGTAAAGTAACTCGCCATCGTTGTAAAATTACTGCTGAGTCTGGATTGTGATACCACACCTAATGGGGGACACAGGATAGCAACTAGCTCATAACGAATTCTAGGCTGAGTTAGTGTAACTAAAAATCAGCAAATTTCACAACCGGTAAACCGTCACCTAATAGGGTAGCAATTTAATTACTGTAATACCAATACTGGTTAATGCTTCGGTTAGTTAAGATTTAGCCTAGCTTAGCCAGTTCATCAATGGTATTAAGTTTATCTGTGATATAGTCTTCAGTCAATAGTACCAGCTCAGGGTCCTTGTGATTACTAACTGTGGTCGTCTTAGCGAATAAGTTTTGATATAAACGTAATTTGTCGCAGTGCAAGTTTGAAAGCTGGGTGATTTTAGTTACTACTAAGGACGCGGATAAGTCAGTAACACAGTATTCAAACGTTCTACTATTAGGGTTAAAGCAAAATTGACTGTAGCATTATATTAATAATCTCACAGAGAAGAAGAACACTGTCTATAAAATAACTGCAATATTTCGAAGAAACTAAATATTGCAGTTATTTTATGAAGAGTAAACAAACAACAGTCAATAGTTCTGCTTACAGAAATTTCTGAATTTATGATAATTGCAGTCAATTTTAAGTTTAGTTATCTTTAAAAGATAACTAAACTATCGTGTAATTAAACTATCTATATAATTAATTTATCTTGGCTTTTCTTCTTATCCAAAGACTTAAAATTCCAAGAAACAACAATCCCATCACTCCGGCAATAGGATTATTATCAATTCCTGTGATCCAAGGAGATATTTTGTCTGTGTAGTCTAAAAGTTGACCCACATTTAAGATATAAAACCCCCACACTAATCCTCCATGTAAACCAATGCAAATTCCTAAACGGTTTCCATGGCCACGTTTAGCCCAAACTAAGATTAGTCCTAACAATAATAAGGCAGGAAATTGCGGAAAAGTTCTAACAACTTCTGTTAACGGTTTAACGAAATGCAATCCGGCAAAAAGTAGAGAATCAACCCATAACACAGTTGACGAAATATAATTTCGGTTTAACTCTTCTAATAACCACCCCCGAAACAATAACTCCTCAGCAAATGCAATGCCTAAAGCACTTAACAATCCTTCAAAAATTACCTTAATAATTCTTAGAGAAGGGATAGAAAAATTGACCCACCCTAAAATTGATTCAACAATAAACAAACTTAAAGTAAATCCTAAGCCAAGACTTAATCCTTTGAAAAATTCTAGTCTATTTTTTTTGCTTAAAACTAATCCATATTGCTTCCACCAATAAAAATTACGATAAATATTTCTATTCCAAATAAATAACAGCCCAATAAACTCTAAATATAATAATCCCATACTAACTATCGTTGTCAAATTTGGGTCAGATCTAAGTGCCAAATAGATGGGAATTGCCACTGGAATCCACAGTATTAATAATATGACAACAAAAATCCCCAGCCGAATTGGTGCTGGGCAATGACTAATACGAGTAAGATCAGATTTCAAGGGTTAAAAGTTGCAGCTACAAAGACAATTAATCATCTGGTTCGATAGTGCTAGTCAACCCGTGATTTTTAAGAGTTTCACAATAAAACTCAGCGTGTTCCAAAGCACAGGTAATAACTAAAGCCGTCCCATTATTATGAGCTTCCATCATGATACCAACTGCTCGTGCTTGAGTCATCCCTGCCACTGTCTGCGTTAAAGTCTGAACGACGTACTCCATAGAGTTAAAGTCATCATTATGGAGTAAAACGCGATAGCGAGGAGCTGGCTTTCGAATACTTGTACTAAATGGCGATCGCCTTTCGATTACTTCAGTAGACACAGAGTTCCTCCTTTCGTTGAACTACCCTTCGAAAGATCCCAATCATACAGGACGTCAGTCAATTTCACTATCCGGGACATCAAGTATTAAGAATAAACCTAAATTTTAGTATACCTCACCCATTGAACAAATGCTATCGACGAATCAAGACTGATTAGTTGCCTTGTTTGTTGGATGATATCGATCATAATCTGATTCCCTTAAAAATAACAGCGAACCAATGATGTTTCTATCTTAAGCATAAGTCCAAAATTACGGAGCGTAAAGTGAAGTTTAAAGAAGTTAGACAATCTCAAATCTTTGGACTCAGTTCCCCTCAAACTGATGTCAATTTAATTCTTTACGAATTTTAAAATATAAGGTTATCTTTTAAGCGATCTTGACTACACTCCAGATATTCCCCAAAAAAACAAGTGAATTCTCAAATTTAAGTTATACGCTAGAATGAAAGTAGAGAGCATTTTACAATTCTTGATGGAATCTAAACATCAATTTAAGGTTGATACCCTTTCAGTTTATATTTCTAAAACTGAAAAAGACTTGGCTGAAAGATCAGCAGAAATTACTCAAAAACACTTATCGAAAGTATTAGAAGAAAAGGAGGAAGCGAGAGTAATATTGGCAACAGGAAACTCACAGTTGCAGTTTCTTGATGCTTTGATTGCTACTCAGAAAATAGATTGGAATCGTATCACCCTATTTCATCTAGATGAATATTTAGGCATCCATGAAAAACATCAAGCTAGTTTTTGCCACTATCTACAAAATAAAGTAGAAAAGCGAGTTTATCCGAAACAATTTCACTATATTCAAGGAAATACTCTAGAACCTGTTGAAGAATGTGATCGTTATACCGAACTTTTACAAGAACACCCCATTGATTTATGTTGTTTAGGAATTGGAACTAATGGACATTTAGCTTTTAATGAACCTGCTGTTGCTAAATTTGATGATTCTTATTGGGTCAAATTAGTTCGCTTAGATGAGGAAACCCGTCAAGTACAGGTTAATCAAGGACACTTTTCTCACTTAAATGAAGTTCCAAAATATGCCATCACTCTGACTATTCCCATGATTTTGTTATCTCGTAAAATTATTTGTCTTGCACTTGGAAGAAATAAAGCAAAAATCGTTGAAACGATGCTTACAAAGCATATCAACACCCATTGTCCAGCTTCAATTTTACGGAAACACTTGGATGCAGATTTATTTTTGGAGCAAAACTCGGCTCATTTACTTTAAGAATAGATACTTCTAATTCTTCAAAATAGTTAAGATAATCAAAACTACAATTCAAAGTTTTCGTTAAACCATTGACGGGTTATTGGTTGTTCAATTTCTAATCCTTCTTCTCCTAAAACTTCCAAAGGTCGTCCGTCTATTGTTAACCAAACTTTGGTGTTAGGATCAAGACTGGTAGCTGTGTAGAGAATTTGGGCTAAACGGCCTGTCATGGACGCGCTACCACCTCCTGTAATAAATTCTCGGGATAAATCAACTTTTACTCCTTCTTTATCTACAGTAAGGTTTAACAACTCAGTTCCTTGAGGAATTGTGGTGATTTGTTTAAGTTTTGTAGAACCTGCTAATAAACTTTCTAGAGCAGTTTTTAATATCTCTTGATTGTTACTTGATTTTTCGACAATCACTGGACTTGCTGACAATTCAAAACGGTCACCTTTATCATTTAACCAGTAAACTTCTCCCAGCTCTATCTTAATATTATCTTTAATTATTGGGCTTTCAGTAGAATTTTTGGTTGAGTCGTTGGATGTTTTTAAAGTGTTTATAGACCACCAGGTTACTATGCTTCCCGTCGCTAAAATAGCAACTATGATTCCACTAATAAATCCAATAGATAAACGATTTTTTTTATGATTGTTATGGCGATTATCCATAGTTATCTCCTGTTTTTATCTTTGATAAAAGTTTATAGTGTTTGTTAATCAGGTTACCTTACCATTCTTTAGATTTTTCCTCTTATTTTAACGGTTCTAAACGAATAAACGAGACAAGAGCGAGACTTTCCTCATCTACTTTGAATTTGAGTAGTCTAGCAATAATACCTTGTCCTTCTAGGACAGCTAAATCAAATTGCTGAAAGCGACCTAAAATTTTTTTTGATAGAGTTCTATCATTTAATTCACCCCTCGGATCAAGGACTTGGATTGATCGTCCATCTTTGACTTTAAATCCTGCTTCCAAGTTTAGTGCTATAGTTTCAGGGGGATTTTCCTCATCAGACTTTTTTAATTGCTGTAATTTTACTTTAATTCCTAGGCGATTTTTAGGTTTAAATTCAACATTAAGGGTTAATATCTTAAATTTAGGAACTTGTTCAGGAACTATACTATTAATAGTTTTTTGTAATGTTTCTCTGATTTTATCCGATTTTAGAGCTTGATTAATATCTTTTTCTTTAATAATTAAACTTAATCCCCCTTGTAATGGTTTTCGTAAAGACTGTCTAATTCCTTTAATATTATTAGTTTGTAGATTGTTGATGTTAACATCAATGGAATCAGTTTCTAGTTCAAGAGCTTCTATTCTAAAATCTTCAATCGGTTCTATACCTCGACTAGCAATACGAACCCGATCAATTTTTCCTTGAGTTGATTGGTAACTAGGAGTATTATCAATTCGGACTGCCAATTCTTCAACGTCATTGACTCGAGAACGAATAGTATCAGCTACAACTGTATCAACTACTAGGCTAACAGGAGAAAAAACCATTAACAAACTTGACAAAAAGACTGTAAAAAATTCCATATTTTATTATAAATAATTCCTATAAATAACTGATTTTTTTATAAAAAAAGTTATAGCTTTATTGCTATAAGTTGTTAGCATCACATAATGACGTATCTCCTTTCGGCAATAAAAGAGGAGTGCTCACTTACTGAACTCAGTTTACAGAAAAAACTCGGGAAGGGGCAGGTCTTTTTGAAAACAAATACAGGAGACATTAGCCGTAATCTCATTATAATCTTAAGCAGTCATAAACTTGGAGGATTATAAGTCTTCTAAACTAGTTGTGATAAAATTTTAATCAATGAAAGCTGAAAGTCTTGTTTTGCAAGGTTTTAATAACTCCAAAAACTTGATTATTAGAGTTGTTAAGTACAATTATGATAAAAGTTTTGGAAGTTATTAGTTACTGACTTGTAGTACTTAGTCCGAGTAGTAGGACGTAAGTGAGTAGTATTATGTTAACCAGTGAGTGTTACAGATCTAAAAGTAATCGCTACAAATAGATACTAGAATAGGCTAGCAAAATTAATTACTATAACTCTAATTAACTGATATTATCTCCTCGTCTTAGGTTTTTTAAAAATCGGAGAGAAGGGGCTCTTATTCTGGATGAAGTAAAGCTGAAAAAGTTCCTCAAAGAGGAAAGGATAGAGCTAGTAACATTAGATTTTCAGTAATACGTTAGAATGCGAGGAAAATTGCCATTCATTTGAAATAAGTTTTCTCGACAGTTCTCAAAACCATTGATAGATGGAACAAACTTGGATTAATTAGATTATTAGATTCTCTGCAAAGCTGTGTAAGCAATCTATTTCAAATATCTAGATAAATCAGACTTAATGCTCTGGTCATTCGCTAATTGCAGTTTACTTATTCCTTAGAATTGTGAACAAATCATATAAAACAAAAGAAGATGGACATGATTATATGGCAGTTACATACGCCATATTAACTATATTTAGACATGGATGAGCAGTGGAGAGGGTTCTCATTATAGGTTAGAAAACTAAAGAAATTGATTAACTAAAAAATAAACACAGAAATTTAAATTAAATTTAATTAAGCTTTGTTATAAGTGCTTAATATAGTGTTTTTATTTATGTCTAATTACTCATTTATAAAAGCCTATTTAACTAGAAATAAGTAATCTGTTTTATTATGGTGACGGCTAATTGCTTTATAATAATTTGCGTTACATTAGCGTAAATTTCAAAATTTAAGTGCAGCCCCAATGGGTATAATTCAAACAGTACCAGGAACACGAGATATCCTGCCAGCAGAGATTGGATACTGGCGATATGTAGAAACCGTCACTACAGAAATTCTTGGTAGAGCAATGTATCAGGAAATTCGCGCCCCCATTTTTGAGCAAACGTCTTTGTTTGAACGAGGTATAGGAGAAGCTACCGACGTGGTTGGCAAAGAAATGTATACCTTCAAAGATAGGGGGGATCGTTCTTTAACCTTGCGTCCAGAAGGAACGGCCGGCGTAGTTCGTGCTTTTTTACAAAACAACCTCTACGCCATAGGAGGAGTACAAAGATTATGGTATAAAGGACCAATGTTTCGCTATGAACGTCCTCAAGCTGGCCGTCAACGGCAATTTAATCAAATCGGTCTAGAATTATTCGGTAGTGGCGATCCTAGAGCAGATGTGGAGGTGATTGCCTTAGCAACGGATATTCTCAAAACATTAGGACTACAAAATTTAAAATTAGATCTGAATTCTGTCGGTGATCGCCGTGATAGACAAAGCTATCGAGAAGCCTTAGTTAATTATTTTCTTCCCTATAAAGATGAATTGGATCTTGATTCTCAAGATCGTCTAGAAAGAAACCCTTTGCGCATTCTAGATAGTAAAAATGAACGGATAAAAGAAATCAATCAAAGTGCCCCTAATATTATCCAGTATTTGGGGAATGAATCCCGGAAACATTTTGACCAAGTTCAACAATTTTTAACAGACTTAAATATTGATTATCTACTCAATCCTTGTCTCGTGAGGGGTTTGGATTACTATACTCATACCGCCTTTGAAATTACGTCAGAGGATCTTGGCGCACAAGCGACGGTTTGTGGGGGAGGTCGCTATGATGGTTTAGTGGCTGAACTAGGTGGACCTAATATCCCAGCTATAGGATGGGCGATTGGAATAGAACGCCTAATAATTCTCCTAAAAAAAATCCAAGATACCCCAAATACATCTCCCGATTTCTATATCGTGTCTAAAGGTGAAAAGGCTGAAAGCAAAGCCCTGATTATAGCCCAAAAGTTACGTCATGAAGGGTTAACTGTAGAATTAGACCTCAGTGGCGGTGCTTTTGGGAAACAATTTAAGCGAGCTGATCGAAGTGGAGCGGTTGCTTGTCTTGTATTGGGAGATACGGAAGCTGACACTCAAACCGTTCAACTTAAATGGTTAGCCAGCAAAGAACAGAGCACTTTAACCCAAGAAGAATTAATTAGTCAAGTTGAGGAACTTAAAGAACAGTTGGCCAGACACATATTAAACAAACGGGTAACTATATAGAGCAAGTAGCAATGAAACCTTGGGAATTTCTGATTCAAAAAGAAGGCGATCATCAATGGGTTTCTATTCCCACATCAACCTTCAAAATTGAACCAGGTATTTATCGTCTTCTTGCTAATTCTAATCACCTTGATAGTAATCTTGAAGTTCGCATTAGTCATCAAACCCAAACCGGTGAAGATTCCAGGCATAATACTCAACACTATTCTCGTCACGTCAATCTACAGGGGTTGGTGATGATTTTCTCATTTAGAGAATTATCTGCTGGAATTCTGGAAATATGCTGTCGTAGCGATATCATGTCAGAACTGCTTGGTAAAACTTGGCAAAAAACTCTAAAACTTCAGATTTTAGATACTGTGACTAACCAAAATCCTTTTGATGCGCAAATCGACTATTTCAGAGATCCTATTCATGATATTTCTATAGAAGAAGAAACAAAAGATTTATCTCAGTTTAATCATTCCAATAAATTGGAAATTTGTAGAACTCCCTACATTAACGACTTCTCTAATGAGAAAGCCCAGTTTTATCTACATAAATTGAAGAAATTGGTACAGGAGAAAGTAGAGCCGTTACTCGATAACTATAGGACAAATTATCAACAAAGCTCAAAGAATTTTCTTGAGTTATCTTCATCGGACAAAATAATAGCACCAACTCTCCAGCTTATACTAGAGCAAGATACGTTTCAAGGCAATCCGGACGAATATATTTCCATTTTAGGAAAAATTGAAGTGCAAGATTTTGGAGAAGAATTAGCCTTGACAGCGCAACTTTGCTATCAATTAAGACATCCTTATACTGATGAGATAGTTATGAAAATAGACTGCAGTTTTCATGAAAAAACTTTACCTTATACGTTTAATAAAACATTAGTTATTCCGGACAAACTAGAAGGTCTTCCGTATTTGTCAGGAGAAGTTTTACTACAAACCATAACAGGAGTTACTATTACTCACTACCCCTTTCAAATTTATAGTAGGGAACACTACCCGGTTAATTATACTATTGAATTATTTAATACTGAACATAAATCGTTTTATCAATTTGACTTCAAAGTCATAGGAAGGACCAAGACCGAATCTACAGCTATTGAATTACCAGTCACTGCTAAACATACTCAAACATCAACTGAGCCTTTATTTTCATATAATCAAGGTTTACCCCCTAAATTAGAGCGTAATTCGGGATTGTTAAAAGCAGAAATAAAGTCTTTAAATCTACCACCAGTTATCTCTAACTAAAAATAATCTAGTCCTTATTTTCTTAAATAGAACTTTGTCCTTAATAGGGAGCCTGTATTTTATCAGAAATAGTTATTAATAAATATTAAAATCTATCTAGTATTTTTCACTTAAAACTTCAATATTGCTTTAATAAAATCAATCTATAGATTGATTTATACAGTATAAATTTATTCAAAGTTAAAAACCCTAAAAAACTTAAGGTCAAATATTTAACTTATAAACTAAGTACTGCCTTACCTTAAAAGATATATAAATGTTCATTGTCAAGATTTAGAGTGGGAAGTTTACGCCGTTCAAACTCAGCCTGATAGTTTTAAGATAGCAGTGTATCTGACAAAAAAATACTGTTGAACTGCTTTTCAATTGTTAAGATCTAAGTTGGTAAACGTTTAAGTTTATCCAAGCTGTTGAAACGTTTCTTGAAACAGCTTGAGTCTTTGTCTGTCTTCGTCTCTTATTGTTCTCCATTTTTGTGTTTCTCGTTCCGTTGCCTCAATTGATTACCCAAACCCTTTATCAAACTCATCGTTATTGGATAGCAAAGGCACTCATTCTTGGCCAAAAGGCGGGAGAAATGGGAGAAGTCCCCGTGGGGGCTATTATTGTTAATAGTCAGGGTAATTTGGTCGCCCAGACAGCTAATTGTAAAGAAACAAATCAGGATCCCACTGCTCATGCAGAAATCATGGCCATCCGCATTGCTGCTCAAACATTGCATACTTGGAATTTAAAGGACTGTACTCTCTACGTCACTCTTGAACCCTGTCCTATGTGTACTGGAGCAATTATTCAATCTCGCTTAGGGTTACTCGTTTATGGATGTGACGATCCTAAGTCAGGAACCATTCGTACAGTACTGAATTTGCCTGATAGTTACTGTTCTAATCATCGTTTAGCCGTTATTTCAGGCATCTATGAAGATGAATGTCGTCAACAGTTACAAGAATGGTTTGCGAAACGACGACAACAAGTTTGATAAAAGATAAGAAGTTTACAATTAACAATGATTATCCCAATTTATTCATTTTCTTTAAAAGCCAATTAGTAGTTAATTTAGGGATATTTTTATGAACCCAATAAAAGGCAATGCAGCGAAATCCAGGTCTAGAAAACTTAGCGATTAATTTCATTAATTGATTAAAGGGACAAATAGAAAACTTCTTATTGATTAATTTAACTGAACCAACATCATAAAGACAATCAATAATCATCTTAAAAGTTGCCTCTTCTCTTTCTATTAAATTTTCTATTAAAAGTAGTATATTTTTCTTCTGCTCAGCTTCTAGTTGCTCAGATTCTGATAGTTTAGAAAGATTTTTGATCACTTCAATAGAATTTTGTCTATACTGGCGAGAGGTTAACATAAGTAATTGAATAACGAACAGCTTGCAGTTACTATAAACTAGATATAGTATTTTCACTAGAGATAAAACTCTTTTGCTTGAACTAAACTTTTCCAAATCGCCGTTCCCGTTTTTGATAAGCTAATAAAGCCTTATAAAATTCCTCTCGATTAAAATCTGGCCAGAGAGTTTGAGTGACATAGATTTCAGCATAGGCTAATTGCCAAAGGAGAAAATTACTAATTCGCATTTCCCCACTTGTACGAATTAAAAGATCGGGATGAGTAGTTCCCGAAGTATATAAATGGCGTTCAAATAGAGATTCATCAATTTCTTCTGGCGCTAAAAGACCTTTTTGGATTTGAATAGCAATTGCCTGACAAGCCTGGATAATCTCTTGACGTCCACCATAATTGGTGGCCACTGTGAATTGAATCCCTGTATTGTCTTGAGTATCGTTCATAGAACGGGTGATCTCTAATTGTAAGGAAGGAGGAAGAACTTCTAAATTTCCCACAAAAGAGATCCTAACGTTTTCTTCCATCATTTCTCGCAGTTCACGACGTAACACCCGTTCAAATAGAGTCATCAAAAATTTTACTTCTTCAAGAGGTCTTCCCCAATTTTCCGTTGAAAAAGCATAAGCAGTCAATGCAGGAATTTTCCAGTCACGACAACAACGAAGTAAATCTTTAAGGGTATCAACACCTCGTTGATGTCCCATTATACGAGGAAGTCCGCGACGCTTAGCCCAGCGTCCATTACCATCCATTATTACCGCTACGTGTTTAGGAAGACGGACCTGATCGAGATCGGTGGGTAAATCCTTTGAGACAATGAGTTTAAGAGTCATTATTATCTGGCAGTTTATTGTATTGGATCTTATTTCCTCGTACTTTGAAAAACCTTTTGAGGGGTGTGTCTACGTATTTATATGAAAGAAGTTATTCTTTATTACCAATTTGTTTTTTGCCATATTGTCAACTATTTTGCTTTAATCTATTTCTATAGATTTACCACAGTGGTAATGGCGATTATTTTAGACTAGCCCATAAGGCTTTTCCATAGTATATTATCATAATGGCTTAAGTTGTTTTGCTGACAAGTATAGTTCTACTAAACCTGTCATGTAAAAATTACAAACATAAAGACAAAGTTTTATTATCGACAATAGGCTTGTCAAAAGCCATAAGTATTATACAGAGAGTACTCTAGACAGCTTTCTATTTTAATTAAGTTATGCCGAACTCAATATTCTTACCTGATTTATACTTTATCTACGGTATCAAATGTTTAACTCAGTTCAATGAATTGGATTCTAAATTTAGAATGAATAACTATTACCTGTTATCAGCTTTTAAATGGAATAGAAATAGTCAATTTTTTCGAACAAATAGATTAAATATTAATTTGTATTGATCATTTTGTAGCTATTCAGTAAACTTCTTCAAAATAATAAATTGACTATAAAAACTCATGAACTTAATGTTTATCTATTAAGGTCTATAATCTGTCTGTTGGCTCTAATTTTGAAAAGTAATCTGGCTTCTCTAGTAATGTCTAAAAACACTTTTTTATTTTCAAAATAAATACAATCTAGGATAATCTTATATCAAGAAAACTTCCATAAAATTTTTCTATGTTTTTGGATAAATATTTGTTGCTTCAACTCAGTTATTTCATGTTTATTTTTAATATTTAATTAAACTTTTTTTAGGTTATAAGTTTAACAAACTAATACACATATTACATCAACAGCACTAGTTTACCATAGCAGTCAGTCATTATTAAATGAGAATCTAAATTTTTGTTTATGATTCACTTTAATTCAGCTCTAAGTTGATTTTTTAAAAATTACTTTTAAAGATAAATATAAATCAATCTTTTTAAAAAAATCTTTTATTTTCCATATTTTAGTCTTACCCCTTGATAAAGGTATCTAAGCTTTTTTAAAAAATTTAATTCTTTTTAGTCTTAGACTTTTTAATTTTTTTCTATCCAACAAGCCATTTTTGGCATTCGTCTATCTGCTAGTCTTAATTTCAATTGATAAACTAACTTTTAAATTAGTTTATCAATTGAAATTTCTTGGTTATCTTTACCTCAAATTATTATGATTAATTTTTTAACCACTTTTTTCCTAAGTAATTATATTGTTTGAATTTTTTTTACTATAATCAAAGTTTATTACTGCAAAGAGCGCGCTATTTTGAAGATCTCTTTTTGAGATAGCTTTTAAAGTAATAGAGTTAAATAATTTATTTTAAACGTCGTCTTTATCTAGACTGTTTTCTTCTTGTTATAAGTAAGTCAATTTCCACAACTGTATTTATGCTGAAATAATTAGAAGCTTTGCAAGAGTTCTAAGTGAAATTAACAAGGTTAGTATAAAATTTTAAAAAATTAATTCTCTTAGATAAGAGTCAATAAACTAATTGAATTAATTTAAGTAATAGCGAATAAATAACATTTAATAAAAATAGTTAATTTTGGATAAAATAATATAGTAGAAACTATTAAATAGTAAAATAAAAAACTTTTGATCAGAAGTGAAAAAATGTTTAAACAAGAGCAATTATATAAAAAAAAGAAACTTTAAGTAAACAATACAACAAAGATTAAAATTAAATGAAGTGTACAAAAAATGTACACTTCATTTCAAAAATAGAGCAATTTAAATGATAAATTTAAAGCAAATTTTTAGAAGAAATTGTCCTAAATATCAAGACTCTTAAGTAAGATTAGCTGATTGACATCAAAATGTTCATTCACCGGACAAAAAAATTGTTAAATTATTTAACCATGCGTTGAGTTAGAGATATTGTGATCTATTTTGATCAAGGAAAAATTTAGGTAATAGTAGAATTTATTGATAAAAAATTAAATTGAAGTTAATTAATAGAAGAGCACATATACACAGAAAGTTTATCGATCTTTAACTTCAATATTTCCTAATTTGGTATTTTACTGGTTAGTTCTACATCATCAGTTCGGTATAACCACAACTATCAAATTGGCTGATTCAGGTATTAATACTACATAAGTTTGTTTGCTTGTACCTGTTAGTTGAAGTTTGATCAATTCTTAGAAAAAATTTTTGGCTTCACTGAACTTTTGACGCTAGAAAACTATAAGGCTGCAACATAGCATTATTTAGCAAAAATGTTAATAACAAGTAGACTATTAAAAACTTAAATGATTCTTGTATAAAGCTTTTAAGGCGTTAATATCAGGGTTTTATATGACAAGTTCGGTAGAACCTGATTGCTGGGTGTTACTAACTTATCAGTTATGATCACTTCCGATCATTTTGAGATCTCGAAGAAGCAAGTAAGTTTCGTATTTGTGAGCCAAGAGTACGACTTACAAGTCCCAAACCAGGTGCCACAGACTCTCGCTCGACAAGTAGAGAGAATTTTTCTTCGAGAAGTTCTTTTAACTTACTACTAGTCAGGGGACGATCAAGCGTTCCACCTTGGGCTAAAGAAATCGAGCCTGTTTCTTCAGAGACCACTACACATAAACAATTACCGACCCGTTCTGTAATGCCCATTGCTGATCGGTGTCGGGTTCCTAGTTGTCGATGGGCAGTTCGTTCGGATAGGGGTAAAATCACTCCTGCTGATACAATACGTGACCCACGAATAAAAATAGCTCCATCGTGTAAGAGAGTTTTCGGCTGAAAAATTGTCTGAAGTAATTCTTTCGAGACTTCGCCATTGAGGGGAACCCCTGGATTCACAAATACTCTTGTATCCACAGAAGCGATTGTTTCTAGCACCATTAATGCTCCTGTCCTATTTTGAGAAAGTTCTTTAACTGCATCAACAATTTCATCAACTACACTATCGGGCTTGGGAGTTGGACGTCGTCGTTGAAATAATTGCAGCATTTGTCCACGTCCCAATAATTCAAGAAATCGTCGGAATTCTCCCTGAAAAATTACTGCCATAGCAACAGCAGCCCCCAATACTAATTTATCCAGGACAACTTCGAGCAGCCTAAGTTGGAGCCTTTGGCTGATCACTTGTGCCAGCATTAGAATAATTAACCCTCGCACTATCCAGAGAGTACGACGTTCCCCAATGGCGAGAAGAATTAAATAAGTCAGCAGTAGCACCAATGCAATATCAATGCCATTGTGGATTAGCCCAGAGGGTATCCAGCGAGGGCCAGGAGTATCACCCGACATGATGGAGGATGGTAGAGATTAAGGATCAATCAAAATAACAAGCAATGAGGGACTTAATTTAAGACAGTAGCCTTTCAGGGAGGCGATCTTGACGAATTAGGTCATCAGGGGTTTCTCGTTTGATCACTAGATTAGCTTCTCCATCTTTAACTAAGACAGCAGCTGGTCTAGGCAGACGATTGTAATTAGAAGCCATACTATAGTTATAGGCTCCTGTTCCCATCACTACCAGAATATCCCCTGGTTGGGTTTGAGGCAACTGAGTATTCTTAATCAGGATATCTCCAGACTCACAATGTTTGCCCGCGATAGTGACAGTTTCTGTGCAGGTTTCTAACATTCGATTAGCTACTACCAGACAATAGAGCGATTGGTAGGTAATGGGACGAGGATTGTCAGACATTCCACCATCTACAGCCACATAGGTTCGCAGTTGAGGAATTTCTTTTCGACTGCCTATAGTATAGCCAGTGACACAGGCTGATCCTACTAAAGAACGTCCTGGTTCAGCGATGAGTTTAGGGTAGGGTAATTGATAACTATCACAGGCTTTCATTACAGATCGGCTTACTCCTTTAACCCATTGTTCTATACTGGGGGGATTGTCATCTTCCGTATAGCGAATGCCCAAACCTCCGCCAATATTCAATTCTTGTAAGACTAATCCATAACTTTGGGCTTTTTGAAACAACTCTACCATAAGTTCCCCTAAATCTTGATGGGGTTGTTCCTCAAAAATTTGAGAGCCAATATGAGCATGTAACCCCCGGCAATCAAGGCATGGTTGTTGACTAATATAGGTAAAAACGGTATCAAGCTGGTGGAGATCAAAGCCAAATTTGCTGTCTATATGTCCTGTACGAATATACTCATGGGTATGACATTCAATTCCTGGGGCTAAGCGCACGAGGATGGGAATACTCATGGAAGCAGTTTCATTGCCTAGTTTAGCTAGAGTCTCTAACTCAAGCCAATTGTCAACAATAATAGTGCAACTAACCTCAATAGCTAGTTTTAGTTCTGCCAGGGACTTATTATTGCCATGAAAGTAAATCTGTTGGGCAATTTGTTCGGAAGTACGTCCCATTTTCTCTAAAGCATTGAGGGTAGTATACAGTTCTCCCTCCGATACAACATCAAACCCTAACCCTTCACTAGCAACAATACTGGCAATGGCTAGGCAACTCCAAGCTTTGGAGGCATAAATGACTTGAGAAGGTCCTTGATAGTGACAGTTAAAAGCTTCTCGATATTGACGACAGGCACTTCGGAGAGTTACTTCATCGAGAACATAAAGAGGAGAACCAAATTGTTTAACTAGGGTCTTAAGATCGCAACCGCCAATTTCCAAGCAATTATGA
This sequence comes from cyanobacterium endosymbiont of Epithemia clementina EcSB, assembly GCF_029919255.1. Lineage (GTDB taxonomy): Bacteria > Cyanobacteriota > Cyanobacteriia > Cyanobacteriales > Microcystaceae > Rippkaea. The sequence continues at coordinate 2,277,489 of NZ_CP123991.1, read as the reverse complement.
TTATTGAGCTTGGCGGTTAGGGGAAATAATGACTGGTTTGGTGATCGCTCACCCTGTTCTAGAGTTTCTCTCTCTAAATAGTATTGCCCTGAATGGCTTTTCCTTTGCTCTGTCGATAACATAGTTCACGGTTGATCGATGGATATTAATATTTAAAGTTTAGTCTTAAGTAAGACTAAAGGAAGAAATTTAACAAGCGTCTTCTCACATAAACCCCCCAGAGGTTTACAATCTAATCGACGCTAAGACTCCCTGTATCTAGTCTACAATTGAATCTCTTGTGTGGTTGTTGGGATTTTATTAACTTCTTACTATCTAGCCCTCTTCGTATGCTTTATCTTATGTCCTCCCCAGTAATTCTTCCAAAAACTTTTCATTAGGTGTATTACACTGCATCTGCTCTTACTCTTAAGAGTAACGTAAGAATTGCCCTTACGAAGAAGGAGCTTGGACCTCCTTTAAAATTAGCTAGTAAGAAGAGGGAAAGCCAGAACATAAAAATTATCTGCAGTTTAGATTAGGAGGAGAAGTACTCGATTAGAAGGTTTGTTTTAATTTGACTATTTTTGTATCACTTATATAACTTAGCTAAATCGTCAAGCTTGGTGTCAATATTGAGGATAACTTATCAATAAATGTACTTAATAAAACTTCAGCAAGTCCATTTTATTGTCCTCGCGTAGCTATTTTTATCTTAGTAATTTATTTTTTAACTAAAAGATCTGGGGGTTAGAATAGATAAGGAACTTCCTGACACTGATCTCTTGATTTTGAAGATATAGAATTAACTAACTAAATCAAAGAATTATAAAATTTTTCTTTGATTTATAGTTTTTCCTCACAGTAGAGGACCATCTTGAGTTAAGAAACATGAGTAAAGAAATAGAGAATAATACAAAACAATCAGTAACTAAATAACACAGATACAAGAAACAGGTTTTTAATAGTAATTAAACCTGTTTTTTTATCAAGCTAAACCAATTTGTAATTTAACTATCAGTTTGGTCAATTTCCTTTAGTGAATCTCGCTCCAGCAGTGCAAGTTTCTTGAATTTCTACCCCTTGCAGTCCTTGCAGTCCTGCTAATTCAAGTTTCTCAAAAATCCATTTGGCGATCACTTCGCAGGTGGGGCTTTCTAGTTTCATAGTTTCGTTAAGGTAGTAATGATCTAAAAACTGCTCCAATAGGGGGTTTAAATACTTCTTGATATCTTCAAAGTCAATAACCATCCCTTGTTTAGCCCCTTCTTGAATCAAGTTATCGCTTTTAACGTAAACCCGTCCTATCCAACTATGACCATGAAGACGACAACATTTACCGCCGTGGTGGGGCAACCGATGGGCAGCCTCAAAGCGAAACTCTTTATAAATTAACCAATTATCAATATTCATATCAATGAGTGGGACTTTCATTAACGTTGATTGTAAAGAATAAACAAGATCAAACTCGTGATAGACATAATTTTACCTTGATCAAATTCAGAGTAGACAATACAGTAGGTGTAACACCTGAACCATTATGAACTTAGTGAAGAGCAATAATACTAGAAATAACTGATTCCTTCACTTTATCTAACTTATTAGCTTACTTAAAATGATTAGAGTTTTTTTTCGTCGCCATCGCTCCTGGGTTTATTTTTACCTTTCTTTCTTAGTGATAACCTTCGTTATTCTAACCAATATTCAACCAAGTTATAGTCAGTCTTGGTTAAATTTACTTTTCCAAGGAGTACAAGTAATTCAATTCACTACCATGTCTGATTCCCAAGAAGTGCAACTTGCCCAACAAATTAATGATGAACTGATTCGTTCGGGTCAGTTTCGCATCTCCCAAAACCCTCAGTTAAATCAAACTATTAAACGTATTGGACAACGGTTAGCCCCCACGAGTGGACGTCCTAACCTTCCTTATACTTTTCAGGTAGTTGATGATACATCTATCAATGCTTTTGCGACAATGGGAGGGTTTGTTTATATTAATACGGGGTTAATTGCAGCCGCAGAAAACGAAGCCGAATTAGCCAGTGTAGTTGCTCATGAAGTTGCTCACATTACTGCTCGTCACTCTATCACTCAAATGCGCGATATTGCTCTTTCTCAAGGGTTAATGTCAGCGGCTGGGTTAAGTGAAAATACAATTGTTCAATTGGGAGTACAATTAGGGGTCAATCTTCCTCACAGTAGAAAGGACGAATTAAAGGCGGATCAATTAGGTTTAAGAAACTTGATAAGTGCTGGATATGCCCCCATTGGGATGGTCACTTTTATGCAGAAATTAATGCAAAACAATGGACCTTTTGCTGCTGACTTTTTAAGTACCCATCCAGCTACGTCAGATAGATTGAGAGCATTAAACAGAGCCGTTGATGATCAACGACCATATCAAGGGGATGGTCTAGACAATCAAGCCTATCAACAAAATGTTCGTCGTTTTTTGTAAAAGTGTAGCTTAACTAAATAATTAAGATAATCATCAACTGCCTACTTTGTTCTGTCATCTATTTTCTTAAATTCTTTAAAGTTTACATGGACAGACTATAGATAGAGTTTATTTTTGACGAAACATAATAATCTTGTTCACGTTTTGATTTGCTTCCTCATAGAATTACTTTGTAACGGAAGATTTTTCACCGCATTACTGCTAAAAATTTTCTTCTCAACAAAATAGCTTTAATTCTTAATGTTGCCATTAAGAATTAAAGCTATTTTGTACTCTTCCAAAAAATTTGAGTAAGTTCGTATATACCCTGCACTTCCGTTGATGTATTTTTTTAAGTGAATTTATTTCTGTGATAATGATCTCTACCTAAAACTATTTAGTAGTTGAGATATCGATTAGTTCTAGTACTTAATATGTTTTTAACTCTTGTGCCACGAGCTAAACAATATTGACCGGCAAAATAAAAAGATAAATAGCTATAAATAAATGTAAACAACTTTTTAAGCTCTTTTTAAAAACTTATCGAAAGATCTAAAAATCACTCTATTTATTAAGTAATTTATCTAAAAATTATAGTTATACTAAACCGATAATGTAGAGTTAACTAAATTAAATGTAAGGTCAATAAACTTAAGAATTAAAAATTTATAAAATTTCTAGTTCTACCAGCTCTCCTCTTAATCAACTTCCATTTATTACTAATTTCTTCTACTATTTTTTTAGTTATTTTTTTGTGAAAAAAGATAATAATTTCTCTTGATTAAATGCTCAACTTAATTATTTTCTACTTTTTTAGATACAATAAATAAGTTTGTGACACTAATCAGTTAATCTCAATAGCCCTGATATTTAGTTTCAGATTTTTTTAAAAATTGTTCTAATTTTTTATGAATACTAAAAATGTCTAATTTACTTTATTTAAACCTAATAATATTTTTACTCTGCTTTACTCTTATATAAATTTATTTATACCAGGAAATTTTGAACCTTCTATCAGCGGTAAACTTCTTTCTATTCTTAAAACTTAGTTGTCGTTTAAATAGCTTTTAATTGCCAAAAAGTTATTGTTATTTTTATTTATTATCGAAGATAACTATAACCTTTTTATTTGAGATAAAATAGAAATTTTTGTAGTTTTTTTGTAAACTTTTTATTTTTAAAAAAACATATTTTTAATAAAAAAATAGGATTAAACGTCTCTTGTTGAGATAACTAAGCAACATTTATTTAGAGAATAATAAAGAGATTAATATTTTCTTTTTTTCAAAGAAAATATTATGGATATATGTCACATTTTTGAAGTAAATTAACTTAATGATTGATTTTTATCTTTAATTTTTTTCTGAGTAAAAGTTAAATAATTAGTATTTTGACTATATTTTATTAGAGTCATGCTCTAGTTTAGATCACAATGAATATGATTGAGTTCGTACTCACTTGTATCAAGATAAGATGGCAGCAAACGTGTTCCATCCTATAAATTAGGTTATGGAGAAAAGGCTAACTTAAGTAAATTTTTAAAAATTAAATTTCATTATTCAAATTTTTATGAAAAAAGAAGATTAGTTTGACTAATTTATTCAGAGAATTTGACGACCTATTAAAATACCTCGTACTTCTAACATAGCAGAATAAGTAGGGATAATATGCAAGGTTCCATTAGAGGGAGTTAGAGTTAAAGCAGTTTTAATAGCTTCTTTTAAGTCCTCTTTTACAATTAATTTAACTGAATTTTGATGATTAGTAAGAGTCTCTTGGCTATATACTAATCTTAGTGCCATGTCATAGACACGATCTCCACTAACAATTAAAGTCCCTCCTAGATTAATTAATTTTTCCGTATCTACATCCCAAATCCAAGAAACATCGGTTCCATCGGGTATGCGATCATTTAAGACCATTAAAGTTATAGAAGCCTTTTCCGTTACTTTTAAGTCATTAACAGTACGTATTATCTCATTCATTCCTACAGGATTTTTTGATAATAAAATGCGGATATTTTTGCCATCAATAGTCAATTCTTCTGACCGTCCAAAAGCTGCTCTGAAGTCTTTAATACTGTCAAAAATATGTGCCATCTCAATTCCTAATTCTTGAGCAACTAATCCAGCTGCCAAAGTATTATATTTGTTGTAAACTCCAACCAGGATTTGTGGCCAAGCTTTGCTAGAAAAGGCAGTTTTACTTTTCGTAAATCCACAACTAGGACAATTGAAATCACCCAAATGAGAGAGATAAATCCCTTGATAATCGAGAGTATAACCACAATTAGGACAGTAAATAGAATCAACTGCGTGAGGAATTTCTTCAAGATATAAGTCTGGCTCACTTAAGCCAAAATAACGTACTTTTTGCGATAATTGCTGTCCTAAATGGGAGAGAGTTGGATCATCCGCATTGAGAATAACAGTAGTGTTAGGAGGAAGGAGAGCGAACGCCCTTAGCCATAGTTGACTAATAGTATCAACTTCTCCATAACGATCAAGTTGATCTCGAAACAAATTCAACCCTAAAATTATGCGAGGTTGACATTCTTTAAGTAATAAAGATACGATATTTTCATCAACTTCTAAAATTGCATAGTCGACTGTCAATTGACCAATTAAATTGGTATTATTTAACAGAGCAGTGACCAAGCCATTAATTAAATTAGCCCCAGTATCATTATGAGCAACTTTTAAGCCTTGGTTTTCAAGGATGGTTCGTAATAATAGGGACGTGGTAGTTTTTCCATTGGTTCCTACTACCAGAATAACTCCTTGTTTGACCTGTTCACACAGCAAGGATAATAGTTTGGAATGAAAGCGACGGGCGATTGCTCCAGGTAGAACGCTGGCCGCCCCTAAATTCAACAAGCGAACTACAGCGGTGACTGTCTTAGCGACTGCCACTGCTAACCCTAAACGAATACGGTCAACTTGATTCATCAGTCTTTTACAATTAATATCTATCTGCTCTCTGAATTATGAACGATTAGAGGGAAATTGTTAAGAGCATTGGAATCAAGACCTATTTTAAATCTTGTGAGCTTCTATAACACTCGGTATTATGAATTAGGATATTAATAGAGTTATAAAACTGTATAGTTCAATCCACTGTCTATCTCACAGTGGTATCAGAAGATTCTCTTCATACTGCTTTTTTTCAAAACTCATTATACCGAACTATTTAATGTAGACTAAACTGGTGAGATTTTTAATCGAGAAATTTCGGAACTAGAAAATTTGCTAATTTTTTAGTTCCATGATCTCTCTTCTTCATAAACTTTAATTCATTATTAACGTCTTACTATTGTTCCTTTAGTTTTTTAGTCTAAAACAGGTAATTTTTTCTCTAAACTCAACGCTTAACTTAATCAGTTTATAGCTTTTAAGCTACAATAAATATTTTTTTTGATACCAATCAGCTGATTTCAATAATTTTGATAAAAAATCATAAAAAATTCTTTTTTATGAAATGTACTTTTGAGAAAACTAATTAATTTTTATAGGTCCATATATAATTTAACTTTTCGGTTGAACATTTTCTAGAAGTTATCTAAATTAAGCCTTAACTCATTTCATCAGATAGAATCTATCCGTTATCACTTCAGCTTGTGAAATTAACATGAATTTATTCTCAATATTCTTGTAGATTTTTAAAAATCTAGATTAATCTTTTCAAAATTAGTCAAAACTTTTTTATGCCAAAATTTTAGTTATTCTACTATTTTTTCAGATTTCTTTATTTCTATAGTGACTACACTCATTAATTTATATAAATCAGCAATACGTCATTACTTTTTTTTCTTTAATTACAGCAATTTTATTAGTTACTAACTATTTCGATTTCTAAGATTTTTATATTTGTAATTATTTACATATTTTTTTAGCATTATTTCTATTTCTTCTTTATTAAGAAAGCTATATTTTTAATCTTATTACTTAGATGTCATAAATATAATTATAATGGAGATGTTGATATTAACGTAATTTAATTACAACACAAGATATCTAATAATATTATTCATTTGATGAATATAGCCTTTAATAAGTTTTTTATTAAAAAATAAACTTTGTATTTATATTTTCAATCTTTACTTAATATGTTGATAAAAAATATGTTAAATTAACTAAGCTGTAAGAGTTTAAACTGGTGATTTAGTCATTTATTTAAGCTAATTTTTATATTTTTTATAACTTATTAAGTCAATCTAATAAAAATTATCCTGAAAAAAAATACGTTAAAATTAAAAGAGACCAATATACATTTTTTATAATGCAGGATCAGCAATCTTTACCACTTTTTATTCTTATTGATGGTCATTCTCTAGCGTTTCGGGCTTATTATGCCTTGGCTAAAGCTAGACATGGTCCTCTACATACTTCTACAGGAATTCCTACTAGTGTTTGTTTTGGATTTTTAAATTCGTTAATTCAAGTTATTACAGATCAAAAACCTCAATATCTAGCCATTGCTTTTGATCTACAAGAACCTACTTTTCGCCATAAAGCTGATGCTAACTATAAGGCAGATCGTAAAGAAACTCCTGAAGATTTTATTCGTGATCTTGAAAATCTTCAAGAATTATTAAAGGCTTTAAATATAACAATTGTAACTTATCCCGGTTATGAAGCGGATGATGTGTTGGGAACTTTAGCTAACCAAGGAAGTAAATCAGGATATCAAGTTAAAATTCTAAGCGGTGATCGCGATCTTTTTCAATTGGTTGATGAAAGTAAAAATATTAGTGTTTTATATTTAGAAAGAAATGCAGTAAGAAGTCTATCATCTGAAGGTTATACAGAATTTAATTCTAAAGCTGTAGAAGTAAAACTAGGAGTAAAACCAACTCAGGTGATTGATTATAAAGCGCTATGTGGAGATAGATCGGATAGTATTCCAGGAGTTAAGGGAATTGGAGATAAAACAGCTGTAAAATTTTTAAAAAAATACGGTAATCTGCAAGGGATTTATGGTAATTTAGATCAGATAAAAGGTGCGAATAATAAAAAACTAAGAGAAGGAATGAAAGATGCAGAACACTCTCGTCATCTAGCTGCAATTATCACTGATATCCCGATTGAAATTGATTTAACCCAGTGCAAGTTAAAAGGATTTAACCTCTCTTCCCTGCAAATAATATTACAAAGACTAGAACTTAATAAGTTTTTAAAAGAAATTAATCAGATAAAGAATATTTTTGAGATAAAAGAACAAGTTTTTCACTATTCTAATCAAGATATCTTCAAAAAAAAGCACGAAAATAAACCTAGACAACTATCTTTATTTCCCGGTCAAAAGTTAGTTGAAAGTTCTGCTGAATTAATCACTAAAGACAATCTTAATTCATCTCAAATAAATCCTGAAACTATTACAAATTTAGAGCAGTTAAATAACTTGGTTGACCGACTTAAACAATATATAGGATCTCAACATTTTATTGCTTGGGATACTGAAACAACCTCATTAGAACCTAGGGATGCAGAATTAGTGGGAATTGGTTGTTGTTGGGGTCATAAAATCACAGACATAGCTTATATTCCTACGGGACATACAAACGGTATCCAACTTAAAAAAAAGGTAGTTTTAGAAAAATTACGACCAATTTTTGAAAACGAGCAATATGCTAAAGTTTTTCAAAATACGAAATTTGACCGTTTGGTTTTATACCATCAAGGAATTAAACTAACCGGTGTGGTGTTTGACACGATGTTAGCCAGTTATGTTTTACATTCTGAAATGAGTCATAATCTGAGTGATTTATGTCATCGATATTTACCTGAAATTATTCCACAGAGTTACAAAGAATTAGGGATTTTAAAAGGGAAAACTATTGCTAGTTTAGATATTAAAACTGTTGCTAATTATTGTGGAATGGATGCTTATATTACTTATTCGTTAGTCAATAAATTACAAGGAGAATTAAAATCGATTGAAACTTTAAAAAAATTACTCATAGAAGTAGAACAACCCTTAGAATCTGTCTTAGCAGTTATGGAAAATACAGGAGTTCGTATTGATACCAATTATTTGCAGGAACTGTCTCAACAATTACAACAAGACTTGGAATCGATTGAACAACAAGTATACCAAGAAGCAGGGGAAAAATTTAATTTAGGTTCTCCCAAACAACTTGCAGAAATTTTATTTGAAAAACTAGACTTAAATCGTAAGAAATCCCGTAAAATCAAAATTGGGTATTCTACTGATCATGCTACCTTAGAAAAACTACAAGGAGATCATCCGATTATTGATTATATTTTAGAACATCGTACTTTATCCAAATTAAAATCAACTTATGTAGATGCTTTGCCTGCATTAGTTCGTGATGATACCCAACGAATTCACACTAACTTTAATCAAACAGTGACAGCAACCGGAAGGCTATCTTCTTCCAATCCTAACTTACAAAATATTCCCATTCGTTCTCAATTTTCTCGTCAGCTTCGTAAAGTATTTATTCCAAAAGAAAATTGGTTGTTAGTGTCAGCAGATTATTCACAAATTGAACTGAGAATTCTAGCACATTTAAGTCAAGAATCTGTCTTATTGGAAGCATACCAAAATGGTCAGGACGTTCATACTGTAACGGCTAAACTTTTATTTAATAAAGAAACTATTACCCCAAAAGAAAGGAATCTAGGTAAGACAATTAATTTTGGGGTTATTTATGGAATGGGTGCTCAAAGATTTGCTAGAGAGGCAGGAGTTACAGTCGCAGAAGGAAAAACATTTATTGATAAGTACCATCAGCGATATGCTAGGGTATTTGAATTTTTAGAAAAAACAAAAAAAGAAGCAATTACCAAGGGGTTTGTAACCACTATCTTAGGAAGAAGACGATACTTTAATTTTGTTACATACAGTTTGCAAAAGCTTAAAGGGACTAATCCTAAAAATATTAATTTAAACGAGTTACATCTAAATTATACAGATGCTAGATCATTACGTGCTGCGGCTAATGCACCAATTCAAGGATCAAGTGCTGATATTATTAAAGTTGCTATGATTAAAATACAGAAAATTTTAAGTCATTATCAAGCCAACTTATTATTACAAGTTCATGATGAATTAATTTTTGAAGTTCCTCCAGAGGAATTGGATGAATTACAAGAAAAAATTAAAAAAACTATGGAGAATGCTCTTATTTTAACAGTTCCTTTAGTGGTTGATATTTATTCAGGTAACAATTGGATGGAAGCAAAATGAATATTATGGGCAATTATGATAAGTTATTTTCTTATAAAATAAAATCGACATAGTTATTAGAGTTAAATTAACTACGATATAGAATTTATTACTCTGTTGAAGTATAACGAAGAAAGTTGTTTATTTAAAACCTAATTAAGATATTTTCTAAAAATTTATCTAAATACAATAAAATTTTAGCTTACTTGATTCTATTAGCTGATTTTAACTATTGATCAATATTAACTAGTTTTAAATATTCGTTAAGAGATTGAATTTTATGTTTTTTTAGCAAAACCAATTATTTATCTATAAATAGATTTACTCTGTTTAATTTTAGTTTTTAAACTAACTTTTGATGTTTATTTATTGAATATATTCTGCAGTGTTTAATTTTTAAGACATTATTATTCTCTAATAACGAGAATTTATAAAATTTATATTTGTCTATTTATTATATTGAATTTTAAACCCTATAAAATAGTTAGTTTAGACGCACTATGAGTCTTATAATTCTAAATTAATTTAGTAAATTTAACGGACTATTATCAATTTAATAAAACATTAATTTTAATTACTCAGTATGACTATTTTTCCTGATTAATCTAATTTTTTAAAAAAAGTAATATTAAAATATTTGCAGTTTATATTTAATTGATTCAAAAAATATCTTTCCTCTTTTTTATTAGTAGTATTTTATAGGTTAATATTTGTTTTATTTCCCCTAAAAATAAGGTGTGCTAACTCGATTAACGCACCTTAAGTAATTTTTAAAATTTACCCACTAATGCAGCGTTACATCGTTCACAAATGGTTGGATTATCAGTAAATTCTCCTACTTTTGTTGAGTAGTTCCAGCAGCGATCACATTTTTGTCCATCTGCTTTAATCACCCCAACAGAAACTAATTTAGACTTACTTTGATACTCTGTTTTTTGAATATCTTCAATACTATCAACTAATTCTACTTGAGAAGCTAATAATAAATAGCGCAATTCATCTACTTGATTGCTCGTTAAAATATCATTAGAATCAAACAGTCTTAAATGCTTTCTCAAGTCTTGGTCCGACACATAAAGTAGCACCTTTGCATCCAGAGAAGACCCTACTGCTTTCTCTTTTCTAGCTTGTTCCATTACTTGATTGACTTCACTACGGATCAGCTGTAATTTTTCCCAGAAATCTCTTAATTCTGGTCGTTCCCAGTCTTCTTTTAGCTCTATCCATCCTGACTGAAAAACAGACTTATATGAAGTCTTATAGGGCAAAAATTGCCATATATCTTCAGCCATATGACATAATACGGGAGCGATCGCTTTAGCTAAATTTTCCAGGATGACTTTCAACACCGTTTGACAACTGCGGCGACGCAATGCATCAGGATGGGAAATATAGAGTCTGTCTTTGGCAATATCCAGATAAAAATTAGATAGATCTACGACACAGAAATTCTGAACTGTTTGAAAGAAACGAAAAAATTGAAATTTTTCAAACGCATCAGTTACCTCTGCAAAAACATCAGTGATGCGGTGTAGCATATATTGATCTAACTTTGGCAATTCTAAGTAAGTAACTGTATCTTTCTCTGGGTCAAAATCATTTAAGTTACCTAATATAAATCTGGTTGTATTACGTATTTTTCGATAGGTATCTGACAGTTGTTTTATGATATTTTGACCAATAAGTACATCAGAAGAATAGTCAACAGATGATACCCATAAACGTAGTACATCGGCACCATAAGGGGGGTTTATTTTCTGATCTATTCCTCCATTTATAATTATAAAAGGATCAATAATATTTCCCAAAGATTTACTCATTTTATACCCTTTTTCATCTAAGACAAAACCATGGGTTAATACCGTTTTATAGGGAGCAATTCCATTCACAGCAACACTAGTTAATAAACTTGATTGAAACCATCCTCGATGTTGATCGGTCCCTTCTAAATAAATATCTGCTGGATACTTTAATTCTTCTCGTTGTTTTGCTACTGCTGCCCAAGAGGAACCAGAATCAAACCAAACGTCCATTGTATCAGTTCCTTTACGATACTTATGCGCATCTTGGCTATATTTATTTGGTAGCAATTCCTCAACAGAAAGTTTCCACCAAGCATCAGAACCTTTTTCTAAAAAAATAGTTTGTACATGATTAATAGTCTCTTCTGTTAATAAAGGTTTGTTAGTTTCTTCGTTATAAAAAACGGGAATAGGAACTCCCCAATTACGCTGACGAGAAATACACCAATCTGAGCGATCACCCACCATATGAGTAATGCGATTTTCTCCTTGTTGTGGAATCCAATTAACAGATTTTATTGCCTCTAAAGCAGCTTTACGAAATCCTTCTACTGAGGCAAACCATTGTTCTGTAGCACGAAATATCGTTGGTTTTTTTGTCCGCCAATCATAGGGATATTTATGTATATAAAGTTCTTCTTTTAGTAGAAATCCTCGATTTTTTAATTCATTAATAATAGCTCTGTTAGCATCTTTCAGAACATTTAATCCTGCAAATTGTCCCGCTTCTTCTGTAAAGTTTCCTTGCTCGTCTACTGGAGATAAAATCTTCAAGCCATACCGTTGACCAACCATATAATCTTCTTGTCCATGACCAGGTGCGGTATGGACTAAACCTGTTCCTGATTCTGTAGTAACATAGTCCCCTCCGATGACAATTTCACTTTCTCGATCATACAAAGGATGGCGATAAACAGTATGTTCTAAAGCCTTTCCTTGAAGAGTTATTTTAACTTTTAGGGAAGTTTCAAAAGTTTCCGATAACTGTTCCACTAAATCGGCTGCAACAATGAGGTATTGATAGTTACAGATATCAGAAGTTAGTTCAACAACAGCATAGGTTAGATCGGGATTAAGGGCAACAGCTAAATTACCAGGAAGAGTCCAAGGGGTAGTTGTCCAAATAGCGACTCCCAAGTTAGAGAGAAACGGACCTAAAATCTCTTGAGCAACTTTCGAAGATTTAGTAACAGGAAACGCGGCAAAAACACTCTGGGAAGTATGACCTTCAGGATATTCTAATTCTGCTTCAGCCAATGCAGTCCGAGAACTAGGACTCCAGTGAACAGGTTTAAGTCCTCGATATATATAACCTTTAAGTGCCATTTCACCAAACACCCCAACCTGTGCGCCCTCGTATTCAGGAGTTAGGGTTAAATAAGGGTTTTTCCAGTCTCCCCAAATTCCATATCTTTTAAAACTTTCTGCCTGTTTCTGTTGGGTTTTAAGAGCAAAATCACGGGCTTTTTGGCGAAGTTTAAGAGGAGTTAAACTCTCCCGTTCTTTGGATTTCATACTTTGCAACACTTTTAATTCAATGGGGAGTCCATGACAGTCCCACCCTGGAACATAGCGAACTTTATGACCCCGCAATAGCTTGTATTTATTTATGATGTCCTTGAGAATTTTGTTTAATGCATGACCCATGTGAAGAGACCCATTAGCGTAGGGTGGTCCATCATGGAGAATGAATAGTTCTCCTGGATTATTGAGCGACATATGTTCATAAATTTTGTTTTCTGACCAAAATTTTTGTAATTCTAGCTCACGCTTTACGGCATTAGCGCGCATACTAAAGTCAGTCTGGGGTAAGTTGACGGTATTCTTGTAGCTTTTGGGTTCTGTCACTGCGATAATAACAATTTCTGTATTAGGTTACTATCTCTAATGATATTACAAGGGAAAAGTTATCTATATTTATCAAACTTAATCTCTTAAGTTGTGATGAGGCGGATGTATATCCTCTTAATAATTAAATCGATACCTAACCTCTGAAATCAGACTAAACTCTATATATCCAGCTTTTATTAGAGTCTATGGAATTAAATAAAAGAATAATTGTGTCTTCTATATCCAAATAGAATGTTTGTATTGTATCTGTTTGTACAAACAATTATCTACCTTTTCATCTTCATGTCATCAAGGTTATGGAATGTTAAACGTTTTTTATGGCCAAGATAGATGGAAATTTATAGATCTTTTTGATTTAACGGAGGAAAGGCTTTTAAAAAACATGTAAACAAGAGAATTGGGAAAACTATCTAACCATTCTGAATTACAGAGTCAATCAGCGTATCGCCATAAGCAAGTAAAATAAACTATTTTTAGATTTAATGGATAGCAATACACTTTTTTCTCTTAACCTAATTCATAAATTAGCTAGTACAGAAGTCACTTCATAGAAAAAGATAAAAGCCTTGAAAAACAATGAAAAAAAAAGAAGGATGCCTGGGAAAAAATATTTTTATCTAATCTAGATTAATTTTTAATATAGATTAATAATTATCTATTTTAGACATGACGTTCATTATCAACTTAAATTATTTATGATATTGAATGTTAATTCAATTGAATTAACATTCAATATCATAAGGTAAATACCTTAGTTAAGATAAACAGAGAGCAGATAGTAAGCAACTTATTATTAGTTATAATAACTACTCTTTTCATTCTATATAATCAGTTCTTATTTAAAAAAACTGATTAAGCAATCGCAAGCTAGATAAATATGAACAATATAGCTATCATTTTTAATGGTTAAATTAAAATATAACAATTTAAGAAATATATAATATAGCAACTGTAAACAATCAAAATTACAATAGGTGTTAAAGAACAGCAGGAGGGAAGACTAGCTTATCTTATCACTCAAAATTAAGATTTTTTTTGTATAAATGGATATAAGTAATTAATTAAAAAGGCTAATTAAATGTTTTAAAAGCTTTGATATTTTAAATATTTAATCTGAATTAGAATCTAAAGTTAATAGTTAATTGTTTAATTTTTTATAAAGTCTATAAATTAAATTTATTTAGTTTATAGATTTTATATTTACTGTTTTATAAACATTAATTTCAAGTAATTAATTAAAGTTTTTGCAAAAGATTCCTTGGTAAAATATTTTATTTTCCATAATTTTTAGTTAAAAATTAACTTAATTAAATAATCTATTCATGTTTAAATATGTTGCCTATAGTTAACTTTAAATCAATAACTTAGCACCATTATTTACTACTAAAAATAGTCTAATTTTCTAATCAAATTCCATAGATATTGAATTTACAAAGCTAAATATTCAACGACTAATTATGCACCACTTAAATTGAGATAAAAGACTTTTATCAGATTAATAGATTCAGTATAATAACATCATTTTTTAAAGTATAAATTCTACAAAATAATTGTAACTGACTGGATTAGAAAATACTGTTTTCCCATAAAAAAACTTCACCATATAGAATTATTCAAATATTCAGTATTATAACTCACAAAAAGTAAAATTTTTCTTCTAGATTTTCTGAAATTATCTTTTAAAGAAGACATTCTTGATAAGATTGGTGACGTTTTATAAACCTGATTTGATTTTACTTTTTGTTTTTTGCTTAAATATTATTAATTTTTTAGGAAAATATATTTTCTCTTAATTTAACCTTGACATCTTTTTCAAAAAACTAGTATTTTAAAGATCTTTATATTTTTGTTTTGTGGCTTTTTTTTGATATCTAATTGAGCATTAACTTATTTTATTTAATGAAATATGATTACTACTACTTCAGCTTGTGGTATTAATTTATTTACCTTATTTTAATAAAGTTTTCCAGGAGTTAAACTAACTTCTTCAATTTTTATTGAAACTTATTTTTCCAAGTTTCTAGCTATTTTGCTATTTCTTAATATTTGGTAAGTTATGCATAACTACATAAGTAATTAGTAATAGTTAAAACAAAAATAATAGAAAACAATATCTAATAAATAATTACAATTAATATAATTTTTTAAAAAAAATTATTGAGGCATTTTCTATAAGGTCGTTTTCCTTTAGTTATTATAGAAAATAAAAATTGACAATAAGATATAAGATAAACTTTAATTTTGTCAATAAGACTAGCTGTTAAAGAAAATAATTTTTAATTATTTTCTTTAACAGCTAGTCTTATTTCAAATAAAATATTTTTTGTAGTTCTATCTAAATATTTAGATAGAACTACACATGTGATAAATATTAACTTTAATATCTATTTTTTGCAAGTGAGTACTTAATTATTGTAATATAATTTTATTATCATAACTGTTTCGTGAGATTAAGTTGTTATATTTTACTCGAAAAGAGTTTGTCTAACATAATGAGTTTTTTTATTCTGTTCATCACATTTTAATATCTAAAATCTTAATTAATAAAACTATGATTAATTTTAATAAATCTGCTAGTTATTGAGTTAATTAACTGATAATAATTTTTAGTCTCTATAATTTTAGTGAAAATATCTATAGAATACTACTTCATTTTTAAAAATCTTCACTTGAATCTATTAAAATTAAATCTGCTATAAACATTATTATATTTTTTCTAAGTTTTTTTGTATATATTTTTTGCTTCTTATTAGAACTATTAGAACTTAGCTATTCTGTGAATTTATTTACACATTAATCATATCTCATTTAACGAAAATTTTTCTTGCAAATAGATAAATTTGTCTTGAAAATAAAAATCTAGATTGATTTTTTTAAAAAATAACTATTATTCTGTAGTTTAAAATTTGACAATAAGTAAAGATAAATTTTTCTAAAATTAAAATTCTATTAGTTAAAATCAATTGGTATCTAATACTATTAAGACTAATTGATTCATAACATTGAGTTAAGTTTAATTTGATCAAGAAACAAAAAGTATTAAAGTGTTACCCATATAGCAATTATCGAAAATTCGCAAAGAAAGATTTCTTTATTTATTTAGGTTCTGTAATAGCAACAGATGATCAATAGACAGTTTGATTTTATAACTAAAAATTACCTAATATGTATTTTTTTCTACCTAATAATATTTACATCTTAGGTAACAATCAATATTTTAAACTTAAAATATTGATTGTGTAAAAATATCTTTTACATCATTAAAAAATGATATCTAAAAAGCAAAAAAAAGCTAATAAATAATAAACATTTAATAAATATTTTTTTATCTCAAGGCTAAATACCTAATTAACAACTACTCCAAAAAACTAGTTTTATAACTAATTATTTTTTTTAAAATACGTAATTTAGTAGTATTCTTGCATAGTATTTCTATTGATAAATTATATATTTTTTAGTCTAAAAATTTTAGTCTATTTATTTAGTCAATAATTTTTTGTCTTCTCAAGATAAATCTCTTATTTATTTTATTCTCATTTCTTTAAAGTTTAATTTTTCAAGATTATTGATATTGACTATTTTATAGTATATAGAATTTTTATTTAAACAATAGTCCAACAATTTCAACTGACTCATCCCACCACAATACCTTTCTAATTCCTCCTACTGTGGTTAAAGTTAAGTTAAAAACTAAATTAGGATAGTCTTCTCGACTATCCTAATTTAGTCAAAGCTATTTTTAAGGAAAGGAATATACCCAATTTTTGTGATTTTAAGCAGAAAAATTGGGTATATTCGTATTGTTTTCTGTTTCAGTTAATCGAATCTAGAGCTAACTCATGAGCTATCAATACTTGCCATCCTGGGTCTAAAGCCCGAATATAAAATGATCATCCTGAGATTTCTTGTTGGGGGTGATCGTTATCTTATCAACCATAATTCGGTTTAGTGGTAAGGTCCTAACGACAGTATTGATTTGTTGAAGGAGCACAGATAACCCTTGATTTAAGGTTGCCATTATTTCGATAATCTTGTTTGAGCTGTTCTTGATCAATATCTTTTATAACTATTTTAAATTCTAATAATTGAAGTTGTAACGATAAAAAACCTTAACTTAAATGACCTAATTATAATTATTTTTTGTCTGCAAGAATAGTCTCTTTTAAAGGTTAAATCAACTTAATCATTGATAATTATCTCTTAAAACTTCTTAAGATTTGTATAGCTTCTCTACTATGGAATTGTCCATTTATAGAACAATAAATGAAACAAATAAAACTAAAAATTTGTTTAACTTAAAATAAGGTAGTTTAATAATATTAACTTTTATAAAAGCGTCGGCTATTACCATCTTAGTTATAGCTCTTATAAGAAGTTACAAGAGCTATAAGTAGTGGAAGAGACAAAGTCACAGAAACAATAGTAACGTAGATTACATATAACTTAAAAAGTACCAAAATAAGCCACCATATTTTCAATCTCTAATACTTTTTATAAGTAAGACTTATTCGTTGTTAGTTTTTTAATGAGTTTAAAAAAAATTAAAATTAGAGCTACTTTAAAAAAATCTGTCAATGACTTATTGAAAATAATAATTAAACCTTCTAAGAATGATTTGATTTTTTAGAGATTGAATGAGTGGTAAAGCCTTCTTATCTCCTTAGATTGTTCAGCAATTAAGTATGACGCTCATCGACAATACTGAGTCAACTTGACTGACTTGACCACAATAATTGATCAAGTCGTTAATATAAAAATTTATTGATAGAAATCTACATAACTAATTATTAGAAAACACTCCCTAAAAAATTCGTGTTACCGTGTAACAGTTTAAATAAGTGTAAAGCAGTTCCGTGAGGAGTCAACATTGCCAAGTTCACTGAATTATCAAGGACTAGCAGCTATAGTATTAGCTACCAGTTTAGGGACACCACTCCTTTTATGGGGATCCTTAAATAGCTCAGTAGCGTTTTATTTGAGAGATCAAACTAATGACCAAAGAGAACTACCAAGGAAGGGGGCGATAACAACAATAGAAAGTTTCGATGAAAATGCGATAGTTACTCTCCATCCCCATCAGTGGAAATCTAAATTAGTTGTAACACTCAAAGTACGAACAATATCTATTCTCACTTTTATTGGGACAAAAACCGATCTTATCAAAATCAAAAACAGCGAAAATAGTTTTGAACAAGTCCAGGCTAACATCGATGTTATGAACCGGGCTAAAGCTGTTGCCAAACACCTAAACGAAGTGAGTCACAATGAACAATTTAACTCCGAAAATATCACTATTAGTACAAACGCTAAAGATAAATCCTACACAATCAAATTGAGTAATAAAGAACTTGTTACCATTGATGGTCAGACGATTTTATCCGACACTACTAACAATTTGGCAGCCGATGCGCTACAAGCTACAAATCGCCTACGCCGGTTGATGGGAGATGCCCTTCCCTTAAATGCAATTGCTAATATCCCCTCAGCTGCTCCAGAAGCGACAATAACAGGGGTTAAAGGACAAGTAACTAGTCTTCGTAAAGGAATGGCATCTTGGTACGGACCTGGATTTCACGGTCGCTTAACTGCTAATGGAGAACGGTACAATCAAAACGGTTTAACAGCAGCTCATAAAAATCTTCCTTTTGGAACGAGAGTTCGAGTGACTAACCTTAATAATGGTCGTTCAATAACCGTCCGTATTAATGATCGTGGTCCCTATGCCAGCGGACGGATAATTGATTTATCAAAAGGCGCAGCCCGAGTTATCGGTTTAATGGGAAGTGGTATAGCTCCAGTACAAATCGAAATTTTGGCACGTTTAAAATAATAATTGGTAATGAGTGAATAAAAACTTTTCCAATTACCGCAGCACACATTAAAGTGTTTGATATCAGTAAAAGCAACAGAAACCTTGGTGCAGTCAACTTTTGCTTCTTAATTTTATGTGTCCTAATCTACTCGTGATGACCTAATAATAAAAATGCGTATTTTTAAAACCGTGGCCGGGTTACGTGCCTATTTAAAAAATCAACCCTTTGAGCGATCTTTGGGCTTAGTTCCCACGATGGGAGCTTTACATCCTGGCCACATCAGTTTAATTTGTCGCGCTGTCACCGAAACTGATCTTGTGGTAGTTAGTATTTTCGTTAATCCTCTTCAGTTTGGGCCCCATGAGGACTTAGAACAATATCCCCGACAATGGGAGCAAGACTGTCAACTATGCAAAGAATTAGGAGTAAAGGTAGTATTTGCACCCACACCCCAAGAAATGGGCATGAAGAATAATCTTCAGAAGCCTACCACCACGGTAATCCCACCTCTGTCAATGATCTCTTCGTTGTGCGGAGCCTTTCGTCCTGGACATTTTCCAGGAGTTGCTACTATTATCACGAAACTATTGATCATTGTGAGTCCTGATGTCGCTTTTTTTGGAGAAAAAGATGCTCAACAACTCGCAATCATTAGGCAGTTAGTTAGAGACTTGAATTTACCAGTTACTATCAAAAGCTGTCCCATTGTCAGAGAACCGTCAGGACTAGCTTATAGTTCCCGCAATCAATATTTAAGTCAAGAAGAACGAAAACAAGCCTTAGCTTTGTTTAAAGGGCTCAAAAAGGTACAACAGGCTTTTGATGAGGGGGAACATACTGCAAAACAACTGCTCGATATTTTTCAGCAAGAATTGGGATTAAATCCTGGGGTTAAGATACAATATGTTTCCCTAGTAGATCCTGATACTTTAACTGTCCTAGACAAAATTGAAGATACTGGATTATTGGCAGTTGCAGCTTATGTTGGCTCAACCCGTCTAATTGATAATGTCATTCTTCGGGTTCGTAAACCTATTATTGCCATTGATGGACCGGCTGGTGCAGGAAAATCTACTGTTACCCGTCGAGTGGCTAAAGCCTTGAATTTACTTTATTTAGATACGGGAGCCATGTATCGGGCAATTGCTTGGCTGGTTAAACGTTCAGGAGTTTCTACTGATGCTCCTGAGGCGATTGCAGAATTAATTTCTCAGGCCACCTTAGAATTTATCTTCACAACAGACGACACACTTCCTCGTCTTAAGATAAATGGAGAAGATGTCACAGAAGTGATTCGCACTCCCGAAGTAACTGCCTTAGTCTCTGAAGTTTCTGCACAACGTGCTGTCCGGGATAAATTAGTCCGTTATCAGCAACAATTGGGGAAAAAAGGAGGAGTAGTTGCAGAAGGACGAGATATTGGAACCAATCTTTTTCCTGATGCCGACCTTAAAATTTTTTTGACAGCTTCAGTGGCCGAACGCGCCAGGCGGCGTTGGCAAGACTTTCAAGATCAAGGACACAATAGAATTACCTTAAAAGAACTTGAGCAAGAGATTGAAAAAAGGGATTATCTAGATAGTCATCGTTCTCTTGCTCCCTTACGTCAAGCCGTTGATGCTATTGCCATTAATACTGACGGGCTGACGATAGAAGAAGTCACTGATAAGATCATTTATCTTTATCATCGTTACAAAGCCTCACGTTGATTAATCATCCTTGAATTAGATTTTAGAGGCGGGTTCTTTTAACGAATTAGCAGCATTAGGGGAAATAAGTTCGAGATCTAAGGCTTCTTTATAGGTGGAGAATTCTGGTAGTATCTCCGTAATGAATGCTTCAGCTGCTTTTGAACGATAACGAGTTGGGTTGGTAATTACAGACAGAGTTCGCTGGACTTCTATATCTTTAATACGGCCAACATGAAGTTCTTTCATTTCCAATTCTTTCTTAACGGCTGTAATAGAAACAAACGCGACACCCAATCCTGCTTGAACCGCGTTTTTTATAGCTTCAATTGAGTTAAGTTCCATCTCGATTTTGAGACGTTTGGTATCGATATCACAGCGATTTAACACCTTATCTATTACTTTGCGAATGGTTGACTGGGAGTCCAAACCAATAAAATCAAGGCGGTATAAATCCTCTTTTTGAATCGTTTCTACCTTAGTCAAAGGATGGGAAACCGGTAAAATCAATGTTAATTCATCTTCAGCATAAGGACGGACTCTTAAAATTTCTTGAAGTTCAGTCGGAACTTCTCCCCCAATAATCGCTAAATCTACCTGTCCGTTTGCCACCCCCCAAGAAGTCCGTCGGGTTGAATGAACCTGGAGTTGCACTGAAACATCAGGATATTTTCGGTGAAACAAACCAATCATTCTAGGAAGAAGGTAAGTTCCCGTAGTTTGGGATGCTCCTACAGTCAGAGTTCCCCCTTGAAGATTTTGTAGATCTTCGATAACTCTACAGGTCTCTTGACATAAGGTAATAATTTTTTCGCTATAAGACAGCAGAAGATGTCCAGCTTCTGTCAATCGTGCTTTACGGCCACCTCGATCAAATAAGGGGACATTGAGTTGTTTTTCTAAATTTTGAACTTGGAGACTAACAGCTGGCTGAGAAACATATAAGGTGTCTGCCGCCCGTTTAAAACTCCCCTCAGAGGCGATAGCCTTGAGGATGCGGAGTTGATCTAATGTAAAGGGAATGTCTACCATAGGTTTATTAAAAAATAGGCAAGGAGTTAACCGAGAAGGCCATCTGAACTATTAACTTAACTTTGATGACGGGATGTCCTCAATAGGGGACACTTATCCCTACTGAGAACGACAGTAACATACGATGGGGATCAAAATCCTTTAGTATAGTTTTGATAGAGGTCTCAAACCTGACTTATTTTTTTAATCAAAAACAAAAATATTAATGAGTTTATCAACCTGGTTGACACCAAGTCATGGAATTATTTTGGGATTACTCTTAGGATTTGCTATTGTCCATAGTGGACTAGCAGCATTACGTCCTTGGGGAGAAAAAAAAATTGGACCGAGACTCTATCGTATTGTGTTTGTCTTGGTCAATATTCCCCTAGCGGTAGTTTTAATTATTTACTTTTTCAATCATCGTTATGATGGATTGATTCTATGGCAATTTCAACGATATCAGGTGGTTAAAGCTCTTGTTTGGCTTTTCAGTTTCATATCTTTTTTATTTCTGTATCCAGCTACTTTTAATCTTCTAGAAATCGCGGCAATCTCTAAACCCCAAGTTCATCTTTATGAAACAGGTATTCTTCGAATTTGTCGTCATCCTCAAATGGTTGGTCAAGTCATTTGGTGTATTGCTCATACCCTATGGCTAGGAACTACCTTTACTTTGGTAACATCATTAGGGTTAGTTACTCACCATTTATTTGCCGTGTGGCATGGAGACTATCGCCTCGAAAAGCGCTATGGAGAGGCTTTTATTGATGTTAAAAAACGGACTTCTATTGTTCCCTTTTTAGCTATTTTTGAGGGTCGTCAAACTCTAAAATTGCAGGAGTTTTTTAAACCAGCTTATCTAGGAATTCTTATTTTTGTGGGGTTATTATGGTGGAGACATCCTTGGTTAATACAAATGACCTCTCAAGTGAATTGGTGATTATTGATAGTGATTGAACTCGTTTCTAAACTATTTTCTAAAAAAAAGTAAAGACAATATTTTCTAGAATTTATGTTTTTTTCTATCCAATGCTTTAAAAAGATTAAGCTTAAAGGAGTGCAATGAGCTAATAAAAATTTTATCGGAAGTCGGATTCTCAAGAGCTGATTTAAAAGACTCTGATTCAAGTAATTATTTCTTAATTAAGGATAAAATAAATGGAGTAAAATTAAGAAAATATAATTTTTTTAACGCTAATTTTAGGTGAGCATAAGTTTAATTTGTTTGGATTGAAAAGAGAATAGGTTAAACAAGCAAATTTTGAACAAAAACAATTTATTCTCTAGTTTTTTATTGTGATTAGAATGAGAGACTACTCCTCAGAGAAGGAAAGAGGCCTACTAAAAAAGATAATTAACCCTGAATTTTTCTGCTCACTAGTAACGCCTACCAAAGACAAGGGAAATCTTTCCCAAAATTGAATTCTTCACCCATTCATCCCGGCTTAAGCATATATTTTGAGGGTAACAAAAGTCTATTAATTCAGACTTATTTTTTTCTATAGCAACATTAGGATAAGCTACAGCAGCTGCCTAAGCGACTTTATTATTCCAGGTTGAGTTATATAAAAGTAAGTCTTGAGCTAGTTGATTTAACTACTGATTCGGGGTATGGGTATGACGACTGAGCACGAGAGGAATTATTTCATCTTTACAAGTTTTGATAATCATATTATTCATCTGCGGATTCTTTCATGGTTTCTCCTGCTTAAGCGATTACAATTTCAATAGCTTCCTGTAACCAAAAGAAATTAACAGTTTAACTAGAGTAAGATTGACTTTTTTTAAAAAAATTATTGGGTTATTATCCAACACCCAGAAGAGCTTTATAAAGAAGAATTACCCAACATTTCTTTTGATTTTCATATAAAAGATTTTGAATAAACATTAAGTTTCTAAATCGTCTCTATGCTCATAATTTAATCCTAAAGATAGTTAATTTTAAATGGTTAGTCTTGGTGGTTACCTATGATTTCTCTCACCCTATAAATTGGACGTTTCTGTGATTCATGATAGGTTCGCATTACTAATTCGGCTAGCAATCCAAAACTCAACAACTGTACCCCAGTTAACACTAATAATACTGCTAAAATCAGCAAGGGACGGTGACCAATACTCTGCCCCAATGCTAATTTTAGAAAAATAAGATAACTCCCTAATGTTATCCCTAAAATAGTTGAACCAAGTCCAAATAATCCAAAAACATGCATAGGGCGAGTTAAATATTTCTTAATAAAGAAAACCGTTAATAAATCCATAACAACTCGAAAAGTTCGTCCTAACCCATATTTACTTTTCCCGTAACGGCGGGGGTGATGGGAAACAGGCAGCTCCGCAATTTTTGCTCCTTCAATATGAGCTAAAGCAGGTAAAAATCGATGTAATTCACCGTAAAGATTCATATCAGCGACTAATTCTGAACGATAGGCTTTTAAAGAACACCCATAGTCATGAAGATTGACCCCTGTTACTTTACCAATAATCCAATTAGCAATCTTAGAAGGAAGCAATCGAGTTAGGGTATTATCTTGTCGATTTTCTCGCCAACCATTGACTAGATCATAACCCTGATTTAACTTATTAATCAATCTCGGAATATCGATAGGATCATTTTGTAAATCTCCATCTAAGGTTACAATAATTTTTCCTTTTGCATATTTAAACCCGGCTGCCATTGCCGGTGTTTGTCCATAATTTCGACGTAAAATAATTGCTTTAAAGTTATTAAATTTTTGAGTTAATTCACTCAAGATCTGAGAAGATTTATCCTGAGAACCATCATCAATACAAATTACTTCATAAGATAAATTACAATTTGCTAAGATTGCAATAATTCTTCCAACTAACTGTTCAATGCTTTCTTCCTCATTAAAAATAGGAATTACAATTGACACTTCAGGAGTTGAAAAATTTTTATCAAGAGTTAAAGTCTCAGTAGGAAATGAAGGTTTCATCTAGATTCTCTGGGAAAAAATTAATCTAATTCTAGTAATGAATGAGATAAATATGCCATTCGTTTTACTTCACGACGACCCCTGGCAACCGAGTCTAAAATCATGCCACAGGTCAAGCTTAAAAAAGCTAGCAACATCATAGAAGTGGCTAAAATTGCAGTAGGAAATCTAGGAACTAACCCTGTTGCTAAATACTCCCCAAAAATAGGCAACCCTAAAAGAATTGAGATTAAAGCGAGAACAATAAAAACTAGTCCAAAAAACAAAAATGGTCGTGCTTCTTTAAATAAAAGGATAGCCGTCGCTAAAACTCGCCAACCATCCGTAAAAGTCTTTAACTTACTTTCTGAACCTGGTGGTCTGGACCCATATAGTGTATATTCTTCAGCAAAAGGAATCTTTAATTCTAAAGCGTGTACAGTAAATTCAGTTTCGATTTCAAAGCCACTCGATAGGGCCGGAAATGATTTAACAAAACGTCGAGAAAAAACACGATATCCTGATAACATATCTTTGAGTTGAGCCCCAAAAAGCAACTTAACCACACCTGTCAAAAAAAGATTTCCCTCGCGATGGCCTAAACGATAAGCTTCTTTATCTTCAATTGTAGAACGACGCGCACCCACTATCATATCAAGACGGTTTGTAATAAGTTGTTCAATGAGTCCTCCAATAGCAGAAACTTCATAAGTATTATCTCCATCGACTAATACATAAATATCTGCTTCAACATCAGCAAACATTCGTCTGATAACATTTCCTTTTCCTGGCTGTGGTTCACAGCGAATAATGGCTTTAGCGGCGTGGGCTCGTGCTATAGTGTCATCGGTAGACCGATTATCATAAACATAGATTGTCGCTTCTGGTAATTCTTGACGGAACTGTTTCACTACTTGAGCAATCGTTAATTCTTCATTACGACAGGGAATTAATACAGCAATTTTGTGATGAGTTAAAGGAAGTTTTGGGGATTTAATTCTGTGGTCTAACATAATGTTTGTAATCTTTTAAACTTATTTCATGAGTATACTTCCACTTTTAATTGAAGTTCCATTGTCTGGATTTTTATGATTATAATTTTAATTGGGTTTTTTATAAAATATTTTTTTGTTTCTTCTTAAAAAAGGAAATCTAGTTCAATTGTTTGTTAATAACACAGTCTCTAAGATTATTCAAAAGAAGAAAGTATTGAGTAAGTCCTTAGCTGAATAATTATTGATCAACTGATGACCTTAACATATTGTTTATAATTTTGCAGCTAACGTTTACGTCGTTGAACCCGATGAGGATGATGTCTTTTATACGTTTTTTTACCTTTTACTGCCCCTAGTTCATCACTCACCTGAGTAAAAACATCTCTTCGTAAATAGGGATATTCTCCTAACCAAAGATTATGTTGTGGGAGATAAACATCTGTAATTTTATCAATTATACTTAAATCTGACTGTTTTGATAAAACTACCATTTCTGCTATGTCTCCAGGGTTAATGACTTTATAAATTCGTTTAACTGGAGCTTTTATTCTAGCCCTGAACTGTTCGTTATCGCCAACTTCGAGATTAATTCGCCGTTCTCGGTTCTCAATAACAACTAATTCTCCGCGCTTGTTGACGGTTTGTTCTTCTCTAACAATTTCTTCTGTGAGATAGACATCTAATACTCGTCCTTGCCAAAATCCACTATAGGGAAAGCGACGATAACTGCTATTCTGTAAGTTTGCCCAGTAAATAGGACTCCACAGCCAATATAGTCCAGCAATAATGTCGAAAATAAGTTTAATGGTTACGCTTCCTGAACCTAGAAGTTTTCCAATTAGCCAGAAAGTAGTGAGAGCAACCACAGAGATCAATAACCGTCTTAAGACGTCCCGCGCTTTTCCCCAACAAGATGCATATTGTGTTCCCGTCGCAATAGCGGGAATAATTTTCTTAAGTGCTTGGCGAGTTAGAGGGATCAACATTTAAGTTTTGATAATTGGAAAATTATACAATTCCTGAACTAATTATTAATCTTAGATCGGTCCCAAGAATTAAACTGTTGTTTGAATAAGTGATTAACTCAGGAGAAATCCAATCTCTTTTAAAGATAACACTTCATTGAACAATCTATTTCACTTCAATCTAACATTAAAATATGATTTACTGATCTAGCTTAGTAATCATTATTTATACAATGTTTTGTGGAGTATGGAAAAGAGAATTTTAGTTGAAATAAATAATAATGTAATGAATTACACAGAATTATTTTAAATGTAACTAACGTTATATAAAACTAGCTAGATTTTCTACATAACTCCCCTTAAGTAGACAGTAAAACTCCGTACTCTTCTAGTATGTTGGGACTGACATCCCCCTTAAACTTTTTATAAAATAAAGGTAATCACAACAAGGTAAATAACTCACGATGTTAACGACTACTACCGAGATTATTAACCCCCGTAATTACATTATTGCTGCTACTAGTGTAATGTTTCTTAGTGTAGGATTAACAGAAGTTTTTAAAGAGACAACAACGATCGAACAAGATCTCTGTTACAATTACAAACGTGATATTAGTGCGGAATTAATAATTTATAATCAAACATTTGCTCGTTAGTTATATTAGTTTTAAAAATTGTTATATGATGACTAATGCAAAGGGTGGAGATATTAATTCAGCAGAGCGGGTCTTATCTATAAATTTAAAACATAATTTAAGCGTTATTGTTTGAAAATTCTATGTCAATAACAGTACTAAAAAGCTCTCTTGTTTAGCCCTGCTATTATGTCTTTGTCTATCAATAAGTAGACTTTTATATAAAGTCAATGTACATTGACTTCAATTGAAGATTGAACACTTTATATAGCTTTTATTCAACTTGGTTAACTTAATTTTGTTGAGTTTTACTATAATTATCTGTTTAGATTTCCATTTTTTAAAAAAGTTAATTTAATAGTTTTTAAAATTCTTATTTTAACTGTACTCTGCGACCTTAAGAACTTGACTTGTATAAAACTAAGTTGTTGATGTCTTCTAAACCTTGTAAAACAAGACTTTTATGCTTTGTTTATTGAAATTATTTGACAGTTAGCTCAGTAAATTTTATGTCTCTAAATTTATTCTAAACAAATTTATACAATGCATAAATAATCATAGCAAAAAACATTATGAGCTACGATCGTAGTTTATATAAAAATCAATAGTGTAAAGTGTCAAAAATTGGATTATTGAGCCGCTTAAACCTATCATTGCATTCTAATTTTAAATTTATTGGACTCCTTTTTTAGAAAATAAAAAAAGAGATGTGTTAAGTAACATCTCTAACTGCTTTATAAATAGTTAATTATTTGTGAGTATTAGGACAAGTTTCTAAATCCTCTATTTCTAGACTCAAACTATTTAAGCCAATCCAAGAGTCAATTTGTTCCACGTCAAATCCTACTTGAAAAACTTCTTTTACTTGAATAAGAGGACGACGAATCAATAGAGGATCAGCTATCATTAAATGAAGTGCTGTTTTCTCGTCTAATTGTCTTGGAATAATTTCTCCTGATTTAATTCGAGGTGCGGTAGGGTTGAACCATTCTTGAACAAGTCGATCACCAAAAAAAGGTCGTAATTTTTCCAAAGTCCAAGAGGTTGTTAACAAGTTATGAACATCTAGGGTATGACCTGCATTTTGGAGAATTTTTTTTTGCTTTGTATTGTTAATACAACCTGGTTTTTCGTAAAAAATAACATTAGCCATTTTTTCTTAGTCCATAGGAGCTAAATAATGATCACGAAGAAGATTTGCAATATTCTGAGGTCGGGGATTGCTGCATTTTTCTTTCCCAGGCATTAGAATTATATTGGGTGCTTTTTTGCAGCGTTTCTGACAACTCGTTTTTTGGATGGTTACAGAATCTTCTAACCCCAAACGACAGATAGTTTTTTGGAGTGCTTGATAAAGTTCTTCACTACCATTTTTAGCACAATCAGATTTATTACACAAAAGAATTTTTCCTTTTTTTGGACAACTCGGTGATCGATCTAAGCTATAACTCAATCGATTTACCTGAAATGCCTTGAGTTTAAAGTCATTAAAACTACCCTTAAATTTTTGTTTTCCTACAACCTGAATCCAATCACCAACAGCTAAACCATATCCTAAAGAACCGCGTAATTCCTTATCCAATTTAATATGTAACTCTTGGTCATTGAGCATTAATCGCAGAGACTTTAATTGGCCATTGGGTTTATTGATAAATCCAAGGAACTGGCCCTCTAATTGAAATGATAAAGATTGGTAATGCACTGAATCCATGACTAAATCCTCAATAATTTAGAGTCAATAATTCAGAGAACAAGAAAGTGAAGATAAAAACGAGACAAAAGAAAGAAAGAGATATTTTAACCTTCTTCTCTTGCCCTTCACTTTTCGTATTCTCTAAAGGAGTTACCTCTGTTTTATTCTCCAAAAACTAACAGTAATTACAGCTTTGTCGCTTCCATAGTTTGGGGTAACTTAGTATCATCAGTCAAGGTAGGAAACTTTAAATCCCAACCATTAGCCAAGGTTAAAACTTTCCCCCCATCTGCGGGGGTCTCGTTGACCACCACTTCCTCTAGGTCTTTTTTAGGAACGTAGACGGATAAACTACCCGCATCATTACGACTTAAAATAACTTTCATGAAATGACTCCTAAATAACAAAAAATGATAATCTAACACTAATATAGAAAGCAGAATTATAACTATTGAAAAATAGTTATAATTTTAACTTTTCTAGTGTATTACTCAATAGCTACTCGTTTCCGCTTTGCGACGTTCGAGGATTTCAGGATCCTCGGCTGATTCTAATTCTTTGCGGCGACATCCTACAACAAAGCCACTATCAATAAAATGCACCGCATAGATATAATAACTTTGTAGATAGGTTCCAATACCAACTACGTAGCCAACATCACCCTTTTTCGCTAAAGTTTGGCCAAGTTCTTTACCCGGAAATGTACCATCATTACGAATCATTTTCCGTAAGCGGACTTTTTCCTCCATTTGAAAAACTGGAGGATCGTTGAGTTCGATTTCGCCAGGATTATATAATCCCATGAGATATTCTCCTATGAGGTACTAAATTAAGTAATTCATCTACTGTTAAACTTCGTTTCATCTGAACTGACAAACTGCGCACCGCATCTAAGACAAATTGGGCTTCTTCACGATCTAAAGTAATGCCATGTTGTTTTAGCAAATTAGCAACTAGATGTCGTCCAGAATGCTTACCTACCACCAATTGTCTTTGCCAACCGATTTCTTCTGGGGCAAAGGGTTCATAGGTTCGGGGATTCTTGAGAACTCCGTGAGCATGAATACCTGATTCATGAGCGAAGGCATTATCTCCTACTACAGCCTTCCAAGGAGGAAGAGTGTGACCCGAGGCGGCAATGACCAATTGGGACAATTCCCTTAAATGACAAGTATTAATGCCCAAGTCCACCTGATAGAGATGCTTGAGGGCCATAATTATCTCTTCCAAAGCCGCATTCCCTGCCCGTTCTCCCAACCCATTAACGGTAGTATTTACGGAAGTAGCTCCCGCCTCGAGGCCAGCTAAAGCATTTGCTGTAGCTAAGCCAAAGTCGTTATGGGTATGGATCTCTACGGGGATTGATAACTCTTTGACTAAGTCACCGACTTTTTTCGTAGTGGTGACAGGATTTAGAATACCTACCGTATCGCAAAATCGAAAACGAGATGCTCCCCATCCCTGAGCAGCACAGGCAACCTCTAGCAAAAATTCTTCTGAAGCTCTAGAGGAATCTTCTGCTCCTACAGAAACAAACAAACCGTTATCCACGGCAAATTTAAGGGTATTCTCTAGACGGGCAAAAACTAGAGAGCGATTACCTTTGAACTTAGCTTCAATTTGCACATCAGACACGGGAACGGAGATATGAACTCGTTTGAGTCCACAAGCAAGGGAAGCTTCCACATCGGAGCGTACCGCTCGATTCCAGCCTAATAAGTCAGCCTTTAACCCTAGCTGGGTGATCTTAGTAATGGCTTCCGCTTCACTTCCTCCCATGGCCGGAATTCCTACCTCCAATTCGGGAATGCCCATAGCATCCATCAAACTAGCCAGAGATATTTTTTCTTCGGGAGTGAAAACAATACCAGCCGCCTGTTCTCCATCTCTGAGGGTGGTATCGTTAATACAAGTTTTGTCCATGGCTTAATGTCTCGACAACTATAGGTAATAACTTGCTAAGATGATGGTCAAGGGAACTGGAATTGAATCTGAGCATCAAGCCAGTCCCAAATTCGCTGAAGTTGTCCTCTAGAAATCAATCCATATTGCCATAGCAACATAGGAATAGGATCTCCTGGTTGTCGGCGATTGTTCAGAGCAACCGCTAGGTCATCGGAGGAAAGAGATAGTTCTTGTTGTAAAAACTGAGTGAATTCGTTAGAGATTGGATGGTCTTCCATGACAGCACTAAAAAACTAGTTATTCCGCAATCAGCCAACAGAGCTAGGTCTCAACGAGTTAAGGGCGTAAAAAACAAGACGGAAAAACAACAAGATGAAAAATATTCTCAACTGTTGTAGAATTGAGTTGAAAGGATATCCGCCGCTTCCCAGCAACGTCCAAGCCAGTCCACTAATTCTTGACGGGAGGCACTCGCTTGGTAGACGGTGCTACGCAGAAGAATGGCATCAATGCCGTGTTCAATTTCCACCCACAAAGACCCGTCATCGGGACACCAACAGGGAATCATCAGTTCTTCAAGGCGACGATGGAGTAACCAGCGTTCACATCGAGAAACCTTCGCAACTTGGCTGATCAACGCATCGGGACGAGATGATCTAATCATAATGGTAGAGTAGGGTTAGGATAGGTTTTGTATCTTTTGTTCCAATTGCTCAATTCGGTCTAACAAGGTCCGAATAACTTGTGCTTCTACATCGGGCAACTTGCCATGTTCCAAAGGACAGCCACGACCACTGCGGGAAATAATTCGACCTGGCACACCAACTACAGTACAGTCGCTAGGGACATCTCTTAGAACAATCGAACCAGCTCCGATACGAACATGATCACCGATAGCAATATTTCCTAAAACTTTAGCTCCCGCTCCCACCACCACGTTATTGCCGAGGGTAGGATGACGTTTACCGAGTTCTTTTCCAGTACCGCCTAGGGTAACGTTTTGATAAATTAAACAATAGTCACCGACAATGGTAGTTTCTCCGATAACTACCCCCATGCCGTGATCGATAAAAATTCCTTGTCCGAGAGTTGCCCCCGGATGAATTTCAATACCTGTAAAAAATCTACCTAAATGGGAAAGAAAGCGTGGAAGAAAGGGTATTTCGTAATGCCACAGCCAGTGAGAAATACGATGTAAAACTAAGGCGTGTAACCCGGGATAGCAACATAGCACCTCTAACCAATTGCGGGCGGCTGGATCACGGGCAAAGATAATTTGAAAGTCTTCCCAAAGAGTTTTTAACGGTAATCGAGTCGGATGGGAAGGTGCCGACAAAGTCGTGACCGAGATGTTTGGGGGATTATCTCGACCCTCAGAACGGTTGTCTCTAAGCGGGATGGATCCAAACATTGAATTCCGTGATTCTACATAGACCTAGTTGTTATGCTTATACCAAGTTACCCTAAACTGTCTAAGACGATTGGGGTGAGTCAAATTACTTAATATTAATCATTAGTGTACTCAAAATCTTAGCAAGCTTACATTTTCAATGTTTACACCGTTAATAATTTTTTTTTTGAGTATGGGGTACTAGTATTTCTGGTGCATTGTTTATGTATTTATAGGTAGGGGTAAAAGCATTTATGTACTCAATCTAAACATCAATCAGGGTAAGGATTTAACCCCTATAAAAAGAAAATTTAAAGACATCATCTAAAGAACTCAAGAATTGATCGTTAGTTAACGGTTAAATCCCTTATGAAATAAGGGATTTAGAGATTTTGATGTACAAGAGTTAGGGTAGATATAAGTTAAAGTCAACTTTATCTTAAAAAAAGTGTTACGTTAGATACAGAATTGAATTCCGTAACAGCACTGGAGGAGCTTCAGAAGGCTTACTCCGGTTTTTTATAGTAGTAGAGGAGTAAAAAAAGATAACAAAAAGAGACCCAAATATGCGGGGAGGAAAGCAAAGCGGAAAAAATATATCAACATATATCAACTTTTTTTGCTGGAAAGTCTATTGTCTTTTGTTCTCGGTCAAGGATAATTGAGTACAAAATACAAGAGAAATCACGAAGAGCTTAACCATCCAGGAATGGGCCTTAATTCTTTTCCAGTGAGGGTTTTGTCCTGAGTACATAAATGATCGTATCCCCTAAAAAAAATACTTAGACCTAGTAGTAAAAATACTAGCACCATGACCCCATAAAAAAAAATAACATGTGTCAGTATAGCGTGGGAAAGCAGTTTCAGCATTTGAGTACTTTTTAATAAACTTAATAAATCCCAACTCAGCTGTCTAAATCGAGAACTGCTGAAGAAGGTGGTATAACTTGCATAGACACCAAGGACGAAAATTCATCGTTTTTGACTCTTGTTGTGATAAGTTCCAGCAAGCAACTGAAGCACCAAATGCTCTTAGAAATGCTCTTAGATGCTCTTAAGTCATTTTTTAGCCACCTCTTACTCCACGGAATTCAATGTTACAATCAACCGGTCTAACTAACTCTGACTCATCAGCGGCCAAGACAGCAACCCCGTCTACCCCAAAAGTTTCGGTCCCATGCGGCTGCGGTCCCTCTGCCTCTCAAGCAGCTGTTCCTAAAAACATTCAGGAACGGATTGCTAAACACCCTTGTTATAGTGAGGACGCACACCATCACTATGCTAGATTGCACGTGGCAGTTGCCCCTGCTTGCAACATTCAATGTAACTATTGTAACCGAAAGTATGATTGCGCTAACGAAAGCCGTCCGGGAGTAGTTAGTGAAGTTCTAACCCCTGAAGAAGCTGCCCACAAGGCCTTAGTCATTGCTGGAAAGATTCCTCAAATGACCGTGTTGGGCATTGCAGGTCCCGGTGATCCATTGGCAAACCCCAAGCATACTTTCCGTACCTTTGAGCTGGTAGCTGAGCAAGCCCCTGATATTAAATTGTGTCTGTCAAGCAACGGCTTGATGTTGACGGAGTATATTGATAAGATCAAAGAACTAAAAATCGATCATGTTACCCTAACCATTAATATGATTGACCCCAAGATTGGGGAAAAAATCTATCCTTGGGTACGTTACAATCGTAAGCGTTACAAAGGAATTGAGGGTGTCAGAATCCTTCATGAGAAGCAGATGGAGGCTCTCGACGCCCTTAGAGAGGCAGACATCCTTTGCAAGGTCAACTCGGTCATGATCCCTGGGGTTAATGATCAACACCTGGCAGAAGTTAACGAGGTTATTCGTTCTAAGGGTGCATTTCTTCATAATATCATGCCTTTAATCAGTGCGCCTGAACATGGAACTCACTTTGGGTTAACCGGACAACGCGGTCCTAGCCCGAAGGAGCTTAAAGCGGTTCAAGACAGTTGTTCTGGCAACATGAAAATGATGCGTCACTGTCGTCAATGTCGTGCAGACGCAGTAGGACTCTTAGGAGAAGACCGTTCTCAGGAGTTCACAAAAGACAAATTCCTTGAAATGACACCTGAATATGATCTAGCTGCCCGTCAAGAAGTCCACGAAGGTATCGAGAAATTCACCGCCGAGGTAAAGGCTGCTCAAGCCGCCAAAATTGCTAAAACTGTCAAAAAAGGTCCTAAGATTCTCCTAGCGGTAGCAACTAAAGGGAACCGTCTAGTAAACCAACATTTTGGCCACGCCAAAGAATTTCAAATCTTTGAAGTTGATGGTGCAGATGTTAAATTCGTAGCTCATCGCAAAGTCGACCATTATTGCCAAACTGGGTACGGCGAGAAAGCAACTCTCGAACATATCATCGAAACTATTGCTGATTGCAAAGGAGTGCTCGCTTCTAAGATTGGTCTTTGCCCTCAAGAGGAATTGCGTAAGGCTGGTTTAGAACCCTTTGAGGCTTATGATGTTATTGACAAAGTGGCCCTAGATTTTTACGAGCAGTTTACACAGTCTAACGAATCGATGGGAGTATTGTAGATGATGAATTCTGTTATTATCACTCCTGTAAGAGCTTCTGCCGTTTCCTCGGTAACTGCTGTGGGTCATCAGTCTAGTGATAACACTCAAAGTACCTGTTATAGTTGCGTCGATGACCACCGCATTCCCCCCTGTGCTGGGTTTTCCCAAGATTACAGTTGTTTACCCAATTTAGGCAGCGACCGGCAGGCCTAAATTGAACTAGCAAGGGTAGTGTCATGAGTTATGTCATAACATCTGAATCTATTGTCCGTAATCGCTGTAGTGTTGGATGTCCCACTAATGCTACCTCCTTCGATCAGGGTGTTTTGCTCATCGACTCTACCACTTGTAACCATTATCGGGGCTGCTACAAGTCCCTCCAGTATGCTGCTGTACGTCCTGCCGACACAGACTGTTCACCCAGTAACCCTCGCGGTTCTTTAGCATCAGACCCACCACAGGCTGATTATTGGGAGAAGTGGTTCAGTCGTTATAAAACTTTACTAAAATGGCTTGAAATCAAATCAAGGCAAGCCCTATCGGGAACACTGGCTTCGACGTCTATTCTCAAAAATGAGCTCTCTTGTTATTCCAAGGCGCGATTGGGATTTAACTCAGATTTCAACATCTGTCTGCTTCCTTTTACTGAACTGCTAGTTGCTTGATCACGGAATTTATTTATGGGTACTTTGCGATGAAAGACTGTGTATATCTCGACAATAACGCTACTACACAAGTTGACGAAGAAGTTCTCGCAGCCATGCTGCCCTATCTAACCACTTATTATGGTAACCCATCTAGTATGCATACCTTTGGTGGGCAAGCAGGACTCGCGGTTAAAACCGGTAGAGAACAAGTTGCTTCCTTGTTAGGTGCAGAACCTTCTGAAATCATTTTTACTAGTTGTGGAACTGAAGGAGATAATGCCGCCATTCATGCTGCCCTTCTAGCTCAACCCAACAAACGTCACATCATTACCAGTAAGGTCGAACACCCGGCAGTTCTTAATCTCTGCAAAAGTTTAGAACGTAAAAACTATACTGTCACTTACCTATCGGTTGATGATCAAGGGCAGTTAGACATTTCGGAGTTTGAGGCATCTCTGACCCAAGACACAGCGTTAGTCACTTTGATGTATGCTAACAATGAGACCGGCGTTATTTTTCCCATAGAACAAGTTGGACAACTGGCGAAGAAGTACGAAGCAATATTTCACGTTGATGCGGTGCAAGCGGTAGGAAAAATCTCCCTCAATATGCGGGAAAGCACCATTGATATGTTGACCCTTTCTGGCCATAAAATTCATGCTCCCAAAGGCATTGGGGCTTTATATGTGCGTCGTGGTACGAGATTTCGCCCTCTACTAATTGGTGGGCATCAAGAAAGGGGTCGTCGTGGAGGAACCGAAAACGTCCCTAGTATTGTCGCCCTAGGAAAAGCGGCTGAGTTAGCTGAGTCGCATTTGATTATGGGAACCGGGGAAAAGGAGTTACGAGATTATTTAGAACAAACCATACTAACAACTATTCCCGATACCGTGCTTAATGGTCATGCCGTGCAAAGGCTCCCCAACACCTCAAATATTGGCTTTAAATTTATCGAGGGAGAAGCTATTCTTTTATCCCTAAATCAACATGGTATCTGTGCCTCATCTGGTTCTGCCTGCACCTCCGGGTCTTTAGAACCGTCTCATGTATTGCGGGCAATGGGACTTCCCTATACAGTGCTTCACGGCTCTATTCGCTTTAGTTTGTCTCGTTTTACCAGTCAAGATCAAATTCAGAAGGTACTTGAAGTGCTGCCGGGAATTATTGATCGCCTCCGTGCCTTGTCTCCGTTCACTAGCGATGATGCCGGTTGGCTCGTCGAACGAAAACAGGCAGCCTTAGCTAAATAGTAAATATTCACTAGAAAATGACTATAGACTCTTCATTAGTATTAACAAATATCAACAATTCACGCAGGAAAAAACAATGTGGGACTATACAGACAAAGTTATGGAATTCTTCTACAATCCTCGAAACCAAGGAACGATTACGGAGAAAAAGTCAGGAGAAGCCATTACAACTGGGGAAGTGGGAAGTGTTGCTTGTGGTGATGCGCTGAGATTACACCTGAAAATCGATGAAAGTGCTCAGATTATTTTAGATGCACGATTTCAGACATTTGGTTGTGCCTCGGCAATTGCTTCTTCTTCCGCATTGACGGAATTATTAATAGGCAAGACTTTGGATGAAGCTCTCAACCTAACTAATCAAGAAATTTCTGAGTTCTTGGGCGGATTACCTGAAGAAAAAATGCACTGTTCTGTCTTGGGACAAGAAGCGTTAGAAGCAGCCATATCTAATTATAGAGGAATTCCATTAAATAATCATGAAAATGACGAAGGAACTCTAGTATGCCGTTGTTTTGGGATAACTAATTCTAAGATTCGCCGCATTGTTCTTGAAAACGGTTTGACCACTGCTGAGCAGGTTACGAATTATGTCAAAGCGGGTGGCGGTTGTGCTTCTTGTCTTCCCGATATCGACGATATTCTAGCCGAAATTGTGGAAGAAGAAACCATAGCAGTAGAAGCAGCAACAGAAATTGTCAGATTTAAATCCAAAATTGCCCCTACCACATCTTTAACAAATTTACAAAAAATCACCCTTATTCAACAGGTTCTTGAAGAAGAAGTTAAGCCAGCCCTAGCACAAGACGGAGGGGATGTAGACTTGTTTGATATAGAAGGAAATTTAGTAAAAGTCACCCTCAAAGGAGCCTGTGGTTCCTGTGCGAGTAGTGCAGCCACCTTAAAAAATGCAGTCGAGGCCAGATTACGTAATCGTATCTCTCCAGAATTAATCGTCGTTTCTGTATAACAACATAGAACAAACCATCAACGACTCACTTATTTAGACTCACTTATTTACTATCAACTACCCAAAGCCCATGTTATTAACTAAAACAGGTCGAGAGCGATCTCCACCAGAGACATCGCTTCTCGCCAGACGTTTAGAGATAACCAACTATCAAGGATGGTCTACGAGCATAGTTTATCTACTTGCTCAAAACACAACCTTAACTAGGTTTGGTTAAACCCTCTGTAACGCCACCTCGTGAGTGAAGTTTTACAGCTTTTGCTCTTCTCGGGGGAAGCTTTTCTTAACCAAGAGTTAGCTTCTATGTGGAAGAAATCCCGGACCTGACGTAAAAATTGAGGGTTCGATGGGATATTATTCCCACTGCTAACAATCAGTTGGCTAATCATTTTTACGTCAGAAACGGTTAAAACTTCCCTATTGTACACATTTATTGTCTAACAAGCGAGAGTCAACAATGCGTCAAATTGCATTTTACGGAAAAGGCGGTATCGGTAAGTCTACTACTTCTCAAAATACCCTTGCTGCACTCGGTGAAAAAAACCGGATCATGATTGTTGGTTGTGACCCCAAAGCAGATTCTACCCGTTTGATGCTACACACCAAAGCACAAACCACTATTCTTCACTTAGCAGCAGAACGGGGAACCGTTGAGGACATCGAACTCGAAGAAGTATTACTCGAAGGATACAAAGGAATCAAGTGTGTTGAGTCCGGTGGTCCTGAGCCTGGAGTTGGATGTGCTGGTCGTGGGATCATCACTGCTATCAACTTTCTTGAAGAAGAAGGTGCTTATGAAAACCTAGACTTCGTATCCTATGACGTATTAGGAGACGTTGTTTGTGGTGGTTTCGCTATGCCTATCCGTGAAGGAAAAGCACAAGAAATCTACATCGTTACCTCTGGGGAAATGATGGCGATGTATGCTGCTAACAACATCGCTCGTGGGATCCTTAAGTATGCTCACACCGGTGGAGTTCGTTTAGGCGGTTTAATCTGTAACAGTCGTAACGTTAACTGTGAAGCTGAGTTAATCGAAGAATTAGCTCGTCGTCTTGGAACTCAAATGATTCACTTCGTTCCTCGTTCTAAGCAAGTACAAGAAGCTGAGTTACGTCGTATGACTGTTATCGAATACTCACCTGATCACCCTCAGGCTGATGAGTACCGTCAGTTAGCCAAAAAAATTGAGAACAACACTAACTTGGTTATTCCTACTCCTATCTCCATGGAAGAACTCGAAACCTTATTGGTTGACTTCGGGATCCTCGGTGGTGAAGAGGAGTACATAAAAGCTATCCAAGCTGACCAAACTGCGCCCACAGCTTAGGCTTAGTCTCGCTTAGTCGGAATAGAGGAACACCAAGGCAAAAGTGAATAGAGAATAGTAATTAGGGAAATAATCAACAACTATTAACTATTGATTCACAATTAGTCCTTTTGCCTTACCTCTTTTTTCGATGATTCCTAGATTCCTAATACTTTACGACTCTATAGAGGAACATCATGGCAACAGTAGAAGAGAATAAGAAGCTCATTAAGGATGTCTTAGCGACATACCCTGAAAAAACTGCTAAAAAACGTGAGAAGCACCTCAACGTTTACGAAGAAGGTAAAGATGATTGTGGAGTAAAGTCCAACAAACAGTCCCTACCCGGTGTAATGACCACTCGTGGTTGTGCTTATGCTGGATCAAAAGGAGTTGTTTGGGGTCCTATCAAGGATATGATCCACATCTCTCACGGTCCCGTTGGTTGTGGTTACTATTCCTGGTCTGGTCGTCGCAACTACTACATCGGAACTACCGGGGTTGATACCTTCGGCACCATGAACTTCACGTCTGATTTCCAAGAACGGGATATCGTTTTTGGTGGAGACAAAAAGCTCAGTAAAATCATTGACGAAATAGAAGAATTATTTCCCCTCAATGGTGGTATTTCTATTCAGTCAGAATGTCCCGTTGGATTGATCGGAGATGACATTGAATCTGTTGCTCGTGCTAAGAGTAAAGAGATTGGTAAATCCGTTGTTCCCGTTCGTTGTGAAGGATTCCGTGGGGTTTCTCAATCCTTAGGACACCACATCGCTAACGACATGATCCGTGACTGGGTTTTCCCCGCTGCGGACGCAGAAAACGCAGAATTTGAAGGCACCCCTTATGATGTTGCCATCATTGGTGACTACAACATTGGTGGAGATGCTTGGTCTAGCCGTATTCTTCTTGAAGAAATCGGACTCCGCGTTGTAGCTCAGTGGTCTGGT
The DNA here is from genome assembly GCF_029919255.1 of cyanobacterium endosymbiont of Epithemia clementina EcSB. Classification (GTDB taxonomy): domain Bacteria; phylum Cyanobacteriota; class Cyanobacteriia; order Cyanobacteriales; family Microcystaceae; genus Rippkaea. The sequence goes on along the minus strand of NZ_CP123991.1, from coordinate 2,237,529 downwards.
GATGGTACTTTCACTGAAATGAAAGCCACCCCTAAGGTTAAGTTGAATCTCATCCACTGCTACCGTTCCATGAACTACATCAGTCGTCACATGGAAGAAAAATACGGTATTCCCTGGTTGGAATATAACTTCTTTGGACCTACCAAAATTGCTGAGTCTTTACGCACCATTGCTGAACGTTTTGATGAAACTATTCAAGCGAAAGCTGAAGAAGTAATCAAAAAGTACCAGAAACAATGTGATGACGTTCTGGCTAAATACCGTCCTCGTTTAGAAGGCAAAACTGTCATGATGATGGTTGGTGGACTGCGTCCTCGTCACGTTGTTCCCGCTTTCCAAGACTTGGGTATGAAGATGATTGGAACTGGGTATGAATTCGCCCACGGTGATGACTACAAACGTACAACTAAGTATGTTGATGATGCGACCCTCATCTATGATGATGCGACCGCTTATGAGTTCGAAGAATTCGTCAAAAAACTTAAGCCTGATTTAGTGGCCTCTGGGGTTAAAGAGAAGTATGTCTTCCAAAAGATGGCTCTTCCCTTCCGTCAGATGCACTCTTGGGATTACTCAGGACCTTACCATGGTTATGATGGCTTCGCTATCTTCGCCCGTGATATGGACTTAGCTCTTAACAGTCCCACTTGGGGATTAGTTGGCACCCCTTGGAATAAATAGAGGGATAGAAAAAGACACGGGGGACTAAGGAAAATACGAGAGACTAGAAATATTTTGTTCTATACCTCCCCAACGCCCCCTCCCTTTTAAAAGGTGCCAATCGATATTCAACCCTACCCATACAGGAGTTACCAAAGAAAATGGCTCAGAATGTAGATAATATTAAGGATCACGTTGATCTGTTCCACCAGCCTGAGTATCAAGAACTGTTTGAAAATAAGAAACAGTTTGAGGGAATGCCTTCTACTGAGAAGGTTCAAGAAATTGCTGAGTGGACAAAAACCTGGGAATACCGCGAAAAGAACTTTGCTCGTGAAGCCCTAACCATCAACCCCGCTAAAGCTTGCCAACCTCTTGGTGCTTTATTAGCTGCCGTCGGTTTTGAAGGAACTCTTCCTTTCGTTCATGGTTCTCAGGGATGTGTGGCTTACTTCCGTACCCACTTAACCCGTCACTTTAAAGAACCTGTTAGTGCTGTTTCTTCTTCCATGACTGAAAACGCTGCTGTTTTCGGTGGATTAAAAAACATGATTGAAGGTTTGATGAACGCTTATGCTCTTTATAAGCCCAAAATGATTGCTGTCTGTACTACTTGTATGGCAGAAGTTATTGGGGATGACTTGGGTGCATTCGTAGAAACTGCTCGTCAAGATGGTTCTATCCCTGACGATTTTCCCGTACCTTACGCTCATACTCCTAGTTTTGTGGGTTCCCACATCACCGGTTATGACAGCATGATGAAATCCATCCTTTCCACCTTAACTCAAGGTAAGAAAAAAGGAACTACCAACGGGACCATCAACTTCATTCCCGGGTTTGAAACCTATATGGGTAACCTTCGGCAACTCAAAAGCTTGACGGCTGCCATGGGAATTAATGCTGTCATTTTAGGTGACACCGAAATGTACCTTGATTCTCCAAACTTAGGAGAATTCAAGATGTACCAAGAAGGAACACCCTTAGATGCCGCTGCTGACTCCATCAACGCTGAAGCAACTGTTACCCTTCAAACCTACACCACTCCTAAAACTCGTGAATATATTGGGAAAGAGTGGAAACAAAAGGTATTTACCTATCTTCCTTGGGGTATCAAGGGTACTGATGATTTCTTGATGGGCTTGTCCAAATTGACTGGAAACCCTATCCCCCAAGAACTTGAAATCGCTCGTGGACGTGCGGTTGACGCAATGACCGATACCCAAGCTTGGGTACACGGTAAGCGGGCTGCGGTTTACGGAGATCCTGACCTTGTAATGGGCTTATTACAGTTCATGTTAGAAATGGGGATCGAGCCTGTTCATGTTTTGGTTCATAACAGTACCAAAGAATTCGAAATTGAAGCTAACGCCCTTCTAAAATCTAGCCCCTTCGGACAACAAGCCACTGTTTGGGGTGGTAAGGACTTATGGCATCTTCGTTCTTTACTGTTCACTGAACCTGTTGATTTCTTAATTGGTAATTCCTACGCCAAGTATCTTGAGCGTGATACCAAGACTCCTTTAATCCGTATTGGATATCCTATCTTTGATCGCCATCATTTACATCGCTATTCCACCATTGGGTATGAAGGTGCTATCAACCTACTCAACTGGATTGCTAATGGGGTTCTTGAAGCGTTAGATCGTAAGACTGATACTCCTTCTGTGACGGATATTTCTTTCGATTTAGTTCGTTAATCACAGAGAAATCTGAAAACAAGGGAGATTTAGGAAGATTCAGGGAGTAATCACTCCCCCCTCTCCTCTCCCCTCCCTTTTTCAGATAGGTCTGGGAAGAAAGTTACGGTAACTCGAACCCATTCTTTCTCAACTTCTGACAAATGGTATGGTTCGGTTTTTTCTGTACTTTGAGGCGTTGGATAGAGTTAATGGAAGTCAAACAGGCTAAAATTACTCACACTATGGGTCAGTTCCTTATGCCTGTTCCTTTGAACGGGACATTTTTGTATTTGGACGTACTTCAGCTTCATATTCCTTATATAAACTCAAACCTAACTGGAGTTTGTGGACTTACACATCAAAGCTCTCACCTATCTTTCCGATGTCTGTGGTGAAGATGCAAATAAATGTGAATGTGTTTGTTAGTGAGAAGGCAAAAGACAGTAGCTCGATTTCATCCTCACCCACTCACCTCCTCTTAACTAAGATTGGTCATTGGTAACAAGAATAGGCGGCAATTAACATGAAACTCACGAAAGGCAAAATATCGGAACTACTTACCCAACCTGGTTGTGAACATAACCATAACAAGGAAGGTCAAGGAAAAAATAAGTCCTGTCAACAACAAGCTAAACCTGGGGCGGCTCAGGGAGGTTGTGCCTTCGACGGAGCGTCTATCGCTTTAGTTCCCATTACAGATGCGGCTCATTTAGTTCACGGTTCTATTGCTTGTTCGGGTAATAGTTGGAATAGTCGTGGCAGTCTCAGCAGTGGACCCATGACCTATAAAATGGGATTTACCACGGATATATCAGAAAACGATGTTATTTTTGGGGGCGAAAAAAAGCTTTATAAGGCGATCACCCAATTAATAAAACGCTATAATCCAGCAGCTATTTTTGTTTACTCTACTTGTGTTACTGCTTTAATTGGAGATGATCTGGATGCAGTTTGTAAAGCTGCTACCGCTAAATATAAAACCCCTGTTATTCCTGTTCACTCTCCTGGTTTTGTGGGTAGTAAAAACCTAGGTAATCGCCTCGGTGGAGATGCATTGTTGCAATACGTTGTCGGAACCCGTGAGCCAGAATATACTACCGATTATGATATTAATTTAATTGGAGAATATAACGTTGCCGGAGAAATGTGGGGTGTTTTGCCTCTATTTGAAAAAGTCGGTATTCGAGTAATGGCAAAGATCACAGGAGATGCGCGTTATGAGGAAGTGTGTTATTCCCATCGCGCTAAACTCAATGTAATGATTTGCTCCAAAGCGTTAATTAACATGGCGACAGCAATGGAGGAACGTTACGGCATTCCTTACATTGAGGAGTCATTTTACGGCATTGCAGACATGAATCGTTGTTTACGCAACATCGCCGCAAAATTGGGTGACCTTGCCTTGCAACAACGAGTTGAAGAATTGATTAAAACTGAAACTGAGCAATTGGATAAAGCATTAGCCCCTTATCGTAATCGCCTTAAGGGTAAGCGAATGGTTCTCTACACTGGAGGGGTAAAAAGTTGGTCTATTGTCTCTGCAGCACAAGACTTAGGAATGGAAGTAGTGGCAACCAGCACTAAGAAAAGCACAGAGGAAGATAAAGCAAAGATCAAAAAACTTTTAGGCAAAGACGGCATTATGATCGAAAAGGGCAATGCAACGGAGCTATTACAGATTGTAGAACAGACGAAAGCGGATTTATTGGTAGCAGGGGGTCGCAATCAATATACTGCACTCAAAGCGAGAATTCCCTTCTTGGATATCAACCAAGAACGTCATCATCCCTATGCCGGCTATGTAGGGATGATTGAAATGGCTAAGGAATTAGACGAGGCGGTGCACAGTCCTATTTGGCAACAGGTCCGTAAACCTGCTCCCTGGGAAATTTGGCAGCAGGAACACGAAGGCTTACTAAATCTCGAAGCGGAATAGAGAGTAGTGAATAGTATAGTGAAGATCATAAAGTTCTCCAGTTAGTAACTGCCAACTATCGGTCCCCAACTATTAACCATCAACGCTTAACTATCACATGCTTAACTTTTAACTAAAATGACAACTGTTGTTAATACAAACAAATCCCTGTCTGTTAACCCCCTCAAAATGAGTCAACCCTTGGGCGCGTCCTTGGCGTTTTTGGGATTAAAGGGAATGATGCCTTTATTTCACGGGGCGCAAGGCTGTACCGCATTTGCCAAGGTTGTCCTAGTACGCCATTTTCGTGAAGCTATTCCTCTGTCAACCACTGCTATGACAGAGGTAACGACTATCTTAGGGGGCGAGGAGAACGTTGAACAGGCAATTTTGACTATTGTTGAGAACAACAACCCTGATATTATTGGGTTGCTCACTACAGGACTAACAGAGACGCGCGGGGATGATATGAAGCGCATTCTCAAAACCATTCGGGAACTTCACCCGGAACTGGAAAATTTGCCCATTGTTTATGTTTCTACCCCGGATTATAGCGGCTCTTTACAAGATGGTTTCGCCTCTGCGGTAGAGCAAATTGTCGCCTTAGACTATAATGCCTTCCCTAGGGAAGCTTCTCTGAGTTCGGTGGTCTATCCCCAACCTCAAGTTAATATTTTGCCTGGTTCTTTTGTATCTCCAGGAGATATGGAAGAAATTAAGGCAATTGTTGAAGCATTTGGCTTGACCCCTTTAGCTATTCCCGATCTATCAAGATCTCTTGATGGACATCTTGAGGACGGATATCAAACTATCACTGGAGGGGGGACAACAGTTGCTCAACTAAGATCATTGCCTCGTTCAAGTTTTACTCTAGCAGTTGGGGAAAGTATGCGCGGAGCAGCTAAAATATTAGAGGAACGTTTTGGGACAAAGTATGAGGTGTTCCCTCGTTTAGCTGGTCTAGAAGCGGTTGATAGCTTTTTGTGGCGTTTGTCTCAAATTGTTACTTCTCGTTGTGATCACCATTTCCCAATTATTCCCAATATTCCTGCGTTATTCCAACGCCAACGCCGTCAACTTCAAGATACTATCCTTGATACCCATTTTTATTTTGGAGGTAAAAAGATAGCTTTAGCTCTTGAGCCAGACTTACTCTATCAAACTGCTTGGTTACTCAATGATATGGGGGCTAAGGTTCACGCGGCGGTTACTACCACTAAGTCCCCTATTTTAGAAGATTTACCTATCGGTACTGTTGCCATTGGCGACTTGGAAGACTTAGAAGATTTAGCAGCTGGGTCGGATTTAATAATCACCAATTCCCATGGAACTGCTTTAGCAAAACGCTTAAATGCTCCCCTATATCGTATGGGCTATCCAGTCTTTGATCAATTGGGTAATGGTCAACGGTGTTTAGTTGGATATCGCGGAACAATGCGATTTCTGTTCGATGTTGGCAATATTTTGTTAAATGAAGAAGCTAACACCCCTCATAATCCATCAGTCTTAAGTCATAATTGATCTCTTTGCTTAATGGCTTTTCAAAAGTTTTCACTAATTTCTTTTAGTTCTAAGAGGAGGACTACCATGAAAGTTGCATTTACTACCAGTGATAGAGTTCATATTAATGCCCATTTTGGTTGGGCGAAGGAAATTGACGTTTATGATGTTACACCTGAAGGGTTTAGTTTTGACAAAACTCTAGAATTTTCGGGAGACTTAAAAGAAGATGGTAACGAAGACAAAATAAATCCTAAAATTGAAGCCCTCAAAGGATGTACCATTATCTATGTTGCTGCTATTGGTGGTAGTGCAGCGGCTCGATTGATTCGCAGCAATGTTACCCCAGTTAAAGCCAGAAGTGAGTCAGAAACTATTGAGGAATTACTAACAGAATTGGTAAAAACCTTAAAGGGAAATCCCCCCCCCTGGTTACGCAAAGTTCTTCAACAAGAGTCTAAACCTTTGAACTTTGAAGATGAGGACGAAGGGGAAATTTTAGTTAATGGTTGATAGTATATAGTGGATAGTTTTGATTTCATTATTAACCATTAATTCTCAATTGTTAATTAACATCAGGGAACTGCTATGAAGACTACAACTAATTCAGAACAGTCAACACTTTTGGTTTCAGATAATCCCTTCTTACAAGAGGTAGTTCGACAAATTCGAGCCTACGATCACTATGGGGTTTATAAAAGTTGGACTAATGAATTAGTCCTCGGACCTTATGTAATTAGTAAACAACAAAAACGGGAAATTTCTCTAGAGGGAGATATCGATCCAGCTACTAAATTAAGAATTCTTTGTTTCTATCGTGCTGTTGCCAGTTTAATTGAGAAAGAAACAGCTCAGTTATGTCAGGTGATAGTCGATCTAAATAGTGAAGGATTTGGTTGGGCTTTGGTCTGGAGTGGTCGCTTAATGACGGTTTGCCGAACTTTAAGAGATGCTCATCGCTTCGGGTTTGACTCCTTAGAAAAATTAGCAGCTCAAGGGGAAAAAATTACTCAATCAGGGATCGAAGTTGTACAGCGTTTTCCTGAAGTCGCAAGATTTTAACCATTAAAATCTATCAAGATTTGTTCTCTTAAGCCAAGAGTTTTTGACGAATCTTTATCAGAAGTAGCTGTTTTGATTTTTCTGAACAATAATTAAGTGAAAATTGTTCATTGCTAACGGTTTATTAAGGAAGAGTTGAGTGAAAATGGGAGAAACAACAACCACTAAACCAACGCCAGAAGCTATAGAAGCTCTCAAGAAATCCATCAAACGACTCAATTCCAGAGCTGGTCAACAAAAAATGGATTTGCACGATCTAGCAGAAGGTTTACCGACAAATTACCAAACCTTGCTAGAAATGGCTCAGAAGACTTATGATATTTATTTTGAACTAGATCAACTGAAAAAACGACTCAAAACCTGGGAGGAACTCTAAAATGGCTGGTACAGAAAAGACCTATGAACAGTTTTCTAAATTAACTAATGCAGAAGACTTTTTGGAATTCTTTGAAATTGAATATGACCCCAGTTTTGTTAATGTTAATCGTCTTCATATTTTGAAGCAATTTTCCATTCTTATTGCTGCCGTTGATAAAGCGTTTCCTAATATCAGTGAATCGGAAAAATTAGCTAAGTATGGTGAAGCTTTTCAAGAAGCTTATGAGTTGTTTAAAACTTCTAGTCCTCTGGAAACTAAGCTATTTAAGGTCTTCAAAGACGCCCCTAAAAATGTAGTCTTACTTGACGATTTAGCTAAAGAAACTGAGGTTTAAGAAACATTATGGAACTGACCCCCATAGAATTAGAACGCTATTCTCGTCAAATGCAATTAGACGGCTTTGGTGAGAAAGGACAGAAAAAACTAAAATCTACTACTGCTATTGTTACAGGGGTAGGAGGGCTTGGCGGAACTGTCGCCCTTTACTTAGCTGTCGCGGGAATAGGCAAGTTAGTTCTAGTTCGAGGGGGCAATCTTCGTCGGGATGACCTAAATCGTCAGATTTTGATGACTGATGATTGGGTCGGAAAACCGAGGGTATTCAAAGCCAAAGAAACTCTTTCAGAAATAAATCCTGATGTAGAAATTGAGGCTATCCCTGAATTTGTGACCTCGGAAAATGTCCATAACCTGATGAAACAGGCCGACATTGCCATCGACTGTGCCTTTGACTTCAACGAACGTGAAGCCCTAAATGCCGCCTGTGTGCGACGAAAAATTCCAATGGTAGAAGCGGCCATGAGTGAGATGGAAGCTTATTTAACCACGGTTATTCCCGGGAAAACTCCCTGTTTGTCCTGTATTTTCCCTGAAAAACCGACCTGGGACCGTTGGGGATTTGGAGTGTTAGGGGCTGTTTCAGGAACCCTAGCTTGTTTAGCCGCCCTAGAAGCGGTGAAACTGATTACGGGACTAGGACAGCCATTGACAGGTCAATTATTGACCATGGATTTTGCAAGTACCACCTTTGCTAAACGTCGTCCTTATCATGATCCTGACTGTCCAGTTTGTGGTAATTTTACCTGAAAAACTTGACTGGGACAATCGCCCAAAACGCACTTATAGGGAGTGAGTAGTGAATAGTAAACAGGGAATACAGCTTTATAGTCGGCAACTATATAACTATCAACTGAAACGTGGAGATAAATTATGACAGTTAGTTTAACTGAAAAAGCAGCTTTTAGACTTCGTCCCTTTTTAGAAGGGGAAGAACCTAAAGCAACTGGAATTCGTGTTGGGATCAAAGATGGCGGCTGTAGTGGCTATGAATATACCCTCAATCTAGTCAAACAGCCAGACGTTCAGGATATCCGTTTTGAACAGAAAAATGTTCCTATTTATGTTGATTCCCAGAGTTTTTCTCTTCTTGAGGGGGTAGTAATCGATTTTGTGGACAGTTTAACCCAAAGCGGATTTACCTTTACCAATCCTAATGCTGGAGATACCTGTGGGTGTGGCAAGTCTTTCTCATCAAAAGATTGTGGTAGTAAAGCCACCCCTTGTAGCTAATTCAAGTTTCCAATTACTGTTCTTAAATGGAGGAGAACACACATGACCACTACTTACAAAGTTCGTCTCATGAAAGTTGCCAAAAGAAAAAACAAAGAGACGGGCAAGAAAGAGGAATTTGCGGAAATGGACGTAACTTTAGAAGTCCCAGAAGATCAGTATATTCTGGACTTTGCTGAAGAAAACGACATCGAGTTACCTTCTTCTTGCCGCTCGGGAGGTTGTTCTAGCTGTGTTGGCAGAATAGTAGAGGGAGAAATTGATCAAGAAGATCAAAGCTTTTTGGATGATGAACAAGTTGAGAACGGATGGGTGCTTCTTTGTGTAGCTTATCCTCGCTCTGATTGTACGATTAAAACTCATCAGGAACCTTACTTAGGGTAAGTTATCATCTTTTCTAGTTTTATCCTCATCATCTGCTGTTGAAGTCGTAGTTTATTCTTAAATTCTGCGACTTTTTCCCCCTTCTATCCTTTTTTAAGAGTTATATATTATGGACACGATGCACGTTTTGCTGAGGTTCGGCTATGCTCAAATGGAAAACATTTGTCTTCAAAACAACATTTTGGATGATGGGAGAGATTTTGCTCAACTTGTTGGGTCTGGATAATGTAGCCGACTATAGTGAGTTTCTTTTTGGACAAGAATTAGAATTATCTCGCAAAAATCATAAAACTGTTAAACTCTCTTGCCTTAAGCCTAAGTTTTGTCCAAAAATAAGTGAAGACTGTCCTATTAATGAGATAGCTTTCCAATTTTCTGAGTATCCCCTGAAAGATTGTATCAGTCATAAGGGTGTATTTTTTAACAAATGCACTAAAATCAAAAACCATTGCATTAAAGCTTCTCTATTCTCTGACCTATCTCATAGTTTAAAATGGAGGGATTGTAGCAGTGATTCGTGAAAAATTACTTGAAGAATATGTTTGTCTTGTTAATAAGTATTATCCTCATATTTCTTACTTATTGAGTTGTTGTTATCTAACCGTTGTTGATAGTTGGGCGGAAAGACAAGATAAGTTTTATCATTATCTTGCCATTTATTATTCTGCAAGAACAGGAAAAAATATTCTTTTGTATCAAAAAGAGTTAAAAGAACTTGCCGAAAATTTAGGATTAATTGAAGTTGTTTGTCTAAATGCAACAAGAATTGTGAGAGATCCCCTCTCTAATCTTAAAAAGAAGAATCCTAGACTCTGGTTAGAATTGTATTGGATTGCCACTAATATCGAGCCTCAGATAGACTAGATTAAATCACTCTAATAGTATTGAGGTGAATTAAAATTATGGTTATTGTTTACTTTTTATTGTTAATTGTCGGGATCACTGCTAGTTGGATTAGATTAAAAGGTCAAGACGAAATTCATAAACTAGCAGCGATTATGGCAGGAAGTTTAGCTATATTTTTACTGTTCATGATGACTTCAGCTATTCTGAAATTGATGCTAAGTGTTTGGATTATTTGGTTTTTTAAACCTGGTCAAATTGTAGAAGAATAATTCCAGTTAGAGATAAAAGAATCGATGAAATTAATTAACTTAATTATATTAATTAATATTACCGATATGGTTATGCTACAAGTTGAGTGGGTAATGCCCACTTTTTCTTTATTTATTAGGTTTTAACTTTTATGTTGGCATAAATTTTATGTCCAATTATTACCCCAATATCCACAAAGATAGATTTTATTTTGCTATGATTTTCTCTTAAAAAAGATTGGTATTGTGTATCTCAATTGACTGTTTATAAAACAAAAATTAACTATCCTGAGAATAGGCTTCAGTTAAATATAGAAAATGACGTGCAATGACTGTCGGAATTATTGCCAAACATCCCCAGGTAAATTAACAGCTATCTGGGATCGTTTTTGGAAAAACAATCAGTTCAAGAAATCCTCTAACTCTTTAATTCCTACCCGAGCTACTATTGCTTTAGTCGGTTCTCCTAATGTGGGAAAAAGTCTTCTATTTAACCTGTTAACAGGTAGTTACACAACTGTTTCTAACTATCCGGGGACAACCGTTGATATTTCCCAAGGTCAGGCAATTATTGCAGGACAAACAGTGTCTATCATTGATACTCCCGGGATGTATTCTTTGATTCCCATGACAGAAGAAGAACAGTGTTCTCGGGATTTTTTATTGACAGAATCGATTGATTTAGTCATTCATGTCATTGATGCTAAACATCTCAGTCGAATGTTAGCTTTGACATTTCAACTCATGGAAATTCAACTCCCGGTTTTATTAGCAGTTAATATGCTTGATGAAGCTGAAAAATTAGGAATTTGGGTCAATGAAAAACAATTAGAAGCCTCTCTCGGTATCCCCGTTGTCACCCTATCAGCTTACAAAAAAAGAGGCATTGAAACGTTAAAAGCCAAGGTCGGTAATTATGTCACCACTCCTGCGCTATCCTACAGCTATTGAAGAAGGGCTGACAAGAATTGAGTCCCTGCTTACACAAGATCATCAAGGGTCTTCTAGTTCGTGTAAATATCCGATTGCGAAGCGCAGTTTAGCCCTATTACTTATTCAAGGAGATCCTGTTTTTTGGGAAAAGGCCAGAAAACTAGAGCCCCATTTTCCAGAAATTAAAACTGTTATCGATTATGTTAGATCTCAGTTTAGTGATCCTCTAGTGTTGGTAGTTGCAAAAAGTCGCTATCAATTATCTAGGAAAATAGCAGAGTCATCGGTGATTAATATAAAGAAAAAATCCCAGGAAAGTGAGGAATTTTTTCACCAGTTAACTGTGAATCCCATTACTGGCTTTCCCCTAGCAATAATAATTCTTTATTTGGGAATATATCAATTTATTGGCAGTTTTGGCGTGGGGGTATTGGTCAGTAATCTCGAAGTTTTTTTTACTGAAACTATTAACCCTTTGGTTAATCAGATAACTGCAACTCTTTTCCCCTGGACGATTTTGCAAAATTTGATTGCTAATGAGCATGGCATTATTACCTTAGGATTAAGATATGTTATCGCTATTATTTTCCCCATTGTAACCACCTTCTTTTTGATGTTTTCTCTATTAGAAGATAGTGGTTACCTACCTCGACTTTCTCTATTAGCTGATCGCTTGTTGAAAGCTTTAGGTTTATCAGGACGTTCTATTACTCCTCTAGTTTTAGGATTAGGATGTGGAACTATGGCTACTCTGGTTACCCGTACCTTAGAAAGTAAACGAGAAAAGGTGATTGCTACCCTATTATTAGCCTTAGTTGTTCCCTGTTCGCCTCAATTGGGAGTTATGTTGGGATTACTGTCTCAAAGTCCTACTGCTCTAATTATTTGGGTGGGAACGATTAGTTTTATCTTTGTTATTGTAGGGTTATTAACTGCAAAAATACTACCTGGTGATAGTGCCTGTTTTTATCTAGAAATTCCCCCATTAAGGATGCCTAACGTTCAGTACATTTTAAGCAAAACTTATGGAAGAACTCTATGGTATTTAAAGGAAATTATTCAAATATCTATTTTAGTATCAGTATTAATTTGGTTAGGAAAACTGTCTGGAATCTTTGAAATATTGCTCAAGGGGTTAGAACCAATTATGATTTGGTTAGGACTTCCTCCAGCGACCTCCGCCATTTTTCTCTATGGATTTTTTCGTCGAGACTATGGGGCGGCAGCTATGTTTGATCTTCATCGTTCAGGTATTTTGATAGGTCGTCAGTTGATCGTAGCGGCAGTTACCTTAACTCTATTTATTCCCTGTCTGACTCAATTTCAATTAATTTTAAAACAACACGGGCTCAAAATTACTCTAGCAATGACAAGTTTTGTTATTGTACTTGCCTTTTTAATGGGGTATTTGCTCAATCAACTCTTATCCATTCTGGAGGTCACGTTCTAAAATGTTTGCCCAAAGTTTTACCGTTGAATCTTTAGCTCTAAACCTTCTTAAAGAGAAGGATACAGGGATTATTACTAAAGTCAGAAAAAATGATGAGAATCTCCTACGAAAATTAATCGCTATGGGTATTATGCCTGGACTTCAGATTACCTTAGAACAACGATTTCCTTCATATATTATTAAAATTGGAGGAATGCGAATTGCGATTGATCGTACCTTAGCCCGTGCCATTTATGTAAGACGAACTCGGTAGAAGACATTGCCCACCTCTATTACTTATGAGGTGGGCAATGTCCAACTACGGGTAAAAAGTAAAAAGCAAAAGGCAAAAATCATGATGCATCTTGACCTTTCCCCAGTATGGATTTCCTTAAAAACAGCCTTAACAGCAACACTGATTGCCTCCTTTTGCGGTGTGATTGCAGCCCGTTGGATGTTCAAATATCGGGGAGTAGGGAAAGGTTTAATTGATGGATTATTAACTGCTCCTTTGGTACTGCCCCCCACGGTAATCGGGTTTGTCTTATTACTCTTATTAGGCAAACAAGGTCCGATTGGACAATTGTTTGCTCTATTGAATATCAGTATCATTTTCACCTGGTATGCTACCGTTATCGCCTCAGTTGTTGTCGCCTTTCCATTGATGTATAAAACCATGTTAGGGGCCTTCAGACAAATTGACACCAATTTGTTAGCTAGTGCTAGAACCCTAGGAGCATCGGAAGGGCGAGTTTTCTGGCAAATTTTACTACCCCTAGCGAAACCTGGTCTTATTGCTGGGATTTTATTGGCTTTTGCCAGAGCGTTAGGGGAATTTGGGGCAACTTTAATGTTGGCTGGTAGTATTCCAGGGAAAACTCAGACAATTCCCATTGCCATCTTTTTTGCTGCGGAAAGTGGAGCAATGGATCAAGCATTGGCTTGGGTTGGGGTTATCCTAGTGTTGTCCCTTAGCATCATGAGTATTGTTAATTATTGGTCTGACGGGCAGCCCAAACGAAAAAGCAAAAGAGTAACCTCTTTAAAACAACCCAACTTGTTAAGGGAAAATCTCGATCCTCATACGTTAGGTTTAACTTGGGATACTGCGGATTATCCGGTTCCGAAAGCGCAAATTAAGCTAATTGTTGATATTCAGAAGCAATTGCCTGGATTTTTGTTAGATGTTTCTTTTCATACCGATGGACTTCCCTTGGGGTTATTAGGGGCTTCTGGGGCAGGAAAAAGCATGATTTTACGCTGTATAACAGGGTTAGAAACTCCCGATCGCGGTCGGATTATCCTTAATGGCCGAGTTTTATTTGATTCTCGTCAGGGGATTAATATACCGATTCGTGAGCGTCGCGTAGGTTATTTGTTCCAAAATTATGCTTTGTTTCCCCACCTCACAGTTAATCAAAATATTGCTTTTGGTTTACCTAAAGGATTATCGGCAAGTGTCATTCGCGCTAGGCTTAAAAGGCATTTGAGCAGTGTTCAATTGGATGCGTTAGGAGATCGCTATCCAGCGGAACTTTCAGGAGGACAACAACAAAGAATTGCCCTAGCCCGTGCCTTAGCAAGCGAACCGGAAATATTACTACTTGATGAACCATTTTCTGCTCTGGACACCTACTTACGAGATCAACTCGAAAAACTTCTTAGGACTAGTTTAATTCGTTATTCAGGTGTTACCTTATTTGTTACTCATAACCTGGAGGAAGCATATCGAGTTTGTCCTAATCTTTTGATTCTCGAAGGAGGAAAAATTATTGCCCAAGGACCTAAACAAGCAATTTTTGAACATCCCCAAAGCTTTAGAGTAGCTCAATTGACCGGCTGTAAGAATTTCTCCCGTGTCAGACAAGTTGCCCAACGCAAAATTACGGCTATTGACTGGGGATGCACCCTCGAGGTATTTGATTCCATTTCCCCGAATTTAGTCCATGTCGGGATTCGCGCCCATCAACTGACTTTTCCCGATATTGAAAAATTTTCTACCCTTCACCACACTAATATTTTTCCCTGTTGGTTAACCACCATTAGTGAAACCCAACATCGGATGACCCTTTATTTGAAGCTGAATTGCGCTCCTACCAGTCCCTACGATTACCACTTACAGGTGGAGGTATTGAAGGATAAATGGCAGCAACTCAAAGATCGCCCTTTTCCTTGGCGGGTTCAGCTTCATCCGCAGCGTCTGCTGCTATTACAGAATTCAAGTGGATATCATACCCTTGAATACTCGTCTAGTGAACCTTTACCGTTAACTAGCGAGGATCACTCAAAGCCAAAATCATCTTAAAAGGAGAACAAATATGGCAACTGCAACTGCTTTAACTTTTGGTGGACTTGAATGGATTCCCCAATTTGTTGACTCTATCAACAAAGATACTTGTCTGGGTTGTGGACGTTGTTTCAAAGTCTGTGGTCAGAAAGTATTAGCCTTAATGGGGGTTAATGAAGACGGAGAATTCGTTGACGAAGATGAAGACGAGGACGATATCGAACGTCAAGTTATGACGATTGCTAAAAAGGAAAATTGCATTGGTTGTGAAGCTTGCGCTCGCATCTGTCCCAAAAATTGCTATACTCATGCTCCCGCCTAGGACAGTTTTTTGTCGGGTTGCGCCCTAGGGCGCAACCCTAACTTTTAGTTGAGATTATTCGTGTCTAAGTTAATATCTGATGATCTAAATTCAAAATATTTAGAACGTAATTACTCGATGGATTGGGTAATTAGCTCTTCAGTTTTCTAAAATTGGTTCATTTTTGCAATAGAGAGCTTCATAAATTTCTTATTTAAGAAAGTAAAAGAATCTTTTAAATCGTACCTTTTATTGAAAAATTCTCCGACTAAAGTAGTACCGAGACCTTGAAATAGTTTGTCTAACCTTCCCAAAATCCTGACAAATTAAGTTCCTAATTTAGAATTTAGGAGTTGTGGTGCAAATTTATACATAATGAAGAAAAATGATTAGCAGGTTCATTATAAAGATGATTTTAGTCGGGTGGAGCAATATTCATCTAATCTAGATCTGATACAAGCAACTCTATATGAGAAAATGAAGTTGGCAAAACTTTTTAATAGACAAAAAGTATTTTACTTTAAAAAAAGCAAGAACAGAGACAATAAAATATACTAACTCTCAATCCTAACTAAGTAAAAATCAACATATTACTTGCGACTTTAGTATAGATCTAAATTAAAGTTTTTTACAGTAAAGAAGCATTAAAAAAATCAAATTATTCATAATAATATAGTAAATAGCATGTTAGTAGAAATGCTTATAGTACTTAATTTATTTAATAACAACTTCTATCGGGTGTGTTGTAAAAAAATAGCGCCAATTTTAAAGTCCTAAAAACTAAAATTAATTAACTAATACTAACTAATAATTTAATATTAATGCATTCATTTTCATTACCTTTTTACATTAGATATGTATATAGTTAAAAATAAAATTTTAATTTTTTTAAAAAATTAAAATTTTATTCAGACTTTTTAGTCTGGCTTATTCATTAATAATAAGACGTTATTACAGAGAAAAATGAGTGGGATTAAAGTAATTAGTATTTTTGATAAATGCTGTTGTATGTTTCCAACAATATATTTTATATTTAATTCTTAATTTTTGATTATGTTATTATCTTTATTCTCGACTTTCTGTTTTATTCTACAACTGACTTGTTTTTTAATTACTCAATTAATTTTGTAATTATGAGTCATAAAAAATAGCGATAAATCACGATTTTTTTAGGTTTATTAAAAATTTTTACTGCAGATTAATTTACCATTAAAGAAAACTAAGTTGTTTTAAATGACGCGCTGTTTCTGTTCTAGAGAACAAAACATACTAATTTAGTTTTAGGTTTTGTTAGACTGAAAAATTATCACTTCATACCTTTGTTTCTGTAGATAATTTTTAAAAAATTTATTTAGTTATTTATTTTATTCAAAATTTAAGTTTATTCCTAAAATTATGTTTTTTTTAAAAAAATATAAAACTATATTGAATATCTTATCTATTTCAACCATTTTTATATTTTCTAAAAGGTTTCAAAAACGGTTAAAGTCTGAAGGGACTTTAACAAAAAAATTTTAATATTACATTTTTGTTATTTTCTATTTTTATTAAAACTTAATGCGATGAAAGAGACAAAATTCGAAGTCATGACCATGTCTCCTATTGTATTAATAATATTTAATTCTTTCCTTTTATCTAGTAAATCATTTAATTAAATTAAAATACATCAAATTAACTCTGACGGCAAGATGTCAATATTTAACTCTCTTCCTGCGTTTTATTATTTTCACCATAAGTATTTATGCTGGACTTATTTAAAAGGAGCACTAATTTTCTATCTTAGATAGAGAACTAGTGCTCCTATTTCCTGTATGTCTAGAATTACTAAAATCTTTTCATTAACAAATTTTTATGTGTAAAAATAGTATAATAAACTCTACCCGACAATCATTTTAAAATATACGTTATAAACGGTTTCTAATAGAAAAGATTTTAATACTTCCTTTTAGTCAAAATGCTAAGATCATAATATGATTTAAGGATACATTATGGTGGTAAATCAAAATCAACTATCCTGGTACGAAGTATCAGAAGATGTAAAAACTTTATTAATTTTAGCCTC
This sequence comes from cyanobacterium endosymbiont of Epithemia clementina EcSB, assembly GCF_029919255.1. GTDB lineage: Bacteria > Cyanobacteriota > Cyanobacteriia > Cyanobacteriales > Microcystaceae > Rippkaea. The sequence continues at coordinate 2,220,275 of NZ_CP123991.1, read as the reverse complement.
TAACAATTGGGAAAATACAATACTTGCAGAACAATATATATGTGAGGCCCTAAACAGAGCTGAAAATAACCTTGATGTTTTAACAGGAGCTTATCGTTTCTTTTTTTATAAGAAGAAACCTGAAATTGCCCTTGAGATTGCAAAGAAAATCTTAAAAATCATCCAAGAGACAGAAAATCTCCCGCTACAATGGGAGCAACTAAAGCCTATATTAGTCAGTCGTCAGTATGATTCACCTATCCGACTTTACCTAAATGCCTATGCAGCGCAAGGATTTATTTTAGCTAAACTTGGGCAACTCGAGAAAGCCAAACTAATAACCAAAAGGGTAAAAGAAATTGACAAAAATAGAGAATTCTGTGCTACAACAGTATTTGAAATTTTAACAAAAAACCCTGACGAAGACGACGATTAAGTGAGTTAAGTCTAACCCCGAATATTTACCTAAGGAGAACCATTACCATGACGGAATCTCGTCGACAGCAATATTTTCAACTCATTGAAGATTTAGTCGGTTGTCCCAATGGACAAGAACCGGACGTGTTAGATGCTAACAGCAGTTTAATTGATGCAGATTTTGTTCAAACCCTAATGGAAGTTGCCACTGCGCAAGCCCATGAAGGAAATCAAGATGGAGCAAAGTTCCTGATTTTTCTTGCTCGTCAGTTATCTAAACAATTAGGGTTGTATCCTGAAATTGTGACTGAAAGTTAGATCTCTTTCTAAGAGACAAGTTTTTTGGAAATTTAGACATTTTTAAAAAAACTTGTTTCTTAGCCAGGCAGTGAAGTAATTTTGCTGTCTTGATTTGTTCCTATAGAATCTTAAAAGTCTATACTTCTCAATTATTCTTTGATTTTTAGACAACAGTTTTGAATAGAATTGAAAATTAAAGAATAAGGGGATAAAAATGCAACTTGTGCCTTTATACATTGAATCACTTCTCTAATTTTTTTTACTTTATGAATCGGTAAATTGTTGATGACCAGATAAGTACTCGGCCATAGTTATAATGTCAGCACTTCTGTTTCATCAGTGAGAAAGGCTTCTTTATTTGTCCATAGTTCAAAAGTAAAAGGGGTAAAAAACTCTAATTTAGCGAGCGTTCCAATTAACGTAATATTTTTAACTCGATATATTTAGTCATTTTCCATAAGCTCGTTTTCCTTTAATTGCTCTGGCACACTGACGAGTGATGGCTAGCTCAACTTCAGCTTTGTCAATAAGACTAAATCTGAAAGTTTGAGTTGTCCAAGTATTATACTAAACATCCTCGTCTCGACGGTTGACCCCTATCTGTGTAAACTTTTAATATATGAAGTATTTTTTAGGGATTAACTTTATTTTTCAGACAAAATGACATATGGCAGTAATACTAATTACAGCACCTATTTTTTTGTATAAGTAAATACTTAGTTCTTACAGATTAACATCGTTATCTTGTTCTATAAATTGTTTTATTTCAATAAAATGGAGTTCTACTCAGCCATGAGGTAATAGTTTTGTCAATCTTTTTCTTAGATATTAGTAAAGTGATGAAAAGGACAAAACTATTACTGACTTGAAAATACTCTGCCAGTTAAGATCAACTTAAGTTGATTGATTAGTCTTATTGTTAGTTTCTATGACTTGAGTAGGAATATTCATGAAATACAACTTAACTTTAAGAAATAAAAAAACACTATAAAATCTGTAGATTGACGAACATGAACAGAACTGAAAGTAGTTCATTAGATAGAAACAATTTGTATTGAAAGAGTTTAGTACCAAAGAGAATAAAAGCACTTAAAAAAGCTCAGATACTATTCCCAGAGTCAGAGACCAAAACATAGAAAGGAAAAGTATCCTGAGCAAGAGAAATTTTTGATGAATTTCTCTTTATAAGTTAAAAAAATTAAGAAAACATCCAGAATTTAAAATAGATATATTATTTGTTGATGAACCTAGAGTAGAATTTAAACTAATCAGAAGAAAAGTTTGGAGTCTCATTGGGGAAAGACCAACTGCTATGGTAAGACAGAGCTATAAATACCCATATGTTTATGGATATTTATAGCCACTAATCTAAACAAATCTTATAGAATTAAATTCCAAGAGTAAATATAAAATTGCTGAATTTAATTGATTAACATTGAGCTAAAGATGTAGAGCTATCTGAAAAAAAAGTCTTATTGATGGAAGATAATAGCAGCTAATTTTATAGTAAAAAGAGAAAAATTTATTCAGGAGTTACTAGAAAATGTTTGCTAGCTTACTCTCCAAAATTAGAACCAGTTAAAAGATTATCAACGTTAGTAGGTGAGCCTTGGGTTAATAAGTATTTTAAAATGATTAGTAAAATGGAATATTGTTTACTAAATGAGTGTAATCTCTTCAATGACATAAAAGAAGCAATATAAAAGAATAAATTGAGAATTAAATTAATCAAAATGAGTTGAATTAATGTCTATTTTTTTGTTTGTAATCGTTGACCCAAATTATTAGCATTATTTCTATTTCTTATTTACTTAAAATATCTAAATTAGCTATATTTTTGGTATCATCATTTTAATACCTATTAAATAATTTAAATCCTAAGTTTTTAAGAAAATATTCGATTTTATGTTTTTTTCTATTTTTAAAAATTTAATTTTTCTGCAAATTTGTTTTCATAACTAAAAAATAGTTATTGATTTAAATAATGACAGGCTCATAGAAGGGGTACATCGTCATATAAAAAGTATGATACTAATTCTGATAAGATTTGAACGACTTAATCTATACTACCTTGAATGATAACTGGTAAAGTTTTAGGTATTTACTCTACATTAAGTTACAAACTAAGCTAGTATAAACTGTTTTTTCTTTTCTTCGAGAGGAGCAGTTAAGGCCTCTTCTAAATCAGCTTTTCCTAACTTTTTTTCTAGAATTTTTATAACTTCCTGTCCAAAATTATTAGGATTTTCTTCCCATGCTTGCAGACAAACTTCTCCGAAAAATGATCCCAAAGGTTCAGGATTCCAAAGTAACTTCTTGGCTGTCCAAGGCATCAAACTCATAGGATTATATCCAGGTTTAAGAATATTATTTTCCAAAGCATATTCTTCGAGATGAGTGTGGGGTTGTAATCCAATAAAGAAAATAGCAGGTTCTACCTTATCAGCCCCAAAAATATTTTCTAATTCTCGATGATAAGCAATGGTTTGTCGGATGGTATCAAAAGTTTCATCAATTACATTAAAAGAATAATTAACTGATACCATATCATTGAATCCTGCCCTTTTAAGATCACGACAATTTTGCAAAACTGTCCGTAACTTGTAGCCCATTCGCATCTTGCGAACTAATTTTTGTGACCCGCTAGTGATACCAATTTCAAAATAATTCATCCCTGTTTTAGCCATCAAATCGCATAGATTTGGGGTTAAATTATCTGCCCGAATATAAGCTGCCCAATGAATATCTGTCATCCCAGAATCAAGAAGTTTTTGTAAAAATTCTTCGGTGTTTTCAATGAATTTACGGGCGGGAATAAACTGAGCATCAGTAAACCAGAAATTACGAATTCCTCGGTCATAAAGTTGGCGCATTTCCTTGATCACTTCATCAGCCGGGTTGATCCTAACTTGTTTTCCTTCTACTACTGTATAGACACAATAGCAACAGTTATGGGGACAACCTCGCTTAGTTTGTACTCCGATGTAAAAGTCATTTTCTTGAAAATAATAGTCAAATTCTGTCCAAATACTCTGAATATATTTGTAATTACAAGCAGTTTTTTCAATAGGTGTTGGAGGTTCATGAATTAATTTTTTGCGGAAATCATTCTCTCCAACAACATAACAACGCTCCTCCAAAAAATCTTTCCCTTGCAACAGTTTTTGAAGCAAAGTCTCTCCCTCCCCCACCGAAACAATAGTCCCCTTGGGAAGCTCTGATTTTAACTGTTCATAAAAGACACTTATTGCACCGCCTCCTACAACCAGACGTGCTTCTGGATGATATTGTTTTGCCTGTTTAAGTCCACGCCGAATTAGACCTATATTTCGCCATATTTCGCTGTAGTAAGCAATAGTTACTTTTAAGCCGCCTAATGCTCCTCGTAAACGAATTAGAGGGTTTTTAGCGTAATAAAACTCAAAAGCATTTTGCAGGGGATTGCCTCCTCTACCACCAACGGGTGCATAAATTTGGATGTCTCGCCAAGAAAACACTAGCAAAGTTGGTTTAAACTTATCGATACAATTATCTAAAGTTTTTTTAAATTCTAATGGTGGAATTGTTCCAAAATCAAGGATTTTTTGCTTAATTTCAGGAAAAAGTTTATGTACGTAATCAGATAAATAGACGACGCCAATAGGAAAAATGGGATTACAGGGGAGACGAACATAGAGAATACGCTGTGTCATTGTAAAATCCGTCTTAAACATTAGTTTAGCAGAGTTAGTCGCTCACAAATGGGGGATTAAAAACAGTTTAGGCTAAACAACAATAAACGATCCTAGGATCACCTCAGTTTATAAATAAATTCTTTAAGAGCGATGATTACTTTGTAATATATCTTTAACCTTAACGAGATTATGGGCAGATAGCAAGGGGAATTTAAATTTAAGTAATTTAAGTATAGTAGAGTGTGAATTCAACTCAGCTAGTATTAAAAAAATATTTATTTAAGTTAAGAAAGATAAAGAACTTTAACTAACGATTTTAAAAAAATTTTTTCGTATTTTGTCTAAGTTGGAAGTATATTATTTCTGTAAAATGTCCTGGTTTTAGGATAGAAATATTGAATGTAATCTTAATTGCAGCCAGTTGGAATCGCTGAATGTTAGGGGATAGAAGGAATGAAGAATCGGATTTCACATTGCCTCAATTACTATTACTCTGGACCAGATCCTTAATTCTCTTCCAACCGGCCAAAGTAGAATTATCCTTTGTTTCTATGTGAACGCGATAAGTTGAATTCAAGTTGTTCTGATTACAAATGTTCCGAATTGGTATTTTAAGGGAGTTATCTTTTCTCGACAACGGCTGATGTTTAAAGCTGTGCTTCAAGCATTATATTCATACCGGAATGGTCGTAGTACACTAGTATATGATGATCATCATATACTAGTGTACTTAATTATGATGAACTTTGAACAAATCTATATTGCTATTGCTTTTCCATTAATTATCAGTGTCATTAATAAGAAATTAGCAAGTAAATAGGAGGAAATTTATTCTTTGTAAGAATTTATAGCTATTGGAATGTCTGCCGGTTTCGAGAGACTTAGAGGTATCAATTTGGATAGTTATACTTCTGCTAAGTTGCTAGGAAATATTGCTATTATTTTTATTCTCTTTGATAAGAAAACTGATAGTCAATGACAAACGATCCTTCCTATTTTTTTGTATAGATTAACCATATCGACTGTCGGATATTTTCTCGCAACGTTTATTTTGGAGGCTTTCACTTGGTTAACCCTGGTTTTTTTATTTCTATACAAAAAAATAGTAAATTAAGACTAAAGAAAAATTAACAGCCTCTGTTGGAATTAGAGTTAAGCAATAATGATCTCAAGTCCTTGAGGATCAATTATTAAATTAAGTATTTCTTCAGTTATTTCATTGACCATGGGAATCTTAATAAGGTACGGGTTTAAAATAGGAATAAATTGAAATAGCTGTTATTTTGAATAGAAATAGTTTTCTTATGATATATGCAGCTAGAGTTGTTTTCGGAAATTGCTGATCAGCTCATAAAGATACCATTACAGGCTTACAGAAAATCGCTTGGTTAAGATAAATTATAATATTTGTATTATTAAGACTTTTGGTCTTTCCTTTTTAACTTTGACCGATTGTACCAGTGGCTATTGTCTGTCATTACTTTATTTTTAAGATAAGTCGCTCATCCTATAAGTGTTTTAGCGATAAAACTATAACTGCTTATAAAAACACTATTTTTTGTGTATTTTTTGATTATTTGAATTTCAGTCTCTTTCCAAGGTATTACTAAGACTCCAATAGGAAAATAGCTAATATTAAAAGCTAATGATTCAGTCTAGTTTCTTCAAAGGTTAAAAAATATAGCTTTTTTAGACTGAAGTATGATGGATTAGCATTTTACAACTTCTAAAACTGTTATTATGATCGCATTCTGTCACTCTAAAAATATAGTTTTAATATAAGAAAAGTTTTGTAATGTTGGAAACATTGTACAGCAATACTTTCAGCTTTTATTTATTACTATTTTGTAATAGCTAGTCTAGAATAGCTAAAAATCTCTCGAATAATTTAATTACCAACGACAAAAGATTTGTAACACATTTTCCATGCGACCAGACCAGGATTCTTCGATATGTTGACCACTTATATCTTCAAGGATATATAAGTTTTTATTTTCCCGTTACTAAAAGTCTCTAAATTAATAAATCGTGCATTTCTCGAACTTTTACAGTTACCTTTTTAAAATAAAAGAATTATGAAATTCTTACTGCCAAATAAGTTCCCAATCTCAATGAATTTTCAATCGAGTATTTGGATCTTGTAAAGTATTTAATACTTTTAACAAAAATGCAGAATATTCTAGAGAATATAAAAAATATTCTGATAATTTAAAGACATAAAAATAGATACTTAAATTAATTCTAATTAAAAATTAGGGAGATAAACTAGTAACTGAACGAATTTTATAAGGGATCTGGCGGCAGTATAAAAAGTAGCTAACCTTCCATTAGAAGACCATAAGACCATTCTCTTGTAAAGATCGCTGAGAGTACGACGATTAGCCTCTACAAACCATTTAACATCATTAGCAACGTAACTAGAATCATGCTGCTCTAGTCCTCCCTATTTCTAAACCCAAACAGGGGCATGAGTATACTCATAATCGCGGTTAGTTGGGCAAATAGCAAGTACAATAACTTTATGAATTTGATTACTCAGATATAGTCACGTAAACATTTCTGCCATATTCACAGGTTTTATTATAGGAATCTCCAGTAAAAAAGGCGGTATGGCTATCATTACATATCAATAACGGGATACACTTTTTGACTGATCTCATAATTTTTTAGGATTAAAATCATGAATTTGATTAGTTTTTTCATTAGAACCTCTTACCTAAAAATAATCATTAGGGATGAAAATTCCTCCCCAATTACCGTGATCATGAAATCAACATAAGCAATTAACAAAGATAATTTTCTGTTTCTTCGATTAAGACTCGTTCTTTCTATACCTTCAATTACTTTTTTAAACTAAGCAATAGAAATTGAGGTCCTCTCTTCAATGTTAAATTGAGGGGTATAACTTCGACTATCAACACAATCAGGTGCTCCAGGACAAGGAGCTAATTTTCCATATTTTACATCCAGATTTATAGGAAAAGTTTTGGAAAAATTAAATATAATAAATATCTTTTATAGTGAGATATTAAGTTTTAGTAATGAGAAAGTTCATAAGTTTATCCTCTACTTCTTGCATCTTTCTTGTATCTATATTAATAGATAATATTAGTTTTGATTTAAAGAGTTATTTTTTTTACAAATTCCCCTTCTAATTGTTAGATAAACTGAACAAAACAGAAGGGGATTGATAATCTGTTAATGAAACTTTAATAAGCGTCTTGCAACTCGTAAAAGTCTGGGGAAACGTAATCTTTTCGTAATGGCCAACCCACCCAATCTTCAGGCATTAAAATCCGTTTTAGATCAGGATGTCCTTCATAGATAATGCCATACATGTCATAACTCTCCCGTTCCTGCCAATCTGAGGCTTTCCAGATCCAGTAAACTGAAGGAACACGGGGATTATCCCTAGGCAAGAAAACTTTAATTCGAATCTCTTCAGGGCGATCACTATTATCAGCAACCTTAATGAGATGATAGAAACTTACTAACTCTCTTCCTGGCCCTAAATCAAACGCTCCCTGACATTGAAGATAGTTAAACCCGTAGGCATAGAGCGCAGTAGCTAGAGGAATCAAGAATTTTGATTCAACCTTAATCAGTTCTACACCTAGATGATCCGGCTCAAGGGTTTCATGCTCAAAGCCATTTTTCATTAACCAACTGGAAACTGGTCCAGTTTCAACAAGGGCTGTTTCTTTAGTTTCAGGAGCATTATCTGGCTTATCTTCTTCAACCACGTTCAATTTCCTCCTTTTGTTTCTGGGACGCTAAAGCGGGGAGAACAGGCATACCGATCGCATCAGTTAATTCTTTGGGGGGAGCCTGACGATTCTCAGTTTGTAGATACTTACCAGTTAAAATTGGGTCAACCGCTCTCATATTGTGGGTTGTACTATAGTAACGGTGAGTTTGCTCCATTAGCGTTGTTCGTTCTTGAATGGTTTCGTTGGAGATTTTTTTACGAAGTTTGATGATTGCATCAAAAATAGCTTCTGGACGAGGAGGACAGCCTGGAATGTATACATCTACAGGAATTAACTTATCAACCCCTCTCACGGCTGTTGTAGAGTCGCTGCTGAACATTCCTCCTGTAATGGTACAAGCACCCATAGCAATCACATATTTGGGGTCGGGCATTTCTTCATAGAGACGCACCAATGCAGGAGCCATTTTCATCGTGATAGTTCCAGCGGTGATAATTAAATCCGCTTGTCTAGGACTAGAACGTGGAACTAGACCAAAACGGTCAAAATCAAAGCGAGAGCCAATTAAAGCAGCAAATTCGATAAAACAGCAGGCTGTTCCGTACAATAGTGGCCAAAGACTTGATAAACGCGCCCAGTTATGGAGATCATCTACGGTAGTAAGGATGATATTTTCTGAGAGGTCTTGAGTAACTTGACTGCGAGCAATAGGGTTAAGAATTTTTTCTTTTTGTTGCTGCTCAATGGCAGCTAAATCGAGGGTAGTATTAGGACTCATGGTTTGATAATTATCAATGAACAATGAACAATTCCCAATTGATCGCTGATGCTAGGACCATTCGAGTGCGCCTTTGCGCCAGGCATAAACGAGGGCGATTACTAGAATCGCAATAAAAATTAGGGCTTCCACAAAAGCTAACAGTCCCAATTGATTAAACGCTACTGCCCAGGGGTACAAAAAAACGGTTTCTACGTCGAATACGACAAACACCAACGCAAACATATAATAGCGAATGTTGAATTGAATCCAAGCAGCGCCGACTGGTTCCATTCCTGACTCATAGGTAGTGACTCTTTCGGGGCCTCCCCCACTGGGACGCAAAAGTTTTGAAGCGGTGAGGGCAAGAATGGGGACTAAACTAGACGCCAGTAAAAATCCGAGTAAATATTCGTAGCCATTGAGGACAAACACTGTTTTTTGGTAACTCCTCTCAATACAAAATAAAATCTGCTAAGGTTAACCAACTCCCATTATAAGGGCAATATTGCGATAGGTTTTCCAAAGTATGGTTAAAAAAAAGGTAAATTGATAGTAATCCCTTTAAGAAACTAAGGAGTTAGATAGAGTTCTTCAACTTTATTTACCCAATTTTGTGTCATTCCAATAGCAATTGATATCAAAGCCCTTTCTTACTGTCGTTAGAGTCCCTCCATCACTTATTTTAGAAATGGATATAGAGATTGGTTAGGATTCCAGGAAGAATTAAGCAGAAAATTTTAATAGTTCTAATGAACTATTAAACATAATTATTAATCCTCAAATTTAAGTTAATATTTAAATTTTATTCTTCTTGGATTTCTTTTGAATTCTTCGCGGGAGAAACTATCTCAAGGGAATTATTTAATTGTTTAACTGATGTTGTAGCGGGAGACACAAGAAAAACTCTAGAAATAGGTTTTCCAGGGAAAAAACTTTTTTCTTGATTAGGTATTTTTGAATTAGATAAACGCCTTTGTACATCCATGTTATATTCTAACTGTGCTGTTACTGATTCCATCAGTTGAGCGGTATATAGTTGTTGTTCAAATTGATTAGTAAAAGAAACCAAGTTACTTAATCCATTCATTAACTTACGCACATTATTTCTAAAAGTAGGATCTCCGGTCAGTTCTTCTACATCTGAGGTAATTTTTTGGGCATTTTCAAAAGTAACTCGTGCTGAATCCAAGGTTTTTTGAACAGTTAAAATGACTTGAGGATCACTAATAGATTTTGAAACATCTCGCAAATTTTCTGACATTTCAGCCGAATTAGCCATTAAAAATTCTAAATCTCTGGCAATTTGTTGGGCGTCTATTGAATTGAGTCCTTGATTCACTTTATTAACAGTTTTTCCTAGATCAATGGCAACGGTTCGCACTTGCTCACTAGTTTTTTCCAAACTATTTAACGTGTTAATAACAGTTTCCCTACTTTCTGCCACTAACCCATCTAGATTAGCTACTAAGTTTGCCGTATTATTAATCACTCGATTGAGATCATTACGGTTTTCAGCGACTACTGTATTAACATTACGCATTACTTGAGAGGCATCCTGAGCCGCCTGATTAATACTTCCAATCGCCTCAGAAGTGCCTCCAACTTCTTGACGGGCAGTTTTAGAAAAAAGACTTATTTCATCGGTTAATTTAGCAACTTTGCTCCCAGCAACGGAAACACTAGCAAAAGCATCACTGAGATTTTTGACAAATGCAGGATCACTATAAGCATTACTAAGTTTAGTTAACGATTCTACTAATTGAGAACCGGTTTCTCCTGTAATCTCATCACTGTCACAAATAATCAGACTTTTGTCGGGACACTCAGCACTGGTGGGGTCAATAGCTAAGGCTTGCTCAGACAAGTTTATCGATGGGGTAATATCGACTGAAGCTTCCCCAATAAGTCCATAGCGGTTAATCTGTATTTTAGAGTTCTTGGGAATCCGTAAGTCAGTAGAAGAAAGTTCAAGCAATACCTTGACCCCATTGCTTCTAGGTTGAAGTCCAGCAATTTTTCCTACTGCCACCCCTCGATAACGCACAGGAGCCCCAATTTGTAGACTACTTACATCTTTAAAATTCGCCTGAATTTGATAGCTTTTTTGACCCAAGACTCCCCCGCGTAACCAGATCACCAGTCCTCCAAACAGAATTAGTCCCAAGAGGGCAAATAAACCCACCGAGCCTTCTTGAATGGTTCGCATTCGTAGCATGGTTTCTCCTCACTTTATCTAAAAATATGAAGGACAATTACTTAGATATGTTTCATTGAATAAATTTCCTCCTATATAGCTTAATCGATGACTCGAATTGGGCCTTGAACACTAGCACTGAAAAATTGTCGCATCAGAGGGTTATCATTACTATCGATCTCGTTAACTGCGCCTTCCCATCGGATTTTACCGCCATAGAGAAAAATTACGCGATCAGCAGTCCGACGAATAGTACTATCTTGGTGGCTGACCATAACATACGTATCACATCCCCCAGGGATCTTTTGAAGACGGCGTACTAAATCTTCAATAACAGTGGAGGAAATCGGGTCTAATCCTGCTGTTGGTTCATCATAGAGAACAATTTCAGGGTTATCAGCTGGATTATCAGGATCAGCAATCAAAGCCCTAGCAAAACTGACTCGCTTACGCATTCCTCCAGAAAGTTGAGAAGGATAGCGAGCAGCCATTCCCTGTAACCCCACCATCGCTAATTTTTCTTCAACTAATTGACGAATTTTTTGACGAGGGAGTTTAGAATGTTCGTAAAGGAAAAATCCTACATTTTCATCAACATTGAGGGAGTCAAAAAGGGCTGCTTGCTGGAAGACGAGAGCAATTCGCATGGGTTTATTCCCATCATCGATCAGTCCTTTGCGTAGTTTTCCTTTGATATAAATTTCTCCGGCATCTACCGGGAGCAATCCAGCTATAAGCCTTAAAATTGTTGATTTACCAGTTCCTGAGGGTCCAATAATCACAAGTGCCTCCCCTCGATAAATCGTCAAGTCAATTTGATCTAGAATGACTTGATCACCAAAGGTTTTACTGACTCCTTTAAGTTCAATTAATGGTTCTGTTGCCATTGATTAGATACGATCCTAGAGTTGAATGACTCACTGACCTGTCGTAGAAAAGACTAGGAGTTGACCCTATTATGACTCACCTCATGATTGACTGCTAGGAGCTGTCGTCAATATACAATTAGGTAGGTTTAATTAGGATGTGCTGAGTTGATTGTGAATTAATAAGGTTAAACTAGGTGGGTTATCTCTGTTGGTTAAATTATTATTGCGTCAACCTTAACAACAGAAGATCTATGCCCTTACGCTGAGGAACTTTCTATACTTAAATCTCAATATGAAGAATATTCCCTTCATTTTTTGATAGAAGAAAAAGCTATGGAAACTTAATTTAGAACATAAACTTAAAGCACATGTAAAACAAACTTATAAATTTATTGAGGGAGGTTCAGTCAGCACGATAGATATTCCAGAACTTAATTTTGATATAAAGACAATCAACATTAAGCAAACACAATTATTATGTCCCTTTAGACTAACGCAACAGTAAATTTTTAGTTTAAGATCTTCTTTTTTAATTCTTTTTGTATAAGTTGATTATTTTAAATTAGTCTAGAATAGAAACCCTTTTTAAAAAAGCTATCACTATATACTGGCTTGCCTATAAATTAGGCTAACAGAATTAGTAGACAATAACTATTAAAGTCAACTCGTGATCCTAAGATTTACTCCAGGACAAGAACAAGAACAAAAATATTATGTTTAAATCCAACAGAATAGAAAGTTCTAAAAGTTATATATTTGGTGAAACTATCAGATAGTACAATTAGAAAAAAATTTTTTATATATATTATTTAAGCAAAAGAAAAATTGTTTTCTTTTTTGAAAGATGGATAAACAAGAATTTAAAGGAAAAATATTAAATATCCTTAAAAGTTTTCAGAGAGCGATAAAAGGACTTATAACATTAAACAACTATCTAAGTTTTAAAAAAAGAGTTTGAAACAAAAAGAAAACAAGTAAGGGTGAGAATTAATCCATATACTAAAAAAACAAAATAAATTCAACTCTAATTTCTTAAATAAAAATAAAAAATAATTTATAATTGTTACGTCTATTTAGCGCTGCCTACTATAGCTAGAAAAATATTAAATAGCATTTATTCAGATAAATTAAAGTTTTTCTAGTTTTAAACTTCTACAATAGATGCTTTCTACAATAGATGTTAAAAAAAAATCTAGCGTTATTGTTGATACTTACTTATTATTTTGTTATCTAAAATTAGATAACAAAATAATAAGTAAGTATCATAGTTTTATTTTAAACAAAGAATACTAATTTTATTCAGGTTTTAAACACTTTTAAAAATCTGAAAAGATTTAATACGAATAACAGTAATATAAGATGGTGTTCTATTCTAAAATAGAATTGCTTTAATTGCTTAAATATTATTAACTTTCTTGAAAGTTATGGAACTTTCACATAATCCTTTTAGGAAATAGTTAATAAAGAAAACACTTACGTTTTTTCTTTATTTAAAGGATAAAATCTTAATAAAGAAAAAACAAATAAATATAGAGATATGCTTCCAAAGACTGTAAATTTTTATAAAAAATACAAAATATATTAGATAATAAAAAGAGTGAAATATATCGAAAGAATTATAGATTCTATACTATCTTGAAATACTAGAAAATTACTATTCGTCAACTTTGTAAAAATTAGATTCTCAATTGATTAGAGATATAGCGAGAAAGCCTGTATAGTATAGATAATACTGGAGTATTTTATTCGTGTTGATAACAAAAGGCTAACAAAAAAATTAATATCTTGACTTCATTTAAAAGTAAAATATTTCTAATATTTACTAATCTAGCCATGAAAAGGAATCAAACTTAACGGAGTTAAAGTTAATAAAATATAACTCAACTTCCAAGAAGTAATAACTGGATTTGTTGACTCACTTAATAAGGCATCAATTCGTTCATTTAAACGACCAGAAATAACTTTGTCATGGAAGGCTACTTCCATAACTCCTGTTGTTATATTTTCTGAAATTACATGTATTTTTTGAGCAACAATTACCAATGATTCAGCAATTAATAAGGGATCAACCTGTTGAGAAGCTCGTTTATCAGCCCGAATTTCTCGTAACAATAACAAATCTTGCCACAGCTCATCGGTCTTGGGCAACCAAGGACTAATATAACCTAGCCAACCTAATATAAAAAACCAAAAAGTATCTCGGTACTGAGTATGAGCCTCTTCATGGGCAACAACTGCACTTAAATGGTCCTTATCTAGGGTATCTAAAAGCCCTTTACTAATGACCAATTTAGAATTCCAAAAACCAACCTGTGCGCTGTAGGGTAAAGAAGTGTCAAGAAGTCTTACAGTTTTTCCTTCGATAATTTTTTGAGGATAATTATTGGTTGTTTGGATAGATTGCCACCCTTGAAAAGCTAATTTAACGATAGAAGTGGTAGTAAAGATAAGAAAGCCTATTGCGAATAAGTAACCATACCAACTAGACTGCCATCCTAACATTTTTCCGTGACATCCCATCACCATGACTGCGATCGCAGTCATTAATAATAGCAAAGGAGAAAATACAAAACAAAACAGTGATCGCTGCCAGCGAGTTGTCCAAGGGATATGAGATAAGGGAGTATAAAGACGAATACTCCAAGCCAAAATTAAGGCTACTACTATCATTAATAAGTGCATAAATTAAGTCTCCTCCCGTTGACGACGAATAGTTTGTAAACGAGACGCGATCGCATCTAACTGTTCTAGACTAGCTGTATCTAAACTATCCGCAAAAGCTGCCACGATATCAGGATTGCTAATGGCTAAAAATTGCTGCAATTGCTCATAAGCCTGTATGGCCCGCGCTTGTTCGCGAGATACAAGGGGATGCCAAGAAAAAGCTCGCCCTTTTTTAGAGTATTTTAGCCATCCTTTTTGGGTGAGACGATGTAAAACGGTCGTGACAGAAGCATAAGCCAACTCTCGTTCAGGATCAGATAAAATGCGATCATGAATCTGCTTTACCGTTGCCGTTTCTAAGTCCCAAATAATCTCTAAAATTTCGGCTTCGAGATGACCGAGGGAAAGTTTTTGGGGTCGATAGTCAGGTAAGGGAGACATAAGTCTATTTCTTTCTTCTAAACTGTCTTTTATCTTAACATTTCTGAACTTATTACATCTTTAAAAATTACTTTTAATAGCTTCCCGTGAACACCAGTTGAGCCGGGCCAGTCATATAGAGTCGATTATCGGCTTCAGACCATTCAATCATAAGACATCCTCCTGGTAGTTCTACGGTACAGTTGCGATCACAGTTTTCGGTCAACACTCCAGCCACCACGGATGCACAGGCTCCTGTTCCGCAGGCTAAGGTAGCCCCTGCACCTCTTTCCCAAACCAGCATTTTCAGATAATCAGGACGAACTACCTCAATAAATTCGGTATTAATGCGCTCAGGAAACATCTGATGGTATTCAAATTCAAGTCCCAAGATAGCTAAATCAATTGCCGATAGGTCTTCAACAAACGTAATACAGTGGGGGTTGCCCATACTCACACAGGTGACTGACCAGAGTTTTCCGGCTACAGCTAAGGGTTGATTAATCACTGTTTCGTTAGGATTGCCTAAAGTGGTGGGAATTTCATGGGCCAATAGATAAGGGTTTCCCATCTCTACTCTCACTTGTCCTTCAGCTTCTAAACGAGGGTAAATCACTCCAGTTGGGGTATGAATAGAATAAGTTTTCCCTAAGGTTTCTCCCCCTTCTAGCTGAGCAATGAAATGGGCCAGACAGCGAATCCCATTGCCACACATTTGGGGTTCAGAACCATCAGGATTAAAAATCCGCATAGTGTAGTCGGTCTTGCCTGTTCCGGGTAGAGCCAAAATCACCCCATCTGCTCCGATTCCAAAATGGCGATCACACATTTTAATGGCCTGCTCTGGAGACACTAACGGTGAATTACTCAAACGATTATCAATCAAAATGAAATCGTTGCCCAATCCATGATACTTAGTAAATTCAATAGCCATGTTTAATTCCCCATTAATATCAATAATTATCAATCAATTAGGGAACAATCGACAATGGTTTCCTGATTTACAACTGAAAAGATTAACTAATTGCTCTTTTACAAAAAAAATGCCCGAATTGATGTAGGGTTACCTAGTGTCGGTCTAGTAATGAAATCTTGGTCGGTACTGGTCTTATGAGTTGGATAAAATCTCCAGTTTCTCCAACTCATAACGCGAAATAAAGCATTTTAAATTTTGCTACAAACCCTTGTTTCGATATAAACTCAAAGTCTAAAGTTATCTAATGTCTCTTTGATTCAATCAAAGATCACTGAGCGATTTCCCTCAAGGCTTTTCTGTAGATTTTTCGCCACCAATGGTAAAATGGACCTATAAATTAACCACTTCTAGATTGTTAGCAAGAGTTAAAGATTAGACTGCTTTGTATTTATGCCATTATTAATCTTAATAGCTGATGATGATCCAGGGGTTCGATTAGCTGTCAAAGATTATTTAGAACTTTACAGTTATTCTGTCATAACTGCCCGAAATGGACAAGAAGCCTTGTCTCTTTTAGGAGCCTATCGTCCTCATCTGTTCATATCTGATATTAAAATGCCACAAAAGGATGGCTATACTTTGGTTCGCTATCTACGGCAGTTACCAGAATTCCGTCTTTTACCAGTGATTTTTCTTACAGAACGAGATAGTACAGGAGAACGAATTCAAGGGTATGAGGTGGGGTGTGATGTTTATCTGCCCAAACCCTTTGAAATGGAAGAACTCAGGGCGGTAGTCCGCAATCTTTTAGAACGAACCCAAATAATCCAATCTGAATGGGATTTTTCAAAACGAAAGTTTTCTGGAAACCAAAAAAATGATTATTATCAAGAAACAGCGGCTAACAATCAGGATATTCCCAATTATATCCACTTTACTCCACGGGAAGTTCAAGTTCTTAACTTACTGACAACTGGGTTATCTAATGGAGACATTGGGCAGAAACTACATTTAAGTCCCCGAACAGTAGAAAAACATGTTAGCAGCTTACTTCGAAAAACCGAAACCAATAACCGCGCTGAATTGGTGCGATTTGCCCTCGATCATCACTTAATTGATTCTTGAAGGGTAATAAACTAATTGATGATAGATATCAATAAACATTGGGATATTTTTTAAATATGACAATTTGGGTTAATGAACAAATCGATCCCTGTGGGATTGTTTATTCTTGTATTGCGTGTTGTGATGAAGCAACAGCAGAAGAATGCCACCAAACTTGGCTTAAGGACTTAAGTGAGCAACACAAACAAGAAGGTTGGGTTGCCACCCTCAGAATTGTAGACTCTTGGGATGAAGTCCCGGTTAATGCTCTCAAACTAAGTGTTTAATTTCAATTGTTTTCATTGCCGTTAGTTGTGCTCACTTTCCGTGCAGATTGTGATAGGTTAGGTAGTGAGTTAAGTTACGTCAAGTATTCGTTTTAGGCAGAGGAACCATCCATGACAGCAGATATTCCAGAACTTATTAAAGTCTGGTCGCAGTTTGGCCATCCCATTCTTATGTGGATACTATTCGGGTTGACCATTTATACTTCATATTTGGGCATTCAATGGCGACAAACTCGGACAGCCGATAAAGAAGTTAAAAAAGAATTACTACTAAAAGACTTTAAGACTCGACACTACCAACTGAGCTCATTACTATTGGCCTTAATGGTAATGGGTAATATGGGTGGAATGGCCATTACTTATATTAATAATGGGAAATTGTTTGTCGGTCCCCATTTATTAGTCGGGTTGAGTTTGACCGTAATGATCGCTGTTTCCGCTTCCCTTTCCCCTCTAATGCAAAAAGGTCATGAATTAGCCCGTTATACCCATATCACCCTTAATATTTTTATTGTTAGTCTGTTTGGTTGGCAAGCAATAAGTGGCATGGATATTCTTACAAAAATTATTGATAGAATGTCTTAATTAGTTTTTGTAACTTTAATCTTTGTTTGTTTTGAATAACCTTTGTAGAGACGTTTGCTCAAACGTCTCTACAAAGGTTATTCAGAGCTAATCTAAGCTGCAGTTAATAAAGACTCTTTATGAAGAATCTTTTGATAATAGTTGCGTAACTGGCAAGTAGCCGCTCCCCAACCCCAACGTTCTGCCTCAAGACGAGCATTTCCTCGTAGTTTTTCTCGTTCTTCTTTGGCCGCTAACAAGCGTTGAGTTGCGACAATAGCCCCATCAGCATCAGCAGGCTCAAATAAATATCCATTAACCCCATCGGTAACAATATCGGGTATTCCCCCAGAATTAGCCGCTACGACGGGACATCCTGCGGCCATTGCTTCTAATAAGACTAACCCTAGGGTTTCCGTCTTTGAAGGGAAAATAAATGCATCTGATGAAGCAAACGCAGCAGCTAATTCTAATCCCTGGAGATAACCTACAAAATTTGTCTGAGTCCCTGCAAAATGAGTTTTCAACGTCTCTCGATGAGGTCCATCCCCAACAACAGCTAAACGAGCGTCAGGAATAGCTTCCAGAACAGGTTTAATATTCTCAATTTGCTTTTCTGGGGAAACTCGTCCAACATACAACAATAAAGGATATTCAGGATGTCCTTCTGATAACCGTGATCGCATTTGTTGAGAACCTAAATGGGGTTGAAACATTTCTGTATCTACCCCCCGTTGCCACAAGTCAACTCGCTCAATACCATGGCTGACTAATTCATTCACCATGGCGGTTGAGGTACAGAGGTTTAATTGTGCCTGATTATGTCCTAATTTTAATAATTCCCAGAGTAACCCTTCTAATGATCCTAATCCGTAATGTTGTAGATATTGAGGTAAATGGGTATGATAGGAAGCAACAAGTGGAATATTCATTGTTTTAGCATAATAAATTCCCCCTAATCCTAAAACAGCAGGATTTACCACATGGACTAAATCGGGTTTAAATCGTTCGATTGCCTTGCCGACAGTGGGGGTAGGAATGGCTAATTTTAATTCTGGGTACAGAGGAAGAGACACTCCTTTGACTCCATGGACTTTGGCTCCTTTGTATTCAGTGACACCTCCATCAGGACAGAAAACTAATACTTGATCGCCGTTACGCTGCAAATGTTCAACGGTATGACGCAGACGGGTTACAATTCCGTCAATTTTAGGCAAAAAGGTCTCTGTGAATAAGGCAACTCGCATAAGATTCACTATTCGGGGACAAGTAGTAATATAGGCGATCGCGGTACATCCAAGTAAGTGAGCTTAAATAAGTGTAAAATACACAAGAGAGATCAAGCGATCATTTAGATGCCAGCGTGCCTAAAAATTCAGCTAATACAATTAGAATGGCAAACACTATCAAAATTTACTGGCGATCCAAAAATTTTCTCCATGACAAAAGCAAAAATGTTGTGTTTAAATCCAAGAGAAGAGAGAGTTAAAGAAATTGCAAATTAGGTAGAACTACCATGAAATGAAGTTGGAAGAACGATTTCCAAATAAATTATTCAAAAAAAAATTGCTGTATTCTCCAAGAAGTAAAAAAATAAAGTAATTCCACAGAGTCAAAAAAAAAGAAAAAAACTAAATATAATATTAAGTATACAAACAGAATAAAAACTTTTATTATGCCCTATAAATAGGGAGCTATCACTATCAAAAGAAACTTTTATCAAAAATTTTAAAAAAGAGGTTAATTAAGCTAAAAATTATGGAAGAAATAGATATAATTTATTATTAATAATAACTCAGTGCATACAGGTAGTTTAGTAAAATTAAAATTTTAAGAATAAGAATAAAAAATGTTGTATCTATGTTTTTTAAAAACTCATATCCCAGAAAAAAAATATTCTAGAAAAAGAATGGTATTAAACAAAGTATTGTGCAAAATAGTTGCCATAAAAATATAGATTAAATTAATAACAATTAGAATCTAAGTGCTTAAAATATAGAATTATTAAATGATTAGCTTTTTTACGTTTATTTAGAAACTATTATCTAGGTTGGATTAGAAGGAGAGGAAGAGAATAATAAACGACAATTCACAACTTTTAAGATTAGTATATTAATTACATTGATGTCATCTAACATAATGTCACCGGCTAATCAGATTATTGTTCCCCTAGATGTTCCCAATTTAACTGAGGCGATCACGCTTTTAGATAAATTGCCTCAAGTCAGTTTTTGGAAGGTAGGACTGGAATTGTTTGTAGCTACTGGACCAAATATTCTGACTATTCTCAAAGAACGAGAAAAACGCATTTTTCTAGACCTCAAATTCCACGATATTCCTAATACTATAGCGGGGGCTTGTCGTAGTGCCAGTGAATATGGGGTAGATTTCCTTACCCTTCATGCCACAGCCGGACGAACAGCCCTACAAGCGGCTACAAAGGCTATTAGTAATACTGAACCTCGTCCCCAATTATTAGCCATAACTTTGCTGACCAGTTTAAATTCACGAGAGTTAGATTTAGATCTTAAAATTTCCCTGGATTTACCAGAATATGTCCTCCAGATGGCTATTTTTGCCCAAAAATTTGGTGCTAATGGAGCGGTTTGTTCTCCTAGGGAAGTGAGTCAACTACGGCAGATATGTGGGGAAGATTTCTTGCTTATTTGTCCAGGGATAAGACCAAGTTGGTTTGATAATGGAGATCAGCGACGGGTAATGACTCCTTCGGAAGCAATGAAAGCGGGGGCAGATTATTTAGTTATTGGCCGTCCTATTACAATGGCAAATGATCCAATAGCAGCATGGGAGAAAATTTGCGAAGAATTAGAAATGGTATGATGAGACGAACATTTATAGGACTGTTAATGACAGTAGGTTGCTTAAGCCAACTATCAGAAGTTTATTCTCAGAACACTCCTCAGTTAACCTCTTGCCCATCCGATCTTCAAAGGTTGACTGAGTTGATGTTGAAGGATTTACCCAGTTACGCTAACAGGGTGATTCAACGAGAAAGATTACGTGATCGCCCTTTTCCTCCATCCCTATATGTTTTAGTGGCAGGGAGTCCAGAATTTGAGCCGTTACCCCTGACTAATCTGCAATATCAATCTGTTCTTGAAGATACAGCTCAACAAGTCTTTTTTACCACCTTGGAACGTCAGTATGGGGAAGAAAGTCTAGTTAATCTAGAAAATTATTATTGGCTATTTCTGACTCAAACAGAAAAAGGGTGGCGAGCAGTGATATTATTCACCCAATTAGCGTCTCTTAATGATGGAGGTCTTCCCTTACCTCCTAAAGACGCTAGTGATGGGCCAATTGGGCAAGGTATTCGTTTATGGTTACGAGATTGCCGTGCAGGAGCCGTGAAAATTGATGATTAATGAGAATTGACAATTAAAATTAAAAATTAGCTTTTTTATCTTACGAGAAAATCCGTCTGTTAAAAAAGTTGTCTCATTGCCTAAAATAATTAGAAAATTGGTAGTAATCAATATGACTTTAAAGTCTAATACTTAACCAGAAAAGGTTTACCATGTTTTAATTATTTGGAGCTAGCTCCGTGAGATTAGCAACAGCTATTAGTTGACAAAAACTGGGTGTAAACAGTAGTTTAGTCATCGATGAAATTTGTGAATTTTATCAAGTAGAAAACCTCCACTTTTAAAAAATACTGGTATTTCAAAAACCTTTAAGGAGAAATTGTTCGGAAGATTTCTTTAAACTTTGAAACTTGTTTGAATCAGTATGAGAAAGGTTGCCTTTCTATTCCTTGGTATCAGTTGCAAACAACCTTAAAAAAATTCTTACCGCCAGAATTGATTAAGATAAACAATCGTTGTGTGAATCTAGAAAAAGAGTACAATTATATCAAGATTAGTTGTGTATCAGATACAATCAGAGACTAATTATGGAAAATGAGAACAAAAGAGAACTTAAAAAGTTTAATGCTCTAGAAAATAAAAAGTTTCAAGCAAAGTCAATGAGAGTAGCGGATGGAATTAATTCAGAAGTTTTTCAGGTTGTTTACGAGAATAAAAAAATGAGTCAATGGGCAAAACCTCAGTATTACGATTGAACAGAGCCCCGTTGCCGTTCCTTTAATAATATTTTCGAGTCTATTTCAGAGGAAATGAAACCTAAATATCTTCAAGAACAGTCAATAGCAATAGTGACTAGTTATGAAGTTAAAAAGTATATAACATTAAATAATTCACCCGAGATTGTTTCAACTTCTTTCAAGACCAACCATATCTATCAATTATTTTTTTCATAGTTCTTTAACCTTAAACTATTTGCATCATAAACCAGACGATGAGCTGATAAGATTGATGATGCAAAGATTAGAAAAAGCAGCCCTTATATTCAGTTATTCAGCAATTAGTCAGTTTATCTAATTTTGAAAACCTGCTAAAGTGTTCTTATTATGTTCATCTAGCTAATATTGCAAATTATAATCACTCAATTTGGAGCAGGAAAAGAATTGTTTTAGTAAGAAATACAGCCCATGGAATGTTTCCTCATTATGGACTAAGAAGCACACAATGGTTAGAAGACACGGCTGTTATTACTCCTTTAATTGCTAATGTAGTTCATGCAAAGGGGCTAGGTGATGAAATATTCACCTCTAGATAATAGACTAAATATTAACAAATTCGCCGTCCGTTCATGGAAAAAACCCAAGAGGCAACGATGGAAAACCATCACTGGTCACAACAACAATAGAATGATCATGGTGGGATGATCTATATTTCTAGCTTAGAATACCTCACTAACTACTTATAAACCGATTTAAGTTGAATAAAACTATGATACATAAACGAATAATTGCTATTTCTCCGTCTAACTTACTATTACTAGTAGGTTCTGGGTTTATGTTGATTCTACTATGGCAACTGCGAAATCTTTTGGTGATTTTGATGATCGCGGTGGTTATTGCTTCTACTCTAGCTCCTCTGGTAAAAAGTGT
Organism: cyanobacterium endosymbiont of Epithemia clementina EcSB; assembly: GCF_029919255.1. Classification (GTDB taxonomy): domain Bacteria; phylum Cyanobacteriota; class Cyanobacteriia; order Cyanobacteriales; family Microcystaceae; genus Rippkaea. The sequence goes on along the minus strand of NZ_CP123991.1, from coordinate 2,197,445 downwards.
AGAAAAACGAGGGATTCCCCCCTGGCTAGCTGTGATTTTTGTCTATTTAGGCTTATTAACCTTGATAACTGGAATGAGTTTAATCCTAGGTCCAACAATTATTGCCCAAATTCAACGGTTGTTACAGAAATTACCTGTATATTTAGATATTTTAGAAACGGAATTCCAAAACTGGGTTACTAGACGGGGTTTTACTCAACCTGAAGTCCTCGATTTCATTAATCAACTGTTAGATCTTCAGTCTCTGGTGTCTTGGACATTGAGCTACAGTCAAAAATTCCTCATCGGTGTTGGTGGTGTGACGCGGGGCATTCTGGGGGGAGTTTTCAACGTAATTGTAGCCGTTTTGCTCTCTGGTTATATGTTATCAGGGTCAAAAAAATTAATTGGGGGCATTGTCAATTTATTTCCTCACCCTTGGGATGAACGTTTAGAAGCTCAGGTAATTCCCATTAGTCAACGGATGGGAGGTTATATTCAAGGGAGGCTTTTAGTCTCGTTTATTTTGGGGTTAGTTGTTAGTTTAGGGCTAAGATTCCTGGGTATTTCCGAGTTTGCTCTAGGTTTAGGAACTATTGCTGGAATTACTAATCTAATTCCCTTTTTTGGTCCAGTTTTAGGCTCAATTCCTGCCTTGATTGTAGCAATTGCCCAAGGGGGGTGGGTGTTTCTTTGGGTTCTGTTGCTATTTTTATTTATTCAGAATGTGGAAACCTATGTGCTTGATCCTCTGTTAGTAGGATCTTCGGTCAATGTTTCTCCTCTATACCAATTATTGGCGGTGTTGAGTGGGGTTCAAATTTTGGGAATTTTGGGGGCATTAATTGTTCCTCCTTGGGTAGCTGGTGCAGGAGTTTTACTGCAAAACCTTTATTTAATTCCTAAATTACAAGCTCAAGGACGAGCCATTCCCCTCTCAGAACCTAAATAAATCCTTATAATTTCTGCTTCTTAAAAAAGATTTTAACGTATTTGCATAATGCTATAGACAATTTAATTATTATCATAGTTGATAGATTTAAGGAATGTAAACCGGGTAAGTATTTACATAATTGATTCAGGAAATTGTTCCTTCAAAATTGGTATAATAGGACAAGGAACTTTCGGTTGCAAATTGATTGTTTTATTCCCTTGAAAAACATTCCAACGAAAAGGGCCCAGATGGGCAGCAGACATCCATAATAAGCGTTTTGCTCTTGTCATTGCTACATAAAGTAAGCGATATTCTTCGGCTTTCTTAAGTTGTGCCGCTTCTTCCCAAGCTTTCTTAGGTTCAGATATCTCGCTGACTAATTCTTGGGTGATATGTTGTCCGTGAACTGCTGATCGAATTTGAGCACGAGCTACTTCTGCAAAAGCAAAATCTCCTAGAAATTTAGCCGCAGTAGGAACCCAAGGACTACCAGGCAAAACATCTTTATGTAAGAAAGGAATAAAGACATAATCCCAATCTAATCCTTTGGCTTTGTGCATAGTAATGATTGTCAATTGATTGGCTTTTGTGTAACGATCTTCATTGTCTTCTTCTACTTCTTCAAACCCTTCAATACTGACAATTTCTTGAAGGGTTTTGATAGTTGTTTTTAAGGAATTATTTTCTATAATTTGTCGATTAATGCGATCAGAAAGTTTTTGAACTGTAGCTAATTCTGATCCTGTATATTTAAGAGTCATTCCTAAAAATGGTATAAGTTGATAGGATGGTAATTCTAATTTAGCCCGTAAGAGATTACAACAGTAACGACGCGCTTGTAATACTTCTTTTTTTTGTTTCTTAATTAAGGGATTAGGATAGAGAAAATTTTCTGGATAGGTAACTAATGTATTGAGATCTTGAGTCGCAATTAAATCTCGTTTTTCTAAAATTTCTAAGGCTGATTTTAAATATTCTGCGGAATGAGGACGATCAATAAAACGTAATATTTTAAGGATTTCTTCAGGAATTTTAGAGAATCGCTCTACTTCTCCTACTTCATATATTTTAATTCCGTGAGCTTTTCTTAAATGAGCTAGATTTGCCGCTAAAAATCGACTTTGACGATTTTCTCTAACTAAAATAGCTGAATTATGCTTGGGATTGTTTTTGAAAAGTTTTACAATTCTTTCTTCTATTAATTCTACGGTTGTATATATATCTTTTGGTGTATAAATTTCTAACCCTTTTCCCACAGATTTAGGGTTAAGCTGAAGATCATTTTTTTTGACTGGATAAATATACTGTTGACGAAAAGGAATATATTCTTTAGTCAAAGAAAAACTATTTTTATTTGACTCGAGGTTTTGCCTATTTTTTGTTTCATTTATCCATTGACTGTTAACCCAACTTAGAGTAAAATTAGCTGCATCAATAATAACTTTACTACTACGTCCAGCTTGATTCATAATGGCTAAATTATTTTGAGCTTCACAGCGTTTACAAAACCAATTAAAATAAATAGGATCAGCAGGAGTAAAAGTAGAATTAATCGCTTGATTAGGATCACCAACTCGAATCAAATTAGGTGGATTGTCAGAATGATTAGAATCTTGAGCTAATAAGTTAATTAGTTTTTCTTGAAGGGGGCTAGAATCTTGAGCTTCATCTTCAAGAACGGCAAAAGTTTCTTGTTGCCAACGATTACGAATATTTGTATTTTCTAAAACTCGTAAAGATGCTAAAGTTATGTCGTCATAATCAATAAAATCTAGTGATCGCATCACTTTTTCATACTGTTTATATAAACCTGCTCCTATTCCTAAAATATTATAATGATCTGCCGAATATTTGCTTAATTGTGCTATCTTTTGGGGAGAAAGTCCTGAACTTTTAGCTTCACGGATAATAATGTGAGCTAGTTTAGGTAAAACTTCAGTACGTAATACCAATTGACGACGTAGTCTTTCCGTTTCTTCTCCATCAAATTGGAATCCTTGTAATAAAACTTGGTAGTGGTGAGGGTTGGCACTAATCCACTCTTCTACGGAAGTCCGAATAATATGATGACTAGGGGTAGGAATAACAATGGTAGCGGTGTCTAAGTTAAGCTGAGATAACTTAGGATTATGACTAGCAATATTAAGTGCTAAACCGTGTAAAGTTTGTACCATAAAACCTGTTTGAGATAATCGTAATTCTTTCAAACATTTTTTAATCTTAGCTTTAATGCCAGCCGCTGCAGAACGGGTATAAGTCACGATAATCAGTTGTTTTTTAGGGTGTAATTGATAGCGTCCGATCATGATAGTCGCCGCTACTGCCAAACTATGAGATTTACCGGCCCCAGGAACTGCAGATATTGCCATTTCTCCCCTTTCCCAATCTGCTAACTGTTTTTGTCCAAGGCGCAAACTATTGCGGAGTTGTTGTAGTTTTTCCGAAAGGTCTAGGTTTAATAAAATAGTCATGTTGAAGTTGTGAACAATTTACTTATTATCAATTTCTTATGAGTTTTTTGTAGTAGTTAAAAACTTCATGAATTAATATTTCATTATATTTTAGTAAAAACATCCTGGTTCTTAGATTGTATTTATTTTTTTTAGCTCATAATTACTTAACTAAATCAATATAATTAAATTGAATCTATAGCCATCTTAACTAGGTTTCTCTTGGTTAAAATAGAGGAAAAAATTTAGAAATTTTAATTTTGCATCCATCTCTCTGTTACTTTATCATGACACTAAGATTATCTCTATAAATAAAACTAACTTCTAGAAGATAAACTTCGTTAAATAATAAATATTCTGTGATTTCTTAAAGATAATTTCAGATACGGTAGATTTTATCTAAAATAGAATTAGAATGAAGTAACTGTTATTACCAAAGAATGGGAATGCTCTAAGTAGGTTAAACAATAGGAGACTTAAACAATGAAACTTTTTGGACTGTGTCCTGCTCGAAGTAAAACATTGTTCTGGACGGGTGTTGCTTTGACAGTAAGCGTTATTTTGTAACCCAGAAACAGACAGGAAATAACTTGTCTTCTGACCTTGATGGCTTTATATGTCTTTGGTTCCTTTTCGGTGCCAATTCCCAGGTTCAGAGAATGGAGGTAATTTCATTATCTTAAATTCCGATGTTAGTTTTAGTTAGCTTAAATGGAAAACAAGCTAAGAACAATGCTTAGCTTGTGAAATTAATTAATTGTTATGAGCAAAGGGTTTAGAACTTCACCTGAGTACTCTGAGTGGTATTCAGGTAAATGAGCTTAAACAAGTATAAAATAAAAAAGTGTTTTAAAAAAGCGAGTGCTAGATACCAAACTGCCTAAAAATATAGCTAACGGAATTGGAAGAACTAAAACTATCAAATTTTACTATTAAACAGAAAATTATCTATTTATCTGGCATAATAGAGAGGGGCGAAAGCTGCTAGTATGAAAATTAAAATAATGACTGTAAGTCAAGGAAATTCAAGACTGACCATAACCAATAGTAGTGAATACTCAAATGTATAATTTTTATTATATCTCTGTAACGATTCGTAATCGTTAGTAGTAATTTTCTACAAAAAATAGTTACTAGAAAACCATAGGATTATATAAATTTAAAACAGACACATTTACCAAAGGCTATATGTGTCTGTTTTACAGATTTCCTGTTCTTAATAATGATAAAAAAATATATATATTTTGTAGACTAGGTTAGTTACAACTTTAATTTTTAGAAGAAATCAGTTGTACTTTGTCAAGTAACCTACTAGATTAATTATTGGAACTAAAAAAGTTGGCATTTTTATTTTTATGTACGATTTAAGAATCAAAAAAATTAATATTTCTTATATAAATATTTTAATCTAAAATTAATAATTATTATAGTATCTTTCTAATAGACTCTTAGAGAAGGGTTTTGGCTTAAAATCATACGAAAGGAGAACTTAAATGGATTATGACTCAGATAAATTACCAATTTGGGTACAAGACCGCGATACAGTGATTGCTAATGATGAAGGGGTGCAATGGCGCAACGGCGAACGTCCCGATTATTCCTATACTAATCAATTTCTCAGAGTAGAAAGCCAATTTAATCATCCTGAGGGGTCATTAGAAGCAATTGTTGAAAACTTGGTGAGAACTTTTGAAATGGAAGCCTCTCATAAGACTAATCCAGAACAATGGTTATCAATCGTAACCGATAAATTTCGGATGAGCAGCAATGGCGGACAGTTTTATACAGCCCAAAAGGTGTCCGAGCAAGGAACTTACAATTTATTTATTGATGATGGTGAAAAGTACAGTGCTACGGAAGAAACTTTTGAATCTTCCTTTGAACTATTTCATAAGGCTTTTCCTAATGGTTTTCTTTGGGAATTAACTGAAGTGTTATCAGGACCACCTAATATTACTTTTAAATGGCGACATTGGGGAACATTTAATGGTCCATATAAAGATCACCAACCCACAGGACAAACTATCGAAATCGTGGGTTTAAGTATTGCTAGGGTCACAGATGACTTAAAAATTTTAGAAGTTGAGCATTATTTTGATAATAGTACTTTTCTCCAGAAATTAACCTCTGGTTGTCCTTTTAATCATGGCAAGGAAAAGGGATGAGAATCTGTCGTCAGTCAAGTCAAGTAATAAATCTTTACCCTAAGGAGAGATATGTAATGCTTAACCTAAAACCTTAATTCAATTTACCTGGTTTGATAGCAATTCCTGGTTAATAGGAATCGCTGGACAACGAATTTTTCTCGACTCTTTGTTAGAGTTTTTTAAAATATTTAATGGACTAGAGTCGATGTTTGAGGAGATAGAATCCACATTTTATCTTATCGATTAGCCCACTGACCTAATTTTACTTTCCCAGGAGTTAGAGGAGCATGCTAGCCTCTCCATTTTTGAGGAAATTGATCCAGTAAAATAATTAAAGCTATACAACTCAATAGAGATTTATCTTAGTTATCTAATTGATAAGAAGTCGCTAATTTATAGGTCTATAAAAACCGAGATCGCACAGCTTGGTCAAATTTAAGCTTTTTAATAAACCAAAATTTTTGAGTATTCCCATAATTAATGGAAGTGAATTGACCTAACCAGAAATCTAAAATATCTTGATAATAGTTATTCATTAGTCACGATTAACTATTAATTTACTCAACTTTTTAATCACAATTTTTACAAATGGCGGATGTCAAACAGGGAGATAAATATCGACCAATATAGTTTTGCTATTAGCAGAAAAAACACCCAAAAAACTAATTATCATTTAATGGATTAAAGGCTAAACGATAATATTTTTCTTCAGGGGTAACACCGCTCATAAATTGTTCTTCTGATCTTTCCTCACAAACAATATAAATAATTAATAGGGAGATAAAATCCAATCATATTGTTAGGACATTCTGACATCCCTTTCTCTAGAGATTCTAGAAATAAACTAATTGTTTGTTCTATGGCATTAGAGCGAAATTTTCTACATTTTCTTGATTATTCTCTACCGGTGAAATTAAAGCAAGATTCTTTATTGCTAAAACAAATATATTGCTCTCTTTTTAAGATAGCTACCTCTTTATTTTCTACTTCAAAATAGCTTCATAAATGTGGAGCATCTTGTTCAGGATTGATTTATTCAAGTTGAAACCATTTAACTGATTTAGGTTGATTTAAATAGAAATTAATACTACCCTGAGTATTGGATATCACTCCAATAACTAATACTTCGAGAGTATCACCTACTTCTAAACTTCCTAGTTTATTGCAGTGAAAACAATAAAAACAACGGCTACTCTGAACTAAGTCAGATGAATAAGTAGCTAATAATTCTCAAAACTATTATAAGGATTGAATTCTTATTGATAAAGAGAGTTAAAACTAGCTAGTAGAAACAGGGGTTCGATCATTCATAGGTTTTCCTACTTGGGAAATTATTTGATATTGTAACCCTTGAGAAAGATCTAAAATGCTGCTATGACTCTAACTAGGTTTCCGAACTCTTTGCTGATAAAATTTTGTCCACTAGCAACACAAGTATATAAACTTTTGGCGGAAACAGATACAATTTCTACGGCCATACTCAAACTAGCTAAGAAAAAATCTATCGGGATAAAGAATCTGTCTGAATAAAGATATAATCATCAATAAATTTTTATTTTTATTAAAAATAAAAATTTAAAATTCAAGATGATAACCAAATTCTGACAAACGTAAACTTGATTGTCGCCATTTTGGTTCTACTTTTACAAAAAGTTTTAAATAAACTTCTCCCATAATTAGTTTCTGTATTTGTTTTCTTGCAGCACTTCCTATGGCTTTAAGCATATTCCCCTTTTTGCCAATAATAATCCCTTTTTGGGAGTCCCTTTCCACATTAATTGCGGCAAAAACACGAGTTAGATTAGAAGTTTCTTCAACTTTTTCAATAACAACTGCAACAGAATGAGGAATTTCTTGGCTAGTTTGCTGTAAAACTTGTTCTCGAATTAGTTCCCCCATAATGAAGTGTTCAGGTTGATCAGTCACTAGATTGGGTGGGTAATAATAGGGACCAGGAGGAAGGTAATTTATCAATGTCTTTTGTAACGGCTCTAATCCTTCTCCAGTTAACGCTGAAAACTTTATAACTGGCCAGTTATAAGGTCGAGCTAGAGTTAAATAACTTTTATCTAAAGGATGGTAATCTGAGGGTTGTTGATCCGTTTTATTGAGTCCTAAAATAACTGGATTAGTGGAAGTTCCTAAGAGTTCAGCAACATAGTGATCACCTCCTCCTGCTAGGACAGAACTGTCAACAATAAAGAGAATAATATCAACAGAGTTAATTGCAGATTTAGCATTTTGTACTAGAATTTTTCCGAGTTGATGGTGAGGTTTATGAATTCCTGGAGTATCAATTAAAATGATTTGTGCTTCTTCAACGGTTAAAATTCCTCTTAAGCGGTTACGAGTAGTTTGGGATATAGGAGACGTAATTGCAATTTCTTGTCCTACTAATTGATTCATTAGGGTTGATTTTCCAACGTTTGGACGACCAATAATCCCGACAAAACCAGACTTAAATCCTGCTGGGGCAGTCGGAATAGTTGATAGGGAAACTAGCTCAGATTCATAATTCATTTGAGAGATAATAAAAAAAGGTAAACAGTCTATATCATTATAACTAACAACTTATTATGAAAATTTATTTCCAGATTAAATAAGGATGTTTTGCTAAATTAACATTATAAAATCTTAAATCTTGGGTTACCTCTTCACCAATCCAAGCTGGCAACTCAAAATATTGATCCTCAGAACTTAATTCTACCTCCGCTAAAATTAATCCTTCATTTTCTCCCTGAAATTCATCCACTTCCCAAACTAAATTTCCCAAGTCTATTCTGTATCTAATTTTTTTAATTAAAGGATGATCACATAGATTTTCTAACATTATTTCTGCATCTTCTAAAGGAATAGGATATTCAAATTCTTCTCTAGTAAACCTCTTAGTTTTTCCTTTAAATGTTAAGAAAGCACAATCCCCCACAATTCTTACCCGAACAGTAGTCATTTTATTCTGGGTTAGAATATACCCCTGTCGGTATATTTTTCCTGGTCCCCAGGAGCGCCAAGCATCTCCTTTAACTAAAAATTTGCGCTCAATTTCAATAGCCATAAAATTAAAATTTTCTCCTGATATCAATTAGCAAGTAGTGTTTAAAAATAAAAATAATTCAATCATACTACGTTTTTCATATAGATGAGGTTTATATTGGTGAGCAGAGGAGGTGATTAAGATTATATTCAATAAGTAATTTTGATTATTGCTAGATAAGAGTTTATAGAGATTTTCAATTAGGTAGTTTATAAAAACAGCAGTTGGGGAAACTAGCCAGTTATATCTTCGTCGTTTGCTAAATCAATCGCTTTATTGATAGCTTGATTGAAACCTATAGAATTTCGTGATTTGTTAGTTAACAAATATTCTTTGATTTTTGTACCAACAGTTTTCAACGGAGTTGAAATCAAGAATATAAAAATACGACTTGTGCTCCTATAGATTCTATCATTTCTATGATTTTTGTTCCTTAATAAGCTTGTCAATTAATCATAACTACACAAATACCTGTCGATATTTATGATATCAAAATTTATATTTGATCATTTATAAAACTTTTTATTTTTGTCCACATTTTTTTCAAAAAAGAAATGATGTAGCAAACACTCAAATAAAAATAATACCTTTTCTTAAAGATTAATATATTTTCCGTGAACTCGTTTTCCTTTAGTTGCTTTAGCAAAATAGATAGTTATGGCTAGGGAAACTCCAGTTTCATCAATACAAACTAAGTCTGAGAGTTTGAGTTATCCAAGTGTCGTCGAATATTTATACCCCAAAGTTTTAATTTTATCTATGTAAACTTCTTAAAATATTCAGTATTTATTTTCAGCTTAAATTAAGTTGTTGAAGCAAACGATACGTGCCAGTAATATAAACTTCAATACCCATTTTTCTGTGTAAACGAGCACTTAGCTCTTGTAGAGGAGCATCATTATCTTGTTCTAGCAATTGTTCCACAATATTAAGTTGTCTCTCCTTAATTAAAGGGAATTTTCCTTGGACATGAAGGAATGGTCATATACTGTTTGTTGTTTCCTAATATCTAAGGAGACGATTGACAAGAACTAACTTAAAACACTCCGCTAGTTGTACAATTATATTGTATTGATTGGTCTTATTACTAGTTTATACAGTTTTAGTGGAAATATCTATAAAATACAGCTCCATTTTTTAGTGCAACTAATGCAACTAATATTTTTGGAATTCCTTCACTTTAATCGATGAAAATAAAAATCGCTACATTGAGAATCTTCTTTATTAAACTGAATTAGGTATTTAATATTATAGGTACAAATTAAATAGGAGTGTTCAGTTTAACATAATTTAATCTAAACATGAAACCTACTAAGTATTATTTCTATGATGAATTCTTTCGATAAATCTGTTATTAACAATAATATTTTCTATTTTTAGAATGACAGGTTTTGTATTATTTTTTGTACTGAAAGTTGGATCAGTCAAGTACAATTTAATATTTGAGTTTTTAAAGAGGTTTATTATACTAAAGTTTGCTAATAACTATTTAAAAGAAACTGTATTTTTCTAATTCTCATCCAGTCTTAAGTTGACGTCAGTTCTCCAAGTGTTAAACACACAGTTGTCATTTTCAATATTTAAGTTAAAATGCGATAAGGTTAACAATTACTATCAAAATAATAGCTGCCAACAACTAAGAACGTTATAGTTGTTTAAAATAGCGGTAGACAAAGGCAGTATACCCCCTAGAGTAGGCACTATTCTCAACGAGAAAACCTTAATTATGACGTCTTTTCTTCACACTAATTGATTATACCCTAATTTATTACTGATTGCTTATTATCTATTTCCTAAGTATATTTCCTAAAACTTAACCGACTGCTACCATTATCATATAAGCTAGCATGTAAGCTAGGACCGTTAAAAAATCTATAGTAACATTTCTAAACTTTTTTACCATTTCATTATCTATGTCTCTGCCCATTCGCAACGTTGCCATTATCGCCCACGTCGATCACGGTAAAACTACCCTGGTTGATGCCCTTCTCAAACAGTCCGGTATTTTCCGCGAAGGGGAAGAGATCCCAGACTGTGTAATGGACTCCAATACCCTAGAAAGGGAACGAGGAATCACCATTTTGTCAAAAAACACCGCAGTTCGCTATGAAGATACCCTAATTAACATTGTCGATACCCCTGGTCACGCAGACTTTGGGGGAGAAGTGGAACGGGTTTTAGGGATGGTAGATGGCTGTATTTTAATTGTGGACGCCAATGAGGGTCCAATGCCCCAAACTCGTTTTGTTCTCAAAAAAGCCTTAGAAAAGGGATTACGTCCCATTGTGGTCGTTAATAAAATTGACCGTCCCCAAGTTGACCCCAATATTGCCGTAGATAAAGTCTTTGATTTATTCGTGGAACTAGGTGCAGATGATGATCAATGCGATTTTACGACCCTGTTTGCCTCGGGTTTATCCGGTTTTGCCAAAAATAGCTTAGAAGATGAAGGGGTAGACATGGAACCGCTATTTCAAGCAATTTTAAACCATATTCCCCCACCGGCTGGCGATCCAACTAAAACTCTACAATTACAAGTGACTACCCTGGACTATTCTGAGTATCTAGGGCGGATCATTATTGGTCGCATTCATAATGGGGTGATTAAAGCAGGTCAACAAGCGGCTTTGATGAAAGAAGACGGCAGTATGGTTAGAGGAAAAATTAGTAAATTACTCGGGTTTGAAGGGCTGCAACGGGTGGAACTTGAAGAATCAAGTGCTGGTAATCTGGTGGCAGTGGCTGGGTTTGCAGATGCTAATATTGGGGAAACCTTGACTTGTCCCAATGAACCCCAAGCTTTACCTTTAATTAAAGTTGACGAACCTACCCTACAAATGACTTTTTCTGTCAACGACTCTCCTTTTGCTGGACAGGAAGGAACTTATGTTACCTCACGACAAATCCGTGATCGCTTAATGCGAGAATTGGAAACCAATGTTGCTTTACGAGTTGAAGAAAACGAGTCCCCCGATAAATTTGAGGTATCCGGACGGGGAGAATTACACCTCGGTATTTTAATTGAAACCATGCGTCGGGAAGGTTATGAATTCCAAGTCTCCCAACCCCAAGTTATCTATCGGGAAGTGAATGGCCAACCCTGTGAACCCTTTGAATATTTAGTCTTGGATATTCCTGAACAAGCAGTTGGAGCTTGTATTGAACGCTTAGGACAACGTAAAGGGGAAATGAAAGATATGCAAACTGGAATCAACGGACGAACTCAATTAGAGTTTGTGGTTCCAGCCCGTGGTTTAATTGGGTTTCGTGGAGATTTCATCCGTATCTCACGGGGTGAGGGGATTATGAACCATAGTTTCTTGGAATATCGTCCCATTTCTGGAGATTTGGAAACTCGTTACAACGGAGTAATTACTTCCTTTGAAGAAGGAGTTGCAACATTCTATGCGTTGAAAAATGCCGAAGATCGCGGTATCTTTTTTATCACCCCTGGAACCAAAGTGTATAAAGGAATGATTATTGGAGAAAGTAACCGTCCTCAAGATGTGGAATTGAACGTCTGCAAAACCAAGCAATTGACCAACCATCGTTCTGCAACTGGAGATGAATTAGTCCAATTACAAGCCCCCGAAGAAATGAGTTTAGAAAGAGCATTAGAATATATTGGGGCTGATGAATTAGTAGAGGTAACGCCTGAATCTATTCGTCTACGGAAGATGAAAACTAAAAAATTAGCCAAACGCTAAATTCTAAACTTGAAATACTTGAAATAATCTAGGGTGGGCGATGCCCACCTTTTTTACTGCAAAAACTTTAGTGTAGTATTATTCGCAAAGCGAGACCGCTTTTTGAGAGAAAATTGTGGGTTTTCAGTCCAATCATCCACTCAGTTAAAGAACGACTTTGTATTTATTTGTTGTTGTTTTAATTCTAAAAATGCTGTGATCTAATACACAGTAATGCAGTGTCAAAGTGTTTGTACTTGAATATAAATTACAAGCCAAAACTACATCAAATAGAAGCTATCTATTAATCAAGCAATACAGGCAACTAAATTCGTCCATAATAAAGTGCTTCATTATTGGGTAGATCATCCTGGAGTTAGCAAAACAGAATCATTCAAATATAACATTAGGCTTATAAAAGAGTTTAAATTTGTTTATGATCGTAACTCCCATGCTTGCCAAATTATGGTTGAAATAAATTTAAGAGTAATCTCTTATTTTGATAATACTTGCCAGAAAAAGGTCAAAGAAAAAAATAGGATATCTAAAATTTTTAAAAAATTATTGCTCAGGAGAGTTCAACTTCTTTAAATAAAAGCTATCAGATGATAAATTTTATATTATTTTAATGGATAAAAAGAATATTGGTCAATTTCAATTAATATGGTAAAAAACATTAATTATTATTAACCTAGGTATATTAAAAGAGTTAGAATAAGTAACAACTTAATCCTCAACCTCAAAAGATGAAAAAAGAGTTAAACAATCTAGTAACTCTCATCAATATAGACAAAAAATTCGTTTATTACAAGTGTGAAACTCCACTTAATAAACATAAGTTTTGTAGAAAGTTTAGAGATAACAAAAAGCAGCATTTCTTGAAGTCTAGTATTATGAATTTAATGTCAAGTTATGTTGTAGGAACTTAGGTACAATAAAAGAAAAATAATCTAGATTAAAACGATACCTAAAAAAAACTTAATTTAGCTTTGCAATTTAGTTGACTTAAACCCCAAAAATAGTTCCTTAAAAAGAAAAAAATATGTAGATTTAAGAGGATAGTATTTACCTTAAAAAATATCAATATTTCAGGGACAGACTCTTAAAAAGAGAGTAGTTGCTGTAGTAATCTATTTAATTAGAGCGAATAAATTCCGAACAAATATAATTAAATAAAAGAATAGATTGTTAGGATGTCAAAATAAGAATTTTAAGCAAAGAGAAGAAAAAAATCTCTATTAACTGATTAACTACTTAAGAAATTAGCTCACTAATTAAAATTAAAACCAGCACATTGGCAAACAGGGAAAAGACTGAAAGTAGCTCGTTAGATAGAAAACAAAAATTGTGTTGAAAAAGTTTGGGACTAAACAGGATGGGATTACGTGAAAAAGCTCAGATATTCTTGTCAGAGTCCGAAAGCATAACACAGCAAGAGAGAGCCTCTAAAAAAAGAAAGATTCATGAAAAACTAACCTTCAAAAATCTAAAAAATCGAAAAAAGATAGACAAAAACTAAGATAGATATATATTTTTTTGATGAACCTAGAGTAGAATTGAAACCAATCAGAAAAAAAGTCTGGAGTCTAGGAAAAGACCAACTGCGATGAGAAGTCAGGGCTATAAATTGTCGGTCATACGTCTACGAATTTGTCAAACTACTAAAGAGAGCAACTTTATGAAATTAAATTCCAAGAGGGAATATAAAATGGCTGAATTTAGTTTATGAACATTTGGCTAAAGATGTAGGGTTATCTAAAAAAATCTTATTTATAGAGAATAGTAACAATAGTAACAATAGTAACAATAGTAACAGACGACATCGTAGCAAAAAAGTCTAATTTTTTTTAGAAATTACCAGAAAATCTTTAGAAACTTATTCTCCAGAATTAGAACCAGCAAAAAGATGACAGAAATTATGTGGATTATCTTTGATACTATCAAAGAAGTATTACTAAATTATTGTAATTAACTCAGTTAAATCAGAGAAAACATTGATAATTTAACCAATAATAATGAGTTAAATTTCCTGTAATTTTTTAGAAGGGTATGGCCGTCGGATTTAGTATATCTCATCTCGAGCTTACCGAAGTATTTTGTGAGATAGATCACTTCTATCAAAGATTTGAACAGCATTTTGGGGAGAAAAAAGATGTTGCTCTCGTTTAAAGAGAGGTTAAGTGATGCCCTTATCATTACATTTCATAGGTCAGGATATCGAACCTTTAAAACATCTTATAAATTACGGGTTATTCCCAATTGTAAAAAGTATTTCCTAATCTAGTCAGCTAGAATAGTGTTGTGGAGCTTATCCTCTGAGTAATAAAGTTACTGTCCTATTTATTTTCTATTCATAAAGAAAAAATTACAGTAATTATTTGCTATTGATTATTCTCTGATAGAAGTTTTAATCAGTCTTGCAGTCGGACATACCAAATTTTTAAAGGTTTAGTGAGATGGGACTAAATTATGTGTGATGGCATTGGGAATTTAAACTGCATTTAATTGTAAATAACTACGGGTAATTATTTGTTTTTAAGTTAATTTAAGGCAAAATAGATGAACGCAAACCAGTTTATGAGTCAAGGAAAAGTTTAATTGGCAAATTATTGAGGAGCTAAGGATATATTTTTTACGAACTCTTTGAAAAGCCCTATTAACAAGGACATCAATTAATTATCTGTCATAAATAGAGTATGAAGCAAAAGTCAGTAAAACTGAGTGATCAAATATTACTTAATAAGCGTTTTTTGATTGAAACAATTAACGATTAGCTTAAAAATGTCTCTTAGATTGAACATTTTAGAAAATAAAGTATTTGAAACTGTTTTGTTAATCTTTATACTTGACTAATATCTTATCTCCGTCCACTTAAAAACTTTCTCGTGATTTAGGGTTAAATAGCAGGCTTCCCTTGCATATTGATATTTTTCAACAACCATTTTAGTCTTTGTTATTGGTAATTACTATTTCAGCTAATCGTGTAATTAGTCGTACTTTAACTTAGTAATCAAGAATAACAATCGTATTATTGAATATAGTTTAACTCACGTTTATAAAGTTTAAATATAGAGTAGTTTGTGAACTGTTAAACGTTAATAGTATGATAAAAAATTTCATTCAGCTAAGTCGATAAAAGGTGTAAGATAAACCTATTTTAGACAATTGCTAAATATTTTTGATATAGATATGGCAAAATAACTATAGCGGTAGATCCTCAGAATACTTTTCATTATTTTCTTAATTGTAGTTAAAAAGTTCAGAAGTATTTGTTAACTAGAATCTATAATTGTCCTTATTGTGGTTATCTCAAATGTAGAGATTGAAATGCTGCCTTAATCATTTTGCAAAAATGATTAAGTAGGTTGGGGCGCAGCCAAACTCAAGCGTTAGGATAGACTCCCTCTTAGTCGGCTCAAAAAATACTACTGGTTGATGAAGAATCATTAAGTGAAGTGTATGAACGGATTGACAAATTAAGTTAAACATTTGTTTACTGGAATAGACAAAGTGAGCACTATGTATTTGAAAAACTAAAAACTATCTCTTAGTTCAAAAACTATATAAAGATAATTTTTCTTAAAAAAAATTATCTTTATATTTGACACTAATTATTAATTAACTCTTTTACTCTTATTGAGAGTAATCTGATAAAGTTTTGCAAAAAACTAAAAAGTTAGTTGAAATCATCTAAAATTTTTTGACTATAAATTTACTGATTTCACATAGTTGCTTTAGGACCAGGTGGTAACATTCAGTAATTCAATAAGTTTTTTAAATTTTAAAAAATCAACTCTTACTAACATCGTTTAAATCTTAATTATTTCAGCAAAATAAAAGATAATATCGAGCGATATCGTTTTTGAAATGTTTTTAAATACTTTAACTTTCAACAAAAGTACCATTTTCCTCTATCGATAACTTTCAAACGACTGGTAATCTCATTTATTGATTGGGACCTATCAATTTTTAGCTATTCCTAATCATGAAATTTAATTCCTAGTCACTAGATAAATCGTCAAACGTCTCGAATAAATAATCATAGCTTTAATATTGGGACTTAGCAATAAAATAATGAGTATAGAGGTCCAAAATGATACCCAGCCCCAGATTTCTTCATAAGAGCTTCAATAGCTATCTTTTATGTTGACAAACTCCTCTATTTTCTTAGTTTTCTACCCTTTATTTTTAGCGACAGCTAAATATTTTAAGATAAATCATGTTTAAGTTCATCTATCAATAAGTAACTCCTATAAGCCAAACTAGGAAAAAATATCTTATGAAGGTTTTGACCTTGCTTAGATAACTTAGGGAAAAAGCCAGGAATCTGCCTAGCTTTTTGATAAATATTTTTGAGTAGACACTTCAGGAGTTGCGATATTTTTTAACATTCATCATCCTTGTCTCCTCCACAATCATTGTTAGTAATTACATTTCCAGGCATAATATGAGGAACAGCGACTGCTATGGTTTCTATGCCAACAATGGTGAGTAAGACGATGGCGGTTCCCAAGGCTAATTGACATTTGATAGGTTTCATAGTTAATTTTCTCCTGGTCATTCACACCAATTTGGTTAGTTTTGAGTATCTTTAATCCTCCACTTTTAGGATAAAACGCCTTACACCGAATGTCAGTCCCACAATTGAATTTTAAGGCTGAGCAACATAGAAGTAAAGCGAAAATAGTAGAATTAGGAATAAGTATGTATTAGAAACTACACTTGATACTAACGGTCATTTTTGCCAGTGTAAATACTAGATTTAATATCCTTAAGACAACCGCCATGAAACCAAAAGGCTGGGATCAATTCCTCAAAGAAGTAGCCATCGATCAAAATCTAAAAGGAAGACTTCGAGAAATCTTTTTAGTTCGGTTTGCTTATGAAAATTGGCGTAAACCGGATACAGAGGTTTGGGAACTAGCTGAAGCAGCCAGTCATGAGACATATAAGAAACAAATGACCGAACTCTACAGTTGTTTTGCCAATGATCAGCCTAATGGTTGCCCTGAATTGGATCCTCGTAGTAAAGGTCCTGGGAAGTTCCAAGTTTTACGAGAATGGCTCAAAGATATTAAATATCCTGATTGGAAACAAGCATCAGCAATGCCAACGTTTTCGAGTCTTCCGATAATTGATCTCCAAACGCGCATAAAAGTTGACTCTCCTATTTATATTCAACGTCCTCCGGTTGAAGTAGATAGTTGCCAAGAAATTCTTAAACCTGGTGCGTTAATTAGGATTAAAGCCCCTGAAAAAATGGGGAAAACATCCCTTCTTAATACTATTCTCCTCTATGCTGAAGCTTCTGACTGTCGCAAAGTGTATCTTAATCTTCGTGGTGCAGAAGGAGCAATGTTTACCACCTTAGATAAATTTCTTCGCTGGTTTTGTGCGAACATTAGTCGAGAGTTAGGCATTAAACCTGAACTCGATGATTATTGGGATGAGGAATTATTTGGTAGTTTAGTAAGTTGTAAAACTTATTTTCAAGATTATTTATTAGAACAGATTAACCGCCCTATAGCGTTAGGTTTAGACAATCTTGATCGCATCTTTGAATATCCCAATATTGCTAAAGATTTTTTACCTATGCTTCGCTATTGGCATGAAGAGGCCAACAATTTAGAAATTTGGCAAAATCTTCGTTTAGTAATTGCTAATTCTACAGAGGTTTATATCAAACTTGACGCTAATCAATCTCCTTTTAATGTGGGAAGACAAGTCAAATTACCTGGGTTTAAGCTAGAGCAAGTATTAACTCTCGCTAAATATTATGGATTTAGTTGGTCAGAAGATAAAAAACAACAAGAGTTTGCGAAATATTTAATTGAAATGGTAGGAGGACATCCCTATTTAATTCGTCTTGCTTTTGATGCCCTTACCTATAAGAATATTCCTCAGAATAAGCTCTTAGAAGAAGCCTCGACCCAAGGAGGAATTTACGGGTCGCATTTACGCCGTCATTGGAATAATTTACAATCTTCTCCTGAGTTAGCTGAGGCCATGAAACAAGTGGTTAAAACTGAAATGGGAGTACAGTTAGAACCATCTGTAGCTTATAAATTAGAGAGTATGGGACTAATTAATTTAGTAGGAGATGAAGCCCAGCCCAGTTGCAAGCTATATCATAACTATTTTCTGGATAATCTTTAAACTCTAATTTTAGAGAGTGGTATCAGTTTATTTTTTGGCTTCTTCTAATGCTTGGTGCCAATACCAAGCATTTCTAATTTTTAAGTTTTTTTTAGGACATTTGTGTTCTTACTTATGCCCATTATCTTTAACTAAAGAGATCCTATTTATAGTTTTTTCGTAAAAACCACAAAACCCCAAAGTATTTCGTAAAAAGCTATCTCTAAAACTAACAAAATAAATATTTATAAAAAAAATAAATCAGTTAGATTGTATAGATGTGTAAGTTAACTCAAAATAAGATGTTTTAATTAGCAACTCTTAAAAAGTTGCTAATTAATTTAAAAGTTTTATCTGTAGAATCAGTTACTAATTAGTGAGATTAACCATCAGGTTTAAATTACTGGATTATAATTAGCATCCCATCTCCAAAAGAATAAAATCGATAACGTTGTTCAATTGCTTCTTGATATAAATTCATCAATCTTTCCCGCCCTATCAAAGCACTCACTAACATTAATAAACTAGATCGCGGCAAGTGAAAATTCGTAATCATTCCATCAACTACTTGCCAGGAATACCCAGGATAAATAAATAGATTAGTCTTGCCTTGAAATGTAACTAACCCTTGTTCACCTTTAGTTTTAGCTATTTGTGCTGCCCCTTCCAAAGATCTAACTACCGTTGTTCCTACTGCAATCACCCGTCCCCCATTCTTTTTTGTCTGAGCAATCATCTCCACAGTAGTCTGGGGAACTTCCACCCATTCCGAATGCATATCATGTTGGGTAATATCTTCTGCCTCCACAGGACGAAACGTTCCTACCCCCACATGGAGAGTGACATAAGCTTGAGCAATTCCCTTGTCAGTCAACCTTTGTAGCAACTCTGGAGTAAAGTGTAATCCTGCTGTGGGAGCTGCCACCGCTCCAGGTTTTTGAGCATAAATAGTTTGATAAAGATCGCAGTTATCTTCAAAATGGGTTATATAAGGAGGTAGAGGAATCTTCCCCAGGTGTTCGATCGCTTGCCAAAATAAGTCCGGTGAAGATATCTCAAACTGTAACAATCTTCCCCCTGTTGCTGAATCAACTTTAAGTACCTTAGCTTTTAAATAGAAGGGACTTTTTGTATTTCCTTCTGGGGAGTTGGGGAACCAAATTTCCGAACCAACTTTAAACCGTTTTCCTGGTTTAACTAAGGCCAACCAACACAACGGGGCTTTTTCCTCTAATAGCAAGATCTCAACAGGTGCGCCTGTCGTTTTATGTCCATAAAGTCTAGCCCGAATGACACGAGTATTATTAAGTACTAATAAGTCTCCTGGCAATAACCACTGGGGTAACTCTCGGAACACACTATGAACTTGAGTCGTCAAGTAATCAACTACCAATAGTCGAGAACTATCTCTAGGGGTAACAGGTTTTTGGGCAATCAACTCAGGTGGCAATTGATAATCGTAACTCGATAATAAACAGTCATCAGTCATAGGAAAAACAAAAATCTGAAGAAATTGGGTAGTTTCCCCCATTGTAAAACGTCTAAAATGGGGGGTAGTCCCCTATGAGAATTGGTCAGATTGTTGTCACCCTAGAATACACAGGATAATTAATAAGCAGATAACTTAGAGAGGGACATATGGACTATATTTACTTTCTTGGTAACGCAAGCTTAACCTTACGGGCCATCGAATACTTACAATCCACGAACAACTGGCCATCTTGTTCGATGACAGTTATTCATCAAATTAATGGTTGGATCGTTAGGGTTAAGTTTAAACAGCCTTTAACTCCTTACCAACACGAGAACTTTAAGGCATTTATGAATGAAATCGGCATCCCCTACGAACTTGAAATCCGTCTTCAAATGGTCTTCTGGAGTTTAGAAACGGGACAAGCTCCAATCGATGTCATGCGTCGTTATCAAGTGGCTATTGTTTCTCATGGATTTCCCGATATTAATGACATTGAGGCATTTCGACAACAGTTCACTCAAGGCTTAGGTTATTGTCCAGAAACTTTAGCTTAATTCGTCAGGAAATTTGGGTAAAAATCCTTTAGTAGAACGATGGCTTTGTATTAGACTATCAAGTAGGTTAAGTGACCCGCCAAAGACAATACATTAAGCAAGACAGCTTTTAGAGTAAAGTCCAGTTAACCTAACTGGTAGCGCGGACAATGTCAATAAGACTGGAAAAAAGAAGATAGGGAAATGGGTGTGAGAACTCTTAGGATCAAAAAACACATAACTCTTCCGTTTGAGACCTTAACATGGAAGAATCGCAGGGCTTGCAAAGATAACCTGTGGAGTGAAGGTAAGACCATAAAGCTCAAAAGCTCATTGTGGATAGAGGCAGTTTTGTCGAAGCAGAAACATAAATTGTGAGGCTTAGGATTTACTCCTGTTTTACGGCGTGTGAAGATGTTGAAACCATTCCTATTAATTAGGAACAAAAGGGTCCACGACACGGTATACTCCACCCAGGGATATTGATTAACTAGAAAAGTAATGGTAGCCGTAGCAATTCTCGCAGCAGGACGTGGAACACGGATGAAGTCAGACCTTCCTAAGGTACTTCATCAAGTGGGGGGACGTTCATTGGTAGAACGGGTACTTGAAAGTTGTTACCTGCTCAATCCATCTCGAAAACTCGTCGTTGTAGGTTATGAAGCTCAACTAGTTCAAGAGTCATTGCATCAAGTTGACTTCTTAGAATTTGTTGAGCAAAGGGAACAATTAGGTACAGGTCATGCTATTCAACAATTGTTGCCTTGTTTAAAAGACTTTACCGGAGATTTATTAGTCTTAAATGGAGATGTGCCCTTATTAAGGCCTGAAACATTAGAAAATTTACTCAAGAGTCATCAACTTCATCATAATGCTGCTACATTACTTACAGCCCATTTACCTGATCCAAAAGGATATGGACGAGTATTTTGTGATGGTGACAATTTAGTCAGACAAATTGTGGAAGATCGTGACTGTAACACCGCCCAAAAACAAAACCATCGCATTAATGGAGGTATTTATTGTTTTAATTGGCCAAAATTAGCCGAAGTACTGCCTAAACTCTCTCCTAATAATGATCAAGAAGAATATTATTTAACGGATGTGGTTAAATATCTATCTCCTGTGATGGCAGTAGATGTGAAAGATTATTTTGAGATTAGTGGAATTAATGATCGTAAACAATTGGCTATGGCCAATGATATCCTTCAAAGTCGTATCAAAGATTATTGGATGGCTAAAGGGGTAACCATGATTGCTCCTGATAGCATCACTATTGACGATACCGTTGAATTGCAACCTGATGTTGTGATCGAACCCCAAAGTCACTTAAGGGGAAATACTGTTGTTGGGAAAGGGAGTCTCATTGGCCCAGGAACTCTAATTGAAAATAGTAAAGTTGGTGAAAACGTAATAGTACTTTACTCAGTCATCATTGACAGTCAAGTGGCTGATGGATGCCGTGTTGGCCCCTATACGCATTTGCGGGGTCAAGCTAAGGTGGGAGAGTCCTCTCGTATTGGTAATTTTGTGGAAATTAAAAAGTCAATCATTGGACAAAAAACCAATGTGGCTCATCTTTCCTATTTAGGGGATGCAAAGTTAGGAGAAGGGGTTAACGTGGGGGCTGGGACCATTACTGCTAACTATGATGGGGTACAAAAACATCCGACTATTATTGGTAATGGAACAAAAACTGGAGCTAATAGTGTGCTTGTGGCTCCAGTGACGTTAGGGGACAATGTCACTGTGGCTGCTGGGTCTGTTGTCACCGACAATGTCCCCGACCAAGCGTTAGTCATTGCTCGAGAACGGCAGCGAATTATTAGGGATTGGAAAATGAGTATTAAGAAGAAAAATTAGTAATTTATTGTCCTCAATGAGATAAATAATAACTGACATAAAATTCCTTGGGCTAGAAGCTCTACTTTTTACTTGTGAGTAGTTAGACTTCAATAAACAACACCGTGTCAAGAAACTAGAAGAAAGTAGGTAAATTGTCAACTCATTCTGAACAAACCGAAAAGTATCCTAGGATAAGAAGCTAAAACAAAGCTCAAAATTAGTATGATATAGATATTGGTAAGTGTGAGTTTGACAGTTATTTTGACCTGATTAAATCAGATTTAGTCTTTTTTGTTTAATTTTTAGTTAATCGACTTTTCTTCATTTTTGATTCTTAACAAGAAATCTCTTCACTTCTAAACTATTGGGTGCTAAGCATAATTCGATGGCATCTATCACTGCTATCGTCAATTCGTATTTATCTTCCAACATTCTACCGGTTAATTCATCTTCTTTTATTCTTTGTCATTCTTACTCAATTCTGTTAAATTATTGGGCATAAGTAGGCAAAAAAATATATAAATCCTGTTTTCTCCGTCTTTTATACTGTCCTTTTGTTTACTCTTTGTTTGACAGGGAAAGAACCAACTACTGATATTTTTTTTAGTATTGTATTATACAATTTTATTTTTTGTTTAGAACATATAGGGGGTCTCAATTAGGTAGCTCATGATAACAGCAGTGAGTAAACCAGCAAATTATGTTTTCATTGGTTGCTGAATCAATTTCTTTATTGATAGCTTGATTGAGTACTCTAGAATTAGGAAATACTTAAGTTAGCAAATATTTTTTAATTTTCGATCAACAGTTTTCAATCAAATTGAAATCAGGAAAATATGGAAATAACGACATAAATTTTTCCTCTATAGATTCTATCTGTTCTCTAGACTTTTATGGCTTTATGAGCTTGTAAATTATCTACGACCATACAAATCCCTAATTAGATTTTTGATATCAGCACTTCTGTTTCATCAATGAGAAATGAGAAAAGCTTCTTTAAATTTTTTTATCGTTCAAAAGTAAAAGAGACCAAAAAACTTGATGTAGTGAGCGATCTAATTAAAGTAATATTTTTTCCCAAAATATTTGTCCATTTTCCATAAACTCGCTTTCTTTTAGTTGCTCTGGCAAAGTTACGAGTCATTGCAAGCTCAACTCAGATTTCGTCGATAAAAACTAGGTCTGAAAGTTTAAGTTGTTCAAGTATCGTCTAATATTCCCATATCAGAGCCTAAAGCCTATCTATGTAGGGTTTTACAAGGCATTCTGAGTTAAGTTAAGTTTTTATACTAAACGACACGTAGTAAATATTTTTTCGTGTAAGCAAGTACTTAGTCCTTGTAAAGGAGCATTGTTATCTTGTTCTAGCAATTGTTCTACAACACTAAGTTGTTCTGCTTCAATTTAAGGAAGTTTTCCTAAGCCATAAAGGAATAGTCATATATTTTTGTGCTGCTTCCTAACGTCTAAGGAGTGATTTTTAAAATCATAACTGACTTGAAAACGCTCTGCTAGTTATTGAGTTGATTGATCTTATTTTTCAGTTTCTATAAAAAAGTGGAAATATCTATGGAGTATGGCTTCATTTTCTAGTATGACTAGACATCTTTTTGATTTCTTTACTTTAATCTATCCAAATGAAAATCGCTTTGACACCGTGGTGTCGGGGAATTGCTTAAGGGGAAGGAAGTCTATAGCTTTTGTGGAGTGTAGTAATTAGTTTCCTTCAAAGGATTATGAAGACAGAATCTCGCCATTTTAATTAAATAACTCAAATACTTGACGACAGAAACATTTAAGCTTTTCCACTACATCTGCGGCTGGTTGATAACTTCCCTCAAATTGCCAATCATCCACTGTTGACAGTCGCCAGGCCTCGCCTTGATGATTAAACGCTGCTGTATCGACTCCAACTAATCTTTCAAAGTCATCTACGGGATCTTGATGGAAACGAATTTGTACCAACAAACTACGACTTTGGAAACGGGGACTCCATCCAGGTAAATGGAATCCGATGTCAATGGAATCGGGATCGACTAATTCAAGGGTATCAGGATCGTTATACCAAGGGTTAAGGTCTGCTTTGGCATCGGGAAAATGCGACTTAAATAGATGGACAATGACTGCAATCTTAGTAGTCACTTCTAGTCCTTGTGCTTTTTCCGACGCGTTCATAGTGTAATCTCCTCTCACATAACAAATAGACTAACAGGTTTTAATCAGGTCTTAGATGGTAAATTTAATGAATGAATTTGTCTATTCTATGCCACAATTTTAATAAGTTTCTCCATAGATAATGACAATAAAATTAAAAATTCATGACAGAGTATTCCTTAACCATTGGTTTTCCCGAGTAATTTTGTCGGGAGGTTTCCCCAATCTAATGAGACTGAAAAAGCCTCTGTTATTCTTCTCCATGGATTATTTTTCCATAGCTATACTGACTTACTTAATACTTAGCGAAAAAAGACATTCGAACGATCGCCCCTAATGAAATTGGTTTTGGAAAATCCGCTAGACTAGATAAGAGCAAGTTTACCTATACCCCAGGCTTAGTAGTTAGACGTTAAAAGTATTTATTGAAGTCTTAGACCTTAAGCAATTATCTATACATCGTCCAAGGTTTTCTAGTCTCGGTGGAAATATAATATGCCTTTGCTTACCTTAGGAAAATTGATTGCTTGATCATCTTGAATACTCCCATTTTACCTGATGTGAAATTACCATAGTTTATGAAACAGAGGAAATTCCTCTTATAGTGGATGTAGTGACTCAAAATATTCTAATTATCGATTAAGATCTCGAAAAAAGAAGTGAATTGATCGTGTCTGATAAAAAATTGGCAATGTCTCGACAACTGTAAAAGTTCAGCTGTGGGACGGTCTTTGCTAGCCACAACAATGATGGCTATTCGAAAAGGGGTTAATAATTGGGGTTGTTATCACCTTGATTGTTTGGTAAATGGCTACTTCCTAACTATTTTTAGGGGTTTCTGAAAGCTTAGCAGCTACTTATGATATCGTGGTATTGCTCAGTCCAGATGAGGCTAAACACTATTCTCAAGAACATTGAGCGCAAGAAGTGAACAATCAAATTGTAAACTTTTTATGCCGTAAGGCTTCATAAAGAGTCTAATTATTGGGAGAAGCGATAAATGAGTTTAATTGTGAATAGTAGCAATAGAATGATGTCAAGTCTTAGGTCGATTTTATCGATGGTCTTGATGCTCGGGACCGTTTTTTAGTAAGTTAGAGTGGTCTTCAAGCGTCTATTTTTGCCACCTGTTCTCCCGAAAAAATTAAGCAACCGCAAGTTTTGATTGGACCGATTGCAGAAGCATGGAGAAAAATGTCAATTTTAAAATAGTTCATTTCTAACCAAAATTGGATAGATACCCGAACTTATATTGATGGACCTTTAAGCGCACTTAGCCAACAGATGAATAATTTACACTATTCTCTGTTGCACAAGGAACAAAAAACTGCTTCTAATCTAATGAAGAAGTTTTTTAAAAATTTTGAACAGATTAATGTAACGGACATGAATCGTGATAGATTAGCCGCTGAAAATGAATACTATCAAGCTGTTTGTGACTTTAATACTTTCTTATATCTGATTCCTAAATGTAGCTAAGTTAGTTAATGGTTAACAGTTAATAGTAGTCGGTTTCCTGTTTTAATTATTGATATAATAACCACTTTTTTATGCTATCGAAATCTTAATTTAATCCTTTATTGTTGAGTAACAATGATTCATGTAGCTGTTATTGGAGCAGGTGTTATCGGAGCAGCAATTGCTTATGAATTGAGTTTGGTTAAAGGGTTAAGAATTACCTTAATTGATAAACAAGTCCCTGCTTCAGGTTCTACGGGAGCAGCATTGGGAGTTTTAATGGGGGTTCTTAGCCGTAAAACAAAGGGAAGAAGCTGGAAACTTCGTCAAACTAGTCTAGAACGCTATGAAACCCTAATTCCTGAATTAGAAATCCTTACCAAACAAAGTATTCCTGTTAATCGTCAAGGAATTTTGATGTTAAGATTTGCAGAAGAATCGATAGGAGAATGGGAAAAACTAATAACAATTCGTCAGTCTCAAGGCTATGACTTAAAAATCTGGGATCAGGAAACTTTAAATAGAAAATGTCCTCACATTGACAATCATAGGATTGTTGGTGCAATTTATTCCCCTCAAGATTTACAAATTAATCCCCAAAAATTAACACAAGCTTTAGTTAAAGGAGCCTCTATAAATGGGGTTAACTGTAAGTTTGGGATTGAGGTTAAGAATATTATTTCTAATACCTTAAAGGACTCAAATGTCCGCCAATGTTATAAAATTCAAACCACAGAAGGTAATATAAAAATTGATGAGTTAGTTATAGCTGCTGGGTTGGGATCAACTCCCCTGACCATTACGTCTAGTCAACCTCTAGACATTCGACCAGTTTTAGGTCAAGCATTACAAATTAAGCTGAATAAACTGCCAGGAAATAAAGACTTCCAACCGGTCATCACAGGTAACGATGTTCACATTGTTCCATTAGGAAATAGAGAATATTGGATCGGTGCAACGGTAGAGTTTCCTGACGAAATGGGAGAGATTATTTCACGGCCAGAATTATTAGAAAAAGTTAAAAGAAAAGCGATTAGTTTTTGTCCTACTTTACAAGATGCTAAAGTTATAAAAACTTGGTTTGGAAAACGTCCTCGTCCCCAAGGTGAACCTGCTCCAATTATTCGAAAATTACCTCATTATAGTAATATTTTATTAGCTACGGGACATTATCGTAATGGGGTTTTATTAGCACCAGCAACTGCATTAGCTATTCGAGAATATTGGTTTGGCTGAACTTTTCATGTAAAACTAACACTTTAAGAGGAGGGAATAGAAAGGAGAAAATATTTGATTGCTGTAATCTTTATTTAGCAAAAATAAACCTTAAGAGCCTCTATAACTGGAATCAGTATCGATGGTTGAGTAAAGGTATATAATTTACTCTTTTTACTCATAAATCAGCCGAAGTAAAATTTTATATTTTAAGTAAAAAAATAAAAGAAAATCATACAATTAGCTTCTATTTTTTAAAATAAAAACGTTTTAAATGCCAACAAAAAATCATTTTATTAATTAATTTAGTTCGCTACTTGATGGATTAGAAAAATTTTGTTACATTCGACAACTTAAAAAGTATGATATTGAACTGATAATTTAAGCTGATAAATTCAGCAGAACCGATTTTATCATCATCAAAAGTATAGATAAGACACGTTAAATACTATAAACGATACTCCTGATCACACAAACGTTAAATAAACTGAGTCCACCCCCAAGCAGCAAAGATAGCGACAAACGCTCCAATAAAAGTATTAAAAACATTAACAACTTCATTAGTCATCCAGTCTGATTTTTCCTGTAAAGTTGCCCCAATTAAACTTTCTAAACTAGTAGCAATAAAAGCAGAGAAAATACACAAAAACACTCCCGCTAGATTAATCAAGCCAATACCCCAAGCTAATAAAGCAATTACCCCAGAAGCAATCACTCCTGCCAAAGTACCCTCCAAACTGACGGCTCCTTCAGTTCCCCGTGGCACAGGTTTGAAGGTAGTGATTAAAAATGTGCTTTTCCCATAAGCTTTTCCTATTTCAGAAGCAGTTGTATCAGAAAGTTTGGTACTAAAACTAGCAACATATCCTAAAATCAATAATTCTTGCCAAGAAGAATCAAAAAATAAAGTCATTAAAGCACAAAGTATAGCTATTAATGCTGACCCCCAAATGTTTTCTGGACCTCGCATTCCTGACCGTTTTTCAGCAATTCCGGCTGCTTCTTTTTCTGCTATTCCGATGCGGGTTACTGCTGAACCCACTAAGAAGTAAAACATAATGACGGTGTAACCTTGCCATCCGAGTGTTCCCCAAACCAAAATCCCTAATACCCAAGCATGGAAGTATCCAGCAATAGTTAATAATTTTTTAGGGACAATAAGGGCAATGACGATTAAAAGCGAATTTAGACCATTAGCAATGAACCAAGAGTTTGTAATTTCCATCTTAATTAAGAGTTAATAATTAATGGTTAATTAATTTAATTTAATCTAATTTTGCTTTCTTTTGCTAATAGAGCTTTTCCATACATATAGTGGCTTCAGTTTGACTAGAAAGTCTGATTGGAACGTTTAAATAACTTTCTCTGATTTTTCTCTAAGTTTCATTTCTTATTTTTAGTACCCTCCGGCAGTATTCACTTGAATTAAAGGAGTTATTCCTAATTGCTACAGTTCTTGATAACTTATATTTTCTATTTTAGAGATTGCTTCTAGTGATCTCTATAGAGATTCTACCTCATTAGAGGGTTTAAGTTCTAAGTTGGAAGTTAAGTTAGGATAATTAATTAGAAAATATTCTCCAGACTTTAAGAGAAGATAATAATCTAAATTTTTTAAAAAAAATAAAAATCAAGTTACTTTACTTTTAAGATGTTTCATTATTGACAAAGTTTATTGAAACTAGACTTCCCGTATTTGAAGCCTCACCAGTTAACCATCAATCTCTTAAACTGTCGCTGTAAATTCCTGATTAATAATTTTTAATACGGATTCTACTTAGTGATTTTAATACTAGAGTAGACTCCAAAGATATAACCACTTATCTTGATTATTTAACTTCACTGGCTAAAAAATCGGCAATACTATTTCTAACTTTAATACAAAAAAACTATTTCATCCTTTAAATAGATGAATTTAAATATATATAAAATAGAAAAGTTTTTTTAAAAAAGTAATTTTTATATGTCAACCTGCTTAAGAATCGAGCTAATCAAATTAGAAAAGCAGGTACTATCAAAGTTTACTCTTGACCCAGAGATTCTCTCTAGAAGGAGAATAAGGATAGAGATTTTATGTTTAAATGTAAGGTTAGAGAAAGTTTAAAAGAATTAAATTAAGTAACAGAAAAAATAAAATTTATAATAATAACTTTTTTGCAAATTGTTTATAGAACAGAATAATTGTATTTTTTCGAACAGTAAAAAAAAGAACTTGGTCAGAAAAAGATATAAATTATTTTAAATAGCTCTTATAAAGAGATGAAACAACTTATCGATGGCTAACAATTATTTAAAGCTTTAAAAGAGTAAAACTAACTCCCGGAAGAATGCGTAATATTTTAACAAAGAGCGGGAAATGGAAATAAACAAAAATGAGTACAAGAATTAATCCTTTATGTTTTAAAGAAAAAATGCTAAAAAAGTAGATCAGAAAATGCTGCATCATTCAAAAAAGAATGGGAATTTAAAGCTTATTTACTTATATAAAGTCTATTTTTTTAGGAAAAACAGTAAGATATACTTATTTTTAAGTTTAAAAAACAAACGTAATTACACAGAGTAGGAAAAAGAAACCAGACTAAATATAATAGAAATATAAAAAATAAATAAGAATTTTAATTCTGTTTTACTGAAAAAATAAAAATAAAAATTTTACAAATATTTTTTATCAACAAAGTAAAATAAAGATAAAAAACAATGAATATAAATGCATTTATGCATAAAAGCAGTAATTATTATTGATAATTATTCAGTGCATACAAATAGTTTAGTTAAACTCAAATAACGGCAAAAAAAGTTATTATTATAATTTAATTATAGTATTGTAAATTGCAATTCAATTGTTTGAATATAGAGAAATAAAATCATTGACTTTTTGAAAAGTAATTTATAGCTACATACTTAGATAAGCATTGATAAATTTAAAAATAGATTTAATTCGAGAAAAAGATCTTTTTTTATAAAAAATCTAACTTCAGATACTATACAATCAATTAAGAATTTTATTATTTTATTTTTATTTTAATGACCTATCGCAATTCAGTACCAACAGTTCATATTCTTAATGAACCCATTGTAAACTCAAACAACTAATTATCTTAATAGAACGGAAAATATTACCCATAATTGGGCGTTATCTAGAGAATTTGTAGGCCATATAAAAATGGGAGAAACAGTTACCCGACGGGAAGCCCAAGAAAAGATAAATCTAGCAATAGAACTTATTGAACAATTTTATTGTTACCTTTATCCTAACTAAGATTTAAGTTCACTTAACTTTAAGTCATGAATGCAATAATTATTGACATCATTATTATTTAATTGTCCAAGTTAAACTTTAAAACAAGTTAATTCTCTAGTATTTAGAATAATCTAAAATAGAGGAAATAAGCTACAGTTAACTAACTTAGTTCATGATAAAAAAATTAAAAATAAGAACAAAAATAATCTAAATATCAAACAACATCATCTAATTAAATCAACTGATTAAAAATCCCAATTCCTCCATATCACTGACAATTCTTAAAATTCTTATTGAAAAATATAAAAAGCAATTTTTCAGTGTTCAAGGTTACATGTAACCTACAGGTGAAGTAAGTGTTGTTTTCATCGATAAAAATAATGGGTACTTCCGACGGACAATTTTATTTAGGTTATCATTTTATAGTCAATCTAAATTATTATTTAATTCTACAAGAACTAGACTAAAAGATTAAAAAAATATCAGTAAAACCGATTAACATGAAGAGTTATTGATAACAGTTTTTAACTGTTTAAATCACTCTAAGTCAATGGATAGATATAAAATTTAAACCATAGAAATTAACTTTATAAAAGATGGGAAACTGGATTAGTTTATGAACTTTAAATTATTAACTAATGGTCATTATATTGAAACAACAGGGTTATTCTATCCCCAACAAGGTCAAGAGAAATATTATATCGTCTTAAAAACTTACAAAAAGAGTAATATTATTGTTTATCGCCTGATGACTTTAGGAATTTTATGGCGAAACATCGATTATGTTTTTATAGTGATAATAAAACTAATACTGTATTATATTTAATGGGAGCGTGATTATAATTTTGAAAATTAGAGTGAACTTGTATTCAACACTATTTAGAGGAAGTAGAGACAATTTATAAACGAGAAAAAAATATTTTTAAGTAAGAAAAGAAACCAGTAATACTAAGTACAACGGCTATACTCTCCTAAAAAAAATAGGAAATTTAACCTAAAATAATAAGTTTAATTATTAATTACTTCTTTGATTTGACTGAAGATGTAACAACGATTTAGCAATATTTATTCCATTTCATCAAATATTTCAAAATACTCATTAACTCAAAACTAATAAACTAAATTCAGCCATTTTATATTCCCTCTTGGAATTTAATTTCATAAAGTTGCTCTCTTTAGTAGTTTGACAAATTCGTAGACGTATGACCGACAATTCATAGCCCTGACTTCTCATTGCAGTTCGTCTTTTCCTAGACTCCAGACTTTTTTTCTGATTGGTTTCAATTCTACTCTAGGTTCATCAAAAAATATATATCTATCTTAGTTTTTATCTATCTTTTTCACGTAATCCCATCCTGTTTGGTCCCAAACTTTTTCAATACAATTTTTGTTTTCTATCTAACGAGCTACTTTCAGTCTTTTCCCTGTTTGCCAATGTGCTGGTTTTAATTTTAATTAGTGAGCTAATTTCTTAAGTAGTTAATCAGTTAATAGAGATTTTTTTCTTCTCTTTGCTTAAAATTCTTATTTTGACATCCTAACAATCTATTCTTCTATTTAATTAGATTTGTTCGGAATTTATTCGCTCTAATTAAATAGATTACTACAGCAACTACTCTCTTTTTAAGAGTCTGTCCCTGAAATATTGATATTTTTTAAGGTAAATACTATCCTCTTAAATCTACATATTTTTTTCTTTTTAAGGAACTATTTTTGGGTTTAAGTCAACTAAATCACAAAGCTAAATTAAGTTTTTTTAGGTATCGTTTTAATCTAGATTATTTTCCTTTTATTGTAAGTGAGTTCCTACAACATAATTTAGTATATTTTATAATTATAGTGAGTCTATTGCTCTGAATCTTTCAATTATTTGGACGATCTAAAAAGAGTTAAGTTTGACACCTAAATTTAGTATTAACAAACGACTGAAGTGCGTTAAATCAACTGAACACACCCGACAGTTATTTTAGAGATTTACTTAACCTAAAGTCTCTAAGAGGCCACAGGTAAAGATTTTTTAGTTGAAGATACAGAACTTTTTTTGTCTTGAGGTTGATCCAACTCTAAAAGTAAATTACGAATTAGACTAGCAACTGCTTTTTGCATTAATCCTTCAACAATTTTTTGTCCCATCTGTTGAATTTCTGGTTTAACTAATAGTTTTGTAACTATGGGAACGAGGTGCATGGGATCGAATCCTGGAGTGTCCTGAAGAATTTTTAAAATATTTTTCAGATGTTCTGTTGTCTGACCATTGTTTCTTAAGTCTGGAGGAGTTTCTTGAACGGCTAAACCTACTCGTTTTCTCACTACTGTATAAGCATTAAACCAGGTTTGACGACCCAATAAATCGATAGTATGAATTACTCCATCAATGAGACGTTCCCGAATAAATAATCCTCGTTCGGAGAAGAGAAACTCAGTAGCTTGATCGAGAACTCTATCAATATCATAGTCTTGAGAATCTTTAGCATTTCTTAATAAATTTTCTAAACGACTCCATCGGAAATTTCCATCTTGAAATAATAAATTTTTGAGGGAAGTTCGTAATTCTTGAGATGGATCAGTCAGGAGTCGTTTCGCAATATAAGGATAAGCTTTGCTGAGTACTTTAAAGTTAGGATCAATGCCAATTGCAATTCCTTCTAATGTTACCATTGATCGAATAATCAAAGCATAATAAGCAGGAACACGGAAAGGAAATTCGTACATCATTGCAGACATCTGATCAGTAATACTCTTGAAGTTTAACTCAGCAACACTTGCTCCCAAAGCATTACCAAAAACTTGACTTAAAGCTGGAATAATTGGAGATAAATCTGTATCGGGTTGGAGGAAGTCTAGCTTAACATAATCATAAGCTAATGATTCAAAATCACGATTAACTAGGTGGACAACGGCCTCAATTAGACCATAACGTTGATAGGGCTTGATGTGACTCATCATACCAAAATCTAGATAAGCTAATTGTCCATTGTCCATAGCTAATAAGTTCCCAGGATGAGGATCAGCATGAAAAAAACCATGTTCTAATAACTGACGCAAAGAACATTGAACCCCGACTTCTATCAGATGAGTTGCATTAATTCCTTTGGCTTGAACTTTTTTAATATCGGTTAACTTTGTTCCCTCTACCCATTCCATTGTTAATACACGTCTTCCCGTATACTTCCAGTAAATTTTAGGTACATAAATTTCAGGTAAATGTCCATAAAATTCGGCAAATTTTTCGGCATTTTTTCCTTCTTGAACGTAGTTAATCTCTTCAAAAATACGGCTAGCTAATTCGTCTGTAATAGAAACTAAATCTGAGCGAATGAATTTAAATACTTGCTGCGCCCAACTGGCTAGATTTCGCATTAGATAAATATCTAATGTTATGCGTCGAATTAAATCAGGACGCTGCACCTTTATAGCTACTTTTTCTCCATTTTTTAATTTTCCTTTATACACTTGTCCCAAGGAAGCTGCCGCCAAGGGTTTGGGAGAAATTTCTGCGTAAATCGCCTGGGGAGATTCTCCTAATTCTTCTTCAATAAAACGGTAGGCAACCTCATTAGGAAAAGAAGGAATGTGATCTTGTAAGGAGGTTAATTCATCAAGATAATTGGGGGGAACTAAATCAGGACGCGTTGATAGAGCTTGTCCAATCTTAATATAAGCAGGTCCTAATCTGGTCAGTATTTCCCGCAACTGAATTGCCCGTTTGCGGTTATTTTTAGGGTTGATCCCCCTTAATTTATCCCACCATAAACCTAAAAAAAACCAGGAAGATTGTGAAGCAATACTAATCAACCTATGTAAAACTGCTAAAAAACGTTTACTGTAATACTCCTCAATACTCTCTGGGTGATAACTCCAACTTTCAGGGGAAAGATCGCTAATGGGACCTAAATCTTCACCATGGCTTTGGGAAATATGAATAGGTTGGGCTTCAATGGTAATTAAATCTGGAGACTCAACAACTGGTGATACAGTAAATTCAGGCATAGGAGCAATAGGCTAGTAACGTCAAAAAAAACTTTTGTAAATTATTGTAATCAAGTTTTGTTAGTATAACCGAACTAGAGAAACCATTTAAAACCGGAGCTTTTAGTAGCCTACTACACTAAAAATATTATTTGTCTAATGAGTTTGTAAAATCATCGTGATTAATCCTTGCTGTCCTAGTAAAATTTCTCGTAAAAAACTAAAAATCCCTACCCAAATAATCGGACTAATATCCACACCACCCAAAGGAGGAATGACCTTACGAACAGGAGTTAATAACGGTTCCGTAGGACAAATAATTAATGTCCAGGGAAAATGATTTAATTCTACTTTAGGATACCAAGTTAAAATAATTCTTATAATAAATAAAAAGGTCATTAAAGCAAAAAATATGCCCAACCCCCAACTTATGATGGTAATATTCATAGTCACAAATTATAGTTTGTATTTTTAATTATTCAAATACGAGCTTTCAGGACCATCTTTTAACTGAATATAATTTGGCTAAAAAGATAGGCATTACTCTGTATAAATTATATCCTACTTTTTCTAAGTCACCCCTTTTTATTCAACTTAGCCAGAAATATTCAAGAAAGCTTGACCTTCTCATGATATCTTACACTGATCAACTTTTTTAGTTGTGTCAGTCAAGTAGCACTATAAACTAAGAAGGTTGAATTGCTTTTTTTAAAAATAAGTTAATAAGCATTCAGACAACAACAACTCCAATTGAGGATATAATCCAACAGCAAAGGGCATTGTTGGGAACTGGCCGGACGAAATCAGTAAACTTTCGTCTAACGCAACTAGAAAATTTGAAGCAAGGAATCATTGATCATCAAGAGGCAATTGTTGAAGCCACTAAAGATGATCTGGTCCGACCCGCATTTGAGGCCTATTTTTAAATCGCAATTCTAGGAGGGATTAATCTAGCTCTTCAAAACCTGAAATCTTGGATTAAACCCCAACGGGTGCCAACCCCTGTTGATCAATTCCTAGCTTTATCTTGGGTTCAACCAGAACCTCTGGTGGTTGTGTTAATTATCAGTCCCTGGAACTATCCTTTTCAACTAATGATTTCTCCTCTAGTGGGAGCGATCACAGCTGGAAACTGTGCTATTCTCAAGCCTTCTGAACAAGCCCCTTGCTCTTCCCAAGTGGTGGCTAATCTGATTAAATCCACTTTCGATCCTTACTATGTCTCTGTTGTAGAAGGAGACATTAAGGTTAGCCAACAATTATTAGCCCACAAATTTGACCATATTTTTTTCACTGGAGGAGCGTCTGTTGGACGCATTGTGATGAAAGCGGCCGCGAAACATCTAACACCAGTTACCCTAGAATTAGGAGGGAAAAGTCCCTGTATTGTCGATGACAATATCAATGTGGATTACGCTGCTAAGCGAATTGCCTGGGGCAAGTTTATCAACGCCGGACAGACCTGTATTGCTCCAGATTATTTATTGGTAAACTGTCACATTAAACCAACTCTTTTGAAGAAACTTAAAAAATTTATTATCGAACAAATTTTTATTTTTGTTGAAAACATATAATAAATTCTAGACATTTATTATATTTTCTTTGTTTGTACTCTTGTTATATCGGCTCTCACTCATGTGAAAAAAGACGAATCCATTGAGTCTCACTTATAATCTTCTCCGTCTTATCACTTAACTTAAAAACAAACCAGTGAGTTGCCGATTAAAACTTGGAGATAATTCCTTCATAAAAGATAGGAGTGTGTCAGATGTGTTAAAAATTTTTTCCTTCCAGAAAGAGTCTTATTAGTCAAATTGATGGGCGATACTGGATTTGAACCAGTGACAGCCTGCTTGTAAGGCAGGAGCTCTACCGCTGAGCTAATCGCCCCAACTCACTCTTATGAGATGATAACATATCTTTTGACAATTAAACAACAAAAATAGATTTTTTTATGCCTTCTGGCCGTACCCACGATCGTATTACGTTTTGGAGTTTACCTCTACTGGTTGGGTTCACCTATCTCTTCAGTGGTAATAGGAGACTGACGTTATTAATTGCGGGGTCTTATCTCTTCAGTGGATTAATGTTTGGTCCTGATCTCGATATTCACTCAATTCAATACAAAAGATGGGGAATAATTCGAGGGATGTGGCTTCCTTACCGATATCTCATCAAACATCGTTCTCTTTTCTCTCATGGATTTCTAATTGGGACCATTCTACGTTTGTTGTATCTTTTGACCATTTTAATGTTGGTAGCCATAATTGGGATAGTGATCGTCCAGTTAATTTGGAGGTTTGACTGGAGTTTGCAACAGTTTATCCACAAGGTCATACAATTAATGATCACTAGATATTCCCAAGAAGTTATCATCTTGGGGATAGGATTAGAATTAGGGGCGATGAGTCACACCATCAGTGATTACATCAAATCAGCGATAAAAAAGCATCAGAGACAAACGCAAAAGCGAACCAAAAACAAAAAAAATTCCCGACGGAGACGTTCATCTGGTTCGGGAAGATCTAAGGTCAAATAAGACAAGTTTTTACCATTTGAGAAGATTAAACTGTTCCATATCAATGGTGTCACGATTGCGATAGATAGCCAGAACAATCGCTAACCCAACAGCTGCTTCAGCAGCCGCAACAGTAATCACAAACACAGTAAAAACTTGACCTTTAATTTCCACCGAATCAGAGAAATTTGAAAATCCCATAAGGTTCAAATTAACTGCATTGAGTAATAATTCAATGGACATTAAAACGCGAACTGCATTGCGACTAGTAACTAAACCATAAATGCCGATACAGAATAGAGAAGCAGCTAATAGTAAGCAAAATTCTAATTGTAGTTGCATAATTTTTCTTGAAGGATTACTGATGACTAACTTACTGTTTACTTCCTTTAGATAAGGCTAATTCTCGGGCTTCTAACTCACTAGGACGTTCGGGTAATTCGAGAGCTGTCTCAATTTCTTTGTGAGAGGCTAAGGTTTCTGGAATTATATCACGACGAGCTAGAATAATTGCCCCTACCATCGCGATCAAAAGTAACACAGATGCCAATTCAAAGGGAAGCAAAAAATCACTAAAGAAATGTTTACCAATCTCGACAATTGTATTATCAATAACCTGAGAAGAAGGGGGATTAATTGACCACGGAGTAACAAGAATCATGGTTGTTAATAAAATAAATATTCCCCCACAAACTAAAGCAGTTAAGCCTTTGCGCCTCCAATGTCTAGGTAAAGTAGAAAAGTCTTCTCGCTTGTTAACCAACATAATAGCAAACAAAATTAAGACATTAATAGCCCCAACATAAATTAAGACCTGAGCCACCGCCACAAAATCAGCATTTAGCAGAATATAAATACCAGAAATACTGATAAAAACTCCCCCCAATAAAAAGGCAGAGTAAACAATGTTTGACAGTAAAACAACCCCTAGAGATGTCCCGATAACCATTGTTGCTAAAATAGCAAAGGAAACAATTTGAACGCCTTCCGCTAAATTCACTACTGTTAATCCTCCTTAATTTAGTTAATCTTAGTTGATAGTTGATAGTTAATAGTTAATAGTTAATAGTTAATAGTGTTCTTTTTGTACTATTAACTATTAACTATTTTACTCGCTCTCTTTGACAA
Organism: cyanobacterium endosymbiont of Epithemia clementina EcSB; assembly: GCF_029919255.1. Classification (GTDB taxonomy): domain Bacteria; phylum Cyanobacteriota; class Cyanobacteriia; order Cyanobacteriales; family Microcystaceae; genus Rippkaea. The sequence continues at coordinate 2,159,545 of NZ_CP123991.1, read as the reverse complement.
TTTCTTCAGGGCGCTTTCCTGCTCGTTGACTTCCTGAGGGTAAATCATGAGGGTCAAACACCCCTTTAGGCAGGTATCCCAACTCCCGTAAGGGAGTTACCATTGAATCTTGAGTTACTTTATAAGGCAACCGTCCGAGGGCAACATTATCATAATTTAGTTCGTGACGATCGTAGGCCGCTAGTTCATATTCCTCTGTCATGGATAGGCAATTGGTGGGACAATACTCAACACAATTACCGCAAAAAATACAAACCCCAAAATCGATACTGTAGTGTTTGAGTTCTTTCTTCTTAACAGTTTTGTTAAATTCCCAATCTACTACCGGAAGGTTAATTGGACATACCCGAACACAGACTTCACAGGCAATACACTTATCAAATTCAAAGTGAATTCTTCCCCGGAATCGTTCTGAGGGAATAAGTTTTTCATAGGGGTATTGTACCGTAACCGGACGGCGACGCATATGGTCAAAGGTAACAGATAGCCCTTGACCAATATATTTAGCCGCCTCAACACTCCCTTTAGCGTAATCACTGACTTGTTTGAGTAGGTTAAACATGACACTTGATTGGTAGTTTTTAACAAAAAAAAGGGATTAGCCGCCAAAAGCGACAGGAAAGGCAAGTTTTAGGGCTGACGTGAATAAAAGGTTAACCAAAGAAACAGGAAGTAAGAATTTCCAACCTAAATCCAATAATTGGTCAATACGAACCCTGGGAACTGTCCATCGTATTAAAACAGCGAGGAAGATCAAGAAATAGGCTTTAAGTACGGTCATCGTGATTCCTAAGGAAGCGGTAATCACCTGCCACCAAGAATTTGTCTCGTTTACCCCAATCCAACCAGCTAGTTTTTCAAGAGGTACGGGAAAATCCCACCCTCCTAAGTAGAGAATGGCAAAAACCAAGGCCGACAACACTAAGTTAACGTATGAGCCTACATAGAATAAACCAAACTTCATCCCTGAATATTCAGTTTGATATCCTGCCACAATTTCTTCTTCTGCTTCAGGAAGGTCAAAAGGTAGCCGTTCACATTCAGCCAACGCCGCAATCCAAAAGATAATACATCCTACAGGTTGCCGCCAAATATTCCAACCTAAAATGCCATATCCTGACTGTTGCTGCACAATGTCAATAGTACTGAGACTGTTGGACATCATGACAATTGCTAAGACGGATAAAGCCAAGGGAATTTCATAACTAATGGACTGCGCTGCTGCCCTTAACCCTCCAAGAAGGGAATATTTGTTGTTAGAAGCATATCCCGACATGAGTAAGCCAATGGGCGCAATACTGGATAAGGCAATCCAGAGGAAAATTCCCACATTTAGGTCTGTAATCACCAAATTTTGACCAAAAGGAACAATTAGGTAAGAAACAAACACTGGAAGTACCACTAACACTGGCCCTAGGGTAAATAATAAAGAGTCTGCTTTAGCGGGGATGATGTCTTCTTTAAATACCAATTTGATGCCATCAGCTACAGGTTGAAGAACCCCTAAAGGGCCTGCATATTCAGGTCCGATACGTTGTTGGGCGGCGGCAGAGATTTTCCGTTCTAACCATACCACTACTAATACCCCGACGGTAGCTCCAATAATCATTAAAAATGAGGGTAAGGGAATCCAGAGAGCTTTGGCTAGCCCATCAGGAAGTCCCATTTGCTTGAGAGATTGAATAAAACTGCCTTGTAGGTCGATTCCTGTGTTCATCTTGATTGATACAAGTTGTAGGTTTAGGTCTGTTGATTGATACTTGACGTATCTGATGATCTTCGTCTGCTGGCTATTTTGTCAAGATTTTCTCTAACACCATTGCCTAGTATATCGCTGTCTGTAAGATAGCTTCGGGAATTTTATAACAACTTCTACTTATAGTCGTCATAGACTGAATAAGATGGGGAGTTTGTTATTTAATGCTTACTTAAAATTTGAAGTAAACTGAAGGAAAATCTGTAGACCTGTAAGATTTACGATGTGGGTAATTTGGTCATTCTACCGGCAGTAAAAATAACAGTTATTAACAGTCATTAAATTTCCTAACGGAGAAATCGCGTATGTTCAAGATTCTAAGTTGACTGAACATTTACTGTCTAGAACATACGGAGATGGGAAATATAAAGCAAGACTGCTACGTGCTGTTGAATTTAATAAAGCATAGATGACAAAATTTATAAATTTATATTTATTATGGTCATACAAGTACATTATCAACACTTATGGATACTATAGATACTGAAATATTACGAGTTTAAATGAGGAGCACAATAGTATATAAAAAAACTATACCATTGAAGAGACGTGTATTTACTAGTGATTTTCAACATTTCTTGCAAAAGAACAACTATCAAATGTATTATTTTCCTTGAGCTGAATGGGAATGAGCTAAAAAAAACTGACAATAAATTGTGATCTATAAAATTGAATTAAGAGAATATAAGTAGGTAAAATTTAAAAGTAATTGAAAAAGAGTGATCGTTTAGATGCCGGCCCATACGGAAAATTCAGCTAACACAATATAGATAATATAGATATTTTTTTAAAAAAAGTTAATTTAACTTTCAAAAGATGTTTCTGGAAAGAAATGAAGGAAGATGGCGACGTTGTAACTGAAGAGTTTGTTAAACATAAACATGTTAAAGTGATCTTACTTTACTTGCGAAATTGATTTGAGTTCTACCAACTTGTTATGCTCTCATTTCGACTTGATGTTGTCGTTGTTAATCGAGATGCACTTAGTCAAGAACTGCTTCGGTTTGACCATTTGAGCAATCGATTTTAACTTTAGACAGTTCGATTTGTGGCAGAAGTCATCAGGAGTGACTGGCAAAATGATTATGCTCGTAAGAAAGTTGAAGACTACGCAGTTTTAGGCATTCGGGAATATTCGATTGCAGACTATGTCCGGATTAGAGGAGACTCAGAGATTTTGGAAAGCCCAAACAACTCACTCTATCTATCTGTATTTTATTAAATGGAGTATATGAAATACAGCAATTCAAGTGTAATCAGACCATCTCTTCTCAAATCTTCCCCGATTTAAAATTGACGGCGTTTTGAAGGCTTGTAGATTAAGTCAAGGGTTATAGGAGGGCGTGTGATTGACTTTATGGAGCATCTTACTGTACTAACCCTGCAAGTTGGGTTAAGAAAAACTCGAACAATCGATCAAAACTAGAGAAAATAAGTAACTTGGAAAATATAGTTAAACAACGGGTATCATAAAACAATACAAGGTATCTACACAATAGCTTGAGATGCCCTTTTGGATTGTCTAACCCAAAACACCCCTAAGCTTTTCAAGATGACCCTTATTGACTCTGATGCTTTTCACACTTTCGCTATTACCGTCGGGACATTGGTATTCCTGTCTATTGTCTTATGGGCGGTTTGGTTTGCTTTCAGAATGGACTGACAGCTACATATATACAGTCAAGATTAATGGAATATTAGTCTTGGTTGGGTTCGATGGTTATTGATTTATGAATAATCCATAGATTACCCCGCAATGGTTATGTCGACTTTCCAAGCAAGATTTTCTTTCAGAAAACAAGAATTAACTGGGAATAATTTGTGAACATTCGTTTATTGATGCTGGATATTGATGGAACAATTGCAGGTGAATCAAATCAGGTTACTGAGCTAGTTAAACAAGCGATCTCTAAAGTTCAAGCTAACGGGGTTCAAGTTGCTTTAGCGACAGGCCGGATGTATCATTCTGCGTTGCGCTTTCATCAGGCTATCGGTTCCCAATTACCGATTATCGCCTACAATGGGGCATGGGTTCAGTGTCCCACAACAGGGGCTCGTCATAAGCATTTTCCCGTGTCTACGTCCGTCGCTCTACAACTTTTGGAATATTTTGAGCGACCTCAATGGAACCAAGAAATTGAGCTTCACTGCTATATTGACGACCGTTTATACGTGCGTAATGTTACTCCTCGTACCCGAGCTTATCAACAGCGATCAGGTATAGAACCTTTGGTAGTAGGCGATTTACGAGATATTCTTGATTCACCAACTACGAAGGTTTTAGCTATTGGTCAACCTCAGTTAATAAATAAACTTCTCAAAGATTTACAAAAAGTTTACTCTCGTGATCAACTTTATTTAACCCAGTCTACTGAAATTTATTTTGAAGCTACCCATCCTCAAGCAAGCAAGGGTAATGCCACTCGTTTTCTGGCTGAGGAACTATTGGGATTTGAAGCCAGCCAAGTTATGGCCATTGGGGATAATTTTAATGATACTGAAATGTTAGAGTATGTGGGGTTAGGGGTGGCTATGGGGAATGCACCTATGGCAGTACAGAAGATAGCTAAGTGGGTAGCTCCCAGTGTAGAACAAGATGGAGTTGCTATTGCGATTAAGAAATTCTTATTAAATTAGGGAAATTCCCCATCACGTACTTCCCTAGAAAACTCTTTTACTGCTTCAGTAATAATCTGCCGTAAATTAGTATAAGATTTAGCAAAAGGAGGTTTTTTTTCTGATAATCCTAGTAAATCAGCAGTAACCAATACCTGACCATCACAGTCAGAGCCAGCGCCAATACCGATGGTTGGTATAGGAAGTTTACTAGTAATAATCTTAGCTAAATTGGACGGAATATGCTCAAGAACAACTGCAAATGCCCCCGCCTCTGATAGGGCGATCGCTTCCGAAATAATTCGTTTTTCGTCAGTTTCAGTCTGTCCCTGTTGACGATATCCTAAGCAATGCACTGACTGGGGAGTTAATCCCACATGACCCATCACTGGAATACCAATAGCCGTCAATTGGGCAACCGTTTCCACTACGGCCGGGTGTCCTCCTTCGAGTTTTACCGCTTGAACCTCTGTTTCTTTCAATACTCGCCCCGCCGTGTGAATAGCTTGGCTAATACTTTCTTGATAACTTAAAAAGGGCAAATCACATACTACAAAAGCCCGTTTTACTCCACGTTTCACCGCTCCTCCATGGTGTAACATCTCCTCAAGGGTCAGGGGTAATGTAGTTTTATGTCCCAAAGCCACCATTGCGAGAGAGTCGCCCACTAGAATAATATCAACCCCTGCTATGTCCAGGAGTTGAGCAATGGCGTAATCCCAAGCAGTGAGGACAGTTAAGAGACGGCCCTGCCGTTTGGCCTCAATAAGGCATTGAAGGGTAATAGCCATAGTCAACAAATATAAGTTAAAAATTAAGTGAGATTGAGAAATTAACTTCGGGTCGTCTCTAGAATTCGAGAGTAATAAAAATGGGTACTGGTCATAGCTTCGCGTTGAACTCTTAGACCATTGTTTTCTAGAATAGCAATGACATCCTTTTCTCTATGCTGATAAGCACGAGTAGTTTTACTAGGCCCTGGAAAGAATTCGCCAATTTTCTTGAGGATAGTTAAACAAAGGTTTTTAGGGGCAAAACTAAGGATTAGACGAGACGTTGCTAACGAGGCAAGATGGGCAATCATTTTAGCTGCATCTTCAGTGGGATAATGAATCAAAACATCAATACAAATGACGATTTGATATTGACCCGACAATCCCTCTAAGTCTTGAACCGCAAAGATAACATTACTGGTATCTTTCAAGGATTTTTGGGCTCTTATGGTGGCTTCCTCCACCATTTTCGGGGAAATATCACTGGCAAGAATTCTAGCCCCTGTCCGAGCTAAGGGAATGCTTAAACTCCCCACACCACACCCCGCGTCACAAATAGACAAACTGCTGATGTTTTCTTCAGCCTTTAGCCAGTCTACCACAGTATCAATAGTTTGCTGATGTCCGCGACGAATGTCCTTTTGAACTTTATTCACCTCTCCATCCCCATAAATCCTGCGCCAACGGTCAAACCCAATGGCATTGAAATAGTCTTTAACAATTGCTTTATCGTCGATAGTGTTCATCAGTGTGAGATAGTCTGGAATTATCGAGGGCAGATTCCTTATTGTACTAGTCAGCGTAGGTATAAACCGCTTTTACCATTCACTATTTAACAAGGCTAGGAGTAACCCTTAAAATTTCAATTGAGTTTCTCCTAATTCTTTCTCCGGTTCAGATTCTTCAACAATATCCGCCCCCACATACATATATACAAATAAGTAATTATTGCCACTGTTAATAGCGTCTAACCAACCGGGTGACTAGGCTGTACCGGTAAAAGCTAAGCTATCAGGATTAGACAGTAAGACATTAAAGCCATACATTGCTTTGCCAGAAGCCGCTTAAACAAACTGAGCAAATACAGGTTCAGGTAAGATTTGCTTTTTAGGAGTACCGAAAGCAACCATTAAATTGTTGTGAATATATAGGACTAAGGTGTGAAACCCAAGCAATAAAAACACTCAACTCAAGTGAAAGCTCAGGACCTCTTTGTGTTCCAACATCCGAGACAATACGTTATCTTTGTTAGCTTGAGGATCGTAGTTACGAACGAAGAAAATAGCACGTGAGCAAACGTCCCAACCATTAAGAACCCAGCGATGTACTGGTAATGGGTATAAAGAGCCGCTTGGGTGGTGTAGTCCTTAGAAAGGAAGGCATAGGATGGTAGGCATACTTAATATATGTTGTGTGTGCTACCAAAGAAATGATAACCCCTAAACTTGCCAACGCTAAACTTAGTTGGAAGTGAAGAGAGTTATTAATAATGTTGGTATAGCTCTTTTTGACTAGCCCCTAGCACACCACCATCCTTCGGGGGACGATGGGTGTTGAAAACCTTTTCAAGGGTGTGACCTATATCCCAGTTAGTGCAGTACATATGGCCAACAATAATGAAGAAAACTGTGATCGCCAAATGATAATCAACCGTATCAGAGAGCCATAGTCCACCAGTGACAGTGTTTAACCAGCCCTTAAAGGTTAAACACTGTCAGAATAGACTCCCCAATTCAAGCTAAAGAGGGGGGTTAGCCCTTGGGCAAAGCTAAGATACAACTCAGCCATCTTGCTGAGGTAGAGAAATTCATGGGGTAAAGAAATATCCTTAAGGGGGACTCCCGCATCCGACAACTTCTTTTACCGGCGAATAGACATGAATCTGGTGTCCGATCCAAGATAGATAAAGAGCCTAACCCCAGTAATCCTGCTAGGTGGTGGTTCATCATTGATGCCACGTTTCATTACCACTCAAACTTAAGAGTTCTTTTGTGGTAGTTAAACCAACCCGCAAACAACCTCAAGCCAGTCATGACTAAACCATCAATGGCTGTACAGAGTACAGTTGATAACTATTAATGCAACTGGAAGCTCTCCATAGGTAAAAGAAACCAGAGGTTATCTGAATACCGTGGAAACCTCCACCTACATCTGCATTGAAAATCCCTTGACCTACGAGCAGCTACACCACTTGTCTACTAGACTTAATAGCGGCTAGATTCGTCAGCCAAGCTTCATAATTAGAAAAATGAGCGCTATGGAAGTACATGTCGCTTAGCTAAACAAAGACAAAAGCTAAGTGACCTAAGTGTGCGCTAAAAGTTTTGCGTGATATATCTTCTAAATCACTGATTTAACTGTCAGAATTGTGTACATAGGTATGAAGATTCCAAATCCAGGTGGTGGTTTTGGGTCTTCTAGACGAAGTGCGCTTAAAATGTCCGGGCTTACCCGACTTCTCGAAATAAGTACTAACTGGATCATTATCTACTGTATGGGGTTCCTATCCATTTGAAGATAGTGCTCTGCAAGAACAGTCAAAAATAAAACCAATTACTCTCCTTTTTCAGGTTAACTGATTTGCCCTTTCAGTTGGCTTTGAAACAAATGTATCTTAAATCAAGAGTTGATGATACGTGGTCACCCCCTACCCCCATCTATGTTAGAGATGCTTAACAATGATTAAAATCTATCCAGTCCTTAATTCTAATCGTTGATCGGAGTTCGAGCTCATTGAAGCTGATATAAGATCAAGTTAATTATAGTTTTTTTCATAAAGAGTAATAATCTGTCCCCAAATCGTTATTTTTTTACCATACTTTTTCACAGAATTTTAATAAATAATTTTTTTCATGAAAATTAGACACAATATAAAAAACATTTAATGAGCTAAAATTATGTTTTAGTAAAATATTTATGACTATAAAATTCTATCTGCAGGAACATTTTTCCTGTTGGTAATCACTGACTATAGTTAGATATTACACTTAATTAAATTACTATTTTCCCTAATTCAATCTGATTTAGTTTTTATCTTTTTTAGAAAAGTAAAATAATAGATCAGCTTTCTCTTAGCATGTTACCTTAGCTAGTAGTTTAGCCATCGGCAATATTTTTTTAAAAAAAGTTAATAATAAACATTTTGTCAATTTAGCTAACTTTGTAATTACCGCCACCTTAACTTTAACCGAAGATGCTTGGATTTACCCTACATAACAAGTATTTGCTATTATGTTTGGGAATGGGAAACATTGTCGTAAAACAAGTTAAACAGTAGGAAACTTAGTTACCTCTCTGATGGTCCGCGTTAGGCTAGAAGCCTTATGTGATTTTTGGTTAATATCAAGTCTTGATATACCATAACGGTGGAAGCTAAACTAAGAGATTTAGTTAGATAAAGTGTGTTTTATTTTTTTAGGGAAATGACTACGATTGGGGATTCTAAATAAAAAATATCGAAAGTTAAGGCAGAAGATAGATTTAACACCTCACTAAAACAAGAAGTATCAATATACTACTAAATTTTTGTTTTTTTTACCTGATGTAAAATATATATTAGAAATTATTGAATTTAATTAATAGTGATGAAAAAGTTCATAAAAGTTAGTCTAGTCTATAAGTTAAGCTTAAACTTAATCTTAGGAAATTTTGGAGCACTTTATTCTATTCTACCAGTTAAAGCAGCTGATAAAGTTATACTAAAATATAGTATTTTACGAGAGTCAGTCTGTATTTCTGAGTTAAGTACCTTGGCTAAAACAGGGGAGGTCTCTTCTACCCTAAATTCTTATCTCAAGATAGCAAATAAACAACCTGAAGATTTACGCCGTATCCTCAATCAAAATGTGGATGTCGACCCTATATTTTTATCCAAAATTCTAAAAAGTTTTGCTGGAGATTTCGTATTAGCTCAAGTTGGCCAAGTAATCCATACTCCCTCAAGACGAGCCAATCGGGAATCATTAAGAGGGGCTTTAATAACTTCTGCACTCTCTAATCGTAATATTCAGGTCATCGAAATCTTAGAAAATTACCCAACTTCTGAAATTCATGTAGATGGTGATCGCCTGGCTGATATTTATCAACAAATTGATGCAATAGTAAGTCATATCCCGCATCTTCCCTTTTAATTTAGCAATTCTTATACTAGTAATGATGGATGGAGTTTACTGTTTAAGAAATTAGTGCTCTCAGTCTTTTCCTTAACAGCGATGATTTATGTCCAAAAATCAACAAAAAAACTACTAGTGTGCGTTAGCTAAAAAAGATTCGTCCGAATCTCCTAGACTTAAGGTGAAGTTAAGGTATTATTCAGATCTTGGTTTGTTGTTAATAGGAGAATTTTTAGGCAATTATTTTAAGTTACCGCTTTTTGGGGATAGATTTTCTATTTGAGACAGTCGCCGTTTGGATTGTTCTTCACAATTACGGTATTTTTTGAAAAACTATCGTAGAATTTATTGGTAGTATCTGAACTTATCTGTTGTGAGAACATTCCTACGCTATTATCATCTTGACCGCAGAGACGGTTTTTGTTTCTTTGTTAGTGTGCCGTCGTTCTAATTTAGTTCTACTCGATAGCCTGTATTGGATATTGATCTGGTTTTCATTAATTGGAATATTTTACGGTTAAATTTTACCCGTTTCTAGTTTACGAACATGGTTGATTATATTCAAACTATTATTTAAAGATGAAATTAAAATAAGATTAGAAACTGTTACTATCCCGAATTTAATATCAATTTGATGTGCAGTTACTCCAAAATCTCCAACAAGAACTCAGCAAATAGGCCACTATCAATTTTTCTGAATTAGAAAACAAAATTAAACTTATAAAATAGATATTTCTTCCAAATTTTAGTATGTTTACATCATAGATAGTCAGGGAAATATGCTCCAAGCTTATCCTCAGGTTAACCATAAAGGTATGAGGATAAATTTAACTAAGTTCTCAAATAGTAAGACACGCACTCATCAGCGCGATCTCAAAATAACGGAAGTTTACTGTGATCGCGCTGACAATCTTCTCCAGATTAGAATTAAAGTACTTATTTTTAATGGTTTTGAAGAAGATTTTATTGGAATTATTTATGTTCTTCTTATATTAAAGAGAATCGACAAATTAGTCAATGAGAATTGATCTACTTCAAGGGTTAAACTTATCTCAATCGATAACAAAAATCAGATTATTGCTGATGGTAGACGAAAATAACAAAATAAGAAATTATCTAATTTTTTTAAAAAAATAAATATATTCAACAATTAATAGTAGTACTTAATAAAGTAAGTAAACCTGAGCTCAGGCTCTCTTGGCGGTTAATCATTTGCATATCTGCTATTCTATACGGAAAAATTCTAGTAATTATAGCTTTTCTAGGCTGAGTATTATAAATTAACAGATAATAATCTTAAAAGTTATTATTCCAGTAGTCTACAACTTTAAAAACAATAGTTTCTGTCTTGATTGATTAAGATTATGCTATGTTGGTAATTATATTAATTAGTTTGCTTGTCTCAATAGTCTTGAGTAACTACTTAGCTTCTACTCTATAAAACTTAAATAAGTAGCTCTAAATGAGCGCAAAAAAATAAACATCTATATTGAGGTAATTAATATCTAATTAATATTGCCATACTTTCTATTGTTACGGCAATTTTATGAAATTTTATTTTTTTTATTTAATGCTGTTTACCTTTTATTAAATCTAACTGTATACTATAAGTAAATGATAGTTCTTGCTCTTCTAATTCTGTTAGCAAAATTTTTGGAAAAGCTGGTATCTTGCGCTCACTTTGTTAAAAGTTTTTTATAAACTAAACTTATTTAAGTTTATCTATTATTTGGCTCAACTTAATACTGATTTATTCGACTAAATTTTAAGCACCTACTAAACATTAAAAAATATACTAGATACTAAGCCCTTAGAAGACGTAGCGGTCTAAAGATGTTCAAGTATACTTAAATGGTTAAATAGTGACATAACCAGTTTATAAACAATTGATTGTTTAGGAAAATTTGGAGTAGAATAATTCACAGTTATTATGTCTAAAACCAATACAGAAGAAACTTTAAAGGCTGTTCAACAGATTGTGATTATAGCCAAACCCTAAGATAGGGCAAGATAAAATTACATTCACTGTGGTATTGGTGTCATTACTTATACTTCACGAAATGAAACTATTGACTCAGTCGACCTACGGCCAGATAAACATCTGTATTATTTTATGCTAAAGATCGAAAGCATAATCAGATGGTTGCCCTTACTTAAGATTAAATTAACTAGTTAGGGGGCAATTAAACTGCTAGGAAAAAATTTATGGAAGAAATTGAAATAAACAATTAGCTTGATTAAGATAAGATGGCGACTTGCCTTTATCTCCAATCAACTTTTATGAGAAAAGTTTTCTTAACTTGTCTAATTAGCTTTCTTCTCCCCTTTGGAATGAGTCCGGCTAGAACAGTGGAATTAGACGGAATTCTGCGTCGAGGTAAACTAATTATTGCCGTTAAAGATAATGTTCGTCCTTTAGGGTTTTCTCCTCAAAAAGGACAGCTCCAAGGATTTGAAATTGATGTCGCTCGTCAGTTAGCTGAAGAATTACTCGGTGATCGTCAAGCAGTTATCTTACTACCTGTTACTAACCAAGAACGTCTACAAATGATGATTGATGGCAAAGTTGACTTAGTGATTGCCAGGGTGACAGTAACAGCCTCTCGCAACCGTTTAGTTGACTTTAGCCCATATTACTATCTTGATGGAACAGGAATTATAGCCAAACAATCTTATCTAAAAGGGTTACAAGGATTAGCTAATGGAAAAATTGCCGTTCTTAGAGCCTCTAGTTCCATATCTGTTATTCGTGAGGAATTCCCTCAAGCACAACTGATTGGAGTCAATTCCTATCAAGAAGCCTTAACATCATTAGAAAATGATGCCGCCGACGCCTTTGCCGGGGACAATAGTGTTTTAGCGGGGTGGGTACAAAATTATCCTTCTTATCGTCAGTTTCCTGTCCGTCTTTCGGCAGAAGCTTTAGGAGTGGTGATGCCCAAAGGTTTACAGTATAGTAGTTTACGAGATCGCGTAAATCAAGCGATCCTTCGTTGGCAAAAGTCGGGTTGGTTACAAAAACGGGCGGCATTTTGGGGACTCCCCTCAATAGTTAATAGTAAATAGTTAATAGTTAGTTCATTTATTCTAATACCAATTGTCTATAACGTTAAATCTTATCAATTAAATTCTTCTAATAGTTTATTTATCTGGTGTAATCACTTTTCTGGTAAAATTAACAATTTTTGTTCTATTTCAGATTATTAGAACCCGCCGTACAGAGAATCGCTTTTATAAGTTTCAAGAGAAGTTGCCAAAACAAAGTAGATCTCCTCCAGAGTATTATAAATTTGGTAGTCTTTTCTTAGATAAAAAGTTATATATCCAGTTTATAAAACTTGTAAAAAAGGCATTGAAATGTAAAAAATAAATTTAATCTGAAAACCCAGCTTTGATTTATAATGTCCCAGGTTATGTTTATTTTACTCAGGAGCAGATAGACTTAGTCATTCGTAACTATGAAGAGGCAATTCAACTTTATGAAAAATATGTGATAGCTTTTAATCATTTAGCTAATGCTAATAAAAAAACAACTGATTAGTCAAGTAGTGGAAGCCTACAAATAAACCTTGAAATATAAACCTAAAAACAATATAACAAAGTGTCGCTCTAAGGCGTTTAAAAAGTGTTTAGTTAAGCTGAAATTATTATGAATTACTTCTAGTTGTCAGAGAAAATTTTTGTTTTTATTCTCCATAAATTTAATTTCTTAAAACTGAAGGCTTTATAAAATATTTTAATAAGCTCTTCAATAAAAAGAATGATAGCATGAATAGCCAAAAAATCATCAGTTAGCTAATTATTTCCTAAATTGAATCTGGAATCTGTCTAAGCCTCATTAGCAATTCTATTTCCTCAAAGAACGATTGTATTTAGTATTCACGTAATATTTTTTAGATTTTCGTTCTATATTGAGTTTATTCAAAATAAAATCAGAAATTATAGGATGTGAATTAAGAACGGTCTCTAGTTTCTAAAAAACTAAACATCTATAATTTTACTGAATTTCATATTCTAATTATGTAGATATATTTAACACTATATATCTTGATGCGCTTCTCCTGATAAAATCTTAAACCAAGAAAAGGATAATTTAGAAGTATTGTAGGAAAGGCTAAGTTCAGCACGTTGTTCTCAATGAATTTCTAATGTCCCTAATGTAATTACTTTATAAAAAAATCTAAATTACTGACAGATAAAACTAATGCTGCATTCTATATTCTATTTTTTAGATAAATAGAATATAGAATGCAGCAGAAGACTGAACTTTAATATAATTATGTAATTATGCAAATAAACTAGATATATCACTAATTTTAGGCTAAGCCTAAATTACTCCATTGCTGACTGCATAACCTAAATTTAATTCAGTTAGTTTATATGCTAAATATAAAAATGTTTGTTTAGATTATTTTTTCTTGTATTGACCTTTATCTAAAACTAAACTTGTCTATCTTAACAGTTCATAAATTCAAGTATTAAAATCTAATTATTTGGTTAAACCACAACTAATTCATTCTTTTAGCTATATACAATATATCATCAAGAATGACATTGTTTTTGGATAAATAAGGAACTGGCTCTGTAAAAAAATCTTTTTTATTTTTTTAAAAAAATTGTTGATTACTAAGAAAATAAAAAAATCAATAAATAATCTAAATAATCTAAATAAATATTCCAAAAAACTTATTTATCTTACAATAGCTACTTTTACACCATTAAAATCAATAATTTGAGTAGTAAAATCAAGTAATGGGCTAAATTATATTTTTTTGTGAATTACTAATTTAGATCAAGATATTTATCCCCTCTTACATAAGAAAATAATTTTTGTTCATCCATTATGAATGAGTTTTAAATGTGTTGACATAAAAAAATCTAGACTTATTATTGATTGATTTTTTTCTGCTATTAATAGAGAGAAACTAGTTTATTTAAATTTTTTAGCAATAATCGATAAATATATTTTCCCTTATTAAGAGAAGCAATTTCTCTTTCTGTAGCAATATCAAATGGGTTTTTGGGTAACCAATTTTCTGAATGTTGTTTTACAAAATTAGGATGAGCTAAAAATCGTTCCCCCATTTCTTGAGCAACTATCTTTATATCAGATTGTAAAAATACTGTTCCTCCATCGGCTAAATATTGTGCTAACGTATCGACCAATTCGGCTTGCACAACTCGCCGTTTTAGGTGACGATGTTTAAACCAAGGGTCTGGAAATTGAATTGTCACCCATTGAAGAACATCTGGGCGTAAAGAAGCAAGTAAAGGATTCAAAAATAGGTTAATATTACAAAAGAGGAAATGAAGATTTGTCAATCCTAAGCGATCGCGGTGCTCATTAGCTTCTGTCACTAACGGTTCTCGAATTTCGATTCCTAAGAAATTCGTCTTTGGATACAAAGAAGCCATTTTAAATAAGAACTTTCCCCTTGCACATCCAATATCCAAATGAAGCGGTTGTGCGTAGTTGCCGTAAATATCTTCCCAATGAGGAAGTGTAATTGGTTGGCGGTACTTACCACTAAGTGGATTAACGTGTTGACGAACACGAACTCGTCCCAAAATGAATTCCTCCTATACTTTTCTATAAAAAGAAGACTCTACCATCGTTATAGTGTATGAAATTTCGCTTTGCCATTATCAGTGATCCCCATTTAGCAGTTCCCTACACCATAAACCATGACCATACCCGCTTTTCTATAGTAGAAATTGGTATTTTAGCTATAGAAAAGGTCTTTAGTCATTTAGAAGAACTTGATCTTGATTTTCTTTTAATTCCAGGGGATTTAACTCAGGATGGGGAGCCTGATAATCATTCTTGGTTGCAACAACGTTTGGCGATCTTACCGTTTTCAGTATATGTCGTTCCTGGTAACCATGATGTTCCTACCTTGTATTCAACACAGAACACCATTGGTTTTCAAGAGTTTACCAAGTACTATCGTTTTCATGGTTACAGTGATAGTCGTCAATGTTACTATACCCATGAAGTTTTGCCAGGAGTACAATTAATTGGCCTTAATTCCAATCAATTTAATGACGAAGGAAAACAATTAGGTTGTTTAGATGAAAAACAATTAACTTGGTTAGAAAAATTACTTCCTCAACTTAAAGACCAATTAGTTTTGATAATGATTCATCATAATGTTATTGAACATTTACCAAGACAGGCAAATCACCTCCTAGGTAAACGCTATATGTTGGACAATGCCCCTTTGTTATTAGACCTATTAAAAAATACAGGTTGTAGGCTTATTTTTACCGGTCATTTGCACGTTCAAGATATCGCTTATCATAATAACATTTACGAAATTACGACGGGTTCTTTGGTTAGTTATCCCCATCCCTATCGAATTATAGAAGTTGAACGAACATGTCAAAGAGATATTAATCTTAATATTAAATCCCATCGAGTCGATAGAGTCCCTGGTTGGGAGAATTTAACCACAATGTCTCGTCAGCTACTTGGAGAGCGCTCTTTTCCTTTCATGCTCAAATTATTGACTACTTCACCCTTTGAAATATCTATGAAAGAAGCTGAAAAACTAGTTCCTCATTTAAAATATTTCTGGGCTGATATTGCTGAAGGAGATAACTTATTTGATTTTCCTGAATTTCCTACAGAGATTCGCCATTACTTCCAAAAATTTGGATCAGTTAAACCGGATGGAACCCCTGCCCTAATCGATAATTGCGCACACCTCGAATTATAAAAAAACAAATGATTTTCAACTAGATAATTTTAATGTATCAATATAAAGACTACTCTCAATTTCGATTAAGATCGAGGTTTAAAACAACTTGTAATGGTAGAATTAACGATTAAAACGGTTCAAACGCAACTCTTGCTCTTGATTATTGTCATCTAAGAAAAATAAATTGTTAGCGCACTTTCCAGTCAATTTTAGCAACTTGCAACTGTTAGTCCTTATTGTATAGAATCTCCCTAAACGTGACTACCCAAACGCCTGATATAACCAAACCAACAGAAACTTTCTTAACGAAGCCCGTTGAAGAAAACCTAAATCGCCAAATCCTAGTTATTCTGGACTTTGGTTCCCAATATTCAGAATTAATTGCTCGTCGTGTTCGTGAAACAGAAGTTTACTCAGAAGTTCTATCTTATCGGACTACAATTGAACAAATAAATCAGCTAAATCCTCGAGGAATTATTCTGTCAGGAGGTCCTAATTCTGTCTATGACAGCTGCCCCCCTCAATGTGATCCCGAAATCTTTCACCTAGGTATTCCTATCCTAGGAGTTTGCTACGGAATGCAACTTATGGTTCAACAATTAGGAGGGCAAGTAGAAAGGGCCAAAAAGGGAGAATATGGTAAAGCGTCCCTACATATCGATGATCCCACAAATTTACTCACCAACGTTGAAGAAGGTGCGACCATGTGGATGAGTCATGGTGACTCCTGTACTCAACTCCCCGAGGGTTTTGAAATTTTAGCCCACACCGATAATACTCCTTGTGCGGCGATCGCCGATCATCAAAAGAAACTCTTCGGGGTTCAATTTCACCCAGAAGTTGTTCATTCCGTGGGGGGAATTGCCCTAATTCGCAACTTTGTATATCATATTTGTCAATGTGAACCGACTTGGACAACCGAAGCCTTTATTGACGAATCTATTCGAGAGATTCGCGCTAAAGTCAAAGATAAGCGAGTTTTGTTAGCTCTCTCTGGTGGGGTAGACTCTTCCACTTTAGCTTTTCTTCTCCATCGCGCCATTGGAGATCAACTGACTTGTGTGTTCATTGATCAAGGGTTTATGCGAAAAGGAGAACCCGAAAGATTAGTAGACATCTTCAATAAAGAGTTTCATATCAGTGTTGAGTATGTAAACGCCAGAGAAAGATTTTTGGCACAACTTAGAGATGTCACTGATCCCGAAACCAAACGACGTCTCATTGGACACGAATTTATTCAAGTTTTCGAAGAAGAATCAGATCGCCTTGGACCTTTTGATTATTTAGCTCAAGGAACTCTCTACCCTGATGTGATTGAATCTGCTGACAGTAATGTTGATCCGAAAACGGGGGAACGGGTAGCTGTTAAAATTAAAAGCCATCACAATGTAGGAGGACTTCCCAAAAATCTCCGCTTTAAATTGGTAGAACCTCTGCGGAAACTATTTAAAGATGAAGTTCGTAAACTTGGCCGAGTGATAGGCTTACCTGAAGAAATTGTCCGCCGTCATCCCTTTCCTGGCCCTGGGTTGGCTATTCGGATCCTGGGGGAAGTGACTTCTGAAAGTCTTAATTTAATGCGGGATGCAGATTTCATCGTGCGTGATGAAATTACTAAAAATGGGATGTATCATGAGTTGTGGCAAGCATTTGCTGTACTTTTACCGGTGCGAAGTGTGGGAGTCATGGGAGATAAACGCACCTATGCTCATCCTATTGTTTTACGGTTGATTACCAGTGAAGACGGGATGACTGCCGATTGGGCTAGAGTCCCCTATGACTTACTTGAAAGTATCTCAAACCGCATTGTGAATGAAGTTCAAGGGGTTAATCGTGTTGTTTATGACATTACTTCTAAACCCCCTGGAACCATTGAATGGGAGTAAAACGCTATGCTATGTGAAGGCAAAAGGGAAAAAAGGTAAATTCCCTTTCACCCCCTCTTCCTTATTTTTTAAAAGACCTATTGGTAATCTCAGGAAAGTTCCGGTTGCGTCGTTCAACTTCTGTATAAAACCTATTCCTTTCTTACTAAACTCTTATTATGATGAACTGCCACCTGGGTATAATTGACGATGAAATTGGACGGCAACTTACAATTTCGGTACCGGAACAAAATTTTCTAGACAAGATATTCGTATCTTACGATACAGGGTGTGGAACAGGGGTAAAAACGGAGTAATTATGCTGAACCCCGATACTGACATTGTAGGAATTAATTTGAGTAAAAAAGCCTTAGAAATTGTCTAGGAACGTTTTTTAAAGTCAGAAGTTGCTGCTAAAAACAAAGTATCTATTAATTTTAACTATTTAAAATTAAATGGTTAAAATTAGAAAATGTCGCACAACTACCAGGAGAACTCGCATTAATTGATTGTGTGGGGGAACTTTAATATTTATCTGATCCTATCGCTGGAATTCAAGCATTATCTAAAAAACTGGTCCCAGGAGTAATCTTTCATATTTTTGTTTATGCAGAATTGGGACGTTGGGAAATTAAATTGATATAATAGACGGTTGCTTTCCTTTGAGGAGACAAACAAGAAGACTACAAAGATAGGGTTTTTGTAGTCCGAAAACTTTTGGAGTTACTGCATTAGTTTTTTAAATCCTCAATATTAGGAATTAGAAAAGGAAACTGAGAATACTGAAGAATTAATAAAATAGTTAAATTATTTAAGTAATCACCAACGATATTAGTTGACATAATTACTTGCTCCAGAGAATATTACCCATTACAGATTTTTCTTAGGAAGGCCATCGTTAATAAAAATAGATTGGTCAAAGGATAAGTTACCATTAACCACAATTCCTTGACTTTGTCTGTATCTCTATGGTTGGCCTAGTCAGAGTTTACTCAATTATGATTATCAGTTCGTTGATTTAACCGATGTCGATTTAACAGATTTAGAATACTAGTTTCTGCAAGAGTGTCACGGAAAGACGTTTAAAGAACTATTGATTAATCTTTCTTTGGACTTAACAGCAATCAGGTCATTACAAAAACGGGGATTGCTTATCAAAAATCATTAGTTATTTTTGATAAGCAATAAAATATCAAACTAACATTCCCTTAGAACTAGGAACAGTATCGGAACGACGGAGATCAATTTCTAAAGCCATCCGCATTGATCGCGCAAATGCTTTAAAAGTTGCCTCGATAATATGGTGAGAATTCATACCATCTAATTGACGAATATGTAGAGTCATTTGGCTATGATTAACCAATGCTACAAAAAATTCACGGACTAGTTGAGTATCATAGGTCCCTACTCGTTGGGTGAGAATTTCTAACCCATAATTTAAATGAGGTCGTCCTGAAAAGTCTAAAGCTACTTGAATTAACGCTTCATCTAAAGGGGCGATAAAATGTCCAAAACGGGTTATTCCCTTGCGATCTCCTAACGCTTCAGCTAATGCTTGACCTAGAGTAATGCCTACATCTTCATTTGTGTGGTGATCATCAATTCCTAAATCTCCTGTAGCTTTTACCTCTAAATCAATTAACCCATGAGAAGCAATTTGATTAATCATATGGTCTAGAAAAGGAATTCCCGTTGCTACATGACAAATTCCCTGACCATCCAAATTTAGGGACACTATCACGTCGGTTTCCTTAGTAGTGCGTCTGACGAAAGCACTCCGAGTAGAGAAAGGAATAGAAACGGGAGATTGAGGGGAAGATTGGGGCTGCATAGATTCAACTTAACGGTTCGCTCTTATTGTTTAGGATATCAATCCTAAGGGAATGTGGGTATTTTTAACCTGTCGATGCGTCTGCTTAGTAAAAGACAGTCAAAGACTATGGTAGAATTGTTTTGGTTGGTAACATGTTAGCCTAGATATCTTAGAGCAAGTTAGAGCAAGTTTTTATAAAAATTCTTGATTTGTGTCTAATTGTACTCTAAATTGACTATTTATTATGAAGCTATTAGATTCTAAAGGACGTTTATTTACTAAAGTTAGTATTTTGGATATTGGTGCGGCTTTGGTTATTCTCCTGGTGATTATCGGTATTTTTATTGTTCCTGGGAAATCAGGGGTGAGTACCATCGCGCAAGCATCAAAGAAGCCTATCGAAGTTGATGTTATTGTTCGAGGTTTAGGAGTGCGTAATCCTGAGTCATTGATACAGCAATTTGAAAACAAAAAAAAGACTAATATTGTTATTCGTAACCAACCAGCGGGGGAAGTTGATGTTAAAAACATTCAGCCCCTTCCACGTACAACAGTAGTTCCTCAACCTGATGGATCTGTTAAAGCACTTCCTGATCCTAGACCAGAAGTCGTATTTTTTAAGGATATGATTTTGACTTTAGGAGGAGAGGCTCAAATTACGGACACAGGGGCAGTGTTAGGGAATCAAAAAGTTAAAATTGGTACGTTAATTGAGTTAGAAGGAAAAGATTATAACTTTAACACTAGTACTATTGATGTACGGATTCTCAATTAAAACAGTCTGCTAGCTACAGCCGAGTGGAACTTCCAAACATCGCTGTTTTTAATTTTTGACTCAACGAGTCCACTTAAATTAAATGCTTGACAGTATGTAATTGTTTCTTATTTTGTCTGTGGTGTTTTTTATCTGCTTCTGAAAATAATTTTTCGTCAAAAAAGAGAACATTCTCCATGTTGTGGTGATTTTGTCAATGGCACAGAATCTGGCAGTGATGAGGTCGAAGTAAAGGAGTTTTTCTTAAAACTCCATGAGATTGATGAGAAATAATTTTTTTTCATGTTCTTAAAACTCTATTTCTACCGTCGATACTATATTACATACTCAAAAAATGACTGCCAGACTTAGTAAAAATCTGACTAAATAGTAAGGTAAAGTTTAAATGGGGGTCAATATAAAGTCATTAGGTCACAATTGACTTAGAGATTATTGATAAGACCAAACTTCCCCTTAACTTTCATGTTGACTCTCAATTCAACGTTTGTTGTTTAAGTCAAGTTTAAAATCATGTTGAATCTAGTGGAAACTGTTCAACTTTTTAAATCTTAACCGAAAGCAACCTATTCTCCTGGTGAGGTTCTTTTAAATTCTGGAGACAAAGACCATCTGTATGTATGGCGTGGTTGAAAAGGAGAAAGTAATCGAAACAATTCATAAAGCGTACGATAACTGTGTTTTTTAGCTCAAAGTTGTTCTTGATCTAACCTAATACCTTATATCCAAAACTATATCTGAATTTAAAACCAATTTTTACCTCGTGAAATTGTTATGTCCTGAATAATTTTTCTATATTTGCTTCAAAATTATCCTCCGAGTTTATATTTACCAATTTCTAATAAATCTCTAATCCCTGTCATACCTTGTGCCATAAATAATAACAAAGCGAAACAATTTAAAATAATGTGAACACTGCGCCAACGATTAGAGCAATCTTGATAAATCTCTTCAAGAATAGCCAAAGAAAAAATCATCAGCAAAGCAGCTAAAATACCAAAATAGAAATGAGACATATACCATTGATTATCTCGACGGAATACTCCATCTTGAAATCCTAAAATCACTAGTCCTATTCCAGTTAAAGTAGCAAAAACTCCCCGCCAGTGTTTCTGTCGTGTTTTCTGAAGAATTACCAAAGCAGCAATTGTAACTACAAATATTATTAAAATAAAAAGAAAGAGAAATAAGTTACTTGACCAAAGTCGGTTGTTAATAATGTTTTCCCCAATGGGATATGCTAATCCTAACAAACTAACTCCGACTATCGAACCTGATAACCAACGTCCCATTAAAACATGCTCTCGTCCGACTACTGGAGAAATGTTACTTTTTTTCTTATTTAAAGTTTGTAAACGTCTTTGACGAGTTTGCTCAGCAAAATAAGACACAATACCAATTAAAGGAAAAACAAAAATAACAGCAATCACTGGATGAATAATTAGGAGAAAATCAACTGGCTTCATAACTTCTTCTAGAAATAATTCTGGTGCAGTCTAATAATAGATATTCGATATAGTAATCGATTCTTACTCTCCATATTCTAGTACGTGACGCTTAAAATTAGATGAGATAATGAGATGATTGAAGTTAAGAATATTAATCATAGAAACCGGAGAGAGAATACTCTCGTTATTATCCCTGTTTGGAATGGATAAGCTACCATCATTGATGGTATTACCTCTCTAGATAGTTTAAGGTTAAAGAACATGCAAATCGTAGCTAATGGTAGTAGCGATCATAGTTCAATTCTCACTAAACAAGCAGGGGTTGAAGTCATTTTTAAAACCATATCTGGCTATAGAAAAGCGTATTGGACAGGGTTACACAATTTATCCATAGTCTTTATTACCAGAACGAGATAACTATGATCTTAATTTTGGGCACTAGGAATTTTATATAGAAGGGTCCCCAGTATAAAGATTGAGAAGTCAACTTGTTAGTTTTTCTACTAAATTAAAATAGAATTATACTTACCCTGATTTAGGTCCTTTGTGCCTAATTGCCGTTTTGCGGTAGAAAGCCTTTTAATCGAAGATCTAAGGTTAGGTTGAACGGTAGAAATTCAAGTAAAAGCCATTTAAATCAACTATTGCTTCTTCCTATGTATCCAGGGGATGGCGTCTGGTGATATCCTTGGGAAGGATGCTGACAAACTCTGGAAATTCAGTAGTTGGACATAAATAAACAACATTATGTTAATAAATATTAAGGAAACAGATAAACTATTAACTCATACTGAAAAAAATAGAGAATTTGCTAGCACAAGACACTTAAATAAAAGTATGAATTAATAGAGACATCAATTAACGTAAATCTGATGCTAATTTTTAACTGACTTGAATAATATTTAAACTATAAAACTTAGTTTAAAGTCAGCCAGCTTTACTTAATTTTATTTTTAACTGAACTAAAATTTCTAAAAAATTTTAGTTCAGTATATATTGTCTATTTTGTATATCGTATTATTCTTATAATTTATGTTTTATATTATCCTTGGATAATTCCCTTTTCTTTAGCCATATAAAATTTTGGAATTAAATTAATAGGTTTATCCAGATGTATTAATTTTTCTTGGAAAATCCTAAAGCATTAAGAGAAACAGGTTAGAGATTAAATGACTAAGAAAAATTATTATTATAATAGATTTTCTTTTTGTTAAAATTTTTATAAAAAATATAGAAATAAAAAAAATAAAAAGTTCTAGATTTTGAGTAATCCTGACGGTGCAACTGTTAACAGTGTACGTCTTTGTAACCCTTCTTGATGTAAAATTTCATTAGCTGCTAAAAGTCCACTACTTACTGCACGTTCCATTAAACCACAGGGAAAAGGCATCTTAACCCAATCTCCAGCAAAGCATAAATTTTTGATTTCTGTTGTAGTTTTTGGACGATTATTATAACTGTTAGGAGGATAACCTGAAAAATTATTCTGGTTAACTAATTCCCTATTTAAGCAGTTAGCTCGTTTTAATTCTGGAACAATTTCATATAATTCTTGTTCAAACGCTGTCAAGAGAGATTCTTGATTTGGAAAATCCTTTTCTTTATAACAATAAGCATGTAACTCTATTACACTTCCCCCTGTGCGTTTTGACCACTCAATAAACTGATTTTGAATATGGTGATAAAGAGTAATACTATCGGTTAGTTTATATCCTGAAATAGAGGTAAAATCACTATATTTCCAGTCAAAATCTTGGTCAAACCAAAACCGTCCGACAGCAAATGGATCAGCTGTTTTTAAGGTTACTACTTGTTCAGTAACTTTTGGATTAATATCTCCTTCTACCAACCCCCATAATTGTTTGATTCCAGGAACATCGGTAGCCATAACATAATAATCTGCTTCTAGCATTTTACACTCTTTTGAAGATATAATAGAAATACCAATTAACTGAATTGATGTTTCCTTCTGCTGGTCTATTTTATAGTGAGGTAAATTTTGTTTTGCAGGACCTTTAAATACTTTGCCTTGAGCGTTATATAACGTTCCATGACAGGGACACAAAAAAGTTCCATCCGTTTGTCTACTTACCGTACAACCTTGGTGGGTACAAGTTAAAGAAATTACTTCTTGATGATTTGAAGTAGCAATAAAAACTCGATCACCTGCACCATAGTATGTTACGTGACTATTAGTCAAATAATCATTACGTTCTACCCAAAAAGGAACTTCAGTTTGCGAGTTTCCCTGTTGATAAGTTAGAGAAATAATTTTTTCGTTGTTACAGACAATTTGATTAACAATTCCTTCAGGAACAACTTGTCCCCCATTTTTTTGAATTGCTTTGATAAAAGGTTGAACTAAACTTGTTCCCATGTCATCTTTAGTTCCACTAAAAGCTAATCCTTCAGGATTTCCAAAAAAATAAAAATGGAAAAATTGTAATAATTCTCCTGCACTTAAAATATCAGGTGCATTTAAAGTAGATTTAGCAAAGGGAAGAAAATATAAGTCATAAATTCCTTGGGGAAACCCTTGTTTCACCCATTCAGTTACGGACATATTATCAAATTTTATAAAAGTTTTAGGAATTTGAACTCCTGTAATAGCTCGAAAAACTTCCCAGTGGGAGGGTTTTAGTAAGTTGATTCCCCATTGAAAACGATTAGAAGACCAAAACCAAAGATCAATAATATTCCAGGGAAAAGTTGAGTGACTTGGATAAAAATTTTCTGGTTGATAAAAATTGTCTTTAAAGACAACAGAATAAAACTCTAACGATTGAAATTGATTTGTAATTGACAATTCTTTAGCAATACTATTCAGGTTATAATACTGGGGAAAAAAACCGTGAAATCCATGTTCCATTTTGAAAGTTTCATTACCTACTTGAACTGTCCAACTGGCAATTTTACCTCCTAGATTAGGTGATCTCTCTAATAAAGTTACTTGAAACCCTCGTTGACTTAATTCGTAAGCACAAGCTAATCCTGCTAAACCTGCACCAATTATGACTACAGATTTAGGTTCAGTTGGTCGAGAAGGTAAACTTAAGTTGTCTTGTTGATAGATAAAAGGTTGGAGTTTACTAAAACGAGAATAGCCTAATATTGCTCCAGGTATTGCAACCCCTAAAAGTTTCAAGACAGCACGACGAGAAAGTTTAGGGAAGATAAAAGAGTTGGAAACCATAACAATAGAATTTAACTGTTTTATTAAATTCCTAGGAAAACGTTTTAAGAATATAATATCATTATTACCCCAAATTAGGATAATTAACCATACTTAATCCTCCTAATGAACGAAAAGGCGATCTCTTAAGACTTTAATCCTAACTATTTTTGCAAAGACTGTTTAAGTTTTGGGTCTATCCAATAATAGATATGAATGACTTGTACTGTCTCCGATATGTATAAGCTGTTTTGCGTTTTAATCGCTTGTTATAAGTCTGATAAAACCAAGATAGCTAAATTACTATTCATTCCTAAGAGGAATGAATAGTAATTTAGCTATGAAAAATCAAGAAAATTGAATATAAGCTCAGTTATAGCCCCCAATGGAAACTGTTGCTGTGGCGATTGTTTCCATCATTCCAGGAAAAAATACCTAAATAAAAGTGTAAACTCTCGAAATACCATATTATTTCAATAATATAGGAGTATATATCATGATAAAAGTAAAATTTCTATAAAAATAGATATGACGCCTATAACTCCTGCAAGCTTATGCTCAACAAAGATCTCGGTTAGAACTACCAGACCTGAGGAAAGCTGTCTAATCGGCTACCCCACTGATAAATTTTGTGGCAATTAGCCAATGAAACTGATTAACCATATCAAATTCTAAAAAAGGGAATAATTACTAATTCCTCCCAAAAAATCAAACTTCCTACTTCAAGGAAAAACTAACTTAAAGGAATCCAGAACTCTTTAATGTGTTCTAGTTCCAAAAAATTAGGTATAGTTAAGATTTTATCCTAAATAATTGTTAAAAAGGAAGCACAAGGAGACAGGTGCAAAACCTTTAAATTTCTCACAGAAGAAAATCTGTTTTTGGAATGGTAGAATCACAGTTTAGCCAGTCCTGCCGTGATCGACTGTAAAAGAAAACTGAATTGAGATGATAAATTAATAAAAAAATACCAACTGCAATCGCCCGAGCAAAATTATTCGCTAGAGATTTATTATCTAATTTCCAACAAAAAGTCAAAATAATCGCCGTAACTATAGGTGATACTAAATCTGGTTGTTATACCATTTTTAAAACCTCCAAAAAATTATTTCATTTCATGAATTACTGCAAATTACTGATTAAATCAAGACTTATCTACTAACGTCCATAATCTTTCTGTTGACCATAATTCTGGAGAGTAAGCTGGAAAATATTCTCTAATGATTAGTTCAGTAATTTTTCTCTTTTTGCTATGATGCCATCCGCTATTATCTTTTATGATTAAAAAAATTTTTAGATAGCCCTACATCTTTAGGCAAATGTTCATCAACTAAATTCAGCCATTTTGTCTTCACTCTTTGAATTTAATTCCGTAAGGTTTTTACCGTTAGCTGTTTAAAAAATCCATTAATTGACTCCGATTCTACTCTAAGTTAATAAAAAAAATATCTTTTTTTCAATTTTTAGATATTTTTTTTTATTGTTCAACTTTTAAATATAAATTCTTCTTATTTAAGAGGCTCTTCTTCCTGTCCATATTCCTCAATATTTATCAACTTTCTAGTCTTAATTTTAATTAGCAGGTTAATTCTTTAAGTAGTCTATTAGTTAATAGAGTTTTTTATCCTCTTTACTTTCAGTTCTTATTATTAATATTTTAAACTTATTCTTTTCTCGATTCATTATATTTTCTCATAATTACCTGATCATTATCAGAATCTATTCCTACAGAGAGCTCACTATTTTTGAGAGTTAATCTCTAAAATACTTTCCAAAGTAAATATCATTTTCTTGCTCCTACATTATTTTAAATTTTTAGCTTCGTATCTTAGTTAAAGTTAACTAAGATACGGAGCTAAAAAAGATTTTATAGACATCGTTTTATCTAGCTCGTTGCTCTCTTATTTATTAGATAGTTGGTTTTCACGACTCTCTTTAGTATAATTACCCTAGTAAAAAAGTCTCAATTAGAGGAAATTGTTAAAATGAACAGTATCCTAAACTCAGCACTAAAATAGTCAAAAAAGCAGGAATTATAAAATAAAATCCGATAACTAATCGACTAATTTATTAGCCTAAAAGATAACCGAATTCCTGCTTTTTAAAATTCCTGTCGTAACCCTTCTATCAAAGTGCAAACCACAGATTTGCTCACTGCATAAACCCCTTTTTTCAAGAAAACTAATGATTACTAATTTAATAAAAATTAACAACATAGCCACCCTTATCCTCCATATCCCCAACCACTTCACAAGTGCAAATACACAAAGCCAATACATTCACGTCTAGTATTTCTCGACATACTTGGGTCTCGTAACTAATCAAAGATTCTTTGTGTACTAACCAGTCATTATTAAGCAATACATCTATACCACCCCAAGTTTGACTGATTTTCTCATAAAACTGTAAAATACTGACTTTTTACTTAGATAAACTTAATTTTTTAAAAAATTAAGCCCCTAAACTTTATAATTCTTCGGCTAATTGCCGTAAATTTTCTTAAATACGGGCACAAGCAAATAGCTAAGTAATAGCTGCCAGTCACTAAACAATGGGTGATTGCCTTACCCATGCCACTAGATGAGCCGATCACTAAGGTAACTTTGGGAGATAGTTTTTTACTCACGAACAATTTGCAAGGATAACCTCTCGACTTTGTTGTAACTGGAGTTGGTGCATGTGGTTAAATAACCACCAACAATATTCCTCCGATAACCCACAAGTTACCGCTCCTCGCAATACTACATTTAAATACCAATCATTGGGGGCTAATTCTTGAGGTAGTTTATCAATAACGACATAAGTTCGCACATTTTCATAGAATTTTCCTTCACTGTGAACATCAATATATTCGTGACGATATCCATTGCGGTGAACCTCTTCTCGAGCATCGAGGTGAGCGCTAAACCGCCAAGGAAGATGATATAAAACTCCTTCTACGCGAGAGTTTGGATCACGAACTACATCCAATGCCCCACAATTACGTCGTAGGGAACGACGATAGAATCCTAACCGGTATCCTTTCAAGATAGCGGTTCCAACCACATATTGATAGGTGTTTTCGCCAAAAGTTCGTTTTAAGTCTACAGGACACATACAAGACCCGTAGGCAAAATAATAAAATGATGTTTCCGGCAATACTTGAGGTTGCCAATGACTTCCTTGATGATAAGGATGAGTCATAGAACCTCTTAGATCTGATAGGGTTCGGACTTGGGGTAAGGGGTCAGGGGATAGGTTCATCGGATGTTTTCTTAGAAGGTAAATAGCGGTTGACTTGTCTTTACTGTTCCCTAGCTAAAATGATTGACAAAATACAGACCTATTGCGAGTAGGTTTGTAAGGTATCTGCTAACTTGTCAGCGATTCCCTTAATCCAACTTTCGTCCTGTTTAGTATAACTTCGGGGGACATTTGCTCCCAAAATCAACACCCCTTGGTTTCCTATAGGTTGACATATCACTCCCTGAGTATTTTCAGGGAGATAATCAAACTCGACGCGTCCTGGATAAAGAGGCAAATTAACCAGGTAAACTGGCTTTTCACTTGCCAAAACTCTTTCTAAAATCTTGCCCGGAATCACTTGAGAGTTAACGCCTAAAATCCCTCGTCTCAACACCACTATCCCCTGATAGTAAACCACCAAAGATTTGGTAACGGTATTAGTTAATACTAAATAGGAGGCCCAAGCAAGTTCTTTTTTGATTTCTTTTGGTAAATCGGGAGCCAATTCGAAACCTTGTTCTCCAACGAGGGTAACAGCATCAGGTGATCGTGGTTGAACTTGGTGCCAGATTAACCCTACTAAAATCAAGACCCCATTGAGAATAACTCCTACTACATCGGAACGAGACTGAGATTCCGTTAGGGTCAATGTAGTAAAACGATTAATGAATAAGAGGATACTGCCAAGTCCTCCCGCAAAAAAGGGCAGTAATCGCAAAATTATATTCGGATCTGATTTGTTCATTAACTAGGCTGAAATAAAGATCAAAAAAGAGAATATATCAGTACTCTCTCATATCTTTTTCTATTAATCCATTTTATTGACAGATAGATATCTCTTCCACATAAAGCAATTTTGGCTAATTGCTTTCCTCAGTGATGCTTTATGTGATGTAATTTGGTTACGTTGACTATTTTTGAGAAGCTTCTCCCCTATTGACTTGGTGGGCTACATAGGTTCACAATACATAATTAATTAAGCTTTAACAGCTTTTAGGAGTTACGCATCGAGAGATCAGGTTAAATATAACAAATCTAAAAACATAAATCAATCGCTAACAATAAAGACTAAAAAACTTATAAGTATATCTGTTTTTTAAAAAAAGATAGCTATTAAAACTATAACAAGTAAATCAACGACCAAGTATAATTTAGACTTTTATACTTATCTTTATTGCTATTGCTAAATTTAAGCATTTAGTTTGTATGTTTTTTCAAGATATTTGACGATTTATCTAAATAAACAAGAATTAGGTTTGATGATAGGAACAGCTAAAAATCAACAATTCTCAATAAAAAAACGAGAGTACCAGTTGATTGCAAGTCTAGAGATAAAGAAAAACAGGATAATCATTTATTTAAAAAACTTGTCCCAACTCTTTTGAATAAATGAATAAAAGCTAATATCGTACGATATTAGCTTTTATTTCTCTTTGGTTATTAATATATAAACAGAGTTAATAAAAGTCTATTTTTTAATAAAAAACGACTAATCTTGTTATTAAATGTTACTATTAGGTCCAGAATCAATTATATCAAATCAATAAAATTAAACTATGAAACATGAGGCGAACTTTACTCACTTTTCTAGTACTTTTTAGCTCTTATCAAATTAGCCTTAATAAGGGCTAAAGTTAATTTTAAATTGGCATAAGGTACAAACAGAATCATTCTCTGAGGTTAATTTTAATTAAATTTTTAAATTTAATTAAAATTAATATTAAATATCCTTTTTTCTAGTTCTGCAAAATCTGTTACACAAAATTATTAATATTAACGTCTTACAGACCTTATTCGGGAATAGTTTACTGGCAATTAAATCATTGTCAAGTCAGGTTATACAAGAATTCTACTGATTGTTATTATCCTAAGTTAGGTAGAGTTTTATTGATCAATACATTTAGTTATTTTTGAGAAATTTTAAGTTTGTTTAATCTTAAGATCGTTTTTAGCTGTATTGCGAAATCGTTCTAGGATATCAGTATATAACCGGATTGATACTACTTGATAGCTA
Organism: cyanobacterium endosymbiont of Epithemia clementina EcSB; assembly: GCF_029919255.1. GTDB lineage: Bacteria > Cyanobacteriota > Cyanobacteriia > Cyanobacteriales > Microcystaceae > Rippkaea. The sequence goes on along the minus strand of NZ_CP123991.1, from coordinate 2,129,278 downwards.
GGTTTCGTTGTATTAACTTGACGTCGGGTTCCTAAAGGAGTTAAAGAAAAGAAAATATAAAATATTTTAAAAAGCTCTCATAAAAGTATGAAATAATTTATAGTAGTCAATTTTAAACAAGCTTGCAGTCCGGAATTAAACATAATGAAAGAGGAATGGGATCACATCAAAGCTCATAAAATTGCCAGATATAGAAAGATGTTTGACTATGAATGTGATTTAGCTAAGTCGGTTAAACAAAGTCTTACTCAAAGTAGTTACTATAAAAAATATCAACTAAAGCAATACGAATGTAACTCCAATAACTTAAATATAGAGAGATAAAATAAGTTATTTTTTCTGAGGATTATAGGCTACATCTAAAGCAGCCATAGTAACTTGAGCAGGATCAGTAGTAGTTTTAGCAATCTGACTTTCACCAAAACGCACTCGACCTAATGAAAAATACTGAAGGGTTCCTAAATTAACTAGACGATTTAAAAAATCACTGAGTTCAGTTTCTAACCAAGGAGTTAGGTTCCGCTGCAAGAAAAACCATCCAGAGATTAAACTTGTACGTAGTCCCAGTAAAACAATTCCGCCCCCCCACATCAAAACGCGGTGATGCCAGAAAGGAGTTTTTGCATGAAGTTTGGAGGGATAATGTAACTGAGGTTCCCGTGTTGTGTCTGAATGGGAGGGGTCTGTCCTCATGACTTTTCTTTTCACGCCACCAGTGGCTAACCGCGTTAACGATTTCTTCAACTAAATTATAGAGTCTTCTTAATAGAGTTTTGTTTCTTCTCAATTATTCCAATTCACCTGGTGCAGATAATTGGACAGAGTAACAGCATCTACCCCTAACTCAGTACGTTCTTTTGCTGCTAAAACAGCCGCTTGAGCGTGCCACAAAGCGGCTGTCGCCACCATTTTTCCCCCGTCTATCTCTTTCTCATGAAAACTAGAAATAGTTTGCCCTAGTAATCCCCCGATCAACCCAGTTAAAATGTCTCCACTACCTCCTCGTGCTAAAGCGGGAGTACTCTGAGGAATCAACCAGACATGACCATTAGGGTCAGCGATCACCGTTTTAGCACCTTTAAACAAAATGATTGCACCACTTGCTTTAGCCGCAGCTTGAACAGCCGCTATTCTATCTCCGCCAGGATGCTCAATATCAGGAAACAGCCGTTTAAATTCCCCTAGATGAGGGGTTAAAACCGTAAGGCTGTTTTTCTTTGATAAAGTGTTAATAGTTCCTGATTTAGCTAGGATATTTAACCCATCTGCATCTAAAACTAGAGGACACGATGCTGTTAATACTTGTTCGACTACCGATGTTGCCTCCAAGGTTAACCCCGGTCCACAGGCAATGACATCATAGTTATCAAAGGCTGTGGCTAGGGGGGGTAATCGGGCGATCGTCCCAGTTTCGGTTTCAGGACACTCAATAATTAACGCATCGGGTAACTGACTGACTAACAAAGGTTTTAGGGACTCAGGAATGGCAATCGATAGCATTCCCACACCACTACTACGCGCACCTAAGCCTGTCAAGATACTACCTCCTGCATAGCGACGAGAACCACAAATAAGCAACAAATGCCCCTGTTTGTATTTATGGGTTAATAAGGGACGGCGCAAGGGTAAAAATTGTCGTGCTAGGGTTAGAGTCAGCTGTTTTATGGGGGCAGGTTTGGGTAAAATTGCCCAGACATCTTGAGGAGGAATACCAAAATCAATCCGTTCTGCTTTGCCAATGTAGTCTAGGGCTTGATCTTGAAAATAAATTGGTTTCCACAGGCCTAAACAAAAACTATAGGTGGCTTTGATAGCTGTTCCTAAGACTTCTCCTGTATCCGTATGTAAGCCAGAGGGAATATCAATACTAATGATGGGAATAGAGCTTTGGTTAATAATATCTACAGCCTTGGCAATATTTTCTGAGAGTGATCGTGTTAAACCAAACCCAAATAAGCCATCAATAATCAACTCGCATTTCTCTAAAAATTTAATGTCTTGATAACAGGTGATTCCTAAGTTATGAGCATAATTTGCATGTTGTAAAGTTAATTCTTTTAACTTAGAAAAAGGTCTATATAAACAAATATCATAACCTTGTAAATACAATTCTCTAGCTATAACTAAAGCATCTCCACCATTATGTCCAGGTCCAACTAAAACTCCTATTTTTGAGGTTTTAAACAGGGGATAAAGTTCTTGTATTCGACGAGCCAATAAAATTGCTACTTTTTCCATTAAGGCTGCTACAGGCATCCCGTTCTTAAAAATCAGGGCTTCAATTTCCCTCATTTGTTCTGCCGTAACAACAATACTATCTAGTAGTTTTAGTTGATCAGTTATAGACATTTCAGTTTTTATCTTGAAATAGAATTTTAAGAAAGTTGTTTATTCCAAACCTGTAATCTAATATTCAAAGATATAAAGACAGAATTTGCTCTCAAACAAGAAGTTTATTAACAAACATGTTATACCTATATAATTATAGCAGAGCTTGTATTTAAATTAAACCATGCATGCTAAACTAAAAAATTTGACTGGATTTATATCCATAGCATCAAATCTTCAACTTAGTTAAACAAATGAAATTCTAACTTCAAAATCAATCTCTATTACTGATTATCAAAATTTTAATGGTCTAGAACTATTTCGACTTATCAGAAAATATATCTACAATGTAAGCTTATATTTATTGTAACTAAAATACCAAAAAACTTTGTAAGGAAAGTAAATTAAATAATGATATATTTACAGCTTTTTTAAAATTTAAAAAAGTATCTACTGCAATATATAAAGTAACTGCTATATATTGAGCTAACTTAAAATTATCAAACAATGAATAAATATATCAAAAAATATGTAATTTATATCAAACTTTATTTTCTGTAAATACAATTTCAATTATTTTGGATGAAAAAATTCTATTTTTAAATAGTTGTTAATTTACTATTTATTTTCTATAAAATTTACTAAGTAAAAGCTTAATAACAACCAAAGTAATAAGTCAAGATTACCTGAGATTATCTGGACATATATTTATTAATTTGACATTTTCTAAAAAAATGTCAAATTAATAAGAAAAAATAAGTTTTTTAAAACAAGATTTTTATGAGTCTATTTGAGCCTTAGTTATTTTGTCAAAAGAATTGGTCTTTAAACTTTTTTGAATAAACGATTATTCTATTTTTTTATCTATTAAGTTTGAACAGAATAATACTTTCTTTTCTTGATTGAAACTTGTCTTTTCTTTTGTATTCCTTTTATTAAACCTAATTTATTATCATGAGATAAATTGTAAAACACCTCGCATAAACAATTACAGTCTAAATATCAAGAGTCAGTAACAATACAGATTTATGAATTTCAATTAACCTTATTTTTTTAAAAAAAGATAAGGTTGATTTCACTATTGTCTTTACTCTTAAAGTTTGCATATCTAAGCTTTTTTGTCAATACCTAACTCTTAAAATTAACCATCAGAGATTTGCCTTGAGCATAAAGAGAAAGCCATCCACATTGATTCAATTGTAATTAAATACAATTGAATCAATGTGGAAACAAATTTTAATAAAAATTAAGCTTTTTTTGAAATAAAAGAATATTTTTTTTAAAAAAAAAATAAAAAATATTGAAGGAGTCTTAAATAGTAAAATTAAGAATGTAGCTAAAAGGAATGGAGTTAGTGGACAAGAAATGGAAACAATACTCAAATATTTAAGTCAAGAATTATAGAGACAAAAATATTAGACATTGAAACGGTTAGCAATTGACAAAATCACTGTGATTAAAAGATAACAAAATTATATTATATTATAATGTTTTTTGTTAGACAAATAAGTTAATATAAAAATTATATAAACAAGAAAAGTTATAGAATTTTATTCTAAATAAATTAGTACTTTAATTTAAAATTAAATAACCTATAAACACTAATAAAAAGTAAAATTAAACAGATTTTACTAAAGAACAACAAAATTAGTATTTTCTTATTAAGAACTATTTAAATTAGCAATTTAAAACGATTTCTGATTAAAACCTAGATTAGGTATCAGGACTATTATAATTAGCTGATTGGTATCAGCAAGCTTATTTATTAGCCTACTAAAATAGATGTTTAAAATTAGGCATTAATTGGAGTAATTATTGCCTGTTTCTATCAAAGATAAGTGGAATGTATAGATAATAAATCAAAGTCGATTAAAAGGAGAATTTATGAACTTATAAGCTCGGTTAACTTTTAATTTAAAAGTTTTTTGAATTTGTATTTTACTAGTTCACTCTACATTATTAAGTTTGGCAATATTAGTACATAATATATAATTACTCTAATTGGTCTTCAATGTAGCTTATACTCAAGGCTTCTACTCTATACCAAATAGAGAAACAATATTCCAAATAATTTCTTTTACTGCTCTGAAGTTCACTGCTATTATGTAGTAATTTTTAAAAAATATTTAATGGTTTTATATTAAATTTATTCTCAGTCTTCTACTAAAACATTACATCTCCTTGAAAATAACCTAAGGAAGAGAGATAAGAGGCAAAATAAATTAAGTTTGATGCTTACTCACCTGAATTCAATTATAAATTGTTTATCTATCTAATTTTATTGTACTGGTACGAGATCTGAGTTTTGTAATTTTTCGTCTTCCTAAGGTTTATCGATAGTCTAAATTTATAAAAAATTTAAGTTTTTAAACTGACTAATAATCTATTAGAGCAGAAAGGTTGCGCTATTTAAGAGTTCCTTATAAACTATAAAAAGTAGATTTTAGAAATGTATAGAGTCAAAGTTTCTTAGTTTTTTAAAAAATTGGTTAGCATCCTCATCTAAAAACATTCTTTTTTGAGAAGAGCATTTTTTAGGTTTTAATATGATGTCTTATCAGAGTTGGGGTACAATCGTCAACTCATACCAAACTTTTTTTGTTGCCTTCAGTGGCTGTTTTCTCCTCAAACCAAGATACTGAGTTAGTGTAACACAGAAAATCAAAGACTCCTGTAAAACTTAGATTTATCTATTGATTTCCTGATACTATCAAAGATAGTATTGACGATCAGACAAAAGAGAATAACGATTAAATCAACTAAAAGAAATCGCTATCTGTTGTCATTTGACGAAATAGAGGATTATGGATATTAAAGACGGCTTTGTTGGGACAGTTGGCAATACACCCCTAATTCGGTTAAAGAGTTTTAGCGAAGAAACCGGATGCGAGATTTTAGGGAAAGCCGAATTTCTCAATCCAGGGGGTTCTGTTAAAGATAGAGCCGCCTCATATATTATTAAAGGCGCAGAAGAAGAAGGCTTGCTCAAACCTGGGGGGACGGTAGTTGAAGGAACAGCTGGTAATACAGGGATTGGGTTAGCCCATATTTGCAATGCGAAAGGGTATAAATGTTTAATTGTGATTCCTGAAACTCAATCCCAGGAAAAGATTGATCTTCTCAGAACCTTGGGGGCTGAAGTTAAAACTGTCCCTGCAGTTCCTTACCGTGATCCCGACAATTATATTAAAGTTTCGGGGAGACTAGCTCAAGAACTAAATAATGCTATCTGGGCGAATCAATTCGACAATATAGCAAACCGCTTAGCCCATTACGAAACAACAGGTCCTGAAATTTGGGCTCAAACCGATGGAAAAATGGATGCTTGGGTATCTGCTACCGGAACTGGAGGAACTTATGCAGGGTCTGCCTTATTTTTTAAAGAACAGAATCCTAACATCAAATGTATCGTTGCCGATCCTATGGGCAGCGGACTCTATAGTTATGTGAAGACTGGGGAAATTAGAGCTGAAGGAAATTCTATTACCGAAGGAATTGGGAATAGTCGCATAACTGCCAATATGGAGGGAATTCCTATTGACGATGCTATTCAAATCAATGATTGTGAAGCTCTTCGAGTCGTCTATCAATTATTGTATCAAGATGGTTTATTCATGGGGGGGTCAGTTGGCATTAATGTCGGTGCGGCAATCGCTTTAGCCAAAGAGATGGGACCTGGTCATACTATTGTAACAGTGTTGTGTGATGGAGGAGCCAGATATCAATCTCGTTTGTACAATCAAGACTGGTTAGAATTTAAAGGACTAGTTGATTAAATTGAAGATGAAAATTTATTCAGCAAGAGTTGACCTAGTTAGAACAATTAAAAGTTGATAAATGACCCGAAAATAATCATTACCAGTTAATTTAACAGAAGGATATTCCCTTTACCTAATAGGAAGGTAGCAAATTTAATCATAAAACTCAAAAAATCGTCAAAATAAAAACTTTAGCCACAATTATATTTCATGGCTTCTCCTACTAATGAATCATCAACTAATATTTGATGACTCACATCTTCTAAAGCTAATATTTTTAGTTAAGTTCTTCTAAAATCTTGATTAATCATTGATATGAATTCTTCAGAAATTACGGTGGGTTGCCAAGTTCTCTTGAGTGTTAGTCCTCCCTATCTAAAAACGGCTGATCCCATGCCCATGTTACGTCCGGCTGATATTTTAGAAATTGGGTCCCAAGGCATCGTTATTGATCGCCGTCCGGGAGATTATTGGGGGGTTCGTTTTAGCAAAGGAGTTTTTTTAATAGAAAGTCAGTACCTCGAAAAACTTGTCCCTTGAGCTAACTGAGTTAGATTAAAAAGAGAAAAGGGTACAATGACTCTTTTCTCTAATCACTCTTGACGAATTGAACTCAATTTAAATCCCAACTGTAATCCCTGATAAAGGACTAGCAAAAGTATCTTTGAGTAAAGCAACTTTATCGGTCGCTTCCCAAGGCAAATCCAGATCAATTCGTCCAAAATGTCCATAAACTGCTACATCTTGATAGAAACGACCGCCTCGTTTTAGAGGAAATTCTCGTAAGTTGAAACTTTGAAGAATGCCTGCAGGACGTAATTCAAAATGTTCTTTAACTGAATCAAGAAGTTTATCTTCATCAACTTTAGCCGTGCCAAAAGTATCCACGAGGATGCTCACAGGGCGGGCCACTCCGATAGCATAACTTACTTGAACTTCACACTTGTCTGCTAAACCAGCAGCAACGATATTTTTAGCCACATAACGACAAGCATAGGCCGCAGAGCGATCTACTTTTGTCGGATCTTTACCAGAGAAAGCACCGCCACCGTGACGAGAGTAACCACCGTAGGTATCGACAATAATCTTACGTCCCGTTAATCCAGCGTCTCCTTGAGGACCTCCAATAACAAACTTACCCGTCGGGTTGACTAAAAAGTTGAGGTCTTTACTAGGTTTAATCTGAAAATCGTTCAAGACAGGTAAAATGACAGCTTCCCATAGATCGGATTTAATCTTTTTTTGAACCTTATCGTTGTCTGTAATCGAGTCAATAATTTCAGTATGTTGAGTAGAAATAAGAATGGTGTCAATCCCCACAGGTTTTCCATCTTCATAGATAATTGATACCTGGGTTTTACCATCAGGACGTAAATAAGATAGTTCTCTCATTTTACGTACCGCAGCCAAGCGACGAGAGAAGCGATGGGCTAGACTGATGGGTAAAGGCATTAATTCAGGGGTCTCATTACAAGCAAACCCAAACATTAACCCCTGATCGCCGGCTCCAATGCTATCTAATTCGTCACTACTAAGAGACTGTCTCTGTTCGTGAGCTTCCGTTACCCCTTGGGCAATATCAGGAGACTGCTCGTCTACAGCAACTAAAACAGAGCAACTATCAGCAGAAAATCCATTATTAGCATCAGTATAGCCAATTTCAGCGATTTTTTTACGAGCTAACTCGACAAAATTAACATGAGCTTTGGAGGTGATTTCCCCAGTAATTAAAACTAAGCCTGTGTTAACGACCACTTCTGCCGCGACGCGACTGCGATCATCATGGCTAAGCAAAGCATCTACAATAGCATCTGAAATCTGGTCGCAGATTTTATCAGGATGACCTTCGGTTACAGATTCGGAAGTAAACAGATAACGACAAGACAATTTTACTTACCCTCTCTTAGCAACGATAATGATAAAGATGACGCTTTATAGTCTACAACTATATATGAGAATTTACTAATTAGGATAATTGAATTTGATTAAGTTTGAGAATAGTAATATATACTTTTTCCAAATGACTAGCTCAGGAATTATTCCGATAGATTCCAACAGTTACGGTAGCTCCTCCTTGCTGGGACATGGCAGTATACCCATCATAATCTTCTATCATTAAAGTAGAAGTAGGATAAGTTTTCAAACATTAACAAGCTTAGATAAATAATTAGAGATTAGATTTGGTTCAGATTTTACTTAAAAAAAGCATTAATTGAATATATTTAGACAGTTCATAAAACTTGATTAAAGTTTTCATCTTGTAGATATAATCCGCTGATAAGATTAATGATTTTGGACCAATCCATTAGAGAACTTTGATTATTTATAAGCTCCCTGTAAATAGGTTATTATCAAGATAATTTTTAGGTCGAGATTTATCAGCTTTTTCAAAGAAACTATAGGCTATTTCTAAAGATTAAAATCAACTTCATCAGGTTTCTGCAATATAAGTAGCAACAGCAATTTTATTTTCGTGATACCTTAATCTCACAGCCATCAGTCGAGTGTAATTAAAGATGTAATTTTGGACACCAAAAGCAATTAATGACGAATCACCAAGCCCTGGGAGTTTAGCATCAATTAAACAGGTACGGAGAATACCTAATTTCCGTAAATAATTTTAAGATTCGTCTATAACTTCATTTTTATAAAAGATAAAGTTTGGATATTTTAATATTGAATATGGCCATAGTTAACGGTTCCCAAAGTTTCTTTTATTGATTTTCCGATGAGGGTAATTTTTCCAAAAACTAGACTTTTTAAAAATTAGAGTACTCTTACAAATCCTTGCTAATTTATTGGCAAATTATTATGGACTACAATACAAGTAAATACGAGTTTTACGATATTTAAAACATAGTTATCTTTTTACTTAAACATTGAGTAAAAATACGATAATTTTGACAATTATTTTGAATAATAAACCACAATGATCAAGACAACAATAGCTATTTTTTTAAAAAAATGGTCAAGAAAAAATATATTTTTTACCTCAATCTAAAAAAGATTTTTAAAAAAAATGAGCATAAGCATTCAGTCTAGTAAAATAATTAAGAAAAGAAATCAAAATGTTTTAATGTATTAGATATCAAACGTAAGAGATATTTTAAGTTTTAGTTGTTAACTGTCTCAATAAAAAATACTTGTATGGTAAAAGCAATCAATTATATTGATTGCTTTTACTTCATATCCTGTTGATTAAAAATAATTAATTTAAGTACTTTGTTAATATAATCTTTCAAAGAGCTCTTGAACAAGATATCCTTAGTCTCTACATAATTTGTGAATTAAATATTACGTTAACTCACAAACAATTTGACGATATCTGTGTTGCCTGGAGTTAAGTTAAAAAAAAATATTCACCACAGTTGTATACTGTTTAATTTAGTTTAAATGCCTAATGTCATATCATAGAATTTTGGACCTATCTTACCCAGTCTCAGATACTCATATCTTTTAGCTTAATTTAGTATTAAACTTTAATTAAATTAAAAATATTTACTATTATCATATCATCTAAATTAATTTTCTAGTATCTTTGAAAAAGATAATTAACTTCTCTCAAATTTTTCACTGGAACTACGAGTAAATTTGAGGGTGCTATTAATTAAATTACTGTGAGTTTTGCACTAACTTTGTCCATCGTTTTTTCCAACGACTTGTAGATTCTAAGTCACTACTAACTTGTTCTGTACGTCGTCGCTGATGAATTACCATCGCAGAATCTCGAAGACTGGGGTCGCGATAGGGAATAGCGGCACGAGTTTTTAAGTGTTCTTGTTCTTGTAAAGACAATGGACATAAGTCTTGACAATTGAAACTTGCTATAGTTCCAGGCGACCGCCGTCCCACCCCTCTAGTGGGAGCCACAGTTAACCCAGCTAACTGTAAAGCAGTTCTCACTGCGGCAGCACTTGAATAGGTTCCCAACCTTCCTTGCGGGTGTAAACATCCTGATACAAGTTTAATAAACTCTAGAGTCCATAATTGGGGACATTTTGGAGGAGAAAAAGGATCAAGAAAAATCGCGTCGGCTTTAAAACCAGACTGATAAAGAGTCTGGATGGTATTTCGAGCATCTCCTATTAATAAGTTAGCTCTCAATCGTGGTATTTGTATCTCATGATTTTGGGCGAGTTGTGTTAAGGAGTCTCTGATAAAAGAAGGCCATTGTTTAAGTAAATGGTAAACACCGGACTGATAAGGGACATCAATGTCAGATTCTAAAGCAATTAATTCGATGTGACACTCTTGATTAATTGACCAAATTCCTTCTAAAGCTGCTGCACTATTGTAACCGAGTCCATAGCAAACATCGAGAATTTTCAATGACTTGTAACGTTTTGCTTTCTCTTTGAGTTGACAAGGATCGACAAATTTTTGTTCTGCTTCGAGTTTTGCTCCAGAATGGGAATGGAATAGTTCTTCAAATTCCTCAGAAAAAAAAGTATACGAACCGTCGTCAGTAAGTTGGGGGGTAAACATAATTAAGGTAGGAGGTATAGAGAGATAAGAAAACAGTTTGACATTTGACTTTTAACTTTTGTGAAGTCGCGCTCGTAGCCAAGCGAAAGCGAGAAACTTCCAACTTAATAAACAGGAGTGTAGAATAAGATTCTAACTTCCGTAGTAAGTTAATTTAAGATTAAGTTTCTACTGACTTCATCACTTTAAGTGATCTTCTAAAATGGAGGACGAATATAGGGGAGAGGGTATGGTCAAAAAAATACTGACTACGGAAAAAATACGCCGCATCATCACCCGTTTAGCTTCTCAAGTTATTGAAAAATCGGGGGATCTTTCCGAGCTAGTACTTTTGGGTATTTACACCCGAGGGGTCACTCTAGCTTATCTGATCGCTCAGCAAATTGAGATGTTAGAAGATGTTAAAGTCTCAGTGGGAGCTGTCGATGTGACATTTTATCGTGATGATCTTGATCGTATAAAAACTCGTACTCCTGCTAAAACTAAAATTCCTTTTGATTTGACGGGAAAAACAGTGGTCTTAGTAGATGATGTCCTTTACAAAGGACGGACAATCCGGGCGGCCTTAAATGCGGTGACGGAATATGGACGACCCGAAGTCATTAGGTTATTAGTTTTAGTGGACCGTGGCCATCGAGAGTTACCTATTCATCCTGATTTTACTGGAAAAAAACTTCCCACAGCTTCCCAAGAACAGGTTAAAGTGTATCTGCAAGAAACTGACGGGAGGGATGCCGTAGAGTTAATTGGGTAGTAAACTACCTCACAAACCAGACAAAAGGAAAGTATGATAGCTATTTTATTAGTTATTAACAAGTGTAATATTTATGGCTCTTCTAGACTGAGTATGATAAGTTGGTAGCCAATAACTTCCAAAACTCTCCTTCCGGGTGTGTCCTGTAACTCAATTTTTTTATATAGATAAAGCTTTTGAAATATTGAAAACCTTGTAGGACAATACTTTTAGCTTTTATTTATTGATTTTCTATAACAGCTAGTCTAGAAGAGTCATATTTATTAAATTTTAAGGACTTAAGTTAAACCATTATGAGTGCAGAAATTATTTGTGTGGGGACAGAATTGTTATTAGGAGATATCCTCAATACCAATGTTCAATTTTTGGCCAGAGAACTTGCCAATTTAGGAATTCCTCACTTTTATCAAACCGTTGTTGGTGATAATGTGACCCGTTTACAAGATGTTATTAAAATTGCTAGTCAACGGGCTTCTATTTTAGTGTTTACAGGAGGGTTAGGGCCAACACCTGATGATCTCACTACGGAAACCATCGCCCAGGTGTTTGAGACTCCCTTGGTAGAACATCCCGAAATTATTAGAGATATTAGTCAAAAATTAGCTGCACAAGGGCGAATTATGGCAGATAATAATCGTAAACAAGCTTTACTTCCTAAAGGGGCTGATATTTTGCCCAACTCTTCTGGAACTGCTCCTGGACTTTTGTGGCAACCTCGTCCCAATTTAACCTTAATGACCTTTCCTGGGGTCCCTTCGGAAATGAAGCGTATGTGGAGCGAAACGGCTGTTTCTTACCTTAAAAGCCAAGGTTGGGGTAAAGAAATTATTTACAGTCGAATGTTGTATTTTAAGGGCATTGGCGAGTCAGATTTGTCTGCAAAATTAGCTCACTTCTTCGAATTATCCAATCCTACAGTAGCTCCCTATGCTTCTTTAGGAGAAGTGCGTTTAAGAATATCTGCAAAAGCTCAATCAGAAATAGAGGCAATTGCGCTGATCGAACCAATTGCCCAAAAGATCCAGAAAATAGCTGGATTAAACTATTATGGGTCAGATGAGGATACCTTGGCTTTCGTAGTTGGAAATTTATTGAGGCAAGCAGGAGAAACGGCAAGTGTCGCTGAATCTTGTACAGGAGGCGGTTTAGGTGCGATGTTGACTACAGTTTCAAGAAGTTCAGACTATTTTCTTGGGGGAATTATTGCCTATAAAAATCAGGTAAAAATAGATTTATTAGGGGTTAATTCCAAAGATTTAGAACAATATGGAGCTGTTAGCGAACCAGTAGCGCAACAAATGGCTTTAGGGGTTAAAAAACGGTTAGGGACTTCCTGGGGAATAAGTATTACAGGAATTGCCGGTCCCGGGGGAGGGACAGAAATTAAACCTGTGGGATTGGTTTATGTTGGATTAGCTGATAATCAAGGAGGAGTGGAGAGTTTTAAATGTCAGTTTGGGGCAATGCATGATCGTGATACCATACGATTTTTAAGTAGTTCTGCTGCTTTAGATCAATTACGTCGCAGATTGTTACTTAGAAATTAGTTTAAAAAAGCAAAAAAAAGGAGTGCCTAAAGCACCCTCTATCATAGTCAAATTTTTAACGGAATCAAAGTTTATTCAAAGAGTGTAGCAAAATATGTTAGTTAAAGCTGCTAATTCAGATAATTGGTAGTCACAAACTAGAGTTACTGGAATCATAATGTTTCCAAATTATACTTGTTTACCCTCTTTATCAGGGATGAATGAAATGGCAAAAGCTGCTATCAATAACAGGCCGTTAGCAAAAAAAAATTGAACTATTATTATATTTTATGTCAAAATCTAATTGTTATGAGTGATGCGATTAAACTTTGTTGCGTGAAGTTTTATAAAATAGTCTTTCTAACCGATAAAAATCAATAATGTTGAATAATATTTAGTTATATAACTCAATATTATAAGTTTTTTAAAATGGTGTTTTTGATTGTAAATGAAAGGTTTGTCGGAGATAAGGATGTTCAAAACTGAGTTCCCTAGCGTGCAAATATAAACGACTCACATCCATACAACACCCATAAAGGCGATCGCCTAAGATAACCCTATTTAGTCCTTGAGGATCGGCTGTATGAACCCTAATTTGATGAGTGCGCCCGGTTATAGGAATAAATTCCACACGAGTATAGTTTTCGTCTTTTTTGATAACTTGGAAATGGGTGACACTGGGTTTGCCTCTTTGCCAGTCAACTTTTTGACAGGGACGACTGCTAGGATCTCCCCACACAGGTAAGTCAATTGCTCCCTGGTTAACTGTGACACAACCGCTTACAATACTTTCATAAATCTTGTGAACTTGTCTATTTTGGAATTGTTTACTAAGTTGGCGATGAGTTTGGTGATCACGTGCGAGTAAAAGAATACCTGATGTTTCTTGATCTAATCGATGAACTGTCATTAACTCTTCGTCATTAGGAAATAAATTACGCAACCGAATTAAAACACTATCAAATGTATGATAATAACGACCAGGAATTGACAGTAACCCTGGCGGTTTATTAACAGCAATTATCCATTGATCTTCGTAGATTAAATCAGGATTATAATTTGCCTTTTTAGGTATAGACAAATTAGGTAAACCAGAAAGGAGAAATCCCATTAACGGTTGACAGCGTTCTGCACAAGCTGGATAAAATTGACCTGGAACTTTATCTCCATTTTTAGAAGGAATTCCCCACCAAAATTCAGCCATAGCTAACGGTTTTAAATGATTAGTTGCGGCATAATGTAGTAGTTTAGGAGCGCAACAGTCTCCTGTACCTGCTAGTAAACTGGTTGGAATTAATTCTCTAAGTGAGCTTAACTTTCCAGTAAAATTCTTAATAAGAAAAAAATCATTTATCTTCGTTTGTAATTGACTAGATATTTCTTTTCGTTGCTTTTTTAATTCTAAAATTATAGCATTTTTTTGAGCAATTAATTGCTGTAATGGCTGTAATTCTCGATTGCGTTTTTGCTTTAATTTTCTTCTTTCTATCCCATCTCTTTGACTTTCTATATTTAACTTTTCTAATTCTTTATTTAAAACATCTCCCGTTAATTTATTTAGTAATGCTTGACGCTGATGGTGTCTGTTTTGTTTGCGCTTCTGATGATTAGTAGTTAAATAATTGAGACAGGTTTCCCATTTTTGGGATAGAACTTGATACTCTTCTCTTTCAGGGAGTTGTTTTAATGTAAAAATTTGTTGTTTAATTTGGTCTAATTTTCTCAAAGTTTGGATTTCTTCAAGAGCTAATTTGTCTCTCCCTGGAATAGAAGGAACCCATCCCTCAATGGTATTTTTTCCCCACAGAAGGCCAGAGAAGGCTCTTAGTATTTTTTGTTCTCCTAGAAAATTTTCTGCTAATAAAACCCCATACATTTTACCTTCATGATTATAACGATTATCTTTGGCTAATTCTGTCATTAATTCTCTAGCAATCAATTCTATGATCTGGTTACGAGGTAGTCTTAAAAGTTCACCACTTTCAGGACAAAATCCTTCATACCAATAGGAAATTAGCGATCTATTCACAGATATGTACCTAAACAAGACTAACTGCGGGCTCTATAATGCTCACCCTACGAATTTTATCTTAGTTTATATTGAACGCTTCTATATGCTTTTAAGTTTTTGATTCAGCCTTTTTTGATTCAGCCTTTTTAAAAAATTCAACAACTTTTGTATAAGGATTCAATTCAGCTAACATTAAAGTCGTATAGCCGCCGTTATTTTTAATATCAAGATTAATATTTTTTGCATTTAACAAAGATTTTACGGTATCAAAAGGACCTCGATATGTCAAGATCGCGGCGCTCAGCCGCTATCATTAACCCTGTATGTCTATTGAAAAAAGGACTATTGGCAGCCACACCTCCTTTTAGTAAACTCTCTACAATATCACCACAATCTTGACTAATAGAAATCGTTTCCTCTCCCCCTGGTTCTGAACTTGCGGGTTGGTTTCGTATTTGAGCAATTGATTGACAATTAAAGGGTAAGTTTGTCAAACTGCCAATAACAAGGGTGTATCTCCGAATTTATTAGCTTAATTAACATTAGCTCCTACTTCTAATAGCACCTGAACCGATTCTAAATGCCCCTTAACGACAGCGTAATGTAAGAGTATTTCTACCATCTTCATCTTGGATGTTAATTTTCGCTTTGGGAGCAATCAAAACCTTTAGAATATCTGCTTGTCTCTCAGTAGCAGCCAACATGACAAGAGTTTCTTCGTCTTGGTTGGGAACGTTAAGATTATGACAAACAGGCATCAGTGTTTTAACTGCTTCAATATTACCTTTTCGGATAGCAAGAATTAAGCTTTCTGTAATGTCTAAAAAATTGGCTCCTGTATCGAATAAAGCTAAGATACTTTCTTGATGATAGTTTTTAGCCGCTAGATTCAGGGCAGTATCTCCATTTTTGTCTTTAAGGTTAACTTCAGACCCTGTTGCTATTAAGGTTTCAACAATGGCTAAATATCCTTTATATGCTGTAATCATCAAAGTCGGACTGCCATCTTCATTGGTTTGATTAACATTTGCACCAGCTTCAATTAAGTCTTCAACGAGGTCTAAATGATTAGCCGTCGCCGCTAATATCAAGGCACTAATCCCTGATGGAGGTCGTTGTTGATTAACCAAAGCCCCTTTTTCTAAAAAATGATCTATTATTTAGGCAATCGCCTCGCTGTGCCGCATACATCAACACATTTATCTTATGACAATCAGTAGCATTGACTCGTACGCCTTGAGCAAGTAAGACTTTGACATCGTCTAAATTATCTTTGCAAGCCGCATTTACCAACTAAAAATCTAAGTACAAAACCATAATATTTTTCTAACCTGATTCTCTTATTATGCTTAGATTCCATTAAATCGTAAACACTAAACAAGAATCTTACCGGTAAGGTAGATCAATCGGCGACAAATCAGAGTAGATTGATTATTAATGATTTTGCTCATGATCAAAGCAACGCGCCACAAATGCTAAGAGAGAAAAAGTCTTTAAGTTACTTATCTTAGTTACATCATTATATATTTTTTATGAAACTATTTAGTTACAAGTGTCCATTCGAACAAAAATCAGTCTGATAATGTTAAGCACAGGGTAGATTGTTTACAGACAATCTACATTATTACCCTATATCAATTAGAGATACATTTCCATGTCCGAACTTAGTTATGATGTTACCCTATTTATCAGTCATGTTCTCAAATCCTTGCCTTTTCTTCTGTGGGGAATTATTGTTTCGAGTGGTTTACTGGCTTTTGTTGATGAACATCAATTCGTAGCCAAGTTACCGCAAAATCGGATTTTAGGTGCGATTGTTGGCAGTAGTTTAGGGATAATGATTCCCGTAGGACAATACGGTAATATTCCTGTAACGCGGAGATTATTGTTACAAGGTGCTTCTATTCCCCTGTCCATCAGTTTTTTAATAGCTTCCCCAACGATTAATCCTTTTGTGATTTGGGTGAGTTGGAGAGTGCTTGGCAATTATCCAAGACTTCTTTTCTTACGCATTTTGGGGGCTTGGCTCATTGGTATTATTTTGGGCTTGATTTTTAGTGCTTATGCCGATAAACCGTCTGTAAAATCTGCAAATCTATCTCCCTTGGCAATGTACTCAACTTTACTCCACTCAGGTACTTTACTACGTTCTCGTAATACGCCCCAAACTCTCCATAGGACAGGAAGTTTAATTTATGATTATCAAGCTAATTCAGCGATTCCTAACCATTTATGGGGGCGATGCTTGTTGTTTTTGGATAATCTTATTAAAGAATTCCTTGAACTCGGTAGTATCCTCTTATTGGGATGTGCTATCACTACCGTGGCTCAAGTTTTTTTACCTCAAGCACAGTTATTAACATGGGGACAAACTCCCGTAACTCAAATCCTAGTAATGTCCCTTTTTAGCTTAGTTCTATCTTTCAATTCTTTGTGGACTCCCTATTTTATAAACCCTCTGACTAATAATTTTCTATATGGGTCAAATTTAGTTTTTTTGTTGTTAAGTTCTCTAATTAATCTTAAAAGTCTTAGCTTGCTTTTCACTACGATACGCCCTAAAGCAGCAATTTACATATTAATTTTAACCGCACAATTAATGATTTTATTGTGCTTTATCCTTAATTTTTATTTAAGCTAGACTCAAAAAAAACTGCATAATATTTTAAATCAATAGACAAAACTTGCTTGATATTCGAGATGTAGAGTTTAGTATCAAAAATTAATTTTTTGTTTATGAAGATACTGAATCAACAATTAAAGATAAAAAAAATTTCCATATTAGACAGCCGGTAAGGTTAAACCAAAAGTTCAAACAATGACATTTGTGCTAGTTTATATTTCTCTCTTTAACTGACAATAGCAACAGCCAATCTAGACGCTTCAAAGTAAATAAAAGACAGCAAGGCATCTAAATCAAAAATTCAGTGCAACTCTAGACAATTTCAGGCAAAAGAGTGAGTTTCTAAACTACTATAATCAGGTTGCTATCACTATTTAGGTTTTTTAAACATTAAAAATAAAATAAATCGCTAAGATAGTAATGGCAAAACCTAATTGTTGGAAGTATGCAGGTCAAACGTCAGAATGTTAGTCTTCTTGTAGAAGATAATGCAATGAGAGTCTATATTGCTCGTCCGGATCAGGAAGGAACTTTCCCGGGAATTCTATTCTATAGTGATATTTATCAGTTAGGAACTCCTATCACCCGGCTAGCTGACCATTTAGCTGGTTATGGTTTTGTAGTGGCTGCCCCAGAAATTTACTACCGTCAGTTACCTCTGGGGACTATCATTGAACCAACAGATCTTGGACGCATTCAAGGAAATGAGGCGGCTCGAAAAACTTCAATAAGTGAGTTTGACTCCGATGCTTGCGCTGTTATTAATTTTTTGAGTAATTACGAAGCCGTTTCCTCGCAACAAATTGGGACGATGGGTTTTTGTATTGGTGGACATCTGGCTTGTCGCGCAGCGTTTAACCCTTTGGTTAAGGCATCGGTTTATGTTTACCCTACTGGAATTCACAATGGTAAGTTGGGACGAGAAAAGGCAAATACCATTGCAAGGATGGGAGAGCTTCAAGGAGAAGTTTTACTAATTTTCGGAACTTTAGATTCTCATATTCCAGAAGATGGCAGAGTTATCATTAGGCAAACTTTGGAAAAACAGAACATCCGCCATAAAATTTTGGAGTATCAAGCCAATCATACCTTTATGCGAGATGATGGTTATCGGTTTGATCCGGTGGCAACAGATGAAGTTTGGAGAGAGGTTATCACATTTTTCCAGCCTATTCTGTCCTAAATTAGGATATTAGCTTCTTTTGTCTTAGAAACTTTTATTAAACAAAAAATTAAGTAGGGTAGGTTAGGTAAACTATAGTTTTTTGGGTAATTTCTCTTTCCCACAACTTACCAAGATAGTTTTCCTGGTGTATTAGCATTGCTTAATACACCCCACAGTTCTTGTAAAACTTACTTTACAAACAGTCCCTAGGATTATTTATAAAATAACCTTTAATGACACTTAGAGTAGTACTGTATCCAAAAACTCTAAAGATACTTACTACCAACATATAAGTTTGTTATTTACTTCTTTAGTACGAAAAAACTTAATGAAGAAAATTAAGAGAATTAATCTTCAAATCTATAACATCACACATTATAGTTAGAGAACTGATAGGATTGCAAGAATTTGTACACCGATGCGCTGCCCACCCCACTTATTATATAAATTATGATCAGGGGGGTTTTTCATTTGCCATACTAATTCAAAGTGAAAATAACCTATTGCTAATAAAATTGTGAGACTATTTATATTTTCTAAAATATTTGTAAAGATTTACAGTTCACTAACAATCACAAAAGATAATTATTATCCTCTATATAGGAAATATTCTCGTAACGGATTATGACAAAATCTACGATTATTAATTTATGCTCTGTTATAAAATTGCCTCTTATATAAAAGATAAAAATAGTTTCCTTTAATTTTTAGAAAGAGTTATCAAAATCAGCAATTTTTATCATTAAGATGTCGATATAGAGAGAAAGTTGTTTTGATTACAGAATCTTAAATTCTAAATGAGTCTAGTAGAAACCTTATATCTTTTTAGCTTTTTTCCTAACGTCTGTCATTTACTGGATGCTCTCAAAGAATGTAAGATTGGTAAAATTTATCCCCATAAATTTGATGAGCGGCTTTGGGAGTTAGGACTTAGACAAAAAAATAAAAAATATCACAAAGAAGCTATAAGGATAGAAATATAAGAGAATATAGATTACTTAAAACTTTTAGAAAATACAATAAAAAAAAATTCTAGATAATTTTTTTTAAAAAAAGAAGTGTAAGATTAGCCACAAGTCAAGGACAATAACTTGAAATAAAAAAGATATTAAATATATTTAAGAGCTCTAATAAGAGGATAATAGTTTTATGGAGCTTATGCCCTGGAGAATCATGTTACTGTGCAGTTTTATATCAATAAACAAAGGAAAAATAACAGGAATTAGTTTCATTTACTCTACTTCAACAAAAGTCTGTCATTATCCTTGCAGTAGAGAACACTTAGTTTCTAAAAGCCAATTGAATGGGACTAAACAAGCTTTCTCTCAAAAAGCTAAAAAGGTAAGTTGACCTTGCCTCCTGCTGTTTTTTAAAAACCATTGTAGTACTGATTGTAGCGGTTACTATTTTAGACAAGTGTAAACTTTGTAAAATTTTGACTTATATATTTAAAATAATGCATATGTTTTTAAATTTCGTCGAATTTACGTTTACTCAAAAAGTTACTAAAAAAATATCAATTAAAGTAATTTAAAGAAAACTCTAATCATTTAATTATAAACATATGAAGTTATTTTTTTTGTAAATTTATTTAGAGATAAAAGTTTATAATAAATTATATTTTCATCTTCTTGATTATCGATAATTTTACTCAAGTAATTTTAATAATTCTTTTTCAGTTAATAAACTAACTCCTAGAATTTGAGCTTTCTTTAGTTTTAATCCTCCGTTTTCTCCAGCAACTAAGTAATCAGTCTTACGACTTACTGAACCTGTTACTTTCCCTCCTTCTTTCTCAATCAAATCCTTTGCTTTACTCCGTGTTAAAGTTGGTAACTTCCCAGTTATAACAAAAATTTTGTCTAAAACTTTTTTTCGTGTTGATGCTATTTTTATTGTTGGATCATAAGAAGTTTGTAACTGTATTCCTACGTCTTTTAACCGTTTAATTAAAATTAAGTTTTCAGGAATATTAAACCAATCATAAATAGATTTAGCGATTTCTTTTCCTACTCCATAAACTGAACTTAAAGACGCTACTGATGCTTGGGATAATTGTTCCGCAGTATGGAAATTATTAGCTAATAATTTAGCCGTAACATAACCCACATGGCGGATGCCCAACCCATAAAGAACTCGTGCCCAAGGTTGCTTTTTACTATTGTCAATAGCGGTAACTAAGTTACAAGCAGATTTTAGACCTATGCGGTCTAAAATAGTTGTATTTTCAGGTGTTAAATAATACAAGTCAGCAATAGATTTAACTAATCCATTATTAACTAATAAAATGATAATTTTTTTTCCTAACCCC
This sequence comes from cyanobacterium endosymbiont of Epithemia clementina EcSB, assembly GCF_029919255.1. GTDB lineage: Bacteria > Cyanobacteriota > Cyanobacteriia > Cyanobacteriales > Microcystaceae > Rippkaea. The sequence continues at coordinate 2,108,317 of NZ_CP123991.1, read as the reverse complement.
CGAATATCTAAGGCATCACGGGAAGCCCAGTGAACTAAACTACCCCGTAAAATAGCTGGACAGGAAATATGAATACACCGTGTCACCGCTTCTCCCAAAGGACGGACTAACATTGAACCACATTCAGGACAATGGCTAGGCATTTCATAGGATTGGCTATGGGGGGAGCGTAATTCTGGTAAAACTCGTAGGACTTCAGGAATAATTTCTCCTGCTTTACGAATAATCACCGTATCCCCCACACAAATATTCAACTCAGCTAGGCGATCGCGATTATGTAACGTTGCGCGTTGAACAATGGTTCCTCCCAAATGGACGGGCTCCATAATTGCCATAGGGGTAACAGCCCCTGTCCTTCCTACATTAACAACAATGTCCTTAACCATAGTGAGGGCTTCTTCGGCGGGATATTTGAGGGCGATTGCCCATCTGGGGAATTTTTCGGTAAATCCCAATTGTTTTTGTAGTCTAAAATTATTCAATTTGACCACCACCCCGTCAGTCATATAGGGTAAGTAGTGTCTGGCGGTTTCCCAATGACGAAAGTAATTAACAACGGTTTCTAAAGAGGGGCATAATTGGTGATGAGGGTTAACTAAAAACCCCTGATTTTTTAACCATTCTAAGGATTCCCATTGGTTATTTAACGGATTGTTTTGAGGCAAATGTAAAGTATAAGCAAAAAATTTTAACCGTCGTTGACTCACTACGTTTGGATCTAACTGTCTAAGGGTTCCGGCGACAGCATTACGGGGGTTAGCGAAGGGATTTTCTTTTACTTCTCCTCGCTCCAGATTTAGGCGCTCAAATTCATCCAGGGGTAAAAAAACTTCGCCACGAACTTCAACTATAGTAGAAGAATCATGTAAAGCTAATTTTAGTGGAACAGACCGAATAGTCCGCACATTTTGGGTAATATCCTCTCCTGTTTTTCCATCACCTCTGGTAACACCTTTAATTAGCAATCCATTTTTATAGGTTAAAGCTAACGCTACTCCATCAATTTTTAATTCGCAAACATAGTCGATATTTTCATTATTTCTGACTTCAGAATAACTTTGCCAGCGTTCTTGCCATTTTTTTAATTCATCGAGGTTAAAAGCATTTTCTAGACTATAAAGAGGGATGTTATGGGGAACAGATATAAATTGAGAAGTCGGTTTATCTCCCACTCGTTGGGTAGGACTATCGGGGGTAATTAATGACGGATGTTGACTTTCAATATTTTGTAATTCTCGATAGAGTTGATCGTAAATCGAGTCTTCTATAATGGAGTGACCGAGGACATAATAAGCATAATTAGCTTTTTGTAGCTTTTCTCGTAATTTCGCAACTCTCTGTTGTATTTCTGGCGTTACCACCTTAGTTTTACCTCAAAATACTAAGAAAAATAGTCGTTCTAGACCAAGAATAATAACTCAGTAGCCAATAACTTCTAAAACTTTCATCATAACTGTATTCTATAACTCCAAAAACTTAATTTTTATAAAAATTAAGTTTTTGGAGTTATAGAAACCTTGCAAAGTAATATTTTTAGCTTTTATTCATAAAAATTTTGTCATAACCAGTCTACAAAAGCCAGAAAAATCAAAGCTGAATGAACAAAAATTATTCACATAACCTAGTATTTAGTCGGTAGTTAATAATTAAGTAAGACTTAATTATTAACTACCCCCACGCGATTACCAGTTGTTTTTCCTGTACGATAAAAATATCTATCTGTCCAGGCTTTTTAATAGGCATATTCCATTTTCTACTCTAGAAGACAACAACGGACTAATTTAGTAATTATTTTCCCCATTTTCTCCAAGTAAGAAATGGAAGTTTGGAGCAAGGCAATGCTTTAGGAGACATCAAAGACTTATCAGTAGTAAGTGGTATCGTTTATATCATCGTTCAGCTTTCACCGGAACACAGAGACTGCCCTGGACGGAAGAAAATAAAGCAGTTATTAAGAAGTAAATAACCGCTTTATTATTGAAAATTTTTAGTTAAAAAGTCAATTGTTTCTTGGTAAGATCAATTTTTATAACTTCAACCCCATATTATCTACAAATTATTTACTAAAACTGACGTATGGATAATCTGTACTGCCATCATAACCAATACTTATAGTAGTCTTATCAGTTAACTTTAGTTTGGCTGATCCTTGAACCGGTACTAAATGAGCTTCGAAGCAATCGCTCATCAAGACTAATTCATTTCCTCTGAGCAGACTTGCCTTTTCTAACCTATTTTTGCCTTCTAATTCGGGTCGATTTGGGTGGGAAATTGATTATTAATCAAGGTCTTTTCGTTTGTAATGTAACGGATAAAGATATTGGGAGGTGGTTGACAACTTACTCGATAAGTAGGTCTAAAATAGCCCGTAAACAAAACAATTCTCTGATTATCATTACCAACAAACTAATAAAGAATAAATCCCTCTTGAACTACCTTTTATAATTTTTGGGAACTTTTCAATAATTCTTTAAATCGGATCGAAGATCGTTGAACGCGACCGCGGATAATTTCGAGGACGGAATAATTTTGATAAACTTCTTGAGCATTGAGATCTTTTAAACAGAAAAAAATGTTCGAGTTTATACCTAGTGGATTAATTTCCTACTAGACTACGAGGGTAGTCTATACTAGCTTTAGCGAGTAAGGAATCTAATTATTATTCAACAATTTAATTGCTAGTTTGGGAATAATGACTGTGAGTATTCTAGACATGTCCATGCTCGAGCATGGATAAAAACTCGTCCAAATCTAGCCAATTTATTTATCGGTAAATCGCTATCCAATTCCTTTAAACTAGAGTATAAAAACAATTAGACCCGCTCTTGTCTCATTCAACAATATAGCGAAACTTACATATATTAATCAATTTACTAGGGACAAATCTCGAGCTTCTTATCAAGAAGCTATCCTATGATAAAAAGCTGTATAAACAAAGTTATCATAAAATTATTGGTTAACAAAAACATTTGATAGGTATCTGTCCATAGTTTTTATTAAAGAAAACCCTAAATTGAGGAAGGAACTAAGACTCCTAAAGCGTGCGGAACCACCCGAAACGCAGCCGGAGTTTGGCTCGTGATTTCTCCATCGGTATTAATGGAATGGGCTTTACGGGTATAAATTTCCATTGTTTCTCCTTCAATAGTTCGTACCCACGGTAATACCCCATGTTGTCCTTGAGGAAGTCTCCATAGCAGAGGGAATATTTGCCACCAATAGTTCAATTCTAGACTATAGAGATCTAACCTTTGGTCATCGATAGTTGCATCCTTGGCAATTGCCATTCCTCCTCCATAAAACCGCCCGTTACCCACCGCAATCTGGATGGTTTTAACACGGACCGATTTGTCATTAACCACAATTTCAGCATTAAAAGGACGAGTTTGTCCAATCACTTGCAACGCGGTCATGGCGTAGGCTAAAACACCCCAACGGCGTTTTGCTCCTTTCGATAACTTTCCAGTTATATCTACGCTTAGTCCTAGACTTGCTACGTTAAAAAAATGTTTCCCATTGACGCAACCGAGATCAATATATTTAAGTTGGCCTTGAGCAATCACTCGACACGCCTGTTCAACTGCAAGAGGAATTTTCAGGGTGCGAGCTAAATCATTAGCAGTTCCTAAAGGTAAAATTCCCAAAGGTAGTTTCATATCCACTAAACTATCCACTATTGCATTTAAGGTTCCATCTCCCCCCCCTACAATCACCAAATCTATACCATCTCTGTGACGGCGCATTAATTGGGACACATACTCAGGACTTTTAACTGGAACGGTAATTAACTCAAAACCTAGGTCATTTAAGACATCCACCGCGTGAGCGAAGCGGTTTCGACCTTTGCGAGCATGGCGATTAATTAGGAGTAATGCCCGTTTTGTCATAAGTGTAGGGCTGAGTTAGTAAATTATTAATAGTTTATAGCAATTCTATTCGCAGACGAATGTCTGAACGAGATAATGTATATTCAGGAACAGAAAGTGCACTCCACTCTAATACTGTTCAGTAGATAGTAATTTATACTACAATCCTGCAAACCATTATTTTTACATTAATTATTATCGAGGTTATTTATGAATAAATCGGAGAAATATGGGTATTTTCTCTACTAAAAGTCACTTACTTTTAGATCTTGCTTAAAAGAGACTAATCTTTTTTGTAAGCAAAATACGGAACTAGTTGAGAAGTGACCGTACTGACTTTTTTGAAAATTTGGGGGTTCTCATTTAGGTGTAATTGCGGTTAAAACTTGATTTAATTTTCCACTACGATGACCTTCTAGGTCCAGGGTAACATACATAAAGCCATAGTTTTGAAATTGAGTGACTAATTGAGATAAATTAGTAGTAAGAACAAATTCTTTGATCTGGTCTGGTAGTAATTCAATTTTAGCCGTATCTCCTTGGGAGCGAACCCGAAAATTTTTGTAGCCTAACCTGCGTAAGTAAATCTCTGCCCGTCCGACCCGTTGCAGTTTACTAACCGTAATTTCTTCCCCATAGGGAAAGCGGGAACTTAGACAAGGTTGAGCGGGCTTGTTCCACCAAGGAAGCCCTAATTCTTTGGATAATTGCCGAACATCAGCTTTAGTGATACCTACTTCCGCAAGAGGTGATCGTACCTCTCGTTCTTTAGCTGCTTGAATCCCAGGGCGATAATCGTAAATATCATCAGCATTTACCCCATCGACTACGTAGGGATATCCTCGCTGTGAAGCTAGGGGTTTTAAGGTATCGTGGAGTTCACTTTTGCAGAAATAGCAACGGTCAATGAGGTTGGTAGTATAATTAAAATTATCTATTTCGTGGGTTTCTACCCACTCATGGGCAATGCCTATGGCAGCTGCTTGGGTTTTGGCATCTTCTAACTCCTCAGGGAGTAAAGAAGGAGAGACTGCCGTTATTGCCAAAGTGCGTTCTCCCAAGACATCATAAGCCACTTTAGCGACCAAGGTACTATCAACGCCTCCAGAATAGGCAATTAATACTCGTTCCATCTGACTAAAAAGAGTTTTAATTTGTCTTAATTTTGCTTCAATCATCGTCATGATATTTTTACTGTTAAGATCTTTCCTGTTCTCTAGGTTAATTGGTAATTGGATAGTAAGGCAACTTCCTTAAGTTGAGCTAAATTACATGACACGATTGATCCTAACCTTGTCCATTTATGACGACAACTTGGGTGACTTTGAACTTGTTAGAGGGGTTAAGATAGATTTTTTATATCTTCTTTTTATAAGATTAGTGTTTGTATCAATGTGAGAACTAATATAGTCTAGCTAGATTTTACTTTCATATTTATTGACTTTTTGGGTAAGCTTAACAGCATTAATATTACACGGTAGATTTGGAAAATTTGTTTAATTGAACGTCGAGCTACTATACGAAAACTAGTACTATCACCAATATCAAGAATTATGGATAGTCAGTCTTACTAAAAGAGAAACGTAAAAGTAAAAAAGAAAATTTTTAATTCTTAATAATTGCCTTATAAAAGACAATAATTATTGTATAGAGAATCTCCTAATTTTTTTGTATTTAAATTAAATTGTACTAAACTCAACATTTCCACTTATTTTATACCTATGATGCAAAATTCTGAACTCGGTTTAATTAAAAATATTTAAAATTTAGAATAATTCATCATTACCCATCATTAGATTTTCAATAAGATAGGAATAGTTTTATTGATCTAAAAAACAAACCTAACAGTAATTTATCTTTATTGTAGTTTGAGCATCAATAAATTTTATCAAAATAAAAAACTGATTATTAGAGATTTGCATTAGGCAGATCAAGCTCTCTATCTCAAGATAGATCGTCGTAAAATGAGATGTAATCAATATGTTTTCACTTTGACAGAAGAGTCAGCTTTTTTTTAAAAAAAATAAAAGATACTGAAAGATTTCAATCTAAAATTATTAGAGAGATTGTAAATAGTTAAATTTAAAATCTAGACCCGAAAAGCGTGGTAAATAAATTATAGATATAAACAATACTCAAAGATTTAGATAAAAAATCACAGATGGAAAAGTTTTAGGGCTTAAAACTTTTTTTTAAAAAAAATACTGTTATTTAAACAACAAAAAATATAATATAGCATTAATAATTTGAGACAAAAAAAGGGTAAAAAATACAGAAATAAGAAAATTGAGAATGGTTACAAGCTTATATAAAACAGATTTTTTAAAAATCAAAAATAATATTATTAATCTTAGTAAAATCTATCCATCGTCAATCAAGTTACTATAAAAATATAGGATAATCATAAAAAATATACAGAGAATTAAGTTTATACCTAAGAGAATATCCATCATAATATCTAAAAAAAAGAAGCTAAATAGCTTATTTGTATATCTATCAAGAAAAAAACATAATTAAACACGGAAAATATTGTCATTTATCTTGACCTAAATAAAATAAAAAGAATAAAATTATCGTAGCTAAAAGGCTGCGTATTTTAGATATAAAAACAGAAAAATAAAATAATTACATATTTTATACAAGGGATATTAGAAGGCGTTAAAAATTAATCTAAGTTGATTAAAATAAAAACTTATAAATAAAAATATTTTTTAAAGTTTTAAAATTTAAGTTTCTTAAATCGGTATTTAACTAGCTTAATATACGTCACCATTTATGCATAAATAGGAAATTTTGTTTTTAAAATTTGACATTAACAACAGAATATAGATGACTGGCAAAACTCTACCTAACAAGAGACTAATAAATATATTTAGCTCCTCTTATAGACTTGAATTAATAAAATAACAGAAAAAATACCAGTTTAATAAAACTATTTTTATAAAAAAACAAAGAAAGTTAGTTCGTCCATAAGCTTGTCTTTTAAGATATTTAATTTTATGATTGATTACTTTTACATTTTTCCGAGATTAAATTGGAAAAACAAGCTATATTATATGTTGTAATAGCTAGATAATGTTCCTTATCTCCTAAGATTAGGATACCTTGTTTCTACTTTTTATATCGTAGTTTTTTGATTAATTAAAGAATATTTACTATTCATTTTTTTGCCAAGTTTTTTTTGTTAAGTTTTCTTATTATTCTTTTTTAAAATTTTCTTTGGTGGACTTTCACTTAATCTGTTTTATGCCATTAAATCTGTCCTCTCCCATTTGGGAATTGGGAATCATTTATTTGACGACATTTGTATACGACATCCGCAATCCATACTAACTTATTCTATTTAACTCAACAACTCTGAACCTAAACTAAAAAAATATCCTGCTATTATCTCTTTATTTCTTTTTTCTCAAAAGACAATCGGTTTTCAATTTCCTATATATACTAAGATTGCCGTATAGTTTACTCTTCTTTTTTTATCTAACTTGTGTTCATAGTTGTGTAAAAATTTACCTAGATGTTATTCTAGGTTTTATAAACATAAATATCACTAGATTAGTTAGTTTAACAAATTGAGATCAAATCTCAACTACGATAGAAAAAATAACAGGACATAGGGACTAATTATAGTGTTACTAATACTAATCACCTGCGTTAGTTTAATCGGATAGCAAACCCAGAGGTAAAGATTTAAATATTTTGGTATAAATTGAGTTTTTAGCGGGGATATTGTTTCATTAACTCTCGGACTTGTTCGGCATGGTAAGAACTACGAGTTAAAGGAGAAGACACTACTTGTAAAAATCCGATAGATTCGCCAAATTTGCGCCAGTCATCGAATTGGGTTGGATTAATGAAGGCGTGAATGTCTAAATGCTTGGCAGAAGGTTGTAGATACTGTCCAAGAGTCAGAATATCACAGTCAACTTGGCGTAAATCTAGCATAACTTGACGGACTTCTTCATCGGTTTCCCCCAAACCTACCATGAGGCCAGATTTCGTATAAATTTGGGGGTTCAATTTTTTAGTCTGTTGCAGAAGTTGGAGTGATCGTTGATAATCTCCTTGGGGGCGAACTCGTCGATATAAACGAGGAATAGTTTCTGTATTGTGGTTAAGCACTTCCGGTTGTACTTTTAGAATAATAGCTAAACTTTTCCAATCACCACATAGATCAGGGATAAGTACTTCAATAGTTGTCCTTGGAGAAATCTTCCGGATTTCTTCGACACAGCGTACAAATTGAGAAGCACCTCCATCGGGCAAATCATCTCGGTTAACTGAGGTTATTACCACATGATTAAGGTTAAGGTGTTTCACCGCTTTAGCCAAGTTTAGGGGTTCAAGGGGCTCTAAAGCTTTAGGTTTTTTCTCAAAGTCAATGTTACAATAAGGGCAGGCACGAGTACAGGCTGGCCCCATGATCAAAAAGGTAGCGGTTAGTGTCTTAAAACATTCCCCAATATTAGGACAAGATGCTTCTTCACAAACAGTATTAAGTTCCAAATCTCGTAACGTTTCCTTGACGCGGCTAACTCGTTGCCATTGGGGGGCTTTTACCCTTAACCATTCTGGTTTAACCGTCACGTCCTACTTGCTCCTATGATAGTACTATCTATACCAGTGTATCTCAAAGAATATGGTAGTATATGTTGAGGAATCTATTGCCTACGGGATGTGGCGCAGCTTGGTAGCGCACTTCGTTCGGGACGAAGGGGCCGCTGGTTCGAATCCAGTCATCCCGATTTGTTGTATACATTTTTAAATTAAATGTCATTGTTCATTGATTGTTATCGCTCTTTAACACTTGAGAGTTGTTACTTGTACGGAAGTTTCACCATCACAGAAAACATTAGTAAAAAAAGCTTCAGTTGTTTTCACTTGAGATTTAGATAATTAATATAATTGTTTCAAGGCTCTGTGATAGGATTTAATTTTCCTACAAATGAGGGATCTAATTCTCTAGAATCAAAACAATTCCAATTCATAAATTCGGATTTTTCATATCGGAAAGTTATATAGTAACGACAACTTCTGTTATTTGATAATATTCCTTAACACTTTTTCTATCAAATCTATAAAATTTAAATTTTCTTAAAATTTTCTGAATAAATTGCTTAGCTCATATTTTTATCTAAGTAAGAATCTATTGGTACTATGACAATAGATATCCAAAACTTCAGCAAAATGTATAAAAGTACATATTTTTACTCTCATGGTAGATAATAACAAAATTTACCCAGACTCAATTTTGTTATTGAGAGTTTACTCTAAATTATTATGATTTTTCTCCTTGTAATAAAAGTTATGATGTTTTTGTTTTAAAGTTTCGTCACAAGAGTAATAACCGCGATTTTAGATCAATGCTAGCTTAAAAATGGACTCGAAAAATGATTAGTTTAACCAATGGTTATCCCGAAGTTCAGGAGCGATAATCCTAATATAGCATTAATAGAGCGGTCCGTTGAGCTCATTTCCCCCGACGTTGTCATAGACAGCACTGAATGAGAAAGATAATTGCAAGCGTCGCTTCATTAATGTTACGAGGACTTATGAACAATTTTCATCCCCATTTCAATTCTACAAGTGCGGAATTAGAAAAAGTAGCTATCAATCGATTTCGTAAATTGGTTAGAGTATTACCTTCTCAATGCCATATTTTTCGAGAATCTTGGGAATTGTCGACAGTTGTCTGTCTAGATTGTAGTCAATGTCCTGATTTCCTCAACGAATTATCCTCCTCTGAAGAGGAGATTATTCAAGCGATTCAACAATTAGGATTAGCTAATACAGTCTTGTTTCGCATGGGAAATAAGTTAATAGGATGGAAAGCAATCACCTCATCACAATCAACTTAAGAGTTTTAGACATATAAAATGGGGCAAGGGTTTGATCATTATCAACATGATATTGAGAAAGTTGAAGGCTTTTTTGTAGGAGAAGTGCGAGTATGTCTGGTGTACACTAATTCGGTATTAATGGCGATCACCCCGGCTTTTTTATAAGAACAGATTTAGAGATTGCAATAAAAATGCTCGGCCAATGAAGACTGCTTTACCTAGATATTTTTTAAAATCGATGATACTCATACTTGGCTACATCAGCTTACCGTTTCCTTTTATCTTCTATACAGTCAATCATGCTTTGTATGAAGGTTTAATTTAATCCGCAAATACTTCCCAATCTATATGAAGTCACTTAGGATATCAGTTACGTTTACAAAAACCTCTTATACAAATAATTTTGAGTGTAGTGATCAATTAATTATTTTATTTTTAAATATCACAAAGTTTATAGATATTTAAAAATAATGTGTCTAAAAAGACTAGGGCAAAGCAGTTCTCTCTTGTTATTAATTATTAATCAATAATCTAATTAAGATAAATTTATCTATGGATTTTGTAATAAAAAGCAAATAGTTATAAATTTTTGTCAAAATTAAATTGATTAATTAAATTTATTTAAAAATAAGAAACATAAAAAATCTATTCTTCAGTAGTAGAGCTGCTGATAAGGGACTTTTATTTCAATAAATAATCAAAGATTTTAGAATCTTAATAAAATTTAATTCTGCTTATTTATCCTAAAAAAGTATTTTTTATAAAAAATAATTACGATTAATATCGCGTTTAAGGGTAAAAACCATTGTTGATTATTAAGGGCGAATTAACAATTGCGCTTGACAAAATAACTGATTATTTCCTAAATTTAAGGACTCAATCACCACATCTGAGCCTAAATCTAATTCTAATTTATCTAAAGAATTATCAATTAAGTCCGATAGTCCTTCCATTTTAAGGAGAATTAAGCGTAAACTTTTCGAAGAAATTAATTCTAATTGTCCCTCAATAATAATCCGTGTAGATACTTCATTTTTAGTGACTAATCCTTGTAATGTAAAACTTAATTGACTTAAGGTTACCCCCTGCCAAGTAATTTCATAATAGTCTAAAATCTGCCGAGGATCACTAACGCCTTGATATGCTAGTAAAGCGATCAATAATTCTTGAAAAGCATCACCCAATAAAGAAGAAGTTAAAGATGCTTGTAAATCGTTTTCACTTAATTTAACTTCCCCCCAAATTTGGATCGGTTCGAGTAATCGCAAAGGTTTTCCTTTAATCACTTGACCAATATTGATGCGGATATTTTTTCCTGTAAGATCTACTTGACCTAAATGTAATCCTTGATAAATCGCACCTTTAGTCTTAAGAAGAATTCCTGGAATATGCCCTCCCAAAATCTGGGAATCACTTCCTTGAATCTTCATTTGTAGGGTATCTACGTGGTCGACTTGGGAACGCAACCATAATTGGACTGCAGGAGAGATAAGCTTACTGATAATATTACTGGGTTGACGAATCCACATAATGATTGATTAAATTTCTTAGTATCGACTTCTTGTTATAACGTAATAACTCAGTTAAGGATAGCTAAATGAATAATTCCATCACCCTGACTAACCAAAGGATTTTGAGTATATCCAATCACGATCCCATTAACACTGGCACGAATCTTGATGCTACTTTCACCGAAAGCGTCGGCAATAATTCCCAGCTTCTGCTTTTTCAGGACTTTTTCTCCTAACCCTACCTCTAAGCGAAAAATTCCACTACGGGATGCTCGTATCCACTTAGATTTATCTACTTCTATTGATATGACTGGCATTCGTTCCGGAGAAAACTGATACATTTCTAAATACTCCATAACTCGCTCAATTCCTTCGACTCCCATTCGAATAGCCTCTACATCAAATCGTAAAGCTTCACCCCCTTCGTAAAGTAGTATCGGAATACCTCTTTTCGTCGCTGCTTGTCTTAGGGAACCATCACGAGTCATCGCATGTACAAGTAGGGGTGCGCCAAATGCCTGGGCGCAGCGACGCGTTTCTGAATCTTGAAGGTTAGCGCGAATCTGAGGGAGATTAGTCCTATGCATAGAAGCCGTATGTAAGTCGATACCGTATGTGCTGTGGCTAACAATCTCTTTCATAAATAGGTATGCCAAGCGTGAAGCAAGAGAACCACTTTTAGATCCGGGAAATGAGCGATTTAGATCTCTTCTGTCGGGTAAATATCGGGATTGTCCAATCAGACCGAAGACATTAACAATAGGTACAGCAATTAAGGTGCCGTGTAATAGTTGTGGCTCAACATTTTTAACCACCTGACGGATAATTTCTACCCCATTGAGTTCATCCCCATGAATAGCCGCACTGAGCCAAAGTTTGGGTCCTGAGTTTAAGCCATTGATTACTGTAATAGGGAGAGAAACCCAGGTTTGGGTAGGTAAGCGTGCAATAGGAAGTTCTAAACGACGACATTCTCCCGGTGCGATCGTCTCTCCTGCAATTTCAATGAATTCTGACTCCAAATTTTCTGTCAATCTTGACCTCTTAATATTGAATGCGACCACGGTTTTTTCCCGAGGTGGTATTTTTTGCCAAAAATTCTATAATCTTTCCTGCTACGTCTATCTCTGTTGTCTTTTCAATTCCTTCTAACCCTGGGGAAGAATTGACTTCCATTACCACCGGACCCCGATTAGAACTAATCATATCTACTCCAGCAATTCTCAACCCCATTGCCTTAGCAGACCGTACAGCAGTACCTCGTTCTTCTGGGGTTAACTTAATTTTCTCGGCCTTCCCTCCTCGGTGTAGGTTTGAGCGAAATTCCCCGTCTGCGCCTTGTCGTTTCATCGAGGCAACTACTTTGTCCGCGATAACCAAACAGCGAGTATCTGCGCCCCCAGCCTCTTCAATAAATTCTTGTACTAAAATATTGGCATCCAATTTCCGGAACGCTTCAATAACTGACTTAGCAGCTTGGTAAGTTTCAGCCAATACCACGCCAATTCCTTGGGTTCCTTCCAGCAATTTAACCACCAAAGGTACACCGCCGACAATTTCAATTAAGCCGTCAACATCTGTGGTAGCATGAGCGAAGCCCGTAACAGGTAATCTAACTCCTTCACGGGCAAGAATTTGTAAGCAACGGAGTTTGTCCCTAGAGCGAGCAATGGACTGGGATTCGTTGGCACTAAAAACTCCCATTATCTCAAACTGTCTTACCACTGCAGTTCCATAGAATGTCCTTGATGCACCAATGCGGGGAATAATTGCGTCAAAGTTTTCCAGAGGTTGACCTTGATAAACTACTGAAGGTTTTTGAGATGCAATGTTCATGTAACAACGTAGGTAATTAACAACACGCATTTCATGTCCCCGTTCTTCTCCAGCTTCTACAAGACGCTTGGTAGAATAAAGAGAGGCATCTTGAGATAAAATAGCTATTCTCATATTGTTTTCCTCAGAAACTTTGCATAAATGATTTTCCTGCGTTCACCATAAGGCTTTCTCACATTGCTTGACAGCCCAATAGCATCCAAAAACCAATCACATCTCGATTAGTTAAGGTTAGTTCAATGAGCCATTGCTAATCCCCCAATTTCACTACTGTCTCAATTACGACCCGTGATTGAGGATGTCTTGTCGAACTTCTGACTTTTCTATGTTCTAACATTTCAACCGAGCTTCAGCACTGATAGTTTATTTCGTATCCCGTTGATAGGAATGGACCTTGAATCAAACCATTTCTTTTTAATTTTGAGTAAAAATTTCGATAGCAAAAGCTTGAAGGGCAGACACTCACGTTCCTGTCCCAATTTTTGCCTTAATTTCCCTAATTCTCAGTTCTGTTAATGCTATTTGCTGACGCCAACCAATCACTGACAATTGATGTCTTTGGTGAACCATTAATGTTTCTCCTGGATAATCTGGTTTGCTTAACTGGTAATTCTTAATTATGAGAATGATAATGGTTTTAGATGTCATTATTCAAGAAATCTTATGGTGGTTTGTGTCCAAACTAGTTTTCCAGATTTAACAATAACTTGTCTTAATCTTAGATCGAGTATCAGATAACGATAGAAAACAGTCTAGAACGCTATGATGGAGAGATTATCCTCGTTGAGGAACGTTCAGAAGCACATAGTGTTATCGCTAAACTTCATTGATTTATTTAATATTTTTGCTTAGAGATATAGATTTTCGTTTATACAATAGTGATTTGCGAGTTTGGATTGAGGAATATCAATGTGGGACTTATGTTGATTTGATTGTTGTCAACAACTTCCCAGATTCCAATGGTGATCGCAATGATAAAATTGTTAATCCTCTGTTCATTGTTGAAGTTATATCTCCCTCTACTGAGACTTATAATCAAGAAAAAAAGTTTAGAAAGTGTCGCTACTTTTATTTTTTTGTGAATATCTACTAGTTAGATAAACTCTTATCTTGAATAAGATTACAACCATGCTCTTAATAGTAAGTAATTGCTGCCAATCACAAGTTTACTCTATTGCTGAACAGGGGACTGTACTTGACAGTTTAAACCTAAAATTTCCTCTGATTGAAACGTATTGCCACATCCATTTTTAAGTTTATTTTTTCAAAGAACAATCATATTAAATATGATTGTTCTTTGAAAAAATAGTAAGATTATTGTAGTAATTTACTATAATCAGGGTAACAGTAACATCTGATATCAGTGAACTAAAATTTATGTTTTTAAGGTAGAAAGAATTTATTCTGTAGTGTTAGTAGATTTAGATAAAGAAGTTACTGTAGGAATTATAGAAACAAAAAAAATCAAAAAAATATACTAATCTCTAAAGGTTTAACCCAAACGTTTAGAGATTAGTATATTTTTTTGAAAACCCCATAAGAATGTTGTTCATCAATTAATACCACAGGCTGAAGTATAACACTACGCATCATGGTTAAAATACTGATATAATTACAAAACTTTGTAAGTAAATTACCACCTTACAGTAAGGTCATTGCTACAGTAGCAAATAAATTTCGTATGATGTAACAAGTTGATACTCAAGATAGATAATCGAAGGAAAATTTTTAAATGAGAGGCTCAAGAGCTTAAAAGTACTAGTCACAAATAAAAAATCTTGTCAGGGTTAAATAAAAGAGAATGTGTTTGACATACAAGTAAAGAAGATTTTTTAAAAAGCAGAAAATAGAATCAAAACAAATGTATTGAACTTAATTTTTTTTCATATATATACCGATTAAAAGATATATTTATAATATTTTTGAGGTAACCTAAGACTAGGTATTAGGATTATTTAAATTTGCTAACTAATCTAAAAAAACTATGGTATAATCAGGCGTTAGATTAGAGAGATTATTGACTATTTTGACCAAAGAACAGGAAAAGATATCAATAATAAATTGAGCTGTATTAAAAGCAGAACTCATGAAATGATAAATTTTGTCAATTTTCAACTCTAAAGTCTATTAACTTAGCATTTCATTAGTTAATTTCACATCATCAGTCCGGTAAGATCATAGTTTTACTATTAAATCTACAAGAACAGGAAAATAATTCCAATAATTTTTTTGCTAATTGGTAAGTTTTTAGTTTTGTACAAAAAATATTATTTTTCGTTACCAGAAGATTTTTTCATGTTTTGCTTTTTTAGTCATAATATTGACTAAAAAATTTTAATAGTGATCTTTAAAATTTGCTACCAATAAATAGTTTATACATCAATAATAACAGTTTTCTTGTAACTTCTACATTATTTCAGTTACTATTTAGATTTTTAGCTTACCTACTTAAAATTCAGTTAAGAATCTGTGTATTATTGGCAATTTTAAATCTTCGTTGTTCAATTATTCGGTCTTTGAGAATTTAGATTAGTATTTCTTGCTGTTTCATAGAAACGGTTATTACTTCAGCGAATATGTAATCTAGATAATTTAATAATAGCATTCTATACTTCATCGCCTTACATTGTGTCATATAATCAATTTTTTTATTTTTTTCCTAAAATAACCCTGGAAAAGGGTAAAACACAAAGGCGATAGAGTTAGCAAAATTATAATCTTTGGTTATTTGATTAGAATTATACTCATTTGCCCACTCGATTGAAAGTCATTACCACCGAATAACTCCAATTGTTCTCAGCTACTATCTCGGGTAAAGAATTTATTCATCTAGGAATATTTCTTTTTCCCATCGTAGAAATCAAGACAATAATATTTAGCAACGTTATTTTTTTACGGACTATTCATCATAAACATAATTTACACAGATCTTTGGATTATACTGACTTTAATACTGTTAACTAAAGTTAAGTATCTTGTTCTAATTTAAAAATAAAAAAATAAATATTAAATTTAATTTTCATGTAAAAATAACTAATTATAAACATATAAAAAATATCTTTTAACTAATCTTAAAGTAGATGAAATCACACTGGATTATACGCTGCAAACTAAAAAATAATTTTCTCTTGAACAAAAAGTACAGATATTAAATATGCTACTATTAGCTAATATAATTCTTTTTCTACAAGAAATCTTATTAGAAGTAGAAAAGAGAATGAGTTTAAACTAATTTGTGTTTATAACTAAAAATAATAAGTGTTTTCAGATTAAATGCACCCAGTTATAAACGATCATCTCTTTAACTACAAGATAGACCACAGAGAAGGTAAACTAAGAACTGGTCACGATCGTAGACAACAGATAAAATTAAAACACCATGAAGATTTCGGTCAACTGGCTAAGGGAATTAGTAAATATAACCCTCTCTCCTGAAGCATTAGCAGATATTTTAACCACAGCAGGATTGGAGGTCGATCAAATAGAAGATCGTCGTCAATGGGCAAATGGAGTAGTTATTGGCAAAATCATTGATTGCCAACCCCATCCCAACGCAGATAAATTAAGCATCTGTAAAGTAGATATTGGTAGGGAAACCTATTTAAATATTGTCTGCGGTGCACCTAATGTAGCATCTGATAGCATTGTTCCTGTGGCTACCATAGGAACTTATTTGCCCAAAATTGACCTGAAAATTAAACCCGCAAAACTTCGAGGAGTTAAGTCTGAGGGGATGATCTGTTCCCTTGCTGAAGTTGGTTTATCCAATAAATCCGCTGGAATCCATATTTTTGAGGATGATGCCCCAGAATTAGGAGCCGATGCTCGTCCTTTGTTAGGATTAGATGATGTCATCCTTGATATTAGTCCTACTGCAAACCGCGCAGATGCGTTGAGTATGGTGGGAATTGCGCGGGAAGTTGCAGCATTAACAGGTGAAGAATTAAACTTGCCAGAATCTCCGAAAGTTTCCTTCCCTAAAAAGTCCTCCTATTCCCTCAAAGTTCAGGTATCAGACGGAAATGTTTGTTCTGCATATATGGCAACCGTCATTGAAAACGTGAGAATTGCACAGTCTCCTAAATGGTTGCAAAACAGACTTGAAGTAGCAGGAATCCGTCCCATTAATAATGTAGTGGATGTAACAAATTTAATTTTGTTAGAATGGGGACAGCCTCTCCACGCATTTGATCGAGATAAACTGGAAACCGTTGCAAAAAAAACACCGTTAACGTTAAGGGTACGATTTGCAACAGAAAAAGAAACATTAAAAACCCTAGATAAGCAAGAAAGAAATTTAAAATCTGTTAATTTAGTTATTGCTGCTAATGATCAACCTGTTGCTTTAGCGGGAGTTATGGGAGGATACGAAACCGACGTGGACGACACTACTCAAAATGTTGTCCTTGAAGCCGCTTTGTTCGATCAGCTGACAATTCGTCGTTCCTCTCGTTGCCAGAGTCTGCGTAGCGAGTCTTCTGCAAGATATGAAAGGGGAATTAATCAATCTGAGTTAGAAATAGCGTGTAATCTTGCGATTGATCTAATTGCCAAGTTAGCAGAAGGAACCCCCGTTACTCAAGTTATAGAAGACAATCGCCCCGATTTGTCAACCGAATCCATTCTCCTAAGATTAGAACGGATACATCAAATTTTAGGGCCAATTAAAAAAGATGGTACAACGGCTAATGTGACAGCAATAGATGTAGAACGTATTCTAGTCAATCTAGGATGTGATTTAACCCCCGTCAAAGACAGAAATAATGTTTGGAAAGTTTCGGTTCCTTCCTACCGGTATCAGGATCTAAAACGGGAGATTGACTTAATCGAGGAGGTAGCGCGTCTGTATGGTTACGAGTATTTCTGTGATGAACTACCTGATAAAACCGAACCTGGAGGACTCTCTTTTGACTATCAGGTTCAACGTAAGGTTCGAGAAGTGTTGCGCGCGGTAGGGTTGACGGAAGTTGTCCAATATTCATTAGTTAAACCAGAAAAAGCGGATATTATCATTACTAACCCCTTATTTGCTGAATATGCAGCGTTAAGAACCAATCTACTTGATGGTTTAATTGATGCATTTACTTATAATCAGTCTCAAGGAAATGGTGCATTAAATGCTTTTGAAATTGGGCGAACTTTCCGTATAGTTGAGGGAAAATATCGAGAATTTGACGAAGTTGTGGGAATTATGGGTGGTGATATGTTCCCTCAAGGACGGTGGATTAACAGCGGAAAGTCGGTTCTCATGAGGTGGTATGAAGCAAAAGGTATACTCGAAAGTGTCTTTGTCAGGTTAGGGTTAGACGTAATCTACCAACCCTATGATAGCGATGAAAGGTTACATCCTGGCCGGACTGCATCTTTATGGGTTGGTAAAAAACAATTAGGAATTTTCGGACAATTGCATCCTCAATTACGACAAGAAAAAGATTTGATTGATGCAGTATATGCTTTCACACTGAATTTCAACGTGTTGTTAGAAACGTTGGGACAAGAGGAGTTGATAAACCCTGTTTTAAGTCCCTTTTCTATCTATCCCGCAGTGGAACGAGATTTAGCCTTTTTTGCGTCCTTAAAAGTTTCCGTTGCAGACTTAACTCAAGTGATGAACAAAGCAGGAGGGAATTTACTTGCAGGGGTTGAATTGTTCGATCAATATCAAGGTGAAAATGTTCCTGAAGGAGAACGGAGTCTAGCCTTCACTCTAGTTTATCGTGCAGACAATCGTACTTTAACTGATGAGGATGTTGAACCGGTTCACGACAAAATTCGCAACGCTTTAGTGAAGAAATTTGAGGTAACACTTCGGAGTTAAATGAATCTAAATGTTGGGGTTCAACTATAGATGATAGGGTTTTTCATTGTTTAAGTTGACCCTATTAAAACTCGAAAATCATTACGATTCCCAATCAAATCTGGATTGATACTAATATTCTATCGTTATAGTTAAATGCTAAAAAAGTAACATTATAATAAACTGCTAACATTGCTTAGTGATTGACGCTTTAAAATCAAATATCGACTAGTCGTAGTTTCTAAATATGAGCAGATATTAAGAATAGAAATAGCTATATTGGTTTAATTTTAGAGAATATTGATAATGTGATTAATATTTTTTGCCGTTGCTAAATTATCAGAAACTATTTTATTTTGAGTGCTCCATATCAATAGAGCCTGACGATGACTTTTCCATTGAATTATGAGTAGTTTTTCTCTATAAATAAATATTTTTAGTCCACTATGTCAACGATCCCAAATATTGGCTAAATGCGAAAATATTTTTATCAAGTAACTTATAAATATCGCTTTATTTGCTCAGATTTATTCTTGTTTTATATAAAGACTTAAATTTTGAGTAAAAAATATGAGAATAATGGTTATAAAACAATTATTATACTTGTGTATTTCTATTGATCATTTTAATAATATTTCTAAGCGACCACTTATTTTAAAAATCACAAAGATGAATATTGCATTTTTATGATTACTAGGGCTTAAGTTTCTATTGAATCTAAAGATGAGAGAACTTTTAATCAAGCTATACAATTATTCAACTATTTTAAACTCATAAATTAAAAAGAAGATAACTAAAAAAATAATGAAAAAATTACAACGCGGAAGTCGCACAATGTAATCTAAGCAGCGAATACCCTTCATTATAATCTCAAATTATTAACCAATAATACTAATAACTTTTAGTTTAAACAATATTTATTGATTAAGATTATTTATACTCTTTTAGCTTGATTTAAAAAATGAAAAAGGGAGTTAATAATAACTCCCGCTTAAGCTTTAAATGTTAGAATAGAGAGTGTTTCGCAAAATTGTATAACCTTTAATTAACTCTTTAATCCCGCGTCCTAAAGACCAATCTGTTTCAAATCCAGTATTAAGAATCCGAGCATTGGAAACGATATAATCTCGTTTGTCAGGGTCTTCCCCAATAGGAGCTTCTAAATAAACAAACTTGGGCATATATTTTTTGATTTCTGCGCACAACTCTAACTTTGATAAGTTAGCATCATCGAGTCCCACATTGTAGGATTTGCCTTTCATCGACTCAAAATTTTCAATTCCATGGATAAACACCTTAGCCACATCCCGAATATGAATATAATTTCGCTTAAAATGCCCTTCGAAAATCACTACAGCACGATCATAAAAAGCACGGTAAACAAAATCATTAACTAGGAGATCTACTCGCATTCGAGGAGACATCCCAAATACTGTAGCTAAACGAAAAGTGATACTATTTCCCCTCTCTAAAACTGTCTTTTCTGCATCCACTTTGGTGGTGCCATAGAGAGAAATAGGACGCAAAGGAGATTCTTCAGTGCAATACTTACCTGATGTCCCAATACCATAACCGCTATTAGTAACAGGCATCAAAATGCGTTGTTCTGGACTTGCTAAGTCACAGATTAGTTTAACCGCTTCATAATTAATGGTTTTGGTTCCTACCTGATCTCGACCACACAGAGGTGCACCTACCAATGCAGCTAAAGGAATGATAACATCCGTCTCCCGAAGCAACTCCTTGATGGTAGATTCATCACGACAATCGCCACGGACTATATTAAATGTATCGTATTGACAACAATCAGCCAGGCTATTTTGGCGGAACATAAAATTGTCCAAAACTGTCACTTCATAGCCTTTTGCCAATAAAGTTGGGGTCAGAACCGACCCAATATAACCCGCGCCTCCAGTGATTAATATTTTCATAGTTATTGATATAATCCTATCTCTTGATTTTGTTGAACTGACGTTAGATAACAATCAATTGTCTCATCCGTGTCACCCTCAAAGCGAATTTTACCGCGATCTAACCAAATAGCGCGATCACAAGATTGTTTAATAAACTCCAATCCATGAGAAACCACCAAAATAGTAGTGTGATGGCCCCATAATTTATCCATCCGTCTTTGACATTTGTGCTTAAAGCTTTCATCTCCTACTGAAAGGACTTCATCAAGAATTAACACATCGGGTTCAATATCAGTAGCAATGGCAAACCCCAAACGAGCTGTCATTCCTGATGAAAGGGCTTTGACAGGAGCCCAGGCATATTCCTCTAACTCAGCAAAGTTTAAAATGGATGCGACCCGCTTCTTCATATTTTTGCGAGAGAAACCTAACATGACCCCATAAAGAATGACATTATCAGTTACGGATAATTCCGCATCAAAGCCTGCTCCTAATTCAATTAAGGGAGCAATTTCTCCCTTAACTCTGACCTGCCCTGTAGACGGCTGTAAAATACCACAGATAACTTTGAGCAAGGTGGATTTCCCCGAACCATTAGCTCCAATAATGCCAACTTTTTCCCCCACTTTCACTGTTAAGCTAATTTGGTCGAGAATCAACTTTCTTGAGGGTTGGCGATACTTCCCTTCTAAAAAAGACAGAACAGTTCTCTTCAAATCATAAGAGAACTCCTCTTGGGTTCTGCGGGATAAAGAAACTTGATCGAGTCTAATCACTTCCGTCATGTAATTTCTAGAGCAAGTCCATAAATTGGTTTTGCCAGGCACGAAAACAAGTCCACCCTAGCATTAAAAGAATAATTCCATTGAGAAATGAATGCCCAATTAACATCAAATCAGGCAAAGTCCCTGATAAAGAAATTTGACGAATACTTTCAATAATAGGAATTAAGGGATTTAGTAGTAAAAAGGATTTCACCTTAGTGGGAACGATTTCGGCCGGATAGAATACGGGCGAGCTGATCCAAAGTACAAAACAAATCAACTCATAAAAATAAGGCAAATCTCGAAAGAACACAAATAAAGCACTTACTAAAAATCCGACCCCCGTACAAACTAGACTTAAAGCAATTAGGGGAAATACTAACGCCACCACATTAATAGGATTTTTGTTAATTAGTAAAGTGACTATTGCTAATAAGGGTAATGGACCCATCACAAATTGAAAGATATTAGCCACAATCATTGAGACAGGAAAAATAGAGATAGGAAGTCTGATTTTATTAAGCAAAGGCCCATTTCCTACCACACTGCCTAGAGCCTGATTGGTAGCTGCCGAGAAAAAGTTAATCACAATCAGCCCTGTAAACGCTGCCAGAACATAGTTTAAGGTAGAATTATTATAGTATCTGGCAAAAGCCGTCCCAAAAATTGCGGCATAAAGCCCTGTCATGATCAAGGGGTTGAGCAACGACCAATAGACTCCTAAAAACGAACCTCGATAACGTCCTTTTAAATTGCGTTCAACTAAAATATGGAGTAGCTCTAGATATTGCCTCAGAGGCAACCATTTCGGGCTAGCTTGTGCCGATAAGCTCATAATGGAAATCGGAATGATAAATCATGATTTAAAGGGGTATTGTATTCAATGTCAAGACCTTTGTCGAGTCGTTTATTAGTAGACACCTAGATTTTAACTGATTTTTTAAGATGAACATAGGGCCGGATTCGGCTAAACTAAGAAATGTTTCATTACTTTGATTGAAATTAAGTGAACATGAAAATCGGGCAGAAAGTTCAAGTTTACCGTCTTCGGGATCGAGTATCCAAAGATATCGTTAATAAACTAGGTCAACAAGGAACCGTTAAGGACTTTAAAATGACTGATGGTAGTGGCATTGGGGCAATTGTTCAGTTTACTGATAAAACTGCGGTTTGGTTCTTTGAAGATGAATTAAAACCGGTTGAATAACCAAAAAAGATTAATTAGGAATTCCCATGACTTTGATTTTGACTTTTCTAGGTAAAGGCGATAGTCATCAAAGTTCAGTGTCGATCGCAACTGCCCAAAAACTATCCAAATTAGGGTCACGGGTTCTCTTGGTGGGACAAAACCCTGGACCGACTTTGAGCACTCTACTTGAGACCCCTGTGAATGCTTCCCCAACAGAAGTATCGCCTAATTTGACTGCGGTTAAGTTATCCTCAACTTTGCTGTTAGAGAAAGGATGGGAAAAAGTTAAAGAATTAGAATCCCAATATTTACGGTCGCCGACTCTGAAAAATGTCTATGGTCAAGAATTGGGTATTTTGCCAGGGATGGATAGAGCTTTATCCCTCAATGCCCTATGGGAATATTACCAAAGCGGTAAGTACGATGTTATTATCTACGACGGTGACAGCCCTCTAAGTACCCTACGGATGTTTGGAATTCCAGAAATTCTCAGTTGGTATCTACGGCGATTTGTTCAGGTATTGAAAGAATCAGATGTGGGGAAAACACTTTCCCCCTTTATTCAACCAATCACTAGTGCAATCTTAAATGTCTCTTGGACGGCCGATGATCTTACTCAAGGACCTACTAATCGCGCCAATGATATCTTAGGGAAATGGAAAAAGGCTTTGGCTGATCCTAGCCGTGTGGTAAGCTAT
Source organism: cyanobacterium endosymbiont of Epithemia clementina EcSB (assembly GCF_029919255.1). Classification (GTDB taxonomy): domain Bacteria; phylum Cyanobacteriota; class Cyanobacteriia; order Cyanobacteriales; family Microcystaceae; genus Rippkaea. The sequence continues at coordinate 2,084,903 of NZ_CP123991.1, read as the reverse complement.
TTAGTGACCACTGATGATGAATTAGCGATCGCTCAAACCAAATATTATTGGGGTTGTGCTCAACAGGTGGGGTTAATGGTCAAAGGAGTTTTGGTTAATCAAGGTCAAGTTAGTGATTCTCTGTCCCAAGAATTCTCTCCTTTATCAGTGACATCTATTTCCAGACTGACAGGAACAAATTTGCAATCTCTACAGGATACTTTACCGGATTTTCTCGCTGATTCTATGCCCCCCCAACCTATTACGGTCGATGCAGTTTCTAGAGAAGTTAGAGTATTTTTACCAGGATTCGATAAAAATCAAGTTAAACTGACTCAATATGGGCCAGAAATTACCATTGAAGCAGGAGACCAAAGGCGAAACATTGACCTGCCTGTGCCTTTACGGGGACAACCTGTTAGGGGTGCAAAATTCCAAAATCACTATTTGATTATTTCTTTCTAATTCCATGGGCGTATTCCAGATACGCCCATGGTCAGTTTCTTAGTGAATTCATTATTAAATGCCATTGTATTGATTCATAATTGCTTATGTCTGAATTTTCTATATCTGATACTGAAGATGAGAGGAAGAACACCCGTCAACTACTAGGGATGAAGGGGGCAGCTCCCGGGGAAACATCGATTTGGAAATTACGACTGCAATTGATGAAACCGATCACCTGGATTCCCCTGATTTGGGGCGTAGTCTGTGGCGCAGCCTCGTCAGGAAAATATGTCTGGACGCTTGAAAACGTCCTTAAAATAGCCACTTGCATGTTGCTTTCAGGACCATTGATGGCTGGCTACACTCAAACTACCAATGATTTTTATGACCGCGAAATCGATGTCATTAATGAACCCTATCGTCCCATTCCGTCAGGGGCAATTTCTGTTCCTCAAGTAGTCACTCAAATTTTAGTGTTATTAGGGGTAGGATTAGTCCTAGGATACGCTTTAGATATCTGGGCAGGTCATAAGTTCCCCACGATGTTTTCTTTGACCCTAGGAGGCGCACTTGTGGCTTATATCTACTCAGCCCCTCCCTTAAAATTGAAACAAAATGGCTGGTTAGGAAATTATGCCCTTGGTGCAAGTTACATCGCTTTACCTTGGTGGGCTGGTCACGCTTTATTCGGAGAGTTAAATTGGACAATTGTGGTCCTAACCATGTTCTATAGTTTGGTAGGTTTGGGCATTGCGGTCGTTAATGATTTTAAGAGTATCGAGGGTGATCGTCAGCTAGGGTTAAAGTCCCTCCCGGTTATGTTCGGAATAAATACGGCAGCTTGGATTTGTGTGATTATGATTGATGTCTTTCAAGTCGGGGTTGCTGGCTATCTAATCTATATCCATCAAAACCTCTATGCGGCCATATTGTTATTGTTAGTGATTCCTCAAATTACCCTCCAAGATGTGTATTTTCTGAGAGATACTCTGCAAAATGATGTCAAATATCAATCTAGCGCACAACCATTTCTGGTTTTAGGAATGTTGGTTACGGGGTTAGCGTTAGGTCGTGGAAGGGTTTAAGTGACTAAAATCTTTTTTACTCGCCTTTTACAACAGACGAAGTAATACCAGAAAGTCTTCACAATTTTATTATTTCAGCTAGTCCCCACAAACAATTCCTGACCATTGGACCTTCTTTTGTTTAGTCCGTCGATAGGAAAAGAAATCATCGGGTTCTTGATAGGTACAATGAGGAGCGATCGCTATTTGGTCTTTCCTAACCCCTAATTTGTATAACTGCAACTCGTTAACCCGTCGTACATCTAGCCTCACCCGTCCAGGTTTTGGATCAGGTAAGATTGGAGAGTTAAACATAGTGCGTAAAGCTTCTAAAATTTCTTGGGGACTGTTTGTTTCTTCTTTTTTGAATAGACTTGACCCCACTTCGGCTGCTACCTGTTCCGAGACTTGATAAACTTTCCCTGAGATAGCTGGCCCCATGGCAATGCGGAGATGCTCTAAGGTACTCCCAAAATGTTGAAAACAAGCGATGGCTTCAGGAACAATGCGCTGTGCAGTGCCTCGCCATCCTGCATGAATAGCTGCTACTCGGTGAGTCTTAATATCTCCAACTAACACGGGGGTACAATCAGCACTAGCAACCCAAATAGCTTGATTACTATCATCAGTGATTAATCCGTCAGCAGAGGGAAAGGGCTCTTCTAGAGTCCCTGTTGTCATTTGTGTCTCAATTTCTCTTGGAGTTAACACCCGACGGCCATGAACCTGCTTAACCCGATAGGTTGTTGCTTTTGGGTGCAAAACTTTTGTTAAATCTTCAGGAAGACGGGGGTAAAACTGTTGGGTTAAAAAGCCATGTTTCCAATCTTGGAGCAAAGTACAAGTTAAATAGGGGAGGCCATCCCATTGTTGCCATTGCCAAGTGGGGGTTTGGGTTTGGCGATCACCTCTTAAGGAAGACACCACAGCTATTACCTCAATTTTTGATCTTGGGTCAATTTTATCAAATTACAGAAGTTAGAACTGTTATATTGAGATTGGACAATTCCATGGCTATCAATCAAGATAAACTATACAAAGAACTCATCCAACTATCAAGTACTTCCCATTTTTTACCACAGAATCTCTATTGCTTCAAAAAAATTCCTTCGACCAATGAAATTCTTTGGGAATTTCTAAAGCTAGAAGACAATCTGCCAATTGTGGTGATCGCCTCTGAGCAAACTGCAGGACGGGGACAATGGGGACGTACTTGGCAATCTCCTCCTGGGGGACTTTATCTATCTGTTGCTATTGCTCCACAGATTTCGGTTAAGAATGCTTTCCATCTGACCCTATTGAGTGCCTGGGGTATTGCTGATCTTTTACAGAAACATCAGATCTCCGTCAAATTAAAGTGGCCGAATGATCTCATTCTCGAAGGTCGGAAATTAGGGGGAATCAAAACTGAAATCCGTGTCCGTAATGGGTATATTACCCATGCAGTGATTGGGGTGGGAATCAATTGGTCTAACACTGTCCCCCCAATAGGAATTACTTTACAATCTTGGGGTAAAACTCAAGAGTTTTGTTCTATTTCCTGTTTAGAAAAACTTGCGGCTATTACCCTCACCGGAATTTTTAGTGGTTATCAATACTATCTTGAGCAAGGCTGCGGTCATTTATTAAACAACTATCTTGAATTGCTTGATAGCTTAGGGCATTCTGTAGAAGTTGAAGGTATTAAGGGAACAATCGTTGGCGTAACACCCCGAGGAGAATTGCAGGTGCGTTTACAATCTCCAGGAGCTAAAACACAGATTAACTTGCCCCCCAAGAGTATTTCTTTAGGGTATAAGGACATGCTATCTCGCGGTAATGATAGTTAAGATAATAAACATTGAATATTGAAAAAGACACAGAAAAACCGGTATCCGCCGGGCCTAACTGACGTATGACAAATACGTTCAGTTAGGCTAATTACTATCTAAAGACTATCCGATAGGATTCTAACCCTTAATCAACGACATTACAGGTTAAAGGACAAGAAGCATACACTGAACTATGAGACGGTCTGGCTTCGCCATGCAGCCATCTGAGCCAGCTGACTTCTTGAGGATGAACCCCTTTCAATGTCAAGATAGCTGCTCCTAAAAGAATAGCTAATAGATTAGCTCCAATCAGAGAACCAGCTACCAGTAAAACTGCACTAACAGGTAACACAGACTGTAGGATTACCGACCCTAATGCTCCCACGGTTGCCATTAAGACAATCAAAGGAAATCCCACCACCAACAAACAAACTGTCAGAGTAAAACTCCATATCAAAAAACTTTTAACAAAAGTTAACGAATAATGTCTCCCAAAACTTGACCTTTGTGTGATTTCCATAAGACTTTCCTCCAGAGTAAATTAGTAAAACTATTTTGAAATATAGTGCTTGAGATTCAGTATAGATAAACTGGGGAAAAAATGAGCATCTTGAAAAGAAAATTTACATTTTTAGGTTGTTTTATGTGGTAGGTATTGAGATTTATTGCAGAAAAACAATCTTGAAGTTTCAAAATATACAATTGATATCGATTAATCTCAATATTCTAATTCAGACAGAATCAGTATAGAAGTTGATCTGTACTCTAAGTGATCGATCTCCCACAAAAAAAATTGACTCACTCAAAAGTTACTTAAAAAAAAATTAATAAAAAATTGATGAAGTGTTTATATTTCTTAATGTAAACCAGTTATTTTCTAAGAAACCAGGAAGATACTTGAGTAAGTGGAATATCTATTACAAGTTTAAAAATGATCGCCATGAACAGAACCCAAAGTATAGGACTCTGATTAACTAATGTCGTCTATCCGTTTAAGAGTGTTCTTCAAGTTGTAGCAGTAAGGTATCTTAAATTTTAGTTGAGTAAAGCTCAAAAAGTTTTTCAAAGAAGAAAATATAGAGCTAGTGGGATTAGATTATCAGCAATAGGGTGGAGAAAATTGCCATACATCTAGAATGGGTTTCCTCAATAGTGTAATAGTTTATCGATGGAACAAATTTCGATTAATAGGATTATGGGATACTCTGTGAAGCTGTAGGAGAAATCCATTGAGAATGTATAGCTGTTCACCATGATATTTTGCTCAATACGGAAACTTTCAAAAACTACATCATTTAAGGTAAACATGACAAAATTACAGAATTAATAAAGGGGTGATGATATGATGGCATAACTACCAGTAATTAGTTTTTGTTTAATCTCTATAAAGAAAGGCAAATCACTGAAGATATAGCCTTAGAGGACGCCTCCATTCCTAATAAAATAGTCATAATGTTACGACTTAAAATGTTGAGTGAGTATTACTCAACAGGATGAGGATGCAAAATCATCTATTCGATAGAATAGAGTTGATAGTTTACTACCATCTTTATCTTTACTTTGTTGTCAAAATTTAACAATTTTGACCCAGGAACTTCTAACTCTATGATGACTCCTGTCGTTCCAATAGAATTTTTTAAAGGCATTGCCCTTTTCACCCCCGGCGGAGATCTAATTTATTGTTGTGATCGCACAAAGCAAGTTAAATGGCACTCTCATTTATGTGTAGCTTTGCAGGAATTATTGTATTTACCTGAACCTCCTCATTTTTTAATTCCTGGTTATACAGCTACCATTGATTGTTGGTTTTCTAAGACAGACGGCAAGGTTAAAACCGTTGCTGAACTTTATCCACCCCTAAGACGATATCAACCCCTATTGAATTCCGTCTTTGGAATGACTGACTTAACTTGGCAGATAGCAACCTGGCAAGAGGAAGCTTGTAACCCAATTATCTTAGAAACCTATAGAGACGAATTTCCTCAACTGTGGGACAATCATGATTTGATTGTGTCTTGGGACCATTATCGCAACCAAGAGTCCCAACATCAGTTAGTTTTTTCTGTATCAGATGAGACAGATCATACAACAATTAATCAAGGATATATTTTGCGTCTTTTTGTAGCGGGAAATAGCACCACGACAAAACAAACCTTAGAAATTATTCATAGGTTGCTCGAAAAAGAATTAGAACATCCTTATACCCTTAAAGTTATTGATATTTCTAAACACCTAGACCAAGCCGAAACTCATCACATTTCAGCCACACCAACTCTTATTCGTGTTTGGCCTGAACCGGTGAGGCGAATCATTGGAGAGTTAGAAGATCCCTCTAGAATATTACAACTTATTTCAAGTGTTTAATACTTAACTATTTTTAGATAAACTACCTTACTGTATAAGCGGATGAGATTCTTAGTGGCACTACACTATACTCTCAATTGAAGGCAAAGTAGGGACTGATGGTCGTTAGCCCCTACTTTGCCTTCATAGAAATGGATAATTCATCCGTGAGTTATTTGAGTTATTAGCCAACAACGACTTTAGGTTTATTCCAACGACCCACTGTATTGCCCATTACGGACAACTCCTGCATCAAGCGGTCAAATCTTTCTGGAGTTAAAGATTGGGGACCATCAGATAAAGCCTTAGCCGGGTTAGGATGAACTTCAATCATCAAAGAATCTGTCCCGGCCGCGATTGCCGCAGCCGCCATGGACGGCACATAGTCTGATTTTCCAGTTCCATGACTCGGATCAATCATTATCGGCAGATGGGTTAAAGACCGTAACACCGGAATAGCTGACAAGTCTAAAGTATTACGGGTATATTTATGCTCAAAAGTACGAATTCCTCGTTCACAGAGAATAATATTACTATTTCCTGCTGCTAAAACATACTCAGCTGCCATTAACCAATCATCGATAGTAGCCGCCATTGCTCGCTTCAATAACACAGGTTTATCCTGAGAACCAACTTTTTTTAGGAGAGCGAAGTTCTGCATATTTCTAGCTCCAACTTGCACAACATCAGCGACTTCGGCTACCTTATCCACATCGGCAGTGTCCATAACTTCGGTAATGATTCCGAGTCCACTAGCTTCTCGCGCGGCTGCCAATAATCCTAGGGCGCTCTCTCCATGACCTTGAAAGGCATAAGGAGAAGTCCGAGGCTTATAAGCTCCTCCTCGCAAAAACTTCGCTCCTGCAGCCTTAACTTGCATAGCAGTTCCGATGATCATTTCTTCATTTTCCACAGAACATGGACCGGCAACCACCACTACAGGATGATTTTTACCAAAGGTTATTACTCCATTAGGGGTATTAACCAACACTTCACTATGATGGCCATGGCGAAATTCGAGACTCGCCCGTTTGAAAGGTTTACCGACTCGTAACACTTGTTGAATCCAAAGACTTAATTCTTCAATGCGAGAAAGTTCAAGAGTAGCTGTTTCTCCCACCAAGCCAATCACAACTTGTTGAGCACCTGTAATTTTTTCCGGGGTCAAGTTGAGCTGTTTGACTTCTTCAATAATGCGTTCAATTTCAGCTTCTGGAGAACCTGATTTCATAACAATGATCATTGCTGTATTCCTCAAGGTGTCAGTAAATATTTCCTTTTTGGTGCTTGAATTAATGTTAGTTTAGTAAATTTATCGCGTCGCACGAAGTACATTTATGCTTTCGTGCTAAAGACAAAAGAATCCTAATAACCTCAGTTATCACTACGACACTATAAATATGTTACAGTCTTCTATCGTTGAACGATCATACAAAACCCACCTCTTTTAGCATCAATTTAAACACAACTATATTCCACACGCCAAGCATTGACAGTGCGAACAAAATTCGTGGTCAAATCTTGCTATCGCCACCAACTACCCATTCTCTATGGTTTACCCTAAGAAGTCGATAAAGATGCCGTAGCTCAATCCCAAGACCCTTAACCCAAAGAACCCCAAACTCACTGTACCAACAACTACGGTGGGAATATCGAGCCGGTTATAGCTGACGAGCCAATAAAAAATTAAAATGAGGAAATTCCTAAAGTTGTGGGAATTTCAGAAGAAAAGCCGTTCGTCACATTATCTGTCGACTGACATTATCAGGAATTGCCTTGAAGCCGGCATCTTTTGAATTTTATGGAGAGTTAGTGAGAGATCTGGCGAAGAAGTTGACCCCTAAGTTGAGGAAGTTTCAAAAAATTTCCTCTTTTTTTGGCGAGGTTCAAAGGGTAAATAATTTTGGGCAGATTTAGAAGCTATAGGTCTTTTTGAAACTTAAGAAAGTCGTTCAATGAGAAGTTATGAAGTATGTCTTTAGAACAGTTTAAGGACATACTTCTTGTCCTTTAGTCTTCTAGAAGATGCTTGATAAGTCATAAAGAGAGCTTAATCTAGCGACGGATTCCCAAGCTTTTAATGAGAGCTTGATAACGGTTTGTATCTTTGCTATTGATGTAGGCAAGCAACCGTCTACGACGACCAATCATTTTTAGGAGTCCTCGACGAGAAGCATGATCCTTAGGATTTTTTTGTAGATGTCCGGTTAATTGACTGATTCGCTTCGTTAGTAAAGCAACTTGTAAATCAGGAGAACCTGTATCGGTCTCATGGACCTGGTAGGAACTCATCAGCTCCTGTTTTTCATTAGCTGTTAAACTCATCGCACAGAAATATTTATTAAGGTTGTGGTTGCAGTCTATTATAATACCATTCATTTTCTGAATTCCGTAATATCCAACCACTGAGATCGAGGAAAAGACTTAGATGTCCTTAACAATTACTATAAATAACTAGGACGGGAATGGGATAAAACTGAATGAAGATTAACGATTTGACCAATGAGAGCGATTGTTGGAGCTCCAATTTGTGTTTGTTGAATTTGCTCGATAATGGTTCCTAATGTCCCGATTAATTCTGTTTGTTCGGGTTGAGTTCCCCAACGAATCAAGGCAATTGGGGTGTCAGAACCTAAGCCTCCTGCTTGTAATCGCGCCACTATCTTGGGTAAATTATAGATGCCCATATAGATTACGATTGTTTCTGAACCTTGGGCAATGGCGGACCAATTTACTTGAGGACGATACTTTCCTACCGCTTCATGGCCAGTAACAAAGGTGACTGAAGAACTATACTCCCGATGAGTCACAGGAATTCCCACATAGGCCGGTGCAGCGACCCCTGCGGTAATCCCCGGAACTACCTCAACAGGAACCCCACCTTGAATTAAATCTTCCATTTCTTCCCCTCCCCGACCAAAAATGAAGGGATCGCCCCCTTTTAGTCTCACCACAACCGCATGGGTATAGGCTTTTTCAATTAAAAGACGGGTCGTTTCTTCTTGTAATTTTGAGTGACGACCCCGCCGTTTTCCAGCATGGATTTTCTCAGCGCGATTACTAATCATAGCCAGGATCGGAGGACTAACCAGCGCATCATAAACGACAACATCAGCGTGTTCAAGGAGGGTTTTTCCTTTAAGCGTTATTAGTCCAGGATCACCAGGACCCGCTCCGACTAAGTACACTTTTCCTAAACAAGGTTGGCGGGGGCTGTTAGTCATTCTTTTAAATTCTGGTGTATTGAAACAAAATATTCGGGTAATTAACCTAGATTTGCTTGGATTATCTCTACAATCAATCCGGCTAACTCGGGGGTAGCTCCCAAAGGACTGCCCATCTGAAGTTTAATCTGAGGTACAGTTGACTGTAATTGTTTAACTTGTTGGGCAATGGCTGTGGTGATTCTCCCTGCAAACAGAAAATAAGGTACGATGGTGATACTTTTCTTTCCCTGCTCAACTAGAATGTTAACTGGGTCAGTTAAACTCGGTGAGACAGACCAGTAAGCTGGCAGTGCTTGTAGATGGTGAGCGATGGCCTCAATGGGTTGATTACCTCCTCCATAGCGACTTCCATGAGCTATCAGAATTTTCCCAATAGTAGCAGCCTCTTCGAATTGACGGGATAAGAAGAAGGTTAGCCTACAATAATGGCTACCAAGATAGGGCATCACTTCTAAGTCCATGGTTTTCCCTAGATGCTGTTGGGCGATCGCCACCTCCTCAGGTATATCTTCCCTAACGTGAACCCCGGGCAGTAAAAACAATGGGATAATCTTAAGATTTTGAATGCCTTGGATTTTAGCCTTCTCCCCCAATTGTTGAATCCTCTGACTCAAGGACAGGGAAGTTAGTTCTAAAGGAGCAGTTTCGATAAGTGGTGAAGAGATAGATTGGAGTAGAGCCGTTGATCCTCTCACAGAGTTTTCAACTGTCCCATTTTTAGTCGAGAAAGACCGAGAAATCTTTATCAGTTGTTTTAGACTTAACTGTTGTTTAACTATATGAGCTAGTTGTTCGACAGCAATCTGAGGACGAGGAGCTCGGCTGCCGTGAGTAACGAGAAGATAAGCTGAGGTCATTATGGATTTATATAAACTAAGAAACTTCCCGTAATTATCTTGAACGATCACAGCGGTTAATTTTCTAATTAAAGTCAACAGTTTGTAAATAAATCCTATTATTTAGCGTAACTAAAAATTTGTAGAAATGGCCTGAACTGGACAGGCAGGGAGGCATTGTTCACAAACGACACAGCGTGATCGCTTAAACGTTAAGTGAAATGTCTGAGGCTCGAGGGTTAAAGCTTGAGTAGGACAGACCCCAGTACACAAACCGCAGTCTACACAACTGTCTTCATCAATAATAATTTCCCGACTGGCTAAAGAAACTCCAATTTCTTGCGCTCTCATCCATTCGAGCGCTGCTTCGATCGCATCGATATCCCCTAATAATTCTAAAACTAATTTTCCTACTTGATCAGGGGCAACTTGGGCGCGAATAATATTAGCCGCAATGTTAAAATCCTTAGCGAGACGGTAAGTCACTGGCATCTGAACTGTTCGCCGGGGAAATGTAAGGGTCACTCGTTTTTTCATTATATATTTGGGCGTTTTTATAGATTTACTTAACTTATAATCTTATTTTCTTCAGTATAGATAATCTTTGATCAATTTTTTTGGCTATTTTGTTTGTCTTTAATTTTTATTTATTCGCGTTATCTCATCATAACTCAACTGATCAAATAGCTCGTTATCTTATCCTACGAGAGTAAAATAAGATAACGAGCTATTTATAAAACAAAGAATCACTCATAAGTTAAGTTATCTAAGAAGACTATGTCTGAAATCAATAATGTCGGTCGAGTTAGGAATTTTTTAATTGCTTTTGTTGGGATCGCTCTTAGTGCAGCTATTTTTTTTGGGTTTCAAACTCAAGCTAATTATATGTCTTTAGAAGTACAAGCTGAACAGTCTGTTCCCCTAACAGTAGCTTATAATAATGGAAAGCCCACATTGACCGAATTCTATGCTAACTGGTGTACCAGTTGTCAAGCCATGGCTTCAGATTTAGCAGAAATAAAACAAAAATATGCTGATTCTGTAAATTTTGTCATGCTTAACGTAGACAATAACAAATGGTTGCCCGAAATTCTACGCTATCGGGTCAATGGAATTCCTCATTTTGTTTTTCTCAATGGTGAAGGAGAAGTGACTGCCCAGACCATTGGAAAACAACCGTCGTCAGTGATGAAAGCTAATTTAGATGCTCTTCTTGCTCACAAAACCTTACCCTATGCCGCCTCTACCGGTCAAACATCAATCTTCAATGTTCCTGTTAATACCCCCTCATCAGGTCAAAGTGATGCCCGTAGTCATGGACCGCAGGTGAATCAAGAAGTTATAAACTTAGAAATTAACAGTTGAATATGACAGTTATTGTTGAACATAGTATTCTGACGGAGAATTATTATCTTTTGTTGGCAACGGGAGGACAGACGGCTCAGATATTGAGTCCGTGTCTTTTCTCAAAAATTAATTTATTACCGGTGATGGTAACTGTATGCGACCACAATGATAACATTTCTGGATTTCCGGACATTGAAGTAATGGTAACAACAGTTGACGACAAAATGAAAGATGGATTTGATTGATAGAATCACAAGTATAAAAAGATTGTTTAAGAAATTGTTTGGAAAGTGATTTAGAAAGATTTTTTTTAAAAAATTAAAAATCTAACAAGAGTATAGCTATTTTGATAAATATATAAATTCAGCCAGAACTACCATAGGTATAAGCTCATATAGAAACAAAACTTGTGCCTGAGTGTTTTAATTGAATTTAGCCAAAGATTCAAGAATATGTTTAGTTAATTCTCTATCCCAATCTTTGGATTCTAAAAGGGACAAATATTCACCAGTAAAATCAATAAGTTAAATTAAGCAAAACGATAGACTAGCCTTAATTTAACTTATTGTATTTTTAGCAACATTATTTTTTAAAAATTAATCCTTTGCAAGCGTCTTTTAAGAAAAAAGCTCTTCTAGACTAGCTATGACAAAATAATAACAAATAAAAGCTGTAAGTTTTACTTTGCAAGGGTTTCAAAATTTTAAGAACTAAATTTTTATAAGAATTAAGTTCTTGTGCTCATAGAATAAATTTATGATAAGTTATTTGGGAGTTATCAACTACCATTATATAACACTAAGTCTAAAAAGGACAAAATTCTAACCAAGTAATGAATGTATTCTACCTTAGACTTTGATCCAAATAACAATAATTACCTTTGGGATAATTAGTGGTTTCTTTATAAACTTGATAATCATAACCTCGCAGTACTTAAAGCAACAAGCTTTCATTATAAAAAAGAGTTTTATCCGTAACTTAAAAAAGAATAAAAGTCAATAAAGTTAATATGGAAACTGAAGTTAGCATACAAATTTTTAAAAACATATATTAATCTATCTTAGATTCAATCAAAATCTAGAAAAAACATTAAAGATCTCGATATTTTCTGTTACTTTTTCTAGACTCAAGGGACAGTAATGCTTAGAAATTACTGTTGTTTCACGCCTTTTCAAACTCCTTAAATAAGTAGCAGCATCTAATGATGGGGAAAAGTAACCGAACGCAATCACTAAGGTCAAGATGTTTTCAGCAAGGAAAAGACAGCAAAAATAAAGGACTACAGGGTATTGTAGTGTCTTTATTCTTAAGTGTTCTCTGTGGACAATCAGTTTTATCAACTGTACCAGCGATCGCCGCATCACCTCGTGACCCCGATGAAACCATAAGCTGTGATTTACTGATTGTTGGAGGAGGACTCGCAGGGGCAGCCACCGCCTATGAATCCTTATTAGGGGGACGAACAGTATGTCTGACGGATATTTCCGACTGGGTAGGAGGACAAATATCATCTCAGGGAAACTCCGCCCTCGATGAAGGCAAAAAACAGCGATCATTACAGCTTTTTCCTAAGGGATATCAACAGCTACGAAACGCGATCACTAGTGGTTACGGAACCCTCAACCCTGGAGACTGTTGGGTAAGTGAAAGCTGTTTTCTCCCCAAGGATGGACATAACATAATGTACCGACAGTTAAAAGAAGCTGAACGCCTAGGAAGAGGACAGCTCAGATGGTTCCCCGCAACAGTTATTAAAGACTTAGAATTGAGTAAAGATGGAAAACAGATCCAACAAGCCGTCGCTATTCAACACAACAATGCGATTGGAACTCCTCCCCTCAACCATGAACCCCTATCTGCTATCATAGACGACGCTTATAGCTATCAAAATTCTCAACGGTTAACTAAAAAGATTGTTCGTTTTGTTCCTAAATCTCAAAATCCATCCCAAAAAGCTGATTGGTTTGTCATCGAAGCTACAGAAACAGGAGAAATTGTTGCTTTAGCAGACATTCCCTATCGGGTTGGGTTAGATCCTCGTTCCCATCTCAACCCTTCAGCCCCCAACGAGCAAGGTGATCCCTATTGCACACAAGGGTTTACCTATACCTTTGCTATGGAACATACCAAGGAACCCCAACCTCAATATAAACCAAATTTTTATGAGCAGTATGCTCCCTATTACGGTTACGATTCCAATCGGAAACTAGCTTATTTCGATTTAATCTTCACCTATCGACGCATTTGGAGTCCCGAAAAAGGAAAACCTATTCGCGCTGGACGGATGACTGTTAACCGTCCCACTCCAGGAGATATATCCATGCAAAATTGGTTATGGGGTAATGATTATCGCCCTGGGACTCGTTATGACAACTTAGTTTATACCCGTAATCAATTACAAGACAGTGGACAACTACAACCTGGGGGATGGAAAGGGGGATTACGTCAAGAAACCCTGAGAAAAGGGGAAGAATTAGCCAAAGGTTTTTACTACTGGTTGGTGGCAGGAACCACTGACTCACGCCTCGGATATGGAGTCAAAAAACCCCATCCTAACCATCGATTTTTAAAGGGGTTAGATTCGCCTATGGGAACTGCCCACGGGTTGTCTAAATACCCTTATATCCGGGAAGGAAGGCGCATTATTGGGCGACCTTCTGTTGAGCACAAAGATGGGTTTAGCATTAACGAAATTGATATTTCGACAAAAGATTATTGGCAAGATTTTTACCGAACTAATTTACCCCGTCCCATGTATAAGGATGTTCGGGACACCATTGCCAAGTTAGAATCAAAAATGGTCAATATTAGTATTAATCCTTCTTATCTAGTTACTCAGCGTACCCATGCAACCGTTTATGATGATTCAGTAGGAATTGTTAACTACATGATTGATTTCCATCCCTGTATGGCATTTTCCCCCCCCGAAAGACCTAGTAACCGCGAGCGCCAAGACGTACGCATTGCCCACGGAGGATCTCATCCAGCTCAAATTCCCCTACGATCAATGATTCCCCAAAAAATAGATAATTTAATTGTGGCTGGAAAAAGTATTGCTACGAGCCATATTGCGGCAGCAGCTTATCGGGTACATGGGTTTGAATGGTCTGTAGGAGCAGCTGCTGGAAATTTAGCCAATTTGGCTTTAGAACGCAATACTTTACCTTATGAGTTTGTGGACAATTTACCTGATCACGAACCTTTGTTACAGGAATTGCGTCAAAGACTTGAAATGAAAGGAAATCCTACTACTTTTCCTCAGACTTTGTTATCTGATGCTCATTAGAATAGATAGTTAGCTTTTCAGTCTTTTGGTTGGCATTGCCAACCAAAAGACTGAAATCAAATCTTTTAAGATTCTATTAATCGTTGGTACTTTTTACAACAATGTTGATGTTTCAAGCTTTTTAAGTTTAATTGAAGGATATTGAAAAATAAAGTAGCAATATCACTATTACAACACAACAGTATTGCCTTGTCCAATACTGTTGTGTTGTTTTTTGTTGGGAAAAATTTATCCCAAAAAATAGAGGTCAAGAGAAATATATTTCTCTTGACCTCTATTTTTTTGAGCCAAAATACTCAACTTTTTTGATACACTGGGAACGCAGGCAATTTTAGAAAACCAATAAAATGAAAAGTGCTGCTTATTATGGTTCTTGCTATAGCTATAGCTTTATTCTTTTTTACTATCGCCTTTCGGGCACCCCCTCGTATTGAAAAATAAATTTCAGTTATCTATTCTGTCAGAATCAACTGCTGTTAATATACCTCTGAGTCCCTGTTTTCTTTCTTCCTTTCTATAGAAGACAGATATCAGCATAGCTCGTTCTGCTTGGATTGTTCATTTGTTACTGTACCGTTGGCTAGCTTATTGTTCATTCAATATCCGTTATTACGAACAGTTCCATGCAATGTCCTTACTGTCAACACATAAATAGTCGTGTTTTAGAATCTCGCTCCTCTGAAGGGGGACAAAGTATTCGTCGTCGTCGTGAGTGTTTAAGTTGCAAACATCGTTTTACAACTTACGAACGAGTAGAGTTCGTTCCCATCATTGTGATCAAACACGATGGGAAAAAAGAATCCTTCGATCATTCTAAATTATTGCGAGGGATGGTGCGGGCTTGTGAGAAAACAGGAATCTCCCATCACAGACTAGAATCGATTGTTGACGAGATCGAGGCTCAATTGCAGCAGCGTCCTCGACGGGAAGTAACTAGCCAAGAAATTGGTCAATTAGTGTTAGATTACCTTCGTCAAGAAAATGAAGTAGCATATATTCGCTTTGCATCTGTCTATGGTCGCTTTCAAGGCATTAAAGATTTTGTGTCCACTCTAAAGCAATTTCGGGAACAAAAACCCCAGTCAGAAACCCTTTGGTCAGAAAACAATCATAATACTGCTGATAAAAGCACTTCCTCATCTTCTATTATGACTCCCTCTTAGAAGCCGGTTAAATAAAAACAATGCTAAGATTGAAGATGTACCGTAGGGAGTACGGAAACTTACGCTCATGGGAGGTGCTCATTTAGGGGCGGCTAGATAAAAAATAGTACGTCGAGCATGACATCACTTCGGTAAATGGTGAATCATATCAAACCATTGCGAGGTGAGCCTGGGAAGCTTCAGATATAGCGTCCGCATGGCGGAGCCTTCGGCTGTGCTAATTCTGGAGCACTTCAGAATCAGGGGTCTATTTCTGTAAACATTAATGGATTAGACCGACTCCATCGTCTAATCGTTCTCAAGGCATAAGTCTAAGAGAACCGTATTGGCAAAAAGGTGTCCCGTCATAGCCATTTTCTTCTCCACTCAATCCATAAGGTATAGTGGTGATCTGCTCAGTATAGACTTTTATGACTCTTTGGAAATTATGATGAAACTAATCCCCAATGGCTCAATATTAGGGGTTAGGGGTGTTATAGTTCATCCTGTTCGGGTAAAACCGACAAAACAAAAGCATCTCATATTCGATGATGTTTTTATCAACTATAAATCCCTAAAAGTTAGAAACTGTACACTAAAACAAAAACTAACATTTATTGGAGATCAGGCATAGGATAACCTAAGGTACATGGTAACTCAGAAAACAACAGCTACTCAAGATATTGGCTTCACTCACGAGGATTTTGCGGCACTTCTCGATAAATACGACTACCATTTTAATCCCGGAGACATTGTTCCTGGGACAGTTTTCAGTATGGAACCGAGAGGTGCGCTCATCGATATTGGTGCGAAAACTGCTGCTTACATCCCCATTCAAGAAATGTCGATCAACCGAGTTGACGATCCTGAAGACGTTCTTCAATCGAATGAAACACGGGAATTTTTCATCCTGACCGATGAAAACGAAGATGGACAGTTAACTCTTTCTATCCGTAGGATTGAGTATATGCGAGCTTGGGAAAGAGTTCGCCAACTACAAGCCGAAGATGCCACCGTGCGCTCTAATGTTTTTGCTACAAACCGAGGGGGCGCGTTGGTACGCATTGAGGGGTTAAGAGGGTTTATCCCAGGCTCTCACATCAGCACCCGCGAAGCTAAGGAAGATTTGGTTGGTGAAGACCTGCCATTAAAGTTTTTAGAAGTCGATGAAGAGCGCAACCGTCTGGTATTGAGCCATCGTCGTGCGCTGGTTGAGCGTAAAATGAACGGTTTAGAAGTGGGTCAAGTGGTAGTGGGCTCAGTTCGTGGAATCAAACCCTATGGGGCATTTATCGACATTGGGGGAGTTAGTGGGCTGCTGCACATTTCTGAAATTTCCCATGATCATATCGATACCCCCCACAGCGTCTTTGGGGTCAATGATTCACTCAAAGTCATGATCATTGACTTAGATGCAGAAAGGGGTCGAATTTCTTTATCGACCAAGCAACTTGAACCCGAACCTGGTGATATGCTGAAAGATCGGGATTTAGTTTTTGAAAAAGCAGAAGAAATGGCTGAGAAATATCGCCAAAAACTCATAGCTGAAGCGGAGGGAAAAACAGAACCTGAAGCTCAAGAGGAAGAGTTAGATATTCCGTCAGCTTCAGAATCAGAAGAGGAATTAGCCACTACTGCAAGTGAACAGTAATTGAAATTATAATTGTGCTCAACATCAGTGACCGAGGGGTAATCCCCTCTTTTTTTGGCAAAAAAAAATATAAGATTTTAGAATTTGAAGTATAGAATTTGGTAAAAGAGAACGTCTAAATAGAAAAGTATCCTCACTAGGGACGTAAATTTGAGGAGATTGAAACACACTATTATTATTCTCAATATTTAAGTTAGAATGTAACGATGTCGACGATTGTTTAAAATGGTAACTGTCAATAATAACTCCATGCTAGCAGCAGTATTTATTGAGATTTGGTGCCATCAATATAAAGTATCGTCTTGATCTTACCGAAATATTTTATGGTCTAAGGTCGCTTCCATGTTATCATTCTATTCCTTGACTGACAGCATTTATTGGAGAAAAAAGATTCCATTCTTGTGTCAGGATATTGAGCCTTCAAATAATTTGATTCATTACAGGTTCTTTCTCATTGTAAACAGCATTTTATAATCTAGTCTAACTAGAATCGTTTTCTAGACTTATGCCCTGGACAGTGATGTTACTATGCTGTTTTTTGCAAATTTACAAAGAAGAAGTTACAGGAATTAGTTTTACTGATTCTACTTTAATAGGAGTCTGTCATCAGGTTTGCAGTAGAGCAAATCTAGTTTTTTAAGGACTAGTTGGATATGGCTAT
Organism: cyanobacterium endosymbiont of Epithemia clementina EcSB; assembly: GCF_029919255.1. GTDB lineage: Bacteria > Cyanobacteriota > Cyanobacteriia > Cyanobacteriales > Microcystaceae > Rippkaea. The sequence goes on along the minus strand of NZ_CP123991.1, from coordinate 2,067,109 downwards.
AATTTTGTGAGATGGCATTAAATATTTAGACCAAATTTAATAACGACCGCCGTGAATTATTCACTTTTAAATTAACTCTAGTCAAAATAGATGATGGTAAATCTATTACTAAATTTACGCAAGATTTAATTGAAAAGTTATTTGGACACCAAGGATATATTGTTCAATAACTCTTTATAAGAAAAGATAAAGCAAAACTTAGTGAAACTAATTGATAAAATTATTTCTATGAAACCTGACATGTAAAAATATAAAATATAAAAACAAAGTACGATTACTAATCCTAGATTTACCGAGAATAATAATCATTATATAAATAATATAATAGCCAGCATTTTTAAAAAGTTTAAACTCAGTACTTTTGCTTGATTTATACTAATTGCATTAAATATTAAATTTAGTTGAATATATAAGATTTAAAATTTAGAAATACTTACTATTAGCCATTACCAGATTTAGGCTTAAATATTAATAATTTAATTCCTAAAAATAGCTCCAACAATAACTTATATTTATTGTGATTTAACCAGCAGTAACTTTGATCAAAAAATAAATTAATTATGATAGATTTGCTGTAAGGATAAAAAACTGTCTGCCTAAAGATAAATCGTTCTCAAATGAGATGTAATTAATATAAAAAAACAAAATAGCTATATTTTAGAAAATAATATATACCAAAAGCTAAAAACAAAAATTATTAAATGATGACAGTAAAAACATAGCTAACATACATGGAGTGCGTAAAAAAATAATAAAAACAAGCATAAAAAATGCAACTAAATAATTAAAATCAAAAAACTTAAGATATTGAAATTATTATCATTTAATTACATCTATGTAATTAAATGATAATAAATCTGTTATGTATTGTTAGTCTATTTATAGAATAAAATAAACGTAAAAATTATGGGAATAGGAAAAATAGCTGCAAGTTTTTTTAAAAAAATAACCTTAAAAAAGTAATATTAAATGTCAAAAAAAATATAAGTTTGTTGCTATTTAATTATTAAATACTCAGTTAAACAATTAAATATAAATCATAAATTCAAAGAATAAAAAAAATAATTTATTAGTAAAAACTACTTATTTGCAATAAAATCTTATAGCTAAATAAAAATAAATACATTATTGTTCAGTATAAATAAATTAAACTAAGGAAATAACACATCTATAGCTATCTTTATAGATGTGTTATTTAAAATAGTAATCTATATCAATTTTTAATACGAGTTAAAGCTCGATTTCATAACTATTGAAGTTAGCTTATTGGTGTCATAAGGCTGATTCATTGCATCCCAAAAGCTTTAGTATAATTAGGTGTGTAATCATTTCTTCTTGCTAAAGAACAACTCAAGAAATAGTAGAAGATATTAATAATAAATTGCAGTTTATCAAAAAAATAACTTATTGATTCAGAAATTTTGTCAATTTTCAACTTAAAGTTTCTTGACTTGGCATTTTACTAGTTAAATCTACATCATCAGTTCGGTATGACCATGAAGTTACTTCGTAAACTTTCTTTGATTTAAACGATTAACGACTAAATTAAACATTTAAGAAATCAAAGTGTTTGGAACTTTTTTTACCTTTTTGTCCAACTGATTACTTGTATATATTTACCGGAAAAATCATACCTTGATTTAGGGTTAAAAGATAAGCTAGCCTTGAGCTCCTGCTGTTTTAAAACAAATTACAATTTTTAGTGTTGGCAGTTACCATTTCAAATAATCATTAACTTTATCGTGTTTTGACTTAAATATTGAGAATAAAAATTATGTTTTAAAATTTCGTTGTACTCAGGTTACAAAAATGCGTAGTACTATATCTTTTTTATATCACTCTTGGTTATTTTAAAGAAAGCATTTAGTTAACGACAAATCAGTATGTTATCCCAGTCTGACAGAAAAGGGTTGAATCCAATCGGTAAGCACTACCTACTTAATATTTATTGTTTGTGAGATAAAAATTCTTCAATTCCTATTTTGATAACTATATAGAGAATAGGAACTAAAAATAAACTCAAAAAAGAAGCAATTAACATTCCGCCAAAAACTGCTGTTCCTAAAGATTGACGACTACCAGAACCTGCTCCCGTGGCAACTACTAGAGGAAAAGTTCCTAATAAAGTTGAACAAGCTGTCATTAAAATCGGTCTTAATCGCTCCTGTGCTGCTTCAACTGCCGCTTTAACAATAGATAATCCTTGATCGCGTAATCGGTTAGCAAATTCTACAATTAGAATTGCATTTTTACTGGCTAATCCAATCAACATCACTAATCCAATTTGACAGTAAACATCATTAGAAAGTCCCCGTAACCATTGAGCTGTTAATGCTCCCAATATTGCCAAAGGAACGGATAAGATAATAATCAAAGGATCGACATAATTTTCGTACTGGGCCGCTAAAACTAAAAATACAAAGAGTAATCCTAAGCTGAAAATGGTCGGGGCTAATCCTCCTGATTCTATCTCTTCTAAAGAAGTTCCTGACCATTCATATCCGAACCCTTGGGGAAGAACTTGTTTCGCTGTATTTTCCATGGTTTTAATAGCTTGTCCTGAACTTACTCCAGAGGTAGCCGATCCATTGATTTCTACCGAACGATATAAATTATAGTGAGAGATGGTTTGTGCCCCAGTACTCGGAGTAATAGTAACTAAATTCGACAGAGGAATCATTTGATTAGTAGCTGAACGAACGTAAAGTTGTTTAACATCGTCAGGATTTGACCGGAATTGCTGGTCAGATTGCACATACACTCGATAGGTTCTTTGTTGTAAGCTAAAATCATTGACATAACGGGAACCCAAAGCAGTTTGTAGAGTGCTAAAAATATCATCAATAGAGACTTGAAGAGAGTGTGCTTTATTTCGGTTAATTTCAATTAATAACTGAGGTGTATTGGTAGAAAAACGACTAAAAACTCTAGTCAAATCTGGTTTTTGGTTAGCCTGTTCTAGAAACTGTATCATCACCCCGACCAAATCGTTTAAATTGTCACTACCGCCAAGATCCTGTAATTGAAAAGTAAATCCCCCAAAATTGCCTAAACCCTGGATAGCTGGTGGATTAATCGGAATAATTTGAGCTTCAGGAATTTGAGAAAAAGCCCCCCAGAGTCTGCCGATTACTGTTTGGGCAGAATGTTTAGGACCTTTACGTTCGGCAAAGGGTTTGAGAGGACTAAAAATAACCCCTGAATTAGTACTATTGCCACTAAAGGAAAATCCCCCCAGAGTAAAGGTAGCTTGCACTTCAGGTTGAGCTAAAATAATTTTTTCAATTTTGCTAATTACCTTGCTAGTATATTGTAGAGATACCCCTTCAGTCCCTTGAATAAGGGTGATAAAGTAGCCCTGGTCTTCGTCTGGTATAAAGGAGGTAGGGATATAAAAGTAAAGCCAAGTCGTCACTCCAATTAAAAGAATAAATACTCCAACTACGAGACTTTTGAGATGAGAGAGTCGTAACAGTAATCGCCGATATCTTACTGTAACCCAATCTAAAATACGATTAAATCCCGCAAAAATTGCCCCAACCCATCCTGAAAATCCTTGTCCTCGGCGCAAGATTAAACCGCATAAAGAAGGGGTCAAAGTTAAGGCTAAAAAAGTAGAGATGACGATAGAGAAGGCGATGGTTAAAGCAAACTGTCGATATAATGCCCCTGTTGTCCCAGAAAAGAAAGCCACCGGTACAAATACCGCCATTAACACTAAGGATGTGACGATGACTGCCCCTGATAATTCTCCCATAGCCTTACTTGCCGCCTTTTGAGGTGGCACATCTTCATCCTCAATATACTTGCTAATTTGTTCAACGACGATAATGGCATCGTCTACTACAATGCCTGTCGCTAAGGTAAGGCCGAATAGAGTCAAACTGTTAATAGAAAAATCAAAAACTTTAACAAAAGCAAAGGTTCCAATTAACGCCAGGGGAATAGTTAGGGCAGGAATTAAAGTTGTTCGCCAATTTTGGAGAAATAAGAGAATGACAAGGATTACCAAAATTACTGCTATTAACATCGTTTTAACTACTTCAGCTAAGGACTCTTCTATAAACTGAGTAGTGTCAAAAGCGATAGTGTATTGTAAACCTGGGGGAAAAAATGTTGCCAATCTATTCATTTCTGTTTTAACTTTTTTGGCGACCTCTAGAGCATTTGCCCCTGTAGACGGATAAATTCCTATTCCTACTGCAGATTGTCCTCGAAATCTCAGAAAAGAGCCGTAATCTTCTGCCCCTAATTGTGCTCGTCCTACGTCTTTAAAACGAATTAATGCACCATTTTCATCAGTTTTTAGCAATAAGTCATTAAATTCTTCAGGATTTTTGAGTTGGCTAACTGCTCGTAAATCAAGTTGGTATTCCTGACCAGGAGGGGCTGGTTCACCCCCAATTTTCCCTACCCCTACTTGTAAATTTTGCTTTGATAAGGCATCAACTACATCTTGGGTGGTGAGTCCTCGACCAGCTAAACGGACAGGATCAAGCCATAAACGCATGGAATAGCGACGTTCCCCAAAAATGCGGACATTCCCTACTCCATTGAGACGTTTGAGGGAGTCTACTAAATAGCGATCAGTGTAGTTACTTATAAAAATATTATTGTATTGATTGTTATCACTGAATAATCCAACTCCCAATAAAAGATTATTAGAATCTTTAGTGACTTGTATACCTGTACGTTGAACATCTTCAGGGAGTCGAGATTGAACGATTGAGACTTGATTTTGAACATCAACTGCTGCTAAATCTTTATCCTTTTTACGATTAAAAACAGCGGTAATATTGCTAGTGCCACTATTACTACTACTTGAGGTTAAATACTTAAGACCTTCAACCCCATTTATTTGTCTTTCCAAAATACTGGTAACAGCATTTTCTACAACTTCAGCATTGGCACCACTATAGGTAGCACGAACTTGGATTTTAGTGGGGCTAATATCGGGGAACCTTTCTATGGGTAAGTTGAACAAGCTAATACTTCCCACCAAGAAAATAATTAAGGCGCAAACAGTAGAAAAAACAGGGCGTTTAATAAAAAAGTTAACAAACATAAGATTGTTTGGCTCAAAAGCAGAGGATTAGAGGCAGAAAATTAACTGGTTAGCATAGACGAATATCAACTATTAATTATTCACTTTCGCTATCTATTTGCTATCTAAGGGTTGAATAACGGCCCCGTCTCTTAATCGAAGAATTCCGGCGGTGATAATTTTTTCTCCAGCTTTAAGTCCATTGAGTACCTGATAGTTATTACCTTGTAAACTACCAAGGATAACTTGTCTTTGTTTAGCGACTAATTTAGGCTTATCAGACTTAAAAGATTCATCAACCTGAGCAACAAAAACAAAGGTTTGTGCCCCCAAATGAGACACAGCGTTTGCGGGAATTAATAAACCAGGGCGTTTGTTCCAAATTATTCTAGCTTCAATAAATTGATGGTTAAGTAAGTTTTGTTGAATGTTATTAAAAGTTGCTTTTGCTAAAATTAATTGAGAATTAGCAGTTACATAGGGAGAAATAAAGCTAATTCGACCTTTTAAGGTTGGTTTTCTCGAAAGATCTAAAATTTCTACTGGTAAGCCTAATTGTAGTTGAGGAACTTTTTCTAGGGGAATAGATAAATTGAGTTCTACAATCTTATTGGCGGTTAAGGTGGTGAAGATATCCCCTTGTTTTATATAGTCCCCTACTTTAACTGGTATCTCCCCAATTATGCCGGATATAGGAGCAATAATTCTGGTTTTATTGACGTTAACTTCGGCAATTCTTACTCGTGCCAAGTTTTCTGCTACATCGGCTTCAGCTTGGGCGATTACTTCTAATCTCGCTCCCCGTTTAAGTCTTCTTAAATTTTGCTTGTGTCGTTCCACCACCGCAGCTAATTGATTAATATCAGATTGACGATTTTCGATCAGTTGAGCCAAACGACCTTTAGCTTGTTCAACTTCGGCTTTGGTGCTACGGGCTTCAGTAGTGTATTCTTGAAATTCATCGGTGGAAATAGCCCCTTCTTTTTGAAGATTATCATATCGTTTAACTCGTTGTTGAGCTAATTGTGCTTTGGCTTCGGCTTCTTCGAGTTGAGCTTGGGCTTGAGCGATTTCCTCAGGTCTGGCTCCTCCTTGGGCATTAGCCAAACGAACCTCAGCTTCTTGAAGACTAGCTCTAGCTTCGGCAAGATCTTCGGAACGGTTCCCTGCTTGCAGTTCTGCTAATCGCGCTTTTTCTCTAGCTAATTGGGCTTTAACTTCAAGTAATTCTGCATGCCAGTTGCTGCTATCTAAGTCGATAATTAATTGTCCTTGTTGAACATAATCACCTTCTTGAACTAAAATTTGACTAATTCTTCCCTCTATTTCCGGTTTAATGACAACCGCATCCCTAGCTTCAATAGTTCCGATAACTTTTGAGGTATCTTGAATTGTTTTTTGGGTAAGGGTAAGCAATTTAACGGGTGTGGGAAGTTGAGCCGCTAAAGACTCTAGGTTTTCTTGGGTTCCCCGACTGGTAAGCCACAACTTCATCCCTAACCCTCCTCCCATAAAGAATAAGAGTAAACTCAAAATCATAGGCCAACGCCTTAATTTTGGAATAAATTGCTTGGGATTAGACATCTTTCTAGAATAGGTGTGGGAATTAGTTTTTGCAGGAGACTTAGGGGAAGTTATTTAGATTAACTTTTACTAATAGCCAATTTTTATGGATATTCTTTGCTATTTTCCACTATATTAGTGTTATGTTGCAATGTTGGAGTTAGCCACTCCCAATTTTTTACTAAGTTAATCTGTCCATGGTTATGGCTTGAAGCAATAACTAAAATCCTCTATGAGTATTTGTATAAGCGTGAATCATGGTGTGAGCTGTTGTTTATTGAAACGCTTAGAAGAACGAGGGCTTCTATAGTGACAGACTCCGTAAAAGACAAGGAATCATCCCGCAAAATTTATAGCTTGACTGATAAGAGACGAAGGTGATGATAATAGAAAATCAAAAACCCTCTCAAGTAGAGTTGAGTTTATGTTCGTTCTCACTTAACGATTAGGTTTTTCCTTTTTAGTTATCTTGAGTTATTCAAAAGACTGTTTTTTTGAGAAAAAAGGTAATATTAACATGTTTTTTTATAGAAAATATGTTAATACAAGTAGTTTATAGAGTAGTTCTGTCAATTTTTTGTTTGGCAAATGTACCTTGATTTTACAAAAAAAATATATTAAAAATGGATAAATTGCTTTTTAATATCCACTTAAATGAGCTTTTTTAAAAGTTTATTTAAGTGGATTATCTCTTAATAAATTGAGTTTATACAACTACTAATCCAATTTATTATTTTGTACATAAATGTTACATCTAATTTAGTTTTTTTATCAGTGAAATAAAACTAAATAGTAAAAAAATGGTTAAATTGAAGTATGTAAGCATTCTCTTTTTTAAAGAAGTACAAAACATTAGCTTAATAAATATACCTACAATTTAGTTACTTATTGAAGTCATTTTTTAAAAATATATTTTATTTAGCCATAAAAAACGTCAAAAGTAACTAATTACTAATTGTCCGTTTTATACAATTTGGTATTTGATAGATAAAATCTAATAATGAAAAAAACTTGAATATTTTTAGCGGCTTTTATCGTTGTTAATAAGTGACAACTATAAAAGCTCAGAGTAATTTGTCAAAAACAAAAAAAAGAAAATGTTTGAGTAAAATAGAATAAATCATTAGAGTATTCCGTAGTTCTTAATAGAGAGACTATTTATAGTAATTTTTTTAAAAATTTTATCTACCAAAAATAGCTAGGTTTTATTCAAAAATATTTGCGAATTATTATTTTATTAAAATTAATTAATTAATTAATTAATTAAAGGTGTTGATATTTGAATATTATTGACTGACAAAGAATTATATAAATATAATTGTAGTTTTCATATAAATCGATATTTATTTTAGTAATAAACTGATAAAAGAGTAAGCCAATAAAAATTTGTAAAAACTCTAATAGAGTACTCTTGATTCTTGAAAAAAACGACAAGCAACCAGGTTAAAATGCTGAAAATCATCTATTTAATAATAGTATTTTCTCTTTGAGAGATTGCATTATTTATCTTCTAAGATAAATAGTATTGTTATTTATCGGCGTAGGTTTCTACTTTATCATATATATGATTTAAAATTTCCAAATTTTTACTGCTACTCAAGAATAAATCATTCTAATTTAAGTTCTTTAAAATTCTTTGCTAGTTAGTCATCTTAACTATGCTTTACTTTGATATTCTTTTGATTCTGGGGTTTTCCATTTTTTTATCGAGTAATTAGCATGGTTAAGATTGGTTCGGTTAATGATATACTTAACCCATCGATTATTATTGTTACTGCTATCGTTACCTACTATAAACTCCAACTCTGTCAGACATTTTTAGAGTAATAGAGGATGAAAATATTTCTATTACAGAATTTTATCGGAATTTTGGAAAATAAACTTATAAACTTGTTTTTTTCTCATTTTAGCCTTTGCTACCGCTATTATCTTTCCTTAGTTACCAGGATTTAATTCTTCAGCTTTCCAAGAAGTTCCGATGTCAATTGGTATGTTAGTCACCTTTAGAGGGGAAATACCATTACTAACTTAATTAGGGTCTTCATTGTTATTTACACTCATGGGTCTCAAATTTATGAGCGCATTGGAAACGTGTTGAGTTAGTCTTGGAAAGAATTATTTTATTCACGCGAATTTGCACTAACGCTAGCGATCATTATCGCCATTTCCAATACGATAATGATCGCTAGTAGTGCTATCGACTATACAGTAACTTTAAGAAATATTGGCAACCCCTTAATTCTTAATTAAGATCATATTTATTCTGAATAACATCAAAACGCTCAGAATAATTGTTGTACGAACTGTCGAGGAAGCCCAATTTAGATAAATAAAATGGCAATTTTCTGCACCTTTGACCCCACTGCTGAGAGTTTAATTGCACTAGCTCTATCTTTTGTTCTCCTAGAAACTTTTCGAACTTTACTTAGCTTAAACAAAGTTTTCTCCTACTTAGATTTGAAAAAGACCCTTATAATGAGGAAACAAAACTCGTTAATCAAAGTTCTTATAACCAACTATACCAAAACTTTTCGGTACCGATTTGCGATGACTACTTCCACGCCTGCAATGCAGGCTAGCATAGTGTTGCTTATGTATATGCAACTATTTAGCCATTATGAAAATTTTTAAGATAAACTTCTAATCTGTCACCTCAGCTGTTCATCATCTCAATAGTTAGTTAATACTGCTTGATAAGTAAGAAACAGTCCCAATCCGTGAGTTTAGCTTAGCAAAATGGAAAAAACAGCTTTTATATTCGTACCGTAACCCTAAAATAAGTAGTTTACATTCACAATAGCTTACTACCCATCTTCTTTCTTTTTATAATTTGGCTGGATTTCACTCATCTAAAATCAAAAAGCAAACATGATTGATAGCTAAATTCTAAAAAGAAACCTGTTGTTTGTTTAGGGACACTCTATTCCTAATTAACCGTCTTATGGAATTGTCTTAGCATCATGCAGAGATGCTAAGACAATTCCATAAAAAATCGCGTTGAATAGGAGCCACTTTCGTTAACATTGTCAGGGTTAGATACCATGGACAACCAACCAATACTGGGAATATAAAAATCAAGCCGAACATAATTATAATCGGGTGTTAAGGGAAGATTGCGAGTTAGACGACAAGCCGGACACTTATAACTTCTCATCGTACGACAGGCAATTCCATCGAGTCGGAACAATACAAGTAAACGCATATTTACCTGATGGATTTATCCCCCGTCTCAAGGCAATATTAGGGTTATCAATATGGAGTTTAATGCCATAGAAAAAGTAATTGTAGGCATAGTTGCAAGTACTATAAACTTTTCAGGGGAGATTAGTTTTTCGTTCAGCCGTCTCAGCAGTAGCCCTTTTGATCATATCAGTCTCCATGGCTAACTTGTCATCATCAATAAAGATAACTTCGCCATAGTCCAGGAGAAATTCTGGTATATTCTCAAAGTTTTGGGCAGACTATACTTGAGACTGAATACTTCCATTATTACTTTCTAGCCAAAAATACAACGAGTATGTTCTGTGAGGATATCAAACTTAAACACCGCCACCCGTTGCCCATTTTCCACTACTTCTGTAAACTGGACTCCGACCGCTTCAGCCTGTCTAACTTTCTGGCGATGGGTTTCGGCAGGGAGAGCAATGCGCCATTCTAAATTAGTTAACTTAATAAGATCAAAGGGGGCTAATTCTTCGACATAAGACATTTTTATAAGATAACAATTAGACAGAGCGTAGTGACTTTCTATTTTCTCCTAAAAATAAATGGAAGAGATAAAGCTTTGATTAACATAGAGAAGTTAATGGTTATGATCAGCGTTAGGATTATCCTGAATATAGGGTTTATAATTAACATAGGCCAAATCGAAGTATTTTGTAATCTAAATAACTTCTATCAAAGACTTGAATAGCATTGTTATCCTGTTCTTCAATTGACAGTATTTCTGAGGAAAAACGATGTAAATATCATTTGATAAGAGGGAAAGTTATGACCATTATAATTAATCTTTTTATTGTCCAAAATATTTAAATTTTTAATCAAATTACTTTGTCGTTTTTTTGCTAATCTACAAAAGAGAAATTACAGAAATTAGTTTCATCGATTTTGCTCCGATAGGAGTCTTTCATTAAACTCTCAGTAGAGTACACCAAATTATAAAAATCTAATTGAATAAGACCAAAATTTTTAAAGGTAACATTAGGAATTGAAATTAACCACACTTGATCATAAACCACCACGGCAAATCATTAATTTTTAAATTAATTACCGGTAACATAGATGACTCTAAACCTGTTTCTGAGGTAACATAATATATCATGAAGTAAATAATTTACCGAATAATATCTAGCTTAATAACTCTCTAAAAAGCTTTATTAACAGGCACTTCAATTAATTACTAATCATCAACAGAAGATGAAACAAAAATTTAGTGAACCCGATTGGTGAAATGATTGACGATCAACGTAAAACTATATTTCATATTTGATATTCGAGAAATCAAAGTGTTTGCAACTATCTTGTCATTTTTTTATCTAAATTTACCTATTTTTTAAAAAAAATAAATAGAAAATTAATTTTAAATTACCTTTTATTATGTATTTAAAATACTTATAAAATTCTACATTTACTAGTCAATAGAATCGTCAATTCTATCATTTTTAAACTTATTTATTAAAAATAATAATTATAGTTTCTAATACTAAAATACTCATATTTACTAAGTACTGAACCTTGATATAATTTCTACTTAAATGTTATCCACTATAGGAGTTATATATTAATGAATAATATCAAATATTAACTGTCGAAATAGATAAAGTGCTCACTATACACTACAGTAACTTAAAATTGTTTAATAAAGATAAAATCTATTAGAAGATAAGGCAGATTTTAGTTAAAAAACTCTAAAATAAAGCAAAGATAAACTCTTTAGCCTTCATTAAGGCTAACTTAATAAAAGTTGGCAAAGCACTAAAAACATCTTAGATTAAGAATTGCAGCCTTAATGTTAAAATTTAGCGGTTAAACACTAAATATAGAGCTCAAATGACTTATACTTGTTCATCTCTTTGTAGAGATTTTTATGACTGTCTTTTATTCTAAAAATCTCCTCTATTTTATCAGGTTTCTACATTTTTAAGGATCACTTTATGTTTTCAGACAGTACTTCAATTACCCGGGAATTAATTATAAGTATCCCAAAACAAAGTCTGTCCCAGATTCTAAGTATGGGCAAACTGTAAGGGTTAGCCTTCAATAGTGTTGTACTGAAAGTAGAGATTTTCTGGCTTAACAGTTTTGTGAAGATACGCGGTATAATCGCCCAATTTACTTTTAAACTCCAGAAAATATCCTGTAAAACTTTTATCGGGAACGCAGATAAAAAGCCTGTAGAGAACTGATGACAGTCCGTTCTCTACCCACTATTCCCAGTAACTGAACAGAGTTACTGAGAATAGTGGGTCTTTAAATAAACAAAACTCGGTGATCTCATTGAGAGATGCACGGCAATAATAGATAGATAATCTCTATGCAAACGTCCCCAAATAAACCAATAAGGGTTAATAATATATATTTAACTGTTGTTCGGGGAATGGAATGCTCAAGTCACTCAAACAAAAAAACTTCCTCTTTGTTGGTTTAGGAATTCTAGGAATCACCATCGTTGGAACCATTCTCCTAGTTCCTAAAACAGTAGAATGGTTCGAGCAAAGGCAACAAACACAGATTGAAGAAGCTCTCAAAGAAGATCCTAATAAACCCTCTATTGTCCTGACTTTAGCCGAGATTTCCTCAGAACAAAGACAGCAAAAACTGCAAGAAATTGCTGAGTCTGATACTCTCTCTTTAGAACGCAGTCGCGGTCGTTATTTATTGGCGATTGATTTACTTCAAAAGTATGAAGGTGGCCCGGCTTTACGTCAACTTGAAGGATTAGACAAAGAATATCCTGTCCTAATTCCTTATATCCTCCTCAAACGGGGACGGGGTTATGAACTTACCAATGAAATAGATAAAGCTCAAAAAGCCTGGAAAATGCTGGTTGAAACTTATCCCGATGTTTTGGTTGCCGCAGAAGCACTCTACAAATTAGGAAAATATGATTCCCAATATTGGGAGCAGGCGATTGAAAAATTTCCTCAACATCCCAGTACTCAAAAGATTATCCATCAACGTTTTCAAGAAAACCCGGAACAACCTCAATTGTTAATTCTATTGGCTAAATATGATGCCAATACCACTAAAACTAACCCGATCCGTGATCGCTTAGTTCAAGACTATGCTAGTCAATTAACTCCCGAAAACTGGCAAGTGATCGCTGATGGCTATTGGACAACTAACGACTATAATAAAGCCGCCCAAGCTTACAAAAAAGCCCCGGCTACTCCTCAAAATCTCTATCGCATTGCTAGGGGACAACAGATTCAACCCAACAGTGATAGTGAAAATGAGGTAAAGGCAGGCTATCAACGCTTATTATTAGAGTTTCCTAAGGCTCCGGAAACAGCAATAGCCCTGAAACGACTCGCCAGACTATCTCAATCTGGAGCCGCCATTAGCTACTTTGACCAAATTATTAAACAATTTCCTGATGAAGCGGGCGATGCTTTATTAGAAAAAGCCAAATTATTAGATGGTATAGGGCGCAAAGCTGAGGCAGCTAAAAGTAGAGAAACCTTACTAGTTCAACATCCTAAGTCCGACGCAACCGCTAAATATCGTTGGAGTGTGGCAAAAACGGCTGCTGAGCAGGGAGATGTCCTCAAAGCCTGGACTTGGGCGCAACCTATCACCAGTAATAATCCTAACAGTTCCCTCGCTCCCAAAGCGGCCTTTTGGGTAGGTAAATGGGCGCAACAGTTGGGGCGATCACAGGATGCTAAAACCGCTTTTGAATACGCTGTTTCTCATCATCCTCAGTCTTACTATGCTTGGCGATCAGCAGTTCAGTTAGGCTGGAATGTGGGAAATTTTAATACCATACGTCAAACCTTACCCACCGTCGCTAAACCTGATATCCGTTCGGTTCCTCCGGCAGGTTCGGACATGTTCAAAGAACTCTATCGTCTAGGACAAGACGAAGATGCTATCACTTTATTTAAAGCGGAAATGAATGATCGCTCTCAATTAAGTGTCAATGAATCTTTTACTGATGCTTTACTGAAACTCGTACAAGGAAAAAACCTACAAGGAATTAATCAAGTTTGGAGTCTTCAAAATAAAGACGGACCTGAATCAAAAACTCAATTACAAAAACTTAGAGAAACCCCAGAATATTGGCATGCACTTTTTCCTTTTCCTTTCTATAAGACTATCATTGATTGGTCTCAAAAACGTAAAATTAATCCTTTGTTAATCACCTCTTTAATCCGTCAAGAATCCCGTTTTGAACCAGAAATTACCTCGCCAGTGGGAGCAAAAGGATTAATGCAAGTGATGCCAACAACAGGTAAATGGGTAGCTAATAAAATAGCCCTGAAAGACTATTCTTTGAGCAATCCTAATGACAATGTTAATTTAGGAACTTGGTATTTAAACCACACCCATGAGACCTATAGTAATAATTCGTTATTAGCTATTGCTAGTTACAATGCTGGTCCTGGCAATGTTTCAAAATGGAGAAGAAGATATCAGGTTAGTGATCCTGATGTATTTGTAGAAAAAATACCCTTCCAAGAAACAAAAAGTTATGTAGAATCTGTATTTGGCAATTACTGGAATTATCTTCGGATTTATAATCCTGAGATTGCCAAATTGTTAGTCCAGAAAACTCAGAGAAAGTTTCTTCGAAAATAAAATTTAAGTATTTTCCAAAGAACTTTTTCTGAGTTAACCTTCAAATATTTAGTTAGGTGTATTTCAGGACTGAAATACACCTAACTAAATATTTGAATTTTTATGTATTATGGAAATAACAGCTCTTCTAGACTGAGTCTAATAAATTTAGTGGCTAATAACTTCCAATACTGAGAGACTTGGTACAGGGAAAAACCGAAAACCGTAGATAGGAGAAAGATAAAGTGAGATAAGCATGTATAGTGAAAAATAAATTTTGGCAGGCAGTATTTTTATACTATTGATTTATTAAACATTCCATGTAACTTTTAATTGAATTGATTAGTTCAATGTTTATGGTTTGATTTAGAGTAGCAACTAAAACTTATTTATGATGATTAAAAAATTACTCAGTTGTTATTTATTATAGTTTAATATTTTCTTGTTTTGTAACGATTACAATAAATATTTATTTATTTTCATATTTTAGACCTTCTCTATATAGTTAGCTATTGTCGATTTGCGGAACTTGTGACCTGAGAATGATGTTGTTGTGCTGTTTTAGACAAACTCACAAAGGATAAATTACAGGAACTAATTTTATCGATTCTACTCTGATGTGAATCTGCCATCTATTTTAGAGTAAAGTATACTTAATTTTTAAATGCTTAGTTGTATGGATCAAAAATTATTTAAAATAATATTAGTAATTTAGACTACATATAATTATATATTACTGGGCTTAATTATGAAATTTTAGGTTAATTATAAGTAACATAAATAAACTTTTAAAAAAAAACAAAAAGATATGTCGAATAAATTAACAGCAATTAATACAAAAAGTATTTTTATATTGAAATAGTTAACAACTAGAAAAAAATATTATTAATATTAAATGTTTAAGAAACAAAAATACTCAACACTGTTTTATTCACTTTTTTGCTGACTAATAGATATTACTTTTTAAACCCTGAGACAAAGAGAAGTTTTTAAAAAGTAAGCTATCTTTGACTTTTTCTATTTTGAAAGAAAGATTAGTCTTGATTCTTGGCGGTTACCATTTTAGATAATCATCAACTTTATAGTATTTTAACTTAGATATTAAGAATAACGACCATATTTTTTAATCTCATCAAACTCACATTACAATTAGTCAATAATTTAACGAAATGCCAATAACTCTCAACTCAGATGATATGATAAAGGACTCTAAAACTCAATTATCATGATTCCACTCATAAACAACTGAATCAGTGACACCTAAAATCGATATGAGCGCTGTTCCTTCTTCTCCTGATAAAATTATCGATGCCCTCGAAACCCCTATAGGATTTAACTTCCAGCTCCCAGATCCTGAAGACGAAGCCATTCAGGATCTGGACTTTCAGCAACAGCTAGATGCTGTCTGGAAGGTTTGTGATCACTTTGACTTACAAACCGATATTTGGCGGGGGCGTATTTTACGGGCTATCCGTGATCGTGAAAAAAAAGGTGGAGACGGCCGAGGGACAGGATTTCTCAATTGGCTTAAACAAAGAGAAATCACTAAAAGTCAAGCTTATGCTCTCATTCAACTTGCTAATAGTGCAGATACCCTGTTGGCAGAAGGACAGCTGAATCCCAACTCCATCAATAATTTTAGTAAACGGGCATTTATCGAAACAGCTAAATCTGATCCTGAAGTGCAAAAATTGGTTAGTGAAGCTGCCCAAAAT
Organism: cyanobacterium endosymbiont of Epithemia clementina EcSB; assembly: GCF_029919255.1. Lineage (GTDB taxonomy): Bacteria > Cyanobacteriota > Cyanobacteriia > Cyanobacteriales > Microcystaceae > Rippkaea. The sequence goes on along the minus strand of NZ_CP123991.1, from coordinate 2,051,008 downwards.
GGTGATCACATCACCCGACGAGAAGTTAAACAACTCTCTGATCAATGGACAGCTATGAGTTCAGAATTACTTCCAGATAAAGTCAAAGAGAAAGCTTCCGAGGGAATTATACCCGTCCGTAATTTAGTCCCTTTAGTTAAAGAAATGGAAAAGTTACCCGATAGCCACCTCAACGTAATTCAAAAGGAAGTTGCCGAAAGTCCCGATGTTAATACTGTTAAACTTCTCACTTCAGAAGCACGAAATTTGGCAAAATATCTCGATGCGGCCGCCCAAGTACAAACCCTTAAAAATCGCTCAATTGACCTAGAAATGGCGTTAGAAGAGGCATTAAGATTGAATTGTTTGAGTACGACTGCTGATTTGGTCAAACAAGCCACCCAACTTGAACAAACCGTAGTGAAACTCTATACCACTTGGAAGCGAATAGGGAGTCTGGCTGATCGGCTGTATGTGGATACGGGAGCGAGTAATCCTAACTTACGATCAATGTTAACTTGCCTGGAATCTTTAAACAGTGAAGTTATTGAGGTGCAACTAGATGATGCGGGGGAAAAAATAGTCCGTTTGAGAATGATGACTGAATGATAGCGGTTAACCGTGATATTCTTCCCGATAAGTTGCATAAGCTTACAGCGCGGGCTTTACTACCTCACGATAGAACTTAAAAATATGGGTTTTTAGCATTTGATTTCAGTAAGAAAGAACTACTCAATTTGTATTGGTGTTGTAACTTGCTAACATTAATTTTGTGACCAATGATACGGTTTGTCCCAAGATGTTACAAGTCAAAATCTATGAGCTAGAGACAAGACACACAGGCAAAGTTAGGGTAAACTCAAAATGGTCGTTATTCAAAGAATTAGTTGATCCGGTGAAAAAATATTGAGAGTAGGAAAAAAAGAAACGTTATTTATCTAAAAATCTTAGTCTTTTATGAAACAATCAACAACTTATCAAGCCAATCACCACAAGTTGTTGCAGTTAATGCAGCAAGCGCAAATATCTGATTTTAGTCAGTTGACCGAAATTTCTAAGGTTTCCCAATGGCAGTTAAATCGCCTCCTAGTGGGTTTACTGCCTAAAATGTCTATTGAAAATCTATTAAGATTATCCAACGTGTTGAAAGTTCCCATCGAACAATTACTGAGTGAATTTTGTGGAGATCAATCTTTGTTGGACTCCTTAAGCCTTCCCAAACTTGAAACTCAAGCCCTTAATCTATCAGACTTAGAGAAAGTTAGACAAGAATATCAACAATTGCGACAGCAATTAAACGGAGAAAAAGAAACCCTAGAAAAAAACTTTCAAAAATCTAGTTTAGAAGCCCTAGAATCTTGGCTTTTACAATGGCCAACGGCAGCGATGATTGCAAAAAAAAATCCTCAACTCTCTGCCGTGAAACTATTACCTCTAGTTAAACCGATTATCGAGTTACTTAAACAATGGAACGTTGAAACAATTGCAGTAGTAGGAGAAAAAGTTCCCTATGATCCTCTATGTCATCAATTATTAGAAGGAAGTGGTTATGTTGAACCTGGAGAAACTGTCATAATTCGTTACATTGGCTATCGTCATGGGAAAAATTTGCTATATAAGGCAAAAGTAAGTCCAGTCAAGAAAGTACCAGCCAGTTAAAAAAAAATAGTAATTTAAGGTTTTTTTAACAAAAAGTGATCAACTACGTTAATTTAATCTTAATAGGAGACAATTATATCAAATTTACATGACATTGAAATAAAAAATGGTAATTCCGTAACATTTGATACTAACTTTGGTGGACAAATTTTTCTATCCTTATGGTCAAGAAGTTGTGTAAGCATCGTTGTGGTCGCTCTTCTGAGTTAAATTAGTGATATTAATCTATGGCTTCCCAAGCAATCCTCCGTCTCCTCGAACAATATCCGCAACTCGGACCGTTCATTGAAGAAGGTCGTTTTTTGATTGGTTATACCAATGGTAGTGCTAATGGGAAGCAAGTTCCTGTTTTTCTTTTGCGCTCTCCTTGGACTCAGTTTTGTATTCAAGCAATGGCTTGTGATTCACTGATTTCTGGAGCAGTTTTGGTAGTGACAGATGACTCTCAATGGAGTCACGAAAGCAACTGGAAAGCCTATAACTTCACCATGGACAGCCCATCGCCGAAGAGTTCTCGTAGAAACTTTAGACAAAGACGCAGTTTCTCTGCCAAGTCTGTCCCCCCATTGGCAGCAATGGCCGCAGAAATAGCAACCGAAGAAACGAAAAAATCTCCTGTCTTATGTTAGGTTGTCCGTTAATATATCAAAGGGTTTGGGGCGAATAACCGTAGACGTTGACACTCTTCGAGAACGCCCCTGCTCGCATGCTCAGGATATTAACAGATTCTGGGCAATTGCTCTCCGCTTAACATATCAACGATACGACTGGCTCCAATTTTACTCTCTAAAGTAACTAACCCCATGCCTGGTCCTCTTCCTGTAACTTGACCAATAATGCAGGGATCTTGCTGATGTGCTCTCATAATTTTCATAGCAGTATCTACAGAGTCTTGAGGAATAAACGCCACAAACCGACCTTCATTAGCCACATAGAGGGGATCAAACCCTAATATTTCACACGCCCCCTGGACATCTTCACGTACCGGAATAGCGTTTTCTTGAATATTAAGAATAACCCCTGCACCCATTGCAATTTCATTTAGGGCACTGGCTAAGCCGCCACGGGTAAGATCTCGTAGGCAATGAATGTTTGCCTTGGACTCTAACATAGCTAAAACAACAGAATTTAGAGGAGCGCAGTCACTTTCAATGGTCGTTTCAAATTCCAGCCCCTCTCTTACTGCCATAATCGCGATACCATGGCGGCCTAAATCTCCACTGAGCAGGATAGCATCTCCTGGTTGAACACTTTGGGCTGCAATTATTTGATCATGTTCGATTATACCGACCCCTGCGGTATTGATAAATACCCCATCTCCTTTTCCTCGATCAACTACTTTAGTATCTCCAGTGATGATCTCAACTTGAGCAGTTTGAGCAGAATTCTGTAGAGACTGAACAACCTTCCAAAGGATTTCCATCGGCAGTCCTTCTTCTAAGATAAACCCCACACTAAGATAAAGAGGACGCGCCCCACTCATAGCTAAATCATTGACAGTTCCGTTAATAGCTAAACTACCAATATCTCCCCCAGGAAAAAATAGAGGATGAATAACGTAGGAGTCGGTAGTAAAAGCAATTTTATTAGCGTTTAAATCAAAAACAGCAGAGTCATGTGGAGGAGTATTTTGAGTCATATTAAAGACAGGAAAAATCATCTTTTCAAGCAACTGCTGCATCAATTTTCCCCCTCCTCCATGAGCAAGTAAGACTTGAGGATATTGATCTAAGGGGATCGGACAAGTTAGGTTAAAATCAGTCATAAGTGATTAAGAAATCGGTAATCAGAAATTAAGACAAAATGTCAAATATAACGTACTACTTTGCAAGTAACTTTATTACTCAAATAAGCTATAAAAATTAACTCTCTATTTTAGAGAAGGTTAGACAGATTAGTGCTTAACTCAATTGATTAGACTCTTTTAGCCTAGCTATACATTGTAATAAACAGAGTCATAATAAGAGTTTTGCGAGTTATTAGCTACTCATTTAGCAGACACAGTCTCAGTATAGCACTACGCAAAAAGATTAGAATAGTTTCCTGTCCATAAGACAGTAACAAAATAGCAAAAATAGTGCTGCACTTTGTGCTAGCTACTTATAGTTCAAATCTACGCCAAAAAGTCATTTAGGCAGTACAAAAAAGGCAATTTTATTTGTTTAAAATTAGTTCTAATACTTGAAATATTTTAAATATATGCTTAAAACAGCAAGTAAAAAGGAGATTGCCAATAAATCTAATAAACTCAGAAAAGAAGTATTGCAGAAAAAACTAGAGAAAATTTCTCTTAACAGAAGGCTAGATGTAGATGAAGTTAGATTTAATAACCGGATAAACCATCTATATGGTAATAGTCTTATATAAGAAATATTTTAAGTTAGAAAATATAAAAACAAAATAGTCTATCATCAAAATAAAAAAAATTACTATTCCAATTATTAATTGGTTGTCATAGAGATTTATGTAAAGTTTGATTATCTTAAAACTTAACTATTCAATGGGAACCGGAAGAGATCATTATTTTAGATAAAACTAATTTCTATAGGGAAAAGCTTTTAGAAAAGAAAATATAATGAACTGGACGTCAACTATAATATTTTCTCCCTGACTCTCCAGAGCTAAACAAAATTAAGAATTAATAGTTTGTTGTAAAAACTTGAATCAGAAAATATTATCTAAAGTCTAAGCCGTTAGAGAATGTGTAGACACTACTTTCAAAGCTTACTTAACGTTTTTGCGTCTTGCTATAGTTGGACATAAATAAGAAGCACTATGCTGATGTATATTTTAGTTTTAAAAGTGATCGCCACAAAAATATTTAGTTTTTTATTTAGTATTAAATTTAAGTTGACTAACTTTTTTATTGATCTCGAGTTTTTTTTACTTATCTTCCGATAAAAAATCAACTTATGAGTCTAATTTAATAGCTTATTTATTTTTTTATTTTTTATTAAGAAAATGTGTTTGTCTATATTTAGATACTTAAAATAGTTAGTTATTTTAATAAAGCTTGTTTAAAACAGGTAGCACATGCTTTGAAATAAATATATGGGAATGTATTAGATAATTTCCATAGAAAATCATCTAATACATTCGAGTAAATAGATATTAACAAACGTAAAGCATATATTTATTGTCTCTATATTTTAAAAATTAAAATATTAGTTTGTATTTATTGTATTAACTACATAGAAATACTTTTTTCTAATTCTAGAGAAATATTTTATATAGAAGATTATAAATATGTGTATAAAAACTTCTTTTTCAAAAACTTTTTTACTTAATTACATATTCTTTATAGACAAGATAATTCCTAAATATTTGCAAATTTTCTAAATATCTGCTTTTTAAAAATATATATAAATTTTAATATTGACTTTTCTAACTTGCCATATCCATCTTTTTGTCTTATATTTTTTTTCTTAATGACTAGTTATTTAAAATCTATTTACTGAATATTAAACCAATTTTGCAATTTATTTGATTTTCTAATATCTTGTTTTTTGACATTAAATATATGCTTTCCTTGTTGCTTACAATATTTTTTATTGCGAGTTAAATTTGATATTTTTTTAAATTCTAAATTATGTTATTTTAATTTTTAAACAGACTATCATCTAATAATTACTGTTATTAACTGTTTTTTTATTTATTCAGATTAACTATTTATTCAAAATAAAAGCCAAATTTTATCTAACTAAAATTAGTAGATTATGTAAAAGATTTGAATTTAAATTTAATAATTTAGTATTATATATTTTCTATTAGTATCCCTTGATTATGTAATAGAGTTGTATAATGACAACCTTAATTACTATAAAATCTGATAAGAATTTATTTTTTTTCTAAACACAAGTCAATAATCTAAATTAAAATAATAGTTTTTTAGATAAAGTAAATTACTTTAATATAAATCAAAAAATTTTTTACTTATCCCAATAAATCTATAAAAAATGAGATGTAAAGTACATATTTATGATTTATTGAATTTAAATTTATTTAAAATCTAATTCCTGTGTAATCAATCTACAAATATTAGGTTTGATATCCGCTTATATCGTATTACGACAACAAAAACAAAATAAATAACTGCATAATAAATATTATAGAAAGTCCTATGGTAGGTATCAAAGGTAAAAGAATAATTCTTTAGTAGGTCCTTTATTTTTAAAATAAAAACGATACCAGTGTTTTTTGGTGATTACTTAATATAAAGCAAAAAATTAAATTATTACATCGAATTAATATTGAGATATTGAAGTTCAATTCTTATTGGGATTAGTCTTGTAGGATGGGCGGTACTTTGATTATCCGATCTTAACTATGCTTTGCCCACCCTACTTTCGTTGCTTCCTTTGTTCGAGTGTTCCCCACCACACCAAGTACACTACAATGAAAAAAGTTAATATTATCTGTTTAGTCTAGAAACTATGTCAGTATTGGCAGCGATCACAGTTTTAGCGTTATTAATTGTCGTTCATGAATTAGGTCATTTTGCCGCCGCAAGATTCCAAGGAATCAGAGTTAACCGCTTTTCTATCGGTTTTGGTCCAAGTCTCGTCAAATATCAAGGGACTGAAACCGAATACGCTATTCGTGCTTTTCCTTTGGGGGGGTATGTAGGATTCCCCGATGATGATCTCAATAGTGAAATTCCCCTAGATGACCCCAATTTACTTCGTAACCGTCCCGTATTTGACCGGGCCATTGTTATCAGTGCAGGGGTAATTGCTAATCTGGTTTTAGCTTATTTTCTTCTAGTGGCGCAAGTCGCTACTGTTGGTATTCAAGATATTCAATCTGGACTAGCTGTTCCTACTATTGAACCCGCATCCGCAGCAATGGAAGCAGGAATGAAATCGGGAGACATCATCCTTAAAGTTAACAACACTCCCTTAGATGACTTCCCCGAAGCGACTGACTTCTTTATTGAAAAAATCCAAAACTCTCCCAATCAACCTCTTCATTTTACGATTGAACGGGATGACAAAACTTTATCTGTTACTGTTACCCCAAAATCTAATGACCAAGGTCAAGGAAAAATTGGGGTAGGACTAATTCCTAATATACACTTGAAAAAGTCTCAAGGACTTTTTGATGCGTTTGCTTACAGTGCGGATGCTTTTCAAGATTTAGTGACTCTAACTGCTAAAGGATTTTGGCAACTTGTGAGTAATTTTCAAGAAAACGCTAAACAGATAGCAGGTCCAGTCAAAATCGTCGAGTACGGTGCTAATATTGCCCAAAATAATGCGGGAAATCTCTTCCAATTTGGCGCGCTAATTAGCATTAACTTAGCTATTATCAATATTCTACCTTTACCTGCTCTTGATGGCGGTCAATTAATTTTTTTAATGGTAGAAGGACTACGAGGAAAACCTTTACCGAATAGATTGCAAGAAGGCATCATGCAAACAGGGTTAGTTTTACTCCTTAGTTTAGGATTATTCCTTGTTGTTCGCGATACTGTTAACTTAGCCTTTTTCTAAGAGTTATTTTAGCAAGTTTGATTGTAATTATTTAGATAAAAACATGAGCATTCAGCACAAAGGGAGAAACAAAAAACAGCGAGCATTAGGAATATTAACTCTTCTGAAACATATTTATCCCGATGCCACTTGTAGTTTGGTTTATGACTCCCCTGTGCAGCTTTTGATTGCCACGATTCTATCGGCACAGTGCACTGACGAAAGAGTAAATAAAGTTACTCCCAATTTATTTTTAAAGTTTCCTGATGCATCATCCTTAGCTCAGGCAGATCGAGAAGAATTAGAAGCATTGATACGTCCGACAGGATTTTATCGAAATAAAGCTAAAAATATTCAAGGTTCCTGTCAGAAAATCGTTCAAGAATTTGATGGAAAAGTTCCTCAAAAAATGGAAGAGTTACTGAGTCTACCAGGAGTTGCTCGTAAAACTGCAAACGTAGTTTTAGCACACGGGTTCGGACTTAACCTAGGCGTTACAGTAGACACCCACGTTAAGCGTTTAAGTAGACGTTTAGAACTGACGAAAGAGACGAATCCTGTAAAGATTGAAAGAGATTTAATGAAGCTATTGCCTCAACATGATTGGGAAAATTTTTCAATTCGTATCATTTATCATGGTCGGGCAACTTGTCGTGCTAGAAAACCAAATTGTCTTGATTGTCAATTGGCTCATTTATGTCCTTCTGTGGTAGATAGATAGATTAAATTGAAATTAAGTGTTACCATAGCCAACGTCTAATTCTCAGAATTATTGTAGTAAATCGTTAGATTTTCTGATGTATAATTCATAATTTTCTAAAAGAGGTTAATTCCTCCATAAGTTCAGTGGAAGAACAGATAATTTTTAGGGTGAGGTCTAAGATTGTCATTGCACCTCACCTATGTTAAGCAATTAAACTGAATGTAGGTTAAAAAATCACTTCCCGAGTCTTTACTTCTCTAGCTTTTAAAGATAAAATGGGAGGCCGTGTCTTTATAAGGCGTCAAGTAAACGGTAGCGTTGTCGGAGGAATAAATTTGTGACTCAGCGTACCCTAGGAGGAACCAATCGAAAGCAAAAGAGAAAATCAGGCTTTCGTGTGCGGATGCGAACTCAAAACGGTCGTAATGTGATTCAGGCTAGAAGAAAAAAAGGACGATACAGGTTGTCTGTTTAACCCTTGTCACTCTTATTCCAAAAGAGGTTAAAGTATTCGACGTTAGATCAAAATTAAACGTCGCGGGTTGTCGTATAAGTTATTGTTAACCCAATTCTAACCAGTTAACATAGTGGGATTACCTAAAGTTCATCGGCTAAAGAAACCCAAAGATTTCCAAGCTGTTTATAAACGGGGCCAACATTATAAAAGTTCTCATCTTTTGATGAGAGTACTATCAAAAGACCATCAAACTATGACCCCGATCCCAACTCAGTTTGGTGTCTCTGTTAGCCAAAAAATTAGTAAAAAGGCGGTGGTTCGCAACCGTCTCAAACGGCAGATTAAGGCAGCAATTAGCTCCTTGCTTCCCATAGTTTCCCCTGGATTAAAAGTAGTAATTACAGTGCGGCATAGTCAAAGTGAGTGCAATTATGAGTATTTTTTGCGAGAATTAAAGCAGTTGTTAATTAAATCTGATATCGTCTATGGACATACGAGAGAATACCTTTTATGAAGAAGGTCCTCATATTGGGGACTTTATCATTAATATTTTATTAGGATTTGCAGTTACTTGCTTCCCTCTAAAGGTTGGGGCTATAGTCAGAGCTATTTGGTTACGTTACTGCATTACAAATCATCAGATTTCAGTCACAGATGGTTGGATGAGATGCGATCATATCGACATTGTCTATGACGAAATCACCAACACAGTTAAAATCCCACGGGGAACAATCAAACTATTGGATGAAATTCTTGTTACACTCCGAGATAAAATTCGTCTGGAGTTGAGGTCAGTTCTTGACTTGCGTAAGGCTTATGACTATAAGTTATGATTATATGGCTGAAAAAGTTGTGACTAAGACAGGAAACTCTGTTGAAGCAATTATCAGCAGATAGATTTTAAAATTAGACCAGGTCAGAGGCTCCTTAACCTCTTCCTTTATTACCAATATTCGGTAAAGTAAACTACAGATAACCCTACAGCGAGACCGCTTGGATTAAGACGAATGGACTTTGGTGTCGGATTTATTTCCACAAACATTATGCTGCCAATCCTGGATTTCTTCTACGGGATTGTGCCTAGCTACGGTTTTGCGATTATTGCCTTAACCCTAGTAATTCGCTTTGGACTGTACCCCTTGAGTGCTGGGCAAATTCGCAATATGCGAAAAATGAAGATTACTCAGCCCCTAATGAAAGAACGACAAGAAGAAATTCAGCGACGCTACAAAGACGATCCTGCGAAACAACAAGAAGAAATGGGAAAGGTGATGCAGGAGTTTGGCAACCCTTTAGCGGGTTGTTTACCCTTGTTGCTACAAATGCCCATTCTCTTTGCTTTATTTGCCACCCTACGGGGATCGCCATTTGCCGACATTAACTATGCAGTTGATCTCCAAATTCTGCCTAGCGAACAAATTGAGCGTGTTGTACCTCAACCTTTTACGACGAAACCTAGTAACATCTACATTAGCGATGCTCTTCATTACCCCATTACGGCTTTATTACCTGGAGGGACTAAATTAGCTGTTGGGGAAACAACTAGAGTTCAATTTCAAACGACTGAAGGTCAGTCTCTTATGAAATTGCTCGCTGAAACCCCTGAAAGCGACATTGAGCCAACTTTTGAAGTTATAAAAGGCTCAGAACGAGTTAAAATAAACGAAGATGGAACGATAGAGGCTTTGGCCCCTGGGGAAGTAACTATCCAAGCCACTATTCCGGGGATTGCTGCCAAGACAGGTTTCTTATTTATTGAAGCTTTAGGACGAGTTGGCGTTATGGGGGATGATGGAACTATCAACTTAGACATCCTAGCCATGGTTTTGTTCTTTGGTGTTAGTATTTATCTAAATCAAGAATTATCCGGTTCTTCAGGCGGAGGAGCGCAACAGCAACAGGCGGTGAATAAAATTACTCCCGTAATTTTTAGTGGAATGTTTCTCTTTTTTCCTCTACCGGCAGGGGTGTTGATGTATATTGTTGTGGCCAATGTTTTCCAGACCCTACAAACGGTCATTTTGATGCGAGAACCTCTACCAGAGAACCTACAAAAATTGGTTGCACAGCAAGAAAAAGCTGAAAAAATCCAAGAAGCTCTTCCCTTTGAGAAAAAAAGCTCTAAAAAGAAAACGTCTTAATTTGTTAGTTAACAATAGGTTACAAATTGTCAAGATGGAGCGAGAAGTCCACTCAGGTAAAGCTTGGCTCGAAACCCTATTAACATTAATGGGGTTAACAGCACAAGTTAAGGTTCAAGACAAGAAAAGTCACTCTGATGAGTCCCCCGAATCCTGGCTGACGATTGATAAAACTCAGCTGACTCCCCAACAGACTAATATCCTCTTAAGGGAACAAGGAGCAGGGATAGATGCGATTCAATATCTAGCTAATACCCTCATTAATTTGAGTGTTGAACCCAGAGAACAACAGAGATATACGGTTGAACTCAATGGCTATCGTCTCAAGCGTCAGGAGGAACTTGTCACCTGGGCGCAGGAGGTGGTTCAACAAGTACGACAGACCGGACGGGAGGTAGAAATGTCCCCCCTCTCATCGGCAGAACGCCGTCAAATTCACACTTTATTGAAGGATGTGGAAGATGTGGAAACAGAAAGTCGTGGACAAGAACCTGATAGGCGATTAGTGGTCAAACTTCGATAAGTTGTTTATTAGTTAATAATATTCTAGATTCATCAGTCCGCTTTTGCGGACTTTGTTTTTGAATATATTTGTCTGCTGCTGTATTTTCTGTTTTCAATCATCTCTATACTTATCTCTATCTTGAGAACTTCTGATCTTACCTTTGATGATAGACTGAAGTTTTTTTAAGCGTAAATCTAAAGAAAATCCTCGATTAGTTTGTACTACAATCGTACCAGCTATTTGATCATGAAATGCTTGATTTAACTCTTGATCTCCAAGGGCTATTCCACAATCTACTAATAAGGGCATTGTTAATAACAACATTGATAAACCGTTACGAAAACTCATCCTCATTCCGATCATTGCCAATAAAGCTACAACGCCTAAAATACCTTCCCGTTTGGCCAATTCAATTAACCCTGGAATTTTACTGAACTGGACATCAATTACTTTCATGTCAAACGCCCAACTTCCTAAACTTTGCCCCTGATTTTTTTCTACTAAAATAACCCGTGATGTTAGCCAACAAATAACAAAAATGAGTCCTTGTAAAATCCCTCGAAAAAACGAACTGATAAACCAAATGGTCAAAAAGTCTAGGACAAAAGCAAAAGCCCTACGATCAAGAGGAACTTTAGGGAACCTTCGATAAATAGCTGATTTATTATCGGAATACATAATTTAAAATCAGTTAAAAATTTAATATTTAATTAATTAATGAAAACAGAATTAAAGGCTTTAACTTTTAAATCGATCCCTGTAATAGCTGTCCCGACAACAACACTATGAGCTCCATATTCTAAAGCTTTTTTTGCGTCCTGAGGGTTACTAATTCCTCCTTCACAAATAATAGGAATATCTAATTGTTCAACCATTTCTTGCAATAAAGAATACCCAGGAGGAGAAAAACTTTCTGTCTCTCTAGTATATCCATAAAGTGTAGTTCCTACATAGTCTGCCCCTGCTTTACTTGAAGCGAGCGCATTTTCGATAGTATCCACATCAGCCATGACTAATGTCCCTAATTCTTGATGAATTTTCTGAATCAAATTCACCATAGTTTCTCCTTGAGGACGGTTTCGGAGGGTTGCATCAATAGCAATAATATTAGCCCCTGCGTTAGCAATTTCTACCGCATCGGAGAAACAAGGAGTAATGTAAATATCATACCCTTGATAGTAACGTTTCCACAAACCAATAATTGGGATATTCGGCAATAATCTTCGAACAGCTTTAACATGGGATGGAGTATCAACTCTAATGCCTTTTGCTCCTTGATTAATAGAAGCCTTAGCTATAGCTGCTATAATTTCTGGGTCATGTAAGGGAGAATCTATAGGAGACTGACAGGAAACAATAAGACTAGACTGAGGTATTTTCATATTTTTTTTTGTTCACTGAAGTTTTTTTAGTTATTTTATATGTTGATATTACTTACTAATTTTTAGGATTTTAAAACCTAAAGTGCAACTAAAACTTAGTAAACCAACAACAATTACCAATATTAAATCGATTAATAAAATTATTTAACATGATAATTAATTATCAAAAATTCTTGGTTGTTTCAAAATTAAATCTAAAGCCACTAATCAAAAATTTTACAGAGTAAATATTGAGAAATATGGAAATAATTAAAATAAGAGGAGAGATAAGCTACATTGTTTATATATTAAATTGCTTTTACAAATGATAATAGTGACTAAATATTTTATATATAGATGATATATATATAAAAAAATAACAACTTATATTGACTCATCTTCCTCATTATTTTCATTAGACATTAAAGCATTAATTCTTTTTAACAAAAGATTAGGTTGAATAGGTTTTAATAGATAATCATCAATTCCCCTTTGAGAAATATCTGTCCAATCTGTTGAGGATATTTGATGGCTCAGTAACAAAACTTTGATTGATTTAGTATTCGGTAACTGTTTAAGGGTGTCGCTAATCTGATAAGCATCGGTCAAATCTTGATCTAAGATAACAGCAGTTGGCTCCAAAAGTTCAATGGTCTTAACTGCAGTAGCACTATCTATCAACCAAATAAATTGATAATTAGCTGCCGTTAATAGTTCTCCTACCAATGTGGCAATTTCTTCATTGCTTTCAATCAAAACAATATTTCTATTCCCTTTAAAAAATAATTGATCACGCTTTAATTTTCCAGATAATTTAAGTTGGCGTTGGGGTTGATTTGGCAGCCTAACTGTAAAGATTGATCCTTTTTCTAAAATAGATTCCACCTCAATTGTTCCTCCATGAAGTTCAACTAATTGTTTAGTTAAAGCTAACCCTAGTCCAGTTCCTCCATAAGTACGTTGCCGAGAGGTTTCCAACTGTTGAAATGATTCGAATAAGAGAGGAATTTGGTTTTCAGCAATTCCAATTCCCGTATCTTCTACTTGAAAACTCCCTTGATTTCCTTCCCGCCAAATCCTTAAGGTAACTGTTCCTCCCTCCGATGTAAATTTTAAGGCATTATTCAATAAATGATAAAGAATTTGTTGTAGTCTTTCAGGATCGGTAAAAAACTGATTTTCTTCTTGACCTTCTACTTTTAATTCTAAAACTAATTTAATATTTCTCCGATTAGCTTCTTTTTTAAATTTTTGATAGGCAATTTTCGCTACACTTTCTAAGTTAGATTCTTGAATAGATAAAACATATTTACCAGCTTCTAGCTTAGAAAATTCTAGTATTTCATTAATTATTTCTAACAGATGTTTTCCACTATCTTGAATAGTCTGAAGATATTGTCTTTGTTTATGTAAAGGGAACGATTTATTTTCTCCTGACCAATGTAACAATGTTCCTGACAATCCAATGATACAGGTTAAGGGAGTCCGTAATTCATGACTCATATTCCCTAAAAATTCACTTTTAGAGTGGTTCGCTGCTTGGGATGCTAATAAAGCATCTCGAAGTTCTTTTGTTCTTTCAACAACTCGCTGTTCAAAAGTTTTCTTTTGTTCTTGAACTTGGGTATATAATTGAGCTTGATAAATAGCGACCGCCAAATGTTCTCCAATTTGTCCTAAAAAGTTTTTTTCACTATCAAACCACTGTCTTTTTTCAAAACATTGATGAACGATTAGTAGCCCCCAAAGTGTCTCTTCAACAAGAATAGGGGCAATTAACTCAGACTTTATCCAATATTTTTCGAAAAATTGTGTTAGACAAAATGATGAAGAGCAAGCTTGATCTACGTCTTCTATAGCTAGAATCGAACCTCGACGAGACTTTTCCTGATAGCTAAAAATATAGAAAAAACAATTATCTTCAGCAGTAACATTTAAAAGAGAGGGAATTCTAGTAAAAAGTTTAGATTCGTAGGTGACACACCCCCAATTTTGATTGGACTTAATATCTGACGAATGATCGGATTTGTCATAACCAAATTCATAAATAACTGACCTATCAACTTGAAGAAAACTTCTGAGTTCTCTAACTGCCGTTTCTAGAATACTTGATAAATCTAAATTTTGGTGAATTTGAACAATGATTTGGTTTAGTAATCGTTCCTGGGCAATTTTCTGCCGCAGAGTATCCTCTAGTTTATCAAAATCAGGAGCTCTATAAATTTTTTGAGAATCATTGATGGAATCTGGGGCTAAAATATCGAATAATTGGGTGATAAAGATCTTTTCTAGGAAACTCGATGAAATCTGTTGACTCAAAGAAAATTGCGTGAGAAGCTCCCATAAAATAAATGAGGGGGCAAGATTTTGTTTGAGATCATTAATAAAATCTGCAATCATCTGTCGATCCCAAATAATACTTGCCTGATAACATAAGGTGGTGGTATCAAAGGTTCCCCGTAATAAAAGACTCAATTCAGAAGATAGTAATAAGGAAAAATGTTCTTGCGCTAAACTCCTGTCAAGATTAGGAATTTCTGCTAGGATCATCTCCTGTGTAATTAATGTTCCATTTATTCCCTCCATTGCTGCAAGTTGTCGCCAGAGAGAACCTAGTTCTTCAAACACTCTAATGGATAGAGTTCGGCGTAACATAGAGACTTGAAAACGAGTCATTAATCTTGGAGACAGTTAGAGACAACGCAGGTAAAACCATTGATCTAGAATCTACCTAATTCCCTACGCCATACCTGAAACCTAATAATTTTTAAAGATAAGGAGTTTCAATGCATCGAATTGCTGCTACCCCAGGAGGCTGGAATCCTGATAACGAAGGTGTAATCTTTGTTGAACAAAACCCGGCTCCGATTATTTTCCTTAGTGCAGCCGATACAGATATTCAAACCCTGGCCTATGCTATTAAGCATTTACCGACTAATTTCCCCGCAATACGGGCCGTTAATCTTCTACAATTACAACAACAACTGAGTATCGACAGCTATGCTGACACAGTATTGTCCCAAGCTAAGGTTATTGTTTTACGATTATTGGGAGGTCGGTCTTATTGGTCTTATGGATTAGAAGTCGTTAAAGAAATAGCAATTTCTCTAAAGATTCATCTCTTTATTCTACCAGGCGATGATCACCCTGATCCTGACTTAATGAGTCACTCGACAGTTTCTTTAAGTCACAGTAACCAATTATGGCGGTATTTAACTGAAGGGGGCATAGAAAACTGGGTAAATGCTCTAAAATTTATCTGTGATATTTATCAAAAAACATCCTATCATCCTCCCACTCCCCAACCCGTTCCTAAGTTTGGTCTATACTCTTGGCAAGATTTAGATAAGACTTCCCTTAATTCTTATCCTAATCTTGCCTTACTTTTTTATCGTTCTAATTATTTAGCAGGTAATTTACTCGTTATTGATAATCTTTGTCAAGCCTTAGCAAAAAGGGGCTTAACTTCTTGGCCAATCTTTGTTTCTTCTTTACGAGATCTGGAAGTTCAAGGAAAACTGATTGACTATTTTAAACAATTTAAAAATAACCCAATTCAATTAATTCTGAATACTACCAGCTTCTCTTTAGCTAAAATAAATTCTGACTCAGGAAACATTGATAATTTAAATCTATGGAAAAATTTGAATCTTCCCGTCCTACAGGTAATTTTAAGTGGGGGTACTTTTGAACAGTGGCAATCGAGTTATCAAGGATTAAACCCCCGTGATGTTGCGATGAATGTTGCCCTTCCTGAAGTGGATGGTAGAATTATAACCCGCGCAGTTTCTTTCAAATCGGTTCAAGCTTGGAATAAAGACTTAGAAACCGATGTTGTGATTTATCAACCTATCGGTGATCGCATTAATTTTGTCGCTGACTTAACTCAGAATTGGATACGGTTAAAAACTACTCCTATCGCTGAAAGAAAAATTGCCTTAATTCTCGCTAATTATCCTAATAAAAATGGTCGAATTGCCAATGGAGTGGGGTTAGATACTCCGGCAAGTTGCCTCGAAACCTTGAAGGCATTAAAAAAAGCTGGATATCAGGTTATAGATATACCAGAAACAGAGGATAAATTAATCGAACGGTTAACCACTGGAGTTACTAATGATCCCGAGGGAAAAGAATTAAGACCAATTTATCAATCCCTTTCTAAATCAGACTATTGTACTTATTTTCAAACCTTACCTCATTCAATTCAGACCCAGATTGAGCAACGTTGGAAAACTTTTTATCAATCCCAATCTATCTCATCCTTTCATGTTCCTGGTATTCAATTGGGAAACATTTTTGTTGGCATTCAACCTTCGAGGGGGTATGATTTAGACCCTAGTTTAAATTATCACGCTCCTGATTTAGAACCTACGCCTCATTATTTAGCCTATTATCATTGGTTAAAACATCATTTTAATGCCTCAGCTATTATTCATTTTGGCAAACATGGTAACCTAGAATGGCTGCCTGGAAAGAGTCTAGCTCTTTCTGCTAATTGTTATCCCGAAATAACTCTAGGAACACTTCCTAACTTTTATCCATTTATTGTTAATGATCCAGGAGAAGGGTCTCAAGCAAAACGTCGTTCCCAGGCTGTTATTTTAGATCATTTAACTCCTCCTTTAACCCGCGCTGAACTCTATGGGGACTTAGAAAAACTTGAAACCCTAATTGATGAATATTATGAAGCTCAAACTCTCAATCCCTCTCGCCTAAAAATTATCAGTGATCGCATCACTCAACTGATCAACGAAACTTGTCTCAATCAAGATCTAGGTATTGACTTAACCACCAACACTTTAAGCCAATTTCTAACCCTTGCAGACGGCTATTTATGTGAATTAAAAGAAGCCCAAATTCGGGATGGTCTACACATTTTTGGACAATGCCCCCGACGCCCTCAACTCACAGGATTAACCCTAGCCATTGCACGTTTTCCTGACCTCAATCGCCTAGGATTAACCACCGCGATCGCTCAAGACTTAGATCTCAACTTCTTCCCCCTAACCACTTCTCCCACAACCCCATTTTATCCCCCCTCTTTTTCTCCCTCGGCGCCTCCACATCTGTGCCTAAAACTAAAACAATGTCGTACTACTGGACAAGCTACAGAAGTTCTAGAAACCTACGCGAGCGAAATCATTGATTCTCTTATTCTCACTCCCCAAACGCCTATTTCTTGTACCCTCAACGCCACTCGAACCGAACTTCAATGGATACAAACTCGTCTCCTGCCATCCCTTTACCAAACCCCTCAAGAAATTACTAATCTTCTTAAAGGACTTAACGGCGAATACATTCCTAGTGGAGCTGCTGGCGCGCCAACCAGAGGACGGCCAGACGTTCTCCCCACTGGTCGTAACTTCTACTCAGTCGACATCCGTGCTATTCCTACTGAAACTGCTTACAATATTGGAAAAAAAGCTGCAGAAACAGTTATTGAACGCTACACTCAAGAACATGGAGAATATCCCAAAACTTTAGCGATTTCTATCTGGGGGACTTCTACTATGCGAACTGGAGGAGATGATGTAGCGCAAGTGTTTGCTTTATTGGGTGTTCAACCAATTTGGGATGGGTTATCTCGTCGGGTTGTAGGCTATGAAATCCTTAGTCCATCAGTCTTAGGAAGACCACGTATAGATGTAACGGTTCGGGTATCGGGCTTTTTCAGAGATAGCTTTCCCAACCTTCTACAATTGATGTACAATGCGATAAGTGGAGTGTCAGACCTAAAAGAAGAAAAAGAAATTAATCCCTTAGCTGCCCAAGTTAAAGAAGATAAAGTTTTTTGGGAAAAAAAAGGGTTGACCGAAGATAAAGCCAAACTAAAGGCTCAATATCGAATATTTAGCTCAAAGCCTGGAGCATATGGGGCAGGGTTGCAAGGGTTAATTGAGGCTCAAAATTGGAAAGATGACGCAGATTTAGCAAAAGCCTATTTGAATTGGAGTTGCTATGCTTATGATAAAGATGGCATCGGTCATGGGGTTCCAGAAGTATTTGAAAAACGCTTGAAACAGTTACAAATTGTCTTACATAATCAAGATAATCGGGAACATGACTTATTAGACTCTGATGACTATTATCAATTTCAAGGAGGACTAACTGTTACTGTTAGATCATTAACCAATAAAAATCCTGAGACGTATTTTGGAGATAATTCTATCTCATCTAATCCTAAAGTTAGGTTATTAAAAGAAGAAATAGCTAGAGTTTACCGTTCCCGTGTTATTAATCCTAAATGGATTGCCGGTGTGATGCGTCATGGCTACAAAGGAGCATTTGAAATGGCAGCTACAGTTGACTATTTATTTGCTTATGACGCTACGGCTAGGTGTGTAGAAGATTTTATGTATGAAGGAGTGGCTCAAGCTTATTTATTAGATGAAACGGTTCAACAGTTTATTTATAAAAAAAATCCTTGGGCTTTACGGGACATGGCCGAAAGGTTATTAGAAGCAAATTTAAGGGGATTATGGCAAACTGTAGAGAAAGAAACTTTAAAAAAATTACGAGCTATTGTTCATCATGCAGAAGGAGCGATTGAACAAATATAGGGACAATTAGGATTTTAACAATTTTCTTAACCCTTACGCCTTTTTTCTGTATTTATTCGTTTAACTACATCCATCTACTTAATTAACTCTTGTGTCGACCCAAGAAAAATTATAAATAGTTTAATGGCACCTGGGGAGAACGCAACCTCTATTGATCCAAAAAGTGTCTATCAATTAGAAAAATTAATTGCTCAATAGGTATGGGTATTATTAACAGGAAGAAGAAACGTCGGAGTCATGAATGTAGTAGTCAAGGAACCAAAGAACTGGAAAGTTTAACCATCGGAATTCTTCCTTATAATGCCGATGATATTGCAGTTGCAGTTGATATCGCAATTATAATTGACTTAAGGAATGCTGCGCACAATATTAGTGTTATTTTTTGAGATGTAGTGATTGCCTGTGGCATGAAATTAGGAACAACTTCCGAGATCGTGTTAACCCAAAAAAAGGGGAAATCCGTAATTTTGTTAGGTGACCATCTTCTAAGTCAGCAATTGTTTACTGGTTTATCTGAGGAACTTGTTTTGATTGCTTCGAGTCCTAAACGAGTGATTAAGTCAACTTACTAGCTGAGTGAGAATCTCTAACAAAGTTGTGGGGAAGTAAACCCAATCTCATTAGAGATTATTCGTGAACTCACGGCGTGAAAGTATTATCTGGACTTTAATTTAGCTGGTGTATTCTACAAGAAATATCAGAGATTTGAATTCTCTTTGTCAGTTTATTATAATTAGATGTACTATTATGCACGGTATATAAAATAAAAATCAGATAAATTATCCCTTATTGATTATGCTGTTAGTTAGCAATAAGAATTTTCCTAAACTTATTTCGGACTTTCCCCAATTTACTACCCAACCTACTTCTCAACCTATTCTTCTCTAATTTTGAGCTCCCTGATGTTGCTTATCTCATTCAGTCTTATCCCTAGAGTATAAAGTCCAATCAAAATAGGGATCCTGTAAAACTTTTTAGTTTCAATGCTAAAAAAATTTAGCAGAAACTAGTTCCAATCGTATTAGAAATCTTCCTACCTTAATTCTTTTTGATCAAGGATCGACTTTGTATCATATTTATAAATTTTGTGGGCGAGACTATATTCTTAAAACTTTACAAACAATTCGACTCAATCAATTAGCAAAAACTGCTTAACTAGTCGATTAACTTTTGATAATTGATTAAGAGAAGAATAATCATGCACTCGTAATCTCCACTTTGTTATGAACCTATTAATCAAGAAAACATGACATTTAGTCACAGATAAAACAGCAAGAATTAAGTCACTATAATGATAGTGTCGGTAATAAATAATCGTTAAGGAATCCTCAATGATTGGACTTGAACAAGTTGAAGCTATGATTAAAGAGCGACTCCCCGATGCTCAAATAGTAATTAGAGATATAAAAGGGGGAGGAGATCATTTAGAAGCCTTGGTTGTTTCAGCTGAATTTGAAGGAAAAACCAGAGTCAAGCAACATCAATTGGTGTACAGCGCGCTCCAAGAGGCCCTAGACTCAGAAGCTATTCACGCCCTAGCTTTAAAAACTTACACCCCCCAAACTTGGGAAACGGCACAATCAGTTGTCTAACTTAGAGTCTAAGCTAGAATAAACGGCAATTAGGATTAACTTCCATTGTTTAATCTCATCATTGATTAGTTTACTATCTATATCTTCACCGTCAAAATTTGTCATTTATTTTTGGAGTGTTTATGACACCAGAACTTAAGAATCGTCTTGATCAGTTAATCAACAGCCACAAAATCTTAGTTTTTATGAAGGGAGCTAAGTTGATGCCCCAGTGTGGATTCTCTAACAATGTTGTTCAAATTCTTAATACCCTAGGGGTTTCTTATGAGACGGTTGATGTTCTCGCAGACCATGACATTCGCGAAGGAATTAAAGAATATTCTAATTGGCCAACTATTCCTCAAGTCTATATTAATGGGGAATTTGTTGGCGGTTGCGACATCATGATTGAAATGTATCAAAATGGTGAATTGCAGCAAATAGTTGAATTAGCCTTAGCTTCTTAAATCAAAGACTAAGGGGAAACGAAAATTTATAACAATCTCTTTTCCCTTAGTTTTTGATTTATGGAATTAATAGTAATCAGGTTTAGTTTGTAGTGACATTCCAAAGTTAGAGGGATCGCGTAAAAAACGCCACGCCTCTTCCTCCAAACGGTAAACTAAGTGAGCTTCGAGGGTACTAGAGTGACGTAAACAGGCTAGATATCCATCCATGTAAGATTGGACTTCGTCAAAGCGACCACCTCGATGCCATAAGTCCACCATACTGTCAGTTAGCTTTTGATAATAACGAATCGCTTGAGTATCTTGAAGCATGAAGAAATGACATAGAGAGGGTTTATAGGAATTTAGTAAACATCGGAGAAAGCCCTATCAATTATTATTGAAGACTTTCCACAATTGAGCATTAATCTTATTGTAACCGCTTTATTTTTTTAATTTTGCTGTTAATTAAATATGTATCCTGAAATCAAAAAAAATAATCTTGAGTAATTCTTAAGATTTTCTTAGGGACCGGATGAAAATGTCGTAACAGATGTTACAAATTCTTGACATTAGCTCTGTTAGCCTAATGGTGTTTATTTTATAGGGAATCAAACTAAGGTGAATCTGATTTATATTGCTATCGTTGAGGGAAATCCTCATCTGCGATCGCTTTTGGGTTGGCACTTACAGCAAGCGGGTTATATGGCTCAGCAATGGGCAAATCTCCAACAAGCTCGTCATGCTTTTGTCCATCGTTTGCCGTCCTTAGTTATCCTCGACTCTGATTTGCCTGATGGAGATGGCATTGAATTGTGTCAATGGTTACATAATCAACGACAATCCCTCATTCTAATTCTATCTGCTCGTACTAGTGAAAAGGATATTGTTAAAGGACTTAACTCCGGAGCCGATGACTATCTAACCAAGCCCTTTGGTATGCAAGAGTTTATGGCTCGGGTTGAAGCCCTAATTAGACGTTTACGGGTGGCTTCTGCTCCCCTATATCTCGACTATGGGGATTTAAAAATTGATTTAGTTCAGCGTCGAGTCCAGTACCGAGGAGATTTTGTTGACCTAACTCCCCAGGAATTCAGTTTGTTATATGTTCTAGCTCAAGCAGAAGGGAATCCCTTGAGTCGTTCAGAACTGCTACAACGAGCTTGGCCTGAAGCTATTGATAATCCGCGAACAATTGATACTCATGTTCTTTCCCTACGAAAGAAAATTGAAACTGACCCTAGACAACCGAGTCTCATTCAAACGGTTCGTAACGTTGGCTATCGATTCAACCCAGAGGTACTTCACGACTCCCCGTCGACATCTCCGGCGGCACCACCGATTGGCACACAAGTGAATCTCCACAGTCATAACCCGACAAGTTCAAATAAAACCAATCCTCGTCTATCCAATACATCTTCAATGAAGTAAGGCATAAGACAAAAGTTCTTTCTTTATTTCCCTTGTATCCCTACACTTCCCTACAAGGAAAAGGAATTACTCACTCATCTCGATTTGTCGGACAACGGTTAAAGCTGAATAGCTAACCCCTGCAGTTCCTTCCCCTGGATGAGTAGAATCTCCTACTAACCAAAGATTATTTAACGGAGTTCGGGTTGCGATGCCAAAAGGTCCAAAAGTAGAGACACGCTGACCAACACCCCCAACAATACCTTTATCTCTAGCGGTAAATCGAGCAAATGTGCAAGGCGTCGCGGCTTCTTGGTGAATAAGAGTATCTGGAGTAAGATAAAAATAGGAACTTAAACGGACAATCGCTTCTGAAGTATATTGTTGTTTTAGAGCCTGATAGGCTTCTGGGGTTTTATGAAACCAAATTTGAGGGTCAGTAAAGGATGAAGCAATGATGGTAGCTTTTCCATTGGGAGCACGTCCATCCCCCGGTTCACTTACTGAAATAAACAAAGAATTATTTTCACTAATGGGTTGATTATCATCATAAAGAAATTGTAAATGGGAAGAACAGTTATCTGGAATGGCCTGACGATCAACCCCTAAATAAACGACAAATGCCCCTGATGGTCGAGGTAGTTTTTCTGTGCGATTTTGATAAAGTTTCCAGAAGAGAGACGAGGAAATATCTAATAACTTGATGAGATTTTGAATCGTAACATTAGCAACGACATGATCAGCGGTTTCTGTGCTGGTTTCTCCAGTTTTCTGATGACGGATAGTGACCTGTTTAACGCGATTATTCTGGGGGTGAATTTGTTCGATACTGTAGCCAAGTTTCAGTTTTCCCCCATGTTTTTCCAATGCTTCTACTAGGCAATCACTTAACACTTGCATACTACCCTGAAAATGATACAAGCCTTGCGGAGCTTGGGAAACCGCTAAGACAGTGGCTGCATATAACAAAGCAGTTTCATCAGCATTCACCTGAGAATAAAGCTTTAATTGCAAGTCCAGAAAAGTTTTAAGGCGTTGATCATTGGCTAACCCATACAAGCGTAAGACATCCCCCACTGTCATCAAAGCAAAGGGAACAGTGACAAAAGTGTCTAACCGCAGTGCAGAAATTAACTGCCAGAGATCCCAGATGTTGCGAGGAGGTAGCACTGGCTCTCGTCCTTGAAAGTTCCAACTAGCACGAAATAATTTAGCCATCAATTGCCAAAAAGGTTCACTTCCTGGGAATTGTTTTTGTCTTTCAACTTGCCATTTCTTAGGATCTCGCCATACTTGAATGGGTTCAGTTTCCCGTGGTAAAAACACGGCACAAGCTGGATCACACGGAGTAGCAGGGGGAATATCTATCCCCAATTCAGCAAAAATTCGTTGATGAATGCCTCCAGGTTCTAATCCTGCCACTTGAGTCGCTCCTACATCAAAGTTAAACCCCCGCCGTTTGAAGGTGGATGCGCACCCGCCAGGAACCCTTGCTTGTTCATAGACAGTTACATCATAACCACGACAGGCGAGTAATGCCCCTGCGGTTAATCCTCCAATTCCAGCACCGATAACAATAATGGAGTGTGACATGGTTATTTAATTTACATTTCTTAATATTATTGCTTGATTATTGTAGCGTTTTAATCCGATGGGCAAACTACAATTAGTTAATCGGTCAAATTTATCTCACGTCTTTGTCTAAATTACTCCCTAAATTGGAACTTCTTTCATCTGTCTGGTATCCCCTAAGTTTGGTCCTAATTTATTTAGGAACTATAATTGGTCTAGCTGAAAGAATGAACCGTTTAACGGGTGCTGATGCCGAGTTTACCCGTAAAGTTGTTCACATTGGTTCTGGTAATGTCATTTTAATTGCTTGGTGGTTTAAACTGCCGCCATGGTTATTGTTAGTTGCCTCATTGATTGCTAGCTTCATTGCGCTAATTTCTTATTTTTTACCGATTCTTCCTAGCATTAATAGTGTGGAGCGTAAAAGCTTAGGAACATTTTTTTATGCGGTGAGTATTGGGATTTTAACCTATTGGTTTTGGATAGTAAATAAACCTCAATATACTGCTATTGGCATTTTAATAATGGCCTGGGGAGATGGAATGGCAGCAATTATTGGTAAAAGATTTGGTCGACACCCTTATCAAATTTTGGGAATCAAAAAAAGTTGGGAAGGCTCACTAACAATGATGGGCGTGAGTTTTTTTGTTACCAGTATTATTTTATTTTTTACAGGAGAGTCTATTAATTTAATTCTTATAACTTCTTTATTAGTTTCCGTTATAGCAACAGGATTGGAAGCATTTTCTAAATGGGGACTTGATAATTTAACAGTTCCTTTAAGTAGTGCAATTGTTGCTTTTTATTTAACGTGAGTTCGAAGAAGTTTAAAAGCACAGTTATTATTCTCAATATCTTAATCATCTGAGTTAAATATGTTGATAATTTTATCAAAAAATAACCGCTAACAATCAAGACTTAAATAGTTATTAAAGAACAGCATGAAGCGATTCTAACCTAGATTTTGACCATAAATAGAAAGAAGATTTTTGAGATAGGTTAGGTATGGACAATCAGTCGGGCAGAATAGCTTGTTCAGATAATAGTTGGTTTAGGCTTAAAAATATTACCTAATTATTATAGATGTTGGGAGTGAGTGCCTACCTCAGCAGTTATTCAAAAATCCAATTCTTTCAATACTTATCAAAATTAGATTAATGTTAAGCTAATTTAAGAGCAATTAAAGACTTAGTAAGTTGTGCTCATTACTTGTTCTTTTCATATATAAAACAAGGTCTTTACATATAAAAAGTAGAAGGCTGATATAATCAGTAGTACCAATAGCAGCATCTAAAGATTATTTTATAACTAACAATAATAATTGTAATGAGAAAAGGAGTTTAGGAGAATTCATTTTAGATGTGTTATTCTATACACATAATGTGTCTAAGATAACAATAGTTATTTAAGGTTAGCTATAACTGTTAGGGAGATGGATTAGGAATAAGTTTTTGATAAAAACTAATACTTTTATCCGCACCGTAATCCATCCTACCTAGATTAACTTTAATCTACTAAATTAACTGTTTAACTAACGCTTCTCCTACAATTTGAGCTTCTTTTTCTGTCATTCCCGACGTTAACGGGGGACAAATATGTTTAGGACACCAATATTCAGCACGAGGGAAATTTTGACCGTCACAAACTCCTTTAAAAACTGGTTGTAGATGACAGGGAATTTCGTAAACTGTTCCCCCTAAAAAGATATTTTCTTCGGCTAATGCAGCTTTAATTTCCTGAGCTGTTTTTCCGTCAGGAACATGAACAATTAATTTATATTGACTGGCATTATCCATGTGATCTGTAGACACAAATTTGAGCCCTGCTTCCCGTAAAGGGGCAGTAATTAACTGATAACATTTTTGTCGTCTAGCTAACATTTGGGGCAATTTAGCCAGGTGAATTCGACCTAAAACTGCGTGAATTTCTGTCATACGGGTACTATTGCCAAAATCTGTATGTAATCCTCCAAAGTCCATTCCCCGTTTTCCTTGGTTTCTTAGTGATCGCGCAATATAATCTTCCTCCTCATCATTTAAGGTGATCATCCCTCCTTCAAAAGTTGTCATTACTTTCGTCGGAAAAAACGAAAACGCCGCGCCATCTCCTAAATTTCCTGCCTTTACTCCATTAATTTGACTTCCATGAGCGTGGGCTGTATCTTCAAGGACGAAAAGTCCTTTTTCACGACAATATTCAATAATATGGGGAAATTCTGGAGAAATAACTCCACCAATATGTACCCAAAGTACCCCAGAAATTTTAGGAGTTGCACCTTTTTCTACAGCTTCTTGTACCATCTGTAAAGATGGGGCAAAGGTTGTTTCGTCCATATCGAGGTATTGAACCTGTCCCCCTAGACGAACGACAGCAGCAACAGTAGCGAAATTAGTATTGGTCGGAACTAATAACGTCGTATTTTCAGCTTTTTTGAGACGTAGGAGAATTTCTAATCCTGAAGAACCACTATTAACAGCGATCGCGTATTTTGTCCCTACATATCTAGCAAAGGCTTTTTCAAATTCTAAGGTATTCTCCCCTAAGATCAGTTTACCGGATTTAAGAATTGTTTTAGATTGTTCGGCAAAGAACTCAATTTCATCTTCTGTAATATCAAAATAAAAGGGTTTAATGGGTTGTTTTGTCATGTTGCTAATAGGAATTACACTAACTCAGTTAATTTTAAACCCAAGATTAGGAATTGGAAGAGAAGAAGACGGGAAAATCAAAAAGAAATTTTAACTTCTAACTTAGCTACTTCTCAAAAGACTGTCCCAGATCTTCGATCATAGTTACAGATATAAAGCAAGGCAATGGTTAAGCTGCAAAGTAAGATTTTAGAAGTTATTAACTACTAAATTATCAAACTAAGTCAAGAAACCTCAATATTTTTCATAAGATATATCAATTTATTTGGCTTTTCTTCAAATGCTCGAATAAGCATAACAAGCTTCTACTGCTTTTTTATGAAGTTTATGTCTACTATGTTTTCCAAAAGTATTGCACTTAGTCTCCATTTTAATTTTGTAGGGTTATGGCCCAGACATAACTTCTGTAATCATGACATGGGCAAATTTCTTTTCCTAAAAGAGCCGACACATACAATGTATTTTACAATTCTTTTATAGAAATTTTTATTTGGATAGATGAAACTAAAGCAACATAAAAAATGAAGCTGTACTCAATGAGATCTTCCCACTACAATCATAAAGATTAACAATAAGACCAATCAATCTAATAACTAACAAAGTATGTTCAAGTCAGTTATAGTTTTTCAATCGTTTCCTTGGAGGTTAGAAAGCAACAGAAAGCATAGAACCACTCCCTTATGACGGAAGAGAACCTCTTTGAATTAAAGCAGAACAACTTAACCTCGTAGAACAATTGCCATAATTAAGCTAAAGATACTACTCTACAAGAACTAAGTACTCAATTGCACGAAAAAATAGACGTTACGGGTAGTATACCTACTATGTTTTATCTAGTCTAAAAACTTAAGTAGATCAAAAAAAAGAACACTGCGTACTCTGAAAGCTTACACATATAGAAATCAAACTTTCAGACCTAGGTTTTTACTGACAAAACTAGAGTCCATCTAGCCATGACTTATCATTGTGCCGGAGCAGCCAAAGAAAAAAGAGCTTATAGACAATGTCCTAATAATAGAGAAAAAAATATTATGTCAATTGGAGCGCTCTCTGCATCAAGTTTTTGGTTCTATTTTACTTTTAAATGATGGACAAATAAATAAGATTTTTATACTTCTGCAACAGACATGCTGATTCTATGAATGTGGCTAGCTAGAGGCTTGTATGGTCATAGATAATTGATCAGCTCATAAAACAACAAAATGTAGACAACTGATGAAATATATAGGAAAAAAAGTTGTATTTTATATCCTTATTTTTCTAATTAAAATTCTATCAAAAACTTTTATATATAAAATATATGCAATATCAAGAATATTCTAATTCTATAGGTCTCAATTATGCTATCAATATAGCGATTAATTTAGTGATTAATTAAATATAATTAACTGGTTGACAACAGTAGTGTGTAATCTCTTACTAAGTGATTTTGGACAAACTTTTTTAAAAAAATCTTGTACCATACATCTAAAAAAAATAGACTTATATTGCCTTAAATATACATTTTTTTATTTTCCATTTTTTTGTATTTAAAAATATCATTTATGACATCTATTGATAGCTTTTTAGAACTGTTTTTTTACTTAAAGCTTGCTTAAATTATCAATTTAAATTTTGTAAAAAAAATAAAACTAGCTTCCAATTTTTAAGTAATATTATTTTTATAAATTAAGACATAATACAAAAATCAATATTCTATTTTAAGTTTAAATTCCAGACAAAATTAATCCATAAAAACTTATAGAGGTGATTAAAGTTATTGTCTATATTTTTTTTTACTCATTATGTTTCAAGCTAATATTTTAAAAATAAGGTGAGTTCAACGACGGTCTATCCCTGAAGTAAGTTAGAATCAGAGGCGGAAGCCATAATACCACTACGAGTCAGGCAAAGGGCAAAAGGCTTGGATATATGTACAAGTTTATTACTTTTAGCTACTCCCTAATCTTCATGCGTGGTGTTATGTATCCCAAGCAATGGGACTATCAACATACAAAACTAACAATCGACCAATGGAGATCAAAGCCGTTCAATCTGCTTACTACGGAGACACTAATTTCCGAACGCCTCCCCCTGATTTAGAATCCCTAATACTAAAAGAACGTATTATTTATCTGGGAATGCCTCTATTTTCTTCTGATGACGTAAAACAACAAGTCGGAATTGATGTCACTCAATTGATTATCGCTCAACTGTTGTATTTACAGTTTGATGATCCAGATAAGCCCATTTACTTTTACATCAACTCTACGGGTACTTCTTGGCATACCGGAGACGCTATTGGCTTTGAGACAGAAGCCTTTGCCATTTGCGATACCATGAATTATGTTAAGCCTCCCATCCACACCATTTGTATTGGCCAGGCCATGGGAACAGCAGCGATGATCCTCTCAGCAGGAACTAAAGGTTGTCGAGCAAGTCTTCCCCACTCTACCATTGTTCTCAACCAAAACCGATCAGGAGCTAGGGGTCAGGCTACCGATATTCAAATTCGGGCGAAAGAAGTGTTGTCTAACAAACAAACCATGTTGGAGATTTTTTCTAAAAATACGGGGCAACCTGTAGAGAAAATCTCTAAAGATACTGATCGCACTTTCTATTTAACCCCTGAGGCCGCGAAAGAATATGGCTTAATTGACCGGGTCTTAGAAAATTCCAAAGAATTGCCTAAACCTTTAACTACTGTTTAGTCAATTGTTGTTCACCTTTACCTTTGAATTAATCGCTTATGCCTCTTGGTGTTCCTAGTGTTCCATATCGTCTTCCTGGTAGTCAATACGAACGATGGATTGACATTTATACCCGTCTGAGTCAGGAAAGAATTATTTTTCTCGGTCAGGAAGTGACTGACAGTTTAGCGAATCGCATCGTCGCCTTTTTGTTATACCTCGATTCAGAAGATGCCGGTAAACCAATTTATTTGTATATCAACTCTCCTGGGGGTTCCGTCACTGCAGGGATGGCTATTTACGACACAATGAAGTACATTAAATCTGATGTGATTACCATTTGTGTTGGGTTAGCCGCTTCGATGGGAGCGTTCTTATTGGCTTCCGGAACTTCAGGAAAACGTTTAGCCCTTCCTCATGCTCGTATTATGATACACCAACCCATGGGGGGAACAGGAAGACGACAAGCTACAGATATTCAAATTGAAGCCAATGAAATCTTGCGAATTCGTCGTCAACTCAATCAAATTTTAGCAGATGAAACTAAACAAACTCTTGAGAAAATAGAGAAAGATACAGACCGAGATTATTATATGTCAGCAGAAGAAGCTAAAGAATATGGTCTGATTGATAAGGTCATTGATGAACGTACAATTTAGTTAATTGGTTACGTTTGTCATTATTCTGTTCCCTCATGATAGCTACTATTTTGGGGGACATTTAAATTTAGGAATGCTGTCGTTATCCTCAATATCTAAGTAAAAATACGACTAAGTTAGCTCTTGATTAGTTTAAATTTAATAAGTGCGAAATAGAAAAGTAGTTAGAAAAGAGTGATTCAAAAATGCCCTCCAGAATAAGAGCAGGAATATTATGTTTAAATGTGGGAGGATGGAAAATAAAAAAAATTACAGATTGGGTAAATTTTTTAGAAAATACAGTTGCGAAAGTAATTTATAGATGAATTATTTAAGTAATAAATAGAAGAATAGTGGTCTTATTTTATGAGAAGTAGAAATTTAAAGAACTTGGAATGAAGAAGATACAAAATATTTTAAATCCCTCTCAGAAAATGATTAAACAACTTATAATAGCCAACAATCATCTAAGATTTTTTAAAAAAATCTAGTTAACCCTAGGAAGAACTATTAACTCTTTTACCAAAAGGTCCGGAGATCGAAACGAATAAAAGTAAGGGCGATAATAGATCCATGTTTTATATAGTTTTATAGAAAAATAACTACTATGTCTATTTCTTTAGATAAAGAGGCAGATTAAAGTTTTAAAAACTACAAATCAAAAGAAATAGACATAGTAGTTATTTTTGCTAATGACTCAGTGCATAAGTAGACAGCTTTAAATCATTTAAATCAACTTTTCTTTAAAAATTGTGCATTCCTTTATTTGAGTAATTAAAGTTAAATTTGTGTTACGTTAATTAACGTCTTTTATCTAAGTTTTCTTAAAAATACTTTTGGGGACTG
This sequence comes from cyanobacterium endosymbiont of Epithemia clementina EcSB, assembly GCF_029919255.1. Classification (GTDB taxonomy): domain Bacteria; phylum Cyanobacteriota; class Cyanobacteriia; order Cyanobacteriales; family Microcystaceae; genus Rippkaea. The sequence goes on along the minus strand of NZ_CP123991.1, from coordinate 2,020,372 downwards.
CCTTGGCTAAATTATTGTAACTATCAGATCATTAAGAGATAACCTTAAAAATTGAATTAAAGTATCTGATAATTAACTTCTCTCGAGACTTGTAATTTTTAACTTAGCATCTGTTAATTATAAATTAATATGTTCTTTCTGTTTCTTAAGGAAAAAGGTACTTAAGTATAGGTAAAAATTAACTAAATAAAATGTAATCCAACTATGTTGCTTTTTTTGAAGTTCTTAAGAGTTTTCAATAATTAGGTTATCTGCGAAGAAGTAAGAAAGTCTGTCTCTCTTAAAAAAAGAGCCAATTTTTTGTAAGAACGATGATAGATAATAGTGATCAATTTTCTGATTACGCTCATTTTCTTATTGTTTTTTTTACCAAAACAATTATACAAAGTAGTCAGAATCTACTTTTTTGGCTTAATTTAAACTATAATTTCTATTTTTAGTAGATATTTTTAATGGTTTTAGTCTATTTTTATACCTGTATAATTATCATTATTTACTGTGATTATTGATATTTGAAACTAGAATTACTTTCATAAACAATATCAATGCTATCTGTATAAGTTAAATCTATATTAAATAGATCAAATTTCTATATTTTTTAAAATGTTCTTTAAAATGGGTTGCAATATACAATAAAACTTATAACATTTTGAACAGTTAATTATGATGCAAGAACAAGAACTATATTAACTATTTATGTTCTCGAATGTAATTTGAGTTTAACCCCTGTAGAGTGCCATAAATTAGGTTACCTATTCTAAGTAAAAATTACGACATCCATAGAACCAGCAAAAACTTGTATTGAGATCAAACTTTAGGGTTAAGATTAAAACCGAGTTATCATTCACTCATTAATGTAATGTTGTGTGTATCTTAGTCATACAAGAAAAACACAATCTCAAGTCTTAACAGATAAACTGCTACAGTCTAAGGAGAAACCCCTTGTGTTTTGGTTTAAAAAGCGATCACTTTTCATAAAGTCCCTTTGCCTATCGTTCCTTATACTCTTCCTTAGCTGGGGATTAATCAGCTGTAAAGATCACCTAGAAACATCCCAATCTTTATTAGAACCGCTTTCTGAAGCTATCGTCACCAAGAAACTGGCAGAAGTATCCCCTCCACCCGTTATCCAAGAATTATACAAAACTCTAGATCAATATCAGCCCCAAGTTGACATTATTAGTCCCGAAAATGATCGCGTTTTTTCTGAGCCTAGCATCGTTGTCAAACTCGATGTCAAAGACTATCCCCTGTTCAAAGACCCTGAGTTAGGACTTGGCCCCCATCTTCATCTAATTCTCGACAATGAACCCTATCGAGCAATTTACAGTCTCGATGAACCGATTATTTTAGAAAATCTAACTCCAGGAACCCATACACTACGGGTGTTTGCCTCAAGGCCTTGGCATGAAAGCTTCAAAAACGATGGAGCCTATGATCAGACTACATTTTATATTTTAACTAAAACGGAAGACAACGCTCCAGATATGTCTCTTCCCCTCCTCACCTACAGTCGTCCTAGGGGAATTTATGGCGCACAGCCAATTATGTTAGATTTTTACCTAACCAATGCTCCGTTACATTTAGTAGCACAAGAAAATGCCGATGATAAAGTGGCTGACTGGCGTATTAGAGTAACCATTAACGGGGAAAGTTTTTTGGTTGATACATGGAAAGCTATTTATATTCAGGGGTTTGAGGAAGGAACGAACTGGGTTCAATTAGAATTTCTTGATGAACAAGGAAATCTAGTGAACAATGCCTTCAACAATACAGTTCGACTTATTACCTATAAACCAAATGGTCAAGATACTCTGTCTAAATTAGTTCGAGGAGAACTCTCGGCTGAACTTGTCAGATCTATCGTTGATCCTAACTATAAGGCTAAAATCGATCCTAGTCCTCTAGTTGAAGAAGCTCTTACACAGGAGGTGAAACCTTCTAACAAAGAAACCACTCCTTCGGACGAAGATCCTTTATCAACCCCGGAAAAAATGACGACGATCTCAGACTACTCCGTTGCTGTGCCTGAAGCACCGGGAGAGTTTTCTGAACTTTCTCTTGGGGAGAGAAAACTATCACGTAGTCAAGACACAACCATTGAAGAGGGGAAAATAGAATCCAACACAAAAACTGACGAAAACAAATTATTGAACTCTCGAAAGAAAATCACTCGGATGTCTTCTGATGGTATATTTTCTCTAGGGAGAATACCTCAATGGCGTGACATTGTCTCAACTTTTTTTGGACAGGTCAATGATTATATATCTCAATATTTAGAAACCCTCAAAACTAGACTAAATTCTTAAAGATTAGACAAACTTTCCGGTAATTCCAGGATTGATGCCAAAGACTTATAAATTTATCTTTAAATTTTGAGGTCTATTCTAAGGAACTGAATTATGCTGATAGGCGTCTACGGATAATTTGCCCATAAAATTTAGTTGGAGTGAGGTTATCGTGTTTTTTAAACAGTCCCATTTATTAGCAGGATTAGCAGTAGCTGCCATGTCAGCTTTATCTATTGCTCCTGTGCAAGCAGAACCCACTAAGGGCGAAATTTTGATTAGTCAATTGCGCGGTCATGAGCTCGAAGATCCTATCGAAGTTTATCAACAAGACTGGGTTAAGTTCAAATTTGAAGACTATGCTATTGGACGTATCCGGGGTGTGACTGGTGATGTAGCTCAAGTACAAACTATATCTCCTCCCTATGTTCAAATTGGGGATGATGAGGTGTGGCGTATCACTACTCGTCTTCCTAAGCGTTGGCCAACCTTGGTGGCTGGCTCTGACGTAATCATGAAAATAGTTGATAACAAATGGGTTATCCTCAGTGATGATGTAGAGGAATTCAAGTTGCTCTATGATTATGCCATGCCCGCATGGGTTTCTCGTCTAGACTTAAGGGAAGTAGCCCTCATTGAAAGAACCGACGTTGATTGGGATCGTCCTGATGTTAGCTTACCGCCTTTGGCGCCTAACAATTCTGTAATTGAACCGGTAGAAACGGATCCTATTCGGGGTATGTGGTAAGGGTTTGTCCTGACGGAAGTTAGAATATTTGGTGACAAGAGCAAAACATAATTGCAATCAATAGCGTTACTCTATCAAGACGAGATCGGGTAACGTTATGATTTTGTTGACGGTCCGAGTTAACTTTAAGTTTCCTCGCTGTTCTGGGAATTGAAGACTTATAAAAGGTTTTCTCGTTCTTCAACCGCCATTCTGTGGGCGGGAAACTCTTCGTAACTAGCTAAAGTTTGAGCGGTTTGTTTGATTTTATCAAAGCCTTCAGACGTTAAATAAGCTACTGTCGAGCGTTTGAGAAAATCAAACACGGATACAGCCGAATAAGACCGGGCAAAGCCTCCTGTGGGCAATACGGCATTAACGCCAATAGCATAGGTAGCAGCCGAAGAGGGAGTATATTTTCCTAATAAAATTTCCCCAGCATTATTGATTTTTCCCAGTAAACTGAAGGGATCTGCTACCAATACTTCTAAATGTTCGGGGGCATAATCGTTAATAAACTGAATTGATTCTTCTAAACTTGAAGTTAATACAATTCCCCCATAAGCAGCTAATCCATTTTTACAAAATTCTCTGCGCCATTGAGGAAGTTTTTCGAGATATTCTAAGGCAAATTTCTGGGCTTTTTGAGCAACCGTTTCACTGTGGGTAACTAATAATGCTGCCGAGTCCGAACCATGTTCAGCTTCAATTAATAAGTCCACAGCAGCTAATTGAGGATCAGTAGTTTCATCAGCTAAGATAATACCCTCACTCGGTCCTGCAGGAAGTCCCACATCTACTTTACCGACTAAAATGCGTTTAGCAGCCGCTCCGTAAATGCTACACGGTCCGATAAGTTTATCGACTTTAGGGACAGTTTCAGTTCCCAAGGCAATTGCTCCCAATGCTTGGATTCCACCGAGTTTATAGACATCCTTAACCCCAGCCATTTCGGCCACCAGTAAGGAAATGGGTTCTACCTTCCCTTGTTTATTTGGAGGAGTGCAAACTACAATCTTTTCTACCCCTGCTATCATAGCCGGAATGGTCAGCATCAACATAATTGAGGGAAACGCCCCACGACCCCTAGGAACATATAATCCTACCCTAGGAATGGGGGTAATTTTTTCTCCTGCAAAAATGCCGTTATCAATTTCAGCTAGATGTATCGGTTTTGGCATTTGTCCTTGATGAACAGCTTGAATGTTGCGAAATGACTGTTCAACAGCAGTTTTAACATCTGGTTCAACTAACCCCCGTGCTTGGGCAAATTCCGCTTCTGTCACCCTAATGTTCTCTACCGATGCCTCTGGATAGTCGAACTTACGGGCATATTTAATCACTCCGGCATCTCCAGTTTGGACGATCGCATCAATTACCTGCTTAGCAATAGGCAGCATCTGATCGACATCAACTTCTGCTCGTCGGTGCAAGGCAGCAAGTTCTTCGGAGGTTAATTGAGCAAGTTTAAGAATTCTGACCATGATCGCTACTCCTAAATGCTGCGTCGTCTCTTCATTATAAGCTCTGATTATATCTAGTGTTAAGAGATAATATTGGGTTTCCTTCCATAAAAACTCTGGACAAGTGCAAGATAGTGCAAGATTAAGCTATCTGACAAACTTAAGAAATTTAATTATAGTTAATCCTCTCATAAACTTATTAATTAATCGCCACTATTTGCTATTATTGTTTGGTTTGTCTCAGCTTTCGGCACTTATGCATGTTAGTAGTTTTATTAACGTTATATTCATCATTCGCAAGAAAGACTTTCCTTGCTCGACTCCCCATATCATTGAGAAAAATGTTATGAACGTTGTCATTAACGAGGAAACTCCGAAAATGTTCCAGTGTTAGAATTAACATAATTGTCAGGTCCTTGTAGTTGGTGTCGGACTTCTCTTCTATATTAAATGCATTATCCGTTGGTAGGAGTAGTAACCAGACCAGTGTTTTTTCGGATCTCTTGGCGGTTTTGCTCAGCCAATGTGGGTTACTCTCTTTTGAGTAGTTAGTTAATCGCCCCGTCCTTAATTGATTAAGTGCCATGACCTTATCTAGAGTTTTAACGGAATCAAGGTTAGTGTTGAGATTAGAATTTGACGTTATTTTGGGTTGGTAGACGTCAAATATTCCCTACTTAAGGACGTAAATCAGTGGAGCTGTGTTGGGAATTTGGATTATGCTAAACTTCTAATTTAGAATCAACTAGTGGAGTATAAACTCCAAATTTTACTGAAATTTATTGTTATTAATACCTGTTTTGCTTTAGTTATTCCTGAGTCAAAATAGGCAATAATTTCCACAATTCCATGCCTGATTATTCCACGGTTTTTTGGCGACAATATACAATACTAGTCATCTAATTCCTATAGTCCTGATATCCAGTATGAGTTTTCCTTGTAAATTTTCTCAGGTCCCTTTTTCTTTTTATTGATACCTTGTCGGAAAAATTGGTGACGTTTTATATACCTGGTTTAATTGAACTTTTTATTCTTTGTTTATATTTTTTTAAAAAAAAGTATATTCACTCTTAATTTAACTAAGATATATTTTTTTTTGATAAGCATTTTTAAGCTATTTAACCTCTTATTTAAGGGGGTTCCTTGTATGAGCCAATTGAGCATTAACTTGTTTCATCACATCAAGTATATCTGCTATCGGTCACACCCTTATGGAGTTTTCCAAGAGTTATACTAATCTTGCTCAAAACTCTTTTTCCTTAATCTCTAGTTATTTTACTATATCTATCAACACCAACATGATAACTTCCTTGTCCACCAATCACAACAATTGGCAATTGATGCAATTGTTGTGATTGGTGGCTTTAGTTTTTCGGTTATTAAACTTTTGTCGGAAACAATTTTTCCTTGAATAAACCTATGTATCGGAGCGATTTTAGCTATTTTTTGAGAAAATATGATGGTATTATTAGCAATGGGGCGGAAGACGGAGAACATTGCCATTTATTGAAAATGGGTCTCCTAAACAGCCCGCACAACAATTAGTCGATCAAACAAACTTGGAACAATAGGATTATTAAGATGCTCCGCGAAGTGGGAGAAAAAGAAAAGTGTTTTTAAATCTCGACGAACTCGCGCTAACATAGCGTCGTTTATTTATATCTAACTACTCATTATATTATTTCGTTAAGGTCAAAGATTAACTTTTAAAGACTAATGACTCCTGATAAAATAAGCTCTGTATTTTAAATTACAGTAAAAATTGTTAGTTCTCGTTGGGAAGCTGAGTTAATGCAGTGAAGGTTATGTGCAGCAAAGGTTAGTCGTGTATGATATATCGAGTCGTGTAATTGAAATTGGTATTCGGGTCTATTGTGGCCAGAGTTCTCAAGCTAACCTACAAGTTCGTCCTCCTAATCAGTGGACGGCTTTGTTATTATTAAGTTTACCTGAAGAAGATTAAGTCTACAGTAGATCACAACTTTATTAGTTAATTTAATTACTGAAATTTATATGTCTCTATTAGACTGGTTTGCTAACCGAGAAAAATCTGAACCCATTATTCAAAAAACACAAGAACGGGAAATTGCTGATGGATTATGGACTAAATGTGTTGCCTGTGATGTTCTTACTTATACGAAAGATCTTCAAGCCAATCAACTCGTTTGTGCTGAGTGTGGTCATCATATGCGGGTAGATAGTGACGAACGGATTGCTCAGTTAATCGATGACGGGACCTGGAAACCCCTCAATGAACATCTAAAACCCACTGATCCCCTAAAGTTTTTTGATCGCAAACCCTATAGTGATCGGCTCAAAGATACTCAGGAAAAAACCGGACTGATTGATGCAGTACAAACAGGAACGGGATTAGTCGACGGTTTACCCTTAGCTCTCGGTGTAATGGATTTTCGATTTATGGGGGGAAGTATGGGCTCAGTGGTTGGGGAAAAACTTTGTCGTTTAATTGAATATGCTACCCAAGAACGATTACCCGTTGTCATTGTCTGTGCTTCGGGAGGGGCACGGATGCAAGAAGGAATGTTAAGTTTAATGCAGATGGCGAAAATTTCTGGAGCCCTAGCATTACATCGGGACAAACAATTACTATATATTCCTGTGTTAACGCATCCTACCACTGGGGGAGTCACGGCCAGTTTTGCTATGTTAGGGGATGTTATTTTAGCTGAACCCAAAGCAACCATTGGCTTTGCTGGACGACGGGTTATTGAACAAACCTTACGAGAAAAACTCCCTGAAGGCTTTCAAACCTCTGAGTATTTGCTCAAACATGGCTTTGTTGATGCGATTGTTCCCCGTACTCAATTAAAGAAAATCTTAGCTCAGTTAATTAGTCTTCATCAGCCTTTTTTCCCTGTCCTTCCTCCATTGAAAGGGGAAACATTATACTCAGAATCGGAGCTGTCACTCAAAGTTGATAGACAACAAATTTCCTAGGAGATGAACACAATCCATAAGAATACTCTTCAAAGAAGATGGTAAACTGTTGTATCAGGCACAAATTATCAAGATCAAATGGTTTAGAAAGCATCAAGATCTGGTATTTTTACCGAAAATTGGCAAAATAATTTATTGAGTCAGTATGAAAGTTCTGGTTATTGGCGGCGACGGTTACTGCGGTTGGGCAACCGCGTTATATCTTTCCAACAAAGGATATGAGGTTGGGATTCTCGATAATTTAAGTCGGCGATATTGGGATAGTAAATTAGGGGTAGATACCTTGACTCCCATTGCCCCAATTCAAAAGCGTATCCAACGCTGGAAGGATTTGACGGGGAATGGCATCAATCTGTTTGTGGGCGACATTACCGATTATGGTTTCCTGAGTAAAACTCTACGCCAGTTTGAACCAGAGGCGATCATTCATTTTGGAGAACAGCGATCAGCCCCTTATTCGATGATTGATCGTGAACATGCGGTTTTCACTCAAGTGAACAATGTAGTAGGAACCTTAAATATCCTCTACGCGATTAAAGAAGACTTTCCCGAATGTCACCTCGTCAAATTGGGAACCATGGGAGAATATGGAACCCCGAACATTGATATCGAGGAAGGGTATATTACCGTCGAACATAATGGACGCAAGGATACACTACCCTATCCCAAACAACCTGGTAGTTTCTATCATTTAAGTAAGGTCCACGATAGCCACAATATTCACTTTGCCTGTAAGATTTGGGGCTTAAGAGCGACTGATTTGAACCAAGGGGTTGTTTACGGCGTTCTTACCGATGAGACGAGGATGGATGAGACGTTTATCAACCGTCTTGATTACGATGGAGTTTTTGGGACAGCGTTGAACCGTTTCTGTATTCAAGCAGCTATTGGTCATCCTTTGACAGTTTATGGAAAAGGGGGACAAACCAGAGGATTTTTAGATATTCGGGACACGGTACGTTGTGTAGAGATTGCGATCGCTCATCCGGCTGATGCTGGTCAATTCCGAGTATTTAACCAGTTTACTGAACTATTCAGTATTATGGATTTAGCCCTGATGGTTAAAAAAGCTGGTAACTCCTTAGGGTTAAATGTAGAGATTAATAACTTAGAAAACCCCAGGGTAGAATTAGAAGAACACTATTTCAACGCTAAAAACACTAATTTACTTGATCTCGGATTGCAACCCCATTACTTATCTGATTCTCTCCTAGATTCTTTGCTGAACTTCGCTCAGAAGTATAAAGGTCGGGTTGATAAAGAACAAATCTTACCCAGGGTATCTTGGCACAGAAAATAAGAGCAATCGATTAAATAAGCGATGTAAGGTGGGCGATGCCCGCCTTATACTGGTTGTTGAGAAAATTCGATATTGAACTTTTTCAACCACTACTTCTTCATATTGGCGCTCTTGGGTCAATAACTCTCTAATAGTTTCTTTGGATTTATTTTTAGAAGAAGCTTATTTAGCTTTTATTGCTTGATTAATCATTTTTTCATGGACTTTATTCATCCGTGAAATGTTTCTCGGCTATCAGTTCTCTGACTTTGTCTTCGGTTCTCATCATATACTTCACCCATTGTCGATTAACTCAGCTACTTGTAGCGCGACGTATTTCTAGAAACTTCGTAGCACAGTTAACAGAAAATTTCAGGAAGTTGAGAGCCGGAGGCTCTCGGTGGTACTTATGGTGAATTATAAAATTGGTTCCGTTGCAAAAAGTAGTCTATCGATAATCACTGAGTAAGTGAACTTAAACAAACATAAAGATAAAATCGAAGAGTGGTTAGAAACGAGCGATCACTAAATGCTAGCTTTCCTAAGAATTCAGCCAACAGAATTAACAAAACAAGCACTATCGAAATTGACTTGCGATCAATAAATTCTCTCCAGAAGGAGAATAAAGGCAAGAATTTCATGTTTAAATTCAAGAAAATTAAAAGTTAAAGAAATTAAAGAAATTGCAGATTGGGTAGAATCATTAGAAAAATAATTCCTGGATAGATTGTTCAAGAAATATAAGAAAAGAAGTTGATAATAGACAACAAATATTTAAATTTTTTAAAAAAGAGAGAAGAGTTAAATTAACTTTCGGAAGAATCTGTAAGATTAAAAAAAAGCTAAAATAGGCACACTCTAGTAACTTTGAGTACCAAACTACAAAATATCCTATTTCTGAATCTTTTTCAAGAATTACACACTATTTACTCATATTGTTTATTCTCTACTGATTGAGAAGTCTATATTTTGATCATATTGCGACCGCTTCCCCCCGTAGAGTGTATTAATAATATATGATCCCCTAAATTCTCGTTCTTGTTCAAACCTAATCTCCGGTGGATTATGCGATTACCGATTTAGTCTCAAGTAATATAAATGATTATTACTATTTTCCAAAATCATAATTAAACATTAAATCTAAATAATAAAACATCTCCTTCCTTAACCTCATACTCTTTTCCTTCACTGCGAACTAACCCTTTTTCTTTAGCTGCTGTCATGGTTCCACAGGTGACTAGATCATTATAAGCGACCGTTTCGGCCCTAATAAATCCTTTTTCAAAATCAGTATGAATGATTCCTGCTGCTTGAGGAGCTTTCATCCCAGCGTGAATTGTCCAAGCTCGAGTTTCTTGAGGTCCAGTGGTTAAATAGGTTCGTAATTGTAATAACTCATAGGTGGCTTTAATTAAAGATTGCAGTCCCCCTTCAGTCACTCCTAATGCTTCTAAGTAGTCTGCTTTTTCTTGACCAGGAATCTCTACTAATTCCGATTCTACCTGAGCAGAAACAATGACGACTTTGGCATTTTGCTCTTTCGCTGTTTTTTCAACTTGTTTAACCCAGTCATTCCCCGTAGCTAGGTCATCCTCAGAAACATTAGCTGCATAAATAATGGGTTTTCTTGTTAGTAATCCCAAAGACTTAATCAACTCTTCTTCTTCTTCGGTTAAGTCTACGTGACGCGCCCCAACTGCTTCATTAAGTGCGGCGATAATTTTCTCTAAGGCAGGTATTTCTTCTTGTCCTTCTCTCTTCCCTTTAACTTGTTTCCGAACTCGTTCTAAGCGTTTTTCCGTTTGGTATAAGTCTGCTAAAGCTAATTCCAAGTTGATGACTTCGATATCTCTAGTAGGATCAACTGAACCAGATACATGAATAATATCATTATCATCAAAACAACGAACTACATGGACAATAGCATCTACTTCCCGTATATTAGCTAAGAATTGATTTCCCAAACCTTCCCCTTGACTGGCTCCTTTGACTAAACCAGCAATATCCACAAATTCAATTCGGGTGGGAACAATTTTTTCGGATTTAGATAACTTGCCTAATACTTCTAAACGTTCATCGGGAACCGCGACAACTCCTACATTCGGTTCAATAGTACAAAAGGGGAAGTTGGCTGCGTCTGCTTTAGCATTAGCAACTAAGGCGTTAAATAGGGTAGACTTACCAACATTAGGAAGTCCAACGATTCCAGCTTTTAGCATAAACTAATTATATAATGAACAATAATCTATTGAGCAGTTATATATGTTTATAACATAAAAAACAATCACTATAATATCTTAAGGTTTTTCTTCTTATCTAGAAGGCAAAACTTATGTACGAACGAGTAATTTAATAGTTTACTCTTTATTTATTTTAATGCATTAATTTATTATTTTGAATAGTTGTAAAAACATAATAAGAAACACAAGTTAAAAGGCTTGCTTTGCAGAGTTTTTAAGATAAAAAATGTCTATAAAAAATGCAAGTAACTTTACAATTTATGTAATCAATAACTTTTTTTTGACAAAGTCTATTTGCTAATTTGTTAGCAAGTAAGTATAAATTGAGTTTTGTTCCGATAAATTTACATATATTCACATCAGTAAATTTGGAAAAGTGAAATTTTGTAGAGTTAGTTATTTCTGCGACAAGCGATTCTCAAACAATTCTAGGTTACCGAATCTAATTTTTAAAATTTACCGGAAATATTTAGATTCGGGATTGGAATAACTATCGCAAAATTTTTGAAAAAGACAGGTTAATAGATAACCCAATGTAAAAAATCTTCTTTGAACAATATTGAGTTGAATCTAGGGGAGTCCAACTGCTTTGTTAAGACTTCAAGTATAGTGGAGAAAGATTGGGAAGAGTTGATAAATGAATCTGAAAATATTATGTATTCAATAGATCAAATTGAGTTTGATAAATCCGAAAATACCTTAATAGTCAAAATTATCCCAATTAATTGAATAAAATAGAAATAATTAAGCCAAAATGAAGTATAAATTTTATACAGCTGATGTGTTTACTGATCAAATCTTTGGGGGAAATCAGTTAGCTGTTTTTCCAGAATCTCAAGGTTTAAACACTCAACAAATGCAAAAGATTGCCGCTGAATTCAACTTTTCGGAAACTGTTTTTGTTTTTCCGCCTCGAACTTCCCAAGGAACCAGAAAACTCAGGATTTTTACTCCTGTAACCGAACTTAATTTTGCTGGTCATCCTACTATAGGAACTGCCTATGTTTTAAGCTTTACTGGAGAGATTTCTATTTCTGAAGAAAAGCAGACTATTCTTTTAGAAGAAGGGATAGGATTAGTACCTGTTTCAATCAAACTTGAAAGAGGAAAACCAGTTTATACAGAATTGAAAGCTGCTCAACTTCCAACATTTAATGATAACTCCCCCTCGGTAATGGAATTAGCTTCAATTTTAGGGTTAAAAATTGCTGATTTTCGAGACGATAAATATTTTATCCAAGGAGTCTCTTGTGGAGTTCCTTTTTTATTTGTTCCCCTTCATAACCGAGAGGCATTAGGACATATTCAATTTAACTGTGATTGCTGGCAACATATTTTGGCGAATCATTGGGCCCCTTCTGTCTACGTTTTTTGTTTTGATCCTGAAAGGGAAGGATCGGATCTGCGATCACGGATGTTTGCTCCTTCGATGGGAATCCTCGAAGATCCCGCCACTGGATCAGCAGCAACAGCGTTAGGAGGCTATTTAGCTATCCGGGAGGAGATTTCCGATGCAACCTTAAATTGGCGAGTTGAACAGGGTTTTGAGATGGGAAGGCCGAGTATTTTGGAGGTAATTGCAAAAAAAACACAAGGAAAAGTCAGAGAAATTAAAGTTGGAGGATCGTCGGTTTTAGTGAGTGAAGGCTCAATGAATATTCCTGATCTCTAAAATATAATTTTAGGATAAAGAATACTTCTCTTACTTGAGATTAAGGATTAAAAAGTTCATCTTCAATGCATATCTACTGTTCTCCTAAATTCATTAAAACTTGATTTAATTCAACAGATTTATTGTAATATTCTTTGAGAGATAAACTAGGTTTGCTTTTTTGTAAGTAGGTGAGCTCAAATAAGTGTAAAATACAAAAGCATTGTCGTAAAAAAACACACAGAAAAATAAAAAAGTAAGTTTTAGTCTCTGTGTGGTATCCAGTAAGTTGTATTTATATACAAGTCGAAAAAGAGAAGGCAATTCTACAAAGTAAAACAAAAGGAAAACGAGCCAGTATAATGACAATATTCGAACTGAATAAAAGTTTTGATTTTACTTTTTTAAAAAACAGCTTACAAAAGAAAAGTTTTGTAAAAATCTAATATGAAGAGCTATATCAAGCTGAGAGACACTGTAAATGGAACTGTTTATAAACAAAACACTAAGTTAGTATGCGTCAGGCAAACTACGTTTTTTTAGGTAAATTTTCTTTTTTTCTATTATGAGGAAACAGGGAAAATATTTTAATTTTCTAGTTTTTTGATATGACTAATAATTTTTTTACTTTCCTCTTTTAGTAAAGTAAAAATTGTTTCTACTTCCTTCCCCGAACATAATCTTATCTTTTTAGATAAAATCAGACGAGTTCCTTTATTCATTAACTTAACCTTGTACTAGATTCATAAATCTAATATATTTTCTCCCAATGTAATCTCCGCGTCACTATACCATTTTAGCCAAAATTAAAATAATAATTCTTCTAATCTGTTGAAATATACCATATAGTTCATCTTGAGGAAAAGATGATTTCTAATTTTTTTCTCTTAACCGTTTCTCGTTCCTTGTTCCTGATTCCCAAACGTTAGTCTACCATCCTAATACGTTGGATGTAATCAGTTTTATTAATACACACAGAGATTATAAAAAATAATACCTCTTTAATGTCACATCTAAATGATTTAAATGCATAACGTCATTCATAATATCAGGATTTTTTTAAAAAGGTTAACATAGAATCATTGTGGTCATCATCACTGATTGTCTCTGGTCAAGACTATTAAGCGTCCTGTCAGATGATTAACTTTTAATATAGAGTGATACTTCAAGAAATAAGGTTTAAAATCAAACTTAGAGTGCCGTTCATTATAATAACTTTATTTTATGTCATATCAGCTAATTTCGATTGCTACCCATTATCACGAACGAACCAAATACCATCCTGAAACTATTGCCACCAAAAATAAAGGACTAGATTGGTCAAAACAACCCTCGGTTTCTAAAAAATATAAAGTTGGTAACTCGTACGATCTTACAACCTATTTATCAGACAAATACTCTCAAGATGAATTAGCCCAACAATGGCGACGTTTATCTCGGTTACTCGCTTGTAGTTATGGCGTGACGGCTAAAGTTGCTACCATGGGAACCCCTTTATATTTAAGAACCGCTCCTTCAGCCGGAGGACTCTATCCGGCTGAAGTCTATCTAATTTCTCGGGGAACTTCTTTGTTACCTTCAGGTTTGTATAACTACCAATCTAACACTCACTCCCTCATTAATTTTTGGGAAAGTGATGTTTGGTCTGATTTACAAGAGGCCTGTTTTGAAGATTTAACTTTAAAAGATACCCAACTAGCTATAATCACAACAGCGATTTTTGAGCGGTCAGCTTGGCGATATGAGGATCGAGCTTATCGCAGAATAATGCTGGATACAGGGCACTTATTAGGTAATATTGAATTAGGTTGTGCTATCAACCAATATCGTCCTCATTTGATTGGGGGATTTGTAGATCAGATGATCAATCGTATATTATATCTTGATTCCGATCAAGAAGCTGCCATTACAGTTATTTCCCTCCAGGATATATCCAACGGTAATCACATTTCCTTTAATCCTCCAAAAACAACTATTTTTCCCTCAGAAATTCATACCGATTATCCTCCTATTGATGACGGGGAATTACTTTCTTATTTCCATCAAGCAACTGAAATTAGAGACCTAGAACTGTCTCTATCTTCAACTTTAATCTCGGACCCATCACATTTAGAAGATAAATATAATTTTCCATTTTGTTTGAAAGTTTCTACTGAAACATCACCTATTGACTGGAATAAGGACCTAATTAACTTAGAAAACACCATTTTAAAACGGCGATCCACTCGTGCCTATACAGGAGAAAATCTAACCCTAAATGAACTTAAATCCCTACTAAATTTTACCTATCAATCTCAAGATTATAAAAAAACAGATTTAGACCCTAATCCCGATTATTTTGATTTGGAGTTGATCGAAACGTTTATCGCTATTTCTGGGGTTACTGGTTTGGAAGAGGGGTGTTATTATTATGCGCCAAAAGCACAAGAATTAAGACAAATTCGCTTTAAAAACTTTCGACAAGAACTACATTATTTATGTTTAGGGCAGAACCTAGGACGAGATGCGGGGGCCTTAGTTTTTCATACAGCCGATCTTCAAAAAGCTGTTGCTAAATATGGTGATCGCGCTTATCGTTATTTACATTTGGATGCAGGACATCTTGGACAAAGGCTAAACTTAGCCGCTATTTATCTAAATTTAGGGGTGAGTGGAATAGGAGGATTTTTTGATGATCAAGTCAATGAAGTCTTAGGAATTCCCCCTGAAGAAGCGGTTCTTTATATTACTACTTTAGGACGGCCACAACGGAGGAACTAATCTTGAAAGGAAAAAGTAGATAGAAATTATTCTAATTTCTTTCCTGTCTTCCTGTGTCTACTTCAATCCTAAATTAGGGATTCAAATTGTGGACAGTATATCCCCGACTAACAGGAGGAATAAAGATCATTTCATCTCTATTTAGTTATTTCATTTATTTAACTTAAGATGTCCTTTAATCAATCTTTCTAAGACCTTTTTGATTATTGTTTACTCGGAAAAATTAAGTCTTAATTCATACATGATGTAGGCTTATTATATAACCTGTAAAAGGTTTAATAGTGACAGTAATTAAAGACTGGTACATAAGGAAAAAAATAATAAATTATTGACAATCAAGCAAAAGTACGACTGAGTAAAAATTATTAACTTTTCTGCTAAGAAATGTATAAATTATGTCAAGCCTAATATAGAAACTTAGTTAATAATTGGGGTAACTGATGGCTAATCAAATTAAAGATTCGTAAATTTTGGACTAAAATAGGCATAAATAAAAAATACAGAATCCAATATAAATATCAGTTTACTTTATACTTGATAATATAATCCTATTATTTTAGTTATCTTTTCACCTAGCAAAACTTAACCAAAGTCAATTGATAATTTGTTTTTATGTTTAAGGGTGACTTCCTGGGATTAGTGATTTATTGATTTATGGTAGAACACCGAGTCGTTCAAGAATTTATTCTCAGAAAGTAGTGCAGTTAGAAAAGAAACGAATCCAAGAAAGCACAGAAGAACTAAAAGCTTGGTTAAAAAGATTCACCAAACAGGCTAAACATAAAAGTTTAGATGTATCAGCAAATGATGGTTATGGGGATAGCCAACAAATTTGTTCCCTAAAAAGCTTTTCTTAGTGATCAAACAGATGTTGATACCACAACTATGTCCAGGAGCCTGTGTGTTCATAGAAAATTTACCGCTCACAAAGCCACAAAAGTTAGAGAACTGATGGAATCCGTAGGAGTAGAACTCATATTTTTATCTCCTTATTCCCCTGATTTTAACCCTGTTAAAAACTGTTGGTCGAAAATCAAGGAATATTTGCAAACTCAAGAATACCTAAATTATAGAAGCCTTAACATAAGCTATCAATGAAACAAGCGATTGATTTAGCCACCGGTAAATATATAACTTGCTAATTTACTCACTGCTTTTATTGTGATATACCCAATTTAAAATTGCTATTAATAGCTAACATTAAAGTGGAGTTTAAGTATTTAATTTTTTTTAAATAGGATTAATGATCTTATCACATGAAAACTTTAATTTTTGTTGATTAAGTAAGGACGATAAATTATCGTATATCTTTATATAACTAAGGTTTGTATTCATGTCTACCAAACTTAGTTATTATTTTTAATAAAGGAATATTGATTGTAAATCAATCAAATTTAACCTATAAAATAAGCTTAATTAGTTTACTAGAATATCTTCTCACTCAAAAAGTTTTAGCAATTAACACTAGCAGAAATTTTAGATGGAAATCAAGCATATTTAATAAATACCGTGGAGAAGTTTTTCATGAGCCCTCTTTAATCCTTAAAAAAGTAGATATATTTTTTTGATGAATTATTAATCATTAAAATTACCCAATATTAATACTAACAAAAATAAATATTAATTTATAATATTTTATTTATATAAGCTAAGAAATTTAGTTAATTTTCCCAGGAAAGTTAATGATTGTTTTTATGTTACTTTAACCTTAGTAATTTAACTTTCAATCCTTACTTTTAAGGTAAACCTATCATCGACTATTATTGAAATTCTATTACTAAAAAATACAAGTATATTAAAATTTTGTGGTAAACAATGGGACAAACTAAGTTTTTTTCCCTATCGTTAATGAGACTAACTATTGGTTGAAAACTAATGAAAAATATGCTAATAATACAGCAAGAGCAATTACTGTTCAAGAAGTGAAAGACAGTTAATCATAATCAACCTAAACGTGAGGAACAATGTTACAGTGAATCCTTTTATTTTGTCGATTTTAATATTTTTTTTAATAAATAGTGAGCCTTGGTTAAATAATGTCAATAATAAAAAAAAATTAGTCTTTTTGGTAGTATCAGTACTAGAAAACACGGATTATAATAACAAATTAAATGACATTATGGTGAAATTCTATAAAAGAAAGCTTTATCAGATTGAATTAGAAAAACAGTTTAAAGACATTGTTGATTCACTAAATAATCATGATTTATTTAGTGAATCAATGGAGGAAATTATGCAAATAGTTGCAAAACAATTTCTGGGATCAACTTATAAAGCAGGTTTATTAGAAACTTTTAGAAAAGAAAAATTATTCATTTCCTTCAAAGAGTTTGATTGTGTTTTGTTTGTAGAAACTGTTTTGGCTATTGCTCGTAATATTACTCTAAATGATAGGGGATATAGAACCTTTACTAAACATCTACAAGAGCAACGTTATATTAATGGTTTTATCAATGGTTATTGTAGTAGACTACATTATTTTTCAGATTGGATTAATGATAATCAAAAGCGAGAGAATGTCAAAAACATTACGGCGGATTTAGGAGGAATTCAATTCGACAAAAAGCTTTATTTTATGAGTCGGAATAGAAATCTTTATCCTGAGTTAGCAACTAATGAAAATAACTATAAATGTATAGTAGAAAGGGAAAATAAAATCAATAAGACAGTTTTAAAATACATACCTAATGATAAAGTAAAGCAAATTTATTCTAAGTTAAAATCAGGAGATATTATTAGTATTGCCACTAATATTGATGGTTTAGATGTTACCCACACGGGTTTAGTTTATCAAACTGTAGAAGGAAATATCGGTTTTATTCATGCTTCTCCTGCGGGAGAAGTCACCATTGCTAGAGATTTACAAAACTATGTAATAAACGTTAAAAATTCTGTTGGCATTATAGTTGCTAGACCGGTTGATATTCGATTAAAAACTAGAAAAATTGATAACAAACAGCCTACTTAAATTAACTGAAACCTATATTTACAGCATACCATAAGATAAAAAAATATACTCAGTTAAATTTTAAGATAATTGACTTTATTTTAGACTAACTTGGAGATTTTAATACAAAAATACTATTTATTTGCAACCGCCTCTAATAAGAGATATCTAAAAGTAATTAATGATAAATGTTATGGTAATTTTTTAAAAAATACAAATTATTTACAAAGGCTTTAGGTTGATCATTATTTTTGAAATTTTATCATTAGTATCAATTCTAATCAATTGAAAGGAAAAGCTAGAACTAAAAGTGAGTGAAAATAATCTTAAATACAAGAAAAAGCATTTTTATTAACTTCTTATGTAAGAAGTTAATAAAAATATAAAATTTGATAAAAGAATAAAATTTTTCTATAGAAAACATACTTACTTTATTTATATTTCTGGCAAACGATACTTTAAAAAAGTTTAATAAGTTAGATTTTAAATTTAGAAGATATCATAATTTTATCGGATTTTAAATAGAATATAAATATTTTTATTTATCGAAAAAATAGACTCAACAGTAACTTATATTTATTGTGGTTCCATTACTAACAAAATCTATCAAAATAATGAATCAACTGTCAGAAATTCGTCTTGGGCATAGAAAGCTTTCTTCCGCGCGGAGAGCCCCGCACTATAAACGAGTAGGATTTATCGAACCCTAGGTATCCGCCGCAATGTTTTAGCATCAGAATAAAAGCGGAATCAGGACTTGACGAAGAAACTAAAATAGTTAATTCTAATCGATCTCTGGAAACAGCCTAAAAAATCAAAGAAAGCACGAAGCCGATTAGAGATAGATTCAGATCCGCCTGTGATCGAAGAACACCAAGTTAGAGATTTTGGCAGTAAATTTAAACTCAGTTAGACGAGACGAAAAGGCTTTACTACTAACTCATATCTTTCCTCCTGCTTCGCCTAAAGAGTTGTCAAGAATATTTGAGAGAAAAAACTCAACTATAGTTCGATATTTTCAATGGATTTATCTCGTAATTGCATCAGGAACAAAACAAGTTATTAATTTAACTAAATTTCCCAAAACCTTAATGAACCGATTGCCATAATCGTTACATTTCTCTGAATAATCGAGATCAGAAAAATAGTGAAACTTTAACGTAAAAATTGACTCTAATACCTGGAATATTATAAGGCAAATTACAATAAAGAAAGTCTGTTAAATATATTTTTATAATAGCAGGTCTAAAGCATAAATTTAAGAACTTTCTAGTGTTCAAATTTGGTAATAAAAGTAATAAATTCTTGGACTACTTATACTTTCTTTTTCTCTACGTCTTGCTTAATAAAAGCTGTTGTTGCTACAGTTTCTATAGCTAGATTAGTCTGATAAATTCCTATAACAGTTAGATTGACTTAATTAAGATTATTTTCTTTAATAAAAGGCAATGGTTTCATAAGCTATAGCAATATTTAAATTATTATGAGTTCTAATAAGAATTTTTTATAGTTTGATTTTAGTAAAACGATGAGAATAATAAACTTATTTTTTGACAGTGTTAAATAAAAAAAAGTAAAATACCGAAGTTATTGTGCTTTTTAAAATTATAAAAACACAATAAAATTAAGCATAATTACAACGAGTAACATCAGTTTTTCAAAAGTTAACACTTCCCAGGTAACTTTATATCTAAATTTGCCCTAATTTCTGGCTAATATAGCCTCTTTAATCTTTTTAAACTTAAAATTACCATTACAAAATACAACTTGTACCCTTTATATCCAAACAATTCCGACCCAAAATTCTTACTAATGGGTTAAGGTTCATTATAATAATGAGCGCTTGTATTTTTGTTTTTCTCTCGTTATTATAATTATGTTAACAATTAACCGGAGGCAGAAATAACAAAGGTTGAGTTGAAGTCATTATTCCTGTCAGTTTAGTTATTAACTATATATTAGAAAATTTGTAATTTAGGATTTCAGTTAAAATTAGGGTTGTTTCAACTGTTTTTATAAGGCTTGTAAAGGTTCTGATAATTCTATTCCACTAATAACTACAAAATTTTGTTTTATCTATCGCAGTTGAGTATTAACTATTATTAATAATATGAAAGCGATAATTTTTTTACTTAGTATTTAAATTTAATGTATTTTTTTTGTTAGTAAACAGTCCATTGTTACTGACGTGTAACATAATAAATATTCTATTCTAATAGAGAGTCAATCACATTGATTATAGATTTTATTGTGATAAAACTCTAACTTAAAAAAACGAGGGTCTAATCTTACAAGGTTTTCAGGATTTAAAAAACTTTATTTTTATATATATTGGATTTTTGTGGTTACAGAACACAGTAAAAATAATAATTTTGGAGGTTATCAGCCACTAGTTAATTAGATTCAGTCTAGAAAAGCCTAAATTCTTAGCTAAGATACTCAATTATTCTTAATATATTTAATTTCTTTAGTTAATAGATTTAAGCTTTAAATATCTTCTATTTTAGAGATATTTATTGTTTTTAGTTTGTTTGGTAATTGTTTCAGGCTTCTGGCTGGGTCTTAAACAATATGATGGAGGTTAGAAATTTAAGCTTGACGGAGATCTTCTCCGGTTTTTGCTAATTAAAGATCACGCTTTAAACTACTCGAGGTGATTTTGTTTTTCAATTCTAGGGGTTTATTTTACAAAAATACAAACTATATATATAGAAAATATAAAGTTTAAATTAACCTATTTTTTATTTTTAAAATATTAACTTATGAGCATAAATCAATAATAATTAAGTTATTTTTTAATTGAGTTAGCTTCCTTTTTAATACTATTCTCTAAGGATTTATTAGAGCTAAAATTTTATAGTCCTCAATGTTCTCAATAAAAATTACTGAATTAAAAACAACAACTATATTAGTGATTATTAAAAATAAAATCAGAACAACTAAAGCAATCTAACCAGTATAAAAAAGTAATAATGTAATAGAAAAAATTAGTTTTTTTACTATAAAATACTTGTCTAAACTCCTTAAATATTAAAATATTTACTACAATTTAGCTCTGAAGACTATGATGTTTTGTTTTCTCAAAAAAACTTAATTAAAATATTTATTTTAATTTCAAACAATTAGGTTAAAACCTATTGAATACTTAATAGTAATTAAGACAAGTTTTTTACTAGATCTAAAGTCACTTTTTGGCAATTATTATTGAAGCTAATTCCAAAAAATATTATAGTCTGAATACTCTCAATTCGTTAAAATAATTAACCCATGAATGGCATCACAACGAGGACTATTTCTTAACTAATCTTTAGCTTTTAAAACTAGATTATACAAGGCTATTCTTTCTTCTAGTTTATTTTAAAAATTACTAATTTGCTTAAAATTAAGGGGACAGAACTTAGAAATAGTAACAGAAAAAAGAAAAGAGATAAAAAAAGCCCACACTACGATTGTAGTGCGGGGGCTACCTAATAGTTATTAAATTAAGGTGTTAATGCCTAAAATGATTAGGCTTCATCATAGGCTTCAATGTCAAGTAAATATAGATAGGGTTCAGCCAATTCTTGACATTGAAAAGCAATCGCTCTGAGTAAATGCCAGTCATTGAGGGCGTCAAAGGGGTTACTATAATCATCTTGTTCTAACCGCTTAGCCAAATCTGCGACCTCCTCTTTCGTTAACGCCGAAATGTCTGGCCGCCTTGCATTTAAAACTGTCATTCCGCACCTCCTGATCAATCCGCACTCTGAATTTTATAGCAGTCGAAGTGTAGGTCAGGATAGACTCTTTGTTCTAAACTCCAACAACAAGTAGAGTTCCACTTGTGAACTTGGTATAGGGGTCTCAAATAATCCTTGACTCTGATGACTTTTGCTATGGATCCCCCTCATTCTACTGTGATCTGAGAAATCTTCCCATAAATTCAATTAAGGAATTTTGATATCTTAATTAAAGTCAAATCTCATTTTTTTCTCAAGGTCCTTATTCGACTAAGGTTTTAGGAACTTATAGAGATCCATTTCTATTTAAGGCATTGGGCAATATTTCAAGATTTCTTAAAAATTATTATCAAGCAATTTAAACTATAAAAAAAACTAATCTTAACTCAAAAATACTAAATTTTTAGGATTTATAGTCCAATATAATCTGCCATGTAAAAATTTAGAATAAAGTTTAATTATCAATAACAGGCTTATCAAAAAGACTTAATCATATAAATGCTGTTATAGTAGATTTTATTGATAATTAAATTATGCTAAGTTCAATGTTTTTACATAATTTATACATATACTTACTGCATAAAATGTTTAATTTAGTTTAATCAATAAGGTTATTAATTAGAAAAACTTACCATTTTTATAGTAAATTATTAAAATAAATAATTGTTCTTGAAAAAAGAAATAGATCCAAAAGCAACTTATATTGACTCTGCTTCAGCTACAAAAAAACTTCACCAAAATCAAAATAATAAATAAACTATGGGAGATTTGTTTTGGGGAGAGAAGAACGTCTCTATTAAAAGAATGCGTCGTCAGACCAAATGTAATAAATGTGAAAATAAAATTAAAAAATAGTTAAGTTAACTTAAAAATAAAAGAACAGATCCTGAAAAATTCAAGGTATTTAAGGTCAAAATTGTTGAAGAAGTCTTAAATAGTGAGATAAAGAATATAGTTAAAAGGAATGGAGTAAGTTAACAAAAAATAAAAAAAATTCAGATATTGAAACAGTTAGCAATCGATAGGATTGCTGTGGTTAAAGGACAAATAAGTTATTATGTAATGTTGGTAGATTTAGATAAAGAAGTGAGCGGAGAAATCATAGAAAAAATAACGTCCAAAGAAATAGTAAAATAGTTGTAATTCCCGGATAAAAAAGCTTTAATTGAGTTAGTATACATCTTGATTAACCCTATATGTTGTTAATAAATTGCCACAAACAGGAGTAGCAGCAAACAAATGTAATACTCAATCTGGTTCGAAAATCTACTTATAATAAAATACAAACAAACATGGTACGCTAAGGCTATAAATGGTAATGTGTCTATAGATTTATTAGACTATCGACAGGAACCTCCCTATTAAATAAAACTACAAGAGTGAATAGAAAATAGCTAAATTTAGTTGGTGAACATTTGGCTAATGATATAAGACTTTTTTTAAAAAATTATTATTAATAATAAGATAATCGCAGATCGTTCCAGTCCAAAAGAATAAAATTTTTTCCAGAAATTATCTATTAGGATATTTGCCAACTTACTCTCCAAAATTAGAGCTAGCATAGAAATGATGGAAGTTAGTATATGAGCCTTGAGTTCATGAGCATTATAAAATATTTGATGAAATGAAAGGGATTTTGCTGAACCATTGTAATTTTTTCAGTAAAATGAAAGAAGAAAGTAAAATTTAAATCATTACTTTTAGTTAAACTTCCTGTGATTTGTCTAGAGGATATAGCCATCGTATTCAATACCATCTGATGAAACCAATTAATGTTTGATTACATCATCGGAAGAATCCCCTTCAATGATAAGCTAAATAACTTAAAAATTTTAGTTAAACAGAAAAAATATTGTCATGGTTAAATTAAGAGCAAATATTTTTTAGATAAAAATGAATAAGATTAAAACAAAAAACAAAAAGCTAAATTAAATCAGGGCTATAAAAACTAATTAATTAGCTTAAAAATAAACCAATTGAAAGAATATTTCAAGATAATATGAGAGTTTAAACTAGGCATTAGGACTATTAAAATTAGCTAATTGCTATCGAA
Organism: cyanobacterium endosymbiont of Epithemia clementina EcSB; assembly: GCF_029919255.1. Lineage (GTDB taxonomy): Bacteria > Cyanobacteriota > Cyanobacteriia > Cyanobacteriales > Microcystaceae > Rippkaea. Next base: position 1,996,287 of record NZ_CP123991.1, on the reverse strand, counting down.
AAACTTATTTAGTGTACCCCATTGTACATTAATAAAAAATTATAGTAGAGAAGTTATTATTTATTTTGATAAAGGAAAAACTCAAGAAACAGTATTAGCTACTTTTTTCTTACTTGTTGTGCTTTCTTCAACATCTATAAAGTTCATTAATTAATTATTTTAGTAATCTTTCTGAAGTTGTCCCAATGATTAATAAAATATTAATATTTTCTTGTGATAGTCTTTCTGCGAAAAATATAACGTATCTACCAACGGGAGAGTTACCTTGAAAGTTAGCAGCAATATTATTAATTTTAAACTTAGTTAATAAATCTCCTGCCCAACCTATTTTATCTCCTAATTTAATAGGTTGAAGACTCACAATCCCAAAACTAGAAGTTGTCCTTAAGAGAATCTCTAGCAAAAAGTTTCTATATTACTTAATTAAAGATTTCAATTTACTCTTAATAAGTTAATAAAGTTGTTGAATAATTTATATTGAACTTTGCCGGCTTTAAATTTTTGTTGCTAAAGCATAAATTTTAAACTACTCTAACTTAGACAGAGCAGATTTAAGAGCAATATGTTTTTATAAACATGGGGATGTTTGTTATTTTTAAATTTTAATTATTTTGTGATAAACTAATTTTTGCAATTTTAATTGATTTCGTTTTATCTAATTAATTAAATTTTCTATCCGTGATATTAAGACGATAACTTTATGATAAAAATATTTTTTATATTACCCAATATTATCATTTAAAAATAAAAAATTATAATTAGTTTTTTTCTGAATTAAGAGAAATAATTAAGTAGAAGTTTTTAAAAAAAATTTGTAGCTTAATAGAAGTTTCTCTGATAGCAACTTTAATTCCAAAAATATCTTTTAGAATATGATGTGGTTTCAGGATATTAATAGGACAGTCTACTCTATAATATAGTTTGCTTTGTTTGAGAAGAGCTAGGCGATTACTGTAATAAACGGTTAAATTAATAAACGGTAATCATGGTTAAGTTGCAATTACGTCGAAGTCTCTTAAATAATTCTAATGATTGAGATCGATAATAAATATCTAAATAGGTGGTGCATTAATTTAATAATTAAACGAGGTATATTGTGCTAATTTAAAAGCCCAAAATACTCATTGTTTTTCTTTTTCTGATAAATTAGTTATGAGGTGATAACGATATTTTTCTAATTACGTTTTCTGAATTATTTTGGTCACTGTTTATCAATCTTCTGTATTCAATTTTTATTGCCACTAAGGTTAATAGAAAGTTAGTACTAAATTGACTAATTGGGACACGGTTAAACTTATAAAATAAAAATAATTTTTTAAAGGAAAAAAGGCATCTTTTTAAGAAGAAAGTTAGATGCTAAACCCCGAACCAATTTACTATCTAATAAAACCGTTATTTCCGATGTAGTTAATGAGCAACTGGATAGATTAAAAGAGCTTTATTTTTTAATCTATTTGATCCTACTAAGTTTAGCTATTATTCTCTTTTTATAGTTCAATTTATGTCACCAATCACTTATCTTAATTAAGAAGCTATTAGTTAATGTGCTAGAGTATTAATTTGCATCATCAAAAATGTCTCCTTAGTTATCAGTGAAAACTGATAACTAAGGAGACATTAGTCGAAAATAATAAAAACAATCACTAGTTTTGAATAAATGTTTAATTTTTAGTGGTGCAGATTTTCTTGATAACCGCCTCTACAACAATATCGGGAGTAGATGCTCCAGAAGTAACACCAACCATGATAGAACCGTCTTGAAGCCAGTTTTCCTTCAGTTCTAAGTCTCTCCCTAAAGGTTTATGTTCAATAGTATTGTTCAGGTTGATACGAGTGGCATTATCAATATGATACGAGGGGAGTTGTTGTTCAATGGCAATTTCTTGTAAATGAGTGGTATTAGAAGAATTAAACCCTCCAATAACTACCATTAAGTCTAACTTTTTCTTAACTAACTCTAACATGGCATCTTGACGTTCTTGAGTAGCATTACAGATTGTATTAAAACTCATAAAATGGTCATTTAGAGTAGCTATTCCATATTTTTTAATAATTGTTTTTTCAAAAATTTCACTAATTTGTTCTGTTTCACTTTTCAACATGGTTGTCTGATTAGCAATCCCCAATTTTTCTAAATCATAATTAGGATTAAATCCTGGTGAGTGGGCATTCTTAAACTTATCTAAAAAATCTTCTTTGTTTCCTCCATTAAGAATGTAATTACAGACGTAATTTGCTTGTTCTAAATTTAAGACGACTAAATAATTCCCTGCAAATGAACTGGTAGCAACAGTCTCTTCGTGAAGATATTTGCCGTGAATAATGGAAGTATAATGACGTTTTTTGTGCTTTTCTACAGAATTCCAAACCTTAGAAACCCAAGGACAAGTAGTATCTACAATGGTACAACCTTTATCATTTAAAAGTTGCATTTCAGTAACACTTGCTCCAAAAGCTGGCAAGATAACTACATCTCCTTTTGCAACTATAGAAAAGTCTTTATGATTATTAATCACTTCGATAAAACCTACGTTCATTTCTAGAAGTCGTTGATTAACAGAAGGATTATGAATAATCTCATTAGTAATCCAAATACGTTTATTAGGAAAATGTTGACGAGTTTCATAAGCCATCGCAACAGCCCGTTCAACTCCCCAACAAAATCCGAAGGCTTTTGCTAGGTGAATCGTTACTTTTCCCTCTTGCCATCGATAGTTATTTTGACGGATTTGTTGAATCAGAGAACTTTGATACTCTGCGCTCATAACGCTCATGATTTCTGACCCATGGCCAAATCCTTTACGGTGATAATGTTCGGACTGTTGCAATGAACGTTTAAAGATTTTAGTATCCATCAGGCTTGATCTATATGTTCTAACAGAGAGTGTGATTTTAGTTTAAGCGGACATTTGCAAAATAGCTTTATTTTCTTCTATAGATGCCTCGATAACTCCAATAAATCTGATATAAATGAGATTATTAATTATTTTGGATTTAAACTGGCTAATTAATGAGCAATTTCGATAATTCGTTTAAAGAAAATCCCGGCGCGGATTAAACGTTTCTCTTTCGCGGATTTTTTGATAAAGTTCTAACTCTTCTTCATTAATTTCTGAGGGAATAGCAATCTGAATTTCTACTAATTGGTCTCCTCGATTACCATTGCCATCAGGATATCCTTTATTAGCTAAACGTAACCTTTGACCGGAACGGACTCCTTTAGGAACCTTCATTTTAACCAACCCATCAATGGTTGGAATTTCGATGGCTTCCCCTAGAATAGCTTCACTAGGAGTAACGGGAAGACGACAAAAAATATCCGTTCCTTGTAACTCAAAATACGGATGAGTTGCTAGGGAAATTTTTAAATAAAGATCTCCCCCATCAAGTCCCTGTCCTTTGAGGCGAATTTTTTGCCCATTAATCATTCCTGAAGGCATTTCTACTTCTAATGACCGCCCATCTTCAAGGCGAATACGTTCGCGTCCACCCTGATAAGCCTTTTCTAGGGGTAAATTTAACTTAGCTTCTACATCCCGTCGTCCTGAATCAGAAGGCTTAACGATTTTAATCCGTTTGCTGTTTCCTGGGCTAAAATTTTTAAACTTCCAGAAATCGGAGTCTTGACGATAAGAATTATTACTACCATTACCGTTACGGGGGATTGTATCCCGTCCACGATTAGAACGGCGTTTCCCTTTGCCAAAGAGTTGTAAATCGTATTCAGCGCGTCTGGTCTGATCTGAGAGGGTATTATAGGCTTCATTAATATCTTTAAACTTCTCCTCAGCAGTTTTATCCCCTGGATTAACATCAGGATGGTACTGTCGTGCCAATTTCCGAAAGGACTTCTTCACCTCCTCGCTAGTAGCATTTTTTGGGACTCCTAGAATGGCATAATGGTTGCGGACTTGCTGCATATAATCAGTTATCAATAAATATGGTAGACATTAAACAGTTAGGTTCAAAAAAAACTTAGTAGCGAATGACTTATCGACTAATTTAGAACCAATCATCCTCCTCTTCATCCCAATCATTCTCAGCAGGAATAAGACGAGACTTATCGCGGGCATAGTACCTTTCGGACTCAGTTTCAGGATATCGTTTATCTGACGGAGATGGCTTACGACTTAATGGGGAACGATAGGAACGATTTACTCCCCAATTCTCATAATCGTCATAGCTATCATAGTGGGGTGATCGATAGTCTTGACGCTCATCATAACGAGAAGAACCATAATCGTCTTGATGATAATCATCCCGATAGCTGGTTCGACGACGGGGAGTATACGGAAGATCATCTTCAGGTTTTCCCGTTAATGTCTTACGAATAGAGTTGAAAAAGCCTTCATCTTCCTCGTCATATTGTAAACGAACTTCTCGGTTAAGTTCGTAGAGGACATCTTGCAGATCAGCATGGGCGCGATCAAGACGGCATTCATCGTCTTTATCAAGACTATCAATAATTTCAGCATTCAAAGACTCGATTTGACGGCGATAGGAACTGGTGAATTGAGTCCCAAAATCAAGAGTAACTTCCTTTAGTCGGCGTAATGCTTGATCGGTTAAGGCTTTAGCGCTGTTGCGTTTCTCCACTCGTTCCCGTCGTTGGCGATCGCCTTCAGCAAATTTGGCTGCTTCTTGAATCATTCTATTGACTTCTGCATCATTGAGGGTGGAAGTTCCTTGAACGGTAATGGTTTGCTCCCGCCCGGTGGTGCGATCACGGGCCATCACCTGTAAAATTCCATTAGCATCAATATCAAATGCCACTTGAATTTGGGGAATTCCTCTAGCGGCTGGCGGAATCCCGCTTAATTTAAACCTGCCCAAAGATTTATTATCCTTAGCCATTTCCCGTTCTCCTTGAACCACATGGATTTCCACCATGGTCTGATTATTTTCTCCAGTAGAAAAGGTATCCGAACGTCTGACCGGAATTGTAGTGTTACGAGGAATTAATTTTTTAGCAACACCGCCGATGGTTTCTAACCCTAAAGATAGAGGAGTCACATCAAGTAGTAAGATGTTCTTAACTTGCCCTTCTAAAATGCCTGATTGAATGGCTGCTCCTACTGCCACCACTTCATCAGGGTTAACATTTTCGTTAGGTTCTTTATCAATAAAACTTCGTACCAACCCTTTGATCATAGGCATTCGAGTTGCCCCCCCAACTAATACCACCTCATCGATTTGAACAGGGGTCAACTGTGCATCATTGAGGGCACGTTTAATAGGACGACGGAGACGACTCACTAAGTCTCCACAAAGATCTTCAAATTCAGAGCGAGTCAAACGGGTTTCGATGTGTTTAGGACCATCTTCAGTGGCGGTGATAAAGGGTAGATTAATGTCGGTTGTACTAACCCCTGACAGTTCAATTTTGGCTTTTTCTGCGGCTTCTGTTAGGCGTTGCAATGCCTGTCTATCTTTGCAGAGGTCTACCCCTTCTTGTTCAACAAATTTTTCGGCTAACCAGTCGACAATACGTTTATCAAAGTCATTGCCTCCTAGTTGGGTATCCCCACTAGTTGCTCTAACTTCGAGAACTCCATCCCCCACTTCGAGGATAGAGACATCAAAAGTTCCTCCTCCCAAGTCAAAGACTAAGATTTTTTGCGAGCGCTGTTTATCTAACCCGTAGGCTAAAGAAGCCGCCGTTGGTTCATTGAGAATACGGTGAACTTCTAAGCCAGCAATGCGCCCAGCATTTTTAGTCGCTTGACGTTGAGAGTCATTAAAATAAGCAGGAACGGTAATTACTGCTCCTGTGACTATTTCTCCTAAATAACGTTCAGCTTCCTCTGCTAATTTCCGTAGAATCATCGCGGAGATTTCTTCGGGAGCAAATTCTTTTCTGAGGCGAGGACAGCGAATTTTGATATTATCGTTGTCGTCTCTACGAATGGTATAGGGAACTTGTTTCGATTCAGGTTCGAGCTCGTCATATCGACGACCCATAAACCGTTTGACCCCAAAAAAGGTGTTTTGAGGGTTGAGAACAGCCTGTCTTCTAGCTAATTGTCCAACGACCAATTCTCCATCTTTATTAAAACCCACTACTGAAGGGGTTGTCCGCATCCCTTCTGAACTGGCTATCACTACTGGCTTTCCGCCTTCCATGACGGCTACCACAGAGTTAGTTGTCCCCAGGTCAATGCCGACTACTTTTCCCATGCCTCTGTTTTTCTCCAGCTACTCCAATTAAGTCTTGAGTCTTCATTTATTCGAGATACCGCGTACGCCAAAAGCGTGCCATCGGCTACCGTGTCTCACTGACAATATTCTATCTCAATGTTGTGAGAGGTCTTCCGTTAAACCGTCTGAGGAGTTTAAGGGAATCGGTAACAGTTAACGGGAGGCATTCTAGAGAGCTTTTTCTAGAAGTTAAAGACCTATATAGAACTAACTTCACATGTTTTGACATCAATGTCTAGTAGTTATTCCTAAAGCTTAATCATTCAATATAGGTGTTTACAAGTAAACAAAAAATAGATAAAAGTCTGGCTAAGGAAGCCGAAAAGTCAAAAAGATAAACTGGCCAATGCTCACCGCACTCTTAAAAAGAATAAGTTTGGTCAGTTAAAAACTATATATTTCTTTTAGACCAACTTAAACAATATATTACAATATATACTATACAAAAGTTAATGATTATATTTTAGTTATAAGTTAAAAGCCTAAAACAGTGAGAGTCATTGCTCAAAATTTTTAAAAAAATTGTTGTATAAGATTGGTAATATTTTGTACTTTTTATTTGTTATTTGTTTTTTTTAAAAAACAAATAACCTAACCATATACAATAAAAATACCCAAAATATATACAGTGTTTACAACACAAATAGCATGATTTTTCGCAGTATTTTGAACTTTTCTACCATGAGAAGGTAGACATATACCTCTTTGATAAACTGGTAGTTATTTTTTAAAAGTTATAAATTATAATTTCTATCTTTGTATGCAGAATAATTGCATTTATAAATGTAAATAGTTAGTTGGCTATCTTTTTATTTAATAAATACTTTAAAAAAGAACTGGTTTTTAATCAAAAATCTTACAGAGTAATTTTAACAGTAAATTATTCTATAAGTCAATTTTTTAAACCAGAAGCAAACTACAAAAATATTTTTATAGTTTGCTTCTGCTAGATACTAGACTGCTTAAAAAATAAAATAACTAAATTTTAAAAAAACTTTACTAATTAATTAGTAAAGTTTTTTATACAAAAAAATAAAATAAATAGATTTCTTAAAAATTCTTTAAAAAATCTATTTATTTAAAAAAAATTAAAGATAAATAAATTCTAATAATCTAAGATTAAATCTTTTTGAAAAGTAAAGAAAATATACTAAAAAATATATTAAGTATATTTAAAAACTTTTTTATAGAAGTATTAAAGATTAATACTTCTATAAAATTAATAAAAATTAATAATTGTCCAAGTTTTTTAAAAAAGCTCTAAATAAAAAAAGTTAGTTAAGTATAATTAATTATTAAATTTATTTTGAGTTGTTAGTTATGCTCTGCTCAAGAACTTTATAAAAAGATCTGAAAATTCCTAAATTAGATAGTCAAATTTATTAAAAATATTTTTTATCTAAAATGTTTAAATAACATATGTTGTTTAAACATTTTAGATAACACTAAGTATAAATAATGTTTATTGCTAATTTTTTTTTAATAGCTTGAAAGAATATTCTTAGTTTCCTGGATCATTAACAACTTAACTTGTAGTTAGTAATTCTGAATCATTTTTTAGTCATTAAATATCACAATAATTTTCAAACTTATTTAAGTAACTACTTCTAATTTAAAAAGATAAAAATTAGACAATATCTTGGCTATAATTGCATTGATTGCAAAAGATAAAATATAGACCTCATAGTAATTATTTTTTGTTTAAAATAATTACTATGAGGTCTATATTTTGGACAAAAACGTATCAAAATTTTTCTTTTTGTAAAAGAAAAATTTTGTAAAAGCACTAGTGGTAGAAAGCACGAATATAATTTTTTGATGTTAAGCTTCTGTAATCAAATTCTGATCACCCAACTTTTACGATATTTATATACCGTAGAATAGTTATTCATGATCATTAATTTTCACTCCATAAATACGAAATATTAAACGCTCTAAACTATTAGTTAAATGGGGGCGATATTGTGGAAAATTTTCTAGGTAAAGACTCTGATCAATACTAATCTAAATTAACATCAGCAAAAATCAGATTAAAAGTTTATGACCATCTCTTTCAGTTTATGTGAAAGTTTCATTAACATTAAAAATCAATACTTTAAGTTAAGTAATTCATAAAGTTTAAATATAAAAAACCATGATTAATAATAATACTGTTAAGTTGCACTGTTAATTGGCTAGATAAGTCAATAACCGTTGACCTTTCCTACCGGCTTCTCAGAGGAGGTTATATTATGAGGGATGAAGATTAATAGCCTTAGTTGAAGAGACTCCCATAAAGAATGTCCAGCGAAATTCAGACAGAAATCGAAAAAGCCGTAGAAAAACGACGTAACTTTGCTATTATTTCCCATCCTGATGCAGGCAAAACTACCTTAACCGAAAAACTTCTACTGTACGGAGGAGCAATTCACCAAGCAGGAGCAGTCAAAGCTAGACGAGACCAACGTAAAGCTACCTCTGATTGGATGGAAATGGAAAAACAGAGAGGAATTTCAATTACCTCTACCGTCTTACAATTTGAGTATGGAGACTTTCAGATTAATCTACTAGATACTCCAGGTCATCAAGATTTTAGTGAAGATACCTATCGTACTCTAGCGGCAGCCGATAATGCTGTCATGTTAATTGACGCAGCAAAAGGGTTAGAACCCCAAACCCGTAAACTATTTGAAGTATGTCGTTTGCGTGGACTTCCCATTTTCACTTTTATCAATAAACTTGATCGCCCAACAAGAGATCCTCTGGAATTGCTCGATGAGATTGAACAGGAATTAAAACTACAAACCTATGCCGTAAACTGGCCGATTGGAACCGGCGATCGCTTCCGAGGGATCTTTGACCGTCGTCAACAAGCTGTACACCTGTTTCAACGTCGCGCACACGGTAGCCAACGTGCTCACGAAACTGCCATTAGGCTTAGTGATCCTAAAATTGAGGAATATCTTGACCAAGATCTTTATTATCAGCTTAAAGAAGAATTAGAAATCCTCGAAGAATTAGGAGCCGATCTCGACTTGGAAACACTCCACTCCGGCCAAATGACTCCTGTATTCTTTGGATCGGCTATGACTAATTTTGGAGTGCAATTATTTTTTGAAGCGTTCCTAGAATACGCCCTAAAACCTGAAAGACGGAATTCTTCTGTAGGAGTGGTAGAGCCCACATATCCTGAATTTAGTGGCTTTGTATTTAAATTACAGGCTAATTTGGACCCAAAACACCGTGATCGCGTGGCCTTTGTACGAGTATGTACGGGTAAATTTCAAAAAGACATGACTGTCAGCCATGCTAGGACGGGAAAAACTGTTCGTCTGTCCCGTCCTCAGAAATTATTTGCACAAGATCGATCTTCCATCGAAGAAGCTTATAGCGGAGATGTTATTGGGTTGAATAACCCGGGAGTGTTTGCTATTGGGGACACAATTTATAACGGCAAAAAATTGGAGTATGAGGGAATACCTTGTTTTTCTCCAGAAATATTCGCCTATCTCAAAAATCCTAACCCCTCTAAATTTAAGCAATTTCAAAAAGGTATTCAAGAATTACGCGAAGAAGGGGCGATCCAAATTATGTATTCCACTGATGACTTTAAAAGAGATCCGATCTTGGCTGCCGTAGGACAATTACAATTTGAAGTCGTCCAGTTTCGGATGCTCAGTGAATATGGGGTAGAAACTCAATTAGAATCTCTTCCCTATAGTCTAGCCCGTTGGGTAACCGAAGGTTGGAAAGCCCTAGAAAAAGCCGGAAAGATTTTTAATACTATTGTTGTCAAAGATAATTGGAGTCGTCCAGTATTACTTTTTAAAAACGAGTGGAATTTGCAACAAGTTCAAGAGAATAAACCAGAATTAGGATTGACTACTATTGCTCCTGTAGGAGTAGGTATTCAACCGAGTTAAAGGCCAAACTTTTGGGAAAAATCATGATTTATAACAGTCAAGTAAAAACATCTCACTATAGAGTGAGATGGGATAAAAAGCTATAAATCAACCATAAACCGAGGCAACTAGGGAAAGAAAACAACGTTGTTTTTATCCTTTATATTGTGATCTCAGAGCAATTATTCAGCTATAATCAGCCTCAGTCAGAATTGCCAATAAAGTAACGATGAATAAAGAAGATCTAGTCAACATGATCGCTGCCAAGACTCGCATGACCAAAAAAGATACGAGTCATATTCTGGATGCGCTTACAGAAACCATTATGGAAACCGTCGCTTCAGGAGATAAAGTTGTCTTGGTTGGGTTTGGAACCTTTGAACCAAGAGATCGTAAAGAACGTAAAGGAATGAATCCTCAAACTGGACAATCTATTACCATTCCTGCTACCACAGTTCCTGCTTTCTCTGCGGGGAAAGTGTTTAAAGAACAAGTTGTCAATCCCGAAAAAGCGACTGACCTTTGCTAGGTATAGGACCAACGGACCCAATGTATCGATCTCAAGTGATGTTCTTGGGTCTTATTACGTCTAATTTTACATCCTCAGGTGCCGTAAACAAGGTGATTCGTAAACCTCACGATTTAGGTTTCCATCTATTAGTAACTGTCTCTACCCGTAACTTAATTTGTTGAAGTTGGGGATGTTTTCACTACACCCTATGCCCCACACCTTATCTTCATCTACACTTTAATCTTTCCGTCACCCCGTGAGCTATTGAAATCACGCTTTAGGAAATTCTGAAAAAATCTATATTGATAGCCCAACCTGGGATGGATTTATCATTCAATATGCTCAAATAGTGCAATTAGTTTAATCTTCAGAGTTTATCAATCAATTATTGAACAATGCGTTACTCACTCTTAAATCGTTTTCAAGGAACCTTCATAGGGAGTTTAATTGGTGTAAATATTGGACATACTTCCCCATTACACCCTTGGTGGCTTTTTCTAAGTCAAGCAATAACAAAGCGGTTGACCCAAAAGGGAAAGCTATCACCTGAAGATTGGTCAGCAATTACCGGTGAGCAATCTTTTTTCACAAATACAAATAATTGTGAGTTACCTAACACAGGGGAAATTGTCTTGGGGACGTTACCCTTGATAGTTTTTTTCCATGATGCTCCTAGTCTATTACGGGAGCAATTACATTGCTTAGTTGTCAAATAGCCACTATTTTCAGAAACACTACAAGAAATGATGGTTTGGGGAGAATTACTTGCCCTTATTTTGAGAGAAAACCTCGATATTAAGAGCAGACTTTCTCAACAACTAAATCATTATCACAATCAACCTAATTCTCGTTTGAGAGACTCCTTAAAACAAGTAGAGTCTTTCTTGAAACTGAGAACTCCCCTAAGACAAGTAATTGACTATTTTCATCAACCAATACTCTTAGAACAATCAGCTTTACCCTTAGCAATTTATTGTTTTACAGTTACACCAGAAAATTTTTCAGTGGCGGTTCTTAGAGCCGCCACTCAAACCAAATCTCAGCTTGTTACCACCTTAGTAGGAGCATTAGCCGGAGCATACAATAGTTGTTTCGGTATTCCCCCCACTGGCAGTCAGCTTTAAGAAGAAAAGGAAACAGTGAATTAATGAACCAGAAGATCATTCCTACTTTATGGGCAATGTGGACTGGGAGCAACTCTCGAAGTCAAGTTGAGCTAAACTTTAACATTAGTGTGGTTAACTCGCCTTGGGTCATACAAAAACGCTCATCTATGAAACTCGTTTCCCAAAAAGAATATTGGCTCTTCTAAAGAAGACTATAATAAATTAGTAGCTAATAACTTCTAAAAATCTTAACCCAATTGTATTCTATAACTCCAAAGACTAAATCTATATAAAAATAAGGTTTTTGGAATCTTAAAAGCCTTGCAAAGCAAGACTTTTATCCTTTGTCTATGTATGATTTTTTTACAGCTAGTCTAGAAGAGTCATAATACTTAAAACCAAATCCATTTCCAGAGAGAAACAGTAAAGTAGTTAAAGACGTCAATGGTTCAATTGAGATGATTTTGTCATGGCAAAATTTCAAGGTGGATCTACCCTAGTTTAATTTAGTGGCATATTTCTTAGGGCTCTCTATTACGCTCCTAATATCTTTTCAGCGACCTCACATACGATGAAAAAGCTTCAATTTTTTACCCAAAGCCTAGATAAATGGCGTAAAAACTACCAAAATTTTGGTTTTTCGCTTTTGAGGAAGATTGATGCTTCACCTATGCCCCACAAGTCTCAGTCAAACCATACTTCTAATTTTTTTCAAAAATTGCATAGCTCATCATCCTTGAGAAAAATTCACCCACCCATGATGTGGGGGTTAGCGATTATATCTTTGACTAGTGTAATTAGTTATCGCTTCTACAATCAACCGAAACTAGCTGTAGGAACTGTTTCTCCAGTAACTATTATTGCTCCTGGGGACGGAACTTTTGAAGATTTCAAAACTACTGAGGAAAAACGAAAAGAAGTTCGCACTGGGATCATTCCTGTATTGCAACGGGATGTCAAATTAACCAGTCAGCTGGAATTGACTGTGAAAGAAGCGTTAGTCAGTATGCAACAATTACGAAATATAAGTAATCCTTTTCCTGTAGCTAGTGTTCAACAGCTTCCCTTGCCTACCCAACAAAATTTACGAGCTTTTTCTGAACAAGACTGGCAAAAAGTTTTAAATGTGGCTAAAGTCCAGTTAATTCCTAATGATATTGACAATTTCCCAGAGAAAATATCCAAATTATCCCCTGATTTTAAAAAAGTCTTAACTGAGCTTAAAGACTATCGGCAAACCACTACGGGAACAGAATTCCAAACCTTTTTAGAAAAGATGAGTCAAGCTCGTCAACGGTATAGTAAGGCTAAATCAATTTTATCTGGTGTTAGAAGTCCTTACCTATCATTAGAAATAGCTGTTGCCTTTCTCAACTTAGATGAGCCTACTTGGAAAAATACTCAAAAAGCACTACTCAACACCACTGAAAAAATTTTGATTCAGGGGATTCCGGCCGGAATCCCCAATAATCTTTTGCAAGATGTTCTTGAAATACAATTCGATCCGTCAATACCTTTTTCTAGCAAGATAATGGGGCAAAAACTGCTCATGTCTGTTTTTCAAAATCAACATAATTTAACGGTAGATAGAGAAGAAACTAAGAGGCAGGCTGAACAAGCGGCTCAAGCTGTAGAACCGGTAATTGTTGAAATTCAAGAGGGAGATGTCATTGTCAAAGCCAATGAAACGATCAGCCAAGCAGATTTTATCTTACTCGACAGCTTTGGGTTAAGTCGCCGTGGCATAAATTGGTTAGGACTAGGGATTTCTGTGATTCTAGTAGCAGGAGGAGTAACAGTTTTTTGCATGGTGACTCGTCATGTTCATCGTCCAATGCGTCGCCGCGATCATTTTTTACTGTGTTTATTAAGCTTCAGCACCCCCTTTCTGGCAATTTTTAATCTAGGTTATACTAATTTGCCGGCTGTCGGATTATTGACAAGTAGTTTCTATGGCCCTACCTTAGCAGTTACTCAAGTTTTATTGTTAAGTGGTTTATCGACATTTACTGCAGGAACAGTAAATTGGAGTTATGTTTTAGCAGGAACGGCAGGAGGATTATTAGCGGGGGTAATGGCTGGACGACTCCGTTCACGAGATGAATTAGCCCGTTTAGGAGGAGGGGTGGGCATTGTTCAAGGAGGCCTTTACTTTCTCATTTATTTAATTATCGCACCGGTGGCGGGGACAATTTGGTCAGCCGTGTTGCCGGGAGCAATTATTTATGGTCTATCTGGGTTTCTCTGGAGTGTCATGGCTTTAGGAATTTCTCCTTATCTAGAACGTTTCTTTGATTTGGTGACTCCCATTCGGTTAGTAGAATTGGCTAACCCTAATTGCCCTTTGCTCAAACGATTATCGACCGAAACGCCGGGAACGTTTCAACATACCCTATTTGTGGCTTGTTTGGCCGAAGCAGCAGCTAGAGAACTTCATTGTAATGTCGAGTTGGTAAGGACGGGAACCCTATACCACGATATTGGGAAAATGCACGACCCTTTAGGATTCATTGAAAATCAAATGGGTGCGCCGAATAAACACGATGAAATTAACGATCCCTGGCAAAGTGTGGAAATCATAAAAAAGCACGTTGCCGAAGGGTTAGTCATGGCTCGTAAATATGGTTTACCACGAGTGATTCGAAATTTTATTCCTGAACACCAAGGACAGTTGTTAATTTCCTATTTTTATTATCAGGCTAAACAACAGGCAGAAAAAGACGGAGAAAAACTAATTTGTGAAGAAGAGTTTCGCTATGAAGGTCCCACTCCTCAGTCACGAGAAACTGGGATTGTGATGTTGGCCGATGGCTGTGAGGCAGCGTTACGATCTTTGAAAGAAGCTACCCCAGAAACCGCTTTAGCCATGATTCATAAAATTTTTAAAGCTCGATGGCGAGATAATCAATTGAAGGATTCAGGAATTAAATATGAGGAGTTGCCTATCATTGCTGAGGTGTTTGTTAAGGTTTGGCAACAATTCCATCATCAAAGAATTGTGTATCCTAAAGCCGCTTTAGAACCTCAGGGAAAGTGAACTGATAGGAGTTTTTGGCTTACTCTATATTCTTTTGATTTTATAACAAGTCAATTATTTAAAATTTTCCTTAACAAAACATTAAAATGTATGTAAGGAGTCGAAAAACAAAACTCTTAATCTTCAACCTACAGACCCTTAAAACCTGAAGACCAAAACCTGATGATGTTTTCTTGGCGATAGTTTGCTAAAGTAAAAATCGAGCCTATCTCTAAACCCAATAGCCCAATAATTGCGATCAATGCCCTATGTCAGGTGACTACTACGAAATCCTTGGTGTCCCCCGTAATGCCAAGAAAGAAGAAATTAAACGTGCCTATCGCCGTCTAGCGCGCCAATACCATCCCGACATCAATAAAGAATCGGTGGCAGAAGAACGTTTCAAAGAGATTAACCGCGCTTACGAAGTCCTATCAGAACAGGATACCCGTGCCAGATACGACCAATTTGGGGAAGCCGGAGTTAGTGGTGCTGGAGCCGCCGGATTTGACTATGGTGATATGGGGGGCTTCGCTGATATTTTTGAAACTATCTTTAGTGGTTTTGGTGGTGGAGTAGGAACCGGAACAACTCGTCGTGGTCGTGGTCCTAGCAGAGGAGATGATCTCCGACTTGATTTAAAACTCGGTTTTAGTGAGGCAGTATTTGGCGGCGAAAAAGAAATCCGCATTCCCCATCTAGAAAACTGTCAAGTTTGTAATGGTAGTGGAGCTAAACCAGGAACTGGATCTAGCACCTGTTCCACTTGTGACGGAGAGGGGCAGGTCCGACGGGCAACCCGTACCCCCTTTGGAAGTTTTGCTCAAGTCTCCGCCTGTCCGACTTGTAACGGGTCCGGAGAAGTTATTGAAGAAAAATGTGAAGCTTGCGGGGGCAGTGGCCGCAAACAAGAAACAAAAAAACTCAAAATTACAATCCCTGCTGGTGTTGATAATGGAACCCGTCTACGGGTGTCCAAAGAAGGGGATGCAGGAATGCGAGGAGGAACCCCAGGTGATCTCTATGTCTACCTATTTGTAGAAGCTGACAAGGAGTTCACCCGTGAAGGAATGAATATCCACTCAGAAATTACTATCAGTTATCTACAAGCGATTCTAGGTTGTACC
Organism: cyanobacterium endosymbiont of Epithemia clementina EcSB; assembly: GCF_029919255.1. Classification (GTDB taxonomy): domain Bacteria; phylum Cyanobacteriota; class Cyanobacteriia; order Cyanobacteriales; family Microcystaceae; genus Rippkaea. The sequence continues at coordinate 1,980,448 of NZ_CP123991.1, read as the reverse complement.
CTCAAGATAAATACCGTTGACGGTCTTCAGGAATTGAAAATTCCTGCCGGGATTCAACCTAACACAGAACTAATGCTTGAAGATCGAGGGGTTCCTAAATTAGGTAACTCTTCCATTCGAGGGGATCATCTGATTACTGTAAAAATCTCAATTCCTACTCGCATCAATACCGAAGAACGAGAACTTCTCGAGCAACTAGCACACATTAAAGGTAAAAATCATGGTAAGGGTGGTTTAGAAGGCTTTTTAGGTAGTTTATTTCATAAATAAACTCATTAACCTGGGTTCGGTGTTAAGAGTTGGGAATTAGGAGTCATAATTTTTTTAAATCAATTAGAGACGAGTGAACGGCCAACGAGGGTATTCTAAAAATGAATCAAACAACTACCGAGATTCCTTTACTAGATTTACGAGGAACTCCATGTCCCATCAACTTTGTTCGCACTAAACTAAAATTACAACAGATGTCCCCTGGTTTATTACTAGAAGTATGGCTTGATCCAGGGGAACCCATTGAACAAGTCCCTGATAGTCTGACCATAGAGGGCTATCATGTTAAAACTATTGAAGCTCGTCAGGACTTTTTTTCCTTGAAAGTCTATCGTCTCTAGAGTGAGTCATTATCTATAGTCTATTATTTTGTGAGTGATTTTATCTATTGTGATGTTACTCCCCATTCGACCCTGTCTCGACCTTTGGGGACAATAATTGCCGTGCAAGCAAATTTCTATCAGGTTCGCTTGGATCAACCTTCTGAAGCAGTTAATTATGAACCATCTTTCTCCTTATTATGTACTCGACGCACTCGTTTAAAGAAAATTGGTCAAAAGGTGATGGTAGGCGATCGTGTGGTCATCGAAGAACCTGACTATCAAGATGGACAGGGAGTGATCGCTCAAGTTCTTCCTCGTAAAACAGAACTCTCCAGACCACCTGTAGCCAATGCTGACCAAATACTCGTAGTGTTTTCTTTAGAAAATCCTCCCCTCGATCCCTGGCAATTAAGTCGGTTTTTAGTGAAAGCCGAGTCAACATCTTTATCCTTATGTTTGTGTTTAAACAAGTTAGATTTAATCGTTGAAGATCAACGGAAAAAATGGCAAAAACGTATTGAACAATGGGGCTATGACCCTTCTTTTGTTAGTGTGATAAATCATCAGGGTTTAGAGGACTTAAACACTCGTCTACAAGGCAAAATAACTATCCTAGCAGGACCTTCAGGGGTCGGTAAATCTAGTTTAATTAACACTTTAGTTCCAGAAGTTTACCAAAGGGTAGCCAAAGTTTCAGGAAAACTCCAAAAAGGTCGTCATACCACCCGTCATGTCGAATTATTTGAACTTCCAGGGGGAGGATTTTTAGCAGATACGCCTGGCTTTAATCAACCTGATCTTGACTGTGGTCCTCAGGAATTAGTTTTATATTTTCCTGAAGCAAAGCGACAACTTAAGACGGGCCATTGTCAATTTAACGACTGTTTGCATCGGGGAGAACCTGATTGCATCATTAATGATGATTGGGAACGATACGAACATTATTCAACCTTTCTGGAAGAAACCATTAACAGAAAAGAAACTAGGAAAAAAATAGGAGAGCAAGAATCGAATTTGAAGTTAAAAATTAAAACTTCGGGACAGGAATATTACGAACCTAAGTTAGAAAGTAAAAAATATCGCCTTCGTTCCCGTCGAGACAAACACCAGACTTTACAGGGATTATATAATCAGCAAAGCTTAGCAGAAATTGCTCAAAGAGACGAAGACTTATAAAAACGTATACGTACAAAATGGATATAGAGAATGTAAATACTCGTTCGATAGCTATCTCTTAATTCTGCAATCTCCTTTATTTTCTACTGTTTATTTCTAGTGTCTACCTTATGGTTTCATGATGTTTATAACTTAGCTTAGATTTGTCACTTTTTAAAGATAGGACAGAAGAGTCTTTTTTACAAAAAACAAAAAACTTTAGGATAATTTGACAAACATAAATAACACTATTAAATGTTATAAAAAAGTTCTAAAAACTTTTAGAAATAAATCAAGAAATAAATACAAGAGATAAAGAAGTAGAAAATTTGAAAAAGATATCAAACTTAATTTGAAGACTAAACAACGATTTGAAGAATCAATAATTAAGCATTAAGAACTCAGCGTTAAAAGCAATAACTTGAAGTTTCCTCAGAGCAGGTTAAAAATTTAGTATTTAAAGTGACTGAAGAGATGTATGAATAGAATTTTTGGATGTAATGAAGTAAATTACCTTGTAACTAGCATAAAATCAACTAGAAGACAAATAAAAACATAGAGCCTCAAAGAAATCGCAGTCGACCGGTAACCATTGAAGGACACAGCATAAGTTGCTCAAGATAGCGAATAAATTAGTCAAGTTGCGCTACATCTCTAAATTTATCAAGATGGGAACTTTGCGTTGCGTGTGTTATTCGGTGAATTTTGTATTAAAGATTAAGTGAGTAAATCAGTTAATGAGGTATGGTAAATGAGGTGAAATAATGAAAATAAAGTTAGGGAAGGAAGTCACCTTAAGGTAACTGAATTTTCACAAAATGAACCTTAATTCGTGAAACCTTGTCCTCAAAAGGTTTTAGAGTCGAGGTCATGGTAGCGATAAGCTACTTCAACAAAAGACTAAACAAGCATCACCAATAACTGCGATCTAGTATAGAGTAACCATGGCAAAAGTTCTTGTATCCGATACCATTGACAAGGCTGGAATCGATATCTTGTCTCAAGTGGCGCAAGTAGATATCAAAACCGGACTTCCTCCAGAAGAATTGGTCAGAATTATTCCCGAATATAATGCCTTAATGCTTCGTTCAGGAACCCAAGTCACCCAAGCCATTATTGAAGCAGGAACACAACTCAAAATCATCGGACGCGCCGGGGTTGGCGTTGATAATATCGATGTTAAGGCAGCTACTCGTCAAGGCATTGTGGTGGTTAACTCCCCAGAAGGGAATACTATCGCGGCCGCTGAACACGCCTTAGCCATGATGTTATCCCTATCTCGACACATTCCCGAAGCGAATCGGTCGGTTAAAGCTAAGAAATGGGATCGAAAAAAGTTTATTGGGGCTGAAGTTTACAAAAAAACCTTAGGGGTTATAGGGTTAGGAAAAATTGGTTCCCATGTGGTTAATGTAGCGAAATCCATGGGCATGAAATTATTGGCATTTGATCCTTTTATTTCTAAAGAACGTGCTGATCAATTGGGTTGTACTCTGGTAGATCTAGATTTACTTTTTGCTGAATCCGATTATATTACTCTCCATATCCCTAAAACTCCAGAAACTGCCCATCTAATCTCCACAGAAGCATTAAATAAAATGAAATCCACGGCTCGCTTGATTAATTGTGCCCGCGGGGGAATTATTGATGAGCCTGCCTTGGCTGAGGCGATTGCCAATAAAAAAATTGCCGGAGCTGCCCTAGACGTCTTTGAAGAAGAACCCCTCGGAGAATCTAAACTACGAGAGTTGGATAATGTGATTTTGACTCCTCATTTAGGAGCTTCTACCGCCGAAGCACAGGTGAATGTAGCCATTGATGTGGCTGAGCAAATTCGAGATGTGTTGTTGGGACTACCTGCCCGTTCAGCCGTTAATATCCCTGGACTTACTCCTGATGTCATGGAAAAATTGCGCCCCTACTTACAACTGGCCGAAACCTTGGGAAATTTAGTCGGACAATTGGCAGGAGGACGCATTGAACGGTTAACGGTAAGGCTTCAAGGAGAATTGGCAACTAATAAAAGTCAGCCCCTCGTCGTTGCTTCTATAAAAGGGTTGCTATCCAGAGCTCTACGCGAACGGGTTAATTATGTTAATGCGGCTATCGAAGCAAAAGAACGAGGAATCAGAATTATTGAAACCCGTGATGCAACAATTCGGGACTATTCTGATTCTCTCCATCTAGCAGCCCAAGGATCGATGGGAGAACATTCCGTAACAGGGGCATTACTCAGTGACGGAGAAATTCGCATTACCGATGTGGATGGGTTCCCAATTAACGTTCCCCCCAGTAACTATATGTTATTCACTGTACACCGCGATATGCCAGGGATTATCGGTAAAATTGGTTCTCTGCTTGGTAGTTTTAATGTGAATATTGCCAGTATGCAAGTAGGACGAAAAATCGTTCGCGGGGATGCGGTAATGGCTTTGAGTCTTGATGATCCCCTTCCTGATGGACTACTGACAGAAATTACTAAAGTAGCCGGCATTCGAGATGCATACACAGTTAAATTATAGTGTCGACACTCTCCATAGAAGATTTCCGTTTTGATCCAAAATCCTCTAGTAACACTTAAGATATAGTCATATCGATAATTTACTATTTTTCGGTCACTAACTTAAATCTTTAATGTCAATGAGCTGGTGGGAAATTAGCATCCTTTGTCACCCCCATTTAGAGGAGTCTATTTTTTGGAGGTTGGATCAATTTGGCTGTTCGGGCACTGCTAGGGAGATTAGGGAAAAATCTTATTTAATTTACGCTTATATTCCTAAAATACCGGAAGTTTCCCCTGATTTAGCCGCTATATCCCTATTGCTACAACAGGATGCTTTGCTTTCAGGATTTCCTCCACCATTAACCAGTTGGAAGTTGATTGATGAAGAAGACTGGGCTAGTAGCTGGAAGGAATATTGGCAACCGACAAAGGTAGGTGATCACTTTCTGATTTATCCGGCTTGGTTGACCCCACCCCAAGAAAGTGATCGCTTCATTCTGCGCCTTGATCCAGGAGCAGCTTTTGGCACAGGAACCCATGCCACCACGCAATTATGTCTAGAATCTTTAGAAATGCGTTTGTCAGACTCAAGCAGGGAAACCATTATTGCTGATATTGGCTCTGGATCTGGTATTCTCTCAATTGGGGCGATTTTGCTAGGAGCAGCTAAACTTTATGCTGTGGATATCGACCCCTTGGCAATAAATGCTGCCCGTAATAACCGCCATCTCAATCAAATTCATCCGTCTATTTTAGTGATTAACCAAGGTAGTGTTCAAGAAATTTTAAACTTAGTTCCCGAAGGCGTAGACGGTATTTTATGCAATATCCTAGCCGAAGTTATTGTTGAGCTTATTCCTCAACTGACGGCTTTAGCTAAACCTAACGCTTGGGGCATTCTCGGTGGCATTTTACTTGATCAGTCTCAGGTGATCGCTGATATTCTCGGACAGTATGGCTGGGTTGTAACTGCTCTTTACAAACGACAAGAATGGTGTTGTATTCAAATTCGACGAAATTAGTTGAAATGCGAAGAACAATGATAGGCATCAATGGAAGATTATTTAGGATAACCTTTATCTGTCTCATTAATCTTCCATTCTACTTGTTTTTACTAGCCCTGTATCCCTAAAATCCACAAACAGAATCTAGCTTAACCGGACAGATTCAACTGTTTTAATAATCATTAATAACTTGCAATTTTTCTGAATTTTTTCGGCAAAGATAAGAAAAGATATTGTAAATTTCATCATTCGTTAGTATATCAGTCGGTAGTTTTAAATAAACGATATAATCTTATATCCCTCTATAATTTAAGGAATTGAAGTTAGATTTATAATTTTTAAATTGATGTCATTTTAAACATCCTTCCGAAAATTTCATGGACTTTTTATTCAAAACTACTACTCTTTTATTAGATTCAGTTCTGACCTATAAGTTGTCTAAAATATAGATATAATCCTTTTTATCCCAATTGTTTTCAGTTTTGCTTTAACTAGACTACTTATCTGCGCGGAGTCATTATCAAAAATAACTTTAGCTATTATAGCTATAATAGCTAAAGTTATTTGATCTTTTTCTAAAAGCCCTTGAAAAATATTTCATATCTTCTTTCTTGCAAGTTTTTTCCCCTTACTGGATAATCCCTGAATTTTTCAAGAAAGAGAAGAATTTATCCTATAAACTGTTTCTCTCATTATATTTTGTAATAGTCCTACCCAATCGGCAATTTCTTCAACTTTTCATATTCTTGAATATAAGCATAACATTTATACTTTAATTTCAGTTCTGGATGTAATTTTTAGATTGCGAGTCAACTTTTATAGTTTTGCTCTTTCAATTCTATCAGCTGAATTTTTAGACAGGCTGAGATCTAGCGATTGCTCTTTTTAAACTACTTTTCTATTCTACACTTATTTCAGTCTATCTACTCAACTAGTGTTTAGCAAGAAAAAAAGAGTATAAACAATTTCATCCACTTTACTTCTTTAAGAAAGTTGATTACTTGTGTTGAAATACCTCATTTCTCTAGCAAACTCATAGCTAGTTTTTTACGTTTCTACTATCACAATCAATTATTATAACTATGATTATGATCTTAGTTCAGACTAAGCCAACAGAACTAGAGAATAAATGGACGAATTGATCATAAAAATATTAGATTTAAGAACAATTATTGACACAATTTGTACCGAAACATGCACAACAATCAACACATGGATAAAATATATCTAGAGATCCTTATCTTCACACTAAGTTTAGAATCAATTTAACAGTCCTTCCCTTGTTGACAGCTTACTGAGTTGACTTTTGCCACTATGTAATTGGGCAATATTCTCGTTGATCTTCTCGATCAACGAGAATATTAGGCTTAATTTGACGAGCAAGTTCAATAGATTTATTAAACTATAATACTCGATTAACGCCAACTAAAATTCTAGTATGATTTGGAATGTGACAATTTTCAGAAATGGTTTTAAAGGTAAACTATGTCCTTGAATAACTTTTTCTAGATAGAGTTAGAGGAAAGTTAAACTTTCTAAAATTTAGAAGATCATAGCAGAAAAAACGTTAATCACGTCAAGAAAACCGATTGTTTATATCTCCGATTTAGTTTTTTCTAGGTGGATTAGAATGTGGAAGAAAAAACATAGGAAGAGGAGGATGTAGGTAGGATGGATAAAGTGAAGCCGGACACACTTTTCTTTTTACAGATCTTTTAACTGACTCCGAGGCTACGGTGAATGATGTAGGGTTGATCGATGGTTGAAGCAATAGAGATAAACGGTTGACGGCTAAACTGGAACTAACAACAATAGAAGTCTCTCTAGAGAGCCCAGAAAAGGTGTGGGTATTTCCCATAGAGGAGAAACATTCTTGAAAATAAATGTCTAAATTAGTTAAAGCGAGACAGCTGCCATAGTAATACAGAGCTTCTAATAGGGCATAAGTCTTCAAACCCGGACTTTGGAATCCATCACCAAGGCAACTCCTTTCTGTTTTACTAATGCGATCACCCTTTTTTAAAGTCCTCAATCTTCGTTAGCTTAAATACGATATAACAATAATCAGTAGTCGTTGGGTTTTAAGTTGCAATTCATTGTTCAAATAGTGATTACATCTCCAAGATTTTTTCAGGATAGCCGTTGATGGAAATGAGATAATCCTTTCCATGATAACTAATTCCATAACCCTAAAAAAAACAATCAAGCTTGAGTTGGGACGGTCAATTTTCTAACTATTGATTAGGTTTCTCTATGTTACCATGGACGAAATGCTGTCCTAGTTTAGGGGAAGTATCTATTAATGAGACTAGTTGATCATCGGGGATCTCCGCATTAAGATATTAATGCGATAAAGAGTTTCAGCACTGGCTTTACAACCTTGTAACGGTAGCCAATGCTGATAATGATCGATACTCACGTCCATTTCTCAAAAATTTCTTAAGACCCCTACAACTTCACTCAACACCAAAACTTACATCACTCAACTTCCGTTGACCAGACAAATTTAGACCAGACCGATTAGAATAAAAAAGTTGTTTAATTTTTCAATAATCACGAACTATGGCAGTCCCAAAAAAGAAAACCTCTAATCTCAAGCGCGATCAACGCAAAGCACATTGGAAGAAACAAGCAGCTAAAGAAGCCCAAAAAGCTTTATCTTTAGGCAAATCTGTCCTTTCTGGACGTTCTACCTTTGTCTATCCCCAAGACGAAGACGACGACGAATAATATGTTAAGGGCACCCGACTGTCTATCTCGTTTCTGGAGTTCGAGATACTAAAGAAAATTACTCTCTTCTAGTCGTGTGCCTGATTTTTTCTTTGAAATATGACATAGTTACCCTAAATTTACTGATTAAGAATCTCTTTAATCCAAAAATACTCTCAAGACAGCGATGGAGTTCTCATGATTGGGGATATTTACTCGATTTTTCGGTCCAAATTGTTATGACTCAAATTAAATATTAATGGACAATTGATCATCATCACCAGGCGATTAATACAGGATGTTTTGATGAGTGATCGACTTATTGAATTGTTAAAAGGTAGAATTATTCTGATGTACCTATCAGTAGAAAGGCATGGTTGTTATAATCCGAGATGTGCTAATCATCTAAATAACTTATGAGGAAATAGTCCTAAAATTCGGCGGACAAAACTATTACCTTTATCAAAAAATTCAAACCCTATCCTAGATAATGCTACAGTTAAATCGTTAAGATTTAAATACTTAAAATATCATCCCTACGCTAATGATATTTTTTTAAAAATTATTTTTTTTGGATAACTTTGAAGAGAAATTTTAGAGAAAAATCTACTTATGTAGGAGTAGTAATAAAGTAATATTGGGTAGTTAATTGAATTAATTGTTAATTAAAAGTTTTGTGATATTTTATGCTCATGGGTGTCTATTTTATCTATAGTGTAAGGCTCAAAATATAAAGACAAAATTTTATTATCAATAATAAGTTTATGAAAAGCAATTATTCTTACATAGATACTACTTTAGTCAGTTTTATGTTTGAATTGGATTATTTTAAGTTAAACGTTTTAACTTAATTGATCCCTATAGCATCAAATATATAGCTCAGTTTTATTAATGAAATAAAACTTTTAGAAGGACTAGCTATTACCAATTATTAATCTTTTTTTTACGATGAGATAAAAATGGTTTGTTTTATCGGAAAAATAGACCAAATAGAGGGTTATATTTATTGTGGTTTAACTACTAGGAAACTTTATTACAAGAATAGAAAAACTATTAAAGATTTGTCTTGGGCAGAGAAAACTTTCTGTGTCAAGATTAACAGTCGTCAAATTTAGAGAAGAACTTTGACTGGAGAGCAAAACTATTTAAATTAGTTAATTAATATCAAAAAACTTATTTGTTATAGCCAGAACAGTAGAATAATTAGGTGTTGAATTGAAGAAAATATTACCTATTTTTATCTAGGAATAGTGTAAGTTTTTCTTTAAATTAGATTTAATTTAAAGAAAAACTTACATTTCTTAAAAAATCGTCAATTCTTAACTTTTAAATTTATTTATTTTACATTTTACTTATAAATTTTATATTATAAGTTCGACCTAATTAATCAGGATAGTTGCCCTGTCAAATCAACCTTTACAGAAAAAATTAAAAAATTACTAGTACTATTATTAGTGTCGAACAAAAGATTGTGTTTTTTATGTAAAATAAAATTGCCATATTTTTAATACTCAATACTTTTGAAATGAATCGTAAATTTTCTACTAAATATTAGTCAATATGTATTACTTATTATTCCAGTTTATTTATATTTTTTAAATAAATTAAGTATAAAAAATAAAATTTTAATTCTTTTCAATTATTTTCTATTATTTATTTAGATAAATAGTTACTAAAGTTAAAGCTAAACTTCATTTTAAATGAGGTTGCTAAAACTAAACACAAATACGGGTATAAAAAAGTTAAATGACTAAAACTAGTTCAATTGTTTCTAGATTCTAAATAGAAAAAGATTCCATGTATTAAAAGAGCTGAAGAATGAACATCTTTTACTCAAGAAAAAGTAGAGCCTGAGTGACGAGAAGAAAGATAAGAGGTTAAAAAAGTATCCCCAATACTTAGGAAAGATGTATCAAGTAAAAGACGAAATAAGAGAAATTTTCGAAAGTAAAATAATGAGTAATGAGGCTTCCTATAAACTTCTATAATATACAGTTTTCGTCCATTCTAGAAGTTTATAGAAGAGTTGTCAGGTAATAAGCATGCAGATTGATAGATTGTAGCTAATTTCGGCAATCAAACCTCTAAAGAAGTTGTAGAAGAGATCAATCAGAAAATCAAATTAATTAAAAATAAAGCTTATGGCTGAACTAACTTTGAAGATTTGGGAAGGAGAGTCTTGTGAAACTGGTATTTTCTCTACTAACTTATCCCACTCGATTTAGGAGAGCTAGTAAATTTTTCTTATCTCCTAGTAAAAAAGACAAATTTTTGGGGATACTTTTACACGAGTAAATCTCCTTAAATAGCTTAACCCAATTATTTGTTTAATTTTTACTAAATGTACAAGTCATTGAGCTTAAGAATTTAACTTTTGGCTTTTAACTTATTGCGTTGAGGATCACCTAAATAGAGTTTAGTTTGCTGAGTTGATGAAACATTAGTCAGTTGCAAATGATCAGCTAAACGCTGTAATAATCGATCCTGTTCAACCCGAAAGCGCTCAATGTTGTAGCCATGATTAATGATAGAAAACCAAACTTGACCTCGCTCTTTTGTAGGTATCACCCCCGCTAAGGCACTTACTTGAGCTAAGGTCCCCGTTTTAACTGCCACCCCATATGGAAGATTGCGCCATTTTACCGTTCCAGTGGTGTCTCGTCCAGCCATTGGAAAAATGTCTGTGACATTGATGGAATTTCCTTTCAACTTCTTCTGAATACCAATTAACATAGCCACAGATGCTTGAGGAGAGATGCGGTTTTCGAGTCCCAATCCTGATCCATTAATCAATTGAATTTCTTCGAGGGGAACATGAGCCGCTCTGGCGGCTTTTTGAGCTACTATCTTTGCCCCTCCCAGCGATTGTGCTAAGCTCTCAGCCATGGCATTATTACTATGGAGATTCATTTGTTTAAGGAGTTCAGCCAAAGTTAAAGACTGGTGACGGATTAGTAATTGAGAACCTTTTGGGAGATTAGATTGAACTTGAACCTTACCCGTGATCGCTACTTGGGGACGAGGAGTATTGGGAAGGAAGTTTTGATACTGTTGTTCAACAATTCTACGCCAACGAGATTTATCTAAGCCTACTTTGAGCAGTTCCCCTGAGGTTTGGGGATCAGATTTAAAATTCATCGAAAAATTATTAACAATGATTAAATTACCTATTACTTGACGAATTCCCAATTTGTTTAAGTGATTACCCAGCGTGATCGCTTCTTCCCAAACAAATAAGGGATCACCGCCTCCTTGAATTACCAAATCTCCTGTTAAGACTCCATTTTTGAGAGAACCTACCGTATAAATTAGAGTTTCAAAACGATGATCGGTTTCCCAAGTTTCCAAGGCAGCAATAGAGGTGGCAATTTTAGTCAGGGACGCAGCAGACAAAGGAATATTAGACTGATTCTGTCCTAGATAAGCCCAATCTGATTGAATCCAAACCCCTTGTCTGTCTAGAGAGAAACCTAAGGCTGTGATGTTTTGGAGATAGTCGGCCACGATTTTTTCTACTATAGGATCAGGAGTGGTGGGAACATCAAAAATTTTTGCCTGTTGCCAGGCAGCTACCATCATTGGCTGCAAAGGTTCTGGATTAAGCCCTAAAACATTTATCAACAAATTAGCAATGGCCAAACCGAATAGTTCTTGCATTCTGAAATCACCTCACGTCATGCGATAATCTGGGTAATGTTAATTTTCTTGATCTTTACTTTTTTATCATTATTTGTTTAGCCTATTGTGAAATTGCGAATTCTTTCTGTTCGGATTTTTCAGGGCTTCTGTTAAAATTTTGAAGGTTTCTATCACTTTGATTCAATGGCAGCAACCCCCGCAAGAATTGCAGTAGACGCTATGGGAGGGGATCACGCCCCTGGTGAAATCGTCGCTGGAGCGATCCGAGCTTCCGAAGAGCTAGATGTGACCGTTTTGTTGGTTGGCGATCATCAACAAATCCAAAACTCCCTAAAACACCATGCTCATGCCCCTAATATCGAAATTGTCGAAGCCGATGGGGTTATCGCTATGGACGAAGGACTCAAGGGACTTAGACGTAAACCAAAAGCATCCATTAACGTAGTCATGGATTTGGTTAAACAAAACCGTGCTGATGCGGTGGTTTCGGCGGGACATTCAGGGGCTGCCATGGCGGCAGCTTCCCTCCGCTTAGGCCGCATCAAAGGCATTGATCGTCCCGCAATTGGGGCTGTCTTCCCCACCCTACTAGCGGGTAAATCCGTGATTATTTTAGATGTAGGGGCTAATGTGGATTGTCGTCCCAAATATTTGGAACAATTTGCCCTAATGGGGACTATTTACAGCCAATATGTAATGGGAGTTGACCAACCCAAGGTAGGTTTACTCAATATTGGCGAAGAATCTAGCAAGGGCAATGATTTAGCTTTAAGAACTTATGAATTATTAGAAAAAAACAAAAAAATCCCCTTTATTGGTAATGCAGAAGGAAGAGATGTCCTCTCGGGCCAGTTTGACGTAATTGTCTGTGATGGTTTTGTTGGGAACGTTCTACTCAAATTTGCAGAAGCTGTTGGAGAAATCCTCCTAAAAATTATGCGCGAGGAATTACCTCAAGGATGGCGTGGAAAAATTGGCGGTCAAATCCTTAAGCCAAACCTGAAGAAGCTGAAACAACGTATTGATCATGCTGAACATGGGGGTGCATTATTGTTTGGGGTCGCCGGGATTTGTATTATTAGTCATGGTAGCTCCCAAGCTCCATCAATTTTTAATGCGATCCGCTTAGCAAAAGAAGCCATTGATCACCGAGTTATTGAGCGTATTCAAGCTGATAAGTCTACTGGTATCGATAAGATGGTGGATAGCTCAGCTATAGTAAACATTCAACCGTGATAATGGCACTAAAAGACTTTTAGGGGAGTATTCTCCCCGATAATCACAAATATTTTAGGGAGACCCAAGGAGTAAATCGTTGAACGCATCAGGAGCTAAAATTGCAATTACGGGCTGTGGTTCATTCACACCAACCCAGGTGCTCACTAATGATGACCTTAGTCATCTTGTTGATACCTCCGATGAGTGGATTCGGACGCGTACTGGAATCGGCCGTCGGCATTTAGCTTCGCCAGATACATCCCTTAGCGATATCTCGGCTCAAGCAGCTCAAGGAGCAATTACTATGGCTGGTCTAACTCCTAGAGATATTGACTTAATTGTCTTAGCGACTTCTACCCCTGATGACTTATTCGGGAGTGCGGCTAAAGTACAACACTTATTAGGAGCTTCTAATGCGGTAGCTTTTGATTTGACGGCGGCGTGTTCGGGCTTTGTTTTTGCCTTAATCACTGCCGCTCAATTTATTCGGACTGGGGTTTATCAACGGGTAGTAGTGATTGGAGCTGATGTTCTTTCCCGTTGGATAGACTGGTCAGATCGTAACACCTGTGTTCTCTTCGGTGACGGAGCAGGCGCAGTAGTTTGTCAAGCAACCCTTCATGAAGATCGCTTGTTAGGGTTTGATATGTATAGTAATGGTCAGCAACATCATTCCCTTAATCTTTCTTACGAAGGACAAGAGAAAATCCTTAAAGATGAAGTTACTATCAGTCAAGGGACTTACCATCCCATCACCATGAACGGAAGAGAAGTTTACCGTTTTGCTGTAGCTAAAGTGCCAGAAGTTATCGAAAGGGCCTTATTTCGTGCTAGCATTTCCAGTGACGACATTGACTGGCTGATCCTACACCAAGCCAATCAGCGTATCATGTGTGCGGTGGCTCAACGGCTCAAGATTCCCTTAGAAAAGGTCATTGCTAACCTAGAAGAACGCGGTAACACGTCAGCCGCATCCATCCCCATTGCCCTTGATGAAGCTGTCAGAGACGGGAAAATTAAAACGGGGGATGTCATCGTTAGTTCTGGTTTTGGGGCCGGTTTAACCTGGGGCGCAGTAATTTTTCGCTGGGGAATTTAATTACCTTTAATTAATTTTTGAAGATTTATTGAAAATAACAAATGAAAATAGCGTGGGTATTTCCGGGACAAGGATCGCAAACCGTTGGGATGGGAGTAGATTTACAAGATACTCTCATCGGCAAAACTAAATTTGAACAAGCACAGCAGATTTTGGGTTGGTCTGTGGTGGAAAAATGTCAGGGAGATGAGGAAGAATTATCTCGTACTCTCTATACTCAGCCTTGTTTGTATGTAATTGAAAGTATTTTAGTCGATTTACTTCGAGAGAAAGGTCAAACACCAGATTTGGTGGCAGGGCATAGTTTAGGAGAATATTCGGCCTTGTATGCGGCGGGAGTATTCGATTTTGCTACCGGATTACAGTTGGTTCAACATCGCGCCCAGTTAATGGATACAGTCGCTGGGGGGAAAATGGCCGCCTTGATGAAGTTTAATCGAAGTCAATTAGAACAGGTGATCGCAGCTAACCCTGATGTCGTATTAGCTAACGATAATAGTGAACAACAGGTGGTTATTTCGGGAACCCCTGAAGCAGTCAAGGTGGTTCTCTCTCAGGTTAAAGCTAAACGAGCCGTTCCCCTTAAAGTGTCTGGAGCATTCCATTCTCCGTTAATGAAAACAGCGGCTCAACAATTTGAGACGTTATTGACTGCTTATGAATTTACTGATGCTCAAATTCCGGTACTTTCTAATGTTGATCCTACTCCTACTCAGTCAGGAACAGTCTTAAAAGCTCATTTGACTCAACAGATGACTAGTTCTGTTCGTTGGCGAGAGATAATGTTGCAATTGCGTCAAGAAGAGATTAGTCAAGGGATTGAGGTTGGTCCAGGAAAGGTGTTAACGGGCTTAATTAAGCGTACTTGTCCCGATCTAGAGTTGGCTAATGTCAGTGGAATCAAAGACTTGCTCTGATCAAAATTAATCAATGGAGAAGTGGTTGAGCTCAACTAAAACTACGGCTAAATTTTTGTATCAGAGCAATTCTAATTTGACCATTTTGACTCGTTTGCAATACTTTACCGCTATTTATACCCAGACAAGTTAACCAACTTTCTCCATGGACCCAGATATCTATACAAATGCAATGGTATTAATTAATAGGTTTGTAATTTTAGCTCTCCTAGATTGATTCTGAACAAGTTGGTGGGAAAAATATCAGTTTCATAAGATTCTGTTTCTAACATTATCAAAGTTAGTTAAGCCATGCGCTTGTCTTTATGATCAATTTAATTTTTTGATTTATCTCTACTACTACTACTACTACTACTACTTGGGAGGTTCGAGCATAAAAATAAGTTTTAATTTTATTAATACATCTACTATTTGATAACTATTTTAAAAAAAATAATAAGCAGTTTCTGTCTATTATAGTAATTTATTGTAACCCTCATTACTCATTACTTAATTTTCAAAAACTTTCTTATTTTCTCTTTTATTTAAAGCATTTTTCTGAAGAAAAAGATACTTTTTAAACATCCTCTATATTATATTTATTTTTGTCACTTACGGTTAATTTTTTTTAGTAGAGAATATTTACTATGATTTATCTTGGTTAGTTTTTATCTTTTGTTTTAGTTTTTAGTTTTTCTGTTGCTCTTTTTTTAGACTTTCTTTTGCAGTCTAACTCTTCATTGAGCTATTTCATGACACGAAATATATCCACCACTATTTAGGTTTTAGAAAATATTTCTTTAAATAAACTTTGATAGAGTATCCATAAATACTGAATTCTTCTATTTAGCTTAAAATACAGGTAATGGTGAGATATTTTAAATTTAAAACCTCATTTATTAAACTGAGTTGATATTTAATGCCATAGATATTAATTAAATTAAAATGTCAAATCTGGTATGATTGAATGTAAACGCAAAACCTGATTAAATGTTATTCATATAACAACTATAGCTTTCAACAAGCCCATTTTTAATTATAAAACCTTATCTTGATATTTTTATTGTTTAAATAACAGGTTCGGGATAAAAAAAATAAACATTTTTATATCTCGAATGTTTAATCTGAGAGAGATTTTTACATTTATCGTAAATATTTTTAATCAAAGAACGTTTACAACGTATGATTTTATCAATCAATTTTATCAACTTTTACTTTATTTTCTGTCGATGCCGAGTTATTCATTGAAGTCCTTGTTTATAGGGCCTTTTAAAGAGTTATTGAGTAACGTATTTTCGGTCCCCAAATAACTTACCAATTAAATATTTTGCTAACTTAGAAATAAGTTTACCGTCATTTGTATTGCCTAGAATAAACTTAAAATCGAATAATTAACTTTGGTTGTTTATAATCAAATGCTGTTTAAAAGTAAAATACTATACCATTAAATTTTAATCTCTAAATATATCAATTGAGAAACAGCATTGCCATGCTGTTCAAATTCTTGATAGAAGTCATCTAAATCACAAAACATTTCGTTAAAATAGAGATAAAATTTGTACTCAAAATATCAGAACTCAATAAAGGTTTCTTTTAGAAGATAACTACTGCTTTCCCCTTCCTCTATAAATTTCTGTTAAACCTACTTCGAAAAGAATAAAACTTTTTATGGTTGACTAGCCTTTCATATGCTCTCTGTTGTATTTAACTTTAACTAAAAGTTGACTAAACTTTCAGGAATTATCTTTGAAAAAAAACTGGTGAAACAGCAATTTCTTAGATGGAAGAAAAAGGCTTTAGTTGTTGTAGCAATATTTGAGCTTTTTGAGTGATGACTTCCCAATTTTTGTTTTTAATAGCATTCTTGGGAAATAATTGACCAGATAACCCTACTGCAATCGCCCCTGCTTGAATAAAGGCCGCAGCATTGTCGAGGGTTACGCCACCAGTGGGAATAAGCGGAATAGACCCCAAAGGACCTTGTAGCCCTTCAATATAAGGGACTCCTCCTATCGCTTGTACAGGAAAGACTTTAACGCAACTAGCTCCCAATTGCCAAGCGGTGATAATTTCCGTAGGAGATAAAGCGCCAGGAATTATAGGAATCTTGGCGTTAATGGCAGTTTGAATTAATGTGGGGTTGACGTGAGGTGTAAAGCAAAATTGAACCTTAGCTGCAATCGCCTCTTGTAGCTGTTCGAGGTTTAAAACCGTCCCTGTTCCGATGGTACAGTTAGGTAATTCCTCGCAAATTTGGCGAATTAATTGGATAGGTCTTTCACTATTCCAGGTAATTTCAATTAGACGAATTCCACCAGCAGACACGGCTTTGGCCATATCTAAGCCAAGATTTAAATCATCAGTGCGGATGACTGCAATAGCCCGATGTTGTCTGAGCAAATCTTGCCAAGCTAGTGAAGAGTTTTTAGAAGAGTCTGAAGAGATCAAATTTTTGTTTGAGAGATAATTAATTTTCCCAATCTAGTTTAACCATTACGCGCACTTAATACAAGGAAAATATCTAAATTAGAATAAATCCTCAAATCAAAATTATGTCAGTTTTTTCTAAAAAAATCCTTTATATCCCAAAAGGATGTCTCAATTAGAATAAAACGCGATCCTGCAAAATCTGCCATGTAAAAGTTAAAAATACAAAGACAAAGTTTAATGTTCAATAACAGGCTTATTAACAACCATGATAATTATTTTGCTGATACTATATAGCCAAAAAGATGCGGAACAATCAGGCGTTATACTGGACAAAATATCACCTATTTTTACCAAGTAACAACCCAACGAATAATAGAAAAAATTCATAATAAATTAAATTTGATTCAAAGGAGAGCTTATTGATTCAAAAACTGACGAAATTTTTGAATCCAAAGTTTCTTGACTTGGTATTTCCCCAGTTCATTTTACATTATTGATTTGGTAGATCTGAAAAAGCTGACGACAAAAGTAAACATAAAAATGGAGAACTAACACGTCGCTCCTTAAACTAGTTATCAATTTAAGGTTAAAAGTAAATTTTATAATTATCAATATTTTGCAGCCAAGTGATTTTTTCTATTTTTTTAGGTGATACTTCGAGAAGTTCCTCTCCTAGATTTTGACCATTAGTTTAAATAGTAAATGTACTGGTTATATAATTACAATATTAGTAAGTTTATATAGCAATTTATGCTGCTTTTAAATGAGAAAAATTTTAATTATAGAGATGTAAAATCTACTTATTTAAACTGAAATATATAAAATAAAATTTTTTATAAAAACAAACATAACATTATGTTTTATAACTTTATAATTATGGACTTATATAGTCAATAATACTGCTTGTTGCATTAATTAAGCTTTATTTTATTTTTTAATCAATAAGTAAACCGGAAATTATATTAGTTTTAGTTATATCAATACACTCAAATTTTCTTAAAATACAAAAAAATATTAAATCAATTATTTTTAGTGTATGGAGTCTATGATTGAAGACTTGCTTAACTACTTTTGCACCTAGAATACAATAATTTTTGAAAATATAGAGAAAATACTTCTCATAATTTAAACTTTATTTATTCTCATTAATAAAATCTATGATGAGTCATGCAGAGATTAACACCAATATTTTTTTGAGATTTAATTAGGTTTTGTTGATTGAACTTTTATATAAATCTCTATTAATAAATATTTTTTGATAACTGTGTTATCGTTCTATTGGCTCTATTAATATTTTCTTGAACTAGCTTATGAACTTGTGTCAAAACTTTTTTGCTTGTTTTTAGTCTACTTTAGATAAATAACTAAAAAATCGTATTCTAATACCGGAAGTTACTTTTAGTAAGATTAGTTAATTAATTAACTAATCTTACTAAAATAGGAACTATTTGTGCGCCATTTGGATTTATTTTTTTTATTTTCTTTGTATAGATTTTTTAGATAAAAATATACTTTTTTTAGATAAATAACATGAAAAATATGTATCTGAGCTGCTGGGGAGTTTTCTTTACTAGTTCTTAACTATTGCCATATATCTTACCATAGTCATCATTAACATTATTGAAGAATCAATAATGTTTAACTTTGGTTAAAATTTCCGAAAAGTATAAAATTAATGATGTATATAAAATTCTTGAATTAATACCTTTAGAGAATAGACTTCAACGTCTAAATCAACTATTCTATAGACTTATTAACCTTAATTGTTAAAAATTATCTTATCAGTACTTCACAAAATGGCAATGCATTTAATAAAACAAAACGTGAACTACTAGTATTATTAGTTTCTTTTTTAAACATCTTTCTAATTGTTATAAAACTTGTTAAGTATGATTGGATTATTAATATAATCATACTTAACAGTTGCGGATTAATAAATTATTTTAAACATTATTTTTCTAGGATGAATAAAATAGTTACGATAATATATGGTAACTATTTTTTTATAAAAAACTTAAATTTACTTAAATTACTAATTTTTTTAGATTTAATGTCAATTATCAATCAACTCTTCAGCTTTCATTAGCTCTAGCTTTATAAAAGCTTATAAAATACTAAAAGAATAAGCTTCTATTCTCTCAAATTTTATGACCATAAATAAACTATATTTCAAATTGAAATAACTAGACTTTCATTAATTTTATTGAAGTCTTAATTATCTTTATAAGATAAATATAAAATTGAACAATATTTTTATAAGAAATTTTTTAAAATTGTTAACTTAATTCTTTTTAAAAAGAAGCATTAAGTTAACAATTTTAACATTCTTCTCTATCTCTAAAATTTAAAATTGCTGGTACTTTTAGAAAATTTTAGCTTTTCTTTTCAAGAAGAACAACTATTTTCTATTACATAAACTCAATAAAAAAAGTATTCCAACTACTAGTCATAAATAGTTTTTTTATCGAGTTTTTATAGGGAATATTAAGTTTTAAACTTTTTTTTAAAAAACTACTAAAACATCGAAAGAAAACTAAATAATTTGTCTAATTACTTTAATTATTTCATGTTTATTCCTTAACTAAGAATAGCCAATAAATTTACGTTAGTTTACTTTACTAAAACAGGTATTAATGGTTATATTATTAATACTTAAAATTTACCGGATAAAGTCAATTTATATTTAACTTGATTCAATAAACAAGTTCATAACTTTCTCTTAGCTAGAAACAGTTCACGCTGTCATGAGACAAATTGTTAAACATCTCGGATAAACGATTAGCAGTAATAATAGACTATCTTTTCATCTTCTCTGAAACGACTAATAAGAAATTGATTAAACAAAGACTTCAAAATATTAATTTACGCTTTAAAGTTAACTAGTAAATTTTAGTTACTAACTTCTAGCTTATTATCATTAAGTCTTTGAATAAGGGAAGAGATTTCTCCCAACTAAAGAATAATAGAGGTTCTTAAAATAATAGGAGTCTAATCAACTAATGATAATGGCAGTAACACCAACAAAAACTGGATTGCTTTTTAACCCAATAGAATATGAGTCTTTTGATAATTCTTATCTAAGTCTACGCTAGTGTATCGGTTGCTAATTTTTATATTTCGGATCAGGATAATCAGTCATTTTAAGATTTAGATTTTATATAAAATGACAGTACTTATAGTATAGTTAAATTTTATTGTGGTTATCAAGGCTGCGACCAAAGTAAAAAGAAAAGATATTGCCATAAGGTTTTGACTTCTTAAACCATCAATGTTCGACTTTGATAACTACGATAGCGATAATAAGCAGCACAAGCTCCTTCTGAGGATACCATCGGTGCGCCTAACGGATGTTCTGGGGCGCATTCTTTCCCAAAGGCAGGACAATGCTGGGGTTTTTTACGGCCTTGCATGATTTCCCCACTAATACAAATCGAAGAGACATAAGAGGGTTTGGTTAAAAGTAACTCCTCTTCTCGGCATTCTAAAGCAAACCGTTTCAAGGCGTCAAAACTAGCGTATTTTTCCCGCAAACCTAAGCCAC
Organism: cyanobacterium endosymbiont of Epithemia clementina EcSB; assembly: GCF_029919255.1. GTDB lineage: Bacteria > Cyanobacteriota > Cyanobacteriia > Cyanobacteriales > Microcystaceae > Rippkaea. The sequence continues at coordinate 1,959,661 of NZ_CP123991.1, read as the reverse complement.
TTTTATTAATCTCCCCAATACCTCGCCATTGACGGGTAACTACCTCAAATACTTCTTGAATAATTTGTTTTGCTATAGAATTACCTTGTTGCTCCACGGAACGGACATACTGATTTTCACAGTATGCTTGTCCTGACTCTAACTGTTGCAGACATAGATAAATTCCTTGGAGAACATCAACGGGTTCAAACCCTGTTATTACAATAGGAACGCCGTATTTTTGGGCAATGGGATTATATTCTTCATATCCCATTACTGTGCAAACATGACCGGCGGCTAAAAATCCTTGTACTTGGGATTGAGGTGACCCTAAAATAGTTTCCATGGCGGGGGGGACCAGGACATGAGACACTAATAAAGAAAGATTGGTTATTGCGCGTTGTTCAGCTTGATAAACAACCATGGCGGTCGCAGGGGCAGTGGTTTCAAACCCGACAGCAAAAAAGACCACCTGTTTGTTAGGATTTTCCTCGGAAAGTTTAAGACAATCCAAAGGAGAATACACGATGCGAACATCGCCCCCCCTTGCTTTGATGGTAAGCAAATCTTCATCGGTTCCAGGGACTCGTAACATATCCCCAAAGGAACAGAAAATTACATCTTGAAGAGCAGCAATTTTTAAGGCAGAATCAATTAATTGAATAGGGGTTACACATACTGGACAACCTGGTCCATGAATCAAAGTAATTTTTGAGGGTAAAAGTTCATCAATTCCATATTTCACAATAGAATGGGTTTGTCCACCACAGATTTCCATTATCTTCCAATCTTTGGTGGTTATCTGGGCAATTTTCCTGGAAAATTGTTGAGCTAAGTTAGCATCGCGGTATTCGTCAACAAATTTCATAGTTGATTAATTTAATGATGAGTGAGATTTGAATAACATTCTTTAATTTTTTTTAAAGCCATATACATCTCCTATGCTAGTCAAAACTTCTGTAAACGTTGAATAAATTTAGTTTTTCTTTAGAAATTAAGTATTAAAGTTTAGTTGAATAACTAAATTTCATTATTTACAATTCGCCAAAAAATTATGGTAACTTCTGTAGCTATTTATACATCTGATTTAACCTTTTATAACTCAAGAACATCTTGAATTATATTTTTCTTCTTTATGAATTTTTTTAAAAAAAACGAATCTTTTTCTTAAGTACATGGTTAATTTAATTGATTTGATAGGTCAGGTTATCTATACTTTTAATTAAAAATTATTTTCAAATAAACATGAACAGAAAAAAAATAGATGGTAAAATCAATTAACTATAGTGGATAAATAGAAAATATTCTGATAACTTATTATATCCTGAGCTCGTTAATCTTCTGATTAACGAGTTTATGTCTATTGTTAATTAGAGCTTAAATAAGTCTATTTTCCCCAAAAAAGATATAAATATAGTATCTTAGCTATCTTTATAGCTAAGATACTATATTAAACGCAATTTTTAAACCTAATTTAATACTTCAAATATCAAGTAATAAACGATATAAAAATTAACGGCTTACTATCTTATGTGTTTTTAACAAAGCACATATACAAATAAGATCAAATTAATTGAAAAGATCTTAAATAGCGATAGTGGAGTAATTGAATAAGAAATAGAAACAATTTTTAAAGATTTAAATTAAGAATTACACATAAGAATGCCTCAGCTATTGAAACGGCTGGCAATTGATAAAGACTTTCTAATTAAAGAATAAGAAAGTTATTATTTAGTGTTAGTAAAATTAGATAAATAAATAAATTTATAAATGATAGCAATGAGAAAATATAAGAAAATAGTAGAACAACTAGAAGTTTGAGGGAAAGAGGTGTTTACAAAAAGAAAAGAAGTTAGTATAGAGCTTTGGAAATTTTGTAATAATGTTATAAATTCATGCCACAAGCTAAATTAATAATAAATAAATTTTATAGAATGAAAAAAATTAATCTTTGACCATATAGTCAGAAATAAGTTCTTAAACAAGAAGATAGAAAATTTAAAATTGCTAGCTTGAAAAAATAGCAATTTTAAATAAGACAAAATTTGCTATTATCGGGGATATATAAAATATAAGTAGCAAACAAAAATACAAATTAAACTAAGTGTATAAAACTCAGTCAGTATTCTTCAAAATGCTCTAATATAAATAGTAATTTATAACAGGTTTTTAAAAAAAATAGACTAAATTTAAGGACTATTAGAGTTAGTTAATTAGTTTAATAAATCTTATTTATTAGAGCTAGATGCTAAACAATTGTAAATTAGACGTCAGATTGGAAAATCATTGCCTATATGAATTTATCAACAACTCAGGGAACTGTAGAAAGTATTGATAATAAGTTGAGAAAGTCATAAAAACAATAAAATTCATAGAAAAAAACTATATTTGTATTTCCATATTATCTTAATATCAATAAAAACTATCGATCAAAATTAGAACAATATTTGTAAGCCCAATAATTTCCAAATTATAGAACTATGAATAAACCTATTAATTTAGTATATAAATTTAGTAACAGATGAATATAATTATAGCTAGTCTATCCACTCTTATTAGAGTGGATAGACTAGCTATAATTATGAAGATTTATTTTTAATCTTTGATTTGGTTACTTAACTTTGTTATTCAGGTCAATCCGGTCAACTCTCGTATCAAAGATACGTACCATCAATATCCTATTAGAACCAATATTTAGTCTCTTATACTCTTTTACTCTTTCATTTATAAAGTAGTGACGACATCATAGACAAAAGTTTTTTGTGGAAGAAAAAAAGTTACGATAAAACAGTTAGCGGTAATCCTATTTTATATGCGAGTATGTACACATCTTTAGCGTAGGAATTAGTCAGAAAAAGAGATAGATTAAATGGAATTTAAGGTTAACGCCCCTAAGTAATAGTCATTAACTAATTAATTTTAAATGCTTGTTGCGGTCTAAGTTCTTTTCAATTCTTGAAACGTGTAGGAAGAATCCCCTCTGTACTCATCTCCCATGAAACGAGTACAAAATCTTTATGCGCCTAACCCCTAATATTTTGAATTGAGTTGAGGTGTTGAATATGAAAATTTCAGGAAAAACAGTAATAGTCACAGGGGCTTTCCGTAGGATTAGACGAGTGGGCCCTCTTGAATTGGCTTGCCATGATTTCAGACGTCTATTATTGGTAGTCCGCAATGCCAAACTTAAACTTACTACTGTCAATCAAAACTATTAGTCAAGCCTGATAAGAATAAAGTTCTTTTTTGATAACTCGATTATCTCAAATTGACAATGAATTGGCTATCAATTTAATGGAAACCCATGGCATTACTCGGTTTGTAGCCCGATGTATGACCCAATAAAATTTTCGAGCGAGTTTAATAGGAAAAATTGCCGCCCCACCATCGCAACTCATCTGAAAACTAAATTGACTCTTTCGGGCTTTACTTAAGCCTTATGAGAATAACTAGTTCCCTATAATGTCCGAGTGGTTGTTTTGCCTCCTTCTCTCACCTATGCGGATATGGTCGGAAAGTTAAAAGGTTTTGCTCGATCAAACCTATCTTCTTCTATGACATTGTCCAAACTTTAGTTAAAGAACCCCAAAAAGACTAACCCAAAATTCTTGGTGGGTATAGTAAAGTGACTTAGCAGTCTGGTGTCAACGGTTAGCCCTTGGCTAACAGAAAGAAGTACCATCATAGCCGCCCCTGTATCTCGGTCACCGCTAGTACGATTAGTTGAAACCTTTGGAACCGACGAAGTAACAAGAACCGATTGATTTGTAATTACACTTTCTTAATTCCCAAGTAAATCCTGAAAAGGATAGTTTCAATGAAATAGAGGATTAATTTCCTTAAACTACATAAGTTTATGATTTTGTTAAGTGCGTATACAATAAAAATAAGTTGTCTAGTAATTAACTTTTGCCCTAGTCTCTGGCAATGACTCTACATAATTATTAAGGTCATAAAGGTTTTTTTAAGAAAGAGAACTACACCGTTGGTGATATCATCACTACATTGCGAGGTAACCCAAATCCCTGAAAAACTATAAATAACTGTAAAAAAGACTCGATTATTGGAGATAAACTTTGATAGGATCAAAAGATTTTATATTTATTATTTTTAAAATTTTTAAGTCAAGTTAAATAATCGAAGTTCATGAGTAAATTGGACAACTATTGAAGTTATCCAATACTCTTCTAAGCTTTCCGAGAATAATACTCAACTACCAACAATTCATTAATTTGTAAAGCTATCCATTCCCGTTCGATAATTCCATTGACTTTTCCTGTCAAGGTATTTTTATCAAAATCTAAATGACTTGGAAGGTTGGCCAGACCAGGGTATTCCATATTCGCCTCTACTAGGCGACGAGAACGATCCTGATTACGAACTGAGATTACTTCCCCAGGACGGCACTGATAACTAGGGATATCAACAACTTTGCCATTAACGGTAACATGACCGTGAGAGACTAACTGACGGGCTCCTGGAATTGTTCCCGCCATCCCTAAGCGAAACACTGTATTATCAAGGCGCATTTCTAGCAATTCTAGAAGTTTTTGACCGGTAGAACCTGTAGCTTGACGAGCTTTTTTTACATAGCGTACTAGTTGACCTTCTGTTACGCCATAGTTAAAGCGCAGTTTTTGTTTTTCTTCGAGACGAATAGCGTATTCTGAACGCTTTCTACGTCCTTGTCCGTGTTGCCCTGGGGGATAAGCACGACGGGGGGTTTTGCGACTTAAGCCAGGGAGTTCTCCTAGTCGTCGTACAACTCTTAAGCGAGGTCCTCTATAACGAGACATATAACAGATTTTCTCCTAAAATACATAGTTACTCCAAAACTGTCATTATACACGATTTCTAGTGATTTTTGGGAGTTAGGAATTAACATTGAGGTAGTCAAGAGTTTAGTTAACCATAAAGATTAATTTTTTAAAACAACTCTACTTTTTAATCTAAAACTAGTATTCTTGAAATTTAACTAAGTTTATAGTACTAAATTTCATTAGATTTTTAAAGTTTCATTTAACTCCTATTAAAGTGTATTTTTTTGTTGTTATAATTCTAAAATTAGCACTTAAATTAGTCATTGTTTAAAACAATTATTATGTGTCATATTTAAACTAGTTAATAGATTAAGTCTATTAACTAGTCACAGAATTTTAACTATCAAACTGTAACTAAACCTGTTCATTTAGGCTCAGATAAGTGCATATTTTATTATCATAAATAGTTTCTGTTCTATTTTTTTTATAACTATTATGGATAGCAATAATACTATTGACGTACAAAAAACAACAGAAAAAGTTAGTACTATCCTTGTGATTAATGCGCAGACTAAAGACATTTCTTACGATTTCTTTTAAAAGAAAAGTAAAAATATAGTTTCTAATAAAAATGAATATAGCAGAACTATTTTACATTAATTGGGACTCAGTGCATGATATAAATATGGCTATTTTAAAATAGCTATTCCTTGATTTTGCTCACCATAAATAAATGTAATAAACCAATAAAATTAATATTATTTTGGACAATTTTAAAACATTTATAGTTGCTTGATTATAACATTTTAAAAAGCTTGTACTTAATTACCATTAAACAATGTTTAAATATTTTTTTACTTAAAAAGCTGAATATTTACCTTAAATTGGGCTAAAAATGCATACACTATGATAATTATCATAAATTCTGAGCAGAACTGAGATAATCATGTTTACCAATTTATGCGCCGCAATAACGAAAGGTATAATAAGCGGTTGTCACGCGAAAGTAAATATTAGGTATGATAAGGTGAAGAGCAAATTGTTGTCCATCAAAAGTTAAAGTTTTTCTACAAAAGATAGACCAATGCACTTAGTTTCTATCTCATCAATTTGTTCAGATGTAAAGGTCGTGAGATTCAAATTATCTCTTAAATTCCCGTAGTTAACTCTAAAAAGTTGTCTAGTTATCCTCCATTGTGTCGCAAGTCTTGCTATTCCTCTTCTGGCAATGTCAGAGACAATTTGAATCTATTTAGACAGGGGAAACATATCAGAGTAGAGATAATTACCGATTAAAACTGCTGGCTCATTTTTTTACTTCAGCATGGGGTTCTCCATTTTATAAAAAAGTTACTAGGTTATTCAGATTGTGAATTATCGGAAGAACCCAGCCTGATACATAAAAAGTGTAATTATAAATACTCCAAAGTTAAAAACTAAAAATAGTAATTTTATTAAATGAGTAATATCTATATATTTTGGAAATTTTAATCTTGACTAGAACTATTAATTTCTAAAGATAACTCATAAATTTGACGACGGTTAAAAGAGGTTAATTGTGCCAGATGACGACTCGCTTGTGATCGCGTCATTCCTCCGTCTAACAATTGTCTTAATTCTTTCTTTAATTGTTCTTCAGTTAATATTAAGTTGGAGGTTGCCTGACATCCTGCTATAATTAAGGTAAATTCCCCTTTCAGATGTCGTGAATCTTGAAAACGGTTGATTGCTTCCCCTAGGATTCCTCGCCATAATTCTTCATATAATTTCGTTAATTCTCTAGCTACTGTAATTAAACGATTTTCTCCGAAAACTGCCCTTAAATCGGTCAAAGTTTGTAATAGACGATGGGGGGACTCGTAAAAAATTAGGGTACGAGTTTCCGTCTTCAAAGACGTTAAACGATCGCCCCTAATTTTGCTTTTCGTGGAAAGAAACCCTTCAAAAACAAACCGATCCGTAGGTAGACCCGAAACAGATAGGGCTATGATGGCAGCATTCGCCCCGGAAATCGGAATAGTAGCAATATTTTTATCAATACAAGCTTTAATTAATTCATACCCTGGATCAGAAATACCTGGCATTCCTGCGTCAGTGACTAAAGCAATAGTTTTTTCGCGTTGTAGATAGCTAATTAACTCATCTTGACGAGACAATCGATTATGTTGGTGATAACTTATCTGGGGAGTGTTAATTTGGAAATAATGTAGGAGTTTTCCTGTGTGACGGGTATCTTCTGCGGCGATCAAATTCACTGATTTTAGAATACGAATCGCCCTTAAGGTCATATCTTCCAAATTACCAATGGGGGTTCCGACAACATAAAGGGTTCCTGTTTGTAGGATTTCATTGCTCATTTTTACAACTCATGAATGGATTATTTATCGGTTTAACAACCCTAGATTTAATTTATCTTACCGATCACTTTCCCCACAGTAATGAAAAAATTGTAGCCATTGATGAAACAATTTCTGCGGGTGGACCAGCAACGAATGCGGCTATCACTTTTAGATATTTTGGTAATCGAGCCACCTTATTAAGTGTGATTGGAAATCATCCCATTAGTCAATTAATTTATGCTGAATTAAACGAGTATTCAGTCAAGGTTTTTGATCTGAATCCCTATCAACAAAACCCTTTATCTACTTCTTCAATTATTGTTAACCAAACGACAGGAGAACGGGCTGTTGTCTCGATAAATGCTACCAAATCTACAGCCATTATTAATAATGAACTTTTTTTGGAAAAATTACAGGATGTTGATGTTATCTTAGTAGACGGGCATCAAATATCTACGAGTATTATGATTGCCAAAGAAGCGCAACGGTTAAAAATTCCCGTTGTTTTAGATGGAGGAAGCTGGAAATCTGGATTACCAAAAGTTCTTCCTTACGTAAATTATGCGATTTGCTCTGACAATTTTTATCCCCCTAATTGTCTTAGTTCTCTCGATGTATTTAACTATTTAAAATGGTTTAAAATTCCTTATATTGCTATTACTAAAGGAGCAAATCCAGTTCAATATTGGACTAACGAGGAATCAGGAAATATTAAAGTGTCAAAAATCAAAGCGGTTGATACATTAGGAGCTGGAGATATTTTTCATGGAGCTTTTTGTCATTTTATTCTAAAACACAATTTTAAGGATTCTATAGCAGAAGCTTCTCAAGTTGCCTCCATTGCTTGTCAGTATTTCGGAACTCGTCAATGGATGTCTAAAATAGTTAATGATTAATAGTTGTTTAATTGAGATTCAAACTTATCTCTTTAATTTAAATGTTCTTAACAACTATTATTTTTTTTACAGTCGTTGTTTGTTGTCATATCTTGTAGTTATAATCTTATCTTTATGGTGTGAGATAAAAAATCCTTCTAGAGTTGAAGAAAGGGAAACAAAGGGGCGTTTCTCCTACTTAGAGGGAATTACCATGAAGAGAATTTTCAATATATTGATGGGCATGATGGCTCTGGTTTGCGTGACTACCATAGCGAACGCTCAAACTGTTCGCCAATTGAATTTAGAAGAGAGAGCTGCTAACCCAAATTTAGGGTACGATAGTCCCTACCAGTCAGGGACTATTGTTGGAATTATTTCAGGGCCTTATGGTAGTGTTTTATTTGTAAAGCTTGAGGATAATACAAAATTGAGATTTCATCATCCAGGGACATCAATTGATCGAGGTGATCGCATTCTTGTTTTTAAGAAAAATGGTGAGTATTTTCTCCTTGAATCAGCAACTCCAGAATAAACAAGAGATGAGCTAAAATTTTTTGTTAGATGTGTTCTCGCTAAGAATGTAGTCAAAAGGGGACTGAGTTATCACGTACTTTTTTCAGGAATTAAATAACTGTCATTAATGCTTTTTGGAGCATAGCACAGATAAACTATAGCATAGTGCAATGCACTATGTATTGTGCTAAGAACATTGATAAGCTTATCAATGCCTTCTAGGGTAAACATTACCTAGCTTAGGATAATACCTTCATCTTTCTTAAGACTACCCTATTCAAGGGAACAGTCAGTCTATTGTTGCAATCTTGGGTTTATGGTCTCTCAAAGAGATGAAATTTAAAAGATATAAAATAAAAATTTTAAAAAAGTCTAAGGAAGTAGCATTTTAAATAAACAACAGCAAATTTGCCGTACCGGCTACCGACTAAACTTACTACACTAGCTTAAGCTAATGAAACTTGAAAACTAATGAGCTCAATAATGCTAAAAGCGATATTAAATCTGATAGTAAAAACTGTATTTTTTTAAAAGGGTTAAATTTCTTTTTCACTTCTTTATAAATCTTACTAACCATAGAGAGTTTTTTCTGTTGTTTTTTAAGCAATTATTGGTTAAGTTTTTTTTAAAAAAATGACAAAAGAATCATGGCTTATCTAGCCTAACGTATACTAAATTAGTAGCTAATGACTTTCAGAATTCTTATTTTAATTGAATTTTCTAAACTCCAGAAACTCAATTCTTACCAAAATTAAGTTTTCGTAATCTTGGAAACTTTACAAAGCAAAACTTTTAACTTTTGTTTATTACGCTGTTATCACAGCCAGTCTAGAAGAACTAAAATAATTAAAGTTAATTACTACGTAAAGCTCTTAAGAAGGTTGATTTAAATTTCTTTTTGGACCTATTACTCTGAATCTTGCCATCTTCCTTTTCTAGGTATACCTTTCTAAGGATATCAGTAAAATTACTCTATATAGTTAAAAACAAATGTTTGGCTTGATTTCAGGGATTACTTAAATATTAATACTGATTCGTTCATAAAAAATAACACCACACAATCTCATGTTTGGAGAATACTCAAAATTTATTTGAACCCTTCTCGACAGATGACATTGAACCTTATTTTCAATACACTTTATATATAAATAGGCTTTTATCTTTCAATAATACCGCCTCCTAATACAATTTCCCCATCATATAAAACTGCTGCTTGACCTGGAGTAATCCCAAATTGAGGCTCATAAAAGACTAATTTGATACGATGATTATCCAAAGGAACAACATCAACTGGAACTGCAGGAGAACGATAGCGAATTTGAGTTTCTACCTGAATAGGAGAAGAGGGTTCAGGAATTGAAATCCAATTCATTCTATTTACAATACAATCAGAACATCCTGCATTGCCACGATTAGCAACAATAACCCGGTTTGTTACGGGATCGAGTTTTATTACATATAAGGGCTCAGTTGCAGCAATGCCTAAGCCTTTACGTTGTCCAACAGTATAGTGATGAACTCCTTGATGTTTTCCTAATACTTTGCCGTCGAGACTAACAATATCCCCCTCTTTTTGAGTAATACGTTGATCCAAAAAAGTTTTCATAGATCCATAAGCTTCAATTAAACATAAATCTTGACTTTCAGGTTTACTTGCGGTTTTCAAATTGAATTCATTAGCAATTTTTCTGGTTTCTTCCTTGGTTTGATTTCCCAAAGGAAAAATAGTTCCCGCTAACATTTCTTGGGAAAGATCATAGAGGAAGTAAGACTGATCTTTATTACAATCAACTGCTCGTAATAATTGATAGCGCTGATTAACTTCATCGTAGCGAACACGTGCATAATGACCAGTGGCGATGCGATTGCACTCTAATTTTTGTTTAGCATATTCTAACATAGGGCCAAATTTGATCACCTTATTACATTTGGAACAGGGAAGAGGCGTTATCCCTGACTCATAACCTGACACTAAATAATCGACAATATTAGCTTGAAATACATCACGACTATCAACAATATGGTGGGGAATACTCAACTGTTCGCAAATTAAAGCTGCATCTACCATTCCCTCTGAACAACATTGTCCTTTCCCTTTCATTAACCATAGGGTTAACCCAATAACTTCATAACCTTGATGCTGAAGACTAGCAGCCGCAACAGAACTATCAACACCCCCTGACAAACCGACTAGAACTTTTTCCATTACACTTTTGTTTCTCGTAACCTTACTTTATTTAGGATAACTCATCACCTATGACTGTTGGCTTATGAACTTTGATTGTTATTCGATAAATCTAGCTTAAGAGTGAATGTTTAACATTAAGTACTAGAGACGAAGTCTGTATCAGAAGAGTATTAATTATAATGATTATGGCTATTCTAGACTGAGTATAAAAAATAAGTAGAGAATAAACTCCCAAACTCCTATTTTTACGGTGTTCTATAACTCTGAAAACTTAATTAAAAACTCTCCTTTATATAAGAATCAAGTTTTTAGTATCTTGGAAACTTTGCCAAGCAAGACTTCTAGTCTAGAAGAGTCATGACTTTAAGATTATCTTAAAAATTAGAAGTTTTAAAATATTAATAGCATAGAGCACTTTTTTCTTAAAAAAGTTATTGGTTCCCTAGATTAGGTGTAGTTTAATAATAAAAAAATCAATGTAAGTCTAGATTGTTTCTCGTACATTAATACATCAAGTATTCCACTTTATGAATAAAGAAAAAATATTTTTACTATCTAAATTGGTAAAAATAAGCAATATATTTGTACAGCATGACCTCAAAAGTATTAAGCCAGACAGAATTAATATGAAATTATTTATGTACTCGAACAGAACATTAATTAAGTACTTCATTGCTATATATAGCAATGAAGTACTTAATATGGATAAATAAATTTTGATTAAGAATGGTGATAATACTTAGATACAGAAAAAAAAGATATAAAAAATACAGGTATAACTAATGCTAAACTTTTTTTTAAAAAAAACTAAAAAATCTAACAAATAAGATAGATCCAAAATGGAAAAAGATAGATGTATTTATATCAAGATATCGAGCGATAAAATATTCAATAAATATAAGAAATATATATTAAATAATCTTTAATATTGTCTTAAGAGTTATTTAAACAATAATGTAGAGCAATTGATGAGATTGTAGCTTATTTTAAAAATTTACTCTCCCAATGGATACTAGGAAATATAAATCAGAAGATTAAGTTAATTAGAAGACAAGTTTATAGCTAAACTAACTTTGATAATCTTAGAAGAAGAGTTCTATTAATCTGACATTTTCTTCATTAACTATATTACCCTCGATCTAAGAGAGTAAAATTGTAAAATGTTTGATAAAAAATCAGAAATAATAGCGCATCAATTCAAGATTTCCTCAAAAGTGCGATCTCTAAAGGCGCACTGATGAAGGTGAACGCAACCTTAAAGACTAGCCCGAAATTCCCTCTGTCCATTATGATCCAAAGGAATGAAGCCGGAGCAAATAGCCGGATAATTCCTTAAGCTTAACTCTTAGGTGTTTTTTTCTTACCATAACTCTATGGATTTTTCTAGTAACATTGCCAGTCAACTGAATGCCGAAACAATTCTGCCAGAAGGAATTGTTATCATTACTCTCCTCTTTATTTTAGTAGGAGACCTCATTTTTGGTCGTAGTTCGAGAACATGGCTACCATATGCTGCCATGGTTGGGTTATTTGCTTCGCTTGTCGCCCTTTGTTTTGCTTGGGATACTGCTACTCCCATCGGTTTCTTTGGGTCATTCAACGGAGATAACCTCAGTATTGTTTTTCGGGCTATTATTGCCCTGTCTACTTTAGTGACTGTTTTGATGTCAGTTCGTTACGTCGAACAAACAAGGACATCTTTGGCTGAATTTATCGCCATCATGTTAACGGCTACCGTAGGAGGAATGTTCTTATGTGGGGCGAATGAGTTGGTGATGATTTTTATTTCCCTAGAAATGTTAAGTATCTCCTCTTACCTAATGACAGGGTACATGAAACGGGACCCTCGTTCCAATGAAGCAGCTTTGAAATATCTTTTAATTGGGGCTTCTAGTTCAGCTATTTTTCTATATGGGGTTTCTCTTCTCTATGGTTTATCCGGGGGAGAAACTATCCTCAATGCGATCGCTGCTAACATTACCAATGTCGGTGGAGAACAGTCTTTAGGGATAATCATTGCCTTAGTCTTTGTCATTGCCGGAATTGCCTTTAAAATTTCTGCGGTTCCTTTTCATCAATGGACTCCTGATGTTTATGAAGGTTCTCCTACTCCCGTTGTTGCCTTTCTTTCTGTGGGTTCTAAGACCGCAGGATTTGCCCTTGCGATTCGTCTGTTAGTGACTACTTTTACTGTGGTTGAAGAACAATGGCATTTTATCTTTACCGCTTTAGCTATCCTCAGTATGTTATTGGGAAATATGGTAGCTTTAACCCAAACCAGTATGAAGCGGATGTTAGCCTATTCTTCCATTGGCCAAGCCGGTTTTGTCATGATTGGCTTAGTCTCAGGTACTGATAAAGGATACTCTAGCATGGTCTTTTATTTGCTAGTCTATCTATTCATGAACTTGGGGGCATTTACAGGAGTTATCCTCTTTTCCCTACGAACTGGAACTGATAAAATCAGCGAATATGCCGGGCTTTATCAAAAAGATCCCTTACTCACTTTAGGGTTAAGTATTTGTTTACTCTCCTTAGGTGGAATTCCTCCGTTAGCTGGCTTTTTTGGAAAAATTTACATTTTTTGGGCAGGTTGGCAAGCAGAACTTTATGGGTTAGTTATCCTCGCTTTAGTCGCCAGTGTAATTTCCATCTATTACTACATTCGCGTAGTGAAAATGATGGTAGTAAAAGAACCTCAAGAAATGTCCGATGCCGTAAAAAATTATCCCAAAATTTGCTGGAATTTATCGGGGATGCGTCCCCTACAAGTGGGGTTAGTTTTAAGTGTGATTGTCACTTCTTTGGCTGGAATTTTAGCGAATCCTTTGTTAACGTTGGTTGATAATTCGGTAACTAGTACCCCGATTTTACAATCGGCCATTGTCCATAACCAAATCTCTCAACTTGAAACTACACCAAATTTAACTCACCAATAATTGCCTGTAGCAGGTGGGGTGGGCAATGCCCACCTTATCACTATGACCCTCTGGATTATCTCTATTCTGAATAGAAGTCCACAATTTTATTTTTTTTACTATATTTTCTTTACCATATTTAAGTTATTTCCAAAGGTCTTTATCTAATGAAAAGCTTTTTATGGGTAAATTTGACTGGTGTTTTTCAATTCGAAGACTATAGCTAACCTGTTTAGCAAATTATCGCGGATTAGCATTAAAAACCAAGTGATCTGGGATAAATTTTCTCGATAGGAACTTCGAGATAACTATTAGTTAAGGTTTCAATATCTGTTAGTATTCAGGCGTAATTTTTTATAATTTATTGTTATGGATTTTGTTGATTTTTATTTGTTTTAAAACGGTGGTAGCATTGTTAGTTTTAATTGATAAAGATATAGAATTTTTTTTATCTACAACTGGTTTATATAACCTAGTTTCTAGGACTACTGAAGTTGAAAAAAATCAAGAAATTTGAGTATATTTGAAGATATTGGCTGCTTGTCTTTCTATGGTTGACTCAATGATCGAGTTTACCTTTAACGTTTCTGAGCTAAAGTGTAGCGTTTATAACTCTTGTGAGGTAGACTCTAATGTGTTTGTCTACGCCCATTTTCTAAGAATAAAGAGCCATAGTCTTTCATCCATGGCGAAACTGTTATTAAAGTTGGCAACAGGTGATACGCAAAAAAACTACCGTTGATTAAAACTTAAATAAACTGTATTGAGTCAGAATTAAGAGAAATCTTTACACTGAAATACTATAGCAAAAAACGACTAACCAACTACTAATAAGGATAAACAACGAATGAAAAAGCTCTATGAAGGAAAAGCTAAGATTATTTATACTACCAGCGATCCCGAAATTCTTCTTACTCAATTTAAAGATGATGTAACGGCTTTTAATTCCTCGAAACGAGGAATAATACCGGGAAAAGGAGAAATAAACTGTCAAATTTCTTCAGCTTTATTCAAATGGCTAGAATCTAAGAATATTGCTACCCATTTTATTGATCAGCCTGCTCATCGTGAAATGCGCGTCCGTGCGGTCAAAATTGTCCCGATTGAAGTAGTTGTTAGAAATATTGCTGCGGGAAGTCTCTGCCGACAAACAGGCCTAATCGAAGGTAAAATTTTATCCTTTCCTCTGGTGGAATTTTATTTAAAAAACGATGAACTTGGAGATCCATTATTGACCCGCGATCGCCTACTGCTCCTGGAATTAGCTTCCCAAAAACAACTTGAACAACTTCAGTCTATAGCCTTAAAAATCAATCAATATTTGACAGAGTTTTTTGCTAGTTGCCAGATTACCTTAGTAGATTTCAAATTAGAATTTGGGTTAGATTCTCAAGGAAACCTCCTCCTAGCTGATGAAATCAGTCCTGATACCTGTCGATTGTGGGATCAACAAACAAAAAATCTCCGAGATAGAGTTTTGGATAAAGATCGATTTCGGCACGACTTAGGAAAAGTGGAAGCAGCCTATCAGCAAGTTCAACAAAGGGTTTTAGAAAAATTAGGTATCAGATAATGTCCCTGACATTGGAACCTTTGCCAGTAGCTCTGGTCACTAGATTCGATAATTTAGCTCGGTTGCTTAGGCACTCTGTCAGCTATTATGAGTCAATAACAAAAATATAAATACAATAAACAACGCTGTAGCTTGATTGGGTGTGTGGAAGTGTCAAACGAGATTAAAAAATTACGGTTATCTCCTATAGTGGTAGTCCCTTTCGTGACTGCCACTGTGTTAAACTTAGCCCAGTCTATTAGGGGAGAGACTATAGTCCCTTTAACTGAAACAACTATTGGAGAGGAGAATCCAGAGACTATGGTGAACATGATGGACTTACAGTCCATCATGCTGGGGGAAGCTGCACTAGCACCTACGTCGGTTTCTATATTAGAAGACGTGACAGAAACTGATGTAACCTTTCTGACAGATTTAAAGGCTAATTATTTAGCTGTTTCCCAGGAAACTCCGGTATTAATAATACCTGTAACCTCAGAAGATTTAGACTTTCAGATTTCATCAGCCTTAGAACAGGGAACTCCCTTGGTTTCCAAGTTGAAAAAGGTGATTGCGGCAGATTTAACTTCTTCAACGGATACTCAAGGGCAAATTGAAGTATCTGAGATAGAGTTACCAGAAACAGAAAAATTACCAACTTCAGAGGAAATACCAACTCCTATTAAACCGTCCTCGTCAGATAGTCCTTTAATTGAAGAAATATCGGGGGAAGAACCCAGAGTTTTAGTGGTAGAAGTTTTAGTTAGTGGCGTTGATGAGGACCTAGGAAATCTAGTTTATAACACTATTCAAACTACTCCAGGACGAACAGCCACTCGCTCCCAGCTGCAAGAAGATGTTAATGTAATTTATGCCACCGGATTCTTTTCCAATGTTAAAGTTACCCCTGTCGATACACCTTTAGGGGTACGCGTTACCTTCGATTTGCAACCTAACCCAACTCTGAGTGAAGTCGTCGTAGACACAGGCACAGATGAGGAAGCTCGAGCATTACCGCCCGAAATTGCTGAGGATATTTTTAAGCCTCAGTATGGGACAATTCTTAACCTACGAGAATTACAAAACGGCATCCAAAAACTTAATGAATGGTATTCCAAACAGGGCTATGATCTAGCCCAGGTTATTGGTTCTCCTAAAGTTGGGGATGATGGAATTGTAACCCTAGTGGTATCTGAAGGGATAATTCAAGACGTACAAGTGAGATTTTTCGACGCAGAAGATGAACCCATTAATGGTCGAACACGCCCTTTTATTGTGACTCGTGAGATGCAACTTGAACCAGGGAATGTTTTTAACCGCAGAATCGCTCAAACTGATTTGCAAAGAGTCTTTAGTTTAGGGTTGTTTGAAGATGTCAGAATTTCTTTTAGTCCTGGGGAAGATCCACGAGAGGTTATTGTTAATATTGATGTGGTAGAAGGAAATACCGGCTCTCTGGCTGCGGGAGCTGGGATTAGTTCCACTAGCGGACTGTTTGGAACAGTCAGTTATCAAGAGCAAAACCTAGGAGGAAATAACCAAACTATCGGGGGTGAGGTTCAAATTGGAGAACGGGAACTACTCTTCGATGTCAATTTTACCGATCCCTGGATTGCCGGTGATCCTTTTCGTACTGCTTATACGGTTAATGGATTTCGTAGACGGACTATTTCTCTAGTCTTTGATGGAGATGATTCTTCAATTAGAACCCTCAACGACTTTGATAGTCCACGGGTGGTTCGCACTGGGGGTGGGGTAACTTTTGTGCGGCCTTTGGCGGACAACCCCTTCAGTGTACCCGATTGGCGAACCTCCCTAGGTTTCAACTATCAACGGATTCAAGTGGAAAATGGGGATGGTGATATTGCGCCTTGGTCAGCCCCTCTCAATGGTTTTCCCTCTCAACCCTTGGCCTTTAGTGATGAGGGAAAGGATGACCTGTTTACTATCAGTTTTGGAGTTTCTCAAGACTTTCGTAATAATCCTTTACGTCCTACGAGCGGTCATCTTCTGCGCTTGGGAGTTGAACAAACTATACCCGTAGGTTCAGGCAGTATTTTCTTTACAAGATTACGAGGAAGCTATAGTCACTATATCCCTGTAGATTTTATTGATTTAGGTTTTATTGAGGAAGATCAACCAAAACCTCAAGCATTGGCCTTTAATTTCCAAGCAGGAACAGTTTTCGAGGATTTGCCTCCTTATGAAGCCTTTGTCATTGGGGGAAGTAACTCAGTACGTGGTTACGATGAAGGAGAATTAGGAAATGGACGTAGTTATTTCCAAGCAACAGCAGAATACCGCTTTCCTGTCATTCCAGCAGTCGGGGCAGCTCTCTTTATTGACTATGGGACAACGATTAAGTCTCAACGCTCAGTAAGAGGCTTTCCAGGTACAATTCGAGGATTGCCTAGTGATGGTTATGGTTACGGCCTTGGTGTTCGCATTCAATCGCCAGTTGGACCAATTCGAGTTGACTATGGGGTTAATAATGAGGGAGATTCCCGCCTTCACTTTGGTATTGGGGAGAGGTTTTAATGAAAAACTAGATTTTATTCTTTTTCTTATTTGTCCCTCTATTTTTTTGAATTGCTTCCAATTACTTTAATTAGAGGACAAAATCGTCGCCTTTATTCGGTGAAAGTTAAACAACTTGCTTTTCGGATTTATAGAGTTTTTCTTCTTCAGAATGTCTAATAAAACTCTTCCAATTTATTTATGTAAATTCCGATTAAAAACTAACAATTTATTTTATAAACGGTTGATACTTCGTCATTTTTTCACTAAAGTAAATCTAATATAAATAATTATTAGCAAGAGAATATAATCTCTTCTAAAAATCAAATATATAAACACAATTAAACGATATAAGAACTGGTTAAAATCTCGAATAATTACTCGTATCTATTTAAATAGATTAGAATATATAGAGCAACTTTTTTATATTTAGTTAGCTACACTACGATTAATTATAATTCAAAAAAACATGAATTAAGAATGAATGACAGGCTTATTTATTCAAATAGTTCAAGAAAAACTCAAGTAACCTCAACTGCTTTTTCCATTAATAGAAAGATTCTTTTTTAGAAATTACCCTGTTTGACTTGTTAGGAGATAGAGGGTATGCCATTTCTAGTGTGGATGTATTGAAATAAACTCCATGCTTTCAAGATGTCCATGAAGAAGGACTATGAGAAAAAGAATTAGCCGTTAAGACAGCTTCTATTCTCCGTGTTTACTCACATCAGGATTAACGGTCTCACAAGTAGCTGAGGTATTAGAATTAGATATGAACTAAGTGAGAGATTTGAACAAACAAGAATTTTAGGATGGCCTATTTTTAGGATGGCCTGTTCTTTATACCTTGATAGTGGTGAGGGTAATTATGAGTTCTACGGTTAAAGAAGTTATTACAGTATCGGGAGTTGGGTTACATTCTGGAGTGAAAACTCAGGTAAGTATTTTACCTGCACAATCGGGAGAAGGTCGCTATTTTGTGAGGGTAGATTTACCAGAAAATCCTATAATTCGTGCTGAGGTAGCTTCAGTTAGTCAGACGACTTTATCAACAGAATTAGGTCAAGGAAAGGTAGCCATTCGTACGGTTGAACATCTTCTATCCACGTTAATCGCCATTGGGGTCAAAGATGCCCGTATTGAAATTGATGGGCCAGAAGTCCCATTGTTGGATGGCTCTGCTCAAGAATGGTTTAAAGCGATGATTCAAGGAGGTGTTAGTCCTTCTTCATTGTCCGCAGGTTCTCCTTTATTAGAACCGATTTGGATTAGGGATGGAGATGCTTTTGTGGCTGTTTTACCTGCGTCTGAGACTCGTTTCACCTATGGAATTGATTTTCCTTACTCTCCTATTGGCAATCAATGGTATAGTTGGAACCCTAGTATAGAATCTTTTGAAAAGGCAATCGCCCCTGCTAGAACTTTCGGTTTTGCTGATCAAATTGAAAAACTACAAAAGGCAGGTTTAATTCAGGGAGGGAGTTTAGAAAATGCCTTGGTCTGTGATCACGAAAAATGGTTAAATCTCCCTTTGAGATTTGAGAATGAACCTGCCCGTCATAAATTATTAGATTTAATTGGGGATTTAAGTTTATTAGGAACTATTCCTCAAGGACATTTTTTAGCCTACAAAGCAAGTCATAAGCTTCATGTTCAATTGGCTATGGCGATACAAAAAAAGTTGAATTCTTAAGAGTGAACATTGATTAACCTGATAAATAATCAGAGACTCGATTTATATTAATGTTTTAATAACTTAACTATTTACGAGAAAAGCAAAAAAGTCTACCATAGGAGAAGAGTGGGGTTATCGTCAGGTCTAAGTTTGTTTCTAACTGTCACTAGTACTCTGTCTTGTTCGACTATGACCCGTCATCATACAGTTCGCATCAACCATCGTCAAGAAGGAAAAGAATACACCTTAGAAGTTCCCAATAATAACTACATTCTTCATAGCGTCGAAGAACAAGGTAATCAATTACCTTGTTTGTGTAGAAATGGGGCTTATACTACCTGTGCTGTACGTATTCTATCAGGAGAAGTCTATCAACCTGAAGCTGTAGGATTATCTCCAGAATTGAAAGACAAAGGTTATGCTCTGTTGTGTGTTAGTTATGCTCGATCTAGCTTAGAAATAGAAACTCAAAATGAGGATGAAGTTTATGAGATTCAATTTGGACAACATTTTAGGAGGGTGAAAAAGAAATTTAAAATTTTTATGGATGATGATTAAATTAATAGATTATATGTAATCATATCCTCAATTATTGGAGAGAAATCAATATTTTTAAAACCAGCTTTAAGATTTCGTTTTATAACGAGATTTATCCATTATTGAATTATCAATGGTTTATTGTTAACTATCAGTCATGTACAAACCAGTTCAAAACGAATTAGAAATACTCTTAGATGTTGCCACAGAAGCGGTGATGACTGCTGGAATCATTTTACAAGATCTTTGGGGTAAATTAGAAAAAATTGAGGAAAAAAGTCGTCCTGGAGATTTAGTTACCGAAGCTGATAAAACAGCGGAATTAGCTATCTTAAATGTTCTACGTCGTCGAGTTCCTCAACATCAAATTTTAGCTGAAGAATCTGGTCTTTTAGGAGTAGCTAAAAGTAATTATCTTTGGGTAATTGATCCCCTTGATGGAACCACCAATTATGCCCATGGCTATCCTATCTACGCCGTATCTGTCGGATTATTGATAGAGGGAATTCCCCAAGTGGGAGCCATTTATAATCCCTTTAAGAACGAATTATTTAGAGCTGCTAAAGGATTAGGATCTACTCTTAATTATCGTCCTATTCGAGTTTCCAAAACTACAGAATTAAGTAATAGTTTACTAGTCACAGGATTTGCTTATGATCGCCAAGAAACTCAAGATACTAACTATCCTGAATTTTGTTACTTAACTCATATTACTCAAGGAGTGCGCCGTGCAGGATCAGCTGCCCTTGACTTAGCCAATGTAGCTTGTGGCCGCCTCGATGGGTATTGGGAAAAAGGATTAAGTCCTTGGGATATTAGCGCAGGGATTGTCATTTTAGAAGAAGCAGGAGGAAAAATCTCTGCTTATGATGAGAGTGCGTTAATCCTTAAATCAGGGAAATTATTAGCTACTAACGGGCATATCCATCATGTTTTGAGTCAAGCTTTAGATAAAGCATTGCCCTGGCTACAGAATTTTTATCAAGTAAAATCACTATAGTCGAGCGCTAGGTGATCCTAGTTATACAGCTAGAAATTTGGTGTTTGAAGACACAGTAGAGATGATAACGACATAAGAAAAAAGAAAAGTTTCAGTCACTGAAGGGGTGGGCTTAAAATTTGGCGTAAGCCTTCCTATTTAACAAGGACTATTTAAATATGATCTCATCTACCACTATTACTATACAATTCTTGGGCTTCCGATAGATGTGGATATCAAGTAAATTTCCCAACGTTACCTGAAAGTTGCTTTTTGTCTTCATTTTAATACCTGTAAGGGGAAAATAGAAAACAGGAAGAAACTAGAGAATAACTTGTTATAACAATAAGTTAATCCTGCCTAGAAAACCCCCTCAAAAGGCCAGCTTGAATGGTCTGGATTTAGCCGGAGATGCTGAGCTATATTACTTTAGGCGCTAAAACTGCCTACAAATTATTTCAGGTTACAGTGACTCAAAACACTCATTGAATTTATCTAAAAGTTAATTAAATCCTTAATTTATGAACAGTATAAGGACTTGGCTCAAGCATTGGTAAACACTGTAAACTTGATGAATTGAATTTAGTTTATCTAAATAATGAATGCGGCAAGGGAAAAAACTAGAATTAAACCTTCTCCTGAACTGCCTAAACCTAAATTTGATCTAGAAGACCCTAAACAACAGCTATAGATTGAAAAAACTTTTGTTTCCGTTGTTTATTCTGTCATTAGACGGGCGCGTTGACATCTTGAGCGCCAAGAATATAATGTCCCAAGCCATTATAGAATTACGAGAAGCCCTGAAAACTGAACCAAATAATTCAGTATGTCATGAAGCACTCGGATTAGCTTCTTTTGAAGAAAATTGACTCACCATGACTAGGGTTCATATCAATAAAGCTCCGCAAGGAAACTCTAAACACCTGGTGGTTATTTAAGCTAAAAAATCTCTTGATCAACTAATGAGCAATGACAAACACAAATCTTCTGATAAATCAATTGAGGGAAAACTGTTTAGCTCTTTGTTCGGGAAAAAGAAGTAGTTTATACTCCACTGGTAAAAGGCAATCCTAAGCTAGGCTAAAAGACAGAACTTTAACCTCCCCTTTTTGGGGCAAAACAATACAAAGCAATAGGCGAAAGAAAACCATGATTCATCAACCACCTGCAGGAGCAAGAGACTTACTTCCTCTCGAAGTCGTACAAAAGGCTTGGATTAATGATCTTCTTCAACAAGTCTTTGGACAATGGGGATATCAACGTGTTGTCACTTCCACCATTGAATGGTTAGAAACATTGATGGCCGGAGGAGCTATTGATCCTTCAACGGTTATTCAACTACAGGATAGTTCTACAGGGCAATTAGGATTGCGGCCAGAACTAACTGCCTCGATTGCCAGAACTGCTGTTACTCGCATGGCTGATACCACTTATCCTCAACGCCTCTGTTATCGTGCTAATGTTTTTCGGGATCCTCCGGTTGGTCATCACGGAAAACAATTAGAGTTTTATCAAGCAGGGGTAGAATTGCTTTTTTCGGGAGGAGTGTTAGCGGATGCGGAAATTTTATTATTAGTCGCTGATTGTCTCGAACAGTTAGGAATTCCCCATTGGCATCTCATTTTAGGAGAAGCTAGTCTCACGCGATCACTTCTTGAACCCTTTCCAGGTTCCCTCAAAAGTCAAGTGCGTCAATGTTTAGCTCAACTTGACTATGTCACCCTAGAAAATCTTGACTACCCTTCTGTTGACTTACAACAACGAGGAAAATTATTGTTTGATTTACGGGGAACTCCTGCTCAGGTACTCCAAAAAGTTGTCCAATTAGAGTTGGATAAGGCTGGACAAAAAAGTGTTAATAATCTAAGAGCCTTGGTCGAACTAATTGAAACAAGCTGGTCAAAACCCTTTCCATTTACCTTAGATTTAAGTTTAATTCAAACCTTTGATTACTATACAGGAATTGTGTTTAAAGCTATTGGAAAAAACAACAACCAATTACAAATTTTAGGTCAGGGTGGACGCTATGACAAACTTCTTGGGGTTTACCATCCTCAGCAAACATCAGCTCCAGGTATTGGATTTTCTTTCAATCTTGAAGACATATACACTTGTTTATTAACCACTGCTATTTTGCCGCAAACTCCTCCTCTAATTGATTCCCTCGTGATTGCTCAAACTTCTCGGACTCAATCAATGGCCTTGAGTTATGCTCAACAACTTAGACAATCATCAGAAAAGTTAAGGGTAGCCCTAGAATTGGGAGGACGTTCTCCCGAAGAAATTCGTAATTATGCGTTGAAAAATCACATCAAAACTCTCGTTTGGATGACCGAAAAAGGAGAAGTAAACATTGAAACTCTGAACAATTAAACTGAAAATAAACTCTTATTTCTGTGATTACTTTTTAAGTCTAAAATCAGAAATAAACTACTAAATACATCATATTTACCCAAAAAACTCGTCCAAATGTTAGCTAAACGAATTTTACCTTGTCTCGATGTTAGTGCCGGTCGCGTGGTCAAAGGTGTTAATTTTCTTAATCTCCAAGATGCTGGAGATCCTGTGGAATTAGCAAAAGTCTACAATGATGCTGGGGCTGATGAATTAGTCTTTCTCGATATTACTGCCACTCATGAGGGACGAGACACCATTATTGATGTCGTTTATCGTACTGCCGAAGCCATTTTCATCCCTTTAACCGTTGGGGGTGGCATTCAAACCCTAGAAAACATCAAAAATCTGTTAAGGGCCGGAGCTGATAAAATTAGTATTAACTCCGCCGCTGTTCGTAAACCTGATTTTATCAACCGTGCTAGTGATCGCTTTGGTAAACAGTGTATCGTAGTTGCTATTGATGCTAGACGGCGCAAATATCCTGATAATGACGGCTGGGAAGTCTATGTGCGAGGAGGACGGGAAAGTACAGGGATAGATGCCATCGAGTGGGCACAAAACGCGGAAAAACGGGGTGCAGGGGAATTGTTAATAACCAGTATGGATGCGGATGGAACTCAGGCTGGATATGATCTGGAATTAACTCGCACTATCGCTGAACTAGTAGAAATTCCAGTAATTGCCTCTGGAGGAGCGGGAAATTGTAGACATATCTATGAATCCTTCTCTAAAGGTCGTGCTGAAGCAGCTTTATTAGCTTCTTTACTCCATTGCGGTAAGTTGTCCATTGGTGAAGTCAAAGAATACTTACGTGATCGCCAAGTTCCTGTTAGAATTACATAAATACTACTGAACTGAAACAAAATTGTTAGTTAAGATTAGCCGAGTCTTAAAACTTATAAAAATTATGGAAGAATGTTAAAAACTTAGATTCGGATGATAAAAGCAGATGACTATTTTTTTTGTTAAGGAAAATAAAGATATTGTCGCGGCTCAAGGAGCTAACCTCAGAGAAAAGGCTCTACAAAACCAGATTGATCTCTAAAGGGAAAACTCATTAATTGTGGGGGCTATAGTCAATGTGGGACTTGTATCGTAGAAATTGTTGAAGGGGTAGAAAATTGGTCACCACGAACAGATTTTGAAAAGTGTGCACTTAAGAAAAAGCCCGATAATTATCACTTATCCTGTCAAACATTGGTTAATGAACCAGTTTAACTTGAAACTAAACCCTGCATATGTAAAGATTAGAGTTTATCGTTTATTAAAAATTGATAATACTTTTAATTAATAGTCTAAAAAAACAGACGAAATAGGAAAATATTCAGAAAAAACTAACAAATCAGGAAAATATAGTAAACTTGAAAGCAAACAAAAGTTTAAGTTAGATCGTTATTTTTTGCTCAAAAAATAACGATCTAACTTAAATAAAAATAGCCAAATTATAGAATAATAATATTACAGAATAATATATAAGTTGTATGTATAACAAATAAGAAATAACCAGAAAAAACTTACAAATATTAGGAAATTTTAAACTAGAATAATAAGCATTAAGGTGAAAAACTAGAAAATATTTTTGAAAATAGAAGGGTGTATTGAATTAAATATGGCTTTAGCTGTATTTAATTTTTGAAAAAACATCCATATGGTTATACGACTAGAGTAAGAAAATGCTATTATTAAAAATAAAAAAAGAAATAGAGTCAGTTATGTTTTTTGAATGGTAATTTTGATTATCTAAATATTTAGATAAGTTAAAATATAGTTTTATTTAACGCTTAGTGATTTCCAAATTTAATAACTTAATTATGAACAGAAAATTTCATTATTTCGGTATATAAAACCAGGTTTTATATAGGGTAAATTTTTATAAAAATTGTAGAAAAAAGTGGATATTAACTATAGTATCTTTCACTTAAATCTCCAGATTTTAAAACAATTTAGAATTGGCAGTTTATATATAACAACCTAGATAAAATAATACTCTTTAAAAGAAAAAATTCTTTTTAATAATACCTAGGGTTCTGCCTTACTGCTCCAAAATCAAAAATCTTTATCGGTTGCTGTCAATAAAATTTTGATAAATAAAATATGATGATTTTTAACTCAATTAACTAAATTTATCTTGATGGATAAAGTTTAAAAATTGTTGAATATTCTTATTGATCGGCGTAAAAGGGTTACTGATAAATAGACTAGTAAAGGAAATAGTGTCGTTAGTATTTAAAAGCTTAATAGATATTTCACCGTGAACTGCTTTTATCCTACATAACCAACTTCAAGACGTTTTAACATAGCTTTCCTAGCTTGTTCTGCAAGAGAATCATTAAGAGGGTCTAAGGAAATTTCGGCTTGATATTTTTCTTGTAAAGCCGTTTGAATTAACCAGTCAGCAACAAAAGGATTTTTAGGTAACAAAGGCCCGTGGCAATAAGTAGCGATCACATGACGATAAAAAGCTCCTTCATAACCATCTTCTCCGTTATTCCCATACCCTTTAATCACTCTTCCTAATGGTTCAACTTTTCCTAAATAAGTCCGCCCTCCATGATTCTCAAACCCGATGATAATCGGAGGTTTTCCTAATTGTTTTCTTAAAGCTTCTGCTAGGGGACTAGGAGTGATTTCAAAGACAACATCACCAACACAACGAGATACATTTAATCCGGGATGTTTACTAACTAAATCTAGTAACCCTAACCCCTCAATGCGTCGTCCTAAAGCAGGTTCATAGTAATGGCCTAAAAGTTGAGGAGAACCGCAGGTAAACACTCCAGGGGTTCCTTCTTCAATTTTATCTTTAAAAGCCTCAGCTTTAGCCCCTTGCAAATCTCGCATCACAATCTCTTGTTGACGATCTTGGGCCCCACCTCCGACAATGATATCGATTTCTTTAAACATCGAGGCTTCTGTTTGCTGAGTTATAGGGACGATAGTAACATTGAGTCCACGCCATTGACAACGACGTTGAAGACAGATGACATTACCTCGATCACCATAGGTACTCATTAAAGTGGGATATAGCCAACCAATCCGTAATTCTTGAGTTTGAAACATAGTTTAAGCCAGAAGTTATCAGAACATTTTATCTTAGTTCTCTGAGCCTATCCACTTTTGAGTTTATTCCTTGCACTCTCTCTTGATTTTTAATAAGACAAGTTAACTAACCGTGATCAAATTAAACTCAGATCTGTTCTAACCAGTCATAAATTTGATCTAATTCTTTAAGATTTACTAATCTATACTGCCATAGGACCATTGGGGGCTCTTAAGTTTGTTCAACGTTCAGTTGAACAACAGCAATTTAATTCTTAGAAAGAGCTAAGTCTTTATCCAACAAAAGTAATAATTGTTTATAATGTGGTATTTGACATCGTCTTTTCTGATTTTTTATGTAGGTTTCATCTTTGAGTTTTAATTGTTCCTTGATCGTTGAGGATGATTATGTCCTAAGAGTGGTAACGACTGATTAAATTTTCACTTTGTAGTCTACCGTGATCGTTATGTCAACATTGAGGCAAAATATAGTTAATCGTTAGGGAATGTTCTTCCTCAAGAGCAAACTCTTTATATGTTAGGAAGCTAATGAAAATAACTAACATGTAGAAATATGTACGCGTGGCTACGTTTACTCGTTCCTTATTTATCAACTCTAGATGGATAAAAATCCTAAAAGCTTCTTTGAGTTTTTTCGTATTATTCTTACTCACACCATCTATCCACTGAACTTTCCATTACGGGATAGGACTTAATTTTACTTAAGGTAGACTAGTATTTTGGTCGACTTTGTCCTTTATTTGAGGAGATATTACATCTACGAATCGTCGACTTAAGGATTTATTCTTCGAGATAGAAGGAATGAGTAGTAAGACATAAATCAACAACACTATGTTAAGAACTATTAAGGCAGTGGATAAATTGCCAACTCGTACTGAAAGAATGAGAAAATACTCTAGCATGAGAAGCTCAAACAAAGCTCAAAACTAATAGAGACATTAGTTAGCATAAATTTGACACTAATTTTTAACTTTGTTAAACAAGATTAAGACTTTTCTGTTTAGCTTCCCGCAGGGAAAGAAAAATAAGCGCAATATTGCGGTCTCAGGGTGAAAGCTACTCAGTACTTAACGACTAAGCTAGACTAAAACTAGTCTAATAGACACTTGGAAACACGCCAAGAAATTAAAGGGCGAACCTTATTACTCTCGCTGATGGGTACACGCGTACGTAGGTTGTGTCTGGCAATCAACAATGCTAAAAAATTCGAAACAGAAAAAAAGTTTTTCTGATGATTAAAAAGCTATACATTCACAGCCCATGGACAGTCGGTAGTGACGAGTATGGAAATATCTTGACGGAAGTAGATAAATAGCAACATTTTTTTTCTATCTAGAAGAGTTCAGTGAAACAGTAACATCCTATGCTAAGCCAAAAAGGTCTGTGCAGTGTGCTTGCGCGACTCCTAAGGAAGAGTATTTCTAGAGGAATGTCAAAAAGAAGTGAAAAATTCAATATGAATATGATCGCCTGATTCAATACCTAATTGTGCAGCACGTCCCCCCCGTAATTCAATCACCATATCGATATCGGTGTTAAGAATAGGTCCGTAGGTAGAACAGAGGTCTTCTTGACAAGGGGGAACATTAGTTACCACCTGTTTGACTTCTCCATCGAATAGGAAAATCATGTCTAGGGACAGGTTAACATTCTTCATCCAAAATCTTACCGGCCTTGCAGGCTCAAAAACAAAGAGCATTCCTCGATTATCTGCTAAAGACTCCCGATACATCAATCCGATGCTTTGTTGTTCTGGAGTTTGAGCAACTTCTAATTCAATCACTTGTCCATTGATCATTGCCTTTGCTTCCACAGGGAGACTTTGACCTTGGGTTTGGGCAATGATTTCCAATGTCTTCTCAACCTCACTAGACTGGGATTGAGTCCGCTCTGGTAAAGAATATCCAAAAGATGAAATAGCAATAATAACAGTTGAGGTTAAGGAAATCGATAATTTCATTGTAAGTCCCATCTTACGTCAGTGTTTATCAACAATTACAGTTAAAGATTAAGACAAGAAATACAAAGTAGGATTTTTCCCCTTGTCTCCCTTTTTTCTGACTATCCTTCTCGTAGAACATAGCCAACACCGCGAACAGTGTGGATCAATCGTTTTTGATTTTTAATCTCTATTTTTAAGCGTAAATAACGAATATAAACTTCGATTACATTAGATTCGCCTTGAAAATCATATCCCCAAACATTTTCCAAAATTTTATCTCGTGTTAATATTTCTTTAGGATGAGACATGAGGTATTTAAGTAATTCAAATTCCTTCATCGTCAAATCAATGGCTATTTCATTAATAAAAAGTTGGCGGTTATTCAAATTCAATATTAAATTATCAAATTGAAGTCTTTCAGTAACTGTTTCACTAGTAGTTAAATAAAAATGGACTAACCTAAGCAGGTTTTCAGTATGATAAGCTGTTAATATATAGTCGTCGGCTCCTGCCTCTAAACAAGCCACTCTTTCTTCAACGCTTTCTTGATCAAGCACCATAATAATCAATACTCGGTTTTGAACCTTTCTCAACTGACGGCACAAAGTCAATCCAGCTTTTTTTGAGCGGTGACGATCAATAACTATCATAGCCGGTTGTTGCTTTTTGACTTCGAGTAGAGCTTGATGAGCGTCGGATACAATCACTGGAGTGTAACCAATTTCTATTAGATCAGCTTTTGCGCGTTGATTAAAGGATTCGTCAAGTTGTACTAATAAAATGCAAGAATTCATAGTAGTAGAGGTAATTACACTCATAAGTAATACCGTTCTCATGAAAAACAGTTAGTTTAAGTTATTTATTTGGGAAAAATTCCGTTACTACTCGATCTTGAGCATTGCCGCTGACAACAATTTTGTTATCATGTATAGTGCCTACAGCTTTTTCCCCAGTTAAATTAAAGTCAGGATTGGTTTGTTCGTAAATGACATTTCCCAAGGCTTCGATGATCTGAGTGTCAACATTCCAGGTAAGATCGTTTGAATATAGTTTGGCGGCATTAGCGGTGCTATTGCCTTGAACACCACCTCGAAGATAAGCAATACTATTAGTGAGATCGACCTCAGCTTGATTACCAGTGACGATAACTCCCTGTTGATAGTGAATTAATTTGACGGGTCTGCTAGAGGTTACTTGACGCACTTCGTATTTCCAAATAAATTCGTTGGTTGCTACTTGTACCGGAGGTTTAATTGATTTGAATTCAATATTGTCTTTAACAATGATCTGTTTGGTGTTGAGATGAACTTCAGCACGGTTAGCAACTAGTTTGTCGGTGACGATTTTATCTTGGAAACGAACTATGTTAAGTAAACGATCACCAATTACCTTTTGTTCAGGAATCTTCCAGAGTAGATGTTCTGTTTTCAGTTGCATTCGAGGCTTTTTTGAGGTAGCAATAATATTGCCTATAAATTCAAGTTTCTGCTGAGTAGCATAATATTTACCCTCCTTGGCAGAAGCCGTAAATTGAGGATGGGAACCCCGCAAGTTTTTTCGTATCATGAGGACAGATTCCCTGGGTCTCCACTCTACTTCTTCACTCTGTATTACCGCATCGTTGCGAGGATCAACCGCAACAATGTTTTCTTTGAGATAAATTTCTTGCCCATCTCGATCAATTTCTCCCTGGTCAGCTTTAATGCGAAGGACAATTTTCCCGTCTTGGAAAATATTGCCTTTTACGGCAGTTAATTGAGCCTTCTTACGATCAGGACTGTAGACGGCCTCATCTACTTGAATTTTCCAAAGCATTTCTCCTTTTGCATTAGATTGTTCTAAGGTCGCGTTGTTGAGAATTAATTGACTTTCTATATTAGTAGCTTTCTGCTGTGGGTTATCAGAACTGTTCTGAGATTGATCGTTTCCTTGACAGGCAGTGATAGCTGAGAGGAGAAACAGCACTCCGACTGTTAAAACCCAATTGGGTTGGAGATGCTGCTTCTGAAGAAAATTTGAGCTATCCATTTGGTTGAAGTTATTTGAGTCTGACTTACTTACCTTATCTTGGTTTATTGCTATCTAACATCCCAACCCCCGAAAAACTACCATAGGACATGTTCGGTTTGGGAGTTTTTTGAATATCTTCTTTGATTTGGTCGAGATCAATATAACGATCAGCGACATTAATCAAACTATCACTAGTCATTGAACGCAAGCTAACAACTTCGATGCGCGCTCCTCGATAGCTAACGGAATCAGCTGCATAGGCTAAGTCTCCATCGCCACTGACGATTACGGAGGTATCATAGGCTCCAACTAAAGCCATAAGATCAACTGCAATTTCTACGTCTAAGTTAGCTTTTTTTGAGCCGTCGGGTAATTGAACCAGGTCTTTAGCGATTACTCGATAACCATTACGACGCATCCACAATAAAAACCCCTGTTGTTTTTCGTTGGTGCGATCAACTCCGGTATAGAAGAAAGCTCTTAATAACCGAGATCCTCCTGTCAGACGACACAGTAACTTTGTATAGTCAATTTCAATTCCTAATTGAAGAGCAGCATAAAATAAATTAGAGCCATCAATAAAAATCGCAACACGTCCTCTATTTTCTAATACCTGTTCTGGCGTAAATATAGAATCGTCTTCAAATTCTTCAAACATTTGTCTTATTCCTGGTTGATTATGGAGAAGGTATGGTTTATGAAATGGGTTTGTTATTTCTGGCTTATATTTCATGGGATTTGTAAATTGGTAAAAGGTGTAATGGCAACATTGTTTCCCTAGCACCCGGTTTAGCCAGATTTAGGTAGATTCTTCCTCGGGAAGGTTAAGCCTAACAAAAATAGGTTGGGGTTTAGTTAAGGTTTGACTAACTTCAATTTTTCCCCACTGACTATGTTGAGTAAAGGGAGCATTTTGATGGACGTGATTGCCATCATTAAAATCAACAGATAACCCCAATTGTTGGTAGATGTTATTACTTAAATTGGGAATTATTGGGGACAATAAGTAAGCACTCAGGCGGACTGATTCTAACACAGCAGCTAGAATAGTTTCGACTTCCGCCTGTTTTCCTTGTTTGAATAAACTCCAGGGAGCTCGTTCATCAATGAATTTATTACTTGCCCGAATTAGACCAAAAATTTCCTCACAAACCTGATTAAACTTGATGGTTTCATAGGCTTGAGTTACTCTTAGCCCCAAATTTTCACCAGTGACTTTTAAGGGATAGTCTAAAGGAAAATTAGCTACTCGAGGAATTACCCCTTTACAGTATTTTCTGGTCATCCCAAGAGTTCGGTTGAGCAAATTTCCTAAATCATTAGCTAAATCAGCATTAAGAACATTAACAAAACGGGTTTCACTGAAGTCTCCATCTCGTCCACATTCAATTTCTTTGAGAAAATAGTAACGTACAGCATCGGAGCCATAACGGTTTACTAAATCAAAAGGATTAAGTGTATTACCTAAACTTTTACTCATTTTTTGACCATCTTTAGTCAGAAATCCATGACTAAAAATTTTTTTAGGTAAAGGTAATTTAGCTGACATCAACATGGCTGGCCAATATACTGTATGGAAGCGCAAAATATCCTTCCCAATTAAGTGAAGATTAATAGGCCACCATTGAGATAAGGCGTTCTCTAGGGTCGGTTCCTGATCAGAATCAAGTAAAGCAGTCACATATCCTAGAAGGGCATCAAACCAAACATAAATGGTATGATTAACATCGATTGGGACAGGAAAACCCCAGTCAACATTAACACGGGAAATTGAGAAATCTTGCAACCCTTGATTAACAAACTTCAAGATTTCATTTCGGCGAGTTTCTGGTTCAATGAATTCATGATGTTCTTCATAAAAGGTTTCGAGAGCTTCTTGATATTTGGACAAACGAAAGAAATAGTTTTCTTCGTCACGCCATTCAGCTTTTTTATTGGGATGAAGAGGACAACACTCGTCTTCTCGTAATTCCCGTTTTTCTTTGAATTCCTCGCAAGGAACACAATACCATCCCTGTTGTCGAGCTAGATAAATGTCGTCATTATCGTAGACCCGTTGGAAAAATTCCTTGACGATCGCTTCATGACGTTGACTAGTAGTGCGGCTAAAGCAATCATATTGAATGTTCAGCTTTTGCCACAGATCTTTAAAACTTGCCACAACCTCATCGCAATGTTGTTGCGGATCAAGTCTTCTTTCTACTGCAGTGCGCTGGATTTTCTGTCCATGTTCGTCAGTTCCCGTGATGAACAGGACAGAGTAACCTTTAAGTCGTTTAAAGCGTGCTATGACATCAGCCACCATAGTTGTATAGGCGCTCCCCATGTGAGGCACGTTGTTAACGTAATATAAAGGAGTCGTCAAGGAAAATGTTTGTGGCTTTGTCTTGTCTGTGATCATTTAAACTTACACTATAAAAATAAACGGCATTTACTTATACCATTGACATATTTTTCTTACCGTTATGTTTATCCTCACTCGGAATTTAGTTGTTGGTTATTTGTATCACTTTTAGTTCTAACCTAATAGAGGACTCTCTATAAATAAAAATAACCTTAAGCTAAAATTTTATAGACAATTTTTCTGTTTTTTCAGAATCTAGTCTACTTTAAGAGCTACCTTGTTAATCTTTCTCTAAGCTAACGTAATTTATCGTAATAGTTTCTTAGATTTTTCTGAAAATAATTAAGACTTTTTGTTGATATCTTGAGAACTAATAATTTTTATCAAGTCAAATTGGTTGACTCCATTTACCTAAATTATTATTTTTTGCTTTATGTTTGAAAATTTTTTAATAACCAGTCAAATTTAAATAAGTACAAGATTTTAGTAGAAAATAAATAATCCGATAATTTTCATAAAAGTTATATGCTGCTAAACTTAGGAATTAATTAGTTGCTGCTTAGACTGAGAAGGTTACTTTTACAAGATTTAGAGAGATATCTTCGGTTTTAGTCACTGACAATCCATCTCCTGCCATTATCAACAAACCTGGTAGATTTAATGCTAGGTAAG
Organism: cyanobacterium endosymbiont of Epithemia clementina EcSB; assembly: GCF_029919255.1. GTDB lineage: Bacteria > Cyanobacteriota > Cyanobacteriia > Cyanobacteriales > Microcystaceae > Rippkaea. The sequence continues at coordinate 1,926,401 of NZ_CP123991.1, read as the reverse complement.
ATTCCTTATAAATACTTTGCGGATGACTATAACGCCATCGACGAATTAAACCAGAGAGAAGCTATTCTTAATAGTTTTTCGACCACTGTAGCGTTATCTCTTCCTCAATAAGGAGGACTCAATTTGAGCACAGTGTGTAAGATGATGGCAAACTTTTTTGGAAAAATTCCTTTTTTGTGATTGCAAGCTATCGACGCTAAGGAAAGATAGTTGAGAAGCAACTCTTCCGGTTCAGGAATTGAACTTCTGTCGTCAAGTAACGCTGACACAGTTATGGGAGGGTAATAACTCACCTGGTCAAGACTATACTTTAAGGGGAAGAGAAAAGGAAAGTGATGGCTGAGTTTTCAAGTTAAATTAAGGATTAGAGAATGGTAGTGGTTAAAATTCAACTATTTCCGTAAATATGGGGCTTATTTTCTATAAATAAGCATCTCAAACGATTTTAATTACCCGTGTTTGAGTATGAACTTCTAAGTCTCAGGCTAAATGCTTAGCAATATTAGGATTAATTTCATGACCCCGATAACAAGGTTGTTGAGTAACAGTTAATTGTTTTGAGCATTCCGCGATGACATGGTTTTGCAATTATTGATTAACCAAAAGTTGAAATTGTAGGTGACTGGTTAAAAATTGTGCCCTACTATTGAAAACCTCTTGACAAGAGGGAAAATGAGTAATTTTACAAGTAGCTAAACGTCCTCCAATTCCTCGCCCTTGATCTAAAAAGTAATATCAATTCCCTGGCGTTGTAGGACTGTCCCCATCGTTAACCGTACAATACCAGACTATAAGGCGTAATTGTAGTCGTTTGTTGGTTAACTTTATGAATTAATTCTATCTAGCACTAATCAGGTTGTGCCTTAGAAATATTTTTGAGGATATTTGCTTTTAGGATAAAAAATTCCTGATCGCTATTATCTTCGATCAGGAATTTTTTTTGCAATGAAAAATTTTGCTTAAAATTTAAGAAGTAGCCTGACGTTCTTTGACTTCAGCGATAACTTCTTCAGCCACATTATTAGGACAAGGTGCATAGTGAGAAAACTCCATAGAGAATTGGCCCCGGCCTGAAGTCATTGTACGTAAGTCTCCAATATAGCCAAACATCTCACTTAAGGGGACATTGGACTTGATTCTAGCTCCCATAGGAGTTGAATTTTGAGACTTAATCATTCCTCGACGACGGTTAAGATCACCGATCACATCTCCCATATAATCTTCAGGGGTAAACACATCCACATTCATAATGGGTTCGAGGAGTTGGGGACCTGCTTTAGGAATGGATTGACGATAACCGGCTCGTGCAGCAATTTCAAAAGCGATCGCAGAGGAATCAACAGGATGGAACCCACCATCGGTTAATCTTACTTTAAGATCCACACAGGGGAACCCAGCTAAAACCCCTTTACTAATACTATTTTCAAATCCTTTCTGGACTGCAGGCCAAAATTCTCTGGGAACGTTGCCTCCAGTTACCTTAGACTCGAAAGAAAAACCGCTACCAGGTTCTCCGGGTTCAATAACATAGTCAATCTTCGCGAATTGACCCGAACCCCCAGATTGTTTCTTGTGGATATAGGTATCATTGATAGTTTTAGTAATAGACTCGCGGTAAGCGACTTGGGGTTTACCCACTTCAACTTCAACTCCATGGGTTCGTTTAAGGATGTCCACCTTAATGTCGAGGTGGAGTTCTCCCATCCCTTTCATAATAACTTCGCCGCTTTCTTTATCTGTTTCCACATAGAATGATGGGTCTTCTTGAACCATTTTGCTGAGTGCCATCCCCATTTTTTCGTTCTCTCCTTTCTTTTTGGGAGTGACAGAAACGGAAATGACGGGGTCAGGGAAGACCATAGGTTCCAAAGTAGCTGGAAACTGAGGATCACACAGTGTATGACCTGTTTGGACGTTTTTCATCCCTACAATTGCCACAATATCCCCGGCCTGTGCACTTTCAATTTCTTCACGGGAATTAGCGTGCATTTCCACCAAACGGCTAACCCTTTCGCTTTTTCCCGTGGCGGTGTTGAGTACGGTGTCTCCTTTGGAAAGGGTTCCAGAATATAAACGGGTGAAGGTGAGTGCGCCAAAACGATCATCCATGATCTTAAAGGCTAAAGCCCGTAGAGGTTTATTGGGATCGACAATAGCAAATTTCCCTGTTTCGTTACCTTCGAGATCAACCTCGGGTTGAGGTTTAAGTTCGGTAGGGTTGGGGAGATAGTCGACTACAGCATCAAGAACTAACTGTACCCCTTTATTTTTGAAGGAGGAACCGCAGTAGCTGGGAAAAAAAGCGAGCTCACGGGTTCCTTTACGGATACAGGCCTTAATTTCATCGATAGTCAGTTCTTCCCCTTCGAGATATTTTTCCATGATCTCGTCATCTTGTTCAACGGCCATTTCGATCAACTGTTCGCGGTAAAAGGTGACTTGATCAGCCATATCGGCGGGAACTTCTTTAATTTCATAATTCATCGGATCTCCCGAATTGTCCCAAATCCAAGCCTTTTCAGTTAGTAGATCAACAACTCCACAGAATTCGCTTTCTATCCCAATGGGTAGCACCATAATTAAGGGTTTAGCTACCAGGATATCTTCAACTTGCTTTATAACTGAAAAGAAATCGGCCCCCGTACGATCAAGTTTATTAACGTAAATAATTCGAGCGACTTTGGAGTCGTTAGCATAACGCCAATTGGTTTCTGACTGTGGTTCTACTCCGCCTGAGGCACAGAATACCCCAATTCCCCCATCAAGTACCTTGAGAGAGCGATAGACTTCAATAGTAAAGTCAACGTGACCTGGAGTATCAATAATATTTAGTTGGTGATCTTTCCAAAAACAACTGGTAGCGGCAGATTGAATCGTGATTCCACGCTCCTGCTCCTGTTCCATGAAGTCTGTGGTGGCCGCGCCTTCATGAACCTCACCGATTTTGTGAATTTTTCCGGTTAGTTTGAGAATTCTTTCGGTGGTGGTAGTTTTTCCTGCATCGACGTGAGCGAAGATGCCAATGTTACGGTAACGAGTTAGGTCTTTGTTCATACTAGGTCTACAGGGTTGAGGTCTCACAAATGGTATTTAAGGGAAAATCGGCGTTTCCCTCATAGCCAGCACAGGAGGCTGGAACTAAACCACTCGGAGCGTTACACATTTGAGTGACGTCTATGACGACACCAAATAATTGTTAGGCAATTTTACACTTAAATCACAGTGAAAGTTTGTTTCCTTCTCTAGTTGTTGTGACTATGTTCAAATTCATAGACATAAATGTCGACCCAGCTTTTTGAGTAGGTAATCCACAGTTACTAAAATAACTGCTCCAGCGATCGCCACCTGAAAACTCTAAGGAGGAGTAGTACTGAACACAAAATGGGCTTGGCCAATGGCTTGTTTAGAAACCTTTAGAGCGACTTTACGGGAGTTAAACAGCAATTCTAATAAGGAAACAAGTCTTTGCACTAAATATAAGCGGCAAGAAAGGTGTAATTAATATTTTTTAGTTCATTAAGCACAGAAACTACAGTCCTGGATAGAGCTTTTGTTTATCTAACTCAGGTGGGGGAATTTCAGTATGAGTAGGAGTTTCACATTGACAAAAAAGATAAAGTATTAATATTTTGTAGTAAGTTCTAAAAAGGCAAATTTTTACGAACCAATACGCAAATTTTCTGCCACTAGAGTTAAAATGCAGAGGTTTTATTGTTTATCTGAATAAGGTGGGTATTGCCCACCCGACCATTAGGATAATAATTCCCGGACATCAGCCACTTTTCCGTTAATTGCTGCAGCTACTACCATTGCTGGACTCATTAACAATGTTCGTCCAATAGATGAGCCCTGACGGCCTTTAAAGTTACGGTTAGAGGAGGAGGCACTGATTTGATCTCCTTTTAATTTATCAGGATTCATGGCCAAACACATCGAACATCCAGCCTCGCGCCATTCAAATCCAGCTTCAACAAAGATTTTATCAAGACCTTCAGCTTCTGCCTGGAGTTTCACCCGTTCTGAACCTGGAACTACAAAAGCTTTTACCCCTGGAGAAACCTGGCATCCTTGGGCGAACTTGGCTGCTTCTCTTAAGTCGCTAATACGACCATTAGTGCAACTTCCAATAAAGCAAACATCCACCTTAGTACCTTTGATGGGGGTTCCTGGGGAAAGTTGCATATACTGATAAGCTTCTTGGGCTATCGCGCGATCACTATCGGGTAAACTTTCAAGGGTAGGAATCTCTTCATTAACTCCAATTCCTTGACTAGGGGTAATTCCCCAAGTAATCGTGGGCTCAATCTCCGCAGCGTCAAATACCACAATATCATCATAGACTACATCCTTATCAGATCGGATACTTTCCCACCATTGTACTGCCTTATTCCAATTGTTTCCTGTGGGGGCAAAGTCTCGTCCGTTAAGGTAGTCAAAGGTCACCTGATCTGGGTTTACATAGCCACATCTAGCCCCCCCTTCAATAGACATATTACACACTGTCATTCTTTCTTCCATGGACATTACCTCAAAGGTAGTTCCGGCGTATTCGTAGGCGTAACCCACCCCTCCTTTAACTCCCAATTTACGGATAATATGGAGGATCACATCTTTAGCGTATACTCCAGATTTTAAGGTCCCGTTAACCTCAATTTTGCGGACTTTTAGTTTAGACAGAGCTAGAGTTTGGGAAGCTAAGATATCCCTAACTTGAGAGGTTCCCACTCCAAAGGCAATCGCCCCAAAAGCCCCGTGGGTGGAAGTATGAGAGTCCCCACAGGCAATGGTCATCCCTGGTTGGGTCAACCCTTGTTCCGGTGCGATAACATGGACAATTCCTTGATTTCCTGAGCCAATACCATAGAAGGGAATGCCGTTCTCTTTAGCGTTGGTTTCTAACGCTTGAATCATCTCTTCGGCCAGATAGTCAGCGAAGGGACGAGATTGATTTTCTGTCGGGACAATGTGATCTACGGTGGCGACAGTGCGATCACGATACAATACTTCCAGCCCTCTTTCGCGCAACATAGCGAATGCCTGAGGACTTGTGACTTCATGAATTAGATGGAGTCCAATAAAAAGTTGGGTTTGTCCTGAGGGTAAAATTTTGACGGTGTGGGCATCCCAAACCTTGTCGAATAGGGTTCCTTGACTCATGTAGGTATAGGTATAGGTATACTAATCTTCTGAAAATACATCGTTTACATATTATTCGTGTATAATAGCGTTTTTTTGTCTTTAAAGCTGATCTTTTTTTTCTAGTCAAATATTGAGTTTAACCTTTTTTATAGTAAGGGTTAGTCTCTTTTTCAAAAAATTCTATTTAGAGTCTTTGATATTGGAGTAATATGCTACTTTGTCAAAAAAAGCTGAACACAATTAACTCATAAATATGCTCCTGACTGTAAATAAAGATATTTAGAACCAACTCTTAGTTAAATTTCACTCTAACATCCCCTATATTATTCTGATATATCAGAATAATATAGGGGATGTTAATCTTATTTAGTTAACTTTCGTAACGCTACCCACAGTTTACTTCCTAATCTTTCCAGCCAGGAAATAATCATGTCAAGCCATCCTAAGATATTCTCTAAGGGATGTTTAACATACCCAGTAGACTCAGCTTCGGTTTCAATACAATTTGGGAGTATTTCCTTAAGATTATCTTGAGGTTTTGCTTGTTTTAAGGCGGTATAAGTAGACGAGATTCTACCAATAAAATTCTGTTTTATTTTAACATCAGAGACAGATGTAGCAAAAGGTTTAAGCTTCTTATTTTTCTTGTTTACTTTCTGCTTACTCTGACGTTTAAAAGGTACTTTTATGTCTTCTTTGAAAAATTTGGCTGAGTCAGTTTCTCCTTTGAAAGCTTGCGGTAAAGCCATAGGTAAATTAGTTGACTTTTTGGATGAATTAGAAGTTGTTTTTTTAACATAAAGATCATCCCAAGATAACCAGAGATCATCGGTGTCTTCATTAGTATTGATATTAGTGAATTCAGCTTGATGTAAACAAAAATTGGAAGATGAAAAATGAGAATTAATAGTTTTAATAGATTGCTTTGTCTTTAATTGAAAACTAGAAGTTTTCTGTCCAAGAAGGTAATCAATGGCAACTAAAATCAATCTTCTAATTTGAAAAGGATTGTTTGTCTCTTTTGTTAGAGATCTGTTTATCCATTTCTGTAGTTTCTTTTCATTCTTATTGACTATTTTTGCATTATAGTTAATGGTGTTATTTTGAAATAATTCAGGTTTATTTTGTAGAGACAATGACCTTCTTAACAAACTATTTTCACAGACATTAATCGATTGATTAGTTTCAGGTAATAATTGTTTTGATTGAGAATGTCTGTGAAAATAGTTTGTTGCCCTTTGAATAACGTTTTTCAGGTATTTAACATCTAAATTAGATGATTGTTTCACTACACTGCTGACTGGCTGATGCTCAATTCTAACTTTTAAAAAAGATTCCCCAAATAGATTAAGTCTTGTTGCCATTGGACTTGTTTGCATCCATCGCATTCCTTGCCAAAACCAGCGTACTGGAGGTAGGACATTTTGGGGGTTAGTGGAAAAGCTAGAGATTAAACCAGGAGTTTTGCGAGATTGAGTTAGTTTGAAGCGACGATCATACCAATAGTTAGCAGTTTCTACCTGAATAAGCTTTTGAAGAATTTTTTGTTGACTAGGGGAAAGAAGATCAACAGTCTGATTGTTTGATTTAACTAACACTAGATAACAGCTATCTAAAACACTAGCAATTCCTTGAATTGTGAACTTCCGAGTCAAATTATCGCTGTCAGTTTCTGTCTGTGTGACTTCCTCCCCCAATAGGAATTTAGAAGAGGCTAACCAAGGTTCAATTTCTTGTAAAACTTTATTCAAAGGACGATCACTATTCAAGGGAAGGGAATAAATCTTCTCAGAAGATAAGGAAATTCGTTCGACAGTTTGTCCCAATTGCCGTCGAACTGTTCGGCCTGCTTGCACAAACAAGTACAATGGGTAGACAAGAATTTGCGTTCCCCACTCAGCCGTAACCCTTAAGTGTCGGACAACACGGCTTAGATGGTCGCGTAACTCTAAAGACTGACGATTCACGAAATTGAAAAGTTTACTTTTATATGGACGACTGGGGGAAGAAGGCATAGGCATTTTGAGTCGCTAACCTCAGCTGCTTTTTCATTATGCCTGAAAGTTGCGGCAAAGGAACTCTGTTCAACCAGAATTTGATTAGTATTTATGCACATGAGAGAAAATCTAGAGGCAATTGTTAATTAATTAAGCACTAGTTTTAGGAACTTCTGTCGGTTCAATCAAGGTTACCTCTAGGTTCAACATAATACTTTTGTATAGCCATCCTGCTAATATTGCTCCCACAATAGGTGCGACCTAAAACAACAGTAATTACGAGATCAAGGCAGGGTTGCGGCAAAATAAAGCTACCCGGCGTCCTAGGTTAACGGAGATATTTGTTAAACGAATGTTGATTAGATCGATTAGAACGAGAGCTAACTTATATAGTGGGAGGAGCAAATCTAGCCAAGGCGAGGCGACAAGTTGCACCTAAAATAATGATGACTCTTCTAGACCAGCCGTGGCAAAATCATAACAAACACAAACAGAAAAGAGACTCCCGAAAAATCTTCACTGTGAATTAACTACCAAAGTTAGAGTATTCTTAATACTTTATTAAAAGACAAGGAAGATTGATTGGCAATATTCTTTCTGATTGCTCTGTTACTCAATCGTTAAATTTTTTACAATGCTGCGAGGATTAGCCCACAACATCTTAATATGACTATCTTCTTCGCTCTCAGAAGAACCAATAAAACCATGATTATAGGAGAGATAAAACTTGCCCTACCTCTGCTTCTTAGGCAACCGTATTAATCAATGCCGAGTTATATTTTTGACTTTAATAGCTTTAAATTGAGTACTTTTGATGTATTTAGCTATTTATTTACGTTTGTACGCTTGTTTGTTCTTCGGTGATCATGCCAATCGACGTTTCCGTTACCGTTAACCCATAGGCTTTGGCATAATATTGAAAGGCATAATGGGTAGTAATTAACTTCCGTTTTTTTGCTTAAAATATACTAATTTGCCAATATATTTAACTATATAAAACATCTTAAATTTGCCGTCAATATCGCGATTTTTTGGTGAAAAATTCTTTGATCTTCGGGAGAAGATTCTACTAATTTATCCCGAACTACTTCCACTATTTTTACCGCATTTTTAGCATCTCTTCGCCCATACATGGAGATCAGGTTCTCGCTGTCCTTGATACTCAAAACCTAAGGGAATAATCACCTCCCCAACAGCCACTTGTTTACCTTGAATTCCTGGAATCTTTGCAATTTTAATCAATTTAATTAATCCAGATCCAACATTGTAACCGTTATACAAAATTATATCTACTCTTTGAGTTTTCTTTTTGGAGTAAACTACGATTTTAATTTCAATTCTTCGATTAATTTTTCAAAAAAGTCTCACTAAATTATCCCAGATTTTAATAAATTTTTTGGTCTCTAGTTAAGAGTATGCATAACTTTATTCTGTCGTAATAACTTCAATACTTAAATGTTCCAGTTTAGTTAAACACTCGCTCACTTCTTCAAACGCCCCTCCTAATTCTTATAAACGAAAAATAAATAAGTAGTTTGGTGTTTTTTCTTAGCGATCTTTAATTAAGTTCTGTAATTATTGCGCTGACCTAAGTTTTGATAAATCCGCTCCACTTCTACTCCTAAAATTGACTAATCAGATAAAGATAGATAATGATTTCCATAAAGTAAGAGTAAATTTGTCGTGTTATCTCTGTTTTCCAGAAGTTGGATTTCTATTCAGTGAAGGATTTTTAGGTGAATAAGATGAGGAGCGTGTTGATGAATTTGTATGTAATTGTTGGCGACCATTACGAATTACATTAAGCATACTGTTAAGTTCTTGTTCTAGTTGTGTGAGCACCCCATCAGTATAATTATCAGCATCCTCCTGAAGTTTTTGAGATTCTGCAAAACTTTGCTGACGTAATTTTTGCATTTCCGCCGTTGTTAATTGGCGTAACTGTTCCATTTCTGCTACAGTTTGTTTCTGTATTGTCTCACAGTCTTGCTGAACCTGTTGCCGTAGTTGATTGGCTTCTTGTTGTGCTTGTTGGATGATCCGTGTCTCATCCAAAATTTGCGCTGCTTGTTGCTTAGCTGATTGAATAACCTGTTGTGCGTAAGCTTCTGCTTCTGTTAAGAGTTGCTCTTCTTGATCGAGAACCATTAAAGCTTGGCGAATTGACTCAGGAAGTTTATCTCCAATGAGATCGAGTTGATCGATTAATTTTGCTTCATCAATCATTGTCCATCGTGTTAAAGGAATATGAAAACTTTCGTAAATCATTTCCTGAAGGCGAGCAAGTTCTTGTTGAATATCAAAATCAACTTCTCGGCGATTGGTCATAGCCTTATTTTGATGGTTGACCGTTTCATTACGGGATGATGGATTTCGGCGTAGCATAGAGATTAGGTTAATAGACTCTCAAAAAGTATAAATTATGATTGACTTTCACGATAGTACCGATAAATATCTCTAGCTACATTTCCAGGAACTAAATGGGAGATAGATCCGCCAAATTGTGCAATTTCTTTAAAATTACTACTGCTTAAGAAACTATATTCAGTGGTTGTCGCTAAAAAGACGGTTTCTATTTCTTCGGAAAGTGTTTTATTGATGTGGGGCATTTGGAGTTCTTTCTCAAAGTCTGATAAAACTCTTAACCCTCTTAACAAAACCCCAGCGCTCATTACGAATTACATTCATTACGAATTACATTAAGCATACTGTTAAGTTCTTGTTCTAGCTGTGTGAGCACCCCATCAGTATAACTATCGGCATCCTCCTGAAGTTTTTGAGATTTTGCAAAACTTTGCTGACATAATTTTTGCATTTCCGCCGTTGTTAATTGGCGTAACTGTTCCATTTCTGCTACAGTTTGTTTCTGTATTGTCTCACAGTCTTGCTGAACCTGTTGCCGTAGTTGATTGGCTTCTTGTTGTGCTTGTTGGATGATCCGTGTCTCATCCAAAATTTGCGCTGCTTGTTGCTTAGCTGATTGAATAACCTGTTGTGCGTAAGCTTCTGCTTCTGTTAAGAGTTGCTCTTCTTGATCGAGAACCATTAAAGCTTGGCGAATTGACTCAGGAAGTTTATCTCCAATGAGATCGAGTTGATCGATTAATTTTGCTTCATCAATCATTGTCCATCGTGTTAAAGGAATATGAAAACTTTCGTAAATCATTTCCTGAAGGCGAGCAAGTTCTTGTTGAATATCAAAATCAACTTCTCGGCGATTGGTCATAACCTTATTTTGATGGTTGACCGTTTCATTACGGGATGATGAATTTCGGCGTAGCATAGAGAGTAGCCTAGAGATTAGGTTAATAGACTCTCAAAAACAGTAAATTATGATTGACTTTCACGATAGTACCGATAAATATCTCTAGCTACATTTTCAGGAACTAAATGGGAGATAGATCCGCCAAATTGTGCAATTTCTTTAACATTACTACTACTTAAGAAACTATATTCAGTGGTTGTCGCTAAAAAGACGGTTTCTATTTCTTCGGAAAGTGTTTTATTGGTGTGGGCCATTTGGAGTTCTTTCTCAAAATCTGATAAAACTCTTAACCCTCTTAACAAAACCCCAGCGCTACGTAATCTAGCATAGTCTACTGTGAGTCCAGTAAAACTATCAACTCTAACATTAGTTAAATGTTTGGTGCATTCACGAATTTGTTCAACGCGCTTTTCTACAGAAAATAACGGATGTTTATTCGGGTTGCATAACACAGCAACAATAATTTGCTCAAACAACTTTCCCCCCCGTTCAATAATGTCAAGATGACCAAGGGTAATGGGATCAAAACTGCCAGGATAAATTGCAATCACGAGATTTAGTTAATAAGAGAAATTAGGTCATTTCTTTGCCTAAAACTTCCCTTGATTAAGGTATGTAAGTCTAAGATACAATAAAAACATAATCTGATATGTAAAGCTTTAGAAGCTTAACTGTCTCAGCAACAAGTTGCTGAGACAGTTAAGTAGAGCTCGCTTCAGGTTGAGTGGTGATTAATGTACCAATGGCATTGGTATAGAGGATAACCGTTTAAACAACATTGACGAATAAAACCAGCAACAAAACTATCCCCTACTCTTTTTTACATTTACTCCAAAAGCATCTACTTTATCTATGAGTCTCTCTCAAATAATATTTACAGTTTTTTCTCTCTGCTGTGACCAATATCCCTGAGACTTGAGATAATTGTTGGGCAATTCCCTTGAAATTGTCTGTGCTAAATAGCCATTAAATGTCTTTATCTAAACGTTTAATGATATCAATCGGCCTACTGTAATAAGTTTTTAATCAGAAACATTGCCCTCCCTAAATTGAGCTAGAACACAGGTCACCAGTTGATATTAACAGGATCTTTATTTTTCGAAATATATGAAATATATGTTTTTTCAGCTAGATGAATGGGTCGGTCCTGATGTTCCCACAACCAAAGAAAAAGCACAAGCTACATTCTCCGGTGCGTTCCCAGGATAGAGAATCTAGAATACGACCTTGTCTATGGTTTTATCTATTGACAAGACAGTCAAAGAATATTTCTTCTAAACAAAAGACTTTGTCATACATAATTGGTAATTGAGATAGATAATGGAGGGTTTAAAATTCACCTAAGTTCTAACTTTTTTTCTAGCTTAAAAAAAAACTCCCCTTAACCTTGATGGTTAACGGAAGTTTCTGGTCTAATGAAATTCTTAATTGAGAGATTTTATTACTAAAATAAATAACCCAATTAATTAGTAAGCTCCGTTATTTCTAGGGAAAATAACAACTTCAATGGTTTTAACCATCACCCAAAGATCCATTAACCAATTGCGGTAGTTTACATAGTAGACATCGATTTGAACCCGTTGGGGATAAGGGATATCATTGCGCCCTGAAACTTGCCATAAACCCGTAATTCCAGGACGAATTGTCAGAACCTTATCAATACGATTCCCGTATTTACAGAGTTCTTCAGGAACTAAAGGTCGCGGACCGACGACACTCATATTCCCCTTGAGAACATTCCAGAATTGAGGAAATTCATCTAAGCTAGTTAAACGCAAAAATTTTCCAATCCAAGTAATTCGTGGATCGTCTCTAAGTTTAAAGTTATTTTCAAACTCAGCCCGCATCTGAGGGGAGTTGGCCATCATCGACTCTAGAACCTCATCAGCATTATGAACCATAGTTCGGAATTTAATACAACCGAACTTCTTAAAATTTTTACCAGCCCTCTCCTGGATATAAAAAATGGGGCCAGGAGAACTGACAGCGATTAATAACCCTAAAATCAGATAGAGCGGAGAAAAGAAAATCAAGACAAAGAGAGAAAAACTAATATCAAAGACTCGCTTGGTAACATCTCCATCTAATAAAGTCTGTGACCATGACCTTTGATATCTTCTTTGGGACAACGAGGGAGTTAAACCCCGTCTCATCAAAGCTTGTAAAGCTTTGACAGAGATAAATTGGCTGTTAGCAGTCATCTTACTCCTTCACATCACATCACATCACACCACACATTCCCGATCATAAAGCCAGACGACCTAAATTATGGCAATTCTGCTCATAAAAATCGGGAATTTTTCTCAGAACTTTTTTGGACAAAGTCCTTCTCACAATCTTTTAAAAACGCTAAATAAGACATTTCAAAGATTTTCGGAGTAAATTTAGCTGCCTGTAGACGACAGCTTTCCGATTTAATCAGATGTTGAAACTCTTGAAAAGTTTCAACGGTTTTAACTAAATTTCCTGAAGTCTGGGAAGAAAAAAGGATTCCTGTTCCCTTTTGGGGATCTTGACGAATATCGAGCACTGTTTCTAGCGCACCACCTCCTCCATAAGCAATAACCGGGGTTCCACAAGCTTGGGCTTCGACTAGGGCAATTCCAAAGTCTTCACAAGCAGCATATACAAAGGCTTTTGCCTTAGCCATATATTGCTCAACTACCTGATTAGGTTGATTCCCTAATACCTTAATGTTGGACTTAGCCAATTGGCGAATTAAGGGAAGATCAGGACCGTCACCAATAATAACTAAAGGATAACCCAATTGATTAAATGCCCGCACTATTAATGAAATCTTTTTATAACTTACCAATCGGGAAACGCTCAGATAAAAATCTTCTTTGTGGGGAGTAAAATCAAACCGTTCAAGGTTTACAGGAGGATAAATAACTTTTGCTTGTCGACGATAGCAACGCCAGATTCGACGTGCCGTGTGATGAGAATTAGCAATAAAGTAATCAACTCGATTGGCACTGGCCACATCCCATTGACGCAAACGATGTAAAAGATAGCGGGTCATAAGACCGGCAATTCCTTTACCGGCAGGAGAATTTTGCAAATAATCAAAGGTTAAGTCCCAAGCATAGCGCATTGGAGTATGACAGTAACAAACATGAAGTTGGTTAGGACTGGTTAGAATTCCTTTTGCTACTGCATGGGACGATGACAAAATAACATCATAGTTTCGCAGATCAAACTGTTCTATAGCAATCGGCAACAAGGGTAGATATTTTTGGACTCCATTACGCGCTAGGGGAAAATGTTGTAGAAAAGTAGACCCTATTGAGCGTCCGTAAAGATAGCTTTGGGGATTAGTAGATTCAAAATCAATTAGGGCATACAGATCCGCTTTGATGTGCTGTAAAATTTCTTCAACAACCAACTCTGACCCACCCGTTGCTTTGGGGGTCAACCATTCGTGAACTAGGGCATATTTCATAACTGTTATCCCTTTTCTTGGGTAAGGTCACAAAGGTCGTTAAGAGAAGATAAGACGAGTTTCAGGTTGTTCCATCAGTGAAAAGACGGAAGATCCCTTGGAGCGATCGCAAGTTACTGAGTCGATCGCTATCGTTTCTAAAAAGAAGGAACGGTTAACTCAATCTGCTAGAATTCATCAGCTTCTTGATAGCTATTAATTGATTCTGAATCATTATCCCGCTTGGACCCTAATAGTTCTAGTCGATCTACTACAATTACTGGACTAGAACGATTCGCTCCAGTATTGCGATCAGTCCAGGTTTCAATGATTAATTCTCCTTGAATGCCAATTAATGCTCCTTTTCTTACGTAGTTGGCTGCTATTTCGGCTGGTTTATTCCAAATTTTGAGTCTAAACCAGTCTGGCACATCAGTCCTACCACTACGACGACTAACTGCCAAAGAAAGTTCACATAAAACTTTTCCTGAGTCAAAATACTTGACCTGTGGATCAGCACCTGCACGACCCACTAAATTAACGACGTTTAACCCCATTTATCTGTTAACTTTAACCAGTAATTTAGTGTAAAAATACCTTTATTGTAGAGGAAAATTGTCTTGATGACTTTAATTGACCTAAATTCAAACTGATGATCATTACCATTATGGAAAAAGTTTAGAGTCAAACTATGATTTATAAACAATCAACAATTAAGAAACGAATTCATAAGATCAATAATAAGCAAGGGGAAAGACAGATAAATTATGCTTACAATTTGAGTGTTTATCACTATAAATTCGTTAATTCAGCTAGACTTACCATTGAGAAAGGTAATTGCGATTCCATTGATATTCTTAACTCTGGGGTCATTTTAAATTAGTCAGTCGGTCATTTAATATAAGAGGTGTAACTCAAAATGCGAAAACTTGGTTTTTTTAGTCGTTTTTCTCTATCAAGAGATATGGGGATAGATTTAGGGACGGCCAATACCCTTATCTATGTTTCTGGTAAAGGGGTGGTACTTGAAGAACCATCAGTAGTTGCTATTGATCAAGAGCGCAAAATTCCTTTAGCAGTTGGGGAAGAAGCCAAAAAGATGCTAGGTCGTACTCCAGGAAATGTAATAGCTGTGCGTCCCCTGCGCGACGGTGTTATCGCCGACTTTTTAAGTGCTATGATCATGCTCAAAGAATTTATTAATCGCGCCCATGAGGGGAGTCCCTTAGGAAATCCAAGAATGGTGATTGGAATTCCCAGTGGTATTACCGACGTGGAGCGTCGCGCAGTAATCGATGCCGCTAGAGAGGCTGGAGCTAGAGATGTGGGTTTAATAGAAGAACCGGTTGCAGCTGCCCTTGGTGCTGGTTTACCTGTTACCGAAGCTACGGGCAATATGATTGTTGACATTGGAGGGGGAACTACAGAAGTAGCGGTTTTAAGTTTACAAGGACGGGTGCTTAGCGAATCTGTTCGGGTGGCAGGAGATGAACTTACCGAGTCTATCATTAACTATATGAAAAAAGTTCATAATCTCGTGATAGGGGAACGTACTGCCGAAGAAATTAAAATTCGTTTAGCATCAGCCTATCCACTACAACATGAAGATGAACCCATTATGGAAGTTCGTGGGTTACATCTAATGTCTGGCCTACCAAGAACCATAACAGTTAAAGGTGAAGAAATTAGAGAAAGTATGGCTGAACCTTTAGCAGTTATTGTCGATGCAGTGAAAAGGACTTTAGAAAGGACTCCCCCAGAATTAGCAGCGGACATTATTGATCGAGGAATTATGTTAGCTGGTGGAGGAGCTTTACTCAGAGGTCTTGATACTCTTCTAAGCCATGAAACTGGTATTGTTACTCATGTAGCTGAAGATGCTCTACGCTGTGTTGTGAAGGGAACTGGAGAAGTTCTCAAAAACCCCAAAATCTTAGATCGAGTTTTGAGTGAAAGCTCTCGTCTAATTTAATAAACAACTTCTTCTTATAATAAACAACTTCTTCTTAGGTAATTGCAAGCAATAATATGCTAATAGTGAGGCGTTGGTATGCTCGATATGGCTCAAAATTGACATGGGCAGTGATAGCCTTAGGAATCGGTTGGTTTTTTCGACAAACACAGGGTGCACCTATACTAGAACTATATTATTGGCTTAGTCGTCCTTTTGAGCCAGCCCCCCCTGTGTTATTACAAGAGCGACTCACTAACGCCCGGATCCAAGAGTTGGAAATGCGTTTGGCTGAACTAGAACGACAAAATCAACAGCTACAAAAACTCCTGGGATACTTTGAGACACAATCTCAATCAGTAATCACTGCTCCTATTATTGGGCGTAGCACAGACGATTGGTGGAAACAAGTGATTTTAGGTCGAGGAAGTCGAGATGGAATTGAAGTTGGTTTTATTGTTACCGGTATTGGAGGTATCATTGGTCGGGTGGTGGATGTTACTCTCCATACCAGCCGAGTTTTATTGATCAGCGATCCCACGAGTCGGGTGGGAGCTACGGTGAGTCGTAGTCGCACCATGGGGTTAGTGGAAGGGAAAGGCTCTCGAATAGTAGTGATGCGATTTTTTGAGAAAGTTCCCAAGGTCCATCCTGGTGACACTATTACTACTTCTCCAGTGAGTCGTCTTTTTCCAGGAGGTTTACCTATTGGACGGGTTGAGTCAGTGAATCTCGAAAGTAGTCCAGCTCCTCAGGCAACAATTAAATTAACGGCTCCAATTAATGATTTAGAATGGGCAATTGTCTATCCTTTTGACAGCAAATGATGTCTTGGTTTCGCTATTATTTTATAAATATTTTGGTGATTGGCGGGTCTATGACCCTATGTTTATTACTGTCTCCTACTCGTTTGCCTGGGACAGAGTTGTTGGGCATTGGTACTAATTGGGTGCTAATTTGGGTGGTAATTTGGAGTATCAATCGGACTGTTTTTCAAGGGGTAATGGCAGGACTGTTATTAGGATTGATTCAAGATGGATTGACAGGAGCTTATCCTTCCCATGTTTTTGGTCTAGTCTTAGTAGGATTTTTGACAGCTCGTTTACAAAAACAACGCTATCTTCAAGAAGACTTTATTTCGATTGCATTGATTGTTTTTGTTATGGTTATTGTAGTAGAAACTGTTACAGCAATTCAATATTTTGTGGGTAAAATACGTACTTTAGAAGAAATTAGTAGAGACTATCAACAGTTAGTTTTGTCCTCAGCAATTTTGAGTAGTTTATGGGCTCCTGTGTTCTATTATCCTCTGAATTCCTGGTGGGAAAAAGCTCCTCATAAAACTCAATATAAAGTAAACAGCAAAAAATAAAAATTAAAGCTTTTCTAGACTAAGAGAAAAAAATTAATAGCTAATAACTCTTATGATTTTAACTACAAGACTAATCGTGATAACTCCAATAACTCGATAGTTATACGATTGGTCTTTTATATGATTAGCTTTTTTAAACTTTAGGAATTTATTTTATAAAGCAAAGCTTTCAACTTTTATTTATTAAGATTTTGTCGCAGCACAACAATATTAGGACAGTTTTTAAATCAGAAGATAACTAATCAAATATTCCAGTGAGCGTTATCAGTTATGCTAGACCTTGTAGTTATAATTTACGTCAAAAAGCAGCTAGAAAAGTACAAAAAAACACAACTATGAAGGCTATAGTTTATTTCAATTTAGTTATAAAACTGTTAACTTATGCTTAAAAAGCAGTAAAATAAGCATAATCTAATACAGAAGTTACTCATAAATAAATAAAGAAGATATTTTAAAATAAAAGATTCATAAAAGTTAAAGTTATTTTTTTATAAAAATGATGTTATAAATCGAATAAAAATGACTAACCTATGGAGGAATAATATTACTAAATAGAATCTAAGTTAGACGCACTAAAAATAGAGAATAGTCAGAAACAAAACTTATAGGTGTCAAGAAATAAACAAGCTAAAATGAGAAACATAAAAAAACGGAAGTATTTTTGTAGATAAAGTTCCATTACCATACAAAGAAAATCATCCATATGGATATAATCCTATAGTAAAAAAATACTGTTTTCAAATGAAAACAGGTGAAGTTATGACCATTGTAATCGGTTCTTCTTGGTCAGGATATAGAACCTTTAAAGAATTTAATACATTACAGGTCCCGATTGCAAATAAGTATTTTGTAATCTAGTAGGCTATAAATCATCTTGTGGAACTTATGCCCTGAATAATGATTGTTATGGACTATTTTTTTACATACATGTAAAGGATAAATTAGAGAAACTAGTTTCAGCTAAACTACTCTAATAGAAGTTTTTCATCAAGCTCACAGTGGTGCATACAAAATTTTTGAAGGCTTAGTTAAATGAGTCCAAGATTCTGTGGAGTAGCTATTAGTAGTTTAAACCACATTAAATCATAAACGAATACGATAAATTATTAGTTTTTTAGTTAACTCAAGGCAATACAGTCCATTTGAAAAAGTTTCATCGGCAAGGACAAGGACTTAAAGTAGTTCCTCCTCATCGACAGAAGATGAAGTAAAATTCAGTGAAACTGATTGGTAAAATTTTACTTTTTAGGCTTTCTTGAATTGAAACGGTTAACGACCAACTTAAAAATATATCTCTATCTCGCATTGAATATTTGAGACATCGAAATTTTGGGAAGCATTTAAAATTGTTTTCTTTAACTTTTTGCTTGATTCTGGCAAAAAGGTAGTTTGGCCTTGTCTTCTGCTATTTTTTAAAACCCATTGTAGTCTTGATTATTGGCAGTTACTATTTTAGATAATCGTTAACCTAGTTTTATTTTGACTTAGATATTGAGAATAGCAACCGTGTTTTTAAATCTTGTTTAACTCAAGTTTTGTAGGGGATCTTAGACAAATTACAGTTTTTTGAGTAATTTATCTCTTATTTTTTTCTGTAATGCATTAAGATGTTTGTTTTGTGTATTATACTACGCTGATGTATTATACAAGTCTCTTACAATTGACTTGACAAACACTCTTTTAAAACTTATTTTTTAAAAGTTATTCGTCTACAATAACCAATCAACTCCTAGAAAAATATCCTTACATGACAGGACTACTTAGTTTTTTAGTCCTATAAGTTGGATCTGATAGTTGTTGTTTAAATTATATTAAATCTCTAACAAAATAACTATAGTTGACTTTAAGGATCTGATTGAATCAATCTAACTGTTATTTATTTTAAAATAAAATTATTTGGTTAATTTAATTTATAGAAATTCAAAAACTACGTTTATAAATTAAATTTGATATATAAACATAGTTTAACAGATCTACAACAAAAAAAATAAAAATTGGAACAGTAGATTAGTTAGTTACGTATTTTTTATACTAAAAAAATAAGAGTTGTTTCAGACGATATTCTACTCTATCTTTAAGAACTCTTAATTTAATAAACAGTCTAAGAGATTTGTAATCTTGTTATATTAGTTATGATTAATAGATAATTTATATCTTTCTTCAAAATGACAACTTAGCAGAATCGTTAATTATTTTATTGGATGATCTATCACATGACTAAGTTGATAGATGATTATGTCGCTGATATAATCATCTATCAACTTAATTAAATAGACATTAATGATTGTTCTCTAATGTAGATTCAAATCAAACTATTCAAAACAAACGAATTTTCGTTATTTTTGATCTTATTTTTTAGTTTAAAATTGAAAATTACTCAACGGTTACACTTTTAGCTAAATTACGAGGTTGGTCTACATCTAGCCCCCGTCTAGCAGCAATATGATAGGCTAGTAATTGTAAGGGAATAACTGTAATTATCGGAGATAATAATTCATCAACATGGGGAACAAATAGCAAATCATCAAATGTTGATCGCACTTCATCATTATCAATAGGTGTTACCCCAATTAACCTTGCATCTCTTGCCTTTGCCTCTTGTGCATTGGATATGATTTTATCATAAACTAGCCCTGGCATTGCGATCGCCACGACTGGAACCTTAGAATCTAATAAGGCAATAGGGCCATGTTTCATCTCTCCTGCAGGATATCCTGCAGCATGAATATAACTGATTTCTTTTAATTTCAAAGACCCTTCTAAGGCAATAGGAAAATTAATGCTACGTCCTAAAAATATAAAGTCTTTAGTGTCAGCAAATTCGTGAGCTAATTCTTCAATTTTCTTCTCTTGTTTTTCTAAAATAATCTCAATTTGAGACGGCAATTCTCGTAAGCCCTCAATTAAGGTATTAATCTTATCTACTGTTAAATAATGTTTATGATGGGCTAAGTGAATAGCTAAGAAATAAAATCCCATTAATTGAGCCGTAAAACTTTTAGTGGCCGCTACTCCAATTTCAATACCCGCTTGGGTATTTATGATACGATCTACCATATGGGCTAGGGTACTTTCAGGACGGTTTGTAATCCCTAGAATTCGCGCTTCATAGGGATAAACTAACCCAATGCGTCGTTGTTTTTCCATTTCTAATGCGGCTAAAGTATCAGCCGTTTCCCCTGACTGGGTAACACCAATAGTTAAGGTATTTGCCATCATCGGCGCAGGAGAATAACGGAATTCTGAGGCATACTGTACCATCGTCGGAATTCCCGCAATTTGTTCGAGTAGATACTTTCCAACTAAACTAGCATTCCAACTAGTTCCACAAGCAACAATTTGAATATAATCGACGTTATCGCACAATTCAGATGCTAATCCTAAATCAATGGGACTTAAATCGTCACCATTTTGGGCATACCAATCATTGTGTAAATAGGTTTCTAAACAACTTCTAACCACCGAGGGTTGTTCATAAATTTCCTTTAACATAAAGTGGCGAAACCCTTGTTTTTCCACCGTGGTTGCTGTCCAGTCAAGGGTTCTAGGAAGTTTTTTTAGGCGTTGTAAGGTGGAATCGTAGACTTCTACGCCAAGAGGAGTTAAACGGGCAATTTCCCCATTTTCCATCGACAAAACCGCATGAGTATGAGGAACTAGGGCAGTGACATCAGAAGCACAGAAAAATTCCCCTTGACCAAAGCCAATAATGAGGGGAGCTTGATTTCGCGCCACAATCAATTCATCGGGATAGTCTGCACAAATAACCGCAATTGCAAAAGACCCTTTGAGACGATGAATCGTTTTTTGAACAGCAATAAGTAAATTATCATAGTCCGAAGTTTGAGGGAGAAATTGAGCAATTAAATGAGGGATAACTTCTGTGTCAGTTTCGGAGAGAAATTCATAACCCTGAGCGATCAATTCTTCACGTAAATCTCGATAATTTTCAATAATGCCATTTTGCACTACAGCTATCTGCTTGGTTGCATCCATGTGAGGATGGGCATTATATTCTTCAGGTTTACCATGAGTCGCCCAACGGGTGTGGCCAATGCCAACTTGGGAGGGGTTAACATCCCGTTCTAATTTTTCACGTAGATTGTACAATTTTCCCTTAGCTCGTACACAGTGAATGTTGCCTTCTAGAAGAGTAGCTATTCCTGCTGAGTCATAACCTCGATATTCTAATCTTTCTAAACCGCCCATTAAAATATCCGTTGCGGTTTGAGTTCCGATATAGCCAACGATTCCACACATAAGTTTAAACTAGAAATTGATTAATCCTATCAATTATCAGTGATTAAGTTGATTATGACTATTGATTTTTTAGAGGTTGTTAGAGGTTAATAAACCTTAACTTTTACGTTCACTCACAAATTAGAAGTCATTCGACTAAATTATTAATGTTTTAATAAACGCACCGAACTAAGGTCGTGTTTGCTGTATATCTAGTTTGATGACATTTTAAGGGAAAAAATAACTAAAATCCTAATATCTAACTAAGATTTATCTAGATATTGTCATTAATTGAATTTTCTTCTTTTCGCTTAAAAGAATTTCTTTCGGAATACCGCGCTCAGATTATCATTGAACCAAATATTCCTTTAGGCTAGATTATGATGGGCATTAGTGTTTAAAAATTTTAAAAATTATCGGTTTCTGAACGGGGGGGGGTTACCGAGCCTGCGGGGTTCAAAAAGAGATTTCCCGCAGCATCATTGGGATAAATACAATTAATTTCTGGTTTGGTCTCAAGAGAACCTGTAAACCCAAAAGTATTCATCCGATTTTTACAGTCTCTTACCTGTTCCCCTGTAATCAACTTTTGTTGTTCAAGTAAACTCATATTAGCGCGACGCAATACACATCCTGGTTGCATTGCTGGTTGAGTGACAAAGACACTGAAAGGGTTAAGGGTAATAAAAACCCGCATATCAGTGACAATAGCACTAGCTCCAAATTGAACGCAAAGTTCAGCGTCAGGCACACTTTTGTCAATGACCTCCCGTGAGGCAACATTTTGGGGGTCAAAACTTGCGGTGGAACTAACTCCAATACCAACGCCAATTCCTAAGATAAAAATTCCTCCTAATAAGGCGATATTAGCGTAATTAAATTTGGAATTAGAAGGTTCTGGAGAAGAATAACGAGGCGGTCTAGAACGGGGATTATAATCGCGAGGTCTACGTGTCATAGAAATTATGATAATTTCTTGTTCAGAAAAACTAACTAAAAGAGACATCATGAAATCAGACACAGGCTTTGATCACTTGATCGTATTCCAACATGAACGGACATGATGATTTTAAAATGACTTAAACTAGAGCTAGATTAAAGATAAATGTTCTCTAGTTAAAGATCGCTCATTGTTTATGATAACTAAAAAGAACCTCTTGTTTTTACTATTGTTATTTATCCCCTTCTCTTTTGCAGCTAATTATTTTCATTGGGGCTCTAAAGTAGTTTTTATCACTGCTGCTTTAGCCATTGTTCCGTTAGCTGCTTTTATGGGGGAAGTAACTGAGGCGATCGCAGTAGTTACTGGTCCAAATTTAGGAGGATTACTCAACGCCACTTTTGGCAATGCCACTGAGCTTATTCTAGCATTAATTGCCCTAAAAGAGGGATTAATTAGTGTGGTTAAAGCCACCATTACAGGCTCAATTATTGGTAATTTATTGCTAGTCGTAGGCTTTGCCATGTTATTCGGGGGACTTCGCTACAAAGAACAGGAATTTCAACCTGTGGCTGCCCGATTAAATGCGTCTTCAATGAATTTAGCAATAGTTGCTATTCTCTTACCGACAGCAGTTCAATATACTTCCACAGGAATTGAAGAACAAACCCTACAAAATCTTTCAGTTGCTGTAGCTATCGTTTTAATTATTGTTTATATTTTAACTCTAATTTTCTCCATGAAAACCCATGTCTATCTTTATAATGTGGGAATGCTGGAAATGGAAGATAGAGACTTATCAAAATCTAGTGATAAAGACTTCAAAAAAGTTAATGTAGGACGGTGGTGGTTTCTCTTATTGTTAATAACTCTTGGGGTTGCTATTGAATCGGAATTATTAGTTAATTCCCTAGAAGAAGCTACAGAATCTTTAGGACTGACCCCTTTATTTACTGGGGTTATACTACTTCCTATTGTGGGGAACGCGGCAGAACATGCTACGGCAGTGACGGTTGCAATTAGAAATAAGATGGATTTATCTATGGCTGTTGCAGTAGGTTCAAGCTTACAAATTGCCCTATTTGTTGCTCCAGTGTTGGTAATTTCAGGATGGATTTCAGGGCAACCGATGGATCTTGGTTTTAATCCTTTTGAATTGGTAGCTGTTGCTGTTGCCGTTTTAATTACTAATTCTATTAGTTCTGATGGTCGCTCTAATTGGTTAGAAGGTACCCTGTTATTAGCCACTTATATAGTAATTGGATTAGCGTTTTATTTCTATCCTGTGATTGATGGATTTTAAACTTGGAAGAACACGAACTAATTAAGAACGAACAACATTGTCTGGGACTCCTACTATAGCGCCGAAAGGAACAAAAATCTAAGTAGAAGTTTGATATCTCAATAAAGTTACCAACGCCACTACATGTGATTGGGGCTAGTAGCGACTCAAAAAAAGTTGGTCTTGATAGGAGGCTTGGTAATAGGGAAACTCTTGCAGAAGCGATCACTCGCACTGTTTCAAGAATTTCCTTCTAGAAAAGCTCGATTCCCTAAACTCCGACGTAGTTAAGTAAGCTAGCTAATAAAGGGGTGGCTATCATAAAAGATAAAAAATGGATAAAAATGACTATAAAAACCGTAAGTTACCCTAAAGCTCCGGCTACTTTATACCTAACAAATGATGTGATTATGACAAAAAAATCAGGAAAAAATTGAGAGATAGCCAATCCATTAATAGACTTAATGGAAGTTAACTAACGAAATTGATTCACCACATTCAGTTTTAGAGCTTGTAGAACTTACAAATGACGCTTACAACGACTAACCCCGTTTCAACTTTGCTCCTAATTCCCACTTAATTCGATTTAAAATAGAGGACTGATCTAAAGATGATAGGATGCTTTTAACCACTGTTTTTGGACCTTCAGGCCCCCAGGAAGCTCCATTGGCTAAATAACGTTTTGTTACTTGTCCAATAGCATAACACGACACTCCTGCAACACCCCCTTGAGTAATAGCCACAGAAACATAGGGAAGCAAAGAAATACCTCCCGTGATCGGTGTAGCCAGTCCTAATAAACTCTTAAGAGAACTCAAGCCAAAAGAAGCTACAAATTCACTTCCCGTAATACCCCCCATACTTACTCCAATTTTTTGCAGCAAAGCGATTGCTCCTTGTTGAGTCATATCTACTCCATACAATCGAGACAAGGCCAAAATCATTGCTACATCCACCACTGCCCCCGTCAATAAATCGACCACCGTCACAGGGTTAAGAGCAATCGCCACAGCTTTAGCCATAACTGCCTTCTGAATTAATTGATTAGCCGCCTCTTCCCGAATTATCAGCTTTCGTTCCACAATTTGTTCATTGACTTCTGAGGCATACAGCATTGTATTTAGGGCTACCAGAGACTTTCCCTCTCGATATAAAATTTCAAGAATTTTCAATTTAAGGGCTTCAACTTGCGGTTTTCCTCGCCTCCGTTGCTGTTTTAAGCTCCCTTCTTGATTCCTTATCATTTCTGTCACTAAAGGAGAAGCAGCCACCATCACAATTTCATCGGGAGATAACAACTCTTTCACCCTATCATCCCGAATTTTTTGATAAATTGCCAGGCGATCAGCTTCAGGGTACTGATCAATTTTGTTAAAGGCTAAAATCATCGGTTTTCCCACTTCCCGTAATTGACACAGGGTCTCATATTCCACATTAGTCATATCTCCGGCAATAATAAATAAGATTAAATCTACCTGCCTAGCTATCTCATGGGCTAATGCTTCACGGGTTTGACCGCCTACTTCATCAATTCCAGGAGTATCAATTAACTGTATTCGGGAATTTCCCCACCCTGACAATTCCAGTCTTTGAACTCCCTCATGGGTGTCATCGGAGTTTAATTGCCAGTTAGCATTATTAACAGTTTTTGTCACCCCATGTAAGGGACCTGTTTCAAAAATCTCTTGACCTAGGAGGGAGTTTAAAACGGAAGACTTTCCCCGTCCCACCATACCAAAAGCAGCTATTTGTACCACAGACTGCTCTAATCTTTCTAACATTGCCATTAGATGATTTAATTCAGTTTCTAATCCCACTTGTTCAGATATGGTTAAGTCGAGATGATTAACTAGTCCTCTCATTGTATTTTGAGCTTTTTTGTAGTTAATTTCCTCCTGAATCGCTTTAAAACCAAGAATTGTTTGATCTAAGTCATCAGAATTCCAATAATTGTCAAAGTTGGGTTGAGACATTGTGGTTAGAACAGTTGGAGTCAAGAATTTACCATTTCCTTATTCCATTATGATTGACTAAATTTCCGATTGAGGTAAATTATTTAAGTTTGCTAGATTCAGTCCCATTGCTTAAACCTAAGAGGGATTTCTGTTTCTATTACAGGATAGATTAACAACTTGTCCTGAAGAACCCACCAGTCAAATCAGCTAAAGTGAATGGCACAATCAGCCAGACAATCACCCCTGGGGTCCTATTTTCTTGTAGGGTGGGCAAAAGTGTGGTCCATACATAATTAACCAAAATAGCTATTGTATTTATCTATCTCAGGGTCTATTAATTCGTTATATTTGTCTTTTTAGGAATTTGATTTAATCTTAAAATATCATCTACAGTTGTACAATAATTTTCTAATCCAAAGGTTGCTGGAGTTACAGGAGCCTTATAAACAAAATGGCGATAGTTAATTGAGAAGTGATCCCAATCCTCCATCCGTAATCGAAAAATAGTAATAAAGAAATTTATTAGGGCGATATTTAAAGGAATGCGAAAATAAATTCTCTTATTAAGGTAAGTACAAATTTGAGTAATGGCTTCATCAACTGTAATTACTTTATTTCCTAATACTAACTGTTTAATCCTAGACCCGCTAGGGGGATGATTAACTAAATATTTAATAACTTGAGCGATGTCTTTAGCATGAATATAATGAAAACTTCCATCTGCTTTAAACCAACGAATTAAGTCAATCCATTTGACGACATCAGAAAATCCCCCAGATAAATGGGAAAAGGGTTTATTTTCTTCGCCTCCAAACACCAAAGTAGGGAATACAGTAGTAATTTTATCAGCAATAGGTAAGTCAATAAGTTTAGTATAACAGATGTATTTAGTGCTAATATAGTTAGTACCCAATTTCCCTGCTTCGGCGAGAGGCTGGTTATTGTGATCTAAAATACTCGCGGTAGAAAAATAAATAATTTGTTCACATATTTCGAGATCAAATGAGTTAATTAATTCCAACATTTTAACAACATTAATCTCATAAGATTCTTTAATGCCTCCCCAACTGGTTGCAGCTAAAATAGCAACATTAATAGTTTTTAGTAATTCCTTGAATTGACCAACACTTTCTAAATCTCCTATTAAAAGATGAATATTGGGACGAGCTTTGTAATCAATTTGTAGTTTTTCAGGGTTTCTGACTAACAAAAAAAGCTCATGAGCCGTTTCTTGGATCAAAGCTTCTGTCATATAATGACCAATACAACCACTCGCACCTGTCAAAAAAATTCGTTTCATTTGTATCATTTTATGATCGACCGTTAATCTCGAGGGAAAAGAAATCTACAATCTCCCTCACCCGTGTCGATTGATTTCGACACTCCCACAAATAAGACTGAGTGACATCTCCGCTAGACCGAATCGACAAACATTAAACATTTTAGTTTAAAATCAACCGACTGCCCTACAGCAAACTGTACTCTTTTTTCAGAGTGTTTAATAGCCAGAATTAGCGTGCTAACCAGACCAGCCATTACTGTTGCCCTATTCAAACGGGTATACCAGCCCCAGGGGACTATCTATCTTGGAAAACGTCTAAGAACAAACCCGCCAGCTATCTATAATTACAGAACCTTATGAATTTTCGGGTAAGAAACACTGATAAACACCTTGAGTGCACAACCGTATTTCGATGGTAGCACAGTTTTTACTCCGCCTAAAGACAGTCAAACTAAACCCCGTGACTAGAGTATGTAGACTTTGTTTATGGAAACTTTAATAGAGGATAAACAAATTTACTAATTAGACTGGAACAGCTGATAACTGATCGACTTGCTTAGCGGTTTCAAAGAAGTAACGCACATTATCTTCAGGGGTTCCCACCAAAACGCCATGGCCTAAATTCAGAATATGGCCAACTTTTCCGGCTTTACGAACTGTATCAAGGATACGACTATGGATAAATTCCTTAGAGCCAAATAAAACCCCAGGATCAATATTGCCCTGTACCTTCATATTAGACCCTAAGCGTTGTCTGGCTTCAGCCATATCCACAGTCCAATCTATACTGACCATATCTACCCTCGACTTTACCATTCGTTCGAGAACTCCTGCACTGCCGCTAACGTAAAGAATGAGAGGCGTATTAGGATGGGTTTGTTTTACTTGACGTACTATTTGCTGTTGATAGGGGAGGGCGAACACTTCATAATCTTGGGGGGTTAATTGTCCTGCCCAAGAATCAAACATTTGTACTATTTGCGCTCCACAGTCGATTTGATAACGAATATAGATAGCGATCACATCAGCTATTTTACTCAAGAATTGATGGAGGATAGACGGTTCAGAAAAAGCCATAGCCTTGATGATGGTATAACTTTTAGAACTTTTTCCTTCAATGGCATAAGCGGCTAAAGTCCAAGGCCCACCTACAAATCCCAAAACCGTTGATTGATTACCCACTTCTTGCCGTAGGGCCTGCAAAATAGTTTTAATAAAGGGGAGAGAGGTTTCAGGATCAAAAGGATGGAGGTTATCAATCTGTTGTTGAGTCCGAATTGGAGAATTAATCATCGGTCCCTTACTTTCAGGAATCTCGAAGAGAATACCCAATCCAGGAAGAGGGGTTAAAATATCAGAGAACATGATGACCCCATCAGGTTGAAATGCTCGCCAGGGTTGTAGAGAAATTTCAATCGCTAACTCAGCATTTTCTGATCTATCACGAAAACTAGGATATTTATCCCGTAAATCTCGATAAACTTTCATATAACGTCCTGCCTGCCGCATCATCCAGACAGGGGGACGTTCCAACACCTCGCCCCGCACTGCACGGAGCAAATACGGGATTTCTGTTGCTTGAGTCATCGTAGCTTCTCTAATAATTTTGGTGCACCTGTCAGCTTATCATCCAAGGGTGAAGTCTCTGTAGTGACGATTCACGAATATTTATTTTTAAATTGATTGGCTCTCCTGGATTAGCTGTGATAGGATCACGGTGATAGATAACTGATAACAATAAAAGACCAAAAGTCTCTTATTCTAAATCTTCCAAAATTATAACGACTTAACTTTTATATAAAGTTAAGTTTAAGTTTTCGAAGTAACAGTGTGCACTCAGGATAATTAAGTTAAGAAATGATTAGCTGCTGATTTGTGATGCACAGTATAGAAGAACTAACTTGTCCTTGGTTTGTGTATACTTTTTACCTCTAACATTTTCTGTCAATTGTCTTACGAAGTTAGTTGTTGTAACTATTGATTATTTTTACTCACAAAAATATCTTACTTTATTAGTAACTACATAATTGATATGCATCTAAATAAAATAAGAAAGTTTGCAATACTAGCAAAAAATATCTTACGAAAAAAGTCTGTTAATGTATTTTTAGGTATTCTTCTTATTTGTCTGATTACATTACCTGTTAAAGCTCAAGCTTTTGTTTTTCCTGATTTGATCAATACCAATAATTGGTTGCCTCAGTCCGAAAAGAATGCTGAGGTATCTGTTTGTATTAGACTGGATGGAATTTGTCTGTTTCAAGTAACTTCACAACTAGAGAATGTTTCTGAACGAGTTAGTCTTATTCAAGACCGCTTAAAAGAAATTAGTCATCTTTACTTTTCCCAAGAGGATCCCGAGGCGATAATTGAAAGGAAAACGATAAACAATCTTCCTAATATTAATGTAACTATTGATGGACAAGAAATTCGCCTGATGACTGTTACAACTTTAGATGTGAAGAATGAAGGCGTTGACATAGCAACGAAAGCTAACTTTATAATTGAGCAATTAGAACAGGGATTGAAACGTGGTAAGAAAGAGAGAGAAAGCATTTACTTGATTAAAAGAGGGCTTATCTCGGCGGCTATTGTGGGATTATTACTGATTATTAATTCTCTTCTATCTCGCCTAATAAAACAGTTAAGTTCTTCTAAAGATAGAGTTTCCAAATATAGAAGTAGTCAGCCAATTTCTACTCTTTTAATCCGGCGAGAACAATGGAATATTAAAGAAGTTCAATACCGACTTTTGCAGATTACTCAAGGGGGAATATGGTTAGCCGGAATTTTAATAATGATCGGACTATTCCCCTATACACGTATTGGAAAGATATGGCTGATTGCTTTTTTGAGAATCCCAATTAGAATAGGAATAGTCAGTTTAGTTACTTATTTAGTAATTCGTATAAGTTATGCTTTCATTGATAAATTCAGTTCTATTTTATTCAATCAAGATTTATTAGCTAAAGTCGAATCGGATCAAAGATTACACTTACGATTGACAACAATTTCTCTTGTTGCTCGCAGTATTATTACTATTATTTTAATGGTAATAGGAATTATTGTTGCTTTGTCAGCAATTGGAATTAATATTGCTCCCTTATTAGCAGGGGTTGGTATTTTGGGGGTAGGTGTTTCTTTAGCATCTCAAAACTTAATTAGAGATGCAATTAATGGTTTTTTTATTATTATTGAAGATCAATATGCAATAGGGGATGTTATTGAAGTTGGAGCTTTTTCTGGGTTGGTAGAAAATATTAATTTAAGAATTACTCAACTTCGTGATCCAGCAGGAAGATTGGTTACTGTTCCTAATAGTGAAGTTAGAATTGTTGCTAATCTTTCTAGTAAGTGGTCTAGGGCTGATTTAATGATACCAGTTGCTTATGAAACGGATATAGATCAAGCATTGAAGGTAGTTTGTGAAGTTGCTCAAGAGATGACTCAAGATAAATTTTGGAAAACCGATATTTTAGATAATCCTGAGATTTTAGGAGTAGATAATTTTGAAGAATGGGGATTGATTATTCGGGTTTGGATTAAAACCAGACCCCTTAAACAATGGAATGTTTCGCGGGAGTTTCGCCGTCGTTTAAAAGTAGCTTTTGATAGCCAAGGTCTACCCCTTCCTATACGTCAACAAAAACTTTGGTTGACTCATGATTCTTCTGATAAAAATAGTCGTCCACCTGCTTAGTTAAAGTTCAACCAATGATCTTATTTTTACATGAAGTTTTATGTATTAACTTAGACTACGCTGGACTAAACGTTTTCACTGCTCTTAAATGTACGCCTTTTAGTATTTTTTCTAAAGCTAACAATAACTTCTAATTGCCCTTCAACCACTCCAGTAATTCTCAATTTTTTAGTAAAAAGATTTAATACTTTCTTTTAAAATTAGCGTTTTTTGATAAAAATCTGAATAGAACTACCAGAAACTGGATATGAAATGCCACATGCCAAATGTTAAAGAAATTATATTAACAATAATTTAAGAATAAATTGTCAATATTCGCTATTTTTAATGTTTTCTGCTACACTTTAACTTCGTTGTTCCCTACAATAACAAATCAAAGAAATGTAATCAGTTTCTTGGTAAGGTGAATTTAACCTATCAAAAATTAGATTTTTTAAAGTAAAAGCACAAGGAATACTTATCTCAGAACATAGGTGAGCAATATTAACCTAAACAGTCGAATTTATTTGACAGGATATTATAGTGATCGATTTATCCATTCTAGAAAATTAACACTTGGCGTAATTTCTTAATACATAACTATTAAAGTAAACCAATCAGCAGAAACGCTTGAACAGAGTCCAATCATCTATCATTAATAATTACCGTTATCGTTAATTTTTTAGGTCCTAATGGTAATACTTATGTACAGTAGATTTCGAATTAATCAGACTATCATTAACCTCTTGACCATCAAAGTTGTTGGAAAACATTATTAGCTATCAGTCAAAGCCCAGCTTAAAAAAATTCACCTTAACAAAAAGTGATTATCTCTAAGCTATTACACACAACACTAAGTGACTAACCCAGAAACGGTTTTTGCAACAGGGATTGAATTTAGCCCCGCCACAAAAACTATTCGCCTCAAAAGGCGAGATTTTAAAAGCGACCAATACAACTTTTAAAATTGAATTAAAGGAATTCGTCGTGTCGGACGTTCCACATCTCCTAAATGGGAATCATGTTCTTCTAAGGTGACATCGAGAGCTTCTGTTTTAGCTTCATAGACAGTTTGATCAAATTGATATCGAGTCAGTTCTCCACGGGGTTCCTCAGTAGCTGCATATTGCCCGCCAACACCCCCTAACCATTCTTCGTGGGTTTTTGACTCAGTCCCGTCTAAATCTTGAATGGTTCCAGTATGAATTTCGAGGGGTTTAGGGTCGGTAATAATCTCCTCTTGAGCAAATGCAGATATGGAACTTGATATTGTCCCCATTCCTAAAACAAGTATCCCCATGCAAATTTTGATTGAGTGAGTTAAACTCTTACAAAGATTCATATTTTTTACCTAATGTCTATAAAAAACTCCTCAGCGACTTTACTCGCCTAACTCCTCAAGATATTTCTTGTAAACACCACACCTAAATAAGATTCCTAAGTTTAACAGCCTCTGTATCTCTCAACTTTAGAATAAAAAGCAATCAAGGAGGCTGCTATCAAAGTCCTTCAAACACCTTCATTGTCCTCGACAATAAATTGCAGATCTATTAAGAGAAACAAAAACTTTCCATTTTTTTTCTTAGGGGTTATGCAATAGGGACAAAGACAAATCCGAGGGGAATTTTGTGTACCAAGTGTCCTTACCCCCATGTTTTTACAGATTCTGTTAACCTCCTTAAGGAGATTAACTAGTAGCTTCTGGGGGCTTTTAATTGGCTGGTTTAATGCTTCCGCTTGAAGATGAGTGAGTGTTTTGTGCTGCTTCCATAGGGGTAAACTCAATATGATCGAGCAAAGTAGTCAAAAATACAAGAAGTAAAAATGGTAAGGATAATACTAAAATAAGTCCCGCCATGGCTAAAGCATAAATTTGACGAGTGTTACTCCACAAGCCTAGAGTACCAACTAAGGTGAGGACAATAACAATTAACCAAACAATAATCTGACCGTAAATGTCCTCAAGGGTACACACCACACGATAATTTTGAAATTCTTTATCCATTATTGAAGTCCGGTGCAAATCTTTTCCTGATGTTCTACTCCACGTTAGTGCGAGGATTTGGATTGAGCTTACTATTTAAAGATTTTTATAAAATCTTGCAATATCCCTTTACAATTTTCAATTTATATGTTCAGAGAACATGACTTATATTGCTAATGCTTTCAAGTTAAAAACAAAAGTTAATTTTGATAGTTGTCTAAGATCAATTCTGATGAAATTCAGGATTTTTAGAGAAAATCCTCAAATGTCATAATAGGCTATAAAGCGAAAGCTAATGATAAATGCTGGGAGGTTGTTTTTTTTATGCCAGGAGACTCAATTATCGAAAATCGGGACTATACTCTGATTATCGACAGAAGTGCCAGTATGGCCACCTCTGATGACCCCAATGGCAAGACCCGTTGGGAAATTGCCCAGGGGCCTACTTACGCCTTGGCTAAGAAATGTGAAGAAGTCGATCCTGATGGGATTACGGTTTATGTTTTCTCCGGTCGTTTCAGAAGATACGACAACGTGACCTCAGATAAGGTTACTAAAATTTATGCAGAAAACGAACCGATGGGACAAACGAACTTGGCTACAGTGCTCCAAAATGGACTTGATAACTATTTTGAGCGTAAAGCGGCAGGTAAAACCCAACCTAATGGGGAAACTTTTTTTGTCATCACCGATGGGGAACCTACTGATCGCAAAGCGGTTATTCGAGTCATTATCGAGGCATCCAAGAAAATTGATCGTGGGGAAGAATTAGCGATCTCTCTAATTCAAGTTGGTCGTGATAAGAAAGTAACCACATTTTTCAAGGCGTTAGATGATGAACTAGAAAAAGCAGGGGCTAAGTTTGATATTGTCAATACAGTAACGTTGGATGATATGAAAGATATGTCCTTAAATGATGTGCTACTTAATGCCATCATCAATTAGACTATTTGAGTTTAAAATAAAGAGTTCATCATTAGTATAGAAATTTTATAAATAATGATGAACTCTTTTCGCGAGGGAAATAAAAAAAATAAGGAGTTTCTAAACTAAAATTATTAAATTAATAGCTAATAACTTCCAAACTGTGTTTTATAACTAAAAAAAATTTACTTTTATCAAAATAAAGTTTCTTCAATTTTGGGTACTTTGTAGACAAATACTTTCAGCTTTTTTATTATTACTTTGCCACAGTTAGGCTAGAAGAACAAAAATTAATTTTGTAGCAATTGAACTTTTCATCAATAACTGAAAAAGAGACGCGATTACTCGAGTCTCCTATTTTATTTTTAAAGTTGCTTGAAACTGATTACAGTTGAGGGACAAACTTT
The DNA here is from genome assembly GCF_029919255.1 of cyanobacterium endosymbiont of Epithemia clementina EcSB. Classification (GTDB taxonomy): domain Bacteria; phylum Cyanobacteriota; class Cyanobacteriia; order Cyanobacteriales; family Microcystaceae; genus Rippkaea. The sequence continues at coordinate 1,892,564 of NZ_CP123991.1, read as the reverse complement.
TCCTTTTCAGGAATTTCAGTATATTCAGCCACAATTTGTCTAAACTCTTCACCATCAATGGTTTCTTTTTCGATTAACAATTCTACCAAGCGATCAATCACTTCGCGGTTATCTCGAATGATTTGCCTTGCTAATTGATGTCCCTCCTTAGCAAGAGTCCGAATTTGATGATCAATCCGCATGGCCACCTCCTCAGAATATTCTGAACGGTTCATCAACCCACCTCCGAGGAATACCTCCCCAGAAGAACTCTCCAAGGAGATAGGTCCTAAGTCACTCATTCCAAAACGAGTCACCATTTGCCGTGCCATCTCGGAAACCTGCTGTAAATCGCCACCAGCACCAGTGGTTGTTTCATCATAGCCAAAAACCTCTTCTTCGGCTGCACGACCTCCTAAGGCTCCTGCAATACGCGCCATGAGCTGTGCTTTGCTGGTTAACCCTTGTTCTTCCCCAGGGGTAAACCAGGTCAACCCTTGCGCTTGACCACGGGGGATCAAAGTAACTTTCTGAACGGGATCATGGTCTTTAACTAAAGTTCCGACAATCGCATGACCCACTTCATGGTAGGCAATGAGTCGTTTACTCTTACTATCGACGAGGGGGGTTCCCTCCATCCCAGCTACGACGCGATCAACTGCATCGTCAATTTCTAACAAGGTAATTGCTTCCTTACGACGACGGGCAGTTAAAATGGCAGCTTCATTGAGTAAGTTGGCTAAATCTGCCCCACTAAACCCAGGGGTACGACGGGCAATCGCCTCAATAGACACATCGGGATCGAGTTTCTTATTGCGGGCGTGAACTTCTAGGATTTCAATTCGCCCTTTGAAGTCAGGGGCATCTACAATGACCTGACGGTCAAAACGACCTGGACGCATCAAGGCAGAGTCAAGGACATCAGGACGGTTGGTGGCTGCAATGATAATAATCCCTGTATTGCCTTCAAACCCGTCCATTTCCGTTAGCAATTGGTTTAGAGTTTGTTCCCGTTCATCGTTACCACCACCGATACCTGCACCCCGTTGACGACCAACAGCATCAATTTCATCAATAAAGATTAAACAAGGGGCATTTTCTTTCGCTTTTTTGAATAAATCACGGACGCGAGAAGCACCTACTCCTACGAACATTTCCACAAATTCTGAACCAGAAATGCTGAAGAAAGGAACTCCTGCTTCACCTGCGATCGCTTTTGCCAACAGAGTTTTACCAGTTCCAGGAGGTCCAATTAGGAGAACTCCTTTTGGAATTCGTGCGCCGACTGCGGTAAACCGTTCAGGTTGTTTAAGGAAAGTAACAACCTCTTGTAATTCTTCTTTAGCTTCGTCGATACCGGCTACATCATCGAACATTATGTCGGTTTTAGCTTCCATTTGGAAACGAGCACGGGATTTTCCAAAGCTCATCGCCTGACCTGGGCCTCCTGGCAAATTATTAGACCTACGGAAGAGAAAGAATAATGCTCCAATCAAGAGAATGGGAAACAGTAAGTTTCCTAAAAATCCCCATAAAGCCCCTTCATTACGAACTGGATGGGATTCGATGTCAACCTCTGCTTTCCTTAATTTGGCTATCAAATCAGGAGCATTAACGGGCAAATCCACCCGTGATCGCTGTACTTGATTTTCTAATTCAGGATCAACCGCTTGAACAATTGCAGTTCTCCCTCCTTCATAAAGGTCAACTCCAAGAATACGATCCGAATCTAGATATTCTAAGAATCTTCCGTAGGTCATCCGAGCATTAGCGGTATTGCTCCCCATAATGGTCCCGAAGGGAAAAAATGCCCCTTGCCAAAGAAAAAATCCTACTACTAAAAGGGGTAGACTCCAGAGCAATAGGGTTCTCCAAGAAATTTTCATAGGTTAATGTTTCTCTTAATGGTTAATCAAAAAAATTGCGTCAGTCACCAGTGTAATATTCCACTTTTATCAAGTTGTCTGACATAAATAATGTTAATGTTTGTAAAATGTTAATTAATTTTAACTAAATTTAACGTAATTCTCAGATTTTTGACAACTGTAGTTGGAACAAAGGAAGAAAGTAGAAGTTAAAAGTTAGAGTTTTTTCTTCTCACTCCCTCTCCTACTTTCCCCCTCTCCTCTCACTTAATTTTTCTTATCCTTATCTGCTTGAGCTTTTGAGGCAGTTAAAATGTCCCAGGCAGCTCTAGCAGCTTCGTTAAGGCGATCACCAAAACTGGTGACTTCTGTGACAATCGAATCCCAGTCTTTTTCAATTTCTGTCTGAATTTGCTTTATGGCATCTTCAATTTGTTCGGGTTCAAATAGTTGCCGACGCTCAATATCTTGGCGGGCTTTACGAACTGCTTCTAAATAGTTATCGATGGCAAATTCTCCTGCTTTTTGCACTTCAGCAAAGGCTTTAGTTTTAATAGCTTGAATTAACGCTTCTGTTTCATCTTTTATTGGTCGGTTAGGGGATTTATTTGAGGTTGTCTGGTCAGCTTTAATGATTTCAACATCTACCTGTTCAATAGCATTTTCTCGGGAAACATTGGGTTGGGTTGTCATTATAATTTCCCCTCCTATGGGTTAGAGTAAAAAAATTGAGTAAGTTACCCAAAATATAGGTTAACTTTGTCACCATTACCATTCTACGTAAATTTTAGATCCTAATAAGGATGGGTTAAAAATCAATTAGTGAAGAATTGACTCGAAAACGAACTAATTTACTAACAATGACTCACAAGCCTGGTTGCTGTCCATTGGTAATTCCCGATCTTAAGTTTTCTAACCGTTGTTAGGCACAGGCTAAAGTCTTAGGACTTTTAGTTAATCACACTAAACCTACATCAACTTCAAATTCTCTACTGTGCAAAACTAAAATTCAAATCACACCCAATACTATGTACAGAGCAGGAATTTCGTTATAACTAATAGGTTACGCCTAATGAGCAGCCAAGTTCATGCAATCACTGCAATCGTTTTTGAAGAATTTTATTCTTATCTAACTTAGGGATTTGGAGTTAGAAGTTGGTAATTAATAAAATTAGATCTAACTTATTTAAAGTATTCTACCATCAACTCATCATTTGTGAGCAACTTTTTATCTTAAGTAGATTTAAATAAATATAAGAAAAAAATATATCTCTAAAATTGAATAATCAGAGTTTAACTAAAATTGCTTTAGCTGTTTATGGGTAAACTTAACTAAAGGGAAAATAGTTTAATGAATTTACTTTTTTTAAATAAAAAACTTATTTACGTACGTTGAATGGACTTTTATATAAAATTATTTGCTTTTTATTAAATCTGTATTTAGGCTATAAATTAGCATGGCAAATAAATATATTTTGCATTGTGTTAGCCTAGTTTTACTTGAAAAACTTAACATATGCCTATTGATTTTTATATTTTTTTTGTTAGAAGTATTTTTTGACTTTATCTATTTATTGATCTAGAAATCACGAAATTAACCTTTTTAAGTTTGATTTTATTTTATTTTGTAATATTACTTTAATATTCTGATTTATATATATCTATCAATCACTCTAATTTATAGACCAAACCATATTTTTATAAAAAAAATAACTTTATCTTGTTATCGTATTTTGAATAAAATAGTCTTTCCTGATCTGCAGGGAAGACTATTTTACTTTTATCTCTTTTTTAAAAGTTTTAGATAATTGTTATCTGTTATATTTTTTTTCTTTTCTGAAAGCTATTCAAGATATTTTATATTTTATTCAGTTTAAGTTCTCTTTTTTTAACTTTTTAAAAACTCCTATAATCATTTTCTTCCTCAAATAATCTATCTAGAAATTGCTTTTCTTCTTGTATTCTTGTATTTTCCAAAAGTTTAACCGAGTCTGCAATTTCTTTAATTTTCGCGTCTCTTATATTTAAATATAATACTTATGTTCTTGCCCTTGTTTGTATCACGATGACTTACTCTAGTGAGATCTTGTTTAAGAATTAACTCTTCACTTAAATCGGTGGTCACATAACGGGCAGTTACCCCAATAATCTCTACTCCTATTTCATAAGAACCATGTTAAGGGTTAGCCCTCGCAATTACAGATAAATTAATTAACACTAATAATTCTTGGAAATTCAGTAATAAACCATAGGAGTTTCATTTGTATATTTTTGTCCAAAAAATAAGTTAATATGCTATTTTTAGCGTAGTTGTAATTGTCTTAGTTCTCATTTTATTTTATTTATTTATTTTTTTGAATAAAATAAATAAATAAACGCTAAATTATAAGCTATTACCGAATATTTTAGTATTATTGCTAATAATCAAAGAAAGATCAGCACTAATTTCTTTAACATGCTATCTCCATAATCAATCAAGTAAACAAACATCTTAGCGGCTGACCTAAAGAGTAAGGCGAGAAATAGTATAAAAAAATGAATTTGCAGAACAACATCTTACACTAATTTAGTAATAGAAGTAAACGCAAAATAAATTTATAATATCATAGGCAAAATTAAATCTGTCAAGTTGCCATATCTAGTAAAGTAAGAAATAAGCCAGCTTAAAAATCTGTATGTTGTCTGCGTAAATAACATTACCAGCATTTCTATAAATAGAATTGGCAAATGTAGAAACTAATCTTTATTGATTATGAGAATAAATCAGTAGAGTTATTGTAATCAAACAAAACTAAAAGATTGAGAATGACTTGCCCGAATAGAAAACTGATTAAGATAAACTAGAGGTTGACTCGGATCAAAAGGTCGCCCATCTATAAAAGCGGTAGTCGGTTCAGATTTCATTGATTCACTAGGAATTTTAATATTTAAGACTTTAGCTACTTCTTTGTAGAGAGAAATAGGATAAATTCGATCTAAGATTCTATCAGCATCTTTTGGATAACTAGTGGTTTCTAGTTGATTCCAACGAATCATTTGGGTTAGCAACCATACAGCATGAGAACGCCAAGGATAATTAGCATGATCGGGAATTTTAAGATATGGGGTATCTTGATAGTGAAAAATAGTAAAGTCGGGGATCTCTATTAATTTACTGTTAGGGGCGTTGTTGGTGTAAGCATACTGTCCATTTAAAGTTGGTTCAATTAAAGTCTTATCCAAGTTTAAATATTGACTTTGAGCTAATATTTCAGTCATTTCTCTGTGATGACGCTGATGATCGCAATATTGACAGGATTCTAATAACGCAGCCATTAAAGATCGTGCAGTAGCAGGATATTTTCTCACCCAACCATCCATAGCGGCTAAAATCTTATTAGGATGTCCTCGCCAAATTTCTCGACTAATGTTGAGAATGAATCCTGTGTTTTCAGTAATTGCAGAGCGCGTCCATGGCGCTGAAATACTATAGCCTTCTATCATTTGCGCTTGTAATTTATAGTTCAGTTGGTTGGCCTGGAATTCTAACAATCTTACCTCACGGTCAGGATCAACTCCCATAGCTGCTAACCAATAACGCAATAAATAGGCATCCATCGAAATTGGAGAGTCTATAGCGAAACGAGTATGGCCACTACCTCGAATATATCGGCGAAAACTTCTTTCAAAATCCCCAAAATCATTATAATCTAGGGAAGGACGTAAGCCTTGTTCCCAAGCTTTCTTAGTAAGGGTAATGGCACTACCGTTTAGATTAAGATTCATCAGGGAAATCAGGGAAGCTTTTTGTTTCCCTAACTGTGCAGACATTGGTAAGGCAAAGGGAGCTTGTGCGGCATCTAATTGCCAGCTTAATAAGCCTTTTTCGATTGCTTCCCAGGAGGCTTGACGTTTGAGGGTAACTTTTAAGCCATAACGCTCAAAATAACCCTTTTCTTGGGCAATAATCAAGGGAGCAGCATCGGTAGTCGGAACAAACCCTAGAATTAGCTTAGTTTTTTCCAATGAGCCAAATTTATTGTTGGGATTCAATGAAGTTTCTGACGAACGAAGGAAATCTAGATTACCTTGAGCGCAAGCAGTTATTCCTAAACTAGCCGTTCCTAGGCTGCTATATTTAATGAATTGACGACGCTTCATAATGAAGGTTAATCGGAGTAATCTAAAGTTTTCAGTGAATATTAAGGTAACATCTCTTTAGTTATTTTTCATCTGCTCTACAATTCTTCTATGTATCCTTACAATACTACAATCGGGTTATTTAGATAATCACCAAAATCAGTCTAATTATTCTAGAAATATTTCCCTGATTTATAAATTGATTTTTGATCAAAATCTTCTCTATTTTACTTACTTTCATTATAATAAGTCTCTATTTATTTAATAATCACAAACTCTAATGAGTAGAAGATAATGATTAGAAGCCATTTTTCTTGAAAATCGTCCTAAAATACCATAATTGTTAGTAAAATTAGGACATAACCATCAACAGTGCTTTATTTAAAACTAATGGTTAATAGAGCGATAGAAAACTTAATAATTGTTAGCTCAGGTCCAGCCGGTTACACCACATTAATTTACGCTGGACGGGCTAAATTAAGACCTATTCTTTTTGAATGTTTGAAAGTGGGAGGCAGTCGTGATAGACAACTAATGACCACCACAAAAGTAGAGAAATTTACAGGGTTTTCTGAAAGCATTACCTTTCCTGAATTAATGGAACAGATGAGGGCAAAACAAAACGTTTGAGAACTCAATGTTATACCGAAGATGTAGTAGAAATCTATTTAAGTCAGCGTCTCTTCAAGGTGCGTTCGACCGAACGAAAAATATTAACTCATACTCTAATCGTTATGACAGGGAAAATCGTTAAACGCTTAGAAATTAGTGATGAAGATAAGTTTTGAGGTCGGGCAATTTATGCCTGTGCTATCTGTAATAGAGCAACCCCGATGTTTAGAAATCAAGAACTAACAATTGTGGGAGGTAGAGATACCGCAGCAGAAGAAACTCTTTATTTAACTAAGTACAGCTCATTGATTCATATCCTAGTCCGTCGAAAGGAAATGCAGGCTAGTGAAACTCTGCAAAATCAAGTTTTCAACCATTCAAATATTATCATTCTCTGGAATAGAGAAGTAGTGGGCGTCATCCCTAGTGATTCTAAACTCGAAGGGCTAATAATTCGTAACAATCAGACGGTAGAAACAGAAAAATAAAAGATTAGAGGGTTATTTTATACTATCTGTCATACCTCCAATACAGACTTACTTAAAGGACAGTTAGAGTTCAATGATGCTGGTTTTTTGTTAAAACAGGAATAGTGCAAACCAATATTAAAAGGGTTTATGGGACCGGAGACGTACAAGATCATGAATATCGTCAAGCAGTTACCGCCGCCAAAACATATTGTATGACGGCATTAATTACACAACGATGGCTATCAGCGTATAACCTAATTCAAGAAGATGAGATAACCCCCAAAACGCAAGAAGAACAATATCCAAAAGAATCAGCTTTTGTTACTCATACAGCAGAGACTTTTAATATTAACGATACTCGTCATATGGGAGTATATACCATACGAAAATTATTCCATAAAAGCGAATACTTAATTGTGGTTAAATATATTTCTCCTAACTGAAGGAGATGTCATAGTCATATTTATAAAAACAATTTTAAATAAGTTTTTTTATGAATATGAAAAAACAATACATTCTATTGGAATTGATATTGCGGTCAATCCTAAAATTGCTCAAAGCGCTCAGACAATCGGGACTACTAATGTTCATTTTTTAAAATTTTAAGAATTCCTTGAACACATCGATAAAATCAGACAAAAAGGCAGTATTTAAAAGTTGTTATTTATTAACAACAACTTTTAAATAACTTTAATATTAAAGATATTTTTTTTAGATAAAATACTGATATGCCAATAATTATAACTTTTCTTAGTGGAATATTGATGGGATTATCAACTGCTCCTATGTCGGCTTTTTACTTAGCATGGTTTGCATTAATTCCTTTATGGGTTTTTACCATAAAAACTCATAAAGGAATTAATATTTTTGAGAAAAAATTAACTATAAAATCTTTTCTTTTTGATAAGAAAACTTGGATTGCTTTATTTTGGGGACTGGGTTATCATGGATTAAGTTTATTTTGGATTATGGGAATTCATCCTATGACTTGGATGAAATTTTCATGGGTTGCTAGTTTTTTAATTGCTATTATTTGTTGGCTATTTATTACCCTTTGGGGAGCTATATTGGTTGCTACTTGGTCATTAACTATTAGGTTTTTTGATTGTCTAGAATATAGAAATATTTATTTTAAAAAAACTTTAATTAGTTCTTGTTTAAGAGTTATTTTTGGTGTCGCAATCTGGTGTTTATTGGAGTCAATATGGAGTCAAGGACCTTTATGGTGGACTTCTCTCTCCTACACCCAAAGTCCCGACAATTTAGCTATTCTACAACTTAGTCAATTTTCAGGATTTTCAACTGTAACTGCTACTATTGTTGCTGTTAATGGATTAATCGCAGAAGGAATTATTTTACGGGCAAATCAATCTCAATTCAGAAAAGTTACATCACAAAAAAAATCTATTTGGCTTAGGTTAAATCAATATAATAATCATTCTTTTACTCTTTTTTTAATGTCAACTATAGTTTTATTTATTTTGCATTTTACAGGATTAGTTTTATATAATTTGCCAGTTTTAAAATCAGAAAAAGATGCTATAAAAATAGGTATTATTCAAGGTAATATTCCCAACACAATAAAACTTTATCCTGAGGGGTTACAAAAAGCTACTGATCGTTATACAAATGGTTATAAACTATTAGCTTATAAGGGAGCTGATTTAATCATTACGCCAGAAACTGCCTTACCATTTAACTGGAATGATATTGTAATTAATAGTCCTTTATATTCAGAAATATTGACACATAAAGTCCCTGTTTTACTGGGAGCATTTGGCAGGCGAAACAACAGCTATACTAATAGCCTATTTTCGGTGACAGGAGAAGGAAAAATATTAAGCCGTTTTGATAAAGTAAAATTGGTTCCATTGGGAGAATATATCCCTTTTGAATCTATTTTAGGTAAAGTTATTGATCGACTTTCTCCTTTAGACAGTCATTTAAAAGCAGGAAATAACAATCAAATTTTTAAGACTCCTTTTGGTCAAGCAATTGTAGGGATTTGCTATGAATCAGCTTTTAGTGAACATTTTCGTCGTCAAGCAAAAATAGGTGGAGAATTTATAATTACAGCCTCTAATAATGCCCATTATAGTGAAGCAATGCCTGCGCAACATCATGCTCAAGATATAATTAGAGCCATTGAAACAGGTAAATGGATGGCAAGAGTAACTAATACTGGATATTCTGGCATTGTTAATCCTCGTGGTCAAACTTTATGGATATCTGATATTAATACTTATCAATTACATCAGGAAAAAATTTATCGTAGTAACAGCTGCACTCTATATGTCCAATGGGGAGACTGGTTAACTAAAGTACTATTATTACTGGGGATAATATTGTTGTATTTTAAGATTAAATAATGATAATTAAACTTAAAGGATAATCGGTACAAATAAACACTAATTTTTATACATAATTACAACAATTTTTGAGTTTATTGATGATCTAGAGCAAAGCTTACATTAATAGTGTTGCTAAATAAGGTGGATATTTTTGTTTGGGCAAAGTTTTATCATTTAATATAGATGGCTTAAATTGATTTTTGAATTCTAACTACCATTTACCACTTTGTAGTAGGAAGCATGACTTAATATTTTAAATTAAATAATCAACTAATACTCGACCTTTCAGCAAAAAACTAAAAAAATATGTAAACGATGTGTTAAGGATAACCAATAAGGTTAAATACTCAGACAATGTCTGTTTCAATTCAAGATCAAAATAGTAAAGATGTTGTATTTTTTTTTAATCTATACGGATATTTTATTAGATTGACTTGATATTAGAATTAGCAGTTAATTCATTTGTTATAACCTTCGATACTAATTTCCTAAAAGTTATTAATTTTGTAAAAAAAGGTAATTCTATGAGTATATTTTAATTTTTAAAATGGTAATTAATACTTAGCTCAGGAGAACATAAGAACAATTAATCGCTAATATTATAGCCATAGAAGTTAGTTTATTTATGTTAAGTGATTCTCAATAGAAGATTTGAAGTTTTTTTAAAATTATTACTAGTGCTAAACCGCACTTTTTCTAGAAAAAGAGTAAATTTACTTAAAAAGAAAAGTTATATTTATTGTAACGTACCTAAATTAATCTAGATTTAGATGCTTTTCAGAGTATTATTGATGATGAAATGATGATTAAAGTGGGAAATTAAAGAGTAAGAAGTTAACCCATCATAAATTTTTTGATAAAGCTATTATGTTTTCACGGAAAAAGTATACACTTTGACAAAAAGATATTATAGGATCCTAAGTAAGATAAGTTAGTAGACTTAGGAATGTAAAAGGGACAAAAGTAAAGACTTTAAAATTATTAGACAAATCTCACGGGATGAACAATTGATGATCATCCTGAATCAGTTGCTAATTTAATTAATAAAGTTTACATAACTACTACTTTTAATTCAACTAAATATAGCAAAAATTATTTACCTATTTTTACTGTAGAAAATCTAGAAAGTAGTAGTCCTTTTAAGACAATTATTTTCTGTTAAAAAAATGCTATTTTTGACAGTACTATATTTCTCTACTTTTACAAACAAAATACATCCTATAATCCAGAAATTTTATTAATTCTAAAATTTTTTGCTTTGTTAAACAATCAAAGCTTTAATTGTTTAACAAAGCAAAAAATTCTCAATAGCTCAATAAGAAGAAGGAATCAGAGAGAATAGTGAAATACATAATTTGGAATAAAAAATATTGATATAGTTAATAAATATTGTTCTGGGTTGACAGTTAAATTATCTTTTTTAGATATAGGATATAGTTAAGTATTTGAATACTCATCAAGTTATATAAAATATAATTATGATCGTTGTCACTCTTACATAAAGGTCATAATCTTAAATGAATTTGCAGGTTTCGGCTATCTGGATGACCCTGGTGTTGAACGTTGTTACAATGACGGGATGTAGTAACCCATCAGGGACTCAAAGCAAGACTAAAGAAATTTTAGATATTACGGTAAGTATTGTTCCCCAGAAATATTTTGTCAGGAAAATTGGAGGTGAGCGCGTCAAGATTAATGTTATGGTAAAATCTGGGGCCGATTTCCATAACTATGAACCAAAACCAGAACAATTACAAGCTTTGAGTCATGCTGAAGCTTACATTACTATCGGTATCCCGTTTGAAAGAGCGTGGATAGATAAGATTTCAGGGGCAAATACTCAATTGCGAATTATCGACTCAGCTAAAGGAATAAAACGCCTCCCGATGATAGACCATGATCACCATGAACATCACCATGATAAATCAAAATCAGAAAACGCGACAGAAACCTTAGATCCCCATATTTGGCTATCTCCAACATTAGCCAAGATTCAGGCTAAGAATATTTATCAAGGATTAACCAGACTTGATCCTAGTTATCAGGTAAAGTATTTAGAGAATCTAGAAATATTTCTACAAGAAATTGAGCAGTTAAGTAGTCAAATAAAAGAAAATCTCAGCCAAATAAAAAATAGAAAGTTTATTGTATTTCATCCGGCTTGGGGTTACTTTGCGAATGAGTATAACTTGACTCAAATACCTGTAGAAGTCGGAGGTCAAGGACCAAGCCCAGCTGAGTTAGGTAAATTAGTTAAGGAAGCTAAAAAAGAAAAAATAAAGGTTATTTTTGCTCAGCCAGAATTAAATACTAATCCTGCTACAATTATTGCAAAAGAAATTAATGGAGAAGTTTTATTAATTAGTCCCTTGGAACCTAATTGGTCAGAAAATTTACTGAAAGTTTCTGAAACTCTTTCTAATGTTTTAGATTAAATTTATCAAAAACTACCACCAATTTGACTTTATGTCTACTGAAGTTATTAGTCTGAATCATGTCTGGGTAAAATATAATCAAACTCCTGTCTTAGAGGATATTAATTTTACAGTTTATGAAGGGGATTTTATCGGGTTAATTGGTCCAAATGGAGGGGGAAAGACAACCTTATTAAAACTAATATTAGGATTGATTTCTCCTTACCAAGGGAATGTTAGAATTATGGGAAAGCGAGTCTGCTCTGGACGACAATATATAGGTTATGTTCCTCAAGTCTTAGAATTTGATCGAGAGTTTCCCGTCAGGGTTGCTGATGTTGTCAGGATGGGACGGTTAGGAAAACGTCGTCTATTACACAGATACAATGCTAAAGACGAAGCCATTGTCAATCATAGTTTAGAAAAAGTAGGAATAGTCGAATTGCGCAATCGTCCCATTGGTCAACTATCGGGAGGTCAACGTCAACGGGTTTATATTGCCCGCGCTTTAGCTTCAGAACCTCGCATTTTGCTGTTGGATGAACCTACTGCAAGTGTTGATTACAAAATAAAGGGCAGTATTTATGAGTTACTCAAAGATATTAATCAATACATTACAATTTTGTTGATATCTCATGATATAGGGGAAGTTTCTACCTATGTTAAAACTATAGGTTCTCTCAACCGTCGTCTGCTTTATCACGGTGAGAACCAGCTTACCAATGATCTTATTGAACGGACTTATCAATGTCCTATTGACTTAATTGCCCATAGAGTCCCCAATCAGATTCTTCCTCAACATTCTTGCTCCCTTTACAGTAATGATTGAAAATATTTTTGAGTTATTTCAATTTGAATTCATGCGTAATGCTCTTTTAGTAGGGGTATTAGTTAGTATTGCTTGTGGTATCGTCGGTACACTTGTGGTTGTTAACCGTATTGTATTTATCAGTGGAGGAATTGCCCACGCAGCCTATGGCGGTATTGGGTTAGGTTATTTTTATGGCTTTAATCCTATTGTCGGGGCGATTATTTTTGCGTTGATGGCAGCTTTAGGAATGGGATGGATAGCCCGAAAAACTGAGCAAAGGGCGGATACTTTGATTGGTGTCATGTGGGCGGTTGGTATGGCAATTGGGATTATTTTAGTGGATTTAACCCCAGGTTACAAAGCAGATGTAATGAGTTACTTATTTGGGAGTATCCTAACAGTATCCAAAGCAAATCTACTAATAATAGCAGGTCTAAATACTATTATTATTTTAATAGTAACTATGTTTTATAAGGAATTATTAGCCATTTCTTTTGACCGTGTTTTTGCATTAACTCGTGATCTTCCTGCGGATACTCTTTATCTAATATTAGTTGCCATGATCGCTTTAACGGTGGTAATGGTAATGCAGATTGTTGGATTGATTATGGTAATTGCATTATTAACAATTCCGGCAGCAATTGCAGAGCAATTTCTGCAAGATCTTAAACAAATAATGATAGTTGCAATTATCCTAGGAGGAATTTTTACTACCCTGGGACTGGGTCTATCTTATAGTTTTAATTTAACCTCTGGGGCAACTATTATTCTAATATCTGGAATTACTTATTTACTCAGTTTAGTCATTAAACAATATAATAAAATCAAGTTAACTTAAAATACAGATAAGAAATGATTATTCTTTATTTTAATTTTAATTAAGTTAAGGTTTTACCAGAATAAAAACTAATTATTACAGGTATTTATTAACAAACATTCGATGATATTTTCAAAGAATTGAGAGAACATCTCGGTTCTCATATCTACTTACAGCACAGGATTTCAGAAGTTATGACTCCATTACCAGAACATGAAGTGGGCAAGGTGATTCTGAGTGATATGGTTAAGATTATTTTCGAAGAATTAAATACGAACTGTGAGATCTTTGTTTCAACGACATCTTATTAAGAGTTAGAAAATATTAAAAATGAGCAGTTGTCAAATTGCTATCTACGTATTAGATACATCAAAAAGTCTAATATATTCAGTATACTACTAGTCCAGTTTTTGTTAATTTATCTATCCATAAAAAGTATTTTTTTGGTACTAAATACTACTTTTTTAAAAAATTAAAATAGGTAGAACAATAAATTAAATTAAAAGCATCAACTGATATATCTGCGAATAAGAGTGATTTATTATAAAATCTATAAAGATAAAATTATTTGGACATTTTTTAGATGAGATTTTCTTACATTTTCTTTGTTCCTTGGTTATTGAGTATATTTAGCACAGTAACTTTTACCCTTGCAGCTTCTGTTCACGGAGCCGAGACGATATATTTATTATATAATGCCATTAATCTCTCAGTGAGGGTTAAATCCTTAGAGAAATTTGCTCAAGAAGGAAAAATAGATAAGAACTTGGCATTCTATTTAGATATTGTCGGGGCGACAGAAGAAGAAAAAGTCTTATTTCGGGAAGCATTAATGACTCCCGTAGAAGTTGATCCCGTATTATTATCTCGCTTTCTTCGCACTGATGAAGGGGAACGTCTCATGGATTATTTTGGAGACATTATTAACATTCAAGGAGGGCGTAATGGCAAATATCCCCTGAGAGGTTCATTAGTCCAAGCAGCCTTTGAACCTGAAGGCTTAAGCTTAATTAATGTTCTCAAAAAACTCCCCGTCAATATGCAAATTGATATCAAAAAAACCTTACGTTTATCTCGACAGATTGAGGTAATTGTTAAGGGTACTTATTTGTTTAGTGAAGCGGTAGTTAACTTGTCAGAAATTGAAGCCCAAAACGCTGCGCCCATCAATTTTTTTCAATTGAATGATATACGAGAACCAGGCCCTTTCGAAGTGGAAAAACCTAAACGTTGGATTTTGCGAAATAAAAAGCGCAATATAAAATGGGGAGGACAAAAATTTTATGTTGATGTCTATCGACCCCAAACAGAACGTGAGGGTAAAACCCCAGTAGTGATTATTTCTCATGGGTTAAGTTCTAGCCCCGAAGATTTTGCTAAACGAGCTGAACATTTGGCTTCTTATGGTTATGTGGTCGCCCTTCCCCAACATCCAGGGAGTGATATTCAACATCTTCAAGACTTATTAGAAGGTTATGCTGGGGAAATATTTTATCTTGATGAATTTTTAAATCGTCCCCTAGATATTAGTCAGACTTTAGATGAATTAGAACGGCGTAATATTACTGAGTTTGGTGGAAAACTGAACTTAGAAAATGTAGGAGTTTTTGGTCATTCTTTTGGAGGTTATACAGCTTTAGCTTTAGCAGGAGCGACCCTGGATTTTAAAGGACTTGAAAAAGATTGTAATATAGAATTGGGTAAGTTAAATACAGCGTTATTACTTCAATGTCGAGCTTTAAAATTAGAGCGAAAAGATTATAATTTTCGAGATAAACGAATACAAGCAGTTTATGCAATTAATCCCGTTAACGCTAGTATTTTTGGAGAACAAGGATTAAGTAACATTATAATTCCAACTTTTATTGGTGCTGGAAATTATGACCCAGCCACGCCTTTTGTCTTTGAACAGGCTCGATCTTTTCCCTGGTTAACAACTGAAAACCGCTATCTTTTATTGCAAGAAGGTCAAGCTCATGTTGATTTTTCTCAACTTGATGCAGGGTTAACAGATATGATTAAAACTCTTCCTAATTTAACCTTACCAAGTCCAGTTTTACTTGATAATTATACGAATGCAACGATGTTAGCCTTTTTTGAAATTTATATTGTCAATAATCAAAATTACAAACCTTATCTTCAATCCTCTTATGTTAACCATATCAGTCAAAAACAAAACTTTCCTGCTCATTTAATCTCGGGAGATTCTACAGAAGGATTACGTAAGTTTATTAAACAGTATAGATTAGATGACTTAGATATCAATTGAAATTAGTTGAGTAAAGTCAAAAAATTTATCCATTTTCCCAAGCTGTGGAACAACTAGGTATTAGATTGAAGAAATTATCGCCTATTTATTTTCTTCAAAGAAGAATAAAAAGAATATTAGAAGGTATCAATAATAAATTGAAATGGATTAAAAGGAAAGCTTATGGCTCATGGATTCAGAAATTTTGTTGATTTTCAACTCTGAAATTTCTTGATTTGACATTTCACTAGTTAATTTTATATTATAAGTCTCTTCTCAGTTAACCCATTGTTGTTTTTTAAAAGAGTCTTCTAACTAATTGATATAGAGAGCGTCCATAACTATAGAAAAAATATTGAGGTGACAAGTTATCCCCCGCTTTTGATAAGTATAAATCCTCATTAATATCCATTAATTTTCTTAAAATTGTTTCTTAACTGAGATAACCCCTCCTCCTCAGCTAGGGATAAATAAAATATATAAACCTTTGACCAGGTAAATATATCCATCGATCTCGAAGTGAATAATCATGTTCTTCTAACTACATTGCAGCCTCTGTCCCTCCACAGACTGCAATGTAGTTACATAGGTTATCAATTGGTAGTTGAAGATGAAGCGATCTTTTTCGGATTAATTGATGGGCTCTTTCTTTGATAAGATTGATTGAGTAGCGAACATTGGGTTTAATTATTTTCAACATAACTTACTTCCTTTCCTATATAATGTTCGGGCAGATCGACTGGTTAAAGCAATGGGGAGTAGATACCAAGATGGAAGGAATTTGTAAGGAAGAAAGCCATTCAATTCCAATGTATATTCATCGACAAGTACATAGGGCTATTGAAAAAATTTTAATGATAAAAGGATTTAATTTTAGATAGAATCAAATAAGGGCGGAGAAAAATTCAAATTCTCATATTAGTTTCCAATCGGGTTATACATTTCTTTAAATCCATAACTTTTTATTTTAATTCGATTACCAAAATAGAAAGACATTTAAATATAGGATCACTCTATCTGATAATCTCCCCTTCCACGACTTGGGGACTAGTTTTAGGAAATAATTCGGGTACAGACGGATTAGGAAGTTTTGTTCTTGAGACAGGCAAAAGACTTCCATAGTAACCGATACGGGTTCCAATATTAGTGATATCTATTCTTAACGATCTCTGGGAATTGGCAACAATCTCTGGTAATATTTGTGACTAATAAATTAATCATCTATCCTCTTACAAGGAGTATACAGACTTTAGTAAGACAATGATTGAATGTGCAATCAAAACTCGTAAACTTACCTAAAATTTAGCCTAAGAGACTGTTCGTAAAATTATTCTAGCGACCAAACTGTAACGCATCAGGATCCACGACTAGTGGATCCTGATGCGTTACAGTTTGATGAAAATCCTATTTTTGTTTATTTTCCAAATTCTTTAGTCAGACCATTAAAGGGAAGAGAAATACAGTTTTCCATCTGTTCATACAATATTTGGCTGTCAATATTTTGACCAATTAATACGATTTGATTTTTGGGCTCTCCTTTCCATTCATCATCTTCTAGGGTAAATCGTTTACCACTAAGGTGGAATATGTGACGTTTAGGACTTTCATCAAACCACAAAATACCTTTAGCACGAAAGACATTCTCAGGTAGTTGATTGTCTAGAAAGTACTGAAATTTACGAACTGAAAAAGGTTTATCACTTTCGAAAGAAATAGATATAAATCCATCGTTGTCTAAATGGTTAGAATGATCATGGTGGTGATGTTCGTCTTCGTGTTCGTGATTTTTTTTTCCTTCTTTAGAATCAAAATATTTACTAGAATCAAATAACCCCACACTTAGAATTAAAGGTAAGGGGACTTCAGACCTTTGAGTGCGTATAATTCTAGCCGCTTCTTTCATATCTCGAATCCGAATTTCTAGAGCATCTACATCTGATTTATCTACCAAATCTGTCTTATTGAGAAGAATAATATCTCCGTAAGCAATTTGACTGTAGGCAGCTTGAGAATTGAATAAATCTAGACTAAAATTAGAACAATCTACTGTTGTAATAATAGAGTCTAAGAGGGTCATATCCCTTAACTCTGTTCCTAAAAATGTTAGAGCAACTGGTAAAGGATCAGCTACTCCGGTAGTTTCAACGATTAAGTAATCAACCTTTTCAGGACGTTCTAAAACTTTATAAACTGCTTGAACTAGATCTTCATTGATAGTACAACAAACACAACCATTACTCAGTTCTACCATATTATCTTCAGTAGTAACAATGAGTTCATTGTCAATGCCAATTTCGCCAAATTCATTTACAAGAACTGCAGTTTTTAACCCTTCTTGATTGGTCAGAATATAGTTAAGAAGAGTTGTTTTTCCACTACCGAGGAATCCTGTAATAATAGTAACCGGTAAGCCATGTTTGGTTATATTCATGACTTCGGGAGTTCCTGACTGTTTATCAATTATCTGCATAATCTTCTCCGTTTGCGAAACTTTAGGGCAAAGATAGCTACGCTAAAGGTATTCATGCTAAAGGTATAAAGTCAACTATAATAAGATTTGCTGCTTTCACCAATGCTCTATCTTCGTGAGTAGTTCTATGGCTTTTTTGATCAATTTTTTTATTAGTGAGACTAGTCACTTATATCAGTCTAACTCCCCCTGCAACTCCTGAGCAATTCCCTATAGCTAAAACGGGTTAGTTCCATTTTGGGTAGGAGTCATATTATGTTGATTTCTCAATCGATTTATCCAAGTTATCATTTGTTCCTTGTTCTTGGTTGCTTATAACAAAAATACTGTGAAAATTCTATTCACTGAATATTTCTTACAACTGCTTTGATATCTTCCACTTCGACAGCGATCACCCTATTATGTTTAATACAACGCCAAGTAGTTATTTGTTAGGGACTATAAAGTTGTTAAGAACATTATCTAAAAGAGACAATATTATTGAATCCGAATTTAACCTTGGGCACGACCAAATTCTCCCTATCAATTACCAGACAAGTCGATATTATAAACGGATGCTCCATAATCCATGACCCTATCGCAACACACATTTTTAAACTCTCAATCCAAAATGCCCCTTATTGAGGCATTAAGAACATTAATATCTCAAAAAAATGTAGCTTTTCATGCACCTGGTCATAAACAGGGGCATGGAATACCACAATCTTTAGAAAAGTTACTAGGAAAAACTGTATTTACTGCTGACTTACCAGAATTGCCCGAATTAGATAATTTGTTTGCCCCATCAGGAGTGATCAAAAAAGCGCAGGAATTAGCAGCAGAGGCATTTGGGGCAGAAAATACTTGGTTTTTAGTAAATGGTTCAACTTGTGGTATTATTGCAGCAATTTTAGCTACTTGTAACCCAGGAGATAAGATTATTTTACCCCGTAATATTCACCAATCAGCAATAACGGGGTTAATTATATCGGGGGCAGTTCCGGTTTTTCTTAATCCTTATTATGATCCCCTTTGGGATCTTTCTTATAGCATTACTCCAAATGCCTTAAAACAGGTGTTAGAAGAAAATTCTGATGTTAAGGCAGTTATGATAGTTTACCCCACCTACCATGGTATTTGTGGCGATATAAAAGTGATCGCAGATATAACCCATCGTCAGGGAATTCCTTTGCTGGTCGATGAGGCTCATGGGGGTCATTTTACCTTTCATCAAGACTTGCCGCCTTGTGCTTTATCCATGGGAGCAGATTTAACCGTACAATCGACCCATAAGGTATTAGGAGCGATGACTCAGGCTTCTATGTTACATCTTCAAGGTACACGCATTGATCCCCAAAGAATTAGTCGTGCGTTACAGTTAATTGAGTCTACAAGTCCGAGTTATTTATTGTTAGCATCTTTGGATGCAGCCAGACAACAAATGGCATTATATGGAAAAGAATTATTGGATAAAACTATTGAATTTGCTAACAAAGCTAGGCAGCAATTAAGTCATATTCAAGGCTTATCTATTCTAGATTTAAAAGAACCTTTTTGCAGTTTTTATTACTTGGATACTACGCGATTAACAGTGAATATTACAGCTTTGGGATTAAGTGGCTTTGAAGTCGATAAAATTCTCCATCAACAATTAGGAATAACGGCAGAATTACCGATGTTACGTCATTTAGCATTTATTATTTCTATGGGGAATACAACAGATGATATCACTAAACTAATAGCAGCTTTCCAAATCCTAAGTAACTCGTATTTTTCTCCCCATTCTCCCATCTCCTCATTCCCCCATCTCCCCATTCCCCCATCTCCCCATTCCCCCATCTCCCCTCGTGAAACTTTTTTCGCTGCGACAAAAATGGTTGATTTTAACTATAGTCTTGGCAGAATTAGTGGAGATTTAATTTGTACTTATCCTCCAGGAATTCCTATTTTAATGCCAGGGGAAAAAATTACCGATCAGACCTTAGAATATTTAAAAACAGTGTTAGCTCTAGGAGCTAGTGTTACTGGCTGTAGCGATTCGAGCTTACAAAAATTAAAAGTATTGGTTTAATGGAAAACATCAATTAAAGATGTTACAATCAGAGACTCGGTAAAATAATCTTGGCTTTTCTAAACTAGCTATGAAGACATTACAATCAAGTCAAAAACTGAAAGTCTTATTCTACAAGGGCTCTAAGATCTCAGAAACTTGATTTTTAGAAAAATCAAGTTTCTGGAGTTAAAGAACACACTCAAAATTAAGACTTCAGAAAATCATTGACTACTATTATACTTCATTCTAGAAAATCCATAGTTTTATCTTTTCTATTGAACAATTAAAAACCGCTTATGATTTGGCCGTTTAAACCTAGACCAACTAAACAAATTGCCCGTATTGAAGTTAATGGTGCTATTGCCTCAGAAACCCGTAAAAATGTTTTGAAAGCTTTAAAAATCGTTAAAGAAAAAAAATTCCCTGCTTTACTTCTACGAATTGATTCCCCAGGGGGGACAGTAGCAGATTCTCAAGAGATTTACGAAGCGCTCAAAAAATTAAGAGAAAAAGTCAAAGTAGTAGCAAGTTTTGGTAATATTTCTGCTTCTGGGGGCGTTTATATTGGAGTAGGCGCAGAGTATATTGTTGCTAACCCAGGAACTATTACTGGGAGCATTGGAGTTATTTTGCGAGGAAATAACCTTGAACGGTTCCTCGATAAAGTTGGGGTTTCTTTTAAAGTAATTAAATCTGGTCCTTATAAAGACATTCTTTCTTTTGATCGGGAATTAACTGCAGAAGAACAGACCATTCTTCAAGAAATGATTGATGTGAGTTATCAACAATTTGTCAATACCGTTGCTCAAGGTCGTAATTTAGATGTAGAGAAAGTTAAAAGTTTTGCTGATGGACGCATTTTTACCGGACAACAGGCCTTAGAATTAGGAGTGGTTGATCGCCTAGGAACTGAAGAAGATGCCCGTCGCTGGGCGGCTGAATTGGCGGGACTCAATCCCGATCAAGCCCAATGTTATACCATTGAAGAACCTAAATCTCTATGGAATCGAGTTTTATCTCAGAATAAAAGCAAATCTGGGTTAAAAGTAGCAATAGATTGGGTTAAGTTTGAGTTAATGACCAATGGCCAACCATTATGGTTATATCGACCTTAAACTCTAATGTTAAGCAAAAGTTGTTGGAGGGATTTGATTGTGAATTGCAAAGTGCGGGGCATTCGAGGAGCAACCACAGTATCAGACAATACCAAGGAAGCGATAAAGGATGCTGTAACCGAATTGCTTGAGGAGATTGAAATCCGCAACCAACTTGATCCCGAAGACATAGTTAGTGCGACCTTTACCACTACCAAAGACCTTGATGCCATTTTTCCCGCAGCGATCGCCCGTCAACGTCCGCATTGGGATAATGTTCCTTTATTAGATCTGCAACAAATGCACGTGGAAGGAAGCTTACAAAGATGTATTCGGGTGTTAATTCACTTCAATACCCCAAAGCCTCAAGTAGAAATCTATCATTCTTATTTACGAGATGCTCGTAACCTTCGCCCCGACTGGCATTTTATGAAATTGGGATAATGTTCCTTGTTCGTCACGTAACGGCTACTTTTAACTTTTCCAATTGAAAGGTAACGGTTTAAGCTATTAACATCAATGGGTATGAGCCTCATGTTGTCCTAGAGCAGTATAGGTTGGACGTTTTGTGTTTTTTTTTGAAAAACTCTAAGGTCCGGTTAAACCTCTTGTTAAAGAAATCACGAAAGAGCAGCCAGTGGTATTTTTTTGTAGTGCAGGCTATTCGCCTATTTGAATAGAAAATTGCTATTGCAAGTCGAAGATAAAAAGATAAGAGTTATCATTTGTTTAGATACACAGTAAAGACAGTTATACCATCCGTTTAAGAAGCTCTCATCCCTTAAAATTAGCTCATAAAACAGAATTTAATGGGGGAATTCCAAAATTTTGAGGTCGCAAACAGGATTAGCATTAATATCAAACTGGTCAACTTATTTTAAGTTCATGATGAGGTAAAATCAAGGTAATAGACATGAGACAAACAACAGTTACACAACAACAGGAGCAAATTGCCTATCCTAATTTACCTCTAGCAGTATATCGAGAATTAGCGGCTCATTTGCAACAAATCGAGGGAGTAACCACTGAGTTAATTCCTCAACAGTCAGAACAGTTTGATTATGCTCAGAGTCAAGTGGAAACCTTACTAATTCAGTATCCAAGTTCCCTTGATATCCTAGAAAAACACCAGATACAAATAATTTTAGACTATTATGCTAAAATTCATGGAGCCTATGAGCGGAGGTAGTTAAATCGTTAGTTTTAAACATTTTTTACTCCTTATTGAATTAAAAACATTAAACTAAATTAGTCAAATATTAACTAATAGCTTTTAGTTGATAACTAAAGTCTTTTTTGGGTACTATAATTAGCAACAGATTCCACCAAACCTAGAGCAATAAAATTAGTTAGTAGGGCGGATCTACCATAACTTAACCAGGGCAGAGGAATCCCCGTAATAGGAGCTAAACCTACCGTCATGCAGATATTAACGACAACTTGAAATGCGATCATTGATAACATTCCAACAGCCAATAAAGAACCGAAGTTTTCTTTAGCCTGACAGGCAATAATTACTAAGCGAAAACAAATTAACCAAAAGGCAAATAAAACACAAATACTGCCAATAAAACCAAACTCTTCTCCGACTGCCGCGAAAATAAAATCCGTATGTTGTTCAGGAATAAAATTTAGTTGAGTTTGAGTTCCCTGATGCAGTCCCCGTCCCCATAATTCTCCCGAACCAATAGCAATGCGGGACTGAATTAACTGATAACCCCCACCGAGGGGATTTTTTTCTGGTTCTAAAAAAAGAGTTAGGCGATCTTTTTGGTAGTCTTGAAGTAATCTCCATAACACACCACTTAATTGCCCTGCTACTATATTAATAGCGACCGCTCCCATGGCAAAGGCAAAACGCAAGGGTAAAGTAAACCAAGCAATTGAACCCATGATCACTGTCCAAATAATCCAACCTAGGGGCAAGACGTTGACTAACATCGCAGAAACCAGGGGAGATAGAATTAAAATGAGCCATCCTGGGTGCATATTTGCCCAATATAACATTCCCAAAGTAATTGCTGTAAAAACTAATCCTGTCCCTAAATCTGGTTGTAACATTATCAGCACCCAAGGAACTGCCATTACCGCAAAAATTCTTAAGACGGCTGGGATTGTTGTGGCTTGTTTTTCATGTAACAGGGCCCCTAAGGTAATAATCAGACCGACTTTAGCAAATTCTGAAGGTTGAATATTAAAGCTACCAATACTAATCCAACTTTGCGCCCCATTAGCCGCTACTCCAATGATAATCACCGCAATAAGAGAAATATTGGTGATAGCGTAGGTTACCCAATGCAACTGTATAAGAGGTTCATATCTCCAGCGAGCTAAAGTAAAAGTGATCACTAACCCTATTATCCCAAAAATCCAATGTTGCCACCAATCTACCGATCCTTCTAGAAGTTCGGTACTGCGGATCATCAACCCTCCTAAACTGGTTAAACCCACAATTAAAAACATCAATAGCCAATCAACTTGGGCTAGGTTATACAACCACAAAGGTAAACGTCGTCTTTTAGCAAGTCTAGGCATCATTCAGGACAACTCCTCATTTAAAATAGTTTCTTAACTTAGGTTAAAGTAGCTACCGATACCTTAGCAGCAATTTGTTTAGCGGTTGCGGTTAATGCTTTAGCAGAAACCGATTCAGGGGCAGCTACAACAATGGGAATTCCTTGATCTCCTCCTTCACGTAAAGCAATTTCGAAGGGGATACAACCAAGTAAGGGAACATTTAATTCTATGGAAGCCTTTTGACCCCCACCCGAACCAAAGAGATCGTAAGTGCGATCAGGTAAGTCAGGGGGAATAAAATAGCTCATGTTTTCCACCAGTCCCAACACATTAACCCCTAATTGTTGGAACATTTTTAGCCCACGACGAGCATCTGCCAGGGATACGGTTTGAGGAGTGGTAACAATGACAACACCCGCCATAGGAACTGCTTGAGCGAGAGTTAATTGAACGTCTCCAGTTCCTGGGGGCATATCTACCACTAAATAATCTAAGGCTCCCCAATTGAATTGATAGAGAAATTGACGAATAATGCCATTTAGCATTGGACCACGCCAGATAACTGGTTGATCAGGGTCAATTAAAAAGCCCATGGACACTATTTTTATCCCATAATTAAGGACAGGCTCTAGGACTTCCCTGTGGTCCCCCTGTTCTACCTTAAACCGTGCGTTGGCTAATCCTAACATAATCGGAGTATTGGGACCGTAAATGTCAGCATCGAGTAAGCCGACTTTAGCTCCCGTTTGGGCCAAAGCAACAGCTATATTTACTGCAACAGTGCTTTTCCCCACACCTCCTTTACCACTCGAAATAGCGATGATATTTTTGGTTCCAGCGACAGATTGTTGACTGGGTAACACTTTTTGTTGAGGGGTTTCGGCGGTTACTTTTACTTCAACAGTTTTCACCCCTGGTAATTGTTTAACGGCTTTTTGACAATCTTCAACGATAAATTCTCTTAAAGGACAAGCAGGAGTAGTCAAGACTAGGGTAAAACTGACTTGGGAGCCATCAATGACTACATTACGAATCATATTTAAGTCTACTAAGCTCTTTTGGAGTTCAGGGTCTTGAACTGGACGTAAGACTTCTAAAACCGATTGAGTATCGAACATTGTAATTTTTAAGTTCTCCTTGTAAGCTAATGTTAAGGATTTTTTATACTGCACCTGCACCTATGAAAATGTTAACGGTTTTGGGGACACAGATGTTTGATGGTAAGTAGGTGAGCTTAAATAAGTAGAGCTTGAAAGCACTAGTCAAAAAGAAAAAATCTTGCCAGGGTTAAAATAAGAGCAAATATGTTTGACTTAAAAAACAAGAATATTCAAGTAAAGAATGAGAAACAAATAAACAAGGTGTGTAAAATTTTACCAGTCTTCTCAAAAATGCACCAATTAGATAAAGTGGCAATTGATAATAGTTTTTTTGAACACTCATGGGGTACAACGATTATAAAAATTAGTTGATTGATGTAAAAAAGTTATCGAAGCACCTAGGCTAGATATTCGATTAGAAGAAATTATTACCTATTTTAACCAAGTAACAGTATAAGGTATCAATAGTAAATTGAAGTTGATTGAAACGAGAGCTTATGAATTTATAAATTACGTCAATTTTTATCTCTAAAGTTTCCTAATTTGGCTTACTAGTTAGTTTTATATCACAAGTTTCGCATAGTCAGATTAGCTAAATATCATCTCTTCGTTTAAGGGTCTTTCTAAGAAGAGGAGTAAAGAAGAACTTTTAGTTAAATAAAGAAGATGCATATGAATTAGCCATAGCAGTCATAGGAGCAATCGAATCACATTCAGGACAAAAGAGTTTTGGAAGTTATTAACTAGTAATTTACTCTACTCTGACTATGAAGAGCTCGTATTTCTTCCGCAATCAGTGTTAAAATATCAGTAATTGATCGAAAAAAGACATGACATTGGCTCAATTATTCTAAAAATTTAGTTAAATTCCCTTTTCTTTAGATAGAACAAATACATTTCCTTCATTCCCTCTCCCTACTCGAAGATCATCATCTAAATAAGTAATTTCTAACCATCCCTTTTGTTCTTGACTTTCGATACTAAAGTCTAAAGGAAAAAACTTTTTTCCTGCTTCAATGTCTTTAATTAATTGGGTAGGTGATCGATATCCTAATAACCTTTGGGGACCAATAATATAACGTTCAAACTTAACATTAATTCGCCTGTCAGAGACGACTTCAAACTTAGCTATAACACTCACTAATCCTTCTAAAAAAGGTACTCCAATAATTTCAGCAATATTGTAAAGTTTCCCATCAGCCATGCGAAGACATTGATAAATTTGTCCTAATTGCAATATGGGAAGGCGGTCAAGTCCTAAAATTCCTTTACTTGTGGTATAGAGTAACCTCCAATTCCCATCGAGGAATTCTTTTGCTTCTAGCGTTTGAGGGATGGGGTTATGATCTTCAAGTTGTTCTAAGGCCGAGAGAACTCTTACCCGATCCATTTCCGTTGCTAATAACCCTCGATTTTTGCCGGCGATCGTTTCTAACAGTCTTGCTTTCTCATTCATTCTTAAATGTTTCCTCTAATTAATTCTTGGTAGGAAGTCATATATTTTTAACTAAAAACTTCTTTCACTGTCTTTTTAGAGTTACTTTTCAAGAGTTTATTTATCCTGGGGAGGTAAGTCAAACAACACTTGAGTCATATATTTATTAGCCCATTTTTCACCAAAAGCTTTTTCTAGAAGCCGACGGGTTTTATCATTTTGTTGTTGCTTTGTGCAATAGTAATGCTGTCCGGCTAAATTAGACATTTGCTGTTTATTAGAAACAGTTTTAGAATCCATCGCAGTTTGACAGTGAATTTTCAAAAATTCAGTCACACGAGACAAGAATTGAGTTTCTTCTTCTAGGTCAGTTGGACGGATAAATAAACAATAGTCAGAGAAAATATCGCCCCATTCGGGTAATCCACGAGATTCAGAAAACTCCAAAACTGGTGATTGGGATAGGGCTTGGTGGTATTCTGAAGAAAGAGTCAGTTCTTGGTTAGCAGGAGATAAATCTGCGATTGCCGCAATTACTCTTCTAGGACTTGCTACGATATCACAACCGAACATAGGTAGGGAATAAATCGGATGAGGAAACATCACACAATGAAGAATATCCAATTCCTGTCCTACTTTTGCCAATTCTAAATGGAGTTTACGGAACTGAGGAGTTTGATAGCATTGATTTTCAATCACCACTTTTTTACCTCCGAGTTTTCCTTCCACATGTCCTAACCCATCAGGTAATTCATAGGAGACTAGGGGTAGATACTGTTCCCAATGAAATTGGATGATATCAGCGAGTAGTCGTATCAAGGGGTTGAGTTGAGAGCGAACAGAAACAGGTGAAGTGTCTAACATACCGCTTACTAGCTACAATTTTCGGATCATTGGCGAGGAGTGCTACACAAGATAAAATTTGTCCAAGCAATTCTCCACTAGCATCAAACTCAATTGTTGCAGTCTAGGCTATTCTAGCATTATGTTAAGAAATTAATTCAGTGTTATCCTTTAAACTTCGGTGTTTTTCTAGCATAGAATATTACTAGTAATTTATTGATCAAACCGAATTAATTGTTGTAGTATCTGGAGTTGATATGTTTGGATTAGGATGGACGGAAGTAGTGGTTATTGTCGGTGTTGCTTTATTAATTTTTGGTCCTAAAAAAATTCCCGAAATTGGATCTAATTTGGGAAAAACTCTACGGGAATTTAAAGATGAAATCAATTCTTCCGAGGATGAGTATTTTGATGATAAAAATTAAGTGTTACTGTCAACAAATAAATATTAGCTACCGCAGTTATGGGCTAATCTTAAGAAGTTAACTAAAATAAATCTCCTAATACTAGATTAATCTTAATAAGAGATAGCTCCTCTAGATTTAAGAATGATATATAAATCATCAAAATTTATATATCATTCTTAAATCTAGAGGAGTAAAAAACATTGATAAATTAGTCTTTATCGTCATTTAGACAAACTAGTGTGACCCTGCTTGCATTAACATCCGTTAAGAACGATTACGGCGTTACTTACTAAAGTGCAACAGTTAACTTCCCCACGCCCCATCAAAATAGATAGCACAGTCGATGGAAGTTAACCAAGAGAAATTAGAAGAGAAAGTTGTCAATTTAACCACCTCCTTAAGTCAAGAAAATACAAAGAAGCGAAATCAAGAAAGTGACTAGCTATATCCTGTCCATTGAACTCACTGCCGACAAAACTGAAGAAGTTGGCAGTGAGTTCAATTGATATCAATGGACAAGTTAAAAAACAATTAGGTTTTCGTATGGTCTCCACCATCAATACAGACTTGGTGGTGATTGAAACGGAATTTGAAAGCTAGATCAATAAATTTATTCTCACCTTTAACAAAAATTTGTTAAGAGAAACTATCGGAGTAGATTTTCCCAATACTGAAGTCATTGAAGATCTTACTCAAATTATTATCAATCATAGTGGCTGCCGACGACTTTATTTGTGTCGGGAGGTACTTGAGTTCTACTCTGAAAACTGAGATTCTCCCTAACAGATTTCAAACCGATTAGCAACAAATTCAGAAGGTAAATTGTTTGTTTGAACGCATTGTTAAGACAGAGGTGCGATCAGAGTCGAGTCTTGATAAGGTAAATGTGGTGATTGTGGAAACACAATTCCAGAAAGCGACTAAAGGATTTTTTTTCATTTTTGATGAAAATAGCTGTATTGTCGGGATACATCTCACTAAATAATCAGATTTCTCTATTATTGGACAGACCTAACCCATGCTAAACAAACCTGAAGTTCTCATTGAAGCCATCACCGCTAGAGAGATTTTAGACTCCCGTGGTCGCCCTACCATTGAAGCAGAAGTGTTTCTCGAAACAGGTGCATTTGGTATCGCACAAGTCCCTAGTGGGGCATCAACAGGGAGTTTTGAAGCCCACGAATTACGGGATGATGACCCTAACCGCTATGGCGGTAAAGGGGTACTCAACGCTGTTCGCAATGTTAAAGAAAAAATTGCGCCCCAATTGTTGAATACTAATGCCTTCGATCAAACTTCTGTTGACCAGAAAATGATTGATCGTGATGGGTCTTCTAATAAAAAAGAATTGGGAGCTAATGCTATTCTCTCAGTTTCTTTAGCGACGGCTAAAGCAGCAGCGGCTGAATTACAGATACCTCTTTATCGCTATTTAGGAGGTCCTTTAGCCAATGTTATCCCCATCCCCATGATGAATGTCCTTAACGGGGGCTCCCATGCAGATAATAATGTTGACTTCCAAGAATTTATGGTGATGCCCATTGGGGCCGACTCCTTTAAGGAAGGGTTGCGTTGGGGGGCTGAAGTCTTCGCGACCCTGAGAAAAGTTCTCAAAGAGCGTAACTTGTTGTCTGGCGTGGGGGATGAAGGGGGCTATGCTCCCGACCTTCAGTCTAATCAAGAAGCCTTAGATTTGCTAATTGAAGCCATTGAACGGGCAGGGTATAAACCTGGAGAACAAATGGCTTTGGCCATGGATGTGGCTTCAAATGAGTTCTACAAAGATGGACAATATATCTATGATGGGTCAGCCCATTCTTCCCAGGAATTCATTAAGTATTTGGCTAAATTAGTGGATCAATATCCTATTATCTCCATTGAAGATGGCTTACAAGAAGAAGACTGGGATAATTGGAAACTTTATACTGAGTCTTTGGGTTCTCGCATTCAATTAGTGGGGGATGATTTGTTTGTTACTAACCCAACTCGTTTACAGAAGGGAATTGATATGGGAGTTGCTAATTCTATTTTGATTAAACTCAATCAAATTGGAACGCTGACTGAAACCTTAGAAACTATTGCCTTAGCTACTCGTAAACAGTATAGTTCAGTGATTAGTCACCGTTCAGGAGAAACCTCAGACACTACTATTGCTGACTTAGCTGTAGCCACTCGCGCTGGACAGATTAAGACCGGTTCTTTGTGTCGCAGTGAACGGGTTGCTAAGTATAACCGATTATTACGCATTGAAGAAGAGTTAGGTGATCGCGCCCTTTATGCGCCTAAGGTTGGTTTAGGACCTCAATAAGGACTTAAATTACTTAGGGTTTGATTGATTTATTTTGCCCACCTTGAAAGGTGGGTTTGTTCTTTTTATAAGTTTTTATATTCAAAAGACATACACAAAAAATAGATCTAACGTAGAACCACGAACTTATAAAAACTCATAAAACTATTTAGGTGCGTTACGGCATCAAAAAAAGGAAAGAAATTCCCCAAAAAAACTGCATTTAGCTGAACTTACCCTACTTAATGTTTTGCTTAGGTTAGGTCTGCTGATTCCTCACCCAGGTAGTTAATTAGCTTTACGTGACGCAGGAGGAGCCGGAGGCGCAAATTCAGCCTTAGGAGTGGGACTGGGCCTTCTAGTAGCACTAGGGGCAGCAAGAGGGTTAGAAACAGGGGGTTTAGTTTGGGACGTAGCTGCTGTCTGTGGAAGAGGAGTTGATAGAGTAACTGAGCTTTTTTTTGTTTGAGATGGAACTGCTTGTTGAGAACGAGTGTCGACGCGCTGACGGCGAATTACGGTTTGTTTTCTGCGACGGGTACTGGGCATAGACCTTGAACGCGATGATCCAGACTGTGTAGCCACTGTATATGATTTCTTTTCCGGGCTAATGGGTTCGGCTTTAATGGTTGGTTTACGTCCTTTTATATTGGGAACAAAAGGAAAAGACTCAATGGGGGTACTTTTGACGGCTTCCTCCATAAATTCTTTCCAAATAACCGCAGCCGTGGTGCTTGATCCCCTGGTGGGACGGTTATTATCGTTCCCTAACCACACTCCCGCTGTTAATTGGGGAATATAGCCAATAAACCATAAATCTCTGGCTTTATCAGAGGTTCCAGTTTTTCCTGCTACTGGTCGCTTTCCTAATTGAGCAGAGGTTCCAGTTCCCCCAGTTACTACCCCTTGTAGCATAGAAGTCATAATGGCAGTGGTATCGGAGTCGATCACTTCTTTGGGAGGAAATTTAGCTTGATATAGAATCTGCCCGTGGCGATCAAGAACGCGATCAATGCCGTAGGCGCGTTGATGGATACCAAGGTTGGCTAACGTTCCATAAGCACTAGTTAATTCAAGTAAATTAACTTCCCAGGCTCCCAATGCCAGGGAATAGGTTGGTTTTAACTCCGATTCAATACCCATTTTTTTTGCAACTTCAATGATAGGGTTCCATCCCACTTTCACCAATGCTTGAACCGCTACCACGTTTAATGAAGAGGCGAGAGCTTTGCGGATGGAAACGGGAACACCGCTATAGCGATAACCATAATTCTCTGGTCGATAACCATCCACCACGTAGGGAGAGTTTTGGAAGGTTTGGTCAGGCGAAAGTCCGGCAGCGATCGCGGTAGCATAAACAAAAGTTTTAAAGGTAGACCCTGGTTGACGTTGAGCTTGAGTAACTCGATTATATTGATGATTTTTATAGTCTTTTCCCCCAACCATCGCTTTAATTTGTCCGTTACGAGGATCAACTGCTGTCAATGCTGCTTGTTTAAACCCTTGCCATCGACCATATTCTGTTACGGCCTTTTCAATAGCGGCTTCTGCAGCTTCTTGCCATTGATGATTGAGGGTGGTTTCTACCACAATCCCCCCCTGTTGCAGCACCTCTTTAGAGATATATTTCGGCAGTTGAAGTTGAATATAATCGGTAAAATAAGGAGCTTTTCGTTGTAGCCGTTTGGGTTTACTGGGTTTTAAGACAATGGGCTCAGCAATTGCTTCTTTTACTTGGGAAGCACTAATAAAGCCTTTATTTTCCATTCTTTGTAGTACGAGATTTCGACGTTCTATAGTGGCTGTCTTGTTCTGAATAGGAGAATAAACACTGGGGGCAGGGACAATTCCTGCTAGGGTAGCCGCTTCAGCTACAGTTAGTTGGTCGATAGGTTTACTAAAATAGACCCAAGCTGCATCGGCAACCCCATAAGCTCCCGATCCTAAATAAACCAAATTGAGATAACGTTCTAAGATTTGGTCTTTAGTCACTTTTCTTTCTATTTTCTGAGCCAAGCGCATTTCCTTAATTTTTCGGATTATGCTGATTTCCTGGTTCAAGAAAACAATCCGTGCTAGTTGTTGAGTTATTGTGCTTCCTCCTTCCACTACTTCTCCCGCCAGTAAGTTAGAAAAAGCTGCACGAACAACCCCATGTATATCAACCCCTCGATGGTTCTTAAAGCGATGATCTTCACTAGCAATAAATGCTTGAATAACGAAGTCAGGAATCTCCCAAATTTTTAGGTTTTCATGAGTAACTGGCCCTACTTCTTTAAGAACAATCCCATCAGATGATTTAATGATTAAGGTTTTAGGAGGAGCATAGGTAAGGACTTCTTCAACTGGTTCCGTGATGCTACTTTCAAGTTGATAGATGCCATATCCTAGGGCAATCACACCACTACTGGCTCCGAGTCCTATCCCAAACAACAGATAAAATTTTGGATTATGGCTTATGGAGACAATTCGTTTAACAGAATTAATAGAGGTTTGGGACACCTCTTGACATAAGTTAACCAGTCGAGGCAAGGTCTTAGAGATTTTTATTGAGAAACTGATTTTAGGTTGTTTTTTATCTTGACAAGACTCGATGTCATCAGAGTCATTACCTAGATTTTGATTTATCTTTTCAAGGTTTTTTGATTTTGAGTGCAGAATTTGATCTATTTTCTCTCTAAACTTTGACCCTAACTGATTAAACACGCCTACTCCTCACCAAATCTTAATAACGGTGTGATATATCTAGATGATACATAATTTTTTGTTTAATGGATAAGTTATTGTAATTCGTTTCAATCTATTGAGTTTAATTATAATTTTATTTCCTATCTATTAAATTTATATGCATCTATTTTATAGATGATTGTTTTAACTTTTTTAGGCTAGCTGTAAAAAAATCATAGTAAATAAAAGCTAAAAATCTTGGTTTTTCAAACTTTTAATAATACGAGAATTACTTTTCTAAAAGTAAAGTTTTTGGAGTCATTGAATATAGTTATAATAGAAATTACTAGAAATATTGCCTGCTAATTTAGTTAATTTAGTTTAAAAGGGCTATTATGGCTATTGTCTTTATAGCTCTATCAAAAAAATAAACATTATTAACGAGAGTTTTAAAATTGTTTTTAATTTAGTTTAAAGTTAATATTTTTAGACTCATAGAGTTACTTTATCAAAATTTTGGCGGTACCAATCAATAGTATTTTTTAACCCTTGTTTAAATTTAACTTGTGCTTTAAATCCAAATTTTTCTTGTGCACGAGCAGTATCTAAACAACGACGAGGTTGCCCATTTGGTTTATCTATTTGCCAAACGATGTTTCCTTTAAATTCCATTAATTCACAGATTAATTTAACTAAATTATAAATAGATATTTCGTGATTTGTTCCTAAGTTAACAGGGTCTGGATCACTGTATAATTGAGTTCCCATCACAATTCCTCTGGCCGCATCTGTTGAGTATAGAAATTCTCTTGTAGGAGAACCATCACCCCAAACAGGAAGGGTTTTATCTCCTCGTCGTTGGGCTTCATATACCTTACGGATCAAAGCAGGGATAACATGGGAACTATGAGGATCAAAATTATCTTCAGGTCCATATAAATTAACTGGAAGCAAATAAATTCCATTAAATGCATATTGCAAGCGATAGGATTGAAGTTGAACTAATAAGGCCTTTTTAGCAAAACCATAGGGAGCGTTAGTTTCTTCGGGGTATCCATTCCAAAGATCATCTTCTTTGAAAGGAACAGGTGTGAACTTTGGGTAAGCACAAATTGTTCCGACACAGATAAACTTTTCTATTCCTGCTTCATAAGCAGCGTGAATTAATTGGGTTCCCATCATCAAATTATCGTAATATAATTCGGCTGGTTTTTCTCTATTTAAGCCAATTCCTCCCACATGGGCAGCCAAATGAATAATAATATCGTGTTGATTAGCTACACGTCGACAATTTTTCAAAATCCGTAAGTCACAGTCTTGAGAACGGGGAATAGCAATTCTCTGAGCATTAGCCCCTGCTTGGACTAATTGCTTGACGACTTGTTTGCCCAAAAATCCAGCACCGCCTGTAACTAAGATTCGCTTATTTGTTAAATCTAACATTAGTCAATATTACCTAATATTTTACTTATTCAATTATTAACAATTTAAGGTTTAAAATCGAGGGTAGGGAGATATTGGTTGTTATCTAAATAGGATGACAGATAAATAGTGTGGCCAACATTTTGTTTTTTTATTCAGGATTTATAATTAAGGCTCAAGATTTATCATAGAAGCTATAAAGCGCTTACCATGAGTTTATAGCAGTATAAACATTACTATGAGATGGATAGCGCATAAGCATACAAAATTTGGAGCGAATTCAGTTACCACGAATATATCATTAGTCCACGGTTAAGCTTGTGGCTCGGCGAATATAAGCATTATCTTTAACTAGCAATGTTCCGTTTTTGGGGGTTTCATTGGGGCGACGAAGTCCCAAAACCGCTAAGTCTGCCTCTACCATCAAATGGACTAATTCTTCGAAGGTGACAGACGGTTCCCACTCCAATTTTGTTTTGGCTTTAGTTGGATCCCCGAGAAGTATATCGACTTCGGCCGGACGAAGATAACGTTCATCGAAAGCAACGTAATCTTCCCAGTTGAGGTGGACGTAACTAAAGGCAAGATCGAGGAATTCTCGAATAGAATGAGTTTTTCCTGTGGCTATAACATAATCATCTGGTTGTTCTTGTTGGAGCATTAACCACATGGCTTTAACATAGTCTTTAGCGTAGCCCCAATCCCGCTTAGAGTAGAGATTTCCCAAAAAGAGTTCTTTCTGAGTTCCGGCGATAATACGGGCGATCGCTCTGGTAATCTTTCGGGTAACGAAGGTTTCTCCGCGACGGGGGGATTCATGGTTGAATAAAATTCCATTACAGGCAAATAAGTTGTAAGATTCTCGATAATTTACCGTTTGCCAATGAGCGTAAACTTTGGCACATGCGTAGGGACTACAAGGATAAAATGGGGTAGTTTCTTTTTGGGGAATCTCTTGAACCTTTCCAAACATTTCTGATGAGCCTGCTTGGTAAAAACGTACTTCAATTCCTGTGCGGTGTTGGTAGTCTCGAATCGCTTCTAGAAGTCGCAAAGTCCCCATTCCCACTGAGTCTACAGTATATTCTGGAGAATCAAAACTGACCCGGACGTGAGATTGTGCTCCTAAATTATAGATCTCAATAGGTTTTACTTCTTCTAAAATTCGACGCAGGGTGGTACCATCAGTTAAATCTCCATAATGGAGGAATAATTTTGCCTGAGGATTATGAAGATCAATGTACATATGATCGATGCGATCAGTATTAAAAGTTGAAGTTCGTCGAATAATCCCGTGAACTTCGTATCCTTGTTTTAATAAAAACTCACTTAGATAAGAACCATCTTGTCCAGTGATGCCTGTGATTAGGGCGCGTTTAGGTTGAGTCATAGGTAGATGATTATATATTTTTTAAGTTCAAAATTAAGTTATCATCAATTATACGCATCGCTTTAATTTTTGTCTTTTTTATAAGAAAAAACTACGAACTATAGATTTCTTAGCTTTTCAGGTTCTAAAGTTTCCATGAAATAAGAGCCAGTCAATCTTTTCAAAAAGAGATTTAAATATACCCACTTACTTTGATTCAGAAATATTCTTTTATTTCATAGCTTTTTCAATAAAAACTAGATTCAGTAAGATTCTTTGAGAAGTCCATTACGAGAGATTCAGTTTTGATTTGACAACAAGAAGGACAGAAAATTATGGAGTGTTATATGATACATAGTCATAGTACTTTATGAAAAGATGTATGCGAACTGAAACCGACAGTATAGGAGCTATTGATGTCCCAGATGATTGTTACTGGGGAGCGCAAACTCAGCGCTCACTCCATTATTTTGCTATTGGTAATGATATTATGCCTCCAGAAATGATTAGGGCTTTTGGTATTTTGAAAAAGGCGGCGGCTAAAGTTAATTGTGATTTAGGAAAATTGCCCTTTGAGAAATTTGTATTAATTACACAAGCCGCAGATGAAGTCATTGCAGGAGATCTTTATTCTCACTTTCCTTTGAGTATTTGGCAGACAGGAAGTGGCACCCAAACTAACATGAATACAAATGAAGTGATTGCAAACCGAGGGATTGAATTAGCGGGAGGTATTTTGGGGAGTAAAGACCCTATTCATCCCAATGATCATGTTAATATGTCCCAGTCTTCTAATGATACTTTTCCAACAGCGATGCACATTGCTGCGGTGGAGAAAATTAAGTATAATTTGTTGCCAATGGTTATCAAATTAAGGGATGCTTTAACAACAAAAAAAAAGGAATTTGATGACATTATAAAAATTGGTCGAACCCATCTTATGGATGCAGTTCCTTTAAGCTTAGGACAGGAATTTTCAGGCTACATTTCCCAACTTGATAAAAATCTTGATCGTCTTCAACGAATTTTACCTGATCTCTATGAATTAGCCATCGGGGGAACGGCAGTTGGGACTGGGTTAAATACTCACCCAGATTTTGCTCAACGGGTGGCGGATGAAATCGCTCAATTAACCAATTTACCTTTTGTTTCTTCTCCCAATAAATTTGCAGCTTTAGCCGCCCATGATGCTATTGTGATGACTAGTGGAGCCATTAAAACTTTAGCAGGTTCTTTGATGAAAATTGCTAATGATATTCGCTGGTTAGCATCGGGTCCTCGTTGTGGTTTAGGAGAATTAATATTACCGACAAATGAACCGGGGTCTTCAATTATGCCAGGGAAAGTTAACCCCACGCAATGTGAGGCAATGACAATGGTTTGTGTACAAGTAATAGGTAATGATTCAGCTATAGGAATAGCAGGAAGTCAGGGAAATTTTGAACTAAATGTTTTTAAACCTATATTGATTTTTAATCTTCTCAATTCTATTCGGTTATTAGCCGATGTTTGTTCCTCTTTTACAGACCATTTAGTTTTGGGTATTAAACCTAACAGGGAACAAATTGAGGTTTATTTAAACAATTCTTTAATGTTAGTAACTTCTCTAAATCCTCATATTGGCTATGATAATGCAGCAAAAGTCGCCAAGAAAGCTTATCTTGATCAGATGACTTTAAAGGAAGCCTGTATTAGTTTAGGGTTTCTCTCTGCTGAAGAATTTGATTTTTTAGTTAGTCCTGAAGACATGGTTTATCCTGTAGAGGATAAACCATAAACTATTATGTCTATGTCTAAATCTGACAGTCTAAATAAAGTCCAAGAACTGATCGCTAATATCTGCAAACAAAAATGGTAAAATCAGGCAACGAGTTTTACTGTTAGAAAAAGAAAAATTACATCAAACTAATCCCTGTATTAATACTGGTATTCTTATAATTATTAATACAGGAATTCAAGAAAACTCATGTAAATTAAGCTGTATAAGCTTCTACAAAGTAGTCAAATTTAGAATAAACTGCACTATGTTGATAACTATTAAGCAAGTAGGTAAACTGTCAACTCGTACTCATAGAATTAAAGAATGCGCTAGCATAAGAAGCTTAAATAAAGTTCAAAATTAATAGATACATTAGTTAACGTAAATTTGACACTAATTTTAACCGGTTAAATAAAGTTTAGACTATTTTGTTCAGTGTTTAGTTAGTTAATTTCTTTAGATTTTCGAGGCTAATTTATATTTATTTTTTAACATCCTACTGGCTCATTTTTTTCTTATTACTTGCCAATTGTTAACCTTGAAAAGTCTCTAAATATAGTCCATATTAAAACCATTTATTTATAAGAAGCAACTTATTTTTCATCTTGACCATTTTCTTTCGGTCTGTTCTATTACTTTTTATTTTTTCTTTAGATCAACTAACTGATGGATTCCCGTAGATTAAAATCTGATTTATTTAAATATTTTCAACAGATTTCTCCCAAGGATTCGCAGAGTATCGAATAATTCTATTCATCCAAGTCTGTTCCATAGCTCAATAATTATTCGTATACACTGAGTAATTATCAAGAACAACTCCCTTACCTATTTCTTTGTGCAGTATTTTTTAGCTTCATCTATTTTTCTATCTATAATTTTTGTGCTTTTTTGTTTTTTTATAGGACATTGATCAATTCCTATTATCACTTTTATTCTTTCCCATTTCTAGCTTTTTTTTGATAATTTTACCGATTCTTCCAGAATTTAATTTTACTTCTATCTTTTTAAGAAAAAATTTAGATAATTGTTTGCTATCATGAGCTATTTCATCATTTTATTGAATTTCCTCAAAATACTTAGTATCTTCTTGCTTTCGAGTTCTTTATTTTTCACTTATCAGAAAACATTAAAATCCTTCTCTGCCTAGACTAATCCATCTATAAATTGCACTTTGTGATAATTTTACCTAGTGTGCAATTTCTTTAACTTTTTATCTTCTTGAGTCTAAACATAATATTTCTGCTATTGTTCTTGTTCTGGAAGAAATTTTCGGATTGCGAGTCAACTTTGATAGTTTTTACTCTTTTAATTCTATTAGCTGAATTTTTAGGCAGGCTGGGATTTAGCAATCATTTTTTTATCACTTTTTTATTTTTTACTTATTTAAATTAACTTACTTGACTTAAATCAAATCTTTTCCTACCCCTACTTTAAACACACTAGTTAATCAGATACGATATTTTTCTTGGAGAAATTAAATTAATTCGAGATAAAAAGTCCATTATTATTTCTATGGAAAATCTGATTGTATTAGTGGAATATTAGATTGTCAGGTAAGTACGGCATATTTCTGCTCAAGGTAATACTTGAATCGGTTCAATTGGAGTATTTTAAATTTTATTGGATATTTGAGAGTTTACTAAAAAAATGGTCTTATTCAGAAGACGGTTAAAACTGCACAGTTTGCCGATTTAGAAAAAGTAACTGGTCCAAAAGCTAAGCAACAATTAAGAATTTATCAGCGATCTGTCAAGTGAGTTTATGGTTTTTCTCGGAAAAGCTGCGGGACAAGCTGATCTGGGAGTAGAATAGGACTGTGAACTCACGTAAATCCCCAAAAAAGAGACTTAAAAGCCTTACTATTGAATAGTACCTTGGATGATAGTTCGATTAAATCAGCAACTTTCCTTGATTTATCAAGGGCAGAATTGGTAAGATTTGAATGAAGATCTAGCCATCCTCAGTAGCATCAATAACTTTAAAAGTATTTATTATCGTACTCTCTTTATAATTGGGAATTACGTTGGAAGCAGAAGAGAAGAGTTACAATACATTCTACTTATCCCTTAATATCTATCCTCTTCTTTTGCCTCTGCCTAAAAAATGTATCTCAAAACCCTACATTTACATAATTTTCGGAATTATTTTGAGCAATCGGTTAAATTTGATCAACAAAAAACTATTTTGTTAGGAAATAATGCCCAAGGAAAGTCCAATATCCTTGAAGCAGTGGAATTATTAGCCACTCTCAAAAGTCATCGAACAAACCGCGACAGCGATTTAATTTTTGAAGGAAAGAATATGGGGCAAATTTTGGGAAATGTTGAACGGACCTACGGTAAATCGGACCTCGGCATTATCCTGCGTTCTCCAGGAAGACGAACTTTAACTCTGAATCAGGAAAATCTACGCCGCCATCTGGAATTTTTGGGAAGTATTAACGCGGTAGGGTTTTCGTCCTTAGACTTAGACTTAGTTAGAGGTTCACCTGATACTCGTCGAAGTTGGCTAGATACTCTATTAGTTCAACTAGAACCGGTCTATACTTACATATTACACGAATACTATCAAGTTTTACGTCAACGCAATGCCCTACTAAAAAAATTACGAAAAAAAGTCGCCAAACAGGAAACATCCGCTGATTTAGAGTTCGAGATATCTCAATTGCACCTTTGGGATCGGCAGTTAGTAGAGACGGGTTCACGGGTAACAAGGCGAAGGGCTAGAGTAATAGAAAGATTAACCTCTTTAGCTCAAACTTGGCATAAAAATATTAGTGGAGGACAAGAAACCTTAGAAATAACCTATTTACCTAATATTTTCTGTGATTCAGATGATTCAATTCAAGTGAAAC
The DNA here is from genome assembly GCF_029919255.1 of cyanobacterium endosymbiont of Epithemia clementina EcSB. Lineage (GTDB taxonomy): Bacteria > Cyanobacteriota > Cyanobacteriia > Cyanobacteriales > Microcystaceae > Rippkaea. Next base: position 1,852,622 of record NZ_CP123991.1, on the reverse strand, counting down.
AAGCATTCCTTGATAGAATGGAACAGCGTCGCATTGCAGAACAACAATTAGGGACAAGCTTAGTAGGACCTCATCGAGATGATGTGAGATTTACAATTAACCAAACTCCTGCTAAATCTTCTGGTTCCCAAGGACAACAACGGACTCTTGTTTTATCTTTAAAATTGTCCGAACTTCAATTGATTGAAGAGGTGATAGGAGAACCGCCATTATTATTACTCGATGATGTATTAGCTGAACTTGATCCGAATCGACAAAACCAACTATTAGAAGTCATTCAAGGGCGATTTCAAACCCTGATTACGACTACTTATTTACATTCTTTTAATGCTCAGTGGTTACAATCTTCCCAAATTCTTAAGGTAAAAGCTGGCAAAATTAATCTTTGTTAAAGACTAATTTAGTAAATATTTTAAGATAGTTAAATTATCAATGGATGCTCTCAAATTTCTTAAATTATGTTAAGAATAACCCTCTTGCATATCTTACAGTTTTCACCCTCTCCGACTTCTCTCCCCTCTTCTTCTATTAAGATTTGTAAGATTTAATCTATTTACCCCGTTTCTAGTATGACAGCCTGATATATATAGTAAGAATATAGATAGGTCACATCAACTTGACTGAAGAATACGCTCTACATCAACAGTTAGCCTGCGGCTGCTTTTATTTAGGAGAAGTAATATGACGAATCAAATAGTTTATGAGATTGCCGCATTGATGCTTGTTTTAGGAGCTTCTTGGGTGAACTATTCGCAACTTCGTCGTAATAGCATGAAACGGGAATTAGAACTCGTTGACAAACAGAAAGAGATCAACCAAGAGAAAGAAACTCTACATGAACAGCTAACTTGTGCTGTCATGTCCAATAAAACGTTAACTCATGATCAAGAGCAAATTCAGCATCAACTTGATGAAGTCTCTTGTCAACTTACTAATTTGAAAGAGACTGTTAGTCAAATAGAATTCGACAAGAGTAATTTAACTAGTAATTTAAAGAAAAAACAGCAAGAAATTACCGCTTTAACAAAAGATTTAGATAAACATAAAGAAAAACTTATATCTTTGGAAAAGGATCTTAAAGAATCAGAAAGATTAAAACACAAGTTACAAATTGAGCAACAAGAGCAAGTTTCTTCTCTTCAACAGCAACTTGAGAGTTTGCGTCGAGAAAAGAATCATACATTCAATACATTACAAAAAGAATTAGAGAAAATTGCTACTTTACAACAACAAGTAGATAGTTTTACTCAAGAAAAGAAAAAACTTGAAGAGATTCTCGATAAAGGAAATCAACGAACAGTTTCTTTAGAAAGGCAACTTCAGGGATTAGCCCGAGAAAAAGATACTATACAAGCTGATTTACAACAAAGGATAGATAGTTTAACTCAAGAGAAAAGAATTTTTGAAGAAACTATAATCAAAGAACGTGAACAACTCGCTACTTTGCAAAAGCAAGTTAAAGAAAAAGAAGTTTTAGAAGTTACCCTGCAACAAAGGATAGATAGTCTAACTCAAGAGAAAGAAATTTTTGAAGAAACTATAACCAAAGAACGTGAACAACTCGCTACTTTACAAAAGCAAGCTAAAGAAAAAGAAGCTTTAGAAGCTACCTTGCAACAAAGAATAGATAGTCTAACTCAAGAGAAAGAAACTTTTGAAGAAACTATAACCAAAGAACGTGAACAACTCACTACTTTACAAAAGCAAGCTAAAGAAAAAGAAGCTTTAGAAGCTACCTTGCAACAAAGAATAGATAGTCTAACTCAAGAGAAAGAAACTTTTGAAGAAACTATAACTAAAGAACGTGAACAGGTGTCTTCTTTAGAAGAAAAAATCAAAGGGTTAAAAACGCAACAATCGAGTATTAAAGATAGTGTTGCTAAACCTTATAATATTCCATCTCAATCACAATCGATATCAGAAGAAACCCAATTAGAAGAAACCCAATTAGAAGAAACCCAATTAGAAGAGACTCAATTAGAAGAGACCCAGGAAGTTAAAGGGAAATTAACTAGAGGAAATACACAAGAAAAAAAAGAAACCCAAGAAAACCAAAAAAGTTTAAACCAAGAGAATTTGTTTGAGGGTAAAAAAGTAGTTGTATTAGGAAATTTATCCCAAATGAATCGAGATGAGGCTAAGTCGTATATTCAAAAAGCAGGAGGAACTTTAAGCAGCTCCCCTAGTTTCAAAACTCACTACGTTGTTGTGGGAAAAACTCCTGGTGAGAAACTAAAAAAAGCTCAAAAGTTTGGTATTTCTCAACTTTCAGAAACTGAATTTATCGAAATACTTGAATCAGCCGGAGTTTCTGTTGATGTCGACTCTAAATAGTTAAGCCTATCTGGAGGAGATTATTGTCTATGTTAATTAAATCCCTAGATGGAATATCCATATCTCAAGTAGCAATTTTCGCAAGTAGTACTTTTATAGTAGTAAATTACCTATGGTGTAATCACCTATGGGCTATCCTTGATAAGGATGACAAAAAAGTAGGCAAATTATCTTGTATCTCTAATATTTAAGCAGTTATAGTTAAATTTATATTGTCTTAATTATGGCAACTTCTTTGATAAAGACTTTGTCGAATCGCTTTCTTCCGGTAATATCATGGGCTTTTGTTTAATGTCATCTCCGTTTTTTTAGCATTTTTTTAGTCTGACCTTAACTAAACTACTTGTATATACTAAGTAATTCTTTTTAAAGATTACCGTATCTATTCCCTTATTTTTATAGTATATAATTTAACCTCATCTGCAATTTCTTTGATTTTCTACTTTCTTATAAAGAGAAAACTTCAGCTCTCGTTCTGGAGAAAATTTCTGGGTTACGAGCTAACTTTAACAATTTTTATTTTTTAATTCTATTAACTGAACTTTTAGGCAAGCTGGCATTTAGTTATTGCCTTTTCAAACTACTTTTCTATTTTAGACTTTTTTATTTTCATAGGAAAAATAATAGCTTACTTTTTTTCAAAAGCTTTTTTTAAAAAAAAGTTTATAACCAAGAAAAGGCAAACTTTTAGAGTTTGGTGAATCCCAATCAATTCAACCATTTATATGATGTTGATTTTAAAATCAAGTTTGCAAGTGAATAAGTATTTACAGATTAAAAGATAATGTTGTAATTCTTAGTATTGAAAATACTCAACATCCATGGTTTTTTCAAAAAAAACCCTTAAGCGGTCGCCTTTTTTCTTCTTTTGTTAGTCCTTTACTTTGTAACAATACTCCAAACCCTCCTAACCCCATGGGATCAATTAATTGGTGAAGGGTATCCCGACGTTTAATCACGTCAAGAAAAGTATAGTTACCTGTGGACAATTCTAACAGGCGACTGCCCACTCCTAATCCCATTAAAAATAATCCTTGTTGAGTTAATTTTACAGTTTCTAAATTTAATAGTTTCCCTTGTTTTTCTAGAGCAGTAAAGTTGACATGAGATGTCATATCTTGCTGTCCAATATTAACATAAGGATTATTATGATGACGGTGCTTATAATAACATTTTAACGTTCCTTGATGGCGTTGAGGATGATAATATTTACTAGCTGTATGCCCATAGTCTATTGTTAGTAGATAACCACGTTTTAACTTACTACATATTTTTTTTAACCAATCTAAAGCCTTCAAATTAACTTCTGTTCGGTAGTTTTCAGGATATTCATTAGAATTCAAATTAATATCAACTAACTTAAAATAATCAATAATTTTTTTTGTTGACAATTCTGAGATTACTTCTTTTATTTTTCCTTCCGATTGCGTTATATATATTTCTGTTATTTTTTTATTTTTAATAGTTATCAGATGAACTGGAAAAGCATCAATTAATTCATTGCTAAAAATACAACCAGTTAGAGACGAGTCTTCAATTTTATCCCACGATTTCCAAATAACTTTACTCTCCTTACCAGTCAGGCTAAGAATACTTTCCTGCTTTTCAATTAATCCTTGTGCTTCTTCAACAATAATATACTGGGTTACTTCATAAAAATCTGGATAATTATCCTGTAAATACTTCAAAATGTCAGCAGCACACCAACCACTTCCCGCACCTACTTCCACTAAATTAAAAGCTTTGGGAGAGCCTAATAATTTCCACATTTCCAAAAACTGTTCAGCTAGCAATTCTCCAAAATCTGAGCCCAAAGAAGAAGCTGTAAAAAAATCTCCCTGAGTTCCAATTTTTGCTCGTCCAGAAGAATAATATCCTCCTTGGGGGTGATAAAGGGCTAGACTCATATAGTCAGCAAAAGTGATTTTTTGCTGGGGGGATTTTTCAATAGCTTCAATAATAAATTGCATAATTTCCAGAAAAATACAGTAAGATTGTTAGGCAATTAAAGTATATTAGGCTACTCTAACACACTCAAAACATTAACTATTGAATGCCTATAAATTTACTAAACATGCTGACGATTAACTCCTAAATAAGTTCTCCAGAACGAGAAGCTAATCGCACATCAATCACCCTTTTAAGTTTATTAACAAAAAATTCTATATCATCAATGAACCCCATCTAACAACTAGTGAATTAAGCGTAGAGATAACCATCAGCTTCTTTGATAATTTGAGTGCACTCTTAATTTTTAGTCATATCTTTAAGAGTGGCGATTGCTGACGATGTTCTACACTGACGAGTGATAGAATAAATGTAAAGTTCGGAGTCAAAACTTTGAGAACTGATACAGTTGGGACTACTTGGATAAGCTGTCAGTCTTTGCTCGCTTACACCCAAATTCTCAGGTTGTGTCTCTCAAAATAGTTGTAGTATCAGAGGCAACTATTCAAACAGTGATCTAAATAAACACGAGCCCAACGGAACAACAATCATCAGTAGAACTGGATTTATCCTTCTTGACAATTCAGCCATTGTAGACTTAACCAAATTACTCCGTAAGTTTATCCCATTTACTTGGATTAACTTAACCTTTAACAAGGGGATAATTGAAGAAAATAATTTTTCAAAACCCCTAGTTATTAATTTCATCAAACACAAGGAGATTTGTGATGTTTATAGACGAATTACAGCCTATTTTTCGGGAATTTTTACAACACCCCTTAGTATTTACTGGGGGGCTTATATCTGGAAGTCTAAAACTAAAATTATCCGAAGATCCCTTAAAAAGCTGGTTAGAAAAACAAGGACTTACTAATTTTACTTATACAGACAGCACTTCCGATAACGGAAGTGGTCCCCAATCAATTTCCATCGATTGACTTCTAACTTCTATAGCATCAGCAAGGCTACATTGAGAGACTTGCTGATACTCTATCTAAAGAAAAATAGCCAACTTAGACAATTTTGATTATGTTCCTCAGAGAATATTGAAATTGGACTATCCTAATTAATTGGTATTGACCTTTTTTTGAATCCAATTAGTCAAAGCCAAAAAATATGACGTCGGTGAGGTGTCATGAGCTACTATATTAAAATTCGTCAATAGAACTCCACTTCAATTAAAAAACGGGTGTTGACCTCTAAGAACTTATTTTAGACAAAGAGATTTTTAGGGTAACCTTTGGGTCTGCCGATTTATCTGTTTCAGGAACTCCTATTTGTGTAGTCAAGCAATTGCGTCCCGCTACAGGCAATACAAACATTTTCAAAATGCCTAAGCAATTATTTGAGCAAAAAGCCCAAACATTAAGTAAAGTGGACGTACATCAACGGACAGATAACCGCAGCTAGTTTTGGAAAAAGTGTTATGAAGCAACCCAAACCCAAAGAACTTTAAAGTCTTAACTATGGTTTAGAAACATCGACAGAAATTAACTCCACTAAGAAAAAGCAGAGTTGTCTCGCGTAGATTTTTGGAAAACCAATTTAAGTCAGGTAAATCTTAGGAAATGCGAAGCTTAGCGAAACCAATTTTAGTTATGTTAATTTAACAAGAGCTGATTTAGGTGGAGCAAATCTCTATGGCACTTGTTCTAAGTGTACTAACCTCGCGGAGGCTAATGTATGCGGTTCCAATATCACGTTTACTTGAATTACTCAAGCTAGACTCGAAACTACTAAGAACTAACTTACAAACTGTGATGTCTAATGGTGAATGTGGATTTTGGTAAGGACCAGAGCCCATAGGTATCAAAAACTTCAGATTAAACATTTAATAACTACTATAAGTCAAAGTTATTTTCCATATTTGTTAAGCATAATATTTTGGTGAAATTGGGAGATATTTAAGAGTAACAAGTTATAATGAAATTTCGTTTAGGTTCCTGTTTCTAGGTAATCCCAAACAGAAGTTTTTCTTCGTAGTTTTATACTATCTTAATTATCAATTACAATGTCTTCCAATCAGCCTCCAAAAGAATCCAAATCCGCCTCCACTTTAGAAGAAATTCGCGCAACACGTCTTGAGAAAGTTGAGCAGTTAAAACGATTGAATTTAATTCCCTACGCTTATAAATGGAAATCTACCAATACTGCGGCTGACTTACAGGATAAATACATTGATCTTAAAGATGGGGAAGAAATTGACCTAGAAGTGGCTATCGCGGGGAGGATTATTGCCCGTAGGGTGTTTGGAAAACTAGCCTTTTTTAACCTGCAAGATGAAACAGGAACCATTCAATTATACTTAGACAAGAAACGGATTCAATCCTCTATGGATAATTTTCCTGATGCGTTTAATAATCTCAAAAAGTTAACAGATACTGGTGATATTTTAGGGGTAACAGGAAACATAAAAAGAACTGAAAAGGGAGAATTATCTGTTAATGTTAATACTTATACTATTTTGACCAAGTCTCTGTTACCTTTACCTGATAAATGGCATGGATTAACAGATACGGAAAAACGCTATCGTCAACGCTATGTTGATTTGATTATTAATCCCCAGGCAAGACAGACTTTTCGCCGTCGTGCTCAGATTACCGCTTCGATTCGTCGCTATTTAGATGAAAAAGGATTTATTGAAATAGAAACTCCTGTTTTACAGGGAGAAGCAGGAGGAGCGGAAGCTCGTCCTTTTGCCACCTATCATAATACCTTGGAGATGGATTTATACCTGAGAATTGCTACTGAATTACACCTTAAAAGGCTAATTGTAGGAGGATTTGAAAAGGTTTTCGAATTAGGACGAATTTTCCGTAATGAAGGGGTTTCAACCAAACATAATCCTGAATTTACTTCCATTGAAGTGTATCAAGCTTATGCGGACTACTTCGATATGATGGAATTAACTGTAAATATTATTACTACTGCGGCACAGGACACTTTAGGAACTTTAAAAGTTATCTACCAAGGGGAAGAAATTGACTTATCTACTCCGTGGAGAAGGGTAACAATGCATGAAATTGTTAAGGAAAAAAGCGGTCTAGATTTTCATCAATTTAAAACTTTAGAAGAAGCAAAAAAAGCTGTTAGAAAAGCTGGAATTGAAGTCCCTGATAATTGTCTTTCTATAGGTAAATTACTCAATGAAGCCTTTGAGCAAACCGTTGAAGAAACACTAACTCAACCGACTTTTGTTCTTGATTTTCCAGTAGAAATTTCTCCTTTAGCTAAGCCTCATCGCTCTCAAAAAGGTTTAGTAGAACGGTTTGAACTATATATTGTGGGACGAGAATTAGCTAATAGTTTTTCTGAACTAACTGATCCGATTGAGCAAAGACAAAGATTAGAAAAACAAGCCGCTCAAAAGGCTACAGGAGACTTAGAAGCACAAGGAGTTGATGAAGATTTTTTAACCGCTTTAGAATACGGGATGCCCCCCACAGGTGGATTAGGAATTGGGATAGATCGCTTAGTAATGCTATTAACTGATTCAGTCAGTATTCGGGATGTCATTGCTTTTCCTCTTTTAAAAAGTCAGAGTGTTGCGGTTAAATCTTGTGAATATAATGCTGACAAAAAAGTTGAGAGTTGAATTTGACAATGGCAGTATCTATCAATAGTACTTTGTCAATAAACCTCTCTACTAAGAATTAGAAAAAAATAAACCAAAAGATTATCCTTTTGGTGCTCAAAATACTGCTTAATTTTGAGCTTATAGAGAGGTCTAAAACCTAAAATTAGGTTAATTTAAATTGATTATTAGTAGGAGTTAAGTCTTAATAGATAAACTCAAATATAATCTGTACGGAAATATAAAGCGAGCGCTAAAAATAGAGGTAGTCAGGATTAGAGACTGTTGTCGGAACTTTTACAAAAAATTAACTTCCAAGTGTCATTCAAACCTCTATAGTTGCTATTTGAGTACTTAATCCTAATGTTCAGTACACAATTGTTTCCTAGAGATATTTGAGGATTTATCTCATAATAGCGTGAACAGTTTTTGACTAAGACAATGTAATGAAGCTGTTTATTTATTCAACAAAGTCAAATAAGATATTTAGTTTTTTGATGGGACTTTAAATATTGATAATTTAATCATTAAAATAATTTAATTTGAACATAAATCCAAGTAAATTTATTAGATATTTTGAGTCAATAAATATAAAACTATCAAGAAATTAATTGAATTATTTCTGATAAGTATTTTAAAGAAAAGATAAACAATAGGGTTTGATAACTTCATTATCAAACTCTATTGTTTATTAGACAGATAATATTCTGGTAAATTTTGTGTTTTTTAACTAGACTCAATATCTTAATTTTGTTATTATATAACATATCAAATACTTAACTAGTTTTTATGAATAAGATTCTAAATTTAGAAAAAGTTACCATAACTTATTATCAGATTTTCAATGAGAAAATAATGTTTTTTTATTTAAAAATAGACCAGGCAGTAACTTGTATTTGAGTGGTTTAACCACCATAAAACTTTATAAAAATAATGAATTAACTATTATAGATTTACCTTAGGCAAGAGAAATATATCTATTTGAAGGTTAATTATCGTCAAATAAATATAATCAAGGTATAACACAATTAAATAAGAGTTAATTTTTTTCTAAAAAAAACACAGATCTTGAACAATTAATAAAAAAAATCTTCAATCCATCTTAAATGATGAGATAAAGAATGTGTATAAAAGAAATAAAGTACAAAAAAAGCAACGATCTCGAAGATTAAAATTAAAAATTTTAGAAACACCCTAAGGTATTCAAATAGTTAGTAATTAATCAAAAAATACTTTTTAAAGAAAAAGTAAGTAACTATATAGTGTTAGTACTTTTAAGTAAAAGAGTAATATTAAAAAATATAAGAATAATAAAAATACAGAACTAGTAAAATAGATAAAGGCTTACAAGAATTAAATTTTCATAAAGATTGAAGAGGTTAGTATAGATATTAAGAAACCCTATAATAAGATTATAAACAAACTAATACTACAAGCTGAAGTAAAGTATATATGTTTTATGTTATGAAGCAAATTAATACTCAACCATACAAACAAAAAAACTTTAAATAAGAAGCTAAATATCATCAAAATACTAGTTAAAAATTAATATATTTGCTCAAAAATAAAGAAGATTTAAATAAAGAATAAAAAGCAAAATTAAACCAGTTGTATAAAACGTCACTAGTTCTTTCATCAAGACCTCTTCTAAAAAAGAAATCTGTAATAATTTACAGAGAAAAACAGGACTAAATTTTATACCTATTGAAATTAGCTGATTGATGTCAAAAAACTTATTTTTATAAAAGCTTAAAAAGCATAAGAAATTAGGCTTTAAGCATAGAAAAAACTACCTATTTTTATCAAAAAAAACTAAAGATATAGTAGAGTTAAGTTTTCTTAAACTACTTCTCTAGCCTAAGTCTCTTCTTAAGAACATTTGTTCTGAGTTAGAGATAAGACAATCTTATGTTATTATCCATCCATATTTTTCGAGAGTGCGACGCAAGGAAAAATGTGCATCATCTCGTACAGACATCAAAAAAAAGCTTGTTCCCAAATAAGATTATCCAAATTTCTCAATACTTACTTTCTACATTGCCATATCTTTAAAAGATCTTAAATATTAATGCTCGCTTTTGCTTTAGAAGATTATTTCTTAATTAAATAGCTGTATTGATTTTTACAAAAAAGTTTATGTTTCTAATTTGTAACATTTCCCCATCCCCCCACTAGGCTAATCCGATTTGGGGGTTTATTATTAGGGTTGAATGTTTACTATTAAGGGTAAAGATGAGACAACCACTCAAGAGTATAACAGTAACCAAACCACAACTGAGAAAAAACTCGGCTAATGTCCATCTATTTTCTAAACAGAAGCCCCCATCACAATCCATGGAAGACTGGAAACAAGTAGAATCACTCTTGGACAAAAGAACTCGTACAGAGAACACGTTTATTCGTGATTTTGTGAGTTATCTGAGTTTGTCTACTCTTTTTATCTTACTCGGACTTTTAGTCGGTATTATTGGTTATCATTGGACTGCCCATTTAAGTTGGATCGATGCTATGGTGGAAGCGTCTATGATTCTCAGTGGAATGGGTCCTGTTAGTCCATTATTAACCAATAGTGCCAAGTTTTTTGCCTCACTTTATGCACTGTTTAGCGGGTTAATTTTTGTCTTAGCGATGGGGGTTGTTCTCTCTCCTCTTGTGTACAGCTTGCTTAAACAATTGCGTTTAAATAAACCTGATTAGAGTTTTATTTTTAGTAATTCTTCATATCGTGTTTCCACTTGAGAAATTAATTCGTATAAACTAGAATCATTTTCTAGTCTCTCCCACACTTGTAAGATATAGTTATCAGAAACTTCTTCCAAAAGATAGTCCCTTGAAGGGAGAAGGTTTAAGTATTGTTCTAATAATTGAATAGTTTCTTCTAACCATTTCCCTTGATTTTCTTGTTTTAATTGAGTGTAAACTGTTTTACCTTTCTCTAAAGCTTGTTTAATACGAGTTAATTTAGTTTTTTCCTGTTGTATCATCCATTGCTGCATGTCGGGAGGATATTGATCGAATTTTTCTTTAATGTTCATACAATCAAAAGAGTGTTTGCCATATCCCAAAAATACATTGCGCCTTCTTATATCCTTTTGTAAGTAACCTCGATAACTTCGATTAGGCAATCACCTAGCATTACTAACTCCTTAAATGCTAAATGCTTTTCTCCAAAAATCCAACATTTAAGCATCTCCGGCTTAGAAATTTATCGATGTACACGCGAAGTAAAAGCCTATACCAACCAAAATTGTTTTATTCCTGTACCCGCTGCAATCTCGTTAATGCTATCAGCCTTTAAACTAATACATGTGAAGCTATTCAAGAACTCCCATGTATTGTTTTCTTGTTATCTCCTGTTTCTTAGATTGCTGTCGTTAAAAGTGATCACCTCTGTGATGAAGATAGCTTCCAGTAAAGTCCGCCGGACTGGTGAATCGAAATTTGCGCTCCTGACCGAAGTACATTAGATTTATAGAACAAAATTTTACACTGTTTGAATAATAGGACCGAGCTGACTTGGTCGATCAATATTCAGCGACAGCAAGTTTAGGTGTGTAAAAATAAAAAACTACCACTGGTTTCTGCTGAAAACAACATACTTACTACTTTTGAGAAAGTATTAGACCTTACAGTGTTGGCGATAATTGCAATAACTTGACAACATTGAAATCAAGAGCATCCTATTTTTGTAAGACTTTTTCCTTCCGTTTAAACAGAAGGTTGATTTTATTGTTGATTAACAATATTTTCTCTCCTCGACAGAAATAGATAGTACAAAGAAGACAGGGAGGATGGAAAGACTGACTATCTTGGCGATACAATACTGCTTAATGGTTCATTTCAATGAAAACTGAATTTCGACTGATTAAATAAGTATGATTTATAAAATAAAACCTATAGATATTATTTTAAATAAAGCCATAGAAGGGATTGATTTATTACCAGAAGAAGGGATTATTTTGTTAACTCAAACTGAGAAAACATCAGTTAATACTATCAGAAAAACAGCAGATAAACTGCGTCAGCAACAAGTAGGAGATACTGTTACCTACGTGATCAATTGTAATATTAACTTTACGAATATTTGTGAACAACATTGTAATTTTTGTGCCTTTCGACGGGATACAGGACAAACGGGGGCATTCTGGTTAAGAACAGACCAAATACTTGCAAAAGCTGCTTATGCTGTTCAAAAACAAGCGACAGAAATTTGTATACAAGGAGGGTTACATCCCCAAGCTAAGTTAAACCAAACTTCCCTTGATTATTATTTAAAATTAGTAAAAACTTTAAAACGAGAATTCCCCCAACTTCATTTACACGCTTTTTCTCCCCAAGAAGTCCAATTTATTGCCAGAGAAGATGACATTAGTTACAGTGATGTCATTATTGCCCTGCGGGATGCAGGGTTAGGATCCATGCCAGGAACTGCCGCAGAAGTCTTGGATGATGACGTAAGGCGTGTTATTTGCCCTGAAAAGATCAATACACAAACTTGGTTAGAAATCGTGAGCACTGCCCATCGTTTAGGAGTCCCTACTACGAGTACCATATTATGTGGTCATATCGAAACCCCGCAACAACAAATACAACATTTAATTCATTTAAGAAACCTTCAAAAAACAGCTATCGAAAAGGGTTATCCTGCCAGAATTACGGAGTTTGTTTTATTACCCTTTGTTGGAAAAGAAGCCCCCCAACCCCTAAGAAAAAGAGTGGGAAGAGATCAACCTATATTAGAAAATAATTTATTGTTAACAGCAGTTGCAAGAATTATGTTAGGAAACTGGATCTCTAACCATCAACCCAGTTGGGTTAAATTAGGGCTAAATGGGGCATTAAAAGCCTTGCAATGGGGCTGTAATGACATTGGAGGAACGTTAATGGAAGAAAATATCACCACGATGGCAGGAGCAAAAGGGGGAACTTGCATGGAAGTAGAAACCTTACAGAAGGCGATCCAATCTATCCACCGTCCCTATCAACAAAGAGATACTATATATTCAGCTTCTTTATCAATCCCTGATAGTAAGTAACAGTAGTTGAAACTGCGGGGATTGAGAAGATGTATAGTATAGGGGTTTTAAGGTTTAGTTGCGCTCCTTCCCCATTACTGTAGCACAATCTTTATATTTAATGCACACTTGTCAGAACTGCTGAAACCGTCACTGTGTAAGGTGTACCTAGGGTTATAGGTAACTAGATAACTCTAAAGCGCAACCCATAAGACTCTTAGCTAATCTTCTCTTAACCTATATTTCTACACCTACCCAATAGCGCAAAATTCTCACTTTAAAGTTGGCTAAATTTTAGCCTTTTCTAGATCGCGCCCGATGTCCGATATCTCGACGATAATATTTTCCTTCAAAGTCAATACAATCAACCCCTTGATAAACTCCAATGATAGCCTCACTAAAATTTTGTCTGATCGCTGTTACCCCTAAAACCCTTCCTCCATCTGTTACTAGGCGATCCCCTTCTAATGCAGTTCCTGCCTGAAACACAGTCACTCCCATCGCCTCCGCCTCTTGAATACCTGTAATTAGTTTCCCTTTCTCATATTGTCCAGGATACCCCGCAGAAACTGCCACTACACACACCGCCGTTCCTAAGCGCCAACGTAGGGGGGGTAACTCTCCTAAACGCTGTTGTACACAAGCTAAGATAACTTGATCTAAAGGAGTTTTCAACAAAGGTAACACCGCCTGGGTTTCAGGATCACCAAAGCGACAATTGTACTCTAATACTTTGGGTTCTCCTTGAGGCGATACCATTAATCCTGCATACAAAACACCTCGATAGTCTATCCCACGGTTGCGTAAAGCGGTTACAGTGGGTTGCAAAATTTCCTTGTCGACCCGTTGTAATAAGTCTGGTGTGGCGATTGGAGCTGGACAATAAGCCCCCATTCCCCCTGTGTTAAGTCCTGTATCCCCATCTCCAATGCGCTTGTGATCCTGGGCAGGTAGTAGGGAACGAACTGTTATTCCATCAGTTAAAGCTAATATAGAGACTTCTTCCCCGATTAAACATTCCTCTACCACAATCAGGGAAAATCCCGCTTTAAAGAGGTCATCAACTGCAGTATAGGCTTCTGGGACTGTTTGGGCGACAATAACCCCTTTTCCAGCCGCTAATCCATCAGCTTTAACGACAATAGGAGTTCCTTGTTGAGTGATATAAGCTTTAGCCGCGGCTGCATTAGAAAAAGTTTCTCCTTGGGCGATAGGAACTCCCGCTTCAGCCATGAGAGTTTTTGCCCAGGACTTACTTGACTCAATTTTTGCTCCGAGTTGGGTAGGACCAAAAACAGGGATACCTTCTTGTTGAAGGAGATCGCTAATCCCTAACGATAGGGTAACTTCTGGGCCGACTACCACCAAATCAACTTGATTTTGAAGGGCAACTTGGGCAATACCGTCGATATCCTCTACTGCTAAGGGGATATTTTTGCACCCTTCTAATAGGGCGGTTCCCCCATTTCCTGGAACACACCAACACTGTTCAACTCGAGGAGACTGTAACAGTTTCCATGCTAAGGCGTGTTCGCGCCCTCCATTGCCAATAACTAAAACTTTCACCTTTTTTCCTTATCTAAAATACATTTAAGACACCATCGACAATGGTACCGAAGGATCAAACTAAGAAGCTAAAAAATTGATATTCTCTCCTTATTTCTAGATAAAAGTAGATAATTTACTGAATGACTTCAACATCGATGGTGGTTGCATAGGAAGAATTGTCATCAACAGTTCTATCATTATGACGTTTTTGACTATATTTCCAAAATAAGCTAGAAAGTTCACTCACTAATAAAAATATCAGCAAGCCATCGTCAATCCATCCTAAAATAGGGATTAAATCTGGTGAAATATCAACAGGACTTAATAGATAAATAAGAGTTCCGAGAATAATAAGCCGACGATATTGAGGTCGTTTCATTGCATTTCGATACCAGTTATAGAAAGCTCGAACTATATAGTTCATAGTTGTTGACCTGAAATTTCCTTAAATCTGATTAACTTAATCATAGCTTGACTTAAACTAGTTAGGTTAATCAAGGAAAATTTTCGCACCCAATATTAAGGTTGATTATCGAATACTCAATTGACAAATTTCGTCAGATATATTTCATCCGGAATGGATAAAACGATCTCTATAACATTGGACTAACCCGTGATTGTTCGATAATAACTAAATCTCTGAAGAGATAAGGGTCTTAAATTTTAGTCTAATGCTCTGAAATAAAGGTATGATCAACTTCAAGATATAATCCTCTTTGGATTTGACGTCAAACATTATTTAAATCTTTAGCTCTCATCAACTCTAATTTAATAAAAGCTCGTACAGAACTAAAAAAGTGGATCAAGCTCGCCCCATATTTTCTGATTGTAAATTGGTTTAAACTTTCGACAGGTCAGTAGGAAAAAACAAAGTAATTAAATGTTTCTACCAAACCTATCATGTAGAAATTAAAGACGTGAATACAAAATTTAATCGTTATATAGTAAGCTTATCAAAAGCCATGATTATTATACAGATAGTATTCTAATAGACTTTGTTCTTGGATTAAATTATCTTCGGCTCAAGAGCTAATTTTATTTATGTCTAAAATTTCAAATTTAGAAGGATTCACCATTACCCATTATCAGATTTGAGACGAGATAGGAATAGTTTGACTTATCGAAAAAATAGACTCGATAGCAACCTGTATTCGTTATAGTTCAACCACCAGGAAACTTCATTAAAATCATCAATTGACTTATGAGAGATTTGTCTTAGACAGAGAACCCCGTATATCTCAAGATATGTATATCTCAAGATATATCGTAGTCAAATGAGACACAATTAATGTGTAAAGAGCTTTACAGATAAGTTAAGTTTTTTACATTTCTGAAAGATTTAAGATAAAAATTATTGAATAAATCTTAAATAGTGAAATTAAGAATATGTCCAAAATATATAGATTGAGTGTACGATCAATAGAAACAATGCTCAAAGATTTAGGTCAAGAATGACAGATAAAAAATAAGTAATTAAAACGGTTAATGATTGATAAGACTAATCTAATTGCAAGACAGGCAAGTTATTATTTAGTGTTAATAAATTTACATAAATTATAAACTATATAATCAAAAAAACTTTGACTAGAAGTTAAAAAACTTAAAAATATTAGTTTCAAAAACTATGTCATGATTAAATAGTAACATATTTTTTTATATAAAAAAATATATCAAGAACAAAAGGTTAAATTAAACTAGGGGAATAAAACCTAACCAGTCTTTTTTATAAAAATCTAGACTTGGTGTCACAACTATTAAAATCAACTATTTTTTTCAAAAAAGCTGTGGAATAATTAAAGATTTTTTGTATAAATTGTTACCTATTTTTATTTTTAAAAAACTTAAGGAACAGTAGAAGGTATTAATATAAAAACGAAGTTAATTAAAATGAGAACTTATAGATCATAAAAAATTATAAGTTTAGAAAATTCGCTGATTCTACAATCCTATCTAAAGCTACTATGATTACAATCACAAAAACCTGTAATTTCAAAAGTACCTAAATCAAATGTTTTTTAATTATTAAAGTTACCTGTTACTCCTGTAAATATTTTTACATGGAGAAAACTCGTTAATAGCAGATAGTCATATACTACATGAGTGTGCTGTAGTAGAGCAGCTTGGACTTTGAAATATATTAAGATAACTAAAACAATTAAGGCTCTTTTAGACTAGCTGTTACAAAATCATAATAAATAAAAGCTGAAAATTTTACTCCATAAGCTTTATAAGGTCAAAAAAACTTAATTTTTATGGAAATCAAATTTATGGAAATCAAATTTTTTAGAGTTATAGAATACACTCAGAATAAAAGTTTTGGAAATTATTTAGATGTCAACTCAATCATACTCAATCTAGAAGATTCAGAAAAAAACAAAGTCACCTAGAAAGACGTAGAAGTTTTTTAGAGTAAAACTCTCAGCTCATAGAATAATTTTCTTAAGTACTCTAAAAGCCTAATGTTTTATCTCCGCATTTAACTGTTTCATCATTTCTATTTTAGAAACAGTCTTTCGCTGTTTGTGTATTAATCAACATATAGTCATATTGTTTATAAACAATTCAGTCAAACAAAAATAATAACAAAGGTTAAAGTTGTATTTTTTGGGGCTTCCCTACATGGGGATTAAAAGAGCATTGGTCTTCATCCCCACTTTAAAACCTTTTTATTGGCAATATTGACTCTTAACCTCCGGTTTTTACTCAAACCTCTTTATTAGATGATCGCCCACCCGCAAGGCATTAGCAATAATTGTTAATGCTGGAGGAACCCCTGAACTTGATGGAAAGAAACTACTATCAACAATGTAAAGATTTTCAAGATCATGAGCACGACAGTTGAAGTCAAGAACAGAACTAGCCGGATCTTCCCCAAAGCGACAAGTACCGCATTGGTTAGCAACCGCCTGTATAGTCACTTCACCACGGGGGTAAACTGCTAGCTTCTCAAAAACAGAATTCCCCAGCTTATGTTCTCCCTTTTTTAACACATCTATCCAGCGATAAATTAGGCGATCATGTGCCTCAATATTATTCGGGGTGTATTCAACATATAGCTTATCCCCGCTGACTCTTACACGATTATTCGGATCAGGCAAGGTTTCCGTATACATCCACCAACCGATAGATCGTTTCGCTAACTGTTCAAGTCCAAACCCAGGCATACCCTTGGCTAAAACCGATAAAATGGGAGGAGATTCGGCAAAAATAATATCTTGAAGCAGTCCCCCCGTATTCTCAATATGACCCATTGGGTAAGGAAAATTTTCGTCACCCCAGTAAAAGTCATTGATACTAACTGTTCTGAGAAATTGTCCCGAATTTGACTTGGCACTCAATTCTACCATCGCAGTTTGATGATGTTTCATAAAATTACGCCCCACCTGATCAGAACTATTCCCCAATCCATTAGGATGTTTATGATTAGCAGAACGTAACAGTAAAGCCGATGAATTTATCGCACCGCACGCTAAAACAATTATCTCTCCAAAAAACAGGTAAGATTGACCAGAAATTTTGGCTTCTACAGCTCTAACTGCTTCTCCTGAGGAATTAGTCAGCAAACAGACCGCCTTGGCTGAGGTTTTAAGGGTCACATTGGAATGTTTCAAGGCTGGCATAATACCAAAGACTTCCGAGTCTCCTGTAGGATCATCTTCTGCGCGAGTTAAACTTAGAGGCAATGTCGTGGGATGTAACCCCTGTTGGGTGATCGCATCAACAATCTTTTGAATTTGGGGTTCGTTCTCTATCGGGGGTAAAGGATAATCCGAACTACGAAAAGGTTCAGTAGGATCATCCCCCGTTCGGCCATGAACCATGTAAAGTTTTTCTGCTTCGGTATAATAGGGTTCAAAGTCACTATATTTTAGCCCCCAAGCGGGTGAAATTCCTTCTTGATGTTCCACATCTTCAAAGTCTTTTTCCCGCATTCTAACTAATGCCGCACCGTAAATTTTTGTATTCCCACCAACTGCATAATTTGTCTGAGGAGAAAACGTCTCTCCATCCCTGTTATACCAGCGTTCTGGTGCACGATAACGTTCTTTTTTAAAAACATCAACGTTAGCTCTATTTTGTTCCTCCAGGGGCATAAAGTCTCCCCTTTCTAGGATTAATATTTTCTTACCTGTAGGGGCTAGTTTATTAGCTAAAGTTCCTCCTCCTGCCCCTGTACCAACAATAATTACATCATAATGTTGATCATCAATAATCATAATTGCCTCTATCTTACCTATTATTTGTTACCTATTATCTATTGCCATAGATAAATCAAGATAAATAAAATAATCCAAATAACATCAACAAAATGCCAAAATAAAGAGGTTGCCATCACGCCAAAATGTCCCCCTTCGTAATTCTTTGGAAAAAAGGAACGACCTAACATCAAAGTTTGTAAAATAACACCGGTGAGAACGTGCAACCCATGAAACCCTGTTAGGAGATAAAACATTCCCCCAAATACGCCAGAGGTGAAGCGGAATTCTAGACTATTCCATTCGGTAATTTGTCCAATCAAAAAGTAGCTTCCCATTGCCATAGTTATTAACAGAAAAAAACGAAAAGCCCAAAATTGACTGCGTTCTAAACATTTTTCAGCAATATAAATAACGAAACTACTAGACACCAAAACCGCCGTATTAATAGCAGGTTCTTTAATTTCTAGTCCTGTCACGCCTGCTGGCAGCCAGTCAACCGCAGTAGTTTTGTAAACACAATATCCGACAAAAAAGCTGAGAAAAATAATACTCTCTGAGAGAAGAAACACAACAAAGGCAAAGAGACTATTGCCCTCTGCATCGTGTTCATGTCCTCCTATTGCCCCATGCAATTGTTCTGAAGAAACTGAACTATCCATTGTACTCTCCAAATTTTCAAATCAGGGAATCAAAAACTATTAACTGTTAACTATTTACTATGTCCTACCATTGCTTCCTCATTAGCAACTAATGGATCTGACTTACCATAACCATAGGGGCCAGAAACAATTACGGGAAGCTCTTCGAAATTTTCTATACTAGGAGGAGAGGCAATTATCCACTCTAACCCAATAGCACGCCAAGGGTTATTCGAGGCGATCGGTCCTTGTATCCAAGAACTAACCATATTGACAATAAAAGGCAATGTAGACATTCCTAGTAAAAATGCCCCAAGACTCGCTACCACGTTCCAAAAGGTGTACTCAGGGTCATAAGAAGATACCCGACGTAACATTCCTTGTAACCCCAAAGGGTGCATAGGTAAAAAGTTCAAATTCGTTCCGATAAAAGCTAACCAGAAGTGGACTTGACCCCAACTTTCATAATACATTCGCCCCGTCATTTTAGGAAACCAATGATAAATAGCGGCATACATTCCCATTGTGACTGTTCCATAGAGAACATAATGGAAATGTCCTACAACAAAATAGGTGTTATTTACATGAATGTCCAAAGGTACTGCTGACAACATAATGCCCGTTACGCCAGCAAAAATAAACATAACCAACGCCCCCAAAGCGAATAACATAGGGGTGTTGAGGCGTAGTTTCCCTCCCCAGATAGTAGCTACCCAAGCAAACACTTTAATTCCGGTGGGAACTGACACACACATGGTAGACAGCATAAACACCATCCGCATCCAACCTGGGGTTTCACTAGCATACATATGGTGTACCCAAACTAAGCCACTAACCCCAGCAATGAGTAACGAAGAAATCGCAACAATTTTATATCCAAACAAAGGTTTACGCGAATAAACGGGGAAAATTTCCGAGAAAATACCAAAGATGGGCAGAATAATTACATAGACTGCAGGGTGGGAATAAAACCAGAAAAAGTGTTGAAATAAAATCGGGTTTCCTCCTCGAGAGGAGTCAAAAAAGCTGGTCCCTACGGTGACATCGAATAGTAACATAACTGCCCCTGCGGTGAGGGCCGGTAAGCCAAATAATTGAATAATTTGCGCGCTAAAGACTGCCCAAACAAAAATTGGTAGTCGAAAAAAGGTCATTCCAGGGGCGCGCATTTTAACTATAGTAGTTACAAAATTGACCGCCCCCATAATCGAGGAGACTCCAGAAATAGCCACTGCCAACAACCAGAGAACCTGTCCTGTAATCAACTGTCCCGTGGGGTTTTGAACACTAACCGGAGGGTAAGACCACCAACCCGCCTGGGCTGATCCACTGGGGACAAAAAAACTGGCTAACATTAAAATCCCCACCACCGGAACCATCCAAAAGGCGGCCGCATTGAGACGAGGAAAAGCCATGTCCTTTGCCCCTATCATAATGGGAACCAAATAGTTAGCTAACCCAACCAATGAGGGAAATGTCCACAAAAACAGCATAATAGTGCCATGCATCGTGAACATTCCGTTGTAAAAAGTGCGATCAACTAAATCTGCTTCCGGGGTAATTAATTCCCCCCTCATAACCATGGCGAAGATTCCACCAATGAGGAAGAAAATAAAAGAAGTAACTAGGTATTGAATCCCAATAACTTTATGATCTGTACTAAAGCTAAAGTATCTTCTCCAATCTCTGGCAGACAGGTCCTGATAGCTTTCCGTAACAATGTTTGTGTCTTTAATTCTAAGGTCTGTCATGTATTTTTTCCTGACATTGAATGCGGCTAACTATAATCATTTGATGTTTGTTACAAATACAAATGATTGATAAGGGGAAAAAAAATAAAAGGTATATTTTTAACTGCGAACCCCGAACCTAGATTAGGTAGGATAATTGACTACTGGCGGTTCTGCTGGAACAATTGTCGGCCAGCCAGTTTTAAAGGCTTTTTCTGTTTGCTGGACATATTCTGAAGCTGCAACATTATTTGCGGGAGACGGTTTGCGTTTCGCTGTTTCAAATAACCACTTTTGGTAAGCTTCAGGGGACTCTACCACTACATCTGTTTGCATTGTAGCAAAATAAGTTCCACTAAATTGAGAGTCTCTTAAGCGATATCTCCCTTCCTTAATGGGAGTAAATTCAAAGTTAGTGGTTTTGTTAGGAACGATATCTTGTTTAACTCGAAAAGCTGGAATATATAAGCCATGCAGTACATCTTCTGATTTTAATGTCAAGCTAACTCTCTGATTTGCAGGAAGATGCAATTCGGTACTGGTTACATCCTTTTCAGGATAACGAAACACCCAAGACCACTGTTTTGCAATCACTTCAATGGCTTGACTAGGTTCTGTAATAACAATAGCAGTTTGTCCAGAAACAATTGGTAAGGAGTTCAGTTCCATTGAACCGCGAATAGCGATTTGATCGTAAACCTGATAGCTATATCCCGCTAACCAAAATACCAAAAGGATGGGAATGGATGTCCAAACAATTTCCAGGGCTACGTTTCCTTCAATATGAGGACCATCACTATAATCATATTTGGCTGCTCGTTGGAAAACAACGGAGTAGATGATTACTCCGGCAATTCCTAAGAAAATAAAAGTTCCTATAGTTACGAAAAAAGCAAACAATTCATCAATTAATAGAGATTCTGCCGAAGCTTGGGGAGGAAACCAAGAATAAGAAACTTTCCCCATCCAAAGACTAATCAATGTTAAGGCAATCGCATAAGCAATCAAAAATAAGATGTTGCGAAGTCTCATAATTAATAAATACCAGAACAATAAAAGTAATCCTTAATCAATAAGATTTTTACTCAGAAAGGTCATAATTTTGACTTATACTCTTTGGGGTAATTGACTTCTGACATCAGTAACTGAGATTCGTGTCCTGATTCTAACAATTGATCAGCTGTGTTGTGGACCCCAAATTCTGCAGCAATTTGTGCCCCCAAGGTTCCATGAAGGAACAACAGAAATAACATAAAGAAACCTACTCCTAAATACGCCCACTGTACCTGGATGGTTCTTTCTCTCCGCCAGAGAAATCGTTGAAATCCTCTCCAGATAGTCATTCCAATCATAAAAGCAAAGATAAATACTCCCCCTACACCATGCCACAACATGGTGTCCATTGCACCAAGTCCCCAAGCACTTTTAACATCAGTGACGGGGTTGGCTAACATCATCTCATAAAATCCGGCCGCTACAGTGAAAATTGTGATAATCGAGGCTGCTAACAGATTGTACCAACCGACATCAAAAAAATTGCTACGGGTAGCGGGAATGGCAAAGAATTTAAACACAGGTTTTTGGAACCCAAACATTGCCCCTAGGGTATCAAAAGTAATGGCAATTATAAACAATCCTATAGTCAGATGAACTAGATTAGGATGGATAGGAACTGAATAAGGAAGTCCATTTGCGCCCAAATCAGTTATGAATGTATCAATTACTTTAGGATTCATTATTGTAAAATTCCCTCTTTAATGGCTTCAACAACAGGAACGGTGTGGAGCCCGTACACCCACACTAGTTCGTCTCCAAGATACACTTGAACACCAACAATTGCCACTAAAATTAATACCAAGCCTAGATAGGGGGCCGGCAGTTCTTCAGGGGTTTTTGAGCGAATTACATAACGCCACCCCGTAATTGCCGCAATGATTCCTGATAATGACCACCCAATCAACGTATGAAGATGTAATACAGGTCGTACTACTTCATAAGGTTGAGCTAATCCTGCCTCATATTGACCGAAAATAATGGCTATAAAAATAGAAACGGTAGCAACTAACATATTCCACCAACTTACTTCGTATAAACGAGGATTGCGAGTGAAGTAGCCAATTGTATCGCATAGAAAAGCAAACAAAACCATTGCAATGACGAAATGTACAACGATGGGATGAATGGTATCGGGATAGGGTAAATTATGGTCATTTAAAGGTGGAAGATAGTTAAACATAAACATCCTCTTGGCAGCTCTTCACCTGTTGGTACATTAGTTGTTCCATAACGGACATATGAGATTTATTAAAAAATATTTTGTATACTTTTTAACTTCTTAAATTATATAAGAAAATAGTACATAGTGCATTTTTTTAAGATTTGTTTAAAATATAGTTAAAATTTTATATCCCAATCATCTGACCTTAATTTTGTCAATCAGGAGTTATGCATTTATTTTATAAAAAAATGGAATTATTCATTGTATATTTTACATTACTCAAAATTAGTTAATAATAACTAGATATTTCAATAAATTAAGTGCACTTTATTTTAGCATGAATACTCTAAATATCGAGTTATTATTAACTTAATAACCATTATCATAGTTTAAATCAAAATCTAGTTGTTCATTAGTCCTCTTTTATCGTATCGTGATTTTATCCAAAATTCAACTATATTAATTTGATTTTTTTTGAAATTTATAACAAAGTTTATCGATAAACAATTACCCAAGTATTTCAACTTATATCATCTAGTTTTTGTTTTAAATATCAATAAGCTTTTTTATTTTTATAAAAAAAAATAAAAAATTTGGTAATCAATCAGTCTTCTAATAATTAAATAGTATTAACATATACTTTAAGGTCTTTTTAAATCAATTAGGCTATTATGTTAGAGTTAGGGACGAGCCTGGCACTAACCAACACTCCAAAAAATCACTAGAATCACTTCAATGGAACTTTTAATCTCCAATACATCTTGAGTCAAGATTGTTGACGTGTCGGTTTTGTTTGAGTATCAGTATTTCTAAAAT
This sequence comes from cyanobacterium endosymbiont of Epithemia clementina EcSB, assembly GCF_029919255.1. Lineage (GTDB taxonomy): Bacteria > Cyanobacteriota > Cyanobacteriia > Cyanobacteriales > Microcystaceae > Rippkaea. Next base: position 1,828,603 of record NZ_CP123991.1, on the reverse strand, counting down.
TTTTCCAGACTAACCCAAATAAAGAGACAAAAACTTATGGTTAATCAACAAAAAAATCAAACTGACCTTCATCATGTTGTGATTATTGGTGGTGGTTTTGGGGGACTTTATGCTGCTCAAAAACTTGCCAAAGCCCCCGTCAAAGTCACCCTGATTGATAAACGTAATTTTCACGTTTTTCAACCGTTACTGTATCAAGTAGCCACGGGAGGATTATCCCCGGCTGATATTTCTTCTCCTTTACGGGCTTTGTTGAGTAAGAGCAAAAATACAGAAGTGCTAATGGGAGAAGTATCCGCTATTGATCCTGAAAGGCAAACGGTGAAACTCCGTTACCGAGAAATTGAATATGATTCTCTGATTGTCGCGACAGGAGTAACCCATCAGTACTTTGGCAATGATTGGGAAGAAAAAGCTCCTGGACTGAAAACTATTGAAGACGCCCTAGAAATTCGTCAGCGGGTATTTATCGCTTTTGAGTCAGCCGAAAAAGAACCTAACCCTGAAAGAAGAAAAGACTGGTTAACTTTTGTCTTAGTGGGTGGGGGTCCTGCTGGGGTAGAATTGGCAGGAGCCTTAGCCGAACTAGCCCATGGAACCCTAAAAGAAGATTTCCGCAACATTGATACTTCCCAATCTGAAATCGTGCTCTTACAAAGTCCTCAGTATATTTTACCCACCTATCCTCCTCATCTCTCCGTTAAAGCTCAGAAATCTTTAGAACGATTAGGGGTAACAGTCAAAACTGGTGTAAGAGTCACCAACATTAAGGGTCAGCTGGTCACTTACAGTCAGGGCGAAACCATCGAGCAAATTCGCACTCGCACAGTTCTCTGGACAGCAGGGATGAAAGCGTCTGCGATGGCCAAGACCTTAGCCGATTGTGCTGAGGCTCAACTAGATAAAGCCGGACGGGTTATGGTTGAACCTAACTTTAACTTATCCAAGTATCCGAATATCTTTGTCATTGGAGACTTAGCCCATTATTCTGATGGAAAAGGCGGAATTTTACCTGGTATTGCACCCGTTGCCATGCAAGAGGGGGAATATGTAGCGCGTTTTATCCGCAATAGTCTCCAAAGCCGTCCCTTATCTCCTTTCAAATATACTGACTGGGGAAACTTAGCGGTAATTGGAAAACATAAGGCTGTTGTTGATATGGGTTGGCTGAAATTATCTGGTTTTCTCGCTTGGTTTGTCTGGTTATTTATCCATGTTTTCTACTTACTCGAATTTGACAATAAATTAATTGTCATGATTCAGTGGGCTTGGAGTTATTTTACGGGCAGCAAGGGTGCACGTTTGATTACTACACCCGGAAGAAAAAATCCTGAAATCAAGCTTGAAGATGATCATGAGACGATTGTTTATCAAACAGAAGCTGCCCACCATGCAGAAGTTAATTAACTCGACTCAAACTCATAGTTAATGGCAGCTGAGAGGGACCTAACACCGAATGGATAGGGGTATAGTATTGATTATGCTCCTATCATGAGTAAATGGCTGGGTTATCTCTTTTGATAATTATAAATAGTGGCTATTACTGCCTCAACAGTCGAAATATAGCAAAATTAAACATTTTATTCGAAAAAAACAAATAGCTCCGACCCCACTAGTAATCAAAAGAGATTGCCAAGGATTGAGAAAAATATAGTGAGCATCCTTTTTTCGGACTGACTAATCTTGTCAATATCAACTGCTTTTTCGCTGACTGGAACTGTTAGGATATCACCGTGGCTTTCCTGTTCAAATTCCATCCAATTACTTTTTACTTCAGTTAAATAGTTAAAGACAGCTTGAGAATTTCCATTTTTCAGGATAGAGATAACTACTATTATGATAACTTACCTCATTAACCTTGTCTGAGACGATAGACTTGGTTAAATCAGTAGTTATCTCTTCAATATTATTTGATTTAAAAAAAACCAAGATACGATCATAACAAATTATAGTTTTTTTGTACTAGCTAGCAAGAAATATTTTCATAAAACCTTCTCATAATCTATTAGATCAAATCTGTATTTTTTAGGACAAATGAACCGCTCCTTCATTGATAATAAGGTCGGTAATCATCGTTACTTCGTTGAATAACTTCTTGATACTGAGCTAGTGCTTCATCATGATTCCCTGGTTTATATTCATTAATTCCTCGATTTAGATAGGCTTATTTTCTATAATGATTAAATTGATTAGCAGGATAAAATTAAGTTTCACAGCTTGATATCGGTTTAATTAAAGGTTGATAAAACATAGATTATTCTAAGCTACTATTCCTAAAGTAAAGTAGGCTCTAAATTAGTTACTTGAATTAAATGCTCAAGAACTTGCTGATAATGATTTTTTTATAAAATTTATATTCCTTGAGCTAATTGTTGATATGATTTAAATAACAGAGTATTTTAAATAATTGCTTGAACCAGTTTTTATGTACAGAAAAATAAAACAATACAAATCAAGAATATCTTCATGCTTTTTCGTATCTTATTGTCATTGTTAATCTAGATTTAGATTGACTAATTTTAAATAAAACTTATTTTTAGGTTTTCCTTTTAAGAAAAACTAGTATAGTAAGTTATACTAAGCTATATAAAATAATTTTGGACAAAATTAAGGAATAAATTCCTCGTAAAAAATTGATGTTAAATTTTAAATTCTCTATTTTTATTTTTAATCTAAGGTAAGGTTTATGGCTATCGCCTATATGACCATATTTTTGGCATTGATAAAATTCTGGTTAAATTTTATGATTAAAATAATTAATAATGTATATCGATTAGTCTGATAAACTCGTGAAACTTGGTCAGTGGCTTGGACTCTCTAGCTTAGTAATTTCCGGTTATATTCTCTGGGAAATTCGTCAACTTTTATTGTTAGTATTTACAGCAGTTATATTTGCTACTGCACTTAACCGACTAGTTAAATGGTTAAGACAATTTCAGATTAAAAGAATGGCTATTGAACGAAATATGGCTGTTGTAATTATTCTTTTAGTCATTTCTTTATTGACTATTCTATTTTTCTTATTAATTGTTCCACCTTTTATTGGACAATTTGATAAATTTCTAGAGTTAAGTCCCGTAGTTTGGGAAAAGCTTCGAGAAATTTTAATTTCATTGGGACAAAAACAGTTTCGGTTAGATTGGCTTCTCCCTCCTTCTTCTCTGAGAGACTTTATTGAACAATTACAACCTTTATTCACCAAGATATTCAGCAACTTTTTTGCCTTTTTTTCCAACTCAGTAGCGGCAATTTTTCAATTATTTTTTGTATTAGTGTTAACAATTATGATAACAATTAATCCCCAAGAATATCGAAATTTTTTGTTAAAAATTTTTCCATCTTTTTATCGTCGTCGAGTTGATGAAATTTTAAATCTATCAGAGATTGCCCTAGGAAATTGGCTAATGGGTATTACTATTAATTGTCTATTTATTGGTATTCTGAGTGGAGTCGGTTTATTAGTTTTACAGGTTAAGCTAGTATTAGTCCATGCATTATTGGCTGGATTACTTAATTTTATACCCAATATTGGACCTGCTGCTAGCGTTATTTTCCCTGTTATGGTTGCTCTCTTAGACGAACCTTGGAAAATTTGGGCAATTTTAATCTGGTATTTTATTATTCAAAACATTGAGAGTTACTGGCTAACACCAACGATTATGGCTAAACAAGTTTCTCTATTACCTGCTGTTACTTTAATGGCACAGATTTTCTTTGCTCAATCTTTTGGCTTATTAGGGTTGTTATTGGCTCTCCCTCTAACTGTTGTTGCTAAAACCTGGATTGATGAAGTTTTATTTAAAGATATTTTAGATTCTTGGGTATAATTGACTTTTCGGTTATTTTTCTCATCGAATAAAAAAATGAATTCAAAAAGCTTGCTATTTCTGAGCACTTTAACCTTATTTCTATCTTTTTCTACACCAGTAAAGGCACAATCTAAATCCATTCTGAACGAAATTGTTCGTACAGGGTTACTTAAAATTGGAATAAGGGAAGATGCAGTTCCTTTTGGCTATAGATATTCAAATAATAATCTCGCTGGAGTTTGTTTAGATTTTATCTATATTTTTAAAGAAAAATTAAAAGAAAAATTAAATAAAGAAGTTATATTAGTGAGATTATATAAATCAACCTTTTTAAATAGATTTGAACTAGTGAATGATGGGATAATTCATTTAGAATGCGGGCCAAATGTAATTCGTAAAATCCCTGAATTAAATGTTATATTTTCTAGTCCTTTTTTATCAACAGGGACTCAACTTCTAATCAATAAAAAAAAACAGAATGATATTAATTTAAATACTAGCTTAGTAAGAGTTAATATTGGAGTTCTTGATAACACGGATAGTCAACAGTTAATAGAAATAAAGTATCCGGCAGCTAATATTACAAAATTTCAAGGAATTACAGGAAGCTTCCGAGGTATACAAGCTTTACAAGGAGAAAAAATTGATGCTTTTGCTGGTGATAGTATTCTGTTAATCGGTGAAGTTATTTTACAAGAATTAAACCTAGGTAAAGAGTACGTTCTGGTCCCTAAAATACCTTTTAATTGTAAAGAATATGGACTGATACTGCCAGATAACGACTCTCAGTGGCAAGAATTTGTTAACTCTGTTGTTAACTCTGTGATTACAGATGCTAAGTTGAGCAAAATTTTTAAAAAATGGTTTAGCGGGGTTATTGATGAAATTGAGGTAATCGAAAATTTCTGCCACTCCCAGCTCAATCAAAATCACGAGTAAACTAGGATTTTATAATCCCTTTATAGTTTTAGCAAATATAAAAGTTCGATTACTATTAAGCAGTTCAGTTGATAATTGATCATTTTTATTAACTAATAATTATTGTTTGCTACCTAGTTTATCAAGTAGACCTCCTGCACTAAATTAGTCTATAACTAATACCTAATTTCATTAAATATTGTTCTGTTTTGCGTTTTTAAATTAAGATCTTTACTTCGCCAATACTATTAAGATAATGATCAGGATTAGTATTACTCATTTAACTTACTAAAATGAGTAATACTAATCCCCACTGCTCTAGCTATATCAATCTAATTTTTTGTGCTATCTAGTCTATTTATTCTGGCGTTCCCCCCAATTTAAATTTAAATTTAGGATGCTTACCTTCTTTAATAGGTACTTTTATTTTAGGAACAGCACTAATTCAAACAAGAAAATATTACAGCTTTTAATAGCTAACTTAAGCATCAATAAAATCAGAAAGTTTTTAATAATAAAATTTTTTTTATAAGTTAATTTTTTTTAAAAAATTAATTAAATAAATAGTAAAGTAACCTAGCTTAGTTTCAGTAAAAAACTTACCAATTTATTTCACAACAATAGAACCTGTTTTTCCTGTTAATCTTATTGTTAAAACTTTTGTAACTGATTTATTTAACTAATAAAAGGACATCGCTCTAAGCATAAGTGGCAACCTATTTTCCTGGCAACTTGATAATAAGAACAGAGAAAGCTAAAATATCTGCTGCATATTTAGAGTATTGGTACAATCTCCCTTGTCATATCGGTATAAAAAAATAATTATAAATTAATTGACACGATGTATTAAATGATAACGAACATTTTATTGAATTTATCAATATTATTGCTTTAGCCCTTGTTTTAAAGATAACTCAGCATCAAAAGCAATAATAAACTGTCAAGATGACTTGAATATTTACAAACCAGAAGTTGAGCTTGCTCTGTATCATACCTAAGCCATTCTCCATAAGTTAATAATTGAGTTATGACAATATGGGTTAATAAATTTAGGGTAGTTATAACAAGTGTTTGATTTGCTAGAAGCTGTTTATAAAAATCGTTCTCGTTCAAAGTTTATAATAAAGGCTTGAAATCTTCTATTAGATAAGCTCTAAAGAAAATTGTTGTAGTAGAGGTGGAATCAGGAATTTAGAAAAGTTAAATTAATAATTCAGAAAGATTGAATTACCTTGTGGTAAGTCTTGCTAAAAACTTACCACAAGCAGTTACTTTTACCTTTGATAGTGAGCATGATAGTTTATCCACTATTTAGTAAAATGTTGATGATGTTACTCTTACTTTATCGAACTCTTTTCCTAGAAAATCTTTTAAAGCTAAAAATAATACTTTCAAACAAATAGCTCTAAATAAACGTTAAAAACGTAAATTATTTCTACCTCTAGATTGAAGTAGTTAGACTTAAATTTATCTTACTTTAATTGATACTTTGTTTAACCGCCTTAGCTAAACCATATTTATAGTAAAACATTCTTCCAGAACTCAGTAGGCTTTGATTCGATGTAATTCCTCTTCTATTACATATACCTCTAGACTAGAATTATCTGGAAAAAATAGATATAATCATCTTCATTTACATTGTTTCAATTTTGCTTTAACTAAATCACTTGTATATATATACTGAGTCATTTTTAATAAATCAAACCGTACCTATTCTTTTATTTTTGTAAGTTGTTCATATTTATCCACCTATTGATCTAGTTCGTTTTATGAAACTTTACTTTTTCTGACTATCTCTCAATAAGAACTGATTAAAACTTTTACTCGATTCGTATATTTATATCATAAAAATATGAAATTTAATTGTTTTTAAACTCCTGAATAATTACTTTCTTATTTTCTACTTTAACATAGGGGCAAGTTACTCTATTTTTTAGACTAAAACCTATTTAATTTAATTATTTTAGCCTTTGACTACCTTTCTATAAGGTATTTTTATTCATTTTTTAACTTTTTTTTAGAAAAAATAGTAATTATTAATAATATTATTCATGTTGTTTATTAACATCTCTTGTTTAACAGAACATCACAATTTTTATCAAAAAATTATTCAATTTTTTTATTTTTTAAATCCAAAATAATTATTATTTTGGATTTTTTATAAAGGCTATTTAAGATTTTCTATATCTTCTCAATTCTTACTTATCCTCGTCCAACTTTTTGCTAAATTCTAAATTTTGTTCCCTAACTAATCCACCTGGAAGTTGTTTTTATCATCGTATTTTTTAAAAGTTTCACTTAGTCTGCAATTTATTTAACTTTTTATACTCTTAGACCTAAACATAAAATTTCCTCTTCTGTTTTCGTTCTAGAGGAAATTTTATGTTTGCGAGTCAACTGTAGCTGAATTTTTCAGAATACTGGTATCCAGTGATTGCCTTTTTAAAACCATTTTTCTATTCTAGACTTATTCAAGCTCATCTACATTACTGTGTTTAGAGAGTTGAATTTTAGTTAATGTATTATTAGCAGTTTTAATTTAGTTGTCTCTAGTGAGAGTACAATTAATTGCTTATAATATCAGTCATAAAAATTTTAAAAATTATGATGAAAAAAAAATTATTAACTGATAACAATTTAACTCTTGTAAAGAATGTTCTTTTCTTAAAAAATTTGAATAGCTTTAACAATAAGTCAATTATTGAGGCAAGGCAAACTGTTAATCATATACTTAATAGTTTAGAAAACGATGAGTTCATTCAATAGCCAGCCATAAAGGTTACTCCTTATGCCGTTTTCGAACTACTTGCTGTCTTAGGTACTGAAACTACTATTGCCTTTAGTGCTAGTTTTAAGTATAAATTAGCACCAAAGGAATAATTGTAAGATTTATTAATCTTACAATTATTTAAAATCCCTAATTCCTAGGCTAGCAAAAGTTATACATTGACAAATATATTTATATATAGTTCGTGTGAAAAGATAAAGATATCCCTAAAAATAAAAAGTAGAAAACTGATAAAATGGAGGTAATCGTAAAAATAAAAAATTAGTATCGGAACTATTACCAAAAAAACTAAAAGCTGAGTTTAATTTAGAACTCTATACTTGATATTTAATCGCTGAGTCCAAATATTCAGACTATGATAATTATTTAATCTTAAAGCATTTACTACTAAGATATAGTTCCCTTATTTTTTTTAAAAAAATTGCTCGTTATTGAGCATTTTTAAGTAATTTTTATGATTTATAGCTATAACTTTATTTATTCTAGACAATACAGATGTGATTTATAAATGCTTAACTCTCAGGTGGGTAAATGTTCCCCCTTCTTTTTAGAAAATATTCAGGAGAGCGATTAATCAACTACTAATGAACTCAATGATTAAGATAAAACTATAATCTCATAACCGATTAATCTCAAAGTTTTATTCAGACGAGAATATTAGCTATTGATACTAACAAAGCAATGGAACTCACTATTTCTAATATTTTAGAAAATAACAAGCTCTATTAGGGGAAATGCCAAATACTCAAAGGGTTTGATGGTTCCCTAAAACTGCTTGAAGGGTATAATAATAGGTTAAGAGAAAATTTGAGTGATTGGATCGCTTTACGTTTGTGTTCTAAATTAGAAATTAAAACTATCTATAGAATTGACCTAAACACAATTCATCAGGGACTTGTTTCTTCATTGTAAAAATGTATTGTGAGGGATAGTTCGGATAAGTTATTCAAATAAGTATCAAAAACTACAAATTTTTAACTTTCTTATATCGTTGTTTAAATTCTCTTTGTTGTTGTTTATGATTCTTAATTGGTTGAGGATAACCACAACTATAACAGTCCAGGGGAGAAATTTTTCCTGTTACTAAACATTCCGTATCAAGAGAACTTAATTCAGGTAGCCATTTACGAATATATTCCCCATTAGAATCATATTTCTGCGCTTGACTTGCAGGATTGAAAATTCGTAATGGTTTGGGATCCATTCCACTCGATGCACTCCATTGCCATCCCCCATTATTAGAAGCTAAGTCACCATCAATTAATTTTTGCATAAAGTATTTTTCTCCCCATTGCCAATTAATAATTAAGTCTTTAGTTAAAAAACTCGCCACAATCATTCTGCAACGATTATGCATCCATCCTGTTTCATTTAATTGTCTCATTGCCGCATCTACAATAGGATATCCTGTTTTTCCTTCACACCAAGATTGAAAATCATCTTCGCTGTTATCCCAAGGAAAAACTTCAAATTCTTTTCGATAAGGTCTTTCTACTAATTCAGGGAAAAAGTATAAACAATGTTGATAAAATTCTCTCCAAGCTAACTCTTTTTGCCAGGTTTCAATATTTTCTCTCGTTTCATCACTACGACTATTTTCATAGACACTAACTGTTGCTTGCCAAACAGTTCTAATGCCAATTGCGCCAAATTTTAGGGCAGCACTTAATTGGGAAGTTCCTTCAATAGCTGGAAAATTTCGGATTTCTTGATAAGAATTAATTGCGGAATTACAAAAAAATTCTAATCTTTCTTTAGCTGCTGTTTCTCCTGGTGATAAAATTAAACTATTACTCCAGTTGAACCCTAGTTCTGTCGCTGATGGCAACTCAATGGTACCGACTTTTTTGGCTTGTTCTAGTTCTATTTCAGTTAACTCTTCCAAGCTATCTAAAGGATTAGGGATATAAGATTTTTCTTGCTGCGATAATTTTTTCCAAAAAGGAGTATAAACCTTATAAGGATATCCTGATTGATTCATTATTTCTTCAGGAAAATGTAATAGTTGATCCCAATAACTTTGATATTTAATGCTTTTTTCTTCTAGAGCTTCAATAACTTGTTTATCTCGTTTTCTGCTATACGGTTCAACGTCCCAATTCCAGAATACTGATTCAGCTCGAATACTTTCTGCTAAATTGGGGATAACTTGACTGGGATTTCCTTGAATAAATAATAGTTTACTTCCTAATTCTAGGTATTTTTGTTGTAATTCTTTTAGACAACCTATCATATAAGTTATCCTTACAGGAGCAATATCATCCCGTTCTAAGATATCACTATCAAAACAAAATACTCCAATCACTTTAGAGCTTTGCTGACGAGCTTTGGATAAGCCAATGTTGTCAGAAATTCGTAAATCTTTACGGTGCCAGAAAATAATTAAATTAGCCATTGATCTTATCTAGAAATAGTCGTGTCATCAAAAAACTACTAAGGGATTTAGCATCAATAGGTTCTCCTTTTAAGAGAGCTGTTTCAAATTCCGAAAACGTCATTAACACCACTTCAGTACGTTCCTCCTTATCTTGTTTGGGAGGATGATCTAACTTTTCTAAATCCCGTGCCAAAAAAACATAAATATACTCATCAGAATAACCAGGGGCTAAAGAAAGTTTACCTAAAGAATGCCAGGTATTAGCACAATATCCTGTCTCTTCTTGAATTTCATGCTTAATAGTTTCTAATGCTTCTTCATTTGGTTTTAAGGTTCCAGCAGGGAATTCTAACAATCGTCCTCTTACAGCAAAACGGTACTGCTTAACCAAGACCAGTTCACCCTTTGATGTAATAAGAACAGCCAACGCTCCTCCTCGATGACGAATACATTCCCAGTCCCCCTCAACCCCATTATGTAAACGTAGGGAATGAACATCAAAATTAAATTTGCGTCCCCGGTGAAACAGACGTTGCCGTAGATAGGTAGGAGATTCGTTGAAGACAGACATAAATTTGCATATCAGTTAGTTGGGTTGATAAAGACTGACTCCAGAACAGTCTACCTCGTCAAGGAGCTCGATGATCTCCTTTTTGCTCACAGGATGCACCCAATTAGGGGCAATTTCTGCTAGAGGAATTAGGACAAATCCCCTTTGTGTCATACGGGGATGAGGAATTTGGAGCGTATCAGTTTTTAGAATTAAATCTCCATACAATAGTAAATCTAAATCCAGAGTTCTTGGTCCCCATCTTTCTTGGTGTGCTCGTCCCCATTGTTGTTCAATATTGAATAATGTTTCTAACAATTTGTTAGGAACTAAATAGGTTTCTAGGATAGCACAACCATTTAGATAATTTGGTTGAGGAGGTCCGATAGGAATAGTTTCATACCAATGAGAATAGGACTTGAGATAGACTTCTGATAATTGTTCTAAAATTTGAATAGTGTTTTCTAAAATATTGAGAGAATTTCCTAAATTACTCCCTAAAGCAATCGCACATTGAATCTTTTTCATTAATTTTTGATAAAAATGTCAGACAAACCTAAAATATTGTACACGACACTTCTAAGTCATTTGTGACAGGGAGTTTAATCCACTTTTTACGATTAAGTCTAATTATTTAGAATTAATCGATATCTATAAACTCTTTGCTAAAAATAAATTTTTTAAAAACTTTTTCAGCTAACTTGACATAGTCATACCTTCCCAAACTTTTTTAGAATTATCTGATAACTGCTGTTATATTTTGGATATGTTAGATAAATTAAGCTAAATTCTTCTTCTAATATATCTATTGTTTATAGTCATTTATTATCCACACTCTCAGAAAATGTAGCTGAAGGTTTTTAAACAACACCTATAAGTAAAACAAGATATTTTACTTATAGGTGTTGTTTAAATGGAAATATTTTTTTCTCATATTTAGGTAATTAGAGTTTAATTTACATTGCTTTAATAAAATTTCTAGTATCATTATTTTAAGCAATATTTTACTAATTAACTTAGCTTAATTATATTAATTTTTAAACAAACTTACGACAACTTTATAAGTTTTATCAAATGCTATCTTCTTTCTATTATATTTACTTTTTAAGTAAAAATCTGTAGACAAAAAAGATGTACATAACACCATTTATAACTTTTTTAAAATTTTAACGACACCACTTATATGCACTTAGCTCTTCTTAAGAAGAAATACCGCATTTTTTCTGTATATTCATCATATTTTTTATATCTATTTACTTTTTTATCTAAACAACTAGAGTTTCTCTGTAATTAAATCTTTTAAAGTTAAATATTAGTATCTGTTTTTATGCTTTTTTTTTATAAATGACAAAAAAATAAATTTGGCAAAAAATAGAAGAATAAAAGGTTATTAGGGTTTTAAAATGAAAATAGTAATGGACTGACTTAGTTAAATTGAGTTAACCTCTGATAAAGAAACCAGTAGGATTAGTATTGACAGCAATGTTATTATTTTATCTACTCAAAAAATCGCCAAATTAGGTGCTTAAATAATTACTTTGGTAGTAGCCAGAGAATTGGCAGAAACTTCATCAACCGTATCGGAGTTGTTTTTGATTATTCTTAATTCTATTACCAACGATATTCGCTACTAAATTATTAATCCTCATGCAAGTCAATTTCAAAGGTTAATAGTAGTGTATTTTATAGTAGAATTTGTAATTATTATTGCCGTATTTTTAAAGTAAACTATCCTAATTCTATTACCAAAATGGTAGTCTTTGTTTTTGGCATATTTAGTTTATTCTTAATTATTATTTAAATTTTTTTATTTTAAAAAAGCAGATAAGTAGCAATTTTAGGGATGATTATTTGCTTAATTTTTATAACTTTTTAATCATAGTAAAATTTTCTGGTACGAAGACTTATTTTTCTGGGGAATTCACTAAGGAAATTGGACCCCTAGAAATAGGGTTAAATCTAGCAGGCACTTTGATAGTTTCTGACCTAACTCCTCTCCCACTAATAGGAATTCAACAACTCATATAAAATCCTATGATCGCCTGAAAATACCCCCTTACTTTATCCAAGTATTGGCGAGTAAAAATTAGATTAAGCTGTTCATCCTCTAAGTTACGAGTAGAGCTCGGAAAGAGAGAAGGACTTATAATGACTAGATTAAGTATTTTCATCGAAATAAAAATATTATCGGTTTTGAACAAGATTATATCTATAATTAGAATTATTACTCCAATAAAATGTAAGACTATACCTCAAATCAAACTGCTAGTAATACTCCTTGGTATCTCACTTTTAGAACAGAACACTACATTATTAATCAGTATTAAACCCAGTAATGCAGAAACTTACACAGCTTTTTAGGTTATTGATGAGCAAGGAACCGAGGTCACTAAAATAATTTCTTAGCTGGAAATTCCAGGTTCTTTCGAATAAAAATATATCTTGTCTGGTCTATATTTATATAGATGATCCGATTTATTTTGAAATAACCTAGATAGTTTCTGTTCGAGTATGTGTATAGATTGTATCCAAGATTTTTAGATTTAGTAGTTTAAAATACTCATTCTAACTCTATCTCTTGATATTATTTTCTATGAAATATTTTTTATTAATTTTTATTTTAAGGAAGATAAAATAATCCTTATGATCGTAGTAATTGCTCCTATAATTCCTCTAACACTGACCTAAGTTCCGAGACTGACTGCAATCTACAGAACGAATATGGGACTAGTAGAAGTCAGGGCTTGATCCATCCATACCACAATAAATCTTAAAGCAGTTTGTTGCAATTAAATACCTAAGTAAGTGCCTAAAAACGCAACCAGTACGACCATAGTAAAAGTCCATTTATATCGTAGTAAGTTTAACAAAAAAGCAAGATTTTGATATAGCTAAAATAGTATAACACTAGTTTTTTAGATAACCTCAATAAGCTGATTTCAGTTTAATCAAGAGTGCGTTAAGAGAAAAAATCTATATTGCTTGAAAGACTTATGCAAGCAATTTGAACGTCAGTTTACGTTGTTAATTAATAACACCAATAGCATTATTATCGACTTGTTATGTTACCACTCAAGTAACTCCTAAAGCTCTTAAAAAAAAGACCGAAATAAGCTAACACAGAAAAATATTTTTGAGTAAAATTAAAGGTTAAAATTGCGGTGACAGGAAGAACAATTGCAACCAATCGTAATACCTATTATACTGTTTATTCATAAAAATCTTATTGAAGGCTACATATTTTCCTCAACAGTCCTTTAATCTAATCGACTGTTGAGGAAAATGTTTAAACATTCTAATATGATAATCATCATGTTAAAATATTTACCCCCATTAGTTTTTGATAGCGTTGTTCTAACTCCTTTTTCAAAGATGGCATTCCTCCTAGATGATTATCGGCTATAACAATCTTTTCCGCAGCAGTTCTAGCTAATCCTAAAATCTCTTGATCTTCCACTAAACTTGCTAAAGCAAAATCAGGTAATCCTGATTGACGGGTTCCCAAAACGCTTCCTGGTCCGCGAAATCTTAAATCCATTTCTGAGATAAAAAAACCATCTTGGGACTGTTCTAACACACTTAACCGTTGCCGTGCATCAGGAGTTTTACTGTTACTTATTAACAAACAATAGGATTTATGGGAACCTCGTCCTACTCTTCCTCTTAATTGATGTAATTGGGACAGTCCAAACCGTTCCGCATTTTCAATTAACATTACCGTTGCATTAGGTACATCAACACCAACTTCAATTACCGTCGTTGAAATAATGATTTGATTTTTATCATCTCGAAAATTAGTTAAAACTTCGTCTTTTTCTACTGAACTCATGCGGCCATGTAATAATCCAATATTTAACTTAGGAAAGATAGTTTCTGATATTTTTTTATGTTCTTCTACTGCGGCACGAATATCTAAATTTTCTGATTCTTCAATCATGGGAAAAATAATATAAGCTTGTCTTCCTTGAGCAACTTCTCGCCGAATTAAATTATAAGCTTTGGTGCGTTCTTTGCTAATCAATACTGTGGTTTGAATGGGCTGTCTTCCTGGAGGTAATTCATTAATTTGACTAACATCTAAATCTCCATGTAAAGTTAATGATAAGGTGCGAGGAATAGGAGTAGCTGTCATAGTTAAAACATGAGGAGATCTACCTTTAGCTAATAATTTAGCCCGTTGATGTACCCCAAATCGATGCTGTTCATCAATTACTACTAACCCCAATCTTTGGAAAATTACTTTATCTTGAATAAGGGCGTGAGTTCCAACTAATAAAGGTAATTCTCCAGTTTTTAATTGACTATAAATTTCTCTTTTTTTAGCTATTCTTGTTGAGCCAGTTAGTAATTCAACAGGTAGATATAAGAGGTTAAACCAAGATACTAATTTTCGATAATGTTGTTTTGCCAATACTTCTGTCGGAGCCATCAAAGCAGCTTGATAACCAGACTGAATAGCTGCTAATATAGAGAATACAGCAACAATTGTTTTTCCTGCTCCTACATCTCCTTGTACTAAACGATTCATCGGAGTTGATGAGTTTAAATCCTCTAAAACTTCATTGATTACTCGTTTTTGGGCATTGGTTAAAGTAAAAGGTAACAATTTATTAAAGTCTTCTATTAATTTTCCTTCTGGAACAAAAATTGCACTGTTTTTTATTTGTTTTTGTTCTTGACGACGTTGCAAAAATCCTACTTGCAAATAGAAGAATTCATCAAAAACTAACCGTCTTCTTGCATGAGTCAAAAGATCAGTAGTTTGAGGGAAATGAATATTAGTGATCGCCTCTTTTAATTTAATTAATCCGTATTGATTTCTTAATGCTACGGGAAGAGGATCTCTGATTTGTTCTATTGCTCCTAAACAACTTACAATTACCTTTCTAATTAAATCAGCATCAATACCTTCTTTTAAAGGATAAATCGGCAAAATACGCCCAACTTTTGGCGATGCTATATTTGTCACAAAACTATCTAAAACTTCAATTTCTGGGTTGTCTAAAGTAACGCCATATTTACTCTTTTTGACTAATCCTGAAGCAGCAATGATAGAGCCTAAAGGGTAAAGTAGTTTTTGTTTTTCTTGCCAACTACGATTAGTAAAACGGGTTCCTGTAAAAAAACGGTTGAGTTTAATTTGTCCGCTATTGTCTTGTACAATCAACTCAAAAATACTCAATTTTTTATTCTTGGGACTGGTAAAACAATTACACTTTCTCACACTTCCTACTATTGTTACCGTTTCCCCTGGATTAAGATGAGAAATCCTCATTTGACGAGCATAGTCAATATAATCGCGAGGATAATAAAACAGTATATCTTTAACAGTAAACAATCCTAGTCTTTTTAGCAATTCGCCTTTTTTGTAGCCTACTTCGGCTAAAGTACTAAGGGATTGCTCTAAAGTTATTTTGCGGGGATCAGCTTGCTTTCGTGGAATAGGAACAGTTCGCGGTAATTTAGAAGGAGGTGGTTCAGAAGCAGTTTCTAATGAAAGTTTAAGTTCATGTAAAAACTGTCGAGTGTTGCTAATTAAACTCCGGCGTTGAGAGAGAGATAATTGAGGATATTGAGCATATTTAACTGCAAAACTTTGCCAGCGACTACGATCACTAGCAGGAGTTCCTAGAGGAGGAGTTTTACCAAAAAAAAGGCATAAGAATTCACCAAAGCGATATTGATTTCCCTGAAGGTTAGTGTAGCCGCTTTCTGCTTCAATTGAGAGAGATTTATCTAAGCGTATCCAATCTGATAGTTCCGTAGACATTGTTCTCTAATAGTTTTTTAGAAAAATGGTTTTTAAAGAAATTACACGTGATAATTAATTATTATATCTAGAGATGTTAAATTTGAGATATTTACATAATTTTAAACTGAAAAATACCAATATTAAATCCTTTGATACCCTTTTAATTCTCAGAAAAATAATCAAGCCTATTAAGTAATTTTTTTCGATTTTTTTAGTTCAAGTCAAGAATAAACTTTTTTTTACAAACTTAGACATTACTATTTACCTAAAAAATTTTGCTGATTCTTTAATTTTTACCAACTTAATTAAGAGTTGTTAATTGAACGTAATTTCCAAAGAAAAATTATTATAGTGCTACTAACTATTTAAGAAACAAGTAGTGAAAAATTTTAAGTTAATCGGATAATTGGCTATCTGAGCTGAACAAGAAGGAATAAAAATGAAAGTTTATTTAAATACCGAATTTCCCCTTGTTAAGAGTGTGTTTTTTACATGATGTTTCTTGTATAAAATATAAAAAAGTTATCGTTGAACAATGACAAAAAAATTGCTTAAGTTTGTCCTAATTTTGCAATTGAGTTAAAATTATCAATGGATAGTATAATAAATTTTCTATTTTTTATTAATAAACTTTTATCCTAGGGGGCTATTCTAGAATAGTTAATAGATATTCAGAAAAAATAAATCTATATTCATTAAAACAATACTAAAATCTAATCTTTAGACAACTCTGATAAAATTAGGACATAATCTTTATTATCAGGATTTACGTTAAATTTAAAGATAATTTAGTAACCATTAAGGAAATTATTTTAAGTTCCATTTATTGTTTAAACTTCCAATTTAGTTTCGCGTTTTAGGTCAAAAACTTTTAATTTAATTTAAAACAAATTAGTTTACTAACTTTATAGTCTATAAAATTACATATCAAGTCTAAGTATTTTGTCTAAGAGAAGATTGGAAATGGTAGTAACTCATAGTATTTAATTTATCCATTTTATTTTTTAAAAACTATACCCAACCTATGACATAAAAGTCAAACGTATAAATATAAAGTTTTATTACCAATAATTAAGCTTATTAAAAGCTTTAATTATATAGCTGGTACTATAGCAGGTTTTGTGTTTTGTTCAAATCATGTTAGACTCGACACTTTTGCTTAATTTATATTAATAAAATTAAATATTCAACTCAGTTCAATGAATAAGATGTTAAAACAAAACATCAACTTGTATTTATTATGGTTTAACCATCAGAAAATCTTATGAAGATGACGAATTAAGTATAATATATTTGCCTTTGGCAGAGAAAATTATCCCTTTCGAGATTAATCTTAGGAATTATAGAAACAAGAAAATCTGGAGGAATAGCAAAATATTTAGAAGCTTGGGAAAAGAGGTTTTGACTAATCTTGAAGAGGTTAGTATAGATTTCGGGAAACTATATTAAAAATACATCAATTAAAAGATAAATTTCAGAAATATTTTTGATAAAAACTTAAACATGGTATGATGGTAATTATAATCAGCTGATTAGTGCCAAAAAGTTTGTCTATCGTCCTTAAAAAGCTGTGAAACAATTGGGGTTTCGATTCGAGAAAGTATCAATAGTAAACTAAAGTTTCTTCAAAAGAAACCCTATAAATTCAAAAATTCCGTCAATTCCCAACCCCGAAGTTTCTTGATTTTATATTTCACTAGTTAATCCTACATCATAAGTTCAGTAGAATCTGAAAAACGAACAATATCATCATCTTCCAAATATTCCCCATTTTGTACTTCAATCATTATCAACGGAATTACCCCAGGATTTTCAATACGGTGGCGAGTGTTCATAGGAACATAAGTAGATTCTTTTTGTTTTAGAAGTTTTTCTTGGCCATTACAAATAACTCTAGCAGTTCCTGAAACGACAATCCAATGTTCACTACGATGATAGTGCATTTGAGTACTGATATGCTCCCCAGGTTGAACTACAATGCGATTGATGCAGTAACCATTCCCCTTTTCTAAAATAGTTACAGTCCCCCATGGGGGCGTTCTAGTCATCATAGTTGCGGCTGTTTGAGATTCTGATATGTTACTCATGATTCTCCCCATAGCTTATTCATCGAATCACCTCTATGTCATTTGTAATAGGTTCGTCACAAAACTTAAACTGACCAACTTCCTTAAGTATATCCCGTTGCTGCAAAATACTGATACTCATTGGTTAGCCGTCTCAATTTAATCCTAGACAGTAGGTTACAAACCATAGAGTATCTCATCGAATATTTTCCCTAATAAGTGTTATTTTACCCTTTGTATCTCTTGATATTAGTGCTCATTTTAGTCTAAATTTCATTGGGAAACAGGTAAAACTTAAACTATCAGCATTAACCTTTAGTTTTTTCTCACTCAACTAAACACTAATGAAAGATTTCATAGTAATTTAATGATCGCCTTAGCCTCTGTACTTCCTGGGAAAAACGGAAGATATCATTTTTACGTCCTCTGTTTCTAACTCAATCAACTGGTCAATTGTTAGTTATTTTAAATAAACCCATGTTACGATCAGCTCGCTCACTTCCCAAATCTCGTAATCAAGCAATTGGAAGGAAATTAACCATGAGAGGTTATTTAAGATCACTTACTTACTAGCTAGTCACAACTTCAACCCTTAAATTGTTTTATCCGTTATGGCTACAGGTCAAAGTGGCTTATTCTTCGTTGGCAAAGTAAGTTTTGCTTACACAATAAGAATTTCCTTTTTGTGGCTTACTCTAGGTTTGGCAATCGGTAATTATCTAGCTTGCTGATTGATTTTTAAATAATTATGGAAGGTTTCAGAGGCAACCAATTGAGATACCATCTCTTCCCTTCTCAGTCCGAATATTAAATTAAAGGGTTTCGTATGATCGCTATTATCTCTGTACTCATTATTATCGTTTTTCTGAGTTCCTATGCCGCAGCCTAATTAGTAACAGAGAATAAGGAGATAAATGCCATTATTGACTGTCATTAAACACTAGGAACATTATATGAGCTTAAAATTGGTTAATCATTACTTAAAAAAAATTTTTTACTTAGGTCTAGACAAATTCCCTACAGTCTACCCTGATAATCGGTTTCCTCTTACCGTTAATTCCGAATTAGCTATTTCTTATCTATCTTTAAAGTTATTACTAACTTGCCAGTAGTTACTCATTTAAATAAGTTAATCAAAAACTCTAAGAATTAAAACTGGAGAGGTTAGCTTTATTTTCTCGACTTTCAGTTTATCTTAAGTAGCAGATAAGTAAGAATTGTCAATTTACTTAGAAGTTTACTTACTTCTAAGTAAACTTCTAAATATCTCAAACTTAGCTGGCAACTTGGCTCAAAGTTGGAGTTTATTTTGTAACTATTCATTAATGGCTACTACCGTCCATGTTCCTTTTTTTTCTCTCACAAAAGAGCAACCTAACTTCCTACTTTTTCAAAACAATAAGGTTTAAAATCTGCGGTTTTAAAAATACCATTGTGTTAAGTATTCTTCTCAAGCGTTAATATCATTAGTTACTTCATCGGTGGTAATTCTAAAGGAATACACCCCATAAGTCCTTTGCGGAAATCATCCAATAATTGCCTACTTGCTCTTTCAACATCCCCTTGATAGCGTTCATAACCTATGGTTTGAATGTATTCCTCCCCCGTCATGTCTAGGATATCAAGGTGGTAACGTGAACGTAAGATTTCCTCAAAGTTCAATTCGACTAGAAAATCAACTAACATGCCCGCTACCTCTTGATTATCGTAAGCTGCTTTCCCAATATCCTCACATATTGCTAATTTCACAGCATCTTTTTGGTTTTCTAGGTTCCCAGGGATGACTCCTGGTGCATCTAACAGTTCAATAGTATCAGAAATCCGAACCCAACGTACTTGACGAGTCACCCCCACCCTTCTAGCACTAGCGACAATTTTACGTCCTAAAAGACGATTAATTAAGGCAGATTTTCCCACATTTGGCAATCCAATGACAACTGCGCGAACTGGACGAGGTAGCATTCCGCGATCACGTCTTCGTCTGTTCATAGCTACTCCTGCAGTCTGAGTAGCTTTATGGAGTGCTTTCACCCCTTTTCCCTGTTTTGCATTAGTGAAATAGGGCGTTTCCCCATGATTTTCAAACCAAGTTATCCATTGTTGACGTACAAATTCCGGTATCATATCCACGCGATTAAGCACAAGAATTCGAGGTTTTTCACCGATCCATTGGGGAACTTGGGGATGGTGAGATGCTAGGGGAATTCGCGCATCAAGAACCTCAAGAACAACATCAACTTTGTTTAACTGTTCTTTGAGTTGTCTTTCTGCTTTATAAATATGACCGGGGTACCACTGAATTTTAGACATAATTTTTCTATTTGATAATTAGTAACTGATAATTTGTGGAAAATAACTCATATTTGAATATAATCGGTTATAATTCTTTTGTATAGATTAAAGTTATCTATTTACTTGAGTTTGGTGTAGTTTTATTTCTTACAATCTATGTTCTTTAAAAGAATATTTTTGTACACATAAATATTCTTTTATTACCACTTTATAGAGCTTTTACCAAATTTAACAGAGGATATTTTTCTGAATTTAAGAGATTTTGAAAATAAATAGTTTTTGAATCTGTTACTATTATTTAGTGTTTAGTACTATATGTTAAATATAACCATGCTCGCCCGTTAATTTCAAGCCTTATGAAGATTAATTTTTTTTAAAAAAGAAAGATTAAGTTAATTTGAGTTAAAAGGTTTTATTTACAGTAATTTAAACTAAATGCAAACATTTCTTTTTCAATTTATAGAAAAAACGTTCGTACTAATATAAAAATTAATGGTTGAACTACCTTGAATACTTTGATACTTAAATATCAAGATAACAATTAGACTTTAACAGCTAAAATTCTAACCAGAACTAAGGTTGAGAGTTAATAGACAATCGGTAAACAAATAAAACGAAAAAATTAACAATTTTTTTTCCTACTAAAATCGGCGCTAAAATTTATTGAACAAAAACAGTATATCATAAATTACTAGTACTTTAATGGCTATTTTAAAAATCAAAATTATTATATAAATATATAAATCAACATCAAAAAATAAAAATTAACAATTAGACTATTTAAATAGAAAGCTAATAATTCGATAGCTACACCAGCTGATCTCACTAAACTTGAAGAAAAATAACAATATTAGTAGGAATACTATAGGTAGTAAGAATACTAATATTAATTAATAAACAAGGAAACTAAATATAAAATTAACAATCAAAGAAACTATTAAATTAATAATTTTGAAATGGAATAATTTAATTATTAAATTAGGAAAAATTCAATAATTGACATAGGAATTAAGATTCTTCTAAAATTATGAAATATAAATATTTTTTTAATTTCATAGATTAATATTAATTAATCTATGACTGTTTATTTTTTGTCGTCATAAAGGTTGTCTAATTATCCCGACAATATTTATAATAATTATCCTAAATAAACTTAGAAGTAGTCCTTTAGATCTAAAATTAAACAACAAAAAAATATATTAATTAATATTTCTTGCTTAGGCGATAAATACTAAAAATAGACAATTTTAAAAAATGCAACTAAACTAATCTCAACCAAAAAGTTTTGTTAAAAAGTTTAACCCGCTGTCCCTTTTAAACAAGTAACTTACAGGTAACAAAAATTAATAGATAAGTCATCAACAACTATTATAGGCAAGATAGGTTAGGATAATAAAATCTTCTTCTGTAGCTAGTAATTCGATTCCGTAAGCTAACCCTGCAATTGTCAAACGATTACGATCTATATAAAATATTGTCTAAGTTAACATCAAAAATTATACTCAATTCTTTATCTTCTCCAGAAGAATAATTAATTATTTTTACGTATTGACAGATGAAGTTAAACATAATGAGTATGAAGACGTAAAGTGATCGCTAAAAATAAAGGAGAGAAAACTAATCGATCAAATGAAGAGAGTTATCAAAATAGAAGATAACTATCAGCAGCATCACAAAAAAATCAACGATTAAGTGTTATTTAAACCTTTATATTTAGTATTTTGTCGCTGAATCCAAATATTTAGGCTTCGGTTGTTTATCCGAGATGTTTAAAGACTCATCTCATAAGAATGTTAACTATTTCTGGTTAGGGAAAAGTTATAAACCTGTTGGTTTATAGGATGAAGTTAAACGAGATGTTGGATTTCGAGGCAGACTTGTACCCAGTGATTGCTCTGTTTAACTACTCCTATATTGTAGTTTTCTTTAGGATTATCTACTTAATTGTCTAATACGGGGAAAAATTACAGTTAATGGCTTAGTAGGAAAAGGTACTATAAATTTTTTTTGATTCGAAAACTATACCAAATATTTATTTGTACTAAATTGGATTACTGTACTCTTCTAAAAGATACATAAAATTCAACCAATGACAATGAATTTACTCTTTGTTTTTTATTTTACTAATTGAATAAAAGCTCATTTAATAACATTTTTTTTACATATATAACCAAATATTATATCGACTAAATTCAGTAGTTATCTATTCAATATTAAGTTTTAATTATATAATATTTTTTATTAAAGTAGTTAGATATAACTATTATTTATAGTTTTGGTCTATCATAGCAAGCTTTATTTTTAATAAGACTGAAAAGGTTACTTCTGAATTAGCTTTAATTCTACTCTAAGTTTATTTGCAATAGTAACTACATATTTTTAGATTGAGATATCTATTCTTAAATTTTCTAAGTTTCCATAGTTAGCTTTTTAATTATACATAAAAGTTATTTTTTAAGTGTTTATTCTCAAGCTTTAGTGGATTTTTTGTAGATACATAATGCTTTACTATACATCATCTTTATCTCAATTATTTCTTTTCTAAATAAATAGGTTTTTCCAACTGGATTTAGTATGATACTCTTATAGCTTAAGTCTCTTGAGGAGAAAAGTAGATGACTAAAGGGAAACAAGGAATAATTTTACTGACAATTTTTTGTCTAGCTATTACTGGAATTGGGGTAGTTTTGATTTGGAAATTTGACCTTGAAGAATTACAAGTTTGGCTCAATAAAATAGGGATTTTGGCTCCCATTATCTACGTAGTTCTTTACATTTTAACAACTTTACTGATTTTACCTTCAACTCCCCTTAATTTAAGTGGTGGAGCATTATTTGGAATTGGGTGGGGAGTTTTTTGGACAACAATTGCAGCCATGTTAGCAGCCATTTTATCTTTTGCCTTTACCCGTACCCTAGGAAGAAAATATGTCATGCAAAAACTTGCCGGAAAATGGGAAGCAATAGATGCAGAAATCCGTCAGGGTGGCTTATTTTATCTGTTTGCCATTCGCTTACTACCGATTATTCCTTATGGGATTGTTAATCTTACGGCAGGATTAACATCAATTAGATTTCAAGATTACTTGATTGGAACTACTTTGGGAACTATTCCAGGCATTCTGCCTTTTGTCATGATAGGAGCTGGTTTTAAGTCTCTCAATCGAGGCAATATTTTGCCCCTACTATGTGGGTTTACATTAACTGGAATATTAGTAGGAGTTTCCGCTTGGTATCGTCGTCGCCGTAAACCTCCGCATTTAAATAAAGCCAAACAGTAAAAGTTAAAATTATCCTTATGATTACGTTAACTAGATCTAAATAACTTTAGCAATCAAATTCATATTATTATGCACGGTTTTATTTGTCCAAAACCATTTTTTATTTGTTTAACTCGGACAAACATTCAAGAGATGTTGGATCTAGAAAATATTGTTATGGTATCACCTGCAGGGGCGATTAGACAACATGGGGTCCATTTTCAGTAGTAGTAGATTCTGCGATTAAAATGGAGGTTTTAGGGAAAGCAATTAGAAAAATTAGAATAAGGGATTCCCACTTATGCTTTGCTCTGTTTATACTACTGTTTATTTGATAAGTTTCACATGTTGCTAAAAAATTGTTGATCAAACAAAAATTAAAACATGAAATTTATGCAAGAAATGTAGAAATTAGTGTTCTACTTTCCTTATTACTAAACCAAGTACAAAAGGAAAAAGTAGTTAAATAATATCCTCAAGATTTACCTCAAAATAGTTTACTGACTATGAAAGGAAAACTAATATTTACTTAGTTGACCAAAAAATTGACTCAAAGTGGGGTAATGGGTGATGTTAAGGTTGCAACAAAAGAAAAAGGTGAGCGCTTTTTAGCATCTATCTTCAATGCCTAGGGTAGATTGAATCAAAGATATTTACAAATTCCGTTAACCAAAATTAAGTTAAAATAACATCAATGCAACCATAAACTAAATTTTTATAGAAAAATACATAATTTTTGCTATAAACAATTAACAATTAAAAATTTGACCCATGTTAGACAAAATTAACTCATTTCTTGGCCGTCATCCCGAAAAAATTAATGCTAACGTTGAAATTTATACTTGGCGAACTTGTCCTTTTTGTATTCGTGCGAAATTCCTTCTGTGGTGGAAAGGAGTTAATTTTACTGAATATAAAATTGATGGTAACGAAGCAGCTAGAGATAAAATGTCCCAAAGATCTAACGGAAAGCGTAGTTTACCTCAGATATTTATTAATAACGAACATATTGGAGGTTGTGATGCGCTTTATTCTCTCAACGATACTGATGAATTAGATACTCTTTTATCTGTCACCCTTTGAGTTCATCCTATTAGGTGAAGCGGCGAGAGAACAAAAGCTGAGATATTGTGAACATGCGGAGATAAAAATTACTAGTTCTAATCATTTCGTCGCCACAGGACACGGATGTAGTAGAAACTAAAAGTGACACGCTCTCTCTGCTCGGGTATAAAAAGCTTTGTGTTCGGTCCATGATTTCACCGCTATTGAAGCTGTGATTCTAAAAGACTGCCTCATAAATTTAATCCTAAAGTTTTTAGATTTCCTCCTCGGATGGAACCAGTGACCTCATCCACCCTATCGTAACCGGTAGGGTGGCTTTTTATCTCGATAATTAAAGAACTAGAGATACAATAGGGATGAGGCGCATAAAGGGTGGAACCAGTAATAAGGAAGTAAGCTTAAATCAGTGTAAAATAGAAAGTGGTTCGAGAATGCCACTCACTCAGTGCTAGCTTGCCTATAAAATTCAGCTAAAAGAAATTACAGATTGGGTAAAAATATCTATCATAAAAGGCAATTGGAAAGATAATCTCTGGATAGATTATAGAGGAAGAGAAGGATTGTGAGATTCTCCAAGAAGTAGAAGAAAAAAACTTAAATAGCCGATAATAATATAAAATCTAAAAAAAACAGAGGCAGTTAAATTAAGTTCCGGAAGAATCTGTAAGCTCCCCAAAAAAGAGGCTATACATAGACAATAACAAAAGTGAGTACGAGAATTGATCCATGTCTTTTAAAAAAAAAGAAGCCAAAAAAGCATAATTTTTACAGATAAAGAAGCAGATAAGCTAAGAAATAGATAAGCTAAAAAATATGGCGAATACAAAGGAATAGATACAATACATTGTTCTTAATAATGACTTGGTGTATACAAGTTGTTTAGTTAACACCAAACTGAAACAATAGAAATAAAAATGATTATATCTACTTTGTATACCAGCTTATAGTTCAGAATTAAATGTATATATATGGGAAATAACATCTAATAAAAACCAATAAAATTCTGGAAGGATATTTGAGAATGAATATGATTAAGTTGAGACAGTTAAACAAAGTTTTATTTAAAAGAGTTACTTTAAATAATATCAATAAAAGCAATATAAAGTTAACTCTAATTACTTAGATATCAGAGATACAAAAAAAGATTTATTATTTTTGATGTTTATTTCGAGCTACTTATCTTAACACTTTTATAAAATCTGGCTATAAATTTCCACAATGGTATACAGCTGTTAACTCCTACAACAACAATATCTGTAATCCAAGTTAATGAAAACAGTACAATGAAGTTTTTATTAGACTCAAGATAAAAAAATAGTTAATGCAAATATATCTGATGCGGTAAACATTGAACATAAAAGCAAAGCCGATTTCTTTGAAAAGAGAGATGTATTAGAAAAATTTTTTATCCACTCCCCAAAAGAACTTTTTTTTATAAAAAAGAAGTGTTAAACTCTACAATTTGGGGTAATTTAACCTCCCAAATAAGCCTCAAGAACCGAGGAATTATTCTGAACTTCTTCTGGAGTACCATCAGCAAGATTGGTTCCTTCAGCTAACACCCAAATGTGATTACACAATGACATAATCACGTCCATGTTATGTTCAATAATCAAGAAAGAAATACCTTGTTGATTCCAATTGACAATATGTTCACAAATTTGTCCGATCAATTTAGGATTAACTCCTGCGGCTGGTTCATCGAGTAAAATAAGTTTGGGGCGGGTCATCACAGCGCGAGCAATTTCTAACAACTTACGTTGACCTCCTGATAAAGCCCCAGCATAATCATGAGCTTTTGCCGCTAGTCCGACCCATTCAAGGATTGATAAGGCTTTCTCTCGATTTTGTCGCTCTTCCTGTTTAACTTGTTTTTGTTGTAACCAAACTTGAATTAAATTTTCTCCTGTTTGTTTTTGGGTTGCTAATAACATATTTTCTAGGACAGTAAGTCGAGAGAGAACTCGTGCTACTTGAAAGGTACGAACACATCCTTGTAGGGCAATTTCGTAGGGAGATAGGGGATGAATTGGAGAACCATCAAAAATTACTTCTCCCTGGTCAAGACGGATAAAGTTAGAAAGTAGGTTAAATAAGGTAGTTTTACCGGCACCGTTTGGTCCAATCAACCCCGTAATGCTTCCGGTTACTACTTCAATATGAGCATCATTAACGGCACGTAGACCCCCAAAACTTTTGTATAAGTGGCTTGCTTTAAGTAAAAGTTGATCAGATTGATGAATAGTCATTAGCCTATCTTTGAGTCGCTGAAATTTGAGCGATAAATCTGCTCGCTGCACAATCATAACAAAAAAAACACATGTATTTTTTTATCTCGGTATATTTTATGGCAATTAAAAAATCTTATATTTCATAAGGTCTTAGGAGTTATGTATTGATAAATTACATCAAATATGAACATTAAATATGAGTTGTCTAAAATGCATAAAGTTGTTCAATAAAAACATTGTTTAAAAAAAAAAGAGATGAGACTTGAGTTTAAACAAATAAAAATAATTATAATTATTTTTATTCAATAAATAGAATCTAATAATAATTAGTTATTAACTTACTTTTTTACTCCTATTAAATTGAAGTTTGTAAAAATTTATATGAAACTAAAAAGTACTAAATCTACCTATTTTTTATAAAAACTAATTTATTTATTACGCCTCACTGCCATACTAAACAGTAATTGTACTCAATAATTATTTTTTAAAAATTACCTTTGATAAATATTTTATATATTTTATTTTACTTTTTTAAATTGGTCGATAATTTCTAAGACTTTTTCTGTAGAAATAGTTTTCTGGCTGTTTTTATAGGAAGATTTAATCCCTATTTGAAAAATAGTACCTTCTTCTTACAAGAAATAACTATCTTTATCTGGACAAACTAAACAAAAATATAAAACTTAAATATCCGATTAAATTAGTTTAGATGTTGACGTTTACCTCTAGGGAAATCATTTCATCTCTTTTGTATAAAACAGTTAAGAGTCGATTCAATTATTTAATAACGATTAAAAATCAATGACTTTTCTAAAATTAGCATTACTGTAAAGTGTTTTAATCACTGTATCTTCAATACTGAAGGTTCCATCTATAAGTTCAACATCGTGTTTGATTTCACTGCATAAATCAATAGGTTAATAAGCCTCTCTTCGCGAGCAACGATTCACACCATATTTTAATATAAATTGTTTAACATCTCGTATAAACAATTACAGCTTGAATATTGAAATTTAGCGAAGATTCTAGGAATAGAGGTCTAAATGGAACTTGGACGTTGATTGCCTTGTAATAGTTACAGTCATGATAATCATTTCCCATTCTGACCATACCCTCTGTTATTCAAAACCCTCTGTTATTCCAATTTTATGCTCTCGATTTTTAGTAATCGCTTTATACTTTCAGACTGACTGTATTTAAGTTAATCTATCAATGTATAACTCCCTCTAATGAGTTACGCATTGGGTTAGTTTTGAGATGAAATTAATTAATTTTTTATACGTACTCTAACCAACTAGATGAAATCCTATAATTATTTCAAAAGTTTGTACCCAAGTATTGGAAGAGCTGATTATATCTCCCATAAATAATCTATAGTAGACACACCTATAGTAGAATCGAAGACTAAGGATTTCAATGAGTAAAGTCCATTGTTGTCACATTGTCTCTCTAATCTTAAATACCAAAACTTTTATTATGGCGAATCCAACTGTATTTTTTGATATTGAAATTGATGGACAGAAGACTGGCCGTATAGAATTTGAACTCTTTGCTGATGTTGTCCCTAAAACCGCTGATAATTTTCGTCAATTATGCACTAGAGAAGCAGGTTTTGGTTACAAAAATAGTACTTTTCATCGCATCATTCCTAACTTCATGTGTCAAGGAGGCGATTTTACCCGAGGTGATGGCACAGGAGGTAAATCAATTTATGGTGGATCTTTCAAGGATGAAAACTTTCAACTCAAGCATACTGAACCTGGAATTTTGTCTATGGCTAATGCCGGGCCTGATACCAATGGCTCTCAATTTTTTATTTGTACTGTCGCTTGTAACTGGCTAGATGGTAAACATGTCGTTTTTGGAAAAGTATCCAAAGGATATGAAATCGTAGAAATGATGGAAAAAGTCGGAACTGATGGAGGACAGACAACAGCAAAAGTTGTTATTACTGATTGTGGCGAACTTCAACAAAAAAATGTCAAATTAAAGTAGAGACAGATAATCTTCTGTCTCTACTTTAATTTGGTGTTTGGAAGTTTTTAAAAGTGATTAGGTGAGAATCGCTCACCTAATCTTGCCACTTCATTCTCATTAAGGATTACATTTGGGATGATAGGTTATCATAACGGCCCAAGGCCATTAACGGAAAATAATGGCAGTAAAGGTGATAACGGATATAGAAATGACACGGAAACCCTGTTCCAGTGAACTCCGCTTCCTCCCAGGTTCCCTCAGCCGTTTGGCTCGCTAGTAAATAGTTAATACCCCGTTTTATAGCATCGATGGCAAAGGCTCCTAATGCTTCCCCCGTGTCCAATAATCCAATTAAGGCCCAAGCGGTCTGAGAGGCAGTACTAACCCCTATTCCTTTGAGGGAAGGGTCATTATAACTCCAACAGGTTTCACCCCATCCTCCATCAGTATTCTGACAACTGACTAGCCAGTTAACGGCTTTTTCCATCTGGGGTTTATGGGTATCCGCAGCAATGACCGCTAAAGCAGATAATACTCCACTGGTTCCATAGATATAATTTACGCCCCATCGTCCAAACCAGCTACCATCAGCTTCTTGTTCCTTGTCTAAATAAGTTAAAGCTTTTTGAACGCGATCACCGTCCATTTCCAAGCTACAAGACCCCAACATTTCTAACACCCTGGCAGTGATATCAGCCGTATTGGGATCGATCATGGCTTTTAAATCTCCATAGGGAATCTCATTGATCCAATTTTTATCATTATCTACATCAAAAGCTGCCCAACCCCCAGACTTACATTGCATAGTTGCCATCCATTCCACACAACGATTAATAGCAGCTTGTTTGCGATTTTCATCAGGCATTTTAATGCCATGTAAAGCCATTACTATTACCCCAGAATCATCAATATCTGGATAGAAACGGTTTGTAAATTCAAAAGACCAGCCTCCCGGTTTTCCTTGAGAATTTTTAATCGCCCAATCTCCATAGTCAAGTACTTGTTTATTGAGTAGCCATTCACTTGCTTTAACTAAAGCTTGATGATCCGGTTTTAACCCTGATTCCACTAAAGATCTTAACGCCCAACCCGTATCCCAAACAGGAGACACACAAGCTTGGACACGATAGGTTTCTTCCTCTTCAATGGAAAAACGCTCAATGGCTTCAAATCCTCTTTGAACACAGGGATCTGCTACATTATAATTGAGTACCCGAAAAGCAATTAATGAGTTGACCATCGGGGGCATAATTCCTCCCCAATCCCCGCTTTCTTGTTGATGCTTTAAAATCCATTGTTCTGAGGCTTGAATACTTTTTTGATAAAAGGGAACTAAATTATTTTTTCTACTCCATTTAAATATTTTATCTAATATCAGAAAAATATCCGACCAATTTTTATTACTAGGCAAAATGTATTTGACATTTGTAATCCCCTCGGTATATAGCTCATTGAGCGTAAAAGCTGGCTCAATCTGGAAAATAGGCTTTTCATCAAAGACAATTAATAAAGGAACTGTACTTTCTCTAGCCCAACTAGACATCTCATAAATATTGAAGAAAAAATTATTAGGAAATAATATAATCCAAGGAGGAATAGAAGGAATTCCTCGCCAGTCATAACAGCCTATTAAAGCTAAATGAAACTTGGTAAAAATTCTGGTTTTACTAATACCCCCTTTGCTAAGAATAAAGTCCTTAGCTCGAATTAATGCAGGATCTTCTTGAGAAACTCCTAACAAACGCAAGGCCATATAAGCCTCAACAGAAGTACTAATTTCTCCACCGTCACCATAAAAAAGTTCCCATCCTCCCTGTTCATTTTGTTGACGACGGAGATAGGTTTCCACTTTATGGAGGGGAAGAGTTGTTTCAGTTCCCCAAATTTTATGAAGTAGAACAGTTTCGGCTGTTAGAGTAATATTCGATTCAAGTTCCCCCCACCAATACCCGTCAGGATATTGTAGGGAAAGTAAATAGTTTTGGCTGGCTATGATAGCCTGGCTAAGGTTGAAGGGGTTAATTTCGACCGATGACACACTCTCTTGTATCTGCATCTATGTTCCGTTTCACTCCTCGATTGTCCCTCTAGATTATAGCTAGTTCAAGATCGTCTTAAGTCACTATAGGTTTTGTCTAAAGTCAACTAAATACAGTCTACTTGCAGAGTCTACCTGATGGGAAATAGGCAATGATTTGCTCCGCTCCTTGCAAAAGTAGATCTGGTATCAGAAACAGATTTTGCCTTTGAGATATTGGAAAACCAAGTATCTTGTACTAAGAAGACAGATTGTCTCAAAAGTTATCTAAGATCTTCGATAAATTTTTGTTGAGTATTTTGAGAAACCTCTCAGAGAATTCGATACACTCACAATTAATAATTAGTTTCAATTTATATCATTGTCAACAAGTATTATGATGTATTTCTGGTTCAAAGCCTTTCATCTTATTGGTATTGTGGTTTGGTTTGCAGGGTTATTTTATTTAGTCCGTTTGTTTGTCTATCATGCGGAGGCTTCTCAACAACCTGAACCTGCTCAAACGATCCTTAAAACTCAATACGAAATTATGGAGAAACGTCTCTATAAGATCATCACCACACCAGGAATGATCGTGACAGTGACTATGGCTATTGGTTTGATTTTTACAAACCCTGAAATTTTAAAATTAAGATGGTTACATATTAAGTTAGCTTTTGTCGCCCTGCTTTTAGCTTATCATTTTTTTTGTGGCTGGATTATGAAACAGTTGGAAAAGGAAAAATGTCAATGGACAGGTCAACAGTTTCGCGCTTTCAATGAAGCTCCAACCATATTATTGGTCATAATTGTTTTACTAGCAGTTTTTAAAAAAAATTTACCCTTAGACCTAACTACTTTTTTAGTTTTCACTCTTATTATTGCAACAACTGCTTCAATTCAATTTTATGCCAAAAAACGTCGTCTTAATCAAGAAAAAATAGAAGGTCCGAGAAAAAAATAAATCTAAATAATAAGAATAGAAAGTTTTTAGGTTGTTAGAAATCAGTAAACACTCTATTACAAACTAGTGCCTAAAAATCTTTTACTTTTCATCTATATTATTAGTTGTTCTGATTTTTTAAACCTCCATAAAATATCAATTATAGTAAATATAAAAATGCTTTGTTTCGAGAAAGATATGGTTAGCTTTGATAGTTTAGAATCTTTTTAGATAAGTTGCTTGTAACTAACATCTAAATCAATTAGAAGATGTAAAAAGGGTTTAAAAAAAGTAATTGTAAAATTGGTGTGGTGTTAACTTTAGTTATTATTTAACTAATTTGTATGAATTACTAGGAGTACATACATTGGTTAAACTCATTAGATACTACTATTTTTCAACGATAATCCTATTCTTGATTATTGGCAATTACGATTTCATATAAGCGTTAATATTGTCGCACTTTAACTTAGATGTTGAGAATAACAACCGTGTGTTTATATAAAGTAACAATTACGTTTTTATTAAAATTACTTGTTCGACAATATAATTTGTTATCGTGTCTTTCATTTGTTTGTTAAAAACTTTTTCTTTCAAGAAAACTTCTGCGTCCGAAGTATAAAGTTTAAAAAATAACTATATTGTCTATCAAAAAGATAAGGACTAAAATAGTAAAAATTTATACTGTTTTATAAACCGTGAACCCCCGGGGGTTCACGGTTTATAAAATTTATGTTGCATTTGTCTAGATTTTAGTCTTTTAGAAAAATCAGAATCATCCATCATGAAAACTAAACTTTTTGTTCTATTAGCTTCTAAACGGGAGGCCTCGCGCTATAAACGAGTAGAAAGTATCGAACTGTAGGAGAACAACCACCGCAATGTTTTAGCATCGGGATGACAGTACACTAAGGACTTGACAACGAAGCTAGAAAAGCTGGAATAGAATAAGTCTAATTGATACATGAAAACAGGCTAGGAAATACAAAGAAAAAAAAACCACTGCTCTAGTCAGTAGAGATATGCGTCCCTACGTTAAGCCAGCTACACAATTAATAACGTTAAAAAGCTTAAAGTGAGTAAAAAAGTTTCTCTGGTGGTTTAAAAACGATGTATTTACAGCCGATGGATAGTCGGCCGTGCTTACTGTGGAGGTATCTCGATGGGATACGTCTGCGCGACTCGTCGCGCAGACGTATCACCTAGTTAGTGATAACTTTTGGCTATCGATGGTTCCTGTCAAAGGAGAACTAGCACTAGCATATTCTTTAACAGGAATACGACCTCCTAAATAAGCTAAACGTCCAGCCTCAGTTGCCATCCCCATTGCCTTTGCCATCTCCACGGGATTTTTAGCCAAGGCAATCGCACTATTAATTAACACTGCATCAGCTCCTAATTCCATCGCTTTTGCTGCTTCACTGGGGGTTCTTATCCCAGCATCGACTACTACGGGGACTTTTGCTTCTTGGATAATAATAGTGATGTTAGCTTCGTTGCGAATACCCTGACCCGAACCAATGGGAGAACCTAAGGGCATTACCGTAGCACATCCTATCTCTTCAAGACGTTTTGCTAATAGAGGATCGGCGTTAATATAGGGAAGTACTGCAAACCCTTCTTTGACTAAGATTTCAGCTGCTTGCAAAGTCCCGATGGGATCAGGTAGTAAATATTTAGTATCTGGGATGACTTCTAGCTTGACAAAGTTATTATCTTCTTGTCCCAATAATTTCGCCATTTCTCGTCCTAACCTAGCCACTCGGACAGCTTCTTGAGCTGTTTTACACCCTGCAGTATTGGGCAACATCCAGGTTTTGCTCCAGTCTAAGGCTTCGGCCAACCCTTCATGTCCAGGAGCTTTAGTTTGTACCCGTCTAACAGCGACAGTCACAATTTGGCAACCACTAGCAGCCACACTGTTTTGCATACTTGCAATGTTAGGATATTTCCCTGTTCCTGTCATTAAACGTGAGTGAAAGTTGCGTCCGGCAATCATCAAGTCATCGTGGGTAGGGGAAGAAAGTTCGCGATAGGATAATGAGCCGTTAGTTCCATTGAGGGGAGTTGGAGAAATTGGATTAAAAGCTGTCATACTTAACGGAGTAGGAGTAGGAGTAGGAGTAGGAGTAGGAGTAGGAGTAGGAGTAGGTCGACTGTAGAAACGATCGCTTCGAAAAGCATCGAGAATAGGGTCAGACTTCTGGTTAATAATCAAATTACTAATTAAGGAGGCGGTTATAGGAGCTAGTAAAATACCATTACGACAATGCCCTGTGGCTAAAATGAGATTATCACAAGAACTTTTACCTAAAATGGGCAATTCATCCGGAGTTCCCGGGCGGTAGCCCCACCAAAATTCCTGAATTGGCCAATTAGCTAATTCAGGATAAAGTCGGATCGCCCTAGTTAGTAAAGTTTCAATACCTTGAGGGGTATTTTGGGGAGTCCAACCTACTTCTTCAGAGGTTGCGCCAATAATTAAACGACCATTACGTCGGGGGACAAGGTAGGTAGCTGGACCATATAACACCCGTTGTAAAGAAAAGGGTTCTTTGGGTTGTCGGGGCATGGTGACAGACAACATTTGTCCCTTTACTGGACGTACAGGCAAGGGAAGAATTTGACTGGACCAAGATCCACTAGCGAGTACATAAATTTCCGCTTTAATTTCTCCCTCAGTCGTTAAAACACTAGTCACCTTGCCTTGTTTTTGTTGAATAGTTTGAACAGTCACTCCATTGCGGATGTTAATGCCTAATTGCTGGGCTGCTTTGCCCAGAGCTTCCATCACTTTGCAGTTGTCTACTTGACCATCTTCAGGATACCACCATCCTCCAACGACATCATTTCCTAACCCTGGTTGATGGAAACGAATGGCAGTTTTGTCTAACCACTGGGCGCTAGCGGTATTGTGCAAATCCTCGGAGGGTAACTCATAGACAGGAGCCATGATACCGCAAGGATTGTATCCTAGATCGAGTCCAGTAAGATCTTGAATTTTGCGAACCCATTCAGGGTATAGCCAGCGAGACTTAATACATAAATTTAAAAAAGGGCCTGGAGTTATGGCTTCTGCATGGGGGGCCAACATTCCCGCAGCTGCTTGGCTTGCCGTTTGGGAAAAATTGCGGTTGAGGAGGGTGACAGACGCGCCTTTTAGTTTAAGATCAACAGCGATGGACAAGCCAATAATGCCACCGCCAATAATAAGAATGTTGTTGGTTGGGTTCATGTGTTATTCCGTAATTTCACCCCTTCTTTACTTAATTATAGAGTTTGAAATCCTAACTTACAGTAAGATGACTGTGATTCTTAAGCCTCACGGATTAGGTTTCTGCTTCGATACAACTGCCTCTACCCGCGAGGAGATGGACTGATGTTCGCTCCACAGACTATCCTCGCAAGCACTGCAGTTTTTATGTGTTGAAATCTCTAATGGGAGAGTTCCTGTATTTTTTGATTCCAGAGATGCTTATACTCATTTGTCTATCCTCTTTTCCCGATCTATTTATTTGTCTGGTCCGCCGTTTAACTGAACTCGGCTCTAAAGGCTATCCAAATTTATCGTCTCGGGTGAGTCGATCAACCATTTTATATTTTAATATAAGGTTATATTTCTACGACGGAGCTCATACCCCCATTTTCTGATGACAGAAGGGTGATTACTCTTTTCATTTCTAGAAGGGTTGAATGAAATTATTTTTCCTAAGTAGTTAGGCATAAACAAGTAGCACTATACTGAAATACCAATACAGCGTTAAAAACAATCACCACAAACAAATATCATAATATTCTGACAGATTTAATCATAAAAACTTTGATTGGTTGATGTCGTCTTCTTCTTTAAGAGTATTTATAAAGTCAGGGTAGGGAAGAATTTTACTTCATCCAAGTCAAGTTAAAAAAGCTCCTCGAAGAACAAAATGATAGAGCTAGTGTAGTGAACTTGTGAGCCATTGAGCAGTAAATGGAGAATACTGCCATCTATTTAAAAACAGTTTGTACAACAATTCATCGATGGAACAAATTTGGATTAATAAGATTATGGAATGCTCCGCGAAGCTGTAGGAAAAATATTTTGATAATCTAGACAAATAGTGCATTAATCTCAGGTCAGCTGTAACTTGTAGCTGATCTGAAAGAAGAGAGCGAAAAAGAGTTAAGCAGACTCATAAAAAATAGTTATATTCTTATTCCCTAAAATTGAACGGCATCGAGAACGAATGGCAAAGGAGAAAAAAAGATAGATTAACTCGTAAAATTTTGAAAGACACATATGAATGAGCAATAGTAGTTATAGAATATAAGAGTCATCGAATCACGCCCGGAACGAAATAGTTTAGAAGTAGAGAGATTTCTTGTTGAGAACTATTAGCTTTCATAGATCGAAAAGCACTTCTTCTATTTGTCTAACTCTGAATATGACATTTTAATAAGTGTCACTGGGTCGAAAAACTTTGCTTACCAAGGTTAACCCCCCCGCTCTTCGTCTGTATGAGGAGTGTTGACATAAAAAGCAGAGTTGATACTTTTAATGGTTCTTAGAACGTATTTATAAATTTATTCTAGAATTTATTTTTGCTAATAACAAACATGAAATACCGAATTTATAAGAGTGTTGACAAAAAACAATTATGCTGACTTGGCTATCTACGAAGTCTCTAGCCAAGCCAGCATAATTGTTTGCGAGTTTTAAAAAACTTGTTCAATAGTAGTAAGTGTCCTATAGATGGTGTTCACTGGACAGACGGCGATAAAGTAACTTCTCTTGAATTATTTTATTGCTTGTTCTTTTGTTTGAAATTGATACTGACTAGCAATCAAAGCCACGACAAACCACCACAAGGTATTAACTTGAGGACGATACCAAACTGTATCGACTAATCCTTGAGCTAAAATACCAGCCATAGCAGCGACCGCCGCTATTAACCAAAAGCCTTGGGTGTTATGTTTAAAACGTAACCGTTGCATTTGTTGAACCCCTTGATTAAGAGTAACCACAATTAACCAAAGAAAAATTCCTAAGCCAATTAATCCCATTTCTACTGCAGTTTCCAGGAAGATAGAATAAGCACTCAAAGCACTATATTTAGGACTCATATAACGAGGATAAACAATATTAAAAGCCCCATTTCCCGGACCAATACCAGTGAGGGGATAATCTCGGATCATATCGATCACTCCCATCCAAACGTTCATACGAAAATTATTACTACTATCTTCACGTCCAGCGAAAATACTCATAACTCGTAACCGTAAAGGTTCTACCGTCATCACCGCAACCAGAATAAATCCTGTAAATCCTCCTAATACTAGAGTTAATAGCCACTTACGCCAGAAATTAGGTATAAGCTCCCAAAACCACAAGAAAAGCAATAACATAAAGACGACTAACAAGGCTATCATGCCAATCCATCCGCCCCTGCTGCCTGTAAAATATAGACAAGCAGAATTAGTCAAAACCATGGTGACCGCTAGAGTTTTCGGTAACCAACCTCGCCAAACAAAAACTGCCCCAATACTCAGGGCGATTGCCGGAAATAAATAGGCACAAAGTAAATTAGGATTACCTAAATAACTATAAACGCGAGTTGCTTGGGCTAATTCAGAGGTCGGATCATTCCAAGTGGCTAACTGTTCAACTCCAAAAAAATTTTGTCTCACTCCATAGGAACTGACGACTAAGCCAATTAATAAAACAATAGTAATTAGCCAGTTAGTAAGACGAGGTGAGCGTAGAATTCGCGCACATATTACAAAAAAGAGAAGGTATAAACTTAACTTAATTAGTCCTGATAATGCAATTGTTTTGACTGGAGAGAATGCTACTGCAATAGTAGCAATTGCCCAATACAAAATCACCATTAAATGAATAGGAGTAACTCCTGGAGGTCCTTTATCAGATATAGTTAGTATTCCCCAATACCCAGCTAAAGCCATTAACCAAACCCCAATTAGACTGGTGGTAATAAAGGGTCCAAAAATAAAGACAATACTAATCAATAATGCACCGAGAGGTTCTCCCCATTTCAAGAGCAAACTTCCCTGTCGCCATTGACTTAACAAACCGACAATACGATATAAATAACTACCACTAAGCCACTGATATGGAGAGAAACAGGAGAGAGTAAATTGATTCCAAACAGAATTCATAAGATACTAACCAGTAATTGGAGATTTTTTATTAGTTATTGAAGATAGAGTTGATGATCGTCAACTCTCTTAAGGGTTAAGTATAAATCAAATATAATTAACTAACTGTTTAATTTAGTTTAAATAAAACC
This sequence comes from cyanobacterium endosymbiont of Epithemia clementina EcSB, assembly GCF_029919255.1. Classification (GTDB taxonomy): domain Bacteria; phylum Cyanobacteriota; class Cyanobacteriia; order Cyanobacteriales; family Microcystaceae; genus Rippkaea. The sequence continues at coordinate 1,790,271 of NZ_CP123991.1, read as the reverse complement.
AACTATAGGTTATTAGAGACAAAATCAGTATAATGTAAATTTTCAAATGTTATCGTATAGTAATTTATGTCCGATAAAAGTCACCTGGTTTCTTGTAAATAATGAAGACGATGATAGATTCTTTTATGATTTAATCACGCTTTATGACTTCCTATCTCCACAATATTTTCTGAGGATGAAAGAAGCATTAGATCTACTTATAGAACGCCATGTTAATTTAATGTTTAAGCTGCTTTAACTAAAAATTAAAATTAGTAAAAAAGGAACTAAAAAATTACTTCTGAATAAGTTCATTTATAATTACCGATCTTTTTAAAAATTCAGGTAGAACTGCTAACTGAATTATTTCCATCAGAAAAAGATAGAGTAAGGGTTAAGTTCTAATCAATAACCTATGATAAGTAATTTTGTCACACCTGTAAATAAATCACCTAATTATATCAAGGACTAACCAAAGATTAAATGGAACATATTACTTTAATAATAAAATAAATAGTTTTTATTTTATTAAAATAAAACTATTTATTGATAGCATTATAAGTGATAATAGAAAAATATCAAGTAGCTCCTGTAAATGTATATATCTAAGGGGTGATTCGATATACACATCTACAGGAGCTACTTGATAAGATAAGAAACTACTGAGTTAAGTATCTCAAATAGACTAGAAGCTGTCATTCTGAATGATAGCAATAATTCTATATTTGCGATAGTATTTGACTAGATTGTACAGTGAAGTTATTGTGTTTTATTCTAAACTTTCTTTGTCTTCGTCTATGTTTTACCCCTTACCAAGAGTAAATCCGTGAACATTAAGTATTATCATAGCATTTCTATACAAGATTGTGGGGAACCTTTAGTTACTATCCCCCTCGAAAAATTTTCTATAGAATTACCCCATCCCTATGAAAAACTAGGAGCAATTTATCAAGGAAAATCTCCCTATTATTTACGTAAAGGGGTTCTGGATGCTTTATTAAATGCTCAAACTTATTTACATCAAGAATATCCAGGATGGAACATACAAATTTTTGATGCCTATCGACCTGTACAAGTACAACAATTTATGGTTGATTATACCTTTAATCTAGTTATTAAAGAACAAAAGTTAATTCTAGAAAACTTAACTATTCAGGAACAACAAGCCATCTGGGAAAAAGTATATCAAATTTGGGCAATTCCCAGTGATGATCATGCGACTCCTCCTCCCCATAGTACTGGGGCTGCTATTGATATTACCTTAGTTGATAATCAAGGAAATTCTCTCAATATGGGAGGAGAAATTGATGAACTTTCAGGGCGCTCACACCCTAATTTTTATATAAATAGTAGTTCTAAAATAGAAAGAACCTATCATCAGCGACGAGAAATTTTAAATAAAATTATGACTCAAGCCGGATTTTGTCGTCATCCTAAAGAATGGTGGCATTTTTCTTTAGGCGATCAAATTTGGGCTTGGCAAAAAGGAGAGTCTATAGCTCGTTATGGTAGAATCATATAAGATAAAAATTAGGTCTCCTACAATTTTGAGTATATCCTAACTTAAATCTTGAAAAACAAATAGTGAATTAAATTTACTTAAATAAAGATATTACACAGATATATAAATTGATACTGAAATAACTATTAGATGCTCAAAAGAGCGAATTAGCACATTGATTTTTTAAATAAAATAAATTCAAGAAAATTTTTAAAGAATCTCAAGAAAGTTTAAGCTATATTATGTAGACATTGTTTTAAGTTGTTATGATAGCTACTGCACAATTTTTTAGAGCCATAGACTAAGTTTTTCTTCGTAATAAATATCTAAATAAGTCGGTAAGTTAGTATTTAGTATCTATTTTAAAAACATAAAAACCATGAGTCAAACACCCATAACAGTAACTTAACTAAAATTCTAATTTAGAATACACAAGAACAAGGCAGTTGGCAGTGGGTATATTTTCATTAGCAGTTTGCCGGTTTGTGATTATAAATAAACCCTAACTATTACTGTAAACTTCAAGAAGATACTTGATAGCGGAACATCTCCTTAATTACTAACCCAGGGTTAATATATTGATCTTCATATTTTAATTCCCAATGTAAATGAGAGCCAGTAGTTCGGCCAGTCATCCCAACACGACCAATTCTTACCCCTGCTGGAATTTCTTGACCTTGCCAAATAATAATTCCCCCATCCCGATCTATCAAATAACGTCCTTGAGGAGTGTCTTCTACTGATCCCATCAAATGGCAGTAAATATGTTGCCACTGTCCTGATTGAATTTTAATCATCGTTCCACAAGCAGTATGGTCGGATAAACTTATCACTCGACCTACCCACCAATTTCGAACATAACTACCCAAGGGGGCAGCCATATCTAACCCTCGATGAAACTGAGTTTCTCCAGTAACTGGAGATGTACGATAACCATATCCAGAGGTATATGTTTGAAAGTTTTCTACTGGAAATGAGGCATATTGCCAAATATTTCTAGAAGTAACTGTTGGAACATATTGTGCTTGTAGTGGAGACTGTCCTAACCATTCAAAACCTAAACAGGTTATAAACCCCATTAAGGCCAACGAAATGAGCCAAGATCGTCTGGAACGGAAGACCTTGAGCTTTCGCCTAACAAACTGGACGATCTTGATCATGTCACTACTCACACTCTATGTTACTCAGATTGTCATTGTTGTATCATCTTTGCATGATAATTGTTTTTATTGTTAATTTGGTCATTAATCATAGTAGTTGATTGAAAATCATCCTGAGTCATTGTTAATGATTGTGTAGGACTTTAATGGGTTTTGTCAAAACCAACTAATTTTTAAAAAATTTGTATCACAAGCTAAAACTAAAAACTAATGTTGAGTGATTGTTCTCCTTTTCAATTTTCCCTGAATGCGGCAATGATTGTTGATGCTTGTGTATAGTCTTTAACTCCATTTTCCGTGAGAGAATGAGTTATTGAAGAATAAAATCACTGGTTAAATTTTTACTAAACAATCATTCTATCTCTCAATATAAAAATTCTGAAAAACCCGCAAGGCACGAGAATCATAAAACGTTTTTTATGCTTACCTATTTAGAATAGTCTCCTTTTTAGGCATAGGAGAACTCTGTTGGTGAGAAAATTTTGATGTCTATGGCTTGTGGCATTTATTTAGTTGGGACGGCTCAGTGTATAAAAAGTAAAGTTAATGGGGATGAAAATAATTATAGATTTCCTTAGCTAAAGCTTTCCCAATACCAGGAACTTGTTGTAAGTCTTCTATAGAAGCTTCCCGAATATAATCAATAGAATAAAAATAGGCTAACAGATGTTTTTGACGTTCAAATCCTAACCCTGTAATTTCATCTAATCGTGATCGTTGACTTTTTTTAAGTCTTTGTTGACGATGAAAATTAACAGCAAAACGGTGAGCTTCATCCCGTACTCTTCTTAATAAGAGAACTCCAGGTTGTTCCGAGTTAGTTATTAATGGGTTAGACTCCTTAGGAAGAAAAATTTCTTCTTTTTGTTTAGCTAAACTTACTACCTGAAATTCTTTCATTAGGTTTAATTCTTCTAACACAGCTACGACGGCTGAAAGTTGACCTTTTCCACCATCAATCATAATTATATTGGGACGATCTTCACTATCAGATTGATAATTACGAAAGCGGCGACTAATAACTTCAGCCATACTAGCAAAATCATCAGAATGACCAATTTTTACCGTAGGATTTTTAATTTTAAAATGCCGATAATGTTGTTTAGCAGGAATTCCATCAATAAAAACGACTTTAGAAGCAACTGCATTTGACCCTTGAATATGGGAAATATCATACCCTTCAATACGTCGTGGTAACTCTGGTAAACCTAACACTTGTGTGAGATCTTCCATTGCCGTTAGATTTTGTTCTACTGTTCGTTGAGTCCGTTCTAACTCATAGTTTGCATTTCGTTCTACCATATCAATTAATTGAGCTTTTAATTGCCGTTTAGGAACAGTAATAGATACTTTTTTCCCCTTGCGTTCACTTAGCCATTTTTCTAAAATTTCCATTTCTGGCAACTTATATTGAACAATAATTTCAGTAGGAATTTCTACCCCATCCGCTTGCCAGTAATGTTCTTCGACAACCCGTTGCAAAATTGCTCCAGGAATTCCTGAATCAGTATCTGTAAAAAAACCTAACCGTCCCACTAAACGACCAGAACGAATTTGGAATAATTGAATACAACAATGTTTGGCATCGCTGGCTAAAGCAATAGCATCTCGTGAAACAGTATCATCAGGTAACGAAACTTTTTGATCTACTGTTAACGTATTTATTGCTTTAAGTTGATCTCTAATAGTAGCAGCTTTTTCGAAGTTTAATTTAACTACTTCTTTTTCCATTTGGTGTTTAAGAGTTGCTATTAATTCTGCCGTTCTCCCCTGAAAAATCATCGCTATCTTTTCTACAATTTTTTTATAATCTTCAGTAGAAATTAATCCTTGACAAACCCCTGGACATTTTCCAAGTTCATAGTTAAGACAAGGACGATCTTTAAAAAGAGGCTTGGGGCGCTGACGTAAGGGAAAAACTTGTTTAACTAAACGTACGGTGTATCGTAACAAATGAGTGTCTACATAAGGACCATAATAGCGATCACGTGCCTTTTCTAATCGTCGTTTACGGGTAATAAAAATCCGGGGATACTCTTCCGACCAAGTAATGCAAACGTAGGGATATTTCTTATCATCTTTAAGGAGAACATTGAAATAGGGTTGATGTTGTTTAATCAGGTTTGCTTCTAAGGCTAATGCTTCAGCTTCTGTATCAGTGACAATAAACTCAATATCAGTGACTTGTTGAAGCATCAAAGCAATGCGAGGACTGTGGGATTGTGATTGTTGGAAATAGGAACGAACCCGTGATCGCAGTTTTTTTGACTTTCCAATATAAAGAATATCTCCCTCTTCATTACGCATTAGATAGATCCCTGGTTCAGAAGGAAGTTCCTTCAGACGAGTTTCTAAGGTATCACTATTTAATAGTAACGGTACAACTGTGGACAATATGAGCACTCCTTTTTTCTGAAAAAAGTTTGATAAAAAAGTAAAATATTTATAATAAAAAGCAAAAATATAGTCTTGTCATTTAAGTTGTAGAACCAAATATCTTAGTTTATATATTAAGTTCGCAGTTACCACTTCAACTCTAAAGGACTGACTACAAACCTAAATTCTAATACAATATTTTAGCTAAAATATTGCTCATATAGTCTGATACTAATTTCTAAAAAAGTCCAACGCCCACTTAAACTCGTTAATTTTCCATCAATGGTAAATTGTAAATCTCTAAATAAAACTGGTATTCGCTACTTACTTTTAACTCTCATCGCCCTAGGAATGCTTTTTCCTCTCTTCTGGTTATTGAGTACTGCATTCAAGTCTCCTGCAGAAGATATTTTTACCGTTTCCTGGCAATTGCTCCCCCAAAACCCTACCTGGGATAATTTTCTATCAGTTTGGCAAACTTACCCTTTTGGACGCTATTTATTTAACAGTACCGTGGTTGCGATTTTAACCGTCAGCTTAAACCTATTATTTTGTTCTCTGGCTGCTTATCCCCTCGCCAGACTAAATTTTCGAGGACGGGATCTTTTATTCGCAGTTATTGTGGCCACCATTATGATTCCCTTCCAAATTGTGATGATTCCTTTGTATATCTTGACGGTACAATTAGGACTCCGCAACACTTATCTCGGAATTATTTTTCCCAATTTAGCCTCAGCATTTGGGATTTTTCTGTTACGTCAAGCATTCCAAGGAGTCCCCAAAGAATTAGAAGAAGCCGCCCGTATTGATGGTTGTTCAGAATTGGACATTTGGTGGCATATTATGATTCCCTCGGTACGTCCAGCTTTAGTTACTCTGGCTATTTTTGTCTTTATTGGGGCTTGGAGTGACTTTTTATGGCCGTTAATTATTCTTGATCGCCCTGAACATTATACTCTTCCTCTAGGCGTTGCTAAGTTAGCTAGTGCTTTAGATCTCGACTGGCGGTTAATTGCAGCCGGTTCAATCATTTCTATTGCCCCAGCCTTATTATTATTTGTATTTTTGCAAAAATACATCATTCCCACTGATGTAGGAAGTGGGGTTAAAGGATGATAAAATAAGGCAATCTGTGATACACGTATCATTCCTAGTTTCCGGTATTTATTTTCTATGTCATAGACGCCAAGCTAGTCAAGATTATGATAGAGACAGTCCTCTTTAAGGGTTTAACCTCTAATTTTTTCTATAAAACTTTCTATATCAATTCACAAATCTTCTCTAAATGTTCCACTATTTTAGTGGCTATTTCTCTTTTTCCTATCATTTTTTGAGGCAATTCATTTTGAGTAACTAAATAAGCAATGTGTCCCTGTTGACTTCCCATTTCTTCTCCTCGGTTAGCAACTACAACTTGATACCCTTGTTTTATTCTAGAACTAGCAAGTTCTATTAAAGCTTCATGACTAACTTGTTCTTGATATTTAAATGTTACCATATAAAGGTCGGGAAACTTTTGTCTAACTTCTTCAATCACTTTGATGGTCGGAATCAGCTTAATACTTTTTGACTTTTCTCTACTAGGAATTTTGCCAAGCATAATTTCCTCCGGTTGATAGTCAGCAACTGCTGCCGAAAAAATTCCAAAAATATAGTTTTTTTTGCTTAGTTTTTTTATCACTAATTCCAAATAATCTTGATAAGTTTTAGCAATTTGATATGGTAAGTAATCAGGGGGGGTGTAGGAGCTTTCTCCATGGATTAGAGTTATATCTGCCCCTTTTAAATACAATGCTTTAGCAATTGTTACACCTAACTGTCCCGTAAAATGATTAGTCAAACGACGAATATTATCAATGGGAACTGGTGTAGGTCCACCTGTAACTAAAATAGGGATATTTTTTAAAGGAGAATTATTAATTAGACGGCAAACTTCTACTACAATATCTCTTTCATGAGGGATATTATTCTTACCATAATCTTGTCTGGGCGGCATAACTTTCACCCCTAAATTATATAAGAATTTTAAAGATTCTGTTAAAATAGAGTTATGTAAACTACCGTGCATAGTGGGAACAATCATAATTTTAGTTTTCCCTTGTTCCATGCGTCCTAAGGCAGATGCTAAGGTAGAGGTAATCACCCCATCGGCAATACCGTAACGCATTTTATTAATAGTATTATAGGTAGCAGGAGCCACAAGATAAGCACTAAAGGAAGCGCGATCACTTAAATGTTCAGCCACCGATGTTAACTGAGTAACAATGGGATTGTTAGTGCTCCATTCTAGAGCATCTAAGGTAACATATCGAGTTGCTTCTTTGGAGACAAAAGCCAGAACATTAGCCCCTTCTCGACGCAAAGCACGTGCAATCAAAGGGGTTTTCATAGCAGCTATCCCACCGGTAATTAATAAAGCAATGTTTTGTCCGAGGAGATTATTTCCCACCAAAGGAACATCATGATCTCCCAAGTCGGAAGATGGAGGTAAACTAAAATCCCAGTCTTTCATACAATTGTCGGTTAGACTATCAATTATTAACTCTTACACTATTAACTATTCCGTATCATCAAATAATAACTCCTCCAAAATAGGCTGCATTTGCTGATCATCAGGAGAGACTAAAGATACTTGTCCAAGTAAGTCATATTTAGCTAAAAATAACAGAGGAGCAAGGGGAGTATAAACAGAATATTTTTGGTTTTGGTGATAAAACCCAGCCAAAAATTGTAGTTCTTCTGAGTCTAAGGGTTCCTCTTCAGTATCTAATTCAAGGTTCAGAATACCATCATCTTCAATGGGAGGTAATTCTCCTTTAACCGTTAAAGTAAAAGCTGTAAAACTTAAAGCTAAATCTAATTCAGCTAAAACAGCCCTAGCATCAGGAAAAATTTCCTGGATTTCTACTTTGTCTTCTAAAAGAACAACATTGGTGTCTTCGTCTTCCTCCTCTGATTGCCCATCCCAGGCCAAAATAACAACAGGAATATCGACAGGCATAAGAAGAATATAAGTTCCATCTTCTGCCTCCAGGGCGTTTTCTACATAACATTCTAAAGTGCGACCCTCGTTATCAGTCAGGGTAACACTATCAATTTCTTCTGGCTCGTTTTCTGAACTAAATTGGAACGAGGACATGGTCTTGAATAGGACTGTGATAGTTGATCAGAATATCACACAATGTCATTAGTTATTGACAAAAATTAACTTAGATAAGTGTCCAACCAGTGAGTCTTATAAAGATACTTAAATCCCTCAACATCTGTCAAATTATACTGTAGTGGGGTAATGGTAATGTAATTGTGTTGAATCCCTTGGACATCTGTAGGAATATCTGACGGAAGATGGAGATGTTCGGGTTGTTCAATTTCAGTGACTAACTCCCCAGCCAACCAATAATAGCTTTTTCCCCTAGGATCAATACGCTGTTCAAATTGCTCTACATAGCGGCGTAACCCTTGACGGGTAATCATCACACCGGCAATCACATCTTGGGAAACTGGAGGAATATTCACATTTAAAAGAGTTGCTTTCGGTAATGGATGATTAACTAATTGTTGAACTAAGGTACAAGCAAAATTAGCTCCCGGTTGAAATTCTTTTGAAGAAAAACTAGCTAAACTTATAGCAATACTGGGAATTCCTTCGATCGCTCCCTCCATAGCCGCTGAGACTGTCCCCGAATACAATACATCAGTACCTAAATTAGATCCGTGATTAATGCCTGAAATCACCACATCAGGAAGGCTCTTGAATACAGCACTGAGAGCAAATTTAACGCAGTCTGAGGGAGTTCCTGAACAAGACCAAGCAACCACTTGAGGATGAAAAAGGTTTTCCACTACCTCGGCACGAATTGGGTGGTGAATGGTTAACCCATGACCAGTTGCTGAGCGTTCGCGGTCAGGACAAACCACCGTTACTTCATGGCCTGCCTGAGATAGGGTATTGGCTAAGGTGCGTATACCCTGAGAGAAAATACCATCATCATTACAGATCAGTAGTTTTAAAGGTTCCATGATCAAACTTGAAAGGGAGAAGAGAAAGGCAAAAAGTAAAACTTGAGTACAAAAAAGTTATGGCTTTTACCCATGTTCTAACCTTAATGGGTAGTGTTACAGCACGACAATTGAATCATTAATTTTAACTATAATTCTCTTATCAAGTTTCAGTGTGATAATGATTTAAGTGAGATTGAAACAAGAGTGAGGCCAAAACTTCGATACACTAAGGTGTAGATGTCAAAACATTTCTTAGATAGATTTTGACTGCTAACTTTTAACGGCTAACTTCTGATTTTATTCTCATGACTACAATTTCTAACACCCTAGAATTGGAATTACAAACTCTACAAGACGAAGCACAAGAGGCGATCACGTCCATCAAAAATTTGGAAGAGCTCGAACAACTTCGTATTAGCTATTTAGGGAAAAAAGGGCAACTTTCCAGAATTTTGCGAGGAATGGGTAAATTAAGTGAGGAAGAACGTCCCCGTGTTGGGGCCTTGGCTAATGAAGTCAAAGAAATTTTACAAACTAATCTTGACCAACAACGTCAAACCCTACAAACTACTCAAATTCAAGCTCAACTTGTTGTAGAAACCCTTGATGTAACTATGCCTGGAGTGAATCGTCCTCTAGGTCGTCTTCATCCTCTTAATAGCACTATTGATCGGGTGTTAGATATTTTTGTTGGTTTAGGGTACACTGTGGCCACTGGGCCCCATTTAGAAACGGATTATTATAATTTTGAAGCGTTGAATATTCCCTCCGATCATCCTGCGCGGGATATGCAAGATACATTCTTTTTAGCTGATGGTCGTTTGTTACGAACCCATACCTCTCCCGTCCAAATTCGCTACATGGAGACTCATGAACCTCCCATCCGTATTGTAGCCCCTGGACGTGTTTATCGTCGGGATACGGTGGATGCAACCCATTCAGCAGTATTCCACCAAGTGGAAATTTTAACTGTAGACAAAGGGTTAACTTTTACTGATTTAAAAGGTACTATTAAAGAGTTTTTAAAACAGATGTTTGGGAAGGAATTACCTGTTAAATTCCGTGCTAGTTATTTTCCTTTTACGGAACCTTCAGCAGAAGTGGATGTACAGTGGCAAGGAAAATGGTTAGAGGTGATGGGATGTGGCATGGTTGATCCTAATGTTCTCAAAGCTGTGGGTTATGATCCAGAGGTTTATACAGGGTTTGCTGCTGGTTTAGGAATCGAAAGATTTGCTATGGTGTTACATAAAATTGATGATATTCGCCGTTTCTATAGTAGTGATATGCGGTTTTTATCGCAATTTTGACAATAAATTATAAATAGTCGTCAATAGTATTTTTGAAAAAATTTCAAAGAAATAAATTATTTTGTATTCCTATGTTTAGGCAATTAGAGTTAGATTGATATTACTTCAATTGATATCTTTTAGAATAACTATTTTAAGCAAGATTTTGTTTAACTGTCTCTGCTAAGTCCTATTTATCTTAAAAGATCTTATCGACAATTTCATGAGCTTTTCTTTTATTTAACGCTATTTCCTATCCATGATAGATTTATTTGTTTTACTTTATAAAAGTAGTCTAGTTGGTCCTACTGAACCTATTATATAATAATCAAAAATGTAAAGAGAAAATTTGATCATCAGTAATCTCCTCTTTAAGGAAAATAGTCATTATATGGACATAATTATAGTAGGTTTTATGTTTAAACTAAGTTGTACTATATTCAGTATCTTCACTTGATTTATACTTATGGCATAAAATACTTAACTCGGTATGGAATCGGGGTAGTTTTACTTATCGAAAAGATAGATTCAAGAACAACTTGTATCTATTATGGTTTAACCACCAGAAAACTTCATCAGTAATCTGCTTGACATGTTTGCTAATTTGATCATATTTATGATAATTCTAAGAAAGATCAGAGCGAAAGTATCGCTCTTTGCTGTAAAAACTAGAAGCATTCAACAAAAATATACCTTTTATTTGATAAAATTATCTCCCAGTACTGGCTATTACCATATAAAACAATCACTTTTTAAATCATTTTTTTCTTGATTTAATTCAACAAACTAAGGACGTTGATTAGAATTATGATTTATCACTAAACCAACGAAAATTTTGATTCAATGTTCTTGAGAGTCTAAATTTACTATAAACTAGACAAACATCACGATATTAACTGATATCATAGCCATCATCTATCACGAGGGACTTCATTAATGGGAGATAGCTAAATGGCATCAATTCTAAAATTATTTTTAATATAGTCTAAGCAATTAATTATTTCTTCTAAATTACCCTGTATGTTGAAGAATAAAACTAATAAATAACACTGCGATTCCACCAGTCTTGTCTATTGAGTTGAGTCACAATTTTTTTAAAAGTAATCTTACTACTTGAGGGAACATATTACATCATTCCTTTAAAAAGTCCTTGGGGACGAATTAGTAGAATGACAATCATAATTAATAAAGATACTCCTAATTTATATTCTGAACCTAGCCAAGGAATACTAACACTTAATTCTTGGACAATACCAACCACTAATCCACCAATAATTGCCCCATAAGGGTTGCCAATCCCTCCTAAAATCACTGAGGCAAACATGGGTAAAAGTAGAAACCATCCCATAGTCGGTTTAATGGTATAAATTAGTCCATACATGGCTCCTCCCAAAGCGGTCAGCCCTCCCGTAATTACCCAAGTCCAGAGAACTACTTTCTCTACATTAATTCCTGATACCCTTGCTAAGTCTATATTATCGGCTACCGCCCGCATTGCCTTACCAAGTTTAGTCTCTTGTAAGAGAAAATGAAGGACTGTAACAGCCACAACGGCTAACCCAATTACTATTAGTCGATCTCGTTCAAATTTAATTCCTAAAAATTCTTGAGCAGGAATAAGAGGAAGTTGATAGCTTTGATTGTTTCCTCCCCAAATCATTAAAATTCCATTGCGAATAAACAATGCTAAGCCAATAGAAATAACAATCAAAGTGGTGGAAGTCGCGCGGCGATCACGCATGGGTTTCCACAGTAGATATTCCGCGATGATCATAGCAACAATAGTTCCAGCAGCCCCTATGATCATCGAAATCCACAAATTAAGCCCACCAATTTTGGCTGCCCAAGTCAAATAAGCTCCCAAGGTCATAAAATCAGCGTGGGCAAAGTTAGATAGCCGTAAAATTCCATAGGTGAGGGTTAAACCTACTGCAGTGAGAGCAATAATACTTCCAATAACCAGTCCGTTAAAAATCAGTTGGGGTATTTCCATAGACTCCTAAATGATGATTTACTCTGATTCCATATCATGTCATATTCAGGCAACTTGGTTGACATACTCCACGTCCTGAAGTGTGTGGATTATTCAAAAACTATCACTGTTTTAGATTTCTGGCTCAACGAGCTTCGCTTAAATTAAAATCTTCTTTTGTCTTCAACCCAGAGGCGATTCTCTCCTCAGACGTTTACCCCATTTCAGGAGTCTGTTATTGGTATGTACTACAATACAGTTCAAAACCAGAATACTTGGGGTTTATTGGTGCTTAGAGTTTCCCCTATACAAGCTTTTGGACATGAAACTTCATAACTTTGGTTTTTGAAGTTTTTTAAGTAAAGGTAAATACCAAAAAACTACAACTTTTACTATCTAACCCTAAAAATTTGTAAAGGGTAAGAGTCAGCAACTAAAGTTTTTGCTTGTTCCTTTACCTCTTTCAAAGTTGTTGAATCAAACGCTATTTTCGGAGAAGATTCTTCGAAGTCAATCAAGGTTTTAATACGCTGATAGGCTTGGTAAGCAACAGTAGGGAAAAAAGAAAATTTACCAGGAAGAACACATAAATAATTACTTTTTGGATTAGACTCGATCCAATAACTATAACGCCTTTTTTGTTCTTCTTCACTAATAAATTCAGTTTTCATACATTCATAGCTAAAAAGCTGACGACTATGTAGTTTTTCTTGACCAAAATAACGCTCTGCTAATTCTAAAATAGGCTCAATATCAATGTCTTCTGGTTCTTCATCTCTCATATAACCTGAATTAGCTAACATTGAGTAGATAAATTTTTGGTCGCCTTTTTCTCTTTGCTGAATAAAATGATTGAAATGAAAGCGGTTTTTTGTAGACATTCTGACAAAATTATTATTCACTAAAGCTGGATAGGCCACCACCATGGCACTTCGACTTCGCTTTAGTCTAGCCCGTACCTGTAAGTCTGCTAAAAAGGATTCAAATTCTTCCCCAACTGCAAAAATAAACAACTTAGCTTTCAGTCGTTTAGGTAGTCCTTGTCTAGTTTTACAAATCAAACTTTTCAGGCGAATTGGACCGTAGCGATCCAGTAAGAGTTTATCAATGGTAACTCCCGTTTCAAACGTTACTCCCTGATTTAGACAACTTGCCACTAAATCTTTTAGAATTCTACTTGTATTCATCGAACAATCTAGGGTGTGGAGAACTTCATAATTAGAGGGCTTTATTCCATAGGAATTATCAAATTGAGAACAAAGATTATGAATAGTTTCATTTGATTGACGCAAAGAACAAGATATCCCTTCGTAATTTTCTACTTGGGCGTAACTGGGAGCAATACAATTATCATTATTTTTCCAATTATGTTGTTTTCCATAGGCAACTTCTAACCGACCTAAGACTCTATTTAGTTGAATATTAATCTGTACTGTATCACTTTTCAAACGAGATGAACTGATTTCTGGTGCATCAGCTTGGGGGTGAATAATATGTACTGGTTGAGCATTAAACCATCCTTGGGAATTAGGGATAATAGTTGGACTGTAAAAGTTAGGAAATTTCTCAGTTAAATTAATATTACAGTTTTCCCGAAAATAGGGAGTGTAAAGATTGATTATATCTTCTACTCCATTGACACAATTAATAAAAGTTTGGGCATCGTCTTGACCAGAATATAAAGCCCCTGTATGAAACCATCCTTCCAATTTACCCGAGGCTAAGTTACCTAACTTAAGAGATTTTTCTAAAACTTTAATAGTTAAATTACTATGACGAGAGAGAAATTCAGTTATAGCAATTCCAGCGATACCACCTCCAACAACAACTACATCAACATATTCTATTTCAGATGCTTGAATTGAATTCATAAGTTTATTTTACTCATCTAGTTTATACGACTGTTAACGGGTTGATTAAGGCTTGAGAAATTGCTGTTAAAGTTTTCATCTCTTTAACCATCCATTCATGAATTAAAACTGGAATTTGAATTTCATTACCTAAATTAATTTTAAAACTATTTGGCTATTTGGCAGTCAAATTATTAGATAATGGGGAGTACATATGACTATAACATTGATTCTTTCTAAACTTTTTGGGATATCGTAATTTAACTGAGTTAGAAATTTACTATTAGGGCATATTTGTTTGATCTCTGAACTTGCCAAAACATTGGCGTTTAATGTTGCATTATTAGACATAGAAATGTTAGAGTGTTAGACTCGCTTGATTCCTCCAAGGTATTGGAGATGATAGAGTGTTACCACTCCCCCATTCTAAACAGAATTAAATCTATAAATCCTTTTGGGCTAAAAGTACTACTAATATAATCTACTACTTATTGGGCTAAATGTTCTAGATGATCATCCCCGTCATTGGGTTTTAAATTCAAATAATGTACTGACCACCCCATTTTGGTCAAATAGTCAGTTACAGTGTTCAATCTGGCAATATATCGTGAGGTTCATGAATTAGTAAAATAAGGTTACTTTGATGAAAGTTGATTGTCATTGCAATAGCTAAATACTTGATATCTAATGTTGTTTTAATTAGGTTAGTTCTAACTTTTTCTTAAAAGTAGACATCTATTTATATTAGACTATCTTCTTTGAGACCTAGATAATATAATAAAATTATTGTTGTATATTTTACACCTACTAAATGAGTAACACTTTCCAAAGACAATAAATTTCCTTTTTTTTTTAAAAAAAGGAAAATGATCCCTTATCAAGAGAGACATTTAGAGGATATATCAATCATAAAGTGATACTTTATGATTGATATATTTTTTCCAGATTTATCGTTAAAAATCACTTTAATTTCGCTTTTTTTTTGAATCATGATTCTTCAGTAGACTCTATCTCAATATAAGTCTCGACAAATAATAATATTTTCTTGAAATTAATAGCTATTATTTTTTAAATAATAATTGAATTATAAGAATAGATTAAATCAGGTATTTAAACAAGAAATACTATATTATGAAAGCATAAATAATATAGTATTTCTTGTTATCTTGATTTTTATTTTTTAAAAAATACCTTTAACTTTTATTAGTAAATCTTCTTTTAGTAGAATATCTTATACAGATTTAGAGATAATATTAGTTATTAATATAAATAATATTATTGTATGATGCGACCTAAAATAGATTGATTTGTTTTCAATTTAGTTTTTATTTTTTTATTTAAAAAACTTCCTAAATAGGAATTGTTACTCGATTAGTCAACAAAAATAAAATTAGTTTTCTAAATAAAGTTAGCTTTGTTTAAAAATAAACCACTGAGAAACTTTGATATCTTTTATTATCTCAAATAAAGACGAGTTAAACGATTAGCTAGATTTAAAATTTTGGATGGGTTAAGAACTTTTTCTAAATATTTAGTTGAATATCAAATACCTAATGATCTGAGCAGTAACTTTCTATTTTATACAATTACTGTAATAGGAGTTAATAAAACTAATAGAATAAATCAAAAAAAGTTTATTTAAATGCTACTAAAGTAGGAAAATTGTTAAATATTTTTTTTCAATGCTATTCAAGTAAATAAGCAAACTTTCATAACTAGCTATAATGTTAGGATATATCAATGATCATATCACTTCTACGATTAGTCTTAATCAAGATGAACATCAAAAAACTATTCCTAAGCCCCACTCAAGTATGGATGATACTAGGACTAATTTGGTTGATGAGTAGTCTGAGTGATCAGATTTGGCTAACTTTAGATCATTCTATTCCCCCTTGGGATCAAAGTAACCATTTAACTAAATCTCTCCAATATCTCCACGCCTTGGAATCTCCACACTTTTCTAATAGTGAATGGTGGCGAAATTTTTGGATGATATCATCAAAGTATCCTCCGTTAACCTATATTATTGCTGCTTTATTTCAAAAGGTTTTTGGGGTTGGCAATGATACCGCATTAATTACTAATTTACTTTACAATAGTATCTTGATTTTAGCAGTTTTTACCTTAGGTAAAATTCTATTTAATCATCAGATTGGTTTGTGGGGGGCTGGTTTATCAATGTTATTTCCTAGATTATATCAAAGCCGTTTACAATTTTTGATTGATACTCCATTAATGACATTTACAGTTTTGTGTTTTTGTTGTTTAACTATTTGGAAACTCCAAAAGAATTATTATAAACAATGGTTATGGACAGTTGTTTTTGGAATCTGTTGGGGATTTGCATTATTGACAAAACAAAGTGTCATGTTTTTCTTGTTTACTCCTTTACTATGGCTAGTAATAAGCTATGTTTTTAAATGCAAGTGGGAAAGAATAGCACAATTAACTGTTAGTTTTATCATATCTAGTATGATTTGGTTTCCCTGGTATCGAACTAATTGGATTTATTTGTTTAGTACAATTCGTAATTCTAATGCAATTCCTGCTTCTTATGAAGGAGATCCTCCTCTTAATACCCTAGCAGCTTGGACTTATTATTGGCATGATTTGCCTTCGGCAGTTACTTGGATATTACTAGTGGTTCCTCTAGTTGGTTTAATACTAAATGGGTTAGGACAGTTTCCTAAAAGTAAACAAGAAATAGAAATAAGTAAACTGAAACAAGGAATTATTTGGTTAGCTATTTATTTTATCGGTTCATATTTAATTTGTTCAGCTATCTTCAACAAAGATACTCGCTATATTATGTCTTATTTGCCAATTTTAGCGATATTTTTAGCTTACGGTTTAATTCAGTGGAGAGGAAAATGGGAACCTGTTAAATGGATCACTTTAGGACTTGTATTCGTGGTTATGTGTACGAATTTGTTTCCTATTCCTGGGACGGATAAACTTACTTTAATGTTAAGTTCAGGAGGATTATTTCGTCCCTATCTTAATGAAGATATTCCCAATACTGAACTCATCAGAACTGTACAGAAAACAAGTCCTTATCAGATATCTAATTTGGGGGTTATTGTTAATACAGATTTTTTTAATCATAATACTCTTAATTATTATGGACAAGTCGCTAATTTTCAAGTTTATGGCCGAGAATTGGGAAATAAAGAAGAAGATATACAACAAGACAAAAAATATTTTGATTGGTTTGTTACTAAAACGGGAGATAATGGATTTGCTAGAAACCCTCAATTAACTTTAGCTCAACAACTAGAAACTGATACGAATTTTTTGACTGTTAAAACTTGGAATTTATCCGATAAAAGTATTTTGACTTTATACCATCGCCAACTCCCATCTGTAATCGTCAAAAAAAATTCAAATACGTCTAATAAAGTTAGTTTAGATAAAGTTAAAATTCCCAAAAGAATTCCTTCAGGTTTTCCTATTCCTATTACTTATGAATGGTCAGGGTCTTGGAAAGAATTAAAATCAGGTTTGCTTTTATTAAACTGGGAACTTGTAGAAGGAAAAGAAAAACAAACCCAAAAATCAGTTAAGTTTTGGATACATGATCATGGAATAGGAGAAGGAATGTTATTTGGAAATTATCCAGATGAACAAAAATTTAAGGTTATTGAAAATTTAGGGATGATGGTTCCTAAAGATTTACCTTCAGGGGATTATCAGTTAACAGGAGTATATCTCAATCGTAATACTGGAGAAACTTATCCTATCGTTGTTTATGATGTTAATGTCACTATCGATAATAATGCTTCTCCTATCCCTTCATTCCCATTAGATTTAGTCACAAGATTAAGACAACTTTCCTTAAATCTAGCGCAAGGAATAGAGGGACTTGACCCCATTTTTGATCAAGTTGATCGGATTAACCAATATGATCCAATCCAAGATTATCTTAAACAAGCAGAAGAATCATTAACTTATCGCTTAAATCATCACCCAGGAAAATCTGAACTGGACTGGACTTATGGGTTAGTATTATCCCATGTTTTACAAGAAAATCCTAAAGGTGCAATCAATGCTTTAAAACAACTAATTAAACTTGAGCCCAATAACCCCTATCACCATGCCTATCTAGCGTTTGTTTATCTCTATAATTGGCAACCAAAAGCTGCAGAAACTTTATTAAAATCTGCTCTTGAACTTCAACCTAATACTGAGGAATTCCAAATACTATACGGGATTTCAGCTATAATGCAGGGCAATTTTTTTAAAGGATGGCTCATCCTATCACCGTTATTTTAAATTGATTCAGATGAATTCAAATTAATATCTAACCAATAAATTCTCTAATCTTGTAGATTACACCAATATCCTTTTTGAACTTGATCATCAAATAACTGTTCTATCGTAATTATGAAAACTTTTTCTTATGGCTACTAGCTAAATTTTCCAGAAAGCTGTATTTCTAAGTTCAATAATTTAGGTTTAGTATTTAGGGGGAATTGAATTATTGTAGAGTCTTTTATATAGTGAAACACTAAACGCTGTGCTCTTTTTATAAATAATTGCTAAACATAGAAATAGTAAATTTTTTTAGACGTTTTTTTCTCTCTTAACTCTATATTTAGAAATTTTTTAGTATAAAGTTAGTATAAATAGTGTTATAGCTTTGCAGTAATAAAAGTCACTAATGTTGATTTATATAGGAAGGTGACAAAATTTAAATAACTTCTCAAAGAATTAAGAATCAACACAAAGTACAATAAATAAAAAGTTAAAATTTACTAAATATATTTAATATAAAAAAATATTGATCTGGTTGAGTGGCAGTAATAAAATCAAATATAAACTTATAAGAATTGATTTATCAACGATAAAAACAGGAATAATTAGTCTGGCAATATAAAGAACAATTATCGAATAAAGTTTAACTTTAATTATTCTAACAACAGAAAGATATAATGGTATCATTGATTGTTATATAATTAAGTTATTTTACATTTTTCTGATCTTTTTCCAAACTCTTTTGAGAAATAATTTAGTAATTTTAAACCTAGTTAACTTCTGAATATCATTACTATACTTAGGCTTACTATCAAAAAATAAATTAATATCCTCCAAAATTAATTCTAACCGTTTAATAATATTTTCCGCTCGATATTCAGATAATACCTGTTCTAACAACATCATCTTATCTGAAGAATTAATGGTCTTTAGAATTCTTTGCACATCATAAATCGTTGAATATCCTGCAATCTTATAACAATTGAAACCAGGATCTAAATAATCGGATAATCCACCATTAACACTCGAAAATACCTGACAACCACAAGCTAAGGCTTCCATTGGCTGTAGTCCAAACCCTTCACTTATCCTTTGTTGTGCCCAATATTCCGCTGAATCGTAAAGATACACTTTTGCCCGATTAAACAATTGAACCAAATCTTCAACATAAGAATCAACGACAAAAACTTGACAATGTTTTTTTAATTCAGGAACTAACTGTTTAATTAAATATTCCGATGATTTTCTAACTTGAACTAAAACATCAATATCCCGTTCAATATGTAAGTTAGTAAACTCATTAGAAATTTGATTGGGTAAATAATAGATCAAAGAATTAGGAGCTTTTTGCCCCCAATAACCCATTGTATTACGACTAACTGTTATGATGGGAATGCTTGGCGGTAGTATAAAATCATACCCAGCACTATGAGCATGATAAACAACATTATAATTCTTCAATTTGGCTGCTAAACTAGGAACATCGAACCCCCAACTTATTACAAATATAACATCTTCAAGAGATTTTGCTGGGATAATATCATCAATAAATAATGTTTCTGGTTCTCGTTGACGATAGGTAACCACTTGTGATTGACAAATTTGTTGCGCTAGGTTAGAGGTTTTTAATTCAGCCCATAGCCCACCGCAAGCAAATTTACCATCCGTCCCTGGAACCAAAAAATAGAGCTTTCTCATTGGGATTATTGATTATTAAAATTGTTAATTAAAAGTAAAATTAAGAAGGGAAATATAAACAGGAGCACCAGAGCAAGTAGTCGCATACTATTAAAGTTGAACATAAGTCAAGGTAAGTTGCAATGACAACAGCTTTCAGTTTTTTAGTCATCCTTCTTAATATAAAGCATTTTGTTTATCAATGTCCGACTATTTATCGTTTTTCTGAAGGCAATTGTTTAAAAATTTTTAGGAGTTATGTATTGACAGATAAACTTATATTTGAGATTTCTGAAAACAGAACATAAGGCAATTGCCAAAAATTGAGAGTGTAAAACTGTTAGAATAGAGAAGGACGTTAAAATAGAATACAGCTATCATCTTACAAAAAGATAAACGGCCAAGTGTTATTTAAAGCTATGTGCCTAGTGTTTTATTTCCTAAAACTAATGTTTGGGCTGTAATCGTCTATCCTAAATGTTTGACAATTTATCTGATAACAGCATGAACTGTTTCTGACACAGTCATTCAAACACTTTACAGTAAGGCAAATAATGCGGACTTAAGATAATTCATTGGCTATTTTTAGTGATGTAATCAGTATAAAACTACTAAAGTAATTAATTTAATTACTTCATTTTACCCCGACCCGTCGGCAGTATTATTTCCTCTTAATTAGAGATTGATTTTATAAAAAATAAGATAATTTCTCTAAAAATAAATATTTTCAATTTATTTTGTCATAAATTAGTTTTGGGTTGGGAGCTTCGTCTAATTCATGTGATTGAAGAGAGTTGACTTTCTTTCTAAGAAAACTCTAATTTTTTTAAAATCAAGAACAACTTATTAGGTTATTGAGTTCTACTGCAGAATTACAAAATAATTAGGTGCAATCAATAATTTTATAGTCGTAAAATATGAAGTTATATTGATAACTTTTTTAGAAAGTAGTAAAAACTTTTGCCAAGCTCTAGTTTATAAAACTAAAAACTTAATTTTTTAGTTTTATAAACTCTAAATGGGATTATCTATTGAAGTCAATAAAATTGTTATTTATAAGTATTTTAACTGTAATCAAACCTATTTTTTGAAAAAAAGTCAGTCATTATTGATTTTTTTTAGTTAGTTCAATATGGATAAATCGCTTTATTTATTCCAGACGATACATAACTCCTACTTATTTTGAAAGTATCTACTAATCTAAAGTATTGTGAGATTAAATAAATAAACATAAAAAACTATATTATTTATCTTAAAGAAGCTGCTAAGCTCTTAGCTGTCAGTACTAAGATAATGAGATGTTGAGACCAGTAGGATTAAGACGAAGTCTGTCAGCACAGCTGGTAGCAATCGCTGATTTGATGTCAGCAAATTATTGGGGACTCAAAGCAGTTCTAAACCAAAGATTGTTTATTCAAGGATTTATCTAGAAACCAGCCACCAGAATATTGAGTGACTTAAGTCACAAAGTTACAAAGGTTCTGCCTCAAAAATTATTGAACTTGTCAAGTTATCCGAAATATTGATGGTGGAATCAATGAATATAATCTGGGATTAATAGATCTAAATAAGCTAATTTGTAGCAAGCAGTTTAAGAGTCTAGTTCTCCCGCGTTAGGATAGATTTCGATTTTAATTTTTACTGTGTGTAAAATTTGAGGCACACAAGTAATTATTTTATATATAGTATGGACGAGTCTCTAGTTGAGAAAAAACTTAATTAAAACTTCAATAAAACACTTACTACTTTTAAAACTAGACTTTATGACGATCAAAACACTACAAATGCAGATAAGCAAATGTGAACTCCAATATACAAAAAAATACTGAGAACAAAGATCATCCTTAAGGGCGGTAGGCTTTATTTTCAAGAACTTTAGTCGCTGTGCAAACTAATCACACTTTGGTTCTTAAGTTATACGTGGTCAGCTTATTAATTTGCTAAATATCGCTCAACAACTTTCACTAAATATTCAACCCACTCATGAGCATCTTTAGCACTTACTGACTCTACCATGACTCTAATTAAAGGTTCCGTCCCAGAAGGACGAACTAAAACCCGACCAGCATTTCCCATCCCTATTTCTGCTTGGGTGATGGCTTTTCTTAACGGAATACATTCTTGCCAAGAGTGACGCCGATCGCGGTCCTCCACACGAACATTACGTAAAATTTGGGGATAGGTTTGGAAACTATTATCTACTAGGGTGGCTAAAGATTCCTCAGACTGACGAACTAAAGCTGCTAAGTGAAGGGCAGTTTGTACCCCATCTCCAGACACGCCATAATGATGACAAATGATGTGGCCTGACTGTTCACCCCCAAGCATTGCTCCAGTTTCCCACATTTTGGCTTGAACATAGCGATCGCCTACTGACGTCCGCATAAATTGACCCCCTAAGTTTTTCCAAGCCCTTTCAAATCCTAGGTTAGCCATCACCGTTCCTACTAAAAGATTATTAGGCAGTTTTCCTTTTTGAAGAAGATGTTTTCCCCACAGATATAGAATATAGTCACCATCAACTACCCTTCCTTGACCATCGACAGCCATTACCCGATCTGCATCTCCATCAAAAGCAAATCCTAAATCAGCTTGATGTTCCTTGATTGCCTGTTTAAGTAAATCAAGATGGGTTGAGCCACAATTCACATTAATGCAATCACCATTAGGGCAATCGTGTAAACATATCACCTGCGCCCCCAGTGATTTAAAAGCCTGAACAGCCACATTCACCGATGCCCCCCAAGCCAAATCTAAAACTACTCGCATTCCCTCTAAATTTAGATTTGGCGGAAGAGTATCCTGTAAAAATTGGCAATACTTATCTACTAAACCTGGCTGATAGTAGGTTTTTCCCCATTCTCGAGGATGATCTAAGGAGAGATGATCTAAGGAGAGATGATCTAAGGAGAAATTACCGCGTAACCCTTCTTCAATCTGTTGTGTTAACACTTGACTTAGTTTTGTTCCTTCATGGTTAAAGAATTTAATTCCATTATCCTCGGGGGGGTTATGGCTTGCAGAGATCATAATTCCCCCTACCGCATCACTGGTGCGTGTCAGATAAGAAACACAAGGAGTAGGACACAAACCTAATTGCCAGACTTCTAGCCCAGCAGAAGTCAACCCAGCAGCCATAGCCATGGCCAACATGTCGCTAGAGTTTCGGGAATCTTGCCCAATAATCACCGGACCTGAAGTTACCCGATTTACTTTTAAAACTTGTCCTGCCCGAAATCCAAGTTGAAGGACAAAGGGGGCAGTTAACAAGTCACCTGCCCTACCACGGATGCCATCGGTTCCAAATAAGGGGCTATTGGGGAGATGGGCTAATTGTCCCAGGAAACCTGGGTTTATGGTGGCACTGACACGGTCCATCCAACTGCTTCCATTACGAGATAGAGAACTTACCATCTTGTTTATTTCCTCACACAACACACTCACATTTAAAGAATACACCCTATTTGTCAATAAGGAAGAATTCACTTTTTTTTATAAGTAAATTTAATCATTACTATTAATCATTACCATCTATCTGAACGTTGATGGCTGGGTTAATGTTCCCAAAATAGATTAAATGGTTAAAAGTCGTTACCTTTTATTATGTGTGTCTGTGATCACGTGCTAGAATTTAGACAAAAGAGGGATTGTGCTTTTTTGGCTTAAAATTAAATGGGCGTGCGCAGAATCTTAACTAGATAACTTTCCCAAATACAATGATTTAAAATTTATTGACCTTCACTGTGTCTGAAGCTGAAAAGAAATGCAAACAGCTTATCAAAACCTTTGCAACAGCTATAGGTAAAGATCGAGTAGTCCAGCGCAAAGAAGAACTCATTACCTACGAATTTGACCGATTAACTCGTTATCATCAACGGCCCGCTGTAGTTTTTCTACCTAAAACCACTGAAGAAATGGCTGCCGCTAGTAAAAATTTGCCATGATCATCAAATTACCTGGGTAACTGGAGGAGTAGTAACAAGGTTATCAGGGGGGTATTACCGGCTGGATAATATATATCAATTGTCACCACTGGTATGAAACAAATTCTGGAAATTGACTTGAGAAATCAACAGGTGACAGTGCAACTGAGGGTAATTAATAAATGGGTTACTCAAGTGGTAAGTGGAGCTTGTTTTTACTATTCTTCTGACCCTTCGAGTCACATTATTTGTTCGATTGGGGGCAATGTAGCGGAAAATTCAGAGAACCTTCACTGTCTGAAAGATGGGGTAACAACCAATCATGTTGTAGGCTTAAAATTCGTTATTTCTGATGGTTTAGTTGTGGATGTTGGGGTAACGGTTCCCGAAATGCCTGGGTATGAATTGATTTATTTATTGGGTCTAAAAGGACATTAAGGATTGCTACTGAAATCACTTTACACATTTTGAAAACTCCAGAAGCAATTTGTGTTTTATTAGCCGACTTTACTAATATCGAGGCTGCCGGACAAACAGTAGTTGATATTATATTTGCTGAAATGAGTAGGATTAGTCCTAGTTATTTTGTTCAAGATGTGGTGATTTTTCGGACTAAATTGGCGAAAGTTTTGTGATAGATTGGTCAATTGGGGGAAACTAAGGGTTATTAAATTGCTAATATTTTTCATGCCAGAGATAACAACTTACATCCATCAATTCTTGATGATAATGCTGTAGTAGAAGCATAGGAAGAAGTCAAAGGATTAGGGGGTAGGGGGGTAATTCTTAAATTTTGTGTGGAGTCTGAAAGAAGTTTATCAGAAAAACACGGTATTGGAACCCATAAAAAACTGTTATATGTCCTATATATTTAATCAAACTGATTTAGAAACTACGCGATATATACGCCAAACATTTAGTCCCAATAATTTATATATCCATGATAAAGTTTTTCCTACTCAGAGAAATTATTAGGAGACAGTTGATGTTAAACTATAAGCGTGTAAGGGAGTCAAATTCTATTAAAGAATAATCGATTAATTATTCCCTCAACTTACGGTTAGCTTCATCCTTATCCAACTATTGACTTAACTAATATGCTGGGAAATTTTCAAGAAAGTCATTTACGCATTGCTGTTGATGTTAATGAAAGTACTATTGGTAATAGTTTACTAAAAACAAAAAATCTCCGTAAATGGCTCATTCCTCAAACTCTATCCTCTGAACTCCCTGATACTTTAGAAGCAGGGATAGTATTTACTAGTTGGCTAGGATTCGTTTCCATCCGCCATCAAGTAGAAATCGCTAATGAAAACAGCTTACGACTAATACTAAGTCAAGGAATTGATGGCTATCATGAATGGGTTTGGGGCGATGGCTGGGTACAATCTAGATTAGAAGGAATTTCTCTTTTACCTCTTAAATTAGGACAGACTTTTGATTTATTGAAATTACGTCAGTTTGTCCTAACTAAAGAACAAAATAAACTTGATAAAAAGGAGTTCTGATTAGGCTGAAGCGGGGATATATTAGATTAGTAAAATTTAAGCTTATCCCTTTTATACTTTATTTCTTAGTTGTATTAACCTGATGATATCAAACAAACTATTGCAATGTAAAAATTAAAAAATAAAGACAAATTTTATAGTATAGAAATATTTTTTCTACTTAATTTTAATCTATTATTAATATTTTCTACTATTCCTGAGCTGAAATAGGCAATAATTTATTTTATTACACGCTAACCAATTGTTACACATCTTTAAAAAAATAGTTTTTGGTCCCAATCAGCTAGTTCCAATAGTCATTACATATAGTCGATAATTTTTATCAAAATAGTTATATATTTCTCTTTCAATTAGAGTATTTCTTAATAAAATTGGCAACGTTTTATACACTCAGTTTAATTTAACTTTTTGCTTTTTACTTAAATTTTCTTCATTTTTATGCAAAATATATTTGCTATTGCTTAGATACAACAGTATTTTTTAAAATTTAGCTTTTCACTTATTTTTTAAAGAAATTATTTCATCAACAAGTAACTTCTTTAGCTGCATAAAATTAATCTCTGATTATTCCAGATAATGGCGTTATTTTGGTTGCAGCATTCTTGTATAGCTTTTTAAAATATGTATAATTATCTCAATTATTTTTACAGTTCTAACTGTAGAGTTTAAAAAATATTTTTTTATCTACTTCAACTATAATTATAGTGATTAACTTCCTACTTTTTTAATTTTAACTAAAAAATAATACCTCTTTTATTCATACTAAATAGCTTAAAATTAAGCTATTTAGTATGAATAAAAGAGTCAAAAAAATGGAAGTATCCACGCCGTCAAAGACGGAATAATAAAATAAGGTAAAAACACAAAATAAAGGCGGCTTATCAAATAACAATAGATGTTGTAAAAAGAACTACAAGAACATCCTAATAAAGATAAAATAAATAAATTTTTCTAGAATAGAAAAGACCCCATCACTTTTTATTCTAAAATAGCTTCGCCTTAATAATATTTCTCAGAGTGTCAATTTAAAATTGGATACTATCAATACAGTAATAAATTATTTATTTTTTAGTGGATTTTCTGCACTTTATCTTATCTATAAAACAGTTGATTCTTTTTGGTACTCATTAAATTTTTTCTAAAAAATATTAGATATCTGTCTTCTTCTGGTTCTTTCATAAGAAGACAGATATCTAATATTACTGAGATTGATCGTAGTTCCCTCTGGAAGTTCTTAAGCTTTACCAGAACTAGCTTCAAAGTCAATCATGACTATAGTTAAAAACTTTGTTGTTAACTATAGCATAATTTATTTTTTATAAAAAAACTAATTTCTGAAATTTTATCTTAAAATTTATCTATTTTTTTTATACAAGTAAAAAAAGCTTGTTTATAAAAGCCATAATACTCTCAATAGCAGCTCCACTAACTGCTCATCTAGCATCTCCGCCAAAAAGCTAGTATATCGATTAGCATAATCTCTAGCATAACCTTGACAATAGGATAATAGGATTGGGAACGATAGAAATCTTGAGTTAGGGTTGTAGAGGGATGAGCTAAACTGACATCAGCAGCTACCATGAAGCTCACAGTTGATATTTGTCGAAGCTGTTTGAATATTGACATCATTTCCACAGAAGCAGATAGAAATCGTAGAGAATTAGTTTTATATAGATTAAGGATTTAAAACATAACTGAAATATCGGGAGTCTTTAACCCAAGAAAATTTATGGCTTAGAATTCAGAGAAAATTGCTATAATTTCAGAGGATACTGAAATCAACAATATTCTTAATAATTTAGTGCGAGTTGGGCTATGAGTAATCACTCTGACCGGATTATTATTTTTGACACAACTCTACGAGATGGAGAACAGTCCCCTGGCGCAAGTTTGACGGTTGAAGAAAAACTAACCATCGCTCGATCACTCGCACGACTTGGAGTTGACATCATTGAAGCAGGATTTCCCTACGCTAGTCCTGGGGACTTTGAGGCAGTTCAAAAAATTGCCCAAACTGTGGGAACCAAAACTGGACCTACCATCTGTGGGTTAGCGAGAGCAACCGAGAAGGATATTCGAGCAGCTGGGGAAGCTCTTAAACCCGCGGTAAAAGCTCGTATACATACCTTTCTAGCCACCTCAGATATTCACCTCGAATACAAACTCAAAAAAACCCGCCAGGAAGTCTTAGCTATTGTTCCTGAAATGGTAGCTTACGCCAAAACCTTTGTGGATGATGTGGAATTTTCTCCTGAAGATGCAGGACGAAGTGACCCTAAATTTTTGTATCAAGTCCTCGAAAAAGCGATCTCAGCCGGTGCAACTACCCTTAATATTCCTGATACAGTCGGTTACACAACTCCCAGTGAATTTGGTGCATTAATTAGCGGTATTAGAGAAAATGTTCCCAATATTGATCAGGCTATTATCTCCGTTCACGGCCACAATGATCTAGGGTTAGCAGTGGCTAATTTTCTCGAAGCAGTTAAAAATGGAGCTAGACAACTTGAATGTACTATTAATGGGATCGGAGAAAGGGCTGGTAATGCTGCGTTAGAAGAATTAGTGATGGCTTTGCACGTGCGCCGTCAATATTTTAATCCCTTCTTCGGTCGTTCCCCCGACTCTACTGAACCTCTCACTCAGATTAACACGAAAGAAATTTATCGCACCTCTCGTCTCGTCTCCCAACTAACTGGAATGATGGTACAACCTAATAAGGCAATTGTGGGAACTAATGCTTTTGCCCACGAGTCGGGTATCCATCAAGATGGAGTACTAAAACACAAGTTAACCTATGAGATTATGGATGCAGAATCCATCGGGTTAACCCACAATAAAATTGTCTTGGGCAAACTATCGGGGCGTAGTGCTTTCCGTAGTTATTTGAAGGAATTAGGGTTCGAATTATCAGATACGGAGATTAATAGCGCTTTCTTACGTTTTAAAGAAGTGGCCGATAAAAAGAAAAAAATTACCGACTGGGACTTAGCAGCGATCATTAACGAAGAAATTCAACAAGCCCCTGAACTGTTCCGTTTGGAATTGGTCCAGGTCTCCTGTGGAGATCATGCTGTTCCCACGGCTACTGTTACCCTAAGGACTCCTGATGGTCAGGAATTAACCGATGCAGCCATTGGAACTGGTCCCATAGATGCGGTTTACAAAGCTATTAACCGTGTGGTTAATGTTCCCAATGAGTTAATTGAGTTTTCTGTGAAATCTGTCACTGCTGGAATTGATGCGATAGGGGAGGTTACAATTCGCCTAAGCCATGAAGACCGCATCTATTTAGGATATGCAGCCAATACTGATATTATCACTGCTTCGGCACGAGCTTATATTAGTGCCTTGAATCATCTTTATGGTGCAATTCAGCAGAAGTCACAAGTGACACTAATAAATTAGAATTAGGTGTTGTTTGGAAAGAAAAACTACCTCGACTTTTGAAAATTAGGAATTTGCTTACCCCCATACTTTTCTTATTTTGACGATATGATGTCCTTGGCTCAATTCTAAAGCAAATTATGATTCAAGCAAAAATTGGTGTCCTAGGTGGTAGTGGTTTATACCAAATAGATGCTCTCCAAAATGTCCAAGAAGTCCACCTCGATACCCCCTTTGGTTCCCCTTCCGACGCTTACATTTTAGGAACTATTGAAGGAACTCCTGTAGCCTTTCTTGCCCGTCATGGACGAAATCATCATTTAATTCCCTCAGAATTGCCTTTTCGTGCAAATATCCACGGCATGAAACAATTAGGGATAGAATACCTTATCTCAGCTTCTGCTGTAGGATCACTCAAAGCCGAAATTAAACCCTGTGATTTAATTATTCCTGATCAATTCATTGATCGCACCCGTAATCGAATTTCTACCTTTTTCGGGGAAGGAATGGTCGCTCATATCGGTTTTGGACATCCAGTTTGTAACCAATTAGCCGCTATGTTAGGGAATGCAGTGGAAAGTCTTAACTTACCTGACACTACCTTACACAGAGGAGGAACCTATGTTTGCATAGAAGGGCCAGCCTTTTCTACCATTGCTGAGTCTAACCTCTATCGCAGTTGGGGCGCGTCTATCATTGGAATGACTAATTTAACTGAAGCGAAACTCAGTAGAGAAGCAGAAATTGCCTATGCTACCCTAGCATTAGTTACGGATTATGATTGTTGGCACCCGGACCATGAGCATGTCACCGTTGAGATGGTCATTGACAATTCAAACCACAATGCCGTTAATGCCCAAAAGGTGATTTTAGAGACAGTAAGAAGGTTGAGTGAAAATCCGCCAGTATCCAAAGCCCATAATGCTTTGGAATATGCAGGGTTAACTCCTTGGGATAAGATTCCACCGGAAACTAGAGAAAAGTTAGCGGTATTAATCCAAAAATATTTACCGATGGACAATGGATTAATTTAGGTCTAAAACTTTTCTCTTGAAGGAAAAAACTGACTATCTTCATGATCCTCTCTTTTTTAAAGAGAGGTAATTGTTTTGTTATCCATTATAAATTACTAAAAGCACTACTCTAATAAATTGCGACATCTTTAGTGCTACCTATTCCCTATTTTCTGTACAAATGAAATTTGCTTTTGTTATTGATTCCCTACCTCAGTTAGATCCCGGTCACGATAGTACAGTAGCTATCATGGAAGCAGCCCAAACAGCCGGTCATGAAGTCTGGATAACACAAGTGCATCAACTTAGTGTTATTGAAGGAAAGGCCTGGACAATCTTATCTCAAGTTCAGTTAACTCCCGTTAAGTTACAAGGTCAAAAATGGGTAGCGGTTCCTAATTGGTATCAAATCTCGGAGACAGTTCTAAGGTGTCTAGAAGACATGGATGTAGTTTTCATGAGGAAAGATCCCCCGGTTACCGTTCGCTATCTCTATGCTACCTATATTTTAGAGTTAATTAATCCTGAAAAAACTTTAGTGATTAATTCTCCTCAAGGATTGCGCGAAGCTAATGAAAAAATGTACACTCTGCAATTTTACTCAGTAATGCCAGAAACCATTGTCAGTTTGGATAAGACAATTATTCGTAAGTTTGTAGAAGAGAAGAAATTAGCAATTCTCAAACCTTTAGGAGGGAAAGCAGGGGAAGGAATTTTACTGTTAGATTCTAGTGATCCCAATTTTAATTCTCTCATTGAAATCAGTACTTTTTATGGGCAAGAAGCTGTAATGGTACAGCGTTTTATTCCTGAGGCAAAGGATGGGGATAAACGAATTATTCTCCTTGATGGTCAACCTATTGGGGCAGTTAATCGAATCCCGACTGGTAAAGAATTTCGGGGAAATATGGCCGTTGGTGGAAGAAGTGAAAGAACGGAAGTTACCTCCAGAGAATTAGAAATTTGTGAGATTTTAGGGCCAAGACTACAAAAAAACGGCTTGTATTTTGTCGGGATTGATGTTATTGGTGGTTATCTAACAGAAGTCAATGTTACCAGTCCAACTGGTATTAGAGAGATTGATCGTCTAGATAACACTAATTTAGGAAAAAAAGTCATTAATTGGATAGAGACGAAATAATGATCAATTATCGATTCTAAAATTTATGAACACACTTTCAATTCCCGCCTGGATATTTCATAATGTCTAGCGTCATTGAGTGGATATCAGGAATCTGTTTAATTTGGACTTATGGAGAAGTGACTAAAGATTATTATTGGCGATGGCTGTCTTTAGGGATGTTACCTGCTTTATTAAGTGCTATTTGTGCTTGTACATGGCATTTTTTGACAATCTCCCCTTTTTATGGTTAATCACTTTACAAGCAGTCATAACAGTTGTTGGTAATTGTACTCTTTCTAGTGCTGCTTAGCGAATTTGGTGTTGTTCTCGTCAAGATGTTATCTATTAATGATCATTAATAGTTTATTGAATATTTAAAATATGTCTTAAGATAGCTTATTTATTATTTTGTTATTTTCCGATCTAGAGTTCTTGTCGATTCTTACTAGGGTTTAAAAACGCCGAAGTTAGCTTTGATTAGCTTTTATGTACTTTTAACATTGGTAGCTATGACCATTCCGGCTGACATTTATGCTAGAACCAGTTACGGAGAGCTCTTGGCTAATATTGATTAGTTACATGATGGTGCAGAATCTTTTTTAAGTATCTCTAATATTTTAGTTATTTTGGGATTTTTTGAAGGAATTATGGAATACAAGAAAAATAATAAAATCGATAATTAATTTAATCTAACAATTAAATTAATTATCATAGTGATAATAATCTCAAAATAATTTTGATAAGTTTTTATTGAAAAAATTTTAAAAACGATTGATATAGTTTTCTATGTACGTTTCTTCTTGAGAAAAATATCTAGATTCTGGATTACCGTTAGTGTGTTTGTTTTCCTAAACTTTAATGTTCATAACAGCAATAGAACTATTTATTCTTGCTATAGTAGTCTCGAGTGGTTTGCTTCAAAATGAAGACCTTTCCTTATGTTCCATAACTGTTTAATTTGTACTGACTTCACCGACGGCTTACATCGCCTAGTTAACTTCATCCCCCCTCTAGCTAGCGGCGGACTTAAACGTATCGTATTTTTACACAGTATCTCGGTTTGGCAATCGGAAAAAGTTGCCCGGGTTGACGAAGACGAAATTGCTAAGGCAAAAAAATTCCTCGCACCCTCCTTAGAAGAGGTTCCCGACGGTGTAGAAGTTAAAGTTGAAGTTCTCTCAGGACAACCGAAAGACGTAATTTTACGATTAATTGACACCTATGACATCGATGTTGTGCTCACAGGGATGTCCATCCGTAGTGCCATAGAAGCAAAAATCTTTGGTAGTCACACTCTAGAGTTAGTCAAATTAACCTCAACGCCTTTAATGATTTTGCGTCCTCAGTTAATCTCCACTTATACTTGTGAAGAATTAGCCCTACGTTGTCAGCATATGTGGCGTTACTTGCTGATTCCCTACAATGGGGAACAATCTGGCGAATATTTGCTTGAAGAAATTAAAAATAACCTGGCACACTATCCTGACCACTCTTGTGAACAATGCTTGCTACTATGGGTAATTGATGATGGAAAACGCACGGAAGAAATTACAAAATATCACTACACAGAAGCCCAGAAGAAACTAAACAGCGTCAAAGCAGAATTGGAAGAACTAAATGTAACCGTTAAAACTAAAGTTACCCAAGGAAACCCCTTAGTAGAAATCCTCGATACTGCCTTAAACTTTGATATTAGCGCGATCGCTATTGCTTCCGATTATCGCAACACCATCTTAGAATGGACAGACCCCAGTTTAGCTAACGAGGTTCTTCGCCGTAGTTGGTTTCCAGTATTATTTTTCTCCCCTAAAAGATAAAATTTCCCCTCTGTCCTCTTTTGCTTTTTGAGTCAGCAGTACCTTGAAAAAATGATAACAGTCCCATGAACGACAACCGCGAAAACCCAGCAATTGGCCGTCCCTTACCTGAAGCTATGTTAGAAGCTTCCTCAACTTTAAAATGGTGGGGATGGCGTAGCTTTTGGATGCAAATTGTCCTCGGTATTATCTCTCTGTTAGCCCTTGGAACTGGTTCATTAGGGGAAGGAGAAAAAAACCCTGGCACGGGATTTGGTATATTTTTCGCCATTTGTGGACTAGTCGTCCTCGGAATTAGCGTTTATTTTTCCTTTCGTTACACCAAAATTGCTAATCTCTTGCAGAGTTCTGAGCCAACCTATCGTCCAAAACGAACTGATACCGTCCAAGTAATTCGGTGGGGGTTGATTATTAATCTGATCGGAATGCTATTGTCGTTAATTGGAACTCAATCTGTTGTCGGTAATGTTTTATTAAAATCCGTGAGACAGACTGGGGCAGTAAGAGGGGGCGCAGGATGTTTGGTAGTAGCGGCAGATATTTTTAGTATTCAAGCTAATTCAACGGCAGTCACCGCCCATTTTATCGGAATTGGGATCTCTTTGTGGTTACTCAGTCGTATTACCAAATAGTATTCGGTAAAGATGAGGGAATTTTTCTTGGGCTCTAAACAAAATTAATTGTCTGGCAGACAATACCCACCACAATGGTAATCATTGCCCATATTATGGGTATTGTCCAATTAATTATGAGTATCTACTTAAAATATCCACTATGCAAAGAACTCGATTGAATACTCTGTTTGAGAATACTCAAATCCGTCTCAATCAACTATTTACTAATCCTTGGCGGCGCATTTCTTTAAGTTTAATGGGTCTTTTATTCGGTTTTTTTGTCGGCCAAGCTGTGTCTACAACTGCAGGGCAAGAAGCCTATTGGGATATTACCATTGCCGGGTTTCTAATTTTATTTACAGAAACTATTAGTCGTATTGCTTATAGTAAAATACAACAGTTAAAAAAAAATTTATGGCTTGACATTTTAAATATCTTTAAAATTGGCTTTGTTTATAGTCTCTATTTTGAAGCTTTAAAACTTGCTTCATAATCATGAAAATTTTAAAAATTTAAAATTAAATACAGTTACTATGTAAGCATTACATAACTTCAAACAAACACAAGACTTTGGTATTACTCTAGAAAATGGACTCGGAAAAATAGTTCTTCTAGACTAGCTATTACAAAATCATAATAAACAAAGCTTGGAAGTATTGTCTTGCAATGTTTTTAAGCTCAAAAAAAACTAATTTTCATAAAAATTAAGTTCTTTGAGTTATAAGATACAATCAGAATAAAAGTATTAAAAGTTATTAACTATTAATTTATGATTTTAACTATAAAAAAAATTTTAAAAATAAGACGTAATCATATCTCCCAAAATCTGTTGAAAATGAGGTTAAACAATTGTGTGGACAGTCAGGATTGAAATAATATCAGTCGAGATTATTAATGTTATGGCGATTATTACTACCCTTAGTATTTCAATTCGTTCAAGCCAAAAAAGGTTAAACAGACTTTTAATTCAAAGTATGTTAAGGAAATAAGTAATAGGAAAAATAACTTTAGCTAAAGTTGTTAAATTTTTGATTTCCTATTTTGATGAAAATTGATACAGTAGAGAAAGGAAATGGAATAAAATTCTAAACCGACCAACTCAATCATAAACGCCTCTAACATTTCTGTTCTAAAATCTATTGCTTATTCCTTATTTTTAGCAACATTATGTAAAATTTTTAGAGGAGTTAATTCTTTTAATCGTGCCATTTGTCTCTGATTTTTGACAAAGAATGTTCCGGCAAAACCTAAAGAATTGACTGGAATAGATTCATAACTTGCTTGTGATCGCTCAATAATCATCATCCATTCCCGCGTAATCAAAAGATTATAGTCTACCGTTGGTTTCTCTTTGTGTAAAGGTTGATTAATAGCCATTAATAATTTATGATAATTTTCTAACATAATCAGGGCGTTTTGAAAATAATTTTGTCCAGTAGTAAAGTTGATTTTAGTTAAAGCATGGTTAAAGTTAAAACTAGATATAAATTCAATATCCTCCTCAAAGTTAGTCTCCTTTATGATTGATTCAATTGGAATTTTTTCTACTTGAGAACTTAACGGAAAAGGAACCAATTGTAAATGTTTATGGTGTTGACTTGCTCCTGCAAGTGTGCCACTGTTATAAAATCCAAGTCCATCAATTTGTGATAAACATTTACTTAAAGCAGCGAAATTATGTAAGTCTAGCCAACTTTGTTGTTCTTCAAAAACACGAGTAATAATTAGTAAATGGTAATCAAATACATTATATTTATTCAATAAACATAAATGAGTCTCTGAAAGGTTAGTAACAAATAAATCTTTTTCATAGGGGAGAAAAGGATCTATTTTCTTTTCTGTCTTTTTATGTTGCTGAGTTTCTTGTTTCTGGGAATTTTCTTTTTGTGGAAAATTATCTAAAATTTTAACTAAAAATTTGATCTTGGTATCTTCTATGAATTCATAGTTTGTTACATTGGATTGTAATGCACCACAGTTAATAGCATGACTCGTCTGAGTAATAACTTTTTCCCATAAATCTGTAGATTCAAACTCTTCCCTATCTAAGTTCATATTTGTAGCCATTATGTTTAAAATCACCGTAAAACTAGAATAGAACTTAATTAGTTTCTTGTCTTCCTAGAATTACATTACTGGTGACACGATTTAACTATTTATTGGTTAATGTACATAAAACCAATTTTAGCAAATGTACTAGGGTAAGCGACTTTTTCTAAAGCTTTCTTTGATCAAAGAAACAAAACACTGTGCCCGATACGGGCAGCAGGAGATGAAAATGGGATGGCTATCCTGGGTAGTTGTATATCCTTATTATTGAACTTTTGTCCATCCTGTAAAATATTCAAACTGGTCCATAATTTTCTTCTAACAAATAGTCTTTTAAATCTCTTCATGTCTTAATAACCAAAAACCGCTATAAGTCATCGCAGAGTCATCTGGCTGAACGACTAAAAAGTGCAATCCTTGGCTATCGTTTTTTCGTAATTCATATTGTTGTGCCGCTTTAGCCATGTCTGAATCTTCAAAAGTGGCTAGTATCCAGCGATCAACTAGATCTGATTCTAAAACTAACCCTCCCGATTTATCTATCTGAGTGGGAATATAGTTTAAGGCGACTGGTTTAACATCTACTAACCAACGGGCTAAATACATTGAAGTTCGACCGCCATAAATAATAATACCTGGGATCCTTGCGGTGGAGGCAAGTCCTAAACTTATAGGAAGTAAAAGGTCAGGAATATCAACAATAGGAATGGGGCGATCACTAAAAAACTCAATAAGACTTACCCCAGGGAAGGTAACAAACTGCCATCTTTCTCCCCATAAATTCTTAGCAAGTTTTTGGGGAGGCGGTTGTTCTAATTTTACAGGATTAAAATTATTGTTAATCCCTTGTTTTTTTAAGATTTCTTTAAGCTTGGGCGTTCGTCTTGTGGCTTGAACTTTTATACTAAACTTGTTTGCTGCTGAAATTAATAAGTTAACTAATTGAGGTCGGAAAACTTGAATTATATCAGGTATTTCTTGTTCAATAGCTGATTCTAATTGGGAAAATAACCAACTTAAATTAGCTTCTTTTTGTTCACAAATAGCTTGATAAATTATTTTTCCCTGCGCGTCACAGATTAAGAGTTGCCATTTAGACTGATGTTCTTGGTTTTGAAAAGAGGTTTTACAAAAATCTGCTTGCCATGTTTTTAAAGTCATTAAATTGATTGAAAATAAAACTATTTGACTTTTTTGTAAGAAAAATTACAACTTATAGGAGAAATTATAGCATAAAGGTTTATAATAAAAATATAAATGTTATAGTAATCTCAAAAAATGACTGAAAATAATTTATTATCAGAAAATTTGAATGACTGGATAGAAGTTGGAACAATTGTTGCACCGCAAGGGTTACAAGGAGAATTAAGAGTCATTTCCAATTCAGATTTTTCAGAAAGATTTGAAAAACCAGGAACAAGATGGTTACAGTCTCCTCAAGGATTGTATACTCAAGAAGTTGAGTTAGTGAGAGGTCGGTATGTACCCGGAAAGAAACTATATATTATTCAATTAGCTCAAGTGAAAGATCGTACTCAAGCCGATGCATTGAGGGATTATAAATTAGTAGTTTCTAAGAGTGATCGCCCAAAAATAGAAGAAGGAGAATATTATGTTTCAGATTTAATTAATTTAGGTGTTTATCATCAAGAAACAGGAGAATTAATTGGGAATGTAACTGATATTTTATGGGCAGGTCATGATTTATTAGAAGTTAAACTGTATCAGAAAAATATTCAGAAAGAATTAGAAATATCTAAATATTCTCCAAAAACAACCAGCCGTAAAAAACAAAAAAATAAAATCAAAAAAACTAAGATAGCTACCATTTTAATTCCCTTCGTTTATGAAATTGTTCCTGTAGTTGACTTAGAAAATAAACGTATAGAAATTAATCCTCCAGTTGGACTATTAGAATTAAACC
This sequence comes from cyanobacterium endosymbiont of Epithemia clementina EcSB, assembly GCF_029919255.1. Classification (GTDB taxonomy): domain Bacteria; phylum Cyanobacteriota; class Cyanobacteriia; order Cyanobacteriales; family Microcystaceae; genus Rippkaea. The sequence goes on along the minus strand of NZ_CP123991.1, from coordinate 1,752,850 downwards.
AATAACCTTTCATAGAAAGGGATTGATACTAATCAAATAATTATAAATTACTACTAGAGTTTTAAATAATCTCGTAAAGATTGAGTCATAACATCAACCGGAACAGGTTTTTGTAACCATAATTGTAGGGCGACTGCTCCTTGTCGGACTAACATCTCCAAGCCATCAATCGTTATTAACCCTTGTTGTTTTGCATTCTTGAGGAATTGGGTGGGATTAGGCGTATAAATTAGATCGTAGGCGATAGCATTCTCTGGCATTCTAGCAAAAAGCATAGACTCTACAGGAGAGTCATCAATGTTAGGAGACATTCCGATGGGAGTAGTATTAATTAATAGTTCAGTTTCCTCTATTATCTCTGATAATTTATCCCAGAAATAAACCCCTAAAGCGGCTGTAAGTCGAGTATTTTTCCAACTTTGTGTAAACTGCCATAACTTCTGTCGATCTCGCCCCACAACGTAAATTTTAAGACATCCTAATTGGGCTAACCCTACCACTACCGCCCTAGCTGCGCCTCCATTTCCTAGAATAATTGGAGTTAGATTAGCCCAGTCTCGTTGTAATGATTGAAGAGGGGATAAAAAGCCATCTATATCAGTGTTCGTCCCTTTCCATCCCGTTTCAGTGCGCCAAACCGTGTTAACTGCCCCTACCAATTCAGCCGTGGGAGTCACTTCCGATAGGAGAGGAATAATTGCTTGCTTGTAAGGAATAGTAACATTAAATCCTACAATTCCAATACTAGTAAATCCTGCGATCGCAGTGGTTAAATCTTTCGGTTTTATAGGAAAAGGGAGATAAATATAATCTACTCCTAAATGACTAATTGCTGCATTGTGCATGACTGGAGATAGGGAATGTTGTACTGGATCACCAATAATGCCAAGTAGTTTCGTTTTTCCGGTAATTATTGACATTTCTTTTAATAAATAATTGTTGAATTATTCCCATTTAGGGTAGGCCAATTGTTACTTAAAACGACCCATTGTTCTAAACTCAGTTCTTCTGCGCGAGCTTGGGGATGAATATTTAATTGTTCTAAGAAAAAGATTAAGCGATCACCATCAATGATACTTTTTAAATTATTCTTTAACATTTTGCGGCGATTAGCAAATCCAACTTTAACCAGTGTCTCTAATTGTTGGGGATTAGTAACAGGAGTTTTTAGGGATCTAGGAGTCAAACGAATCACCCCAGAGTCTACTTTTGGGGGTGGATCAAAAGCTTTACTTGGAACATCACAAATATACTCACAATGAGCTAAATATTGCATCCCAACCGATAAAGCTCCGTAAGCTTTTGTTTTAGGTTTAGCTACAATACGTTGGGCAACTTCTTTTTGAATTAATAAAACGATTAAATTATATGGGGGATGGTGGGGACGAGCAATAGTTCCGAGTAATCTTTCTAAGATGGGAGCAGTGATATTGTAGGGAATATTTGCTACTACTTTATTAGGAGGGTGAAATTTTGAAAATTGTTGTAATTGAGTGGTTAAATCTAGGGTTAAAATATCCCCTTGTAATAATAAAAAATTCTTGATATTTCCTAACTGTTTGGCTAACCGTTGACATAAATCTCGATCCAATTCCACCGCTACGGTAGACTGAACATTTGGAATAAGACGACGGGTTAAAATTCCGGTTCCTGGCCCAATTTCTAGGATGTTATCGCTATTTTTAAGTTGAGCAGCCTGTATGATTTTTGTTAAGACCTTTTCATTACGTAACCAGTGTTGTGCAAAACGTTTACGGGTTCTAGGCATTATTTAAAGTCAAAGGTTGGAAGTAGGAATTTATAACTCTTTGAGTCAGGAGGATAGCCAATTTATATATTGCCTGTTGCCTTATGATTTTAAAATCAATAATTGACTATTCATAATTTCTATGACTGTCCTCAAATCAAAGAAACTCTATTTTACGACAGAATTAGCCCATGGTGCGGGAGATTATGGTCCAGTGATCGCGACTAATATTCTTGTTCTTTGTTTATTAGTATTTCCTTTCCTATGTAGAGAGAACAGCGGTAATTGTGCTAATGATTGGGAAAATTACTGATGCTATCAATAATTTTAATTTTGGGGGTTCTCAGTGATCGTACTCGTCTCTTCTATGATTATCATTTACCTTAGGTCTGAGGGTAAATCTTACCCTCCGCTATTTCGTTTAATACGCCTACGTAAAGGTTAATTTGCCATAACCTGCCTTAAAATCAGGATTAATCCAAAATGACAACAAACACACAAGTTTAAATAGTTTTTTACTTATTTTTTCTATTGAGGGCAGTATTTACCATATGAGAACAGAAACATAACCCATGATTTTTCTCAACCATAATAGCGAGTGCTTTATTAGTCTGTGATTCAGAAAGTTTAGGACAACATTGTGTGTTATCTCTCAAGGAATTTAGGATAAAAGTGACAGCTACTAACACCTCAAAGTTGTGAAATTACTACTGTTCCTGAATGACTGGAGCATCGTATCATTACAGACTGTAGACAAGCTTAGATTTTACCCAAAAAGCCTAAATTTAAAAAAATTGTACTGCTTTATTAGTCATCGCTAATGAATAAACGTTAGTTGAGAACGTACTCTATTCTAGAAATGAGACTTATAATTTTACTTTTTGTTAAGTAACTGAGAGTTACAGAAAATCTATGAGGGATAATTTTTAGAACACCTGCTCGTCAGGAGTTTAGAGTTATGCTTAAGAATCATGGCGAGTTGTGTTTTGAAGTTCGATTAAAAATATTAGGACGAAGCTGCTCATGACCAATGTTCTCTGGCTTCAAGGCGGGGCTTGTAGTGGAAATACCATATCATTTCTCAATGCAGAAGAACCCACTCTTGTAGATTTAGTTACGGATTTTAACATCAACATTCTTTGGCATCCTTCCCTGGGACTAGAATTAGGGGACAGCTTGCAACAACTTATGAATGACTGTGTTAGCGGGAAAATCGCTGTTGATATACTTGTATTTGAAGGAACTGTTGTTAATGCTCCTCATGGAAGCGGTGAGTGGAACCGGTTTGCTGGCCGTCCTATGAAAGACTGGTTAGCAGACTTGTCCAAAGTTGCAGGGTTCGTAGTTGCAGTAGGGGACTGCGCTACCTATGGCGGTATTCCTGCTATGGACCCCAACCCTAGTGAGTCGGTTGGACTTCAATTTCTCAAGCGCAAAGAAGGGGGAGCTTTAGGGGCTAAATACCGTTCTCAAGCGGGTTTACCTGTCATTAATATCCCAGGTTGTCCAGCCCATCCCGACTGGATCTCTCAAATCCTAGTCGCCGTGGCTACAGGACGAGTGGGAGATATTACTCTCGATAAATTCCATCGTCCCGAAACTTTCTTTAAGTCCTTTACCCAGACTGGTTGTACTCGTAATATGCATTTTAACTATAAATCGAGCACCCGGGAATTTGGACAGCGCACCGGATGTCTTTTCTATGACATGGGCTGTCGTGGTCCCATGACTCATTCTCCCTGTAATAGAATCCTATGGAATAGAGTTTCCTCCAAAACTCGTGTTGGAATGCCGTGCTTAGGATGTACCGAACCTGAGTTTCCCTTCTATGATTTAAAACCAGGAACAGTCTTTAAGACTCGAACAGTCATGGGCGTTCCCAAAGACTTACCCTCGGAAGTTAACAAGAAAGATTATGCTGTAATGACAGTTATGGCTAAAAATGCTAGTCCGTCTTGGGCTGACGATGATATGTTCATTGTCTAAAGTCTGCTTTAGAGTTGCTCTATGAGCGAGAGCTTAACGCTCGTGTGAATCGAATACCACTGAATTAGTTAAATTTTCTCAGGAATTAAATATGGCAATTAAAACATTAGAACTATCTCCTGTTGGAAGAGTTGAGGGAGATTTAGATGTGCGCGTAGATATCGAAGATGGAAGAGTAGTTAATGCCTGGACTAAAGCGGAGTTATTTCGGGGATTTGAGGTAATTTTAAAGGGCAAAGATCCTCAGGCCGGCTTGATTGTTACTCCTCGTATTTGTGGAATTTGCGGTGCATCTCACCTTACTTGCGCTTCTTGGGCTTTGGACACAATTTGGGAAACTGAAGTCCCCCGTAACGCTATTTTAGCCAGAAATTTAGGGCAATTGGTGGAAACTATTCAAAGTCATCCCCGGCATTTTTATGCTCTTTATGCAATTGACTTAACCAACAAAAAATATAAAAATAGTCCTTTCTACGAAGAAGCCTGTAAACGTTTTAGTGCATTTACTGGAACATCGTATGAGTTGGCCATTACTATCTCAGCTAAGCCCGTAGAATTATATGCTCTCTTTGGCGGACAATGGCCTCATTCCAGCTATATGGTTCCTGGAGGTGTGATGTGTGCGCCAACCCTAACAGATGTTACACGGGGTTGGGGTATCATGGAGTATTTTCGTACTAACTGGTTAGAACCAGTTTGGTTAGGATGTTCTTTAGAACGTTATGAAAGAATTAAAACCTACGAAGATTTCCTAGAATGGTTAGAGGAAAGTCCCAACCATGCTAATTCTGACCTTGGCTTCTATTGGAGAATGGGCATAGACATTGGTTTAGATAAATATGGTCAAGGCCCTGGACGTTATCTTACCTGGGGTTATCTCCCCCACGAAGACAGATATCAAAAACCCACCATCGAAGGTCGCAATGCCGCGGTCATTATGAAGGCAGGCGTCTATGATAGCTTCACTGATACCCATCATATGGTAGACCATACATTTACCCGTGAAAATACCAGTCATGCGTGGTATGAAGAAGGAACCTCTGATGTTCATCCATTCTATCGCCAAACTAGACCAAAAGAGAAGAACACAGGAGATTATGAGAATAAATATTCCTGGGCAACTGCGGTAAATCATAAAGACTTAGGTCGGATGGAAGTGGGGGCTCTGGCACGTCAGTTAGTCGCAGGTGGTGCACAAGGAGAAAGCTTCCAACATTATGATGGATTAATTCTCGATATGTTCAAAAAGATGGGTGGACCTAGCATTCATTTACGAGAGTTTGCACGGATGCACGAATCCGTTAAACTGTATCGGGAAGTAGAACGGTGTTTACAAGAATTTAAACTCAATGAACCCTGGTATATCAAACCGACTGCAAAAGATGGTCGGGGTTGGGGTGGGACCGAAGCCAGTCGTGGTGCATTATGTCACTGGGTTGAAGTAGAAAGAGGTAAAATCAAGAACTATCAGGTCATTGCCCCTACTACTTGGAATGTAGGTCCCAGGGACGGCAAAAATATCCGCGGACCTATCGAAGAAGCGTTGGTAGGGATTCCTATCGAAGACCCCACAAACCCTGTTGAAGTTGGTCATGTAGCCCGTTCGTTTGATTCTTGTTTAGTATGCACGGTACACGCTCATGATGCGAAAACAGGGAAAGAATTAGCACGGTTTAGAACTGCTTAGTAAAAGCTAACACTCCAGTAACATTTTGGTACTTTAGCTCGGTCTAAAGTACCAGGTTATCTGTGGAATATGTAAATCTAGGGTCACACCCCAATGATGAACATTATCTTAATAAACCCTACTGCGTCCATGCCGAATACCCCTATTTAGGGATAATATCTATCTGACTACCTTACTCTCAACTAATATAACAAATTTCCTCAAAAGTCTCTTCAAGAGGGTGATCGCCCTCGTAATCATACCTGATTTGGCGACAAGGTCTGTTATTTCCTTTATTTATTGCAAAATTATATATATTGGCTTTTATTAGTTTTACTCTGATGTTATGTGAAAGATGTAAATTAGGACGTGTTGCCAGTGTAATGTAAAAGGCAACTGATGATTTGCTCGACAGTCAGGATTTCAGAGAAAAAATCATGAATGTAAGAAAGTTTGGGGGATTATTATGTCAATGTGTTAAGAAATTGTCTGGAAAATTCCCAAAATTATCTTGTAATGTTGGCCTATTTTAGGGTTCTATTTGGGCTATCACTAAGACTAAATAAAATGGCGAGAACTGTTTTTTTATCTAAAAAATTAGGTTTTAAGGCTCTTTATCCTTCCTCGTGAGGAAGATAATAACATAGGTTGATCAACTAGAATTTTAAAACGAGCCATTTTTGATAACGATGATTAGAAGGATTTAAAAAAAATATAAAGTCTTCTAGTCGGTGGATTACAGCAAGTTTTTCGATTGATCATTGTCTAGCCTGTCGTACACCAAGCTTTAATATTTTGTCCATACATAGGCTTTTACAAGGTAACGAATTCGATTCTCGAACGAAGAGTGAGACGATAACTAGGAATAACCAGTAAGATTGAAACAGGCTCAACAATATAAGATATTTGCGACCATTGAGTTGAGTGACTCTAAAAAAACAATAAAGAGAAGGAGGACTTATGCGTGCAGTGCTAATGGCTGGGGGATCGGGAACTCGGTTACGACCCCTAACTTGCGATCTGCCTAAGCCAATGGTTCCCATCCTAAATCGACCCATTGCCGAACATATCATTAATTTATTAAAACGCAATAACATTCGAGAAGTCATTGCCACCCTCTACTATCTCCCAGATGTAATGCGGGACTACTTTCAAGATGGCAGTGATTTTGGGGTAGAAATGACCTACGCGGTAGAAGATGATCAACCGCTAGGGACAGCAGGCTGTGTCAAAAATATTGAAGAACTCCTTGATGATACCTTTGTAGTGATTAGTGGAGATAGTATCACAGACTTTGATCTTCAAAAGGCAATCACCTTTCATAAACAAAAACAATCTAAAGCCACCCTAGTCCTGACCCGCGTTCCTAACCCTGTTGAATTTGGGGTAGTGATCATCGATAAAGACCAACGAATTAACCGTTTTTTAGAAAAACCCTCCACGAGTGAAATTTTTTCGGATACTGTTAACACTGGAACCTACATCCTAGAACCTGAAGTTCTAAAATACCTTCCCGATAATGAAGAATCGGACTTTTCTAAAGATCTCTTTCCGCTCCTTCTCGAAAAAAGTGAGCCCATATACGGGTTTATCGCCGATGGATACTGGTGTGATGTTGGAAATTTAGAAGCTTATCGGAAAGCTCAATATGATGCTCTAGAAGGAAAAGTGACTTTAGATTTTGCCTATGAAGAGACACACCCTGGATTTTGGTTAGGAGAAAATACTTATATCGACCCCACGGCCAAAATTACCCCCCCCATCCTCATCGGTAACAATTGTCGCATTGGTCCAGAGGTCGTTATAGAAAAAGGAAGTGTGATCGGCGATCATGTCACTATTGGCGCGGGGGCAGACCTAAAACGCCCCATTCTGTGGAATGGAGTTACAATTGGAGACGAATCCTATCTAGCTGCCTGTGTCATTGCCAGGGGAACACGGGTTGATAGGCGTGCTCAAATCCTAGAGGGGGCGGTTGTAGGTCCCTTGTCTACGATTGGAGAAGAGGCCCAAATTAGCTCAGGTGTTCGCGTCTGGCCTAGCAAACGCATCGAATCGGGAGCTATCTTGAATATTAATTTGATTTGGGGCAATATAGCCCATCGCAATTTATTTGGTCAAAGAGGTGTAACGGGACTACCAAACATCGACATTACCCCTGAATTTGCTGTTAAATTAGGGGCAGCCTACGGTTCAAGCTTAAAACCAGATTCTCAGGTCGTCGTCTCACGTGACCAGCGTAGTGTCTCTCGTATGGTCAGCCGTTCTTTGATTGCTGGGTTGATGTCTGTGGGGATCGATATTCAAAACCTAGAAGCGACAGCTATTCCCATTACTCGCATCCTCACTCCGAAATTAGGGGTGACTGGCGGGGTTCACGTACGGGCTCATCCAGATCGCCCTGATCATATCCTCATTGAATTTTTTGATGAACAGGGGATTAATATCTCCAAATCTAAGGAAAAGAAAATTGAAGGAACCTATTTTAAAGAAGACCTACGACGGGTGGGAATCTCAGAGATTGGTGATGTGTCCTATCCTGCCCAAATTATTGAAAACTACCGCAACACTTTTGAAACCCAACTCAATGTGGAGGCACTTCGCCATAGTGGCTCGAAAATTGTTATTGACTATGTTTACGGGGTTTCAGGAGCTATTCTGCCCCAACTATTGACAAAATTTGGCTGTGATGCAGTGGTTTTGAATGCCAGTTTACGACAGACCTCGGTCTCTAATGAAGAACGAGAGGCCTTGTTACACCAACTGGGCCAAGTGGTAGAAGCAGTTACAGCTAATTTAGGGGTTCAGGTGTCTGCTAATGGGGAGCAATTTATCCTGGTGGATGAGTCAGGATTCCCCATTCGCGGAGAACTGCTCACAGCATTGATGGTGAATACTATTTTTACGGCCTATCCTCGTAGTACTGTGGTGGTTCCAGTGGAAGTATCTAGTGCCGTCGAACAAATTGCCCGCCGCCATGATGGTAAGGTGATTCGCACTAAAGCAAACCCCACCGCTTTGATGGAAGCGTCTCAAACTAACCCTAATGTATCTTTGGGAGGAAGTGGGGATATGGGTTTTATTTTTCCTCAACTACATCCGGGATTTGATGCAATGTTCGGTATTGCTAAATTAATAGAAATGTTGACTATTCAAGAGCGATCACTGGTACAAGTTCGAGCTGAATTACCGCGAGTATGCCATAAGTCCTATTCAGTTCGCTGTCCCTGGAAAGTTAAGGGATCTTTGATGCGTTATCTAGTGGAAACCCACTCCCCAGAACAGCTAAAGTTGATTGACGGAGTGAAGGTCGTTAATCCTGAAAATGATAATTGGGTTCTTATTCTACCAGACGCAGGAGAACCTTTAGTCCGCATTTTTGCTAATAGTGATGATCGTGAATGGGTGGATATGTCTCTAAAAGATTACCGTCAGAAAGTTCAAAATTTTATTGAGCAAGAACAAGGAGAAATGGTCAGTACATAACGAATAAAAATAAGTTCAACAAAAATTCACACTGATTATTAACGATAGTTAAGGAGTTGATTCGATGAATAGTTGTGTTTTAATGATTAAGGTAATTCGTCCCCCAGAATTGCGTTTTACTCAAGATAATAAAACCCCAATTGCTCAAATGTTAGTAGAGTTTGCAGGACGACGCTCAGAGACTTCAAATTCTACTATAAAAGTGATTGGATGGGGTAGTTTAGCAACCCAAATGCAAGATACCTACAAAGAAGGTGATCGCCTAATTATTGAAGGTCGTCTCTCAATGAATACCTTTGACCGTCCTGAAGGATTTAAGGAAAAACGGGTTGAGTTAGTAGCTTCCCATGTTCATCCCTTAGATAGTTATCCTACTTCCCCAATCCCTTTTACTTCTGAGGATAATGTTGTTTCTGAGGATGCTTACCAATCTTCTGCCTACCCCGAATCTGACCAGCCTGTCTCCACTCCTACCTATGGAGAAGAAGATCCAATTCCTTTTTAAGTGTTGGTCAACTTCCTCAAGTTCGTTGAACTTGAGGAAGTTGACCAACAAAACCCTAAAATTCTAATTTTTATAGCAACTTCGAAAACTTGGCGTGGGATTTTCTGATTTGCATAAAACAGTATCGGTGTCCGTTACTGCAAGGCAATATCACAGGAATAACACCCTTCAACTTCAAGTTGTTTAATCTACCGGATGTTACCTCGTTGTATGGCGACTTTGTAAGAAGTACTTGAAAATCCGTAACATATTCGTACGGTAAATTTGTGTAATGTTTTGTTGACTGCTGGTGGTCACAATCTATTTTTGTCTGTCGTGAGTATCTAGATTGAATTAGTGGGGAGTCACTGGCGAGAATCAACAGTGACTCCCCACATTAGTCATGGGTTAACTGTTAAATCCCCATCCCCACTTCAGATACTAGTCTGTATCGCATAGAAAGTTGGCGATTTTGCTGCTTTCGGCGCTCCCGACTGATCAAGAAACGCAATTGTTCAGCAACAGACAACAAGCTACCCTTGGATTTAAAACTAAGACAATTATTATGAGATTTCATGTCGCCTCCTTCAAATTCGTTGAGTTATCGAATGAGGCGCGTTCCTTCAGAAGCTCTCACAACTTCTTACTTCCGTCTACCAAGTAGGCAGATGAACGATTTATCCTATCACCTAATAGCTTACCAAGTTTTTCTAAAAAATAGAAACATAAAGTGAGTTCGAAAAAACTCACGGAAATACATTACAGCAACTTTATGCTAGAAACAGCATTTTTTAAGGTAAAGTGCCATAAATATAAAATTTTCTCTCGATACTTACCAAAATATTGTGTGATTTAGATGACTTTCATCAAAGATTTGGACAGAATAATAGTGCTGTTGCTCAAATGACAGCATTTATTGGAGAAAATTGCCGTTTTCATGCGAAAAAAGTAAAGTTACGATCATTGTAATCGCTTTTCGTGGGTCACGATATCAAACCTTTATGGCGGAAAAGTAAACTGGACTCCCCTCCTGCTGTTTTAGATAGTTGTCAACTTAGTCGTATTTTGACTTATATATTGAGAATAACGACAATTATTTAAAATCTCGTCAAACTTACGTTGATTCCCGAATCAATCATTTATTGATGAAGGTTCCAGTATGTTATGCTCTTCGAGCCCGAAGTCGGAGACTTCTGATTTCTACGATCTAGCCAACAAGAAATAACAATCCAAGCTATCAATAAAACCAATGCAACAATACTAAATTGAGCGATGGACTCGACCAATTGGTGTAGGAAAACAATGCGTCCCACAAAAAAAAGATAAAGTCACCATAACGGATGCCCAAATCGCAGTTCCACTAAAGTTACATAGCAAAAATTGACTATAGGGCATTTTAGTAATCCCTGCCATGGTTCCAGCAAAAATCCGCAACAACGCTACAAAACGTCCAAAAAACACAGCATTCACGGCATTATTTTGTAATAATGCCTTGGCTTCCTCTAATTTTTTTGAGTAATTCTAAATAAACGCATAAATATTAATGAAACTGCTAAACTTACTAACCTAACACTCCAATAGCCAAAATTATCGCCAAGAACCGCTCCTGCAGTGGACATTCCTGCCACGATCCAATAATTTAAGTCTCCACTTCCAGCTAGGACTCCTCCGATAATAGTAATATTTCCCTCAGGAAGGGTAATTCCTGTATTCTATAAAGTGATGCAGATCAACACTACCCAGTAACTATATTGACGCGCAATTTCTTGTATGTTATCCAACGACGACAGTTCTACAAACATTTATCTTTAGCCTTACAAAAGTCAACTTCGCATTAGATATCTTGACGCACCTTTGAAAAAAGTGTCAATTATTTGTACTGAACATTCAGTATGATCTAACCTCAAAGAGGTGAGTAACAAGAAATTGACAATACATCACATAAACTTGAGAAGGCTTATAATCGAGTTACTCAGTCTCATTTTGTAACTTACGACATGGATAAAAACTTTATAAAGTAATTGATAGAGAACTTATACAAAACAATGTCAATGTCGAATAAACTATAACTCCTAACTTTTCACTAAAGTTGTTATATTTCCAGAGAAAAGTCCTGTTAGAAAAAAAAGTCGATGCAAGCTATCAAAGAACTCTGTTGGTGTTGCTATCTGGTAGCCTGGCTATGTTTTTGGGGATGTACTCAGCGACCCATCTCTTCTATCAGTTTATCACCTCAATTAACTAACCCTGTAGAAACCTCCAAACCGATGATTCCCCAAAGTAAACTTCCAACAACAGTAATTGATGCAGTCCGTCAGAAAACGTCGAACCTCATTGGAATAGAAACCTCTATCCTAGAAATCAAAGTATATGAGGCTAAGACTTGGCCAGATAGTTGCCTAGGACTAGCAAGACCGGATGAATTTTGTACTCAAGCGTTGGTTGAAGGGTGGAGGGTAGTAGTGACAAATGGGTCCAAAACCTGGGTTTATCGTACTAATGGAGATGGCAGAGAAATTCGTTTAGAATCTCAACCGTGATCTTCCTCCCAAGGAGTCGCGCAAGCTTACGGCGCAAGCTTTTCTACCCCAAAAGTTAAGACTTTACTGCTTCATCGATGTTTTCTAGATAGACAATGTTGCCTTCATTTACCCCACCGAGATACCTCCTCAATGCGGGTATTTCCCCTGGTTCGATGCACCCCGCTAGTTTATAATAGGGGAGTTCCCGCGAAGAAGTTCAATTATTCCAACAATCATTAGAACTTCCTGAAATTAACTCCTGTAGAAGGGTTGCCCCTGATAAGGTTATAGGAAGTAGAAGGGTTGCCCCTGATAAGGTTATAGCAAATAGTACTGTTAACCTTTATTTAACTTTCACTGGCTAACTTAAAAAATCTATTAAGCATCTCATAAGGAGCAATTATGACTAGTTTACTTGAACAATTACGTGAATTTACTGTTGTTGTAGCTGATACAGGAGATATTCAAGCTATTGAAACCTTTACGCCCCGCGATGCTACCACTAACCCTTCATTGATTACGGCGGCAGCTCAAATGCCTCAATATCAAGGAATCGTGGATAATACTCTTAAACAAGCACGGACAGAATTAGGCAAAGATGCATCAGCTTCTGATGTTGTTACTTTAGCTTTTGATCGCCTAGCAGTTTCCTTTGGTTTGAAAATCCTCGAAATTATTCCTGGCCGAGTTTCCACCGAAGTAGATGCTCGTCTATCTTATGATACCGAGGCAACCCTAGAAAAAGCTCGCTATTTAATTTCTGAGTATGAAGCTAATGGAGTATCACGTGATCGCATTTTGATTAAAATTGCGTCTACTTGGGAAGGAATTAAAGCTGCAGAAGTCCTAGAAAAAGAAGGTATTCACTGTAACTTAACCCTGTTGTTTGGAATTCATCAAGCTATTGCTTGTGCAGAAGCAGGTATTACCTTGATTTCTCCCTTTGTAGGACGTATTCTTGACTGGTACACACAAGAAACTGGAAAAGAGTATGCCCCCGCTGAAGATCCTGGAGTAGTTTCTGTGACCAAAATCTATAACTATTACAAGAAATTTGGTTACAAAACTGAAGTGATGGGAGCAAGTTTCCGTAATATCGGAGAAATTTCTGAGTTAGCAGGCTGTGATTTATTGACTATTTCTCCTAAACTCTTGGAACAATTACAGTCAACAGAAGCTGAATTGCCTCGAAAACTAGATCCAGAGGTTGCAGCTAAAATGAAGATGGAGAGAATCTCTGTTGATCGAGCTACCTTTGACAAAATGCACCAAGAAAATCAGATGGCTTTTGATAAGCTTGATGAAGGAATTAAGGGTTTTACAAAGGCATTAGAAACCTTAGAAGAGCTGTTAAAACAACGCTTAGCCAGTCTTGAAAGTGAATAAAAAGTATGTCTATACTGCGGTTGATATTTTCTGTGATTATAACTTAGATGGAGATGGTTTTATTACCCGTAAGAAATAGGCGATAGTCAGCTGTTTGTTTAATTTGAATCTAAGTCTATTTTTAAAGTTTATTCAGTTGGGGTGCGTTACAATCGGAGTGGCGCACCCTTGTTATTATTAAAACTGTTCTCTGGTTGATTTTAATACATTAAATTATCGGTAATCTAGAATACTAGAAAGCAAAAATTATGATTCGATTTTAAACAAAATAAATTATTAACTGAAATAAACTTGATCTTCTTAAGAAGATAAAACTCTAAATGCTTAAAACAAAACTAATTATGTTGATTAACAGAAAAAAAGTGTTATTAATCTCATTAGAGTAAGCTTAAGCAAACCGATTTTATTGACAAAATTGGAAGAATATTTTTTTGCCTCAAAATATTGAAAGACCCATATATTAGGGTCTACAATTTTAGAGATGGTTAAACAAAGTTATCAAATCGATGTATTGTTTGTTAGTCGCTGAATGGCATGGGTTAATTGTTTTAACAAATTTGTAGAAACAATCAATACTGATATTGATCTTAAGGATATTTAAGGTGACAGTTTAACTAAGTAACAATTAAAATTATTACAACATAAATAACTATTGTAAAAGTAAAGATTTATAGTAGACACTACTGTTGTAACGTATGGAACAACTTAAAATTAACTTATTTATAATATAGAGGCTAATGATTATTTTGTTTGAATTTAAAATCAAGGATGTTATATTCTTATTAAGTAAATTAAATCATAGAAGCAGTTGTAGATATCTTTCTAAAAAATCTGAAAAGTTACATTAAATAAGAAAATTACCGAGAGGTAAAATTTAAAAGATTGTAAAAATATATTGCCGATTTAAATGCCATATAAAATGCGATAGTTCTTAAATACTACTGATGGGGTACAAAGAATAAGAGGCTTGGCAGTTCCAGAAAAAACGATTTTCTTGGAACTTTTATCTAAACATAACAAGTATATTTCAGTTTTAAATCTAAAAAGAATCACAATTACTCATTGGTGTGATACTTACTAGATAAACTCTAATTGTCAAAAACAAAATTAGAGTTTATCTAATTTGTTAAATATAAAAATAAATAATAAGATTAATTGCCTATTTTAGGGGATAGAAATATAAAAAACCTATGACAAGTTAGATTTTTAAAAATTTCAAATAACCACATTAATCAACGGTGAGTTACTACTATCTCTGTATAGATATCTAAAAATATCACTAACTTTTCATAAACTAGTATTTTAAAATTTTCTAAATGAGTAAATTTTTAACATGGACCTAAAAATAATAAAAAATATAAAATATATATGCGGATATTTTATCCAAAAATGTTCTGGATACACCGATAATCTTTAAAGATTCTTATATTTTGTCCACAAAAATTACTCGTTCTCAATTTAGTAAAACTTTAGGGAAATCTAAATAAACTAGATATAATTACCATATTACTAACTATATCTAGTTTATTTGCATCCTTTATTTAACTAAATTTCTACAATACAGCTTCTAAATTAGAAATAAAGCTATTATACATAGCAATATATTAATTTATTTTCTTTTTAACTTTGATTCTTTTTCTTATAAGTTAAGATCATCCATTAGATGCAGAAAGTAATCGCTATAGTATAATAATTCAGTCTCTTAATACTCCAGATTTATAAAACCGTAACTTTATGGTTGCTAATAATGCCCTACCTCCCCAAAATATTGAAGCAGAAGAATCCATTTTAGGCGGTATTTTACTGGATCGAGATGCCATGGGACGGATAGTAGATTTAATTACCCCAGATGCTTTTTATGTCCCAGTTCATAAAGAAATCTATGAGGCAGCGTTGAAGCTTCACGCTCAAGGAAAACCAGTTGATTTGTTAACGATAAAAAGTTCTCTAGAAGATCATCAACTTCTCGAAAAAGTAGGCGGCATTGATAAATTAATGCAATTATTAGATCGTACAGTTTCAGCCGTCAATATTGATCGTTATGGCGCATTAATAATGGAGAAATACCTACGCCGTCAATTAATTTCATCCGGTCATGAAATAGTAGAATTAGGATTTGAAAACACTAAAGAATTAGACCAAATTTTAGATGAGTCAGAAAAGAAAATTTTTAGGTTAACTCAAAAGCGTCCTCAAGAAGGATTAATTCCTATTGCTGATACTTTAGTACAAACCTACAGTGAATTAGAAAAACGTCATCAAAAAATATCTTTACCTGGAATTCAAACGGATTTCTATGATTTAGATGCTATGACAGGAGGGTTACAGCGTTCTGATTTAATTATCATTGCAGGACGGCCTTCTATGGGGAAATGTTTAGCAGCTAATTCAGAAATTGTTTTAGCTGACGGCAGTTTAGTAACAATAGAAGAAATTTATCATCGTCGTCAGGGTCAATTATTAACGTTAAATCAAGATTGGAAGTTTAGGATAACTGATCCATCTAATTTTATAGATGATGGTGTCAAACCAGTATTTAGAGTAACCACTAAACTAGGACGTTATATTGAAACAACCTTAAACCACCCTTATTTAACTATTCGGGGATGGCAGCAACTTTCACAACTAACACTAGGTGATAAAATTGCCATTCCTCGAAAAATTAATATTTTTGGGACTGGAATACTTCCCGAGCACCAAGTTAAATTATTAGCCTATTTAATAGGTGATGGTTGTTTAAGCAAAAATTATCCTTTATTCACTAATAATAATCCTTTACTACAAGAAGATTTTATTAAATCTGTAACTAACTTTAAAGGAGTAAAAGTAAGGCGCAAAATTTCACGACAGACAAGAAATTCAAGTTTTTATACAGTAGGAGATTTGGAATTTATTATAACTCATCGTATAATCTTTGCAGATCTTATTAGGAAAGTGACCGAATCTAATAATTTGTCTAATAAAAAATTAGCTAAATTATTAAGAGTTCATCCTTCCTTGATCTATGATTGTAAACAAGGAAATTATGTACTAAATCAAAAAAAATTTGATAACCTATGTCAAATTTTACAAGTTGATTCCCAAGAACTCGCTTATTATGAAATAGCTAGTATTAGCGATAATGGGAAAAATCCATTAAAAATTTGGTTAGAAGGATTAGGTTTATGGGGTAAAGATGCTTACAATAAAACGATTCCGTCAATTATTTTTGAGTTACAGCCCCAACTATTGAGTTTGTTTCTTAATCGCTTGTTTGCTACTAATGGATGGATTTCTGTTTTTAAAAGTGGACAAGTTCAACTGGGTTATTGTTCATTCAGTAGAAGTTTAGCTCGTCAAATCCAACATTTATTACTAAGATTTGGTATAATTGCTAGTATAAAAAAACAATTTGTAAAATACAAAAGTCATTATAAGATAACCTGGCCAATTAATATTACTGAGGCTCGATCAATTACAATCTTTATTGACGAGATAGGAATCTTTGGAAAAGAAAAAGTAATTGGCTTAGCTAAAAAAGCTTTAGTAAAACAACAATATGAAACTAATTGCGACCTTATTCCAATAGAAATTTGGCAAAAAATAGCCCTTTCCAAAAAAAAGAAAGTCAGGACAGGCCTAGAAAAAAAATTTGGTATTGAAAGCTATGATAATCTTCATCTTCGTAAACGAGCATTATCACGAACTAAACTCTTAAAATTAGCCCTGACTTTAGATGATTTATCTTTAGAGCAACTAGCAACAAGTGAGGTTTATTGGGATGAAATTGCCTCAATTGAATATACTGGTGAACAACAAGTCTATGATTTAACTATTCCTAAAACTCATAATTTTGTTGCTAATGACATTTGTGTACATAACACAGCTTTCGGCTTAGCTATGGCTGCTAATATTGCCAAAAATAGTAAGTTACCTATAGCTATTTTTAGCTTAGAAATGTCAAAAGAACAACTTTCCTTAAGATTATTGGCTGCTGAGTCCAAAATTGAAGGTAATCGTTTACGAACAGGAAGATTTGTTCAAAATGAATATGAACAGTTAAGTTTAGCCTTGGGAAACCTATCAGAAATGCCAATTTATATTGATGATGCTGCTAACATAACCGTAATGCAAATTCGTTCTCAGATAAGGCGTTTAAAAGCAGAACAAAAAGGAGATTTAGGGTTAGTTTTAATTGATTATTTACAATTAATGGAAGGAGGCGGGAGTGAAAATCGGACCCAAGAATTGTCCAAAATTACCCGTTCTTTAAAAGGGTTAGCCCGCGAAATAAATGTTCCTATTGTTGCTTTATCTCAGTTAAGTCGTGCTGTTGAAACAAGAAATAATAAACGTCCTATGATGTCAGATTTAAGAGAAAGTGGGGCAATTGAACAGGATGCTGATTTGATTATGATGTTATATCGTGATGAGTATTATAATACCGACACTGTAGATAGGGGAATTGCAGAGATAATTATTACAAAACACCGAAATGGACCAACTGGACCCATTAAACTTTTATTTCAGCCAGAATTTACTCAATTTCTCAATATGCAAAATAACTCGCATTATTGATTTTGTACTAGAAAAAAATGTTAAGACAGTTTTCTAATCAGGAAAGAAGTAATAAAATACTCAAGTGAGCACTATCAGTTATGCTGATACCTTATGGTTATAATTTGCTCCAATCATATAATATTATTTTGAATAATTACTCTCAAATACTTAGGAATCTGAGCAGTAATAGTGACTAGTTAGTTAAGATGAGTTAATATTAAACTCTTAGGAAGTTCAGAAAAGGATATTTCTCTTAATGTTTATTTATAAAATAAGAGCGCTACCAAAATAGAGGATGTCCCATAAAATATGGTTATCATAAGTTCTTTCAGCAGCTATATGAGCAGAAGAGCCGATGTAACTTTCTCCTTTACTTGAGTTTTCCTCCTCTTGAATCAGACGAGCAATACCGAAAATGCGAATCATTGCTGTCTATCCTTGAGCCGTTAAATTGAGTAAAATATTTTCTGGGTTGATATCGCAATGAATTATTTGACGTTGATGGGCGTGTTTTGAACCTAATAAGACATAAATAATTCAGTTAAAGTGATATTGTAAGCTTAGTTTTTCTTCTGCATTGATTAAACCCTATAATGTTCTCCCTTCAGGGTAGTCCGTCAGTGGATGACGTCGTGTGCTATGATGTTTGACCGTCTGAGCAAGACACGATGTTAGTCCGGCACAGACTGACTAAATGGGATAATTCTCGCAGAATTGCCCTTTTCCTATCTGTTCTAAGATATGTTCGTAAGAACAATGAAACAAAATAGGTGTCAACCATTCTATAGTTGCCACTTATAATTTTAATCAAACATAGGCCCTTTCTATTTTTAAAATTTGACCTGTTTAACCCATAACCATGACATTTTTTCGCCAATATATTGCTCCTTTTCTTATTGTCCTAATATTTTTAGTTGCCTTAGTGTCCGTGAGTATTCGTGCCTTTTTACCTTCGGATATGGCTGCCCCTGCTCCCATTGACGATCTAGGCCTTCTCAGAGAAACTGTCTATCTAAAGTCAAATTTTTTTGACTGAGCTATCCACTGACTATCAATCAATAATGGGTTCTCTTAAGGAGAGGTAGTTGTTGGTTTATGTAGTTAACTTACCAAAAGTTGTTTCACCAACAGTCTCAATTCAAGTTATCTAAAAATTACTGTCAGTCAATATTTATCCTCTAAAATTATCCTATAGTGGGTCGCGGCGAATCGTAAAAAAATCAACCTTTTAACCCTTTTACCTGAATATGGATGGGGAATTAGGTTTATCAAATGAGTGGCACTATGGACAAATATTCTTAAACTAAGTTACATCTAACCGTTGCCGTCGGAAACTGTTTAGAGTCTTAATTCAGCAAGTGTGATATTTAAGCATTGTTTCTATTTCTTTTTAACTTACTCAATTGCTTTTGACCACATTCTTGATATTTATATTTGGAATTTTTTCGAAGATTTTTTCTTGAATTTTTCGATATATGTTCTTTTTTTAGCTGAACTCTTATTTGAACTTTTTTTTACATTGATTTTATTTATATAAATTATATTTTATTTGACGACGATTAATATTGGGATAGACTGCCTTCCTTATTCAAGGCAAATCTCTGATAGTTAATTAATTATTTTGATGAAGTTTCCTAGTATTTTAATCACAGTAGATGCAAGTTACTGTTGAGTCTATTTTTTTAAAAAAATAAAACTATTCCTATGTCACTTAAAATCTAAATAATAGTCAATGGTGAGTTCTTCCAAATTTAGAATTTCATTTAGCAAACTGGATTGAGCATTTGATATCATAAGTATCAATCAAGTAAAAATATTTAGCATAACATAATTAAATTGAAATACAAAACTTACTATAATTTTGCCTATAGAAGAAGTATAGACTTTGATAAGCCTGTTATTAACAATCAAATTTTGTATTTATATTTTTAATTTTTACATAACAGATTTAGTAAAATCTTAATTTTTTTCAAAAAATCGCCTAAGTTTCTTGCTCTATTTAAGAACTTCTTAAAGCAACAATAGGATCAAGTTTAGCTGCCCGTTGTGCTGGAATTACCCCAAAGCCTAAACCAATTCCCCCAGAAATACCTAAAGACAGAAAAATAGTTTCAGAAGCAATGACAGGAGATAGGGGAAACATAATGCCAATTAACACTAAAATACTAACGCCTAATATAATCCCAACAACTCCTCCAGAAATAGCAATAATGACTGCTTCAATCAAAAACTGAATTAAAATATCTCCTTGGGTTGCGCCTAATGCCTTCCGAAGTCCAATTTCCGGGGTGCGTTCAGTCACGGAAACTAACATAATATTCATTACGCCAATACCACCAACAATTAAAGAAATACTTGCAATGCCGACTAACATGATCGTTAATCCTGAAGTAATGACTTTTACAATAGACATCATTTGTTTAGAAGTTCGGACTCCGAAATCATCTTCGGTCGTAATTTGATGTCTCAGGCGTAGTAAATTTTCGATCTGGAATTTAGCGGCGCGAACAGTATCTGTACTCTTTGCCTCTATATGAATTAGACTTAAAGCTACCCCATGAGGGGAAGTTTGCCCGACAATTTGGTTAGCCATAGTTGTTAAGGGAATTATAATACTTTCATCCTGGTTAATCCCAAAAAAAGACCCCTTAGGTTCCATCACTCCGACAATTTCAAAACTGATATTGTTAATCCTAATTTTCTCCCCAAGGAAAAGAGATAAATTCTGGGCAATTTCTGAACCAATTACAGCCACTCGTTGATTACGTTTAAGATCAATTTGGTTAATAAACCTTCCCGTTGCCACTGGAAAGTCTCGGACGGATGAATATTCAGAGTTCGTTCCAACAAGGGTTACATTAGTGTTTTGATTTCTATAAGAAATTAACTGACGTTGATTGATTTCTGGGGCGACTGCCTTGATGCTAGAAACTTGGGAAGCAATAGCCTGTGCATCTTCCCAAACAAGTGTTTGAGGAACATTTAAAGTTGTTCGACGGCTTTTTTGATTACCTGGCATAACGAACAGAATATTAGGACCTAAAGACTTTAATTGTTCGTTAGCAAGTTTTTGTGATCCTTGTCCTAAACCAATAGTAGCAATCACGGAAGCATTGCCCATAATAATCCCTAGCATGGTTAAGCTAGTTTGTAATTTATTAGCAGCTAACATAGCTGCTGACATTTTAAAGCTTTCTAAAATGTTCATCTGAATAGTTAATAGTTAATCCTTGAGCTCAACACAATATAACGTGTAGACAAATGATCAATATCAGAAGTCTTAAACTACTATTGTTGTGTTAACAAGTCATAATTCCATTGCGTAGCAGAATCTAGTCACATTTCGAACTCCGGTCATTAAAATTAAGATTTCTTGTCTTTCTTATTAGAAGGAATATCAATAAAAACTCGATCTCCTGAATTTAATCCAGAAAGAATTTCGGTTTTTTTATCTAAAACCATACCGATAGTAACAGGTTTAAATTGAGGGTTATTGTCTTGATCAGGAACCATAACTCCTAGTTTTCCTTCTTGAGTAACGATGGCTATCGTGGGAACCACTAGAGCATTACTCAGTTGCTTTCCTAAAAAGGTAACATCTACATTCATTTTCGACTTAAGTTCATCTTGTCCTGTCACCAACCCGACAGTGACTTCAAAAGAAGTGACATTGCGGTCAATAATTGCCTCTGGGGCAATACGAATCACTTTTCCTTGAAATATTTTATCGGGATAGGCATCAGCAATCACTTTTACCGGTTGTCCTACTTCTAACATCCCCAAATCCATCTCTGGAACTTTGGCCACTACTTCTAACCCTCGTGCTAAAGCCAAGATGGAAGTAGACGCCGAGGTAGTTGGGGTGACAAATGCGCCAACATTAGCATATTTTCGGGTAATAATTCCGTCAAAAGGAGCTCGAATAGCTGTATCTTGGAATTGAATCATCTTTCTTTCTAATTCTGCCTTAGCAGCAGTGACAGAAGCTTCTAGGCGACTGGTTTCAGCCTGAGCTGTTTTTTTCCGTTCTTCAAAAGCAATTTTTGCTTCAGTAACGGCAGCTTGAGATCGGATAATGTCTTGTTGTAGTTGACTAATCTCTGGGTTAGCTGTGTTTTGGGCTTGTTCGAGCCGTTGGGTAATTTCGAGTAAATTTGCTTCTGCATTATGATAGTCACTAATCACTTCATCAAAACTATCGTGGGTAATTGCTCCTTCTTTCATTAATTCTTCATTGCGCTTGACGCGCGAAGCTGCTAATTGAGTGCGAGAACGAGCAGCCAATATTTGTGCCTTAATTTGCTCAATGTATCTTGGGATTCTCTGTTGAGCTCGTGCTAGATTCGCTTGAGTTTCTTCAAGTTGAGCTTCAGCTTGAATAAGTCGGGTTTGAGCTTGGTTAATTTCACTAGGGATGGTAATTTTAGCTGCTTCAAGTTCAGCGACCGCTTTTTGAAAATTTGCTTGAGCTTGTTTTCCTTCGGCTTGAACCTCTGTATTTTCCATGACTGCGAGAACTTGCCCTTGTTTAACAGACATTCCCTGTTGTACCAATAATTTCAGTAGTCTCCCTGGATTTTTCGGACTAAGATTGACACTCTCCATAGGTTCGAGTGTTCCACTTGCTTCAATTTCTACTGCCAAGGTTTCCCGTTTGACCAGAACGGTTAAGTCATTCAGTTTAATTTCGGCAGTTGGGGTTTCAACGATTTTGTAGGTCATGCCACCGACCAAGATGATGCCCCCAGTCATCAGGGCTAAAATCAAAGGGAGGGGACTGTTTAACTTACCAATTACAGGAACTTCCATAGGGACTACTAGTACAAAAACAAACTAAAGATAAAGAGTTGTTCCCACTATATTAACGTTTCTCCTATTCTTCTCTTTGATAATAGAATAAACCTTGCTTAAGAGACTTTTGAGCAATCAACTCTAAAGGACACTTAATCACTAATTAACATTTTTTAAATTACATTTTTTAAAAAATGTTAATTAGTGATTGTGTTTTTTTAGCCAAAGAAAAAGAGACATTCAAAAGAACATCTCTCTTTAAAAAATTATGCAAGATGGGGAACCTTGAGAGCCTAGGGAATTACATCATACCCATGCCGCCCATGCCGCCCATGCCGCCCATGCCGCCCATGCCGCCCATGCCGCCCATATCAGGGGCTGCTGGGGGTTCTGGTTCTGGTTTCTCGACTACTAACGCTTCAGTAGTCAATACCATACCAGCAATAGAAGCCGCATTCTGTAAAGCAGAGCGAACGACCTTTGCGGGGTCAAGGATACCGGCTTTAATCATATCCTCAAACTTGCCTGTGACAGCGTTATAACCTATATTAAACTCTGTGTTGCGGACGCTCTCAACAATAACTGACCCTTCAACTCCAGCGTTATCTGCCAATTGACGCAGAGGGGCTTCCAAGGCTTTGGTGAAGATGTTGGCTGCTACTTGCTCTTCGGGGTTAGTTAAAGTTTTCTTAAATTCAGCAACTTTATTAGCTAAGTAAATTAAGGTTGTCCCTCCCCCTGGAACAATGCCTTCTTCAACTGCCGCTTTAGTTGCGTTGAGGGCATCTTCAATACGAAGTTTGCGATCTTTTAGTTCCGTTTCAGTGGCAGCTCCCACCTTGATAACGGCTACACCTCCAGCTAATTTCGCAATTCGTTCTTGAAGTTTTTCGCTATCGTAGTCAGAGTCAGTTTCTTCTAGTTGTTTACGGAGTTGGGCTACCCGTTTCTCAACGGCAGCTTTGGCTTTGTGTTCGCCACTAGCAACGATAGTGGTGTTATCTTTTTCAATAGTCACTCTAGCGGCTTTTCCCAACATATCGATAGAAACCGCATCAAGACTTAACCCCACATCCTCAGAAATGACGCTACCACCAGTGAGAATGGCAAGATCTTGAAGGATAGCTTTACGGCGTTCCCCAAACGCAGGAGCTTTAACAGCTGCTACATTGAGAACCCCGCGAGCTTTATTAACGACCAAGGTAGCTAAGGCTTCCCCTTCTATGTCTTCTGCAATGATTAGTAGAGGACTGCCCGCGCGAGCAACATTTTCAAGGATAGGAACTAGATCAGCGATTGCACTGATTTTTTTGTCGGTAATCAGTATCAAAGGTTTTTCAAAGTCCACTAGTTGCCGTTCAGGATCACTGATGAAGTAGGGAGAAAGATAACCACGATCAATTTGCATCCCTTCTACCACTTCTAATTCGGTAGTTAGGGACTTGGATTCTTCCACAGTAATCACCCCATCAGTGGTGACTTTATCCATCGCCAAGGCGATCATTTTGCCGACTTCGACATCGTTACCAGCCGAGACAGTAGCTACCTGAGCGATAGCCTCTCCCTTGACTGGTTGAGCCACTACTTCAATTTCCTTGACAAGATAAGCGATGGTCTTTTCAATACCACGCCGTAAAGCAACCGGATTGGCTCCAGCAATGACATTTTTTAACCCCTCTCGAATTAAGGCTTGACCAATAACGATAGCAGTCGTGGTTCCGTCTCCGGCTACTTCTTTGGTTTTAGAGGCTACTTCTTGAAGAAGTCTAGCTCCCGTATTTTGCAAGGGATCTTCGAGTTCAATTTCTTTCGCGACGGTAATTCCATCGTTAACGATCTGAGGGACTCCAAATTTTTTTTCGAGGAGGACATTACGGCCTTTGGGACCCAAGGTAATGCGAACTGCATTAGCTAAGGAATTAACCCCTTGCTCTAATGCCCGTCTCGATTCATCACTGAATGAAACAATTTTTGCCATGATTTTTTCTTAGGTACTTTGGTGACTCTCTATATTGACAACTCCCCTGATTTAGAAAGCTTCAAAAGCTTCAGGTGAGCTACGCTGCTACGCCTACTTGTAAAAGACCAGGGACACAGAGTTGGCTGTTTGTGCCAATTCTTGTGCCAATGTTTTAACCTTAATGCGTAGTGCTTCACACTCAGAACTAATTTAGAGTTAAAAAACCAAATTCTCTAGTTTGAATTGAATAAGGTTGTCCTGAGTGAATATTTTTCGGGACGGTTTGACCCTACTTATGTCAATTTAGCACTCAATAGGAGTGAGTGCTAATAATTCCGTCATCGAAATAAGAATTGTCTGGATTTTCTGATAACTGAGGGAGGGATTTCCTCACCCTTACTGTAGAGATAACGGAACACGATGAGGGGTATAGCAATAAGGGGAGAAAGAGTTCATCTCTAAATATTCTTTGGCAAACCTGCAGCACGTCTTTCACCTTTGCGAAGAAAATGCCTCAATCTTTATCAAACTTTTTAAAGTAAGGAGTTTTCATATTTGTTTAGTTAGGGTTTTCTCCGATCTGAGATTTGAATAAGTTAATCACATCTCTTAAAATTTTCGGTGATCTCATCTTGATCAGACTCATCTTCGGGGTTGTTAAGAACAATAACTTGTGTATTAAAAACTTTAGACATATCCAACTTGAAACCTGAACAATTTATTCATATTAAACCACTGACGAACCCCAGCAGTTCTCGTGATATGGATTTTTTTTCTTGTTCCCAACAACGAAAAGTCTTTGTATTCACCCCTAACAGTTTAGTGGTTTTTCTAATCACAATAAGATTATTATTTCTAGTTTGTTTAGTCATTGGTGAAGTCTACCTAATTTAGGTTTATGCACTATTTATTGTTACTTAGACTTTTTTGATCTTCAAGAGTCGATGTTCTTTCATTCTGAAAAATAGAGAATTATAGAATGAAAGAACATTAAAAATTGCTATTTTTCAAAAAATAGGGAAGGTAAGATATAGGAATTTATGACCAAATTAACTATAGGGTTATAAAACTAAAAAATAGAGCTATAATTATTGATTATAGCTCTATTAAATAATCAATTATTGACAATAATTTTTATGTTTCTTTCTTGAAAAAAGCGAATATATCCTAGTTTATGAGTAACTTTTTTTGAAAAAACTTTTACTTTTATAGAAAAGTTAAGTATGACGACCTCAGTTCTCCAAAAATTAGACAAGGTAAACACTAGATTATCATAAAGTTTGACTAACCAATCTTGATGGTTTAAAACCATACACTTAGATTATTTACTATAAATTAACTTAATAATATGAATCAATTCTGGTTTATAAATACTGTTTTTTATCTAAAATTTTATTTTTTAGTTAGTCTAGGTATCGTTGATTTGATAGCGCTTTACATTTGAATAAATAAAAGACTGTCAAATGTAAAACTTCTGAAAAACTAATATGTACTAAACTTATCAATTGTACAAATTTTGAAGTATTCAACAGCATTGATATTTTTTTACTTAGTTTTTAAACACTGGCATATGATTTTATAATCACATATATTTTTTTATTATTTTTATATACAAAAAATTCATTTTTTTCTGAATTATTATTAATCTATAATCTATAATCTATTTATTTACTAAAAATTTTATTTATTTTATTGTAGCTTTATCGACAGTAATTATTTTTAAAAAAAAACTTGAGCCGTTGCCATAACAAATTGTTATATAAAAAAATAACATGGTCAAAAGATTAATATTATTTTGCATGCTGCACTTATAATCACTAGCCCTCTTTTAGTTTTTTTAAAAAAATTTAAGGATGCATAAATAGTCTATAAGACCTCTAATAAACTATCATCTCATTAACTTTGATAATCTTCGAGACAAATGTCTTCTAAATTATCTTTTAAGAATTATCCAGTATTGATAACAATCACATTAATATGTATAAATTTATTCGGTATTATAGATACTGTTGCTCTTGAAGATTACTCTTAGTTAACACCCCCAAAAATAATCAGTATTCTTTCTCCTGAAGGAAAAATTTAATCAGCAATTTTCTGCGAGTGATCTACTCGATAAGCTGATAACGCGACCTTTACTCCTTGAGTCGTAAATTTTTGAATGAGAACTTCCCCAATACTCGATGATGGTACGGTAACAAATACTAATTTATGATTAAAATAAAATATGATTTTTGAGAAAAAATTCATGTTACATTAATTATGCCTAAACTAATTTGGTTAGGAATTGATCCAGGGTTAGCCATTCTAGGATGGGCAATTTTACAAGAAACAAAATCAAATCATCCTCTATTGATTGACTATGGGACTGTTGAAACTTCAAAAACTTTATCAACCTCTCAACGGTTAGTAGAAATTGAACAAGATTTAGTGGGGTTAGTACGAGAATTTAGCCCCCATAGAATTGCTATTGAGATGCCCTATTTTAACCGTAAAATTAAAGCCGCAGGTGGTGTAATGCAAGCTCTAGGAGTGGTTAATTTAGTGAGTTATCGTGAAGTTAAAATCGAGCCGATCTTTCTCCATCAATCGAGTTGGAAATGTCATTTGGGAAACGGACGAGCTACCAAAAAAGAAGTAGCTTACATGGTGAGTCATTTATTTGGGTTAGAATGCCTTCCCATTGATGATAGTGTGGATGCAATCGCCATTGCCTATGCGGCTTTATGTGGACTAACCAATAATATTAAATGAAGACACGATGTTGCAGAGAAGGCATTTGTCTACGTACCTGTTGAATACGGGAAGGGTTAATTTCTGCGATCACCATTCCTTCTTCTTCTCCTGCATCGGCCAAAATTGTCCCCCAGGGATCGACAATACAAGCATGCCCATGAGTATACCGTCGTTCGTAATGATTTCCAGTTTGAGCAGGGGCGATTACGTAACAGGTATTTTCAATAGCTCTAGCTTGGAGTAATACCTTCCAGTGATCCTTTCCTGTAAAGGCGGTAAAAGCAGCGGGAATAAACAAAACATCAGCTCCCTGATGAGATAGGTGACGGTAAATTTCAGGAAAGCGGACATCGTAGCAAATAGAAAGGCCTAAATTGCCAAATTGCTCAGAAGGATAAATATTAGGCAAGTTTTGTCCCGCCATTACCGTACTTGACTCGCGATATGTATTGCCATCAGGAACATCTACATCGAACAGATGAACTTTTTGATAACGGGCGACTTCTGTTCCATGAGAATCGACTAAGATGGCCGTGTTGTAAGCTTTGGTGGAATCTCCTTCCACCGGTACGGGAAAACCTCCCCCCAAAATTGTAATTTGAAAGCGTTGTGCCATAGTCTTGAGAAATTTTTGAGATTTTTCGTTAACGACTTTCGCTTCCTTTAATTTTTCTTCTTCTTTACCCAAAAATGCAAAATTTTCTGGTAGTCCAATTAATTCAGCCCCCCGACGCACAGCCAATTCTATTAGTTCTTCGGCCTCAGCTAAGTTTTTTTGAAGATTAGGCTGACTGGTCATTTGAATAGCTGCAGCAAGATAGGATTTCATCAGTTCCGTTAATAATATTGTAGATGCAACGTAGACTTCTATTTTAACTTTCAAAGTTTCTTATATCCAATCTTGGTCTTCTTCTTGATCAAAATTGGAAGACTCTTTATCCTTACGATAAGGAGGAGTCAAAACGCGGTAATTAGCATCATAAACTTGATCGACTGTTTTATTTTCTGACTCAAGAATCTCCGGCTTTTTCGGGGGGGGGTCAACCGATTCTTGAAACAGTGGACTGTCTTTAGACTCGCCGAGTTCACGATATGTATAGGAATAAATTGAGCCTTGACGAGAGGCTTTTCTTGGGGGCTGTCGAACCTCAAAATCTGTTGTTCGATCCTCCTCTTCTTGCAATTTTTGTTCTAATTTTTCACGAGTAAATGTGGGTTGTCTCGGTGGTTTTTCAATATCCCAACCATCTTCTTCCTCAAAGTCTTCTTCTATTTTTCCCCAATTCCTTTGAGATGTTTTTCCCCAGTCGGTTTTTTTTGAAGAAGGGGAAGACCCTGAGAGTTGAGAGGATTGAAGAGGAAAGGTAAAGTCTCTAGAAGAAAATGATGAAGAAAATTGATTGATAAATTGTATTATCAAACTGGTTAAAATTCCAAAAACACTAAACAACATTACCCAAATTCCCACAGGTAATGTTAAAGTAAATAAGGCAGTTTTGGCATTTATTCCTAGAAAATAAAGAGTTACAGTCTGCTGGTTTTGAATGAGAAAAACAACAGTTGAAACTAAAATTAATAACGGTAATAATAACTTCATCTGATATCATTATTGAATAATAAGGTTACCGACCAGAAGGGTGAGCAAGAGCTTTACCCACCCCATCCTTAATATTATTTAATTTTAGGTTTTTTATTCTTCTTCATCGGTTTGGGAAATAGCAAAACTTAGAGAGCCTAATTCAAGTTTTTCTCGAACTTGCTGCTCGACAGTTTCCGCAATTTTGAGATTTTCTTCAAGGTACTTAACCGCATTCTCTCGTCCCTGGGAGATGTTGTCTCCATTGTAGCTGTACCATGCCCCTTTACGATTGATGATATCAGTTTGTTCAGCTAGATCTAACATACAGCCCATGCGAGAAATTCCCTTCCCAAAGATAATATCAAATTCAGCGATGCGAAAAGGGGGGGCGACTTTATTTTTGGCAACTTTAACTTTAACTCGAATTCCGTACTCTCCTTCATTACCTTTTTTGAGAGTTTGAATACGGCGAATATCTAAACGGACTGAAGCATAAAATTTCAGAGCGTTTCCTCCTGTAGTAACTTCAGGACTACCATAGGTAATTCCTATCTTTTGGCGTAGCTGGTTCAGAAAAATGACTACACAGCCTGATTTTCCAATATTTCCGGCAATTTTACGTAAAGCTTTACTCATAAGGCGAGCTTGTAACCCCACCTGGGTGTCCCCCATTTCTCCTTCAATTTCAGCACGGGGAACTAAGGCGGCTACAGAATCTATCACAACTATATCAACGGCAGCGGATCTAACCAATTGATCGACAATTTCTAAGGCTGATTCTCCGGTATCAGGTTGAGCAACGAGCAAATTTTTAATATCTACCCCTAACGCATCGGAATAAGTGGGATCAAGGGCGTGTTCTGCATCGACAAAAGCCGCTACCCCTCCGGCTTTTTGGACTTCGGCAATCGCATGGAGAGCGAGGGTTGTTTTACCAGAACTTTCAGGACCATAAATCTCAATTACTCGTCCTTGGGGAAGTCCTCCTCCTAGGGCCAAATCTAACGTTAATGCTCCACTGGAAATAGTTTCTACCCGCATCCGCGCTGCATCCCCTAAGCGCATGATGGAGCCTTTACCGAAATTTCGTTCAATTTGATTAAGAACTAAGCCTAGGGCTTTTTCTTTGTCAGGATTATTCGTTATAGTAGCCATTAACGCCTCAAAAAGTTTTCAGATAAAAATTTATAGTACAAGAATATCCGTCCATTGTAGCTGTTTTTTGTGGCAGCTGACATTAAGTGTGACAATTTTGTTATAGTTTTTGTTATTTAAAGTCATATTGAAAATGATTATAATCATCAAGTTATTAGGTGACGAATAGATTATATATACTTTCAAAAATCTTTAATAGATTTTAACTGAATAAAGGGCTAGCTATTTGCTCTTCTGTTATTCAAATAGACTGTACTAATTTACCTTAGTTGGTTTGACTGGCAAAGGAATAAAATTAATTGTTCAAATCGTATTTTTATTTACTAGATCTTAATGGTTAAACTTATATAATTCCCTTCTCTATACGCTTTTTGATTCGAAACAATAATTAAGTTTAATTAGGTAAAGTATTTCCTATATTTGATACATCTAAAATCAATCTTGTACAAGGCAACAAAATAAAAGTTCACAGACATATAAAAGTAGATAAACATTATCAGCTCTAGTACTAGATAAGTGTAGAATAAATCAAAATATACGTTAACTAGCACTTTTTTTGTCCAAGGTATGTAGAAATAAGTGGTGTAGACAACGACTTTTATAGAGAAATCAAGATTTTTTGGGGATAAACTCAAATACTATACTTTAGTTATTTTTTTAAGTATATAAAAGTTTTTTCAAGAAAAATAATCTTTAAATAAAAAAATGTTTTTATTCTCTCTTAGAGTTATATATCGTAATTATAGTTGAATATAAGATCAATATTTGTTGTTAAATTCATGATATTTATTCTTTCATCCAGTAGAAATAAAAAATGCTAGTTGCAATTTAAAACTTTTTATAAAAAAATTAAAAAATAATATTCTATAAAATTAAAACCAATTTTTAGAGGCGCAAGAAAAAGTTTGCTTATGTTAACTTTTCAACAAGAAGAAACCAATAAATCGATATTTTTTTAGTTAAAATAGTAATTCTTATAAAGTAAGTATAACTTGATGATTAAAAGAAGAAGTAAAATTTTAATCCAAACAAATACATTTTTCCAACTTGATATATTTAGACTTAAATCTATGAATCTTAAAAAGAGTCACTTTCTGGAAAAAATATTTTTTAAAATATCTACCATAATTGACATCTATAAACTCACTAGGAATTAGTTATTCTGCAATTTATACTACTAGTTGTATCCAAAAATAACAAACTCAGAGAAATTAACAGTGTAAGTTAGCTAAGCTACTTATCCAAATGTTTCAATTAACTTAATTAACTTTGGTAGCTATATTTTGTCATCAGATTTTATCTAGTAATGGCGCACATAAGGGGAGTTATGAATAATTAAATTGAAGCAATAAGATTGGTATTTTTAGTAAAATATTTTACTACTTTATGTAGTTTTTTTTATAGATTAAATATCTTTAATGCTCACAATAAACATAAATATATAAAACCTGAAAATACTTTTTTAAAAGAAAATAATTAACTGAATTTAATGAAAATTTAATTTCATTAAAAATTTATCATCTGATTGAATAATAAACATATATTGATAGATAATATCTGTTTATATTTTTTTCAGAAAAGAGTAATTTTAACGTCGTTAATATACATAAGATTCTTCGTTTAAAAAATATTTAGAAGTAGTAATATAAAAATATAGCAATATAATTACTAGCAAAATTACTATTTTATATAGTTATTTGATATGGGTAAAAAAATAACTTTTACGACGGATAGCCTCAATATCATTATCATAAATAATAGAAAGATTGAGATAGTGAAGTATTTTGTCTTTAAAACATAAATTAAAGTTAATTTTTTATTTTTTATCGATTGAGTTACAGCCTAATTAGTGGATAGGATTGAATCCTATTTTTCTTGAGATAAAAAACTGTACTGATTTTACTTAACTGTATTAATAATCCTAAGTGAGATAAACCTGCCACAAACTTTAGAAAAGTTATCACAACACTAGCAAGTCCAAATTCAATAAAATTAAAAGTTTTAACCTCATTAGCACAATCAGCGATGACTAAGCCAAAAAAGTATAAAAGTAAGCTAAAACTATGTTTGATATTTATAATTATATTCATAAATATCAAACATAATAACTAGTTTATTGTTCAATAACTCAAAAAAAATAAAATATAAATTAAGATTTTTCTAGTTTTTTATTAAAATAAATTAAGCATATAACTTCTGAAGATTAATTGGAGTTACTGCTTTATAGTTGTGGAGTTCAGATTCAGACTTACCACTTGAGAAATAAAAAAAATATATTTAGCATCAAAAATATTATCTGAAATCAATATTAATCATAACAACTTAAAAAATGATACGATTGACGAGATAAATGTCCACGAAAGGAGTAACTATAATACATTGGTGTAGTTTTTTCCAAAAATAAAACCTATAAAGTCTAAAAGCACCAGTAGATAAGGCAAGCAGAGCTGTAATAAATCCGTTTTTCATATTTCCTACTTAAATATATTTAATATTATTTTTCGAATAAACCCATTCTGGTCATCTGTTATGATATTTCCACTTTAAATATTTAAAGATTTTATTGAAAAATAGAGAGTAATTAGTCTGATTTTGGATTTTAACAAGATAAAATACACCTTGGCTAAGTATTGAACAGATCTCGTAGAATTAAACTAAAAAACTAGGGGCAAAATAAAGATTTTAGCAGAAGATATAAGATATTTGGCTTAAATTTTAGCTATTAAGTAAAGAAGTTAATCCTCTGAGTCCACCCAGGGTATTTTTCTTGTATTTTAGCTTTAATTTTTTTTAAAGCTTGCTTATTGAACTCCTTTATGTCTTAATAGAGAGAACTCTAAAATTTAGGGAAATATTAAAGACTATGTTGGGATGCTCCTGTGAGAAGTACTCTCGTAGGTTATTGACAAGAATTTTTAGCGAATTTAGCTTCCTAGACCATTTCTTTGGAGCTGCATCTATGTCTCAATATGAATAAAGCTAAACCCTGCATAAGACACAAAATCATCAGATTAAAAGTTTACATAACATTAATCAGAACTCAAAGTTAAAAATATTGCATTTTCTTGGTAAACGAGGATATTATATGAATACAAAAGAAATACTAAGCCGATATGCTGCTGGGCAAAGAGATTTTAGAAATATTAATCTAATTGCTGCTAATTTAAGAAATGTAAACTTAAGTGGGGCTAATTTAAGTGGTGCAGATCTCAGAGGAGCTAACTTAACCAAGGCTAATTTAAGTTATGTCAATCTTACCCAGGCAACCTTAACGGGAGCCAATTTTACCTCAACCAATCTGACTTCGGCTAATCTTAGTGCCATCGATTTAAGTGATGTAAATCTAAGCAATGCTTACCTCAATAATACTATTATGTCTAGTCAAATAAGTTCTACTTAAAGTCTCCAATAATGTTAGTATTGACTCATCTCAACCTAGTGATCGTGCACAGTTAACTGAGGATATAATAATGACCCAAATAGTTTTGGGAGAGCATGAGGGTATTGAATCTGCTCTACGTCGTTTTAAAAGACAGGTCAGTAAAGCTGGAATTTTTACTGATATGAAAAAACACCGTCATTTTGAAACGCCAACTGAAAAACGTAAACGGAAAGCAATAGAAAAACAGAAACAACGCAAAAGAAACTATTCTTAAAAAACCTCAATTAGCCTTGTATTTTTAACAGGGCTGTTATGTATTTTAACTAAAAAATTAACGAAAAAATTAAAAATTAAATCTGGTCATTTTAACTTCACTAAAAAGTATTAAGTCTAATTTAGACTAGGCTGGACAGAAGTTAGTTTTTAATCGTCAAATTATTGGAAATGCAAAAGTTACTTCGAGGCATAAATATTTTTCTCATAGGAATGATGGGAACAGGGAAAACTACTGTGGGAAAACTTTTAGCACAAGAGTTAGGTTATCGTTTTTTTGATACGGACGTTTTAATTGAACGAGTGAAACAACAACCTATAGAAAAGATTTTTGCTTCTATAGGAGAGGAGAATTTTCGACAAATTGAAAGCCAAGTGCTTATTGAGGTAGCCGCCTGTACCAAAAGTGTGATTGCGACGGGAGGGGGTATTATCTTGAGACCTCAGAACTGGAGTCATCTTCGTCACGGTTTAATTATTTGGTTAGATGCTTCTGTAGAATTATTAACAGCTCGTTTAATTGACGACCAAACCCGTCCCCTTTTGCAAAAGACTGATTTAAAGAGTAAGTTAAACTCCTTATTAGAGCAGCGACGTTCTCTATATACTCAAGGAGATTTACGGATTTTTATTAATGAAAACGACACTCCTGAGATGCTTATTTCTAAAATATTAGAAAAAATTCCGAGTAAAATTATATCTAGTCTCGAAGTTTCTAAGAATTCAAACTAAATATCAACTTTAGCTTAACTATGTTATCTCTTTAAAAGAGAAGAACTAATGGTTTAGATTGGCTCTGTAGATTTTACGATAATTTCGTCATAAATTGACCATTGTATTGAAATAATCTACCGCTATAATCTAACTCAGCAGCAGTAAGAAAAATCAATCAAAAAATTATTTTGACAGACAAAAACTTTTTTGATTTCCTCAATATTTAAAACTATGATATTGGCATCTAAGGGAAAAGCTCTTTTTCCAGATTACGGGATTTATCAACCATGGACAACGATAGATTTGTCTTAAAATTATATTTATCCTTACCACAATCTTCTTTATTTGCTCATAGTAAACCAACAAACATAGAAAGTAGAAAATTAACTGTTATTAACCAATAAACCTACTTTATCCTCTGAATAAAAAGCCAAATAAAATCTTAAATACTTGCCTTGTGAGTTTTCAATGTAGCCGTATTTTAGGATTATATATGAATAATATGAGTATATTTTTAGATAAAATTAGATAACAGCTAAAGCATTTTACAAACCTTATTAGTAATT
This sequence comes from cyanobacterium endosymbiont of Epithemia clementina EcSB, assembly GCF_029919255.1. Classification (GTDB taxonomy): domain Bacteria; phylum Cyanobacteriota; class Cyanobacteriia; order Cyanobacteriales; family Microcystaceae; genus Rippkaea. Next base: position 1,717,881 of record NZ_CP123991.1, on the reverse strand, counting down.
AATTTCCCAGCCAGTTTATGTCCTAATTGATTCCAATGTCCACTTCCTAAAACAGTATTTTCAAATCCGTGTAAAAATTGATTATTCTTATCGGCATAGAATTGGAATTCTGGGGCTAGATTAAGCACATAAAATTTCTCTTTTTCTCCTAACGCCTTAATTCGTTTATCAGGAGAGAATTCATCCACTACTCTTTTTTGTTTAAAATATTTATCTCGTAGAGATTTATCAGGATAAACTTGTGCTGGATTACTCAATGTTACAGCCAAAAACTTAGCTTTTATTGTTTCACTTTCTTGTCTAATCATTTTAACCAATTCTTCGGTAATATCCCAAGCTTTTTCCCAGTTTTCGTCCTCATTATTTAAGTAAAGTTCTGGCACAAAATCAAGATATTTAATAAAATTAATACTGTCATTATTTGAGTGGTATTCGTCTAAAAAACTATGGCTATTTTTAAAGGCAATTCTCGCCTTATTTATCATTTGTAATAGGTGAAAATTATTAATAATAGAAAAAATAATTTTTCTACTTAAACTACTACGCCACTGATAAGTTTTTGTTTTCTTAAAAGAAAAATCCATGACAAACTTACCCTCTTGTTCAATCAAAAAAGGACTAAATCTATCATCATAACTCAATATTTTTGAATTATTAACAATATCGTTACCTGTGAAAATAGCCAGGATTACCATGTCAGGAGAATAATGTTTAACCTGGTGTTTTAAAGTCATTAATTCTTGGGCAGTTCCATAGTCTCCCACCCCAAAATTGATAGCCTCGACCGTCTGATTATTAATACTGGGACAATTACGTAATTCCTGTTCAATAAATGACCAAAAAGTCTCCTCTAAATTTACTTGAATTGCTTCTGCAAAAGAGTCTCCTAAAATAGCAATTCTAAAGGTATCTTTTGGCTTTTCTTTGGTATAGTATTTATCTCGTAGTCCATCTTTATTTACCTTAACCCATCCATTTCCTTCTTGAATCCACCAACCGGAAACTCCTGGAATTAAAGCGTGTCCTCTATATTCATCGACTTGATAAAAACTAGGATAGGAAATTCTAGCAATTCTTAACCCAATTTCACCTAGACCTAAGGCAAAGAAAATACCACATAATCCTAACAAAATATCTAATCCAAATTGTTTAAATTTAAACATAAATCCTGAGCAATTAAATAAATTTAGTCTATTATTATAGAATATTACCGGATAGATTTTTGAGTTTTATGGTCAAATAGATGAATTTTATTTGGATTTAAAGATAACCAAAAACTTTGCTTATTCTTATTAAGAAGAGCCCAATCATCAGAAGATAGACATACTTTCATGAGAGAATTCATATCAGTAACTAGATGAAAAACAATCGAAGTTTCATTGCCTAAATTTTCGATTAAATTTACTTTAACTTCTAAATTATTAGGTGAAGGAGAACTAACGGTCAAATGTTCGGGGCGAATTCCTAAATATACTGTAGTTCGAGTATATTTTTTAAGATAAGGTTCCCAAAATTGTGGTAATTTTAGAGAAAACTGAGGATGAGTAATCGTGATAGGAGTCTCAACTGTAACCTCAAGAAAATTCATAGGAGATGACCCAATAAATTCTGCCACAAAACGATTAGCAGGATGATTATAAAGTTCTAAAGGAGGGGCTAATTGTTGAATTTCTCCACCATTTATGACCGCAATACGGTCGCCCATGGTCATTGCTTCAGTTTGATCGTGGGTGACATAAATGGTGGTAATGTTCATCTTTCGTTGTAGTTGAACAATTTCTGAACGCATCATTGTCCGTAATGTAGTGTCTAAATTCGACAAGGGTTCATCCATCAAAAATACTTGCGGTTTACGGGCGATTGCGCGGCCTAAAGCAACCCGTTGTTTTTGTCCCCCTGATAACTCTTTAGGAAAGCGATCTAAGAGATGATCCACTTCTAAAAGTTGAGCAACTTGGGAGACTTTTTCGTTGATAACTTGTTCGGTCGTAGAAAGATAACGCCAGGACTTAGGCAATGATCGTGTCAAGTTAACTAAAGCTGATTCTAGCCACTTAGGTAAGGATGAGATGGGTTTCCTTGAGTCATCTCGGCTCATACGACGCAAACCAAAAGCAATGTTATCATAGACATTTAAATGAGGATAGAGAGCATAATTTTGAAAGACCATGGCAATATCCCGTTGTTTTGGGGGAAGGGTGTTCATGACACGATCCCCAATTTTAATATTGCCCCCCGTTGCTGTTTCCAGTCCACAAATGAGACGCAACAATGTACTTTTTCCACAACCTGAAGGTCCAACAAAGACCATAAATTCCCCGTCGTTAACTGTCAAGTTAATATCTCGTAGAACGTTGGCTTGTTTACTCTTCGAAAGATTTGACTCAGTTTCTGAAGGGGTCGATTTTGCGCCCCTAGGGGAGAAACTCTTATAAAGATGTTCTAAAATAACTTTAGCCACGTTGACCCTTTACAACAATTTTGATTCAAATTTTATCTTAATACCTGTCTAACCAAGAATGTTTTTTTTCTACTTTTCTTTCTTTTTTTGTCATCAAAATATTAATGAAGTAGGTAGATTTCAATAAAGGTAAAAGAAGAAATTATTTTACCTACTTATATTCAAGCAATTAGATTTTGATTTGTACTGTTTTAATTTGTGTTTTTGGGAGTGTTTTTAAAATCAAAACTTTGCTTAACTTTCTTAGCTAAATTATATTTAATTTCTGTTATTGTTCTTGCAGAAATTTTTTTTATATATTCAATCAATTTCGATAAGTCTTGCTATTCCAATTTTTTTACTAAATTATTAAGAATGCTGGTATCTTGCAATTATTATTGAAACTTATTTATCTCCATGCTATCAAATACTAACCCCAGCTTTACCCATAAAATTTTAATTAAAATTCACTCTTTATTACTCATTCTCTTATTTCAAATAAGATAGTAAAAATTAAATTATCTCAACAATAAGTATAAGTTTCATGGAGTTATACTTATTGTTGTTTGACAAACCCTTTTTTTTATAACAATGCAGTAACTATTTAAAAATTAACTTAAAAAGAGAAAGTTGTATATATCAAAATAATAAAAATTAATCGTTGTTAAATTAGATGTAATCAATATGGATATATATTCTCATAATAGTTAAGCTTTTTTGAAAAAGAAAGAACATATTCCGTTTGAAAAACGTATAAATTACCAAAGATATCCTAGACATTGACATTAAGAATATAGCCAAAATCAATAGAGTTAATTAACAATAGATAGAAACAATGCTAAAAAATATAAATTAAACTGGTTAATAATCAATAAAACTGTTACTACAGTAGCACAAATTAAGTTAATAATTAGTATTATTTATTCAAATAAATGATAAACAATTTAATTGAATAAGTTTCTTTGCATAAGAAAAAATAGAATTAAATTCGACGTATAATACCTTAACATTGTCAATAAAAACATGCAAATCAAAAGAAAAATTCAGTTTTTTTAGAAACTTAAGATTGGACATTAAGACTATTTAAATTAACTAACTAGTCTTATGAAGACTATTAATTTTACTTTTAAAAAATGTGTTAATTAGTTTTTTTAGGTAGTTTATAACTTGTGTTAATTTTTAAACTCAAAACTTATTAACTTGGTTATTAACTTGGCATTCTACTCGTTAATTCTATATTATAAGTTCTGTAAAACCGACTTATCTAAGTTCACTCGATAAATACTACCTAGTAGATAATTTTTTATATTATAGGTAATTGTGATTGACAAAAAGGTATTTTTTTAAAAAAAAAGTAGCGGCTTAAATTTACTATTAACTTTGGTTATTCATTTTAACATAAATAGTATAGTCATACTACTGTGGTCTAAGCAATTAATAATAAAATGACCAAAAATTGATAGTTTACTCTAAATCAACCTTTTTTTAAAAAAAAGTTAAAAAGAAAGAATTTTAATAGTTTTTTGAAAAAACTATAGAATGTAAAAAACTAGTCTTTTAATGGTTTTTAGGCTATTTTTAGTTATGTTGTTAATAACATTAATAACATTTACAATGTTACTTTGCGCTTTTAGCAAATCTCTTAAACCGTCTGCTTTAATACTAGCTAATTGGATTCAATTAAGTATAGGTAATATAGTAATATAGAGTAGACGATAAGTACAAAAGTAAAGATACCTAAGTTATAAACGGGGTAAACTAACATACTCTCCCATTAACCTCTGTTGTAACGGGAAATTTTTTCTACATTACTGTTAAAAATTCCTTGTTCAACAAAACTGTTTAAATTCTTAATATTTCCACTAAAAACTCAGAAACAGGACTCTTCGAAGACTTTTAAGTCAGTTTCTGTATGCCCTACAATATCGTTAAGATAATTTTCTAAATATTAAAATTCTTTATCTAGGCACATTTATTGCTATAGTTAACAACTCTTACACGTTTAATCTGTTGTTCTGAATAACAAGCCAAGGTCCTTTGACTACACCATAAATTAGATTCTCTTGCTTTAAAACCATCAGTGGACGGGACTATTCTACGTCTATACAATAGATTCAAGCAAGTGTCTCCAAACTTTTAGTGAGATATGCTTCCTTGCGCTTTCGATGTATCCCAGTTGACTATAGTGGGGACATTCTGCGAAGATTTTAGGTAAACTAAGCTAAGTGTAAATATTTACTATTGGACAATGACTATAGCCGACTTTCTAACGAACGATACCCATTTAGTTGCCCTGCTCTACCTAACTTTTAGCGTTCTCTATCTGTTGATTATTCCTGGAATGGTTTATTTTTATCTAAACAGTCGTTGGTATGTAGCTAGTTCTTTTGAACGGGTATGGATGTATTTTTTGATGTTTTTCTTTTTCCCAGGAATGTTAGTATTGAGTCCTTTTTTAAATTTTCGGCCTAAAAGGCGCAATTTAACAACTTAATCCAGAAAATCACTTAAATTACAAGATGTAATACAACATGCGACGAATTGATGTTATTGCCATTGGGATTACTGTTTTTGCCGCAGGCGGAGTGGCTTATCTATTTTTTCAGACTGTAGGATTTGATGAAATATCAGCTGGAATTTGGAGTCAAGCCTTATTGATAGTAGGTCTAGTTGGCTGGACACTTACCTACCTGTTTAGGGTGATGGGTAAAAAAATGACCTACAATCAACAAGTTAAAGACTATGAGGATGCAGTCTTACAAAAACAACTTGAAGCAATGAGCTCAGAAGAACTTGGGAAATTACAACAGAAAATCGCACAAGAACAATCAACGTCTGAATGTTAATCAATAAAAATTGTATTTGACCTCTGTAAGGGTCAACACCCGTTTATCCCTTCTAACTTCCGACTTGGTAATTTACAACTATGACTTCGGTTTCTGATTGTTTCCAATCTCTACGCGATCAAGGTCGATGTGCCTTAATTCCCTTTATCACAGCTGGTGATCCTGATTTAGATACTACTGCCCGAGCTTTACACCTTCTTGATAGTTTAGGAGCAGATTTGATTGAATTAGGGGTTCCCTATGCCGATTCCCTGGCTGATGGACCTGTGATACAAGCGGCCGCCACCCGTGCCTTAGGCCATGGGACTAAATTGCAAGATATCTTAGGGATTGTTAAAAAAGTTTCCCCAGAAATTAAAGCCCCGATTGTTTTATTTACCTACTACAATCCTATTTTTTATCATGGAGTAGAAGCTTTTCTGAAACGAGTTAAAGAAGCTGGTGTCAAAGGTCTAGTTGTTCCTGATTTGCCCCTGGAAGAAGCTCAGAGCCTGTTAAACTCCGCAGCTGCGGAGAGCATTGAGGTGGCCCTATTAGTTGCCCCTACTAGTCCGATAGAACGAGTTCAGGCAATCGCTAGTCAATCTCAGGGGTTTATCTATTTGGTGAGTGTGACTGGAGTAACGGGAGTACGATCACAAGTAGCCAGTGGGGTAGAAGAGTTGATCACTAGTTTACATAGTATTACTGACAAACCTATTGGGGTCGGTTTCGGTATTTCCGAAGTTAAACATGCAGTTCAGATGAAAAATTGGGGGGCGGATGCAGTGATTGTAGGAAGTGCTATTGTTAAACGGTTATCTCAGGGAACTCCCGAAGAAGGATTAAGTTCGGTTGAAAAATTTTTTAGATCTTTAAAACAAGGGATCAATTAACCCAAACTTGTCTGACCGTTGAAACGCATTGAGTATCTAGTGATATCTCTGTGGTGGAGTGTCACGTTGAAGATTAATTCTTAAAAATTCCTATGTCATCTTCCCAAAAAAGAATCTTATTCATTAGTAATGGACATGGAGAGGATAATCACTCTTCCTATGTGATTGAAACCTTACTCGAACTTTGTCCGGACCTAGAGATAGCAGCAATGCCTATTGTCGGGGAGGGGAATGCCTATCGTCGGTTGAATATCCCGATTATTGGGCCTACTCAGAATATGCCATCTGGAGGATTTTCCTACATTAACCGTTGGCGTTTTCTCACAGACCTCCGAGCGGGATTGATTGGGTTAGCTTGGAAGCAATTAAAAGCAGTTTGGGAATATGCCCCTGCTTGTGATTTAATTATGGCAACAGGGGATACTGTGTCCCAAGGGTTTGCCTATTCTACAGGATATCCCTACGTTTCTTTTATTTCCTGTCTATCAAGTCTTTATGAAGGGAAATTATATATTGGTCCGTTTATTGGGCATTTCCTGCGATCACAAAAATGTTTAGCGGTGGTGACTAGAGATCCCTATACCGCTCAAGATCTTAAACGACAAGGAATCACTAAAGCCAAATTTGGCGGAATTCCTTCTCTAGATAAACTCATCCCTACGGGAAAAGATCTACATCTTAACCCCAATGTTCCCACTATCGCCTTACTTCCAGGCTCGAGACTTCCTGAAGCAGAGCGTAATTTTAAATTACAATTGAACCTTATTCTAGAAATTATTAAAGTGATGCCCGCCGATCACATTCAATTTCGGGCAGCGTTAGTCCCCAAACTAATGAACCAATTAGCCGAAATAGCCAACAATGAAGGATGGGAACACAATGAAGGTCAATTAACTTACCAGTCTGATCACGGAATAGCTGAAGTTAGGTGTTATTCTAACGCTTTTAGCGACATCCTACACAATTGTACCCTAATGTTAGGAATGGCTGGGTTAGCAGTAGATCAAGGGATAGCCTTAGGAAAACCAGTCATTCAAGTCCCAGGAGAGGGCCCCCAATTTACTTATAAATTTGCCGAGGCGCAAACCAGACTCATTGGTAGTTGCGCTCAAACTATCGGAACCGGACCTGCTACTCGAGAAACCCTGCGTGAAGCAGCCAAACAAATAGCAGAAACGGTAGCGGATAAGGAGTATTTAGCCACCTGTGTTGAAAAAGGACAAAAACGCTTTGGTCCACCTGGAGCATCTGTTAGAATCGCTAAACTTTTATTGAATTATATGGGAGATTAAATCCAAATAATGTTCAGTAAAAAAAGATAGCAAAGTTAAAAAAATTATTTTCTTCTTATGAGGAAGGAGGTTGGTATCGTCAATTTGTCAAAGTTTAATTTTGGCAAAAGTCTCAGATATAGAATGATTTCCCATCTCATCAAGAATTATTTATATTTTTCTCAAGGAGTTCAATAGAGCGACCTGCGTCTAATCTAAAATATAAAAATATATCCTAATTTAATTAGGATTAGGTTTCTATAAGAGATTTGTAAATTAAAATAATCGACAAAAAGATAGAACAATCATATTTTACTTACCTTACTGATCTGGCTCTATAAAAACTTAAACAATTCCTCAATAAGGTTTTCAAGACGTTAATATTAATAATTTCATATGACAGGTTTAGTAACCCCACTAATCTAAAGTTTTCGAGCTTATTAGCTGATAATCTATGATTATAAATCTATAAAAGCCAAAATCATTGGTTTATTGTTAATTCCTTCAGGTCTATTTTCAAGTATTGAGCAGGTTCTTAATGAGGAAAACAGTCCTCATCTATAAAAAAATGAATAAGGGTATGTTCGCAATCTAAATTACTAGTTAAAACTGCATGGTAGCATTGAATAATCTAATCTTAGAACAGATAAATTAAGCTGGATAAATTTATCTACATAAGTCAAATTAATTGAGAAAATGTGTTACAATACCACACTAGTTTATCTAACCTTTCTCATTGAGAGAGGTTAGATAAACTAGTGTGGTATTGGACTCAATGACTATTGATATTGACAGTAAAAAAAATTTACTGACTGTGCTGATATGTTAAACACCTTAACTGTCCAATACTAGCTAAATTTTAAAAGATTAATTTAAAAGATTAATTACCAATAATGACTATAAAAAAACGATCAAATTGGTGGCGAATACTTCCATATTTATGGACACAATGGTCATTAATTATCAAAGGACTATTCTGTATTTTAGGATTTGTATTTATAACTCTTTGTTTGCCATATCTTGCCGGCAAAGTAGCCCTATTTATTGGTAAAGGAGATGTAGAGAAAGTTGTCTATTGGTTAGGGTTAGGAACTTTGGCATTTTTAGTTCGGGGAATCTTTCAATATGGGCAAAATATTTTTATGATTGATGCTGCCCTTATGATGACTTTCTCCTTACGAAAAGGAGTCTATACTCATCTCCATAAACTAGGATTAGATTTTTTTGAAACGGCAAAAACTGGCGACTTGACCTATCGTTTAACAGAAGATATTGATCGGGTTGGGGAAATTATTGATAAACTATCTCATCAATTTATTTCTAATTTTCTTCAATTAATTGTCATTCCTGCTTATATGTTTTATTTGAACTGGCAGTTAACTATTGCCAGTTTCATTTTATCTCCCTTAATGGCTATTTTAGTAAGTCATTTTGGGGGAAAACTATTACTATTATCCCGTCGTAGTCAAAATCAAGTTTCCAATCTTTCAGCCTTATTAACAGAAGTTTTTAGTGGTATTCGAATCGTTAAAGCGTTCGCCGCCCAGGACTACGAAGTCAAGCGATTTGCCCAAGAAGCAGAGCGTAACCGTCAGTCTAAATATCATGCAGAACAACTCAAGGCATTTCAATATCCAATTGTAGGGTTTCTCGAAGCGATTAGTATTATGTTGCTTTTCCTGATTGGAGGCTGGCAGATTTCCCAAGGAAATCTAAAATCTGAGGAATTTGTTAGTTATTTGGCAGCTGTTGCTTTGTTGCTGCATCCCATTGACTTAATGACCAGCAATTACAATGAATTTAAACAGGCTGAAGCATCAATAGATCGTATTTTCGAATTAGTTGACTGTACACCAAGTATCGTTGAGAGTCCTAATGGGTTAATTCTACCCCAGGTGACAGGAAGAGTAGAATATTCCCAGGTTAGTTTTGCCTATCAACCCGGTCAACCAGTTTTGCGGGGACTATCCTTATTAGCCGAACCTGGTCAAATTCTTGCCTTAGTGGGGTCTTCTGGGGCTGGTAAGACGACTTTAATCAATTTATTACCCCGTTTTTATGACCCTCAAGAAGGTCAAATTTTTATCGATGGAGTAGATATTAGAAGTGTTACCTTAACTAGCCTCCGTCGTCAAATTGGTATTGTTCCCCAAGAAACTACTTTATTTTCGGGAACGATTGCCCAAAATATTGCCTATGGACGAGAAGAGTTGGAGCAACAGACCATCGAAGAAGCGGCTAAAATTGCTAACGCTCACTCATTTATTAGCAAATTACCCCAAGGCTATCAAACTTGGGTAGGGGAACGCGGAGTTAACTTGTCGGGGGGACAACGGCAACGAATTGCAATCGCTCGTGCTGTTCTGCCCAATCCTCGTATTATGATACTAGACGAAGCTACATCTGCGTTAGATTCTGAATCCGAAGCATTAGTACAAGAAGCCTTAGAACGGGTAATGGAAAATCGCACCGTTTTTGTGATTGCCCATCGTTTAAGTACCGTCCACCGCGCTGATTGCATTTTAGTTTTAGAAAAAGGACAAGTCGTTGAGTTTGGAACTCATAGTGAATTGTTGGTGAAAGAAGGCCGTTATGCTAGATTCTATAAAAAACAATATGCAAAAGGAAAGAAAGATTTTTAGTTGATAGGTTTAGAGAAGATCAAAAATGTTGTAGAGCCTTGCAGGCTTTCACAAGATACTTAATGTTATAGGTTTCAAGATTCCTAATCCCAATTTTATAAAATCTAGCCACACATTTCCGTAGGGATTAACCTTTGTCAATTTTTACAAAGTCCACGTCTGTGGTTTGAGTTGATGAAGATGGTGTTATATAAACACTATTGGGAAAAAAACTAATATCTAAAACTTTAGACAGTAGTGATTGTAATCTATGGATTAAACAAACAATAAATTTTGTATAAAAAGGAACAATTTAAATTGGATGAATTGAAATAATTTAATCAATTTTACCTCACCTGTCATCTAAAATAATCAATACATTATAGTATTGATTATTTTTTTGAAAAATTGTTTGAGTTGATAAAAATTTACTTATCGTTAAAATTATTCCCAAATCAGAGTATTTTAGAGTTTAAAATAATTTTCACTAATCAGAGTTGGGTAGAGTCATTTAATCGAGAAATTTAGAAGATATGGAGAATAATAATGGACGTGCTTTAATGAGCATTAAAACATGTCTAATAAAAATTGAAAAAAATAGGAAGTCATTGTACATCTTCGCGCTGAAATTCAAAATCTATTAGAAGATAGTCCCAGGTTAAAACCAGAATTAGAAACAATATATCCTAAGCTTATTAAGTCGCCACTCAATCCGTATCTAAACTGTATAACCTGTCTATGGATATTAATTTTTCTTTAAAATAAGTATTTAGATGATAATCGGTTCCAACCCAAATAATAATAAATTTATATTCTTAAAATAAGTTAATAAGTCCTTATTTTTAAGGTATTTATTAAACTCATTAGGTATTTTTCTGATTTTATTTTCTATTTCCTGTTACCCGTTCCCTTTTATTAAAATCTTTGGCTTATAACTAAATTAGCCATTAGTTGATAGCGATCAAACAGTAGAGAATAATTTATAGGAATTAGGCATTGACAAACTCACTTAAATATAGTTTGTATTAAAACATAAAGTAATCACTAAAAATAAAGAGAAGAAAACTGATAAAAAATAGGGCTTATCAAGATAGAAGATGGCTATCAAAACTCTTATATCGTTTAGACCTCTGTCATTGACATTCGATCGCTGAATCCCAATTTTCAAGTTGCAACTGTTTGTTCAATATATTTGACAATTTGTTTCATCACGGCATGAGTCTGTTCCAGCGAAAAGAATAATGAAGCTGTCGATTTATTCAATGAAGTTAAATAAGATATTGACATCATAGGTAAAGTATTAAGTATGAGTGATTCAATTGTAAAAAATTTTACAGTAATGCAATCTTAAGTAAATTTACTGGCTATTTTTGGTCAGAAAATAAACATAAAATTATCAAACCAAATATATAGTGATCGCTATTTCAATTAGGCTGTATCAATGGGTAGCTTTAAATTTAAACATGCTCTAAAACCTACCGCTATATGCCTTCCGTCTGTACTACGGTTTAAATGATTCAAAATCTGCCATTTACGATCACCATCCGCCTTGATTGTCTTAAGTGTAAATTTTTCTAAATTTTCGTAACTCTTCTAATAGAAAAGACTTTGTTAATTGAGTCACGTTTAATCAAGAAATTTGTTCTTTGATAAGAGCTTTAGCTCCAATTACAATATTTTACATTTTCCGTTAAATGATGCCTCCTTATTTGGACAACGTCTAGAGTTATTTTTTAACCGAATTCATAAAAGCTTTCATTGTTTTATTTATTTATTCTTATTTAATTATTTTAAAGTAATTAAATATTTTTTTAAGAAAAAATTAGAAAATTTGGACTATATTTAATCTATTAATAGACGTTATTTTTTAGTAAATTAATCTTTAAATAACTCTGGTTATAAAATTGCTACAATTTAAGCACGCTTGATTTAGCATATATATCTTAATAACTTCAAAAAATTTGAGCAATTTCTAACGCTAAATTAGGACAAGGAAGAATTGTCAAGCAAAGTCCATTTTTGCTTCTAACTTCAGCTTAATTTTTAAAACATAAACAATTGTAGGATTAAATATAAGCTATAATATTCAATATTTTAGTTTTCCTAAAAAACAATTAGACTATTAATATATAAACAGTTTACTACTTTATATATTTAAGTAAGGGAGTGACAATTACTCATTTTGTGTTCACTACTTAGCTATGATTTTACGAAGGAACCGTTTAAGAACTTTTTTGAGTGTTTTATTGATGAAGAAGTAGACTTTGGAGATAATTTTGATCATTTGGTGGCTTGGTATCAACACAGAAATAATACAATTTTTTTAAGTCTTAAAATTTATAATTTAAAAATTTAAGACTTAAAATGTAATAATAAAAATTAATAATTTTGTTGGTACAAAATATAATAATAGAATTTAATATCAACAGATATTAAATTCTATTACTCAAAGTAGTTTTGAAAACATGAGTAAAAATCAGCAGAGTTGGTTAAGTAAACTACCCAAAAGCATGCCTCCATTTATTCGTAATGGAAAAGTAGGAGATTGGAACAATTATTTATTTTCCCTCACAACAGACAAAGATTTTAAAAAATAATTTAAATAAGGAACTGCAGGAACAGTATTAGAAACACTCTGGAGAGATATTTAATCTACTTCTTCGAAGTCTGATCAAATGGAGTTAGATTACTTATTAAAAAACTCTACTTTTTTTACAAAAAAATTAACAGTTTAATTGTTAATGTTAATTAAACAGTCTTTCAAAGCATAAGCAACTTGCTGTTGTTCTTTAAAGGAAATATCAGGGAACATCGGTAAGGATAATACTTCACGGACTGCTTTCTCAGTTACCGGAAATGCACCAACTTCATAACCTAACCCTTGGTAAACCTTCTGTAAATGCAAAGGAATGGGGTAATAAATCATGGAAATAATTCCTTTTTTCTGTAATTCCTTCTGAAGGTAATCACGGAAACCTTCAGTTTCTCCTCCTTTATTTTTAACTAAAATAGTGTATTGATTCCAAACATGATACCCTCCGAATAACTCTTGAGGCAGTTGAATTCCTAAGATGAGTTTGAGCAACTGATGATATCGTTGCGCCACTGCTCGCCGTTGTTGGTTCCAACGATCTAAATAACGTAATTTAACTTGTAAAATTGCGGCTTGAATAGTATCAAGACGGCTATTTATTCCGACTAAATCATGATGGTAACGTTGACGGCTACCATGTTCCCTGATAGTACGAATAGTATCGGCGAGCACATGATCATTCGTGGTGACAGCTCCCCCATCTCCACAGGTTCCTAAATTTTTCGTGGGAAAGAAACTAAAACAACCAATATGGCCAATATTTCCTACCCTTTTCTCGTTCCATCTCGCTCCTGTTGCTTGGGCACAGTCTTCAATCACATAGAGATTGTGACGTTGAGCAATGTCCATAAGTTGATTCATGTCAACTGGTTGACCGAACAGATGAACCGGAATAATGGCTTTTGTTTTGGGGGTAATTGCCTTTTCTAAGAGGTCTATATTTAAATTAAAGGTCGTGTTATCAATATCTACAAAGACTGGAGTAGCCCCAGTCATAGAGATAGTTTCTGCAGTAGCAATAAAGGTAAACGGAGAGGTGATAACTTCATCCCCTAGCCCAATATTGAAGGCGCGTAAGGCTAAATAAAGAGCATCACTTCCAGAATTACAGCTTACACAATGAGAAGTTCCCACATATTGGCTAAATTGTTGCTCAAAATCACTAACAGCATCACCACCAATATAACGACCCGAGCGAACCACATCGAGGACAGCTAGGTCTACTTCTTCACTAATTAGCTTGTATTGACGGACTAAATCGACTGGGGGAATTGTATTCACTCGTACCTACCCGGAATTTATATTTTATGAAAACAAATTTTTTACTTAAAAGCAATTAATCTTATCTATTTTGAAGCTTGATTTAACTGCTATCGTAATCCTTCAGAGAACACCACTGGTGTTGGGTTGATAGGCTATCTCAAAGCGTAGAGTGATTATATCCTGAAGGTTAATGTCTGGGAAATGTTGATTTCGAAATTGAAGGTAGTATTCTATTAACTGCCATCGATACATTAAAAGTCTGAAAGGTCTGTTTTTGCGAAATAGCCAGTGACATCAATTTCTAGCACTAAATCAGGAGGCGAGTTTAAACGCCAATTTTAGACATTCTTTAGCAAATACAGCGTACCAACTTTGGGGATAAAAGCAATAATCAGGTTCGATCTCACATTCTTCCGACAATTTCATAGTCACTGGAGTAAAACCATCGTGTTCTTGCTGGGTCTGTTCGAGAAGCGTGGCAATAATGTCAGCGATTCAATGGACATTTCGTCTGTGTTTAGGATAAGAGAGACATTAATAGAATTTCTCCATTACGGCACTTTAAGTGAGAAATTTAATCCTTTTACCTTTGTTAGCATCAATCTCGATGTTCCTGCCAAGTTGTAGATAATTTGATCTATTGATCCTGGTGGAAGTTGAATATTTCCCGATGAGACGAGAGCGAACATGAGTTAATCAATCACGAAGCATACCAAATTGACTCTACCCGTTGTGCAATTTCTGATAACTGTTGCTGTCGAATTTTTGGACTTAAAGTCATTTCAGTTTCCTCCAACAAGACCGTAACATGACCTATTTTTCTTCCTGGGCGAACATTAGTTTTTCCATACCAATGAACGTAAGAACCAGGAATTTCTGAGAGTTTCTGCCGTTTTTCTGGATAATCTTGCTTTGAATATTCATAACCTAACAGATTTACCATCACAGCTCCTAAACAGTTTAACTCAGTTGACCCCAATGGTATTCCTGACAATGCCCGCAACTGCATTTCAAATTGAGATATTTCACAAGCATCGAGGGTATAGTGTCCTGAATTGTGGGTACGGGGAGCAATTTCATTAACCAAAACCTTATTTTGAGGAGTTAAAAACAGTTCGATCCCAAAAATTCCCACCACTTCCAATTGAGTCAATAAATTAATGGCTATCTGTTTTACTTCTGTTTGAACTTCTGTTGAAATATCTCCAGAGACGATCACCCACCTACATACTTGATCCGGTTGGTAAGTTTCTACCAGAGGATAAACTGCTACCTCTCCAGTGACACTACGGGCAGCCATGACGGCTAATTCCCGTTCAAAGGGAATAAACTCTTCTACCATGACTCCTCTTCCCTTCAAACTTTTGGCGGTGGTTTCTAGCTCCTCTGCATTTTTAACAATAAAAGTCCCCTGACCATCGTAACCGTGACGACGAACTTTCAGCACAACCGGAAAGGAAAAGTCGAGAGAGGATAGGTTTTCTAGAGTGGTAAATTTAGGTACAGGTAAGCCAATGTGCTGTAGATAAGATCTTTGCTGATATTTATCCAACAATGGAGTAAGAACTCCCAAACTAGGACAAAAACGGACCCCTTTTTCTTCTAAAGGTTTGAGGACCTCGAGATCAATAAACTCATTTTCAAACGTAATTACATCACAATGAGCAGCCAGATCGATGGTAGCTGCTCTATCACTAATAGGGGCAAAAATGACCTCCGTTGCAATAGACACGGCAGGATCGTCCTTCTGGGGCGTTTGAATGATCAAATCAAAACCCAACTTTTGAGCAGCCTTGGCCATCATCCAGGCTAACTGACCTCCTCCAATAACACCAACGCGCTTCACTGTCATTTGAGTCATGAAATTAACTATCGACAACCTAGAGATTCACGAGTACTTATTCCCGTTTTAGAATTAACTCCGTCAGCGCGGTCGCAAAGTTTGGCTACCTGTTGACTGTCTAGAACTGCTAGGGTAAAGTCAGCCCCAGTAATATTGGCATTGTCAAAAATTGTCCTCAGCATAATCGCTTCAGTTAAGATAGCATCTCTTAAGTCAGCTCCTTTAAAGTTGGACAGGTAAGCTAAACTGTTAGTTAAATCAGCCCCATGAAGGTCGGTTTCAATCAAGTCTGTAGCATTAAAAACTACTCCATGCAAGTCAGCATCCCTAAAACTCGCGTCAGTCAAATCTACATTAGTAAATTGTGCTGTCTTTAGGTCCTGTCCTGAAAAATCTTTACCAATTAACTGTACATCTTTAAAACTAGCTGCCTCGCCAGTCACTGCCGAAGAACCGGCTGCTAGGACAGACAATGGACTCACGAAAAAAAATACAAATAAGAGGGAAAATAGCACCAATTGCAGGAAATATTTCATTAACTCAATCGCTAATAACGTACCGATATCATCGTCTTCGATTGTAAAGGAAAATTGGCTCCCCTTACTTTTAAAATTAATAGAAATCAACGGCTTGTTTAGCCTTACACCTAGTAGAAATTCCACCCATTTTCATTAGGGTCTCTAACGACTTCTGCCATAGAACAAATTTAAAGTTCTCACCGTCAACACTTGGGGGGGAGTAGCGTCGGGAGGATAGAGAAAATCAACTTCGACTTCTCGTCTTTCTCCTGGTTCGAGGTTAATTCTGACTAAAGCATCCCCCTGTTGTCCCCGTCGTTGAACCAAATGAAAATAACGCTCTTGGAGTTGACCATTTCGAGTGGCATAGGCAACCTTTATGGTTCCTCGGAAAAATACCTGACCTTGGGGACGATAGGCAAATACTAAACGATCAGCATGTTCATTTTGTTTAAAAGGAGTTTGGAGAGAAATCTCAACGGTTTGCTTTTCAGAACTCTTGTTAGTTACTGGGAGAATTAAATTGTAATGTACTCCATAATTCCCATGAGCGCGGTAGGCAGTGTCGGGATATCGAACGACCATTGGTGCACTTTGAATTTGCTTGGTTCCATGAGTTCCCGTAGTGACTGTACTCAAGGGATAAGAGAAAGCTTTTCCTCGCTGAGGAATACTCAGATGGATTTTGTTAGGTCTATCGGTCAGTCGTGCTACCCATTCAGACCCCACGGAAATACCGGCCACTCGTCCGTAAATTGTGTTTTCTCCTAAATCTTGATCCATTGGTGTCGGAGGAAGATCCCTCGGAGTAACTAATTTTCCAGTGGTAATTAAATATCGCCATTCGTTAAGAGTTGGTTTTCTATAGATTATTTTCTTGGGTTTATTTTTATCCTCACTAATTTCGAAACGAGGAACTTCGTATAAAGCTAAATTAGCCATGTAGACAGGGCCGTTACTGTAGAGACGCATGAAAGTTGAACGACCATTGCTTGGACTAATGGGCAATGTAAATAACATCCGGCTCTCGCTCGGTCTCAGTATTATACGGGTAGGAAATTTATTATGATTAACTCCTCGTAAAATATCGCTCATTAATCGAGAACCTGGCCCCGAAAAAACTTGTCCTGATGGATCTTCGACTAAAGAAGGTAGATTAATAAATGGTGCATCAGGAGAAGTACGATAACTTGCTCCCTGTAAAACTTTAATGATGATTGTTTGGGAAGTAGGGTTATGAACGAGCAGTCCCTGATAAAGAGTTCTTTGTGTGTAAGCTGGCCGAGAAATATGGTGGGTGAAAACGTCAAAACGTCCTTGTAGCGGTTTATTTAAGTGGGCGTTGGGAAATCTTTTTCCACTTGAGGGAAATGTTGACAACAGGATGCCTTCAGTTTCGATTACTTCAGGACTGTTGCTATTGAAAACTAACACATCGTTGAGTTTTCCTGGAAGAGTCCTAACTTCCTGAGGTTGGGCAATAAAATCTGGGCTAGCCTCCCGAAATGTTAACGGGTAAATAGTTTGAGCCACTATGAGTGATGATAGAAGGGACAGCATAGGCTGAGAACAGCAGGTCTAAAAATTTAATTCTAGCTTTCCTTAAGATTGCCGTCTTTAACTCAAGATTGTCAATCCCTGGTCAAAGTTGTAATTTTCTACAGATCCTAACCTATCACATTCGTTCTTTATTACTTTTACATCAGCACTCAGCAATGGGAATAAAAATTGGTTAATATCTTTGGGATGAGTGAGCGCCCAAGCAATCAGTAAATAGTATTTTAAACTTTTCCATTATTTCTACTAGCTAAGAATTAGTCAAATCTATTTTTTTAAAAAAAAATTAATAAACAGGTGAAAAGAACTAGGTTTAATCTCCAATTTTATTTGTTAGAATAAAATAAAAATAATTAAGATAATATTTTTATCCGAGTAAGAAAAGTATAAAGAGGTATAAAAAATATTTTATAGATAACTGAATGATGAAAGTTCTATATTAAACTTAATTTCCTAAACTAATATCATATAATTATGATCAATGATATTTCTCATAATAAACTCTTACGCTCTTTTCAAGGAGAAGCACAACTCCAAACTTTTTAAGCAACATAATCTTGACTGATAATTCTTAAAACTATCAAACAATAAAAACTAGTTTTAACCACGATTAGGTGTTATGGTATGGGTTAATCGAAACTCCAAACAGACTGTGTTACGTTATATCATTCCTATTTTCGATCCCGATGTTCGACACTGGTCAGGAGAAGCTCGCTTTTTACGCTGGCTAACCTTCTTGTGGATATCCCTAGGCTTAATTACCCTGTTTTCCGCTTCCTATGCCGTTGCTGAAGCCGAAACAGGGAATGGATGGTACTATATGATTCGTCAGTTAATCTGGACTTGGATCGGATTACAAGGGTTCAATATAATTGTGCGATCGCCTCTACAATATTTATTTAAACTATCCCCTTGGTGTCTATTTCTAGTATTAGGATTGATTCTCTCAACCCATGTTCCTGGTTTGGGAGAAAATATCAACGGTGCTACTCGCTGGATAAAATTAGGTCCAGTTTTAATTCAACCATCAGAATTAATGAAACCTTTTTTAGTCTTACAAAGTTCCCTAATTTTTGGACAATGGGAACGGCTACCCTGGCGAATTCGTTGGCAATGGTTAATTGCCTTTGCGGTTATTTTAGCTTCAATCTTATTACAACCTAATTTGAGTACTACTGCTTTATGTGGGATGAGTCTTTGGTTAATTGCTGTCGCGTCAGGAATTCCAGCAATTTATTTAACCTCAACTGCTTTAGGGGGAGCTTTAACTGCGTTTATTAGTATTAGTTTACGAGAGTACCAACGAGAACGGGTCACAGCATTTCTTGATCCTTGGGAAGATCCTATGGGGAATGGCTATCAATTAGTACAAAGTTTGATGGCAGTCGGTTCAGGGGGAACATTTGGCACAGGATATGGGATGTCTCAACAAAAACTTTTCTATTTACCTATCCAATATACTGACTTTATATTTTCAGTTTTTGCCGAAGAATTTGGCTTTGTGGGAGGAATTATTTTGTTATTATTTCTATTTAGCTATGCGACTTTTGCCCTACGAATTGCCATGAAATGCCGTCATCGAGTCAAACGACTAGTAGCTATTGGGGTCATGGTCGTAATGGTGGGACAAGCCTTACTTAACATTGGTGTCGCAACAGGTGCTTTACCTACAACGGGTTTACCCTTTCCTTTGTTTAGCTATGGAGGGAGTTCAAGTTTAGCAAGTTTAACCCTAGCGGCTTTATTAATTAGGGTAGCTAGAGAAAATAATGAAGCTCCTGTTGTTACTTTATCAGTTCCTAGCAAACCTGTTATGTAAAAGGACAAAATTTAATTGTTAATAATGGGTTATCCAAAACTCTAATTATTTAGATATAAAGTATCCTAGTAGTTTTTATGTTTTAATTTAATGAAGCTAAACTTAATATCTCTGCTTATTAATATCTCTATTTAATTTTAGACTTATGGCTTTATGGCGTCAAATCCTTAACTCGATTTAATCAATGAGATTCCAAACTAAGAAAGACTTGCCATTATTAATTATTCATATTTTATATAAAAAAGTAATAGTTTTATTTTTTGGACAAATAGATCTGACAGCAACTTGTATTTATTTTAGTTTAAGCGCCGGTAAAGTTGGTCAAAATAATTAACTATTAGATATTCGCCTTCGGTAGAGAAAGCCGTCTATATCAAGATTAATTGTCGTTAAATGAGATGTAATTAATGTTAAAATAATCTATAAAAAGAAAAGAATATATACTGAGAGATTTTAATTTAAAATAATTGAAGAGGTATTTAGATAGTGATATGAAGATGGAGTAAGTAAACAAGAAAAAAAAGCAATATTTAAAGCTTTATTTTTTGAAATGTTTAATAGATATCAAAAATATCCAGTAGCGATTTTATGCAAACAATTAAATTGTATCAATTGCAATAAAATATTCTAAATAAAATAGTAAAAATTGTAATTGTTTTATTTTTAAAGTTAGACAGACCAATTTATTTTTAAAAAATTATTTTTGCTTTTCACAAAAAAAATAAAATATTTGCTAGGTAATTGACTTCTGGTAATTCTAGTAATACCGTATAAACACGGTATAGGTTATAAGTATATTTGTCTACAAAAAACTGAAATCTCTACGAGTCTCTTTTGCTCCAATCTATCTGCCAGAATCTTCTTTATAAGCTCTCAAATATTGAGAAGATTAAACTTATGTCTTATGCTATTACAATAAAACTAAATAATCTAAAGCTCCTTTACCTAGTTAATTTTTAAGGCGGTGCAAGATTTCAGTTAAACGGAAAAGATTAAAATGGATGAACAGTCCCAAAGCAAGCAGAGTTAAATTATTGTGGAGATAACCTTTTTAGGAACTAGTTCTGGTGTACCAACAAGATCACGGAATGTATCAAGTGTTGCTCTACGTCTGCCCCAAAGGGCAGAAGTCTGGCTATTTGACTGTGGGGAAGGGACCCAACATCAACTTTTGCGCAGTGATCTCAAAATTTCCCAAATTACCAGAATTTTCGTCACCCATATGCACGGCGATCACATCTATGGGTTAATGGGACTGTTAGCTAGTTGTGGTTTAGCAGGAAATGCCCAAGACATCGAAATTTATGGGCCACCAGACTTAGTAGACTACTTGAAAGCTTGTGCTAAGTATTCCCAGATAAAACTCTCTCATCGAGTACGAGTTTATGAAGTACGCCCTGGTGTCACATACGAGGATGATCAATTTATCGTCCGTTGTGGGTTACTCAAACATCGTGTTCCGGCCTATGGTTATCGTATCGAAGAAAAAGATCGTCCCGGTCGCTTTGACATAGAAAAAGCAACTGCTTTAGGAATTCCTCCAGGACCGATTTACGGTCAGCTCAAACGAGGTGAATTCGTCACTTTGCCCGATGGACGTAATATTCGAGGACAAGATCTGTGTGGAGACAAAGAAACCGGTCGTAAAGTTATTTATTGCACTGATACAGTCTTTTGTGATGGGGCTGTAGCCTTAGCGCAAGGGGGAGATGTCTTAATCCATGAAGCAACATTTGCCCACCAAGATGCTCAATTAGCCTTTGACCGTCTTCATTCTACCTCGACCATGGCAGCACAGGTTGCCTTAATGGCTGGCGTTAAACAGTTGATTATGACCCATTTTAGTCCCCGTTATGCCCCTGGAAATGTCTTACAATTGATTAATTTACTAACAGAAGCTAAGGCAATTTTTCCTAATACTCTTCTTGCCCGTGATTTCATGACCTATGAAGTACCCAGACGTAGACGCTCTCAAGAAGCGTTGGAAAAGACTCGGTAGTTAACAATAGCTAATGAGATAGGTGCTATAACAACAATATTAATTGTTTGTATTTGAAAACAAAAACAACTCCCTTGACGGTGAAGGGAGTATTAACCTTTAATCTTATTTAAAGGATATATCCTTAAGAATTAGTGAATCCTAACAAACACTTTGTATGGACGATCACCGCCACTGTTACCGTTTTGTCTCGAACTCGATAAATTACGCGATAAGTGTAAGCCAACTTATCACGAATCGTTGAATTGTCCCCTTCGGAAATAATTGCTCCAGCTAGAGGACAGTCCTGAAGACTGTGGGTAATATCTAGGATTTGACGGACGACGGCCGCCGCATAAGAGGGCGAGTCGCGGGCTATATATGTGGCAATTGCATCGACATCCTCAATTGCTTTGGAAGACCAAATTACTCGATAAGCC
Organism: cyanobacterium endosymbiont of Epithemia clementina EcSB; assembly: GCF_029919255.1. Lineage (GTDB taxonomy): Bacteria > Cyanobacteriota > Cyanobacteriia > Cyanobacteriales > Microcystaceae > Rippkaea. The sequence continues at coordinate 1,695,817 of NZ_CP123991.1, read as the reverse complement.
ATTTGTTTAAAAGCCCCTCAACTTCCTCCTGTTGTAAGGTGGTTCCCTGATCGGCAACGTATAATCCTTGACGCACTTTTTCAAGTACGTATAAATGATACTGGATATCTTCAATTGAACAATCATCTGGTAATTGATTCAAGATAGATTGGATTCTCTCTTTAACAGTATTCATGGTCGAAGATAACTAAAATTGATAGGATTAAGAACTTATAGAAAAACTATATATACCTTTCATTCTAGCTATAGCGAGAAACAGTTGTGATAGAATCGCAAGGCTAAGATGTTGCTATAGCCTAATTTGTATTTTTGTTGCTGACTCCCATGCAAATCCGAAGACGTTCTCCTAATCCTGCCATAGATGTTGATGTTTTCCGTTATCAAGTTCGTGTTCCCGATGAGCAACCGCGACACATTCTTGAAAAAATTGTTTGGCATAAAGAAAAAGAAGTTGATCGTCTAAGACAACGTCTATCCCTGTTAGAGTTACGCAAACGAGTGAAAGATTTACCTCCCCCTAAGGATTTTTTAGCCGCTATCACCTCGGCAAAAACCCAACCAGCTTTAATTGCAGAACTCAAAAAAGCTTCCCCTAGTAAAGGAGTTATCCGTGAAGATTTTGATCCGGTAGCGATCGCTCAATCTTATGCTAAAGGAGGAGCAAGTTGTTTATCAGTACTAACCGACACTAAATTTTTCCAAGGAAGCTTTGATAACCTTGCTCTAGTGCGTCAAACAGTGAATTTGCCCCTAATATGTAAAGATTTTATCCTCTATCCCTATCAAATTTACCTTGCTCGTACTAATGGCGCTGATGGCGTTTTACTGATTGCTGCTATTTTAAATGATCGTGATCTTACCTACTTTATAAAAATTGCCCAATCCTTAGGTATGGTTTCTCTAATTGAAGTTCACTCCCTAGAGGAATTGGATCGAGCCCTTGGCGTTGAAGGCGTATCCTTGATTGGAATTAACAATCGTAATTTAGAAACCTTTGAGGTGGACCTTAACATCACGAAGAAATTATTAGCTGCTCGACGGGATACAATTAAAAAACAAGGAATTAAAATTATTAGCGAGTCAGGATTGCATACTCGTGATGACCTCAAACTTGTTCACCAAGCCGGGGCTGATGGAGTGTTAATTGGGGAATCTTTAGTCAAACAACTGGATATCACCGAGGCTATAACTCAGTTATTTTCTTAAATCGGGTGGTCGATATAGATTTTATTTATTAAAATAAAATAATTATTATAACAAAAATGGAATAATTCCTAGGGATTGACCATCAATTTCGCAAAACTTATCATGAGTCGATGAAATTTTGTAATGCTATACTTTTTGCTTTTGCCTAAATCAAGACCATCAATAATAATTGATAATGAATAACCTATAACTAAACATTAAGTCTCTTTCCTTCTTTAGTTAACTACGAACTGTTACTTCAATTACTAGAACGCAAAAGTATAGCTGTTGCTTATGAACAATCCGTCTTACAAAATCATGTTCGACAACTTATTCTTACCCTACGCAAGGCCGGTGCCCAACAAAAACAACTCGAAGCGATCTGTAACCAAATTTGTATCCCTTTTGAACATTATTGGTCCCTTAATAGTTTTAATTATTCTTTAAACATCTATTACCGATTAATCAAATTAACTAGGGAGTCAGAAAAAAATAGATCTGAATTAAACCTTAAAAATAACCAAAGCCATCAGCTTAACTTTTTAGGGTGAATAAAAATGGAGTAGACTGACTATTTGGAAGAGTTTCAACCCGAAACAGGAGCCAGAATTCATGGAAAATAAGCATATGTTAATGATCCCAGGACCAACCCCTGTCCCCGAAAAAGTTTTGCTAGCTATGGGCAAACATCCCATCGGTCATCGCAGTAGTGGTTTCAGTGAAATTATTGCAGAAATTACTGAAAATCTCAAATGGTTACATCAAACCAAGAGTGATGTTTTGATGTTAACCGTTAGCGGAACCGGGGCGATGGAAGCAGGGATTATTAATTTTTTGAGTCCTGGCGATCGTGTATTAGTTGGTAACAACGGAAAGTTTGGTGAACGGTGGGGGAAAATTAGTCGGGCGTTTGGGTTGGAAGTGGAAGAAATTACTGCCGAATGGGGCAAACCTCTAGATTCTGAAGCCTTTCGTAAAAAATTGGAATTTGACAATCAAAAACACATTAAAGCGGTTATTATCACCCATTCAGAAACCTCTACGGGGGTAATCAATCCCTTAGAAACTATTAATAAATACGTCAAAGCTCACGGGGAAGCTTTAATCATCGTCGATGCTGTCACCAGTTTAGGGGCTATCAACGTTCCTGTTGACGATTGGGGGTTAGATGTGGTCGCTTCTGGTTCCCAAAAAGGTTATATGGTCCCTCCGGGGTTGGGTTTCGTGTCTGTTAGTCAAAAAGCCTGGGAAGCTTACAAAACTGCAACTCTTCCTAAATTTTATTTAGATTTAGGGGCGTATAGGAAAGCAACAAATAAAAATAGCTCCCCTTTTACGCCTCCGGTTAACTTAATGTATGGGTTACAAGTGGCTTTACAAATGATGAAGGACGAAGGGTTAGAAGCAATGTTTACCCGTCATCGTCGTTTAACTGAGGCTACTCGCGCAGGGGTTAAGGCCTTAGGGTTACCTTTGTTAGCCGATGATGAGGTAGCGAGCACCGCCGTAACGGCTGTCATGTCGACAGGAGTTACAGCTGAGGCTATTAGATCGACGATTAAAAAGCAATTTGATATTTCTCTAGCGGGAGGACAGGATCACCTTAAAGGGAAAATTTTCCGCATCGGCCACTTAGGTTTTGTCAGTGAGCGAGATATTCTGACGGTGATCGCTGCTTTGGAATCTACCTTAATTATTCTAGGTAATCAAAGAGCGACTCCAGGAGTAGGAGTTGCTGCTGCTTCTAAGATTTTAGGATAATCTGTCTCGAAGTTCTAGTCCCCCTTTTTTAGGGGGATTTAGTCTATAAGCTTGTAACTAGAAAAAATTCCTGGCTAGGAAATTCATAAGATCATCATACTTTGGAGTACTAGGCTGAGCAAGATATGCTAAAGCCACCGGCGGCTACCTTTTCACGTCTTTTGATACCATCAAAGTGTATGAATAAGCCATCTCTGTGTTGATCCTAATACACTAGATACTGCTCATAAAGTTTGCCTATGCGGGAATCTCAGTTAGCTTCTATAAATCGATTGGTTAAGCTGAAGTTTTCTTTGACTGTGTTAACCTTCTCTAAATTTTGACCTCTTTCATAAACTACAAGGGCTGAATTCTCTTGTTAGGCTAGTGCAGCATCGGAGTCAATGATGATCGTATGTTTTTTCTAAAGCTTCTCTTATTAGACTATTACTAACTATTCCTTCTGGGGTTAACTCATTAAATAGGTCATTCATTAAGAGTCTATGTTTCTACTTCAACAATATTGTCTTCTATTCTTAGATAACCTAAAAACCAGAAACAAGCAATGGCGACTGCATCAATGCCGCAATCTACATAGGTTACACTAACTATAGTCTAGTGCCTTTTCTAGGGTGCCATTGAGAGAAAACTGTTCGGACACACAACTCCAATCACTTGACCTTTTCGCCCCATCACGTCAAACACTTTCTCCTAAATTTGGACAATCTCAGTGGTTCCCTTCCTATAGAGATTTCTCATGGGATGAAATAATGTAATTAAATCAATCTTTTTGGCAATTCTATACTCATTTTCTTACCAAAAATAGCCAATTAATTAGCTTAAATGAGTATCACTATATAAAGTTTTCCATGATCATATCATATATATTCAAGGTTCCGTCTATAAAATTAATATTTTGTTTGACTTCATTCCATAAATCAATAATTATATAATTTTTTTTTGGACAGAAAGGGAAACAAGCTTATGGAAAATAACCTAATAATTGAGAAAAAAATATTAGGTTACGCTTGCTACATTGTGTTTTGTGGCTGATTTTACTTTTGAACGATGGACAAATAGCGTTTCTTATTTCTGTTACACAAGTGCTGATACCACAACCATAGTCAGAAGCTTGTTTAGTCGTAGATAACTAACCGGCTCATAAAGCCACAAAAGTTAGAGAACTGATGATATCTATAGAAGCACAAAGTACATTTTTATCTCCTTATTCTCCTAATTTCAACTCCATTGAAAACTATTGGTCAAAAATTAAAGAAAATGTGCCAACTCAAGAATACCCGAATCCTATAGGTATCAATCAAGCGATTGGTTTAGTGCTCGGTGAAGACATAACTGGCTAGTTTACGTATTACTGCTAATATAAGCTACCCAATTTAAAACTACTATAAAGCTATCAATAAAAGGTAACTGCCGTGACCAATTTGTAATCATGACAAAGTCAGTTTTTAGTGAGACTCTATCAGACGTAAATAAGAGAATTATGTTTCAAAACTAATAAGAGAATTATCTCTCAAAATTTTTAATTAATCCTCTCTTGTTCATAGACATTATGATCCTTTACCCAAACCTGTTATCGCTTTCCCTAAAATCTTATGAATTTGTACTGCATTTACTTGTAGACTCCTTTATTCGCTCTTATACCCACTGCTTGAGATATATTTAATAAGCCTTCTTGTTCTAATTTCTTCCCTAAGCCAGTTAAAATTTGTGGAATAATCCAGGGTCCTTGATAAATCCATCCTGTGTATAGTTGTAATAAACTAGCTCCAGCTGTAATTTTGTCCCAGGCATCTTCTGGGGTAAAAATTCCCCCGACCCCAATAATAGGCAATTTTCCTTGAGTTTTTTGGTAAATAAAACGGATAATTTCTGTTGAGAGATCACGGATAGGGAGTCCACTGATTCCCCCGGTTTCTTCTTGAATTTTGTTTCCTGTTTTTGGGAGAATATTAGTGATTAATCCTTCTCTTTTGATAGTAGTGTTCGTCGCGACAATTCCAGCTAATTTGTGAGCTTGGGCCAACTCAATAATCGTTACAATTGTTTCCCAATCTAAGTCAGGTGCAATTTTAACAAAAATGGGCTTATGCTGTTCATTTGCGTGTTGTAACTCCTGTAAAATAGTCTTAAGTTGTTCCCTTTCTTGAAGTGCTCGCAATCCTGGAGTATTGGGAGAACTTACATTAACTACAAAATAATCAGCTTTATCTTCAAGATAACGAAAACTTTCTACATAATCCTTAGCAGCCTTTTCTAGGGGGGTGATTTTAGATTTACATAGGTTGATTCCAATGGGAATAGTACGGGGGTTACGCTGCCAAATTTTCCCCAAGGTTTTAGCGATTTTTTCTGCTCCTAGATTATTCGCTCCCAGGCGGTTTAAAAGAGCTTTATCAAGGGGTAAACGGAATAAACGTGGACGGGGATTTCCTGATTGAGGGTGGAGGGTAACAGCTCCTAATTCCGCCAAACCAAAGCCTAAATGACTCCATATCGCTGCTGCTATTCCGTTTTTATCACATCCGGCAGCCAATCCTACGGGATTATTAAAATTTAGTCCCCATAATGTTTGTTTTAGGCGAGGATTATAGACACAAAAAGACTCATCAAGTTGGGAAATTAACCAACGTCCTCCTACAGTGTTACGAGTGCGATCAACTATATTTAGCGTTTTTAAAAGTTGTGAATGTGCGCTCTCTGGGTTATTTTTTACTGCTGTTAATAGGAGAGGATAAAAAGGTTTAACTAAATTAAACATATGAATAATCAACAGATATAGGTTAATTGAGTTAAAAGAAACTAAATACCAGCATAACGTTTTCCTTGAGTAAAACCTGTTAAGTATCATTAATTAATAATCTTCATTTATATATGATAATTAGAAAAAATTACTGATAAAGGCATTGTAATTGCTTTTTAAAAACCTCAGTGTCACTATTTTAATTTTTTGATTGTACTTGAAAAATATCCAGGTTATTGAAAACAATAATACTATTAGCAATAAATTGATTATTCTCTTATTTAAATTTTTTTTATATATATTTTGTTAACTCTACTTAATTAACTTTGCTTTTTTAAAAAACTTGTCCTATAGTTTATACAGAAGATAAAAAGCTTCAAAAATATTAATTATTAATTATATTTAATGATGATAATCTATTGTCTTTCTCTTCAAAAGACTAATATATAAGATATAGAAAAAAGCCTTTTTTATCGAATAAATAGTAGGATTTTACTCAATCAAAGCAAAATTTTATTCTCTATGCTATTCTAATGTTCTTCTTTCCTAAAAGTTAAAGTTTACTACTTGGCTTTTTGTTGCAAATTATAAGGATATTAGTCTATCTATTATCCTCGGTCTCTGATTTTTCGTGCTTAGATCTACACTAAAAAGAAATTTTATTCAACTAGATTTCACATCATTACAACCTCTCCAAAAGATTGATTGACTTCATCTAGCAAGGAATGACTTATATTCTAAGTATTTGCTGTTAACTCTTTCTTAGAAAAAAAAATTATTAATTAATTAATTTTATCTGGGTGTTAGTATTCTGTGCACTTGTGTTTATTTAAGCACGGAAAATGGTGTCGTTAATGTTTAAATATGGTCTTTCAAGGATGCTTTTTACCTTAGCATTTAAATTATTTTTACAGTTGGTCATGGCTTAATTTACTCTAAAACTATCAAACTTTTATTGTTACTAACAATAAAAGTTTAAGTATGCTTGTTGCTAGTAACTATTTTTATAGAGTTAATGTTTGCTAATTTTTCTAGCCCAACAGCCAAAGCTTTGTTCAGTCAAGTGGCGGTAATTTGTCTTTTTAATGGAGTTCTATCTTGATGTTTTGGACTGCAAATTAGACGGCAAAATTAAATTTTAGGGACACAAATTTATGTTAGTTTAGTCAGGGATAAAATTACCCCTGAATAGATATAACTTGCGTCAATTTTATGATTTAAACTTCTTGCGAGCACAAACCCTGATTCTTGGACCAGATCTGCAAGTTATGCATCCTATGGATGAAACTAGTTCCATCTATGGAACGTCTCGAGAGTCTCTTAAACAAATAGAAGAAAAAATTTAGGTTGCTCTAACAGAACTTTATGAAACCTTTTCCCAGACCATTCACGTTTGCTATTTTTATTTTAGTGGCAAAATTTACTTAAATATGCGCTTTGTAGATGTTTTTTAGCATCAATAAGTCAATATCAAATTGATATTAGTTGTCTTAATGATGTGACTGTATTACCTTCTGAATTAGGGAAATGATGGGTTAGGTATTCAAACAGAATTCCCAACCCACACTCTTGTTACTAGACACTACAAAGGTGTCACCTGAATTTCAACTTCTGCGGTAACTTCGGGGTGTAATTTTACTGTTGCTTTGTAAAATCCAGTTTTACTAATTTCAGGTAAAGTAATCCCACGACGATCCACTTCTTGATTGGTGACTACCTGAATTGCCTCAGCCACTTCTTGGGTGGTGACAGTACCGAAAATAGCTTCACCTTCCCCAACTTGTTTACGGATAGTAAAACGTCCAATAGTTGCCAGGGCTGTTTTATGGGCTTCAGCTGCTTGTTTTTCAGCTAGCAGGCGTTGTCTTTCTTTTTCTTTGCGTTGTTCTACCTGTCTGAGAATACCTGATGTTGCTATAACCCCTAGTCCTTTAGGGATTAGATAATTGCGAGCATATCCTGGGGCAACTTCTACGAGATCTCCCGTATTTCCTAATTTATTGATAGATTGATTCAATACAATTTGAACGCGTTTAGCCATGGTTTCCTCTATGTCTTAAGCAAAATTTGTTTAGTTAAGCACAATCAATGATTGTAAAACTAATTAGTTATTCCTTACAAGTTAGAAGCTAATGTTGAAGATGAATTTGTTCCAATCTCTCCCCAAGATCAAATTCCTCCTTTTATTACTAAAATGATTGTAAAACTAATTAGTTATTCCTTACAAGTTAGAAGCTAATGTTGAAGATGAATTTGTTCCAATCTCTCCCCAAGATCAAATTCCTCCTTTTATTACTAAATAGTTGTATAATTAAAAAGATTTTGATAATCTGACCACCCTTAACAAGTTATGCTGTTCCGTCAACTCTTTGATGAGAAATCTTGGACTTATACTTACCTCATCGCTGATCGCACCACAAAAGAGGCATTACTGGTTGATCCAGTATTTGAAAAAGTTGAACGTGATTATCAACTTTTAGAAGAACTAGGATTAACCCTCAAATTCTGTTTAGAAACCCATATTCATGCTGATCACATTACAGGAACAGGAAAACTGAGAGAAATGACTGGATGTATGGGAATTATTCCCGAAAATTCCAGAATTGCCTGTGCTGATCGTTTTTTAAAAGACCACGAAACCTTACAATGTGGAGAGATTATTCTAGAGGCGATCGCTACCCCTGGCCACACCGATAGTCATCTGGCACACTTAGTCAATAAAACTCACTTATTGACAGGAGATTCTTTATTTATTCGAGGATGTGGACGCACTGACTTTCAAAGTGGAGATGCAGCAACCCTTTATGACTCAGTAACTCAGCGACTCTTTACTTTATCTGATGATACCTTAGTTTATCCTGGTCATGACTATCAAGGTCACACGGTTTCTACTATTGGAGAGGAAAAAAAATGGAACCCTCGCTTTGCAGGACGGGATAAAACTAACTTTATTACCTTTATGAACAATCTTAATTTACCCAATCCTAAAAAGATGATGGAAGCTGTCCCTGCTAATAAAAATTGTGGGAAAATCTAAGAAAAAATTTAGTTCTTTAAGCAACTTTAAAAAAGAAAGTTAACAAAAAAATATATTGCTAATTTATTATTGTCTTATTTAGTTATAAGATTAGCTTATAACTAATAGTTATCTTAATAGTAAAAATAACTATTTTATTTCAAAAAGATTACCCATAAAAATAATAAATCTATCGTTTTTTTTTTAATAATTATTTTGATACAATGTTTATCCGTAATCTTGAATTTTAATATTCCTGCAGTCGCTGATATTTAAAAGTGGTATTTTTAAACCAAATTAAAAGAGATAATCAACGTCAAATTAATCTTAGGTTACTGGAATTTCTAGATTTAATTAAATTAAACTATTCCCAAGATTCAAAAATAATTACTTGTCCCGATCTTAATTTTTAATACCTCTGATGAATTTGTAAATGACGTTCAATTTTCCACTCTTAATTTATGGCAGTGTTATTTTAGTCCATTGCTGAATAAATTAGAAAGTAATAGTTCTTAGTTGCCAGAATTACTTATAAACAGAAGACAGATTAGCTAACTGAAAAACTATCTATTTTTTTCTGTAAAGATAAAAATATTTATTTAAAAAAAGGTTAAGTATAGTTAACTTACTTTCAAATTATATGTGTTTCAGTAAAGGTATAAAAATAATTAAAATTATCCCATTTGGCTCAGTCTATTTAAATTAGTTAAAATTACAAAAAACAATTTTAGTAAAAAAAGTTAGCAAATTAAAACAATTGATTCCAACAGTCTCAAAAAACGCTACTCAGTTGTTTCTTTTTTATTTTTGTTCTTTGGTAGATCTCTAGGGGCTAGAGATATTTTTAAGGAGTTATCCGTAACCTGGACCATATAAAGTTTATTATTGACAGATAAACTTCAAATATGTGCTTTCTGAAAACATGAAACAAGAGCTAAAAATAAAGAACAAAAAATTGATAGAATGGACTAAGTTATCAAAATATGGAAATAAGTATCCAAACTCTTCAATCGAACCTTTAAAAAAATAATTTTATACATTAAAGATTCTTACCCATTGTAAAAAAGCATTGCGTAATCTAGTAAACTAGAATAATTTTGTTGAACTTAATACCTTGGGAAATAAGGTTGCTGTACTGTTCCTCTCCGAATAACAAAGGAGAAATTACATGGATTAATTCCGTCGAATCTACTGCAATAGATGTCTGTTGCCGAGTTTGCAGTACAGTAGAGTACACCGAGTTTCTGAAGGCTTAGTTCGATGTGTCTAGAATCCTTTTAGATGACATTAGGGATTTAAACTACGTTTAATGATAAACGACCGGAATTATTGGCTTTTCAGTTAAGTTCAAGAACTCTTTAAAAGGCTCTATTGACAAAGACCTCAATTTATGACTCGTCATAAATTGAAAATGAAGTAAAAGTTGGTAAGACTGAATAAGAGAATCCTACTTCGTAAGCGTTCTCTTATTCAAACAGTTAACAACCAACTTAGAAAATATATCTCAGATTGAACATTCGAGATATCGAAGTATTTGGAACTGTTTTGTTAATCTTTGTTCTCGACTGATTTCTTATGCTCATTTACTTAAAAAACCTTCTCTCAACTTAGACTTAAAAGATAAGGTAGTCTTGCTTCCTACTATTTTTAAACAACCATTGTGGTCTGGATTGTTGGTGGTTATTATTTGAAATAATCATCAACCTCGTCCTATTTTGACTTAGATATTGAGAATAACAACCGTATTTTTAAATTTCGTCGAACTTACGTTGTTTAAAATCAGCCCAAGTGAGGTTAGGGTGAGCAGGTAAACTCTAATTATTACCTTATGTCTTTTGTTTCCTAATCGTTTACTATATGAGAATATAACTGTTGATATGTTAATACAAATCATTGGACATTTGCTAGCTGGTTGTATTGGGATTAGTTTAGGACTATTAGGGGGAGGAGGTTCAGTTCTCACCCTGCCCATTTTAGTCTATGTTATGGAAATTCCCCCCAAAAGCGCGATTGCCATGACCTTAGTTATTGTGGGGACGGTCAGTATCATCGGGGCAATTCCCCACTGGCGTAAAGGGAATGTGAATCTTAAAAAAGCATTTTTATTTGGAAAAGCTAGCATGTTAGGGGCTTTTTTGGGAGCTAATTTAGCTATTCTTCCTTTTATTACAGAAACAATGCAACTGCTACTATTTGCCGTAATGATGATTTTAGCGGCTATTTTAATCATTCGGAAAAATATCTCACCCTCTTCATCTCTTTTCAAAGAAAATACTAACTCTAATCAAAAGGTTCAACCCGTCTATCGATATAGTTGGCTTTGGTTGGTCTTAGAAGGGTTAGGAATTGGGGTTTTGATCGGACTAGTGGGAGTTGGGGGAGGATTTGTTATCGTTCCAGCCTTAGTTTTGTTAGGAAATACCCCGATAAAAGAGGCTATTGGGACCTCCTTGGTAATTATTGCCTTAAATGGAATAGCTGGATTTCTAGGATATGTGGGTAAAGTTCCTCTTGATTGGAGTTTAATGGCTTCATTTACCCTAGTAGCGAGTTTCGGAACCTTTTTCGGGGCGTATTTATCTCAACATGTTCAAGCCAAGCAACTACAAAAAGGATTTGGTTATTTTTTAATTGTCGTAGCAGTCTTTATTTTAATTCAACAATGAAGTGTTTCACCCTGTTGATTGGCTTCAGGTGAAACCCAAACTCAGATTATGATAGAAGTAGCGAGCTCTAATCTTAGAGGATCGCTACAATCGAAAACAATATCCTTGCAATAGTATAGTTAATTAACATAAACAATCCTATGACATCCTACGTAGCTTCATCTGCCAGAGCAGAAATGAGTGAACTTCGACGGCTTAAAACCTTATTACCACCAGAATTGCAAAGTTGGGTCATGGTCGAAGGTAGCACCGAAGTCAATCCTTCTCTGCTTCGCTGTGAAGAACTTGGAAAAGATGAAGTTGAAATACAAGTTGATCTGACTCAATGGGAAAACTTCTCCATTGACCAGCGTAATCTACTCTTTTGGCATGAAGTTGCCCGAATTCAAAATGACACAATTCCCAGAGAAGGATGGGAAATGGCTGCTCTGGCTATTGGTTTAGGGGGAGCAGTTGGCGAACTTTGGGTACAAGATGGTTTACTACTCTTGTTAGCCCTTGCTTTATGCGGAATTTCTGGCTATCGACTCTGGCAGAAAAATAACGGTGAACGGAAACTCCGAGAATCCCTTGATGCAGATGAAAAAGCCATTACCCTAGCCACCCGTTTCGGGTATTCCCTACCCAATGCCTATAAAAGTCTTGGTAGTGCTTTAAAAACTCTTATTGAACAAACCCCAAACCGTCGCCAACGGAAACAGTATGAAACTCGTCTCCAAGCTCTCAGAAAAAGTGCAGCTAAAGCAAAAGCTAAAATGCAGCAAAACCCAGTTCAACGTCCTCGTCTTTAGTAAAAGATTATTAACACTAATAAGAGTTTTGTGTTAACAGTTTGACAACGAAGAAAACAAAATTAAGCCAATTCCCACTTTACATAATTTGCCAAAGACGTAAAATTTAGTGATCTCTGACTTATGATTTTTGATCTTCATATGTGACTCGCCAGATACCAGAAGCAAAGTTTCCAATTGTTGTTGTTGTTGACAATCAGCCAATGATGCAGGGGCATCTGCATCATTGGCTTTATAATAGCCTCTACCATGCACCAGTTTATATGAATTGCCCCAGTTTTGGAGTGTTCTCAAAGGAGATATGAGTCCAGTGGGTTCTCGACTCCCACCCCAATTCCTGATGAAGTGGGTCTTTATGAAATTCCTTAGTGGCAACGGTTAAACGTTAAGGCAGGAATAACCAAAGAATGACAAGTTTATGGGCTATCGCAGGTGAAAGTTTTTGAAGATGTGGAAGGTGAACACTTCATCATTAATCAATCGGTTTCGATTAAAATTTATAACCTAATTTAAATTTTTTTAAAAACAAAATTTTTGATCTAAAGGAGTAATTGATGGTCATTTGTCTCAAAAAACTTTATAAAAAAGTGAATTACTTTGTTCTAAAGTTTGACTAACACAGTTCTTTATACTTATCAAGATTTTTCCTCTCATCTGAACCATTGCCATAGAAATATATCAGTTTTTAAATTGCCTAAAAATTAAAATTTTGGATGTTGGGTAACATTTTTACTTATAAAAAAATGTTTTTTTTTATAAAAGTACAGTAAATCTTCTAGCTCAATAAAGAGTATGTGGACTATTTTTAATGAGAAAATTAACTGATCACTTACAATATGTTCACATTGCTGATCAGTGCAATTACTTGATTATGGAAAAAATTTTAGTCTCTATTTAGACTGAGTAGAATAAGTTAGTAGTTAATAACTTCTAAAACTCTTATTCTGACTGTATTCTATAACTCAGAAAACTTAATTTTGATAGAGATTAAGTTTTCTGAGTTATAGAAACCTTGCGAAGCAGTGCTTTCAACTTTTTTTATTATGATTTTTCCATGACTAGTCTAGAAGAGCAAAAATACTTGTAACAACCGTGACTTGGTCACAATCAACCGATAACAATTATCGACACTATTTATATTTTTAAATAGAAATGTTAAGCGCAGTCCTCACCAAAAATCCATTTATTTAGATGGGTTTAGGAGAACTGAGAAATAAACGGCAACGTACATTGACAATAAGAAATTACAATTTCAATATTATCTCTTTATAGAAAGATGAATCTTATTTTGTTGCTTATTGTGATTGTGTCCCGATTTTAGTAACCCATTGTTTCAAGGTAGCTACTACTTCCTCAATAGCCATCTCTCGGGAGTTTCTTCTTGCCCGTTCTACCACTTCTACCTTACCAGATTTGAGTGATCGCCCTGTCACAATACGATAGGGAATACCAATTAATTCCGCATCCTTAAATTTAACTCCGGCCCGTTCATCTCTGTCATCTAAGAGGGTTTCTACCCCAGCTTGGTTCAACTTGTTATAAAGTTCCTCAGCCACTTCTATTTGTTTGGAATCATTAATATTGGGAATAACTACGACCACATGATAAGGGGCGATTCCTATCGGCCAAACAATTCCATCCTTATCATAAAACTGTTCCACAGCCGCTTGAGCTAGACGAGAGACTCCTACTCCGTAACATCCCATAACTAAGGGCTGTTCTTCTCCTTTTTCATTGGTAAAAGTTGCCCCCATTGCTCGGGAATATTTTGTTCCTAATTGGAAAATATGTCCGACTTCGATCCCTCTAGCGGTTTTTAGAGTTTGTTTGGTATCATGAACCGCGCGATCACCCACCATAGCTGTTCTTACATCTACTACTAATTTCGGTAACTTAAACTCTTTATCCCAATTAGCCCCTATTTGATGATATCCATTCTTATTAGTCCCCGTGATGAAGTTTTTCAAATCTATAACAGTTTTATCCACTATTCTCAAGAATCCCGGGGCGTAATCTTTGCTAGAATTAATATAATTGTCCTCTAGATCAGGAGCAATATATCCTAATGGTAAGGGTTTAGTCGCCCATTTTTGTTGTGATATTTTATTAGAAGTTCCCAAATCTAAAATTGCACTTCCTTGATATTGAGGGGCAAATATTGCTAATTCATTTTTTAACTTGACTTCGTTTATATCGTGATCTCCACGAATTGCAACTAGCACTATAACAGTCTTTCCACTATCATACAAAACCTCATAGAGGACATTTTTGACGATCAATGTAGGGGAGCATTTCAAGAATTTACAGAGTTTCTCTATAGTATCGGTTGCTGGAGTTTCTCGTATTTCTGATTTTATAAAAGGAGATTTTTCCGCATCAGGAGGCAAAGATACAGCTTTTTCCACATTAGCTGCATATTTTCCATCTTCGGTATAGAAGATTTTATCTTCCCCTGCTTCAGCAAGGATCATAAACTCCTGAGAGGCTGATCCCCCGATCACCCCTGAATCTGCTTGTACAGCTCTAAATGCTAAACCACAACGACGAATTATGTTCCGATAAGCTTGATCCATAGCTTCGTAGGTTTCTTGAAGACTTTCACGAGAAGTGTGGAAGGAATAGGCATCCTTCATAATAAATTCCCGTCCCCGCATTAAACCAAAACGGGGGCGAATTTCGTCACGAAACTTGGTTTGAATTTGGTATAAATTGACAGGTAATTGACGATAGGAATGGATCATGTCCTTAGCAAGAGTGGTGATTACCTCTTCATGAGTTGGGCCCAGTCCTAATTCCGTTTGTCGTCTATCGATCAAAGAAAACATAATCCCTTCTGCTTTAGTATAGGTTTCCCATCGACCTGACTCTCGCCATAAGTCTGCCGGTTGCAGTTGAGGAAGTAAACATTCTTGAGCGTTGACAAGGTTCATTTCTTCACGGACAATTTGGGACACCTTTTGTAAAACTCGCCACATCAGTGGTAAATAGGTATAAATTCCACTACCAATGCGACGGATGTATCCCGCTCTCAATAGCAGTTTATGACTAGGAATTTCTGCTTCGGCAGGATCTTCCCTCAGGGTAACAAAAAGCATTTGAGACAGTCGCATGGCTAGTTTCCTCCTATTGACCCAGGATTCATTATGGCATCTTTTGGTGATCTTCGAATCTTGCAAGAGGACTTCTGTTAAATCTGTCCTAGTTTCATTCGTTCTTAGACGAAAGAAGACAAAGAACAAATATTACCCCCGATTAATATAGAACTAGGAGTTAAACCGAATAATTTACGAATATCCTAGATTAGAAGTTGATTAATTTGAAATCTTGAGTCAAGCGGACAATTAGCAGTCTATCGTTGAATTTTTTTGATAAAATTCAACTTTTTTAAAAAATCAAATTAATTTGAGGCATCATTTAATCGATACATTGGGCACACATGGTAGATAACTTATTCGATTAGTTTAATAGTCTGGGTGATTAGCTAATTAGTTTATATAAAAAAAATTAACCTTATTACTTTGAAGCGTTTAATTATTTATTAAATTGGCTTGCTATTGTCTGGCATTAGATTGTTACTCTTGTAAGTAAGACTTCAGTCTTCAGTAGAAGATTAGCAAATATTTAGCTCCAATTAGCAGTAAATCATTTTGGAAACCTTCTAACTTTTGATTTACAAAGAAGATAATGGACCAGAGAAAAGGTATGTGATGCCTATATCTCAGAGATTAATCTTCATCTAGTTTAATTCTATTACTCAATTTTAAGAATTGAGAAAAGTAAGAAAAATATCAAATTTTATTGTCTAAACCGACAGGTACTTTATCATATTTATTCATAATTTTGCATGGTGAATATAAAGCAAATATCCAAAGTATTCTTAAAGTTTACGTAACTTTAAGAATACTTTGGAATAATTTTATAATCTAGTATATCTTAGCTTCAAAAATTAAGACAAAAAAATGTTAATGTTATAAAAAATAATTCTAGATTGAAAGATTAATTTAAAATTTAATCATCATCTTGGAACTAGGTTGAATCTCAAAAATAAAGCAAATAATGACCCTGAATTAGTTGGGCGGTATTCTAGTTTATAGCATTATCCTACCTCTGCTTAGTCCTTGTCTAAGTGATATCCTTTGTTTTTTATCTTGAGTTGATGTAGTTTGAGGTAAATAAGCAGCACTATGTTAATGCGCATTATGGCTTTAAAAGTAACCGCCATAAACAAAGCTCCACAGTAGTTTAACAGAGTTATCTATAAAACTCTAATTAACTAATGTTATCTCTTCGTTGAAGAGTGTTTTTCAATGAGGAGCAGAAAAAAGTTTATTTAATCACACTAGCTCTATATTTTCTTGTTTAAGAAAATATAGAGCTAGTGTGATTAGATTATCAATAATGGGGTGAAAGTTAGAGAGAATTGCCATTTATTTAATAGCGATTTTTATTTGTATAAATTAGAATGAAAAAACCTAAAAAGCACTGGTTGCACGAAAAAATGAAGCGGCACTCCATAGATATTCCTGCTGAAATCATAGAAACTAACAATAAGACTAATCAATCAACTCCACAACTAGCAGAGAGTGTTCAAGTCAATTCGTAGTTTTGTCAATCGTCTACTTGGACGTTAGAAAGTAAGAAAAAGTATAAAATAATTCTCTCATAGCCGAGAAAAACATCCTTCAATTGAGGTAGTACAACTTAAACTCAATACTATTGAATAATTGTCATAAAACCACACAAATACTACTCTAAAAGGACTAACTACTTGTTTACAAGGAAAAATAAATGTTAAAGTCAATATTCGTGCTGTGTGTCGTCTAATTCAAACATTTAAATGAACTCCAAAAAATACTTTATGTCTTGAAGGCTTATACAGATAGGGGTCAGACCTTGAGACAGGAATATTCGACGAAACTTGGATAACTAAAACTTTTAGACCTAGTTTTTATTGACAAAACCGGAGCTTAGCTAGCTATAATTTGTTAGTGTACCAGAGCAACTGAGGGAAAACGAGCTTATGAAAAACGTCCCAATAATTGAGGAGAAAATATTACGTTAATTGGGTTACTCGTCACATCGAATTTTTCTATCCCTTTTACTTTTGAACGATGGACAAAGAAAAAAGCTTTTCTCACTTATAAAACAGAAGTGCTAACACCATAAATCTAACCAGGAGCACAAATTATACTTTTATCTTCTTATTCTCTTGATTTCAACTTCATTAAAAACTGTTAGTTAAAAATCAAAGAATATTTCTGCACTCGAGAATACTAAAATTATAGAGGTATCAATCAAACTATCAATAAAGCGATTTATTTAGTAATCGATTAAAACATAAGCCGTAACTAAAAAATGAGAACAAAAAAGAAGTGAATGTACTCAGAACAAAAGGAAACTATTTAATATCTGTGATCTCTTATAAATTAGAGAAAAAGTTTCAATTTGGACTAGTTTTAAAGAGTTTTAAAAGTTATAGTTATATTAAGTTAATGGACCGGCGAGCTGACAAAGCTGAAAAGAGATTGAAGAACTTTTATAAAAAATATACGAACTAATGTCTCTATTAGTTTTCGAGCTTTGTTTGAACTTCTTAGGCTAGAGAACCTTCTAATTCAGAATGAGTTGACAGTTGACCTATTCCCTAATAGTTCTTAATATAGTATTGTCTATTTGTGCTCGAGCTCTTAGCGCAGCTTAACCCATCTAAAAAACTATTTTGGTGGTCTACAGTAGGAAGCAAGGAAATAAACGACAAAAAAAGTTCCAGTTTATCTAACGCACTTTACTTAAAATTTAATTTGAGAAAAGTCTATTAGTCTACTTTTTGTGGCTATTGATATCTTTCTAAGCTTCAATTGTAAAACCTGTTCTGTGATATCCTCCAATATTATTTAGAGGATACCGATCAGCAATGATAGTTACTTATTCATTATTTATTATTCAAATATTTAGCCACCGTTTGCACATCTTTATCCCCTCGTCCCGAACAATTAATAATAATACGAGGACTGCCTTCCAATTGAAGACAAAGAGTTGCCAAATAGGCGATCGCGTGAGAAGTTTCCAAAGCGGGAATAATCCCTTCTAATTGAGACAATTGTTGAAAAGCTGCTACCGCCTCAGCATCGGTAACACTATAATATTCCGCGCGATGGCTATCTTTAAGATAACTATGTTCCGGGCCAACCCCAGGATAATCTAATCCAGCACTGATTGAATGGGCTTCAATCACTTGGCCATCTTCATCTTGTAAAAGATAACTCATTGCTCCATGTAAGACTCCCGGACGACCTTTTGTTAAGGTTGCAGCGTGCTTTCCAGACACAATACTCTCCCCTGCGGCTTCGACTCCAATTAACCGCACAGAAGGGTCATTCACGAACTCATAAAATAGTCCCATAGCATTAGAACCTCCTCCTACACAAGCTAAAAGAATATCGGGTAAACCGCCCCATTTTTCTAAACTTTGACGACGGGTTTCTTGTCCAATAATTTGATGAAAATCACGCACCATCATAGGATAGGGATGGGGACCAGCTACTGATCCGAGAATATAATGGGTTGTCTCCACATTTGTTACCCAATCTCTAATAGCTTGTGAGGTAGCATCTTTAAGAGTTCCTGTTCCCACTTCAACAGGTTTTACAGTAGCCCCCAACAAATTCATGCGGAAAACATTCAATTTTTGACGTTCCATGTCATGAACGCCCATATAAATAATGCATTCTAGACCAAAACGGGCGCAAACAGTGGCAGTCGCTACTCCATGTTGGCCTGCCCCTGTTTCAGCAATAATGCGCTTTTTATTCATTCGTTTAGCTAACAGCACTTGTCCCAGGGCATTATTAATTTTATGCGCTCCAGTATGGTTTAAATCTTCTCGTTTGAGGTAAATTTGGGGACCATTACCATCAGGATGACTATAATAGTTGGTTAAGCGTTCAGCAAAGTAGAGGGGACTAGGTCTTCCTACATAGTCTCGTAATAGTTGATTTAATTCTTCGCAAAAGTCGGGATCATCTTTGTAGTGACTGTAGGCAGTTTCTAGTTCACTTAAGGCTGGCATTAAGGTTTCGGGAACATACTTTCCACCATAACTGCCAAAACGTCCTAAAGCATCAGGATATTGGCGTTGTGTGGCTGAAGTGGTAGAAATAGGGGTTATGCTCATTACAGTTTCGTGATCTATGATCTATTCAAAATAGTGACACTCTCGGTGTTAATTCTATCGAATTTAACGGGGGATTCTTTCTTTCTTTCCTATCCCAACCCGATTAAATATTAAATCTATTTAAAAGTTTTCCGAAAAAATACCATGAATCAAACCATAAATTTAGATGATACTCGTAATAGGAAAATTAAAGATGTCGTTGGGGCTAATCTGACCGGAGTCAATTTTTCAGGGGTTAATTTAGTTGAAGTTAACCTGTCCAAGGCTAGTTTACAAGGGGGAATTTACAAGGAGCTAATGTCACTAATGCCGACTGTCGTGATGTTGACTTGTGAGGAACAATTCTCTTAGATATTGAAAGGAGTAATCTAAGTTTGGCTAGGGGTTTTTGCAGAAACTGTACTTAGCCACTTGGATTTAACAGGAGTCGATTTTTGCAGTTGTGACTTGCGAGGCGCATCTTTAGTGAGAAGAAAACTATGGGAACAACACTACAAGAGGCTGATCTCAGCAATGCTAACTTATCAAGAGCCAATCTATCCCAAGCTGATTTAAGAAGAAGAGATTTTTCAAGACATTTCCTCTATTAAGGTACTCTTTTAGAGTTAACTATCAGCCGTTAAATTTAAATCTTACAAGATTCTCATACTTAAATCTAACCAGGGTGATCGTGTAATTGGCGCACTACTTGAAATATAATCAACCCCCGTTTCTGCTATTGATCGAATAGTTGTTAAAGTAACATTACCCGAAGCTTCAATTTTTACTTTAACGTTGTGATTGCGGATAAGTTGCACCGCCTGTTTCATTAAGGCTAATTCCATGTTATCCAACATAATGATATCAGCAGCACCTTTCAGGGCTTGGTTTACTTCTTCTAGAGTGGTAGTTTCTACTTCTATAGTGAGAGGGTAAGGGATAGTCCGGCGGATGCTATCAATAGCTGGTTTAATACCCCCTGCTGCTTTGATATGATTGTCTTTGATCATTACTGCATCATCTAACCCCATACGATGATTAATTGCTCCTCCAACCCGAGTGGCATACTTTTCTAAAATTCTTAAGCCAGGGGTTGTTTTACGAGTGTCTACCAATTGGGTGGGAAGGTCTGCGATCGCCTCTGTGTATTTTTGGGTAGCTGTGGCAATTCCACTGAGGCGCATTGCTAAATTTAAGGCGACTCTTTCTCCCATCAACAGCACATCCAACGGTCCGTTAAACGTACTAATCACTTGTGACGGTTGTACCTGGTTTCCCTCGGCAATCGCATAATTGACTTGAACCTGATCGCTCAATAGTTCAAATACCCTAGCGGCTATGGGCATCCCTGCAATAACTCCTGTTTCTTTAGCTAACCATTGCGCTTGTCCCCATTGTTGTAAAGATAAACCTTGAGCGGTGCGGTCGCCTCGCCCCATATCTTCTTGCAACCATGTGTTAAGTAATGGATCTAAAATTAGCCGATGGGGTAAGATGTTCATCATCTAAATTGGTAATTGAGACTAAGAGAAAGAGGGGATGAGAGGCTAGACGAATTAACAGTTTTTATGGATTTAGACTATACCTAAGTTCCAAATACACAACTTCTTAGTACGGTAACATCACTAATCAGTCAATTGTTTTGCTTAATTATTAATAATCGATTCTCTTAAACTTACTTTACATTCAACTCGAAGTAATTAGCAAGGACATTCTTCCAATCTATCATTAATTTTATGTAAATAGATGAGCCAAAATAAAAAAGTAAGAACTGATTCTAAAACAGTGACTAAGTTAATGGCTCTAAATAAACATCGAAAAGCAAATTATTTTATCTCTCTATATTTGAACAACTGGAGTTGGGTTTGTATTGCTTTAATTGAAATCATTTATAATAACTCCTTTTAGCAAGACTTTGTTTAACCATCCTAGCTTAATCATGCTAATCTTCAAACACTACTCTGGCAATTTCATAAATTTTTCTTTGATGCTATTCTCTTTCTACTATGTTTACTTCTGAACTCTAACTTACTAGAAAAACTAAATATAATCCTTTTTTCATTATTCTAGTTTAGATTTATCTCAACCACTTGTATCAAAAATACTTACTTTTTTTTCATTCCTTTATCTTGACAAATTTTTTAAGTTTTATATCCTTTCTTTTCTGAGAAAAATATACTTTTTTATTTCTATTAGAAATAGTGTTAATTAATTAACAACATTATTATATGTTTCTCAAAATCTACCCCAACCTCTTCAACCTCGGTAAAAATCTTTTTTCTCTAAGCTTATAGCTGTTTTACTATTTATTTTTTGTTATAATCTCTATAATTACTACTTTATATAGAAAAAATAACACTACATAGTATTTGTTCTATATAAAAGTAGCAATTTTATATAGAACAAACAGTTTTGATTTTCTATGTTGTTTAAATATTTTTTATTAAAATAATAAACATTGTTCTAGTTTATTATTTACTGAATATATTCTGCTTAGACATTTTGTCTATAAATATTTAAAACTTATTTGATATTTTTGATCTTAAAGTTTTTAGTATATGTTTTTTTGTGATTTAATTACAATGTAGATCTATTATTTCTACTGTTCCATAAGTACAGATTAAGTTAAGAGATTGAACATAACATAATTTAATTTACATACAAAACCTTCTATGAAATCATTCATCTAATAATAATAGCTTTTGACAAGTCTATTATTGATAATAAAACTTTATCTTTATCTTTATCTTTATCTTTTATATATTTACATGACAGACTCGGTAGAACCAAAATTATTTTTCTTCTACTTCTCGGAGAATCACACCATCCCTCTCTTCCTTGAATGCTCTATATAGAAACTATTGGCAAATTAAATTTGCCAATAGTTTCACCCAATCTGCAATTTATTTAACTTTCTATTCTCTTGTCCTTAAACATACTATGTTTAATCTTTTTTGCGTTTTGGAAAGAATTTCTGGATTGCGAGTTAACTTTGACAGTTGTTGATCTCCTCAATTCTGTTAGCCTAATTTTTAGGCGGGTTTACATCTAGTAAAAGTTCCCAGGATTACACAAGCTTTTTTTATACGAAAATTGGATTTATATAGTGAAGTTGGAATAAAAGTATTTGAAGTTATTAGTTGTTAATCTAACATTATAAGTCTATAACAGCTGTTTATATTGTTTTTCTATTTATAGAATGAATAGCTGTTACTGCTAATTTTATATATAGCATAAAAGAAAAGTTGCATATTTAAAATAATCTTGGACAATGAATTTAGGAAAATTAAAAACATAATTTATGCAGAATAAATTATCATACAATGTTCATTGTAAACAGAATGTGGATCATCTCGTGAATAACATTGGTAACAGGAGTAGTTTGATCGTATAGTATAAAAGGGTAACGAAGTTAACGTTCAGGGTGACATATATCTTTGGTTAAGACAGATCATTATGCTCCCTGATGTTGTTCACTTTCTTATCTAAAGATAACTATACTCAGCGATTGTGGTGGTCGTTTTATAGTTTTTAAAATTTTGATAGATTTGCTTGTCAGTTTCTAGTTATTAGAATCAAGAGAATCAAGGAATAATCTTCTGAATATAGAATTATAAGAGGATTTTCTGATTGATATCTGATACATTTGTCAATCAAACTAGATGAGCAAAATTTATGTTGTATCAAGCCCATCTTAGATTTAAGATGCTAATCTTTTCACGGATTGTAATTCTGCAGAAAGTGCTATGTCCTATACAATTGCTAACAGTTGTCCAAGCTGTACCCCCTGTCAAATAAAATGTCCTACTGGGGCAATTCAAATCAAGGATGGAGAGTATCTGATTGACCAGAGACTATGTAACAATTGTGAAGGCTATTTCTCAGAACCTCAATGTATTGTCCAATGTCCCATCAGTAGTCCTATTCCTGTTCAAGCCAAAAAAGGTAGATATAAAAGTGTTTCGAGAATAGCGACCTCTGATGAGCTTTTTGTCAATGGAAATAATACCCCGTTTGCATCATCAATGGTCATTTGGGAAGGATGCAATGTGTTAACTAGTGCGGCGGTTTTACCCTGGGAAAAAGACGATAATGGAGCATTATATTACCAACGAGAGGTTAAACAAGGTCGTGGTACAATGATTTTTCGATTAAATGATAGTTTAGAATCAGCTTCTTCTGAAGAGTGTAATTATGCATCCAATATTTCTAACTTAGAAACGATTGATATTCGTTCGGCAAGTTTACATCTTATCTTTTCAGCTTATGCAACTACATTAGATAAACCTTGGGAGCAAGAGTTTATTATTAGTGATCAACAAATTGAAGATTATTTAGGTTTAGATAAACGTAAAGATCTCAGTAAAGCGGCAAAGCTATCGTTAATTAAAACATTAGTACAACAACCAGGCCAACTTAGAGTAACGGTTGATTGGCCAAAACAGGGAAAAGTTGAGGGATTTACGGTTCCTGAAAGTCCTCTATGGCATATTTTAGATATTCAACATCATTTCCAGCAAGACGACTCGGGATGTCAACATTTAATTGGGCTAACCTTCACCATAAAACCAGGACTGTGGGCAAAGTATTTTTTGAATAAACAAGGTTATAAACGACGGATTGCTTTTTATCAATATGGATCCTTGCCTAAGTTTCTTTTAACGACGGTCATGAGTATTTGGCAGCAACATCAAGGAGCAGTTCGGATTATGTTGTGGTTGCTATTTAAAAGTAAAATGGGAAGAAAACAATGTTTAACAGTTTCTACCTTAATGCGAGTGGCCTATGGTCAAGGAAAAATCAACCAGTCAAACTTGCAAAGGGAACAACGAAAGCGACTCATTCGTTCTTTTGAAAGTGACCTCGAAGTACTTAACCATTATGGTATTAAAGCTGTTTTCGATCCTGTTTCTTATCCTGAAACTATTCAACCAATGTGGGTAAAATTGGCGGACTTACCTGATGATGCTGATGAAGCCTTAGACTTTTGGATTAATGACGGTTCTCAAGAAAATCGCGTTACCGATGCCGGTCGTCGTGGTAAATGGAATCAGTTAATGAAAGCGCGCATTCGTAATTTTGAATTGCCCCCGGAGTGGGAAGAACAACTGGCTAAATTTGAGCGTAAAAAACAACAACTTGCCAACCGAAAAAGTCGTTCTAAAAAATTATCTAATCTCACGGCTGAACAGATTTTAGCTGCCAGACAACGTCAAGGAATGAGTCAAAGGGCATTAGCGGAGAAGTTGGGCAAAAGTCAAAGTTGGATTCGAGATGTAGAAAGGGGACGTTTTTCTGCAAAACCTGAAGACAGAGCGATCCTACAGAACGTTTTAGGATTGAGGTAAAAGTATAAAGGATTGACAGATTTATAAGATGGTTTTCATCAGATAATGAAAGTATCGATTTTATTATTATACTTTATGTCTATAAAGTATAATAATAATGCTTTCAGAAATTTATGAAATGTATTCATGATTATCAACCCAGAAAGGGAACGAAAAATTGTCCCTATCCGTAATAGGTTGCCTACTAAAAACGGTAACTGGAGTTTTGTTCGGAGACGTTCGACGTCATTACAAATCGATGGCTAAAAAACAATCAATGAAAAACCCCACCGTGTGAATTCGTGGGATTGTCTGAAGAATATTGCTTGTCTAGGACATTTATGAAGCCATCACCAGTGGTGGTTTGGTACAAATTATCCGTCCGGCAGAAGTTTGTAACGCAGAAGTTCACAATGACTCGGCTCTCACCCCCTACATACTTCTTCCCTTATTCTACCACTACCATTGGTCCAATGTTCGAGATTTCTACTCCTTGAGTCTGGTTTTTTCCCTTTTTGAGTATTTTAAGTTTGATGGTGTCTCCTGAAAGATAAATGGGGCCAATAGCTTGAGCAATATCATTAATGTTCATTAAAGTTGAGGATAACCACTTTTTGTAAATTGGCTACTTTACTTAGATTATAGTCGTTGCTTAACAAGATTCCGTTATTTGTTTAAAACAAATGTACTAATTTAGCATCAACGGTAGTAATCTCCTCATAATCTGCCAAATGAATAATAATCCGCTGAGGAAATGCCTCTTGTATTCGGTTGAGGATATCTAACCCTCGCCGTCCCCAAACTCTTTTTTGATCATTACTGGCATCGGCTAGTTCTTGTAATTACTGTAGGACAAATTGGGGAACTAGCAACTGTCCTTCAATAAATCCGGTTTCGAGAAGTTATTCGATACGACCTTCAATGATATAACTGATGTTGAGAACCTTAGTAGAGACTGGTTTTAACGTTTCTTCGTCCACTAATATGAATTTCAATGCTATTGGAGTTAATCAAGCGTAAGAAGGTGCGTCTATGGGTATCGGCTAAACTACTAATCCCCATGAAGGAGAAGACAACACTCCCTAAGATACCAACTATTAATTTAATGAAGATCAATTTTCTGGGAATGGGGAGTAAAAAGATAGGGGCTAACAGGAGATTAGCAATTAATAACCCAATGACTAGCCTCACAGCCCGTGTCACATTGATTTCAATGGGGGTACTACTAATTCTACTTTCTAAACGAGGATATGTGGTTTAAACGACTAAGCCAGAGGCTAGTCCAATAATTGAGGTAAAACCAACTATTAACCAGCGTAAGGTGTAAGGTTTTTAAACTAGAGACTTGATCTCGAACAATCAATACATAGAAACAAATCAATGCTATCAAAACTGATTCCGGCAGCTACTAGGATAGATATGAGGATAATAATGACATCAAGTATAAGTCCTATTCTACATCAATATTTTGGAAACCTAAACGATAAAATTACGATATTTTTCTAAATTTACATGAATATAAAAAAATAAGCCAAATCATCAAAGTTTTTTTCTATCAGACTTCTTCAATTAGTTAAACAAATGAAATTAAGTAATCTGCCTAAGGCAGCTTATCTCCATATTCCTTTTTGTCGTCGTCGTTGCTACTATTGTGATTTTCCAATATCGGTATTGGGAAATAAAACCGATATTAGAAAATCTTCTTCTATTTCTGAATACGTGGAAGTATTATGTCGAGAAATTATCGCTACTCCATCTGACAATAGTCTTCTAGAAACGGTTTTTTTCGGAGGAGGAACTCCATCTTTGTTATCTCCATCTTATTTGGAAAAGATTTTAATCACTTTAGATAAACATTTAGGGATTGTTCCTAATGCAGAAATTTCTTTGGAGATAGATCCTGGAACTTTCAGTCTTAAACAATTACAAGATTATAAAATTGCAGGGGTTAATAGAATTAGTTTAGGTTGTCAAGGATTTCAAGATAATTTATTAGAATTTTGTGGAAGAACTCATCGGATTGATGATATTTTTAGAGCCGTAGATTGGATTAATAAAGTTAACTTTAAAAATTTTAGTCTTGATTTAATATCAGGGTTGCCTCATCAAACTTTAGAAGATTGGCGAATTTCTTTAGAAACTGCGATAAAAATTGACCCATCTCATTTATCTTGTTATGATTTAGTTCTTGAACCTAGTACCGTTTTTGGGAAACGATATCA
Source organism: cyanobacterium endosymbiont of Epithemia clementina EcSB (assembly GCF_029919255.1). GTDB lineage: Bacteria > Cyanobacteriota > Cyanobacteriia > Cyanobacteriales > Microcystaceae > Rippkaea. The sequence goes on along the minus strand of NZ_CP123991.1, from coordinate 1,668,956 downwards.
ACCTGGAAAAAGTCCCTTACCTACGGATGAGACAACCGCAACAATGTACCGTCTTGGTCAACAATTATTGACTGAAGCAGGATATCAACATTATGAAATTTCGAATTATGCTAAACCAGGTTATCAGTGTCGTCATAACCGCGTTTATTGGGAAAATATGCCTTACTATGGCTTTGGAATGGGAGCAGCAAGTTATACAAATCAACAACGCTTTACTCGTCCTCGTACCCGAAAATATTATTTTACATGGGTAAATCAGTTGTCACAATCAGGCGGTTTTATTGATTGTCCTAAATTATCTAATATAGATATTCTCCTGGAAAATCTTATGTTAAGACTAAGGTTGTCTGAAGGTATAAATTTATCTTTAATAAAAGCAGATTTTGGAGAAGAAATAACTAGCAAAATCATATTTTGTTTGTCTAATTATTACCAGCAAAATTTAATTAATTTTATTGATGAGCAAGAGAATAAAATATTATTAGATAATACAAAGAAAATACCAGAGAACACTAAGTTAAAATTAACTGACCCTGAAGGATTTCTGTTTTGCAACACTGTTCTAGCAACTTTATTTTACAATCTAAGAGATAGCCTAAATTAGCAAGTTATTAGTACTATATTTTTAGTATTACTGCCCAAAAATCAGGTAATTATATTATTGGTTTATAATTTAACTATGAAATAGTCTAACAGTTAAGCTTAGTATATTGGTGAGAATTAAGTCACAATTTTTGATATCATATAAACAGAGATTAACAAGTTACGGAGAGAAAAAACCTTGTTAGACGAAAAAGCTAAAAAAATAATGTTACGCAAAATTCCTCACGGACTTTATATCTGTGGTGTCAAGGATGGAGAAGAATTAAATGGATTTACTGCAAGTTGGGTAATGCAAGGTTCATTTGAGCCTCCTTTGGTAATTAATTGCGTCAAAAATGATTCTAGTTCTCACAAAATACTTAAAAAAAGTGGTGTTTTTGCCTTGAGTTTCCTTGAAGATGGACAAAAAGAATTAGCTGCTAAATTTTTTAAACCTAAACGTCGTGTTGGGAATAAACTTGAAGACGTAGAATTCGTTGAGGGAACTGAAACTGGATGTCCCATCATTAAAGATTCTCTTGGTTATGTAGAATGTCAAGTGGTTGGTTTTGTAGAAAAAGGAGATCATACCGTCTTTGTTGGGGAAGTTATTGGTGCAGGAGTTTATCGTGAAGGAAAACCCTTATCATTAGAAAGTACGGGTTGGCAATACGGTGGTTAAATAAGTTATTAGTAAACAGCAAACAATCAATTAGTTTATCGACTATTTACTTTCCCTTAAGCTATTTTATCGATTTCCTTTTGTTGTTATTGTCAACAGTTGAGATATTTGAAAGAAAATATTAGAGGATAAAATGCCATTAATTAAGATAAAAACGTCTGTTGCCGAAACCAACTCATCTATTGTGGAAAGCTTATTAACAAGTCTTTCATTTAAGATGGCTAAGCATTTTGGTAAACCAGAATCTTATGTGATGACTGCTTTTGAACCAGATGTCCAAATGACTTTTGGAGGAACTTTTGATCCAGTTTGTTATGTGGAAATTAAAAATATTGGCAAAATGACTCCAGAACAAACTAAATCTATAAGTAAAGATTTTTGTCAGGAAATAAAAGATAAATTAGGAGTTCCCACGAATCGTATCTATATTGAGTTTACTGATGCTGAAAGATCTATGTGGGGATGGAATGGAGGAACTTTTTAAGAGTTGTTAATTATCCCGATTAATTTAATGCTATAGTAATAGCATTAATGTTATTACTATAGAAACAATGGTTATCTTAAGAATTATTTAAATTATTTTTATCCCAAATACTTTAAATTTGCCGTAGCTTCCATGTTAGAATAGCTTGCCGTGCCCCCCACTTAGGAGTTTACATTGAATTTGACATTTATTAAGTAGTTTGTCTACTCATTTCACTGGACTTACTTGATGTTAAAAAAACTAAACAATTGTATTATTAGTCAATAAAATAAGTTTTTTAGAAAAAGTAATTGAAACCCGGAATGTAATTTTAACAAGAGTTAAAAGTGCTTCTTTAATCAAAAGTGGTGCCATGAAAGTTGAGATAAAAGTAGACATAGCGGGGGAACTTCTCTCTATTAACATTTTCCGCTTGCTTGACACCGCTGTTTAACAATTAAGATAGTAGGTCAAGGAGCCTGTTAAAAACTTCGGGGTTACCTTTCCCGTCCGCAAAATTATTATTAATCTAAACCCAGGAGGTCTTCGTAAAGAAGTATCTTGTTTTTGTTTGCACATTAGTTAGTGTGAAAATATTGACTGCCCTATAACAAATAGGAGTCGATTTATTGAGAGATCATTTCTTGTTAGAAGAAGTCTTGATGGCAGCTGGACTAACGTTGCAGGGATATTACCTATCGCTACAGCTGCCAAACAGATAGAGATTTAGTGATTCCCACAGACAACGCACAGGAAGTAGCTATGATTAAACGTTAGTTCGACGATATTTAAAAACACGGTTGTTATTCGCAATATCTTAGTCAAGATATGACGAGGTTAACGATTATCTGAAATAGCAACCGCCAACAATTTTTATTTAAAGACGGTAGTAGGTGAGGCCAAATTACCTTTTAACGCCAAATCAATAGAAGATTTTTAGATAAAGAAAGATCAGTCATCAGTCAAATACAAAGGTTAACAAAATAGAACCATTGATAGAATAAAGTAAAAGAGTCAAGATTTAACCTTGAGTAGTTCATTAGATATTATTGTAATTGGAGGAGGGGCAGCTGGATTTTTTGCCGCTATCACTTGCGCCCAAACTCATCCCCATAGTCGCGTCACTTTACTAGAATCAACTTCCAAAGTATTAACGAAAGTTCGTATTGCTGGGGGAGGACGTTGTAATGTTACTCACCACTGTTTCGAGCCAGCACAATTAATCACTTATTATCCCAGAGGAGGTAGGGAATTACGAGGGGCATTTACTCGCTTTCAACCTAAAGATCTGATTGAGTGGTTTGAATCTCAGGGAGTGGCTTTAAAAACGGAAACGGATGGTCGCGTTTTTCCAGTTTCTGATACTTCAGAAACTATTGTTGATTGTTTAATAAAAACAGCCAAGAAAGCGAAAGTTAATATCGATATAAATTCAGAAGTTATTAACTTAATTAAAAAAAATAATCACTTTCAAGTGGAGTTAAAAACAGGAAAAATATTAAAATGTGATCGCATTTTAGTTGCAACAGGCAGCAATAAAATTGGCTATCAGCTGGCAAAATCTTTAGGACATGAAATCATCTTACCTATTCCATCTTTATTTACTTTTAAGATTAAAGATTTTCGTTTTCAAGGATTAGAAGGAATCGGTCTAAATCAAGTGGGATTAAAGTTATTAGGGACAGAAAAAAAACAGCAATATCAACAATCAGGATCGTTTTTGATTACCCATTGGGGTATTAGTGGATTTGGGGTTCTTAAACTATCTGCATTTGGGGCAAAAATATTACACAAGAAAAAATATAATATGTCTTTACTAATTAATTTTTTATTTCCCGATAATACTGACGAAGTCAAGCAAAAATTGTTAATTGCTAAATCACAAAATCAACGATCAAATAAACTTATTTCGAGTTATCCCCTTTTTAATCTGCCTAAAAGACTGTGGAAAAAATTACTAGAATATGCTAATATCGATTGCGAAAAAAATTGGTCAGAACTATCTCAAAAGGAAACAATCAAGTTAGCGAAAGAACTAACTCAAGGACAATATGAAATAATAGAAAAAGGAGTTTTTAAAGATGAATTTGTTACTTGTGGAGGCGTTAATTTAAAAGAAATTAATTTTAAAACTATGGAAAGCAAAGTTTGCCCCCATTTATACCTGGCTGGAGAGGTTTTAGATATTGATGGAGTGACAGGAGGATTCAATTTACAAAGTGCCTGGACTACGGGCTGGTTAGCAGGCAAAGCAATAGGAAATAAATGATGATCTAAACCACGATTTCTGATCGACTATTTAAGAAAAAACAGCGAAAATAAAAAGGGTATTTAAACTAACTGTTTTTTAGATTTAAGAAACAGTTAGTTTAAATAAATAATAGATGATTTATTATTAATAATAACTTGATAATGTGCTAGTAATAATTTTTTATTACAAAATATGTTTGCATCAATTGATTTGATAAAATCACCCACTGTTCTCTTTGTTTCGAGCAAACAGCAGTGCCAACAAACACCATATTATCAACAACAATAAATACTGCCTAAAAATGGTTTCCTACTAGTAAAGTAACCATTAAGTTTCCGGTTATTCTCTGTCTTTGTTCAACCCTAAATAGAAATAAAGAAAATATGATACTATTAAAAGTGTAATTAATCACAAAATCTAATACTAGACACCAATATCGCTAACGTTAAAGGGATTAGAGCTCAATTGAGATCATTTATCTCTGAACAATAAACCGATTTTGTGCACAACTTTATAACTATTATTTAGTACAAATTTTGTACTAAAAATCGAGTAAACATCATCACCATAATTAAAATCATTAGACTTTCTACTAAACCATGAGTAATTGCTGTTTGTTGTGCAATCTGCCATCAATAATCATCAAAACTTAACCCAAGTTGTCCTAAAAGTTCAACCATTGACAATGGGTAAATTATTGAATCCTAATCCTGTAGTGACTCCTAACAATAAAGGGATTCCGACTATGCCAAAACAAGAAGATGTCCTCTAACGCTACCAGTAAGAGCGCACAAATCACCGCAGGACTTGAAACCCCTGCCGCCGTTTCAAGAAAACAACCAAAACACTAAGCAGTGATAGTTACTTGTTAAATACGGCGATATACCGAGAATTGTAATAACTCTTGAAAATTATTGACAATACTATTGCTCCGACTATGTTGTTTAACAAGAAAACTGCTCTAAATAAAATGTAAAGGATGTGGCAAGCCATAACAGCTCTATTAATGGTTGTTGCCATACTTTGGAGTGAAGGCATCCGCCCTATCAATGCTACATTGACCACTGTAATTAGTTAAACTAACGAAATCACTTTTTATTCTGACCATCTCTGAAATTACGAGAAAAACAAAGATGCACAACACAGGGGCGAGGACAACAATTATTCAATTGTGTAAAAAACAGTCTCTTGATAGTCCACATAGACTCCCCAATTCTGGGGAAAACGATCTTATACACTGAAGATAACAAGTGTTTAAAAAAATTTAACTCTTAATCTGACTTTGTTAAACTCTCAAGCTCAATCCAATGGATAGTTGATTCATTGGATTGAGCTTGAGAGACCCTTTATAAAGTAAATCTTAGGATAAGACGTAGGGCGTATTATCCTGTGCTAGGAAACTAAAACTTGAGTGCAGTTGACTTCTGAATCCATCAGAATTCGTGGAAGTCGATATTTAAACCCACAAAGAATTTCCCAGGAAATAGTTCCTGAAGCGTTTGCCCAATCATCTGCTGTAATTTCTTCTGTCCTATCTTTGCCAATTAAAGTGACTGTTTCTCCGACTTGAATATCTGCGATAGAACTAACATCTAACATTAACTGATCCATGGTAATTGCCCCAATTTGGCGTACCCGTTTACCTCGGATCAAAACTTCTAAACTGTTGGAAAGGTTACGGGGAACTCCGTCTGCATAACCAATACCCACAACAGCAATACTCATCGGACGATCACTGACAAATTGATACCCATAACTAACCCCTGTTTCTGGGGGAATTGTTTTGACTTGAGTTATTTTGGCTTTAACTTGTAGTACAGGTTTTAAGGAAGTAATCAAACGCAAATGAGGAGCGGGATATAATCCATACAAAGCTAATCCAACTCTAACTAAATCGTAGTGTAAATTCGGGTCAATCAAAGTTGCTGCTGAATTGGCTAAATGTAGAGGGGGTAATTTAAATAAATGGGTTTTTAATTGAGAGATTACCTTCTCAAACCGTTGGTGCTGTTTTTGCATCACTACGGTATCAGGATTATCTGCCGTAGCGAGATGGGAATATAAACTAGCAATTTTGAGATAGGGCAACCGACTCACTAACTCCACAAATTCTTGTGCTTGATGCCAAGGTGTCCCTAGACGGGACATTCCTGTGTCAAGTTTCAGATGAACGGGTAATGACTCTTCCAGTTGACTAAGAGTATCAGAAAAAACTAAAGCTTGCTGAGGGTTACAAAGAGTAGGTTGTAATTGCCAGTAGGCGATAGCGGCGATTTCTTCAGGGGTATTAATTGCCCCTAGAATCAAGATAGGGGCTGTAATTCCTGCTTCTCGCAGTTCAATCCCTTCTGTTAAAGTAGCTGTCGCTAAACTATTAGCCCCAGCCTGTAAGGCTATCTGGGCGACCTTAATAGCACCGTGGCCATAAGCATCAGCCTTAACCACAGCCATTAACGATGTTTTTGGTGATAACAATCCTTTAATTTCCTTAACATTATGAATTAAGGCTTCTACATTAATTTCTATCCAAGCCCGTTGACGGATAATTTCTGATAGATGGTAATCGTGGCGATTTTTTTTAGTAATCTCACACGCTGACTCTTTACTCAACATCACCCCTCACTCCACACACACTCAAATCTTGAATCCATTGAGTTCTTCCTCGAAGCTTTTGATAGACTTAGAAATATGCCCAATCTAACAAAAGTTTCTGAAAAGTCAAGGAATCTATCTCAAAAGACTTTTACACAACTTGAAAGTTTGTGTAGATTAATCTAGACTAAGCAGAGGCATTAGCGGAGACTGAACCAATGCTCGCCTCAACGTACCAGTATAAACTAATACCAGACAGGCAGCAGATTAAGGCGATCGACTATGCACTGAGTGTTTGTCTTTCGATCTGGAATTATACCTTGGAAAGGGGTAAAAATTGGCTAACATCTAGTAAGTTGCCTTTCAATATTTGTTCTTCAAAAGAAGAATATATAATCCCTTATGGTGTTCCCTATCCTAATTGTCATAAACAATCTCAGAGGCTGACAAAAACTAATAAGATTATCAATACAGGTAGTGCTCAAGTCCTAAAACAAGTTTTAAGAGTTTCAAACGAGGTCTTTTTCGACATGCAGTTCAGAAAATTGTACCTTCCTCGTTCCAAACATAAATATAGAATGCGTTCTTATAAGAATCCCCAGATACTTGAAAAGTATGTCGAAGTTAATCAGATTAAGTTACCCCAATTAGAATGGGTAAAGTTAAGAAGGTCTATAAACATACAAGATGGGTTTGAGTTAATACAGGCTTGCATTTTACGGGGAGCGTCTGGTTACCTTGTAATGTTCTCAATGCAATTAAAGGTGAATATTCCCGATGTCCCCTTTCATTGGCACCCATTAGAAATTGGTTTAAGATTGGATAAACTTTGTGCTATCTGTGATGGTGAACTTGTGGACGGACTACAATTTTTAAACCAACCACACCGCAAGATAGAATGGCTGCAACTTAGATTAAAGAATAAGCAAAAAGAGTCTAATAATCGTTACAAGTTAAATCAAAAGATAGCTAGATTGTGTCGGCGTATTTCTGATACTCGCAGAGACTGGTATTTTAAGTTAGTTTCCTACTTCGTTGATCAAGCTCAATCAGCATTCATTGAGAATATTGATTTTCAATCATGGGGTAGACGGATACTTTCTAAAGATTGTCTTGAGGATAGTTTTAAACGAACCATAACCATCCTTAAGTTAAGGGTATGGAAACGAGATGTTTTTATTCCTAAAGTTTACAAGAATTTTACCTCACACATACACATCAATTATGGATTTCATACTGGCAAGAACACTTTTGATGTTAGAAAACATAATTGTCCCGGATATTAAGTGTCGAACACACAGATGTGGCCGCAGCTCAAATTATTAGCGTGGTGTAGAAAGGATATGGGCCAAGACATAGCATATCGCGAAATGCCTGTGAAGACAGTCCGACGGTGCGGGGCTTTGCCTAGTAAACAATCTAAGAAGAAGAAACCCTTAAATGTGAATTTAAGAATCTCCCGTCAAGCTACGCTGTGACGGCGAGACTATGCCAAAGGCAGGATTAACCCTCAACCATTTATTAATCAATGACACAAACTCTGGTTGTTAAAATTGGAACATCGAGTTTAACTCAATCCACAAGTGGAAAATTAGCCTTGTCCACCATTGCTGCTTTAGTGGAAACCTTAACCCAGTTGCAACAATTGGGCTATCGGGTGGTATTAGTCTCTTCTGGGGCTGTAGGAATAGGATGTGGCCGTCTGAATTTGAAAGAACGCCCAAAAAAAATAGCTTTTAAACAGGCAATCGCTGCTGTTGGTCAAGGTCGTCTCATCCGTGTCTATGATGACCTATTTACCACCATCGGGCAGCCTATTGCTCAAGTTTTGCTGACACGACGGGAACTAATCGAACGTAGCTGTTATGTTAATGCCTCTAACACTTTCCGATCACTATTCGAGTTGGGAGTTATCCCTATTGTTAACGAAAATGATACTGTAGCTACTGAAGAGTTAAAATTTGGCGATAATGATACCCTATCAGCCCTTGTAGCCAGTGTCATCCGTGCCGATTGGTTATTTTTACTTACAGATGTGGATAAACTTTATTCGGCCGATCCTCGATTAGTTCAGGATGCTCAACCGATTACTCTCGTCAATGCCGAAGAGATTGATACACTAAAAGTCAATGCAGGGAATAAGGGGTCTCAATGGGGAACAGGAGGAATGGAAACCAAACTAACAGCTGTACGACTGGCTACTAGTGCCGGGGTGAGAACCGTGATTACTCATGGACAAAACCCAGGTAACCTGCTCAAAATTTTACGAGGGAAGGCTATTGGGACTCAATTTGAACCCCAACCGTGTAATGAAAACGCCCGTAAACGCTGGATTGCTTACGGGTTGGTTCCTAGTGGCAAACTCTATCTCGATCAAGGGGCAATTGAGGCTATTTGTCACCAAGGAAAGTCCTTGTTAGCGGCGGGTATTATCAAAGTTGAGGGACAATTTGAAGCATCCGATGCAATTCAATTATGCGATAAACAAGGAGAAGAACTAGCCAGGGGAATTGTTAATTACAGCAGTTTAGAAGTAAAAAAAATTAAAGGACATCACTCTGATAAAATTGCTGAAATTTTGGGTTATGAAGGGCCACAAACCATGGTGCATCGAGATAATTTGGTTATCCAAGAGAGTCGGAAATTCGGGAAACCTGATGTCACCCCTCAATCTTGAAATTAGAAAAAACCTATGGGGTGGGCAATGCCCACTGGAGTTTAATGTCCTTGAAGGAGTGACTTAAGGTTGGGAAAACTGACGACTATAAACTTCATCTTCCTTTTTAGTTTCAATTTTTAGATTAGAACGTGGATAGGAAACACACAAAAGGGCGTACCCTTCTCCTTGAAGTTCGGAAGATATCCCCATTCCCTCACCTTGTTCTACCGTTCCTTCTAGCAATTGTGCAGCACAGGTAGTACAAACTCCTCCACCACAAGATGTAGGTAAATCTAGTCCTGTTTCTTGAGCCACATCGAGAATTTTTCGATCCTCAGCAACTTCAATGGTGTAGGTATTGCCTTGGTGATTAATTTCAACAGTATATATATTGTCCATAAATTACGTCGTAATACTTTCCTCAGTCTAATGTATCCCTCCTAGAGAGGTTGGCGACAATTGTGAAGAAACATAGCTAAATTAAAAGCTTACATGTAAGTTAAACGACAATTTATTGATTGAGAGAAATTAAAGTGTTACGCTAGGTAACATGGAGTTTTTCAGACTTATCTCTTTAAGTTGATCATAATTTTGTTTTAGGGCATTTGATTTGGATTGAACCCAATGCGCCTTTCGATGATGAAGTTGCAAGTTCTCACTTAATTAGGACTTCATTGTTAGGGGTTTTGGAGAGCACATTGACTTTTTCCTTACACAACGAGAATCAATCCTAGACAGGCATTTAAGCTAGGATTAATTCTCGTGCTAGTGGTGCTGTAGTTTTTCCATAATTAAGAGAGAGCATTTAAAATTGATTTATCTTTTTGACTTGACACAGCATAAAAATACTCTAAGCAATTCATAAAGAAATGTAGAGTATCCCAGAAAGACAATAAGTATTCATTGTTAGTCACCACAAAATGCTAAAAATATTTTTGTTGAGTAAATCATCCTTCTCCATTGATAATGGAATATAGGTGATAAATGACCAGAAAAATTGGCCAGCTAACGCAGAGGAATCATCGTGCGATTATCCAAAGGACTCGAAATTGAAATGTACACAGGGACATCCGATGGACAAATTGTGGGATTGTCTGAACGTATTATTAAAGACTTAGAAGGATTTGTTCGAGAACCTGATTCACGCAACGTAGAATACACCACAGCTCCTTTGTCCTGCTACGATCGCCTATTGTGTGCTACCATTCGACCCCGACACAACTTAAGGAAATATCTACAACGCATTGGTAATTTCACCTTGGTTCCGGGAAGTACCCTGTCATTAGGAAACAGCGATCACTTCTATCGCTCCGATCTCCATAATCCCTACCATAGTTATATTGAGAAAACCTATGGTACGAGAGTTGTGACTGCTAGTATTCATATTAATATTGGAATTAATGATCCGGAAACTTTAATTCGAGCTTGTCGCCTCATTCGCCTAGAAGCTCCTCTTTATCTGGCATTAAGTGCATCTTCTCCTTTCCTTGATCGGCAGGTCACTGGCTATCATTCTACCCGTTGGCATTTGTTTCCTCAAACTCCTGATCGTGTCCCTCTTTTTAAAAGTCATGGTCACTTTATTTACTGGACAGAAGAACAGTTAGCTCGCCAAACCATGCAGAATGTCCGCCATCTCTGGACTTCAGTCCGTCCTAATGGAGATAATCGTCCCTATAATCTTAATCGCTTGGAATTGAGAATTTGTGACCTGATAGTTGAACCAATCGCTTTATTGTCAGTTGTGGCATTGTTAGAAGCTCGTTTAATTCAACTTATTGATGAGCCAAATCTTGATCCCCTAATTCATAGTCAATTGTCCCCGGACGAATTATTGACCATTACTGCCAACAATGAAAAGGCAGTCGCCAAAGACAGCCTAAGTGCGCAACTAATCCACTGGCAAGATGGACGTAGGATAGACGCACAAAGTTGGATTCAAGAATTATATCAAGAAATATTACCAACGGCTAAACAGAGAGGCTTTAGTTGCTTTCTTAACCCCGTAAAAAGAATTTTACGCGATGGCAATCTAGCACAACAATGGCTTAGAAAATATCAGTCTGGTTGTCCCATTTCTTTGATTTTAGCTCAAGAGATCGAAGCCGTTGCCCAACTTGAACAAGAGTTAGAGGATAAATTGTGTCAATCTTTGCTAGTTGCCTAAGAATAAGTATCAATACATATATAGTTTATATAAACTGATAATTATGAAAATTTAAAATTAAATATTGATTTAAATTAAATAAAAACTATAGATTTATATGCCCAGAATTATTTTGGTTAACCCGCAAATTCCCCCAAATACCGGTAATATTGCCAGAACTTGTGCAGCTACGAACACAGAATTGCATTTAGTCGGTCCATTAGGATTTGAGTTAAGTAATCGTTATTTGAAACGGGCGGGTTTAGATTACTGGCCCTATGTCAATCTTAACTACCACAATAGTTTAGAAGACTTTTTAGCCTGGCATGAGCAACAGGGGGGGCGTTTACTTGGCTTTAGCGTTCGGGGTCGTCGTTCTTATCTTGAATGGACATTTCAAGATAGTGATTGGCTGTTATTTGGGAGCGAAACCGAAGGATTACCCCAATCTCTTCTAGCTAATTGTCAAGAAACCCTATATATTCCTATAAGTCACCCTCAAGTGCGTAGTTTAAACTTGTCGGTGAGTGTCACCATCGGTCTATTTGAAGCACGGCGACAATTGAGTATAGTTTAAGTGTTTAATAAGCAATCCATATCCATTCTCTGAAAATGCCAAGGAAATCAATTTTATGGAATTAAGAAATCGACCGTGTTGTCTTCATCGACTCAAAACACCTTAAACCAGAGCTTTCGATCGTTAGACAATACTCCATCACGAAACCTTCAATCAACTCCTATCGTCTACAGACTTGCATCGGACAAAAAGATTAGATGTAAGGGTCTCTCATTGAAATCCGAATCAGACTATACTTATTTAAAATAAATCAGCAAAAAAATAAGTTGATTTTAATATTTCATCAGTGAAATGATATCTGAGTATATTGACTTATTAATATATCTCTATTAAGATATTCCCCTGTAAAATCAAGTATCTATTCCGTTTCTGAAAATCGACCGGATTTATAGATTTTTAACAATGGCTCGTTCCTAACATTAGGAGGTTTTTTTGAAAAATACATTTACACGCAAAGTAACGCCCATATCTTCGTGCCTTACTGACTATCCTGATACATCAGTTATCCCTATAGCCGAACTTCCCTTAAGCAGTTTGACTCCCAATAACAATTGTGGTCAAGTACGTCGCTCTACGGCCATGATTGGACTAGCCATTTCTATGGGAGCTACAGGATTATTACTGACTCATAATAAAGCAGCAGTAGCAGCTAACTCATTAACTGCTACTGCTACCCTTTCAAATCTATCAGCCTCGTTGAGCTCAACTGACGCTACTAGTTCCACTAAGAGTCAATTAGCTCCTCTAAATCTTAAGCACAAAGTCAAGCTCGGAGAATCTATCAGGCAACTAGCCCAAGAGTATCAAGTGGAAGCAGCGGCACTCGCTACTCTCAATAAACTTTCTGTTGAAGCCGACTTAGTTTCTGGGCAAATTTTAAAAATCCCTTCCTTAGAAGAATCTCAGCTGCAGGCTCCATCACGCCAACTTGGCACAGTACTCTCCGAGTCCCAAGAATTACCCTCCAAATCCGTTAATACTTCACTCGAGCACCTTAGAAAAACTCGTAAACGTTTACAAGATAGTTTGGCTGAATTAAAAACAGAGAAGTCTAACCTAAAGTCTGATATCAGGTCCTTGCTAGCCGATGTCTCTGACGTGAGTCAACCCTTAAGACCTATTAGCAGTAGCAGTAAACTTCAAGAGAATGGGTCTGTCAGAGAAACGGCGATTCGAGTGATTAGTTCCCAAAAGACTGAATCAGTTTCTGCTTCAAGTCTGACTACGCTTGTAGATACTACTGGTTCTCTGTCTTCTAGTTTGTCGAGTGAGAATGTTTCTTCTACTTCTACACCAAAAAAAACTAGTGAAAATTACCCTTTGCCGTTGTCATCTTTGACAAAACTTCCTTCAGTTCCCTTGGCCCAGATGGAACAAGAAGAAATTACTCAATTTAATGAGCCTATTCCGATTCCAGTTTCTACACCTGAAAACGATCTAGCCTCAACCGCTGTCCTTCTTCCCAACTCTTCAACCCTTAGAAAATCAACCTTTGAACCATCTAAAATTGAGATCTCTGTAGAATCAAGCTCAACTGAGCAAGCTCGGATTTTTCCTAAACCACAAGTAAAATTAGTTCAAACTGAAAAATCCTATCGCGTTCAACCTGGAGATACTCTTAATAGTATTGCTCGTCATCATGGCTTAACCCTTTCAGAGTTAATTCGAGCTAATAGTATTACTAATCCAAATTTGATTAAGGTTCATCAGAGTTTGGTTCTTCCTGAATCTGCAACAAAGGCACAATATAAAAATCAACCTCGCAAGGCTCTGAATATTCCTCAATCTCGAAATTTAGTAGCCTCATCTCCCAGTCGATTTTCTGATTCTCCTCTTCCAGTTTCTATGAGTGCACTGTCATCGGCTTCTTTGGCTGAAGTTAATAAATGGGAGAAACAGTCGTCTGGAAATAAAGATATCGAAATGCTCGAGATTTCTGTTGATCCTAGTCCGGATTCCTATACCGAACAACTCAAAACAGATATTGCTAACCTTGAACAGGAATATGCAGTTGAGACTGGACCTGGTAAGATTAAAATAGAGCCTGATACTCCTAAGAAATCTAGAACTTCTGTACTAAGACAAACTCTAAATCCTGAGTGGGCCAGTGATCGCCATAATTCCCCTTCTTCTCAACAGCAAGTTGCCCAACAGCTACCTAAATTCCGTTCTCAGTTAATGGGAGCTGCTCCTAACGATACAGAACAATATAATGACGCTTTCCGTATCCCCGTGGGTACGAACGTTGGACCTGAATTACCACCCTTATCCGTTCCTGATAATTATCTTCCTAATACCCCTATGCAGTTTACTGGCTATATTTGGCCTAGTAAAGGGGTGTTGACTTCCGGCTATGGCCGACGCTGGGGCAGAATGCATCGGGGAATCGATATTGCTGCTCCCATTGGTACTCCTATCATTGCCGCAGCCCCTGGTGAGGTGATTACAGCCGGATGGAATTCGGGAGGCTACGGAAAATTAGTTAAGGTTCGTCACCCTGACGGCAGTATTACTCTCTATGCCCATAATAACCGTCTGTTGGTCCGTCGTGGACAAAAGGTAGAGCAAGGGCAACAAATTGCTGAAATGGGGAGTACGGGATACAGTACTGGTCCTCATCTTCATTTTGAAGTTCATCCGAGTGGCACAGGAGCAGTTAATCCTGTAGCCTTGTTACCCAAGAAAAGAAAGTAATCAATAGATTTTTTCAGTTCAATCCTTTCTCAGGGGAAGGTTAGACTTCCTCTGACTTTTTCTATTTACCTTGGTTAATCTCATTATTTTGTGTTATGCTAATTACGATAAAAAAGGTGCGGCTCAGTAGCTCAGCAGGTCAGAGCAGGGGACTCATAAGCCCAAGGTCGGCAGTTCAAATCTGCCTTGAGCCATTTAATTAAGTCGAAAATTTTTCAAGCGTATTCTTAGCAATTGCTAGGCTATTGAGTGATTTGAACCCTAGGATGTTTGTTGAGGACTCAGCAGTTTTCACTGAGTTGATCCTGTCAGGATCAACTCAGTGAAAACTTATCTCCATATTTTGTTAAATAATTAGAGGAGCAAAATCAATCTGGTTCTACTTAACCAGTTATGTGAAATTATTAATACGAATGTCTTCAAAGCCTTATTTAGTAATTATTTTAGTTTTTAATAGTTTTCTTGTTATTAATATTAATGTACAATCAAGCTATCTTAGGGGTAAGAACATTTTTGCCGTCTTAAGTCAGGTAGGGTTATTAATTGTATGTTTGTAGTGAGTTACGCTCGGACCTACACTCTCGGGGATAAAGCCATTACTACAAACTTTTAAAAAATACAAAAATAGTTTTGTCTCTATACTTAATTTTTGGGACATCATAATTAGGAGATTAAAATTATAACTTTAGCCGCGGTAAAAACTATTTATAAGCAATATTTTGCACTTTTATATCGAAAAAACGGTTAGATGATTAAAATCAGTAAGTTTTACTTGACTAAATTTAGATAACTTAATAGATGAGTTAGAATTTTTAGTTAAAAAAGATAAACAAAAATTATAGAACTGTTTAATAACCTTGTTTTTACAAGCTTCAAAATGGTGTTGTGCTCCTTAGGATAAAATAATTTAGAAGTAAAAAACTTTTTGATTAATAATTGAAAAACTAAAGAGGTTTACTAACTAAAAACTAAACAGAGAAATCTCTGAGGCATTACCCATTTATTTTAATAGTTGCTCTAGGAATACTGACAATAGGAATAACGCAACGATACTAATGAGCTTTATGGATAATTTTTGGAGATGTTTCAATCTAGTGATAATGGTTAGATTGTGATAACATTCTTATCAAGAAATTTAAACATAATTAGCTGATTTTATGATACGGTCTATAGTTTGTGTAAATATTTATATTTATTTCAAATAAAAACAATTATTTTTACAAAAAAATCTAGTATTCGGAAGATTATGGTGGCTATAGGAAATAAATTTTAGCTCAAAAATTGAGTTTATCTAAAGATTTTAGGGGTCAATGCTGTAGTTATTAATGGCGATGGTTAGTTGATTGTTTTCAATAAACTGTTTAATCAAAATAACCCAGCCGGACATTTTTACTGAACTGAGTTCCGCTTTGATGAGAAATTAACCAATTAGTTTTGCAGTTACGCAATCATAATTTAATAAGCCATTGGAGCAAAATTTACTAAGAAAACTGTTACGAGTTATCGAAAATATAGTTATAAATTTGGAAATGTCGATATCATTGCGCTTGGGATAATTCACCTACGCAAGTCGGCTTTCATAGTAAATCACAACCTATTGTTTTGGATTAACTGTAATTTCAAGACAGCACTCAAAAAAGTTTTAGCACGGTGACAGTAAGACTTACTCAGACAAATAAATATTAACCATTTATTTTCTAGCTCAAACAATTCATTTTCAGTGCGATAACTCAAAAAGTTTAGCTACAACTGGCATAAACAAGGACTTACAGATAACTTAATAATAGAAATCTCCTACACCAACAGAACTAGAAAAACTTGAGTATTTTTCTTAGAAGTCAAAAATTAGTCTAAGCTAAACTGGTAATGAATTTATAATTTATTAAGTTGTCAAGAGTAATCAGCATAGTTATGAGCAAACAAGGAGGACAAACTCAACCAATCCGGTCACTGGAAGATGCCCTTAACCTTTGTCAGGCACTGGGAATGCGGGTTAGTCGTCAGCGTCGCTTCATCCTAGAATTACTTTGGAAAGCTAAGGGACATTTGTCCGCTAGGGAAATTTACAAGTATCTCTCTCAAGAGGGCAAAGAGATCAGCCACACTTCAGTATATCAAAACCTAGAGGCTCTTTCAAACCAAAGGATCATTGAATGTATTGAACGATCTGACGGCAGACTGTACGGTCATATCAGCGATTCTCACAGTCATGTTAACTGCCTGGATACACAACAAATCATGGACATCCATCTGAAATTACCCCCGGAATTACTTGAACAAGTGGAACAGCAAACAGGGGTAAAAATAACTGACTATCGAATCGACTTTTTTGGTTATAAGCAATCAGACAAACCTGGACTAAACTAAAGATAGTGTTATCATTTTTTTCCCAAGCGTCGTGAGCGATCGCCCGATTAATCTACTCCTAATTGATAATGATGCTATTTTTCGCTTAGGATTATCTAATGTCTTAAGCAACTATTCAGATTTTCGTGTTGTCGTTCAAACAGATTTTTCTCAACCTATCCGAGAAACCTTAGTGGGACAGTCAATAGATTTAATCATCTTAGATCCTGATACCCCCAACAACGTCTCAGAGGGGTGGAGGTTGCTTGAAGAAATTAGACAAACCTATCGCACTCTTAAAATATGCTTGTTAAGTCATTTAACCGACCCGTTGTCACTACAAACGGCTAAACAAGCTGGTGTTGAAGGTTATTGTCCAAAAGGGATAACGATAGAACGTTTGATCGAACAACTGCAGAAAATAGCTCAAGGTCAGACAGCTTGGCCGACCCTAGCTGTCTCTTCGTCTAATGTAACCCTAGAACAACCTAAATCTCCTCAAGCATGGCTTTTACAGGGTAAACAATTAGGATTAAAACAAATTAATAAGACTATTGCACAAATTAATCTACGGCTTAACCAAAACCAATTATCGTGGGTTGACAAAGAATTTTTGAAAGAGAGAAGGCGAGAATTATTAGCCGCAAAATGGTTAGTTAATAGATTAATTCCCATCGATGTTACTATGGCTGCTCCAACCTCACAATCAAAGCTTTCCTCAACAGGCTCTCAATATCAGAACGCTCCTCCCGGATTCTCAGCCGAGTCCTCAACAAACATTCTAGGGTTAAAATCACTCAATAGCCTAGCAATTGTTAAGAATACGCTTGAAAAATTAGCGATTAACTCCGATAATTTAACATCAATTCCTTTAGAAATAGATATTCTCCAAGCTAATAAAAAAGAGGAGTTGATGACCATTGTTATTCATCAGTTGGGGAGAAGCTTAGAAGACTTAGAGTTCATTAAAGCAGATGCTTCAGAATTACCGAAGGATACCGCCATGATTACCCAAAAAATTTGGCAGGAATCAGCTGTTAATTTCTTAGGCAAGTATTGTGTATTACTACCTACAACAACCTTAGATGATATTGAAAATATCGTTGACAATAATATCAGTTTAGTCCAAGAAGAGTTCATCAAAAAAATTTATTTTTTTGATGAATTGCTAAAATATTTACTCTTCGAACAAGGATTAATAATTGAGGGAATTTTATATTGTACTAATAATACTAAAAATTGCCATCAAGCTGAGATTTTTCTTGAAAATTTTATTATTCAGATAGCTAATGGAATTGTGTTTTTAATTTTAAATAATTTCTCAGATATTGAATTAATAAGCCGTAAATTATATTTAGAGAAAATGAGTTCTTCTAGGGAAATTGCTAAATTTCGGAATAACTTGTCTTGGGCTTATCGTCAAGAACAAGTTTGGGAGGAACCGCGCAATATTTTTGAAAGTAAATACCGACTATTATTCTGGAGTAAAAAAGGAATTGAAGCAACCTTTATTCATGCCTCACGACAACATGAACTTAAACAGCTTAAAGGAATTCGTTGGGCAGTTACCATTATTTTAGAGTCTCGTGATGCCTTTGCTCCGGTATTGCGTTCTATGGTTAGATTGATTGGTAATGGCTTAGTTTATCTACTTACTCAAGTTATTGGCAGAGGATTAGGACTAATTGTTCGTGGAATCATTCAAGGAATTAGCAATAGTTTACAGGAAACTCGCTACGGAAAAAATCGGGAACGACGAGACTCCTGACCCTAAGGGGGAAGAAGGAGAGAGTTAGGGAGGACAACCGTTAAGATGCCTGACTGTTAAAAAGCCAGGCATCTTAACGGTTGTTTCTTGTAAATTCTTTGACATCATCGTTCATAATAAAAATAAAAGAACTTCTTGGCTGAACTTAGTTATGGAAAACTATTCTTAAGTTAACCTCAGAGCAAAATCTAACTCAACAAACTATGATAAAGAAAAATATAGCAATCCCCAAGGCTAAGCAATCAAAGAAACATAAAATCTCCTTAAGAGAATGGGCTCGGTTTGTTACTAGTTTTATGCTCATTCAATCATTACTAATAGCCACACCCGGTTGGGGACAAACGAAAACAGACACCAAAACTGATCAAGGCAGCTACACCGAATTAATTAAGAAAATTGAATCGGATCAAGTGGCCAACGTAGAAATTGATCCTAAACAACAAAAAGCTAAAGTTACCTTGAAAGACCCAGATAAAAAAGGGCAACACCAAGAAATTCCCATATTTAAAAATCATCTTAATACTGAATTAGTTGCCAAACTTCGAGATAACAAAGTACCATTTGCAATTCGTCCCTCTGCTGATAACTCAGCTGCAATCGGATTAGTTACCAATTTAATCGTTCTTTTTTTATTATTTGCGATTTTTATCGTAATTCTACGACGTTCAGCCGGTGTGTCTGGTCAAGCTATGAACTTTGGAAAATCCCGCGCCCGTTTCCAGATGGAAGCCAAAACAGGAATTACCTTTGACGCAGTGGCTGGTATTGACGAAGCTAAAGAGGAATTACAAGAAGTAGTGACTTTTCTCAAACAACCTGAAAAATTTACTGCAATAGGTGCAAAAATTCCTAAAGGGGTACTGTTAGTCGGTCCCCCCGGAACTGGCAAAACTTTACTAGCTAAAGCCATTTCAGGAGAAGCCGCTGTTCCCTTCTTTAGTATATCTGGCTCAGAATTTGTGGAGATGTTTGTCGGTGTCGGGGCTTCGCGGGTACGAGATTTATTCAAAAAAGCTAAAGAAAACGCTCCTTGTCTAATTTTTATTGACGAAATTGATGCAGTGGGTCGTCAACGAGGAGTAGGTTATGGAGGAGGAAATGATGAAAGGGAACAAACCCTTAACCAATTATTAACAGAAATGGATGGCTTTGAGGGTAATCATGGAATTATTGTAATTGCAGCCACCAACCGTCCTCATGTCCTCGATAAAGCATTGTTACGCCCTGGACGTTTTGACCGACAGTTAATGGTAGATTATCCTGATTTTAAAGGTCGTCAAGGCATTTTAGAAGTTCATGCCAGGGATAAAAAAGTTGATGAAAAAGTATCCTTAGAAGCGATCGCCCGACGGACTCCAGGGTTCACGGGAGCAGATTTGGCCAATGTTCTCAACGAAGCGGCAATTTTCACAGCACGGCGACGCAAAGAAGCCATTACCATGACAGAAATTAACGATGCTATTGATCGGGTCGTAGCTGGAATGGAAGGAACTCCTTTAGTTGATAGTAAGAGTAAACGGTTAATCGCCTATCATGAAGTGGGTCATGCGATCGTAGGAACTTTATGTAGTGGCCATGATCTCATGGAAAAAGTTACTTTAATTCCCAGAGGACAAGTCAAAGGTTTAACTTGGTTTACCCCAGATGAGGAATATAGACTAACCACTAGAAGTCAATTATTGGCCAGAATTGCCGGTTTATTGGGGGGTAGAGCTGCTGAAGAAATAATTTTTGGTGAGGATGAAGTCACAACTGGGGCTGGGAACGATATTGAAAAAGTGACTGACTTGGCCCGACAAATGGTAACTCGCTTCGGAATGTCTGAGTTAGGATTAGTTGCCTTAGAAAATGATGATCACAATGAGTCTGATTATTCTCAAGAGATTGCCGGTAAAATTGACCATCAAGTACGATGTATTGTAGATCATTGCCATGATAAAGCTCAAAAGATAATTCAAGAGCATCGTACTGCCATTGATAACTTAGTAGACATTTTAATTGACCAAGAGACCATTGAAGGAGAGCAATTCCGCCAATTATTAGAAAAATTTGAGGTTTATTTCCAGCAGCCCTTAGAATTTCCCGTTAAATTGTTGTAAATCTGTAGAATTATAGAATTTTATATCTCTGCCTGTAAGCTTATGAAACTCTATTCAAATTACTTTTTCGATAGTAATAAGTTAGTAACCTAACTATGACCTATAGATTTAGAGTTATTAAACCTTCTGGTATTTTAGATGGTACCTAAATCGATAGTTTCTGCGAAGCAATTATTTCTTTGATTTAAGTAGAGACCATAATAATGGTTATTGATTTTACGAATGTTACTTTTGTGTAAAGTTTAGGTTGGGAAGCATTAGTGATTTCGCTAAAGAGAGCAGAAATGTTAGGAACAAATTTATTTCTCTGTTCAATCAACGAATAAATTTAAATTTTATTTAGATTGGCTAGTACACATTAAATTTTTGACATATTTTCTAGTCAAGAATAATTAGAACAAAGAATTAAGTATCTACTACATTGAGTGTAATAAGTTAGCAAGAAAAGTATCAGTTTGATAAAACTATCCTTCCAAAATTATCAAAGTTAGTTAAGCTTTATATAAACTTATATTATAATTAATTTAATTTTCTGATTGAGCGCTTTTGCAAATCATTCTATAAATTTATCGAGAGGCTCATAAATTATTGTTTTCGGTTTTAAAAAAATTCTTATATTCTCTTTTATTTAATACATCTTCCCTAAGACTGATGACATTTTGGGGATTTTATCTATCTTAGCCTTCTCTTTGTAAGTTAGGCTTTCTTTATTCTTGAATAAGGGATATTTACTATTGATTATCCCAGCCAGTTTTTTATCTTTTGATCTTTTTTCAGTCTGCCCACTACTATTTTGACATCAGGAAGTATTTCTTTGATAACCCTTTTATAGGACACCCACAAATCTATACAATTCTACTGAATTTAGGATAGTAAAAATTCACTAAACCTTAACATAGTCTGAATAGTCTGATTGGGCAATAATGTTAATAACAAGCAAACTCCTAGAAATTTTTAAAAATTTAAAATCAGGTTTTCAAGACATTAATATCGATGATTTTATATGACAGGTTTAGTAGAACTATCTATACTAATCTATTCTATTTGGATCAATGCCTCTGAACTTAGACTAGACAAATAGTCTACTATTGTCTCTTTATTTTTTATCAAAAACTATCGATTTTCGATTTTCTATATTTACTAAAATTGCCGCATATTTTTTGACTATTCTAAGATAGATAATTTCATAAATTTTTAACTTTTTTATTCTTTGAAGTTTTTCTTTTAATAAACTGTCGATCTCTGACGGAGTCATTTTCTTCGAGCAGCTTTTTCGCAATTAGTTTCCAAAACTTCTTGAATGACTTTTGAAGCTAGTCTTATCTGTATAGTTTTTTGATTTTTGACAAAATATAGTCATTCACTCAACATTTTATGATATTAACTCCATCTAAACTAATAACTATTTATTTAGAAAAATACCAAAAATATTTTTGACTCTATACAGGTGATTTTCTTGAGTTCTATCAAGATCAAATCTTAACTCATTAAATAATAACTAGCCACTTTTACCCCGTTGATATTAATCACCTGAGTAATGAGATTGAGCAGTAGATTAGATAGCATTTTTTTAAAATACTGTGTTTTATAAATTAAAGTAATTTTTTTTCAAATAAAAAGTTTTTGTAACTTTATAAGTCTTATGAAAAAAAAGTTTCGGTTTCTATCTATTATCACTTTGTCGTAGTTAGTCTAGAAGAGCAAAAAATATCAGATCATCTGAGTTACTATCGCATTGATGACTATGACAATGGCTAATTAATCAGTAGATTAATTTAAGTAAAACTTAACTTTAATAATTATTAAAAATATAAATGTTGATTTCTTCTTCTATTTTGACTGGTGAATAGCTTATCAGCTAATTAACTAATTCTAAAACTTATTATTATCGATAATAACTTTTGATTGAAATAATTTGATTGGGGAGAACAAATTTATTAAGTAAGTAACATCCCAGGAGTTTATTACTTTAATGTAGACTGAGATTTATTATCCCCTGTCACTAATCATGGGGACAGCATTTTTTACCAAATGTAGAGATTTATTCTTGACAATTAGAATAAATTGACACTTGACCGGCAAAACTATAGTGATTGCTGAGAAAAACCTACAGTTTATTTTTGTTGCTCTTGTTTAGTAGTAGTTATTTTGATAAATTTACGGGATAACAATCACTATCGATGGGAACACAAACCGATGAATTCTCTTGTTAGCCATATTGAGGTGCAGTTAATTAACCGTGAAAGCAAGTTACCGATGATTAAGGTTATTTATTAACTTTAACTGTTGAACAAACCCTTCTGTAAGTTTATCAACAAATAGAAAAAATTATCGTTTATTGCGGTTCAGGAATAACTCCTTGTGTTGATTTATTCTCCTTAGGTTTAGTAGCTATCACCACTACAAAATTATGTCCAGTATTGTGGAGCGATTAGTGTTCTTAATTTAATAGCTTAAGAAGAATTCTGGACAATTATGTCTTTGGAGTTCTCTTAATAATTAAAGACCTAGACTTAACTTAAAATACTTACAAAGAAGTATTTTCTTGTTGACTTCTACCTTAAAGACTCCTCCTTTCTATTTGAGATCTCCATCACAACAAAGGAGGAAACTTTTAAGGTAAGATTTTAATTAAGTAAAATTGCTTAACTAGACTATTAAGCTAAAAAAATAAATTTTATTTCTAAATAATCTTAGGTTTTAATTTCATGAATGCTACGAATATTTGTCTTTTTAAGAAAGAGCGTGTTTCAATATTTATTGATGGTAATAATATGTTTTATGCTCAACAAAAAAATAGCTGGTTTTTTGACCCTAGGAGAGTTCTAGAATTTTTCACTAAAGATCCTATCGTTAGTTTAGTGAATGCTTTTTGGTACACTGGCTTAAAAGATTCTCAAGATCAAAGAGGATTTCGAGACGCTTTAATAAGTTTAGGATATACAGTAAGAACCAAAATTCTTAAAGAATATTATGACGATACATCAGGTCGTTATTCACAAAAAGCTAATCTTGATATTGAAATTGTAGTTGATATGTTTAATACAGTAGATCAATATGATCGAGTGATTCTTTTTAGTGGTGATGGAGACTTTGAACGAGCAATTGAACTGTTACGTTCTAAGAGTACCCATATTACAGTTGTCTCCACGGAGGGTATGATTGCTAGGGAATTGAGAAATGCTACTGATCGCTATATTGATCTTAATGATATTCGCCAAGACATTGAAAAGCTCGATTTTCAAAGTTAAGGAACGCTAACATCATATTGTCTGATGGGGAAGGACTGATGGTCCGTAATCCCCCATCTTAGTTAGATTGCTTCAAGATTGCTTTCTCCAGTGCGAATACGGATAATTTGCTCCACAGGAGAGACAAAGATTTTCCCATCTCCAATTTCCCCGGTGCGCGCTGCGGCGACCAATTTGTTGACCACCATATCTACCTGAGGATCTTCAACGACAATTTCTATCTTAAGTTTTTGGAGAAACTCCACCGTGTATTCTGACCCACGATACCGTTCCGTTTGACCTTTTTGTCGTCCAAATCCCCGCACTTCTGAAACTGTCATTCCAACAATGCCTGCATTGACGAGAGCAATTTTAACGTCATCTAATTTAAAAGGGCGAATGATCGCTTCTACTTTTTTCAAATTAATTACTCCTTATGAAAAGATATTTATTCGCTTCTAGTTATAATGCCAGTTCCTAGGCTTATGTTATCTAGAATCCAAAAATTTTTCTAAAAGCTACTGCATATGAAGTCTTCGAGAAAAGGTTCAAAGTAGTGGTAAGTTGCTCGAAAGTATTCATGAGGAACACTATCAAACAAAAGCAACTGAATGTATCTTTCTCAAACGTAAGGTTGGACAACCTGGATATTACTTGAATTTGTAGTATTTTATAGATATTTCCAAATAAATATCAAAGAGTCTCTCCTAAAAATCCAGCAATTTGCTTAACTGCTACTTCTAACACATCAGGATTATGAACTAAAGCAAATCTAACATAACCTTCTCCCTGTTTTCCAAAGCCTGCTCCAGGAGAAACTGCAACTCCAGTTTTTAATACTAATTGCCTACAAAATTCAGTTGATTTATTCTGCCATGGTTCTGGTAATTTTGCCCAAACATACATAGTTGCTTGAGGAGATTCGACTAACCAATTAATATTATTTAGTGCTTTAATAAAAACATCACGGCGTTTTTGGAATTCAGCAACAGTTTGTTTGACAGTTTCTTGAGATCCTTCTAGAGCGGCAATTGCTCCATCTAAAACTCCTCGATATTGATTAAAATCAATAATTGCTTTAATCTTTCTTAGTGCCGTAACAAGTTCAGCATTTCCAACAGCAAACCCAATTCGAAATCCACCCATATTGTATGACTTAGAAAAAGTAAAAAACTCAATTGAACTAGATTTATTAGGATCTGCTTGTAGAATAGAAGGCGGTGATTTTATCTCATCAAAAACAATATCAGCGTAAGGAAAATCATGAACTAAAACTAAATCATGTTGCTGACAAAATTTGACTGTTTCCTCAAAAAAGGACAAGGAAGCCATGCTCGTCGTGGGATTGTGGGGATAATTCAACACCATCAAACGAGCTTTAGCCAGAACAGAAGTGGGAATATCGGCTAAAACAGGTAAAAATTGATTCTCCGCTAACAAGGGCATTGTATGAATTTGTCCCCCTGCTAAATAAACACCACCTGCGTAGGAAGGATAGCCAGGATCAAGCAATAAAGCTATTTCCTGAGGATTAAGGATCGCTAGGGGTAAATGACCTGTTCCTTCCTGAGAACCAATTAAAAGTAATACTTCTGTCTGAGGATCAATCTCAACATCAAAACGGTGAGTGTACCATTTAGCCACAGCTTCCCGAAAAGTTAGTGTTCCATGGTACAACAAGTAGCCGTGGGTCGTGGGGTCGTGCAAAGATTTTTCGATAGCAGCAATTGCCACATTTGGAGCTTGCAAATCAGACGATCCCAAGGATAAATCTATGATAGTTTTCCCTGCCGATATGGCCTCGGCTTTCGCCTGATCCATATCAACAAAGACGTTCCCTGACAGGGCTTTGAGACGGTTAGCAAAGCGCATAGTCTTTACAAGAAGACAGTTATCTAATGACTTGTTTGAATAGATTAGTAAACAGTTATTAATCATTAACTATTTATTATTAACTGCTCACTATCTAACTTAAATAAGGATTTAAAATATCCTCAATAAGTTTTTGTTTGGTAATAGCCCCTTCATGGGAAGCTAAAAGTTCTTTGTCTTTATAGAGTCTCAAGGCTGGGACCCCTTCTACTTTACACTCAGCAGTTGCTTTAGGGTTAGGATCAACTTCTAATTTAACCACTTTTAGGCGATCACCATAAGTTTTGGCGATCAAACTAATAGTGGGAGAAACTAATTGACATGGACCGCACCAGGAAGCCCAAAAATAGACTAGAACAGGTTGCTTAGCGTGAAAAACTTCTTCTTCAAATTTGGGATCAGTAATTTCGAGAACACTACTCATAATTGGTTTTTTAATTGGCCATCTAATAATTGAGTTACCAGTTATCTAGGTTAGAGGTTAGCCAGTTATTTTACTTATCTTTTGTTCAGATAAATCCTGAAATAGAACAAGCTAAATTCGACCAGTTGAGGGGGACGTATATTATTACGTCCCTAAAAATTAGAACGAGATTTTTTGTAACGTATTTTGGGGTTCTCCTTTAGAGATTATCCAATTGTTTCCGTAAGTCTTCTAATTCTGCATCCACCGCCGAATCTTTTCGAGATGATTGGGTATTAGAGGCTTCAGGTAATTTCTGCGGTTCAGAAATCCCACCAATTTGAGCTTTTAACATGGCTAGTTCGTCATCTACACCACTTCCAGACTCTAATCTAGCAAATTGTTCTTCAATACCAGTGCCGCCCAACTCTCCAATGGCTTGAGAACGAGCTTCCATATCCAATACTTTGGATTCCATTCGCTCAAAGGCTGCCATCGAACCACTAGTATTAACGCCACTCAACGTTTGTTGAATTTCTACGTTAGCTTTAGCTGCTTTGGACCGAGCGATTAGCATATTTTTCTTAGTCTTGGCTTCAGAAATTTTACTTTCTAAAGCTACTAGATTACGCTTGAGGGTATTTACTTGACCATTTTGTTGTTCCAGCTGTTGTTTAAGAGTCACAGAAGTATCAGTATGAGTTTTTTTACGGACTAGGGCTTCTCTAGCTAAACTCTCATCTCCTTTAGATAGGGCAAGTTTAGCCCGTTGTTCCCATTTGTTTGCTTCTGACAGATCCTGATTATATCGTTGCTCAGTACGCTTTTGTTCAGCAATAGCACGGGCGACGGCTTGACGCACTTGTATCAAGTCTTCTGCCATATCATTGATGGTTTGTTCTAAGACTTTTTCGGGGTCTTCTGCTTTGCTGACGAGATCGTTTAAGTTAGCTCGGACAACTCGGCTTAGGCGATCAAATAATCCCATGATGCTGTTTATCCTCCGGTGCGTGTACTAGGGTAAGTAAAATTTTAAAGTTAAGATTGCTTTTTTATGCCACTGAGTATGGCTTGTCCATTTCTAGTTTGGCATATGAATGGTCACGGAGGGAGAGTGAGGAAGTCGGAGAAAAAAAACAACTTTGAAATACTCCTGAACAAAATTTATCTCTATTTCTTAAAAATTACGTCTTAGAATTGATCGAGCTTAGCATTAATTTCATCTATTTCTGAGGAAGATACTGATGATTGGTTAGACTGACGTGAGGTCAGTTTTTCAGCTTTGAGGTTGACAATTTCTGTATCGATGATTTTATCCATTTCTAAGGCCATGAATTGCTTTTCTAAGGGATCAGTACTCAGACTTTGGGTTATTTGTGACTCTGCTTCGAGTTCCAGAATCCTCGATTCCATCTGCTCAAAAATGCTGGTAGAACTGCCTGAATGTAGATTTCCAACAATTTCTTGTAGTCTTTGGGAGGCTATCGCTGATCGCAGTCTGGCTACGTTAAGGCTTTTTTTTGCTTTAGCTTCGGCATATTTACGTTCTAGAGTTCGTAAATCTTGCTTAACCTTCTCAACTACCTGATTTTGTTGTTCTAGTTGATTTTCTATCCCTTGAACTTGTATTTGGTAAGATCGGCGGTTAATTAGGGCTTCTCTGGCTAGGGGATCATTTCCTTTGTCAATAGCCATTGTTGCCCGTTCATACCATTTTTCTGCCGCCTTTTGGTGGTGAGCTAACTGGCGTTGTGCACTTTTGTTAATGGCGATCGCTTCTGCTAATGCTCGTCGCATGGCGATCAATTCCTGTTCTATTTGGGTAATCGCTGTCTCTAAAACTTTTTCTGGATCCTCTTCTTCTTTTATTAAGCTATTAATCTGTGATCGCACGACTCGACTAATTCTTTCTAACCATTCCATAACTATCCTCAATTTCCTCGATCCACCTATCCATGTTAACTTGAGTTCGGTTTGAGGCGGAGAGGCGGAGAAGTTAGGAGTAGCCGGAGCATTCTTGTACTCCCTGACTTATGAAACAATAAAACAGTGGAATTTATTTTCATGTTTGTCTACCTAACTTATCACTCAGAAAGGTTACTTGATTAGATTTAGAAATTATATTAATTATTATTAATACATTTTTTTAATCATTAATTTAATTGAGTTTAGTTACCATTTCTGAAGAAAGAGTAATGGTCCATTGTGACTCCCAAAGATTACAATTTTTGTCTCAAGAACTACATCAATTAAAAAGAATCAAAGACAAGCAGCAGTTCAAGAAACTTTATAATGATGGACATGTCGCTGTGGGAATATAATTATTTACCGCAGCGACATGTCCATCAATGAAGATAATTAAAAACTTAACTAATAAATCTGATATTTATTTACCTATCTTAGTAAGAAAATATGGAAATGGTAATCCTATAAATAGGAATATTAATACTTATTTTTAATTTAAACTTATTTAACAAATAAAAAAGTTATTTTTTGTTATTCAGACAAAACTAATTATGTAAAAAAACACTTCTGAAGGATAGAACGCCCCAAAAAAAGTGATATTTTTTAATTTTAGAGTTTCTCTATACAAACAATAATTATCTTATTTTTCTCTTTTAATGAAGTAAAAATTATTTCTACGGACAGATAAAATTGAGAGAATACTAACGTAAACTCTATCGAATAAAATAAATATTGATTATGCTTCTTATTTTGAAGACTTAATAATATGATTTACATTAATTTTAGGATATTAGTTGTGTATGGCTAAATAATTATTATCCGATAATGGTGTATTACTTAAAAAATTGAGCGAAAATCGTAAGGCTACATGAAATCGGTATATAAAAGTTGACAGGTAACTGTATCATTAAAAACCGTCAACCACCCAATTATAAAAAAATATTTATAATAAACCGCTCCAAAGATAATTCTTATTGAAGATCATTTTTAAAGCTGTTTTTCAGAACAAAACAATTATAGCCCTCTTGTTCCCCTTTTTAAAAACTATTTAACATCGACATCATGTCAGATGTTTCTATAATTTAGAATTAAAATCTACTGCTTTGACAACCACAATAATTTACTTTTTCTTGTTTTACTTCTGCTAAGTACCTTTTTTTTAAAAAAAATCTAATTTACTACCTATTTAAGAAGCTATTTTGAATTTAATAAATACTTAAAATTTTATATTTCTTACTGTTCTTTTATCCAAGGTACATTGTCATCATCATCTTCTCGTTTTTATTGGGAGTTGTGCCATGTTTTTAAATAATATTTTTTTGTTCCTTATATGGCTATGTATTTTCAACGTCATGCTACTAATGATAGTCTTCCTGTTTCCTTATCTCAGTCTTTTGATTGGTTGGTTTAACTGTCGGAATTACTGCTATACCCTGGAGGGTTATTGTCCGTCCCAAATTGGGAGATTTAGAAATAATGTCAGATTACCTAATTAGCAAGTTTAGTTGTAATAGAGTAACCATAACTTTTCCCATGGAGCTGTCACTATTTTTGATGTCACATAAGTTTTACTAAGATATATTTAGCGTTATATAAACCATATAAAATGGTTTCCATTATATTTATTTTTTCATAAAAGCATTTTGGGTGATTTTTAATAAACTAAAAATATAAAATTTTTTGTAGACGATAATGGCTTCAATTATATAAAATTGAAAACAATCATATCCAATTAATAATATTTACTATTTTATGTTTAATAGATGAATTAGTTTTAGGTATGGGATGCTGCGCTAAAAAAGTTAAATCGTCGTAGTTCTTTATCGAAAAGTGTTATCTAATTTTTGTTAACTAACCCAGAATAACTAAGTTTTTTTCTAAAAAATAAAAATAATATTGGAGCTAGATGGAATTTAATTCATCATTAAAATTAATTGTCCCTATATTTTTGTGATAGTAGTAATTATGAAAACCGTACTAATCGATAACTACGATTCTTACACTTTTAATCTTTACCAAATGATTGCACAAGTAAATGGAGAACCTCCAATTGTTATACACAATGATCAATTAACTTGTTCTGAACTACAAACCTTATCATTTGATAATGTAGTCATTTCTCCTGGGCCGGGTCGTCCAGAGAATTCGAAAGATTTTGGAATTTGTCAACAAGTTATTGAAAAAATAGAGGTTCCCTTACTAGGTGTCTGCTTAGGTCATCAGGGAATTGGTTATGTCTTTGGAGGCCGAGTCATATATGCTCCTGAAGTAATGCATGGACGCTTGAGTCGAGTCTATCATAACGAATCCGAAATATTTGCCGATATTCCTCAAAACTTCTGTGTTGTTCGCTATCATTCTTTGGTCGTTTCCCCAGCATTGCCCGAGAGTCTAGAAACAACTGCTTGGACAGCAGATGGGGTTATCATGGGGTTACGCCACCGCTCAAGACCAATTTGGGGTGTACAGTTCCACCCTGAGTCTATTAGTACTGAGTATGGATATACCTTGTTAGAAAACTTTAAGAATATTACTAAGCAGTATTCTACCCAAGAAAACAGAAGAAAGAGTTTAATAAATCAAAAATTTTCTATTATTCCTACTGGTCACCTCCATCAATTCCATAATCTTGATTATCGAGTTTATAGTCGTCAACTCAATATTGATCGAGATCCCGAACAAGTATTTGTTCATTTATTTGGAGACGAGTCTCTTGCTTTTTGGCTTGACAGCAGTCTAGCCGATCCAAGTCTTTCACGTTTCTCTTTTATGGGAGACGGTGGCGGTTCCAACAGTCGATTAGTTCAATATAATGTTCAGACCCGAGAAGTGTCTGTTACTCAAAGAAACGAATTGAGTGTGTATAAAGAGGGCATATTAGACTATCTTAAGCGAGAACTTGAGTTGCTTAATTGTCGCTGTGATGGTCTACCTTTTGACTTTAATTGCGGTTTTGTTGGTTACTTTGGTTATGAAATCAAAGCAGAATGTGGAAGTACATTAGAGAATCCTTCATCATTGCCTGATTCTAGCTTTATCTTAGCTGATCGATTAATTGTCTTCGATCATCAAGAACTGAAAACTTATGTCTTGTATCTAACGAAAAAGGAACAAAAAGGTGAGGCTGAGGCTTGGTTTGACACTGTAGAACAGCAACTGTCCACATTACCGCAGTTAGAACCACCTACTCTCAAAAACAGTGACAAACCAATAACTTTTCGCTTTAGCCGCTCATATCAAACCTACTTAGACAATATCCAACATTGTCTTCATAAAATCTCTCAAGGAGAAAGCTATGAAGTCTGTTTAACTAATAAGATCTCTACTGATAGTCAACCTGATCCTCTAACGCTTTATCGAATATTACGTAAAACTAATCCAGCACCTTACTCAGCATTTTTCAGATTTAAAGATCTCGTCGTTCTTAGTTCCTCTCCAGAGCGTTTCCTAAAAATTGATCGTAATAACAAAGTTGAATCTAAGCCAATTAAAGGAACAAAAGCAAGGGGAATCAATGCTCAAGAAGATAAGAAAATACAAGAAAGTTTAAAAAATGGGGAAAAAGAGCGTGCTGAAAACTTAATGATTGTGGACTTGCTACGAAATGATCTAGGATCCGTATGTGAAATAGGTAGCATTCATGTCCCGAAATTAATGGATGTCGAAACTTATGCCACTGTACATCAATTAGTCAGTACTATTTGCGGCTACCTTCGTCAAGATCTTAGAGCTACTGATTGTATCCGTGTAGCTTTTCCTGGTGGCTCAATGACCGGTGCTCCCAAAATGAGAACCATGGAAATTATTGACAAACTTGAAGGAGAAGCACGGGGTATTTACTCAGGGGCAATTGGTTTTCTAGGACTAAATGGCACAGCAGATTTGAACATTGTCATACGTACAATCGTAATGACCCCAATTGAGACGACTATCGGCGTAGGAGGAGCAATTGTTGCTCTATCGGATCCCCAGATAGAATTTGATGAAATAGTCCTCAAGGCACAGGCCTTAATTCGGGCTATTTTACTCACAGTTCATGGAGAGATCAATCCTAATCTCTACCATATCGTTGACACTCCATCAGTGAAACCTGCTGTTAAAGTTAAAGGGCAAGTTTAATATTTTGTGGACAATAAATTTTTATAAATTTCTTTGTTTTAGTAACTATCCATGGGTTTATTTTTCGATGATTTTCCCGTATTACACTACATAAATAAAGTTAATACGACGAGTCTTTGACAGACAATAGCAATGACAATAGTAGTTCGATCCTAAGTTCTCTTTTCTAGAGAATAGGCAATAACGGACTGGGTTTCATTATCAACAGTAGAGGAAGTTTAGCCTAAAATTAAAGTCAATATTTTTTTATAATTGCGCTTGCAATAGCAATTTTTTACCTTTGTTACTTAGATAGTTTTTATTCTTACTCTTAAACGAGAGTATCACCTCAAGAAGATAACACTGTAATAAATTTATGGGCTTCTGCTATTAAACTTCAGGGAAAATTTATGATTTTTATAAAAAAAGGCTGTAAATAGAGATAGATACAGGTGCTGATGATAATCACTTAATTTTTTAAATAACAAACCAAGAAACCCCCAAAAAAAACAAAAAAATTATATGAAGATGTAGATGAAACTGAAAGACACAGCAAAGACAAAAACATAAATATAGTAATTGTTCTTAATAATGACTTGGTGCATACAAATTATTTAGTTAAAGCCAAACTAAAAAAATGAGAAGGAAAAAGATTATATATATTTTATACCAAATTAGAATCCAGAACTAAATGTAATAGAACGAGAATGGCATAAAATAAAAGCTCATAAAATTGTCAGAAGTATCTTTTAAAGATAATTAAAAAAGATGATTATAATTTAGCTAAGGCAGTTAAACAGAGTCTTGTTCAAAGAAATTATTCTGAACAATGTTAATTAAAGCAATACAAGGTTAACTCTAGTTGCTTGAATGTAGAGATACAAGATAATTTTTTTTCTTCACGTCTACTTAGAGCTTAGAATCATCTACTTTATTTAAATAGAGGTTTTTTATGAGGGGTTAACATTAATCTCCACAAGTTAAGTAAAATAAAACGATAGGTAATCTTAGGAACATCAAAGATGATATTTGCATCAATTTTTTTAAAAAGTTATTCTGGTGTAGCTTAATCTACATCTAAACAATTAGAACATTTCAGCTTATGAAGCTAGTTTCTATAATAGTTAATTCGGTTGACTAATGAAAATTCCGAGTTTTTTGAAGGGCAATATTACGGTATGTTTAGAAGTATGTAAAATTTGTTATTATCCATCCTTAGATCCATAATAACATGATAATTTCGTAGAGTAGTTAATCAACCAAATTACACACTTAATTTTAGGAAGGTATCTTGAAAGTGGAAACGACTTCAACCAATACAGAAGCCATGCAGGAAAACATACAGGATTACGTGGCTCAACTGCAACTCTACATGGCATTACATTCTCGTAGTCTTGTTCCCTCTTTAACAAGAATTGAAGATCCTTCCCCCCGACTATTGCAAGAAACCCAGGCAACAATTGAAAAGTTAGCATCTCGCCAAACTCGCTAACAGTTGACTCTTTTGTTTATCTATGAAAAGGCTTTCATTATTGTCTATGTAAATGGGATGATACTGGGGGCACCTGATGAATTTAGAAAGTGACGTCAATCATGTCTTTAGCGCAAGTCCGAATTATTTTAGTTGAACCTGCTGGCCCATTGAATGTGGGAGCAGTAGCGCGAGTCATGAAAAATATGGGGTTACAACAGCTAATTTTAGTTAGCCCTCATTGTGATCCTTTGGGGGAAGAAGCGCGATTAATGGCTGTTCATGGTCTAAACATTTTAGAACAAGTTCAACAAGTAGGCAGTTTACCTGAAGCATTGCAAGGATGTCAGCAAACGATAGCTACTACAGCCCGCCCTCGTAGCCTTCCGACTCCTCTAGAAACTCCCAGTCAAGCCCTCCCCTGGTTATTAACCTCAAACCTCCCCAGTGCCTTAATTTTTGGACCGGAAGATCGGGGACTAAGTAATGAAGAACTCAATTACGCCCAACGTTTTCTCTGTATTCCGGCTAGCCCGGCTTATCCATCTTTAAATCTTGCCCAGTCCGTTGCTATCTGCGCATATGAACTATACCAAGCTGCCCAAATCCCTCTGGAATTTTCTTCATTCCCTTCGACCTCCTTTTCAAAACTGGCATCTTTTGATGTACTCGAAGGCTATTATCAACACCTCGAAATGGTTTTATTAAAGATGGGTTATCTTTTTCCCCATACGGCTAAGGCTAAAATGGAAAAACTCCGCCGTCTTTATAACCGCTCAAACTTAAGTGCTGAAGAAGTGGCTTTACTGCGAGGAATTCTTGGACAGATTAATTCCATATGGCAACATTTACCCGA
Source organism: cyanobacterium endosymbiont of Epithemia clementina EcSB (assembly GCF_029919255.1). Taxonomy (GTDB): domain Bacteria; phylum Cyanobacteriota; class Cyanobacteriia; order Cyanobacteriales; family Microcystaceae; genus Rippkaea. The sequence goes on along the minus strand of NZ_CP123991.1, from coordinate 1,634,202 downwards.
CAATTACAGTCACAAAAGTAAATTATCTCGATCAGATTGATACTGATTAAGGTTGCAAGTGTTGTTTTAACTTGTCTCTTCTTCAATTTATTTTAATTGCAAGGATTCTTAGACTATGCCCCGTCGAATGATTAATTCCTCCTATAATCCCAAAAGTAGTGCAATTAACAATGACTCTTCTGGTCGTTCGATCAATGGCAAAAGTAGTTCTCGTCCTCAACAGATAAATAGTGTTTCTGGGGTAGGGCCTTCAACCAGACGACTTCCTCGCCAAAGGGTTTCAACCTCAACGGTTTCTGCCAAACTTCTTGATCGGCGCGCTAAAAATTCTCGTTCCAATTTGATGACTGTCTTGTTTTTGTATATTCTCCGTTTAGGTATTATGGGGGTGGGAGTAAGTGCGATTACCGGAACAATTTTAACCGTATTCGCTCCCACCAGTTTACTTGCCACCTACTTTAATTCTACCCAACTGACAGCTTCTGAAGAGTCTGTGCAATTTGAAGAAAAAATCCCTACAGCGACTATTAACAACACAACAACTATTCCCCCAGGGAAAGAATTAACTCATCTCAAAACCAAATTAGAAAAGGTAGCCAGCCAAGAGAAATACGCTAAAGTCAAGCCTCAAGGCTGGTTTATCGATTTAGATAACGGTAACTATGTCAATTTTAATGGAGATACTTCTCTTTCTGCTGCTAGTACCATTAAAATCCCTGTTCTTGTCGCTTTTTTCGAAGAGTTAGATGCCGGAAGAATCTATCTAGACGAAATGCTAACTATGGACAAAGAAATTATCACTGGAGGGTCAGGAAGTATGCAATATCAGGAACCTGGTACTAAGTTTAGTGCCTTGGAAACTGCCACAAAAATGATTGTTATCAGCGATAATACAGCCACGGATATGTTAGTCCGTCGTCTGGGAGGTAAAGAAGTTCTCAATAAACGTTTTAAGGAATGGGGATTAACCAGCACAGAGATTAATAATCATTTACCCGATTTAGAAGGGACAAATACCACCAGTCCCAAAGATTTAGTACAATTATTGGCTCGCGTTGAACGGGGGGATTTATTGACAGTACGATCACGTGATCGTATGTTGGGAATTATGCAAAAAACACGTACTCAAACCTTATTACCCCAAGGACTGGAACAGGGTGCAATTATTTCTCATAAAACAGGGGATATTGGTACGATTCTAGGAGATGCTGGCATCATCGATATTCCCACCGGTAAGCGTTATATTGGAGCTGTCTTTGCCGAACGTTCCTACAATGACGTCATGGGGAGAATGATCATTCAAGATTTTTCTCGCACCGTTTATCAACACTTAAAATGGTATAAACCTAATCAAAATGTTAAACCTTAAAAACTCGCTCAACCGTTTCGAGAAACTACTGTTAAGGCTGAAAGAAAACTAAAAAGGAGATCTCCTCAAAGGTCACTGTAAGCTCATTTCAGTAGAAAATAAAAAACTGATAGGGTCCACCTTGGGTGCTTTTCAATTCTCAAGAAGAAGCGATTACTCGTTGCGTAGGACTGATTTGGACTAATCAGTGTAATTTGATCGGCCTATTCGCATCTATTCCCTATTTTCTTGATAATCAACAATTTTATCTTCAATAATTTCAGCAACAGATCCTTCTAGACGATGGAGACGAATTTGCAATAAACGAGGGGGTTCAACTGTGACAACTGTAAATTCTAAATTGTCATAGAATAAAGTTTCCCCTATAGAAGGAATTTTCTGCCACTGATAGAGTAAGAATCCTCCCAAGGTTTGGTATTCATCCGTTAGCGGTAACTCTAAGTCTAAAACTTTATTGAGTTCTTCGAGATTGATTTGAGCTTTTACTAAAAATGTTTGATCATCCAACATTTGTAGAGAAATATCTTCTGTCCGAGTTTCTTCTAAATCACTATCAAGAATTTCTGCAATTAAGTCTTGAAGAGTAATTAATCCAGAAGTTCCTCCAAATTCATCTACGACAATCACTATTTTCAACTGTGATCTCTGCATTACAGATAGTAATTCATCTAATGGCATGGATTCAGAGACGAATTTAATTGGTTTGAGCCAACGACGCAAAGAAGATTCCTTTGTTAATTCTCCTTGAGCCAACGGAGGAGCTAAATCTTTAAAATCAATAAAGCCTAACATATCATCAAGGGAATCTCCTTTAACCGGATAACGAGAATGACCAGTAATGGCGACTTCTTCAAGTAAATCCCCAAAAGTTGCTTCCTCAGAAATGGCAATTAATTGAGTACGGGGAACCATTACCTCAACAGCCATTACCTCGCCAAATTCAAAGACATTTTTCAGTAGTGCTCGTTCTTTGGCTTCTAAACCAGTTGATTCTCCTTCAGTGGCAATGATCAATTGAAGTTCTTCTGAGGTCACTTGGTTGTATCGTCTTTCCCTCATGTATTTAATCCCAACACTACATAATAAATAGCGAGTTGATTGATTTAAAATCCAGATAAAAGGGTTAAAGATTTGGGCAATTACCCCAATGGGAGGACCTAAGAATCTAGCTAACTTCTCTGAATAAATCAAAGCAACAGATTTAGGACAGAGTTCTCCTAACACAATTTGTAAATAAGCAACTAGCAAAAAAGCAACTGGGATAGCAAGACTATAGGATAGGGATTGGGTCAATTTAGGCGCAAACGGCATATTCCTCAAAAGAGGATTAACCAAAACTGCCATGGTTCCTTCTCCAATCCAACCGAGAGCTAAACTAGAAAGAGTGATTCCTAATTGAGTGGTTGAGAGAAGACGATCAATACTACGCTGTAGGGATTGGACAGTTTGAGCTTGCAGATCACCAGCTTCTACTAATTGACTAATGCGTGACCGCCGCACCGACACCATAGCAAATTCGGCGGTTACAAAAAAGGCATTAATAGCAATCAGTAAAAATACTAATAAAAGACGTAGTAAGATTTCACTAAGACTCAAACTATTCATTGAAAAATAAAGCTTGTAATCATTATTAATAACCTCTAAATTTTGCAAATTCAATCTTTACTAAATTGTTATTTGAGGCTAGTAATTGCTAATTTTGAACCAACCATAAAGCTTTAAACTCTCGTTGAGAGAAAACATTTCCATTATAGATCCTAAAACTCAATTTATATAATTAGATTAATGTTGGTAACTAAATCACTGAAAATCGTGTGTACTATCAATTATAGTACGCTATAAATCTCTTCAAGAGTTGCTTAACTCCTTATTTCTACCTTCGACAGACTTACGTATTACTGATGAGAAATTAAGCCGACAAAATTCTCCTTTAATTTTAGACAATTAAATTGTGGGAACTGTAGTAAAGGTTGGGAAAAAGTTCACTAAATTTCACAAAGGTGTCTCGTCTAGGTTCTCTAGTTAAGAAGTACCTGTGATCATTATTTTTATTGTCAGAAAGTATTGAGAAATCATTTTTGATTAGACGTAATTTGTCAGATACTAACTTGACGGTGGTTATACTGACTATAATGATGATGAACAGTCCGAGGACTATTCTAACTTACAAGCTATCTTATTGCTGTGTGCAGTACAATTTGATTCGGTATTGTTGCTACTACATGATAGTAGAGGCGCAATTCCTTAAAAGCCTCAAACGAACCATGAACTAGTCAATAAATAAATTTGCGAGGAGATTTTGAGCAGTTATTCCTCCTCAACTGGATAAATTGCTCAAACATCAGATTTTCAAAATAAATACTGATATTTCTTGAAATGTTACCTTAAAGTTATTTGCAGTCAACCTCAACACGATTTTAATATTCAACAGTTAGAATATAAATCGAAAATAAGTAGGGTCAACGGTTGTTGCTCCCTACTCTCTGCTTAGGTCAAAAAACAAGACTAGACTTCTTTTACCTCATATTTCAACAGGGATAATCTATTCCCAGATGATTCTTAACCGAGGAAAAATTAACCAGACGTTGCCGGATTGTAATCTTCGATTGTGATAGTGACAGGGTTAACATTCCAAATTTCTTTGCAATATTCCCTGATCGTGCGATCACTAGAAAATTTACCCATCCGCGCTGAATTCAGAATAGACATATCTGTCCACTTTTCATGATCACAGTATGCATGATTAACGGCCTCTTGGGCATCAATATAAGATTGATAATCAGCCATCAACATATAAGGATCATGGGACATTAAGGGACCAACAATGGGTTGGAATAATTCCCCATCTCCATGACTAAAGTAGCCACTGGCAATGCGGTCAATAACACCCCGTAATTCTTCATTGTTATGATAATAATCTATGGGGTTGTATCCATTAGCCTTGAGATCGTAAACTTCTTCGGCCGTTAAACCAAACAAGAAAAAGTTTTCAGCCCCAGCTGCTTCACGAATTTCAATGTTCGCTCCGTCTAAGGTTCCGATGGTTAATGCCCCATTCATAGCAAACTTCATGTTACCGGTTCCAGAAGCTTCTTTGCCGGCAGTGGAAATCTGTTCGGATAAGTCAGCGGCTGGATAAATCCGTTGACCTAAAGAAACGTTAAAGTTAGGTAAGAAGACAACTTTTAATCGGCCCCGAACATCGGGATCTTTATTAACAACTTCGGCCACGGCGTTGATTAATTTAATGACCAACTTAGCTAAGAAGTAGCCAGGAGCTGCTTTACCACCAAAAATGAAGGTTCGAGGAAGAATATCGACATGAGGATTCTGTTTGATGCGATTATATAGGGTAATGATGTGTAGAACCATTAAATGTTGCCGCTTGTACTCATGAATTCGCTTAACTTGAACATCAAATAGGGAATTAGGATCAACTTGAATGTTTCTGTGTTTGAGGATATAAGCCGCTAAGCTGCGTTTATTGCCTTGTTTAACTTCACGCCAACGATGACGAAAGTCGGGATCATGAACAACAGCTTCTATGTTCCGCATTTCATCCAAATTTTTGAGCCAACCATCCCCAATTTTTTCATTAATTAAAGTAGCTAATTCTGGGTTAGACAGTAAAATCCAACGGCGTGGTGTGACCCCATTGGTTTTGTTATAAAATTTCTCAGGCCAGAGCTTAGCAAAGTCTTTGAGAGTATCTCTTTTCAAGAGTTCTGTATGTAAAGCCGCTACCCCATTGATCGCATGGGAACCAACACAAGCCAAATTAGCCATGCGAATTAGCTTTTCTTCCCTTTCTTCGACCAAAGATAGACTAGATATCAACTGTTCATCTCCAGGGAACCAGGTCCTTACATCTTCAAGGAAACGATAGTTGATTTCGTAAATAATTTCTAGATGTCGGGGGAGAAGACTAGCAAATAATCCTGCTGGCCAACGTTCTAATGCTTCTGGCAACAGAGTATGGTTAGTATAAGCGAGGGTTTTTTGGGTTATATCCCAAGCTTTCTCCCAAGAATAATTGTGTTTATCCATTAATAACCGCATCAATTCAGCGACGGACACAGCAGGGTGAGTATCGTTAAGTTGGACCGCAACCTTTTCATGGAAATCATCTAAACTATTGTGAGTCCTTAGATGAATACGAATTAAGTCCTGTAAGGAAGCAGAAACAAAGAAGTATTGCTGCGCCAAACGGAGTTGTCGGCCTGCGGGAGTATTATCATTAGGATAAAGAACCTTAGAAATAGTCTCTGCATCCATTTTCTCGGCTACTGCTTGGTCGTATTGTCCAGCGTTGAAGGCATCAAAATTAAATGCTTCACTGGCTTCTGCTTTCCACAAACGTAGGGGGTTTACGGTGTTGGTTTGATAGCCTGGAACGGGTGTGTCATAGGGAACGGCAAGGATAGTACGGGCTGGGATCCATACCATTCTCATGTTACCTGCTTCATCGTGAATCATTTCGGTATGGCCCCCTAACTTAACCTCTACGCTCTCGGTGGGATGAGGTAATTCCCATGGGTTGCCAAATCGTAGCCAGTTATCAGGAATTTCTGCTTGCCAGCCATCTCTAAGGGTTTGATGGAAAATTCCAAATTCGTAACGAATTCCGTAGCCAATAGCTGGAATTTCTAGAGAAGCAAGAGAATCAAGAAAACAAGCAGCTAAACGACCTAAGCCTCCGTTACCTAGTCCTGGATCTGGTTCTTGTTCAATAATTTTGTCAAAATCAAGATCTAATTCCTCGACGATTTGACGCATTTTATCATATATATCTAGGTTGATTAGGTTGTTCCCTAGGTGACGACCCATGAGGAATTCAGCCGAGAAATAAGATACGATTTTTACTTTTTCTTTTTTATAGGTTTCTATTGTTTTAAGGAAGCGATGCAGAAGGCGATCGCGGACAGTATAAGCGATAGCTACATAATAGTTATACAAAGAGGCATTGGAGCGATCAATGCCTTGGAGGTAGAAGAGGTTGTCTAGGAAAGCACGTTTCAGTGTTTCCACACTCATCCCGGTGCGATCATCTTCCACTTTAATGTTTGACTGAGGGGTAAAAGTATCCATATTAAGGTCGTAAGTTTTCTCTATGCATTGATAATCCTAAGTCAGTTTAACAGGATGATGCTAGTACAGATTAAGCAACTACTAGCCAGCATAAGCGATTATTATTGGAACTACAGTTTTTTAGTTAAGTTTTGCTGACAAACTTATTTTTTAAAAAAGACTAAAGATTAATCATTAATGGTTTTAATCGAGTGAATGATTGTTATCTAGTTTAAAATATATGGAAACTGCTATATAGCAATTCTTCATGAGGATTTAGATTTAGAAAAGTGGTGTAAAAATTTACATTCAGTGAGTCTATCTTCTTTAAATTTATTAAAATTACGGACATTCAAACATAAAAAATAGTATTTCTATGTTGCACATTATATGCAATTTAACTGATTAATCAATATATTCTCACTCGATTTTTTATTAATCTCAACAAAATTAAAAATTTATATCATAATTACTAAAATCAATAACTAAATAAATTTAGATTTTTTTGTTAAAACTTATAAGACAATATTTGTTATTTTTAAAAGTTACATTAATATATAACTTTTATTCTTAAAATAAATACAAAAAAATCTCTTGGGTATTGTTTTATTGGCGATTTTAACAGTTATTTGTCATTTTTTTAGAAAAAGACTTAAAATTAACAGTAAAACATCACCGAATAAGTTAATAATAGATTCTTTTATATAAAAGTAACTGCTCCAGCATAAATAGCTAATATAGCTAAAAATTAAAATAGTTTTTAGCTCAATTTTTAAAACGGCAAAACGAAATAATAATCTGACTTATAAGAAAATATTGACCAATTTTTGAAGAACTTAAATAAAGTAGGTTATAAAAACTAAAAATGTTCTAGAAATTATCAAATATAAACTAATAGCAGTAATAATCTATTGCTTTTGACTATTACTTTGTAAAATAAATTTTCAAAAAATACGCCATGTATCTTAGCTATATTAGTAAATAAATCTATGCTTACTTTCAAGATGAATTAAAATTATAGAATAAAAAAATAATTACAACAATGATAATATTAAACAGTTTTTATGAACTTTTTATACGGATAAAACTAAAAAATTTATACAATTACCAAATTAAAATTAATCTAGTTAAACCAGCTAAATAACCTATCAATCAATTTTAAAAAATAAACTAAATGTAAACTACATTAATTTCAATCAAGTTTAAAATAGTAAAAAAAACTAAAGTAAAACAGCTCTATAAACTAATATTTTTAATTATTTCTAATGTTCTTATTGTTCTGTTAAGAAAAATTATTTTCGTGGTTAAATGGTTTTTCAATTTATTATTGATAGCTAGAAATGTCTCAACCAAGTCTTAGTTTTCTTCGGAAAAATTGATTAATGATACTAAAATGTCAGATGATTAGCTCTAAATAAACGTTGAAAAAATAAGTTATTTTATATCTGTATAATTAAGTAATTAAAGCCAAATTTATTACGCTCTGTTTTTACTTGACTACAATTAGAATAATAATGGTCTAACTTAAGACCTCAGATAAATAGTCTGCCGTTGATTCTACTAAGGGAATTATATTCTCGTAAACCATACGAGTTGGACCAATAACGCCAACGCTTCCTACTGGGATATTTCTTTGTTTATAGATAGCAGAAATCAAAGTACAAGGATGCATTGACTCTAGGGGATTTTCTGAACCAATTCTAATAGTAACTCGTTGAGTTGTTAATAATTCAACTTCAGGAACTTCAAAAATTAATGGTAATAGCTTATCTTGTTGTTCTTCTAATAAATAGAGTAGAGTTTGCACCTGTTTTAATTGAGAAAATTCCGGTTGATGCAAAACTTCTGAAAGACCGTGTATCATAATTGGGGTTGAAATAGATGATTTTAAATAATCTGATATCTGTTGTAATAGAGCTTTTAAAAACCCTGTATAATGAATGAGGTTATTGTCGATATCCTGCCAATTTAAAGCGACCAAGTTTAACAGACTTTTTCCTTTTAAATGGCTATTTAAAAAGTTAGAGATAATTTGTAGTTCTTGTGCTAACCATCTTTCATCATTAAGCTTTTCGTTGAGGATAGATTTAGGAATATCAACTAGAATAGATTGAGTTTGATAACTATTTGTAACAATTATTAGAATAACTTGGCTTGACGAGACAGGTATTAATTGTAAATGACGTAATTGATTTAGAGAACTTTGAGGAAGTGTAATTAAGGCGATATAGCCACTAAAATTTGCTAATATTTGAGTTGACTTTTGCAATAGCATTTCATAGTTAAAGGTCTCTTTTTGTAATTTTTCGTTTAAATATTTTTCAATTTTTTGTCTAATGTAATTGTCAGGTGTAATTAAATTATCAACGTAGATTCGATAACCACAGTCAGAAGGAATTCGACCGGCCGAAGTGTGAGGTTGATAGAGAAAACCAGCTTTTTCTAATTTTCCTAAAGCTTTTCTAATAGTAGCCGAGCTTACACTAAAATCGTATTCTTGAACTAAAGTTTCTGAGCCTACTGGTTCAGCTGTAGCAATATAATGTTGGATAGTTGTCCGTAGAATGTTTTGATAACGTTTAGTTAAAGCGTATTTAACAGTCATAATAATAAAGGCATAAAGACTAAAATTTGATGAAAGAATTTATAGTAATCAAAAAGCGCAAATATCTCTTAGTATAGGAAATTGCTATGATAATCCCTTATAGTAAAACCGTTTAACTAAATAAGTTCTTTTAGACTAGTGGAATGAAATTATAAAAAGAACAAAAAGTTTTGTTTAGCAAGGTTTACATGGCTATAAAAACTTGGTTTCTATAAAGAAAAAGTTTTTGGAGTTATAGAATAAAGTCAGAACAAGAGTTTTGAAAGTTATCAGCTACGTAATTGATCACATTAGATCCGAAAGGGATGTTAAACAAAAATCCTTTAAACAGTGTTTAGTTCATAGTAATTGTGAAAAAGTATTAGTAATGAGAGATGGTTGGATCAACGCAGAGAGCATAGGCATCAATGCCACCAATAATATTCCTAACATTAGTAAAACCATTATTCAGTAGCCAGCGGCACATTTGAGCTGAACGCATACCATGATGGCAAATAACGAAGGTTTCCGCATGGGGATTAAAATCTGTTGCTATTGTATCTGACCATCTCCTAAATTCACTTAAAGAAAGTACTTTGAACCCTTTGATATAAGCGATCATCACTTCATGTGGTTCTCGGACATCTATCAATTGTAATTCATCTTTGGCTTGAGCTAGTCGTTCAGCTAGTTCTGTGACAGTAATTTGAGGAATGGATAAATTTTGAGGCATACAAAACAGTCGTCTTAAAAAATCGTTCGATAGCCCAGCTTAACAGTTTTGAGGAGGAGAGAGAAAAAAATTACTTTAGGATGTTTCGTTCAAGATTAGGGTTTTCTTAAAAATTTTGTGATCAATGACGACTACAATCAAAGGTAGTCATTGATCACAAACGATGAATTATTGTGAAGCTTCGTTCTTTTTTCATCATCTTAGCTGTTAGTGTCCTCATCCTCTTGTTTGGGGCTAGTAGTAATCTGTATTGGATCTTGGGACAGAGTCCTCTCAAGCTCTTGCCAGGAGGCGTTCTTAGGGAACCCATAACGGCGGTTTTTATTCCGAAACAAGCTCCAGTTATGGTCTCGTTACTTGTTAATCCTGATCGTCTGGAATCCTTGTCCCAGTATATTACCTTTCCTAAGGGAAGACGGAGGTTACATCGAGAATTCCTTTCCCTTGAAAAGCAACTTTTGTCTAAAACGGGGCTCGATTATAAAACTCAGATTCGACCTTGGTTAGGGGAAGAAATTACCTTAGCTGTGACTTCCCTAGACTTTGATCGCAACCCAGACAATGGGGTTCAACCTGGTTATTTATTAGCTGTCACCACTAAAGATAAAGAGTTAGCCAAAATATTCCTTCAGAGTTCCTATTCTAAAGACGCGATTTCTGGAACCTCAGATCTGATTTTTGAATCCTACAAAGGGGTCAATTTAATTTATCAACGTCACCGCGATAACCCTATTAATACTCGTCTTTCTGCCACAGCTATCCTAGACGATTTGGTGTTATTTGCAAATGATCCCAAAATCTTGAAGGATGCTATCAATAATGTTCAAGTTAGAACATTAAACCTGAAAAATTCTCCTAACTATCAAGAAGCGTTAAAAACGATTACTGAACCTCGTATTGGCATCGTTTATGCTAATTTTCCAGCTCTATCCGCTTGGTTAGGCAATTTACCCATTCCTGAAATTCCTGAAATTACTCAAACTTTAACAGTCGCTTTTTCTGTCAAATCTAGGGGGTTAGTTGCCCAAACAGCATTGATTGGGGGATCAGAACAAGGGGAAGAACCTCCTGCTTTATCCAAACCTGTGGGTGCATTAGCATATGTACCTGTTAACAGCATCTTGACAGCTGCGGGAACTAACTTAAATCAATTATGGAGTCAAATTGAGACAGGACTAGCAAACGAGAGTCCCCTACAACAGTTATTAAATCGCATCCTAGTCTCTGTTCAAGAACCTTTAGGATTAGATTTATCTGAAAAGGTTTTTCCATCTATTAAAGGAGAATTTAGCTTAGCTCTTATCCCTAGTTTGGGTAGAGGGGAACCTGACGGGATTTTTGTGGCTAAAAAGGTACCAGATGTAAATTTTTCTGAGTGGGTAGAAAACTTTGATAAACTAGCACAAGAACAGGGATATAGTGTAGGAAATTTACCATTATTAAATAACACTGTAACTGTTTGGACAAAATTTAACACAGCAATGGGAAATAAGGATAATTTAACTTCTTTGGAAGCGAGAGTTAGTGGTGTTCATGCAGAAGTGGATGATTATGTGATTTTTGCTACTTCAGTTGAAGCAATGTTTCAAGCACTTTCAACTCCGGAAATAACTTTAATTCGTAGTAGAAAATTACAACAAGCTGTTGAAGCATTACCCCCTGAAAATGACGGTTATTTTTATATAGATTGGAGTCAAGGAAAAAAATTACTAGAGCGAAAATTTCCGATTGTTAAAGTAGTTGAACTGTCTATTAAACCTCTATTAAACAATTTGCGGTCCCTAACAGTAAGTAGTCAAGGAAAAGAAAATGGTATTCGCCGTGCAACTATCTTTTTTAATTTAGGTGTTCATTAAATTAAAGAAGATAGTTGAAAGTTAATAGTTATTGGTAAGACTTAATACTTGTTGACTCCTACTTATTTTTTTAGTTTTTATATTTATTTACTAATCGCTCTTTGTGTCAGGGCGATCACTTCTTGATTTTTGCTGATTGCCTAAAGCACAAAAAACTTTGACTTAACTTAAGTAAGTGAACTTAAATAAGTGTAAGATAAAAAAGTACTTAAAAATGAGTAATTGGCAAATACTAGCCTGTATAAAAATCAAGCTAACAGTATTATAAGAGCACAAACAATAAAAGTTAACTCTCGACCTAAAAGTTTTCTATAGGACCAGAATAAGAACATAAATATGATGTTTGAATACAAGAATATGGAAAGTTTTTACAAAAATAAATTAAATAAAAAGAATAGAATAAATTTTTAAAAAATTTATTCTAATTAAGATAGAAAATACGTTATAGATAAAGGAATAGATACAATCATTGTTCTTGATAATGACTGTATCTATTCTTTTGTCTACCAAATTAGAGTCCAGAACTAAATATAGGAGAATGGCATCAAATAAAAGCTCGTGAAATTACGGGAAAGATGTTTGAATATGAACATAATTTAACTACGAGTAATTTGAAGAATGTATAAATGCAGTCAAACAAAATCTCGCTGAAGGAAGTTACTCTAAAAGATATCGATTAAGACAGTTTAAAGTTAACTTTAATTTCTTATATAGATAGACATAAAGCATTTTCTAAACGTTTATTCAGAACGAGATACTTTCTAGTTAGTTAGTATTTCATCATTATCGAGATATATAAATAATTTTTGAATCACCAGTAACTGTCATTGATTTTGAAAATAACTATTATTCAATAATAATTTCTAATTAAACTAGACAGATTTCATAATTGATTAAAACTTGATCGCCATTAGTTAACTGTCGATCTCGCCGTGTTTCTATTATTCCATTTACTAACACCTCTCATCTTTAAATCTGTAACCATACTTTCCCTCTAGTTATCACCAGTCCTTTTTAGTTAAGAAACTGACCTAGTTTTATAGTTATCTGTTCTCGATTAGATTAAAAGTCAATTATAACTTAATTAATATTTTTTTCTAGGTTTACTCTTTATATCAAAATCCTAAAAGATTCTGGCTCTCCTGAACTGAGTCTTACAAATTTGGTATCTGATAAGTTACAAAACACGACTTTCAACTGTTGTCTATTATGATTTTGTCACAGCTAGTCTAAAAGAGAATAAATTATTTACGTAAGTTTATAGGAACGCAACAGGAAGATTTTAAGAGTCTGGGAAGTTTTTTACTCAAATTTAACCAATAGAAGATATTTTGTAGAGTACTTTTTCAATTTTCTCTTTAGAGAAAGAGAAAAAAATCGCTTAACGCTTCGTCGCTATAGTTCTGATGATTTAGGTTAACCTCCTATAAGTTAATTAACTTATAGGAGGTTATTACTCTTTGAAAGAGAAGATTCTAGTTTGGTTCGCTTAAAATTGAAGAATCTTTAGGCTTTTTGTGTCGGAGCAGGATAGTTAGTTGGACCAAAACTAAGATAAATATTTATCCTGAAGTGCAAAGAATAGTTCTTTTTTGAGGTCTTTACCGTCATTAACCTCATTCTACACTCCTAAAGGAAGTAGGTTCAACACGAATCGCTATAATACTTGAAGGATGAAATACAATGTATTCTCATTAAATGTTTTTAGTAAGAACATTTATAAATTTTTTAGGGTCAAATTTAAGACGCTCTTGATGAACTAATAAAATTTGTCCAGTATATTTACTCTGTAATGCATAGCCCCAGTCTGTGCAAATATTTGAACCAAACAGCAATCGAGACTTTGGTTGTTGTTGAATGCCTATAATCGGGGTTGTGTCGACTATAAATGAGATACTTTTTCGAAGTTGACACAGTTTACTATTGCTTAGGTGTAATGGTGTGTCTTCAGGACGGAGAGGAAGTTCAGGAGTTAAAGGAAATTGTCCTCGCTGACTATACTGACTTAGAGATTCCTCTATTATAGCTTTAATAGTGTTACTGGCGGCAGAATACTAGGTCTGATCACTAAAAAGAATAATAGGTTCTAAGGTTGCTACAAGATCGTATCTGCTAAAGTAAATCTCTTGGGAAATTAAATCCAAATTCGAGATCACATACCCCTACTGTCTTCAACAAAAAATTCTACGATATCCCCATCTAGGTATGCTTGAAACCAGACAGACTCCTCAATGATCTGTTTGTCATCTAAAAAATCTGTCCTTAATCCCAGTTTAAGTAAACTATCAAGATTCAGTCGAACATCTGGGGGCGCCTAATGACCTCTCGGACAGTTCATATTTCTCTAGACACCAGGTCTTAAGAGAGATAATAGCCATAGAGTTTATGAGAAAAAACAATAGGTCACTAAATAAATCTTACACCATTAAAGTAAATAGATAAATACATAAGTACTTATTGCATGAGGTCTGGGTATGAAGTGCGAGGTGTATTTTGCCACTCGACCGATCCAATACTTCAAATTAACAGTATTGCTTGACATCTTCACCCCATTTATTAGCTAAATCGGAAGAAACGCAGAAGCTTAAAGTCATTTATTCTTGTAGAAAGGGTTAAGTTGACATAACGAGGCAATACTTACGATATTCAGCCTGAATACTTTAACATCACCAGCAAAGCGATCCTATCCTAATAAGGAATAAAACAAAACAGACGACAGGCTAATTGGAGATAAGAAATTTATTTATTATTGAGCCAAATGACTGGGCTAACTTTGCAAAGCTTGCAACCTATTATACATTAATAAATTAATAGAAATTCAAGGAATAATCGAATTATTATTAAACTTCATTATTAAGTATCTTCCATCAGACTATTAATAATAAAGCACCTGATTGTGTAGTCAGTTAAATTAATTATCTTTAGATCTAACTTTCATAAAAGTTGTCTAACTATGACATGATAATTATAAATTTTAGTCTAAATTATGGTCGTCCTAATTAAGGCAAGAACTTAGTAAAAGCTTAAATTTTCTCAATTCAAGGTGTTTAAATGGTGGAACTTATAAGATTTTACTAAAAATTTCTACCATCAACCACAACGAAGAATTCTCGAGGTTACTCTAATTGTCATCAAAATGAATCTTTTTACTAGTTATTCAAAATAATAACTGAAGGAAAACAGTGTTTTCCTTATTACCAATTTCTAAGTTATTTTAACCTTGATATTAGTTAATCCATTTAATAATTTACTATTTATCGACCCCACAAAAAATTGAAGGATAGAAGCTTACAACATGTAAGCTTGGTTAAGTTAGGGTTAACTTGGGCGTTAGCTGTTAATGATAATTCCTTCAGTTCCTTCTACAACTTTACCGATCTGATAGGCTGGAACTCCTTGGCGTTCAAAAAAATTTAGGGTTGATGTAGTCTGTTGGGATGGTACAATCACCACAAACCCGATTCCCATATTAAACGTTTCCAACAGACTTGGCTGGCTAATGTTACCAATCTGAGCTATCCAGCGAAAAATTAGCGGAATTTCCCAGCTTTGGGGATTAATAACGACAGATTGCCCTTTATTTAAACAGCGAGGTAGGTTTTCTGGTATTCCTCCCCCTGTAATGTGTGCCATGGCGTTAATCTCTATTCCTAAGTTTAATGCCTCGAGGATTGGTTTCACATAAAGTCGGGTGGGGGTTAAGAGAACCTCCCCTAGGGTTTGTCCGTCAAATATTTCACGGCCATCGCTCCAATCAAGGCCATTGAGCTCTACTATTTTACGAATCAGACTAAAGCCATTACTGTGTACGCCACTACTGGCAAGTCCAATGACAATATCTCCGATCTTGACTTTGGAACCATCAAGAATTTTATTTTTTTCCACAATTCCCACACAAAACCCCGCCACATCATATTCCCCAACCTGGTAGAAACCTGGCATTTCCGCGGTTTCTCCCCCTAATAAAGTACAATCACTCAAACGACACCCTTCAACAATACCCTCAACAACATCGCTAAGTTGTTGTAGATTTAGTTTTCCAGTAGCTAAATAGTCTAGAAAAAATAAAGGTTCAGCACCACAGGTTAAGACATCGTTAACACACATGGCTACTAAGTCAATACCAATGGTACGATGTTGGTCCAGTGCTTGGGCTATTTTCAGTTTAGTTCCTACACCGTCGGTTCCTGAGACCAGGACAGGATTTCGATAGTCTTGGGGTAACTCGAAGTATCCCCCAAACCCACCAAGTCCCCCTAATACTTCCTTACGATAGGTACTTTCAACTCCCCGACGAATTTTTTCAACGAAGGATCGTCCTACTTGTATGTCTACTCCTGCTTCTCGATAATCCATAGATATCTTGTAACGGTTTCCCGAGTTATATCTTAAACTGTATTTATCCACTTTCGTTTATTCTTTATTTTTGCTCCAAAAGGGTTAACTAGGTTTGGATAATTTGTTTAAGTTCAGAAAATGGATGATAAACGATTTACCTTATCATAGTTTCCAAAACTTATTCATAATTATGCAGATAAACATTTTTTTTGATATTTTTTGAGGTCATTTGAGGACTTTTCTAAGATGTCAATTACGTCCTGCTGAACATAAAAATACTCTCTTTCTTTAAAGTTGAATGCCTATTGATAAATTCAAATGAATTTTGATTAAAATATTGATATTACTGTATTTTCTCAATTATGCTCGGGTAACAGAATTAAAGATGACAGCGTGCAGAATACCTTTTTATTGCTTTGCTAAGCAACAATTATTCTAATTTTGAAGTTTCATGAAATTGAAAAATATTCCAGGCTAAAGTTTAAATGTAATTTGGGGCAACACTGTTAATAGTAATTCCCCAGTTAGTTTTAGACTAGTAATTTTAGAGTAGACTTTACTTTTTAAAATGTTATTGACCAATATCCGTATTGTTACGTATCTAATTGTAGCCTAGTTTGCCTTTAGTTCGGAACAAGAGGATAGACCCATGTTCATCCGAAACTGATTGTTAAGGACATGAGCTGGTCTCCAGAAGTAGCAATCCTGTCCCCTTGTGTAGTAATATCGGTTAAAGAGATCATCTCATCTATCATTACATTAGCTAATAACCATGAAGGCTTTTTCAGCTTCTTCAGTGATACAGTTTGTTTTTACAAAGTTTCTTTGGGTAAACACAAGCAAATTATTTTTTCTCTCTATATTTAAGTAATTGAAGTTTAATTTATTTTGTTTTGATTCATATTTTTTATGGTAACCGCTTTTAGCAAAAATTCATTTAACTTCCTTAGTTAAATCATATTTACCTTCAAACATTATCTCGGCAACTTTATAAGCTTTTATCTGATGTAATTTTCTCTATAAATAGGTTATTTTAAACAGTTCTAGAATAGATTTTTTTTAAAAATACTTGCACTTAACTTACCATAAAAAGTTATAATAGAGTTGTCCGCAATAATTTAATCAACTGATGTTATCTTCTAATTTCAGGATGTTTATCAAGTATAAATAGAAAATAATTTTTATATTAATTTTTTTAAAAAAAAGCTATATATAGCGTAACTAAATTATCAGAAATAAGATAAAAAATAGAAGAGGCTAGGTTTTAAAAAATGGGAGTTATCGATAGTTGATATGACTATTGATCATTGATAAAATTAACAATGAATAAGCTTTTCACTCTGGCAAACCGTAACTTAACAGCCAAGTTTTATTTTAAAATTTTGCTAAATTATATTTTTTTAAGCTTCTAAAACTTTTTTTGTTACACACTAAAGTAAGAAAATTAATGGGTTGAAAGTTTTAGAAGGCTAGAATATAGTATTTCCCACAAGCTACCCCAAGACAATCAGAATTATAAATCATAAAAAATATTTAGGGTAAAAGAAAACAGAGACGTTTTCAACAAACGTCTCCCTCAAAAATCACTCAACTTAATTCTAATCTCTAACTAAATTGTTCTTCTATTTCTAGATCAAATAACATTTGCAGAGATTGAAGACAACGTTTTCGAGCTTCAATATCCTGTTGGGCTCGCAATTGTACCATTGGTTCATGGAGAATTTTATTAACGATTCCTCGTGTTAAAGCTTCAATTACTTCTTGGTGTTTCTCAGCAAATTCAGTTCCCAAACGAGATAGAGCTTTTTCTAATTCCTGTTCTCGAATACCTTCTACTTTAGTTCGCAGAGAACTGATAGTGGGAACTGTCTCTAAAGAACGCCACCACAACTCAAAGGCTTTTATTTCTTCTTCAAGGGGTCTTTCAGCTTCTTGTGCCATCCGACGACGGCTTTCATGATTTTGAGCCACCACTGCTTTTAAATCATCCACATTGTAGGATTCAATGATATCCATCTCTTGGACATCAGCAGCTACATTACGGGGAACTGAGATATCCAACAACATCAAGAAATGATTGGGATCTAATGCCTCAGTAAGATTTTCCTTACATAAAATTGGTTCTGTGGCTCCTGTACTAGTAAAAACAATATGGGAAGCAGCTACTACTTGCATCGTCTCATCAAGAGGTTTCAAGGTAAGAGGTGCTTGAGAAAATTTATTAGCTAAATCTTGGGCACGTCGTTGGGAACGGTTGACGACAGTAATATCAGTTGCCCCTTTAGCCAAAAGATGCTGCACCAGCAAACGAGCCATTTTTCCCGCGCCAATAATGGTCACTCGACGATTGGTAAAATCTTTGGCTTTAGTTTGGGCTAATTCTACCGCGGCAGAACTAATAGAAACAGCTCCAGTTCCGATATTGGTCTCGCTTCGAACCCGTTTGCCAGCAGTTATAGCTTGCTTGAAGAGACGATCAAGCAATCGCCCAATACCTTTGTATTTTTTAGCTAATCTGTGAGTAGTTTTCACTTGGGCTAAGATTTGTCCTTCCCCTAAGACTAGACTTTCTAAACCCGCAGAGACTCGAAGCAGATGACGGACTGCATCCTGGTGGAGCAAAATGAATAGGTATCGTCGTAGAGAATTTAACGATAAATGACCCACTTCAGATAGAAATTGATTAATTTCTACTACCCCTTTTTCTGTATCAGTAACCACTGCGTAAATTTCTAAACGATTGCAGGTGCTAATAATCGCTACTTCGTCGATGTGGAGATAGCTTCTTAAATGGACAATAGCTTCTTCGAGTTTTGCTTCTTGAATACTCAACTTTTCGCGGATTTCGACGGGGGCTGTTTTATGGCTTAAACCCACAACGGCAATATTCATGTGTTCTCCTACAAGGATTCGATCTTGCACTGTTAAGCAATGAAAAATTTAAGAATTTAAGTTCTGCTCTCTTTGATTTGGATAATTTATATCTAAATAGCCACTATAGCTAATATTTATCGAAATAAACCTTATAAAATTTAAAACAGAAACTAGGAGCTTGGGAATCGGGAGCTCCAAAAATTTCTACTCAAAAGCCTTACCATTCCAGACTCCTATACGGACACTACTCCTAAGCGATGGAATCTGAAATTGTTCGCCCTTATGGTCTCTTACTCCTCACATTTCAATTGCAACTGAGGCGATCTAGTGAAGATTAATGGACTTAGGTTTGTTAAACAGATGAACTCTATCGATAAAACGGGCTGTCTTAGATTGACTGGAGATAACTAAACTGTGAGTCCCGGCTCTTGTATGGAAGAGACGAACCCCTTTCATTAAAAATCCCCGGGGTAATTCCACAAGCAGCAAAGAGAACAGTTTCACCACAGGCTAATTCATCAGCGTTATAGATTCCGATCAGGATCTTCGATGCCCATTTCTCTGAGTCGTGCTAGGTTTCCCTCTTTGCTTTCGCTAATTAAACCAGTTTTAACAACTGCGGAATCATAGACTAACTGTCCTTGAAAATGTCCATCTAAACAACGCATGTCCGCAGCTGAAATAACCTTTTCGGGAGCTGCTCCGATCTCCATTAAAGCATAAATATTGGTTCCTTCAAAAGCAATTGAATCCCTATTAAATTATTTATTTTAATTTTTAAGTATATATTTTTTCGATAAATAATTAAATATCGATTACATGTCATTTGAAATCTATTTTTAGATAAATAGATACTTTTTTCTATTTAATGCAAATTAATATAGTTATTTTTTTATTGCCATGAATATTTTTAGTCATTAAATCACAAGAAAAACAAGTTGCTATTAAATCTATTTTTTTGCTCAATCAAATTATTATTTTTTGAATTAAAATATGATAATAGGTAATAGTTAGTTATTTTGAATTTAGAATCTCATTGATTAAACTGAGTTTAGTATTTGATGCAATTTCTCATCTATTACATTTGTCCGGACTATACGTCAGTCTAAAACATTAGTATAATTTTTTTTATCCTATTTTATTAGCTTTGTCTTAACTAAACTACTTATCTACACTAAGTTTTTCTCAAAAAATAATAATCATATTTATTTTTTTATTTTTTTTATTTTTGCAGTAGTTTAAATTTTATTTACTTCTTTATGTAAAAAAATCTACTCTTTACAAATTATTTCGTCTAAAAGCTATTTAAAATATTTGATATTTTCTTTATTTAAAGTTTTTTATACTTTTCAGATTATTATATAATCTTTTTTTCTTCTTAGATAATTTATCTAGAAATGACATTGCATTTTCTAATCTTAATTTAATCTTATTCATTAACCATGACGAGCATCAACTTTCATCGTAATGTCTGTAAATTCAAAGCTACTAATCTTAATCCTCAATTAACTTTTAAATTTAAAAATTAACAAGAAAATAGATCAAGAACTTTAAAATTTAACTATCCCATGTCCCGTACTATTACTTACAGTCCTGCTTATACTCTTGTTGTTACCTATGAATGTTTCAATCGTTGTACCTATTGCAATTTTAGAGTTGCTCCTGGTCAAGATTCGTGGTTAAGTATTCCCAAAGCATGGCAAATCTCACAATCTCTTCAAGAACAAAATGTTTGTGAAATACTTATTCTTAGCGGAGAAATTCATCCCCATTCTCCAAAAAGACAATCTTGGTTACAGAGAATTTATGAGCTGTGTCAATTGAGTTTATCTCTAGGATTTTTACCCCATACTAACGTTGGACCATTAAGTTTTACTGAGATGAAAACTCTCAAATCTGTCAATGTATCGATGGGGTTAATGTTAGAACAAATTACTCCTAAATTATTAGAAACTGTTCATCGCCACGCCCCTAGTAAAGTTCCTCAATTGCGCTTACAACAGTTGGAATGGGCAGGACAATTAAAAGTCCCCTTCACCACAGGACTTTTATTAGGAATTGGAGAAAATTCTGATGATTGGTGGGAAACATTGGGAGCGATCACCCAAATTCATCAAAAATGGGGCCACATTCAAGAAGTTATCTTACAACCCCATAGTTTAGGACACCAACAAGCCTTTTTAACCCCTTCTTTCAATCCTTCTAAACTACCAGAAATAATAGCCAAAGCAAGACAAATTTTACCTAACAACATTACTCTACAAATTCCTCCTAATTTAATCTTAGACCCTTCTTGTTTACTTGATTGTTTAGAAGCAGGAGCCAAAGATTTAGGTGGAATTAGCCCAAAAGATGAAGTTAATCCAAATTATCCTCATTTAACCCATCAAGAACTATTTGAACTTCTCCAATCTCAAAAATGGAATTTAGTTCCTCGTCTTCCTATTTATCCCCAATACGATTGTTGGTTACCTTTATCATTAAAGCAAGCTGTGGAAAACTGGAGAAACCAACAGAGTACAATAAACTATCCTTCTCATAGTCAAAATAAAAATTACTAGATATTATCAGTATCAGTCTTGAATCTATTTTGTAGATTAGGTTAGGTACGGAATTAATTTCAAAATTAATTTCAAACAGAATTTAATTCGATAAAAAACAACATTTAATAATTAAAACTTAAAAAATTATAAGTTTTAATTATTAAACAAATAGCTTGCCCTCAAAGAAGGCAAGCTATTTGTTTAATAATTAATCCTGGCATCGAGCTATTGTCCCGGTGGGCTACCCCACAAGTATCTTGGCCGCTGCCGCGTTTCACAAGCGAGTTCGGGATGGTATCGCAGTGGGTCCACGGTGCTAGAGACACCAGGAAGTGAAATGATTAAGAAAAGTACCCTCAAGACTGCAAAAAACGAGAAAAAAAGTTCAAAGTAAAAGTTCAAAGTAATATAGAAGGTCAAGCCCTCGATCTGTTAGTATGCCTCGGCTTCATTCATTACTGAATGTCCACCTAGCACCTATAAACGGGTAGTCTTCCCGTGATCTTACCAGGTTAACCCTGTGAGAGCACTCATCTCGAGGTGGGCTTCCCACTTAGATGCTTTCAGCGGTTATCCGCTCCGCACTTGGCTACCCTGCGTTTACCGTTGGCACGATAACAGGTACACCAGCGGTGCGTCCTTCCCGGTCCTCTCGTACTAAGGAAGGCTCCTCTCAATGCTCTTACGCCTACACCGGATATGGACCGAACTGTCTCACGACGTTCTGAACCCAGCTCACGTACCGCTTTAATGGGCGAACAGCCCAACCCTTGGGACGTACTTCCGCCCCAGGTTGCGATGAGCCGACATCGAGGTGCCAAACCTCCCCGTCGATGTGAACTCTTGGGGGAGATCAGCCTGTTATCCCTAGAGTAACTTTTATCCGTTGAGCGACGGCCCTTCCACGCGGTGCCGTCGGATCACTAAGGCCGACTTTCGTCTCTGCTTGACTTGTAGGTCTCGCAGTCAAGCTCCCTTATGCCTTTGCACTCTACGGCTGATTTCCAACCAGCCTGAGGGAACCTTTGCGCGCCTCCGTTATCTTTTAGGAGGCGACCGCCCCAGTCAAACTGCCCACCTGAAACTGTTCTTTCCCCGGCTAACGGGTTAAAGTTAGAATTCTAGCCTTTCTAGAGTGGTATCTCACCATTGGCTCCATCTGACCCACAAGCCAGACTTCAAAGCCTCCCACCTATCCTGCGCAAGAAAAGCCCGAACTCAATTCCAGGCTACAGTAAAGCTTCATAGGGTCTTTCTGTCCAAGTGCAGGTAGTCCGTATCTTCACAGACAATCCTATTTCGCCGAGCCTCTCTCCGAGACAGTGCCCAGATCGTTACGCCTTTCGTGCGGGTCGGAACTTACCCGACAAGGAATTTCGCTACCTTAGGACCGTTATAGTTACGGCCGCCGTTCACCGGGGCTTCAGTCGCTAGCTTCGGTTACCCTAACCAACTTCCTTAACCTTCCGGCACTGGGCAGGCGTCAGCCCCCATACTGCGTCTTACGACTTGGCGGAGACCTGTGTTTTTGGTAAACAGTCGCCTGGGCCTCTTCACTGTGACCACCTCTCGGTGGCACCCCTTCTCCCAAAGTTACGGGGTAATTTTGCCGAGTTCCTTAGAGAGAGTTATCTCGCGCCCCTTAGTATTCTCAACCTCCCTACCTGTGTCGGTTTCGGGTACAGGTAATTAGAAATTAACGTGGTTCGGGCTTTTCTGGGAAGCTTGACATCAGTCACTTCCTCTCCGTAGAGAGTCGGACTCGCAACTTAGCTCAGGACGTTTTCTCCGTCCCTCAATACCTCGTATACTTACACCGGTAACCATTATCCGGCTGACTTAGCCTTCTCCGTCCCCCGCCACAATTTCTAATCAGTACGGGAATGTTAACCCGTTGTCCATCGACTACGCTTTTCAGCCTCGCCTTAGGTCCTGACTAACCCTCCGCGGACGAGCCTTCCGGAGGAACCCTTAGGGTTTCGGGGTATATGATTCTCACATATATTTTCGCTACTCAAGCCGACATTCTCACTTCTATGCTGTCCACACCTGCTTGCCGCTAGTGCTTCACCCTACATAGAACGCTCCCCTACCACAGTTTCCTGTCCACAGCTTCGGTAGAATACTTAGCCCCGTTCATTTTCGGCGCAGGAGCGCTTGACCAGTGAGCTATTACGCACTCTTTTAAGGATTGCTGCTTCTAGGCAAACCTACTGGTTGTCTGTGCACTCCCACCTCCTTTATCACTTAGTATTCATTTGGGGACCTTAGCTGGTGGTCTGGGCTGTTTCCCTTTCGACGATGAAGCTTATCCCTCACCGTCTTACTGGTTGATGCATAACGGGTATTCTGAGTTTATCTCACGTTGGTACCGCTCTCGCAGCCCGCAGCGAAATAGTGCTTTACCCCCCGCCATGGTACACAACCGCTGCGCCTAAACGCATTTCGGGGAGAACCAGCTAGCTCCGGGTTCGATTGGCATTTCACCCCTAACCACAGCTCATCCGCTGATTTTTCAACATCAGTCGGTTCGGACCTCCACTTGGTATTACCCAAGCTTCATCCTGGCCATGGTTAGATCACCCGGGTTCGGGTCTACAAATTGTGACTAGCGCCCTATTCGGACTCGCTTTCGCTTTGGCTTCAGGTATTTCCCCTTAACCTGCCACAACCTGTAAGTCGCCGGCTCATTCTTCAACAGGCACACGGTCAGACGTTAAATCGTCCTCCCATTGCTTGTAGGCTAACGGTTTCATGTTCTATTTCACTCCCCTTACTGGGGTTCTTTTCACCTTTCCCTCGCGGTACTATTTCACTATCGGTCACACAGGAGTATTTAGCCTTACGAAGTGGTCTTCGCAGATTCACACGGGATTTCTCGTGCCCCGTGCTACTCGGGATTCAGCTAGGCTGTTTAAGTTTTTAACTACAGGGCTTTTACCTTCTCTGGCGCAGTGTTCAGCTGCTTCGTCTAACCGCTACAGTCCATGTTGCTGTCCCACAACCCCATCTGCCGAAGCTGATGGTTTAGGCTGTTCCCTGTTCGCTCGCCGCTACTGGGGGAATCGCTTTTGCTTTCTTTTCCTCGGGTTACTAAGATGTTTCAGTTGGCCCGGTTGGCTCGCACCACCCTATGTATTCAGGTGGCCGTGTTTAAGGTTGCCCTATTCGGATATCTCCGGCTCAATGCTTGTTTCCAGCTCCCCGGAGCGTTTCGTCGGTAACTACGTCCTTCATCGCCTCTGTGTACCTAGGTATCCACCGTTAGCCCTTTGTAGCTTGACCATTTCAATATGGTACTTATCACTTGGACTTTTCTACACGGACAGTATTTTTTTACGCTTCAGTTAACAACGTATTAACAACGCGTTAACTAATAACATAAGAATATGACCGTTTTCTCGTTTTTATGCAGTTTTCAAGGTACTTTACTGGACTTTAACTGCCCAGCAGTCTGTCCTACTTTATCCAAGTAAGACTCGGTGCTGGACCCATGTTTGAATGTTGCTTTAAAAAGCACACATTGTATTTAGGTGGGCCATCCTGGACTTGAACCAGGGACCTCACCCTTATCAGGGGTGCGCTCTAACCACCTGAGCTAATAGCCCTCGTTCCGAACCAATTCCAGTTTAGAAGCTAATACAAGCAGTTTTCCCTTGCACGACCTTGGGATCCATTCTAAGGAAAGGCGTTTATTTAGGCTTTAGACTTTCGTCTTTTACCTTTTACCTTTTACCCCGAATTAAGGTCTCCCTATAAGGAGGTGATCCAGCCACACCTTCCGGTACGGCTACCTTGTTACGACTTCACCCCAGTCACCAGCCCTGCCTTAGGAGTCCCCCTCCAAAAGGTTAGGGTAACTACTTCGGGCGTGACCAGCTTCCATGGTGTGACGGGCGGTGTGTACAAGGCCCGGGAACGAATTCACCGCAGTATGCTGACCTGCGATTACTAGCGATTCCTACTTCATGCAGGCGAGTTGCAGCCTGCAATCTGAACTGAGGCTGGGTTTGATGAGATTCGCTTTCCCTCGCGGGGTCGCTGCCCTTTGTCCCAACCATTGTAGTACGTGTGTCGCCCAGAGCGTAAGGGGCATGCTGACTTGACGTCATCCTCACCTTCCTCCGGTTTGTCACCGGCAGTCTCCCTAGAGTTCCCAACTTAATGATGGCAACTAAGGACGAGGGTTGCGCTCGTTGCGGGACTTAACCCAACATCTCACGACACGAGCTGACGACAGCCATGCACCACCTGTGTTCGCGTTCCCGAAGGCACCCTCGAATTTCATCAAGGTTCGCGACATGTCAAGCCCTGGTAAGGTTCTTCGCGTTGCATCGAATTAAACCACATACTCCACCGCTTGTGCGGGCCCCCGTCAATTCCTTTGAGTTTCACACTTGCGTGCGTACTCCCCAGGCGGGAAACTTAACGCGTTAGCTTCGGCACGGCTTGGGTCGATACAAGCCACACCTAGTTTCCATCGTTTACAGCTAGGACTACAGGGGTATCTAATCCCTTTCGCTCCCCTAGCTTTCGTCCCTGAGTGTCAGTTCCGGCCCAGTAGCGCGCCTTCGCCACCGATGTTCTTCCCAATATCTACGCATTTCACCGCTACACTGGGAATTCCCGCTACCCCTACCGGACTCTAGTTTCTCAGTTTCCACCGCCTATCTAGAGTTAAGCTCTAGCCTTTGACAGCGGACTTGAGTAACCACCTGCGGACGCTTTACGCCCAATAATTCCGGATAACGCTTGCATCCTCCGTATTACCGCGGCTGCTGGCACGGAGTTAGCCGATGCTTATTCCTCAGGTACCGTCAGATCTTCTTCCCTGAGAAAAGAGGTTTACAACCCAAGAGCCTTCCTCCCTCACGCGGTATTGCTCCGTCAGGCTTTCGCCCATTGCGGAAAATTCCCCACTGCTGCCTCCCGTAGGAGTCTGGGCCGTGTCTCAGTCCCAGTGTGGCTGCTCGTCCTCTCAGACCAGCTACTGATCGACGCCTTGGTGAGCCTTTACCTCACCAACTAGCTAATCAGACGCGAGCTCCTCTCCTGGCAATAAATCTTTCACCTTACGGCACATTGGGTATTAGCAGTCGTTTCCAACTGTTGTCCCCAACCAAGAGGCAGATTCTCACGCGTTACTCACCCGTCCGCCACTAGCTCCGAAGAGCTCGTTCGACTTGCATGTGTTAGGCATACCGCCAGCGTTCATCCTGAGCCAGGATCAAACTCTCCATAGTGTTTGATCTGACTTGCGCCGATATTTCCCAATTAAATTGGTTCTTCGGCTCCTTATCTATTTAGTCTTATCGTTTTTTTGTCTACTAGACAGGAAAAACAATAAGATGTATAATTTTTCCAATGACAAGGGTTTTATGGCTTTTAGCTTCTAAACTATGGATTTTTCAAGGTTCAGTGCGCTGGTGGAGAGCGTGTTGCTCTTAACCGCGCATTTACCAATCTATACCAACGTCCTAGAAAATGTCAACCCTTTTTTAAAACTTTTTTTCTTCTCCCTCTGTAAGCCTCTTTAAACAAGGGTTGTGGAATTTGCTTCAAGTCAAGAGATTTATTATGTAGCCCAAGTATTTATTTTTCAATTTACTCCACAAAAAGTAGTTACTACATTGAATCTGTCTCAATTACGATTGTTGAACGTGAGTTCGATGAGGACAGTGTGAAGAAGCAATTCCAGTTTTACAAAGCTTTGCTATTTTTTTCAGAGAATGGTCACATTGTGAATTATATAGAAGACATGTTGGCGAGTATGTGATATTCTCGATGTGTGAATTTATTGAGTGTCATTGATAATCTGCTGTCCCATAGGAGAAACTGCATAACCTAAAAACGTTTTAACTGCTTCTGAAGAAGGTTTTTGGTAAACATAATAGAGTGATTGCCTATAAGGATATTTGGAGACTTCAGAAGTATGGTCGTCAATGGGGACAGTTCGTACTATCTGTTGATTTCCAATTTGAGAATAGGTTGCATAACTAATGCCATCAGTTCCTAGAGCTCGTAATATAGAAGTAGTGGAAGTAGTTACCTCTTTAGTTGTGGTAATGATGTCGGAAGTATTACCAAAATCTTTCCTCTTTAGGATTAATTGTTCAAAAATCTGACGTGTGCTACTGACAGAAGGGTGATTAATCACTTGAATTGCTCCTGGAGATCTTCCTAAAATTGACCAATTGGTGATTTTTCCTTGAAAAATGTCAACTACCTGAGTTTGTGTTAATCCATGACGAAAAGGATTTTGAGCTCCAATTACGATGGCAATCACATCTTTAGCCATAAGAATAGCAGTTAATCCTTGAGATTTTTCATCATTGGTGAGATCACGAGATATTGCTGCAATATCAACGTTGCCCCTTAATAATAACTCAATACTTTTATCCGATTTCTGTGTGTTTACAATTATCTGAGCTTCTGGAAATTGTTGTTCAAAACCATTTTTTAGAGCTTGATTAAGTAATTCCATAGTGGTCGAGCTACTAATTCTGATGAGAATCCCTGGGGGGATCTTTGTAGGAAAAAAGAAAGTTCCTGAATCGGTAGGAGAAGGAGGCGGTGGTAAAGGAGAACCGGATGTAATTACTTTATTTTTAGGAAATATGGTCATTCCAGAGGAAAAAAATCGGTGATTTTCGCTAATTTTTTGAATAAACCACCAATAAGCCCCTCCTAAAATTCCGGCAGTAATCAGAAGAAACATAATAATCACGTAGGTCTTGTTTTTTTGTGACATAATTCGTCTCTAATAACAACTTCTGACCAATTGTACTTAAGTTATGTCCCGACGAAGACTTACAATAAAGAACTTTATTGATAATCTATAACTATTAAGGACTTTTAAATCTTTTGATTGTAAAAATTTAGTCTTTTATAGACTTAGTCTGATAGATCAGCAGCTAATAACTTCCAAAACTTGATCTTTATAAAAATTCAGTTTGAAAGTATTGAAAACTTTGATGAATAAAACTTCCGGCTTTTGTTTATCATAACTTTGTTGGAACTGGTCTAAGCTACAGTAGAAAGAAGAGCTAAAAGGTACAAATCCTTTATCCAGCAAGACGTGCCCGCACTTGAAACTCTTAATACCTAATTCAGGTTTGTATAGTTAAAATAATCATTTAAGTAATCCGTCAGGGTTATATGTACAGACGTTCGAGTTGACATTGACCAGTAGTTTTAGTTATTCCTCTCTTGAAGAGAAAAAATTTTTTAGGAACTTGAATGAGCAACGAAACTTATTTCAACCATCCCACCTTCGGGCTACTTTATAGAGTGTGTCTATTAGATAATAATCAAGAGTTATTTACAACCTTATATGCTCAACGGTTATTTTTTCTATTAAAAATTTTGCCCACTGACATGCTTTTTGAGCCAGTAAGTCGTTCCAGTGCTAGGCTATTGGTAGAGACTCGTGTGCGTGACCTGCGCCGTTTAGGAGCTTTTCAAGATTATCAAGAACTCCAGATGATTTATAAACGAACATTTCCCTGATTATTTGGAACATTTAACTCTACGTCAAAACTATAGTATTTTTCTAGGTCAATGACCATTGCTCAACGTCTTAATCGAATTCGTCAACAACTACCTTCTCATGTTCGTTTGATAGCTGTCACCAAACAGGTATCTGTTCCTCAAATGCGGGCAGCTTATGAATCAGGAATACGAGACTTTGCTGAAAGTCGTATTCAAGAAGCCATATCAAAACAAGAACAACTCAACGACCTAAAAGATATTTGTTGGCATTTTATTGGGCATTTACAAGCCAATAAAGTAAAAAAAGTGCTGTTACACTTTGACTGGATTCATTCGGCTGACAGTCTTAAAATTGTTCGGCGTCTTAATCGACTTGCCGCTGAATCTTCCCTATCTCCTAAAGTCTGTCTTCAGGTCAAAATTTTATCCGATCCTAATAAATATGGCTGGATAGAAGAAGAACTTTTCGCAAACTTATTAGAACTAGAAAACTTTAAAAGCTTGGAAATAAAAGGTCTGATGACAATTTTACCTTTAGGTTTATCTAAAGCAGAAATTTTAGCTACTTTTAAAAAAGTAAAAGATCTAGCTCATAAAATCAAAAGACAGTCAAGCTTAGATCTCAATCAATTGTCAATGGGGATGTCTGATGACTATCAACTAGCCATACAAGCAGGAGCAACTATGATTCGTCTAGGGAGAATTATCTTTGGGAAAAGAGATTGAATATGTTTGGTGATTAACTTCCTCATTACCCTGAAAATTGATTAAAAGCGTCTTTGTTTCTATTCAAGACAAAAAAGTTCACATAATCTAACATATTCTTTTTATTTCATAAATTGTTTATATTCTTTAGAGATCTTTGTTCGTTGGTATCCTAAAATGTAAGACAGCTGGTCAAAGATATCCTAAAATGTTAAGACAGCTGGTCAAATAATATTTTTCTAAAATCTAAAATGAGGGAACATATTTTTGAACTTAAACGACTAAGAACATGTTATTGAAGTAAAACGACTAAATAGTAGAGCCATCCGGACTAAAAGGAACTGGCTTTGATAGCGTCGCCAGACTAGAAAAGTTCACTCGTCCTTACAACAAACTAGGTAGTGCGAAGAGTGACTCAATAGAGCCCTAAATCTAATTTTAAGCCAACAGGTACAATATTGTTTTTTAACCTTTATTTCCCTTGTTTGGTTAACCCTTTGTAAAAAACGGAAATTTTGAATATGTCTTTGACAGAGAAGCTAAAAAGAATTGTGGGTATTGATGAACCTGTATATGATGAATACGATCCCTATGATTCAGAAGATTATAAAGAAATGGAGGAAGAGCAGCATCTCTCTTCCATGGGAAAAGACTATACTCAACCGTCTTCACGCAACCGTGATTTGAATTTAACTTCGGATTCATCTATAGGAACAAATAGGAATAATGTCATCGGAATGCCGGGGATTACTAATAGCATTGCTGAAGTAGTAGTAGTTGAACCCCATTCATTTGACGAAATGCCCCAGGTTATCCAAACCCTGCGGGAGCGTAAGTCTGTTGTTCTTAATTTGAATGTGATGGATCCCGAAGAAGCACAAAGAGCCGTAGATTTTGTAGCAGGTGGAACTTATGCTATTGATGGACACCAAGAAAGAATAGGTGAGAGTATTTTCTTATTTACCCCAAGCTGTGTTAAGGTAAGTACTCTTTCTGGGATGGTTCATGATGTGCCTGAAGTTCCCACAACTCCTGTGCGTACTTCAGCTCCCACCCCTAGTTGGGGAACTGACGCCAGCCGCCTGGTTCAATGATCAGTGGAGATGTAAGGTCCCGTTACGTCGATATTGTGGTAACTATAATGTTTTGGTGAAAGCTGGATCGTTAAGTTAAATTCAATTAAAACTTGTGTCTATTAGATTAGGTATCATCGGCGGCGGGGTGATGGCAGAGGCTATAATATCCCGCCTTTTAAACAAAAAACTTTATCAATCTCACGAGGTGTTAGTTAGCGAACCTAACCAACAGCGGCGAGAGTTTCTTGAACAAACCTATCGGGTTCATATTGCTGAAGACAACCAAACAGTAGTTGAGTCGGGAGAGGTGTTATTGTTATCCATCAAACCCCAGGTGTTAGATGAGGTTTTGTCCTCACTAAATTTGGTAGAACGTCCTCAGCCTTACCCGCTCGTTATCTCTATTTTAGCTGGGGTTCCCTTAATTCGTTTAGAAGCAGGTTTCCCTAAATATCCAATACTGCGAGTAATGCCCAATGTGCCGGCTACAGTCGGAGCAGGGATGACCGTGATCTCTCCTGGACAAGGAGTTAAACCAAACCATTTGACCTTAGCAACTACTCTCTTTGAGGCAGTCGGACAAGTGGTACAAGTGCCAGAGTCTTTAATAGACGCGGTCACAGGACTATCGGGATCAGGACCCGCTTTTGTAGCAATGATGATTGAAGCTTTAGCTGATGGAGGAGTGTATGCTGGCTTGCCCAGGAAAATTGCCATTCAACTAGCGTTACAAACGGTGTTAGGAACGGTACAATTGCTACAAAACACTGAGTTACATCCAGCCCAATTGAAGGATAAAGTCACTAGTCCAGGAGGAACTACAATCGCTGGAGTAGCCCAATTAGAAAAAGCTGGATTTCGGTCGGCTATCATTGAAGCGGTACAGGTAGCTTATCAGCAATCCCGAAAATTAGGCGAATAAGTGAAATGAGTAGCCTTAAATGAAAAGTAAAAAAGAAGATTATTTTGTTTCTCTGATTTCGTGAGCTTTGATTAAAATCAGTTCCGAACTAACAGGTTGATAAAAAGAAATGGATGCAATCCTTTTTTTTGTGATTGTTTCAGCTGTACTTTGACTAAATTACTTGTATTCATTTACTCGATCCAAATATATCTGTTATATTAGAATTACTTTTTTATTTTTCAACTCTCTGGAACTATTTTATTCTTTTTTTTTCACCTTTCTTGGTGTAGCATAACTCTCCTCTCCCTTAAATAATCCATCTAAAAATTGTTTTTATAATTGTATTGCCTGAATAATTCCACTTACAATTTTAAATGTTTTTAACTCTTTAAACCTTAGGATTTAAACATAATATTTCTACTTTTGCTTTAATTGTAGATAAAATTTTTGAATTGCAAACCAACCTTGATAGTTTCTACTATTTATACTGTTAGCTTAATTTTTAAAAAGGCTGGCATATAACTAGTTCTCTCTTTTAACTACTTTTCCATTTTAGACTTTTTTAAGCTCGCTTACTTGATTATTCTAATGATTAACAATAATGACTTCTGATTTTGTTTATTCCTATCCTCCTCTAATTTCAGGGATTTTAATTAGACGCTATAAGCGATTTTTAGCTGATATTGAACTTGAAACAGGTAAGATAATTACGGCTCATTGTGCCAATACAGGGCCAATGATAGGAGTGAGTAAGGTTGGCAGTCATGTTTATGTTTCTAAAAGTGATAATCCTAAGCGAAAATTAGCCTACACTTGGGAAATGATTAATGTTGAGGGAACTTGGGTTGGAATTAATACGGCTCTCCCTAATAAGGTAATTAAACTAACTTTGGAACAACAAAGTTTAGTAGAGTTAGCAGGACAATATACCCAAGTTCATTGTGAGGTTCCCTATGGGAGTGATAAAAAAAGTCGTATCGATTTTCTTTTAACACAAGATGGGAACAAGTCTCCCATTTATATAGAAGTAAAGAATACAACCCTTAGCCAAGGAAAAATAGCCCTCTTTCCTGATACTGTCACCAGTCGCGGACAAAAACACTTAAAAGAATTAATATCACTTTTGCCAGATGCAAAACCAATCATGCTCTATTTTATCAATCGAAAAGATTGTTATTCTTTTGCCCCTGGAGATAATTTCGATGCCACTTATGGAAAACTTTTAAGGAAAGCGGTTAATAAGGGAGTAAAAATATTACCTTATCGTTTTGAAGTTACTCCTAAAGGCATTCGCAATTTAGGACTTGCAGAATTTTTGATATCTTCCCTATCTTAAAGTTAAAATCAATTTTAGGTAGATTATCTCAGTTAACCACAGACTGCTAATTTTACAACGGTCAGAGAACGTGTGATATTTTTCTTTGTATTATATTCAAAAAATAACAGAGAGGTATAATTGTTCAATACCTCTCTAAAACTTAAATAATTATCCCAACAAAGTTTTGAGCTTCAAATCAAAGCTAAAACTCAAAACGGATCAAGTCGTAAACTTCTATATATTTATCTCCTAAATTTTGCCAAGAGTAATCATACTGCATCTCTTGTTTAGCTAGATTATAAAATCCTTCTCGAGTATATTACCATAACTCTAAAGGACGATGTAAAGCAGATTCTAAACCATTAAAATCTGCTTGGAAGAAAACATAACCATTGCGTTCTTCAGCGTGATGAAACTGATCATAATTTCGATCAAATACCGTATTAATCAAACCACCAACCCCACGCACAATAGGAATAGTTCCATACCGTAAAGAAATTATTTGAGTTAATCTACATGGTTCGTAATTGCTAGTAACAACTATCATATCTGCTCCTGCATAAATTAAGTGGGATAATTTTTTATTAAACTTAAGTTCTAAATGAACATCATAATTATTGTTTAAGTGATGTTTTTCATGCCAGAACCAGTTATTAATATCTGAAGCAGTAACTGCTCCTAAAAAGAAAAATTGTACTCTCTTTGCTATTCTAAAATAGATAGAATGGCGAACTAAATAAACTTCTTTTTGATCATCCAAGCGACTAATATAAACAACAATGGGTTTATCTTCATCTCTTAATAAGAAACGTTATCTTAAAGCTTTTTTATTACGAGCTTTTAATTCAAAATCTTCAGAGCCATAGTGTTTCAGGATATAGCTATCAATATCGGGACTCCAAATACTATAGTCAAGTTCATTAAGAATGCCACCAAATTTTTGTTGATGAATTTCTAAAGTGTGGCTCAAACTATGACCCTCGTTTCCAAAATGAGCTTCCCAAGCATGATGAGTAGAAACCGTGTTGACATAGTTAGAGTAAACAATACCTCTTTTTATAGGTTGACGACACTATCATTAAAGTTATCGCATAGATGATCATAATTGAGATAGTAGAGCTCATTATATGGTCCAGTTGCTCATCATCAACGCCGGCAATACTTTTGTGTTTGAAGTTATGAATGGTATAACCAACTATCTTTTTCAAGATCCTATAATGTGTATAAACTTCAAACAGTAAAATTGGAACCAGTGCCGTCTGCCAGTCATGACAGTAGATAATATCAAAACGTTTATTACTCTTAAAAAGAATTTTTAAGGCCATTTTACTGAAAAACGCAAAGCGCGTACAATCATCTATAGCGTCATAATAATATCTTCAGTTGAATAAATAATCGCGAGGGTTGGGTTGAATAAAACACAAAGTCGCCCGTATACATTACCACAAAAAACGGAACACTAAACAGTTCTATCCTTATGAAGGAATAAATAAATCTTGATAGACCTAATGGATCTCCCAAATGGGATTGTAGCATATACTATCATTCATAGGGAGAATTAGTTCGACACAGTTACCTTTACTTTCGAGTTCCCGACTTAGTCTGTAAGCTACGTCCCCCCACCCCCACTTTGATGGCGGGGACGTATTTTGAGGCAATTTGGACAATATACATAATAGTTTGCTACCTAACTTCTCCCATCCTCACTATTTATTGTAACTGTATCAGTTTTTAATATTTATAATGAGTTATGTCAAGGAAATAGTTTTCGATTCAATAATTTAGAAGAAAGGAACTTTTGAGATCGAATCAGGCTAAAACCTGATTTCACAAAGATGAAGTCTGTCTCCAGAGCTAAATTATAAGCTGGTGAAGACAAGCTTATGTTATACCGTTTTACTCTTGTCAGATTTAAGCCACAATTTTTAATTGCGTTAGAACTTAAGTCCGGTAAGGCCATTATGTGTTCTTACTATCAGCTGTCGATTTTGCATTTTCACTAGTAGTTTTGCTTTTAGTTGTCGTTTTGCTTTTTGTTGATTTACGGTTTGTCTTTTTCTTAGTTGTCGCTTTTGTGGCTAACAATTCCAATGCTGTTTCTAGAGTTAAAGTATCAACTTTTTCTCCTTCGGGAAGACTTGCATTAACCTTGCCATGTTTAACATAAAGACCATAGGGACCCTCATAAAGATTAATGGCTTCTTTGTCTTCAGGATGGATTCCCAATTCTCGTAGCGGTTTCTTGGTCCCTTGACCTCCTCTTCTAGTTCGCTTTAATTGGGCTAATAATTCTAAAGCTCGTCCTAGGTTAACCGTCAAGACATCATCCCCAACTTTTAGGGAACGATAATCTTTACCTTCTTTGCCCCGATCATGAACTATATAAGGACCAAACCGCCCTAAACCTGCTTTGATTTTGGCTCCCGTATCAGGATGATTTCCTAACAGACGAGGGAGAGATAACAACCCCACGGCTTTCTCTAGAGTGACATCTTCAGGTTTCATGTCTTTGGGTAAGGAGGTGCGTTTGGGTTTCTTATTATCCTCGCTAACCTCTCCCAATTGAACGTAAGGACCATAACTCCCGATAAGAGTGTAGATAGATTCTCCTGTTTCAGGGTGTAACCCTAATTCTTTAGGTCCTTCTATTTTTTGCTTAAGAATTGTGGATATTCGTTCAGGATTTAGATCAGCTGGGGTCAAATCCATGGGAATTGAAGCGGTAATCACTTCTTCTTCTTGTATCACCTCAATATACGGTCCAAATTTTCCAAGTTTAACAGTAACCTCTAAATTATCTAGATTAACAGCCTTAGCAACTGCAGGATCTATATTCTCAATACCCAATTGAACCAGATTGTCTAACCCCTTTTCCCCAAGATAAAAATCCTTGAGATAGGGTACCCATTGAGTTTCTCCAGTG
Source organism: cyanobacterium endosymbiont of Epithemia clementina EcSB (assembly GCF_029919255.1). Taxonomy (GTDB): domain Bacteria; phylum Cyanobacteriota; class Cyanobacteriia; order Cyanobacteriales; family Microcystaceae; genus Rippkaea. Next base: position 1,598,421 of record NZ_CP123991.1, on the reverse strand, counting down.
GCAATTTCGTCGAGGGTATGTTCCATTTTCGAGGTAAATTTTGTATCCACCAAATCATGGAAATGTTGCTCTAATAGACTCACTACGGCAAAAGCGGTAAACGTCGGGACTAAAGCTTTACTGCGCATTTGAGCATAACCGCGATCAATAATTGTCCCGATAATGCTGGCGTAGGTACTCGGACGACCGACTCCCTCACTTTCGAGAATTTTCACAAGAGATGCTTCCGTAAATCGAGTAGGGGGCTGGGTTTCATGGCCTAATACGTCTAATTGCTGACAATTAGGATGATCTCCTACTTTTAGGGATGGAAGGATTACTTCTTGGTTTTCTAAAGCTGCTTCAGGATCATCAGACCCTTCAACATAAGCGCGGAAAAACCCTGGAAAATCAATCCGTTTACCTGAAGAGCGAAAGCCTGCGTCTTCTACCTCGAGACTAATAACAATTTGGGTTAAACGAGCATTTGCCATTTGACAGGCTACAGTACGCTTCCAAATTAAATCATAGATGGAAAACTCATTGCCTGATAACCCTGTTTCTTGGGGAGTGCGAAACTCATTTCCGGCCGGACGAACAGCTTCGTGTGCTTCTTGGGCTCCCTTACTTTTAGTTGTGTATTGACGAGGTTTGGGGCTAAGGTATTCTTTGCCATATTTTTGTTCAACACAGTTCCTCGCAGCAGCAATGGCTTGATCAGATAAATGGACAGAATCTGTTCTCATATAGGTGATATACCCTTCTTCATAAAGTTTTTGGGCAATCCGCATAGTATCTCGCGCTGAAATTCCTAATTTTCGGTTAGATTCCTGTTGTAGGGTAGAGGTAGTAAAAGGAGGAGCAGGTTTGCGAGTTGTGGGCTTTTCTTCTGTATTGCTAACAGTCCAATGTTTTCCGTCTAAGCGATCTTTAAGAGTATAGGCTTGATCTTTATCAAGAAGAATTACATCCCGTCCCTGAGTAATTTTTCCAGTATTGGGGTTGAAATCGTTAGCTGTGGCAATTTTTTTGTTCTTTAGAGTCACTAATTTAGCATCAAAGGAGTTCTTATCTTTTGCTTCTAATAAAGCTTTGAGATTCCAGTATCCTCCCGACTGGAAAGTTTGGCGTTCTCGTTCTCGTTGTACCAATAGACGAACTGCTACTGATTGCACTCGTCCAGCGGAAAGACCGCGAGCGATTTTTTTCCAAAGTAACGGAGAAACCGTATAACCAACTAAACGATCTAAAATTCGTCTTGTTTCCTGGGCATGAACCAAATTCTTATCAATATCACGACAATTCTTCAACGCCTGTTGGATAGCCTCACGGGTAATTTCATGAAAGACCATACGCTTGATAGGAACTTTGGGCTTCAGTAGCTGGAGCAAATGCCAACTGATACTTTCCCCTTCACGGTCTTCGTCAGTAGCAAGAATTAACTCATCTGCCTCTTTTAAAGCAAATTTAAGTTCTTGAACCACTTTTTTCTTCCCTTTGGGAACGACATAAAGTGGCTCAAAATCATTTTCAATGTTAATCCCTAAGTTTGACCAACTTTTCTCCTTATACGATGCGGGAACTTCCTCAGCTGAGGCAGGGAGATCTCGTACATGACCCATAGATGCCTCGACGCGATACCCTTTGGGTAGATAGTTTCTAATGGTACGAGCTTTAGTCGGAGATTCGACGATAACAAGCGTTGGCATAATAATAGTTCAGTCTAATCGAGCGAGTGTAGCAAATAAATCAGGTCTGTAACAGAGTCCTAATCAGCTCATAGTGTCTGGGATTCCTATGTTAATCAGCTTATAGCATAAAGAATTGACTTGCCTTTTGAACATTTTTGGATCCAACACAAGGCCATTAATGACGATGATAAGGAGTTTCAGTCAATTTTTTCATCTATCTTGTTAGGTAATTTAGCATGACTTTCTGAAAGATTAACTCAATTTATAAGGAATCATGCGTGAGTCTTTCTATGTCTGACTGGACACGATCTATGATGTATGAAGAAAATCAATGGTTAAGGATGTCATTTCTAAGTCTCTCTAGAACAGAGATATCAGTCAATAATGTTTAAATTGTTTATAAATACTGAGAGTGTTAATTGTAAATAAATATTGCATACTTCAAGAAGCTTGATTAGAATCAAAGATCAATTGTTGACTAGGATGCAATTTTTACATAAACAAGAGCCACAATTTATGGAAGGGTAAGACGCTAAATTCAGATTCACTTCTTTTGCTGAAACCTGGACAGGTCGTCTAGGTATGCTAAGTTTCACTTTCAGAAAATATTACTTCGTAAACTGATGGCACAAAAATAATAAACTGAATGAATTGCTTGATTCAGTTTATTATTTTCAATCAGAATTATTTACGGAATTCGGGCGACAATTGCTTTACCAATTTCTAAAGAAGCAGTGGCCGCCGGAGAAGGTGCGTTACAAACGTGTAAAGCTTGTTTATCTTGAATAATTAAAAAGTCATTTACTAATCCCCCATCAGGTTTCAGAGCTTGGGCGCGAACTCCCGATTTACTCGCAATTACATCAGAGACGGTTACTTCAGGGATAATTTGTTGTAGACTGTGAACAAAAGCAGCTTTGCTAAAAGAGCGGATCATTTCTTTTATACCTTCATCAGCGTGTTTGGCTGCCAGCTTCCAAAATCCTGGATAGGTCATAACTTCAGCACAATCTTTGAGGTTAAAATCTGTCTTTTTATATCCTTCTCGCTTCAAACTCAACACTGCATTAGGTCCAGCATGAACGCTACCGTCAATCATGCGGGTAAAATGAACACCTAAAAAAGGAAATTCGGGGTTAGGAACAGGGTAAACAAGGTTTTTTACTAAATAACGTTTTTCAGGAATCAATTCGTAATATTCACCCCGGAAGGGGACAATTTTAACTTGACTATCAACTTTTGCTAATTTAGCTACGCGATCACTATACAATCCGCTACAATTAATAACAAAATTAGTTTTAATTGTTCCTTGATTGGTTTCTAAAATTTGGCTATCGGAAGTTTTAATAATTCTTTTGACTTCTGTATTAAGGCAAATTTCTCCTCCTTGCTTTTGAATTAATTGAGAATACTTTTGACTTACTTTTTTATAATCAACAATTCCTGAAGTAGGAACATAAACTCCAGCTAAACAGTTAACATAAGGTTCTATTTCCTTGACTTCTTGGGAGCTAATCTTTTTGACTTTTAACTTTTTCTCTAAACCCAGTTGATAAATATTCTCTAATAAGAGAAGTTCTTTTTCTTTCGTAGCAACAATAACTTTTCCGCAAACTTCATGAGGAATATCATAGGTGCGACAGAAATCCACCATAGATTGATTACCAACAGAAGTAAATTTTGCCTTAAAACTACCAGGTTTATAATAAATTCCTGAGTGAATGACACCACTATTTCGACCAGTTTGATGAAAGGCAACACAGTCCTCTTTTTCTAAAACTACAATCGAAGCATTAGGATATTTCTGACCCAATGCCATACCCGTGGAAAGTCCAACAATACCTCCACCAATAATTGCGAAGTTATACATGATTTTTTGATATTAAAAACAGTCTTAATCTTATCATTTATTCCCTTGTATGAGAATTATAGGAAAAGACTAGATAAAAGTATCAATTTATCAGTTCTTAGAATTAACTTAATTCACTGTTGATTATTCAATTTCAGATTTCATTCTCTCTAAAGTCAAATTCATTTGATAAAACATTTGCTGAGGGGTGATACCAAATTGTCCTAGTTGAGTTTTAAGTTGTTCAACAGTTATTTTTGCCATAAAATCTTCCGATAGTTCAAAGCGTTTCATGAAAATTTTATACCGATCCATAAGGGCTTCCATTTTATCTATAAAAATTTTCTTGCCCTCACGATCAAACTTTCCGTATTCCCCTCCCAATTTCATTAAAGATTGATAGTCTTCAAATAATTGCTTGGCTTCTTGTTGAACAACTTCAGAATCAAAAAATCCCATTGTTATTTTACGTAATTTTAAACGGTGTTAACCAGCAGTCCCGTATAACAACAGAACACCACATTCCATTGTAAATGACTCTAAACTTCCTGAAAACTACGGTTTTCCGTATTATCTTTAGTAGTTAACTTTTTAGTAGTTAACTGAGATACTAACAACTGTAGGATATGTATTTCCTTAACAATTGTCTAATAAAGATTGTAGCTTTACTACTAGACATTGTAAACTTGGTAATTAATTTTGTTAAGATGCTTCTGAGTTTAAGAGGGAACTGTTTCCCTATCAACGACAGTCAAGAACAGTAGATTAAATAAATTAGATCAATTATTACTATTTCATCAAATATTCCATGGAAATTTTGGAAAAACTATTAAATAAACCAAAAAGTCGTAAAGTTGGGATTATCTTAGCCTTACTCGCTACCATTGTTCCGTGGCCGATTGCAGGACTTCATAAATTCTACTTAGGACAACCTGTCTGGGGAGTCATCTATTTTCTATTGTGGGATAGTCCTATTCCCCGCATTGCTTGTACTATTGACGTTGTATGGTACCTTGTGCAAGGGCAAGAACTGTTTACAGCTCAGTTTAACGGGTTATCCTTAAATAATCCCCAATTCGTTGAGCTTAATCCTAGCATCACTAAACCGATACAAGTTGAGGCTATCGCCGAAGGATTACGGGAATTGGATCAATTACGGGAAGAAGGTTTAGTTTCAGAGTATGAATTTGAACAAAAACGTCGTCGACTTCTTGATCGCATTGCTTAATTTATATAAGAAAACTTATCAATACCTATTTAAGAATTTTATGAATATCTAACTTAATTAATTTTGTCATATATTTGATTTATTTAACTTGATTTGTTTTAGTAGTATTTGTTAACTCTTTATAAGTAGACATACATAACATAGTACTTTATTTAAAACTATCAATCAAATAGATCAACTATTGATTGACATTGAATAAATTAGAAAATAGACTAATATAATTAACTTTTAATAAACTTGGGAATATTAAAAATAGTAGCTTATGTATTATTGAAAATAACTTTTAATAAAATTGAATTATATTTAGATTTTTATGTTTAGCTTTTGGTAAATTAACCTTCTTATTTTATTTTTAAAAAACTTTAATATATTTTAAATTTCGTTATAGTATCAAATATTTCATGTAATGAAATATTTGATACTAGTAAACGTCTATTTTTATGTTAATAGCCAATAATTTAGTTTAATTTTTTTCTTTTGTTTTAAAAAAATTAGAGTATTATTTCTCTTGTTTTATGCTAAATATAGCAATTGTTTATAAAAAACGAGGACTTACTTACACAGAAAAAAAGACATTGCAGTGTTATTTACTACTGTCTGTAGTTGAATCCATAAACTTAATTTAACTTCAGAAAAAATACTTCATATCTTGAAAGTTTATACAGATAAAGTTCACACTTTAGAGCTCTAGGAAAAAATCTGATGTTAATCACAGCGATCATTACATCAATTTTTTTATTTTCTTTTACTTTTGAACGATGGATAAATATAAAAATTCATCTCATTTCTATGACAGAAGTATTGATACTATCGTAGTATTAATACTTCTGTCATAAGCTTATATAGTCATGAAGAATCAACTAACTTATAAAGTTGTAAAAGTCAGAAAACTGATGGAATCTATATAAGAAAAACTCATATTTTTATGTCTTTATTCTTTATTTTTATAATTTTAACTTTAGTATAAACTTTTGATTAAAAATCAAATAATATTTACAAACTCAAAAATATAAAAATCCTAAAGGTATTAATCAAGCGATTAATTTAGTGGCCGATTAAGACAGAATTGATTGGTTGAGTAATTGCTGTTATTAAGAACTACTCAATTGACAAATGCTGCTAGTATGTATGGAAAATTAAAAACTTATAGCCTGATTTTAAAAAAGAAATAAAGAGATCATAGCAGAATATTTTCCCAGCTTGGGTTAAGATATATTCATCAGAATAGAAGCAGTCAGTCTTGTCTAAGACTAACTAAAAAAAATTATAAAAAATAGAGAAGTTACTTTTTGTACTTCTTTTTAGGAAGATATATAAAATAAAAGAGAAGATAGGAAACTTTGCTGTTTAAGTTAGATTTATTTCTTTCTTAAGAGTGCTTTTAAATGACATTTAACCATCAATGATAGCTGTTAATCAACAGTCATCTTTAATGGTAGTGTCCATCACAACAGACTTTTTTTTGTAAAACTTTTTGTTGCTGGTTAACAGAAGAACTTTGATCACTAGATACTGTAACTGACAAAGAGGACCTAGGGGATGATTGATAAACTTTCCCCATCTCTAATTCTAAAGCTGTACGTTTAAGATGATTAGAAATCCCTTCAACAGACAAAATGACAATGGCAATATAAATAAAATAGAGATGAAGAGGACGTAACTCAAAAGTGGGAAAGGAAATCTGAACACGGGAAAATCTAGAAGAATTTTCTGCCATTTTTGGGGGAAAAGAATTGGCTAAACCCCTACCATTTAAACCTAAATAATCAGCAACTTTCCTAATTAGTCCTCTGACATAAATAGGTTCTGGTAAGTCCTTTAAAATGCCATTTTCTAGTGACTTTAACAACCCCAGAGAAATAAAGGTGTCAGCGGCAACTGCCTCAAGAGAGATATTCTGCTCCCGACGAGCTTGATTGAGTTGGGCTCCTATATCGGCGAGAATATCATGTTGTACTTGTTCGAAATCATAGGATGAGGTTTTTTTATCCCATCGAAGCCTAGATAGAAGTCGCTTAATTCCCCTCAAAGAGGAAACTACCGGTGAATCTACTTTATACTCCATTTCTGTAAGTTCCCCCGTCTGATTTTCCGTCACCAATATATTCAGATAAATTTTAGCCACTAACCGTCGCCAAAAAGTTATACTCCCTTTTCTGGGAGAGATTTCAGATCGCTCTATCTTGGATGGTGAATCTGAAAATGGATTAACAGAGGGCTTTTTTCTAGACATAATGCTCAACTGAGCTTTTGAAATGTTTCCGTAATCAAATAGGGGCGAGATCTCAGAAAATCAATTTCTGAAGTTGTTAGCAAACGATAGTGCCCGCTGGGTAAGCTAGATTCATGGAATGACTCTGAATCTATGGTAATAGAACCGATCGCACTGCGGTGGAGTCGGAGTATATTACACCCCATCTGTTGTACGATACGGCGGATTTGACGGTTTCTTCCTTCAGTAATAACCACTTGCAAGTGGGTTTGCTGATGAGGGCAACAATGAATTACCTTAACCTGGGCTGGTAAAGTCTTTTTGCCCATAAGCATAACACCTTCACGCCATTGTTGTAAGCGTGTTTCTGGAATATTTCCAGAAATAACAACCTCATAAGTTTTCGGTAAATGATACCGAGGATGGGTTAAGTTGAGGGTTAATTCTCCATCATTAGTCAAAAGTAAAGCTCCAGTTGAGTTGAAATCTAGTCGTCCAACTGGATGTACCCCTGTACCCTGACAGAGTTTTTTTGGTAGTAAATCAAGGACTGTAGGACGATGTTGAGGGTCGTCACACGTAGAAACGACTCTTTGAGGTTTATTGAGTAAAATATACAGAAAATTAGGCCGTTGGGCTGGTTGAATAATTTGGCTATCTACTTCTAACCGATCATATTTAGGATCAGCCTTTTCACCTAACTGCACTTGATGTCCATTAAGCTTTACCCGTCCGGCTAAAATCAATTTTTCAGCTTTTCGACGAGAGGCAATTCCCCACTGGGATAAAATTTTTTGAACCCTTTCTTTCATGTAGTTTACCTGTCTTAATAAGACTTAACTTTAGTTAAAAAACTTGAAATACAGTCTTCTATAAACAGACTTTTTAGCTCAACTAGATGAGAACCCCTGCCCTCTAACTAATTCTGATCAGCTATACAACACCTACACTAGTTTATTATTTCTTAGTTCCTTGAAAACTCTTATTAAAATGAATGTAAATATAGAAATAGTCTTGGTGAGACTTTACTTTTGACTCAAAGACACCATAAATAGGTAATCTTCGACGACTTTTAAGTTATCGAAATAGCAAAATTAACTTGATTTTATCTTCAATTTTTGACTTATGTTTCCGATTAATCGCCCTCGTCGTCTACGTCAAACCATTCAGCTGCGCCGTATGGTGCGAGAAACAGTTTTGACAACCAATGATTTAATTTACCCTTTATTTGCTGTTCCTGGGAGAAAGATCGCCACAGAAGTTAAATCTATGCCAGGAGTTTATCAACTCTCGGTAGATAAAATTGTTGATGAAGCCAAAGAGATTTACGATTTAGGAATTCCGTCTATTATCCTTTTTGGTATTCCTAGAACTAAAGATATCGCAGCGACAGGGGCTTGGCATGATCATGGAATCATTCAACAGGCGGCTACTGCTGTTAAAGAAGCAGTTCCCGATTTAGTGGTTATTGTCGACACCTGTTTGTGTGAGTATACCAATCACGGTCACTGTGGCTATCTAGAAGTGGGGGATTTAACTGGACGAGTCCTTAACGATCCCACTCTAGAGTTACTGAAAAAAACGGCAGTTTCCCAAGCTAAAGCAGGGGCTGACATTATTGCCCCATCAGGGATGATGGACGGATTTGTCCAAGCGATTCGACAGGGGTTAGATGAAGCAGGATTCAATGATACTCTTGTTCTTTCCTATGCTGCTAAATATGCTTCTGCTTACTATGGTCCTTTCCGTGATGCAGCCGAATCTTCTCCTAAATTTGGAGATCGTTGTACTTATCAAATGGACCCAGGAAATGCTCGAGAAGCCCTCAAAGAAGTGAAATTAGACATTGAAGAAGGAGCAGACATGTTGATGGTTAAACCTGCTTTATCCTACATGGATGTAATATGGCGTGTTAAAGAGATAACCGACCTTCCTGTAGTAGCTTACAACGTTTCTGGAGAATATTCTATGGTCAAAGCAGCAGGCCTTAATGGTTGGATCGACGAGAAAAAAGTGATCCTAGAAACTCTAACTAGTTTCAAACGGGCAGGGGCCGACTTGATCATGACTTACCATGCCAAAGATGCGGTACAGTGGCTAAAAGAAGTTTGAGGGTGAAGAGCAAGGTGACAAGAAGGAGTTTTTAACTCTAAACTTCATGAATCGAAACTCCGAACTCTTAAAATACGTTGTTAAGCTTAACATTAAATTCAGATCAAGGAGAAGAACTTGTGACTCGTCAATCCCTCCCCAGTTTACAACCTTTAATTGGTGGCATCATTGCCGCTTTATTGGTTGTTATTAGCTTTAATTCATTTATTGTAATTAACCCTGGTCAGGCAGGGGTGCTTAGTGTTTTAGGAAAAGCCCAAGATGGGGCATTGTTAGAAGGATTACACTTTAAACCGCCGTTAATTTCAACTGTGGACGTTTATGATGTAACGGTACAAAAATTTGAAGTTCCTGCCCAAAGTGCTACTAAAGATCTACAAGATCTTACCGCTAGTTTTGCAATCAACTTTCGTCTTGATCCTTTACAAGTAGCTCAAATTCGCCGGACGCAAGGAACATTACAAAATATCGTTGCAAAAATTATTGCTCCCCAAACCCAAGAATCTTTTAAGATTGCAGCAGCTAAACGCACTGTAGAACAGTCTATTACTCAACGAAGTGAACTGAAACAAGACTTTGATGATGCCCTCAATGAACGCTTAGCTAAATATGGCATTATTGTCCTTGATACAAGCGTTATTGATTTAAACTTCTCTCCTGAATTTGCTCGCGCCGTTGAAGAAAAACAAATTGCTGAACAACGGGCTCAACGAGCGGTTTATATTGCCCAGGAGGCTGAACAAGAAGCTCAAGCCGATATTAATCGTGCTAAAGGGAAAGCAGAGGCCCAACGTTTACTAGCAGAAACTTTAAAAGCCCAAGGTGGTGAATTAGTTCTCCAAAAAGAGGCAATCGAAGCTTGGAAAGAAGGGGGAGCAAAAATGCCTAATGTGTTAGTGATGGGAAGTGAAAATAAAGGAAGTGTACCGTTTCTATTTAATCTAGGGGATCTACAAAACAAATAACCTTTACTTTAAGTTTTGAAACATATTGTCTAGCTTCTGCGCGGGAATACCCGCGCTGTAGACGGGCGGTACCTGTCAAAAAATAGGGGAGTATTTGCAATGTATTGATGTCGAGATCAAAACACGATCAGAGCTTGACTAAAAAGTTGGAAAACCTAGAGTAGGTCTAGCTCCACCTCTGAGAACAGTCCAAAAAATTAAAGGGCGGATTTCGCGGATCTCATTAAATTAGCTAATAGAGACGGGCACTTCTAGATTACGTTAGACAGTTAGTAACACTAAAAAGTTAGAAAACGAGTATAAAGGGGTTTCTAGTGATTTAAAGACAATATGCTTACAGCTAATAGATATTGAGTAGTGCTGATTGTGGAGGTATCCGGGCAGAGGTAGATAAAAGGTAATATCTTCTATCTAAATGAAGATTACTGAAATATCAACCTCCCGTTGTCGAGTAGATAGACCAGAGTTCTATGCTCAAACTGATCGTCGGGAGAAGTATCAGAGATGAGTACAGTGGTTACTACTTGCTAATTATTTTTTATCCAAAATTTCTAGCAATTACTCATAAGAACGTAGTGCAAAGTAAAGATAAAAAATATTACCTTATTGCAAGGCAGATAGTGTATGAACTTACAAAATCTTGTAACATTAATCAATGTTCTAAACATAACACGTAGTGCTATAAATTTAGCTGCCATATCTCCTCAAAGAGTTATCAAGATTTAACTAATAATATTAAAAATCGTGTTTAGTAACACTCAAAGAAACCCTATTACAATAATTCTAAATTAGTTTAAATTCAAGTAACTTTTTGAATTGAGGTAAAACAGTTCCACTCACACTTACCTAAAATTTAAAAACTTGTGTATTTGTACACTAATTCGCCAATCGGGGTTTTGTAAAACAAAATCCAGAATTAGTTGTTTACTTTCAGGGTTGTTCCATTCTTGCTGTAAATACTTAATCGCATCCAAAGGGACTTTTTTAGCCTCTTGGTATCCCCAGTATAAATCTAATTCTGATGCAATAACAACTTTTAATTCATTAACCTGATTATAAATACTTTCATTGGGTAGCCCAAACATTTTTGGGGAAAAAGTTACCCAGTCAAAACTACCACTAAATGGATGTGTTCCTGATGTTTCTAAATGAACTCGCAACCCTAAACTCCTTAATTCGTCCGTTAAGGGATCTAAATTATGAATCAAGGGTTCTCCCCCTGTAATAACAACGATGGCGGGATTAGTTTGTTTCGCTAACTCTGCCAACTCTTCTACAGACCTTTGAGGATAAGGTTTAATTGGCCAGGACTCTTTTTGATCGCACCATGAACAGTGAACATCACATCCAGCTAAACGAATAAAAAATGCACTTACTCCCATCCATGCTCCCTCTCCTTGGATAGAGTGAAAGGTTTCCACAATAGGATAAGTAATTGGGGTCGGTGCGATCACTGTCATTCAAAATAATGGTAAACTGTCTACCTACTATTATTAGCGATTTCTCCGACAGATAACCATTTTTATCAAAAAACAATTAACAATCTATTTTAAGATTGACTAATATCTATAGTCTATCGTCTGTTTAACCTTCTGGTGTGATTATCATTGAAATGGCAGAAAGTTTAGCCAGTGATTCAATTTCTAAAGAATTACTCTAACTTAAAAAAATTAATAAACTTTTTCCTTGAAAGACTTACTCTTTTCAGCTTAACCGATCCTAGTTTTCTCCAGACGAGCGAATCAATTATCCATGAGAAGATTAATTAAAATCGCCTTTTGTATAATCTTAAGTTCCTCAAACTAAATTTCTAAATTAATCAATAAAAACTAAAAAATATAAGTCGCCATACCATTCTTGTAGTTATGTATTGACAAGTTAACTCTAACACTAGCTGTATAAAATATAGAAAACAATCACTGTATATTCTGGCAACAAAAACTATTAAAAATAGGCATTTTTTTAAAATCAAGATCAAGAATACTTAAAATAAGTCATTCTATTTTGAAGTTAATTAAAAATTAACTTCAAAATAGAATCATTTTTGAATATTACATAATCATTCTAAATTCTTTAAATCCAATTAAATCTCACTTCATAAAAGCTTATAAAGTACTGAAAAAGTGAGTAAAAACAGCCTCAAATCTTCCAACTAAACTTTGTTGACTACATACAATTACTTTCAGTTACATTGGTAACAATGAATAATGAAACAATTTTTTAAAATTGAAGAAATAGACTTTTACTGACTTTCTTTACGGTTTGATTGTTTGGGCAAGATAAAATATAAAATTAAACAGTGTCGTCAGGAGGTGTTAACAATAAGGTGAAGTTGGTTAAAAGAAGAGTCTTCAAAGAATTTGTCAGTTTTTAACTCTAAAGTTTCCTGACTTGGCATTTTACTAGTTAATTCTAGATAATCCAGTTTGATGTAACCGAATTTTTTTACAAAACCTTTTGTCTTACAATACTAAAATATTGTAGGCTGGATTCAGTAACTCAATTTTTAATTCACTCTCACTGACCATTACTGGACTTTGGTTCTTCTCTAGATTAATTTGACCGCTTCTTTTAAAGATCTATTAAACCATTAGTAATTTTTTTATGTTAACTTTAACAAATTTTCAAGTTGAAGATTGCGATTTATCTGATGATACTTTACGCCGTTATTTAGCTACTCCAGCCATTGCGGTAGATACAGAAACTATGGGCTTAATTCCCCAACGTGATCGTCTCTGTTTAATACAATTATGTGATCCTAATGGATTTGTTACAGCTATTCGTATTGGACTAGGACAAACAGAAGCCCCTAATTTAAAACAGTTAATGGAATCTAAAAAAGTACTTAAGGTTTTTCATTACGCACGGTTCGATGTCGCGCAATTACTGTACAACTTTAAGATTCAGACTCAACCTATTTTCTGTACTAAAATCGCTAGTAAATTAGCTCGTACTTATACCAATTCTCATGGATTAAAAAGTTTAGTGCAGGAATTAGAAGGCATTGAATTGAATAAAAGTTCCCAAAGTTCAGATTGGGGAAACATCTCTAATTTATCCGAGGCACAACTAAATTATGCGGCAAATGATGTCTTATATTTACTATCCATTCAACAAAAATTAAGAACTATGTTAAAACGAGAGGGAAGGTGGAAATTGGCTCAAAATTGTTTTGATTGTATCCCTGTTTTTGTAGATTTAGATCTTGAACAATATAGAGATATTTTTGAACATTGAACTCTTAATAAGAGAAAAAAATTAACTATTGTCTTGTGAAGTATTGTCCATGTCCATTTTTTTTGAAAGAAAAGGCGATCACCTAAAAAACTATATTTATTTGTTAGGATGGCTTTTTCAAAGCTAAGAAAATTTTTGGCTAACAATGCTTATCAAATGCCAGGCTTCGCGTTAGGATGACAATAGCAGCAATTTTAGAACTGAAGTAGATTGAGGTTAACTATGGAAGCAATGGCACTCACTAGAGACAATGTGGAACAAGTGTTGGATGAGATGCGCCCTTACTTGATGGCTGATGGTGGTAATGTAGAACTCGTAGAAATTGACGGTCCTATCGTTAAACTTCGCTTACAAGGTGCTTGCGGATCTTGTCCCAGTTCAACTATGACTCTAAAAATGGGAATTGAACGACGGTTAAAGGAAATGATCCCTGAAGTTGCCGAAGTAGAGCAAGTTATATAAGATAGTCTCCGAATGACCCCCACACCTAAATTAGAAAACGGTAATGGGGTTTTTCGGTTGTTTCAGGTCATTTGTATATTCCTAACAAAAATAGCTTTTTTTTCCCTAAACTAATTTTCATTTTCTCAATCATGCCTAGATTTCTGCCAAATTCAGAGCCTTGAACAGTTGCTCCTCAAAATTAGCACTCGTTAGATTTGCTCTGATTTAAGTTAGATTAACCGAGACTAAACAGTGGAAATAGACTTTTATAAAAAAAGTATTTTCAAAAAAAACACTTAAATTTGCCTCACTAAACCTTGAATAATTCAAGATAGCTTTATTTGGAAGATCGGCAGTATCGATTGAATTAGTCTCATAAAAATTTGTCCGAAATATATTAGTATCACTGAATTTAATCCCATCTATTTTAGAGCTGAAGTCAACTTTATCCGACAAAAATAATTTGATAATCAATATCAATATAAAAACTTGCTCAATACCCATTTGAAGACGGTATGTTTATTGGGGTAAAGTCATGTTGCCATAATGCTTCGGCTTTCTATCATAAAAACCTCAGAGGAAGTAACTTCTTCTGAGGTTTTTATGATAGAAAGAGTGTCAGTACAAGAGTTAAAGGACAACAAAGGAGAAGAAAATGGACTTCGTCTACAAAACATCTTGTAAGACAAGCCAATTATTAAACCGCAGTAAGGAGGACTTGGGTTTGAAATTATACTCAACTTTTTAGGAAAGACTGAGATTAGATAATCTCCCCATTTTCAAGTTGTAGTATCAGGATGCCATCTTTTATTCTAAATTCCAGGTAATCCTTGAGAAGAGATGTTACCTATTTATTAAGGCACATCGATATTATTAAGAGATAATTACTTATACTTGACTGTTTGCGCTTTTTTAGATAGGGAGTTCTCCGTTTAAAAGGAACACTGTCAGAATAGGGGTTATCATCAGTTACTGAGATGTGTAGAGACCTGGCAAATTGCTGGCAATACAAAGTCTCCTAGAATCATGTTATACCCCTTCACATAACATGATGAAGGTTAAAGGGTTAAGTTAAGATAAGAATTAACTGATTTACGATGGGCGTCTTTAAAAATTATGTCGGGTAAGAGCAAGGAATCTAATGACTTTTGAGTCCCCAACACTGAAAAATTATCCCTCAAATAATTTGTGGCGAAATACCTGGCGGCGGTTTTGTCGTAATCGCCTAGCTTTATTGGGGTTAGGTTTATTAAGTCTTATTATTACTAGTATCGTTGTTGGTCCATTCTTTTATCATGTTCCCATCGATACCATTGACTTTTCTCAAGCGTCTACTCCCCCAAGTTGGCAACATCTTTTTGGCACCAATGATCTTGGGCAGGATCAACTCGCAAGGGTGTTATTTGGAGGACGCATTTCCTTAACTGTGGGAATTACGGCTATGATGGTGGCAATTTTTTTAGGAACTGCTATCGGGGTGATCGCTGGGTTGTATGGGGGGTTAGTAGACAGTGTATTGATGCGCTTAACGGATTTGTTTTTATCGTTACCCCAATTACCCCTATTATTGCTGGTAGTTTATCTATTTCGAGATACGATTAAAATGATTGCCGGCCCTGAGTTAGGTATATTTATTTTAGTTGTGATAGTCATTGGTGGACTTAATTGGATGTCCGTAGCGCGACTTGTGAGAGCAAATGTGTTAAAACTACGGGAAATGGAGTTTATAAGTGCGGCGACTGCCCTGGGTGCTAGTCCTTTACGATTAATCTCGGTTCATATTCTACCCAATGTCTTAAGTGTCATCATCGTAGCGGCGACTCTAGCAGTAGGTAATGGAATTGTTACCGAATCTACTTTAAGTTTTCTAGGATTGGGATTTCCTCCTGATATGCCAACTTGGGGACAAATGCTGTTTCAAGCCAAAGATTATTTGACCTGGTCACCCCATATGGCTTTTTTTCCAGGGTTAGCGATTTTTTTGACTGTTTTAAGTATTAACTATGTTGGAGATGGTTTACGGGATGCATTGGACCCTAAAACCCGTCGTTAAGTTTTTGTTAATGATCTCCAAACCGACAACAGATAATGTTATCCTGAGACTCGGTTGTGGGTACGTAGCTCAGTGGATAGAGCACCAGGTTCCGGTCCTGGGTGTCGGGGGTTCAAATCCCTCCGTTCCCGTCTGTCCTAAAAGTTTATTAAGTAATAAATTACGAGTATTTTAAATATAGATGTTATTATAGGGAATACCTCGTTAATCAGAAAAAAGTCTTTAGTGGAAATTATCAGCATAATAACTATACACTCTTCGCAAGAGTGAAATTATTTTTATACTAATTTTCTTTAGTTAGTTAAGAAATTAAGAAAGACTGGATTTAAGAAAATACTATAAGTCTTAAAAAGAGAGAATATAATTATTGCTTGATATAATTGATATATAGACAAAAGAATATATTAATTATGATCAGATAATGTTTAATCGTTTTACTTAGTCTCCCATTTTAAACATTACTCTCTATACATTCATGATGAAATAATAAAAACAGATTATGGGATATATTTGATAGCCTTTGATTAGTTATTTAGTCAACTGCATCATTATAAATATTTCTTCTTAGCTTTTTTTAAAAAAAGAATTAGATTTATATTTAATTCTAATAATTCAATCTATGCTATCAATTAACTTTGTCAGTTTTTATTATTTGTTTCTTGTTTGTTTTTTTACTTATATTTAGAGAATAAAAGAAGAATAACAAACTCTATATATAACCAACACTGCCTAAATTTGTTATTCGTTTTTTGTATATATCAAATATACTAACAATATGTTTCTATCCATTTTTAAGGTAAAAAGTTTATCTATTGCTCATAAAAAATAATATTTTATTATTGATTAATATCTTAATAATCAGTATGATAATTAAGATTTTTTATGAAAACATTTATCTATTTTAGTTAGAAAACTATCGAAGTTCTTATTTTTTTAGACTTTTTTACCAAAAACATAGATTGTTTAATTCTATTGAACTTATAACGTAGAACTAACGAGTAAAATCACGAGTTTAGAAAATAGAGCTGAAAAATAATACTTTTATACTTAGTATTTTATTGTTAAATTTCAACATTCAAGCTGTAATTGTTTATCCAAAATGTTTGGTTATCTATCTAAAGAAATTACTCAGAATTAATAAATTTTAATTATTAAAGGAAAATACCAGTCAGTGTTCCTATCTCTCTTGAGAACTTTTTCTCCCAAATATGTAAAGTCCCTTGAGATGTCGAGTTGTATATTATTGTCAATATAAGGATTTGGGGCAAAATCTTGATTGTAAAAATAGTCACAAGTTCAAAGTCGATAATCTCCAGAAAGTTCAGTCAGGGTCAAAAGTTTTACTTCATAATTTTTAAAAACATTTCTCTAAAAATTTGACTTATAATTTAGTTTCTTAAAAACTAAGCAAAGAGGCGTTCTCTTTTCAACGTTTTGTATCTCAGTTATGGTAGAGTACAGTTTATAAAGGATTCTGAGTAGGTATTCCTATTTGACGAGGAAATTGCCGGGGAGTTGTAGATCTTTTTTGAATATAAATAAAGTTGCGAGTACTCTGAGTTAATGGAGTTTCAATATTTTTAATTGATATAATTTCACCCCCTAATTTTTCTAAAGCAGATTTTAGGTTTAACTGATCTTCATCGTGCCAATGTCCCCTATATAATACAGCTATTCCTCCGATTTTTAAGAGAGGCAAGGCATATTCAGTACAAACAGAAGGTCTACCAACAGCACGAATTAAAGCTAAATCGTAAGTTGCTCGATATTCTTTAATTTGTCCAATAGTTTCTGATCTTCCGACTAATGTTTGACAATTATTTAACTTTAAATTGTCTAAAATAAGGTCAATAAACTTGATCTTCTTAATTCTTGAATCAAGAAGAGTAACTTGTAAATTAGGATAAATTGTAGCTACTGGAATACCTGGAAATCCTGCCCCTGTACCAATATCGATTCCCTTTAAAGATAACTTAATATCAATAATTTTTGTATCAATGCCTGCTAAAGAATCCCACAAGTGTTTTTCCCAAAAATCATTGGGGTCAGTAATCCTAGTTAAGTTGATTTTACGATTGGATGATATAATTCCTTGATATAATTTCTCCCATAGTTCAAGTTGTGATTTAGTTGGTTCCCAATGTAGAGTTTTTCGCCAAATTTCATTTAATTCAGGTAATGAGTCAGAGGACATAAATCGTTAAGTTTTAATCTTTTAAATAAGTTATTTGATTAGTATTGTATATCTTAACAAGATTGATGCTTTTTTTTTGAAGTAAATAAATAATTTTTTCCAATTCTACCTAAACAAAGAGTAGGGAACTAAATTAAAAATAGATCAATAATTGATGCCGATTTAATACTTAAATATCAAATAAATTGTGTTATATAGAAATATAAATTAACTTTAATTTAAGCACCTTCATTGTAATCATTACTTTCCATAAGATCAAGGGTAAAAAAATTGATTGAACAAAATGTAAGTATATCACTTATTTAAGTAATACATAAGGTTATCAACACTATTTTTTTTAAAATATCGGTATTTTATGATTGGGGTTCCTTGGAAAATCTTCTTCTGGTCGCGATAACAGTAGCAAAATTATCATCAGAGAAAACCATAATATTTGCTCTTTATTCACACTTTATTTACATCTATCTGTGTAATGCCCATAGCAATGCTGATATCTATATCTGCTTGTTTGATATGGACATTGTTTACTCCATCTTCATCTTCTGTCATAATCACTAATCTCTTGCACCTTTGCAAAGTACGGACGATACAGAGTTTACATTTAAGGTACACTTTTAATATAGACGTTGATTTGTTTTTCCTATAATTCTAGTTTGGATGGAGAAAACTTTGCTAATAGTTGTCCAATCAGGATTATATACTTTTTTTTTGTAATCGTCAGGGCCGTTCATTGATATTCTTCCGTAATAACGATCATACGAATACAAGTTTCTTTAAACTTTGCTAAAGTAAGTTTAACTTCAGGACTAGGAACATTCATAATTTCCTCTAACCTTAACTAAATCAACTCTTGTTTGGTACCTTGATAAGTTCCTGTGTCGGGAATTGAGTCGAAGGTTTGGGAATTAACTATAGCACTTATAACACTTGTTGTGCCATATTGTGCCATAAAATTATTGAGAATTGATAGCGTGTTAGAATTAATTTGGCAGCTACTTTAATCGAAATCATATAGGAGTGATTGCACATAGGAGTAATTGTGTTTAGGTTCCCAGTCTGACTAACTATTGCCTTTGCATATCATACTCATGCGTTTGCGTTCAGAAAAAAAAGTCAATTTCCCCGCTCGTAAAAGTTATTTTTCTACAGTAACTTCTTCAAAGTTAATTCTACCAAATCAAGTTGATAACATCTTTATATGTTTAGTCGTACCTATGATTCCAATCTCTCTAGACTCAACTGGTGTTATAGTCCAATTATTTAGCTAATACGCGGAATAATAAGGAATTTTTCTCATATATATTAATATAATCTGCACAAGAAAATCACTCCTACAGTTTATATCTGTTCCCACTTACTCGAAAATAACCTTGAGAAGTCTTGACAGAAAGACATGAGTGAGTAAGCTAAATTGAATTAATTCGCTATATGATTTTTGATTTTAAGAAACAATCAACTAACGTAAATATACGATTAAGGTAAAAATTTATCTATTGCTGCTTTTAATTCTTCAATTTCCTTATTGATATCACCTTCTTGTGCCGCACGTGCTAGACATTCGCTTAAGTGTTTATCCAAAATTAACCGAGATACTCGCTCAATTGTTTCTCTAACTGCCGCTAATTGGACTAAAATTTCTGGGCAGGGAAAGTTCTCTGTTAGCATCGTTTTAACCCCTCTAGTATGTCCTTCAATGCAAGAAAGGCGGTTATAGATTTTCTTTAAAGATTCGTCATTATTAACATGAGAACGTATCCATGATAGTAATTCTTATTATTG
Organism: cyanobacterium endosymbiont of Epithemia clementina EcSB; assembly: GCF_029919255.1. GTDB lineage: Bacteria > Cyanobacteriota > Cyanobacteriia > Cyanobacteriales > Microcystaceae > Rippkaea. The sequence goes on along the minus strand of NZ_CP123991.1, from coordinate 1,578,678 downwards.
ATTGGCATAATCGATGACTCTATGGTTTTTTCGTAGAGATTTTGTAAATTGCTTTTTGGACCAGTAATTTAACTGTATAACTTTCGAAGTATGGAATACATATATCAGGCTAAACACCTTACTATTTTAGTACAAATAATGATTATTGAAACTGTTAGCTACATTTTCAGGGGTTATTTGTTCATAAAATTCAAAAGGTTGATGAATCCAAGGATTATTTTCTAAATATTCCACATAATAATCAGGTTTAATTGTAGAACAACTTTTATACCAGAGGACAGCAGAGCGAATTTCAATTATCTTTTGATTATAATCATAGTTATGTAACCATTTAGTTCCTTCTTGAAGACTCATACCAGAATCAACTAAATCGTCGACTAACAGTATTCGATGTCCTAATGATTCTCCTATCATGGCTAAGTGATTAGAAATTTGAATTTTTCCTCGGAGTTCATTTTTTTTGCCTATATATGAAGCGGTATAGAGAATGGCTAGAGGTTTTTTATAAAGACGACAGAGAATATCCCCAATTCTTAACCCTCCTTTAGCTAAACAAACTATTTGGTCAAATTCCCATTGAGATTGATATATCTGAACTATTAAATTTTCAATATATTTATGATATTCTGGCCAAGAAACATATAAATCAGACATGGGCTAAGCTGTTGTAAGATAACACATAATATGTACTATTATACATAGTAATTTAATAAATTAACTTTGAGGTGTTTCTCCTATATTAAAAAGAATATTGAAGTGTTATAAACTTTTTTTTTTGCAACGCCTCAATATTCATAAATTTAAATAAATGTTTTCATAATTTTGCTCTTATACAGACGTTAATAAATAGGTAAAATAACAAGAAATTTAATTAAACCTAAACGATTTACAAGGAAACTTAGATATTTTTTTTTGAGTAAATGGAGCATCTGAGTACACGGAAAAGAGATGAACTTTCTTTAACTATTTATTGTCCAGTCATTTATCATTAGTACAAATGATAATTTAAATTAGAAAAATATTTCTAGTCTTGATTCATAAGAACTTATTAAAAATAAGAACATTAAATATAATAGAAAATATAATAGATTTTTTTAAATCAATCATATTCATTGAAAATTTACTTATTAAAATTGTAATGTATTACTACAGTAAACACGCTAATTTTGATATTCCATTCCTAAGATAATTTCGAAACAAAGTACTATCTTGTCAATTAGACATAATCTTCACTTTTTGACCTCTTTTTTTTGTCAAGCTTAACTAATATTTAAAGCTAAATGAAATTCTATAAAAAAATATTTAAAAGCATATGACTAGTATAAATTTTCAATAAAGACTTTTATCGTATAACAGCAAATTTAGTCAATAGAACAAGATTATTAAAATCAATTTTTTCCTAAAAAAATCTGCAGAACTAATTAAGTTACCTAGTAACTTAATTATAATTAATATTATATATTGATGTATATAATTGATAAAAACTCAGAAAAAATTTAAATCTTATAAAAGATAAATCAGAATATATTTTTTATTTACTATTATTTTCTTTATATAATAGACTTATATAAGTAAACTAAAATAGAATATAAGATTCTAAAACTTCCAATTAATAAATCGCAAAAAACAATAAATAGTTAATTTTAAAAAATCTAAAAATAGAATTTAAAGTAGTTTCTTTGGCTTTCAATTAACATTCGATTTTTAAGCTACTTTAAAGCTTAAAAATATAAAAAAAATTTTAACTTTTTTAGCTTTGCGAAAGCCATTAATTCTATTAATATCAAATATATAAAGAAAAAAATTGATTGTTAATAATTAAATTTTCAGAAATAGCAATTCTAATATAAATAGTATTGTTGCAATTTTTGTCTTGCGCAAAATATATTTTATGCTTGACATTTTTACTTAACTTATACCTATAGAAGCAAAGACTTAATTCAGGTTTAACAATTAAATTCCAAAGTTAGAAAAACTTACCACTACTTATTTTTAGATTCTAAATGAGATAAAAATAGTTTTTTTACTGTAAATATATACAATATTGACTTATTTTTTTATATTTAAACTTTACAAAAATAAGCAAAAATGATAAATTAACTCTAAAATAGTTTCCTTTAACAGGAAAAAATATATCTTAAAATTTCTTTTAAAAAGGTATATATTTTTTTAAAAGAAAATACATAAAATATATAAACTATCTCTTTTTTAAAAATTATTAAAACTAAGTTTTTTCATGCTTAGAACAAACATAAAATTCTAAAAAAATAAGAATTTTATAAAAAAATAAAATAAGTAAAAATTTAGATAAATGAGTTTTTATCTAAACTAAAGAGGTTACTTTTAATCTTCAAAACTTCTATAAGGAAGTCATAAATAAATTGATTTGATTGACTGAAGTATTGGCAGATATATCTCATTTCACGAGACTAGTAAATATTTAATTAAGTTTTTTAATAAAAAACCTAACCTAAAAAACTAACAAGCTTTAAATACTAGTTAGTTGAAAGATATTAAGAATAAGTAAAAATATATTTAGCTTAATATTCATTTTTTTTAAGAAAATTAGCTTAAATATTAAGAGTATTGAAATTAACTAATCAGCATCAACAGTATACCTATTATTATATAGGTTAAGTCTAAATTCATGAAAAATACTGCCTATTTTAGCCAAGGAATAAATTTGAAAAAGATAGAAAATCCTAATATTAAATTGAAGTTTATTAAAAAGAAAGTTTGTAAATTCAGACATTAAGTTAATTTTTAATCCTAAAGTTAATTAGCCTGCTATTTTACTAGTGAATTAATAATAAAAATTATAGTATCACTTCTTTTTTTATTTATTAATGTATAATATATATATTATACAAGCTTTAGTAGAATTAAAATTCGCGCTTTCTTTACTAAAAACTTAGTAATACAAGAATCGGTTTTCAATAAAATATGAATTTTAGTATAAGTATAGATAAGTTAATTTTCTAAAAAAAATATTGCATCGCTAAATATTTTCTATTTATTCATAAAATTACTGTTTATAAATTCCTTGTCCTATATTTATATAGAGCAATATTACTGATTAGATCATATTATTTACATATATTTTAACTTTTTTTTAAAAAAAATTGGTACTCTATTTTTCTGAATTAAATAAAAGTATAAAATTACTTTTATTTAACCTCTGTATATTTATACAGCTTTTTTTGATATAAAAATTACTGAAGTGTGACGTTCTTACTAATATAAGCTAATAGTTCCTTGTATCTTGAACTTGATAATTACTCAAGGATTTAAATAACTAAAATTAGGGAAGCTATGGATATTTTTGTTTTTATCAGCTTACTTATTAGTAAGCTAGCTTTAAGAAAACCTTTACGAGGTATATCATCTTCCAAATTGCTTTATCAGTTTTAATCCTCTTTTCCTTTATCATAATTTTCGGTGTCCTAGCAGCCTATACCTTTTCCCAAAACTAAAATCAGTCTACATTAACCCAAATATTTGGTCTGTTATTTGGACTATCCTGGTTATTATTGTAGGGGTTTTGAACGTCTTTTCAAATGTAATGCAAATGTCCCCATCGAAAGTAGAAGTTACAGATAGGGGCATTAACTGTCAATCATGGATAAACTAATAACTGATGTAGAGGTCAACAGCTGTTGACCTCTACTGATAAGAAATAACCCTTACACTGACCTACTCAACTAAATATCATGACAACATTCGAGGGAACTTTTACTCAAAATCTATCTACCTTACGCTTTGCCGTCGTTATTGGTCGTTTTAATGACCTAGTGACCGAAAAACTTTTATCAGGTTGTCAGGATTGTTTAAAACGGCACGGTATCAATGTTGAGCCTGACAGCAATCAAGTTGATTATATTTGGGTCCCAGGGAGTTTTGAAATCTCTTTAGTGGCTCGTCAACTAGCTATATCTCATCGTTATAATGCCATCATTTGTTTGGGGGCTGTGATTCGAGGACATACTCCTCACTTTGATTATGTAGCCGCAGAAGTTGCTAAAGGGATAGCAGCAGTGGGTTTTCAAACAGGCATTCCGGTAATTTTTGGGGTTTTAACCACCGATACTATGCAACAAGCTCTGGAAAGAGCTGGAATTAAAAGCAATTTGGGTTGGAATTATGCTCTTAATGCCTTGGAAATGGCCAGTTTGATGGGGCAAATTAACCAGCAAGTACGACCCTCAACGTACCAAGGTAATAATCCTCCTAAGTTACCAGTTTCTTCCCATAATCTCCCAATGGTTAGTGAATCTTTCTCAGAAATTTCAGAACGACCAGAATAATCTTTGAAGTTGACAAATCAACTGATGCTTTAGAAAGCTAAAAATTCCCCGTTGTCTCAGTAGATTAACGGGGATATTAATTAATATGTTTTCACTGAGGGGGATGAAAATGTCAAACCATTAGGCTGCTTCAGTATTAGCTACATGAAAGAAGCTTAAATGTAAAACCGTTCTTTTCCAAGGATGAGCTTGTACTTCCCTAATCAAAGCTTTGCCTGTCCAAGATAAATCAGATATCTTAACTTCAATGATGGTCTCATTGACAGAAACCTTTTTTAAAAGGTTAATTGCTTCCTTCGCATTAACGACTAAGGACACAGAATTTGCTCCATCATGGCCATATAAACTGCTAGGAATTAATCCTTCGCGACGCAGGGCATTAGGTTTACTGCCTTCGGGCCTTTTTTGACATTCAATACTAAGAGACATAGATAATTACTCCCTAAAACAAAATTGTTAATTGTTAATCAAATGTTGAATTAACGGGTTCTCCGTTGACATTAAGTAACGCCCGTTTCGGTCCGTGAATCGGATCTTCGACGATTATCGTTTGATCACGACTTGCTCCCAAGGAAATGATCGCAATGGGGGTTTCCATTAATTCTGCTAAGAACTTAAGATAGCTTAAAGCAGCTTGGGGAAGATCATCGAGAACACGACAATTAGTAGTCGACTGTTGCCACCCTGGCAAAGTTTCGTAAATAGGCTGACACTGAGCAAATTCTCTAGCGTTACTAGGAAGATGATTACAAGTTTTACCATCGAGCTTGTAGGCAATACAGACTTTTATCTCCTTCAATTCGTCAAGGACATCAAGTTTAGTAATAGCTAAACAATCTAAACCATTAATCCGTACTGCATAGCGGCCAATAACTCCATCAAACCAACCACAACGGCGACGACGGCCAGTAGTAGTTCCAAATTCTGCGCCGCGATCACCTAATAATTCCCCTACTTCGCCACGCAATTCTGTCGGAAACGGTCCTTCTCCCACACGAGTTGTATAAGCTTTGGCGACTCCAATTACCCGATCTATAACAGTCGGCCCCACTCCAGCTCCCACACAAGCTCCTCCTGCGATAGGGTTAGAAGAAGTTACATAAGGATAAGTGCCGTGATCTAAGTCTAGCAGGGTTCCTTGAGCCCCCTCGAACAGGATATTTTTACGTTTTTGGATAGCTTCAGCAATTTTAAGGGAACTATCCACCACATAGGGCCGTAGTTGTTCAGCATATTCTAAGTATTCCCCGATGACAGCTTCAGGATTGAGAGGGGATAGGTTATACAGTTTTTCTAAAATGACATTTTTATAGTTAATCGTCCATTCTAATTTTTCCTGCAAGCCGTTAGGGTTCATTAAATCAATGATCCTAATGCCTGTTCGTTCCGACTTATCTGCATAGGTCGGTCCTATTCCCCGTCCTGTTGTCCCTAATTTATGTTTACCCCTTCTTTTTTCAGATGCCATATCAAACAGACGATGATAGGGCATCGTGACATGAGCAGTTTGAGAGATAAAGAGGTTTTCAGTTGATACTTCTAAGGACCGAAATTGCCCTAATTCTTCGAGTAAGACTTTAGGATCAATAACTGTTCCTGAACCAATGATACACTCTGTGTTCGGGTAGAGAATCCCTGATGGAATCAGATGAAGTTTGAAAGTTTTTCCCTGAACAACAATGGTGTGGCCGGCATTAACTCCCCCCTGGGGACGTACCACCACATCGGCTGAACGGCTCAATAAATCAGTAATCTTCCCTTTTCCTTCGTCGCCCCACTGTGCGCCGATGACAATTACGTTAGCCAAGAGTTTATAAAAAAAGCTAAAGTTCACACAAACCGTCATTGTCTCTTATCAGGGAAGTTTCTGTCAAGCTAAGATTATTTAACTGGTTGGCTTTTAATCAGTTCATTAGCTCACTTACCCAAAAAAATAGTCTATTTTGACTGATAAAAATGTCTATTACAGATTATCAAGATTCAGAATTTTTGATAGTATCGTTCTTCGTAAGTTTTCTACTCTATAGATTTTGCTCGGATAAAAGTTATGAGTTTACTATTTGGAGATACAACCCTTTTGAATTAGTTGCTTAACGATAAAACCCTCATTTGTTTTCTTAGACAGAGCAAAGTATTCAGAACCTAAAACAAAGTTAAGAATAACTTTTCACCAAGAACAAATATTAAATAATATACATCTCTGATTAAGAGAAAAAGGATAGTTCGAGAAAATTTAGACACTGTAACATAAAGTAAAACCTTGAGATAGTTTCTGAAAGAAGAATCTACACATTTTCTAACTGTTTCAAATGCTAGGTAGCATTTGTTTAAGTCGAGTTTTTGTAACAGACCACCAATTATTAATTTTGTTTAAATCTAGATAGTCAGGTTATTGAGCTATTTTTTCCTTAACTTTTATTATTATTTTGCTTAAGAAAATTTAAATTATTGTTCGTCCTCAATTTTGCTATGTTCTCCTTTTTTAGTGCAAATTATGCAAATTACAATTTATTGGGTTGAACCGCCTCCGTTTTTCTCTATTTTTCTATGTCATAGTCATCTTTTTCTTATTTGGTCAAAAACGATGAATTTGAAGCTCATCTACACGCTGGCATAAATAATTTGTTTTAAGGTAATCTAATAATAGTTAATTCTCAATGAGATTTATTAAGTTATCCAGAACAATACATTCTATCTATAGATATTATGCAACTAATTCTTTATAGTAAACCTGGTTGTCATTTATGTGAAGGACTAAAAGAAAAATTAGGACAGGTTAAAACTCTAAATGTCAACGTAGAAATTAGAGATATCACAACTCGTGAGGATTGGTTCAAAGCCTATCAATATGAAGTTCCTGTTCTGTATCAAAAATGGGGAAAGACTGAAAAAATAATTCCCCGTCCTTCTCCCCGTCTTTCCGTTGCTAGATTGGAGCAATTACTACAAAAATATACATTAGAGAGTGATGCATAAAAAATATTTTTTATGCATCACTCTCTAATGTAAAAGTATGCTCTCTAGGCAATCACTCTATTAAGTAGGGTTTAGCTTAATTAAAGTAGTTAATACACTATTTTTATTTAACCTATTATGAAGGATTAAAAAAGTAGCAATAAATAATTATTCTTAACTCCTCATACCTAAATAGTTTTTAAGACTACGATAGATAAGCGATAATTCAATAATTTAGATTGATTTAAAAGCAACTAAAAATGTTTTGCTAGAAGGGTTTATTTCAGGATTATGAAGTTGGTTAATATTAGGTCTAAACAGGTTATCTGAGTCTTCAAATTAAATGTATCATTCGGGTGAATTTTACTTATTCTTCTCTTGTAGAAAGGTTAAAATAGTAGTTACAGTTATAGCCGTTGTCTGATACCCAGGGAAAACAACTGTGCGGTTAAAATTTAACTTGTTCCTTTTCTTATGTAGTTATCTCTACTTTTTCTCAAAAAAATATACTAAAACGTCCTAAAATTCTGCTTAAACTTCCTTAAAGTTAACTTTCCACCGCTAAAGTTCCCCGAATACTACAAGAGTCGATCGCAGAATTAAGAGTGATCTGGCTTTTATTATTGAGAGTTTTTATAGTGGTAATCTCTTTAGGGCTATTAACTACTAGTCAGGAGGAAACATTTCCAGCAATTGCTCAATATGACATTCTTTAGTTATAGATTTTGGTATTTGAGGTAGGAAGTTGGTAGACTTCTTACAATAATTTATGCTTGAGTATTCAAGTATTGCGTCACCATATTGCTGGTTCCCATAGATTTTGTAGCTCTCGATAGTTTTACATCAAGGAATACTCTTTGTAGTTGGTTATTTATAGAAATAGCGACATTGTCCTTAACTATATCGATGATCCAGATATTTAAAAGTGAAGATAATCCGGGTTATCGTTTTTGATCTCTATCAAATCATCTGGGGTTAAATTATATTTATTTAGGTTAGAATATTCCTTTTTTTATAAAAAACTTATTTAAGAGTAGTAATAACAGTAATCATTGTTCAGTTTTATAAAAAAAAGAATATAGATGAATAGTTATTGTCCTCTCAAACTTTGAGCTTACCTACACAAACAATAAATAATATTCCTTTAGCCAGACCGATACTATTGTTAGCTATGCTTCAGTTACGTTATTAATTAGAGCTATAAAAATAGATCTAATTAATGTTTTTAACTAGTATTTGAAGTCAATATTTGTAGTTAGTCAATTGTAATATGAGGTTGATTATTCTTAAGTTGATTGTTGTTAATGATGTTTACTTCGTTACAGATGATCACCGCCTCTTGTTTGGTTGAGAATAAACCTATGCCACGTTTGGCGTAGGTTTATTCTCAATATTTAGTTTCCAATTTAAATAAATAAAACTTAGTCAAGTTTAACAATAACATTGCCCTGGAGCTAGCAAAAACTTTAACTACTCTTAGTTTAATCAGCCCCTTCTTAAGAAGATATAATTTAGTTATCTTAATCTTTACTGGGGAAAAAATTACCTAAATTAAGACATAAATTTTCCTTTATCTAGCTATTCAGTTAGGAGCTTTCATCTACATGGAATTTTATTAAAGTTAATATCTATGATTAATTGGCTATCTCCTAGTCTAAATATAGAAATTTGTAAATTTTTTCTCCTTGAGTTAACGATAATAAAGCGGTAATTTTTTTAGAAAATTACCGCTTTATTGTCCAATTCTTTTATTAGAAAATAGAGTAATAGTCTATTAGATTAATAGACTATTACTTAGACCGCTATTTACTGCTCTTTGTTAGTAGCTTTAATTATAAGTGTGATTTGAGTTAGCACATATTGTAAAGAAAAATGACAGCTCCATACTAGACATAGAATTTATTAATTTAAATCTGGTGCTGTAAATATTAAGTATCGTCTCGATATTACCGATATATTTTATTATCTAAATCATTTCTATCAAGGAAATAAACAGCATTGTCATTTTGTTTTTCAATTGAAAGTAAAAAATAGATACCATTTCCATTTGTAAAGATATGAAATTATGATTTTTGTAATCGTTTATCATAGGTCAGAAGATCGAATTATTAAAAGATTTTATTTATTTCAGATTTTCTCCGTTGTAAAAAAATATTTCCTAATCTAGTTAGCGATAATCGTTTGGTGGAGCTTATGTCCTGAACAATAATATTATTATGCTATTTTTTCTAACTTACAAAAGATAAATTATAGAAACTAGTTTCATTAAAACTACTCGGATAAAATTCTTTTATCAGATTTGATATAGAACAAACTAAGTCTTTAAAACTAAAAAAATACCTGTAAATTTTATGACTTTAAATTTCTATAAATACTGATTAAGTTATCAATAAAATTGATTTAGTAAGTTATGAAGATATGATTGGATAGTTTATATGCTGCTAGTTTTATAAACTACCTAATTAGAAACTACTATCATCATATTGTATATAGAATTTTTTTATACAAATTTTTAGATTTAACTTTAAAGACTTATCCATAGTTCGTAGTATTTACTTAAAAGTTTTTTATTTTTTAGTGAATAAAGAAGTTTTAAACAAAATTTAATAAATGTTAACGATTGTCTATTAATAAAGTTGCATAACTTTATTAATAGACAATCGAGAAGTTACATTCAAAGTTAAAGAAGAAGTGTGTCCTCGGGAAAGATGAGCAGCTGCAGCACAACCAATCATTGCAGCATTATCAGTACATAATTTTAGAGGAGGAAAATGAATTTTCAGATTGTGTTTAACTCCTGATGCTTGTAATTGTTTTCTCAATTCACTATTAGCCGCCACACCTCCCCCAACAGCAATAGAATGAAGACCATAATCTAAAGCACAGGCAATAGTTTTTTTAGTGAGTGAGCGTGCTACAGTTGCTTGAAAACTGGCTGCTATATCAGCTACGGGTAATGGTCCATTATCTCCCTTATCTAATTTCTGAACTAACCGCAATACCGCTGTTTTCAGACCGCTAAAACTAGAATCATAAGGATGATAGCCACCTCCCGGTAAAGAAATTCGTCCTTCTGGAAAAAGAAACGCATTAGGATTACCGGTTTTAGCGAGGCGATCAATGGCTGGCCCCCCTGGATAGCCTAAATTTAATAATCGTGCGACTTTATCAAATGCTTCCCCGGCCGCATCATCATGAGTTGTGCCCAATTGTTCATAGACTCCACAATCTTGAACTCGAATTAAGCTGGTATGACCGCCTGATACCAACAAACATAAAAATGGGGGTTCCCAAGTAGATTCACTTAAATAAGTTGCGTAAATGTGGCCTTCGAGGTGATGAACGCCAACAAAAGGCTTTTGGTGTACAAGAGAGAGAGTTTTAGCCGTTGTAATTCCCACCATCAATGCCCCTACTAATCCTGGGGCGACAGTAGCGGCTACACCGTCAATTTCTTGCCAACTAATTTGAGATTGGGCTAACGCTTGTTCAATACAAAGATTGATGTTTATTAAATGTTCGCGGGAGGCTACTTCAGGAACAATACCACCATAAGTGCGATGTAGAGGAATTTGTGAGGCTACTACACTACTCAAAACATTGCGATCATTTACAATTGCAACGGCAGTTTCGTCACAACTTGTCTCAATGGCTAATACCGTCACCATTTTCTGCTGGCTTGTAGCGAAAGACTACTTTTTTTTATTTTATTCACTTGACTGACTGATCAGAGACTAAGATGTTATCGATACTTAACTTATCTTTTTATCTTATATGCAAAAAGTTAGTTTTTAAAAAAAAGGAAACATTTCTTATGAAAGAATTGCTGATTTTAATTTTAATAGCAACTTTCTAGTCCGATTCTACACCTTTGGCTTCCGCAGATATCTTAATATTGGCTGACTCCTTATGGTGAGTCAGCTGCTTACCAATAAAAATCTCATAATTTTTGTAACGCCACCGGCGATCCTATGTTAGGTAAAAACACACTAAAATGCACAAGCTCTCTATGGATCCAAATGTTATCCTCATCGTATTACTTTAAATTATGCAGGAGATTTTACTTACCACTCCTGGTATTCTTTTCCTCTATATTACTGGATAGCTTAGTTAGTTTAACCGGGCTTATTTAATTACGATTAAAGATCGAAAAAATACAAAAATCAAAGAAATCATTATTGATTTACCTTAAACATTTAATGAAATACTAAAGTATTTTGTTTAGCCTGTAGCTGCTTTTGGTGAATTTATCTCTGGAGAGTTAACTATGACAGACACTAAAATTACCGTTTCTCCTTGTTAATTAACAATTCATGGAAGGTTTGACAAAGGTTATCTCCCTGCCCCTGCTTTAATAGCAGTACTATTGACCGTTACTGCCAGTTTGTTAATTAAATTCAATCGAATTCAACCGTTTTTATCCTGACCTTTTATTTAATCCTTTTAGAGTAAAATAAAACTAGACTATTAAATTAATACTAAAACTTTATGGATTATCTTAATTAGGGTTATTTTAGACTGTTTCTTTCCTTGTAAAAATTATCCAATTTTCTTGAACTTCTGCTATCAGATTACCAGGAAGAGAAGAAATGCGGGATCGTCTAGGAGCATTAATTAGCCTTGTTAAGGCTTCTATCTGCTCAAAGTTAGGATTTTTGGGACTTATCTTTGAAAGAAATCGACGCATAACTCGTCGTTGTAATGGAAGAGGGACTGACTGCAAAACTAGACGATTTAATTGATTTTTATCTTCATTAAGTGCCTTTTCTAAGCTAATTTGAGCACAACTCTCTAAATATTCAGTTTCCTCCTTTATTATTTCAGCGGTTCTAGCTAAAGTTGTTTCAATTTGAGGATTAAAATTTATTTTTAAATAAGGGATTAATTCTTTTCGGATACGATTGCGGGCATAGTTCAAATCTTCGTTTGCTAGATCTTCCCAGATCGGAAGCTTATACGTTTGACAAAACTCCCGAATTTCTGAACGATTTATAGTTAATAAAGGACGAACTAAAGTAATATTATCTGTCAGGAGACGTTGCCAGGTTAAAGCACTTAGTCCGTCGTTTCCTGCACCACGAACGAGATTATAAAGTAAGGTTTCAGCGCGATCACTTTGGGTGTGTCCAGTAACAATTATAGGAAAGTTGTTCTCTTGGGCAATTTCTGTTAATGCTTTATATCGCCAATTTCTAGCCGCTGCTTCAGTTTCTTTGAGTTGGGAAGCAGTTTTTAAATAAAAAGGAATTCCCCATTTTTTAGACAATTGTTGTACAAAATCTGCTATTCCAATGTCAGATTTCCACCTATGATCACAATGGGCAATCGCAATCTTCCAAGTCCATTTTGATTGTAAGTCAAGTAAAAGCTTGAGTAAACATAACGAATCTTGACCCCCTGAAACTGCAATTAAAATATATTTTCTTGGCGGTAATAGATTGCGTTCTCGTAATGTGGTATGTAAGCGAGCATGAAGAAGAGTCCACATATCTTTCAGAAAAGTAAAAAGGAACAGGTAAAAGAAAAAAGAAATATCAAGAGAAATTTTAAGTAATAAAAAAAATAAAAATACACTATAGACAGGCCAGACATGCCTTAAGTCTAGGAATTATTAATCATAAATAACATATACTTCTCCCCTTATTTTGTCATGATGATAGTCTATATTAAAGCTCAACAAAAAGAGCTTTAATTCCACTCAAAAAATGAACTTAAGAAAATTGCTGAATTAACTTACCAATACTTTAAATTATTTTTGGTCTCAGTGTACATGAACTATATTCTCAATGTAATTTTTTTACACTATCAATGATTAACAGATTATATAGAGCTTTAGTATTGAGTAAGTTCATAAAAGTTAAAAGTACCGTCGAAGAAGTAAAGTGGTTTGAAGTCCTCTGATAACACAAAATCCCAGATATACTTTCTGAATTAGATTGTAACAATATCACTATCTCAGCAGCTTTCATCTGTAATTTCCTCATTGCCTTGATTAGCTTTACCGATGATAAACGTCAATAGTTTAAATACACTGTGGATTTAAACAAAACCCCTCATGATACTTTACTATGTTCTCATATCATCTCAGAAGAATAGATCATGGTTGTTCATGATGTAATTTTGTGATAAATGCTTTTAGTATAATCTCCTTATTACTTGTGAAGTTTGTATTCACTTTTATACTAACTTATTTATATTATAGATTCCGATAGACAGCCTCTATAAACACCTTGTGTCATTAGTCGTTAATCAATAGATTATTCCATCCCATTAGCCTTTAAGAACCGTTATCAGATTATTAAAATGATTATTTATTGTGCTTTGGCTATGTTGATAGCTACCTTTTTTGTTACTAATTTAAGGGATATATTTTTACTGAAATTTCTAGAAGAGTTAATGTCTGACTTCATGACACCATTACTTTAGGGTATCTTTTTAACTGTACCAATTGCAAACAAATTGATACGGTTAAAGCTCAGAGTTGCACTTGGGAATGCAGATGGAGCCAGGGTTTGTATAGCTCATGTAGATTTAAAATCGGACAATTTAATCTTTAACAACTGTAAAGTCAGTATCAAAGAACTAAAGAAAGCTTTTTAAAATTTATCTAGAGTAGCTCTTGATATTGAGAGATTTATTTTCTACTGTCATAGATGAAATATTATCGAAGGTTAGAAGTGCAATCATCATTCAAAATCTTTAGACCCGACTTGATTAAACTACGTGAGAATGAAGAAGAGATTTGATATTCTTCTCGTTTAAATCTTTCTTTTCCACCATTGCCAGTATTAATATACCTTTAGCCTTAGATCGAGTAAATGCTATTTTAATGGTGGCTCTAACATATGCTTTAAGAAAGTTACCTTTAGCACTCACTTTTTGTGTAGGCGATAGAATCCCATAATTTTGGTCATTTTTATAGTATGGGGAATGAATAAGGATCGATCCTGAACTTTTTGTGTCAACATCAGCGATCACCCATTCATCAGATTTATGCGCGATGGCGGTGTCATAATAATACAATTGGAGGAAAAAGACCAACAGCCCTATGTCAAAAATAGAAACTAGAACCGAACCCATGGTACTTAACATGGGTCCCCACCATCCCTCAATGCACGGGGTATTACGTTTGATCGTAACCCTAGATGGAGAAGATGTGGTAGACTGTGAACCCGTTATCGGTTATCTCCATCGAGGAATGGAAAAAATAGCTGAAAACCGTACCAATATCATGTATGTTCCCTACGTCAGTCGGTGGGACTACGCTGCAGGTATGTTCAATGAGGCAATTACCGTTAATGCCCCTGAAAAACTAGCGAATATTGAAGTTCCCAAGCGCGCCCAATATATCCGCGTCATCATGTTAGAACTCAACCGTATTGCTAATCATTTATTGTGGTTAGGTCCATTTTTAGCAGATGTTGGCGCACAAACTCCATTTTTCTACATTTTCCGTGAACGGGAGATGATCTACGATCTTTGGGAAGCAGCATCAGGAATGCGGTTAATCAACAACAATTACTTCCGGATTGGGGGGGTTGCCGTTGACTTGCCGTATGGTTGGATTGACAAATGTGAAGATTTCTGTGACTTTTTTGACCCTAAAATTGATGAATATGAAAAATTAATCACTGACAACCCCATTTTCCGTCGCCGTGTCGAAGGAATCGGTACTATTACCCGCGACGAAGCTATTAATTGGGGTCTATCAGGTCCTATGTTAAGAGGATCTGGGGTTAAATGGGACCTACGTAAAGTTGACCATTACGAATGCTATGACGACTTTGACTGGGACATTCAATGGGAAACTGCAGGGGACTGTTTTGCCCGTTATTTAGTCCGTATCCGGGAAATGCGTGAGTCTGTCAAAATTATTTATCAAGCGCTAAAAGGCATACCAGGAGGTCCTTATGAAAACCTCGAAGCAAAGCGGATGATGGAAGGCAAAGAGTCCCAATGGAATGATTTCGACTATCAATATATCGCCAAAAAAGTTGCCCCCACTTTTAAAATTCCTGAAGGAGAACATTATGTCCGCTTAGAAAGCGGTAAGGGGGAAGTTGGCATCTTTATTGTGGGTAATAATGATGTTTTCCCTTGGCGTTGGAAAATTCGTGCAGCCGACTTTAATAACCTGCAAATTCTCCCCCATCTTCTAAAAGGGATGAAAGTAGCTGATGTTATGGCAATTTTGGGCAGTATCGATATTATTATGGGCTCGGTAGACCGTTAATGGTTTTTTAGTGATAATTAATTTTTGGAGGAGGTTAATCTCCTCTCTTTTTTTATTTAAGTTATTTATTGGAGTTTAGAGACTGTGCCTAAACTAAATATATGAGTAGGCTTTGTTAAGCACATTATAGTTTTTGAGCAATTTCTCTTTTTTATTTTTCTGCTGTAACGTCCCAAAATATTTTTTGAGGCGTTACAGTTTAATACACGCCCTAAAATTCTCTTAAGATTTACTTAATCAACAGTCTCTTAGATTCTATGTTTAGATTAGTAAAAAAATTGTACTTTACATCTTAACTATAATATTTAGTGTTTTATGACTGAAACCTCCCAAACTTTTCAACTACCAACACATGAAAGTGCTATTGCTTTAGCGGGAATTGGAGAAGAAAACCTTAAATTTTTGTCCAGTTATACTGGAGCTAATTTAGTTTTAAGGGGTCAAGAGTTACAGATTTATGGAAAAGAAAAATCTGTTAAATGGGCAATACAGGTGGTGAGATTACTCCAACCATATTGGCAGGAAACAAAATCAATTTCTCGTCCTGATTTAATGACAGCCTTTCAAGCAATAGATACAGGACAAACTGAGGAATATAAAAACTTACAACAATCAGTTTTAGCCAAAACTAGACGGGGAGAAATTATTCGTGCAAAAACATTTCGTCAACGAGAATATATTAAGACAATTCAAACCCATGATATTACCTTTTGTATTGGACCAGCCGGAACTGGAAAGACTTTTTTGGCAGCTGTTTTAGCTGTGCAAGCATTATTAAATAATCAATGTGAACGTTTAATTCTAACCCGTCCTGCAGTGGAAGCAGGAGAGAAATTAGGGTTTTTGCCAGGAGATTTACAACAAAAAGTCAACCCTTTTTTACGGCCTCTTTATGATGCATTAAATGAATTTATTGACCCTCAACGAATTCCTGATTTAATTGAACGAGGAGAAATAGAAGTTGCGCCTTTAGCTTATATGCGAGGACGAACTTTAAATAATGCTTTTGTGATTCTTGATGAAGCTCAAAATACTACTCCTGCTCAATTAAAAATGGTCTTGACACGCTTAGGTTTAGGTTCAAAAATGGTGGTAACTGGAGATATAACTCAAACCGATTTACCTCGTCATCAGGATTCAGGATTAGTGATAGCAAAAAAGATTTTAAAGTCAGTAGAGGGTATTGCTTTTTGTCAATTTTTTCAGGTAGATGTGGTTCGGCATCCATTAGTACAAAAAATTGTAGAAGCTTATGAAAAGTTTGAAGTTAATTAAGCCGTATTATTCAATATCGTTTTTCTCACCTTAACTGCGGAAGCAGACCTTGTGGAGATCAATAGCCATTGAACCTCACAAAAAAGGGTAGCTTTTTTAGAAAATTAACACAAGAATTTTTCTTTTATTTTTTTAAAAAAATAATTAAACAGCCCAGTCTTAGCTTATTTAAACCTCCTGGATTCTATAGGAATTTAGAAAAAAAAAGAAGCAGCAGCTCTATGCTAGAAGCAGCATTTATTGAGGTCTGGTACTATGGAAATAAAATTTCATCTTGGTTCTATCAAAGTATTTTGTGATCTAGATGACTACTATCAAAGATAAAAATAGCATTGTCACTCTGTTCTTACACTGACAGTATTTATTGTAGAAACAAAGATACTGTTTTCGTTCGAAAAGAAACACAATTGTGACCATCGTAATTGCTTGTCATGGGTAAGTATATCAAACCCTCAAAAAAAGATTTCACTTTATTAAAGTGAATATTCTGGACAAAGATCTCATTGTACTGTTTTTTATAGACTCACAAAAAAGAAATTATAGAAACTAGTTTTATCAATTTTATCCCAATAAAAATCTTTAATCAGTCTATCAGTAAAGCATACTGAGTTTTTAAAAACTTAGTTGGGTGGGATGAAAGTTTCATGGAATGTTATTTTAACTTTAAACAATTTTTAGTATTTAATAACTGCAGTGAGTTATTAACTTTTAAGTTAACTCTAAATAAGACAGACAATCTTAAATATGTTTCTGAGTTAATGCAAGACTGAATCAGTATTTTTTTGACAAGTAAAGAATATATTACTTATTTTTTAAACAAGCTCTATCAACAAAAACTAAAAAAATAGTAGATCGAATTATATTTAATTAATATTTTCTGTGTAAAAAATCAATAAAAAAGATAAAAATATTTCTTAAATTAAATAGTTTTAAAATTTTTTTTGAAACTATTAATTATTAATGCTTATTCTTTATCCGTTATTACTATGAATAATATAACTATCTAGCATAATTTCTTCTATTTTATAAAATATTTTAGAATACTAATTAACTTAGAACTTATTGATTTAAGGATTATCTACCAATGTCTATAATCTTTCTGCTAGCTTTAATTCTGAAGAGTAATCTAGCAAACACTTTCTAGTAATTTTTGAAATAAATTTTCTCTGTTTGCTATGATACTATCCCTAATAATTTTCTATCAAGAAAGCCTTTTTTAAGATAGTCCTATTTTTTTGATAAAATGTTCGTCAATTAAATTTAGCTATTTTGTATTTACTCTTAGAATTTAATTCAATAAAGTTTTCCTTATTAGTGGGTTAACAAATCTCTCGATATATAAATATTCATATACCTGGCTTACTATAGTAATTAGTGTTTCTTAAACAAGGCTCCAATTTTTTTCTGATCTGATTAGCTTTAATTTCAGTATTTTTTTAAAAAAATACTGAAATTATTTATATGGGTTTAAATAACTATTTTTTTTATTTTAAATTTATTTATCCAACAATTTCTTAAAAATTTTATTATAATAATAAAATTTTACTTATATAGCATAAATACTACTTTTTTATCATTTATGCTTTAGATACTGTTAAAAGTAAATATTCTTTTATTTCATAAATTTATCCTATGAATTTAGTATTATCTCGATAATATCAAAATTTTGTAAGTAGTCTTAAATTTCTTTGAATTAGCAATACTACTAATCTGTAACAAGAGAATAAAGAATTTATTTTTAATGTTTATTGATTCGTTTTGTTAATCTAACAATTTTAGTTAACTTAGTAATATTTATGAGTACAATTTACAACACAAAAAGGTAGACTATAGCTTTTTTTAAAAAATCAATGTTTTAAATATAATATGTTGTACTATACTGACTTAATCAAGACACAGATTGCCGGTAATTTAAGCTAAAAAATTAAGTTTAGTATATTTTTATATTAAATCTTATGCGTTTTATTCAAAAAAACATAAAATATTTATTGCTTATTCCTATAATTAGTAATAGCTACATTATGGTTGATCGCCTTTTCTTTGTATTAATAAGTTCCCCTAATCTCGAAAAGTAGAAGAGAATGCAGGCGTATGTGCTTGTAAAACACATACTAAGTTTTTGGTAATTTAAAAATTAGTTAGCATAAAAAATATCCTAGAAATAGATAAATAATGAAATAAACTTTAGCTACTTTACTATTATTATTTTTTAGTCTTATTCAACTATCTAATTTATCATGTAAAGTTAATATTTTAAGAGAGAAAATGGAGAATAAAGATAAAATTAAATAAGTTTAGTTAATGAGGAACTAAACTCTATGCTATGCTTAAAGATATGAATACTTTGTTTTATAGTTCGTCCTTAGAAAAAATTTTAGTGAGGAGATAGCACTTGTCGATAGTATCTACACTTTTTAGTTAAATTATTAAGTTTTTAGAATCATTAACATCTAATATATTTAGGTATTATTTTATAGAGTAAAAATTATTTATAATTAGTTTTTTTATTTATCTTAAATCCTATAGGATTAGTATTATTACTCTGTAACTTACAAGATAATTTTTACTTGTTTTTAACGCTTTTGTTGATATTGATGCTTGTCTAAAATGTTTACAAGTATCAAATTTATACCCATAAATAAAAAATAATGGGTATAAATTAAACCTAATTTAATACATATAGCTTTTCTCTTTGCTGATAATTCTAATTTTTCTTTCTAGTCATTAACTTAAGACTTAAGCATGGCATTTACTCTTGAAGTTTTTAGAAAAGTGAGAACAAACAATTGACTAGTTCAAAGCAAGCGTATGTAAGTATTAGAAATAAACATCACTTAACTAAAGATATTACTTTGTGTCTGCTCAAAACCTTAAAATGGCATATATTAATAGTCCTTTACCCATCTTTTGAACGAGTTTTATGGCATAAATCTAAATAATAATTCCAATACCACCCACAGTTCCAAGATTTAGCTAGGATTGTTGCAGGCGATATTGGACGGTAGCCTAAACCTGTGTATGTAGCTCATACATTTAGATCAATCTAGTGAGGGTTTAACACAAAATTATAATGTTGTATCAAAAGTGTTTTCTTGGCTCTTATCCTTCAATTTCTGTCGCCCAATCGGAGATTTTCAGCCAAAAGTAGTTAAGATCGACCAAAATATTAGACGTTTAATTGAGAGAATCCGCAAAAGTGAACAAAAAAACAAGAATTTTACCTCAGTTATATTCAGTTATAGTAGAATAAGCTATAACCAAGCTAAAAACGGTTTCGATCAATTGAGGTTTCTCATTCAAACGTCGGAAAAATGTTTATTATCTGATGACTGTGTGAAAGTGTTAAGTTGAATGAGAAACCTCAATATAATTTTTGTACAAACTCCATGACTTCAGCCAATACTGACTCGAAATATAATGATAAAACTCTAGAGGCAATGAAAAACTTTGCTGAACAATATGCGAAACAGACTGACACTTATTTTTGTAGTGAACCATCAGTAACAGCGGTGGTTATTGAAGGACTGGCAAGACATAAACAAGAATTAGGTGCTCCTTTGTGCCCTTGTCGTCATTACGAAGATAAAGAGGCTGAAGTGAAAAATACTTTTTGGAACTGTCCATGTGTTCCCATGCGTGAACGTAAGGAGTGCCATTGTATGCTGTTTATCACTCCAGATAACGACTTTGCAGGAGATCAACAACAGATTAATTTTGAATATATCAAAGAAGTTCGTGACAACATCGATTCTTAAACGAAACCATGTCAAAAAAGCAATTTTGGCGAGGAATTGAGCAATTCAACTATCGTGAATTCTATAGTTGTCATAATACTTTAGAAGCTCTATGGATGGATGCTGTAGAGCTGGATAGACAATTTTATCAAGGTATTTTACAAATTGCTGTTGGTTGCTACCATTTGGAAAACCATAATTGGCGTGGAGCAGTAATTTTGTTAGGGGAAGGCATTAGACGGCTTAGTTCTTATCAACCTGACTATCGAGAAATTGATGTATCCAGCCTAGTAAGAGAAAGCCAAAAATTATTACACTATCTCCAACAAACTGATTCTGAGAAAATTGCTGTGGTGGCTAAACAATTCAAAGATGTTTTAGAGAATGACACTCAACGTTTTCCCTATATCCTTACGGTTAATCATTAACCAAAGTCTCTGTAATGAAGTGCTAGCTAAAAATAAAGAATAGAAAACTTATAGAACAGAGAATATTTTTATGACAAAAGGCATTCAAAAGACTATTTTAAGAAGGAATAAGCCACTAATTGTAAACTAAGCTCTATGCTTAGTGTTTTCGCTTAATTCTAATGTTAGGGTTGTCATCATTTATTCGAGGTATTTAACGATTTATTTCAGAATGACCAAGAATTAGGTTTCTTTACATTGATTAATCTCAGTCAAAAAAGGAGAGGACCAGTTAGTTGAAAGCCCAGAGATAAATGAGCAATTTTGGGTTATTCCAATAAGTATTATGATAGCTATTGCTTTATTTGTTTCAGACGACTCACATTTGACATAACCTATACAATGTGTAACTCTTGGAAGCTTAAAAAATCCTCAAGTTAAAGAGCAAAGAAAATCGAGAGCCAAAAATATAGTTTTGGTTACACGAAATATGCTACCATAAGCTGACGTACTCTGGAGAGGTGGCTGAGCGGTTGAAAGCGGCTCCCTGCTAAGGAGTTATGGGGTAACACCCATCGAGGGTTCGAATCCCTCCCTCTCCGTTCTTAAACTTGTGTAACTTAGACCGTAAAAGCGCAGCAACCTATTGTTTAGCTTCTACAATCTTGTTCAAGATTCATCTACTTTTTGAAGTAAAACCCTCAAAAAACACTTTACATGAGAGTTAACTAAATGATGATCAGTTCTTTAAGAAAAAATTTTTTGAAATTTCCCATTACCTTAGCTCTAGCCCTTATGTTGAGCAGTAGCTTATTGGTTGGTTGTGGTAAGGAACAAAAACAAACGATTAACTCCTCTTTCTCTGATGGACTAAAATTAGGAGCTTTATTACCTGTAACTGGTGATTTATCTTCAATTGGTCAGAATATGCCCGAAGCTGTCAAATTAGCCATCGATGAAATTAACGCTTGCGGTGGGGTTAATGACGAACCTGTAACTCTCATTACCGAAGACACTCAAACTGATCCCACCGCCGGCGTATCAGCAATGACAAAATTAGCAGAAGTTAATAAAGTTGCGGGAGTAGTTGGAGCATTTACCAGTAGTGTATCAAGTGCAGCTGTTACAATTGCGGTTAAAAATAATGTGATGTTAGTCTCCCCAGGTAGCACCAGTCCCGTTTTTACTGAACAGGCAAAAAATGGTGATTTTCAGGGTTACTGGGCTAGAACTGCTCCTTCTGATACCTATCAGGCTCGGGCTTTAGCAGCCTTAGCCAATAAAAAGGGCTTCAACACTATTGGAACGGTAGTGATCAATAATGACTACGGAGTTGGGTTTGAACAAGAATTTATCTCTGCGTTTAAAAGGCAGGGAGGAAAAATGACAGGTAAACGCAGGCCTATTCGTTACGATCCTAAATCGGCTGTTCTCGACAGTGAAGCAGCAGCAGCCTTTGCAAATCAACCTGACGCTGTGGCAACGGCTCTTTATCCTGAAACAGGAAGTGTTTTATTGCAAGCGGCTTACAAACAAGGGCTAACCGAAGGAGTAATTGTACTATTAACTGACGGGGTTTATTCAGAAGACTTTATCAAGCAAGTTGGTCAAACAACTAATGGAATATCCATTTTAGCGGGGGCTTTAGGAACAGTTCCCGGAGCTGATGGTGAAGCTTTAGAAGCTTTTACAACTAAGTGGAAAGACAAAACAGGGAATAAACTTACTGCTTTTATACCCCATAGTTGGGATGCTACTATTCTCCTAATGTTGGCAGCGGAAGCGGCAGATGCTAATACAGGAGAAGGAATTCAAAGTAAAATTCGCGAGGTGGCTAATGCCCCTGGAATAGAAGTTACGGATCCTTGCGAAGCAATGGAGTTAATTCGCAGTGGAAAAGACATTAATTATCAAGGAGCTAGTGGTAACGTTGATATCGACGGAAATGGGGACGTAGTCGGAATATATAATGTCTGGACAGTCAGGGAAGATGGAACTACCGAAATAATTGATAAAATTAGTCCCACCGATGCAACTGAAGACTAAAAAGATGTTACCTATGCTAATTTTATGTTATTTTTTCTTATAAAATAGGTAGTTTCAAAGTATTTCTCTAATTTTATCGGTTTTAGCAGCCATGATATAATCATTCTTATGGAGTCCAGCAATGGCATGGGTCCACCAAGATACAGTAACTTTTCCCCACTCTGTTAGTAAAGTTGGATGATGCCCTTCTGATTCAGCGAGATCTCCGACGGCCTTAGTAAAAGTGATTGCTTCTCGGAAATCTGGAAATTCATACAATTTTTTTAGTTGTAACTGTCCTTCTTTTTCAACAATATGCCAATCAGGAATCTGGGTTTTTAGTTTTTTAACTTCTTCTGGAACAACAGAAGGAGTATCAGCACTGACAGCTTCAAGTTCTTGTTTTGCAAGATCACTCATGATGGACTACTCCAATTTTTCGTTGTCAACATTATAACCAAATTGACTGATTTTTAAGAGTTAAAAGCGAAAAAAAAAGGATTTTTGTATAATACCTATAATCAAAACTATGTCAGTTCAGACAGATAGGGAGTCCTCATGATACAATCCAAATGGTTCTAAAACAGCATCAGGAAAAGCCAACTGTGGTTCAAGTATCCTTATCCTCCTCTCCTTCAACCATTTCCCTACTTCATCAAGGGGAACAGACTTTAAAGGACTGGCTTAATCAATTAGCCCAAAGAATTATTGAGGGCATTCGCATCACTAGATCAGAAGCCCTAACCCTCACAGAAATTGAAGGACAAGAGAATATTCTGTTACTATGTGAGGCTGCTGATTATATCAAACATGCCTGTTGTGGAACAAGAGTGGATCTGTGCAGTATTGTCAACGTGAAATCGGGGAACTGTTCAGAAGATTGTAGCTTTTGTTCCCAGTCTGTTCACCATCAGGGAGAAGACTCCCCCATTTATGGACTAAAGTCTTCCGAAGAAATTCTTGATCGAGCTAAATCCGCAGCAGCAGCAGGGGCAAAGCGGTTTTGTTTAGTGAGTCAAGGGCGAGGTTCCAAATATCAAGGAGTAAACTCCAAAGAATTTGAGCAAATTTTAGAAACTATCCAACTAATTACTACCAAAACAGATATTAAACCTTGCTGTGCTTTGGGAGAAATTACCGCAGAACAAGCCCGGTCCTTAAAAGCAGCTGGAGTTACCCGCTACAATCACAATCTAGAAGCCTCCGAGAATTTTTATCCTGAAATTGTTACCAGCCACAGTTGGCGTGATCGCGTTAAAACTGTTAAAACCGTTAAAGAAGCCGGTATTCAGTCCTGTACGGGAGGTATTTTGGGCATGGGGGAAACCTGGGAAGATCGGATAGATCTCGCTTTAGCCTTGCGAGAATTAGAGGTAGAATCTGTTCCTATAAATTTACTTAACCCTAGAAAAGGAACTCCCCTAGGAGGACGTTCCCCACTTAATCCCTTTGAAGTGCTCAAAGCGATCTCTATCTTCCGCTTTATCCTACCTCAACAGATCCTGCGTTATGCTGGAGGACGGGAAACAGTTATGGGCGAATTACAAAGTCTAGGGTTAAAAGCCGGAATTAATGCTATGCTAATTGGACATTATCTCACAACCTTCGGACAACTTCCAGAACGAGATATCGCTATGGTTGAATCGTTAGGACTACAAGGGGGTGAAGCTCCAATCCCTGGTGAACATAAAACACAATCGCAAGAAATTAAAACCCATCGTTATCCCAAAACTATCCCCGATTTAAGGTGTCTGCTACCAATGAATTTCTCTGGGCAATAATTGGTCTATTATTAACTGTTTTCAGTACATTTGTGCAGGCTTTCGTGGTTGGTTTGCCGTGGAATTGGGAACAACAAGGCGTTGAATCCATACCTCTAGGCGTAACCTTTCAAGTGGGAGCCGTGTTGTTGACTGGGTGTGTGGGAGGAAAGAATGCCGGGGTTCTGTCACAAATTGCTTATGTTTTCCTGGGTTTATTTGGATTGCCTGTCTTTGCTCAAGGTGGGAGTCTAAATTACTGGCAAGAGCCCAGCTTTGGTTATC
This sequence comes from cyanobacterium endosymbiont of Epithemia clementina EcSB, assembly GCF_029919255.1. Lineage (GTDB taxonomy): Bacteria > Cyanobacteriota > Cyanobacteriia > Cyanobacteriales > Microcystaceae > Rippkaea. The sequence continues at coordinate 1,553,700 of NZ_CP123991.1, read as the reverse complement.
TGTTGGGATTTATTCCAGGAGCTTGGCTATGTGGTTTTATGGCTTTTCGAACTAGGCGAAGATTGGAGTGTTTAGCCTGGAGTGCTGTCTGTGGATTATTGATTATTCATCTATGTGGCTTGGTGTATTTAATCGGGTTATCTTTTTTGAATCCTACAACAGTTTCTCCTAAGAGTTTGCCCGAGTTGATCATGAATTATTCTGCCAATCCCTTGCCCAGTCAGTTAGCGATTACTTGTGCCGTTGCTGTAGCGGCTTTCATTTTACGTCAACTGTTATTTTACTAAGAAACTTCATTTGAGCAGAAATTAGGGTTAAAAATTATCCTAAATATAGCGAACGCACATGAAAAAAAACAGTTTTTTTTGGCTGGTTGGCCTAGCTGGTTTAATAATTGATCAAATAACTAAATATTGGGTTACTCAATGGTTTACGAATTTAGGACAAACTATCCATATCTGGTCAGGAGTATTCCATTTTACCTATGTTATTAACACAGGAGCTGCCTTTAGTTTTTTTACTGGGGGGGCGAAATGGCTGCGCTGGCTTTCTTTAGGAGTTAGTTTAGGGCTAATGGTTTTAGCTTGGTGGGGGAATAAAATGAGGTTTACAGAACAGTTGGGTTATGGATTTATCCTGGCAGGAGCATTAGGAAATGGAATAGATCGTTTTTTATTTGGATATGTAGTCGATTTTCTTGATTTTCGATTAATTCAATTTCCAGTTTTTAATTTAGCTGATGTGTTTATCAATTTTGGCATTATTTTTTTATTAATTGCTAGTTTTTCTGAGCCATCATCTCCCCAGCAGTCAAACTTTTAAGTCTCAGAGATTGTTTGTGGATCACATTCTAAAAGAACCGTAGGTAACATTACCGTAGCATAATTTACGATAAAAACGGACTGGGTGTGTTGCGGGGGCAAAAGAAAGACTAACCTAGTAAGGTTTGTTCTGTGCCACGATCGAAATTTTCTAGCCAGAATATGCTACAACAGCCAACAGTATTATAAAGCTTCCGGAGACTGGGTTTAATTAACTAAACAATTGGAGAAAACTTGTCTGCAACTAACTGCTTTGAGGGGATTTGAGGGGAGAAAAGTTAATCTGTTTGGATGAACTAATAATCCCTAATATGTGAGTACGGGAGGATCCACTTAATTAAAAGGAAACAGACAACGTTTTTAGAGACGAAATTTATCGTTTATGGCACAGCGTACTGAGTTAATAGATTCGCTCAAACTACTTGACTCTGAGTGCAGAAAAGTGTCCCTGGTCGGTAAACCACTCGTTATAATGAGATTATATTCAGTATTTTTGCTGATTATCTTATAAATTTACAATTTTCCCCTAATTATCTAAAGGTTTACTGTCAATTTTGGAAATTAGTCTCAGCTGCGATCGATAGGTTATCAGTTATCTTTAGTGTAAAGCTCTATGAATTTAATAGGCTAACGGTTAGTTGATCAATTATCATTGAGTTAATGAAAGAAAAGTAAAGATTAATCAGTATTTAATTGTTTCTCTTGGAGATACAAATCTTTTATCTTAACTTTTCCCTATTTATCAGACTTTTTAAAGTCGGTATTTAATATCATGTTAGGTCAGTTAGCTTAGAATAACAGTATAAAGTGTTGGTCTCGTCACAGATCGATAATAGTCATTGACTAATGTAGAGGAATGTTTATGAACGTTTTTGGTATAGGACTCCCAGAAATGGCATTGATTTTTGTAATTTCCTTATTAATCTTCGGACCCAAGAAACTACCAGAAATTGGACGGAGTTTAGGCAAAGCTATTCGAGGCTTCCAAGAAGCCTCTAAAGAGTTTGAAAATGAGTTTAAACGTGAAGCCCAAAAATTAGAAAATTCTGTGACGATGAAAGCCCAGTTAGAGGAAAATAAAACTACCAAACCATCTTCTGTAAATAATCCTGCAAGGGAGACAATTAATAATACGCAAAAAGAATAGACAGTTAAAAAATTGTTGTTTAATTTATTTAGTAGCTTAAATAATGTAGAGAAATATTCTAAGAGGAAATTTTAGATGAGTGAACAAAGTCCCTATGAGGTCCTAGGAATTAATGATTTAGCCTCATTTGAGGAAATCCAAGAAGCTAAAAATCGTTTGAGTCAAAAATATCGTGAAGATAATAAAGCAGTTGAAAATATTGAAGTGGCTTATGATGCCATTATTATGGACCGTCTTAGAATGAGACAAGAAGGAAAAATTAAAGTGCCAGATCGTATCCGTTTCCCGGAAAAATCGGTAGAAATTCCTTCAACTCCTCTTTCCCTATCTTTAGATAATTCTCTCCCGTGGGTACAAGGTTTTATTGATACACCATCTTCTAATGATATTCTTTGGACGACTGGGGTATTCGCAACCTTGGCTACCTTTATTATTGTTATGCCTTCCAGTAAGATTCCTTTTATTTTGGTGTTAGGAGTTTTTGCAAATATCTATTTTCTCAACCGTAAAGAGCAACGGTCTGTAAGGGCTTTTTTCATAACTATCGTCGGTTTATTAATTGGTGTAGGATCAGGAACAGTTATTATTAGTTTACTCAGTAGTGCTAATCTTAGTATTTCTTTAGAGTTAGATAGGCTAACAAGTGTCGTTACATTGATTATGTTTTGGTTAATCAGCAGTTTTATGCGTTAAAATAAACAAATGTGACCTAGTTGAGATAATTATCTAGAACTATTAGCCTCTGCCTAATGAGAGTAATTACAACTATTTTTAAGTCATAAAAAATATAAAATTTTAGATAAATAAAAACAAACTACCATAAACTATAGTTATTAGAGTGTAAAAGTTAATTAACTTTAATGATTAAGGTTCTTTTAACTTAGCAGTGACAAAATTTTAATAAACAAGAGATAAAAATCCACGTTGCAATGGTTTCAAGATTCCAGTAACTCTATTTTTAGAGAAATAAAGTTTTTAAGGTCATAGAATACAGTAGGAATAAAAGTTGTTTAGGTTAGTAAAAAAAATACCATTTAAATAAGACTAACCCTCTAAAATTTTTCATTCAACTCACTTCTAGAACAATATCTTTTAAAGATAACTAGGACAAGTTAGATTGTGGTTTTAGTGAATTTGTCTACTCCTAATATTTTATTTTGGCTATTAATGGAATTAACCACATCTCTACAATAGCAATATCTCAAAATTTTAAGTAAATCAGTCTCCGAATTCTTTTTCAAATAAACCTGACAATATTACTGGGAAATTTAAGCTTAAATCATCTAATTTATAGAGTAAAATTTAAATAGCAAGGAAAAGTGTCGCATAAAAATGATGAGGAGTAATCAGTATCATGATATTAATTTAGTATCAAAAGTCCAAGGAAAGCAGTATGATTGCAACAGCACAATCGTTTAATTTAGAAAATATAAAAGGATTAAAACCAGAATTACCTCCAATTAGTGGTTGGGAACGAGAAATTACCTCAGTAGTTCAACACGACGACTCAGTCTTTTTATCTACTACAAACATAACTCTGGACAATGTTAAAGCAGGGTTTGCCTGCGCCCTTCATATGCACCAACCCACAATTCCTGCAGGAAAAAAGGGTGAATTGATTTGTAATCTCCAGAATATGTTTGAAAATCAAGACGTAGGAGATAATCACAACGCGGAGGTTTTTTCTTGGTGTTACCGTCGCATGGGTGAATTTATCCCAAGAATCGTCGACAATGGGGGAAATCCCAGAATTATGCTCGACTATTCTGGAAATCTTCTCTGGGGATTTCAACAAATGCAGAGTTATGACATCCTTAATGAGCTTAAGCGCATCACCTGTGAATCTCAATATCAGCCCTATGTAGAATGGCTAGGGACTATGTGGAGTCATGCGGTAGCCCCCTCGACGCCTATTCCCGACCTTAAACTCCAGATGCGGGCGTGGCAACACCATTTTGCCTCAATTTTTGGTTATGATGCCCTCAAACGGGTGAAAGGCTTCTCACCACCGGAAATGCACCTCCCCAATAACCCCGATACTCTTTTTGAATATATCAAAGCTCTTAAAGAATGCGGTTATCGTTGGTTACTGGTGCAAGAAGACTCAGTAGAAAGGTTAGACGGAAGAAATTTACACCAGAATGGGGATGATAAATATGTTCCTAACCGTTTAGTAGCGCGTAATTCCTACGGGGAAACCGTTAGTATTACTGCCTTGATTAAAACCCAAGGGTCTGATACTAAACTTGTTGCTCAAATGCAGCCCTACCATGAAGCTAAATCACGGGAACGGTATAAAATTAGAGATATTGAGATTCCTTGTTGTGTTTCCCAAATTGCTGACGGGGAAAATGGTGGAGTCATGATGAATGAGTTTCCTGATGGATTTAACCCTGTTTGGGATAAAATCAAAGAAGAAGGTAATGTGGTAGGCTTCAACGGAACTGAATATATTGAACTCCTTGAAACCGCAGGGGTCAACGCCAATGATTATCCCACTTGTCAAGCCGTAGGACAACACAAAATTTGGAATAAGATTGACCTAAATAATGTTACTCCGGAGGTAGTTGCTAAAGCTATTGAAGAGTTACCAACCATTGATGATCGGTTTCACATGGATGGGGCTTCTTGGACTGACAATTTGAGTTGGGTTAATGGTTACGAAAACGTTTTAGAACCCATGAATCAACTCAGTGCTGATTTTCACCGGAAATTCGATTCTTTAGTCCAACGTGATCCTTGTGTCACTAAAACTCCCGAATATCAGGAAGCGTTACTCTACACCTTGTTAGTGGAAACCAGTTGTTTCCGCTATTGGGGACAGGGAATTTGGACTGATTATGCCCATGAACTTTATAATCGTGGACAAAGATTAGTTAAATAATTTAAGGTTGATTTTCCATAAATTCAGAAGTCCCAATTGATCAAGTGGTTAGTCGGGGTATTTTAAAGCTTGGAAGATACTGAAAAGAAGAAAGACATCATGTATCAGAAAATTACTTTCAGCTCAATAAGTATTTTAAAATAGACAAAAATTGCTTTAACTTTTAATTGTTTACTTTTGGATGTTACTCTTTCTGATAATCTGGCTAGATTCATTAATAAACCTGTTTACTAAATTCCCACCCGAAAAAATAGGAGTAAAATTGTACAGGTTCTTATAAAAGAATACTCATAATAAAATTATCGTAATTAATCTTTATTATTAGAAGTTTTATCTGACCGAGTTGTATTACTAAGATAATTAAAATTATATCAAGAAACGATTTCAGTTGCAATAAATCTATTAGAATTAAGCATAATAAATATTGTTATTTATTTGATATAGATAATTATCTATATAAACTCAAAATATCCTTTCTAAGGATACTTTTTTACGGTTAATCCATTGTAATTAATCTTAATTAAGATTAATTACAATGGATTAAAAAGAGATAATTAAGTTAGTTTAATAACAGAAAAATACCATCCTAATTGGAGGAAATAAAAAAGTAAGTTTTTGGATGTAGACTAGTATATGTTTGTCTTTTCCAAAAATTTTATTGATAAAAGACAAACATATTCAACATTGTTTGTGAATGTTACATTGTAAAAAAATAACATTTATAAATTAAATCTAGGTCTAATTAGTTTAACTATAAATACCCAAAAAATAGATAATATATCAATATTAGTGAATTAATTGCTGTTGCATACAACGACAAATATTAATCAATAAATAATAAATTTATATCGAAATAAACTAATTACTTTGCTGAATTTTTTCCCAATTTTTACATGTCTATAATTTTAAGAGTTCTATTTAATAATATTTGACACTAAAGATTAGATATCTGTCTCTGAAATATTCTACTGTGAATAAGCTATTATATTTCTAATATCCGACTAGCTAATTCTATGGTTATTTTAGCTATAGATTTAACTAATAAATCAGTGATTATGCTGAATTAAAATTTCACTTTTTACATATAGTACTTTGGAATTAAAATCATCATACTCTCTTAACGTCCTGTCAGTACTTTTCATCTAGAGCAAGTAACTAATCAGTATGAGTTTATATAGTCAAAAATAAATATCATTCATTCTTCTAATACTTCAGTTACATTATTTTTGACTATATAAATTATTATAATTTTAATTAAAAATTAGCTTATAGATTTAACTTAAATAATCAATTATTTCAGGATAAACTTGATGAGTAATAATGACTCAAAATAATAATAAATTTTATACAAATTTTAAATAAATTTACGATGCAAGTAACCTTCCAGTAAGTGATCGCAAAAACTATCTACTAATATTACTATTGTTAGTAGTAATATTAGTAGAAAAAATTGTTTAAATATAAATAATCGCGACGTGCCAACAATTTTAAGTGAAATATATTCAACTCTTACTTCCCCTAATATAAACAGAAAAAAATATTTTTAGTATTAGAAATATTTTTTTCTGTTTATATCAAAAATAAAACTTAGAGTATAGTACTAAAAATATAACACAACAAAAAATATCTATATTTTTTGTTGTGTTATTAACAACTATTTTAAATAGTAGAAATATACGAATAGAAAGAATAATTATAATTTATACATTAATAATCTTCATGGCAAGAGTATAAATTAATGGTTTAATCAACTAATAAGTACGACCAAAATTCAACATTAATATTTATTGAATTATCTGAATAATATATACCTTCCAAAAAGTGTTATTTTTAAAGTAAAATAACTACAAAAAAATATAAAATTATTACCTAATAATATTGATTATTTGCTGAAATAACTAAAGCGACTGAGTTTTTACTATAGAACTAATGAATAAAATCTATTTTTATTAATTTTTAAAATTCGACAATATTGGGTTACAGAAAAAAAGATAAAATATAGAATTTAAATATGGTTGTTTTAGTTTAAAGCAAACCTAATCATAAAATAACTTATAAAAAGAAGATATAAATAATACGTACATAGGAAATAAAAACATTACATATAATATAATTTTTTATATATGAATAAGAATAAACTTAATTGAGTTTATTAAAATCTATATTTGTAAGTTTACATAAGTCTTTTATTACCTCATAGTCTTAATGTTAAACTCATTCAAAATTTAAGGTAGACAAAATTTTTAATATTTCTTTTACATTAAATAGTTAGAAATACTTGTTTGATTATTTATTTAAGTTAACTCTCTAAATTAGAACGCATAGTCTAAAGACATTAAGAAAATGACTTAAATTGTTTAATTAAAATTACTTATTTTATCAAAAGTCACTTTATTAATTTAGGTAGTAGAAATAGACTTACTTCAATTTCCTACTTGTGCTTTCACATTAACAACAGCTATCGCAATAGCCTCGTGTTAACTCACAAAGATTTCTTCATAATTTATTTTTGCTTCTAGTCTGTTCTCTATTAAGATTTATTTGGTTATGAATTGATTTTATACAGACGCTTAATTTTAATAATCCATAATATTTTTTTATTTTTTGTACGAATTAATTTACTAATAATTTTTATAATTAATACAAAAATATAGGTAGTCTATGCATTGACTAATAAAGTAAAAAATATTTTATTAGTACTCTTTTTTCTAGTCAAAGCTAATCTAATTCAAATTGAATTAGATTAGCTTTGACTAGCAGTTTTAATTTTAAAAATATCTTCTTCTTCTTAAATAAGAAGAAGATATTTTTATCAAGTTTTTTATCTAAATAGAAATTATTTATGTCTGTTATTTTGACTTTTAGTAAGTTATTTGACAGGAGTAAAAACCTTGTTTTACAAAACTAATTTTGCTAAAAATTCAAGACTATATATTGACTCAGATTTAAGTATATAAAATAAATCTTTAAAATTTATATACCCCCTAAACGTCCAACTACAATATTTTTCAGAGAAGTTTATCGAGAAACTAGGTGATATTTTTAAAAACCTGTCCTTTGGACATATTTTCTTAAAATTTTTAAAAATTGTGTCTAATTCCTAAATAGGAACTTTAACACTACCGAAAAAATAAAGACAGTTAATACTGTACAAAAGTGTTAATGTTTATGTACTAGTTCTATTTTTAAAAAAGATTTCTATATTGTCAAGATAAATTATAGTTTTTATTTTTTAAATAAAAATGTTTTATTAATTTGAAGTTAACCTTTTTTGTATGTATTTATTTTTTATACTAAACTAGGTTGACTGGGTTAATAATTCGTATCGTTATTTAACTTTTCAATGATTTAATCAAATATAAACATATAGAAATAGTAGGGAATTTGAATAATATGAACAGGAATAATAAAAAAAAATATTTGGTTAAATCGTTTTTTAGTAGCTGACACATTTTTAGCTATTGCTTCTTTTTCTTTGGTTAGCTGTGACGGTAACCGGACGTTCAATAGATATTCTTCTTGGTTCTAATTTATGCTACGAATTATGGCAACCTCTATTTAATCCAGCAATCACTATTATATTTTTAGGCATGATCCTCAGTTAGCTAATTAGTAAAATCTCTAATTGGTTTTAATCCTAAAGTCAACCTACGATAAAAACCTACTATAAAGTTGAACAATTTTAGTCATCTAACAGATCATGATTAGGTAAATTTTAAAGACTTTGTTAATATTAATGTCACAAGCGAGCCATCGGAGAATATTCTAAAGTTATGAGCCAATCTACTAAATCCATCGTAATTTCCCCTTCCATTCTCTCAGCTGACTTTAGTCTTTTAGGAGAAGAAGTCCGAGCCGTAGACAAAGCAGGAGCTGATTGGATTCATGTTGATGTAATGGACGGTCGTTTTGTCCCTAACATCACTATTGGTCCACTGGTCATTAAGGCAATTCGTCCCTACACTGACAAGCCTTTGGATGTTCACTTAATGATTGTTGAACCTGAAAAATATGTTGCTGATTTTGCCAAAGCTGGTGCTGATATTATTTCTGTTCATGCCGAACATAACGTTTCTCCTCATCTACACCGCACCCTAGGACAAATTCGAGAATTAGGTAAAAAAGCTGGCGTAGTTCTTAATCCTTCTACTCCCTTAAACTTAATCGAATACGTCCTAGAACTATGTGACTTGGTACTGATTATGAGTGTTAATCCGGGATTTGGCGGTCAAAGCTTTATTCCCGAAATGGTAGGTAAAATTAGTACACTCCGTCAGATGTGTGATGAGCGTGGACTAGATCCTTGGATCGAGGTTGATGGAGGTTTAAAACCAGACAATACTTGGCAAGTGTTAGAAGCGGGTGCTAACGCTATTGTTGCCGGCTCAGCAATATTCGAAGCTCCTAGCTATGACGAAGCCATTGAAAAAATTCGAAACAGCAAGCGTCCTCAGCCAGAATTAGCGGCAGTTTAACCTCTAAAATTTGAGTTCATACAAATATGAACTCAAAGATGATAAAAGGCGATCAATTTAATCGCCTTTTTGATTAGAATTAGCTCTCCATTTGATTATTTTGCTTTATCGTCTGTAACTTTTGTAGAAGAACGTCAATTTCAGCTTTTAGATGTAAATATTTTAGTTGCTGTATTGCTTGATAGGATTTGCTTAGTTGTCTTACTGAATTTGACTCTATCTTTGTTTGTGACCGCTGCTGAGTTGAGGAACTAATAGAGGTCTGGTAGTTGGGTGAAGACGAACGAGTAAGAGTTTGAATAGTCATCTATCGTTTTATTAAGTAAAGTTACTTATTATCTACTAACGTAACTCGAACATTATAACTTAACAATGGATCAAGATAGATCTCAATAGCATCGATTATCTAAATTTAAAGGATTTAATTTACTATCTTTTTCTATGCACAGTCATACAATTACCTTCAGTGTTATAGACTTCAATTATTCTACCGGTGTGATCCTAATGTCTTGTAAAGGATGTTAAAAATTAAACAGATAGTTAGACGATTCAGTTCGAAGCCGTAAATTTTGCTATTCTTTGAATTGAAGAGTAGTATTGCATATCTATTCAATGCAATTGAACTTTAGTTTAATTAACAATATATTTCCCTCTGTTAATGCTAAAAAAATTTATATAAATAATGAATTAACATTTATATATTTGTTTTGTCTTTAGCAGAAAGAACTATCTGCTTTAAAATTGATTTTTATAAAATTGGATGTGATTAATGCTGGAATAAATTTACCTAATAAATAATTAAATATATATTGAAATATTTAAGATAAAAATTATTTAATACCTTTTCATTTAAGAGGTGTTAAATAGTGACATAAGGAATGAAATAAGTGAATAGAAAATAACTAAGATATTCAAAAATTTAAATTAATAACTATATATCAAAACTCTCAGCTATTGAAACAGTCAGTAATTTTATCAATTTCTTTAATTGAAGAATAAAAAAATTATTATGTAATATATATAGATTTATATAAAGGAGTTAGCGTAGAAATCATATAAATAAGCAAATCCTGAAATATATAAAATATAGAAGCTTTAAAAAGGCTTTAGCTAAAATTTAATATATTTAGTCTAAATTGAGAAAATTCTATTAAAAATATTCTAAATAAATTAATACTACAGGTTAGAATAGTAGAAAATATGGCATAATACAGAAATTTTAGTACAGTTTTATGATTGATATTAGTAATTAAATAATTACTATTAGTTAGTCTAGTATTTTATATTTTTAATTTATATTTAGAAGTAATTTAAACAGTATAAAAAAAAAAGAAATAAAAACTGTTATTCATTTAATATTCGCCATAATCTATAATACTTTAACTTTATAGTTGTTATTTTTTTATATTAAAATTTAAGAGTATATAGTAACTATTAATAATTAAAAAATTATAATAAAAACATATGCAAAAAAATGATGATTTTACTAAACAAAGTAGAATTTGTTTTTTCTAAAAAAACAAGAAACGAGAAAAAAACTTTTATCTTTTTATTAAAAAATAATTTCTTAATAAAAAGATTTAGATACGGTCAGATTTAACAAAAAAGAAAATTATCCATGTGGATATATATCTAAAAAGATATATCACTTCCTAAAAACCAAAAAAAATAAAGATAATTAGTTTAGTCAAGGGTGTTGAGAAAAAAAGCAAAAGTTTTAAATAGATGGCAGAAAAAACTGAGTATAAACTATAGAATTTTCTACCTAAATCTTTAAGTCTGACAGTTATCAAAAGTGCAATATTATTCCATAAATTTAACCAGATTAATTATCTTATTATTAATTGCATAAATATTTTAGAAGAGCTGGTAAAAAAATACAAAATATGTCCTGGTTAAATCTTAAAACATATTCAACTTAAAAAGCAAGAAGCTTCAAGCATATAAATAAAGTACAATTAAGTTATAAATATAAACTCTAACTAACTTTTTCAAATATATACAAACTTAAAAAAGAATTTAGAACATTTTAAATTAGCCAGTTATTATAAAAAAATTGAAAAAATTAATCGAAATTTTTTTTATATTTTTTTATAAAATTACTATATATAAGTCTAAAAATAGCTTAAATAAGAATAAAAAATATATAAATATATTAAAGTTTTTCCATAGTAAATTATTAACTGTTTTCCCACAGAAAATAGTTAATAATTTACTATATAAATTGTAATAATAAATATTATTACAATTTATATATGCTTAACTTTTTATTTTATAAATTTGATTATATTACTATTATTAATAAGGCAAAAACAAATTAATGCACATTTAATTAATAAAAAATAGGATATCTTATATTATAGTTTTGTCGTTTAATTAGGCAATATAGGTAATATTTCAAAGTTGTAAGTTCTGTTAATTTAAACTATGCGTTCAATAATTATAATATTCAATCGATCTAATTAATTAGTTTAAAAAGCTATTTTTTTCTATCTCCACTAATAGTTGATTGTCTAACGGAACCTCGAATATTAGCGTCAATAAGAACTTAACGTCGTATAAACTATAAAATCATGTTTACTCCGTTTGCTAGAAATATAGGCGATATAAACTCTATTATTGCTTTAGTCTGATTAATCTTGAGTCGAATCTTTTCAGTTAAAGTTAGAAAGAAAAACTAAATAACTTTGTTGCAAATCATTAAAAATAGATTTAATAATGTCTATTATAAGTGGAATATTCATCATAAAACTGAGCATTAATACCACCACTAAGAATTTAAGTAATGGTTAATGAGAAATGACTACACCTGTTAATTTTTATTCCTATAAAAACTAATCATAACAATGAAAATAATATTAGGTGATTACTTCTTCAACTTCATATTAAATCAACAAAAGATACCTAAAATAGATATCCGTTATCCATATAATTCTGATTCAATTGAAAAGTCTAATTGAATCCAACATAAGTTTGCCAAACATAAGCAGGTACAAAGAAGAATAGGGAGATTATTCAGAGAACATCAATCTATAGTCAAAATTTGATAATTTTTAGATAATCTAACTAGCAGTAAGTCCGCTTCCATAAAGGTAGTTTTACAGTGAACTCGATTAGTTTTAACTCATGATTAAGAAAGATTCTAAACAAAGTCGAAATATCGAGAGAGATGAATCTCAGTACAGAGTATATAAAACATATATCGATGACCGGTATCAAATCAAAAAAATAATTTTTTGAAGTCAACTATCATTCTATTTTAGAACATTCAAACTAAAATTTAATCACTTTTTTAAAAATATTTAGTAATTTTTAAATAATTTTGAGTGATAAAAACATATGGCGATCACCTTATTACTTTATTCATACCAAAAAGTATATATCTGAATATAGTTTTTAATTCATAACTTCTACTTGTTCGTCAATAGGGTAGTCATATACACTTGTAGCACATGCATCCGCACTTTTTGGAGACCAACATTATGCGAACCCTTCCACGGACTTCAACAACCGAGATGGAAGTTACCAGTATTCGCTTAGAACGAAGCTTAAAACAAAAGCTTAAGGAATTAGCAGGAAACCAAGGTTATCAGGCATTAATCAGAGATATTCTTTGGAACTATGTACAACAGAAATCAGGAGATTATCGACCTCAATTTTCGAAAATGGATATTCGCGCTACCATCGAAGCTTCTGCTAGAAAAGATGAAAGCTGTGTTCTCACAGGTAAACTAATTCCAGAAAACGAACTTATGTTGTTGGGATTGACTATTCATGGAGATTTAGTCCCTTTAAGTATGGAGAGTATTACTAATCATTAACATATTCCCCCACTAAGATCTATAGATTTCAGTGGGGGATTTTTTCCAAATCATTGTTAGGAATTTTTAGATCAACGGGACAGCTTGAATTCTTAATGTCTCTGTCTCTTTAAAAATTGAGAGTTCAGACTACCCCAAGGTGTTTTAGTTAATTTACAAATGCACCACACTATCGTAAAAATAGTTACCAAAATATTGCAACTGTTTTCTAGAACATTTATCAATTAATCATGCTCTCTTTAAATTAAAACTTAAGTAAACAAACAGTCTCTAATGACTTTAGATGAAACTTTATCGCTAATGATAACTTTCCCAATTTCTGTAGGAAGAATAAAACGAACTTTACTAGCTTTCACTTTTTTATCAGTTTGTAAAACATTAATAACTTCGTCAATTTTTAACATTTTAGGAAAAGCAGTTGGTAATCCTACTTTTGCAATTAAATTATCTTGTCGTCCAGCTTCTTCTTCAGTCCATAATCGCAACTTAACGGCAATTTTGCCTGCCGCTATCATTCCCATTCCTACTGCTTCTCCATGATTAATTATTCCATATCCAGTTAAACTTTCTATCGCATGACCAATAGTATGACCGTAATTTAAAATAGCTCGTAACTCTGCTTCTTTTTCGTCTTGAACGACAACATCTACCTTGGCTTGGCAAGATCTGGTTATAATAGTTTGCAATAATTCCTGACTTAAACTATCTAAATTATCAAGGATTGTAGCTTGTTCTAATTTACTAAATAAATCTCGGTCCCAAATAATTCCATATTTAATCACTTCTGCCATTCCTGCGCGGAATTCCCTCACGGGTAAAGTTTTCAGTACGAAAGGATCAATAAAAACTAAACGGGGTTGATAAAACGCCCCAATAAGATTTTTTCCTTGGGGATGATTAACCCCTGTCTTACCTCCGATAGAAGCATCCACCATTCCCAAAAAGGACGTAGGAACCTGAACAAAATTGATTCCTCTAAGCCATGTAGCTGCTGCAAACCCTGTCATATCACCGATAACCCCCCCCCCTAAGGCTATCATGGTTGATGACCGTTCGAGATGATTTTTTAAGGCTATATCATAAACTTGGGCAATCAGATTTAGAGTTTTATAGAGCTCCCCAGAGGGGATCAGATGGTTAAATACTTTAAATCCCGATTTTGTGAGAGAGTCAACCACTATCTCTCCATAATGGTTAAAAATTTCTGGATTAGAAATTAGAAGAATTTTTTGACCCAGGTTAAGGAGTTCAAGATAACTCCCCAATTGACTGAGAATATTTGAGGCGATCACAACCTGATATGAGGCATGTGGTAGTTTAACTTCAACAATTGAAGGTATCACGGATCAACTATTTCCCCTTGTAAGTATTGTCAATATTGATTAATTGTAAATGACAATGTTATAAGTTGGAATATATCAACAAAGATTCTGACTGTTAATTAATAAATAATTACTAAAGTAGCATTCGCTTTCAATTTATTTGAATAAAGCAACATAAATAGGGTTGTTTATGTTGCTTTATTCGACGAAAATACAGATTTTACTAATCAGTAAATATAGGTGATTAGATATTAATATTTTCTTTGTTAAAAGTTTTTATTAATTTTTTTAGCTATCTATTCTATGAATACTATTTAGTAGTAGGTTTAAAAAAAATAATTATAAAGATAAGTTTATATTTTATTTTTAAATACATTTAAATAATTAATAATTTAACTATTTTTTTATTAAAATTCAAAATAAATATTGTATTTATCTCTAATTCATAAAGTTATTATTTTATTTACGTATTTTTATTTTTTTAAAAAAAGTTTCCAAAATTAACAATAATTCATATTAAAAATACTTAAAAATAAAATATGTAGCATCTAGCTAAGAAAAATTTAATTTGTTGAGAAAAAATCTTGAGCTAAAATACAGAACTTCTGCTAGGTTACCTTTACTCATAACCCTATTTAGAATTTATTAAAGAAACTTCAGTGAATCTCACTAAAATTAATTTAGCTAATTTTTAAAAAAAGCTGATTTTAAAAATGCTATTCTCAACGAATTAGATTTAGAGAAAGTATATTTAAATATAGCTAGTCTTCAAGAGGATGATTTACGAAGTGTTAATCTTGCTTTCCCATAATTAAAAGATATTAGTTCAGATCATAAAGCTCTTTAGTAAGAAATATAACCATCAAATAATTATGTCCATAGAGGAGATTTTTCGAGTACAATAACTTAATGCTCGTTATTATCAGGAGTTGTTTAAAATGTCTGTTTTTGCTGTCGGTGCTTTTGCAGGATATCTCGTTGTATTCACAGTGATTGCCTTAGGATTATATTTCGGTCTACGAGTTGCCAAAATTATCTAAGAATCATTAGTAACCAGTGATTAGAAATCATTGGTTACCGAAAAACTATATTTTAAGTCTTGCTCTTTGAGGACCATTTTCTTATGGCGTACTTTTTTAAAAAAGTAGCGGGTGGGGTAACCAAATATTTAAAAAGTCTAGTAAATATCATGTGTTAATTAACATATAGTTAAATAGTTGTCTCAATAGATTGAGCTAAAGCTTCAAAAGTTTATCCCCTTTACAACAAAAAAAAATACGGCTGGTTAAAGTTAGTAAGCATTGAGTGAGAACGCTATAACCGAACGATTGTAAAGAAATTTTTAGCAAAGAATCAACTTGATTAACCTCACATCTGGCACTGACAAATAATAAGTAAATCATGGTTAAAGTCTTGTATAGAAAGTATAATTTGGATTTTAAAGGCTTTTTGATATCCTGTTAGGGTGCTTTCTAGCAAAATTAGAATATTCAGGATATTATTTCTTCCGCTATTACTTGTTTTTCTAGTTTCTGGGTAACTTAGCAATTAATATGGGGGAGTTATTAGAAGTTTATTTGATTACAATTCCTACACTCAAGTAGATCTTGCTGGTAAATTTTGCTTTTGATTAGTGATACGCTAATCAAAAGCAAAATTTAAAAGACTTCATCAAGAATAAAACTAGAATCAAAAAACATGTTAAGCCATGGTTTATAAATATCTTTTAAGAATTAAAATAATTTATCAAGTATTAACTACAATATAAGGAGTTCTCTTCTAGAAACAATTCAACAGTTAGCTAAATGATTAGTTAGCTGTATCTACGTTAGACATTGTAATTAGTTCTCCTACTTGTCTTGAACAAAAAAAAATTTAAGTATTTTCTTCTGTTTGAACAGTTATCAAGTCTAAAATTACACAAGCCCAATATTCAGTCTGAACTCCAACTCTATATAAGCTAAATCTTATAGAGGATTAAAATTGACTATATACGACAAAATACAGTATGAAAAAGCCCAAAAAGAACATTAGAGAAGGCTGAAACTTCGTCAGTTATCTTTCCAAACTCGTACTATTCTTTTTCCTGAGAATGTTTGCCAAACCAAAGATATTATCAAGCGAACAACTGCAAAATTTACTTTGCTTAATTTAACAGGGGATTCAATAAAATCTCATCCTAAAACTAACTTTTTAGTTGCTTCCGATAAACGACGAAAACTAACTTCTCTTTCATTGGAAATAGAAACACTATATCACGCGTTCAACATCTCAAAGAGGTCTCATTGTTCACTTATCTTCTATAGCGATGTCTCTTTTATAGAGATACCATCTCTAATAGATAACAAATCACTAAGAATATCTTAGATCAATTTTCCAAATAATTTCCTAAAAGTTTGCTTCCCTTTCAAAAGCTTAAAAAAGTTAGTACCTTGGTCTAGTAAACACAATTGTTGTCTGTCAATTTCATCGCTGCTGCAATATCCTGACGATTAATGACTTGACAAACAGACTCAATAACTATTTGATCCCAGCTGTGTGTTGTAATACAAGGTAAATTACCTAGCGTAAAAAATGAGGAGAAATTTAAAATTAAAATAAATAATTGAATCAAACTTTTTTTGTTAAAACACCCACGAGGGTAAACCATCTCTACTCTACTGAGTATTTTAGTTGGACTGAGGCAGGATAAATTCGCAATCTACGGTTAGGTTCCTCTCCAAGACTATCAGATTGTAAACGGTAATGTTCTACTAATTCGTGTTGCATTTTCCTCACTTTAGGTGATCGCGGTAATAACTCCACAGGTTGTCTTTTAGGCAATACAATCTGTTCTACCGCTAACCTTGCTTCTTCTAAAGCTTCTAACTCATCATCATTACCCCCACGGGTAAACAAGCGTAAATCTGCCGTTTCAGGAATTCTTAGTTGATCCATCCCTAAAATTCGCTGTAAAGTTCTGGTAATTTGGGGAATGGTATTAGACTTAACCTCATGAATGGGAATTTGACGAATATTAACAATTTGACGCAGCTTAGATTGATTTTTAACGTGTGATCTCAAGGCTACTACCACATCAGCACCGTGTAAATCTTTAGTTAACACGATCGGAAGATTGAGAATTTCGATCACCTGTTCAATCTGTGATCGTCCAATACCGTAAGGGTAAATATATACAGGCCAATCCTCCCCATTGGGACCTGGAGTACGAACCTTATGGTTTGTTGGCTCTGGTTGATGCCAGGAGGCGTCTAACAAACGATCAAATTCTGAAGCTAGCCCTCCCTTTTGTTCGCTGAGAAAAGGAGCTACTGGACTAATTTTACCGGATGCACGCCATCCTACAGGATGTTCTGGTGTCTCTAAAAAAGCATGGCTTCTCAAGACATTATTAGATGGTTTATCAGGGGTTTCCTTGGTAATTTGAATCCGTCCGTAGTTGTCAACCGTTCTGATTGGGGGGTTAGGTTTGCCACCGCGCAGGAGAAGATCGACAGTTTGCGAGACATCTTCATGAATCACCCAACGCTGACATTCTAACATTTCGACAGCAATTTCAAAGGTGGGAGGAGCTTTCCGTTCTAATATAGTTTTTTGTGAACTCCGTCGCCTGGCTTCTTCATCTCCCAGTATTACTGCCTGAATACCGCCAACTAAATCAGAAAGAGTCGGATTCTTAATCAAATTTTCAATGCGGTTACCGTGGGCAGTTCCCACCAATTGAACTCCTCTTTCAGCAATAGTACGGGCAGCTAATGCTTCAAGTTCGGTTCCAATTTCATCGATAACAATGACTTCTGGCATATGGTTTTCCACTGCCTCAATCATCACTCTGTGCTGCAATTCAGGACTAGCTACTTGCATCCGTCGGGCACGACCAATAGCAGGATGGGGAATATCTCCGTCTCCGGCAATTTCGTTAGAGGTATCAATAATCACGACTCTTCTATGCAAATCATCGGCTAACACCCGTGCAATTTCCCGTAAAACGGTGGTTTTTCCTACTCCAGGACGACCTAACATCAGTAGAGATTTTCCTGTTTCCACTAAATCCTGAATTAAGGTAATGGTTCCAAAAACAGCCCGTCCCATACGACAGGTTAAACCAATAATCTCTCCACTGCGATTGCGAATGGCACTAATACGATGTAAAGTGCGCTCAATTCCGGCTCGGTTATCGCCGCCGAAATGTCCAACGCGCTCAATACTATAATTCAAATCTTTAGCAGAAACGGGGACATCTCCTAGATATGAGACTTTACCAGGAAAACGTGCTTCAGGCAATCTTCCTAAATCCATTACGACTTCAATCAAGTTATCATGTTGAGGATGTTCCTTAATTTTGGCTCGAATAGTGGAGGGTAGAATTTCTAGGAGCTTATTGAGATCATCAATAATCTGCATTTGTTGAGAAGAGGTTAGCTCTGACATTAAAGGTTCCGAAGTTGAGGACGATAAGGAGGAATTTAAAAAAGTATTTGTTTCGGGATCTAACATAATTTAAAAAGCGTCGTCAATAGGTCAAAAATAAAAAAATTATTCAATAATTATTTTTTTTTAAAGGAAATACTAAAGAATTGGCAGTTTTTATGGCTTTTGAGAGTAGATAAGGCTGATTTTCTAAAGTTAATTGGAAGTTTGAGTTTATTGATTGGGTTTCTAAGTGTCTTACTATGGGGGATAGTAGCGAGCGAGCATAACTACCATAGGCAACGCCAGACACAACTAAAGTAGACGACATCGAAGGGGTCAAAAGTCCTATTTCTCTTAATTTAGAAACAGTATGATGATTGGTTCCTCCTGCCAGTTGAACAAATCCAGGTATTTGAGCCTTGAGAACTTTTTGAGCCAACTTAATCGCTGCGTGTGTGGTTCCCTTTCCAATATCCCCACTCATAGGGCGACCATCAGTTTGCCAAATTAAGGGAATAGGTAAAGGGGAGATCACATCGTAGAGATAATGGAGATAGTCAATTAACCCACGCCCGTCAGGACAGCTAATAGCGAGCAATTTAAGATAACTAATCCAAGGAGCTATCACCTGCCATAATTGTTTAAACTGGTTTTCTCGTCCCACTTGAGTATGAATTTCCATGGCATCAACACCCATTCTTTGAATAAAAGGAACTATTTCTTTTGGAGAAACCAAATAGGAGCGGGTTTTAACTAATTGATAAGGACAGACAGGGATACAACGACCACACCCATAGCAACGGCTTTCTAAAACCCCAAAACTCCCTTGTTTAGTTTCAATAATAGCTCGAGGAGGACAGACTGTCTCACACGGACGAAAACAGTCTGAGGGACAATGTTGAGAATCAAAGTAAGCTTTCCGAAAGTGAGGATCTTCTCCATCATTTAAACTTACCATTAACCATGGTGTTCCTTTTTGAGAAAATCCCTGATTTTTTTGATTATTTTCTAACTTTTTAGCTATGATTAACGCTTCTTTGGCAGCGGTAATCACGGCAGGATCAGCAGCCACGTCAACACAGTCAGCCCCGGCCAAGGCATAAGCCAAAACAAGAGTACGAATGGCTGGCAAGTCTTGGAAACTCGCCCCACAAATTAGCTTAAACCAGTTTCCTGCTTTGAGGGATTGTAAGGGATAAGATGCGCTCACTCTTATATGCTAGTTTTTAGTTCACTTTTTGTGTTAGAGAATTCCCGTAGTATTTAAATCCCTGTTAAGGATAGGGATAACAAAAATTCAGTCAAAAAACCGTTGATCTGGAGGAAACTCTTATCTCATCAGAGAAGAACTTTTAAGAAAAAAGGAAAAATTATTGCCGATGAGAAGTCCTGTTAAGACTGCCCAAAAAATTTCCTGCGACAACGATTCATACTAACACAGATCACTTTATTATCTTAATATAAGAGAAGCAAAAAGTTCAGTTTTTTCTTATAAAACTAAGAAAATTATCGGCTAATTTCTGTTATTTTTATCCTCAGTTATCGAATTTCAGGTGAGGCATCGCTAGATAGTAGCCTAGATGAAGTTTACAGTTATTCAATTTTTAGTTATGATCTCCCTAAATTTAGGGCAACTTAATGTCATTCGACATACCGTGTGAGAAGAGGATAAACAAGTGTTCAGTTTAACTAATATTTTACAATTTCTCTGCTTAATTCCCATTCTAGGGGGAGCTATATTCTCAATCCTAACAGTTTTAACAATTCAACATTTTTTGAAGAACTCTGAGCCAAATATTATCTATAATTTCACCCCACCCCTAACCGTTCTTAAGCCAGTTCGAGGACTAGAAAAAAATTTAAAACGTAATTTACGTACTATTGCCACTCAAGATTACCCGAACTATCAGATTATCTATTCAGTTCAAGATCCCGAAGATCCTGCTTTACCTATTTTAAAAGAAATCCAAGAAGAATTTGGTTCGGATCTAATTTCTTTAGTAGTGAGTACTCTTGAAGCAGGAGCTAATGGAAAAGTTAATAACCTTTTGGGAGCCATAAAAGAAGCTCGTCACGACATTATTATCATCAGTGATAGTGATACTAATTTACAACCAAATTATCTTAAAAAGATTGTGGCTCCTTTAGATAATCCTGAAGTAGGATGTGTCTGTACTTTATTTAAAGTAATCAGAGGTAATCACTGGTTTGAAAAAATGGAACTTCTGACTATCAATGCTGACTTTATACCTAGTGTTATTTTTGCTGAAGTAACAGGAGCTTCTAATGCTTGTTTGGGTCCTTCTATTGCTATTAGACAATCTACGTTAAAAAAAATAGGCGGCTTAGAAAGTTTAGCAGATTACCTAGTTGAAGATTATGAAATAGGACGAAGAGTATGGACTTCTGGTGAAAAGATGGTTTTATTACCCTATATTATTGATGTAGTTGTAGATCTAAAAAACTCGCGTGATTGGTGGAATCACCAAGTATATTGGGATCAAAATACTTATTTAGCACAACCTCTTCCTTTCATTGCGACTATCCTTATTAGAAGTATTCCCTTTGCCTTACTACTTGCTTTGATTAGAGGAGATATAATTGGACTATATAGTTTCATAGGATCTATAACTATTCGCCTAATAACCGCAGCAATAACTTCCTGGAAAATGGAAGATATGGAGGGAATAAAAAGTCTCTATCTATTGCCATTTCGCGATCTACTAGGTTTAGTATTCTGGGTGTTATCATTTACTCAAAGAACAGTAGTATGGCGTGGAGTAGAATTCAAGCTTGCCAGTCATGGAAAAATGGTGATTCGTCATCATTAAAAAATTAGTAAAGATAACTCATTTACAAATTAATAATCATTAACTCAAAAAAAATAAAAACTTAAAAGATGCTTATCAATGCCTGCAATCATTCTCAATTCTATAGCTAGGAAACCTATTTTTTAGTAACTTAAAAACTGAAATTATTTACCAAATCCTGGCAAATAATTGTTTAATAAAGCCTCTACAGTATCTATGGCTTTTAAAATCTTGTTTATTCCCAGTAAATCAAGATTAATATCGCCATCTTTTTCTTAAACGATTAATCGTTTATATGGATGTAAATATTTTAGCTATATATAGACTAATTGCTTTAGCTTTGAGATCTAATTAATTGTAGTATTTCTACTGCTAAACGATTATATTGTTATACTTTTTTTATAAAAAAACTTCTAATATATATGCCAATAATTAAATTATTTTAAGTTAAATTAGGGCAAGTATTATTTATTTTATTCTAAAACTTTTACATAAATTAAATGATCTGACGTTGTTTTAGATACAGAATGTGCTGTTGTATCTAGCTCTAGTAAAGGAACATTTTTTGAGCTAAAGATAACAATTTGATACCTTTCTATTTTAGGAGCCAACCTTAAAAGATAGTAACACTCACGCATAAAAACTAAATTAACATCCAAATTAATCCCTATAACCTTATACTAAATGTCTGTAGAAAAATTCTTAATTGCAGAGCCTAGGGAAAAAATTCCCGCTTTGAGAATTAACATATATAAACCACTAAACTTATCAATAGCCTTTTCCAAAGCAGTTTGAATGGCTATTTAAATGTATTACAAAAAATTAGGACGTTCATACAAATCTGCAAAATATCAAATTCCACAACAGTTATCCTATTGTTAAGGCCAACCGGATACGAGCTTTATCAATTCCTGATCCAGCTCTGTAACTAAGGTGACTTTGCCTGTGAACATTAAAAGCTTACCACCCTTAGCTAATTTAACCTGTTTCTAGTTACCAATACTCTATATATAAAGATATCTTGGAAACTTAAACGTTGATATCCTCTCAAAACTATCACCTGTTAAATAGTCTCAATTGTATGATAGTAAATATGGGCTAAGATGGCTGCTATCTTAGTATTATAAATCGTTACACATTCCCGATTCGCAGTCTAAGTGGAGTAGGCTCTTAAATAGTTTTAAGAGCCTCCGCTGGGATAACATAGATCTCAGAATATTGTTGGCAATCCCCTAATATATCCTCCCACATCTCGTTGGAATAAAGCGTTTGCCTTTATCTGAATGACAACAGGATCAAGAGTTGCCAGTCCTTGTTGAGATAGTTCTTCAACATCTCCACGTTGGATAAATGCAAGGATGCAATCACAGAAAACTCTGCTACTTGGCAGACTTAAAACATTAAAATTTGGCTGGAGAATAACAGAGTAGTTTTGGATGTCTAATAACAGAAGTTTAAGAAATTTCCCTTATTTTATTTCAAATAGTTCTTTGCTTAACTGACTAATTCAATCATTCGTTGGTAGGACTTTTGGGCACTTTCTCCAAAAGAAAAAATGCCATGATTCATCAATACCATGCCAACAGTTTGTTTTTAAACTTTAGCAGTAAGTTTTCCTGCATACAGACAACCTAAATCAAACCCAAACATAATGTAAGAAATAAAAAACACACGATTATCGTAAATTTCTTAGATTCGTCCCCAACCTGTGGAGGTATTAGTGAGCGAAACTACCGCATCGGCGTGAGTATCATAGACCTATTTCTAGAGAATGGTTTCTAACCATGGAGATTGCGCAGTTGCGTAAATTACTTGGTTTTTCAGTTCATTCATCATCTAGAAGTTTAAAAAAACTGAAAATTTGGCTAATTTAACAAAATGGGTGAAGTAGACTTGAGAAAATACTCCTTTTTTAAGAGTCACTAAATTCAGACTACTCCCTTTACAAGAAAGAATGTTGTCTGTTTCATCCATCAAATTTTCTTGGCGGATTTTAACTGAGGTCTTGCCAGCTGTATGCAAAACTCAAATAGATTTTTATCCTAAAGATTCAGAATTATAGACTTGTAGAGCAAAATATAAACAATATTTAGCCACTTATTGATTCTTGCACAAACTTTCCATGAGTTCTTAAAACTTCCAGTTAAATCTTGAACATTAGTTATATCACTATTAGTTGATATCATTTGTCAGCAATTTCCACTTATTAATTTACTTTTGGTGTGCACTAAAAATTCTGTCACCTTAATTTTTTTAAACTCATTTTTTAGTGGTGTACTAGGATGATAGAGTTCAAAAAACATACTTAGATAAATCAGTCATCTTTTGTGACATACTCCGTAAGCCCTCAAAGGAATTAGAGAAATTATTGCTCTAAGATCCACTATTGCTCTAAAATCCATGGGTAGTCCTTCCAATAGAGTGATTCCTTATTAGACTTTCCTTAGAATCCACTTATTGGTTCATGCTATGAGGTGAGGTTAACTGCTAGGATTTTAGAGAACATAAAAGGTAATCCGTTCACAGCCCAAGCTTATCGGTTAAAACCGATAACATTCATCTTAAAACCGATTATGAAGAGTTTAAAAGCGCATGTTCAGTTACAAGCAATAATCTACCAAATTCAACCAGAAACAGCTAATGAATATCTTGAACTTAATATTGCTCGAAACACCGGACTCATTTCTTCTGAAGAGTACGCAGAGACAATATGGATGGTAACTGCTTCCTCTGCAGAGACTGAACAGCTATGGATTAATCATCAATTATTTTCTCAACTAGTGACAACTCTAGTTAACGAATATTATCTTAGTTTTATTATTTCAGATTAACTGATTCACCCCTCACAGATGCTACTCTACCTAAGTGCTTTTACTTAGCCTAGGAACTTCTGCTGAAATAAAACATCAAGAAAATATTTGAGAATGTGTATCTCGTGGTGGTCTCCTAGACGTACACCAAGACCGATTCTCTGCTGAGAATAACTTAATAACAAGTTAAATGTCTCTTTCTTGGTCAGTTCTAAAACTATGTTCCTATCAAACTGTAACGACTCTTCTATCTAGTTTAGGAGGAAAAAATGTAACTTGATTACCAGTAATCAAATTTACTATGCTGCTAACTTTTGAGTCAGTTTGATAGCCAAGGTAATTTAGAGGGTTGAATGTTAAAATTAGTTTTAGTTTAAAAAAATTGACAAGAAATTTAATTAGTAGTTAAAATTCTATTAGAGAAAAGTAAACTTGAGATAAGGTCTTTAATCGAATTTGAAGATAACGTAGGATGTGCCCAAGAAATTTATATAAGAGCTACTGTTGTTCATTCCTTCAAAGATTACTAGTTAATGACTAGTAAAACAGAGTTAACTAACAAACTGATAAAAAATTGTAATTAAAAAACTTGTTAATAAAAAATAGAGACATCTATTGATGTTGATTCTGATAAAGTTTCTGTAACAGAAACTTTATCAGAATCAACATTTTGGGAAAAGAAGTTTTTAGATTCTCCTCTTCCCAAAATTATTTTTATTGATTATGGAAAAAATTTAGAAATTTTTTAGTTATGTGTCTTAAATCAAAAAAATTTACCGTATTTTTTGCTAGAAAAATTTTTATTTCTATCACTAAACAGATTTTTTGGCTGTTGGTAGTTTCAATTTATCTTTCCAAAAAGAAATTATGGCTAGGCAATTTTGAGGAATTAACATTAATGAAAATCAGAAAATATAAAAGTTCACAAACCTTAGTCAATTTACCTCCCAATTTGCCTACTATGCACAACAAAGATTATTTAAGAGTTTACAAGATTTAAATTGACGATAAAAACTGAAAGCATTCTGTTGCTTGGCTTCGTCAAAGACTTATAGAATATTTTCGGACTTAAAATACTTAAATAAGCAACTCTACTTGAGATTTAATCCATAATTTAGATTCGATAGACTTTCAAAGAAAAAACAAGTAGTTGCTGATTAGTTATCTTTAAATATCAAGCTAAAAAAAGAATTTTAATGTCAATAGGTAACAGGAATTAATGTATACTCATCCCTAATTCTATAGAAATTCTCTCCTGACAAATTAGTCTCACTTATTATTTTCACTTACCTATCCCTTATAAAGGATGTACAAATAATGCACGCAATCCCCCGTTATTTAGCTACATTGCCTCTTAGCCTAATTCTAGGACAAGTTATTATTCCTTGTACCCTGGCTGCGCTTCCTCGTACTCCCGATAAAACCGTTGAATGTGAAATGCTGATTATTGGTGGAGGACTTGCGGGAGTAGCTGCAACTTATGAAGGTCTACTTGCCGGGAAAACTGTCTGTCTTACCGAAATTACCGACTGGGTGGGAGGACAAATTTCGGCCCAAGGAACTTCAGCTTTGGACGAACGACAAACCCAGCGCTCACAACTAATTTACCCCCGTGGTTATCTAGAATTGAGAAAACGTATCAAACAGCATTATGGCAAGCTCAATCCTGGAGACTGTTGGGTAAGTGAATCCTGTTTTTTACCAAGAGATGGTGATCTCATTTTAATGAAGATGTTGGAAGATGCAGCTAATAAACACAATGGAACCCTAAAATGGTTTCCTTCAACAGTTATTAAAGACATAAATATTGGCAAAAACCCTCGAGGAGGAACAGGAGAACAAATTTTAAGTGTGATCGCTATTCAACATCAATCGGCTGATGGCCAACCTCCTCTTAATACTTATCCTCTCTCACAAACCATTGAAGACGCTTACAGTTACGAAAATTCTCCT
The DNA here is from genome assembly GCF_029919255.1 of cyanobacterium endosymbiont of Epithemia clementina EcSB. Lineage (GTDB taxonomy): Bacteria > Cyanobacteriota > Cyanobacteriia > Cyanobacteriales > Microcystaceae > Rippkaea. The sequence continues at coordinate 1,527,244 of NZ_CP123991.1, read as the reverse complement.
CGCTTTAATAAAACTATTATTCATTTTACTCCCAAGAAAAATAACAAACAAGAACCCGCAGACTGGTATGTTATAGAAGCCACAGAAACAGGAGAAATCATCGGTTTAACGGATATTCCTCACCGTTTAGGGATTGACCCTCGTTCCTATCTTGAACCCTCTTCATCAAGCGTTACAGGTAATCCTTACTGTACTCAAGGGTTTACTTACACTTTTGCTATAGAAACCATGAAGGAATCTCAAACACATAAAATGCCGATTTTTTATCCACAATATGCCCCTTATTATAGTTATGAATTAGAACGATTAGCTGACTTCGATTTAGTTTATACTTACCGACGAATTTGGAGTCGAGAAAAAGGGAAATCTAAAAAATTTGGGGGAATTAATTTTACTGTCCCTACTCCCGGAGATATCTCCATGCAAAATTGGACTTGGGGTAATGATTATCGTCCAGGGAATCCTCAAGACAACCTAATCTATACTCGTCAACAATTGCAAGAGACTGGACAATTGAAATCTGGGAAATGGATGGGAGGACTAAGGACTGAGTCCCTTCGGAAAGGAGAAGAAAACGCCTTAGGATATTTTTATTGGTTAATGAGGGGAACTACAGATTCTCAATTAGGAGAAGGAGTCAAAAAAATTAATCTCAATCATCGTTTTCTATCAGGTTTTGACTTTCCGATGGGAACTAAACATGGGCTATCTAAATATCCTTACATTCGCGAAGCAAGGCGAATTATTGGACGAAAATCTTCTGCTTATAAAGATGGGTTTCTTATAACAGAAATTGATATTTCTCGCCGTAATTATCAAGATGAATTTTATAAAAAAACTCTTTCTCCTGATACCTATCGTCGTCTTCATGCAACTATTCGACGATGGGAAGGTTTTGCGATTTTAAGTGGAAGAATTGCTCCCAGTGATGTAGCAAGACGAAAACGGTCTACTATTTATCCTGACTCGGTAGGAATAGGTCATTATGCTATTGATTTTCATCCTTGCATGACCGAATTTCCTGCCGAAAAACCCAAAAACACTGAACGAAAAGGAGAAAGACAGGGCGCTGGGCAAGCTTATCCCTTTCAAGTTCCTTTAAGAGCGATGATTCCCCAAAAACTTGATAATTTGTTGGTAACGGGGAAGAGTATTGCCGTGAGTCATATTGCGGCTGCAGCTTATCGGGTACATTCGTTTGAATGGTCTTCAGGGGCGGCCGCTGGAACCATTGCGGCTTTTGCTTTGAATCAACAAACCTTACCGTATCAAATGGTTAAAGAGCCAATCTTTCGCTCAGAAAAGTTAAAGAAATTACGAAAAAAATTGGATGATAATGGTAATTTTACAAGCTTTCCAGATACTTCTATTTTTAATAATGATTGGGATAATTGGAAATAAAATTGATTGAAATTCTAGGATCAATATAGTTGTAGAAACTATATTGAGATTGTCATGAAGACGATTAGCCCAACACATTTTACTATCATGTTTGGTCGAGTAACAGTTTGAGCACAGTTCTGATAGCTTGGCTTAGATTTCTATTTGCAGTGGAAGTAAATGGTTTATTAATCTTTACTTTTGTATGCAAGTATAAACAGCTGAATAATTATTAATGATTAATTAATCAATTTAAAATGTCATATTTGTCCCTTAAAATTTTAAATTCCTAAGAAACTACTGCCAAAAACCGTTAATCTAGATCAAAGATTAAGGACGATGTAGGAGTACGGTGGTGGCCTTTAAGATTGGTTTATTAGGTTTAGGAACAGTAGGGGCAGGAACCGCCCAGATATTGCTTGATTCCTCAGGGCGAAATCCTCTGTTGGAAGAAATTGTTATCAGTCAGGTAGGGGTACGATCTCTAGAGAAAACCCGTCCAATTAAATTTCCCCCAGGAGTGCTTACCACAGACTTAGAAGCCATTGTTACTGATCCTGAAATTAACATTGTGGTGGAATTATTAGGGGGACTAGAACCAGCGCGAGCGCTAATTTTGCAAGCAATCGACCAAGGAAAACACGTTGTGACAGCTAATAAAGCAGTTATTGCCCGTCACGGGGACGAAATTTACGAAGCAGCCAATTGTGCAGGGGTGTATGTTCTTCTAGAAGCATCTGTTGGTGGCGGAATTCCTATTATTAAACCTCTCAAACAGTCTTTGGGGGCAAACCGCATCACCAGTATTATCGGCATTGTTAACGGAACTACTAACTATATTCTGACCAAAATGACTACCGCTGGGGCTGATTTTAATGAGGTCCTAATCGAAGCACAACAGTTAGGCTACGCTGAAGCTGATCCCACCGCCGATGTAGATGGGTTGGATGCGGCTGATAAAATTGCCATTTTAGCCTCTCTAGGATTTGGTGGACGAGTCAAACGCGAGAGTGTCTACTGTGAGGGAATTCGCAAAGTAAGTGCAGTCGATATTGCTTATGCAGATAAATTAGGGTTTGTGATTAAACTTCTGGCAATCGCTAAAGGATTAGAAGGAACAGAATCTGATACTCTTCAACTACGAGTCCATCCTACCCTAGTGCCTAAATCCCATCCCTTAGCCAATGTAGACCAAGTGAACAATGCCATTTTAGTTGAAGGAGATCCTCTTGGACAAGTTATGTTTTATGGTCCAGGGGCAGGGGCAGGTCCTACAGCCAGCGCAGTTGTTTCAGATATAATAAATATTGTGGCCATACTCAAAAGCGATAATCATACCCAAACTCTTGACCCTTTGTTGAGTTGTATTCATCAACATTATTGTCAAATAACCCCGATAGAAGCCATTGAAACCCGTTTTTATGTTCGCTTTCTCACTGGAGATGTCCCAGGAGTAATCGGTCATCTAGGAACGAGTTTTGGGAACTATGAAGTAAGTTTAGAGTCTGTGGTACAGATTGGATTTAAAGAGGAACTAGCAGAAATTGTGGTTGTTACTCACTATGTTTGCGAAGGAAATTTTCGAACTGCCTTAGATGAAGTCCGTACCCTAGAGGCAATCAAAAGCATACCTAGTGTTTTACGAGTTTTGTAGATCTGTGAGTAGTCAATTGCTGTTAACCCTCCTAGTCTCTCTAATTCCTCCTATGGTTAATTTAGCCAAAATATCACCATCTCGACTGTGTCCTACTCCAGTTTTATCTCGTTTGCAACGTCATCAAGTTGTCTCAGGAGAAAGCCTATCTAGTATCGCCCAAAATTATAATTTAATTCCCGAAACTTTGGTAAGACTTAATCCGAATCTAAAAAGAAAGTCAGTTCGGATTGGACAGAAGATTCTAATTCCTCCGTTTAATGGAATTCGGGTAAAAGTTCCGAATGGAGCGACTTGGAATGATTTAGCTACAGCTTATGGTATTCGTGCTGATGTACTTTTTGAAATTAATGGTTGTGTCAAAACTCCCACTGTGGTGTACATTCCTGGGGTAAATTGGCAGATTGAAGCAAAGACTAGGCGAAATGACTATATAGGACTTGGTAAATATCCCTTACCCTCCGTCGCTAGGGTAGGGCTAACCTATGGATGGCACCGCGATCCAACTACAAGACAGTCTTTTTTTCATGGAGGAATAGATTTATTAGCTCAGATAGGAACTTCAGTCCTGGCTGCTGATACCGGAAGGGTAATATTTGCCGCTCAGGAAGGAACCTACGGGTTTTTAGTCGTAGTAGACCATGGTGATGGTAGACAGACCCGTTATGCTCATTTAAATCGGTTTCAGGTAAAGATCGGTCAGACAGTTCGAGGAGGAGATATAGTAGGATACGTGGGAAAAACAGGGCGGCCAGACTTACTGGAATCTCATCTACACTTTGAAGTTCGTTATAAGTTTCCCGTAGGTTGGGTTGCTCAAGATCCACTGACTCATTTACCAAAACTTTAACTTTAAGTCGTGTCCGTAACAAAAAGTTTTTAGTAGAGGTAGAGAACAGAAAATGAGGAACAGTTTTTCATCACTTTATGCCTTTTGCATGAATGCGTTTTAGCTTATTAACTGTTCCCCATACCCGTTAACCTATCAATTAGTATCCACTGGAACAAACAGTCTTGATTTTTGCAGATATTTCCAAGCAACTCCTTCAGGATCTTTACTTTTACTCCATTCAGGAAAGCTAGGCTCGCTTTTTCGTCTTCCAATAGTACTTGGAGTCGTGTCCAAACGCTTAGCCAAATCTACTTGGATTAAAGATAATTCAGAAGAGGTTTCAGCAGATTCCTCCTCGGTTAATGAACTTTCTGAGAGCGTCTGAGCAATTGTTTTCGGTTCGAAATTAGCATATATCTCAGTAGAGAGTTGGCCTAATTTTTGTCGTTCTTCTTTGAGTTCGGCTAGTTGAGAAAAAACTCTTACTGCTGTGTCAGAAAGTTCATTTTGCTTAGTTTTGGGAGTCTTTGGCATGATATCGGAGTCAATGCTGTCAGCTATTAGTTCAACATTTTCTGAGTCTTCAATTGAAAGTTTAGGTTCACTGTCGTCAAAAATACTACCTAGAGTACTAGCTGTAATGAAGTAATAAACCCTGCCTTTATCGGGTAATTCTTTGCAATAAGCCCCGTATTCCTGAGCTTTCCTGGAGAGAAATCGGTTTGCGCTTCTAGCAGAGAGATTAGCTTTCAAGGACAAATCCATTGAAGTGAGGCATCCCTGGTTTACTTGTAGCAACTCATTAAAAATTGGGTTAATCTGAAAACACCACTGTTGCCATTGGTAATTATTCCAAGCTTTCCAGAGAATAGTTAAACTCACGACTCCTAAAATCCATAACCAAGCTTTATACAGAAGAATGATCCCTGCCGCTAAGGGAAGGATAAGAATGAGAAAGGCGGCTGAATTGCCATCAAATACTTTTCCAGTCATAATTTCTGGTTATCAATTGAAGTGCATGACAAAACTAATGTCATTAAGGACATCAAGTCCTGTCAATATTTAAGATCTAAATGTTGAAGAACTTTATATTAACAGTATTGTATCTGAATGTCGTCAGAATATATTCTTAACTCGTAGGACGGTTAAATGGGGGGATTCTCACGACATTTTTGACAAAAATAAAAGCATCTCTCTAAAAGTAGTTAGCTATCAATACTTTTAGAGAGTACAATATGTTACGAATAAACTTTTTAAACTAGGTATTAAGCGAATGAAGAGTTTCAGTTTTAGATAGTTGTTTTTTAGAAAAAAAATTGATATTTTAAAATTTAAAGACACGATTTTACTTGTACTCATTTATTATAGTGATAGGCTTTGGAAATTCTCAAGGAAGTTAAGAGGTAAGAAAATTCTTGGCTATCTAATGTAGGAATAAAACTCAAAGCATGTACAGTTAATTTTAATATTATTACCCTTGTTGTCCATCATAAATAGTTTTTAGCAAAATATAAAAATATAGATTTGCTTAGAGCAACTTATCACTATGTAATAGTACAGTTCTATGTTGAAGATAATATTCGCGTTATTTCGCAATATTATCTTCAACTTTTGTCAAAAAAATGTAGTTTTGCTACTAGTTAATAATTAATTAAAAGTGATTTTATCCGTAAATAATAATACTTTTTATCAAAGTAGAATCATGTTATTTTTGTAATAAAAAATGAAAGTAAGATAACAACGCCAATTTTGGAAACATAATTTTAGAAACATTAAATTAGGCATACTCTTGATTTTGTTGATCATATAAGATGTGCTCATTACAATTTAGTTCATTATGAATTAGTTTATATGCTAAAAAACTGATAACACTAGAGTCCTCACCATTATATTCAAGCTGATGTTCATGATTTAATATGGAGGAATTCAGAAAAGCCAATGCCCGATCATAATAAATCTCAGGGATAAACAGGTTAAAAATAACAAATTTAGTTCAAAACAACTGTAGGTTGAGTTTTCTCGTGCAAACCAAACCCACAATCAAGACTAGAGCAATCCCACTGGGTTAAATATAAGCCGTATAATGCAAAAGCAGGATTTAGACTTAGCTAAATGGCAACTATGAGAATTAAAAGATAATCTTTTTGTTAGCGAAATTCTTAGGCTAAAAGCCTAATACACTCAGGACAGAAATTTGGATAGATCCATCAAGAATATGAAAGAAGTTATTGAAGTATATCTAGAGAAAAAAGACATTAATTAAATATCTGGATTGATCAGGGTTCAAAAAGTAATTATCTAATAACAAAATTGCCGATAGTCGTAGCAGAATAAGTAGTCTCAATTTTGAAAAAAGTTTGGCTTTTAAATTTGACACCAACCTGAAAGTCAGATGAGACTTTAACATTCTGGCGGTCGGATAGTTACTATAAAAATAATTGTGTAGCGGGATAGTATGAAAATTTCTGAAAGAAGCTATTGAGAAAATTAGATAAAAGTATCTCTTTTCTATTGATGCTTTTGTTTGACCACCAATCATTTTTATTATTTATAGACATGATTGAATGATCATAATTTATTTATAAGATCACAATTAATTACAATTTATATAACGAAATATTGTGGCGATAAGTTCCAAATTTAACAAGAGATTTCCTAGTCAAGATAAAAGCGAAAAGAAGATAATCTTTGACAGTATCATTTTCAAAAAATTGAATTGGAAATCAAAGAAATTCTACTTTACATTATGATCACATGTATGTATTCATATGATTCTGTAAGGTGTGGATTATGTAATGTAGTTTAAGACTAGCCTTGTTCCAGTGTTTATTGTTTAATCTCTAAAGAGTTTGTCCCACTGATTGAGGCAGTAATGGTATAGAAAAAATTTCCTTAAGAGATAGGTAAAAATAATCATTGCAATTCTTTATAGTCCACTATACACGCGACAAATCAATAAGCAAAAATCTGGTGTATTATATTATCTTTTACCAATCTATCCTAGATAGATACCAACGCGAGACAAATTACGCTAAGCTAATCCTCTATTGAATTCATTAATAAATATTAATATTAGTGTGTTAACGAAGTATAATGTGTGCTAAATTGACCCTGATGCAGTAGAGTCAACAAAATAGGTTCCACCACTAGTTACTTTAAAGCGGTTAGATAATACATAAGCAATTGTTGGAGATCGTCAACTAAAGTTCACAAGAATATGAATTTTTTTTCCAGCTTCTCATAGTGACTCCAACTCAGATTTGATGTTTATAGATATAGAAGATTTTTTTATAAAAAAAATTCGTTTTCGATGATCAATATTATTTTTTTACATGTTGTATTGATTTTTAAAAATAGATAAAAGACTTTAAAATAACCCCTTTCATATCAGGAAAGGGGCCATATAAATTATGGGATAGTAATTATTTAACAGGAGTTAAGGGGTTCTCCTCGACTGTAACTGGATTAGGGTTTGTCTCAGGACTATTCGCTTCAGATGAGGGAAACACTTGCCAGAATTTACTCACATAATCCTTCCAATTATCTAGGATCATCTGTCCTTTTTGGCTACCTGTATGGTCAACATGAGATTGAATTAACCCTTTTAACTGAAATTCTCCTGCTTCAGTACAAATTTTTTGAATTTCCACAGTTTCAAGATTCACTTTTTCAGGGAAGTTTCCTTCTTCATCTAAGAAGTAACCTAGTCCTCCAGTCATTCCTGCACCTAAGTTACGGCCAACGGTTCCTAAGACTACGATCACACCTCCCGTCATATACTCACAGCAATGATCGCCAGCACCTTCAATAACTGCTTTTCCGAAGGAGTTGCGCACCCCAAATCGTTCACCTGCACGACCATTGGCATATAAAAAACCACCAGTTGACCCATAAAGGCAAGTATTACCAACAATAACGCTGTTTTCAGGCTTATATTTACTTTCCTTGTGTGGAACAATCACAATTTTTCCTCCGTGCATTCCTTTACCAACATAATCGTTGGCTTCACCTTCGAGGTGTAAAATCATGCCAGGAAGGTTAAATGCCCCAAAACTTTGACCAGATACCCCTTTGAAGTTGAGGTTTAATTCCCCTTTAAATCCCGTATTTCCATACTTCTTAGCAATTACCCCAGAAATACGTGCTCCAACTGTGCGGTCAGTATTGACAATCTTGATATTTTTTATCACGGAACGGTGCTCATCAATCGAAGAGGCAATCTCCGTATCAGCTAAAATGCGATCATCTAATACCTCTCCATTACTGTGAACTGCTTCATGGTTTAACCAACTACGATCTTCTTTTACATCAGGAAGTTTAACTAAACAATCTAGATTTAACGCTTTGGTTTTGGTTAATTTTGGTGTTTTACGAGGAATTAAAAGATCGGAACGTCCAATTACCTCATCTAAGGAACGATAGCCTAATGTTGCTAAAATTGACCGTATTTCTTCGGCAATAAAGTAGAATAAGTTGGTCACATTTTCAGGAACCCCAGTAAAACGTTGACGCAATTTTTCCTGTTGAGTCGCGACCCCTACCGGACAGTTATTTGTGTGGCAAATACGGGCCATTATACAGCCCTCAGCGATAATAGCAATAGAACCAAAACCGTATTGTTCAGCCCCCATTAATGCAGCCATCATTACATCCCATCCAGTTTTTAAGCCCCCATCGGCACGTAAGATGACGCGATCACGCAATTGATTTTCTAACAACGTCCTATGAACTTCGGTAATCCCTAATTCCCAAGGACATCCCGCATGTTTAATGGAACTTAAAGGTGATGCACCCGTTCCTCCATCATGCCCCGAAACTTGAATAACATCGGCGTTAGCTTTAGCAACACCTACTGCAATGGTTCCGATGCCAATTTCTGCTACTAATTTGACTGAAACCTTAGCCATAGGGTTAATCTGATGTAAGTCAAAGATCAACTGTGCCAAATCTTCAATGGAGTAAATATCGTGGTGAGGAGGGGGAGAAATCAGGGTAACACCAGATTTAGACCGCCGCAACATGGCAATATAGGAACTGACCTTTTTCCCTGGTAACTGTCCTCCTTCCCCTGGTTTTGCCCCTTGAGCCATTTTAATTTCTAATTGCTTCCCGTTCATCAAATATTCGGGAGTTACTCCAAACCGCCCTGATGCAATCTGTTTAATAGCAGAACTTGCTGTATCTCCATTTTTTAGTCCATTTAGGTGAGGAAATGTAGGGGAATTTCCATCAGCATCCACGTCTGTAAGAGTAGTAAAGCGGATGGGATCTTCTCCTCCTTCTCCAGAATTAGATTTTCCTCCCAAACGGTTCATAGCGATCGCTATGGTTTCATGTGCTTCCCGTGATAAAGCCCCTAAGGACATTCCCCCAATACAAAACCTTTTAACAATAGCCTCGACTGTTTCCACTTCTTCAACAGAAATAGAAGGGCGATCACTGTTAAATTTCAATAGATCTCGCAAGGCAGTAATGGGACGTTCTTCAAGATATTTACTATACATAGCATAATGATCATACCCCTCTTTATTACCGCCATTTAACCCTTCTTTGTAAACTGCTACTGCTTTATGAAGAAATTTAGCCATTTTTGGGGAATTCATATGATATTCTCCCCCTGGACGATAGTTAATAAAGCCGAAGTTTTTCAGTTTTTTATCGGTTAAACTGGGAAAGGCGCGACTATGAATAGCAATAATTTCCTCAGCCAATTCTACAGTACTCAACCCACCAACACGGCTAGTGGTTCCGTCAAAAGCCATCTTAATTAATTCAGGACTTAGGCCGATCGCCTCAAAAGTTTGCGCCCCATGGTAGGAAGCCAATAAAGAAATTCCCATTTTAGAGAGAATTTTCAATAACCCTAATTCAACTGCATGACGATAGTTTGCAAATGCTTCGTCAAGGGTAATGGGTTCAATTTTTCCGTTGCCCATTAATTTCTGAGTTTTTGTATCATTCCACCATTGACGGATAGTTTCGAGGGTTAAATAAGGGCAAACTGCTGATGCGCCATAACCTACTAAACAGGCAAAATGATGGGTACTCCAACATTGTGCCGTATCTGTCACTAAGGAAGTTTGCAGACGTAACCCATGTTTAATTAAATGATGGTGGATAGTTCCTACAGCTAATAAGGGAGGAATATAACTGGTTGTTTCCGCAACACTGCCCGTTTCCGAGACACGATCACTCAAAACAATAATTTTTGAACCGTCTTGAACTGCTTGAATGGCTTCGTCACACAATCTATTTAAGCTAATTTTAAGTCCTCCAGGACCAGCAGTTAGATCGAACAAGGTAGATAGTTGCGTTACCTTAAATTCAGAAGATTTAATCTGCTCTAATTCCGTCTCATTGAGTACAGGACTTTCAATTTTTAACAAATTTGCATCTTCTGCCTTGGGATCTAATAAGTTTCCCCGTTCCCCTAATAACATTTCCAAAGACATCACCAAACTTTCCCGTAACGGATCAATGGGAGGGTTAGTCACTTGGGCAAACCGTTGTTTAAAGTAGTCGTAGAGTAGATGAGGTTTATTTGAAAGAACGGCTAATGGAATGTCATCTCCCATACAGAAGATAGGTTCCTTTCCTTGAGTTGCCATGGGAACTACAATCATTTCTACATCTTCGGCCGTATATCCAAAAGCGGTTTGTTGTTGCAAAAGTTGCCCAGGTTTATCTAGAAGAAGATTTTTTGAGAAGGGTTGGAGAGTAATTTCTCGACGAAAAGTCTGCAACCATTCCTGGTAAGGATGCCGTCGGGAAATACGTTGCTTAATATCCCAATTTTTAAGAATTTCCTTAGACTCTAAGTCGACGGCAATAGTTTGTCCAGGTCCTAATCTTCCTTTTTCTACAATGTCTTCTTCTGGTAAATCAACGACTCCTGCTTCGGAACCGATTACCAAATAGTCATCTTTAGTAATGCAATAACGAGCAGGCCGTAAACCGTTACGATCTAAACAGGCTCCTACCATTTTGCCATCACTGAATGTAAGTAAAGCTGGACCATCCCAAGGTTCTTGAAAACCACTATAGTATTGATAAAAACTAGTTATTTCGGGATAATCTTTTAAATCAGGTTGATTTTGATAAGCTTCAGGCACCAAGATCATTGCCGCTTCGAGGGGACTACGACCTGTCCTGACCAACAATTCTAAAGCACTGTCGAGGTTGTAGGAGTCACTGTTGTCATTATTGACAATGGGAGTTAATGCCTCTAGTTCTTCAGAAGTCCATCCTGGAATTTTTAAGTGAACTTCTCTGGCTGCCATAGAATTAATATTCCCAATGAGGGTATTAATTTCTCCATTGTGACCCAACAAACGCATTGGTTGAGCCAAAGACCACTTTGGCATGGTATTGGTACTAAAGCGACGATGGTATAGAGCAAATCGACTACTATAGTTAGGGTTTTTCAAATCTTCATAGAATTCTCCCAAGATTGTACTACGAACCATTCCTTTATAGACAATGGTGCGACAACTAAAAGAACAAATATAAAAGTCATCTGCCAGTCGTTTACCAATCCGTGACCGTACTATATATAAAATTCTGTCTAATGCATCTCCGGATAACCCGGCTGGAGAAGTCACCATGACTTGTTCGATATGGGGTTGATTTCGTTTAGCCTGAACCCCTAAAACCTCAGGTTTAACAGGAACTTCTCGCCACCCCAATACCTTTAAATTGGCTGCGGATACTACTGTCTCAACATGAGCACGTTGTGCTTCCCTTTTAATGTCATCGTGGGGAAGAAAGACCATACCGACCCCTAATTGGTCAATAGGTGGCATAGTTAAACCTTGATTCGTAAACCAAGGAATTAATACCTCACGGGGAATAGCTGTCATGACCCCCGAACCGTCTCCTGAGTCATTATCCGCGCTACAGCCTCCCCGATGTTCTATACAGCCTAACGCAACAATTGCCTGTTCAATAAGTTTATGGCTTTCTTTTCCTTTTACATCAGCAATAAAACCAACCCCACAGGCATCTCTTTCTTCCACCAACCATTTTTGACCAAAATAGGGGGACAATGGTTGATGAGTTGACTGAAGGAGGTGGTTTGTCTTTTTCATAGGGCTACGCTTATACATACAAGTTTAAGATACGGTATTATGGTGTTTAAGACTGCAAAATTGGTCGCTAAAGCCGGTTTAGCGAAGAGCTCACAAAACCATCATGTTTAGGATGTGGTTAACAACAATTAATGATAACGGAACAAAACAGATAATCTTCCCACACTTCTAGTTGTAGAGGCATTCAAAGATCCTTGACCTCCATGCTATCGAACCTTAGCCATGACAATGCAATCTGTTAATGATAATTTAGCTTATCTAATATTTTAGACCGACTTAAATTTTCGATATTTTCTTAAAATTACAGTAAAATCGCAACGATGAAGCTAATTTCTAGGAAATGCAACATTTGTTTCTCTCAGTGCGTCTTGTGGACAGGACAAAATACGTCAATCACTAAAGATGCCTAATGACTCGCAGAAATTCTAAATAAACTCCGAAACCTCTAAGTTTAACCTTTTCCCACTTAAATCAAATTCTTTAGAATATTTATGAAACCCTCACTTCTGGGCAAAACAGCTACTATCATCGCCTTTTGCTTCACTGGTTTTACTCATCATCTCCCTAGTAACGCTTCAACTTTCGAGCAACAAGAAGTCAATCAGGACGACCTTATCGCCATTGCTAGACCCTACGGTGACAACAAATACGACTTGCTAATCATACGTCAAATTCCTGGACAGCAAAAGTGTTGGAGTGAAAGTGGAGCTAATCCGATCTTAGTTAATCCATTGCTCCTCAACTTTGACTTTACAGGAAGTTGCGAACGTAGTACAGATAGTAACGGCTATTCCATCCGCATTGATGGACAAGATTATGGTCTAGATTATCTCTTACGCATAATAAAACATGATGGAGAACTTATACTTGTCGGAACTAATCGTAATGATCTTAGTCAATCCGAAATTATCGTCGGAAGAAGTAACGGAATAGCCAATGGGTTTATGCGACTTGAACTTGAGCCTGGTTGGAGATTCACAAAACGGACCTATAACGGCAGAGTATTAGGTCATGTTTATCTTACAGGGGATAGTTCAACTATAGAAGAACAATCTCTTTTGATAGCCACTAGCTCCTCTAGTCCCAAACAGGAGACTCAAGATAGTAGACCTATGCGAGAGATGACTTTCACTGCAGACAATCAACCCGACAGTAAAACCTCAGCTGCTTTCAAACCCTTATCTTCAGTATCTATTTCTCAAAAATCTTTTTCTTCTCCTGTTTCTCCTACAACTATGCCCTCGTCTAGTGCCCTACCTCCACCCCCTCAACCTCGTTCGTTGTCCACTATTACTGAACCTTTACCTAAGTTTTCTGACTTACCCCCCCTAGCACTTCCTCCTCAAAACAATAGTAATTCTATCGTTCCGCCTCCTCAATCCTCAACAAGCACTGATTTAGAACGTAAAGGGTTATCTAATGTTGGAGGTTTTTTGTCTAATCCTACGCCTGTCGTCCGACGTACTTCCCTTAAAGGATACCGTGTGATTGTCGCTACGAACACTAATCATCAAAAGGTTAAAGTACGCTCACTCTATCCTGAAGCGTTTCCCACTTCTCATAACGGAAAGTCCGTCTGGCAAGTAGGACTATTTAGCGAGCGTGATAATGCTGAGGAAGTACATCGAACTTTAGAAAATGCCGGACTAAAACCGACCATTATTCCCTAAGTGGGAAAATATAGTCATTCAGTGGGCGAGGAAAGTTCATCCAATTCTTTTACATAAACTTTATTTTTACTTAATCACCTAAGCCAATCGATATTAATACAATGGGAGATGTGAGTTAACATTTAGAGAGGATTGGACTATGTATACTCCGCCTCTTGCCCGTTTGATTGAGCAATTACGACATTTACCAGGGGTTGGACCTAAAACTGCCCAAAGACTTGCGTTGTATATTCTCAAACGCCCAGAAGAGGAAATTCGAACCTTAGCCAATGCTTTAATTGAAGCAAAAGAGAAAGTTGGACTGTGTCAAGTTTGTTTCCATTTTTCTGCCGACCCCGTCTGCGAAATTTGCCACAATCCTCACCGAGATTCCCAAGTTATCTGTGTAGTGGCCGATTCTCGCGATGTGATTGCCCTAGAAAAAACTAGAGAATATAAAGGGAAATATCATGTTTTAGGGGGTGTTATGTCTCCGATGGATGGTATTGGCCCTGAACAATTGTACATTCAACCCCTCGTTAGACGAGTTAGTCAAGATAGACTTAAAGAAGTAATTATAGCTCTTAGTCCTACCGTGGAAGGAGAGACGACCACTCTCTACATTGGTCAACTCCTCAAACCTTTTACCAAAGTTACACGCATTGCCTTTGGATTACCGATAGGAGGGGACTTAGAATATGCCGATGAAGTGACTTTAACACGGGCATTAGAAGGACGACAGGAATTAAAATAATTGATAATTGTTTCGTTTTCATCAGTAATGAGTGCATGGATGTAGTCATAACGGAAATTGGATTACGTTGCTGCTTAGAAAATTTGGGCTAAACTTAGCAAAATTTGCCTCAAGGAGCATCCGTCATTAAGTATCATTAACTTTTTCTGAATTTTCCTTCCTGTCCTCTTGAATTAATCAATAAGCAACCGATTTCTCTAACCTATCTGACCCAGATTACTGTAGCTGAGGCGTTAATCGATGCTCACTTTAGAGTCTGCTGGTCAAAACTATCAAATTAGTCTGGATTAATCTCTCCCTTTCTCTATTCCCCCTTCTTCCATTGACCGGAAACATTTACCCTACCAAAACTCAATAATGGCTGCCATTTAGCTTCAAACCACAGAAATAGTATATCTCCCCTATGGCTATCTATAGTAACGAGACTGTAGACAATTTTCCAAGGGGTTGAATTGATTAAATAAAGAAAATGTAAATTAGTGATCGCTGGAGCGTTAAAGTCCCCGATTACTTCCTTAACTCTAGCTAGATTTCAGAAAATAGGAGCATTAACTAAAACTGGATGTTATTCTTTTTACTTATGTTGGAAAGGACCAATATTTAGAGAAACGGGCGCACAATTACTTTCTTCTGTTGGCTTAAAAACGCTAGAATCTGACTCCAATTTTGTTAGGTGGTGGCTTAAGCGTTTGCACTAGACAAAAGTGATCAATTGGAAATTGAGATTTGACAAAAACTCCGGAATGTCTTGAACGCAACTTACCTGTTTGCTTTCAACGGCAGAACTATTGTAAACCGATAATTGAGTGGCTCATCGTTAAGAAACACTAGAGGTAAATACCTGTTAATTACACCGATATTAATTCTCTTTGGGGAGTAAGGTTGTCTTATCGGGTTTTTGTTCTCTGTTTTTTTGCTTATCTTTGTTCTCCCTGTCTTGTTCTCTTTTGAATTCGGCTAACAAATTAGCCACCTTTTGTCGAATTTTGTGATGTTTTTCCACGCCCTCATAGGCGTAACGGTTAAAATTGTTTCGCACGATTATTTCTTCGAGGTATTTAACGCGATTGCTAGTATCTGGATGAGAAGAAAACCAAGCAGGGGGACGGTTTTTCTGTTCTACATCCATGATCTCTATTAAATTTTGCAGCCCGTCAGCCGCATAGCCCGTAGTCGCTAGTAGTCGTGTCCCAAACATATCAGCCTGTTCTTCCATTTTCCGACTGTAGTTAAGGATAATGAGATTTCCGGCTAATTCCCCTAGATAGGGAACATATTGAACTACACTGCTGGCTAATGAGCCTTGAGTCATTTGTTGGAAACCGTGAGAGAGAACGGTGTGGGCTAATTCATGGGCAATTAACCCGGCAATTTCCGCTTCTGAGTTGGTTTTAGCGATCACTCCTGCATTAATAAAAATCTTGCCCCCAGGCAAAGCAAAGGCGTTGATATTTTCATCCATCACAATATAAAACTCGTACTCAAACTCATCTCGTCCTGCAACAGAAGCTAATTTTTGTCCAATTTCATTAATAAATCGATTAATTTCTGGATCTTCTACCAAAGTTAGTCGTTTTTTCAATCCTTGAGCATAATTTTCTCCAATAACTGCTTCTCCTTGTATTAACAAATAGGTAGTTTCTAAAGTAGAAAGAGGGGCAAATACATTTCCCATTAAAACCACGCTTATGCCGTCTATAATTGCAGTTCCCACCACATTCCAAGTCATTTTCTTTTGTAATCTATCCTGATATTTGGCTAAATTTTTATCTGCTACTTCCTTAAATTCAGATGCACGAAAGTGATCTGGATTAAATAGAAAAAATTGACGGGCGGTTAAGGAGGCAGTTAACCAATTTTTAGCTTCTTCATCAGCTTTAATTTTAGCTGCCACCAATGAAGCTTCATTTGGATAAAGAGTCGTCGCATTATGTAGAATTTTTAAAGCTTCTTCTGAATTTTCGTCTGTTTCAAGAACTTTGGCATAATGGAGATGACCGGGGATAAATTCAGGGTGTTTTTCTGTTAAAAGTTTTAATGCACTTAGTTTCTTACTTTTATAGATAGGGTTTCCTTCTAAACTTTCTTGGTATATTCGCCAATAAACACCACCTCCAGGTAATAAATTTTTGGATTCATACACTGGTTCAGGGATAATTTCCTTGTTAAATTCTTTTTCAGCTTCAAATGGCTCTTTAATTTCTCGATAGAATCGTTCAGCGAGCAAAGTATCTCCACAACGATAAAGATGATCAGCTTTAGCTAGAATTTGATAGCGATCTATTTTCTCGGTTAAAGTTGTATTTTCTGGATTTTCTTCTAGATTATCAGCTATTTTTTCTTCTAGTGCAGAGTCAGCCTCAAAGGGGATTTTGTTGATGGTAATGAGTTGATTTAATGAAACATCTACGATTGTGTTGTTAACAGTTTCTCCTTCTGTTTCTGCTTTGATGGGAAAGGTAAATTCAGGAAAAGCTGCTTGACAATCCGTCCCAGCAACTTTTTTAGCTGAAGTGAAGGCTTCTATCTTAGGTCTAGTCGATTGTGGTTCAGGGAACTGTTTAAGCTTAGTTTTTTCTCCTGAGACAATCACTCCTGAAACTAAATTTTGTTCAGACTCAGATTTTAATAAAGAATTATCATTATTTCGGGAAAAAGACAAAGAAGACTCTAACTCCAGTTCTTCTGCTTGAGATTTGTCTGGGATGAAAAAAACTTCTTGGGTTACTCCTGTTGAAGTCGGTATGACAACACCCATTGTCGTTAATAATAAACACCAGCGTACATTCATCACAATACCTTTTTTCATTTATGTATTAGTTACAAAAACTATAGATTTTTTTAGAAAAACTATAAATACAAGATTAATCAGACGTGTGCAATTGATTGAGTAGATTTTATCCAAAGAATCAATTGTCTTATGCTTTTAGCAGTCCGTGTTATTTTGAGAATAAGAGTGAATTTCCAGGAAGATATTATTACATATGATAGTCAAGTTTTATGAATTTGGTGATAGATTAAGTTGTTGAGACTAACAGTTTTTTTTTCTTTAAAAATTAATACAGTTCCCTCTGAAGTCTCAGTCTCGACAGGTCAATTCGTTTAGAAAACCTCTCTTATGAGATATCAGAAGGCAGTCTCAATTCTGTATTGGCAGAATACGGTTAGGTAGAATGTATTTATGTCTTTACTGACCGAAAAACCAGTTGTTCTAGAAGACTTATCTTTGTGGAAATGGATATAAAAGGATAAGAATTTACTGTCATAGATATTTTAGATAGTGTCAAATAGATAGATCGTCCAATGACAATTAATTGTCGCAAAAATATCAACAATGCTCGTATAAACAGCTTTAAATAAGTCATTTTTGTAACTTTATAGGTTGATCTTCAAGCCTTAGTTCTTAAACAAAAAAATAGATTAATCTATATAAAACTAAGTCTCTTTTTGTTATGTTTTAAGCTAGTCACCTTGAAAATTACTGTTATAGTAGCAAATTTCAATTGGGTAGCTTACAATGACAGCAGTAGAGAAACTAGCCAATTGTATCCTTGTAAGTTAATAAATTCATAGTTCGATTAAGTTCTCTAAAATTCTTGAATTGACAGATATTCTTTTATTTTTAACTAACAGTTTTTAATGGAGTTAAAATCAAGAGAATAAAGAGATAAAAATACGACTTTTGTTTCTATAAATTTTATCAGTTCTCTAGCTTTTGTGGTTTTATGAGCAGGTAAATTTTCCATGACTACACAAACTCCTGGCTACGGGGGGGATTGGCACTGCGTTACATAAGTGAGAACCGCTTTTTTATTTGTATATCTTTATAAATATCAAAAAGGCGAAAACACAATGTAGCGATCGTTACATTGTGCATAATATTTTTTCCTCGATTATTTCGAACATTTTCCATAAGCTTAGTTTTCCTTTAGTTGCTTTAGCATATTGATTAGTCATTGCTAGCTCAACTCCAGTTTCGTCAATACATACTAGGTCTTAAAGTTTGAGTTGTACGAGTGTCCTCTAATATTCCCGTTTCAACACTTGAATTTTACCTGTGTATAGTTTCAAGGCATAAAGTATTTTTTAGGGTTAAGTTAAGTTTTTGACTATCTTTTCTATCTGGATTATTTCCGTGTTATTGTGAGTAGTTTTTTGTAACTAAATTCAGTATTACCATACTATATTATAAGTTTCTATAGAGAGAATCAGCCTAAGAAGTCAATGGATAAAAATGAATAATTAACTTTTAATAAAAATTAAATAAATAAGAAATATTGATATTTAATCGATTTAAATTAAATTAGTTTAACTTTAATTAATACTTTTTATCGGCAGCTTATTTAAGAATATTTCTATTTATAAGAATATTTCCATTTAATTGCCTTGATAAATTATATGGAGTTCAGCCATTAAGCAGAAATTATCATAATTTTTTGTTATAGATATTTTCTATATGTAAATATTTAATTTCTACCTTTTAAAACTCTATATAATTACTTGTTTAAAACATCTATCTGAACATTGCTTTTATTATTGTATTTTCTAAAAGTTTTATTGAATCTGAATTTCTTTAACTTTCTATCATCTTATCCTTAAACATAAAATTTTTATTTTTGTTCTCTTTTTATAGAAAATTTTTGGGTCGTAAATAAACTTTCATCGTCTTTACTTCTTTAATTATGCTAACCTAATTTTAGGTAGGACAGACTGATATCTGGGAGTCGCTCTTTTTTAACTATTTTTTATAGTACACTTATTTAAGTTTTCTTAGATAATTACCTTTAGTTTAAACTGTTCAATGTAAATTACTCAAAACTAAAAATATCTCTTACAGAAACTCTCTAACGAATGCTTAAACACCGCAGTAATATTATCCACATCACTTAGGGTCAATAATCAAATATTTGATTATTGACCCTAAGTGATGCTCTGAATTCAGATTATAATTGGGTAATTTAGCAAAGTTACTCAAGGGTTTTATATTGTTCTACCATATAAGTATGGTAGAACAAATATACTAAAAAATGTCTATTACGGTTGTTATTCTAAATATCTAAGTCAAAACACGATAAAGTCGACAAGTATCTGAAATAGTAACTGCAAACAATCAAGCATACAATGACTGTTTAAAAATAGCACGAGACAAGGCCAGTCAACTCTAAATCAAATCGAGAGAAGGTTTTGTGAGTAAATTAAGCATAAACAATTGGTCGAGCAAAAAAGTGAACAAAATAGTTACAAGTACTTCAATTGTTCGAACATTTAATATAAGAGATATTTTTAAGTTTGCCGTTAATCAATAGAATTTTATCGCTAAGTTTTACTAACTTTTACTTCATCTTCTGTTAATAATAGAGTAATTAATTTAAAGCTTCGTTAATAGAGTTTTTCATAGTAGTTCTCAAGCAAGATATCCTCAGTCTCAAAATAATTTATCAGTTAAATCTTGCCTTAACTCAAGAACCGGTTTATAGTAATTTGTATTATCTGAAGTTAACTTAACAATTAATAATTTGTCGTAGTTCTGTGTAATTAAATATAGTTTAAATCCCTAATGCCATTCATAGGATTTTGTCTCCTAGATTGCGACACCTCAGCTTTTCCATTAATTTTGGACAAACTTACATTTGAGAAAAATGCAGCCGTAGTGATTACCCTAGAATCTTCGTTCCCTTATTTCATAATCTTAATCAGGATCCTGTAAAATTGTTTGCTTTAAAAAATTGACAAACATTATCCCCGATTCTAATAAGAAAAATCGTTGGGGGTCAACAGTTGTTGACCCCCAACGATTTTTTTATTGAGTAATAGGTTGTTTATCCTGTTCTTTAGCTAAAAATTTCTCCAATTCCGTCAACGCATCAGCATCAACTTTCGTTTGCATAGGACAGAATTTAGGTCCACACATTGAACAAAACTCCGCTGTTTTGTAGACATTTGCAGGTAAGGTTTCATCATGGTATTCCTGAGCGCGATCAGGATCTAAAGACAATTCAAACTGACGATTCCAGTCAAAATTATAACGAGCTCTTGACAGTTCATCATCGCGATCTCTTGCCCCTGGACGGTGACGAGCAATGTCGGCTGCATGGGCAGCAATTTTATAAGCAATTAATCCGTTACGAACATCTTCTGCATCAGGTAATCCTAAATGCTCTTTGGGAGTAACATAACATAACATTGCTGTACCATACCAACCAGCCATAGCAGCCCCAATTGCTGAAGTAATATGGTCGTAGCCTGGAGCGATATCAGTTACTAATGGTCCCAAAACATAGAAAGGTGCTTCGCTGCACTCTTCTATTTGTTTTTTTACATTAAACTCAATTTGGTCCATAGGAACATGGCCCGGACCTTCTACCATCACTTGGACATCGTGTTCCCAAGCACGATGGGTTAATTGCCCTAAAGTTTTCAATTCAGCAAATTGTGCTTCATCGGAAGCATCATGAGTACAGCCAGGACGTAAAGAATCCCCTAAACTAAAAGAAACATCGTATTTTTTAAATATCTCGATAATCTGGTCAAAATGAGTATAAAGAGGATTTTGCTTATGATGGTGTAGCATCCACTTGGCGATGATACCGCCACCGCGAGAGACAATTCCTGTTAAACGATTTTTGACTAAAGGAAGATGTTCAATCAACAATCCTGCGTGAATCGTCATGTAGTCCACACCCTGTTGAGCGTGCTTTTCGATGATGTGCAGGAAATCATCGGGGGTAAGGTTTTCAATGTTTCCGTGAACGCTTTCTACTGCCTGGTAAATAGGGACAGTCCCAATAGGAATAGTAGATGCTTTGATAATAGCTTTACGGATGGTGTCTAAGTTTCCTCCCCCTGTAGACAGATCCATTACAGTATCTGCACCGTATTTTACTGCTAGATTAAGTTTAACTACTTCTTCATCCACATTAGATGAGTTCGGAGACGCGCCAAGATTAGCATTGACCTTACATTTAGAGGCAATACCAATACACATCGGTTCGAGATTTGGGTGATTAATATTGGCGGGAATAATCATCCGTCCCCGTGCCACTTCCTTTCGAATTAACTCAGGGGAAAGGTTCTCTCGCTTAGCTACATAGTCCATTTCCTCGGTAATTGTGCCTTGACGAGCATAATACATTTGGGACACATTGCTGTGGCCATGACGCTTAGCAATCCATTGTGATCTCATATTTTATACCTCAAGAAACAGCTTTTCTACGCCGGCATCAACCGGTCTCAGGTTCTAAGGGTCTCTCTCAGTCTAATTAAATAAGATCCCCCTAGATCTGACACTCCACTGAACTAAGTCTGAGTGGATTCTTGGGCTGAATCTTGCCTATACCGGCATTGCCAGCTTTGGTCTTACAGTTTCATGTCTAGTCCGACTACACTTTCTACAGCAAGCACTCTGATGGACTACTCCCCAAGCGTAAATTCGGGTATGTCTTACCCTATTTGATTTCTAATCTTATCTTAACCGTTTAACCTTATGGTTTTGACTTTTCTAGCAGTTATGGTGAAAGATTCAAGGGTAAAATTTACGGAGCTAGGATATTAAACCGGTCTCCTCATCACTCTAAAGGCTATTTACTCATAAACAACCTAGGATATTATACCTCAACTGGCTGTTTTTTAAAACCAAGATTTTTCGATAAGTGTTAATTTTAACATTATAGTTATTTTTGTTGATCGGGAAGGAAGCTATATAATAAAAATAAAAAGTAAAAGAAAAAAGTAGTTAAAGATAATTAAAATCTCGAACAATATTTATGGAAAAACCTCTTAGACAGACTAATTTATTCGCAAAAATTATCTTAGTCATGTTTTAAGTAAACTATCAAAAATTACCCAAAGAAAACTACATAAGAGTAAAGTTTTTACTTGCCCACAAAATTGATTATTAGTATTGACAATATTTAAAATGATTAAGTCTTAACTCAAAAATATCTGTACGATAATGACTGATTTCTCTATAACATATCAATTAATTCGATGAAGAATTGATCGGCAAAACTTTAATTTTTAACTTTTTTAAATATTTGACATTTTTTCTTTATTAGTAAAATAGACGGAACTTTTGGAAGAAGTTTTGGTGAATTACTTCCAACTAATTTTCTTTAGTGTTAAGTTCATTTATTTCCCATAATTAAAAATTATATTCGCTTCTCATCCATAAAAAATTACAAGAAAAGGAACAACTATAAGAGTTTTGAGATCCTCATATATATGATGAGTTCTTTCAATCAGTTTCTTTCCTAAGAATTTAGTATAACTATTCAATAGTAATTAACTTCAGGTTATTATTTTCAACTTTTTTGATATTTCCTAGCTTATTGTATTTTCTCACAAAAAATTACAAAGAGTAGGGTATATGCTTATTAAGCATATACCCTACTCTTTGTAAAAAATTATATTTGTCTCTAGATTTTATATTATTAATTAACTAAAAAAAATATTAGTTTATAGATAAATAGTTATAGTTATACCTATTTCCATCTAACAACACTCTAATGACCACTAAGCAGAAATTCATTATGAGGGGAAGATCCTGTTGGACACTAACCCAAAAGTAAAAAGTTACAACGGATACTATGAAGATCAATCTAATTGAAGGTTCTCAAGACTTAATCAGTTCTTTGTCTGTTATATTTCTTCCAACTATCATCCCAGTCAACCATACAAGAAATTCTATAATGATTATTCAGTCCTTCCTATAATCCAGAGCTTTATTTTTAGCACAAGCCAGTCCTGACACAGAGCAAAATCTACTATGGGGTTGAATAAACCTAAAAAAAGGGCAAACATAGGGATTAAGAACACAACTTCAATAAGCACTGAGGTTACTGTATTGCTTCGAAAATAAGGCATAATTCTACCTCTAGTTGGATTAGTTTAGACAATCACCAAAAATTGAGCAAAAGATTATGGGGGTTATCTTTCAAAAGCGCACTGAAGTAGGCTAGTATTTGGCGACTAGACCAGTTAGTCATCAATAATTATCCCAATCGGTTAATTTTGGCTTTAGCCAGAGGAGGGGGGTTTCATTGCCTTTGAAATCGCTAAACAACTAAATCCTCTCTTAGATATTTGTTCAGTGAAGAAATTGGGTATTCCAGAGTACAAAAAATAGGACATGGAAGCTATCACATCAGGGGAAGTAAGAATTAATTATTAATCAAAAGATGGTCAATCGATTAAATATTTATCCTCAGATGATCGAACAAGTTGCTACCAAGTTAGAATATCGTGATCGCACTTATTGAAGACAGCGACCGTTATTACCCTTCATCAGAGTTTTTATAAAATAGAAATAGTCTGATTTATCAAAAAAATAGACCCGACAGCAACTCATCTTTATTGAGGTTAAACGACCAGGAAACTTCTTCATAAAAATAATAAATTAACTATCAGAAATTTCTCTTAGATAGAGAAAACTGTTTATTCCCAAATAGATCGTTAACAAATAAAATTCAATTAATATATAAAAAAAACTACAGAAGAGTTAGTCCGCTAAAATAATACATAGCAAAATATCTAAGGTACAATATTTTAAATGCTCATAAAACAACAATTTTAAAAAATAGCCATAAGAAATAGAGTTAGTGAAAAGGAAATCGACTTCTTCTTTTAATTTTAAATAGTCTTAGATTAATTATCTTTTTGTCCAAACTGATAGAGGTAGTTGAAACACCACAAAATGGTAGTGGAGTCTTTGTCTATTTGACTGGGGTGCTAGGATTCGAACCTAGGAATGGCGAGACCAAAACCCGCTGCCTTACCGCTTGGCGACACCCCAACACTTACGCCTTCGTAATTATAACAGGAGTTGATGGGAATTTGTCAAGTTCTTTTTCTGAATAAATAGATTAACCGAGAGATAGTACAGTTCATTTACTAAATTTTATTTGATATTTATCATCAAATAAAATGATAAGAGGAATATACGCTACTTATACTACTGATAGCGTATATTCTCTTTTTTCACTACGTCGTAAGCATTTTACTCCACATAACTCCGCTACAATATGGTACTTCTCGGTAGGTTAGCTAACCAACAGAAACTTTGAGAGTTGAAGGGTTCCCCAGATTCCCTTCTAGAACAACTCCTCGTCCATTGGCGGCTAGATGACGTACAATTTTGTAGACTGCTTCGACTGCATCAGGAGCTCCTGCTTTCGTTGCTAACGTAGCCATATCTAAAGTTCCAACAGAATTCTCAATCGCCTTTTGAACTTCAGTTTGTAAAGATAAAACAGAAGAAGCCATCTTCTTACCTGCTTCTACCCCAGGTTGATGATAGGCGTTAACGTTAACTAACGAGCCATAAAAACTGACAGTACGTTCATACATCGCAATTAAAGCCCCAACAGTGCGAGGATTAACTTGGGGAATAGTAATGGTCACAGAATCACGGTTATTCTCGTATAACGCCTGTCTGGTTCCTTGGATGAACCCAGATAGATAGTCTCCAGAAGTGATTCCTGGATCTAATTCAATGGACGATCCTTGACGATCCTCTAATACTTCAATAAAAGTGGCAAAGAAATTAGGAACTCCTTCACGCAATTGCTGAACATAAGCATGTTGATCCGTTGACCCTTTATTTCCATAGACCGCAATACCCTGATAGACTGTGTTGCCATCGAGGTCTTTTTCTTTTCCTAAAGACTCCATAACTAACTGCTGTAAATAGCGACTAAATAACAGCAAACTGTCTTTATAGGGAAGGATTACCATATCTTTCTCTCCCTTCCCATTGCCAGAATAATACCAAGCTAAGGCCAACAACGCTGAGGGGTTAGTTTTAAGATCCTTAACCCTGGTTGCTTCGTCCATTTCCTTAGCTCCAACCAACATCTCTTGGATATCAATACCCTGCAATGCGGCGGGTAACAACCCCACGGCAGAAAGTTCAGAAGTTCGTCCGCCTACCCAGTCTTGCATGGGAAAACGGGCTAACCAGTCCGAGGCTATCTGATCCATTTTACTTCCTGGCATGGTAATAGCGACCGCATGAGGGGCAAAGTCTAAACCTTTAGTTTCGTAAGCTGCCTTTAGTTCTAACATCCCGTTACGGGTTTCAGGAGTTCCCCCAGACTTAGTGGTTATTAAAACTAGAGTACTTTTGAGGCGATCACCTAAACGGGTTAAAATGCGATCAATGCCTGCTGGATCATTATTATCAATAAAATGGATGGCCATAGGGGGAAAGTCGGGGGATAAAGCCTCAGCCACAAATTGGGGTCCTAAGGCTGATCCACCAATACCGATAGAAAGAACATCGGTGAATTTATCGGCAGTGGGAGGTTTAATGGCTGCATTATGAACTTTGGTGACGAAATCTGCAATGGCTTCGAGAGGTTCAGTAATTTCTTTTCTAATGTCGTCATTCGGTGCTAATTCCGGAGCACGTAACCAATAGTGACCTACCATCCGGCCTTCGTCTGGGTTGGCGATCGCCCCAGCTTCTAGAGCCTCCATATCTTGAAAGGCTTTCTCAAATTTAGGCTTAAGACTATCAACGAAGGTATCATCAAAGCGCATTCTGCTGATATCAAGGTATAGTCCTAATTTTTGGTGGTAATATAGCCAATTTTGATAACGTTGCCAAAGTTGTAGCTTATTCATAGGAAATACTGCACTATCAAGATAAGTTTTTGGAGATGATTAAATATCTCTCCAACGATCATAGATATAGATCCTAGAGATAAAGGGTTAAGATTTCATTATTTTTTTAGGGAAATGATAACTTTACAATAATTTAAAATTGATTATAGGTTGAAACTTGAGACTATAAAAACAAAAGCTACCTTTGTATCCCTTATTTTTGTAGTCTCACTCTTTAAAATAGAATGCTAAGTTTAATTAGAAACCCCCACTTATGATAAGAGAAAAATAATTTAGATAAAAAAAGATCTCTAGAAAAATACCTAGAAAATTATTTAGCTTAGTATTGTAGTTAAGACTAACTATAAAAAGTGTCTAAACAATCAAAAATATGGAAAATTAAGAACATGATATTTAATAAAGAAAAAAAAGTAATAAACCACTTTAAAAATCAACTCACTAATTTAGATTAATACCTGCTAATTTACAAATAAAGATAGATAGAATAAAAATTTTTTTGTATAAACTAATCAAAATATTTTAAAAAATCAAATTAAAAATGAAAAAAATCTGAAATTTTTAGTTTTTTTCATTAAAACCTTAGCATATTTTATATGGACAAAGAGGTCTTTAAAAAATAAAATTTTACTATTTTAAATATAAATTGTTAATAATAAAAAAATATCTATAATACAGAATATGTAGTTTTTTTTCTTAAAAAAGAATAGAATTAAAGCCAATCAGGAAAAAAGTTGAAAGTCCTTTTAGGAAAAGACTAATTGCTCTAGTAGATGAGAACTATGAATGTTAATTTGTCTATAAATGTGTAAAATAGTCGACCTTAGAAATTTCATATTCTTAATTTATAAGAATGAAGAAAAAATAGCTGAGTATGTAAACTATTTTGAAGTAAAAGTATTGTTAATAGAGTAAGGGAAAAGCTAATTTTATAAAGAGCAATCTTGCATCCAATTATTCTCTATAATTGGATGTAACAGAAAGATGATGAAGATTAGTAGATGACTCTTGAATTAAGAGTTAATACATTTATTAAAATAGTCAAATAAAAGAAAAAATTTTAAATTTAACTCATTATTATTAATATCATTAGTTAAATTTTTTCTATTTTTTAAAAATTATATGA
Organism: cyanobacterium endosymbiont of Epithemia clementina EcSB; assembly: GCF_029919255.1. Classification (GTDB taxonomy): domain Bacteria; phylum Cyanobacteriota; class Cyanobacteriia; order Cyanobacteriales; family Microcystaceae; genus Rippkaea. Next base: position 1,500,143 of record NZ_CP123991.1, on the reverse strand, counting down.
CTATCGGATCTAGATTTTTCTAATTTATGTTAGAAGTGAATTACTAATTTATAGTGTCTAACTTTTTATTGTTAGTAGATAGTTAAAAGTTTGGCTTTCTTAGATCAAATAAATAAATGAGTAAAAAATAAAAATACTAACTATCATAAACTCTATTTATAAGACAAAAAAGTTAATTAACTATAAAATTAATTAGTATAAATTATTATATACAATATAACTTATGCTTGTTTATGGAGAACTAAACCATTTTAATAAATTTAAAATTACCAACTTACTTGCTTGTTATTTTATGATAATTAGAATTAAATATTCATATTTAATTAATTAACAACTTTATCTAAAAGTTCATTATTTTTTTAAAAAAATTCCTATATATCTTCTTATATTATATTTTTAAAAAAATCATAAATATTATTTAATTTTCTCTATCTTAGCTTTATCTTCTTAACTAAGAATCCATTTTTATTCATAAATATATATTTGCTATAAAGTATACTAGTCAAGTTTTTATCTTTTTTAAGAATGAGTTTTTTATTAATCTTTCTTTTTACTTGATTTAACAGTTAAATTTATAATTATTTTTTTAACATATACAATATATCAGCTTTTTTTAGAAAAAACTTCTTATTTTTTGAATATATATTGATGATTATATACAAATATATACTGACTATTTTATTTGTTTAAATCCTCTAAAACTAAAATAGATAAATATTAATCATCACTTTTTTAAAAAACTGTCAGTTTAAAATCTCTTTTATTTACTAATAAAAAAATATTTTTTTTATTAGTAAATAAAACAACTTAATTAAATACTAAGTTTTTAATATTTGATATTATTTTTTTAATAAATTAACTTGCGGCTTTTTTGACAAACTGTTGATATCTGACGGAGTCATTTCTATTTTTTTGAGTATAATTTTTGATGATAGTTTCTAAGACTTTTAGGAGATATGTCAAGTTGGGGTAATCAAAATAAATAAACTGAGTTAAACTATTAAAATATATTGCAATGCAATCACTAATCTTTTGACATGCATTTTACTAAGTAATTCTATACTAATTTGTCATTGTGTTCAATTTTCTAAACTTACTTTTTTAACTTTTGATAAGTAACTTTTATTAGAAATAACAGTTAAGTTTTTAATAAAAGCAGTAGGAGTAATTAGAATATTTTTAGTTTGTATTTGTGATCCTCTCAATCTGGTAAAATAGCTGGACTACCTTAAAAGTATATTTTCTTTAAACAAAAGAGCTAACTCTTTAAGTATACCTAATATATTTTTTCAAAAAAATATATTGCCGTTAAAATAAAAAAGATTTTTTTATTTGTTTGAATCATTGATTTTCATTTAAATATTAATTTGTAGTATATTTGAATTTATTAGCAAATACTGAAAGATAGTGTTCAATATTTGTTGAAACTAATAAATTAAGTATAATTAAGGTTGTATTAGCTATTTCAGTAATATACTTAACCTTTTATATTAGACTTTTTTAGCAAATGTTCCTCAACAAAATTAGTGTATACTTCACCAGTTAAAAAAGCGGAAGTTTCTAAAATTCGTTGATGAAAATCAATAGTGGTAGGAACCCCTGTTATCGCACATTCTCTTAAAGCTCGTTTCATCCGTTTAATTGCCATTTTCCGGTCAGGAGCCCAGACAATCAATTTACCAATTAAAGAGTCATAATAGGGGGGGATTTCATAATCTGTATATACATGAGAATCCATCCGTACTCCCGGACCTCCAGGGGGAAGATATGCACTAATTTTACCGGGATGGGGACGAAAATTATAGTCTGGATCTTCAGCATTAATACGACACTCGATTGCGTGACCTTGGAGTTTTATTTGATTTTGAGAAAAGCCGAGTTTTTCCCCTTGGGCAATACGAATTTGTTCAGCAACTAAATCTAACCCAGAGATCATCTCCGTCACAGGGTGTTCTACTTGAATACGGGTGTTCATCTCCATAAAGTAAAAATTTCCCTGCTTATCAACCAAGAATTCTACTGTTCCGGCCCCTACGTAATTAATACATTTAGCTGCTTTAACAGCTGCTCTTCCCATTTTTGCACGTAATTGGAGGTTGAGAAAAGGACTAGGAGCTTCTTCAAGTAGTTTTTGATGACGACGCTGGATAGAACAATCTCTTTCTCCCAAATGAACCACATTGCCATAACTATCAGCCAGGATTTGAAATTCAATGTGACGGGGTTGTTCAATAAACTTTTCGATATACACTCCTCTATTGCCAAATGCCGCCTCAGCTTCTCCCTGAGCCCCTTGGAAAGCACGAGAAAATTCTTTATCTTCTCGAACCAAGCGCATTCCCCGTCCTCCACCTCCAGCAGTGGCCTTAATGATGACAGGATAACCAACATCACGGGCGATGGCTAGGGCTTCTTGTTCCGTGTCGATCACCCCCCAACTTCCAGGAATCGTGGGAACTCCTGCTTTCTGCATAGTTTTTTTTGCAGTAGATTTATCTCCCATTGATCGGATAGCTTCAGGACTCGGCCCGATAAACGTAATTTTGTGATCTGCGCAAATTTCAGCAAACTTAGCATTTTCTGCTAAAAACCCATACCCTGGATGAATGGCAGTGGCATTGCGCGTGAGGGCAGCAGCAATGATATTAGGAATGTTGAGATAGCTTTTATTACTCGATGGCGGACCGATGCAAACACTTTCATCTGCAAGTTGGACATGAAGTGCCTGGCGGTCTATGGTGGAGTGAACAGCAACCGTGGCGATTCCTAGTTCCTCACAACTGTGTAAGATTCGTAAGGCGATCTCTCCGCGATTTGCAATTAAAATTTTAGAAAGTTGCATCGTTGAACCAGTGCATGAATATGAGACAGTCATACTTAGTAGAATATCTGGTTTTGTACGTTAATATTCACTCAACTATACAACTAGCCAATGTGTACCAGATGTTGTGTATTAATCAATCAACTCCTTTTAGCTATCATTAATGTTTAATAAAGAAAGTTATTGACTATTAAAATTAGCACATAATCCTTTTTATATTACCTATATCAAACTTAAGACTCAGTAAATAGATTCAATTTAATTGTCAAAACCACAAAATAACTATTGCTCAAGATTGAGCAACGACTTAAGATATTAAGTATAACCAAGATTAAACTACTTAAAAAACAAAATATTTTTAGGTTAGCACTCTGCTATTTTGTGTCGAATTCTAAGATCAATGTTGTCTGACTACCAATTTCTAATGGACTAACTATGTCTAAACTATACACTTGACAAATCCATATATTGGCAAAAATATATCTAGATCTAGGAACTCTTAGGACGACTGTGAATAAGAAGTGGCCGCAGGCATTTTGTCAATACCCTAGAAACAGAAATATATCATAACTTAGTTAGTTTCCCTTTATGTGAAAAGGGAAACTAAAATACATAGGACTGATTCTGAACCTGAAACAAATATAAATCTTAGAAAGAAGTGTTTTATAAATTAAGGGTAATAGTAATTTTCTTAAAGATTAAGTAAATAGATTAATTTTTGTAGAAAATGAACGATTAGAAAAATTTTATTGCTAAATTGCTAAGTTAATTCAAAGCTTTAACCATATCTACTTTGAATGGATTATCCCAGAAAATAACTATTTTGATCAATTGATAATTAAAAAATGTATAATGCCAGATACGATAGCCATATCCTCCTAAAAAACACAGTAAAATTAACTTATTTTTATTAGTCAATTTTTTACTTCTTTCTTTTATTTAACTGAGAATATCTCAATTTATTAGCAAAATTTATTAGATTTTAATTTTCTAGTATTTAACTAAATATTTTAAAATACCTATAAAATTAAAATTAAATGTTAATTAACTGAATATAGTAATTTTCTATTTACTTATATTATCTAATGTTCGTAAAAATATAAATATATATAGTCTTATTCTATCAAATAATTTTATCTATTTTAGATAGAAATGTTTTCTAAAAATTACCTCAAATACTATTTAAAATAGTTCATAAAAGATGTATTTTTATGAATAAACTTCATTTTTATTTAATTATTAATTACTTTTATGACTATTAATATTCATCTATGAAATAGTCTTAATTTCAATAAATAGGTTTACTACATAGATACTCTATTATAAAATTCTTATTTTTTGCGACAAATATTATCTGTCATAAACATAGCCTATTCTTTATTACAAACTATTAACACTATTTTAGATAGTACCTTAATTATGTATATAATTACTTTTATAGTACCTCTTTATAACGTTTTTTTAGGTCACTTTCTTTTTATAATTGAGTGTTTTTTTACAACTTAATTTAGTATTATTAAAGTTTTATCCAATTAAAAACCCTTAATTCTCTTATGATGGAAGATTGCCTAGTTGCAAAAAAAACTCAACGTCAGATTGAAAGCTTTTGATGACCAATGGATAAGCAAATTTCCCTTAAAATTAATAGATTTCATACCTCTTGAAACACAAGATGTGATAACTTTACGGTGAAAAGGAGGAAAATAATTTTTGCTCAGATATATCGCTAAAACTTGCAAAAACTTCCTTTAGAAAGAGCTGGTAACAAGGTTTTTCTAAACTAAGTTCCTAAAAATTTATAGACTCAAAAACCATCTTGGGAAGAAGCTTTAATTCCACCTCCCAATTCTTGAACCTCAAATGTAGACTCAGAAATTTTTTTTATTTTCCTGTTATTTAAGTCCAGATCACACTATACTAAATCTCCTTAGCCGTTTCTTGATTAAGAATATTAACCCAGGAACATCTTTATCATTATTTGAGCTATATATAACCGGAACCAATTCCCTCAACAGTGACAATCTCCTAGATCTGTTGATCCATAATCTTAAATCCTCATCAGAAAATACTGCAGAATTTCTCGACTCGATTAAAATTGATCCTGAAGTAGGTGATCGATACACACCAAGATACGTTACCATCAAAATTAAAGATAACAATGATGACCAAAATCATGAAAGTAATTCATAGCTTAACCAATGTCTGAGATATCTGAAAAAATAATCTTGGTTCGGAAATTGATTAGAAATCACAATCTTATTAATCTTTTTTCAAGGTGATTACCAACACAGCATTCGGTTAGAAGTGATCGGGAAGAAAAAATCCAAAATAAATGTTTTTTCTACTAATCGTTTTATCTTAAATCATGGAAAACACCAGAAAAACAAAAAGAAAGACTCCAGAGTAAATTCTAACTAAAACCTAGGTAATTTTTATGAATATAAAGAAACAATTAGAAATTCTCGCCAATAACGCTCCTGAATATGGCGTGTCTATAGAGATTATGGAACAAGCTGTAAACCCAGTGCTTAAATTCTTTGCTAATCAACACAAACAAACAGATTATTTTGTTTTACATACGAGTGATCGTCATTGGATAATTACGACTCTCAATAACCGCAAACAACCCCAAATAACTAAGCGAGTGGTCTATGGTTTTGTTAGCCATCAAGATGCCCGCAATTTTCAAGACACCGTAGATCCCAGTAGTGTTAATCTCCCTATTGATATTGTTTCTATACCTATAACTCACCTTTTTTTTCAAATGTTTGCTATTCGTCAAGTTGATAGCATTATTCTTATGGATAACCCAAATAATCAGACACAAGGGATTGAAATTCAACGAGAAGACATAGAAAATATGATTCAAAAACAACTTCAACAGGTTACACCTAATCATTTCTTAAAAATTAAGAATACACCGCCTAATTTAGCATAATAATGTTAATATTGATTATTTTCTTAATTGATCGATGAAAAACTATTGAAACTCTCTAAGTTATTACAACGTCTACACTTGTTCTATTTGTCGTCATGGCAAAATTTCTGCTTTAGCATTGTATGAAAGCCTTTACTTGCAATTCCTACCGTCATAATTTTTACGGCTAATTTAGAAAAACAAGTGATTACGATAGCTAATAGGCAATTCGGCTTAACCTGGTGTTGGACAAAGCAAAACTGGCAAAGAATAACCACCGAAAATTTCCTCAGATGGAAATATTTCCGTCGGGGCGATCACTTTTATTGTTCCGCCTACTGCCATAATGGGTTTGGGAGTTTACCTTTTCTTTCCCTTTCCCACAAGTCATCTGTCTTGGTTCCCTTGAGCTTGAATTGGACTGACTTTTATCTTCTATCTAGCCTGTTCGTTATAGCTAAGCCTCGAATGTTATCAGTTAATTCTGTTTTTCTGTCCAGAAGCCCTCAGACAACGCAGCCAGTAACAGTAAGGCAAGAGGCACACCATGTCAAAGCAGACTCTTTCTCTTTTACCCTCTCCCACTTTCTCCCCCTCTTTCCATGCCTCTGCCCCGTCTGTTATTTCTGATCATTGGTTTGAGTATAATTCTTGGATTGATTATATGGTTGATCAATTCGGTTTATCGTCTTTATATTCAATTCTCTTTTACAGCACCTTTATTAGGTAATCTATTGATTATCCTGATTATAGGTCTTTTGGGCTTGTTAATCTATGCTTTTATTTATTATTTCAACTTAGCTGTCTCTGGTAAGTTTTTCTTTACTCGTCGTCAAGAACGGTCTCGTCCTAAACTCCCTGAACAAAAAACTGAAGCGGCACACGAAACCCTTAAAGCAGTACGCCGCCAAGTGCAACAGATCCAAGATAAAGTCACTCAAAAAGCTCTATTGAGTCGTTCTCGTCAAATTGAAACTAGTTTGGTTAAAGGCAATTTACAAGTTGTGGTTTTCGGTACAGGATCGGCGGGGAAAACCTCTCTAGTTAATGCCTTAATTGGGGAAATGGTGGGCAATGTAGAAGCCACTCTCGGAACGACTAAAATTGGGGAGACCTATTCTCTTAAGTTAGCAGGAGTTCCTAGAGACATTCTAATTACAGATACCCCAGGAATTTTGGAAATAGGAGTAGAAGGAACTGAACGGGAACAGTTGGCACGAAAATTAGCGACAGAAGCAAATTTATTATTATTTGTGGCGGATAATGATTTACGTCAATCAGAATATGATCCCCTACAAACTTTAGTAAATATCGGTAAGCGATCATTATTGATCTTGAACAAAATCGATCTTTACCCAAAAGAAGAATTGACACTGCTAATGAAGCAGTTGCAACAAAGAGTTAAGGGATTGATTTCCCCTTTAGATATTATTGCAGTTGCTGCTAAGCCTCAACCATTTTTATTAGAAAATAAGGAAATTGTTACGCCAGAACCAGAAATTATCCCCCTAATTAAGCGTCTTGCTGTGGTTTTAAGGGCAGAGGGAGAAGATTTAATTGCTGATAATATTTTGTTGCAATCTCAACGCCTGGGAGAAGAAGCTAGAAAAATGATTGATCGTCAAAGACGACAACAGGCGGATAAAATTATTGATCGTTATCGATGGATTGGTGCCGGAGTTATTTCTGTTACTCCTTTACCCGTAGTCGATATGTTGGCAATGGCAGCAGTTAATGCCCAAATGGTGATTGAAATTGGACAAATCTATGGCTGTGAATTAAATAGTGATCGTGGTAAGGAATTAGCCCTATCTTTAGGAAAAACTTTAGTAAGTTTAGGGATAGTCAAAGGAGCCTTGGATTTGTTAAGCAAAGCCCTACAATTAAATGTAACTACTTATATAGTTGGGAAAGCGATTCAGGGAGTAACAGCTGCTTATTTAACCCGTGTTGCTGGAAAAAGTTTTGTTGAATATTTCCGTCACGATCAAGACTGGGGTGATGGAGGAATTACCGAAGTTGTACAACGTCAATTTGAACTGAGTCGTAAGGATGAATTTGTTAAAAGATTCGTTACCGACGCTATTGCTAAGGTAGTGGAACCCTTAACAGCAACTTGGGAAGAGGACGAGGAAGAATTAACTCTAGTATCTATAAAACAAAAAGCTATCCTAGAGGAGGATGATTGGTGATTTATGCCATCAATTAACTTAGCTACTCAGACTGATATCTTAGATATTCATCAATTAATCAAACAAATATTTTTCGAAGAGAAATTAACTAAAATAACAGCCGAAGGATATAACAATTTTTTTGAATTTATTGCCTGTAGTTCCTTAAGAAAAAGACTGGTCTGCGGGTCTAAAATGTGGTTATATAAAATAAATACTGAATTAATCGGAATTCTTGAAATAAGTCGAAGCAACCATATTCTACTCTATTTTGTCAAAAAAAACTATCGAGGACAAAAAATTGGGAAAATATTGTTTAATCATGCTAAAAGTTGCGTATTAGGAGAAATTACTGCTAACTCAACTGACTATGCTTTGCCAATTTATTTAAAATTAGGATTTGTCAAAACAGGTCCAGCTGTCAATCGAGGGGGTATTATTGTTTTCCCCTTTTTATTGAAAAACTTTCGTCGTTGAGATATTTCTTCGGGATATCCCAAGAATTCTAATACTTCACGATTCTAGTCTTTTACTTCGTTCCCTGCCAACTAGAATATCTTGACCAATCTCCCCATAATTTTGGCTTGCCTGTAGTCAGCATTAGGAGAAAATCATAAAAATTAAACAAAGGATAAAATAGGTCTATCATAGTACCTATGTTCGTCGAAAAAAGAGGTAAAAATCTTACCTTTAATTTATAACTATTTTCGTTCTCATTAAAACCTATGGAATCCTTAACCCCTGCACAACAAGAACTATTTGACTGGCTAGTTGAGTACATTGACAAAACCCAGCATGCCCCTTCCATTCGTCAGATGATGCACGCGATGCATTTGCGATCACCAGCTCCTGTTCAGAGTCGTCTAGAAAGATTACGAAACAAAGGTTATATAGATTGGACAGAAGGTAAAGCCCGTACAATTCGAATTTTACGCCCTAAACCCAAGGGTATTCGTATTTTAGGAGCAATTACGGCTGGCACATTGGTTGAACTATGTGCCGACAAACAAACTAAATTAGATTTATCTGAAATCACTGAACAGAAAAATTACTATGGATTACAGATTGTAGGAGACAGCATGATCGAAGATTTAATCACTGAAGGCGATTTAGTTATCATGCGATCCCTATCTAGAGATGAACATCCTAAAGATGGAGAAATTGTAGCTGCCATTGTTCAAGGTCATGGAACAACTTTAAAACGATTTTATCAAAATGGTGAAAAGGTATTACTTAAACCATCAAATTCTCAGTATAAACCGATGGAACTTAAAACTTCTGAGGTAGAAATTCAGGGAGTTTTGGTAGGAGTTTGGCGTGCTTACTCATAATGTATCCTAATTACCTCAACGAGTGAGCTAAAGAGTAGGGGTAGACAACTTCTCGCCTTAATTAATTGCTTTCAATATTTTTTTGTAAACTACATATATTCACTAGTGCTGAAATAGATACTTCCCACCCGCGAGACCGCACAATAGTAGATTGTTTAAGTTCTCCACTATCAGAGTTTAATTTTGACGGTAGGGGAGCTGCCCCATCTCAGAGGAGAAAATATTGTCTTTTTTATATAATTTACTGCGTTGATATCTCTCAGTAGAAAATTTTAAATCAATGTAAAATAAAAAGCAACAAAAAAAAAAAGTACTAAATGTTATCCTGATTAGAAATTAGGCTAATGTAATTTAAAAAATAAGAATTATTGAAATTAACTAAAAGCTAAAGATTTTCTTATTAACCTAGTGTAATAGTGGAAAGATTCTGCTAAAAAAACAATCAGAAGTCGAAGAAAATAATTAAATAGAACTGTTTATTCCGAAATACAATTATAAAAACAATATCTACATAAAAAAAAGAAGAAATAGTACAGAACGATCTGAGTAGTGGAAGAAAAAGAATCTGAAAGCAATAAAATACAAAATATCTTGAATATATCTCAGAAAAAGACAAAATAGATACAAGTAAAATAAACTCTTCAAAAAATACTTAAGTTTTTTCTAAAAATACTAGAAGTAATAGCACAAATAGCTTATAGTACAAAACTATACATAAAAAAATGGTATCAAATAAAAATATATAATTACAAAAAAATGTTTGAATTAATCACGACAAACAAGTAAGTATTTGCCAAAATACTTACTTGTTTGTTTTAAATATTGATGGACAAAATTATCTTGTTTCTATTTGTTTTTTTAGAAAAACCAAGAAAATATATATAATGTTAATACAACAATAAATAAAATAAGATGAAATTGAGAATTTGTTATGGCAGTGACGGAAGCTATCAAATCATGCTCAGGATAAAATGGTTTAAAAGTGGAGGTTTTTTGTTAAAAATTAGAAAGTTGAAAAAGTTAATTAACTGGAAATCAAATATAAAAATCTAAATATTATTTAATAAGGTTAAAAGTTCAACTTACTTTCTTAATATTTGTTATGTATAGATTGTCTATTTATGTCCGACTATTTATAGTTCCTAAGCAGAGGATAAAAGTTTCATAGAAATGAATGTGGACAAGAACTGTAATGGACAAACTAGTGTGTGCTGAATTCAGTTTCGACCTAACCCAATTAGGCTAGTTTCCTATGAAACGACAATCGCTGAGATTAGAAATTTTCTGTATTTTCTTCTGTTAAGGTTATTAACCTTTTAATCACCAACAATTTACCTAAATAGCTTAGGCTGATCAATGAATTATTGCTCTTCTACAGTAGAAAGACTTTTAAACTTATGCTATCTACTCATTCATGGATCTCTTTAACTTCCGTTCTCCAATCAGAGAAACGAAAGACCCCAGCCACGCTTTGACTTATTTACGGTGAAGAAATTCCGATGATATCTAAAGGCGTATAGCAAGCATACCAGGAGATTATTCAATTAAGTCAAACCACGAATAAAAGGGAAGAGATTTTATTGGGTTGAGCTCAACGGTCTATCTTTTTTGAATTATGGTTAACCCACATGGAATTCTATCAAGCTAAAGCTTAATCAGAAGTTTATATGAGATGATATCTTCTGATTAAAATTGAAATATTGTCTCAACTAGCTCAACGGATATTAGAGTGAATAATATCACTTATCAGACAAATAGAGGTATTATTAGCAATTGCAGGAATAAAAAAAGTTAAAGAGAGATGGCAAAACTCTTAATATTTATTAAAGCAAGAAATGAGAGAACCCATCAAAATGTGGCTAGTGCGATAGGAACAACCTACGTGAATATTACCCGATTACTTGGAGTCTTCCAACGCCAGGAATAAATCAGGATTGATAACGACTACAATATTTGTTTCCCAAATAAATTCAGATTACTTTTAATAGTAATTATTGACAAGTATATCGTTGATAACCATAACCATTAACTTGAGGAAGCTTTTTTTGATTAACAACACATTGTTTTAAGTCAATAGGAGCCTGGAAATTAACTGTCCAAACTTCAATAGAGTAGGGAATTCTACTAACTACCTGTTTTAAATTTTCTGTTGCTTCAGAGGACTCTAATTTATCTTGATGAACTAACAAAAATAAAGTATCTTGTAGTTCTGAACGTCGTTGTAGTTCTAGAGCAATTCCCATAGTTTCCCCTGTTTGGACTAAGCTTCTATGAGTTGTTGCAATCAAAACCGGACTAGAAGCCGTGTCTTTAATGACTGAAATTAAGCGATCAGGAAGATAATACTTTTGATATCCTAAATTAACTAATACGGTAATCGCTCCTAGAAATCCCATAAACCAAACAGCATAAACAGCCAACTTCCCGTTGCCATTGAGTTTATCATAGATAATCCTTAACAAATAAGTAGGATTAAATGACATTCGGTATTTTTCTTTAACTATTGAATCATCAAGGTTAGATTGATTCCAAAAAATAGCAAGACTCACAGCCACTAAAACGATAACAGCTGGAAAATAAACAAAACTGTATCGTGCACCACGGGTGATGTCCAATCCAACAACATAAGTAATTCCTAAAAAAATAGCAATTGCACTAAAAATAAATCCTATCAACCCTTTTGTTGGCAAGTAATAGTCTGAATATTTTAATCCTTCTTTGATTCCTTGTTTTACATAAGGAATAAACCAAATAAAAAAGAGTAACAAAATTAGACCCGATAAAATAACAATGGCTAGGGAAGAAGATTCAACGGGCAGCAAAGATATCATGGGAACCCAAACTGCTAACAGTTGGAATGGAGGACTAATCATATATAAAATATGTTTAATTGGATGAACCCAGGTAATCATGCCATTCCCATATCCTTTAGGAATAATAATTGCCATCCAAGTTAATCCAGCTGAAATTGCTCCGATAAAAACTAATACAATACGGATTAAATTTCGTGATATAAAAGACATTCCATCCTTTTTTTGCTGATAAAAACGATAAATTAAAAATATTATCGTTATTCCTTCCGCCAATAAAGTTATTCCGAAAAAATAATGAACTGACAAGCCAATTCCATTAATGAATATCCAGGTAATAACTAACCATAAAGGTAATATTTTTTTTGAAAAAAGAATATTGATTGAGAAGGTAAAACAAGTCAAAGAAGCAATTACAAAAAGGATTGCCAATGTATAGTGACGAGCTTCTTGTGCCAGGAAAATACCATAAGGAGAAACTGCCATTAAAGCCGCACTAATTTGTCCAACTCGTTGAGAACGGAAAGCAACTCCTCCTAAGAAATAAATTGCTGGAATTGATAAAATTCCTAATAAAGCAGAAAGTGATCGCATCACCCAAACATCTACGTATTCTCCCAGTAGGGGAAATAATTTTACCCATAAATGTACCAACACAAAATACAGAGGAGGATGGTTATCTTCTTGCAAGAGTAATGAAATAACATCTCCAATATTTGCATCAGAATTAAATTTCAGGGGTTGTAATAAAGTATCAATGGAAATTACCTCATTAAGTGGAACCGAGGTGAAATCATTTCCCAAACTCAACACCATCGTAGCAAATTCATCTGTCCAAGGGGGCTTAGCAGTTAAGTTGGTAAACCTGAGAATGGACCCAATAACAATCCATAATCCCAGTAACAACCAGTCCGCCGATCTCGGTAACTGATCAACCCAACGTTGAGACAATTGCATTTTTAACACGGACTACCTCACGACCAACTTTCCATAAAATAACTCATATTGTCATCTGTTGGGAAAATTGGAAAGGGTGATGAGGGATTAAAAGATCGAGATATAAACCATGACTTTTTTCTAAATAGTTGTTGATAAAAGTCTATTGTCAACAACTATTTAGAAAAAAATGAACACCTTTGGCAAACTATTGTTGTTGATTATAAACACAATTTTTATTATGCAGTGATGCGTCTTTCATCAACAACTATTTCTGGTATATTACGCTTAAGCTAGTAAACTCTACAATTAGAGTAAAACTTGCGATTCTACAAAATATATCTAGGCGATCAAGTTAGTTGGTATAAAGGAGACAAATGATTGTACATAATTTAAAGTTGACTTTCTAACTTTGTAATACTACAGTTAATCTGATACCTTAAATCTTTATATGCTGTAGTTTCCTTTATTTGTTCTCTAACGCGAAGATTAACCTTTTAAAGGTTATAAATTTTCAACTTTATAATATGAGCAAAATATTTAATTGTTTTATCTTTAATATCAAAATTATTTGTAGTCATATTTATTTCTGCCTCATCTAATAGTTTCTCTTCCACTGAACAGCACAGATAAATTAATTGATTCAATTAATTTAAGTGATTTTATGTCAACCTATTTTTTTTTTGAGATTATTCCAACTATTTGTATCTTTAATCTAACTTAAAAACTACCATATTATTGTTATATGATTTTAACTATTTTCTATAAAAAACGTTATCTACTTCTTTCTTTTTAAGAAAATCATGTTTATACTTAGATTTATCAGGATTTTGCTGTACCTAAAAAATAGCAAATGTAAGATAACTATTTTTAGTTTATTCATGCCTAAAAAATAGTTATCTTACATTTTAGAAAAAATAATTTATTTTTTTGTATTTTTATGAAATTTCTACTGATAAAATTAACTACAATTTATTTTTTTTAAATTAAAAACATTGTTAAACCTATTTTTCAACTGATTTAGTTGAATTAACTTAATACCCTATTTAAAAATAATCAATATTTCCTAGTATCGATTATTTTGTGACTACACTTTTAAATTAAATCAAGCTATATTAGCAAATTCATTGTACTAGTTTTTATGAGAAAATTTCAGCTAATTCTGACAATCAATTATGCGCTATATATATTTATAAGTGCGAGAGTATAAATGTAGTATTAATCACTTTTTTGAATTATTTTTAATAGTAAATTTAGTTTTATCTTTAATAAATTAATGAAGTATCTTGGGCTTATGTATAGATTTTTTTAAAAAATTAATTTAATCTAATTAACAAGAATCAGAAAGTTTATTTTTTTTCTTTAACTTGCTAACGGTCATTAATAAATAGCCTTTAATTAATAACTATTTACCATCACAGAAGACTAGAATTAGCCATTGATAAGCAAGGGGCTAATTCTAGCTTAACGATACCTACTGCCTATCTTCATAATGCACTTTTATTCACAAAACTAAACTACAATAGGGAACTAACTTGGTCAACTAAATATTCTGTAATTCGCGTTAAGTCCAGATCCAATTTTAGCTGGAAACGCAGACTGTCACTTTAAGCATCCACATAGATGAAATTATCCTAGAATTAATCAAAGAATTTTTAAAGAGAAGGCCTTCAAGTAACTTATTGTTTAGGGCAAATGTAGTTAGAAAAAACCAATTTCTTTACCATCATCAATACCAATCAAACCAACAGTAATTTCTTTCATTGCTTGAATAGCTTGAATAATGCTAGCGATGAAGATCCTTAAAGAATTGTAGGGTTCTCAACGAAAACTAGCTTATCAAAATCGTAAGCTAACATAGCACAGGTAGAGTAAGCGGAGATAGTAGTCAAGAAGAACACCTCTATAAGTCAAATAACGACGAATGGTGTACATATTGCTACCAGTACAGGTGACATCGGAGTATAACAATGACTTAGCTACAGCTTCTTTAACGATCACAGCAGTATATGTTGCTCAGCAACCTGAATCTAATTGGGACATTGTATTAAGCTTAGTAATATTTACTTGATTATTTTTAACATTTTATTCGGAAAGTAGGCTTGAATCGGAAGTCTTATCAGTTCAGATAAACTACTTAGATAAACTACACACGCAGTTTTTAACTCTTTAAGCAAAGGATTGTTATCCTAGATGTAACAATTTGCAATATTTTTTCAGTAACGGCACCGATTATGGTTGTATTTATGTTAACTCAGCCATCCGCTCAAGATACCGAGGCTCTTAAAAAGGTTTGGCAAGCTCTACACCGAGAAAGTTGCCCTTATAACTATAACTTCCACATGCACACTGTTCACTCCGACGGACAATTAAAACCCCAGGTTTTAATTGAACAAGCAGTGGCTCTCGGTCTCAGGGGGATGGCAATTACTGACCACCACTCTATCAATGGTTACCAAGTGGCGCAAAACTGGATTAATGAGACGCGCCAACACAATCCTCACAAACCTTTACCTCATCTTTGGACTGGGGTTGAGATTAGTGCTAATCTACTTGATACTGAAGTTCATATTTTAGGCTATAGTTTTGATCCACAACACAGTTTGATGCAGCCTTATCTCCGAGGGACTCATCCCGAAGACCTTTGGGTTTCAGCTCATCAGGTTATAAACGCTCTCCATCAAGCTGGTGGTTTAGCTGTCCTAGCCCACCCTGTTCGTTATAATCGTTCTGCAAATGAGCTTATTCACGCTTGTGCTGATTTAGACATTGATGGGGTGGAGGCTTTTTATGCCTATGGTAATCCTAAACCTTGGACCACTAGTCCAAAACAAACAGAACAAGTATTAGCTTTAAGTAAAACCCATGGGTTATTTAAAACCTGTGGAACTGATACCCATGGTTTAAGTTTGCTTCGACGGATCTAGTTTAAGACATACAAACTGGAAAACAAGAAGGAGAAACATTTATTATTGACTTCAGCCTTTCATGATTAATTACTATTCCTTGTTTAATCTTTCCCAATTCAAAATACTACTTATTTTATCCCAATGCCAGCGCAATAAATGGGCTGGCTGTCCTATGGAAATTCCAGGCAGATTAATGGCTTTTCTGGGAGATTCTGTTCCTAGGGAAATAGCAGTTGGCACCTCACAGACTCCCCATTTTACCAAGTTTTCTAATCCGGAAAACAAGGGCAAAGTTGTTCCTGACAATGTTCCATTTGTTAAACTTGCAGTTCCTTGTTTAACTTCAATTTGTCGCTCATCCCAAGGATAAATCCCATCTCCTAAACCAATAGGAGATAGAGCGTCACTAACTAGAAAAACTCCCTGGTCATAATGACTCGATTTCAGTAAGATTTCCATCATAGTTGGACAGACGTGTCGACCATCGGCAATTAATCCACAGTAAACATTTTGATTAATTATCGCTTCCCCTAATAATCCTGAGTTACGATGGTGTAAAGGGGGCATAGCATTGTAAGCATGCGTTACCATTGATGCGCCTAATTTGAAAGCTTTTTTTGCTTCTTTGTCTGTAGCTTGAGAATGTCCTAAACTAACAATAATTCCTTGATATTTTAAATAAGGAATTACTTTATCGGTTGAGTCTAATTCAGGAGCCAAGGTCATTATCTTGACGCGATGAGCATAATTTCCTAAAATTAGTTTAGCCGCTTCCAGACTAGGTGTTAATAGATATTGTTCAGAGTGTGCTCCTTTTTTTTGAGGGTTTAAAAAAGGTCCTTCTAAGTGAACTCCTAATACTTTTGCGGTCTCTTCGGATTTAATAACTTGTTGGCTTATAAATTGATCAATTACTGAAAGCGCTCTCTGGATATTTTTAACTGATGTTGTGACAATCGTGGGGCAGAATCCATCGATTCCTTCTTCCCATAGAAAATCACAAATTTTTTGTAGCATAGGCAAATCTTTTTCTTCAATTTCAGGAAAGGACAATCCTAACCCTCCATTAATTTGTAAGTCTATGCCTCCTAATGATAAATAATCTTCTTCTAAATCCAATATTGTCTCATTTTGGATATATTTAAAACTTGTTCCCATTGATGAGATATCTTCAATAATTCCTTGGGAATTAATAGAAACTTGTTGACTTTCTTGATAGCCGGATATTTTAGCATTAATAATTTTAATATTTTTTAGCATTTTTTAATGTAAATTACTATTTTTTGATTAGATTTTATGAATCATCTAGAATCGTAAGTTCACCAAGAAGCTCAGCTTAATCAATGGCTCCATTGTTATCGAGTCTCCATATCTAGATAGCTTTTCATTGTTAGAATAACTCTGTCGAATATACCTGAGCAACTATCATGACTAACTCTTCTTCTCGTGTAGGCATAATTATGGGAAGTGATTCTGATTTACCCACGATGAAAAGTGCGATCATCGTTTGTCAAGACTTTTCAGTTTCTTGTGAAGTTACGATCGTGTCTGCTCATCGTACACCAAAAATAATGGTAGATTATGCCCAGACTGCGCATAAAAAGGGAATAAAAGTTATCATTGCAGGGGCAGGAGGAGCAGCCCATTTACCGGGAATGGTAGCTTCTTTAACTCCTCTCCCTGTCATTGGCGTTCCTATTGCTACCAGTCATTTACAGGGGATAGACTCTCTTTATTCCATTGTGCAAATGCCTAGAGGCATTCCCGTCGCCACCGTCGCCATTGGAAACGCTGAAAATGCTGGACTACTGGCAGTGCAGATTCTGGCGTCCCATGATTCTAAACTACTGAAACAAATCCAACAACATCGACAAGATCTAACAAAAATAGTTATCGATAAGCAAGAAGAACTCAAACAGTTAGGCTATGAAGACTATTTAAAAAAAATGGAACAGAAGTCATAATAGGTAAAAAACACTATCAATAGAAACCTCCAATGATCCGTATACTATTAAGTCTGTTAAGTATTTTCTTATTGTGGTTTGGGACTATTACCAGGATTTTAGCCGAAGAAACTCCTATTGCGCCAATTACTCAAGAACAATTAGAATGGGGGAAGGAAATTGCAGAAAAAGCTTTCGAAGCCACGCAAAAAGAAAATTTTACCCAAGCAGAAACCTATTGGACTCAATTAATCAAAAAATTTCCGATAAATTCAGCATTATGGAGTAATCGGGGAAATACTCGTGTTAGTCAGAATAAATTAGACAAAGCGATTGCAGACTTTAATAAGGCTGTTGAATTAGCTCCTAATGAGTCTGCTATTTATCTTAATCGAGGAACAGCTCTAGAAAGACAAGGAAAATATCAAGAGGCAATTATAAACTATAACCGAGTCTTAGAAATTGCTCCCAATGATGCTATGGCCTACAATAATCGAGGGAATGCCCAAGGAAGTTTAGGCAACTGGGAACAAGCATTAAAAGATTACCAGACAGCTGTCAACATTGATCCTGACTTTACCTTTGCTAAAGCCAATGTTGCTTTGGTATTCTATCAATTGGGAAACACGAAGGAAGCCTTAAAGCAAATAAAAAATATTATACGAAAGTATCCTATGTTTCCCGATACGCGAGCAGCATTAACAGCTATTTTGTGGGACTTGGGAAAACAAGGGGAAGCGGAGAGTAATTGGGTAGCAACGGTAGGAATGGATAACCGTTATCAAGACTTAAATTGGGTAACAAAAGTTCGTCGTTGGCCGCCGCGCTTGATAACAGCTTTAGATAAATTTTTGAATCTAAAGTAAAGTATGATCGGTATCATCCGCCCTATGCTATTTTGCGTTTAAACCATCTCATTAATTGAGCGAAATAAACCGTAGAATACTCCAGTATTAATACTAAAAATTAGACTATAAAACTTGATATTTATAGACTGTGATTGTATAAGTTTATATTGAAGTATGCGCTCCTCCCTGCACCTTAATTAGGAATTTAATTAATGATTAATTTAAGGATTTATTATATTGATTAAGATCAATATAATAAATTTGATCCACTTGTATGGTGTGCTCATTAACATGAATTGAATCTCCTTGATTCTTAAAAATCAAATAGAGTATCATCTCCGATACCATTAACCGAGTAATAATGGATATTATCATTTGTGTAAACAACTATTCATCAATAGTTTTCAGGAAAGGTTAACTAGGATAAATTACAATTTTGTTCGTTGATTAGACAATCTCAGGTTGTCTAGAAACTGATTTTAGTTTAAATGTTCTAGTTGAGAGTTGAAATTAACTTCAAAAAATAATTTTTTTATATTTGATACCAATTATTGACTAACTCTATATTCTTAAGTTTTCTCACTATAAATTTATTAACTTCACTCAATTACGTTAGAAGCCTAACGTAACATTCAATAACCAGATAAGTCATTTGCAATTTATATCAAAAATTTAGTTTTAGGATAGATAAAATAATTTAATTAAATTAATTACTCTGATAGTTTTATGTTTATTACCTGACTAGAATAGCGAATAAATACACTTAAGTATTGATTTCTTCGTAGAGATTTTAATAGCTATCTCCAATTTTGAAAATCTCTTCATTTTATTAGTGCTCTGCTCTTTGTTTCTAGTGATGTCCTTATGTTTTAAGACAGCTTATATTGAGGTTTATTTGTCAATGTGTAACTTTTAGAAACATTCCGTACGAAACTTAATCCAAATATTGGACATTTCTGACTAAACAAGAAAAAAGTGAAAAATACTATTTAAGAGTTTTAATTGTGACTAACAATATAAGTGTTCTCCTATCTAATCACACAACTCTAATTTTCAATATGCGTTCATCATTAAGATGACTAGACTCTTAATTGCTGGTAAAGCAAAGGGGGGGGAAAATCAGAAATCGTTGATAGGATTAAAGGAAAGTGGTTATGATGAGGAACAGGAATCAGATGTGAAGCTTCATCTCATTACTGACAGCCGCCATTTTCATTGTAACCCTTTGGATTCATCTGCGAGGTATGGATGATTGCTCGAGCTTTGACATTTCCAGAAATATTGGACAAATTCTCCCCTTTGCCCTTCCGACGTCCTTTACTAATTATCGGACATGGAACTAGAGATATCGATGGAAAACAAACGTTTCTTAATTTTGTGAACACTTATCAAACATTAGATACCTCACGCCCCGTCATTCCCTGCTTTTTGGAGTTAACAGAACCGTTGATTCAAGAAGGGATTGATCGTTGTGTGACTGAGGGATTTAGGGAAATGACGGCTCTCCCTTTTTTATTGTTTGCTGCCCGTCACACAAAATTTGATGTCACTAATGCTTTAGATCAAGCTAAAAAACGTTATCCCTTTTTAAGGTTTCACTATGGCCGACATTTTGGTAATACCCCCCTGCTGTTAGATGTCTGGCGATCACGCTTAGCTAAACTTGATAAAGAAACCATTGCCCCTGAAGACACTGTATTACTTATTGTTGGCAGGGGTTCGAGTGATCCTGATGCTAATAGTGAAATGTGTAAATTTTCCCGTTTATTATGGGAAGGAAGTCACTACCGCACAGTTGAAACCTGTTTTATTGGTATTACTCATCCCCGTCTAGAAGAAGGGTTTGAACGAGCAAGACTCTATAATCCTAAACGCATTATCGTACTTCCTCATTTTCTGTTTACAGGGGCATTGGTTAAGAAGATTTTTTATATTTGCGCCCAACAACAAGAACAGTACCCCGATATTGAGATCCTTAGTTTTCCTGAAATTGGATTGACTCCGGAATTATTTTTAATAATTCGCGAACGGGAAATTGAAAGTCAACTAGGACAGACTCAGATGAATTGTGAGATGTGTAAATTCCGACTAACTCCCATCGAACATGACCATTTTCACGACCACCATCATCTCCCTCAAAATTCCTATGATGATGTGATGCAATATCATGAAAAAATCTGGCAGGTTCCCTAGAAAATGCTAAACAAATAGAAAGTTGTTCTAATAACTGTTTACTACAGATTTAACTCGTTAGAATAACCCAACAACCAGTTAGCCATAGTAGCACGGCGAGTTTGTTTTGGTCCAAATTCACCGATTTTATAGCCTTTAAATCCTAACTTTTCTTTGAGTAATTGTTTATTTTCTTTAGGAATAGAACGAGTCAGCTTAACAATAGGAGGTCGATTTTCAATAAAATCTGGGGGGTCTGGATAATCTTTTCGCCAATCTTCAGGAACTTTAGTATTATCCCAAATTTTGCGAGATTGATCATAACGATAGCCTAGATAGTACCAAACCAATTGGTTGACGGTCGCGTCATCGATTTCCTCATTAAGAATTGCCCAGATGGTATTGGTGTTGAGAGGAGGTAACTGAGTGGTCATTCGCTTTACGTCAGATATCAAAAGTAAATTGTCAAAAAACTTTATTGGGTAATAGACTAAATTATTGTCTCATAAAAACCTCACCAACCTAAAACTTACCCTTAGTTAAGGTTGCTTTCCCCTTGTCTCTCTATATTTCCCGATACGATTACCTCCCAATTGGGAAATCGGCTTAATGTTAACTTTGATGTCTTTGCGGTTTCTAGAACCAGAAGAGCATTTAAGGTGCTGTTTCCTTCCTGGTGTAATTTCTCCTAAATATCCGTTCCCATCTCTTGTTAGTTATATTGGAGCGGGTATTGCCGTAGCTTGTCACTTTACCCCAACTTCTATGTGAGTTTCTTTGATTTTTTAATTGTGGTTTCAAGAAAAACTAACAAAACAGACAATTTTAAAGACTATAGTTGTTTCAACTGAGGGAATCATTATTGTGTTGACAGGAAGAAAAGGAACCGAAGTTGCTAGTAATTCTATTTTAGGTAATAAATAATTTTAGGCAATAAGTTAATTATTATAGTAGGTGTGGAAGCAAAATCTATATCTTAGTCCGGGGATGCACAACACAACAGCAGGGATTTATGGTGAGCAATTATATTGCAATTGTCTACACTCCAGCAGTCTTAGTGTTTTTCTCGTTATCATTTTTGACGAAGAATGGTTGTTTAGAATTTATTAAGTAAGTTAATTTATTATCTGGGGTTAATGGAAATATTTCCCGGGTTAGTCGCCCCACTAAATTTTGCTTAAGCAAGACTAGTTCTGACCATGAAGGTATCCATTAGATCCCTTTAGTTAAGTCACTATTTTTTAACCGAGTTTTCCTCGTTTTTGTATAGATTTAAATCAGCCAAATTCAAGCTTACACTATCAATATTTATTTATTTAAAACCATCGTCTCTGCTTAAATTAGTGCCCATTAGATTAGTCCCAGTTAAATTAATCTAGATATGTATTGACTTTAATAAATTTTGGCTTTTGAGATCGATAGTATTAAATTATTAATTTCTTTATTTATAACAACTAAGCAAACGAATTACATTAATAAATATGAATAATTTTCTAGGAATTTAGACTGAATTTAATGACAATAAACTCGATTAGCTAAATTAGATTTAAGTACATTTTACTAATATAAATATTTAAGTCTCTTAGCTACCTACGACCATTAATTAAGCTTGCTCTATAGAGCAAGCTTAATTATAGAGGTGATCTAATTTCTAATTAAACTGGCAAAAATACAGTCTTTTTAAGAAAAACTCTCTATATAATTAGAATTTTTATATCTTTATCAAAGACAATATCCAATTAATGAGGACATCACAGTCAATGTAAAGTCTAATTTTATAGAATTTCATATTTGACCAATAGGTCACTATAAAATTAATAAAAAATTACTTATTTAACCTGCTACTTCATTCAATTTAGTCTTATCTAATTAAGGATAAAGTTTGATCCTTTATAATAAGTTTATTAAAAACTCTAATAGTCTAATTGTCATTAGAGCAGATTTTTTATTCAAAATTTATTTGAATAAGCTAAATATTTTAACTGAATCTATATTAATAACATATAACTATTAAATAATCCTTATAAATATATTTTTTAATTCAGAAAAACTTAATATTACCGTTTTTTTATTTTACATAAGATGTTAATAGTTTTATTTGTCGAAAAGTAGATCAAACAACAACTTGTATCTATTCTAATTAGACCACAAGGAAACTTCATCAGAATAATAAATTAACTATGAGAACATATTTATAGGATAATTAAGCTAACTTAAAAAGTTTAAAAAACATATTCTTAAATATTTAAGACAAGAATAATAAAATTATTTTTAAGTAGTAATATTAAGTATTAAACAACAAAAAGAAATGGAGTAAGTAAACAATAAATAGAAATACTTATAAAAGATTTAGGTTAATAATTACGAATAAAAAACTTAGATACTGAAACGAGAACCAAAAGCTAAACAGCTTGAACATACTAGTTTTTTAAAAATTATGTCAGAGTTACATGAAAGATTTAAGTAAAAAACAAAAAGCTAAATTAAACTAGGTGTATAATTAAATCACCGGTACTCTCAATAAAAATACACCAGTTAAGAGAAAACTTTTAAAGATTTCCAATAAAAATAAAACTGAGTATTAGGATTATTTTTATTGGCTATTTTGATTCAAAAAAC
This sequence comes from cyanobacterium endosymbiont of Epithemia clementina EcSB, assembly GCF_029919255.1. Lineage (GTDB taxonomy): Bacteria > Cyanobacteriota > Cyanobacteriia > Cyanobacteriales > Microcystaceae > Rippkaea. The sequence continues at coordinate 1,476,666 of NZ_CP123991.1, read as the reverse complement.
TTATTCATTCTATTCAAAAATCTGTAGTCTGTAGGGTAATCAGATGTTAGATTTAAGAAATTACTATCTATAAAGAACAGTAGAAGGTATTGAGAATAAATTGAAGTTAATTTAAGAGAGAGCTTATGGGCTCAGAAACTTCGTCACTTTTCAACTCCTGGTTTTTTTTAGCTGGCATTTTACTGCTTAACTCTACGGTTCAATATAATCACTGTTTTTGAAAGTAGCAGATACTATTATTTAAATAATAGTATTTTTTCGGCAAAAAAAATTGAGAGAATTAATGAATTCATAAATATTAATATTGGCTTAATGGTCAAAGATTAGAGCCTATGGAATAGAGTTGTCCGTCCATCAACAAACGAGTAATTCCTTTAGCGTATAAATGGGAGCAACTCTTGTAAAGAAGACGACCATCAGGAACTTTAATCACTCGTTGGGAGCGGTTAGAAAAGCGACGCGCTCCTTGATGATTATCAAATACTGGTAAAGTTTTTTGTTGTACTTCTTCGGCTGGAATTTGACCTAAATGAGCAAATTCTTTGAGAGGACGAGCAATTAATTCAGCCGAGCGATCAATCACTAAATAACAGGTTTTAGGAAAAATAGCAGATGATAAGGGTAGGACTTGAACATCTCCATCTTGAGCTAAAGATTGATCATAATTCTCTTCTTCTCCCTCATCCCAATCGTCATCCTCTAAATCTTCATCATCATCAATCCCATCCGATAAATCCTCCCCAATCATTTCTCCAAGGGCAATAACATCGACTACTTCAAGATCGTCTTCTTCGTCCTCTTCGTCTGAATGTTGAATATATCTTGATAACTGATCCTTTACTAAGATGGGGGGCTGTTTGGTACTAGTTTCGGTTGAAGATAACTCTAATTGACTCTTTGAGGTTACCAGTACAAGCTTACTATCAGTTTTGGGAGTTTGAGACTCTGATTGACATTCTGATATCATCAACACAGGTTTAGCGTAAGTTTGTGTAGATGATAACTCTGACTTAGCCGTCCGTGCTAAACGTTTTTGTTGAATTAACTCTTCATACTCTGACTCTGATAGATAACTTTTTAGAAAACGGCTAATAGTAGAGCTACTGACCCCGTAACGATCAGCCAAGGTGGATGTAGTTTCTGGTGTTTGGCGATAAAGCTTAAGAATTTCTTGCTTATCGTCGTCGTTTAGTTTCTTGGGACTCATAGGATTCTAGCTACCTTCTTGGCAGTTTGACTTCACCCTAACACGCCGAATCACATCTGGTAAGATCATCGGTTGTAACCTAGGGATGGGTGTGTCTCAACAGATGACTAGATAGTCAAGCATTATATTGCCTGATCCAGTTTATCTCTCACCGTTGAGTTTCACCTATTTTCAGTATCAAAAATTTAATGATTATGGCAATAGCAAAGACGACACCAGCATTATTGATGTTAGTCGATGGAACTTCTTTTGAGGGATGGTCATTTGGAGCAAAGGGAACTACTTTAGGAGAGGTCGTTTTTAACACAGGAATGACTGGCTATCAAGAGGTTTTGACCGATCCGAGTTACTGCGGTCAAATCGTCACCTTTACTTACCCTGAGTTGGGGAATACGGGGACTAACCCTGATGATGAGGAATCCTCTTGTCCACAGGTTAAAGGAGTTATTGCGCGTAATATAACCTATCGTCCGAGTAACTGGCGATCTACTGAATCTCTCCCTGATTATTTAAATCGCCACAAAATTATTGGAATCTATGGCATTGATACTCGTGCCCTAACTCGTAAAATTCGTTCAGTAGGAACGATGAATGGGGCAATCTCTACAGAAATCCTAGAACCGACAGAATTACTACGTCAGGCTCAATTAACTCCTAGTATGGCTGGTTTAAATTTAGTCAAGGAAGTGACCACCAAAGAGGTTTATGAGTGGTCTATTCCGACTGATCCCATTTGGGAGTTTCGTCTGAGTAATAAAGAAATTTCAAAAAGTACTTTAACGGTAGTAGCGATTGATTTTGGGATCAAACGGAATATTCTCCGTCGTTTAGCTAGTTATGGTTGTCGGGTTATTGTAGTTCCAGCCGATACGCCTCCTGAAGAGATTTTAAAGTATAATCCTGACGGAATTTTCTTGTCTAATGGGCCTGGTGATCCCTCAGCAGTTGGAGAAGGAATCGAAGTTACCAAAGCATTAATTAAAACAAAGATACCTACTTTTGGAATTTGTATGGGACACCAAATTTTAGGATTATCTTTGGGAGCAGAAACCTTTAAATTAAAGTTTGGTCATCGGGGATTAAATCAACCTTGTGGATTAAATCAACAGGTAGAGATTACAAGTCAAAATCATGGTTTTGCAGTGGCAGAAAAGTCCTTAGATGTTGATGTAGAAATTACTCATCTTAATTTGAATGATCGGACTGTAGCAGGTTTATCCCATAAAACTTTACCTTTTTTCTCGGTTCAATACCATCCTGAAGCAAGTCCTGGACCCCACGATGCAGATTATTTATTCGAGAAGTTTGTTAGGTTAATGCGAGATAATCAGAACTAAGAATATAGGTTAAGTGATTGTATAGGGGTCGACGGTTGTAAACTCTTAAATATTTTTTATTGATGGACTCGACTTTTATCGTCGTTCACTGGAAAATAAAAAGTGTCAAAAACGATAGTTTTGTAGAGATAACTATCAAAAGTTATACGCCAAACGTCTTTATCAGCACAAATTTCTAGAAAAGCCTCGCGTAATGTATCTAAACGGTAGAAGACCAGTTGCAGAATACCAAAAACAAAGTAGATTATGTCACACTTCTTGTTCCACTGTTTGAGATAGATTTTCACTCATCTTTGGTAAAAATGTGTTAACTCACATTACTCACTTTTACAAAAATTTTGGCACACATAAGTGCAGATTTAGCAGCAGAATAAATACCTTCTCTAGAAGATTTATTAGCAGTTTCTGCAGCATCATCTACTAAAGCCACAAAATCTACAACCCGACGAGGACGAGGAGATTCAGATATGAGATGGGCTTCGACTTTGATAATTTTGTCTCCTTCTAAGTGAAGAGAAACACGCTGACGAATACCGGCCAATCCTTAATAAAAGACTTATTAACCTTCATCGTCCCTGTATCTACCTCCATATGGTCGTATTTAGGGAAACCCCCAGCGTAGAAGTCAGGGTATTGTTATAAATATAAACATCTAAGCGAGATCTTCGTAGTAAGCTATTTTATTTTTGGGGAGACGAATGCGTCATTGAAAGGCGATTACATGATTATAATCTCCCACATCAATCGATTTAGCGATTGGTGTAGAAGTTAGTCCCATCAGCATCAATCACTAAATCGATCTTTTTCCCTTGAATATTGCCGTTAGAGTGGTCAGCATAGTGAAAAATAGAAGCATCGGTGTGGTAGGAAAATCGAGTTGATAGACAGTTCTGTTAATCCAATTCACCCCCGATGATGCAGTCCGGTCGGGTAAGAACCCGTCGAGAATTTTCCGACGACACTTCTCAATATATTCATTATCCCGTTCAGTATTGATATCGACAGTAACATTAAGACGGGGAGATCATTTTTATTCTTCTCACTCGATGGTCAATAATTTCCGGCAATAGCTCAAATTCGTCTACTATGCAATAAGAGAACAGCTCCACCGAAGAATTTAGCTTTGTCCAATTGACGCTTAAATAAATAGGTTTCTATTCCAGCTTTTGCTAATGTTTCAGTTGCAAAAGACCCAGCCGCTCCTGACCAAACAACAGCTACTTTTAAAACCAAAGTTTTTCTCCTAAATTTCTACGAGCGTTACGAAAAGCATAGTAATAATGTACTTTTATCTTCAAGGAGGCGATCAATTTAATCTGTCTAAACTAGAAATAGTGCTTAACAAGTTTTGTTATAGAAGTTAATAATTGTAAAAGTAGATAGTTATTGTGAATTCTGATGACTTCATAGTCTGTCCTTAAAATCCTCACTTGAGAGCAAATTATCTTTGCTAGGATTCATTCAGTCGAGACATGACTATACTGAGAGATGAGAATGTTGCTTAAGTTATGAGGACAGAATTTTCAATCATGGCTGATCTTAGTAGTTTAGTTCAAAAAGCGTTTTATCTGGGAATAGGTCTAGCGTCTTATGCAAATGAGAAAGCTCGTATAGCTCTAACTGAGTTGGAGGAACAAGCCCAAAAAGTAGCCGATAAAATGGTGGCGCGAGGAGAGATAACCGCCGAAGAAGCCCGTAAGTATGTTGATGATTTGGTACAGCAAGCTCAGAAAAAGACAGAAGATTCATCTCAATCTCCTTCCGATAAGGAACCTCGATTAATTGAAATCATTACTGAAGAGGAAGAGACCGCTAAAACCTCAAAGTCTGACAATATAGATGAACTGCGAGATCAAGTAGATCTTTTACAAGAAGAATTACGGCGTTTGAAAGGCAAATAGGCCATTTATTATTGAAATAGTTAGGGTTGATTGAGAAGGACTTTTTTTAAAGATCACTCTCAAAAACTTTTGAGTAAGTTATTGGGCGCAAATAGACAAAAAATGCGTTATTTTAGTTGGTAGTAAAGACTTTGATTAACTAATGTTATCGTCACCTCTTTGTTCGAGGTTGTTTTTCAATTTTTAGTACACAACTACTTTATTTAAATTAAGTCAAATTAAAAAAGTTTGTTAAAAAACAAAGATACAGAGCTAAGTAAATAAATATAAAATAAAAAAGTAGTTAAATAAAGAGTAATTGCTATATGCCAATCTATACTAAAAACTTCACTGATTTTCTTAAAGTTAACTAGTAACCCAAAAACTTCATACAGAACAACAATAGAAATTGTTTCTTAAAATCCAATTAAATAGTGAGTTTTTTAAAAAAATTTTTGTATAAATTTCAGAAAATACAATTTAGCAAACAATTTTTAGATAGATTATTCAAGGAAAAAAGTAATTGTAGATTTTTCCAGTGAGTGGAAGCAAAGAAACTTAGAAGAAAGAAGACATAAAATATATCGAAAAAATGTCACCAAAGGATAAGAAAATTTATTAATAGTAAATAATTATCTAAGTTTTTAAAAAAGACAAGAACAAGACTTAATCTGTTTTATATGAAATTAAAAAATAAAAAAATATAGAGAGTTTAGATTTAGAAATAGATAGTATCAAAAATACTGTAAAGACAAAGAAATAGATACGCTGATCGTTTTGATAATAACTCAAGACATACAAGCAGTCTAGTTAAAGCTAAATATTAATAATAGGAAAAAAAGTTATATCTATTTTTTTCTATAAAATTAGAGTCCAGAGCTAAATTTAATGGAATCTGAATTCAACTGAAAGTTATGGATAGAAAGAAAAGCAGCAGTTTTATGTTAAAAACAACATTTATTGAGATCTAATTCCATAGATGTAAAATCTGCTCTCAATTTTATCGAAATATTTTGTTGTCTAGATTACCTATATCAAAAATTTGAACAGTATTCTCATTTTTTTATAGACTTCCACAGGAGAAAATACAAGAATTAGTTTCATCGATTATATTTCTATATAAGTCTGTTATAAGCCTTTCAGTGAAACACACTAAATTTTAAAGGCTTAGTTAGAAGTTCTCAAAATTCTGTAGTATGGTACTAGAGATTTAAACTTTATTTGACTAAAAACGATTGCGGTTGATTATTCGCTTTTAAGTTAATTCTAAATAACACAGATGACTACAAACTTGTTCTTAAATAAAGATACGGTTTAATTAAACCATAAAGTTTAATTTAAAAAATATTGGGGCAAAGAAAATATATCTATCAAAAAAAACATTAATTTCTACTAATAAATGCTTGGATTATTTGCTTATGAGTAACTTATACGGAGGTAAGTATAAGACACTCTGTAAAGCTCTAGGAAAATCTGTTTAAAATATTTAGATAGATCAAGCTTTTATCTCTAGTAGTCCAGTACTTTTAGTTGGTCTAAAAGCGGGTAATAATACAGTACTAAATAGACCTAGAGGAAATGGAGTAAGTTGAACATATATACTATCTAAAAATTAGAAATATAGCTCAAATATTGACTAATTCTTTAAAAGATTTAAGACAATAAAAATGTTGTTATTTTTCAAATATAACGATTTTTATGACAAATATTAAAGAATAAATAAAATAAATATAGACTAGTGATAGCAGTGGATAAAAGCTATTAAAATTTACTCATAAAAAAAGAGTTTAGAAGTAAATATACTTATTATTACCAACTAAGAACTCCTAGTAAGTTAATTAACTAAGGACTAAATATAAAAGTTTAAATTTTATTCGATTAAGAATAAAAAATATGTTATTTATACACTATTTATTTTGATAAATTGATATCATATTAAATGATAATAACATAAAATTATTTATGTTCGACTACTTACAAAATTTTAACTAAAATTTAATTTTCTAATTGTATTTATTAATAAAATTAGTTACTATTGAGTAGTTTTTAAGTTAGTCCAATATATAGCGATTGCTTTATCGATTCTAAATGTTTGATTTCTAGATCACATTTACACGAAAATCATAGCTACAATTCTGTAACTAAAGACGGTCAAATAGTTTCCGCAAGTAATGAAGCACTCTGTGGAAATGAACATCTAGAAAATTTATCACTTTTAATTTTACTTATTTGTGCTCCTGCTGTAGAATAGACAAATATTAAAAGAAGTTCTTTAACTGTTGATTGATCTGGAGATGATTTATTCGATACTTCTAAAAAGTTATGCAGTGGAAGGCTAGATTAGTTTGTAGACTTATTAAGTATAATTGGCTAACAGTTCTGAACTTAAGACTTTACCAGAATTATCTTTGATATTTTAGAGAATTTACTATTCACTAAATTCTAAAATACTCCAATATATTATCCTTGATATCTCTTTTTATTTATATAAATAAAAAGTTTTAGTAAACTCTTATATTCAGTGATTTTGGTTCTACCAAACCTTTTATGCAAAATCAACATCTTAGGATAAGAAAACAGAAAACTGGAAATAGATTGTAACTTTCTGTTTGTTTTATAAAACCAATAATCATTGTCATTTACTCTTTTTATAGAGTGAGAACTATTTCCATCTTTTTATCATCTTTTTCAGCGTATAATTTTACTCTTTTTTCTAAATTTTAGATAAGTTATCTTCTTTGTTGACTAGAATTCTGCACCATACTTGAAAATATAATATATTCCCTTCTTAAGTTTCTTCTAAATTAATTTTTTAAAAAAAAATAACACTAATATTTACGCGATATGTGAGGTCTTTGTATATACCGATTTTAAAATTTATTAGGACGTAGGCCTTATACCTCCATGATTATCACATACCATAACTCTTTCGACGGCTATAAACTATGGATTCACAAAAACTCCTATCCCATTATGAACCTTTGCTGCGGTAACAGGAGAACGATCAATTAATTGTCCTCCTAAACTTAAAGAAGTTGAACTTCCTCCATCCAGGTTTAACGCATTGACCGCCCCTAACTGTTGCATAATTTGTGCCATTTCTCCCAAACTTGCTCCCCGTCCCCCAATACGGTTATGAACTGCAACTAACATAATTTTTCCCTGGTCTGTTACGCCAATAGCACTACGAGAGGCTTTTTGTTGCTGAAATTCCTTGCTAAAATTTTCCAAAGTTCCGTTAATCACGATACGATTATTACTAATTAACAATGGACCTGCCCCAAGCATATTAGGATAGGTATTAAAATCGGCAGGAACCGTGGTGTTTTCAAGCCGAACTTCCGTTCCTAGTTGCAACGCAGCGGTAGAGACAGAATTTTTACGAATGGTCAACAAGTAGCCGTTGGGCGGGATAAGAAAGGAAGTTTCACCTGCCTTTCTGGCTTTTATTTGATCAGTCACTCTATTATTTTGTATGAGGATAACTGTTTCCTTATCTGACATAGGGATATATTTAGGTCCCCATTCGGGGGTGTAACGAGCTATTCCTGCTTGGACATAACCACTGTTGAGAAACAGGACAGGAATGCGTTGTCCTTTGCTAGTGACTAAAGTCTCTCGAAGACTGAGACGACCCATTTTTATTTGTCCTTGATCATTCCAGGCAATTACTCCCCGACCTAGAATAGGACTGGATAACCAACGAGTATGTGATCTAATTGCCCCTAGGGGTAACTTATTATTGCGGTTAAAAAAACCTCCATTGATGGCTGCTGAGGCTTTCCACTCCCTAGCCATGGTCACTAAGGGAGCCGTCCCTTCTTGTCGGTTAGAATGTGTGGTGATAGGTCTTAGGGCGATTTTAGATGATCTCGCGTTTATCTCTAACCAGTTAACCGGAAAAATATCTTTCCGTAGTTTAACTAACTGTTGTCGCCAAACAATATCCTTTGTCCAAGCAATTTGCCTTGGTATCTTGGCGTCAGGACGGACATCGATGACGATACGATGGGGGTTAGAAATACTAAAAACATTTAAACTGTGGGCTGTGGGTAAATTTATGTGGACTTTTGTGAGTTTCTCACTGTTTTCTAGAGAAAATAGCTGAGAATTGATGGGGGTAGAAATATAGCCACCGAGATCATCTTCATCAGGAGCACTCCAGGTTCTAGGAGTTATGGGTAGTCTAGTTTGCGTTTGATCAGAAGGAGAGATATTAGTACTCCCTAAAATCATCACCACCCCTTTTCCTTTAGCTTGACTAACCTGCCAAACGGTCGGACGATCAACATCTACCACAATGCGCTTACCCCAAGTGTGGCTTCCTTCACGTACATCACCAATGCGTGCTGGTGGCAAGGTAATCTCTAGGAAGTTACCCCTAACTTGCAAAGTCCCTCCCGCTAATTTCATTAAGTCAGTTACGTCTAAATATCGATAGGGAGCAATAAATCGTGCTGGAATAGGAAAAAACTGGCGAGAATCGGTAGAAAACCATCTAAGAGGCTGTAAATTAGGTTCGCTCGTGCTCAGAAGTTCTACCCCTAATAAATTCATCGCTCCAATGTCACTGATTCCTATCCGTTGATCGTTATCCTGATTCCACTGGCTCCAAGGAATGTTAAATAGTTTCCCATTAAGATAAATTTCTTGTCCTTGTTGAAATTCATCAGAAGCCTCGACAGGCAAAGGCTTAGGAAAAATAGTATATTGGGCAATTTTATCGGACTTTCCAGAAATTAACCAATAAATCAACAAAGTTGATACTAAGGAAAAACAATAAAGGCTAAGAGGGTTCCACTGTACTTGTCTCACAGATTCGTCCTCACACAGTTTTATTTAATTTTAGGTTCCAGATATCAATTTAACATAGAAAAATATACCTAAGTATTTTTTTTTTAGAAATTAATATAGAAATAAGTTCAACGCTTAGTGCCTTTTATTAGATTTTAACAATAAACTGGGTATTAATCTTAGAAACTGTTTGAAAAGAAAATATTAAGTAGGATTCGTCATGTCAACTGTCTCTGTTTTTAGTATATTAAGATGTATAGATATACTCTATTCTTGCCTTGATATATACTTGATCTACATTTTATAGTGGGCTCTCGCAGATATAAAAATTAATTTTTTTGAAAAAAAGTGAGCTTTGTGATAAACTTACGCAAACCTATTACGCAAAATTATTGTTATTGATTTTCTGAAACAACTAATCAATTATTGTTTGAGCTTTTAATATTTTTTTATTATCAAAATTTTTACTAAAAATTAGTAGATTAAAATTCAGTATATTTTTACAAGCCTAAGTTCGGTAGAATTCTTGAAAATTATCCATTCTGTGAACTCTATCAATAACTACAGTGTAGACAAATTGCTAGAATACTAGACTTACTTAGTTTGTGATTACAACAAAGTAAGTCTTCATTAAGTATGGCAAGTGGTTAAAAATTTCCTCCCCAAATTTATACACTCTATTACTCCTCTAGCGTCAACTCCAGAAAAAAAGTAAGTAAGCTAAATTACATTTAAATATCTAAAAACAATCACTTACAAACTAGACAATGTAGATTAATTTAATTAATCTAAACTTATTTTGCTGATTGGACTCTCAGAAAGCAAAAAATCAACACTATTTAAACAATTGAAATAGTTAATATCCTAACATATTAACTATTTCAACTCATATTAGTAGGGTCAAATTGTTAAGAAACTCCAATACCCAAAGTTACTGTTTAATTTTGCTAAAAATTAAACAGTAACTGAAAAAAGTTGTGTTAATAATATATTGCTATGGCTGTTTATGATGCTATCAATTCTGTCCGAAAACAACGCAAAGAAGCCATAAAATTTACCTGTGAGGTAGAATTCAATAGTACGGTACGGTAGAAATTTGATAGAATATACTTTTTGAACTCTGTTTAAAGAGCAATAGCGGTTTTGACCGCTCGACTTCAACCCAGATTGTTGTAGAAATGTTAGTGTATACCATATAATACCCCTCCTGTCCTAGAAGATGGACTTGCTCGAAAGTGATGGTAGGGAAAATCCTCTCTCATATATCAGGGAAAACCGAACAAAATAGGCTTGACGGCTTTGTTAACCTAGATTTAGAAGGATACAATTATTCAAGTTAAATTTCAAATCGTTTTTTGTTACCAGCTAGGAGGTTTCTGTTAATGGCTTCAACTGACTACAAAGATTATTACGCCATCTTAGGAGTTAATAAAAACGCTAGCGGAGAAGAAATTAAAAAAGCCTTCCGTAAGTTAGCTGTGAAATATCATCCTGACAGAAATCCTGCCAATCAACAAGCGGAAGAAAAATTCAAAGAAATTAGCGAAGCTTACGAAATCCTATCAGATCAGGAAAAACGTCAGAAATATGATCAATTTGGTCAATATTGGCAACAGGCTAATCAAGGTAGTTGGCCTAATGGTCAGAGTGGTGTTGACGTTAGCGGTTTTAATTTTAGCCAATATGGTAATTTTGATGAATTTATTAATGAATTATTAGGTCGTTTTGGCTCAACTAATGGACCAACAACAGGAGGTTACAGTTATCGAACTACCACTGGAAGACAGCCTGAATATGGTGATTTTAGTGGCTTTTCTGATATAGGCGGTTTTGGGAATCAACCCCCTGCGACTGATCGAACGGCAACCCTACGTTTAACTTTTTCTGAAGCTTTTAGAGGTGTACAAAAACGCCTTAATTTAGGCAATGAAGTTCTTGATGTTCGCATTCCAGCTGGAGCAAAAACAGGGAGTCGGGTAAGAGTCCGAGGCAAGGGTTCTATTAATCCCTATAATCAGCAACGGGGAGATTTATATCTCAAAATTGAATTAATATCCCATTCGTTTTTTCAATTTGAAGGAGAGCATCTAATCTGTGAAGTTCCTATTACTCCTGATGAAGCTATCTTAGGTGCTTCTATTGAAGTTCCTACCCCCGATGGAATAGTAACAGTAAGAGTTCCCCCAGGAATTCGTTCGGGTCAATCTTTGCGCCTTCGGGGTAAGGGTTGGGTCAATCCTAAAGATGGACGAGGAGACCAACTAGTCAAAATTGTGATTGATACGCCTCAAAGCCTAACAGAAACGGAACGAGAACTTTATCAAAAAATTAGTGCTAGTCGTGTATATGACCCACGTAGTCATTTAAAAAAGGTAAGTCTCTAACAGAGACAAAATGAACCTATAATTGAGCCACCACCTACTTTTGAGCAGAGAAAAATTTTTGAACTGTTAATGGAATGAGTTAACCATTCTTTATAAATTCCAGGAGTTTTATGTATATCAATTTTCAATATTGATTAATTTTATCTTTCACTTTTAAGCTTGTTTTTTTTTGAGCTTAAAATTTGCTCTTTGATACGAATCTTGAAACGAAATTTTAAGATCATCTGAACTATTACTCACCATCACGTCAAGATGAATGTAAATGCAATATTGAGGCATCTATAAATCAATGTCATTGATTTATAGATATGACAATCCCAACTTGAATTGTCAAAGGGAGTTTGCGAAAGAAATTGATCACAATCTGATTGTGGTTGGTTGTTCGTACTGTCATGAGTATATTTTTTCTATCTCAATGTTTATCTTAATCTGTAGCTTTTTCTTCTAGCATCCAGTCTTTTTAAGAAGTGTAATACAGTTTTTCTATTTGAATAATCATCGTTAATGCTCCTGATGAACTTTATATGTAAACTATTCTCTAAAAGAATTCCTGTAAAGCTTATCCGGAAGTATTAATATTTATTTTTGAAGTACTCCCGTTTCTAGTTAGATAGTACAACTAACTTATCTCAGCTAAACACCTTCAGGATATTATTAGCCTAATCCAGGTTTAGTGGAACCTCAATGAATTGAATTAGCTGTCAAATAAAAAATTGTCTTTAATCAAAATAATGACATTAACTCTATTGAAAATTACCATATCTTTTCCAAAGACTTCAACCAAGGTGTTTGAACCTTCTTGACATAAATTCTAATTGTCTTCTAGCGACTCCAGATCTAAGCTGATGGCAACAACCCCAATTTTATCTCTTTCCAAGGCATTGGAACTATAAATAATAGCATTTTTAAGTAAATAACTATACATTAATTTTTAATAATTAAATTATTTTGTATCTCTATATTTAAACAATTAGGGTTGAAGTGATGTTTTTCAGAACAACTACTTTGTTGCTTAATAACGACTTTATTTAACTAAATTAGCCAAATTATATTTATATCAAGAAATTACTTCGTAAATTTTATAATTTTTTATCTGATGCCAATATCTTTCTATAATATTTACTTATAAAGTAAATATTATAGAAAGATATATAACTATTTTTCTATTTATTTTTCCATCCATTTAAAAAAACACTTATATGTACTGAGTTAGTATCACAAACAATCACTTTTTTATGTAACAAATAATTTTTTATTCTAGTTAATTCAGAACATAGAGTGATTATCTTCCTCACTTTCAACTTTCTATAATTTTATTTAATTTAATTCAACATTCAATAAAAAATCTTAGATAATTAAATCTGTCTAAAATCACTCAAATTTATCTCTAACTTAGCAGATTAGTCTTCATGAAATGTATATTTTTTAAAAAAAATTATACATATAGCGATTGCACATATCAGAAATATCAAAGAAATGATATTATTTTTGCTACTACAAGATTTATAATGATTTCTTTGGTAAATTAGAAGTACTTTGAAAAAAGCGAGTACTAAATAAGAAAAAAAACTTATTTTTAATAATTTAATCAATTAACTAAATAGGTTTATGTATGAGTATAAGAAATGTATTAGTCGTTCTATTTTAGAAAAAAAGGCTAATTTTTTGATAAAAATTTTGGATAATTCAGTTAATTAAATTTTTCTCTAAATCGGAAATACAAAAAGTTTTTTCCTACTACTCCAAAAAGGTTTTAACCCTACCATTAGGACTTAACACTAAGCGAATAGTTTGATTCTCCGACATATCGAGGGATGAAACAAAGGCACTACCAGGAGTAGGAATGAATGCTTTCTCATAATACACAATAGCTGCTTTTCCCAAAGGAACCGCCCGTTTCAAGGAACCATCAGACTGAACTATTAAGCGATACTCTAGAGTTTGAGAAAGATTTCTAGGTGGTTGCCAGCGTTGCTGAAAATACTGACGAGCTTCTGCTACTTGAGGGATGGCATCAAGAAGAGTTGTCTGGGGAGTTGGTTTAGCGAAGATATAATCTTCGGACAAAGGGTTAACAATAGGGGTTTTGGGGGTTTGTTTTTCAGGAGATCGCTCTACTAACGCCTCAGCTTGTAGGGATGGTGGGATAGGAATACTAGGAATAGCACCAATACGGTCAGCCATCGTTAAAGGAGAAGAAGGCATGATCCCAGGGCCAGGGATTCTTGATCCTTGAAGGGTTAGGATATCTTCAGCCGAAGGCTGATTAGGGACTTGATAGTAGTTATTAGCTGTTGAGGCTTGTGGAGAAGCAAAGGGTAATACAGAAGGAACTGACAACATTGGAGGAGTGGGAGGTTTTATATCAACAGATAGATTACGAGGAGGTGGGGCTGCTATGCTAATCTTTTCGGGGGGTGGTAAAGGATCTTTCGTGGCCAACATTGGAGGCATTGATGGAGAAGGAATAGGTGCGCTAGGTGGAGGTGGTACAGGAGGCAACACATCTAAAAAAGATAACATTTGTTCTGGACTTTCTTTATTTTGAATTAAGGACACATCACCAGGATTTAGTCTATCGAACCATTTTGGTCCCACCATTGGAATAGCAATAGCCAATAAGGCAACTACTGCTGTCCATGTCCACACCCAAATTCCCTGACGTTGAATAGAATTTTTCGAAAAAGATAAGACAGTCAAATCCTCTTGATAATCTTCTAAAGCGTTAAGCAGATCAAAAAGCTGGGAAGAAGTCAAACTAACGGAGGGATGGGAGGCTCTAGCTTCTAGGGAACCTAAATTAAGCTGATGGCTTAAAAATCCTTTGGGCTGTAGTGAGGGAGGTAAATTGAGCTCATCTATTATTTCCTCACTTGAAGAGGTTGAAGAAGAGAGTTTAGCCGAACAGGTTGTGTCTTCAAAGGAAGACTGATGAGTAATAGTCAAACAATTAACGGTTTGATAGAGGAGATTTTGGACATAACAAGCAACCACATCACATAAAATCTCCAATTGAGAGAGATCTCCCTGAAGCGTTACTTGTTGTTCTTCTAAGAGTTTAGGATCATCGAAATTTAGCACAAAGTTTAACTCTTTTGGGGAAGCTTCTTCTCGCCAACGAGATAAACAAGAGCGTTTGTCCCATAATTCCAGAGTACAAGTAGGAGGAGTGTAGCGTCGAATAGGAGTATTGCTAAATAATTTCATAGATAAGCTATAAATTTAGGATGGGGACAGAGCAATTGATAATTTAAAAGGCGTCCTAACGGGTATAATCTAACATGACTAACCAAAGACGATGATGGCCATTAGTAGTACTGTAAAAGAGTGAATCTACTAAGAGTTTAAAAGCTAATTTTGATAACTGAGAAGATTCAAGACGTTTGTTTTCAGATACGTTTGAGTGATAAAGGCGAGCAAACTTGTTAAAGTAATTGCTAAGTAGGGCGAGTCCTAATGGATCTTTGTTTTGAGCTGTAATCTGTTCTAAGAGGGTGACGGCGCGACGGATGATTTCTTGATTTTGTTGGCATAAATAGCAAATAATAACGATCAGCGAGCGCGCCTCTTCTACTTTTAATAGTTTTGATTTTTGGTTCTCGTACGACGTTAGAGATTGTCTTTGTACCCATGGGAGCCAATTCTGAATCATGGTTGTCTGTAAGTTTAGTTCAGTAGCTACTCCAATCAGACTATCACCATTAAGATTGGTTAAAGCTTCTAACCCCAGCAATATTAAGTCTAAATGGATGTTGATCCGTTCGAGTTCTTCTGAAGTAGGAACATTAGCTAAAGGAAATTCTGCCCAACTGGTTACAGATATTGACATTTCGATAGTAGAAGACATTGATTGAGTTCCTCTCAATAGTATGTTATCAGTAGTTCTAGCATTGGTTTACCTAACTATTTTAAACTCCTTCGTAAGGAGATCACCTAATTCTTAACTCATTTAGTTATCGGACTAATTATTAGCCTAAAGTAATCTCAGATATTCAGCAATTAGAAATAAGATAATGGGGTTGAAATCTGCAACTGATCTAATGCTTAAAGCTAACTTCAAGAAGTTATTAATGGTTTTATCTACTTCTTCTAGTACTACGACTATCTCTCGTATTGTTACTTTTATTCGTCAGATTTTCATATACTTTTTTCTTAAGTTTTTTCATTATCAAACTGATTTGAGCTTTCATTAAAATTTGTTTAGTTAGTCTGTCTGTAGAGGTAATCCTAGAAATTATTCTTAAACCTCTCTTAATTTGAAGTCGCTTGGAACATTTCGTTAATTTGAGTTCACAATCAATTGTTTTCTTCTTGTTCTTTGTGCTGTAGTTTTAATTATTAGTTCTATAAATTAGCCTTCCTTAACTTTTATTCAATTGACTACTTTATTTTTTGTAATTATTCTCTTAGTAGAGGTAAGTTTTTAGCAAATATCCAGTTAATGTGGTAACTATATTTTGAAAATTAGAAGTTAGTAACAAGTAATTTTTTATTATAGGACAACGGTCATTACTTTTTTTAGTATTAATTTAAGTTTTTTTGGGAATGAATGTTTTAAAAACACAATTATAAGTTTCTATTCTTACAAAAAAATAAAAATTAGATTTAGTTTTTTAGTAAACTTCATTATATACTATTTAATTAAATTAATTGTTGTTCTCTCAGAACAACAATCTTTAACTCTATTTTCTACCTATGACACTCATCTAATGACAGAAGAATTAGATGAACTGGGGTAATTAAAGTGGTAAATGTTGGAATTATTTTAGGAATTTTTGACTCTTGAGTCATCATTAACCATTGTAATCACTTTTTATTTAATGGATCAGAGAATAATCTAGGGTTGATTAGAACTTAATTGATGGAATTACTCCAGCGTAAAAATTGGTGATTATAACAAAGTAAATATATACTCAAAAAATAATTTATATTACTCTTAATTATTAGCATATTGCGTTGTCCTAAACAGAATTTTATTCTGTCCGCTAAATCGGAACTCCCTACTAGCGTAGAACGATAAAATTATCGTTCTATACAGCAAATAATTAAATAACAATTACAGAATATTGAAGAATATATTGAAAAATTCGGCAAAAATACTCTTGATCTCAATCGTTCGCTAGAAAAAAATCACAAAAAACTTTTCTAGATATTGAAACAGATATCTATGCTAAATTAATTCGTGACACAAAATTTAAGGAGAACTCCCACATCAGGTTAGGATCAAAATTTTTCTCTAATCACTCCAAACTAGAAATTTTCTGTCACTCGTCAACATTCATGTCGGGCTTGGGAAAAGAAAATAAATATTTATATTATATTTTTACCCTTTGATTTTAGATAAGTTTTGTAGGAAAAGATGTACTAGAACTTGCCCTGTGTATATATCTGAACACTTAATAGTCATAATTTCTTGATTTTAATACTAAGTCTCTCCTTAACTACAATTTGGCTTTGTCGTTGATTGGTACTAGTAATCATTAATGAATACCCCCATTCCTTGCTCCACAAACTTTCTATAATTTCGGCTAAGAGCTCTTATTATGAAGATAATAAAAAAAAATATTATTTGTTAATGAGCAGTAGTGTAAAAATTAAGAGCAGAGACTGCCATCGCTAAAAATTAGAGATTTTAAAGAGTTGTTGTGGGTGATTCGGGCAAAATACAGTCAGTGGCGATGCTAACTAAAGGTAAACAACCGGCAGCAGAAATTGAGAAAAAATTGTTGCTCTTCTAGCCTGAATGTAACAAAATCATAATAAAAAAAGCTGAAGATCCTATTTTCCGTAGCAATCAATTTATCGTACCTCAGTTAAGAAAAGCCAAAAACGTTTATGTGAGCAATCTAAATCCCTAAAAATTAACATTATCCTTAATTAAAATTCATTACCTTGAGAGCAACTGTCAAAACTAAGATATTCACAACCGCAAGCAGAGTTTGACTCCAGATTTTCAACCAGTAGAGGTGGAGGCTCATGAATTTTGTGCAGTATAGGTAAAGGGCAACTAAACAGCTGAAAAATATACTTTAGCTTTCACAGGATCAGGAATCATAGTTCTATCTCCTTCTTTCCAATCCACAGGACAAACTTCATCGGGGTGAGTTTGAACATGTTTAATAGCCTTAAGAGTTCGCAAGGTTTCCTCAACACTACGGCCAAAGGAAAGATTGTTAACAGTGGAATGTTGAACAATTCCTTCCTTATCAACGATGAATAGTCCTCGTAGAGCGACTCCCGCTTCTGGATCTAAGACATTATAGGCAGTGCTAATCTCTTTCTTGATATCGGAAATCAGAGGATAATTAATATCACCAATTCCTCCTTCTTTACGGTCAGTTTGAATCCAAGCTAGATGAGAGAATTCACTATCGACTGATACCCCCAAAACTTCTGTGTTAAGTTTGGCAAATTCGTCATAGTGATCGTTAAATGCTATGATTTCAGTGGGACAAACAAAGGTAAAGTCTAAGGGATAGAACAATAAGACAACATATTTGCCACGATAGCTAGATAGTCTTTTGGTCTGAAATTCCTGGTCGATAACGGCTGTCGCGGTGAAGTCTGGCGCAGGTTGACCGACCTGCAGGCGTCCTTCTGTCGTCATAAGTCATAAGTCTCCTAAAATCTGCTAACCTTGGGAAAACTTTCACGTTCACCTTCGGTTCTGAATATATCATAAAATCCTTACCGATGTGCTGTTGAACAATATCATACTTGTTAAGTCATAATGGGTTCCTTTATGTTTATATGCAACGAAATTAATGACATATAGGTAAAAAATCCTCCGTACTGCAATAGTCGGAGGGATTTTAGTCGACCAAAAATTTGATTTAGGCGTTTTCGCCAAAAATTTGATTTCTTAGGGCATCAAATTCAGCCATTAACTCTTGGCGGTTAGACGCCTTCCAAAGATAACGCCACGCAAACCAAGCAGCGTGAGTTAACCCTACGAGTTGTAAGACAGGAGCCAAAAGGGGAACATCGCTAATTGCTCCGAGAACCGCCACAATAATCCTAACGCTGATTATAGCAAGAATGACAATGCCGAGAGTCGTCAGCAGTTGTTTATAGGAGTTGAACCATCGTCCAATGTAATCAGAGGCATTAGAAAGAAGATCAACTACAGGTTCTAGCCACTCTTGCCAAGGCTGATCAGTCATAGGAGGTTGCTGGGTCAATGTCCCTGGAACTTCAGTATCTAAGCCTTCAGGGATCGTTTTTTCTTGAGTTTGGAATTCCATCGTATCTTGAGCTTGGGGTTCCATCGTACATCTATCCTTAATCTAAGATTGGAGATTTTTGCAGGCGACAAGACAGTCGCATCATTTAGTATTAGTATACCGCCTAGCGTTTGCCCATATTACCAGACACATCGATGGCTAGATAATTTCCTTGAAACAACTGTCAACTTTTTGTAATCTTCCAGTTTTAATCTTAAATCAATTCTTAGTAGTTTTAGGCGAGCTTATCTTAATTTTCATCCCCTAATTAGTTCTTGCTAAGACAGACTCTTGATGTCTTAATCCTTGATGGAGTTGAGAAGACTTACAACAATAAATCTCACATGAGTTGTTGGGACTCTCGATTAATTTAACTTTATCAAGGTCGACACCGAGTTCTTCAATAGGTTTTCGCAGTAATTGAGCAATATGAAGGACAATATTTTCGGCAGTAGGAACGACTTGAGCAAAGTAAGGAACATCTTTGTTAAGAAAATTATGGTCAAACGGCTCAACTACATAGTTCTTGACCACCTCTTGTAAGGCGACTAAATCTACTAACATTCCTGTACGTGTATCAATCTCTCCAGTAACGGAAACTTCGAGATGATAATTGTGGCCGTGGCCGTGAGGACGGGCACATTTTCCATAAATTTTAGTATTTTCTTCTAAGCTTAATTCGGGAAGAGCTAAGCGATGTGCCGCACTGAAATGGGTCCGAATGGTCAAACTAGCTTTCATAGCATTTCCTTGGTATTGCGCCGACAATTGGGGGTATTCAAATAATTGGATATTAGCAAGAGGTAAATAGGGCGCTAACCTTTGCCAAATAACTCTTGCTAGGTTTTCAGTAGTGGGTAAAGTGTGTTGGAATTCTTCCCAAACATCGTTGAGATAACTATAATCGAGTTGACCAGTGACTTCTCTTTTGATAACTCGCTTGACGGTGGAAAGGTTTTCCACCATGCCATACTGATCGACTTCTCCAATTAAGGAAACGTAGAGGACATAGTTGTGTCCGTGACCAGGAAACCATGTACAAGCCCCAAATAGTCGTTGATTTTCCTCTTCATCGAATTCGGGTAGCCAATACCGATGACTCGCCGAGAATTGAGCGCGGCGGCTAATAATGCATTCCATAAAAGTTGGAAAAAACAATTTTCATAGAGTTTAGCAAACCTTGTCCTTTTTAGCATAAACTAATTAGAGACATATTCTAACTCTCGACTTTTGTAATGTATGGTCCTTAACTTAACCAAAAGTAAGTTTTTGATCTTATGAACAGTTAGTTTATTTTTTTAAAAAAAGAAAAACCCTAGATATGCTATCGAGTTGAGGGTTATTAACTAATTATTTGATGCGATGTAGCTGTTAGTTGGCAATAACTATTTTACTGTTTTTTGTGGAAAATTTTGGTTAATTCCTAAAAATATTTTTAATATAAACTTCAGCAAAGACACGACCGACGGGTTTTGAGATTGATATTTATCCGCTCAATTTTTTGTTTAAAAAATATTTAAAGAGTAAAGCTTGTTTGATTAAAACACAACTGGTAAAACCATCAAGATTGATAGTTGTGTCGTTTGCAACAATTATAGGCAAAGAAAAAGCAAGAATTTTAGGAGAAAAGGCTAAATGAATAGGTAAAATTTTAGTTTTACTAATTTTAAGAACTATCACCCTTTTAATAAAAGTAAATTGGGTAAAGACCTGAACATGCTTTATTTTTTTGTTCAGACATAGCGAAATCCTAGGAGATCTTGACAAATATTGGTAATTAATTACATGAATCAACAATATTAAAGAAGTCAATACGAATCTACTTCGTGAGCAAAAATTGAGTACCGAGACTAAAAAAGCTTAAATAGAAGTAATTCCCTAACAATTACCTATTTATTCTAAAAAATTACTTTATCACCCAAATCACATACACTAAAACTATAGTTTGCACTCCTCTTCGAAATTGGTTTCGCTATCCTTGTGACAACATTAAACTTGACAATTGATCTATATTACGGAGAGAAGAGAAATTAAAGCATCTTAGTTATCATGCTCTCCCAAATTGTCCGCCCCCTAGTTCAAACTCAAATCCGCTTGTTAGCAAATTCTCAAGCTACCCAAGCGACTCTAGTTGACACCATTGCTCGTTGGTTAGGTTATCTTGGGGTTCAGGCGAGGGTGACTAAACTTTCTCCTAAGGCTGAACGCATTCATGTTTGTCTGACAGTAGCTAAACCTGATTCATGTGATTCTAAAGACTGGCAACAAATTCTTGAAAATCTGCGATCATCGGAAATGCATATTGGGCGATCACACTCTAAGATTGATACCCTTACCAAGGGTAGTTATAACCACATGAATGATGGCCAACAATTGCAACTGTCTAGATTACTAGCGTATTTAATCCAAGTAGGAATTCCCCATGATAAGATTGACTGGCATGAGGTAGAAAATCAGCTTTCTCCCCTTAAGTTAGATCAATCTATTCTGATTAGTATCAAATCTGCTCTAAAGGTTCCTCAATCACCAGAATTATTAAAAAAACTTGACCCGGATGTAGCGGCGAGTGCCTTTCCCATTGCGGTAAGGATTGCTTGGTTGGATCAAGAAATTAATTCCCATGAAAATAATGCTCTTATTGCTTTATTAGCAGCTATGAAATGATTAAGCTTACTAATAGATTATCAGCTATTTTTTCTTAAAACTAGTCTTTATCTTATATTATTTATACTACTCCTAATGTCTGATCTTTTATGTTTTTTCTTGTCTTGTACTTAAGTACAAAGTCTTAAAGTAGAATCACATATATTATGTAGATAAACACCTTTATAAGTCGATTAAATCAAATAATACTACTATCAATTTTCTTTTTAGTTTCTTAGACAGGAACTTCGTATCGGTTTATATTAAAACTAATAGTTTAATAGCTAAAGAGGAATAACTAAAAAAGTTTAGATGGCCAGACAACAAAAAAAATACCAGACATTGTCCCCATTGTGTCTTGAAAATTACCTTCAATTATTATGTTCTTAACACTAGTTAAAAGAGTTATATTAAATTCTGTTAAGGCTAAAGATTGACAATAAGTTTCTGCTTCTAATATCTTAGCCATTGACTTTAAATCAGCAACTAATGCTTATGGAGTAACTAAATTATGACAGGATAACCCTAAAATATCGCGTAATTGACATTAATTAGGATTAATTACTAATGAGATTAAAGTGTTTTTTAACGCTTATTTTCATAGAAACTTTTGGCATAGAAATTATAAGTTTTGATGATTAATTTAGCTAATTTGTTTAGATTATATTAATAAAATTATTAATAACAATCAATATTTTTATTAAATAAATAAATTAATTGTTATTACATTTTTATGTAAAGTATTTTGTGATTTATTAAAAGATAGATATTAGCATCAATAACTACTAAGCCGACATATTAGGAGCTAAGTCAATATGTCAATTATATTTGATGGTTAAAATAGGTTGAGTAAAATATTTTTGTACTTCAATAGAAGTACAAAAATATTCTTTTCTAACGCTATTGCTTTATAGGTAATTTACCATTGTCTAGCTGCTAAAATAGCAGCTAGACGTAACTTTAATACCTTTAATTTGAATAGACTAAAACTAGAGGACATGCATTTTTATTGGAAACTTAATAACTAAAAAATACATCATTAATTTATAAAATATCTTGATAAGTATCTTGCTATTTTTAAATTAAATTGATTCTTCAATCAGAAAACTAAAATATTCCATAAAATTAATCAATTTTATGGAATATTTTAGTTTTTATGATTTTTGCTAAGCTTTCTAGTTGTCAGACTTAGTCCTCCTTTTTCTAAAAAGAACAATGTTTTTAAAGTAGTAATTTTACTTTTCATATGAACTGGAGTTTTAAAATTAAATTGTGAATAAGATTTCAACAAATCTACTGTTATTGTTAGTGTTAAATCACTAACAATAACAGAAAAATATTTTTGCAGTTTTAACTTATATAAAATTTTTCCGGAGTCAAAAGTTTAAATATTTTTCTGTGATCATCATCACCTGAATTTATATTATTCAATAATATCGTCAATTTTTCTCGTTAAATCTGTCGAACAAACCTTAGAACTTTCTAAATTTTTAGCTATCTGAGAAAAAGGTATGATCGGGTGGTATTGTTATCATTTGTTGGAAAATTTAAATCAGACAAAAAAGTAACAATATATCCAGAAGTTGGAGAAACTGACGAACAAGGTTTAATATGCAATTAGAAATGGTTATTGTGTTTGAATAGCCAACTGTCTTAAGACAAAAAATTGGGCTAAAAAGCACAAAGTAGAAGTTTCAACCTATAATTTA
Organism: cyanobacterium endosymbiont of Epithemia clementina EcSB; assembly: GCF_029919255.1. Classification (GTDB taxonomy): domain Bacteria; phylum Cyanobacteriota; class Cyanobacteriia; order Cyanobacteriales; family Microcystaceae; genus Rippkaea. The sequence goes on along the minus strand of NZ_CP123991.1, from coordinate 1,453,489 downwards.
GGAGATTTAGTAGAATTATGAGTTTTGATTTTGATTTATTCGTCATTGGTGGTGGTTCAGGAGGCATTGCTACTGCTAGACGCGCTGCCGAATATGGAGCTAAAGTCGGGTTAGCAGAATTTAATCGTCTAGGGGGAACCTGTGTTAACAGAGGATGTATTCCCAAAAAGTTAATGGTGTATACTTCTCACTTCCCCAGCCTCTTGGAAGAGTCCCAAGGATACGGATGGAGTCCGGTTAAAAGTATCCTCGACTGGCCTAAAATGATAGCCGCCATCAATAGGGAAGTTGATCGTCTCAATGGTATTTACCAAAAAATGTTGGATAAATCCAATGTTCAACTGTATCGTGCCCATGGTAAATTACTCGACCCCAACACCATAGAAGTGGGAGATACCAAAGTTACCGCTGATAAAGTTTTAATTGCTGTAGGAGGACGTCCCGTTAAACCTGACATTCCAGGGAAAGAATATTTAGCAACCTCTGATAGTATGTTTGAGCTACCTGAACAACCCAAGCGCGTCGTCATTTGGGGAGGCGGTTACATTGGGGTAGAATTTGCCTGTATTATGCATGGACTGGGATCAGATGTGATCCAGATTATTCGCCGCGATAAAATCTTGAAAGGGTTTGATGAAGATCTCCGATCTACTATCCAAGAGTCTATGGAAAAACATGGTATTCGCATCCTGAAGAACTGTTCCATCTCTGAAGTAAAAAAGACAAACCAAGGTTTAATAATTTCTCTAGAAGGAGATAGCAATAATGACATGGTGTTGGCTGATACCATTGGGTTAGCTGCTACTGGACGTATCCCTAACTTAGAGAACTTAGGATTAGAAAATACAGAGGTTGAAGTACAAAATGGAGCGATCGCTGTCAATAAATATAGTCAAACCACCGAACCGAATATATATGCAGTCGGAGACTGTACAGATCGTATTAATCTTACTCCTGTCGCCATTAGTGAAGGCCGAGCCTTCGCTGACACCAAATTTGGGGGAAAATCGCATCTAATGAGTTATGAAAATGTCCCATCTGCCGTTTTTAGTACTCCAGAGGCTGCTACAGTAGGATTGACTGAAGCAAAAGCTAAAGAACAATATGGGAAGAATGCTATCAAAGTGTATAGTAGCGAGTTTCGGCCTATGTATTATGTACTACCTGACAAAGAGGAAAAAACTTTAATGAAACTTGTTGTTCATCAAGAAAGTGATAGGGTTTTAGGCGCACACATGGTAGGAGATCATGCTGCCGAAATCATTCAAGGAGTAGCGATTGCAGTAAAGATGGGAGCTAAAAAGGCTGATTTTGATGCTACTATTGGGATTCATCCAAGTTCTGCTGAAGAGTTTGTGACCATGCGTTAAATTTTTTTTGTCGTAAAATTCAGGGAAGATTTGATCAGCAAATCCATTAGGTTTCTCCTAAAATTTTCTGGTTACTATAATATACAAGTCTGCATCTAAAGATCTCTTGATTTGTTGCCTCATACCCCCGTAGAGACCCTGTATAAAAAGTCTCTACGGGGGTATTACCATCCACGATGGTAATACCCCACTGATATTTAATTCTTTCAATATACTTAGATTGATTCCTCATCCTGGGGTTACGACGCAGATAAGAACTTATTATTTTTTCGTTAAAAATCTAACCTTTATCTAATTCACTCTAAGAAATATAGTTTTTGAGATCAACGGTTAAAGCAAATTTCTAAAATTCTAAACTTAATTGAATATAATTTTTGTTTTCCTCTTGCTGAATTCTAGCCATTTCTGACTTACCATTTGTATATTCTTCAAACCAGGGTTCAGAACTGCCTGGGGATTTTTCATCTCTTATCCACCATTGTCTAAATACCTCTTTTCTAGCATCATCGGGAAGAACAACCTGGTACACCCTCACTCGCTTTTTATCAACTTTTTTAGAACCAATACAAGTTAATCCATAGCCAATTTTATCTAACAAGCGCCGTATAATTGTGATAGGACTAGAATTTTTAGCAATACCAATTCCCATAATAGTTTTGATTTCAGTGCGATTTTTAATGGCAATTTTTGCCATAGCTTGCAAGTCTTCATCCGTGGGCTTTAACTTTCGTTCATGGTTCATGAGTAACACCGGAATTCCCAACACCTCCATCGTCCCAATAATTCCCCCTAATTGAGAACTATTAAAATCAGGCACGAAAAGACTCCCCTGTCCTTTTTCTATGATTTTTTTTGCAAGAATGGTATCTCTATCTGCTAAATAAGAACGCCCTAAAGTTAAGAAATAATGGATACGAAGTTTATCGTACAATCCTTCATTATCTAAGGCAACTAATTGAGGAGTTACTTCAATACAATAACGTTTTTGTAAATTATATTTTTTGATGTTATGTCGTTCGACCACAGTTTTAACTAACCTCTTATTTAACGCTTGATATTGTTGTTTAGTAATTTCATTGCCTTGGGAAATCATTAGACATTCTTCTTTATAATTTTGTTCTCTAATACTTTCAATGGCTTTTATTAATTGGTGAGAATTATTGCTATTAGACGAACATTTTTTATGTTTTGTTGTTTCTTGAATTTTTACCAGTTTCTTCTTACGAAAAACAGGATGATTTTGGTCGGTAATATTTTTTAATATCGACTCTCGATAATGAGTCATTGAAACATTAACACGAACCGCCATTTTTGCCCAACAAAGTAAAGACTCTGCTTGAAATTCTGTATCTATATCATCTAAGGCTTCTAGGTCAGATTGTTGTAATAATTTAATATTTAACTGAGTAACACGATTACTAGAAGTTAATAAATTAGGAATTGAAGTAGAACCATTTCCCACCTTATTAAACCCATAGGAAGCACACCAAAGATAACGAGGAATATTATCACGAATTCGTCCTATTGATTGACAGACAGACGTGGCAGTTTGTATCCCTTGAGCTAATCCCCAAACGGAGGTAAAATGATCTTTAATATCTATACTGACTCCCGTCTCAATGGAAGGACTAGCCAAAATGATATCGTAGTTTAATAGAATTTGATTAAGGTGGTTGATAGATTGGTAAGCGTTATGATTAGGGTCGGTTAACGATTCAGAATCAATCCTTAGGATTCTCACCTCTGGGAATCGCTTTTTTAAGTAAAATTCTAGGGTTTGTGTCCCCCACTTACTAGTTAATTTCTGAGCGGATAAACAAACAAAAGGTTTACCCCCTTGCTGAATGTGTTGTACTAAATCTTTAAGCCATTCTTGGGGAGTGGTTTCCGGATAGTTATATACTCCCCATGCTTCTTTATTGTTAGATTTCCAATTGTTAATTACAATGAACGGTTTTAATTTAATTCCCATCAAAGAAATTAAATAGTCAAGAGAAATATCACTTAAGTCTGCATCAGCAATAACTATTTTTCCTTGAAATTCTAAGTTTTGTTCAAGTAGCTTCTTAAAAGTTCTTAGAATAGAAACCCTGTTTTCTTTACAAGTCTTTGAGTTTAATCCATGCCATAAAACCTGTTCAACTTCATCAATAATAATTAGACTGTCTATCCAATCACTAGGATTAAACTTAGATAAAGAATTAGGATGAAGAGAATCAATACAAAGTCCACATCCTTTTATATTTTCAATATTATTTTTTTTAATTTCTGTTAAATAAGGAATTTGAAATCGTTGACAAAGTTGTTCGACTAACTTAACTCGATGACCAATTACTAATATCTTTTGTTTACGAGCGATAGCCTGTTCGACAATCTTTTCAATGGCCTTAGTTTTTCCAGTCCCTATTGGAGATTTTATTCCTACTAATTTAGCATTTATAGGAATAGATAAATCTCCTAAATATCGAGTATTAAGCTCAACATCAGAAGGATAAGTTAATTGACTTAAACCTTGTGCTTTCCAAGTTTCTAGAGATAAGGCTTTTTCGTAAGCTTCGTCAAAAGTTTTGAGTCCTTTATGAGCTAAAAAATCATCTACTCCTTTTCCCCATTTTGGTAGCCAGACAATGACATTAACTTGACATCCTGCTCGAGTAAATAAACTTCCTAATTTTCTAATAGCAGAATTCACTTCTTTAATAGTACTTGGTTTACTATCTTGATCAAAAGCAATATAAATTTTTCTTCCCGAAATCGCTAGTTTTTCGAGTTGTGGAATGAGACGAGACTTTCCGATTCGGTTACCTAACTTATCTCTAGGGGTTCGATAGCCATTATTAATTCCCGGAAGAGCGATTGCAGGATATCCTGCTGTTAATAACGCCCCCGCTTTTTTAGCCCCTTCAGTAATGCAAAGAGGGATCGAAGGATTATTTATAACCCATTGCCAAAAACCTAAATCTGGGAGTTGATTATTAATCTCTTCTGGAGTAATATTTAGGTGGTGGCGTTGGGCTAATTGTCGCCATAGATGCAATGGGACCCGCAAAGCGAAAACCCCCGCCGATGTTTTAGGGGGATGCTCATATTTAATTGACTTGTGCTCATCATAACTCATACGGGGGGAATTGGGTTTGAAACATCCCCATAGATCCTCGCCGCCTGTCAACAGATCTACTCCTGAACACCACCAGCCTCCTCGTTCTGTATGCTTATAACGTCTCAAAATGGAATTATTAACTCGACCATCATTACGTCTAGGAAGTGCGTCAGAATAGAACAAATACTCTAAAGGGGAAGTGCCCTCTAAGGCTGTCACATTGAGGTTAATCAATTGTTCGTCAACACCGCTATTTTGCCATTCCTGTCTATGGTTCATTATCCCTTCTTTATCCGAGACTAGTTGAAGCAAACTCTATATATAGCGTTTGGATCTTTAATCTTAAAAGAAAGACTCCAGATATGGAAGATACTAATGAACTACCCCACAAAATTGTTCTAACAATAGAAGAAAATTTTGTGGTACTCCTCCGGACAAGTCGCACAAACATAAAGAAAGTAAAGCCGCAGCTCTATGCTAGAAGCAGCATTTATTGAGGTTTGATATTTTGAATATAAAATCTCCTCTCATTGCTTACCTTTAAATGAATTAATGTTATAGGCTGAAAAAGTTAGTCGAAAAGAAAAAAAATATTGTATATCTTTCCCAAGAAAAAACTTGAGGAACAGTAGAAGAGATGAATGACAAATTGAAGTTGATAAAAAAGGAAAATTAATAGGTTTAGAAATATTATTAATTTTTAACTCCAAAGTCTTTTGGATTTGGTATTTCACTAGTTAGTTTCTCATTATTAGCTTAATCTAATCAAATTTAGGTTACTTTTCTTAAGTCTTTATTCTGTTGAATCTCTTCTGAGAAGATAATCCTAAAAATTTTGTTATAGATAACAAATATTGAGCTAATTTAGCTTAAAGATAACTAAGTTATTGGGATTATTCATGACTTTTATATACACTTAAATCAATTTAATTATTCAATTAATCTCTCAATTTTAAAATTGAAATCACTCATTCCTTTAAGGGATTCAACCCGAAAACAATAGTTACCTTCAACAGTACTGGTAAACACACAAGTTGCAGAAGGATAGGGACTACTATCTTGAATAATTGCTTGTCCCTTGGGATCTTCAATATAAAGATTAAAATCTACATTTTTCACCGTTGGAATCACCGCAACTTTCCAAACAACACCACTATCAAGATGATGGTAATGATTACGAGAAAAAATAATTGTCACTGGATTAACATCAATGGCAAACTTACAATTTCCTTTAACCGATGTTACTCTAAAGAAATAGGTTCCACCTACAAAACTTGTAAATGTACAATAAGCATCGGCATTAGTACTATTATCTCGGGCAATAATATTGCCTACGGGATCTTCAATCATCAAATCAAAATCTACATCATCCCGCTCAGGGATAATGGACACCCGCCAGGTTTTACCTTGGGGTAACTCACAAGTATAAGTCTGGGAAAATTCGTTCATGGTGTCTCCCGCTGATGATAACTCAACACCGTATTACTTAATAACATTGCTACAGTCATAGGACCTATTCCCCCAGGAACTGGCGTAACATATTGCGCTGTATTAACCACAGAGTTGAAATCCACATCCCCTACTAGTTGGGAAGTTCCATCTGCTCGAACAACACGATTAATTCCCACGTCAATAACTACCGCCCCAGGTTTAACCATATCTGCGTTAATGAATTCTGGTTTACCAACCGCAACAATTAAAATATCCCCTTGACGGGTCACACTCCGTAAATCTCGGGTCTGAGAATGAGCCATAGTTACTGTGGCATTTTTTTCAAGCAACATTAACCCTAATGGTTTGCCCACTAAAATGCTTCTTCCTACCACCACCGCTTGTTTACCTGCCACTTCGATCTGATATTCTTCTAAAAGACGCATGACTCCCGCGGGGGTGCAACTGCGTAACCCTGGTTCACCACGCATTAACCGTCCTAAATTCATCGGATGAAGACCATCAGCATCTTTATCGGGATCAATGGCCAGTAACAATTGTACTGCGTCTAAATGGACCGGTAAAGGTAACTGGACCAATATACCATCTACTCGCGGATCTTGATTGAGTTGTCTAATAACGGTTTCTAATTCATCTTGGGAGATATTGCCAGAGAAATGATGACCAAAAGAAGCAATTCCCGTCTTAGCGCAAGCAAGCTCTTTATTACGAACATAAACTGCACTAGCTGGATCATCCCCTACCATCAATACGGCCAATCCTGGAGGACGGCCAATGCTAGGTTGTTGCTTTTGAACCCATTCTTGGAGTTCACACTGCATTTTTTTGGCTAAGGCTTTACCATTTAATACAAACGAAGTTGAAGAAGACATCGACAAATAATTAATGAATTTGGAACTAGTAAAAATTTCAAGGTGTCCTTATTTCAAGGTGTCCTTTCAGTTAAAATATCTCAGTTAAGTGAAGCTACTCCCACTCATCATGAAAGATTTAAACATTAGAATTTGCCATGGTGGATTTCTGTTCTTACTGCTAGGAGAAATTATCGGTTGTAATCGACTAGATTTTTTCAGAATAGCTCAAATACCAGTAACTCCTATCGATGAACTCATCCAATATCAGCAACCAAAAGAAGATCATCAAACTCAAGAGACAACTTATTATATCGAAGGAACTGTGGTTGATCATGCGCCCTTTATGGATAATGGTTCCTATAAACTTCAAGATGATACAGGGACAGTTTGGGTTCTGACCAATGGCATCCTTCCCAGACGAGGAGATTCCATAACTATTAAAGGACGAGTAGAATATCAGCCAATTTCTATTGGTGGCCAAGATTTAGGCGAATCGTATATTGTAGAGTTAGAACAACTTGAGACTAAACCCCAAACTGCCGATCAGCCCACACAACCATTACCTTCTTCTCAACCTGAATCTACATCGACACCGGATTTGGATGTTAATGAACTTCTACTACCCCATAAAAGTAACTCAAAATAAAGTTAAATTAGATTCAAATAACTATGCGATCGCATAAATACTCATCTCCTCCTCAATTATCTCTAACTAATATCGAGTACAAAGACACTAAATTTCCTCTTCAGGTGGCCTTGGCGATTGTTTACCAAGAGGATAATTTTTTACTCCAATTGCGTGATAACATACCCACAATCGCCTATCCTAACTGTTGGGGTTTATTTGGAGGTCATGTAGAGTCAGAAGAAAACCCAAAACAAGCACTAAAACGGGAACTAGTTGAAGAAATTAATTATAAAGTCTCTAACCCAATAAAGTTTAGAGTTTATAATGAACCGAATATTACTCGTTACCTTTATTCTTCTCCCTTAACTGTTGCGATAGAACAATTAGTCTTGCAAGAAGGAGTCGATTTTGGGTTAGTACCTGTAAATATGATTAAGCAAGGACAATGCTATTCTCCAAAAACCGATCAGGTTCATCCCATCGGAAAAGTTCATCAGGCAATCCTACTTGATTTTTTTGAGTACAACTTAAAGCTAAAAGAAAACATAGTGATCACCTCTACTCACACTTAATTCTTCCATTGTGGTGGTTTAATCAAAGCCATCGAGGTTGAAGACGGCTAATTCTATCACCTAAACCTTGTTGATTTGCTCGAACCCATTTCATATTGTCATTATTCTGTAAAAATCCCCATGAATAGTCCGATAAAACCCGTTCGGTTGCATCAAATTTGTCTCTGGGGGGGGATTGTCGCAGCTGTAACTCTCCAGTCTCTGGCCACTCCTGCGTTAAGTTCTCCTAAATCAGAGATAACCATCTTAGAGGATAATCCTAAAGTGGTCATCGATGAGATGTGGCAAATTGTTAACAATGAGTTTGTAGACAAAGAATTCAATCGAGTTAAATGGAAGGAAAAGCGTCAAGAATTGCTCAGCCGAAATTATGCCAATCATAAACAGGCATACAAAGCTATTCAAAAAGCCCTAAAATGGCTAGGGGATCCTTATACTCGTTTTTTGACCCCTGATAATTTTGCTACCCTTACTAGTCAGACCTCTGGGGAATGGTCTGGTGTGGGGGTAAGACTAACATTTGACAAACGTACGAGCCAGTTATATGTGGTGGAGGCCGTTAGAAGTTCACCGGCTGCTAAGGCGGGTATTAAAAGAGGTGATCGTATTAATCGCATCAACGGCCAACCAACAAGTTTAATGACTCTCGAACAGGCTATAGATGCAGTTAAAGGGGAATTAGGAACTGATGTTATTCTAGAACTGTCCCGTGGGGAGAAAGAGGTGTTTGTCGTTACCCTAACACGATCACAGATTGAAATTGCTTCTGTAACTTATAACCTCAAACAGGAGAGAAAACTTCGCCTCGGTTATATTCGCCTCGACGAGTTTAGTTCACATGCCGCCGAGCAAATGACAAGCGCAATAAAAGATTTGAGAAATAAAGAGGTATCCGCTTATATTTTAGATTTACGGGGAAATCCAGGAGGATTGCTTCTTGCCAGTGTAGATATTGCTCGTCTTTGGCTCAAAAAAGGAGAAATTGTTATGACGGTTGATCGTCGTGGTGGTGATCGTCATTTTTCAGCTAATGGAACCTCATTAACTGATTTACCCTTAGTGGTGTTGGTCGATAATGGTTCAGCCAGTGCCAGTGAGATCTTAGCAGGGGCGTTAAAAGAAAATCAACGAGCAACAGTGGTAGGAACTACCACTTATGGTAAGGGAACTGTACAGTCAGTTCACTCCTTATCAGATGGGTCTGGGTTAGCGGTTACCATTGCCCGGTATTATCCCCCCAGTGGGAAGGATATTAATCAAAAAGGGATTAAACCCGATATTTATATAGAAATAAGCGAAGAGGAACATACACAACTGAGGGATGATCCATCCTTAGTTGGAACTCATGCTGACCCCCACTATAGAAAAGCTGTTGAACTTTTAGGAGGACATGCTCCCTCTGTCTCTTTACCCAAAATCCCTAGACCAGTTAGTCTTCGTTGGGAAACTTTACACGAAGTGGTAAAGGATAAAAACCCCCGTTGAGAAAGAATGAACCGACGAGTTGAGGATAATTGAATTGTTGATCATCTGGATTGAGGTAGAACATTAATCCCTTGCCATACAGGAGCCTCCAGAGCTAGTTGTTATACTCCCTTGTGTAAAGAGGTTGCATGCAGGGTTTCTACAAAAATATCGAGAAAAAAATAAAGGGGTGTTGAGATGCAGATTTAGTAGGTTAAGTTAACTAGGCTTCTGACTATTAATAATTAATAAATTTGATTAGTAAAGGATGATCTAAATTACCATTTACAAGAAGCACTCGTTGACCATCTTTGCCTCCAACTGAAGTTATCAGTACCGAACGAAGATTGATATTTGAGAGTAAACAAAGTTGAACATATAGTTTAAGTGAAATGCTTCGACCGCAAAATGAGAATCCTAAGGAACAGTTATTCTCCCAACACTTAAAAACTTTTCTTAGGATTGTCTATGTGATGCTCGCATCTTCTTATAAGATAAAAACTTGCCGTTTACATCCTTAAAAAATTCAGCAGGATCATCTTTAGGAATATCAGCCAAGGAGAGAATTGGAAGTAAATAAGCAACATCATTAGCACATAAGAAAATATTGCAGAGTTGTTCCCGTAAAATTGATATTTCCATTCCTAACAGGAGTCTCTCAACTAGACCAGCGAGAAGCTTATTTTTCCGATCTGGTAGATAACCAATGTATTCTACTTCAACATTGATGGTAATTTGGGATTTAGAGATCAGTTGTCAAGAAATATTTTGTGCTGATTCAACTTTAAAGGTTTTCCGTTGAAGAAATAGTTTGTCCAACAGTTCTTCAGTTAGCTGAATTTGAAGTTTAGTATCACTAAATTCATTAATTAAAGCAGGATAGTACTGAGCTTCTTTTTCTAATTTTTACCTTTCTACGGCTAAAGACTGTAGCTAATTTTCTAACACCTCTATTTTGTTACTAGTTTCTATTAATTGTTGGATCAAATCTTATCTAACTTTATTTTAATACTCAAAAGCTACCGAGTTAGGGGATGCAGATAAGAAATTGTTAGTCAGAATTTATTGAGTAGTTTTATTCAACAATTTTTGCAAATTGTTCCTTTGCTTTTGTCGATCCTTGTATTGAGGACTTTTATTAGTAAACTTTGTTGAGATAACAGCAATTTATCGTTCAAGTTCTTATATTTTATCCATTTGTACTATCCTTTCTTGGTCCTAACTAAGAGTTGATGCTATCCAGGCTTTATAAGAGATCAAATTAAGTTAATTTTGCAAATTTTTTTAGTTACTCTAAGAATTTTTAGTTCATTTTTAGCTGTGAAAATATTTTCTTTTAAACTACTAATTTAGCTTAATATTTTACGATTGTTTAGGAGTATATCAATTCAACCATATGTTTTACAACATAGCAAAAATCTTAGTATTATCGTCTTTTATTGCCCTAAGATTAACAGGTTTAATAAGAATATTTTCTCTTATATCTTCCCAAATAGATCATTCCTGAACTGGCTAAAAAAACAAATTTGTCGGATAGTCTAAACCAAATAATCTTTCATTAAGAACTCCTTCTGTCGGTGCTAAAGTAAAGTACTAGGGTCGGTAAGTTTAGCACTAGAAGTAATAGGCTCAAGGAGTAAGTAGCAATTCCCTGCGTAATTATGGGGATTCTGTACACTGAAAATCAAACTGGCAAAAGTGGTTAAACTGGTTGTTTCAACAATAAGCCAGTCATTATCTCGGAAAAGTTCTGAGATAATGACTGGAATTAAACTCTTCTCGTTATTAAGGATTAAGATCTTTTCTTTCTTCTTCCAGAAAGTTTAGTAATTGTTCAGCTACTAGCTCATAGCTCATTTTGCTCATTGGTTCCACTGAAACTTATGCCTTTTTGTAACTTCGACAAAGACTTTACCTCATGGGTCTTTAATAAGAAGAAGTTATCCAAAATCGTTTCCTTTGAAGAGGCATATTGGTTTATCATGATCCTGATTTCATCAGGTAAATTAGTTTAACGCCCCCATGTTTTGCTGAACATTAAATTTAAATAGTGGCTTGACGTAAAGACTTAATGGTACTTATTGTTGACCCACTCACCTGCTCAATATCTTGGGTGGTGGTAAATCGCCCTAGTCCGAAGCGCAAGGAGGCATAAGCTAGGGAATCCTGATATCCTAAAGCTAGGAGAACATGAGAAGGAGTTGTTCCCATCGAAGAACAAGCAGAGCCTGAAGATACTGCTACTGTTGACTGTAATCCTAGTAGTAAGGCAGAGCCGTCAACCTTTTCAACACTAATGTTAAGGTTACCAGGTAACCGTTTAGTGGGGTGACCATTAAGATAAATACCGTCTAGTTGACTTAATCGATGCCAAAGGTGATTGCGCAATTGACTTTGACGTTTTCCTTCAGACTCTATTTCTTCTAATCCTAATTCCACAGCTTTAGCAAATCCTACAATTTGGGGGGTATAGAGGGTTCCTGAGCGTACTCCTTTTTCCTGTCCCCCTCCGTGCAACTGGGCAGCTAAGCGCACTCTAGGATTACGACAGCGGACATATAGTGCCCCGATGCCTTTGGGTCCATAAACTTTGTGGGCAGTTAAAGACATAACATCTAAGTTCATCGTTTGAACATCTAGAGGAATTTTTCCGATCGCCTGCGCTGCATCACTGTGGAATAAAACTTGATGATCATGACAAATTTGTCCAATTTCTGCCAAAGGTTGAATAACCCCAATTTCATTATTAGCCGCCATGACTGACAGTAAAATTGTCTCAGGACGAATAGCTTTTTCTAATTCATATAAATCGACTAATCCGTCCTTTTGAACAGGTAAAAAGGTTACTTCAAACCCTAGTGTTTCCAAATAATGGCATGGCTCCAACACTGCTCGATGCTCAGTTTGGACGGTAATAATATGTTGTCCTTTATTAAAATAGGCTTCAGCAATTCCTTTGATTGCTAAATTATTAGCTTCTGTTGCGCCACTGGTAAAAACAATTGCTTCGGGACTACAATTAATGGCATCCGCTAGAGTTTTTCTAGCCTTTTTAACGGCTGCATCGCTTTCCCACCCATAAATATGAGCAGTACTGGAAGGATTACCAAAATATCGAGTAAAATAAGGCATCATAGCCTCTAGTACTCGCTCGTCCATAGGAGTCGTGGCATGACAGTCTAGGTAAATGGGACGTTGGGACATACATAATGAATCTAAACCACCCGGAGTTGCCAATACCTCACTCGCACCTGTCAGTGCTGACAGCACATTACTACCCTAGTCTTATTAAGACACCACTTTCCTTGTTATGTTATGATAACACATTTTTTTTAAAACGTAGGATTTTCATCGCTCGAGCTAGGTATCCTTTCTGCTGAAAATTCTGTTTAAATTGTTGAAACTCCCCTGCATCAAACCAAAGACCATGGCATTCTAAACAAGTTTCATACCAAAGGGGATATTCGTCAAAATCAAATATTTTGAGCATTGGAACTTGACATCGGGGACAATTCACTTTTTTTTGTAATGATTCTGATGGACTCTCCTCCTGAAAATCTCCTAAGTCTATAGTCTCAGAACCTTTAAGATTTTTTAGCTGTTCGGCTTCTAAAGAGTCAAACCAAATTCCCCGACATTGGTAACATCGTTCCACTTTGGTCTCTTCATAGATAACTTTTTCTAAATTCCCCCCACATTTGGGGCAGATTGATAGATTCATAAATTCTTTCTTAACCAATACTCCTTTTTTCTAGGATAGCTAAGATTTATCCCAGAAGGGTACAAGATAAACTTGACTGTAACATTAAAACTGCTAAAAAGATAGGAATAAAAAATGAGTACGAAGTTACAAAGAATTATTGGGTTAACCGGAGGAATTGCCACTGGAAAAACTACGGTTTCTAACTACATTAATAAGATTTATAAAATTCCTATTTTAGATGCTGATATTTATGCTAGAGAAGCAGTTAAACCAGATTCTCCTACATTACAGGAAATTTTTACTCGCTATGGCCAATTGATTCAGTTACCTGATGGACAATTAAATCGTCAGATATTAGGAGATATTATTTTCAATAACTTAGAAGAAAAACAGTGGTTAGAAAGTAAAATTCATCCTTTTATTAAAAAAAAAATTGAGAAAAAAATAAGTAAGTTAAAATCTTTAATAATAATTTTATCTATTCCTCTACTATTTGAAGCTAAACTAACTAATTTAGTAACAGAAATTTGGGTTGTCCGCTGTTCTTATTCCCAACAAATTAAGCGATTAATTAAAAACAATAAAATGACTCAGAAACAGGCTATAAAAAGAATAGAAAGTCAAATCTCCTTGGAAAAAAAAGTTGCTTTAGCTGATGTCGTTTTGGATAATTCTTTGACTCTAGATGTACTGTATCAGCAGGTTGACTTTTACCTAAAAAATAGATTTTTTAGGTAAAAGTAACTCCTTAGAGGTATAGACAATTTGTTTTCCTCAAGAAGTTGAAGTTACAATAAAATTATTGAATATTTATTAAATTTTTAGGAGCAAATCTGAATAATATTTACTATTGTAAACCTGGTTGTTTTTCTTATCGAATTTAGCTATTATTAATTTCCCCTTAGAGGTTCTAAATAAAGATAAAGGCTAAAGCCACTCCTTAACTAAGAATCGTTAAAAGTTCGGACACTAGGGTAGGATAGTTCAATCGAACAAAATAAACGGATACGAAGACAGTCTGAGTAGCGTCAGGTTTTCTAGAACCAATAGCTACGAAGTTAAAATTCACTAATAAGCCAGTGGCATGTTCTATCCTTGTGAGGCTATGGAGTACAGCATCAGATAATAAAGTTAGTTGGCGGACATAATCAATGGTAAATCTGTTTTATTACCATAGAAAGCCATGTTACTACGAAGAGATAAACATCCTGCGTTTTCTAGAAAAGGGTTTTGGGTTTTTAAGATAGAATTCGATTGACTATCCTATGTGCTAGGAATTACGCATTAACAGATCAACTTAAATATAAGCTGTTTGAAAACATAAAGCTATCCTAAAAATCAAGAGCAGAAAACTGATAAAATAGAGGGGAGTTATAGTAACTCTTATAAATAAATCAATGGCTGAGTATCATTTATATATCTATGCTTGTATGTTTTGGTGAATACCAATATTCAGACTGTAATTGTCTATCCAAGATATTTATCAATTTACTCATGACGATGTGAACCATTTCTGGCTAAAAGAAAGTTATTAACCTGTTTATTTATTCAATAAAATTAAGTAAAAAAATAAAGTATTAAGTTAAGTTAAAATTTTTAAGACACAGTCATTAGAGAACTTATTAAGAATACAACTTAAATTGATTTATTAGCCATATTTGGTGATATAAGTTTTTCTAGTTAAATAAATTCAATAAACAAAAAATAAGATATTTTGTCTGAAAAAATTAACTATTTTAAACTGATTTTTTCAGAAACTTTAACTTGATATCTCCGTCCGGACTATACTATTTAAAATTGACAGATATTAACAAAAAAATGGATGATCATTCATTAAAACAAATTTGGAAAAGTCAAAGTATTGAAAAGCATTTTGAAAACGATATTGTTCGATTTTATATTTTATTTAGTTAAGATAATCAAGACTTCAATGAAGTTAGCACCCGCACTAGAAACCCCAGCTCATACAACAAGCCAAGTGCACCAAATTGTAGGCGAGTATCCGAAATCTTTTGACGTTACTCTCAAAGCAGAGTAACGGCTTAACGACAAAATTAGGAAAGCTAACATTAAAACGGTCAATCAACCCCCAGAAACAAGCTAAAATTAAAAGGCGAACCCCGCAGCTCTAGCTAGTGGGGACTGGCTAGAGCTGAGTTGTGCAAGATAATCAATAATCTTAAGAAGCTCGAAACAGTTTTTCTGATAGTTAAAAATGATATATATATCATTGTATATATATCATAGCTAATAAATAGTCCTTAGCACTGACTAGGTGAAGAATCCAAACGAGGGCAGATGAATGGCAACATTTTCTATCGAGAAAAGACTAATGTAAGCAGTAAAGTCTTAACTGCAAGCTAGGAAAGCCTGCGCTATACTTTTGCGCAGTTCGCGGAGAAAACTCCCACTCCTCAATAATATGTGCCTACAAGCGGCAAAAAGAACTAATTTGTTAAAGATTTTATCTAAATTAGTTTTGTGCACACGGGACTGACGGGGCTCGAACCCGCAACTTCCGCCGTGACAGGGCGGTGCTCTAACCAGTTGAACTACAGTCCCATCTCCCAAACCGTCTACGAGTATAACTAAATCCACTGACATTTGTCAACCCATAAAAAAAATACTTCAGATATTATAATAAATAACCCTACGTTTTAGAACATTTTAAAGTCTTAAAACCGTTTACTATTAACTGTTTCTTCCCTGTGGTCAGACAACTTCGTGGTAAATAGCAATAAAATAATTCTCTCGAAAAGGAAAAGGAGAAATGACGTTTACTTGGGAAAAACTTAATTGATTGAGAATAACCTATATATAGTTAATAGCTTAGTTCTTGCTGATTCAGCTAGATTTGCTTTACAAAAAATACCTTAATAAAAGTTGCAGAGTTGAGAAGCAACATCCAAGAACTCAACCCAAAAGATCCCGGTTGTAGTCGTAAAATAAGTCTTTGACTTTTCCAGAGCCACTTTACACTCAGGAATTTCTGAGAAGGTAACTGGATACGGACAACGTTGTAATGAACTCTCACTGTTCTAGAATTAAGGATTCTAAAATTAATTTAATACCACTATAGACTTCTCCACTGAGAATATATGTTAAGTAAGTCTAAACAAACTTTTAAAAAGAGAATTATTTTGCATTTCTACATTTAAGCAATTACAGTTAAATTTATATTACCTTTCTTCCTTATTTTTTAAATTTTTATATTTTGTATAATTTTTACTAAATTAAAAATTTAGTTGACTGTTAAATTTATGTTTAAACATAAATTTAATGCTCTTGTTTTTGGTTTAAAAAAATGTAAGTAAACTTTCATCATTCTTGCTTCACTGATTGTGCTAGCTAATTTTTGAAGTCAACTAGTATCTAGTAATTGCTCTTCTAAAAAATGTTCTACATTTATTAAAATCTACCTATTTAGGTTTATTTATCCTATAACTAAATTACTTAATCACCATCTTTAAAAAAGATAAATAACTACATTTGTAACAAATACTACTATCAATATAATTCACTGATGCTTTGAATTATATTGATAGTAAAGGATTAAATTTTAATTTACAATATCAGGAGGAGTTCATAAAAAAAATTTAATTTATGCCATGAGAATACTTCTAGTACACCATACTAATACTTTCTTCAAAAAAAGATAGTTAAATACTATCTTTTGTCATCAAAAATAAGCAATTATTATGTGAGATAAACTATTGAAATGCTAAGTCAAGAAACTTCGTAGTTAAAAATTGATAGATTTTCTAAACGTATCAGCTCTCTTTTTAAGAAAACTTTAATTTTTTAATAAAAAATTAAAGTTTTCTTAAGTTGTTACTCGGTAAAAATAGATAATAATTTCTTCAATTTAATGATCAGCCTAACTAATTAACAATTTTTTGGTATAGTGAACAATATTTTTAATGCCAATTAGCTAATCTTAATAATTACTATACCTAATCTAGGTTTTTCTATAAAGTCTTATACACCTAGTCTAATTTTACTTTTATAGTCAAATTTTTTTAAAATTATTTAACTGAATATTAACTGGTTTAGTTGCATAGAATCTATCCACTGCTACTTTAGTTTATTGCATTGATTTATTTACAATTTTTATGATTTATAAAGATTTACATTGACTTCAAATCTATACTAACATCTTCAATATTGAAAATAACCTATTTTACTCTCTTTTTGAAACTGTTATTATTTTTATAATTACCACGTTAATTATTTTACATAAAAATGTAAACACTACATAATAACTTCTCTGTTTTTTGATAACAGCAATTTTGTCAGTTACCAATTTAATGTCTTATTTTTCCATACTTGTAATTTTTAATCTAAATTATTGAGCATTATTTCTATTTTTTAGCTCACTTTATTCCTTTTAGCTACATTCTTAATCCCACTATTTTTAAGTATTTTTTATTTTTTTAAAAATGTTATCTACTTTTTAAGTTAGTTAAACTATTCCGTTAATTTAATTCATACTAATTTAGATTTAATTTAATAATAAACTGTCTTACAATAGATATTTTCTTGTAGCCTATACCAATAAAATACCCAATATTTAATTGATCATTTATATAAAATAATTTAATATTTTAATCTCAATTAAGATAAATTTTAATAGGTTTAAATCTTAAAATTCTATTCTTAGAATTAAGTAAATATTCAGATATTTCAACTCAATTTATACATAAAATACTCAATCATGTTGTTTATACAATTTAAATTGTAATAAGCTAATAATTAATTATTAAACTTTGTATTTATATCTTTAATCGTTACATGATATTTTTCTTAAAACCGGATATTTGTTGAATAAAAAAGAAAAGTAGCTTTCAAGTAGCTTCTATGACAAGATTGTGAATAGTCCATGACTAACAAATTTATTTTAACAAAAATTTAATTGTGCTGGACACTATTTATTACCTCAGACTACGGAAAAACAATCATCTGTTTTTAGTCTACTAGTTATATTTTAAAGTTAATTTAAGAAGGAAAAGTTTACTATAAAAATTATTTTAATAACTCGAAAATTTACTTTATTATCGTCTGTCATTTACTGTTCATTTAAATCAAAGAATTAGTCTAGAATTATCTCTTTTCCGAGAAAAACAAAAATACTATAACAATTATTTACTAATATTCATAGCTCTACAATAACCGTTAATATCGTCTTGCTTAAAGTAGTATTTGGTCGCTAGACGTAGATCTACTTCCGTTTACTTATAGTGTCCTAACTCTGCTAGAAGAATACCTTGATGACGGTAAACCCTAACATAAGTAGAATCCAAATGTAAAGCTTAAGTGTAATTTTCGATGGTTGTTTGTTTATTTCCTGACTTTTAAAAACTCAATCTCTGTTGATAATGAGGATCGGTTTTATCAGAATTCATATTAATTTCGTAAAATAAACTTTTCATATTATTTAACTCGTCAATAAATCCTTTGAATTATCATGTTTATAAGTTAACTAACCAATTATTTTTTTGATCTATTTAATAGATCAAAAAAATAGATTTAAATATTTTCTTGAGAAACCTATTGAAATTTTTATTTCGTTTATTTAATTAAAAATTAATCTCTTATTAACTTTAATCTTTAATAGTTTTTAATTGTTAGTTACCTACGATTTACTATTCGGAGTGTAGGAGTAATAGAAACTGGAATATTAGTAAAAAGAACATTGCATAATCTAGAACTAATAGCAATTTCTAATAATCCAATATCTGAGATAATATTGAAGATATTTAGCAAAATATTTTCAACTCTTTGATTATCTACAATTTGATTTTCTATTTGTAGTTTCATTATTGTAGAGGTCCTTAATTGATTGGCTCATAACGACAGCAGTGGGCAAACTAGCCAATTGTGTCTTCATCGGTTACTGAATCAATCACTTCATTGATAGCCTGATTGAGTCCTCTAGAATTTTAGGATTATTAAATTTGTAAAAATCATTTAATTTTTGATCAATAGTTTTTAATTAGATTAAAATCAAAAGGATAAGGAGATAAAACACAACTACTGCTCCCAAAGATTTTGTCAATTCTCTAATTTTTATTAATTTATAAGTTGGTAAATCATCCATGATGATACAAGCTTTTAGCCACAATTATGATACCAGTACTTCTGTAATATAAGTAAGAAAAGCTTCTTTATTTGTTCATCGTTCAAAAGTAAAAACAGCTAGAGAACCCGATGTAGCCAGCACTCCAATTAACGTGATATATTTTTCTGTACTTGCCTTAGCACAGTGACGAGTAATGACTAGAAAAACTCCAGAGACAATTAACAAAACTTTAATTTACTTAGAAACAATCTACCAGCTGTTGATTTGATTAATTAGTCTTATTGTTAATTTATATAAATTTAGTAAAAATATATATAGGATATGAATTTATTTTTTAATAAAACTGACGTTTTTTGTGTCTTTACTTTAATCTATCTAAATAGAATCAACTATAAATAAATTTTAAAAAATTTATTTATAGTTGACAAGGTCCTATTCTAAATACTCTTCTGCTTGATAAGTTTAAATAATACAGTCAGAGGTGAAAGAAAAAGCACAAAGGAAAATATAAACTGCTATGAGTTCACCGGAAAGTATAAAATATAAAATTTTACTTAATTTTTTTTTGTTCTTTTTAGTATTAAGCCTAAATAATCAAAATAAAACCTTATCCTATAAAAATAGGAATGTTCTATTCCTTTTTTTTTTAAAATTATAGAAATAGACCTATTAGTGGTAAGATAAATAATTTTATTAAATCCATTTTTTTTACTGGCTAAAACAGGTAAAAAAAAGCTATTTTTAAAATTTAACTAAATTTAAATTTTTTTAATCTTAACATTCAGAATAAAAGACAGAAGTATTTTTAAAAAAAGTTTCATATCAAAGAGTTACTGAGCAACATATGCTTGGTCCCTAAGGTCATAGTCTCACTTATTTTCAAACGAGAACGGCGTATTTCTTCTCTAAAATATGCCGTTAATTTGTCGATATAAGCACATAATGACAATGTTGTTCAAATCTTTAACAGAAGCGATCTAGATCACAAAATACTTGAGTAAGATTAAAATTAAATTTTATATCCATAGCACTATGCTTTAGTAAATACTACTTCTGTAGTAAATCTATATATTTTTCTTTTTCTTCATAAATTTTCATCAGACTCAGTTTTAAAAACAGCAAACTTCAGAAATAATTTTTAATCCCAGAGTTAGGATAACTCTGGAGTCTATAGTTGTTGATTTTTAAGTAGTTGAGGGTAAATAACTTTAATAAATAAAACACTAATTTTACTACTATAAATACTATAGTAAGCCACGATGTTTTAGTAAAGATTCAGTTTTAGGTTCTCGTCCTCGAAAAGTTTTAAATACTTCCATTGGGTGAACGCTTCCTCCCAACGCTAATACCGTATCCCGAAATTTTTGACCTACTTTTATAATAGCTTTTTCATTTTTCAAACCTACTTCTTCAAAAGCAGCAAAAGCGTCTGCACTTAATACTTCTGCCCATTTATAACTGTAGTACCCAGCCGCATAGCCTCCTGAAAATATATGACAAAAAGTACACAAAAATGAGTCTTCTGGTAAGGGTTTCATTACCATTGTTTTTTGAGAAATTCGATCACGGACTTGAGAAGTAGTTTTTTCTTTATTGGGGTTATAACGATAGTGTAATTCTAAGTCCAAAAAACTAAAGTGCAACTGACGTAACATGGATGAACCACTCATATAATTACGTGCAGCCACTAATTTTTGGTAAAAATGTTCTGGCAAGGTTTCTCCTGTTTTATAATGTTTAGCTATGTTGAATAAAGTATGGCGATCATAACACCAATTTTCCATAAATTGACTAGGTAGTTCCACAGCATCCCATTCAACATTATTAATTCCTGATGCCCCTGGATAATCTACTTGAGTTAACATATGTTGAAGTCCGTGACCAAATTCATGGAACAAAGTAGTGACTTCATTAAAGGTCATTAAACTAGGTTCTTTCCCCACAGGAGGGGTTTGATTACAGATAAGATAAGCAACAGGTAAACGAGTATAAAATCTTCCGTCTGTTTGAATTTTTGCCCGGCCAATACAATCATTCATCCAAGCCCCTTCCCGTTTTTCTAGTGGACGACTATAGGGGTCAAGATAAAAGGAGGCAATCGCTTCTCCTAATTCATTTCTAACCTGGAAATAACGAACCTCTTTGTGCCATACAGGGGCTTGACCATCAGCAGGAGTTATGGTGACCTGAAAAATCCGTTGTGCTAAAGTAAATAATCCCTTTAATACTTGAGGTAAAGGAAAATAAGGACGCAATTCTTCAGCAGTAAAATTAAACTTTATTTCTCTTTGTTTTTCTGCCCAAAAACTAATATCCCAATGTTTTAAGTTATCAGTTTTAGCGAAAGTTTTTAAAGTTTTTAAGTCCTGAACCGCCGCTTTGTAACTAACTTGACGTAATTCTTCAAGAAGTTTTTCAACCGTTTCTACATCGGGAGCCATTTTACGGGCTAAACTGACTTCAGCATAGGTATTATAGCCTAATAATTGAGCTTTTTCTTTACGTAATTCTAAAATCTGTTCTATTAAGGGATTGTTATCCAAATGTCCTTTAGAAGCACGAGTTAAAAACGCTTTATAAACTTTTTCTCGTAAGTCTTGTTGACTACTATACTTTAAAAAAGGCACATAACTAGGATAATCAAGTGTAATCACCCAAGGTCCTGCCTCTGGGGTAGCATTTTCTTCCCCTTCAGATCGAGCTGTTTGAGCAGCTAAACTCAGCAAACTAGCGGGTAAACCATCAACTTCTTTTTTCGTTTTTAATTTCAGTCTGAATGCTTTGGTTGCATCAAAAACATTATTAGAAAACTTAGTAGAAAGTTCTGCCAATTCTAATTGAATTTGATTAAATCGTTCTCGTTTTTCTCCTTCTAAGCCTACCCCAGCGAGTTCTGCTTCACGGATAGCTGTCTCAACAATGCGCTTCTGGGCAGATCCTAACGTATTCCATACTTCACTGTTTTGCAGCGCTTTAAATGCCTTATACAAGAACTGACTTTGGTTGATTTTGTTGGTAAATTGAACAACATAAGGTTGAGATTGTTCATAAGCTTTTCGCAGTTCTTGACTATTTTTAACTGACATTAAATGCTCGACAATTCCCCAACTCCATCTTAACCGTTCTTCAATTTCTGTTAAAGGTTCTACCAATCCTTCCCAAGTGGGAGTGACATTAGTTTCTAAGTTAGTTAATTGGAAATCTAAATTTTCAATTAGTTCAGTTATAGCCAGAACTATTTGATCAGTCCGAATTTCATGAAATGGAGGAAGTCCTTCCCCAATGAGTAAAGGGTTATTTCTTCTAGTCGTGTTGGTCATAGTTTTGTTATATACGGTGCTAGTAAACTTAGAATAGTTAACTGATAGTTAAGAATCGAGAACAAGAAACAATTAGGAGAAAAAGTCGAGAAAATATCAAAATACCAAAAACTTTAAAAACTTAGTAAGTTGGTAGAAACGCATGAATATTGCTTAATAATAAGACTTTATCACTATAATTCTTCTTAAGAATGAACCAACCATATAGTAGAACTTAACAGATTGAAAGAAGTGTTACCTCAATCAAAGTTAATATGAAAGAGGAAGATAGAAAGCTATATACTGAAAGGAAGTATATCAGAATTTTTAAACATAACACAAGGTTTAGTTTGTGAAGAAAAAAACACTTCTTATCATAACTAAAAAAGTATAATTGTGCTCGTAAAAAAAAATGTATATGACTCCCACTTTCTTTTAAAAAGAAAGTAGAATGATTATTAGTCCTCTTAAACAACTAAAAAGTTAAAATCTGTTTCTAGTTCCTTCCTCTTGAAGTATTTAGTCCTACATGACAGATTAAGTAAAATTTTAATACACAAAAGTAAAAACCTTTTGAATTTCACCTTAATCTATTTAGACTTAAGGAACAACTGCCAAGGGAGTCAATATTGGCTTAATGTCAATACAAATTAGTCATGGGGCTCTTTTTTTGTTGGAGTCACAAAAATTGGAGCAACTTTCGATAAAAGAGCTAAAACTTCTAGACAGAGTATAAAGCTATGTTCGACTACTCATGTATACAGCAGCTCCAGCATAAGCTGAACCACCTGTAACTTCCAAACGCTTATATTCACTCGACTCCCCAGACTCAGGAGAAAAAGTCTTTTTAATAGCTTGTAATTTACGGACCAATAGGTTTAAATTTATCCCTCATGCAGAACACTATGTCATACAAGAACCAGAAGGTGTAATTCTCTTTTCTTCTTTGATAAGTTTTTTTATTTTATCCTGCTCTATCTTACGAGAATCAGCTAGGTAGTCAGTGCACGATTCATTCCCTTAATTAGCTTTTTCAATTATGGAAGCATCGAGACAAAAGTTACGATATAAATTTAAAACATCTCTCATCATGAAAGATGTTTTAAATTTATTTAGCGAAAGCTCTCTTATGAATTTCATAATCATCAGTCTAATAATTTAACAGAATCAGCTATTTGAAGAAATTGATAGCATAATTTTTTTGAAAAAAATCGTACTATTACTTATAGTAACATTTATCTAAGAAAGAAAAAAACTTTTTACCAGTGCAATTTTTATTTTAGTTATTGTAAAATTTTAGTTGTCTTAAGGTATTAGAACTTTTAAAGCAAAAGACAGCAGCATTTACAGAAAAATATATTCGGAGTATCTTCTTTTGAAGATACTAATAAATTTACCAACAACCAAAGTTAAATAAAGAGTTAAGTCAATCAATTGTTTATATAAATCAATAATTAAAACATTGCTTGGTGAACTTAAAATTTATAAAATCACTAGATTTTTACTATTTATAGACAAAATATAGAGTAAAATTAGCTATTATTAATAATAGCCTGTATAGGCTAGCATAAATAGTAAAAATCTTTTTTTTATAGTCATAAATTTCCTAAAAATTATTTTATAAATATAAGGCTAAAAATTAAATTTATTCAAAGAATGAAAAGCTATCTTAGATAAGATAAACAGTTTTAGAAAATTAAATTTTTAAAACTATAACAATTGAAATTATTAATACCTTGCAGGATAACTATCCTATAGGTTAAAACATACCTAAAAGAAAGTCTCAGGAAAAATACATAAGAATTATACTTTAGGTTATTCAATATCTAATTCAAGATAGTTGATCTTTTAATTACCGATAATCACAGATATAATAGATACAAAAAAGCGAATAATTTATGAGCTATTTAAATAAATTGTTAACATAAATATATTGAAAGAGTCTATGATTGTTACAGTTGTCACTGAAGCTAATTTACTTTTTCCAATATAAAATTTTACTAGTTGCTTGAAGGTAATTCAGCGAACTATCCTTGATTACTAAAAAATAGGACAAAAAAAGTATTTATTTTTTAGTTAATTAATAACTTAAATGGCATTAAAAGTAATTATATTTATGTTGATACAGAACATGAATACTACCATCGTAGTTAGTAAACCTCATTATTGGTTTTTAACCCTATAGAAAAAATGCAATAACTATGAGATCATAAAATTTACCACAATCAGAGTAATTGTCTGATAATTTTACTTTTTATTGTAGATTTATTATTTATCACTGAGCTTTAATAATCGAACTAACTATCTCTAGCCATAAAAATATTTATGGCTTGTATTGCATTAACATTACGCAAATATTGATTTTCTTTTTTTCTAAACCTAGCCGTATTAAGATAGGACTATTTTAATGAAAAAAATCCTAGATAGGAATTTACACTATTTTTTATTTTTCTTTTAAAAAATATTATAGTTGGCAACTAATGACTACTAATACTTCTGTTATAAATACATTAAATAATCATAAAAAGAATAAAGACAAAAAAATTAAAGAATAACTAAAATTTTAACTTCAATTTATAATTATTCTGTCTTAGCTAGTCTATACAACTATCTGTTAAGAGGAAAAGATAACTTTAAATAAGTTAATAAAATAATGATCAATCATATTAACTGGCGATTAAAACTACTAACTATCTATTGTTAATAGATAGTTAGTAGTTTTAATCAAAAAAGGTATTATAAAGATGATAATAAACAACTTAAACTATATAAAATACAACTTTTGTATAAGTATTATTAATATAGCGTGTACTATTAGTTATAGTATTTTTAGTAAAAAAATACTATAACTAACCTATTCTTAACTAGAGGCTCTAATAATAGATTTAAAATCATTTATTTTCCTCTTTTAGAGGGGCAGAACGTGCAAAACTTAACCTATTGAGGCTCTTTTATCAGTTGAGAAATCTCTGTTCATGTTAGAGAAGAGTGGAGAAATCGAGAGCAAAACCCCCAAACCGAAATTAAGACTATTACACTAATTTTAATGATGCCGATGACTTACTTCTGTTGACTCCACGGTTTGTTTATTTAAAATAAAGAGTTTTTTATTCGTAATTTTTAACAATGAATGGATTCTACAGACTCAGTGTGACAAATTTTCCCCTTACTGAGTAGTTTGAATTTTTAGTTGAGAAAAGAAAAAAAAACTGAATTTTTTTGGCATATAATTGCCATTGAGTTAAAGTTCGGCGAATATTTTCCCTTTTACCTCCTCACCCCCAGTCTACACTTTGACTTTGTGTCAACCCATGACATCACAATTTAGGTTTGATATTCCCCTTTTTCTCTTACTTTCTCAAATCTTTGTCCCTCTTCCTTTCTGCCTTCTTCCTTTCTTCAAATTGAAGTAAGTTTTTATAACCGGATTTGGGATAAGTTTCTCTTATCAAAATTCAGAAAGGTTTATAAGATGTGCTTAGAGCATTAGCTTTCAAGTCTACATAAGAAAAATAAATGACGGACATATCTTATGTTAGGATGATACTTATAACTGAAAACGAATCTACTTAGGGCGACTAAATAGGGTTACATCTGACTTCTAAACACATAGGATTCTAGGAAATACGATTAACACTGGTTGCTCAACCTGGAGATGTGAATAGAAACAATTGGGTAACATTAGCGTTATCCAAAAACTAAAAGTGAGCTAATGGTATGGTTTTAGGTTTTCAACTAGGTTTTAATTGGGTTAAAATAATCTGGTATTTATGTATGTAGATTGTCCTTAATGATTAATGTCTAACAAAACCAAAATCACTCAACCAGCTGAAGTAATTTAATACAAATAGCACTTAACCGTTTAGTTGACTGTAACCATTGATTAGTTCACTGTTAGAAACAATTAAAGTGTTTCTTTTTGGTTCTATCATCAACTCAATTCACCTAGAAAGCATCTCGCATGCAATGAATGTTGGTGCTGACAAGTTTATTCAAAGAGGAGTTCACTAAATATCGAATGACAATTCTCGTTTTAAGATTGGTAGAGATACATCCAGAAAACGAGCAACCTCCTCAGACGAGATTACTTACGTCAGCTTAATTGGATAGCCGACGTTCGGGTGAAAGTATAAGGGTGAGTAAATTTTCGTTGATTCTTCATTGGCTTGAAGTCAATTGCGACTAAATTTAGACAGTTTTTTGACTAATCTATATCGACAGGCACTCGACTTAATAAAGTGTTCTAGTCGGCTACAAAAGTTTGAGGGAATTGCATGCCAAAGCAAATTGTTATCGCAGAGCAACACCACATTGCTGCTGTTTTCTGGGAAGATCAAATTCAAGAGCTAGTGGTTGCCACTGGCAACCAACAAGTTAGCGACATTTATTTAGGAGTAGTCGAAAATGTAATTCCAGGCATTGATGCAGCATTTGTCAATATTGGGGATGCAGAACGCAATGGGTTTATTCATGTCACCGATTTAGGTCCTCTTCGCTTAAAAAGAAGTGCGGGAGCCATTACAGAATTGTTGACTCCTCAACAAAAGGTGTTGGTTCAGGTAATGAAAGAACCTACTGGCAATAAGGGTCCACGACTCACAGGGAATATTACATTGCCAGGCCGGTACTTAGTCTTAATGCCCTATGGTCGAGGGGTTAACCTTTCTAGAAGAATTAAAAATGATGATGAACGTAGTCGCCTACGTGCTTTAGCTATTTTGATTAAACCAGCAGGAATGGGGTTACTTGTTCGGACAGAAGCCGAGGGGAAAGCTGAAGAAGCCATTATGGAAGACTTAGAGTTTCTCCAGCGACAATGGGAATCTATTCAAGTTCAGGCTACTTCAACCCGTCCTCCTTCTCTACTCAACCGTGATGACGATTTTATTCAACGGGTGTTACGGGATATGTATAGTGCAGAGGTAAACCGCATTGTTGTAGATTCCCAGGCAGGGGTAAAACGAGTAAAACAGCACTTAATGAACTGGAGTGGTGGCCGTTCTCCTGAAGGAGTGTTGATTGATCATCACCGCGAACATCTTGGAGTTTTAGATTATTTTCGCGTTAATGCCGCGATTCGAGAAGCGCTTAAACCTAGGGTTGATTTACCTTCTGGCGGTTATGTCATCATTGAACCCACCGAAGCGTTGACAGTTGTTGATGTTAACTCTGGTTCATTTACTCGTTCAGCAACAGCCAGAGAAACGGTTCTGTGGACTAATAGTGAAGCAGCCACAGAAATTGCTCGTCAATTGCGTCTACGTAATATTGGAGGGGTAATCATTGTAGACTTTATCGATATGGACTCACGGCGCGATCAACTTAAGCTATTAGAACATTTCAATAAAGCCCTCAAATCTGATAAAGCTAGACCTCAAATTGCACAACTCTCTGAATTAGGTTTAGTTGAACTGACTCGAAAACGTCAAGGCAAAAATATTTACGAATTATTTGGTCAACCCTGTCCCAGTTGTGGCGGTTTAGGACATATGATTCGCCTTCCAGGACAATCTGAATTGATTCCTTTAGAAACGGTTACTGTAGCTTCTTCTTCCCCTGTTGTAAAACCGGTGGAAAAATCGGTAGAAAAGCCTGAAATTCTTGGAGAATCTGGTTTTGAAGATGAAATCCATCAGACCTCCAGTCAACTGGAATTGCTTCACCATCCAAGCTATCAAGAACAGGGTAATGCCCCCAATACCACTCGTCGTCGCCGTCGCCGTCAATCTCAACCTCAATTCAAGGATGAGTCAACAACTAAAATGGTTCCCAATCTTGTGGTAAAAGAGAGTGACTATTTAGGAGAAATAGAAGCTGAACCCAGGAAAGAACGAGGGCATAGGCATTTACGCCGAGAAGAAATACTCATGGAAAAGGTATCTGTGGAAATGACCCCTTTAGAACAAGACCTATATGCTTTAATGGGAGTTTCTCCTCTAGTGTGTCTTGATCGTGAGTTTAAAGACCCTAAGTCTGTATTAGTATCCGTTAAGTTTCCTGAACATTCAGCAAATATGTCGAACACACAAGAAATAAGAGAGGAACAAGAGATGCAAGAGGTAAAAGAGGAACCAGAGATTCCTTCTGGAGACACATCATTTGTTATTCCTCAATCTATTCCCCTTGAGGTGTCTGAGTTTTCTGATAATGAGGAGAAGACAGATGATAAAGCAGCATCAACAAAACTATCAGAAAGTGACTCTGAACGCCCTGTTATTCGTCGTCGTCGTCGTCGTTCTTCCGCCAAAGAAGCTTGAGAATTATCTTTGAATTCAAATAAATACATAAGAAGGGACAAAGTTAAATTATCCCTTTTTATGTGTGATAAAAATTACGTCAGCTAATATTGATGAAGATTAATCTAGATTTATTGTCCCCACGGACGTTAGTTGCTACAGAAGCTGATGAAGTGAGACACGAAGCACTATTTAGCCCCGTGATAGTATTTGCTGTTTCAAGCACGTCTTATTTTAAAATAAATGATAGTTAAAGACAGTAGATATCTTACTTTGGCTGTGACAAAATTACAATAAACAAAGGCTGGAAGTTTCGCCTTATAAAATTTCCAGTATCCAAAAAACTTGATTTATGTAAAAGTTCAGTTTTTTAAAAAAACATAATACAGTCAAAATAAGAGGTTTAAAAATTATTGTCCACCAATTTAGGATTCTAAAGCCAGAAGATCTATAATAATTCCCCAAATCACTATTTTAGTAAAACTAAAATAGTGATTTGGGGAGAGGTATCTTTAAAGATTTTAAAATCTATATTGTTATGCAACTCAAAAGGTTGTCTTAAACAAGATTTAAATGTCTGAAGGGATTTATAAACTATCATCAGTATGATCTCTTATCTGGAAAGGTAATCGCTTTTTCAAGCCTAATATAAAATTTTTAAATATTTACTACCAATGACTATACAAAAGTGTTTATAAAGTAATGAAAGCCATCTAACTAGTGGGTTAAGATGGAGTGTTTGATTATGAATGGGCTCTAAAGCTCTAAAGGGGCAGACTTAAGCCTTAAGATCAACCTGCTAAAGAGTTAACAGAAGGAGTAAGTTAATTTTCTTAAGTAAATACTTTTCAAGAATGTCTACCAGCCGACTCACTGTAGTTTTTGAGTAGTTGATTCAGTAGGCATTGTTTAATTCTTAGTAGCATACTTTTTAGGAGTCTATTACCAGTCATTTTCAATAAGAGTTGAGGAGTTAACCATAATAGGGGAGCTAAAGCTACCGTAACTTCTAAATTAGCTTAGCTTTTTAAACAGGTTTTTTCCTTACAATTTTCTGGGATTGGTTGTCCCCTAAGCTTCAAAAAAAAGCGATCATTGATATAATCAATGTCCTAAATTTGACAATCTTGAGACCTTAAATATACCTTGCCTTGACTATCAACCCAAACGTTTAAAACAACTATGGGTTGGAAATAATAAAGTTCCATAAGGGACAGGGAGATTGACTCTGAGGCACTAAAATGAACATCCATAGACAATTGATCGACCTAAAAATTTGCTTTGAAAGATTTTTTGTCTAAATTTTAGTTTAGTATTTTTAAATGATTGAGAAAATAGATTTGACAAAAAATTAGGTTTTGTTAGACAAATTTCGAGAAAACCTTTTACTAATTAGGTTATACTCACGTGAACTTTAAATTGAGTTAAATTACTTAAGTATAGCGATCTAAATCTCAATATAACCAATCAGGTTACAAATTTATTGCCTATGGCTATTTCCATTGCTCATCTAGGTCCGACAGGAACTAATGCAGAAACGGCTACTCTAGCTTATCAGCGTTGGTTAGAGCAAAAAGAGGGAAAAAAATCTCTTCTGTGTCCCTATCCGACAATTGCTAAAACTCTATACGCTGTTGCCTATGGGGAAACTCAACAGGCTGTTGTTCCGGTGGAAAACTCTACAGAAGGAACAGTGGCTATTATCTTCGACAGTCTTTGGCAATTAGACAAACTCAAGATTCAACAAGAGTTAGTCTTGCCTATTTCCCATGCTTTATTATCAAGAAGAAAATCTCTAAAAGGACTGAAAACAGTTTATTCCCATCCCCAGGCTTTAGCACAATGTCAACATTGGTTAGAGCAGAAT
The DNA here is from genome assembly GCF_029919255.1 of cyanobacterium endosymbiont of Epithemia clementina EcSB. Lineage (GTDB taxonomy): Bacteria > Cyanobacteriota > Cyanobacteriia > Cyanobacteriales > Microcystaceae > Rippkaea. The sequence goes on along the minus strand of NZ_CP123991.1, from coordinate 1,422,865 downwards.
TTGCCCTCTGTCTCTTTAATTCCTACAAATTCGACCACGGAAGCCCTACATCAGATCGATCCCGATTCTACCTCGGCGGCGATCGCCTCTCCCCGTGCTGCTAAATTGTACAATTTTCCTATTCTGATCAATGATATTAACGATTATCCCGATAATTGTACTCGGTTCTGGATATTGGAATTAACGCCAACCACCATAGAAGGGAGTCGGATTTCCTTAGGATTTAGTGTTCCTGATAATGTCCCTGGCACGCTGGTTAAACCCTTAGAGGTATTTGCCAAACGGGGAATTAATTTAAGTCGTATCGAATCGCGCCCTACCAAGCGATCACTGGGGGAATATCTATTTTTTATAGATCTTGAGATCAACTCAGAGTTCAATCTTATTGAAGAAGCCCTAGCTGAACTGAGAATCTATACGGAAACTTTAAAGGTTTTTGGGGGGTATAGGGTATTATCGCTCAAAAAAATAGATGTTGCTCAATTTTAGGCTATTTGTACTAGTTTATTGCATTTTGAAAAGCTGTTCTAGCCGCTAAATAATTACGGGTACAAGTTAAAACTCTGATTCACGTTTTAAGCTGGTTGCAGTATTTTATATATCTAGTAGGGTTTATCGTTCTGTGGCTATACTGTAGAGATTTCCAGCGATCCAGTAGGATAACTATAGAGAAATATCAGGCAAGTCTTAGGACAATTCAATCTTTTGATCTATCAATTTTTCTGAGAGACGTACGATATTTTTAAATAACTGTTGCATTTCGTAAGCTAGGGGTCTTAAATCTTCGTATGGAGGTTGATTATCGACTCATTCTAGCAATCCCACTCGATAGGTTTTTTTCGAACGATACCGAGCAGTCTAAATCTTCGCTGTCCAAGGATAAGAACTTTCATTCGATCACCAGGTTAACCTTGAAATCTAATCACTTCAGCATAACAACCTACTTTAGCAATTTTGCCATTGAGAGGATTAAGCATCAAGACTCCAAAACAACAATCATTCTCTAAAACCGTATTTATCATCATAAAATAGCGAAATTAAAAGATATGAAGAGTAAGGTGGCAATTTGGGAATCAAACGACCCTTGGTAAGGGAAACAGGAGATGTTCTCTAACGGACAAGGATGAAGATGTCATAATGTACACAGAGCGTCCATAAGCCACTATCTACCACTTTAGCCAATTCTTATCGCTCAAAGTGACTTCTCAACTTTAAAACTTTGTGTTTGCTCGGGAACTTCTTAAAAATTGGTCTCATCACGGAGAGGGTGGGATTTGAACCCACGTTGGTTTGACCCAAACCCGATTTCAAGTCGGGCGCATTCGACCACTCTGCCACCTCTCCAATAATACGAACAGATTCCATTCTATCAAAAATTCTTGGACCAACACGTGATTAATAAGACTTTACGAACTACCGGTAAAAAGCTCTACTCATGAATACCTGAAATAGGTTAGATTTATTGATTGGTTAAGAAAGTTAAGTATTTAGGAAGGCTCCACCTGGAGCAATCGCATCTTGATGACGATACAAACATTCTTGAGAAGCAATCATCCCATCAGGATCAACCCAAACCAAAGATATTTCTCTAACTTCTCCTTGATTCAAAGAAACTAATGAAAAATTACGTAATTTAACCTTATCTTTTTCTATGTAGCGGGGAACACTAGCAGCATTCAAATAAATTGTTTTTGTTGAATTATGTTCAACTTGAATTCTGAGTCGAGCATTTGTATACCGTAATCGGTGGTGCATATGCCCGAAAGTTACTAAGGGAATGTGTTTACCCAAAGCGTGAACTTCAATGATAGCCTGTGCCAAATCAGGGTCACCGTGATCACCTCCCAAGGGTTTCCAATCACGTCCACAGATCGCTTCAGGTTCTTCTCCTAATCCTGTTGGTCCATTATGTCCTAAAAGAACGATAGTATTGTATGTTGCCTGTTGGGCTGCAGCGACAATTTTAGCAGTAGACTCTGCAAAACTAGTGACACCGTAGTGATCCCGTAAAAAGCTCTTGTTCTTCCATTGAGAGCCGCCCCAACTGTAGGGACGACTTCCCACCACCGAAAGGTTTAATTCTACAAAATCTAGCTTCGCATAACCTACATGGGCTGTCCCTAATAAATCGAGTTGTGCTTGTAGCCAATCTTCTCTGGTCCGATCATAAGGACATTGTTCTCGCCCCCAGTCTGAAGCGGTGTACCAAGCATCATGATTGCCCATAATAGCCGCTTTAGGGAGATCAAGATTAGCAATTAAACGAACAATAGAAACTGCCTCATTCCCAAAATCCCCAACAAAGAGGACAAGATCAACTCCTAAATTTTCTAGGGCGAGATTATCGTCCTCTTCCCACTGACCGTGAATATCACCGACTACGGCAATGGTTAATTTTTGCTTAGAATACTTGGCCATGCTAGTTTGACAAGGACTCAATTAAATCCCCCAGTTCAACCTGCTGATAGTTGTAGCTTTCAACCCCAACGAAGACGGCAACTTATTTTCAAAGACTTTGTAACTTAAGGTTTTATTGCCTACCGGTCTATCATAACATGCATAGAGAGTATACCCCAAAAGTACTATTAGTTTAATCTGAAGTGATGGGAAGACCAAAATTAATCTTTGTCTGTCTGCCTACATTGACATCTTTTCATAATTAAAAATTATGCACACTATAACAGCAGAGACAGAAAACAAAAAATGAAGAATTTAGATTGTTCTTTCTTTTTCGTTATGATGATTTTCCTTCTAATTACTTCAAAAAACAATGGGAAATAAACTACTTTGCCATATGTCAATCATTAAAAACTGTACAGTGTGACTGATTTTACCAATAAATAAACTTACTTACAGAGGACTCCGATCAACGTATAGACATCAGTTAATACCAGATAAACAGCAAATTGAAGTAATTAATATACACTAGATATTTAAAGTTTATTACGAGATAATGCCTTAAAAAAATATAAAAACTAGTTAATTTAGTTTTTAATAAATTGATCGTCAATATTTGTTTTTTAAAACAGAAGAATATTATTAGTAATCAACAGAAAAATAATATATCTATTAAGATAGCTAATGTTTAAGTACTAGATTAATTTCTAATATTTTTAGACATGGTCTATGCTAATATGTAATTCAAAATTTTACTTTTATCGTTTTATAAATAAATTTAATATGCGTTTTTACGCGTATCTTCAGATGCTTATTAATTGTGTTAATAGCCCAATATAATTAATAATTAATTTGCTAAAGGTTAATTTAAACATCGAAATTTATGTATTTGCAGGAATAATATAGCCTCTTATTGGAGAGGAGATTAATTTACATTAACGTTAATTAAACAAAAGTTAAAGTATAGAAAAGAAAATGGCAGCTTTAGGCTATAGACAGATTTTTTAAATGTTTGGTGTTAGGGATATCAAATCAAGTCCAGATCTTGCTGAAGTATTTTGCGATTCAAGTTACTTAAATTAAAGTTTTTAATAGAAAAAATACGATATTTTCTATTTTTAAAAACATGAAATAATTAGAGATAATTTCTTCTTAATAAGAAGAAATTATCTCTAACAAATTTTATGCATTACATATTTTTTTCGATTATAAAAAAAATCTAATTAACTATAGTAGTTTTGTCAAGCTTATACCCTTAAAAACAATGTTTGAAAGAAAATTATATAAATTTAGTGTTATCGATATTTCAGTGAAGCCCACCGAGTTTTTGAAGGACTAGTTAGATGAAACCAAAATTTTACGGGATTGCATTAGAAATGTAAACTACAGCCATAGTAGTGCCCATAGCGAATTTTCTACTTTTAAGTTGCCTCGAAGTTACACAGATGATTGTAAACCGATTTTTGAGTTAACAGAAAATTTAATTAGTGAATTATTTGGAGACTGAGAATATTTTGTTTATAAACTCTTTAAAAAGCTTTATAAACAAAATTGAACTGTTTATAATTGTTTTATTTCTTTCTTACTCTACTGATTACTTACGCTTATTTACCCCAAAAACCTTATCTTAATTTAGAGTAAAAAATAGGCTAGTCTCGCCTCCTGTTGTTTCATAATAATTGTTGTCGCCTTAATCGTTTGTGGTTACTATTCCAGATAATCGTCAATCTAGTCAAATTTTAACTTAAAATATGTTAATAATAACAACAGTATTTTTAAATTTTGTTGAACTAATATTAAAGTCTTTTCAGTTAATCAATGGGATCTTTTTCTTCATGATTCTCAGGTTAGGTACTCATCTAAAATTTGCAACGCTAAAAATTAACGTAATTTGGGTTATAATAAAGCCGGGTAACTAAATAAATGAAGAAAAAGTTAAGGCACAATTTTTTATACTACCGCCTCATACTACCTCTTTATCAGTTGACTAAGAGAATTTTAAAATAAGAATTGGGATAGTTTTTAATTATTACTCCTTGTTGAGAAACTAGTCCAAAAGTCACTACAAGAAGTATATCAGTTTTAAACTGGATAAGTTAAGCATACTCCAAAATTTTCTTGATCTTCTTCCATTGTCAATCAGAACATCAACTTTGGCAAGTAAAATTCTAAAAATAGTATTAAGGGCTTGTAACCGTTCAACAGCTTTAAAGGTGGCATACAAATCAAGATGGTTACAAGTTATGGGCAAAGTACAACAAATTACTCTCATCAACAAGATTTTTAAATTCTTCTAGTTTAGGTCTGACTCTCGTATCAATAACAATAACATGAAGATATTTATGGATGATATTGATTAAGCTGGCTTAGTAAACTACATGGAAGAGAAGTTTACACTCTCGTGACTAAATTATGGCAGAACGATCACGATCAGCATAAATTAATTAATGTAATCATTGTTTTACTAACTCTTCTTGTTAAGGCTGTAATTATGATAATTATCGAAATATTAGTTAATTTAGTGCATCGATTATGGCTGTTATATAATTTCAGCTCATAGATTTATATTGCCGGAGTTAAGTTAGACTATCAGAATAGATCATTGATTATCAACAGATTGATAAGTTTTAAATTCTGTTTTTTAAAAGCAGAATTCAATTATGGCTAAATCTAGTCATAACAAGACAGTTTTGCTTATGAACATTATCTATTGAGCAGTGACAATAAAAAAACTGTCATGTTTATAGGAACTTTAAAAAGAAATTTATGTCAAAACAGGTGTGTGTGAGGAGTAAGAATGAAAGACAAAAGCTCTTGGGGTCGAAACATGGCAAGACTCCCGAGAGTTTTTTTTCATAAGAAAGATTGATAGTTTATATTTTCAGTAAGCCATATAAATTTTTTCTAAATAAGGTTAAATGTTGGCTATCTCTAATTTGAAGAAGAATGTTAAGATAATTTGTAATTAGCTGACTCAATTATTGATTTTAGGTTTTAGACAGTTAATTTTAATTAAAAACATAGTCAACCAAAAGAATTACGCTTTTATCTAGCAAAAATTAGTTTAATTTATTTCTTTTTAAAAAAATTAGCTATTTTATATTGAGATAAATCAAATTTCAACAAATAACTAAAAATACTTTTATTATGACAATATTTTTTATTCTAAAAGCTTAAAAGTTGTAAAACTTAATTTCTTCTAAAATTTCTAATTTCTACAACCTAAAAATTGGAAATTTTATTTATTGTTTTTATTGCAGCCAATCAAAAAAAGCATAAGGTCAATTAATTAAATATACTTAGTTATATTTAACTAATCAATAATTATATCTTTTTAATAGAAAGTCTTATCACAGCAGTTATCGAATTACAAAGAAAATATTTTTTGATCAATCTTCGTTAACACCCTATATAACTAATAGTTTCTAGCACTTCTACTAATTGGACAAATAAAAACTAAATATTTATCAAAATTAATATAAAAAAAGTATAAACAAACTATGTCAATAAAAAAATACTTTTAATCAAAATGATAAAATCAAGTATCTTATTATGATTCTACATCTCAGAATAACTTACTCTATTATTTTTTAAGCTAACAGCACAATGTGTATATCAGCATACACTGATCCACAATTATAATATTTAGTCTAACTAAGTGAAGCTAAATCGTCTTTTAGTCTTACTTGTAATTTTCCATTCTAAAGTTAGTTGTAATGAACTTAAGATACAAAATTTATATTCAAAAATTAGAAAAAATAAATGGATAAAGAGTTGTTTCTTCTGACATTTTTAATGAAACAAAAAGTCAATATAATAGTTGTTATTAATGACTAAATTACTTTTGCCAAAAGCACATTATTCTATTTAATTAGTTAAAAAAATAAGTTAAACTTTTTTATTGCTCTTTATTAGAGCAATAAAAATAACTATATGGTTATAAATATGTCCTTATTAATATAAGTAAATAACTGAATTTTCTAATTTTAGTAATAGAGAAAAGATTTTATATTAATAGATAATCAATAATCTTGACAAAAATGTCATATTAGTAAAGTCTTGACTAAGAGCTTATTCCTCTAAAAGTCAAGATGCCTGGCAATAAAATCACTCTCTTAAACAACCTCTTTAGAAGGTCACAACTAACAATTGTATTTAGATTAAATAAGAAAATACTTTCTCAGAGAAAACCATAATGAAGTGTAGCTCTCAAATAAGTGCTAGCTTAGTATGCCTAGTGGAAATCTTAGGTCTTTCTAGCTCTGTAAATACCAATTCAATCAGCGATCTTACAATTGAAATCGCTGGATTAGGGGAACGTCGTGGACAGCTTTGTTTAAGTCTATTTTCAAGCAGTTGAGGTTTTCCAAATAGCAAGAAAGATGCAATTGAAAGTGAATGTGTAAAAATCACCGATAATCCTATGCGGATAACATTCAATAATTTACCTTCAAAAACTTATGCTGTAGTAGTTTTTTTAGACCATAATGAACATGGTAAACTTAATCATAATTTTCTATAACTTCCCACAGATTTGGATTTTATAGCAATCCAATAATTAAGAGCGGTCCTCCTAGATTTGGCGATTCAGCTATTATAGTAGTTGGCAAAAATATCAATATTTAGATTCAATTGCAATTTATTTTATAATTAATAATTTTTCCAAAATTTGCCTAAATATCATAGAATTAAAGGTGCAATAAATGACCCACTAATATAGTAGTATATTATTAATAATCTACTTTATACAGGCTAGCATCTAGTAATTAGTTTTTTAAAACTATGTTTCTATTTTAGACTTATTTATGCTTACCTACTTAATATCTAAATAAATGTTAGGTATTGTCTTTTTAGAAAAAAATGAGATAAGTTAGATAAATATAGCCAATAAAATTTTTACTGTATGTTGGTTTTTATCTAAAACAAAATGATGCAATCAAAACCGATTCCAATTATCTATGATTTAGTACTAATTGGGGGGGGGCACAGCCATGCAATAACACTAAAATTATGGGGAATGAACCCAATTCCTGGAGTACGACTCACTTTAATTACAGATACCTCCCACACCCCTTATTCAGGGATGTTACCAGGTCATGTAGCTGGTTTTTACAGTTTTGATGAAACTCATATTGATCTGCGTCGTCTTGCTCGATTTTCTAGAGCTCAACTTTATCTTGATCAAGCAATTAATTTAGATCTAATTAATAACAAAGTAATTTGTGCTAAATATCCACCAGTAGATTTTGATTACTTATCTATTGACATTGGAAGTACTCCAGAAACAGTTAATATTCCTGGCGCTTCTCAATATGCAATTACTGCTAAACCTATTCCTAAGTTTTTAACAGTTTGGAATGAAATAATTGAAACGGTTATTAAGAAGCCTCACCAACAATATTCTATTAGTATTGTTGGTGGCGGAGCAGGAGGAGTTGAATTAGCTTTAAATATACACAGTCGTTTAACTGCAATTTTGCAAAAATTTAACCAGCCTTTATCTAATATAAGAATTAATCTATTTCATCAAGGAGAAACCTTACTTACCAGTCATAACTCTTGGGTTAGTAAAAGATCAGAAACTATCTTAGAAAAAAGAAAAATACAACTATTTCTCAACGAGAGGGTAATAAAAATAACGTCTAATAATTCTAATAGTTATCAAATTTATTGTGATACAGGTTTAGCTGTTGACTGTGATTTTATTTTCTGGGTAACTCAAGCATCAGCACCTAGTTGGATAAAAGATTGTGGATTAAAAACTGACAATAGAGGATTTATCTTAGTTAACAAGAACTTACAATCTATTTCCCATCCCAATATTTTTGCAGCTGGTGATATTGCTACAATTCAAGATACTTCCTATCCCAAAGCGGGGGTTTTTGCAGTTCGGCAAGGAAAACCTTTGTTTAAAAACTTACAGAAAATTATTTTAGAAAAACCTTTAATATCTTATCAACCTCAAAAGTATTTTTTAAGTCTAATTGGAACAGGAGATAAAAGAGCCATAGCCTCTTGGGGTTATTTGGGCTGGGAATCTTCTATTTTATGGCATTGGAAAGATTATATTGATCGACAATTTATACAGCAATTTACAAACTTTCCTTCAATGGATAAAAATTCACTAATTACCATTGATAGTTTAGATTTAAAAACCAGTAACTTGATGCCTTGTGTTGGCTGTGGCTCAAAAGTAGGAAAATCTATTTTAGAAAAAGTCTTAAATCGTTTAGAAATCAGACACAATAAAAATGTTTTAGTTGGACTAAATAATCCTGATGATGCAGCAATAATAATTTTAAAAAATCAAAGTTTATTAGTGCAAACTATCGACTTTTTTCCAAGTCTAATTAATGATCCTTTTATATTTGGACAAATTACTGCTCATCATTGTCTAAGTGATATTTTTGCCATGAGCGCAACCCCTGATAGTGTTTTAGCGATTGTTACTCTTCCTTATGGATTAGAAAAAAAACTAGAAGAAACCCTATATCAATTACTTTCTGGAGTTATTAAAGTTTTAAATAGATCTCAGGTTTCTCTGATTGGTGGTCATACGATAGAATCTTCAGAACTAGCATTAGGATTATCCTGTAATGGGTTTATTTTTTCAAATAATTTTTTTAAGAAAAGTGGTATGAATTCAGGGGATAAACTAATTTTAACTAAAGGAATTGGAACGGGTACTTTATTTGCGGCTGATATGAATTATCAAGCTAAAGGAAGATGGATTGATAATGCTGTCGAATCCATGTTACTATCGAATCAACAAGCAGCAAAGATTTTCTTAAAATTTGAAGCGACAGCGTGTACAGATGTAACTGGGTTTGGATTGCTAGGACATTTAGTAGAGATGATTAAAGCTTCTAAAATATCGGTCAGTCTAGACTTAGAAAATATTGTAGTCTTGGAGGGAGCAATACAAACAACAAAACAGGGAATTACTAGCTCTTTATACCCTCAGAATTTACAAGCAAGCAATTATATTCTTAATCTAGAAGAAGTTAAACATAAAAATAAATTTCCCCTACTATTTGATCCTCAAACTTCCGGGGGACTGCTCGCCTCAATTCCTTCAGATAAAGCTGATAAATGCTTACTGAATCTGATTCGGTCAGGATTTAAAGATAGTTGTATTATCGGTCAAGTTTTAGAAGAAAATCTCACCGAGCCTTTTATTATAATCAATTAATATTGAAGTCTTCATATTTACTACTTGTGAAGTACCGATTTTTTTTGATTTGGGAACAGTCAAGAAAAAACAGAATAAAAGTACACCTGATGTATCCAATAAATTCTATAACTTATTTACTATAAATATTGAGCTCTAATTTTAATGGTATCCTACTTAATCGTAACAGCATAATTACCACAAAGATTTTGTCTCAAAAATCCCAAGTGTTTCAATCCTATTTAGATAACAATAGAAATTGTGAGATTCTCAACAAAAAATTGTCTTACTTAAATTTTAAAAACAGTCCAACTCTAATAGTAACATTTCTAACTGCTGTCTATATCAAGAAGTCTTAATTTTCTAGTAAGTACCATTTTTGAGTCCATATTAGGAGTGATAAAAATGTCCCTAGCTGCTTGTACTAAATCCCCTCTTAAAAGTATGCTGTTTATTGGAAAATGACATTAACAATGGATATTTCTATGTTTCTACATTTAGTGGTAATATTAAAAATATTTGATGAAGCAGCAAGGAAAAAGTAAGCCTAAGCGGAGATTGCTCTCCTCCTCCGCAGTAAATAAAATAGCTAATTATGTCTTTATAAGTTACTAAATTAATCATTTTATTGAAAGAGCAAAAATAATGTAATTTTTAATTCTGTAAAGATTATTAATTTTTAAATTGACTGTTTTTAATTTTGTTAAAACAATAAAAATAACGAGATAAACATACAAACTATTTTTCTATATATTCAACTATTTCTCTGATTTTTTTGTTCTATTAGCCAATCAATTATCCACACTAACACAATTAGATAACGACTGTTATGATATTAACACTAATAAAAAAATGATTTATTATTTGTTTCTTCTGAAAAATTTGTCCTAAAAAGTTAAATATTATTTACATTTAAATTTAACATTTTTTTGATTAAGTTTATCTTTTAGATAAGATGATAGATGGTGTAAATACTAACTGTAACACCTATTTTTGGGGTATGGGTGGGTATTTAGTTATTGTAGAATGGCATTATTATCTTCTTCTAGAAGTTGTTCTTTGATATGATATTAAACTATTCTGTCTCAATAAAAGAAAGTTTTTTTGTCAATAAGGGAAGGATTCTACACTTTTTACTGATTCATAAGCTCTAAGGCGATGACTAAAAAAACTATAATTTACTTCAAAATACTCTGCTAGTTGTTGTGTTGATTAATTAGTCTTAATGTAAATCTACATAATTTTAGTAAAAATATCTATTGAGTAAACCTTTATTTATTAGTAAGATTAATATCTTTTTTATTTTTAAATTTTTATTTAAATAGAATAGAATCTATACTAGATTTCTTCTTAAATAAATGCCTTAATCAATAAGACTACAAGTTTAAATATTAAATTAAAAATTTATAAAAATTAGCAGAAAATATATATTCTAATTTACTTTTCGTAATTTTAGTGGCTAGAATCTTTTTTAAGAGGTGGTAAAGTAGTATTGTACGAAGCAAAAACGTTAGGATAGTTTTTAAAAAAGTAGTTTACACATTCTCTAACTGTTTCAAATTTAGGTAATATTTGTTTAACCTAAATTTTCATAAAAAACTACTAATTCTTAATTTTATTTAAATCTGAAAAGCAAGGTGACAGATACTATAGTTCACATTGAGTGTTTTCTAATATTTCTCTAATGGTTACTCGCTTATGAAGAGGAGCATTATCTAAAATAATGATATTTTCTAGTTCTAACTAAGGAATTAAATTTTGAGATAAATAAACTTTATATAAATCTTTATTACGACTGCCATCAATAGTCAAAGAAGCAAATATTTGCTTCTCTTTTAAGGTACTGACTTAATTAGCTATTGCTTTTTTTAAAGTTTTAGAGTACATAATCTTACTTATCTAAGACTATATGAATAATTACCTTTATAATTAAAGTTAATCTAATAAAGATAAGCTCATTTTTGTTTAGCTATTTTTTTATATTTTTAAAACCTTTATCTAGTTTATTCTAATTTTTGGTTAGAATAATTTATATTCTGTTAAGTAATGTTATTTTCTTATAAGGGGTCTCTTATTAGAAGAGTTTTAGCTTCGGTATACTTGATAAAGTACTTAAAATTGTTAGTTTTGATTTTAATTATGTATTCTTTATTTATTAGTCATTAATTTTATATATGTTCTTTACTACTTTAATTGCTATATAAACAATCTTGCCACAGTGATACTAATCAAAATAGTAACTATGAATCTGTTTTTCTTTTAACAGATTCATAAAATAAATTTAATATATTTAATTTATTAAAAATAGGAAAATAGCTTGAATATAGACTAGTTTTAAAAATGATAGTTATATTTTTATTCCCAAAAGTTAAAAATAAATGGCAAAGAATAAAAGAAGATGAATTAGCCGATTAGTGTTCGAAGACGAACACTAATCGGTGATGGTTTGCCTCATTGCTATCGAACTACACTCGGAACAATCTAAATCTTATTCAATCAGGTTAAAAATTAGTGTCAAATTTACGCCAACTGACGTCTATATTAGTTTCTAATTTTGTTTAAGCTTATTATTTCAAGCAACTTTTTGATTTTCTTAGTATGGATTGACAGTTTACCTGCTTCCTTAATAGCTCTTAAAATAGTATCGTTAGTATCGTTTCTCGATGTCCAACTACTTAGAAAAGCCTTCTTTTATTTCTCCATTCTCTCCCAAAGTAGGATATGATTTTCCTTGTTGGCGGCAAACTCGTGCTATTTCAGGATAACCCCATTCAAATAAAACTTGATCGTATATCTCAGAGTCTAAGCGAGTACTATCATATATTTGTGCTGCTAACCGTTGACGTTGCGCTTCAAATAGAATAACTGCAGCAGCTACAGATACATTAAGAGATTGCACCATTCCCAACATGGGAATAACAATATGTTCGTCGGCTAGTTGAGCCGCTTCTTCAGTAACTCCCCATTTTTCTGCTCCAAAAACAATGGCACTAGGTTGAGTATAATCTATCTGACGATAGTCTAAGGACTTAGAACTAAAATGAGCCGCATAGACCTTAAATTTTTGGCGTTTAAGGTGACTTATAGCTGTTTTGGTATCAGGATGAACATTCAGAAAAATCCATTTCTCGCTTCCCTGAGATACCTGAGAAAAAGTAGGTAATTCTGCCGTAACATTAACACTATGAACTTCGAAGATTCCTACAGCGTCGCAAGTGCGTATAATGGCAGATAGATTATGAGGTTTATGGACGTCCTCCGTTAGGACGGTCAAATCCGGTTGCCGTCGGTCTAAAACTTGTTTTAATCGATGGTAGCGTTTGGGAATCACGCTTCCCATCATATAGCAATACGTACCATTAGTATTGATAAATTAACACACAAGGTAGAGTATCTAAATCCCTTCGTGTAGAACTATAGGAGGCAATTACTTTTCTGCAATTATCAAATTTAACTCTCAATAAAAATTTAATAAATATACTATGGTTACTATCCAACTGGAACCTTCTTGCCATCCTCTTGCTGAGTACATCTATCGTTTAGAACAAGGGGAAGCACTTCTTAAAAACTCACCTAACAATGTTCTTGAAGTGGTAGGTATTTTAAAGAGTTATGGGATGATATTAGATGCTTATTCCCGTAATTTAATTTATATTGCTGAAAATCAATTTTTAATGATATTTCCTTTTTTTAAATATTTTAATGGTGATGTTTCCTTCCAGAAATTATTGCACCATTGGGGTCATAATCGTATTAATTTTGAGTATGCTGAATATTGTATGAAGTCTATGATGTGGCATGGGGGAGGAGGACTAGATAAATACTTAGATAGCCCAGAGTTTCAAGAGGTTGTCAAACAGATTATTAAAGTCAAGTTTAAGAATAACTTTTTAATGTTAGCTTTAGACAAAATTTTTCCTGAATTTTTGCCTGAACAGATAAGAATGATGTCCTATTATAGTGGCTTGGGACAATTTTGGCGAGTCATGGCTGATATATTTTTGTCTCTTTCTGATCGTTATGATAGAAAAGAAATTAAGTCAATTTCACAAGTAGTTAAACATATTTTAGATGGGTTAGTTAAAGATGCTAATAGACCGATTGTTTATCGAGTTATTTTTTTAAATAAAGGCTACGATATTATTCCTAAATCTGTTGGGTTAACCTTTTTGTCTGACACAGCAGTTCCTTATATAGAATCAATTTTCTTTCGAGGAACTCCCTTTTTAGGAACTATTTCTTACAACGCTCAAGCTTATCAAATTCCCCAAGAACAAAGGTTATTTACTTATGGTGCTTTATATGCTGATCCTCTCTCTGTTGGATGTGCAGGAATTCCACCTACTTTACTAATGCAGGATATGAGACATTATTTGCCAAACTACCTTCATCAGTTTTACCAAAAAAGTATTCGTCAAGAAGACGACTTATTAGTGAAAATTTGTCAGACTTTTCAAAAATCTATGTTTTGTGTAATGACAGCTGCTATTAAAGGATTAGCTCCTTATCCTCTAAATACAACTAAATTTGAGCATAAAAAAATAAATCGCGCTTATTTAGAAAGGTGGATGGATAGATTTTTAGCCTCTCGTTTACTAACAGCTAATCAATAATTCTGATTTTAAATATTTATCTTATAGAAAGAAGATTTCATTTTCGATAAAACTACAGGTAAATTTCCTAAGTTATTGACTACTCACACCATCAATATATATTTTTAACTAATTTCAAAATTTATTATGTTAATGAGTCACTCTCTTATAAGAAAGTCTTTTTTAAGAAATTATCGTTTTGATAAATTTTACTACAAAAGTAATGGATGTAAAATACGATAAAAGACTTAAGGCAATTAAGATTAATTGTGCTTGGTACGTTGCGGTGCGATTTAACATTAGTTGATACTTGCCATAAGGACAATCAATTAAGTCCATGATCCTTAATGTTTTGTGTATAAAAAACTCTAATAAAGAACAGTCATTACAGTCAACAAAACCGCAATTAAATTCGCAGTAAGTTAAAGTAAGAGGCACTTTTCGGATAAGGTATTGTTCAAAACTTCTTCACTAATTTTCTTGCATCAGTTTATCTTCTATTGATTTATCTTTTCCTCTCCAATATAAATTGGATAAATGTATAGACAACTACATGGACATAAGATTTAGATGATAGCTTTTTGAAAACTGGACAGATATTCATTGTTCTTCGTCATTAATTGAACTTTTAAATAACTTCTTAATCTAAACGAGTGGATTGACCGGTGAGGTAAAGCACAATTATGTTAGCAGAAAACCAAGCTTATACAAAAGACAAAAACATAGTACTGCAGTGTCAGCGAGGCAATTCTATCTTATTCCGACAACTGTGCTGGCGCTATTAACATTGTGTGGCCGTGAAGTACCTGATAAATTAGTACAGGAAGTCTTTCTCCGAGTTTGGAAAGCATCACCTCGACTATGAAACCCCAATTACTTTTTTGCCTGACTGTACTGAATTACCTCGAACGTGGCTACTGATAAAAAATGGAAGTTAGCGTAAAGTCTCTCTTGAACTGAGGACAGCGCAACCTTAAATATGACCCTTTCTCTGTTATCAGATACTTCTGACTTAATATATGGCTATATTATTGAGATTTAGTTTAACAGGGATTACAAACGCTTGGCTTAGAACATCATGTTATTTTAGCATTGCATAACTCAGAAGATGTCTCCCAAAAAGAGGTTGCGAATATCTTAAATTTACCTGTGGGAACTGTAAAATCTCGTTTATTTTATACTCGCAATCAAGTTCATAAATTTTTTGAGCAACAAAGAGCATTATAATGCCCAAATTATTCTATAAACATCCAAAAATAATCTCTTTTATTTTAAAAACAGTCTATTACCTCTACTGAAAAACTCTCCTTTGAAAATCAATTAATTTATAAGGTGACTAAATAATCTCAATCTAAAGGTCACAAAAGCCGACCTTGGGTTTGGCTTGTTCCTGGCGCAGTGGTCGCTAGTAGCTCTTAGTAAGAATTATCATTGGTTGCAACTATCTTACCCAATAGGAAATAGAAGAAATATAACTGAATTAAAAACTTTTATGGTTAAAAATTTGGAGGAACCCCTAGGAGAGATACCAGGTAAAAACCATTATAAACTATTGTATTCTAATTGATTGTTGTTAGTAAATCTTGAAACCAAATATCTCAGTATTAACTCCCTGACGTTACTTTATCATTTTTAAAGTCATGAAATCACTGAAAGTACCTAAGAAGATCTTAAATATAAAATTTCATTCACAGAGTACTAATAATATTTTTATTTACTCTTTCGTTACATGGTGCTATCGTTTTCACAGAATCTTTTTCGCAACAAGATTATTTTATTTGTAAGTATCAACATCAATAGCATGCCTGAAAAGTAGTGACTTGGGAAGACCAGGCTAGAAGAGCCTATAAAAATTGATGGAACAACTTAACCTCAGCAATGATCAAGTCAACAAACTTAATTCTGTTCGTTAAAGATATCGTCCTCAAATAGAGCAGTTGTGGGAAAGAATACAAGTAACCCGCTAATATTGACGGCAAATAAGGCAGGGTAATACCTCTATACCAGATAGAGAAGCAAAACATCAAGAAGTGATTAGCTTAGATTAAAAATTACACAATTTACGCTTTGAGTGTTGAGCGATAGGTTTTGTAAATCTTATAAATGTGATCAATCAATCTATTTATCTATTCTTAATACTGCTCTAGGTAAATTATGATTTTTTTAAAAAAAATCATAATATTTTAGATGTTTATAGTTTATAAAAGCAATGTATTTATACAGGTTATATTATCATTTTTACACGATTGGGTATCCTTAAGTATAATTATTAGCAGCTAATTTAAGACCCGTCTACTCAAGATTATGACAGCAAATAAACTTATTAACATAACTCAAAAATTACAGTTTATAAAGTCTATCTTATCAGATAAATAGTAGTTATTTAAACTTTAGATCTAATCAACAATGGTATTCTATTGTTACAGACTTATTACAATTTATTTAAATCGACTCCAATTAAGTTTAAAAAAAAAT
Source organism: cyanobacterium endosymbiont of Epithemia clementina EcSB (assembly GCF_029919255.1). GTDB lineage: Bacteria > Cyanobacteriota > Cyanobacteriia > Cyanobacteriales > Microcystaceae > Rippkaea. Next base: position 1,406,230 of record NZ_CP123991.1, on the reverse strand, counting down.
AAAGATGTAAATCAATAGATCTTAACTATTTAAATTTCTATATTTATGTCATTCTAATCAAGTTATTATTGTTTTCATTTATATTGCTTATAGCAACCGCTTTGAGCAGTATATTAGTTAGATAACTTAGCCAAATAATATTGGTATCAAAACATACGTCAGGCAATTCCATATTTTAAAATTTATACAATAATTAAAATTAGATATTGAGTTCTAGTTTTTTATAATTTTTTTAAAAAATATTTATTTCTTCAATATTTATTGTTTAATAATAATTCTTAAAAAGCTATTTGTATGCACTTAGTTGTTATCTTTAATAACAACATTATCTTTGTTGTATTTCTACATTTAATTTGTATTAATAACATAAAAATTTCTCGTAGTTACTTTTTTGCCTTCATTTTTAGCCTTTCTTAGGTTTTAAATTTTTTCAGGAGTTAATTTCACTTTTGTCCCTTTTTTATTAACCTTAGATAGTTGTTAGCTATGACAGTTTATTTTACTCTTTTATGAGACTTTTTAAAGATATCTTATATCTTCTTACATCTATCCAAAAATTACATAATTATTCTGTATACTTGAATAATTTACAGATAAATTATTTTTAATAAATTTTTAGCGAGTCTACAATTTATTAAAATTTCTATCCTACTGTATATAAAAATAATTTTTCTATTTTTATTCTCATTCTGAAGATAATTTTTGAGTCGTGAGTCACGTTAGATAATTTTTGTCCTTCTAATTCTACTAGCTGAATTTTCAGGCAGACTAACATCGTAGTGTCTATCTTAGCCTCAATGTTCTTGAGACTGATGACTGAGCTATTTTTTCATTGTTTAGTAGATTAACATTTCAAGAAAAAAACAAAAAACATTACCCATTTCTGGTTTCCCATCCTCGCTTAAACACTTTCCACCGCAAATTCTAGTCTAGATAGATCAAGATCACCCTTGAAAATATAATAGTCAGGATGTCAGAATGGATTTTAGGTAATTCATTAAGATTCGTTTTGGGACGCGAGGATATTAAGTGTCGATTAATTTTCAAGAAATCATTACTAAATTACATGAGTTTTGGGGCAATTGTGGGTGCTTGATTACTCAACCCTACGACACAGAGAAAGGAGCAGGAACTATGAGTCCTCATACTTTCTTGCGGGCAATTGGACCTGAACCTTGGGCAGTAGCCTATGTAGAACCCTGTCGCCGGCCAACAGATGGCCGCTATGGAGAAAACCCTAATCGCTTTCAGCACTATTTTCAATATCAAGTACTTATTAAACCCTCTCCTGATAATATTCAAGAAACTTATCTTGACTCTCTGAGAAAGTTAGGAATTCATCCTGAAGATCATGATATTCGTTTTGTCGAAGATAATTGGGAGTCTCCTACTCTAGGAGCCTGGGGTGTAGGTTGGGAAGTTTGGTTAGATGGCATGGAAATTACCCAGTTTACCTATTTTCAACAATGTGGGGGGATTGATTGTCATCCAGTTTCCATCGAGATTACTTATGGGTTAGAACGGTTAGCTATGTATCTCCAAGATGTAGAAGCCATTACCAAAATTCAGTGGAACGATCAGGTGAATTATGGTGATATTTTTCTAAAAAGTGAAGTAGAACAGTGTACCTATAATTTTGAAGCCTCCGATCCCGAATTATTGTTTAAATTATTTGAACTATACGAACAGGAAGCTAAACAACTCCTTAAACGAGGGTTAGTGTTACCGAGTTTAGATTATGTTCTGAAATGTTCCCACAGTTTTAATTTGTTGGATGCACGGGGAGTTATCGCAGTAGCCGAAAGAACTCGTTATATTGGACGTATTCGCAATTTAGCCAGAGAAGTTGCCCAATTATATTTACAACAACGAGAGGAATTAGGATTTCCTTTGATTAAATAAGATAAGTAACAATTTTTTGTTTCTGATGGAAAAAGTTATTTATCTTATGAAGACATTAGAATAAGTTAACAAAGCTGGAGTTAAATCTGAGTGAGAAAGTAGAAAATCTAAACACCGAGGATGTTAAAAGAGTTTTTAGTGCTTTAGAAGATCCAAAATATAAATGAAAATCTCTCAAAGATATAGATTCAAGAAAAAGCATAGAGAATGATTATAGTTTTAGCTTTTCTATACAAAGAAAATGGTAAGATAGTCAGGTATTTTTCTGTTGCTCCAACAAAAGAATCTTTGTGTACAACTGGAAAAATTTTGGGTTTATGTCAAATCCTTTAGAAAAGCTGATTGGTGCTTCACAAAATAAAATTGATTAGAGAGACTTTAAACTGTGTCAGATATTTTACAATCTTGAGATTTTTAACCTATCTTTTTTATGTTTTGAACACTTCTGGAATCAAATTATTAGATTTATCTGAAATAGCTAAACTCGAAAAGGTAATCATGTTAAAATCTGTAATTTACTTTGTTACACGAAGTTCCTTGTTCCCCTCTAGTAACAGTTTTGCTTATCTATGGTTACATTTCTAGTGGTGTGGGACTGAGTTTCATTGTGGCAATGAATGTGAGGGCATAGGCTCTTTTTCTTTTCAGATCTTTGGAAAATTCTGCTTAGATGGATATTCTTCGGTCAGGCACCACACAAAATGACATTATTGATGACCGAAATTCTTCACAAAAGTAGTTCCTAATATCTAAAAATTCCATGTAGATAGGTTATACTTAATTTTTTAAAAATTTTGATCTGCGTGACGGTACATGGCTTTGTTTGAATCACAGGAAAGAAAATTGTTCGTCCCGTTTTCCGACATAAAATTTGGAACATGCCGAATTTAGTAATGAAAATGCCAAGTACCATATAGCTTGTTAATAGTAGTTTTCCACTATATAGCTCATACTAATAGTAGTAGGATAAACTGTCCAGTTCTATCTTCATTAGTTACTAAATCAATCGCTAGATTTAGTTTTCTAGAATTCCGGTATTTTTGAGATTGCAAAAATTCTTTAATTTTTGATTAACCATTTTCAATGGAGTGAAAATTGCGAGAATAAGGGAATAAAAATACTACTTTTGCTCCTATTATAAATTCCATAAGTTTTCTGATTTTTATAAGTTTATAAGTCTATGTATTTTTCATGACTACATAAGCTATTAACCATAGTCATAGTATCAGTACTTCTGTTATATAACTTAAAAATGCTTCTTGATTTATCAATTATGTAAGAGTAAAAATGGTAAAAAAAATCTAATAATTGCTTCAATTAATGCGATTTTTTCTAAATTATTTGGATATTTACCATAAAATTAGTTTTTAAAATTTATTCTGATTAGGTAACAGATAATTGCTAGATAAACTTCAGGTTTGTCAATGTAAACTAAGTTCAAAAATTAGAACTATATCTATATCAACGTCCAATATATCAAATATTGGGAGGTTTACTTAAGTTCTTAAATTAAATTAAATATATTAAAAGTAGCATCGTCACTATAAATTGTTCGATAATATTAAGTAGTTATGCCTCTCTTGATAAAAGTTTTTTGACTACGAGGAAATAGTGTAATACTTTTTATTATTTAATAATGTCTAAGCAGACTATTTACAATACTAAGTCTTTTAAAAAATGTCCTACTTATTTTGAAATTAATTAATTGATAATGAAAACAGCCATAATATCTATATTCTACTGATTTGAGCTATTATTATTGATAATAGTAAAACTACATGGATTTAGCTCTTTTGGTGTATCTATCCCCAAAAAACGAAATCGAAACCAACTATCGTAGGATTTCATGTAGACTTACAAGCTCAAAACCGATAACTTTCAGGGATTAATGCTAGTTACTGACTCTACCAAAGCAACAAAAACTAATAAATCCCGACAATGGACTTTATCCTCTGCAGTTGAACAGTTCGTGCGGGGTAATTCTTGAAACAGCACCAATTAGTTAAGTAGTCAGACTGCTCATAGTAGCTGTAGCTAGAGTAATTTTGGGAATAACTTGGCAAAGATCTGACCAAAATGCTAGTTTGGTCGTGGTGGTCGCTGGTCGTATTATTGTAATCCTAAATAAAAATCAACGATGACACTCTACTCAACTTCACTAATTTTAGCAATGTCGAGGGGATATAGCCCTAGAGAAATCTCGGTTAGAGCTTAATTTGGTAAAGAGACAGTTCTAATACCGAAAACCACCAACAGTTGGTCTTATTTTGGTTGATATCTATTAGTATCGTGAGTAACGACTGAGTCTTTAGAACTTGTTAACTTTTTATTTCATTGAGGATAAAGAGCCATCGTCTGCTTAATCAGAATGTACTTAATTTAATGAAAGCATCTAGTTAAAGCAAATTTAACTTAAGCGTAATACAATAGACATCGTCTTTAATATCTAACATGATAGATAGTAAATTTTCCTTTAGTTAGGAACTTCATAATAGTTTAGTTAGATCTCTCAGATAAGTAAGTCTATGCTATTGCCTAAATCGGTGTGAGGAGTTAAATAAATGACTTTAAGAAATAATGCCTTAAAAATTCTCAAGGAAACGAGTAGAACATTTTACATTCCCATTAGCCGTCTTCCAGATGGGCTACAGGAAGCCGTCTCCTCTGCTTATTTATGTATGCGGGCCATCGATGAAGTAGAAGATCATCCTCAACTTGATAATTTCACCAAAGCTAAACTCTTACGCCGTATGAGTCTCAATTTACAGTCAGGGACGGAAAACACTAGTATTGAGGATTTTTCAGTTGGATTAATGCCCTATAATGCTATCTTGCCAGATGTAACCTTACGGGTAGGACAATGGGCTTTATTGGCCCCTGACTCCATTGCTCCTCGTGTTTGGGATGCTACAGCAGCAATGGCTGATCGTATGGCCTATTGGGCTGAAAACAACTGGACAATCAATACTGAAGCTCACTTAGATCAATATACTTTTAGTGTGGCTGGGGCAGTAGGGTTACTTTTGTCTGACTTGTGGGCCTGGTACGATGGGACTCAAACTAACCGAACCTATGCTATTGGATTTGGTCGAGGGTTACAAGCGGTTAATATTGTCCGTAATCATCGCGAAGATCTGAAACGTGGAGTAAATTTCCTGCCCCAAGGATGGCTAGAACAAGATGTTCATCAATATGCTCGTCGTAACCTTACGTTAGCTGACTACTATACTAAGTCTTTGCCCCCAGGACCGGCCTTAGATTTCTGTAAAATTTCTTTAGCATTAGCCTATGGAACTCTAGAGGTGATGGCTTTAGGCCAAAAAAAATTAAGCCGTAGTGACGTTATTGCTTTAGTCCAACAAGTAACCGGTTTAAGTCATTAGGTTAAAAATTAGCGATTAAGTTTAGAATGAAGTCTCTCTTCGGAGAGATTATTTTTTTTGTGATTAAATTGAAAATTTACTGGCTCTTTTAAACCAAGTTATTACAGATAAGTTGCTAATAACTTCAAGAACTTGATAGGTATAAAAATATATTTTTTATACCTTAAAACTTTTGTAAGACAAGATTTTTAGTGTTTTATATCATTTTTTTGTTTCTAATTTAGAAGAATCAATTAATGAAGAACTCCTCATTAACTATCTATTAAAAATAGACAACTGTCCCTCAGTTATTTGTTCTAAATGTTGATAAGCTTGGTTAGTAACGACTCTTCCCCTAGCTGTGCGACGAAGATAACCAATTTGTAATAGATAGGGTTCATAAACTTCTTCAATAGTTTTTGCATCTTCTCCCGTAGCAGCCGCTATCGCTTCTAGCCCAATGGGTCCTCCTTGAAATTGATTAATCATGGTTTCTAAGATTAGGCGATCTGTCCAATCAAGTCCTTGAATGTCCACTTGATAAATATCCAAGGCTTCGGCTGCTAATTTTTGACTAATACAATTGAGTCTTTTCACTTGCATATAGTCTCTTACTCGCCGTAATAAACGATTAGCAATTCGAGGGGTTCCCCGTGAACGATGAGCTATTTCTGCTGCTCCATTTTTAGTGATTTCCGTATTCAGAATTTTGGCGGTTCGTAATACGATCAACATTAATTCATCAGTTTTGTAAAACTGTAATCGTTGAATGAGCCCAAAGCGATCGCGTAAGGGAGAGGTTAACGCCCCGATTTTAGTCGTTGCTCCAATCAAGGTAAACTTGGGCAAGGAAATAGTGTTAGTTCTAGCAGCTTGTCCTTTACCAAGGGTAATGTCGAGACGATAGTCTTCCATTGCTGGGTAAAGTAATTCTTCAGTCAATCGGTTGAGACGATGAATTTCATCAACAAAAAGAATATCCCCTGGTTTAAGATTAACTAGAAGTCCTGTAATATCTCTAGGACGCTCTAAAGCAGGAGCGGTTGTCATTGTACAGTGAACCCCCATTTCCGTCGCTATAATCAAGGAAATAGTCGTTTTACCGAGTCCAGGAGGTCCGTACAAAAGTAAGTGATCGAGAGAATCTTGTCTAGTTTTGGCAGCTTCTATAGCAATAGACAAAATATTTTTAAGGCTTTTTTGTCCAATATAGTCAGCTAAGCAACTAGGACGAAGAGTCTCATCTATATTTTGCTTTTCTGGGGGTGTGGCTCTCCCTGACAGTAAAATTGCAGAAGATGGGGAAGATTTCTTGTGTCTAGAGGATGATTGAGGGTTAGACGATTGACGAACAAACGATTGAGACTTAGCTGAGCGTTTAACTGTCATTGAGAACGATCAGGTTATTAATGGATTATTTTTACTATCCTAATGGCTATTGAAAGTAAAATCATGAAAACTTGTTTCCTAGCTATAGGTTGAATGCTCGGTCAAGTGTGGAAATTCAGAAAATCTAGACTAATTATGATCAAGCAACGTGTCCCCTCTATTCAAGGACTTAATTTAGGCATTATTATGAATCAGGAGAAAACTTTCAGCTATTTTAGATTAAAGATGAAGGCATTGTGCTTATAGTAGAAATTAAACCTATGAACTCACCCACTGAAAGATATAGCATTATACAAGTAGTTATTTAACTGTTAATCGATGCAGAATAAGTCATTGAAAAAATTTAAAAAATCAGTTGATCAGTGAAAAATTTTGACTCAATGGAAACTATCTAAGAGCAGCGATCCTAACTGTTTTATTAAGAAGTGTTTAATTTTTGTGATGTACGCCATTATAAAATATAAACATCACTTAGATTGACATTTACTTCAAAATGGCTTTTGACAGTCTACCGTTTACTCAGGATACCTTGAATTCTCTTAATAAGATTAATGAATATCACTCCATCATTATTCGCTTAGAAAAGATTTCTAAAATTTATGGTAGTGGCGATACCACTGTCCATGCTCTCAACAACGTTAGTCTAACTATAGAAAAAGGAGAATCTTGTGCTGTCATGGGGGCATCAGGTTCGGGGAAGTCGACCTTAATGAATATTGTTGGCTGTCTTGATCGTCCCACTTCAGGTTATTATTACCTTGACAGCATTAACGTCTCGGGACTACAAGAAACACAATTAGCTGCCATTCGTAATGGTAAAATTGGTTTTGTTTTTCAGCAATTTCACCTATTACCGCAGATGACAGCCTTAGAAAATGTCATCTTACCGATGGTTTATGCAGGAATTGCCACTCAAAAGCGACGTGAGCGCGCTGCCGCTGCTTTAGAAAAGGTAGGATTAGGGAATCGTCTTCATAATAAACCTAATCAACTTTCGGGCGGACAACAACAAAGGGTAGCAATAGCCCGCGCTATTGTCAATAATCCTTTGTTACTTCTGGCTGATGAACCTACAGGGGCCCTCGATTCCCAAATGACTCAAGAAATATTAAGTATTTTTCAAGAACTTAGTGATACTGGTATTACACTAGTAATAGTAACTCACGAGTCAGAAGTTGCCCGTCACTGTCAACGGACGATTTGGTTTCGGGATGGACAAATTTGTCAGAATTAACGGTATTCCAGAAGAATTTCTGCCGAAAACAAAGTTTTCTAATTAACTAAGAATAGTTTTTATAAAAAAATCTGTAGTAATCAATTATAAACCTATAACATTGTTATTAGTTGCAATAAGTATATTAAAAATTATTTTTAATATACTTCGCTAATCAAATTGAGTATGCTAGATTAGCCATTAATCAATTATAAAATTGATACTATCTTATTTATTAAAATGTTTTTCTAGCCTGGACAGAAAAGTTGCATTTATTTATTATTATTTGTTATTACAAAAAAAATTTTTGTAATAACAAAGCGACTTTTTATTAGGTTTAGTTAAAATACAGCAATGATCTATTTAGTTTAGGAATAAAATCTACGATTTAGCGTGAAACGATCCAATATATTAATTGGGAAAAATATTGATTATATAGAATTAACTAGTTAAATATCAGACGAAGAAAGTCAATGTTTATTTTTTGAAGACTAATTAATTAGTCTTCAAAATAAGAGGCGCCATATGATAATACTTTTTGTTATTTTTTCTCTTAGATTTTTTAAAAAATCTACTTATTTTAGCTAAAAAGATAATATTAATATTGAATATTTCTACAAAGTTTTTTGTCTTAATTAAATTTTTTTATATTCTTGAATTTTTTAGTATATGTTCTTTTTTAAGATAAATACATAAGAGTTACTCTTTACATTTAATAATAAAAATTATTAATCTAAAACAGACAGATTTTTACACCCGAATCAAACTTTTATAAAAATTTTATTAATTTAATGTATTTTTCTGAAAGTTTAACTGTAATAAATACAATTTTTTAAAATCAAAAAATACAAATTACTGTTTGGTATTCTTCAAAAGAGAAACAAACTATTTATATAAAAGTCTAGATCTGATATAAATAGTTTGTTTTTTAAAACTTAGATTTTATTTGTAAGACTTAGTTAGGTATTTAATTTTAGTGGTATTTATTAAGCAATGATATTAAATTTAAATTTAATTAAATCTAATACAAACTCTGTCTAAATAAGTTTAACTAAAATCACTTTATTAAAAGCTATTTTAGTAAAGTACTACCATTTTAATTAAAACAGAATAATTTAAGGTTATAAAACACAATTTCTAGAAAAAGATAACGATGTTTTTTTACAAAAACTAAGTACTTGCTTACATAAAAAAATAGGTATTAGAGTTGGGGTATCTACTATATATCATTTCGTCTAAAAAAAATTAACATAAAAAATACTTTATGTCTTAGTAGCTTACACAGATGGGTGTGAACTTTGAGACGAACATATTTGACATTGCTTGGATAACTCAAACTTTCAGACCTAGTTTTTATCGAAGTAACCGGAGTTAATTTAGCCATGATTCATTACTTTGTAAGAAGTACTAAAAGAAAACTAGTTTATGGAAACTATATCAACAATCAAACATATAAAATTGATTGTGGTGCTTTATAAATCAATTTATTTATTTTTTAACCTTATAAATTATGAAATTATATTTCATGATTGTGACTAGTAGCTTATGTAGTTATAGATAATTACGCAGCTCATATAACAATAAAAGTTAAATAATTGATCTTCTTTTTTTAAAAAAGTTATTTTTTTTTTATTTCTTAACTTTAATTGTATTAATATACGTTGATCATTGCTTCTAAATAAATAGATAATTTTAAAAAAGTCATAGAATATTAAAGTATTAATGCACATAATTTTTGCGGTATTTTTTCTATATTTAAAGCTATTTTTTTAGTATATAATTATCAGAGTTACTAAGTGTATTCAAAGAATAGTTAACAGATATAGTACTTAACTATTACTCCAATAGTGGTGCTTTTTTATAAAAGCTAGAAATACTAAAATAAACCAAATTATAGAAATTAGATATAAGCTATCTATTCTGTTTTCTAGATTAGAATAAGATGGTGATAAATAAGTAGCAATATTTTAAGCCTTAAAGCTGGAAATAATTATATTTTTATGCAAACAATATTTGTTTTTTGACTAGATCTAAAAAAACATATAAATTAATATTATTATGTTAATGTTTACAAAAACAATTTTTTAGATAGTTACATAATCCTAAAAGAATTTTATTTTTTCTAAAAAAGAATATTGAGATAGGAATGTCCGAAGGAAAAAATACAAAAACTATGCCTTTAATACATCAAAATTTGATAATTTTTTAAAAAGACAAAGCACCCAGAAATTTATTTAATCCTCCCTTAGATTAAGATTTAAACTTTATCAACCTGTTTGAAATGGTCAATTAAAAATAAATTAGGTTGATACTATGTCGATAGTATCACTAACAAACAATGATAAAAACTTTCAGTTAAGATGGTGAGTGTTAGAATACACATGGGTTCAAAGACGAGGTTAAATCAATTGCTGACTCTCGGTGTTAATATTGATCATGTAGCCACCATCCGCCAAGCAAGACGTACGGTGGAACCTGACCCCATCGCTGCTGCCGTCTTAGCGGAATTAGGAGGGGCAAATGGTATTACTACCCATCTCAGGGAAGATCGTCGTCATATTCAAGATATAGATGTACGGTTGTTGCGTAAAACTGTTCGTACTCATTTAAACTTAGAAATGGCTGCCACTGATGAAATGGTTGAGATCGCCCTCGACATCAAACCAGATTACGTGACCTTAGTTCCCGAAAAACGAGAAGAAGTAACTACCGAAGGAGGGTTGGACATTGTAGGGAATTATTATCGTCTGAAAGAAATTGTTGTCCGCTTACAAAGTGCAGATATTCCAGTAAGCTTATTCATCGATGCACAGGAAAACCAGATTCAAGCATCAGCCAACACCCAAGCTCAATTCATCGAACTCCACACTGGTAAATATGCAGATGCCCCTAACGCCGTAGTACGTCAAAAAGAGTTGGAATTTTTAAGACAAGGATGCGAAAAAGCGTTAACCTTAGGATTACGAATAAATGCTGGTCACGGTTTAACCTATTGGAATGTTTACCCTGTTACTTGTTTACCAGGGATAGAAGAATTGAATATCGGTCATACTATTGTCAGTCGTGCGGTGTTAGTGGGGATGGAACGAGCAGTCCGAGAAATGAAACTAACTATGAGAGGAGAATTCTAAATTATTAATGATCCTTAACATAGAAAATTTTTTTGAGATTGATAATTGATCTTGAGTAGTTTAGATACTAATCACTAATCAATGAAAACCTACTATTACGTTTTAGCCAGCCAACGTTTTCTCGTAGAAGAAGAGCCCCTCGATGAAGTATTTCGGGAGAGAACGCGGAACTATGAAGAGACAAATAAAGAAATTGATTTTTGGTTGATTAAACAACCCGCCTTTATAGAAGCCCTAGAATTCGCAGAGGTTAAAGCGAAATGTCCTCAACCATCTGTTGCCATAATCTCCCTAAATTCTGAGTTTATTACTTGGCTAAAATTACGTTTAGAATACGTTATTAAAGGTGAATTTGAAGCCCCATCAATCTCTATTGCTGATCCTTTAGCTTCCCTTGAAGGAGTTTAACAAAAATTATAAAGTAGAGGTCAAAGGTGATTAATTCTCCCCCGAAACTGATATTCAATTATTAGTAGTTAGGGTAACTTCTTGTACTTCACCAATATTTCCTAACTTTCGGCTAGGCTGATTATTAACAACAAGGTTGACTACTCCCGCATTACCAGCCCGAATAATCAAACTTTTTTGGGCAATCCAGCTTTGCTTAGTGCCTTTTCGTAAAATTCCTTCATATTCAGTTTCACCGTCTATCTTAATTCTCATCCAAGAATCCTCTTCTAGAACAACAGAAACGGCTACAGGACCATCTGAATTGAGATTTAAATCGTCTACTGACTTTTGACTGACATTTTGGGCAGCAGGGATGGTACTAGATTTAGGAGAAACAGATTCAAGGATATCGGGAGTAGTTTGAGATTTTCGGCTTGCTAGATTTTTAGTCTTTTTTGAAAGGGTTTTTACCACTTTGGAAGTCTTGTTTCGGGAAGAAGATTCAGAAGATTGAGAGACAGAGAAAAGATAAAAAAGCCCGGTTGCAGCTCCTACTAAGAGAAAAACAAACCCATAAATTTTGAGTTTAGATGGCAAGGGAATGAAAGAAATTGATAATTTTTCATAGGTCACGGGTATTAAATTTTTCAGGAGAGAAAATGCTTTTTTTCGTATTTTTGATGCTTTCTGTGTGCATTTTAAGAGAAATGACAAATCTTCTCCTAAAGATTCGACTGATGAAAGTCTCACGAATTCAGGGGAAATTTCAGAAGAGGGTTCCTCAACTTGTTGGAAGAGAAGCAGATCAGCTAAACTATGTCCGTCGAGGTTTAAGGCTTTTCCATAACGGCGCAAAAGGGCTCGCACATAGACGAGTTCGGGTAATTCATCAACCTGCCCTTGTTCGAGAGCTTTTAGAATAGATAAGTTAATGAAAGTACTCGTCGCTATTTGCTCTAGGGTTAAGGATCGAGATAATCTTTGTTGACACAAATAAGCCCCTAATTCTCGGAGTTGTTGAATTTGGTTGGGGTTATAGTTACTCATTGGTTTTCTTTAAAAGAGAAATGGAATAAAAATAAAAATTATAGAGTTCGGTTTGCTCTCGATTATTGTATCGTAGCGTCAGTTACGGTTTCCTGACGAATGTTAATACTACATTTATAACTAAAAATAACGCTGTTTTGATCCTTCTAACAAAATGGCATTTCCTTCTACCCTTTTTTGATTATCTGAAATATCAAAAGTATTAACTCATTTTTCAAATTCAATACTCTGTTTAGTTCCGATGCTAATCCCAAAAATTCTCCCTAAATCAATTTGATTTTGAGAAACTTGTTGACGGACATCATCTTGACACAGCCAAATCATTCGTTTTTTACCGGCGGTAGAGCGATTGCTACTATCAGGGCTATAAATAAGTTTTGTTACCGATCCTTCCCGAGGATTGAATTTACAATTAAAACGATTACGTTGTAATTTATCTCGAGTCCCTTTTGCCATGAAAGCTCCTCTGATTCCTTCTTCGGTGTTAAACACATAATAGGTTTCTAGACTATCGTTAAATTCTACCGAGCTATTACTATCTAGTTTTACAGTTTCTCGCAGTTCGTCCTGGCATAATCGGACACTTGATCTGAGTCCGTTTTTATCTAGATTAAAATTAACTTTAGTTACTAGTCCCTCACTCCCGTTAACTAAACAGTTATAGTTCAGGGGTTGCCAATTATTCCTGGTCCTTAAACGCGCTGTTCCTTTAATTTTATGCTCTGTCTTAGAAATTGGTGATCGCTCTACGGTGTCAAAAGATATTTCTACCCGTCTTCTCATATCTTCAGTGGCTGCTACTTTAGTTTCAATAGTCTTTTGACAAAGTTCTAGCATTAAATTGTCCGAGTTAGTTTGAGCTAAGATGGGACTAGGTAAGAGTAAACTACTCAAGCCAGTGATCATGCTTACTTTTAGTCCATAACTAATTAAGTTTTTTGAAAACGACATAGACAAACTGATAATCTGCTTCTGTCTTTTAGTATAAAATTTAGTACATTTGTAATGTAAAAAATGACTTAATAAACTTTAATCACAAAAATAGATTCAGCATAAAAATTTTAGTTTTGCAAAAATACAAAGTCCAAATATTATTCAGTAGTAAGGGAACACATTTCAGATATTTAAACTATTAATACATATTAAATTAATTAAAATATAAAAAAAAACTAAAGAAAAAGTGGTGTATTTAAACAGTCGTATATAATGTCCGCCAAGATACTTTATACTTGTTAAGATTTTTAGACAAATGACCGTAATCAATAAATTCATAGTAGCAACTTCTGCTGCTACTCTTGTTTTAACCATAGGCAGTTCTTTGATATTCAATGTTCATAGTTATACTAACTTGCACCAAGCTGAAACCCACAATCATTTAAAAACTACTCCTGCAAAGTTGATTCAAAAAGAGTCTGTCCCATCAGGAGCTCAGACTCTTTTTGAGGTGCAAAATTCAATTATTTCTTTGGCTATTCCCCAATCTATTACTGTTCTTTTTTTCTTAGTAATGGCTGGATTAGGAGGTTTTTTAAAACTCAAAATAGCTCATGCTAAGTTTAGACATAGTAAGTCGTGATAGAAAACAAATAGATAAAAAGTAAATCGATAATTTGTAAAATATCACTAATTTATTACAACAAATAGATTAAATTTTAGTTTCAATTGTTTTGACACTAATTTTATTCATGTTCTCTATCAAGTTTTCTGAGAACAATTTTTTGAGGACAGTATAGATATTGATCAAGTAAATTTTTGTAGAAGTTTAATATTATTTTTTTTAAAAATTGGAAAATAAACAAAAAAGCACTATAACATAAATATTTTTCTATATCACTGATCAAGAACTAAAATAGCTAAGTTTTCAAAATTAATATAATAGCAAAATAATAGCAAAAAATTAATATAATTACAGTAAAAATGATATAGATAAGAAAAATATCGGGAAATTAAGAACTTAAATCAGTTGCATTTATAGCTAACGATTGTTTCTTTTGGGGATGGGATGAAAGACAAAGTAATTTTTTAAATTTAGCAACATATTTTGTCATATAAATTTATTATAAAACTGATAATTTAGATATTCTCAAAGCTAACATGGAAAGATGTCGAAATAATGGAGTTAATTTAGGGTTATTAACTGATCGTTGTTATTGTTATAAACGTCAAGTATTTGTCTCTCATTGGTACTACATTGCTCAATATTTTCCTAATGCAGTATTAAATGAGAGAAATATAGTTTCTGGGGTTACACTGTCTCTAAAGATTCTACTTTGAGTTTCTTATCAACTTAATTTAACCTAGAAAAACTTTCATTAAAGATAAAATAATATTAAATTTAATAAATAAACAAGCCATGAAAATTTTAATCATTAATGCAGGTTCAAGTAGTCAAAAAAGTTGCTTATATGACTTAACTAATAATTATTTGCCTGAACATTCTATAGAACCAATTTGGGAAGCTAATATTGATTGGACAGTAGCTAGAGATCAAGGCATTTTAACGGTTAAAGCTAATGGAACTAGAAAAAATCATTATATAAACTATGATTATCCTTGTCAAGGAATATCCCAAATGCTTAATACCTTAATTCAAGGAAAAACAAGAGTAATTAAAAATTTTTCAGATATTAATATTGTCGGTCATCGGGTAGTTCATGGAGGCACAGATTATTCTGAAGCAACTTTAATTACTCCAGATGTAAAAGCGGCAATCGCCCGCTTAATTCCACTAGCTCCGACCCATAATCCGTCGCATATTAAAGCGATACAAGCTATTGAACAGATATTAGAAAATGTTCCACAAGTAGCAGTATTTGACACTGCTTTCCATTGCCATATACCACTAAAATCAGCAGCTTATCCTATTCCTTATAAATGGTTAGAAAAGGGGATTCGTCGTTATGGTTTTCATGGAATCAGTCATAAATATTGTGCCGAAAAAGTATCTCAAATTTTAAATAAACCTCTAACATCTTTAAAATTAATTACCTGTCATTTAGGCAATGGTTGTTCCTTAACAGCGATCAAGAATGGAATCAGTATTGATACGACGATGGGATTTACTCCTCTTGAAGGATTAATGATGGGAACCCGTAGTGGTTCTATTGATCCTGCTATTTTAATTCACTTAATACGCAAATATAACTTTACGGCAAATCAATTAAATACGATGTTGAATAAAGAATCGGGGTTTCAAGGAGTCTCAGGCATTTCTGCTGATCTGCGATCTATTATTCAAGCAGTTAATGAAGGGAATTCCCGCGCACAATTAGCTTTTGATATGTATATTCATCGTCTGCGATTGCACTTAGGAGCAATGTTAGGCAGTTTAGGGGGGTTAGATACATTAGTTTTTACTGCAGGAGTGGGGGAAAATTCAGCTATTGTACGTGAAAAAACTTGTGAAGCGTTTGGATTTATAGGACTGAAATTAGACCCTAATAAAAACAATAATTCTCCGGTAAATA
Source organism: cyanobacterium endosymbiont of Epithemia clementina EcSB (assembly GCF_029919255.1). Classification (GTDB taxonomy): domain Bacteria; phylum Cyanobacteriota; class Cyanobacteriia; order Cyanobacteriales; family Microcystaceae; genus Rippkaea. The sequence continues at coordinate 1,390,329 of NZ_CP123991.1, read as the reverse complement.
CCGATATTGCAGACGATGATTCAACTGTAAGAATTCTCGTTATTCATACCGAAGAAAATTGGGCAATCGCTCAAGAATGCTGGAAAATATTTAATCAAATATCTTTACCTTGATAGATAAAATATCATGTAACTACTTCCTCTCACAATCGATAATTAAGAATACAGAAGTTGTATGGAATTATTTCATCTATGCTTATCCTAATTTTATAGTCATAAAAGATATATATGTTATATATTAAACATAATATTTCTGCTTTTACTCCTATTCTAGAAGTTATTTTTAAGCGTGAGCTAACTTTATAGTTCTTGCTTTTTTGATCGCATTAGCTGAATTTTTAAACAGACTGGCATCTAGAGATTACTAGTTTTATATTTTACATTCATTGAAGTTCACCTACTTATTCTAAAACTAAGATATGCTAATTTAAATATTTATTAATAGACTTTCTACTAATAAATATTTAAATTTAAAAAATTGTATTAGTCTGATCGTACAGATATTTTATCTTATGTAATTAAGCAATAAAAGTTTTTTTTGTTAAATTAACTTATTGATACCTTTGCTTATTCGATGAAATTATAAAATTTCTTATTACCATATAAACTATTAGCTCCAAGTAGTTAATAATTTTTGTTTAGCAATTAATAGACTTTTTTATTATTTTAGGCTAATTTTAGTCAATAAAAATACTCTTATGAATCTTAATAAGTATTAAGATTAACTATCGTGTTTAATAAAAGTAAATCAAAAAAATTCTAAACAATCAGGGTTGTTAACATAAAAAATAATACCAGTTTTTGTCTATCAAACTACCTCTAGTTATCCTTATCTATACGAAACTACAACAGAAACTTTAGTTACTAAACTTTCTAGGGCAGCAATACTAAAAGATTAATATAAACTAGGAAAGACTGCACAATCAGAAACAGTCTAAACTTTATTTATTTTTTTATTAGATCAAAACCAAGTTAAATTCTATTTATTCTAAATCTCTAACTGCTAAACTAGGGTTTATAAATTATCAGTATTACTGCTACTAATAAATATTTATTATGCATAATTTTGAAGTTTAAAAAGCACTTTTTCTGCTGCATTGAATAAGACATAAATTATTTTTTTATTATGTGAGTTTTATGATAAAAATAAAAATTAAAATAATAAAAGTCAAGATATTATTATTTCTTCTCAAAGCGAATACCATTAAAAACAACATCAATTTTATGTCAAGGAGTATAAAAACCATCGTAATTATTAGCACATATGATATTACGAATAATTATCTGTCAAGTATTTTAAATAAGCATTTCTTTCTTACTGGCAATATAGTGTTGATTTTCTCTATGTAAACTATTACTGCGGCTATATTCTGTGGTATGAATAGTAGCAATTAAAAGTAGTTTGAAATGATGTTTGAGATCAATTGTCGTATCCCCTACCAACCAATCATGGGAGTAGACCGATTAAAAAGAATTCTTTTTAATCGGTCTACTCCCATGATGACTTATGCTATCGTTTGTGTTAAAAACCCAATGGAAGAAATTTTCCGCTATAGCTACAGTAACGCGATGGACATAAATTTCTTCTACTAATTTGTGTTTTAGAGCATCTTCAAACTCAGTTATATTAATTTAACCTTATTGAAATCACTAACTTTTTAACAATTTATGAGTTCCCCGATTTTACAAAAATAACTAGGATAATTTCACTAAAACGCCCGGTTCTTTTTGAATTGGCAACACTTCTATAACATCGGTTTTAGCACAGTATATTAAATCTTCTTCATGATTTGCTCTTAGCAATCGCTGACCATGACTTGCTTGACTAAATAGTTCAAGTAAATTCTCTTTCCATTGGGTATAAAGGGCAACTGCGGCGATAACTTCATCGTTCCCTACAATTATGGCATTAGCCGACAGTAAAGCAGGGGCGATCGCCCCTGCACACATCGTATCTTCGATAGAATAACCTCCCTGCCATCCTGAGCCAATTAAACCAATGGTTTCTGGCTGGGAACCTAACAAATAGCGCACAGTTGCTTGACGGTTAACCATAGCAGAGGTGATCACAGTGGTCGAGTTTTTCACCTTTTGCAAAGCACGAGTGCCGTTAGTAGTAGTCAAAAATAGCCGCTTATCCCCTACTATTTCAGGAGTACAAACGAGTGGAGAATTATCTAGATCAAACCCTTCTATTTGAGCTCCCCCTCTTTCACCAGCCCGAAGGCTTTTTTTGGGGAGCCAGCAATCGCTGGCTTCTCTCAAGTTATCAATGTTACTAAACACTTGTACTGCTTCTGCACCAGCATTTAAGGCAGTGGCTATCGTAGTTGTTGCCGGTAAAATATCGATCACGACGGCACATTCAGGTAAATTATTGGGGGGAATTAGTTCAGGGGTGTGGTAAACAAAAAGCTTCATTGTGTTATAGTAGTTAAATTTTAGAGCACAGAAATGGACACAAAATTTACATATTCTCTTAAAAAATTGAAGATTATATATAAGTTTGGGGTGATTTATAAAGTCTGAAAGAATTAGTTAAAATAATCGCCAATAATCTATTTAATGATAAAAGTAATTAAATAGATTATACTTAAGATACTTGACTTCTCAATTAAACTTTAAAGCTTTTAATAAGAATGGCTAAAGACAATCTCAGGTTATTAAATCTGATTAAATCAGAGGATACATAATTCTTTTTGTTTAACTAAACTAATTCTATTTTTTTAAAAAAATTAAAGATAAAATGTTCTTATCAATAAAATGCTTCTCAAGAGTAACCAGCTTTTAGCTTAATGTTATAAACACCGAAAACAAGGTAAATAAACAGATAAAATAGTTGATATTTGCCAATTTTTTTCAGAAAAAGCATGAAATTACTAATTTTAAATATTATAGATTGTGCTAAACATTGTCAGTTAATTAATGTAAATATTTAGTGTAACATTTGATATTACATTTTAATATAAAAGAAATAACCTCAATTATTTAATCAAAAATCTATTAACAAATATTTGGCACTTAAAAATGAAGAGGATTTAAGCAAAGAACAAAAAGTCAAATTAAACCAGGTGTATAAAACTTTACAAGTTCTCTTAAAAAGATATAAGTTTAAAAAAAGAGTAATTCATGTCTTTTTACTAAAAAAGTAGGACAAGTACAACCTATTATTATTGCTAATTAGTATAAAAATACTTATTTTGCGGAAAAAGTAATAGATGTAGATTTAAATACCTATAGTTTTTATTTTTTAATAAATAGTTCAAAAAAAAGTATAAACTACTAATAATTAATTAGGATTAATTAGAATTACAGCTCATAAATTTAGAAGTTTTATTTATTGTAGATTTACAAGTATTCCGTTTTAAAATTTTACTAATTATCCCTTTATAATAAGGTCAATAGAACCTTTATTTAACTGTTAAAATTATGTTTTTTAAAATCGGTAAAGGTATATAATCACTCTAATTATTTTTGACGATGTAAGTAAACAGCTATACATAAACACAAAAGATAAATTATACAATGCTCTATGTATAAATAAGCCAAATTATCTTCATTTTTAAATATCCTTTTGACAATTTTATAGATTTTTATTTTGATATTATTCTGTTCGTCTAATATTTATTAAGTTTTAAACTAAGAGTTGTAAAGAAAATAAATATAATTTTCTTTTTTTATTATCTCAATTTAGCTTTAATTAAATTATTATCTCTGCCATATTTTTAGTTTATTTTTTAAACCTGGCTTAATTATTGTTATTGTCTTTATTTCTCTTAGTTGCTATTTTTACTTCTTTTTTTCTAATCTTACGGACTCTTTCAGAAGTTAATTTAACTTCTTTATAGCTTACTTTAAGTAGATTAACACACTAATAATAGCAAAAATTGAGCTAAAAATAATTAGATAGAACTTTTCATTCATTGGAGTTTTATCCGGTTAATAAGTACTTTAAAAGTTAAATTTATATTAAGAAGGCAATTTTTAGGAGAGTAATTGATTAAGATGTCTGTCTAAGTAGAGTAATTTTTGGAGACAAAAATGGAAGAAATTAATTTAGGCGACGTCCTACATTGGACTCCCGGAGCTAAGAGAAAATTAGAAAATATTCCTTTTTTTGTGCGAACTCAAGCCCGTCAACGCATCGAAGCATTTGCCAGGAAGATTGGTTCTGATGATGTTACGGTTGAAATAGTCGAACAGGTTCGGTTAGAAGTTGGACAGTAATTTTTCTAAAAAACTTGAAATATTTCTTTTTTGAAAAGACTGTTTGTTAGCTAAATCTTAAGACAGTTGTGGGGTGTGTTTAAGCCATGCCAAGTGGGTGAGCTTAAAGCAGTATTAAATACAAAAGGACTTAAACAAAGGTAGTTGCTAGGTACTAGTCAGCCTAAAAATTAAACTAATACAATTAGAAAAGCAGAAACTATCAAAGTTGACTTACGACCCGAAAATTTTCTCCGGAACGAGCACAAGAGTAGAGATATTGTATTCAAATGCAAGAAAACAGAGAATTGCAGAAACTGCAGGTTGGGTGAATTTATCAAAAAACATAATTAGAAAAATAATCTCTAGATAGATTATTCAAGAAGCCAAATTATTGTAGAATTCACCGAGCAGTGGAGAAAAAAGAGCAAAGAACTTAGAATGAGGAAGATATCAAGCATCTTGAAGAGCCCTCAGAAAAAGATGAAACGACTTAACAATAGTCAACCTCTATCTTAGGGTTTAAAAAAATAGAAAAGTTAAATTAACTTCTGAAAGAGTCCGTAAGATTAGAAAAAAAGAAGTAAAAATAGCAACTAAGAGAAATAAAGACAATAACAATAATTAAGCCAGGTTTAAAAAATAAACTAAAAATATGGCAGAGATAATAATTTAATTAAAGCTAAATTGAGATAATAAAAAAAGAAAATTATATTTATTTTCTTTACAACTCTTAGTTTAAAACTTAATAAATATTAGACGAACAGAATAATATCAAAATAAAAGTCTATAAAATTGTCGAAAGGATATTTGAAGATGGATATGATTAGACCGAGGTGATAAAATGAAGTCTTTCTCCAATAAATTTCTTTAAAAAACTTAATTAAAGCAGTACATAGTATAAATTAGCTCTACTAGACCAAGTCTAATAAATTAGTAACTAATAATTCCCAAAACTTTCATGCTAAATAAAATATAAAAAAAAAGTTTTTATGTATTATTTTTTGAATTGCTAAAAAATAATACACCCTACGTTAATTAAGAGTATATAAAAAATATAAATTAGGTTACTTTTTAAGGTTGACTTATATCTGTATATTTAATACACATAAATTATTTATAAAACAGCAAAAACTAATATATTATGAATTCATAGATGACTTTTATAAAAAAAGTATTAAGTATAAAAAATATTTGATTGGAGATTAATCTTTTAGTTAATTGTCATGAAACTTAGGAATAAAATATAAAGAATAAAACTTAGAAAAAATTTTAGTTTTAGACTCAAAATCAATTGTACATAGTTAATAAAAATGTTAGGATCTACTTTAGTAGAAAAAATAATTATCAATGACCCTACTTGAAGCAGAAGTCCATGCCTCACTGCGAGAGTTTTTGCGCCAGCAAGGACTGCCTTTATGGGATCACCATCTAACCATGGCAAGATTAGTCTCAAGGGGTTTGCGCTTGGGACGTTCAGCAATTATTCAAACTGGGAGTACAGTATCCCGTTATGGATGTAGTTACTTAATGCCAGCATTATTGAGTGATCGCCCTGTTTTATTAGTCGCCTCTTCCACACTTCAAGAAAAATTATTAACCGGAATTATTCCTAAATTACAAAAGTGGTTACAAACTGATCAAGTTATTCATACAGAAGATGAGAGATTAACTTGGGATAATTTTCGGGGAATATTAATGGTCTCTCCCCAAACTTGGTTAAGTACTCATATAGAAAAAAAAAGTTATTTTTCCCTTGAAATTCCTACTTTAATCGATAATGCTGATGAGTTAGAATACTGGACAAGGGAATACTTTACTAGCACCCTTGAACCTCACGATTGGCAACAATTGCAAAAAAACTACTCGGCCTATGGCAATTTAATTCAAGAGGTGCGTCTTTACCTGGCAAAAAAAATTCTAAGCCGTTCCATTAATCCCTATCAATGTTATCTCTTAACCCAAGAGGAATACAATACTCTGCAACATTTAGGAGAAGTACTTAAAGGAGACTCATCCTTTAAACAATTTTTGGAAAAAATATCAGCAAAAAATCAGTTGCTTTGGGCTTCTATAGATTATGAAATTCAAGATTTTTTCCTTCATAGTAGTCCCTTGGAAGTAGGTTCCATATTACAGTCAATTTGGCAAACATCCCCTGTTGTTTTGATGGGAGGGTTTCTAGATGAGGATAAAACTGCAACAACTTACCGTGATAGTATTGGATTAAAAAATGAGGTTCTGTGTCTTAGATTCTCTCCCAATCGACAAAATGAATTTATTAAATTATATATTTGTGATCGTTTACCAATGCCAAATACACCTGAATTTCAAGGAGTAATGCTTAACCAAGTTCGTCATCTTGTTACTTTATGTTGTCATCGTTCACAACTGATTGTTATTCTAATTGATGATATGCCCTTAAAAGCACGAGTTGGAACAGTTTTAGCAGCTGAATTTGGATCGCGGGTACAAGTTGAAAAAACTCAAATTCCTAATAATGGAATTTTAATTAGTGGTTGGGACTTTTGGCATCATAATCATGAAGAATTGCCCGTCCCTCAATTGTTAGTGATGGCGACTTTGCCAATTCCTTCCTTAGAAAATCCTTTAGTGGCTGCCCATGTTAGCTTTTATAAAAAACAACATAAAGATTGGTTTCGCTTCTATCTTTTGCCAACAGCTCTGAAAATAATTCAACGAGTGGTGATGCCGTTACGGGAATGTCAAGGGGTGGTGGCTTTATTGGATAATCGAGTCAACTATCGAAGTTATGGTAGTCGAATATTAACAGCTTTAGAACCATATGCAAAAATAAATTATCTTGATGTTAGTTGGTTCCAAGATTAATTATTTGTTATGCTCTATTTAATCGATCTTTATTGTTATTTATTACCAACATAAAAGTCTGTTTTAGAGAGGTAGTACTGGGGTTATAGTCAAGATTTAAAAACTTTTAAATAGAAAAAGAAAGTGAATAAGATTGAGGCAGAAACTATATTTTTTGAAAGTTTGATTGATGTCTTAAACAAGAGGAGTTAAGTTGCGATTAGATGATGATAATGGATTAAGTTTATTAGAAGCTAAGATTTAGCTTGATGTCGTTGATAGACTAGAGCTTATTAAATTTATTAACAGCCTCTACCACCTCTAAATATTTAGTATTACGGTATGATTATGTTGCGCTCACTTTACTACTTTAGCTTTTGGTAAATCCGTCTCAGATTTAGTTCAATTAGAATGATTTTATCAAGAAGGATGATCAGGAATTTTGTAGTAAAATCAGCGATTGTTTTTGAAACAGAAATTGGTTAAAAAAACATATTGTAAGTTTGGCTGAAACATTAATCACTAGAAATTTCCCTATTTTGTTTTGGATTAATTACTAGTTTAGTGATACCAATGAAGATTACTTAAACTATTTATTAAATAACTATTTACTTATGTGTAAATCTATTTATAGAAATGTTTTTTAGGAAAAAATAATTTAAATTTTATCAGCTAACTTAAAACGTCATAAAACATTTAATTTATATTAAAAACTGAAATATATTCTAGCATTTTTTTATTTAAATCAAATTATTATTAGTTTTTAGCTATTTTTTATAATCTAATCTAGTATTGTAGAATACTTTTTTCTAATTCTTGATAGAAATAAGTATTTAATTTGGTTTAATTTAATTTAAGGGAAGAATAGACTCCATATTTTGCAAAATTGATTGTCTTCAATTAGGAGTAATAATACTTTTATTTTTAAAAATAAAAACCTTATCATAATCCCTACTGACAGATCATTATCAAAAAATATTTAACTGTTCATACCTGGATAACTCTATATAATTTCAGTTAAATGTTCAATAAATCTTTAAATGATAAAGAGGTAAACAATAAAAATTGTTTACCTCTTTATCAGATTAGTAAACTAATTCAATTTCTCAAATTTGTTTTGACAGGAGCAACTTTAAAAATCTTCCTTTATTCACAAGATTTCTAGTCTCGGCACAATTGCAATTTTTATTAGAGTTAGACTTTAATAGTTGGCACAGTTAAAAACTGTAAAAATATCTTTTAGAAAAAAAATAAAGCATAATATAAACCTAGTACTTACCTAGGGTATTCTACCTATAGAATGACTAAAATAGCTTCTTAAATTATCACCTTTAAACATCAATTTTTTTATAGAAAAATATTAAAGGAAAGACTTTAACTAATGCGGAGATAATTTTAAAAAAACTTAACCCTACTTCACAGACTGATAAAACAGGAACTATTAAGATTAAACTTCAATTAAGATTAAACTTCAATTTTTGTTTGAAGTTATTATAAATCAGGGTAAACAGCAAACAGAGATAAGAACCGATGACTTAGGCTATTTTAATAGTTATAATTATTTATATATTTTTAACAACACAGTTAAAAAATTCTTACAAAAGGAGAGAATATATTTTTTATCTAAGTAGGACAAACAATTTCAGCGACAGAACTAGTTAAAGATGTAGTAGTCCTTACTTATCCTCATTATCAATGGGGATAAGTAAGGACTATTACTATATATTTCAATCACTTATTTTATCTCTCAGTAAACTATTTAGACAGTCATTAAAGAGCAACTGAGCAAACCTAAATAACCAACATATTGAATTCGTGTTGAGGACCTGCCTCGTAATTAGTAAAGTAAAACTGATTATAAGCAGTTACAAAAAATAACTACGACTAATTTCAGAAGCGAACTTTTACTAAAGTCTTTGTCCTGTCTTGATCAGTTACTAGGTAGCTTTTAATAAATTGACTTACTTTTCATTTAAAAATTGACGGTAAATGAAAAAAAATGATAAAGCAGGGATTATAGCCTAACATATCCCTGCTGAACCGTACTCAATTATAGTCAAAATTAATGGGTGCAGGACTCTGGTTAAAGAGCTAGTATAAAGATTCTTCTTGGTGAGTCTCGATAGTACAATCAGAAGTCGGATAAGCAACACAGGTAAGAACAAATCCTGCTTCAATTTGGTCATCATCTAAGAAAGACTGATCAGACTGATCAATAGTACCAGAAACAATCTTACCAGCACAGGTAGAGCAAGCACCCGCACGGCAAGAGAATGGAAGATCTAATCCTTGCTCTTCTGCTACGTCCAAGATGTACTCATCATCAGGTACTTCGAGAGTGGTGTTGATTCCTTCTGCTTCGTTTTTCAACGTAACTTTGTAGGTGGCCATATGTAATTCCTCTTTTCAAGTAAAGCGGCTATTGACTGTTATTGAGCAAGACTTGATTGCAAGTCTTATTCTCTGATACTAAGGGAAAAAGAACCAGAGTTAGGAAAGGATTAGTAATGAGATTTTTAAATAAACTTAACATAAGTTAATCTTATGTTTTATTAGAGAATATAAATACCATAATCTAGCTCAATAACAATTTTTTATTATCTTATCTTCAAGTTAATTTGATTGATTTCATATCAGAAAACTGTCCTCAAAAATCCTTAATCGATTACTATGAATTATAGTTATGACTATAATTGATGATCCGTACTTACAGACAATGTACTAGTTAGTAGACGATGAACTCAATAAGGAAGATATATTCCCTCTCGCAGCCCCTAAGAATTGGCATTATTGGCACAGGATATGTCGCCCAGAAACGAGCAGAAACTTTTCTTCAAGACGAGCGATCACAACTGTGTTGTGTCACAGGACATACTCCCGACAAAGTAGCTACTTTTGGACAAACTTACGGTATTTCTACTTGTGAGTCTTGGGAAACACTGATTAGCCATCAAGAAATTGACTTAGTAGTTATTTGTACCATTAACCAAGATCATGCCGTGATCGCTCGCACGGCCCTCAAAACTGGAAAACATGTAATTTTAGAATATCCATTAGCTCTCAATTTTGCTGAAGGATCTGAGTTACTATCCTTAGCCATTCAACAAGAAAAACTCTTACATATCGAACATATTGAACTCTTGGGAGGAATGCATCAAAAAACTCGTCAATATCTTCCTCAATTAGGTCAAGTCTTCTATGGTCGTTATACAACAATCACCTCTCAAAAACCAGCCCCACGCCGTTGGACTTATCATCGAGAGATGTTTGGCTTTCCTATGATAGCTGCTTTACCTCATATTCATCGCTTTACTGACTTATTTGGTACAGTATCTAGCGTATCCTCTAACGTTCGCTATTGGGATGCTCCAGAAGAAGGATATTTCACAGCTTGTTTATGCGATGTTCAATTGGAGTTTAATGATCAGTTAAAAGTTGATTCAATATATAGTAAAGGAGAAGTGTTTTGGAAGAGTGAACGAACTTTTGAATTATATGGAAGTAGCGGAACCTTGAAATTTGTCGGTAATTTAGGGACATTAATTACGGAAGAAGGTACTAAAACCATTGAATTAAGCAGTCGTCGCGGTTTATTTGCCCAAGATACTGAACAAATTTTAGATCATCTGTTTGGAAAAATTCCTCTTTATGTTAGCCCCCAATCAAGTCTTTATGCCCTGCAAGTTGCTGATATTGCTTACCAGTCTTCTCAATTGGGCTCTAAATTGAATGTTGAGTAAAAAAACCATGGGATGGCCATTGTCCACCCCAAATTTAATTGTGATGTATGAAATACCATTTATGATACTCAAAGATTGATGGCAATTAACATATAAATCATCGTGATAAGAGTTACCGTTGCCATTATTCAAGTCTAAAAAATAGAGAATTGTGTTGTCTTTAAAAGAGAAAGTATCTGCACTCAAAAAACTCGATTACAGCAACATTGCTATCGCAATACATTAGATAATATAGATTATACATTCAGTATTGGCTAGAGTTATTAGTAAACTTTTGGAAAAGTAACTTGTGCTATTTTAAGTCCTTTGGACCGGTACTTTTAGGCGGTTATCTTGGCTTTTTTTGCTTGAGTATTTATAAGTATTCCTCCTGTAATTAAAACCACAACCACACCGTAGACTTCTGCAAAAGCCATTGCAAACCATTTATTCTTTATTTAGAGATAAACATTTTTAATCTAAAAGATATTGGACTTTAATTCAGATTAATTGAAAGTTTTTCTGAAAAATTCTTTTGTTGGTGATTAAGATTAAAGTTCAGCTCGCACTGTAAACTGATAGTCCCCCCCTGGTTCTAGCTGATAGTCACAGTTTTCTAAAAAACGCCCCAACGGTTCATAAATTAAAGCTCGTCCTAGGGTTGGGTGAACCGATAAATGACCTCGCTGAAAACACCATTTAAATCGCCATTCATACTGAGAAGCCCTAACTTCTCCTTCAATTTGGCCATGCTGCCAAGACTGCTGAGTAATGCGGACATAAGCGATGGTTTCTGATCGACGTTGAGAATTCACAATAACGTTAACCTGTAATTTGCTTTGACATACTCCCCATGCTAAAAGATACAGGGATTCTTTAAAAGAAACGTGATTGTATTGCCTTAAAGTCGGTGTATACTTCATCGATTACTATCACTTTATAGGTGGTTTTAAATCTAGTTTTTCTCTGGAATAGAAGTCTTTTTTAAAAAAGTCCGTAAAATCGAATATTGACTAATTGTTTTAGTTAAATCAGAAGCTATTCGCCAAGTAAAAGTAAAATCTCTCAGACTAGAGATTGGAATTGTTATCACAATTCTGGTAACTGTCACTAAAAACGTCAAGGGAAAACACCCAACTTCGAAATCCGAGATCAAGTTGACAAAGCCATCTTCCCTCAACACAAGAATTGTCTAAAATCTCTAGAACTTGTGCTAAGATACTACACATCGAATATCATATATTATTTATAATAAGTAAAGCTATCACTATGTATTGGACTAACTCAAAATTGCATAAGTAAGTGAGCTTAAAGAAGCATAAAATAAAAAAGTACTTAGACGAGAGTGATTACTAGAGGCCAACTATTGAAGTTTACTTATTTACTTGCACCTAAAAATTATCTCTAAAACTATAACAAAAGTAAAAAAATATTTTTACTTTTGTTATAGACAATCAACAAATATAATTATAAAAACAATTTATAAATTAATTTTTTAAGCGGAAGAGGAACTGTGAAATTCTCCCAGAAGTGAAAGGAAAAGAACTTGGAACAAAAAATATATAAATTATCTTAATTCTAAAAAAAAATAAAAATTATAAAATAATTAAATGTTAACCAATAATCATCTAATTTTTTAAAAAAGAAAAAAGAATTAGATCCCAGGAAAATACATTTTTTTTAGACTCAAGCTAAAAATAGCAATTAATTAAGATCATAAACTAGCTTTTATCAGTTTATTGCCAAAAAACAACTATCAAAATATTTCTTTAGAGAAAGAGGTAGATACAACAAAGACAAAAAATAGATAATGGCGTCATTCTTTATAAGAATTAAGTACATACAAATGGTTTAATTAAACCTAAATTAAAATAGCAAAAAAAATCATACTAATTCTAAGAATCTTTCTAACTTATAGTTAACAATAGATATAATAGGAAAATAGCATCTAAACAAAAACTAACAAGATTGCTTTGACAATATTTAAAGATGAATATAATTGAGTGTTTAGCTAAGATGATCAAAGAAAGTATTCATCTAATAAGTTCTTTTAAAAACCTTTATTAAAGGAACTTAAACTTAACTCTGATTACTTAGACCATGGAGATACAGAATAATTTCCTTTTTCAATGTTTTTTAAAAATTTATTTAAAGCCACTTACTTAGGCTATAATCTCTCAAGATGGTTAAAAATTTTAAATCTTGATACTTCAATACATAATATATGATTCAATTATTTAACCGATTATGGCTGAATTTCTTGGAACTACCGGAAATGATACCCTAACTGGCAGTCAAGAGAACGCTCTGAGTCAGGGGCTTAGAAGGTCAGGACTTACTCCTTGGTGCGGCTGGCAATGATATTCTCAGGGGCGGTAGTGGTGTTGAATTACTCTTAGGAGGCACTGGCGACGACTTTCTAGCGGGTGGCAGCGGGCATGAAACTATTAGAGGTGATGTGGGTGATGACACTATCCAAGGTTTGACAGGTCAAAGCTTCCTCGCCGGTGGTTTCGAAACAGATATACTTGAAGACAATAAAGATGTTGATATCCTTATCGGTGGCAATGTAGGAGCTAGTGATGATAAACAGAAGAAACTAACTGGCGGCAATAGTTTAGATATTTTTGTCCTGCAAATTGTTGCAGATGTAGAGCAGTTTGACACTATTACTGATTTTGAAGATGGCACTGATTTATTTGATAGTATTAACTTTGGCGCTGTAACCAGAATTAAGCAAGATAAAAATGATGTTGATATTGTCTCTGGTGAGAATACTGTTGCCAGAGAATTAAACACTAATGCAGTTAGGATCACTATTGCGGACTTTGTTCAACCCGTTGTTTAAGGTAATGCCTATTAATTCCTAGTTCCTAATTCAGATATTATCCCTCTAATCGTTTATAACATAGAGGGATTTTGTCATTATGGATTTTTATATCGAGTTTTTTATGAAAAAATTTTTTATTATTGACCATTCACTATCTAATCTTCAAGGACATCACTATGAATGTAGTGTATCTATTGCGGAAGCAGCTGCGAGACAGGGTTATCAACCCATCATTGTTGCTAATCATAGCTTTCCTAAAGAACTATATCATCCAAGTATTAAGATGCTTTCTGTTTTTGAGGTCGATTGGTTTAACAACCCCGTTAATATTCAAAAGCTTCAAGGTTGGAAATTATATTTACAGAAATTTCTAGAAATTTTAAACGATAAACCGTTAGAAACATTTTATCAAAAAATTGAATCTACTTTAAAATTTTACCTAACTTACTGGAATTTAACTCAACCTAAACTAAGGCTTTTTCTAGAAAAAGTTCAAGGAAGTACCTCGAGACTTTGGGATTTGATTAACAAAGATATTAAACTTTTACAATCTATTCCTTTGTCCAATTCACTTTGGGGAATAGGTAAACTAATTTGGGGATTATTCAGATTTATCATTGATATAATTAGTACTAAAATCAATAGAAAGTTAATAACCTTATTAACTCATAAACCTGCTAGTTTTCAGGAGAGTTTATCAAAGACACTTAAAGATCTAAACGTTAATCCAGACGATCATGTTTTTATTCATACCATCGGAATTGAACAAGTTGAAGAAGTATATTTCTTCTTAAGAAAAAATAATGCTTCGAGTCTACCTCAATTCCATATTCTACTGCGTCGAGATATTAAAGATCCCTTAGTTGTTTATACTAAAGGAATGGGATTAAAAAAACTTTTACAGCAGTTTGTTGAGTCCAAACTTTGGCCAGATAAAATACAATTTTATACAGATACAGAAGATCTTGTTCAACGATATAATACCCTCAGTGCCGTTATTTTTGATCAAATTCCTATTCCATTTCGTCAGGAAAAACTTAAGAGTATACCCAAAAATAAAAGTTCATCTATACCCATTAATATTGTTTACTTAGGAGATGCAAGACCAGAAAAAGGTTATCATCATTTACCAAAAATTGTAAATGCCTTATGGAAAGATTATATTAAACCAGGAAAACTCAGATTTATCATACAATCTAACTTTAATATTGAGGGTGGATTAGGAAATATTCGTACGGCAAAACTTCAATTAGAAAGATATCCTAACCAGAAAGTTTCTTTGATTAAAGAAGCAATGTCTCCTGATGATTATTACCAACTTCTAGGAAAAGCAGATATTCTGATTTTACCCTATGATCCTGATAGTTATCGTGTCCGAACTTCAGGTGTATTAACTGAAGCGTTGGCAGCAGGAAAACCTGTTGTTGTTCCGACTAATAGTTGGTTGGCAAAACAGGTAGATTTATCACGAGCATGTATTTATAAAACCTTAGATGAAATCCCTGAGAGGATTATTTCAATAGTTGAAAACTTACCCAAATTTACAGCAGCAGCCAAGCAATTTTCTTTAGAATGGAAAGAAAAAAATTCACCAGATTATTTAGTTAAGTTTCTATTGAGCAGAAAGAATATTACAATTCAAAATTTAAGTTCTATTTCTCAAGCGGTAAAAGTTAAGTTATCTCCTCAAAAAAATATTAATTCTGAAATTTTAAAAGTTCTTTTGCTTATAGAAAGTGATTGCTTATTAGAACAGAATAATAAGAAAGATTTTATACTCAAACAGATTGAATACTTATCTCGTTGCGGCTATAAAATTTATGGAATATTTTTTCCCAGTTCTAAAACTATAAAACAAGAAAATTTTGATAGTTTCAGAAGTAAACTTAATCGGGTAATTACTAATCTTAATCAAGATTTTTTTCTGACTCAAAGCTGCATTATTAACTACAGAACTCCCAATTCACTCCCTCAAGGTATTAGTGCTCGTAAATATACTCAAGATCTTTGTAAAGATAAGACAAGTTTAGAACGAGCTCTAGTCGAAAGATATAATTTAGAGATTCATTCCTTACTAGAAACTAATCAGTTTGATCTCACTTTTATTAACTCCATTGCTAGTTGGAGTATTATTGAAAGATATTCTTTAGATCAAGCTCCAATTATTTGTGAAGTTTCTGATATTTTATCCTATCAGTATGCCTCAAAAAACGATAGAAATATTGATCTCGCTGAATATCAACTAGAATGCCAATTACTTAATAAATGTAGTGGATTAATATTTCATCATGATTATGAGTTAGAAAAAATAAAAGAAAAAGTTAAAAATCCTCAAAGCTATCTTTTATCTTTTGATAAAACACAAGAATTTAAGCAATTATCAAATAACAAATATTATAGCTTAATGGATGAGATACTATCTTCATTACTTAAAAAACGAGCTTTATCAATTAAAGAAAGTAATAAAAAAGTTGCTATTTTATATCCTTGGGGAGATATTTTAGAACGTAAAAGTGGAGCTAGTAAACGAGTTGGATTATTAATAGATTATCTCAAGTCAGAACTATATCAAGTTTGGTTATTGACAACCGGAGAAAGAAAAGATTTCCGAAGAGATAATATCCGCTATACTTATTATCAAGAATCTCAGACAAATTATTCTTTAGTTAAAGACATTTATGCAGATGCTTATCGAACTTGTTCTAAAGCTTTAAATTTAAGTTTAGCTGACAATAAAGAACAAAAAGTAACTGATGAATGGAATCATTGGTTACCGTGGATTTATTATCAATATCGTTTCGATAGTGGCTTTATTAGCCAGATAGAAAATATAGTGGAATGGGCTGATGTAATTATATTAGAATATCCTTTTTGGTCCTTAACAGTTACTAATATTTGTCGTCAATATCAGACCAAATTGATTATAACGGCTCATGATATTCTTTCTAAACAATTAGATAGTTCAACTCTCCCAGGAAAAATTGCTTTAGCTGAAGAAATCGAAGGACTCAAACAAGCCGATCATTTAATTTGTGTTTCTCAGAATGATCGAGATTTTCTGAAAAAATATAAATTAGATGCTCAAGTAATTCCTAATCCTGTTGATTTAGATTCAGATAAATTTATCGATCATCAAGAAGAAATATTTAAAATTTTAGATAAAAAATGCTTAGAATTACTGACTCAACCATTTTGTTTATTTGTAGGAAGCCAACATCCTCCTAACATAGGGGCAGTTGAAAAAATTCGTCAAATATCTCAATCATTTGCTCAGGAATATCCCCGTGTTAATTGTAATTTTGTCGTGGTTGGTAGTTGTTGGAAACCGGAACACCAAGATAACTTTTTATCCTTGGGGAAGGTGGAAAATCAAGTACTATCATTCCTCTATCAAAAAGCATCTTTGATTATTGCACCTATCATGTCGGGAACTGGAACTTCCTTAAAAATTATGGAGGGGATGGCTTACGGAAAAGTTATTCTAGGAACTACTATTGCCTTTAGAGGTTATCCTGTCAAATCGCAACAGGAAGCCATTATATGCGACTGCTTAACAGATTATCCTTTGCAGATAGCTGCTCTGCTGCATAATAAACAAAAACAACAAGAAATTGGATACAACGCTAAAAAATTGGCTCAAGATTACGATTACCGCCACTTATATTCTTTATATAAAGAATTGATTGAACTTTAACAATTATTTCCGGGAGCATTCTAAGCTTACAAATTTTGTTTTTCTCCGATTAGTTATCTTTCCCGGTCTCCCTCTCACCTAGAGGGAACCTACCCTTAAATTAACGCGTCGACTGATGAAAAGTTTAAATATCTAATAATTGTTGAATTTATTAGCCTTTAAGGATGTAAATTCAATCACAATGATTAGGTATTTTAAACCAAAGCTAGGTTAAACATTAATATTATTGACCAGTCATGAGTTGACTTACTTGACTCTTGTTTCTAACATTTTACGAATGCAATGGTTTTAATCCACTAACTCAGTCCCTAAGCAAAATCAACTGTTTATTTCTTATAAAGTTTATCCTAAAGGCTTCAGCCCCACTGGATAAGCCCCTCGGGGATTTATTACAAACATAAAAAATATGTTTAAACTAGAGAAGCGTTATTAACCAATATATTATGAAAGTTCTGATTGCAGATTTTGATTTATTCAGTAAAGTAGGGGGTGGACAAACCTTTTACAAAAGTATTATTAAAAAAAATTCCCAGATTGAGTTTTATTATCTTCTTGAAAAAGAACCTTTAAACACTTCTCGCCCACTCAATGCTAATGTTCTCAAGTATCAAGAAAAATTTCTACTTACTGATTTTAAGGATTTCTTTGAAGTAACTCCTCCTAAATGGGTTGAACGGGCTTGTGTTATGGCTAGTAATATTGCTGCCTCTGTCGCCGGCCAACAATTTGATATTATTGACGTTCCTGATTATGAACAATGGGGAATTTTTTTGCGATCAGCCCTAAATCGTTATCAAGTCAATTTTAAAAGCATTGCCCTATCAATGCATGGAAAAATATCTAAAACCTTACGGTTAGATTGGTTTGACTTTGGACGAGATAATATCCCCTTAGATATTCAAGAAGTGATGCAGTATAAAGCCGTAGATATTCGCTATGGTATTAGTAAAAGTTATCTAGATGAATGGAGAGAAATTTCTGAGCTTCCATCGTATTACTATAATCCCCTTCATTTTTTTGATCTTCCTAAGCCTACCCAATGTTTAACATCAGAAACTGCCCCGAACTTAAATTTTATTGGACGAACAGAAAAACGAAAAGGCCCTGACATTTTTATTGATTTAGTATGGTGGCTCCCCCGTTCCAGCTATACTCGTGCTCAAATTATTGGTCCCCATAGTTATAACTATAACAACACAATTTCTTCTCAAGATTATCTTGACAAGATGTTAAAAAACAGACTGAAAGATCTCGATATAAGTTCTCCAGTCAGTAAGAGGGAATTGGTAGAGTTATTTGCGAGTAAATCTATTACTTTTGTGCCGTCAAGATATGATACTTTTAATTTAGTTGCCTTAGAATCTCTATTGTCTGGTTGTCCAACAGTAGTTGGCAATGGAGCCGGGGTTTGTCGCTTTTTAGAAGAGCAATTTCCTAAAGTCCCCTTTATAACCATTGATATTAATGATATTTATTCGAGTCTTCCAGCAATTATTCAAGTGTTGGAAAACTATGAAGAATATCGCCAAAACCTAGTAAATACAATTCTCCGTACTAATTTAGAAATAACTGATCCTACCTTAGAAGAAATTTATCATCAATCTTCTGTAGCTGAAGTACAAATAAAAAATGAATTAGATCAATGGTATTTTCAACTTATCGATTATTGGGAATCAAATAAACTTGGCTTTAGTTTCTCTAAAATACCAATTATTAAAGCAGTAAAATCTAAAGTTAAGTCCAAAATGAAACCAGCTTATGAGCAACTTAAACAAACTGTGGGAGAAGTTAAAGAACAATTAAGAAAACCCTTAGAGGAAACAAGTAATGCTCAAGTATTAAAAGCTTCCAAATTAATCAGACGTTATAAATATACATTTAATGCGTCAGAATTAACCCAGAAAGATTTGGGTAATAAAGTTAAAGAATGTTGGAAGTTAGGATCAGCTTTTGAAGCGGGTGTTCAAAACTGGCGGTATCACTTAGAAAATGGCTATCGTATTGATCGGGTGCGTCTGTGGAGAGAAATTGCTAGACTTGAGGAATTACGGGGCAATGATTTTGTAGCTGCTACCTATAAAATTCGGGGAATGCGTTTATTAAACGGCGATAATTTTGGAGATCTCCCCTTTGTCCTACAAACCTTAGAAAAAAAAGGGTTAACTTGTGAAACACAGGTTTTAGAAGCAATATATGGCAATTTAGCCGAACGAGAAAGTCGATGTCACACTCTAATTGAGCAGGCTTTTAACGACAATAAACAGAATAATTCTGACTGGAACTATGAAATTATCGATGATCGCCGAGAGAAGTCTAATTATAAAGTAAGTGTTATTGTTTCTCTCTATAATGCGGCTGAAAAACTTCCCTTATTTCTGAAAACTTTACAGCACCAGACTTTGATGCAATCAGGATGTGGAGAGATTATTCTAGTTGATAGTGGTTCCCCAGCGGATGAATACGCAGTTTTTCAACAGTTGGCCCCCAAACTTAATTTACCAATTCTCTATGTTAAATCGCACAAACGAGAAACTATTCAGACAGCTTGGAACCGTGGAATTTCTCTTGCCAAAGCTCCTTATTTGTCTTTTTTAGGCGTAGATGAAACTATTCTTCCTGAGTGTTTAGAAGTCTTAGTCAAAGAACTAGATAAAGATCCTAAACTTGACTGGGTAATTGGTCATAGTTTAGTCACAAATGTTGATAAACAGGGCAGTTGGATTAATGATATAATGCCCTATTATCGAAATAAATATAAGCAAGATCTAGTCTACTTAGAAACCTGTTATTTATCTTGGGTAGGAGCATTATACCGTCGTTCAATTCATGATCGTTTTGGATACTATGATGGTACATTTAAAGGAGCGGGAGATACGGAGTTTAAGAGTCGAGTTTTGCCCTTTATTAAAAGTAAAGTTATCGACCGAACTTTAGGAGTTTTTTGGAACTATCCTGATGAGCGAACTACCCAAAGTCCTCAGACCGAAATTGAAGATTTGCGAGCCTGGTATATACATCGAACCTTAGCGGGGGTGCGTTATGCTTTTGCTAATCGAAAGATTGAGGAAATAGAACAATTAATTTACCTATGTTTGTGTTATCGTAAGTCCTACTGTCGTCATACCAGTACCGATTTAGAGTATGCTTATAACCTAAGTTTATATCTGAAAGAAATTGCTCCCGAATCCCAAGCTCTCAAATATTTACCAGGAATAAAAACTCTACTTAATGCATATCGAGAGTTAGATTGGGTGCCCAAACTTTCTCGTTTTTCTCCCCTAGGACGTATGTTAAAAACTAGAAATATTGCCCACAAAATTGAGCAAGAACATCTCAAATCTTGGCATTCAGAACAAAGTTTAGGCTTACAACCAAACTATAAAATTTTCAATGATAATCGTCATGAACAACACGCTTTTCTTTGGTTTACTGAGGTAGAAAAAAGTTAATGATTAATCAATTTAAAAACTGGTTAAAGGTTCGTCTGAGCCGGACATTGGCTCCAGAGATTGATCGACAACTAGGAGTCAATCAAAAATTAGAAGAGGTTAGACTCTATGGGGTTGCTCCTTGGTATAAAGAGAACTTCTGGGAACCACCTGTTCAACTTGCATTACGAGATCTCTGTCGTCCTGGATATGTGGTGTTTGATGTAGGAGCAAATTTTGGAGGGTTGACTACCGTTATGTCTCGTATGGTAGGGCCAAAGGGAGTGGTTTGTTCCTTTGAAGCCAGTCCCCGGATTGTTGATAAATGTCAACGTAATATTGTCTTGAGCGGCTGTAGTAATGTACAGCTTTTTCATACTGCAGTTTATCATAAATCTTATGGAACTGTTCCCATTTATTTGGGTAGTCATCTTAACGATAGTATCTATACGGATAAACAAAATGAGTCTGCTACTTATCAGGTTTCAACTATTGCCTTAGATGATTTTGTAGAACACACTGGTTTAGTTCCTCAGCTGGTAAAAATGGACATTGAAGGAGCTGAATTTGATGCAGTAAAAGGAATGCATAAAACTATCAAATCAGCTAAACCACATTTGATTTTAGAAACTCAACCAGAAGATACTAATTGTCTCGATTTTTTAAGAGAAGCTGGTTATATTTCCATCGATTTAAACACCTATCAGATCATTGAAAGTTCACAAGACTATCCTAAAGGGGTGGGAATTAGGAATAACCTTTATCTTCATCAAGATAGACTGTCTGAAGTAGTTTATAATCCTCCCTTTGACTTTGAGGAATATGCCTCCTTGGAGGCAACGGATTTTGAAACCAAAACTAATGGCTCAATTTATCTTGGAACACCTTTGATTCTAGATGGAGGACGTTATCTAATTGATCTTAATTTTGTGGCTCAAGGTGAAGATAATGACCTAACCTGTGGTGTTAGAGTAGGGAAAAAAACTATTTTTCGTTATCACGCTTATAGTAACTTACTGGCTTCTAGTTATCGTGATTGGGTAATTCATTTGTCTGAAACTTCAAAAGTTGATTTTTATTTTGAATTTCTTAATGGAACAAAGGACAAAACTCTATCAGTACAAGGAGCAAAAGTCAGAAAAGTAACTAATTTCCAAAACCAACCGACCAACCTTTATATCTAAATATTTAGTCAAGTTATTTTTTCGGAATCACTTTAAAATTAAAAATCATGCTAGTCCCATTATTAAGCCTCATCTTAGGTATTGCCTTGTTGAGCATGACTCTATTAGTTTATTCAGGACCTCCTATTTCTCAAAATATCCCCTGGCTATTGAAGTTAAAAAATAAGCCGCGTTTCGCAGGAGGAAGTGGTTTAATTTCCCTGGCTTTAATTTTGGGAATTGTTGGCTACTTTAATTATGTTGACACTTCAGTTCTCAGAACAATGAGAATTTGTTTAGGAGGACTGGGACTAGGTTTTATTAGTTTAAGTTTTCTCGAAATTTTTAAGGATTCTGAAACATTTAATAAATACAATAAGTTAGATCAAATTAGCCAAACAATAAATGAAATTCTGATAATTTTCAAATATTTTGATCTTAGAACTATGCTTACAGTTACTGCAAGTATAGTTCTATTCTCTATCTTTTTAATTAGTTTCTTCGATGCTAATTATGGGGGTGATGCTTTCATGTATCATATCCCCTTTGCAGCTAGAATTTGGAACATCATTCCTCCAGAACAGTACACTTTTGAATACAATACAGAACACCGCTTTCTAGGATTTCCTTTATTAGCGAACTTTTTACAAGGTTTCTTTTGGTTTATTTTCCAAAAACCAGAGGCAACTAATTTATTGTGTTATGTTAGCTTGATAGTTTTCATTAGTTATCTAATTTTTTATCTAAGGATTCCTTTCTATTTAGGAACAATTGCCCTTTTAGCTGTTCCCATGGTTCATATGCACGCAGCTAGAAGTTATATTGATTTACCTGGAAATATTTCCGTTTCAATTCTTATTTTAACGACCTACCTTTTATACATAGGTAAAATTAATCTTAACATTAAGAACTTGTTGATAATCTTTTTGTCCGCTACTGCAGCAGCCAATACGAAGTTTCAACTTATTCCTATTACCTTTATAACTCTTTTTTTTACTCTAACTAAGATACTGATTAAATTTTGGGAAAATACTCCCCAAGGAAAATCTAAAATAATAGGCTTAACTAAGCCATTATTAATTAGCTTTGTTGCTAGTCTAATAATTTTCGCTACACCGATTAAAAATTTGGTTTTGTATCAAAATCCATTTTATCCCGTTAAAGTCGAAATTGCTGGAATGGTTCTTAATCATAATGAAGCAGTACCAGATTTTATGCACGAAAATATTAAAAAGCTTTCCCCTACCTTTCGTTGGGCAAAGTCAGTTCTAGAAATTAATGTTTTTGATTCCAGAAGACCCTGGCAATGGACTTTAGCAATGGACTTTATTTCCTGGAATGAAGAAAAATTTGGAATGGGAGGATATTTTGGCGGATATGTAGTTTTCAATATATTATTATTCATCTTTCTTTGTTGGAAACAGAACAATACTGATTCAAAAGTAGCCATTGCGTTAATGGTTATTATGACTTTACTTACATCCATTATGCCTCAGTCTTATGAACTTCGATATTATATGTATTGGATGATTGTTTTTGTTTCATTAAATTGCTATTTTATTTGTCGTTTAGTGGAAGGTTCTTCTCTAAAAAATTCCTGGATTAAACCTGAGAATTTTGCTTTGATTGCCGCTAGTTTTATGATAATTTTTATTACTAAAACTCGATATTTTTTTACAATTCCTGAGTTTTCTTCATTTCATAATCAGGTTCAAAGAACTGACATTATTGATCAAGATTTACGAAAAAGTTTTGAACATGGAGAGCAGATTTGTCTAGTTGCAAAAGTTCCTCATTCTTTCCTCTACAATTCTTATTTTCACTCTTATTCTGACTATTCAATCAAAGCAGAATTTGATATGTCGCCAGAGTATATAGAAGAAAAATGTAAAGGTAGAAAAATTATTCGATAACTGCTATTTATTGCATCATTTAGTCCTGTCTATTTAACATTAGAGCTTAATCCTTAATATGTTTAAACATATTCAGACAGAAAATTTAAGTATTTTTTATCTCTTGGGAATTGTTGTTTTAGCGTTCTTATTGAGAGTCATGTTTTTGGGAACTATTCCCAATGGATTTTTTCCAGATGAGGCTTCTAATGCTTATAATGCCTATTCTATAATTCACACTTTAAGGGATCAATATGGAGAATTTTTACCAGCATATTTTAAGTCAGCTAATGATTACCGTGAAGGCTTATATATCTATGCTATGGTCCCCTTTATTAAAATCTTTGGACTTAATGTATTTGGGGCTAGAATAACCTCAGCTTTCATCGGAACTTTGACAGTTTTAGTTTTATATTATTTAACTAAAGAATTTTTTTCTCAACGTATTTCTTTATTTTCTGCCTTATTTTTAGCCATTTCTCCTTGGCATATTCAATTTAGTAGGATTACTTTTAGGGCTATCTTATTTCCCTTATTATTTTGTCTTGCATTACTATTTTTTTTGAGAAGTCTTAAGACTTCTAAATTAATTCCGATATCGAGTTTATTATTTGCAATTAGTATTTACACTTTTTACTCTGCGAGGGTATTTGTTCCTCTTTTTATGATAGGATTAGTCATTATTTATAGACAATACTTAATCAGAAATAAAAATCAAACAATTCTTGCTATAATCCTCTTTACTATTTTATTTATTCCTCAGTTTACTTATCAACTTTCACCTCAAGGAATGGCCAGAGCTAATGAAGTAGGTCTCTTAAAAGATATCTCCGAAATTACAAGTCATTACTTCTCCTATTTTAGTCCTGATTATTTATTCTTTAAAGGAGACCCTATTCCTAGACACACTATTGATAATATGGGGGAATTATATTTATTTGAAATAGTGACTTTAATCTTAGGTATAGCAGGATTAATTAAAAATCAAGTTAAATACAAGCCAATACTTATTTTATGGTTGTTTCTTTACCCTATTCCAGCAGCATTAGTTAGTCCATATAGTGCGGTTAGGACTTGTGTCGGTGCACCTCTTTTTGCGATGATATCTGGCTATGGAATATTCTTATTGCTCGATAAATTTAATGGTAAGTTCAAATCTATAATAGCGTGGGCAAGCTTAGTGATTATTTTTGCTAGTTTAACCATCTTTACTGAACATTATTTTGTTGACTACCCTAAGCTAAAGTCAGATGCTTGGTTACCAACCTTTCAAGATGTTATTTTTGAGGCAGATAACAGCAGCGCTGACTGCATAGTTATTAGTGATAACATCGAGAGCAAGTATGTTTATATATTAGTTCCGTTTTATACACAAATGCCAGCAGCTGAATATCAAGAACTTGAGATTGATGTTGTTACTGATAAATTAGATATGAGAAGATGGAAAGTCATCGATTTTGAACCTTATAATCAGGGAGACTTACCAAAAATTGAGTATCATCTGAATGATAATTGTCTTTACCTACTACATTCTTACCGCGATAAGAACGTCTTGAAAACAGATAAATATCGTTGGCAAGATATTAAGACGTTTAAGACAATTGACGATGAACCATATTATCGATTAGTTAAGTTAATCAAAAATTGATTATCAATAAGTTGTTGTTTGTTTGTTGTCTATTTAAACTGCTTGTTAGAGTTGTGATGCGAAGACTGGCATAAAAAAACTACGATTTTATTTTGAGTTTATTTTGGATCAAAAAAGTTATGCTCGCCAAAATAACACCTAACCAAGCTAGACTACTAATCCAATTAGTCCAAGCTAGACCATGAAAAGTTACACGAATTTTATGGGTTCCTGGTTTTAAATTTAATCCGACCAAATTATGATCTCTATGATTCACTGGAAAATACTGCATTAGCTGATCATCGACCCAAACTTTTAGCATTTGAGGATAATATAGAACAGGAAGTTGAACAATCTGAGCATCTTGGTTAAGAGTAATCTCACACAGGGTACTTATTCCTTTTTGGAAACAACTATTTTGGGTAACAAAAACAGGGATGACCATACGCGCTGGAGACATTCCCTCAAAAGAGAGTCGGTTGACCTTTATTTTCAACATTTGACCATCATTGGTTGATCCTTTAAATACAAATTTGAGTCCAAGATCCTCTCCAGGAATAGGAGCCTTATAAACGGGAATTGCCCAATTTAACGTGCGGGAGGTTAAAGGAATCGTATCAAACGGTCTGCCATCAGACTGAATCTCGAGCGAGGCTGTCCCCGTAATATTATCTATATCAACTTCTCCTTGAAGGTGGAGAATTGGCTTTTCATTGTCTTGCCATAGAGGGTAACGAAATTCTGCTCCTAGCAATAACGGACGATTAACAAAAACATCCCAAGTAGCATACCCAGGAAGCCAGTCTAGGGGAAGTAAACGTAATTCTGCTCCTCCGTACAATGTAGTAATGGGGGCGCGATGTAAATAATCAAGTGCGCCAGAATATCGAAATAGAGGTTCTTTGATTAAGTCTGCAACTGTTGCTGTACTGCGAGGAATAGGAAGCCAAGGACGACTGGCAATAATAATAATTAAAATACCGATGACTAAATGGCGACGGTCTAACCGTTGGCGAAATATCAACACCACTGCGTAACCTGTTAATAATGCTCCTGACCACATAACATGGGTTAAAATACGGAAGGTAAATTGAGTTACCCACAATTGACGGGGTAGTAACTTCCAGAAGTCGATGGGACTCCAAGTAGCAAACAAGGCAATCAAAAAAATCCATAGTAACCCAATAAGATAGGGTTGGGTTGACTGTAATTTATAAGGAACTCGACGGGAGGAGTAATGGTAGTAAATCACCACTCCCCAAGCAGCTAGGAAAATCCAACCTACAGCAGGGTGTAGTCCATAGGTGGGGGCAAACCCAGTTTCCGAAGGCGCAGGAGGCAAAGAGGTAGGGGAAATTAGGGTAGATAGGGGTGTATACCAACGACTGTAAAAAGGGTTAGAACCTCCTACTTGCTTACCGACAGCTAGGTTATCTGACAGTAAGACCACGGGAACAAGAAAATAGAAGGCTAATAACCACCCCAGTCCATAAGCGAGCATAGGAGGGAGTAGTTGGGACCATTTAAACCCTGTTTTACGAGTTTTGAGAAAAACAATAAACCCCAATATCCCTATTGTTAGGGTTGTATAAATAAAGGTGATAATATGAGTAGTTGCTAATAAAAACCAACTCAAACTACTTGTAAGGAGATAACGCCTTTTTCCTGTTGCGTAACATTGAATAGTGTAATAAAGAACAAGAGGTAAAATTCCTTGGGCGATCGCTTCAGTAAAGGCTCCCCTCGCATGAATATTATTAAGAAAATAGGGAGCTGATATGTAAGATACTCCTGCTAAAACTGCTCCGGTTTGAGAGTTAATTAACCAGAGGCTGAGACGATAGATATAAAAAGCTCCTACTAAAAATGATATCCAGATAACCAACTTATAGGCATCATAGGGGTTTGATGGAGTAATAAATTTATAGAGTAATGCGCCGACAAGATAGGGAACTTGACTATAAAATTGAAACCCTGGATAACGCCAACCATGATTTTCAACAGGGGCAACCCTCAGGGGAAATTGGCCTTCTTCTAAGGCGAGACGCGCTTGGTGAATATAGCCAATATGAGACTGGGGATCAGGATAGGGAAAAATCACTTCTGATGAAGCCATTGGTCCCATCAATCCAATGGCAATCACACCATAAAGAGAGAGAATTAATAAATTAGTTTTATACGGTTGTACAAATGTAGTTACTATGTGATGCAATTTCCAAAAATTCATCAAAAATTATCCTTAATTATTAATTTTTTTCCAAATTCCTAAAATTGATTTACCTAAGGAATAGCTAATCAAAGGATCTATTTTTCTCGACAAAGGAACCATTAAAGTATCCCATAATTTAATTTGTTTAGAGGTCGGACTGGAACTTTTTAAAAGTAAGCGATTCCCTAAAGAAGCTAGTACTCCAACAGAATCTAAGTAATTTAGTTTTTGACAGTCTAAATTATCAGGCATGATTGATAGTAAAGTTTGTTTATCATAGCGGCGGTAATGGCCAAGGGCTAGATCGAAAGGAGTAAAAAGCCATTGATGGGCTGGGCAAAGAATAATCAAATACCCTCCTTTTTTCAAGTAATTAGTCGCTAAATAAACCTCATTTTTATCATCTTTAATATGCTCTAAAACATCTATATAGATTAGAGAATCAAATTGACATGAATCTTTCATATCAATCAAAGTTCCATTTTTAACTAAACAAAAATTGGGCAACTCTCCTTGAGAAATTAAATCTTGAATAGCAGATGCTAATTGAATATCTGGTTCTAAACAAATCCAGTGTTTATGATGGGTCTTGCAAAGAACTTTAGTTGTTCCTCCCATCCCAGCACCCACTTCCAAAACTTCATTGCCTAGATACTGCTCAATTAGATTACAAAAGTAAGTTTTCCAGTTTTTTGCTTCACGGGCAATTTCCAGCTCTGATCCCACATACTGATACCGATTATTTTGCAGACATTCACCCATATAACTCCCAAAATTGTTTCATTACTTTTTGATAATTTTATTAGACATTTTCTTGATATTGTTTGTATTTAAAGTTATCGCAATTAGAATAACACTAAGCCAAGCAACAAAACTAATTGAGTTAGCCCAGGCTAATCCAGTAAAGATAACTTGAATATTATGGTTACCAGGTTTTAGACGCAGACCGACTAGATTATATTCATAATGGTTGACGGGAAAATATTCGACGAGTCTTCCATCAATTTTTACCAGTTGCATTCTAGGATAGTACATCACTGGAAGTTGGACCACTTGCGCCTGTTCTCCTACAAATAATTCGCAAATGGTTTTAAATCCTCGTGACTTACATTGATTTTTAGTTATATCAAGAGGAATTGTCGTATTTTCAGAAGAGATTCCTTCAAAAACAAAATTATCTAGTTCAATTTTAGGGCGTTGACCTTGCTCAATATTTCCTTGAACAATTAACTGGAGACGGAATAGTCCTTCATTAAATTCCAAATTTTTTAGCTTCTCTGAAGCAAAAGGAATGCGCGCACTTATTCTAGGTTTATTCAAAGATATTTCGCCAAGGATTTCTTTATTTTCATCTGAATGTAGCTCTAATACCGTCACCAATAAAGTGGTTGGGTTAGGTACAGTATCTTGAACCACCTGTCCTTCTAAAACAAGGACAGGGCTGTCTGTTTCTTTCCATATAGGTAAAATCCGCCAACTGGGTTCATTTTCTAAGACCACTGGTAACAGTCTATTATTAATATGATCCCAACTTCCATGACCCGGAATCCAAGTATTGGCCAATAATGGCAATTGAGCATTGCCATATAAGGTATTTACTGGACTACGATTTAGATAATCAACAGCTCCTGAATGACCAAATTTAGGATCTTCAAGTACTTCATTGACGGTGATATTGCCTTTAGGAATTGGTAACCAAGAACGATTGGCTATGACAATTACTAAAATTCCTATTAATAAATGACGGCTATTTAAATGGCGTTTAAATAGCAAAATAGAGGCATACCCTACTAATAATGCTCCACTCCACATAACATGGGTCAGAAAACGAAAAGTAAATTGTGTTACCCACAATGATCTTGGTAGCAAATGCCAAAAATTGATGGGACTCCAGGTAATAAATAAAACCAAGGGGAAAATAGAAAGGAGTGCAAAAATATAGGCATGATTGGCACTCAAACTAGGGGGCAAAGTTTTTAAGGAAGAATAGTAATAAACAACGACTCCCCAAGCAGCCAAAAAAACCCATCCGACGGCAGGGGTTAACCCATAAGTAATTCCTTCTCCTGTAGGGGTGGGTGGGAGAGCAGCAGGAGCAAGTAAGTTAGCTAAGGGAGTCATCCAATTTGTGAAATAAGGACTAATTTGATCGATATAAAATCGCATACTAACGTACTTCGATTCCAGGACAACAGGCATCAGAAAATACATGCCAAGAAGCCAGCCTGAAAGATAACTTATAGTGGCTCGAGCTAACTGTTTTATTAAAGTACAATTCTTTGTTTTTTTTAGAACAAGTAAAACTCCAAAAATACCAAAAAATAAAGAGCCATAAATAAAAGTAATAATATGAGTTACTGCTAGAGTAAACCAAGCGATGCTACTGAGCAAAATATAATAAATTTTAGGACTATTAAAAGTGCGAATAGTGTAATATAAAACAATAGGTAAAATACCTTGAGCGATTGCTTCAGGAAATGCCCCGCGAGCATGAATTGTATTGAGAAAATAGGGGGCTGACATATAAGATAATCCGGCTAAAATAGCAGCGATATGATTACCAGTTAACCAACGGCTCAGACGGTAGATAAATAGTCCCCCAATAAACAATGCTCCCCATAGCATGATTTTATATGCTGTATAGGGATTGTCAGGGGTAATAAATTTGTAAATTAATCCCCCTAATGTATACGGAATTTGGCTATAGAATTGAAAGCTAGCATAACGTAAACCATTATTTTCATAGGGGGCAATGCGTAAGGGAAATTGTCCCTCTTCTAAAGCCATTCTTCCTTGGATAAGGTAGGCTAAATGGGCTTGGGTTTCTCCTGTAGAAAAAATAATAGAATTTGAAGCCATCGGTCCCATTAAGCCAATAGCAATCATGCTATAAAGAAAAATTACTAATAAATTCTTACTGTAATGGGTAATCCACAATTTAGACAACGACGTGAATCGCAATATTCGTAAATTTAATTTAAGAGTCATTTGCTATTTGAGTTGGTAAATAAAAATTATGTCGTTTCGTGAGTAAATAGGGATATGATTAGCTAAAAATCTCCAGTTTTTTGCCGCTAGAGAATTATGTAAAGCTTGGGAAATAATTTGTTGTTTAACCGTACTATCAATTAATAAGTACTTTACATTTAATTGAGCAATATCTATCGTTTCTGGATTAAAATTATCATAACTGTAATAAGATTGAATGTCAATTGCGTAATTTTTTTCTTGGCTTAATAAATATAAATACTGGACAAAGTTGATGTTAACCCCGAAAGTTTTATAGACAATAATATCAACATTTTTCTCCGGCAAAAGGTGATTGTTCAGTAGATATTTGACAGCATGCTGGGTTTCTTGTCCCCAATTAATAGTTGAATCGTCTGCTAAGCGCCATTTTTCTGGAGTCCACAGAGGATTAACATAACTCAAAGATTGGGGAATTCCTAATAATCCAAAATAAATATACAGACTGAAACTACCTATCAAAAAATATTTTTGCCATTTCTTCTTAAGAAGAAATGTAAGATAGGCAATACCAAAATAGATAAAAATAATCAAAGGATAAAAATATCTGTAGCCAATAATAAAGCGGCTTTTATAGGTTAAGCTTAAATAAATTAACGGATAAGATGCTCCTAAACAACATAAATATAGCTGCCATCTATTTTTTCTTAAAATTATCAACTTTTGAAGCCAATTTTTGGCATAAATTCGTTCAATTAATATTTTTTTAAATATAATAATAATTATAGATATAGTGACAATAAAAAGGGCAGGATTTTCTTTAAACCAAAAAATTTTATTTAGATATTCTAAGGAAGTTATATTAACAAAATTTTCATATACAAAAGGTTCGCGAATTCCACCTGCTGTACTCAAATTCATTTGAATTCCTTGTATATAACGCTGTATATTATGAATGATTGATTGATTAGGTAAATTACGAAAAGCATAGCAGTACATGAAAATAATTAATATCGGCTGTATCAATAAACTAATAAATCCTAAAACACTGAATTTAATAGCTAAAATATTAAGATTTTTTTTTAAAAGATAGATTAAACTGATTGAGTAAGCAGATAGAATTATTGGGACTAAAATAAGATTGCTAAATTTAGCATTAATCGCAAGAAAAAAAACAAAATTTAGAACAATAAAACAAGTGATCAATTCAGATTTTCTAAATAGTTCTAATTGACGAATTATGATGATTGTTGTCCAGAGAGATGATAAGGCATAAATACTAACAGGTACATCAAAAGATATTAAAAAATTATGGCTGTAAAAACTAGGAGAAAATACATATAATATGGTAAAAAAAATAGAGACATAAGTCGGTATTTGTGGGAGACAAAAAGTAAAAAAATACACCCAGAGCAAAAATATGCTATTAATAAATAAATAACAAAATCTTAAAATAAAAATTATTTTTTTAAAATTTTCTGGATGTTCTAGTAAGAAACTATAACCAAGATTGAAAGCAGCTAGACGGACTTCCCTGTTTTCTTCTCCACTAATAACATTTATAGGAGGAACTACTATCTGATAATCAGAAAAAAATAGGTTAATAATTAGAGAAGTAACTAATTTAAAAAAAAGGGGATGCTCTTGATTCAAACCCAATCCTTGAGTATAAGCATAAGCTGCTCCAATATAAGCAGGCTCGTCAGACGTAATAGAAGTTTGACTAATTAGATAAATCCCTAATATAAAATATACTAATACCAACGCTATAAAAATTAACCTGTTGGATAAAGAATATAAGTTTACTTCTTTAAAATTCATAAAAGTAATGAGATGAAAGTAATGACTTAGCTAGGGTCTCAAAAACAATCATAAAATACGAACTCGTGTTGCCCATTGCCTGAATTATTTTGTACATTAAGATTGAATGGATCCTCAATTAAGTCAACTTAGAGTGAAGTGGCAGGTCAGTTTGCTGATCTTATCCTGAAAAATTTTAGAGAAAGACTTAATTAAGTTTAGCTAACTAAAAAGGTTGTCTTAATTTTGATGAAAACATTAGAACTAGAAAATCAGGGTTGTTGGGAGTTGAAGCTTTTTGTTTAAAACAAAACGCCTTATCACCTCAAGGAGGAACTAGATTTGTTTATTTCAGTAATTATTCCCTGCTATAACGAAGAAGAAGTCATCAACGAAACTAATCATCGCTTAGTAAGTGTTATTGAACATCTCACTCCCCAATTTGAATTAATTTATGTTGATGATGGTAGTCATGATCAAACTCCCCATTTGCTGCGTCAATTACAACAAGCTGATCCAAGAGTACACGCCATTCTATTATCCCGCAATTTTGGACACCAAATGGCTGTGACTGCGGGTTTAGACCATGCAGCCGGAGATGCTATTGTCTTAATTGATGCAGATTTACAAGATCCTCCTGAAGTGATTGAAGAAATGGTCTACCAATGGAGTCAAGGGTATCATGTTGCCTATGGAGTCCGAACGGAAAGGACAGGAGAAACTGTCTTTAAACGTTGGACTGCAAAAGTCTTCTATCGACTTATTAATTGCCTATCGGATGTTCAAATCCCCCTTGATACTGGAGATTTTCGTTTAATGGATCGCCAAGTAGTTGAAGCTTTAAAAATAATGCCCGAACGTGATCGCTTTTTGAGGGGAATGGTTAGTTGGATTGGTTTTCAACAAATTGCCATTCCTTACCAAAGATCTCCTCGACTGGCGGGTGTAAGTAAGTATTCTTTGTGGAAAATGATTCGTTTTGCCGCTGATGGTATTCTTTCTTTCTCCTTAGTTCCCTTAAGAATGGCTATTTGGACTGGTATTTTTACCTTTGGATTCTCTTTAATTGGTATTATTTATGCTTTAGTTCTTCGTTTGTTTACTTCAATTTGGGTTCCAGGGTGGACATTGCTTTTTATCTCTGTGTTATTTATTGGAGGAATTCAATTGGTTTTCTTAGGAGTGATTGGTGAATATATTGGTCGCATTTATCGAGAAAGTAAACAACGTCCTTTATACTTAGTTCGAGAACGATTAGGTTTTGAAAAAAAAAATCACCGAATCATAAAAACTACCGATAGTAATTGTATTTAATTTAGTAAACATTGGAATGTTATAACAACGTTCTAGGCTATTTTACTAGTTGTATTTCAAGTTTAAGTACTATATGACAGTTCCCACTTTCTTAGGATACACTACTTTTTAGTGTTAGAAAACATAGCTTCTCTCATAAAACTGAAATTTATTTCAGTTTTATGAGAGAAGCTATATTAAAACTAACTAAAAAACTCATTTATGACCTTTTTCAATTTTTTATGTTAGATAACTCATCTATTGACCATCACCATTTCTCCAACAATCGCAATAAAATTTCTTCCCATATTGCCATCATTGGCGGAGGATTTACTGGATTAACGGCCGCTTACCAATTAACTCGTCAAGGATATAGAGTAACCGTTCTAGAAAAAGATGAAGAAATAGGCGGATTAGCAGGAAGTTTTGAAGTCAATGGAGAAAAACTAGAGAAATTTTACCACCATTGGTTTACTAATGATAAATATATTATGGAATTAGTCAAAGAACTAAATGTTGAAGATCAAGTTACTTATCGATCTACTCACACAGGAATTTACTACGCTAACAATTTTTTTAAACTAAGTTCTCCCTGGGATTTATTAACATTTAAGCCTTTACACTTATTTAACCGAATTCGTTTAGGAATTTTTGTTCTCTGGGTTCGTCGTATTAAAAATTGGAAAAAATTAGAATCAATTAATGCTCAGGAATGGTTATTAAAAATTTGTGGAAAACAAGTTTATCAGGTAGTGTGGGAACCTTTACTAAAAGGAAAATTTGGCATGTTTGCTGAGAGTATCTCTGCGGTTTGGTTTTGGAATAAAGTTAAGTTACGAGGAGGAAGTCGCAATAAAGATGGTGGGGAAATGTTGGCTTATTATCGCGGAGGATTTGCTGCTTTAGCTGAACGTTTAGAGACTGAAATTTCTCTCAGCGGTGGTGAAATAAAGACTAATACAACTGTGAAAGGATTAATAGTAGAAGGCGACCACGTAGTGGCAATTAAAACCTCACAGGGACTCATTAATGCTGATGCAGTGATTGCGACTCCTGCTTTACCGATTATTGCTGATCTGCTTGCTCCTCACGTTAATTCTGAATATGTTGACCAACTTCGACAAATTCAATATTTAGCTAATGTCTGTTTGGTATTAGAATTAAATCGCAGTTTATCTAAAACCTATTGGCTTAATGTCAATGACCCTAATTTTCCTTTTGTGGGAGTAATTGAACATACTAACTTCGAATCCCAAGAAACCTATGGCGGACGACATATTATCTATTTATCTAAATATTTACTAGAGACAGAAGACCTTTATCAAATCAATGACGAAGAAGCTTTGAATTACTCAATTCCTTATTTAACAAAAATGTTTCCTGAATTCAGTCGTGACTGGATTATTGACTATCATTTCTGGAAAGCACGATACTCACAACCAATTGTTTTGAATCACTATAGTCAATTGATTCCTGAGACAACAACTCCCTTGAAAAACTTCTATATTTGTACAATGTCTCAAATTTATCCTGAAGATAGGGGAACTAATTATGCGATTCGTGAAGGTAGAAAAATAGGATCTTTTGTTGGAAAACAAATACAGTCTATCAAGCTAAATAATTAAGTATTAATGACTATTAATAGTTCTTTTAGAGATTATGTCAATTCCTATATTAAGTTTAATTTTTGGAATTATATTATTAATTTTTACTATTTTAGTGTATCAAGATTATTCTCTTTTTAGAGGGATTAATTTAACTTTTAAACTAAGGAAAAATAAACTTTTTCTTGCTAGTTTTAGTTCTTGTTCTCTAAGTCTAATATTAGGAATAATTGGACAGTTCGATTATATTCATCCTTCTCTTTTAAGAACAATACGATTTTTTCTAATTGCTGGAAGTGGGTATTATCTGAGCTTACTTTTGGTTCAAAGTTTTCAACTTACAAAAAAAACATTTCCTTTACCATTTCTCACTATTAATTTTTTAATAAGTAAAAAATGGTTGTCAAAAACTTATCCCTTCTTAGGAATTGTTATTTTTTATATTATAATCTTGTTATTCTTTTTATTTTTTGGTGATCGCGTCGGTTGGGAAGGGGATGATATTGATCAGCTTGATGGAATTATCAACTTTTCTTATAAAGGAAAAAACTTAGTTTATCGCTATTACTGGCAGCCTTTAACCTATCAACTAAATCTTTGGCTTAATTCTTGGCTAAAACATCCCAGATTGCTTTTTTTTATTCCTCAAATAATTGGTGCAGCTAATATTTCTATTCTATTAATGGCTGTCTACATTTTCTCTGGGAGACGTCTAAATTTAATTTTATGTTTTTGCTTTTTGATTATTTTTCCAGAAATTCTATTTTGTAGCTTATACTATAATTCGACCGTTTTTGCTATGTTTCCTATGTCCATAACTATCTTGCTTCTATTTTGGACAGAAAGTCCTATTAAAGCAAAAAAAATATGGAATTATTTTCGCTATTTTGCAATTGGTATAACTTCAACTATAGCAGTATTTTTTCGACTTGATTTTTTACTTTCTCTGCCTTTGTTATGGTATTTAATGTTGTTTGATGATTCGTTAGAACAGAAAATAGAACAAAGATTAAAATTTTATTTTATTTATATTTTAACTAGTTTTAGTTTATTGGCAATTTTCTCTTTCACTGATATTCTCAACCTCACAAAAATTATCTATATTACTACCAGTCATCATGAAGGAGTTAACACTTGGACAATTCAACAATCGTTAACTAACTTATTTAGTGTCACCAATTTAGTAATATGGATTATTTTAATAATAAGCTTAATTTGTCTTACTCTTACAAAGATTAAAAACAAAGACTGGAAGTTAGTTTTACTTATTTTATGTGTTCTACCTTTATTTTATTCTCTACCAAGTTTAACTAGTCCTAAGTATTTAATGCCTGGAATTATTTTTTTACCTTTCTTCTGTGCTTCAACCACTTTAAAAATTAAATCTAAACTAGATAAAAATCAATTTCAATCTTTAGTCTTTAGTTTTATTACCTTAAGTTTATTTCTACAAATAGTTGCCATACAGTTGGTTCCTAGAATTCCTTTTATAGAAATCACAGCTAATCCTAATTTTATATATACTCATGACGGAATCAGAGTCCCTGGAGGATATTTAAAGGGATATAATGAAGTAAAAAAAGCACAAATCAATAGTTCTCATAGACCTATTAAATTTGCTCGTAAAATGGCAGAAGTTATCCAAAAAATAGATAAAAATGTCACTCTAATTTATTTAGATAAATCTGATAGTTTCGCTACAGAAGTTTGGATTTGGACATTTACTACTTTTTACCTTAAACTTGAAGGATATCAAGTTGAACATTATGATCGAGATAATAAAATAGTTTTATCATTGGCAGATAAAACAGTAATTATGCAAAAAGTCAATCAGGAACAATATGAAAAATACCTAGATATTAATCCAGAAAAAACTACTTTAATTAAAGTTCCTTATATAAGTCATAAAGATCCTCAAGGATTAAAAAAATTTTTCGAAGATTTTTATGACTCTCTAGATAAATTAGCATCAAGATATTAGAATCAAGTGAGGTGAATTTTGGTTATATTGAACTTGTCATGTAAGATGATTAATATTTACTTTTGAAAGCCTGATTGAGAAATTATCCAAACTTATAACAATTTACTTGTTGTCAAAATTTTTATAAGCAAAATCAGACTAAAATATAATTTTAGTCTGATTTCGCTATCTTAAATTCTGTAAATGCTAAATTATCGAATGAAATTACTAATTAAGATTGATATTCATAAAACATTTGCTTTACCATTTATTGTTTATTTAAATAATAACTTTAAAGATGATAGTTATCATTATAAACTTATTCTTTAAAAATTTTCTATAAAAAATGATAGGGTTTTTATAAATATAAAAACCCTATCAGTGAAAAGAATGTCTACATGCAGTAGCTCATTAATATGAGTCAACAGTCTAATAATTAACTCCTACATTCAGTTCACTAGTTAAAGACTAGATCATACAACAACGAAGTTATATCGTTGATTTTTTTCAAAAAAAACGCTTTTATCTTCTCCAAAAGAAATAATTACTATATTTAATTACTATTTGTAAATAGATTACATGGCTTTAAAATATTCAGTATCTAGGGATAATAAATCTTGTTGGAGTTATACCTATCCTCCTCATTTAGAGGATAAGTAAAATTTATTATAATAACTTCGATAAGCATTGTAAAACCAATGCTTTTGATGCTAATTTAGTATATTATTTACTGCTGGATTCATTAATGATCATAATTTAGAGACCTCAATTTTCTCCATTGATCTTAATATCCATGTAGAAGTTGATATTGTCTGTAATCAGGGGTCCGTAAAGGCTTAAAAACTTGTGACTTATCTATTTTTACCCCAAAAAATTAATAAATTTTCTCTTTATCGATGGTAGTCACCGCTCTTTTATGAACTCTGATCTTGCCGTTTTTATGATGAGTATTTTACCTATGCTAAAGTCTAGTGTAGTTATTGAAATCCATGATATTATGCTTTGTTGCGATTACAGTAATGAGTTTAAGAATTGGTATTGGAACGAACAAGGTATATTAGGCGTCTATTTATTAATAGCTGCTAATCTAGTTAAAATCTTGGTTTCAGGTAGATCCATTTTTTTCTTAATTAGAAACGGCGTTTCTTCAAACATCCAAAACTGGAAAAAAGATAGAAATCTTTGGCTAGGAGTAAGTTATTTATGGTTCTCTCATATAGAGAAAAGTTATCAAAAGTGGATAAAATTAATATACAAAAAAATAATTTAGTTGTTGATTAACTTAGTTGCCAACCTTTAATATAAACTATCATTGTTTACTAGATTAACTTAGGAGAGAAAACTAACTTGAATACTATCTGTCGTGTCTGTGACTCTAGTAATTTAGAATTAGCGATTGACTTAGGAAATCAACCTTGGTGTAATCATTTTTTAAAATCTGAAGAAGTCGGAACAGAACCCTTCTACCCCTTACGAGTTCTCTATTGTCATGACTGTGGAACCGTCCAACTTGATTACACCGTTAAAAAAGAAATCATGTTTGGAAATCATACTTATTTATCTGGAGTAACAAAGTCCTTAAGTGAACACTTTAGAAAAGTTGCTTATGAAGTTGATAGTCGCTTTTTTAAAAAAACTCCTAACAAATCCGTCTTAGATATTGGTTCTAATGATGGGACACAATTAAAACATTTTCAAACTCTTGGTTATGATGTTCTAGGAGTAGAATCATCGAAAACTACAGCTAAAATTGCTAATAATGCAGAAGTTCCTACCCTCAATGATTTCTTTAATTTAGAAGTGGTTAAACGTCTTGATCGTAAGTTTCATGCTATTAACGCAGCCGGGGTATTTTTCCATCTTGAGGAACTCCATTCAGTTACTGAAGGAATTCGAGAAGCATTACATGAAGATGGGGTGTTTATCGTGCAGTTTCTCTATATGAAACGTATTATTGATAATCTAGCTTTTGATCAGATTTATCACGAACATTTACTTTACTATAATCTCAACACTATTGAAGTATTACTTAACCGTCATGGACTCTCCATGTTTGATGCTTATTTATCTCCTATTCACGGCGGTTCAATTATCGGATTTGTCACTCATGAAGGAACTAAAAAACCCAGTGATCGCCTCCTCGAAATGAGGAAAGCAGAAGTGAATGAAAAAAGTAATGAATTATCTACCTATTTAGATTTTGCTAAGCGCATCGAACAAATGAAAGTAGATAACTTAACTTATCTTGAAAAAGCTAAAAAAGAAGGTAAGCGAGTCTGGGGATTTGGCGCACCGGTTAAAGGAAACACTATGTTAAATTACTTTGGAATTGGAACCCAATATCTTGATTATTTAGTTGAAAAGAACGAGCTACGACGAGGACTCTACTCCCCAGGAATGCATATTCCCCTTATCCTAGAGAAAGAATTAACAGAACTCCCTGATATTTACTATGTGTTAGCCTGGAACTTCAAAAAAGAGATTTTGGCAAACAATCAACACCTTATTGACCAAGGAACGGAGTTCTATTTTCCCGTCAATCCTTCTGAAGTTTAATTACAAAGCATAACTCGATAGATAATAGTGCGGGTGAAAACTTATTACCCTTTACTCCCCTATCGAAATCAACCTCTTCCCTAACTTAAACTTAACCTAACCTAATCGCACAGTTAAACCCTTTAGGATTTAAGTTCATAATTCTCTTAACCTCTGAGTGGGCAGAGGGGGACTCGAACCCCCACAACCGAAGTCGCCACATTTTGAGTGTGGTGCGTCTACCAATTTCGCCATCCGCCCTTGGAACTATACTTCCGATTATACTGTGTTTTACCAGTTTCTAACAATTGCTGATATTCATGGGAACTCGCCCAACGATCGAGCTCTTTGGCCCGTAATACGGGTACAGGATGGGTTAGTTGCTCAGTTTGCGCCTTTTTGAGCATTTCTCCTAAAAAGGTATCGTTAATGCCTTCATAGTCTCTGGCTTGTTCAATAAACGCATCTAGATTTAATTGAGGGGCAATAGTCGGAGAGCCACCAGCCAATTTCATTAACACTGACATCACCACTTTAGGGTTTTGAGTTGCTAACAAAGCGGCGCGATCACAACTAAATTCTGCACAGCGCAACCATTCCAAAATCTGACTTTGTAAAAATTGAGCAATAGCTACTCCCCAATTAGGCAATAACTTTGCCGCCAACACCATAATGTTAGCCAAGGTCAAATAAACCCCATGCTCACACTTGAGGTGTCCTAATTCATGGGCCATCACCCCTTGAATTTCTTCAAGGGTCAAAATTTCAATCAAAGAAGTGTGAATTACCATAAAAGGCTGTTTTCCTTGCATGGCAAAGGTATAAGCGTTAGGAACGGAATTTTGTTGTATGTAGAGTTGAGGCGGTTCTAAATCAAGGATACGACAAGCTTCTATCAACAGATTGTGGAGAGCAGGAAGTTGCCTATCACTGACACGAACACTTGAAGCAATGTTATTCAGGTAAAAAAACTGTTCAGCCACTGACCCCAGTAAATTGCGTACTACTATGTCGAGTCCAGGGAGTTGTTTGAGGGCAGTGGTAGCTTGTAGATCGAGGGGATGACGGAAATCGTCGGCTTTCAGACCAATTAAAAGATTTTTTGATAAATCCATATTATTCTATA
This sequence comes from cyanobacterium endosymbiont of Epithemia clementina EcSB, assembly GCF_029919255.1. GTDB lineage: Bacteria > Cyanobacteriota > Cyanobacteriia > Cyanobacteriales > Microcystaceae > Rippkaea. The sequence goes on along the minus strand of NZ_CP123991.1, from coordinate 1,349,448 downwards.
GGAAACAACCAATTTTTAACTCGTTGTAGATTTTTCCAGTCAGGTTTACGGGTTAAGCCATCTTCAATATTTTCTCTAATATCTTGACGAATGCCCTCATCGAGAGAGATCATTCGTTTAGCCGCTTCAATATGACCACGAACCCCTTTAGCTCCAATGTCTAGCATGGCGAGGGCTAAGTTGATCCTTGCTTGGGGAGGCCTGTCATCTATTTTAATACTTTTGTTAGCGGCTTTGAGAGCGCTTTGAGGTCTATCAACGAGAAGGTAAAGCCAAGCTAAACAGGTCCAGGCGGTGCTGTTTTTTGGCGCGCGATCACAAATATGTTTAAAACAAGGGATTAGCGTTTCGGGAGATTCCCCTTGCTTATAACGTTCCAATCCTTGTTCAAAAGCAGTTTCAAGAGAGTCAGTCATCAAAATTTATGGTAGATAAATTTATGGATAGTATAAATACTAGGGAAGAACCGAGACAGACACTTTTGGTCTGTCCCGATCTCTTCCTCGTTAAAGAAACAACGTCTAAAAGGCGATGTTTTTAAACTGCAAAAGAGGTGCCGCAACCACAGGTCTGACTGGCATTGGGGTTAGTAAATTGAAACCCACCACCAATCATGGCATTACTATAGTCGAGAACAAGTCCATATAGGTAGAGGATGCTTTTGCCATCACAGACAATTTTAAATCCTTCGTAATCAAACACTTCATCGTGTTCAGTAATTTTGCTTTCGTCTTCAAAATCCATCATATAGGACATTCCTGAACATCCTCCTTGACGGACGCCGACGCGCAAACAAAGGTCTGTCCCTTGTTGTTCGCGCAACATCAGAACATGCTTTAGAGCAGTTTCTGTAAGTTGAATTCCTTTGGATTGGGTTTGAGTGGCTTGTGTCATCGGTGATGGTGACTCCTAAAAGCTATAAGTTCTACAAGCTTTCCAGTCTCTATAATAACGAGAATAACGATTTATTGTCCTAAGTTTGGTGCTAGTTTCGATGACTTTTGAATTAATTGACTAATTGCTACTTTAAGTTACGGTCGGTCACATTAACTGTTAAATCTGTCTAATTTAGAGTTTACTGCCATTCATCTTTACTGTCATTCATCGGAGGAAAGTTCTAATCTTTCTCCTTGACTTGATTTAGAAAAAGAGGTTTAGTGATTTTTTACATATCCAGTTCCCTAAAAACAAGATTGAATACATGTTCGAGAATACTTTCTTTTTCTCAGAAACTCGTTTACTTATCACACATTTAGTCGTTTAAAAGAACTTAGGCATAAAAGAGCTTAAGCAAAAGAAATAAACCAGAGTTTTGTCCACCTGATTTAATTTTACTATTTACTTGTTCTTTGTTCAGATCGTTTTAGAAACGTAACACGTACTTACTCTTATTTAACAGAGACATAGTCTTTTGTTTTTAACTAAACTTTTTAAGTTGTTTAGCTTCTCGCTTGATAGTTTTTCTTTGACTGTCCAATTGAGTATTTAATTATTTTATGCAATAAAATATATTTGCTATTGCTTTAGGTCATAAGTTTAATAAATACTCATTTTTTTTATATTTTTTCAAGGCAAATGCTGATTTTTTTATTTTGATACAAAACTATTTAATTCAAGTATTTAGCTGCCCTACTATCTATTAATAAAAAATATTATTTTTGTCTTCTATTTATTTTTTGGAGTTCATTACTTCTTATTTGTTAGAAATTTTAATTGTCTGTAAATCTGTTTTTATCTTAATTAAAATTAGTGCAATATTAATTAATAATTAAATAGGTATTTTTTAAGCTAAGGTACATATTTTAATGACTATTAAATTATTCTAAGTATACTTTTTTGTACTTAAATTACTATGAAGCTAAGTTGTTATTAGATGTATTTTTTTGATAAATTTAATTATTCTTGTGTCAAATTTAGCGGATTTTAATCCAGACGTAATACACAATTTTTTAGAGCTAATTCTTGACAATCAAAATTTCTCTTTATTTAAGATAAATTAAAAATATATTTGGCATAATTCATATTTAAAGGAGTTCAAAATAGTCTAACTTTTTCAGTGAAGTTGAGTAATGTTTATTCGTATATTAAAAAATGTAGAATTGACAATAGTAACAATAAACTATCAACAGTTTAGAAGAAACATATAAAGTAATTACCCAAGAGTTTTTTGCTAGAAGTTAGATAGATTTGTCGTCATAAATAAGACTTTACACTCTATATTGATTTATATCATACAAATTACAAAGATCAACAGATCAACAATAATCAAGATTTAAAATATTTGGATTTTTATATGCAATTTTTAAACCTCTATTTTATTTAGAGTTTAAGTTAAAAAATATAAATCCAGCTTATAGTTGGCAGCAACAACATTCATCTGATTCAAGTTCAGATATTAAACAGATCCGGCGTTATGCTCCCAATATAATCGCAGACTATTATTGCGTCTGACCTTGGGAGGTCATTCAGCGAGCTATAATCATCATCTGGTTGTTTGTCTGATTTCTCATCCATCCCCAGTGGAAACAATGGTTCCATGATGATCAACTTAATAAACAGAAATATGCTAGGGAATTACAATAAATTCTCACCTATCTTGGCTCGACCTCTATTAAAGTAGGTCAGGCACTCTCAACTAGACCAGATTTAATTCGTCCAGATTTGCTCGAAGAATTAATCAAATTCCAAGATCAACTTTATTTTTACAAAAATGAGGAAGCTTTTGTCATTATTGCAAAATGCCTAGGTCGTACTATAGGTGAAGCTTACCGAGTAATTTCTCCTTCTACCGTAGTTACAGCTAGTTTAGGATAAGTTTATTAGCCAGTTCTACAAACGGGAGAAGAAGTAACTGTTAAAGTACAACAGACTAATTTACATTCTACCTTCACCTGCGATCTCTTTTTAATCCGATGGGCTACCTGTCAGTTTTTTCGGTAGTTTACCATTAATTCAGATTAAGATCTCAGCTCAATTGTTGATAAATTTGGCGTTAAGTTTTTTCAAAAGATTGAGTACATAAATGAAGGAAAAAAGCCAAAAAATTTTTCTTGAATTTTGGCAATGACCTTGATATCAAAATTATCTGTATTTATTGGCAAAATACTAATAAATAAGTTTTTACTCTAGATTGGATCAATGGGTTAAAGTGACAGACACAAAAAAAATAAAACAACCGAGCTTAATCCTTATGTCATTGTTAAAATTGGGGTAGTATCAGGGTCACTCCAACTTCTAGAACATGTTTTTTTATGCCGATCTTTATCCAAAGAATTTATTTGCTACCTTTGATAGACGCATAGCATTTATTGACTTTGGCATAATGGCTCAAAGAGACTAAAGAAACTATTGCAAGTTTTGTGGTTAATTTAATAAATTGGGATTACAATGCCTGGGCTAAATACTTTCTTCCTCTAGGGTTTTTAACTCCTAATACGGATATTACGCTAATTATTCTAGCTTTGGAAAAGGTTCTAGACAATGCAATTGGTCAATCAAAGTATAGGTAATTTGAACTTCAAAACTATTACTGATAATTTTTAGATTTTAGTATATTAATATCCTTTCTGAGTTCCGGCTAAATTTGCCTTGATTATTCGGTCTTTAATCATCCACGAAGAGTTAGCCTTAAGTCTTCGTGGATGATTTCAAAATTATTTAAGTGGTTGATCCTCCTGTTTTCCGAAGATTATTAACGGAAGAATATCTCCAACTGTATCGGCAGTTATCGGAAATTATTTTTAAAAATAGTAAATGCCAATGGCAATTATTAGAAAATATGATTGTTATCACTAGTCCTGATGAATAACCAGATTTGCTGCCAATGGGACAATTAGGATTTTAATTTATTTTTTCGGATGAAGGATGCTATTTACGCCATTAATTATTATTAATAATAACTGAAGATGACCAGCTACATATAGAGAAAGTGCAACGCATTTTGGAATTATTTAAATGATGATTTAAAGCCTTAAAATTTACTCGATACTGCTCTTAAACTTTTTAAAATTAGCTAATGTGGGCGTTGTCGCTATTCCTTCTGGCAATGTAAAAATAAGCTGGATTGATGATTATTAATTGCTAAAAAAAATAATTACTGACTGTTCTTTTTGTATTATGTACCTAAACTGCCTTATTTTTTGATCTTTGCTGGTTTGTTTATTGGATTAGCTTATGGTATTGCTTTTGAAGCAACCATTAAGTCTCAGGTAAAAAATGGTTAAAAAAAACTGTAGATAAAATACTTAATAATTAAGTATTTTATCTACAGTTTTTAGAAATTTAGGTATAAATTTGGGTATTTTTCGTATCTAAGCTAGAAATATTTCTTTTTAATCTTTGGATATGCTATAGTCTCTTCTTGCCGCTAACTGTTTTTATCGCTGCTTTAGTTTAAATTTAATTTAAAAAAGTCTTACAACGATTAAAGACTAACAGTTCTAAAGCAATCGATTTGAACGCATTACAATTTCCCAAGTAGGGTGGATAATACCCACCCTACTTGAGAAATTGCTTTGATTTGGAATCAACCTGGTGGCCAGGTCATCTGACGTTTTCCTAGAATATGTAAGTGTAGATGATTGACTGTCTGCCCACCATCATTACCATTATTAATGACGACTCGATAGCCATTATCTAATCCCATTTCTATAGCTATTTTTTTAACTATTAGTAATAAATGTCCTAATAAAGTTTTGTCCTCTTCAGTTCCTTCCTCTAAGTTAGCAATTGGCTTTTTGGGAATAACTAGAATATGAACAGGTGCTTGGGGATTAATATCTTTAAACGCTAAGGATATATCATCTTCATAGACAATGTCCGCAGGAATTTCTTTACAAATAATTTTGGCAAAAATTGTTTCACTCATAAGAAAGCCAGCTAAATTGGTTTAGTATTTTACCATTTTATCTACTTAAATTATTTTAATAATAAAAATTTGTTATTCTATATTCTCAATTCTTAATTTCCATATCCACCTCCTCCAGGGGTTTCAATAACAAAAATTTCTTCTGGGTTCATTTCAGTCATGGCTGTACCAGCTAATTCTTCAAGTATTCCATTTTTTCTAATTACATAGTTTTTACCCACTATTCCTGGTTTTCCTCCTAGTAAACCAAAGGGAGGAATAATACGATGACTCGATAGAATAGTGGCTGTCATTGATTCTAAAAATTTTAGACGACGAATTACCCCATTACCCCTTTATATAATCCTTGACCACCACTATTAGGGCAAATCCTAAAATCTTCTAATATGACAGGAAATCGCCATTCTAAAACTTCTGGATCAGTTAAACAAGAGTTAGTCATATGGGTATGAACAGCATCGGTTCCATCAAAATTATAACCCGCTCCAGATCCTCCACAGATTGTTTCATAATACTGATATTTCTCGTTACCAAAGGTGAAGTTGTTCATCGTTCCTTGGGAAGCTGCTAGGACTTTCAATGCACCATATAAAGCATCAACAATTGATTGAGAAGTCTCCACATTTCCAGCAACAACTCCAGCTGGATAATTTGGGTTTAATAGACAACCTTCAGGAATGATTAAATTAAGTGGTTTTAGGCATCCATTATTGAGCGGAATATTATCTTTTACTAAAGTTCTAAAAACATATAGAATAGCTGCCTGAGTAACTGATTTTGGGGCATTAAAATTATCATTTTTTTGGATAGAAGTTCCAGTAAAATCAATAGTTGCACAACGACTTTCTTGGTCTATTTTGACTTTTACTTTAATTTTTGACCCTTGATCCAAGGTATAGGTAAAATCTCCATCTTTCAAAATTACAATTGCTTTCCTAACACATTCTTCGGCATTATCTTGAACAAACTCCATATAATTATGGACGGTATCGAGTCCATATTGTTCAATCATGTGATGTAATTCTTTTACCCCTGTTTTATTAGCTGCAATTTGGGACTTAAAGTCCATAATATTTTGTTCCGGATTGCGCGCAGGATAGGGATTATTCCGTAAAATATTTCTAATATCTTCTTCTTTAAAAATTCCTGATTCCACTAAAAGACAATTATCAAATAAAATCCCTTCTTCTAAGATGGATTTAGAATGAGGAGGCATTGATCCTGGAGTAATTCCCCCAATATCCGCTTGATGACCACGGGACGCTACATAAAAGATAAGTTTAGGAGTATTAGAATTTGCAAAGACAGGTGTTATAACGGTTACATCAGGTTAATGAGTTCCTCCATTATAGGGGTTATTAGAAATATAAACATCGCCAAATTTAAAGTAATTTTCTTTGTCTTTAATTAAGCTTTTGACACTTTCACTCATACTTCCTAAATGCACGGGAATATGGGGCGCATGAGCTACCAATAACCCTTGTTTATTAAAGATTGCACAAGAAAAATCAAGACGTTCTTTGATATTTACTGAAGATGCTGTATTTCGTAGGGTGATTCCCATCTGTTCAGCAATGAACTGATAGAGATTGTTAAAAATTTCGAGATAAATAGGATTGGGTTGAGATTTATGACACATTATTTAATTTGTTTCTAAGGTTTAAGTGAAATTTTTCTACTGAACTTTTATTGATTTTTATAATATACTGAGCATTAGTTATAGAAATGACTATAAAAAATAAATACTTTTTAAGTATTCTAAATTAGATTTAAAGATTCCAAGAAATTCTTATACAACTATATATTTAAATCTCATTTTTAAACTAAACTCAGTAAATTAATATCGTTGCAGAATAAGATGATTATACTCAGTTAATATCGCTTTCCAGTTAGGTTCAACAATAATGGTACTGATTTTTTCAACGATAATTGCAGGTCCTTTAATATTATCTTGAGGTTGTAAGTCTTCTCGTCGATAAATAGGAGTATCGTGCCAACTGTCATGGGTAAATATTTGAACAATTTCTAAGTATTTAGGAGACTCATTAAGGGGGCGAATACGATCAATAAAAGGCTCTTCTGGAGTTTCCATTTGTTGAATTACTTCGATAGAAATTGATTCTACAATTAAAGGTTTGTTTGATTGAATAAAACCGTAGCGCGATTGATGCTCCTCCTCAAATAATTTAACCATCGTTTCTGACGTATCTAAAAGATTAATTAATAAGGTTGAGTCTGTACCTTGATATTTTAAGTTAACTTTTTTCTTTACTTTATTTTTTACTTCTAAAGTCTGAGAATTAAGTTTATTATTACCTTCGATTTCTAACTCATTACCCAATGTATTTAATTGAGAAACTAATTCTTGAGTTAACAACTCTTCAACAGATTTTTCTTGAATCACACAAAGATCTGCTAAACCCATTCCATAAGCACTTAAAACTCCTGCATAAGGATGAAGGAAAATTGTTGTGATACCTAAAGTATCGGCAATTAAACAGCAAACTTGTCCTCCTGCACCGCCAAAACTAGTCAGAGTGTATTTTGTAACATCAAAGCCTTTTTGTAGAGATACTTGTTTAATTGCATTGGCCATATTTTGAACTGCAATTAAAATAAAGCCATCGGCGACTTTCTCTGGGTTAGTTAAATTACCTGTAGCACAACAAAATTTTTGTGTCAGTTGAGTAAACTTTTGATTAACAATTTCTCTGTCTAAAGGCAAATTTTCTTGAGTTCCAAAGATAGCGGGAAAATAACTAGGACTAATTTTCCCTACCATAACATTAGCATCCGTTACTGTTAATGGTCCACCGCGACGATAACAAGCAGGTCCAGGATTTGCCCCAGCAGACTCTGGACCCACACGAAAGCTAAACCCATCAAAAAATAGTATAGAACTACCACCAGCAGCCACCGTGTGAATACTTAACATAGGAACTCGAATTCTGATCCCCGCAATTTTATTATCAATCTGTCTTTCATATTCTCCATTGAAGTGAGCAACATCAGTAGAAGTTCCCCCCATATCGAAAGTAATTATCTTTTTAAAGCCTGCCCTTAAGCTAGTTTTAACTGCCCCAACAATTCCTCCTGCAGGACCTGATAGAATACTGTCTTTTCCATGAAATTGATTAGCATCAACCAATCCTCCATCTGATTTCATAAACATCAATCTGACATCAGGTAACTGACTTAAAACTCGGTCTATATATCGACGTAAAATAGGTGATAAATAAGCATCAACAACCGTAGTGTCTCCTCTCGCTACCAGTTTCATTAGAGGACTAACTTGATGGGAAACTGAAACTTGAGTAAAGCCAATTTCTTTAGCGATTTGACTAACTTGATTTTCATGGTAAGGAAAACGAAAACTGTGCATAAAAACAATGGCACAGCTTCTAATTCCTTGGTCGTAAACTTGTTTTAAATCTTGATATACTTCTTTATGGCTAATTGCTTTTAATTCATGACCCTGAACATCATATCTTTCGTCAACCTCAATAACATCTTTATATAACATTGAAGGTAAAATTATATTAAGTGCAAAAAGATTCGGGCGATTTTGGTAGCCAATTCTTAGAGCATCTTTAAACCCTTTGGTAATTAGTAAAACTGTGTGAGTACCTTTTCTTTCGAGTAAAGCATTGGTTGCCACAGTGGCACCCATCTTGATTACTTCTAGTTGTTTGGTATCTAACAATTCATAAGTATTAACTCCCATAATATCTCGGATACCTTGAATAACAGCATTTTGATATTTACTCGGATTTTCTGATAGAATTTTATATAAAATAATTCACTTTGTACTAGAAATTTTAAAGAAACAAAACCGTTTGTCTTGTGTTGAAATATTATCTATAATTTTTTGATTGTCAGTTACCACAACTACATCGGTAAAAGTTCCACCTCGATCAACAAAGACTTTTAACATTAATTAATTTGCTTCAATAAAGACAACTAATTTATATTCTAATCAATAGAAGGTTATCAATAAATGATTGAAAGCAACGGTTGTTTAAACCGTCGCTCAGTAATTAAGACGCAAATTTAATTTTTTCAATCATCAAATAGGGGTCAAATCAAATATAGTTAGGGAATTAATAATGATTTGGTTACTTCTAAGTCCTTAATGTTGAGTAAGATCTGCCCTTACTCCAAATCAATTCGTTCAAGTTGCCAGAGAATTTGATTCCCCTCTCTTCTTACTCGTGATACAACCCAATTACGCCAAGACCAATGATCGCCCCGACTGGTCACAGCACTAGCATTAACATCCATTAAATCAGCTAATTCTGAGCTAGTAATTAAGTACCCTCTGTTAGAGATTTCATCAGCAATGCGGAGAGTTTCTATGAGATTCTGAATTTCGATAACTCGTTCTTCACGGGTCAACTGTATTTCGTCAAGGGTAGTGACAGATGATTCAATCATAATAGTATATGCTGCAAATCTACGTGATTTTGATCTGAAGTAAATGGTTATTTAAGTACCTAAGATTTGGATAAATCTTACTATTTCTCATCATAGCGAGTTTTTTTTCTAGGATCAGGTTTAAAGATTATGTATCAAAAGTTACTGACCTTTTTTACTAGAAAACTTTCCTAACTCATAAACTATCATTTATGGGAAAGACCTCAAGCCAAAGAATTGGGGATAAACAACGGTTAAATTTTACTGTAAAATAGTTGCTGTAAATAAGCAAATCAAGAGAGTTATCTCGAGTAAAAGTGTATTATTGAAACTTTACCCATCTGACAAGACTTTTAATCTGGGTAGAGCTGTTCGTGTTTTAGACCTTAAACTAAATTTAGTGTTTACTGAAGGGTAAGTTTTGGTTAATCGTGTCAATTTCTTCCTGTTCCATCTCATTGACTTCTCCAATATAGTGTCTAAGGATTTGACTCATTTTTCGATCGTAAAAGCGGTGTAAACTGTGGTTAGGAGTTGCCGCAAAGCCTCTGCGCTGCTTATGTAGTCCTCCTGCACCGGGATCGAACATGGAGATTTTTTCTTGAATTGCCCATTGAATGGGTTGATAGTAACAAGTTTCAAAATGAAGACAGTCATATTCCTCTAAACAACCCCAATAACGCCCATATAAATTTTCTCCTTTTCGTAGACAAAAAGACATTGCCACAGGACATTGATTATTATCTTCAGTATAAGCAGCCACCAAAACTATTCGATGACGATAATGGGGATAAAGCTGTTCAAAAAACTTGCTGGTTAAATACTGACTTCCCCAATAAAATTTCTCACAAGTACTGCTATAAAATTTATAAATTAAAGGAAATAGATTATGGGGAATGTCTTCTCCTATAAAGGTTTTTACTTCTAAACCTGCTTTAATAACTGCCTTCCGCTCTCGCTTAATATTACGGCGTTGATTAGCGTTAAAAACGGCTAGATAATCATCAAAACTATTAAACCCTTTATTAGACCAAATATAACTATGATGAAGCCAAGAACTAAATCCATTATTTTCCATCAATTGCCGCCAGTCAGGGTCAACAAATAAGAAATGACACCCTGACAGTCGGTTGCGATCGCAAAAATGGTCAATCGCAGTCATCATTAATTGGGTAATTTCTGTTTCATCTTCCTTTGGAGCAATTAAAAAACGATATCCTACTGCTGGAGTAAAAGGAGTCATCCCTAACAATTTAGGATAATAAGGAACACCTAAGCGATGGAATAAATTTACCCATTGATGATCAAAGACAAATTCTCCGTAACTATGACTTTTAATATAGAGAGGCGCTGCCCCAATAAGTTGTTTATCTCGCCATATTGTGAGATGATTCGGTTGCCATCCAGTGCCTGGAATAGCACTTTGGGATATTTCAATATTATTGAGCCACTCCCACTCCAAAAATGGTGTTTTTAAGGTTTGAGCAAGTTCATCCCAGGCAGCTTTCGGAATTTCGGCAATTTTTTTAATCCAAGCGATGGAATATTGGGGTTTAATTTGTTCAACCATGAGTGATCGCGTGAATAGGAGGATGGTTATCTTTTATAGAGTAATCAATATTTTCTAAGGATGCAGCCGATAATGGAGGAAAATTTCTTGTTCAACTTGCTTGACTGTCAACAATTGTAAGGGTTTAGCTTGATGAGACAGAAAACCCATTCCTTCAACCGGGGTAGGAGATGTCACCCCACCGAGCAGAAGAGGACAAATAGTTAGCCATAAGTTATCAATCAAATTAGCTTCTAAAAGAGAAGCAATCAGGTTTCCTCCTCCTAAAATTGCTAATTTACTTAGTTCTAATTGATATAACCGTTCAAACACATTCTGCCAATCTATTTGTCTCCCTTGAGCTACATTAGAAATAACTAACTTTTCAAATCCCTGATGACATTTTTTATTCCAGGTATTAGCCCCTTCTATTGTCGTTATTAGCCAACGAGGAATTAATTGAGAAAAAAAGGGTATATTAGGATCTATTTTCCCAGAGCCCGAGACTACGATTTGTACGGGTTGTAGCGGTTTATTTTTTTGCTTTCGAGTCTCTAATAAGAAAGAGTTTGTAATTGATAAAGTTGTTCCATAAGCTCTTAAAGTTTCTGCACCAAAGAGAACTCCATCCATTAAGGAGATTTGCTCCTCTAAATGGGCTTTATCCGCCTGAGAACCAAATCGTGAAGGGTTGCGTTGGGAATCCGCAATTTTGCCATCGGCTGTCATGGCTAGAATAACCGTTGTCTGGGGTCGTTTTTCTAACATTTTTCACAAAATTACATTAAACACAATAAGGAGTTAAATAATCACAATTAGCTAAGCCAAGATAAATAATTATCATTGAACTGTTCTAAGGAAAGTACATGGATACCTGAATTGCTTTTAGCTAAATTATGATTTTTAGACGTATTAAATCCCCAGTTAGCTAAAAATAATTTAACCTTTTTTAAATCTGATTGTTCTTGAACTTTACACAAGGTTTTTAATAAGTCTTCAACAAACCACAATTGGCTAGAACATTGGGAATTTTTTAGGATTAATTCTCTCAAAATTTCATGTTTTTGTTGTCTTATTTCCTTGCCTAAAATGTTTTTTTTTGGCAATTCTACTCCCTCTTTTCCTAATAATTGTTGAACAAACCTTCCTTCTTTTGTAGTAACAATATATAATAGAGTAGAAGAGCTAGTGACTTTACCAATTTTTTCGATCACTCCAGGATAAAATCGATGTAGTTTTAACCAGCTTTCTAAATCAGAATTAATCCAATTATCTCTGACCTCGTCTAGTTTAGTTATAAGAGTTTGTTTGTTTAAGTTATCTAATTTAATAATTTTTTGACAAAGGTTAGACCAATCATCTTGCATCTGATTCTGATCAAAACCCAGAACCAAAGCTCTTAATAAAATAGGCATTTCCCACCCAGTTTCAATCACGGAGCGTAATCGATAAAAACTATGAGAAAAATTATCAAGAAAATCTAAAGAATGTTCAGTCCAAACTTGAATATAGGTCAATTTAGTTGTTTGGAAATATTCCAATAAACCATCACAAATAACGCCATCAAAATCCAGAGCTAGGATTCGGGGCTCAGTAGAGATAACCATTAGTACTTCTCAACTTTTATAGGAAAAACTACGTTCTCATCATGACATACTTTAGCGAGAAAAACGTAGAAAGTTTTATAGTCTAATTTTTTAAAAAAAGTGACTTAAATCCTGAAAATTATTTGAATTGAGCAATTTCTATAACTGTTGTATATAGTTGCTTAATTAGGACAATATTTTGATAAATTTAGTTTTACCAAATCTTTTATATAAAAAATAAAAACAAATAATAGTTCTTGATAAATACTCTATTAAAAATTATTATTTGTACATAGTAAATTTTATTTACTATAAAATGGTGTCTTACCCAGCATGTCAATTTAATTTATATATAACCATAATACTAAACTCAATATATAACATCAATATTTTTTATGCAAGTAGACTTTGAATTAACTTAAACTCTTAATTGTTAAGACATAATAAATACTATTCAAAAGTAAATACATAAAAAGTATTTAATTTTAAATTAAAATTTTTTCTATTTAAATGCTAATTATTAGATGTAATGTAAATTACATCTAATAATAGAGTTTTTTAGTTTAAGACACTAAAAATATTTAGATTTTAAAAAATGAGCTTATAAAGAACAATAAAAACGACCAAATAAATTAACAAAAAATAGAAATAATCTTCTAATTTTACTTTAAAAGCCATCACTCAAGAACTATTAGAGACTGAAACAGCTAGCAATTAATTTTTTATAAAAAAAATTAATACAATAATTATAAAAACAACACATCTATAAGTTTAAGTTTAAAAAACTTATCAAGATATAAAATATTAATATAGATATTGAAAAATCTTGAGTGGCATCGGAGAATCTTATGTATTAGAATTCAATATTTGAATGTTTAATTATATTAATACATTCAAATAAAAAACTTAAGGTGCTAATTAAAAGGAAAAATCTTATCAGTTTTAAGTAAAAAACTAAAGGCTTAATTAAACTAGTGTATAAATTGACTGTTATGTCCAGTAAAATGTCATTTTTTTTAAAAATAGACTAATTATTATAACTATTTAAATTGGTCAATTAATGTTTTAAAAAACTAATTCTTTATGGACAAAAATATGTGTTGTAGTTGGTCTAGTTGTTGGACCAGAGAAAATATTGTCTATTTTAATCAAGAAATAAATTAGGAATCAGTATAAGGTGTTAAGAATATATTGAAGTCAATTAAAAGTAGGGCTCATAGATTTAGAAAATTCGTCAAATCTAAATCTAAAAAATTATTAAATTTAAATTTAAATTTAACTAGTGAAATCATACCATCAGTATGGTATGATTTCACTAGTTAAAAAATTCTATAATTGTTCTTCTCTTTAAATAATTAATAAATTAATTATTTGTATAATTATATGTTATGCCAGACGCTGCTTTCAAGAATTATTTCAATATTCTTGAAAGCAGCGTCTATAGATTCTCTAACTATTTCAAGTTTAGATAACATTTATTTGAGTTAGGTTTTTACAAAAAATTAAAAAATATCGGGAGTTTTAAAATCTGAAGAGTTAGGTAAAATATACTATTGTTTACATTTAGTCTATTAGACTATATTACTATTTTTTTAGCTTATAAAAAACTTGAAATAAGTTTATTCTAAAACCTTCCTTAATAGTTTAAATAGTTTTTTTTAAAAAAGCGCTAACATAATTAACTATGTATCTTCTTGTTGAAAACTACTGATCGCACTTATTCCAGCATTAAACTACTTATTTTTTGCCCAGAAAATTGTCTTAACATTTCTGTGTAATGCCATATATTTATCCCCTCTAAAATGTCCTTAACTTTCCACTCTCTTGGATTTAAGGATAAAACTACCACTCTCATTCTTATTCTGTAGTAAGTTTTTAAGTTGCGAGTCAACTTTGATAGTTCTTGCTCTTCCAATTCAGCTAACAGAATTAGAAGAGCAAGCTGACCTCTAGTGATCACTATCATTTAAAACTTTCATATTTTAGACTTATTTAAGCTCATCTACTTTTTTTAAAAAACACCTAAAATTCTCAGTTCCAATTTTTAAAATTATCTCTGTCCCTTCTCTGCACAAAATAAAAAAACTATGATTCCAAATTGACTCATCATCAAAACTGAAACCAATTAAAGAGTAAAGCTAAATCAAACCAATTATAAATATAATAAAGCGATAACTAATGCTAACAAGGTATTATCAGATAGGATAAATTTTACAACAGTATGCGCCATCAGTATTTACAAAGTTTGGTTAAATAACATTGCTGAGATCTTTGTATAATCAGCTTTTTTACTTTTGACTTTAACGTGGCATCATAATCCTTTAGTCTTAAATTTACCATCGTCAGTGAATATGTTCTTTTTATTAGAAGTCGGAACAGAAGAATTGCCCGCAGATTTTATTGATAGTGCAATCGCCCAATGGGAACAACGCATCCCCTCTAGTCTAGAAGAAGAATTCCTCACTCCGGAGTCCATTACCGTTTATGGGACACCCCGTCGCTTAGCAGTCTTAATTGCTGGACTCCCCAATCAACAAGAAGATCGCACTACAACTATCAAAGGGCCATCAGCACAAGCAGCATTTAAAGACGGAAAACCAACTAAATCAGCAGAAGGATTCTCTCGTAAACAAAAGGTAGACATCGCTGATCTAGAAATTCGCCCTACGGAAAAAGGGGACTTTGTGTTTATTGACAAAAAGATTAAAGGACAACCTACATCTGAGATTTTACAAGAATTAATCCCCACCTGGATTACAAAATTAGAAGGAAGAAGGTTTATGCGGTGGGGGAATGGGGACTTACGCTTTCCCCGTCCCATTCGCTGGTTAGTGATCCTGTGTGATGATCAAGTCCTCCCTTTGCAATTAGTTAATGCAGAAAACACCTTAATTAGTGATCGTATTTCCTATGGTCATCGTATTCTTCATCCCGCTCCTATTAGCATCCCCCACGCATCTCAATATAGGGAAACCTTACAAACTGTATTTGTTGAAGTGGATCAGGCTTACCGTCGTACAACCATTCAAAAAGAAGTCAATACGATGGCCAAAAACCTAAAAGGAACCTCAGATATTCCCCTTGATTTGTTAACGGAAGTAACCAACTTAGTAGAATATCCCACGGCAATTACTGGAAAATTTGATGAAGAATTTCTTGAACTTCCCACCGAAGTCATCACTACCGTGATGATGACTCATCAGCGTTATTTTGCGGTTAAAAATTCCCAAGGGTCACTATTATCTAACTTTATTATCATTTCTAATGGTGATCCCATAAAATCTGAAATCATAGCTACAGGAAATGCACGGGTGATCCGAGCTCGTCTAGCAGACGCCCAATTTTTCTACCACGCAGACTGTAGTAAACCCTTAGATAGTTTTCTTCCCCAACTCGAAACCATTATCTTTCAAGAAGAATTGGGAACTATGAAGGACAAAATTGACCGTATTATGACGTTATCCCAACAAATTGCCCAACAATTGGAGTTAACACAACAAAAATATGAAGAGATTGAAAGTACAGCCATGCTGTGTAAAGCAGATCTTGTCACCCAAATGGTATATGAATTTCCTGAATTACAAGGAATTATGGGACAAAAATATGCCCTGGTTAGCGGAGAGTCGGAAGCAGTGGCTCAAGGAATTTTTGAGCATTACTTGCCCCGTGGGGCTGATGATATTATGCCACAGTCCTTAACTGGTCAAGTGGTAGGACTTGCTGATCGCCTGGACACTTTGGTAGGCATTTTTGGGTTAGGTCTGATACCTACTGGATCATCTGATCCTTTTGCCTTAAGACGGGCAGCTAATGGAGTTATTAATATTATTTGGAAAGCGCAATTAGAGATTAATTTAGCAAAATTATTGGACCAAGGAAGTCAAGATTTTGTAGCGATTCATAGTGATAAAAAATCTCCTCTAGTAAGATTAGAATACTTCTTTATTCAACGCCTTCAAACTCTCCTCCAAGAGGAATTAAAGATTGATTATGATTTAGTCAATGCAGTACTAGGAGAAGATGATCCTGAATTTCGGGAACGCGCTTTACATAATTTATTAGATGTCCGTGATCGCGCTCAATTCTTACAGAAAATACGCAATAATGGTCGCTTAGATGCTATCTATAAAACGGTTAATCGTTCGACTCGTCTTGCTTCCCAAGGAAACTTAGACTTTCTTGAACTTGATCCTAGAAAAGTTGTTATTCCTAAACTTTTTCAACAGAATTCAGAGATGTCATTTTATGAAGAGTTAGTAGATTTACTCCCCAAAACTTTGTCTGCAAAATCTCAACGTAACTATCAATTGTTGGTGGAAGGTTTAGTTAAAATTACTCCGATAGTAAGTGATTTTTTTGATGGAGACGATAGTGTTTTAGTGATGGATAAAGATCTTAAAGTTAGAACAAATCGCTTAAACTTATTAGGAATACTTCGAAACCATGGAAGAGTTTTATCGGATTTTGGAGCTATCATCAAGGGATGATTGTAGTGGTTTAACTTCGATATTTAATTTACAATTAAAATATTTTAAACGCAATGATGAACTCAATTAAGTTGATCAACAATTAATCATTATTATTAATAAGGTTTAGATTTTTTTAAAAAAATAAATAAACATAAAAAATTAATAAAAAACTGCTAATTAGCATTTAAACCAATGAAAAATAAAATCGATAATTTTTTGATAGAAAATCAAGGATTTATTGTTCATTCATTACATAAAAGTGGTACTATGTTTTTACATAAATTTTTTAAAGATTTATCTATAGAAAAAAGAATTAAGTATTTTTCACGCAATAATAACCCCCCTGACTACCAACATTTAAAACAAGATACTAACATTGATTTTTGTTTATGTCCAGAGCGAAATTTTAACTTAGAAGAGTACATTTTCAAAAATGTTAAAAATATAACTCATATTATACAAATAAGAGATCCTAGAGATATTTTAGTGTCTGAATATTTTTCGTTAGGTTGGACTCATCCTGATAGTCAATGGAGTCAAGAAAGAAAAAAATTAAGGAAATGGGTACAAGAAAACTCTATTGATACATATGTTGTAGAAGCGTCCGAAAAACTATTTACTTTCGGAGATCAACCCTTAAAAACTAGATATCAACCACTATTAAATTTATCAACCTTAGAAAATAGAAAAATTATTATTGTTAAATATGAAGAAATGGTCACAAACTATAGCAGTTGGCTTTCTAAAATTATTAAGTCCTTTCAATTCAATCAACTTGTAGCATCATTCTTAATTCAAAAATATTATATGAAGTACCATAGGGAGTTCAAACCTAGAGCAGAAAATTTAGTCCATAAACGAAAAATAATACCAGGAGATCATAGTAATAAGTTACGCCCAGAAACTATTGAGCAATTGAATTCTATTTTTCAAGAAATTTTATCAAAGTTTAACTATTTTTAAAAAAATTATTGAAGACTCTAATTATAAGCTAGAACTAAGATTGTGTCTCAAATAAGTTTTCAGATAATCTAAATAACACACTGGTTATATTTCGAGGTAAAAAAACTCTTCTAATCGCAAATTTAGTAAAAGAACGTTACATTAAATATTGACTTTGTAACTTTGGATAAAGGAGCCTCCATGTTAGAGTTATATCAATTTGAGTTGTCTCAATATTCTGAAAAGGTACGGCTAATTCTTGACTACAAGGGATTGGATTACCGCAAAATCGAAGTAACTCCAGGAGTTGGACAGCTTAAACTGTTTAAACTGTCCGGACAGCGACAAGTTCCTGTTTTAAAGGATGGCGAAACTATTATCGCTGATTCAACTAAAATTGCCTTTTATTTAGACCGTAAATATCCTGAAAAACCCATCATTCCCACCGATCCCTTGGCGAGGGGACAGTGCTTATTGATTGAAGAATGGGCCGATGAATCCATTGGCATTAAAGGACGTACTGCATTAATTGGGGCTTTGAATAAAAATCCTAATTTTCGTACCTCTATTTTGCCTCGAGAGGTCCCCGACTTCCTCAAAACTTTTATCGAGGCAGTTCCTGGGGATTTACTCACAGTTTTAGGAACAGGAATTGGATTAGGTCCAGAGGCAATCAAATCTGCTCATATTGGCCTTAAACAGGATTTAGAAGCTTTAAGCTTGATTTTACAGCATCGTCCTTATTTAGTGACGGAAGAACCCACCCTCGCGGATTTGACCGTAGCGGGGTTAAGTATGATTTTGAAGTTTCCTGCCGGAGATTACCTCGATATTCCTAATCAATTAAAAGGAAAGGGAATTCCTGAGTTGACGGATAATACTACTTATGACACTTTTTTCCTGTGGCGAGATCGCTTCTACACTGATTATCGCAAACCTCAAAGAAAAACAAATTCAGGTCAAAGTAACCCTACACAGATCACGATTGATTAATTGCACTAAATTACTAAACTTATAAACTAATGAAAACTTCAAAAGATAATTTTGAAATCGTCAAATCTGACCAAGAATGGCAGGAAATCTTAAGACCAGAACAATTTGATGTCTTACGCAAACATGGAACTGAAATTGCTGGAACTAGCCCCTTCAATAAACAATATAGGACAGGAACTTATGTCTGTGGTGGTTGTGGATATCCCTTATTTACTTCAGATATTAAATACAATAGTGGAACAGGTTGGCCTAGTTTTTATGATTCTATTAAAGGGGCAATCGCTACTTCGGTTGATCAGTCTTTATTCATGACCCGTAAGGAAGTCCATTGTAGTCGCTGTGGCGGTCATTTAGGCCATGTTTTTAGTGATGGTCCAGCCCCAACCGGACTACGTTACTGTATCAATGGGGTATCGTTGAAGTTTTTTCCTAAAGAAGATATTTAGATTTTACCGTCTTTTCTGAACAAACGGTTGTTCAAAAAAGACGGTTGGCATAGCCAACCTTACTGATAGTTAGTTATTTTAATACTTTTAAATCTAAGGGTAATGCCAATTAATTTAATTGTCCTAGTGGCCTCCTTATTGATTACTTGGTTAGTTTTCAACTGGACAACGGAAGTTATAAAAGCCAGTGTTAAAACTGCCTTTATTATTATCGTAATTGTTATGGCTTTACAAATTACTTTAGGAATTTCTCCTCAACAACTATGGGATCAAATTCTTAGTTTTCCCAAAATAATCCAAGAATTACTTAATAGGTAAATAGTTAACGGTGAATCTTTGTCACCTATTGGTGACAAAGATTAGTGACTAAAATTCAGCACTAAAAGGAGTTCTTGGAAAGGGAATAACATCTCGAATATTACCCATTCCTGTTATAAATTGCACCAATCTTTCAAATCCCAAACCAAACCCTGAATGGGGAACGGTACCATAACGATGTAAATCTAAATACCACCAAATTTCTTCTTCTAAAAGACCTAATTCACTAGTTCTTTTTTGCAACATATCTAACCTTTCTTCCCGTTGGGAACCTCCAATAATTTCACCAATTTTTGGAACTAAAACATCCATCGCCGCTACGGTTTTACCATCATCATTCAACCGCATATAAAAAGCTTTAATTTTCTCAGGATAATTAGTTACAATTAACGGCTTTTTAACTAATTTCTCTGCTAAATATTGTTCATGTTCCGACTGTAAGTTAATACCCCACTCTACAGGATATTCAAACTTTTGTTCTGCTCTTTCTAAAAGTTTAATAGCTTCAGTATAGGTAATTCGTTCAAAATCATTATCTATGATGTTATTGGCTGTTTCTAAAACAGTTTTATCAATGCGTTTGTCAAAAAAATCTATGTCTTCTGGACAAGTTTCTAAAACAGATTTAAAAATGTATTTGAGGAATGCTTCAGCTAAGTCTTGATTACCTTCAAGATTACAAAAAGCCATTTCAGGTTCTACCATCCAAAACTCAGCTAAATGGCGGGAAGTATTAGAATTTTCTGCTCGGAATGTTGGACCAAAAGTATACACATTTTTAAAAGCCATGGCCATCACTTCTGCTTCCAATTGACCACTAACAGTTAAATATGCTCGCTTGCCAAAAAAATCTTGACTGTAATCTATACTTTTTTCTTCATTGTTGAGAACTTTATTTAAGTCCAAATTAGTGACAGTAAACAACTCCCCCGCTCCTTCGCAGTCACTAGGCGTAATAATAGGGGTATGAACCCAGATAAAATCTCTTTCTTGGAAAAAACGGTGAATTGCATTTGAACAGGCGTTTCGAACCCGCATAACAGCGCCCATGGTATTAGTGCGTGCTCGCAAATGTCCAATCGTACGCAAAAACTCAAAGGAGTGGCGTTTTTTCTGGAGGGGATAGGTTTCAGGATCGGAGCCCCCATAAACTTTTATATATGATGCTTTAACCTCAATACGTTGCCCTTTTCCTGGGGAGAGAACTAAGGTTCCTATTACCTCAACAGAAGCACCGGTATTCAAACATCTAAGGACATCTTTATAGTTAACGACGGTAGCATCAAGAACCACTTGAACACTAGTCATGGAGGAACCATCATTGACCTCCATAAAAGTGAATTCTTTCAATTCTCGTTTGGTTCGTACCCAACCTTGAACCGTAACTGTATCATTGGGTTGACCGTTTCGTAAAATGTCTCTAATACATTGTGTTGGCATATTTATGTCTTAGGATCTGTTCAGGCTCAAACCTCTCTCATACTAACACTGTAGCACTTAGAACGAGTTAATCTCTCCGAGAAATAGAGTAAAATACTTGACACATTGACAGAAATAGAGTATCTCTCGAGCTTATTCATCTTTTACTAATAAAGCCACTGTATAAACTGAGATACCTTCTTCACGTCCAGTCGGTCCTAGTTTTTCATTTGTTGTTGCTTTAATTCCGATCTGATCATATTCAATATCTAAAATTTCAGCTAACTTTTCTCTCATGTCTAAGATATAAGGTTTGATTTTTGGACGTTCAGCAATAATAACTGAGTCAATATTACCAATCTGCCACCCTTGTGATCGCATCAATTTATTGACTTGTTCAAGTAATGCAACACTATTTGCCCCTTTCCATTGAGGGTCAGAAGGAGGGAAATAATGACCAATGTCTCCTAGACTTAACGCCCCTAATATAGCGTCCATAATAGCATGTGTTAACACATCGGCATCACTGTGTCCCAACAAACCGACAGTATGAGGAATCTTAATTCCTCCTAGAATTAAAGGACGACTTTGAACCAAACGATGGATATCATATCCATTACCAATACGAACGTTCATCTTAGTAGCCTTCTTGTAGATATTAATAATTAAGTCTAAACTAGCTTTAGGAAAATAGTAAAACTATGTAGTTGTTTACAGTTATTATTTTGATTTTATTTACCCAATGTCTCTTTTTTAGTATTTATCTTTTGCTTTAGTTATAGCTTTATCTTAACAAGAAAAACAAACCTTTGGTAAAGCTATTCACAATTTAGCTTATATACCTTATTCCAAGTTTAGGGTAAGAGCAGCTATTTTAGGAGTACACAAAACTTATGTTAGAACCAACATCAAAAATGTTAGTTTTTGGTTAACTTTCTCCATTGGCAATAGCTATTGCTTCTGTTAACAGAAAAAATACCGAGGATCTTTCTCCTATCATACCCCGCGGGGCTTGTCGCTAACGGATTGCTGAATTAGTCCTACAAGTAGAGATTATTGTTAGTGATGATACTCAAGTTTTTTCTTTAAAAGATTTACTTTCTTTTTTATTTGAGTTCAATTATTTGGCACAAAATATTCTAAAATATAGATAGTTATAAGTCCCAACTATTTCACAAACTAAACTTTTATTTTGGTGTGTTAGTCTTACTTACCATCTAGCATTACCAGAAGTAAAATTTGATTTTTAGCACTAAATAGATACACGTTCAAAATCATTAATTGTTAGATTTTTTAGGAGTAGTACAACCTAAGTTTTTCCGGTACTTCTTAAAAAAGTAAGGATTATATCCCCTACTTTATAAGTTCTAATAAAAACAGTTTGTGATGTAGAATAACCTAAATATCAGAGCTGGATCTATTTACCGTTATGAATATAGCATTAAATCACAAATAAAATATCTCCCTATGGTTGATAATAGTAGGCCTTCCTGTGAAGAGATAATCTTGCCCCGTAGTGACACAAGTTTCTTAATAGAAGTACATTATCAGCAACTAATTGGCCCCTGAAATTCCGAGCAGCTTATCTAATTATTTTTTAGCTAAAATAATTAGATAAGCTTTTTTCGATAAAATGCCTAAAGTGTTAATTCATAAAATATAAGTGGTTGGAGCAATAGCTAATTAATCGAGTTTTATTGTCATTCATTCCTAGTTTAAGCACTTAAATATTACTATCAACCCATTCCCTAAAAAGGATATGGCGGATTTCTGAAAGATTTTCTTATGAAAACCTTGGACTATTTATCAATATCTGTTTATTTTAGTTAGAATAGTTCTTATAAAAATAAGCGATTTATATGATTTTTGCTGATCGTCATTTACTTTTTTAAAAATCAAGATTATTGATGAAATTTGTTATGACTGAAATAAACTCATTTGAAGATTAATTAGGCATTACATTACGTCCCAAAATTTTACCACCTTGACTATTAACAATATATTTTAAACAAGGTTCCAATCGTTAATCTGGCGTTTCTGTTCTTCTTTCTTGACTAAGACTAGAAGCTTGTTCTCCAAATACAACTAAAGTTGATTTTTGAATAGATTTAATATCCTTAGCATAATTCTGTTGCCAAAACCTTGCTAAAAAGGAAAAAACAGCATAAAGACTTTGAGTATTAGGAGTTCCCTTGTCTAGAAAACCTAACCATTTTTACCCTACCATTTCTGCGTTAGCGAATAATGGACAAACTGAAATGATTACAAAAATTTACGGCAACGAGCATAACGATAGACTCAATTTCTTTCTTTGAAAGGAGAATCAAACAATAGATTCTATAATTACTTTTGTTAAATATTTGTAGCTAAGGAAGATTGATAATAGTCAACACTCCTGTGAGAAAATATTTGTTATGGCTAAGACAAGCAATTACCTTTAGAATGTCTCATTTAAATTCAATTAAATATTGATTAATTTTAAATGCAAAAAACGTAAATTTTATCTTAAATAATTGAAGAAATACTTTCTTAATTTTTTAAATATTGCTTACGCAATATCTTCTTAAGAAAATTGACTAAAGTTATCCTAAAAACTTAACTAAAGCCTCTAATTTTTCCCAGGCAGCCCCACTTTTTAAAATTTCTTTAGCCCTCGTAATTCCTTCATTATGCTCTTCCCAAGGAGTAATTCCTCCTACTTGTAAAGCTAAAGAAGCATTCAACGCCACCACCTCTTCTTGAGCAATAGTTCCCTTACCCTGTAAAACATTCTTTAAAATAGTGGCATTCTTTTCTACGTCTCCCCCTTTCAACGCCGATAAAGGAGCAGAAGTCAATCCTAATTTTGAGGGAGTTATATGACTATAATCAAGAGTTTTATCTCGTAATAAGGCTAAATCGGTAGCATCTTGTAACCCTGCTTCATCGAGTTTTTCTCGCCCATGTAAAATAATAGCTTTAGGCATTCCTAATTGATTTAATGCCTCTGCCATTGGTACAATAAATTCGGAGGAATAGACTCCAATAACTTGTCCCGTGGGACGTAACGGATTAACTAATGGACCTAATAAATTAAAAATAGTACGAACTTTCAAGGTCTTACGAAAGGAGGCGACATGTTTCATTGCTGGATGCCACCCTGGGGCAAACAGAAATGTAACTCCCACCTCATTTAAAGCCTCTTCTACCTTTTCTGAAGGGGCGCAAAGTTTTACTCCCAAATACTCTAAAACGTCAGCAGAACCCACTTTACTCGATGCTGAGTGGTTGCCGTGTTTAGCTACTTTAACCCCGGCTGCTGCGGCTACAAACGCTACTGCAGTGGAAATGTTAAAAGTAGAAGCCCCATCTCCTCCAGTCCCACAAGTATCAATGACAGGTTCCCCAATCGTTACCTCAGTTCGATGCAAAGATTGGGACTGTAACACTTGCGCCATCCCTGCTAATTCTTTCCCGGAAACTCCTTTAGCTTGAATTGCCGCTAAAATTGCCCCGGAAACTACAGGTGGAATGGCTTCTGATATCCACCCCTTCATCAATTCAGAAGCCTGAGATTGAGATAAAGACTCTTTTTCAAGAAGTTGTTGTAGAAGTTCAGTCCAGAGATTAGGAGAATCTTGAATCACTTTTTTGAGCTTTGCTTATTTTAGTAGGGGACCAGATTACCACAATATATTTTACATCTCACTATTTCCCCTCATTCATTACGGCTGTTGAAAATAGGAGAAGACAAAATATTCAAAAAATTGATACTTAACTATGGCCATTTGTCTATATTTTCAGTCATGAACAACTCTATTTTAATAGTTCTTAACATTTTGTTTCATAGGTTGGATTTGTTTTTTGCTAATTTAGGTAATCTATCCCGATAAATATATCCTTTGGAAAGAGGCTAGACTAACTCAATAATGTATAAATCTTATAAAAGTTAACAAAGCAATGTAACCTTATTAAGGAACAAAAAGTGTAAGTACTGACTCTCAACCCATAACTTCCCAACCTGTCAGAACATCACCCCGAATAGTCATCAGTTCTAAATCTAAATACCAAATACTATAGCCGAAAGCCATGAATAAAACAGAAACCCATAATCTACTTCAATAAGATTTACTCAGTTACTCTTATAAAATCAGAAAATATTTCATATAACCTTACAATTACCCTGAAACTGCTACTGGACTACACATTATGAAAATTTCCACAACTTCTCCCGATCCTGTTCGTGCCTACCTAAGAGAAATTGGTCGTGTTCCTTTACTGACTCATGAGGAAGAAATCCTTTATGCTAAGCGGGTACAACGATTAGTGAGCCTAGAGAACATCCAAAAATCTTTAACTGAAGAACTGGGACAAGAACCCACCATAGCTCAATGGGCGAAAACTGCTAGGATCACTCAGAAGGAACTTCGTTCAGTGATTGCTACTGGAGAAGCAGCTAAGCGTAAAATGGTTGAGGCTAATCTTCGCTTAGTCGTATCAGTGGCCAAAAAATACCTTAAGCGCAATTTAGATCTCTTAGACTTGATTCAAGAAGGAACTATTGGGATGCAACGTGGGGTAGAGAAATTTGATCCCACTAAAGGGTATCGTTTTTCAACCTATGCTTATTGGTGGATTCGTCAAGCTATCACCCGTGCGATCGCTGAGAAAAGCCGTACTATTCGTTTACCGATTCACATCACCGAAAAACTCAATAAAATTAAGAAAGCACAACGGCAACTTGCCCAGGAAAAAGGCCGTGCTGCGACCATTCAAGAACTAGCTGAAGAACTGGAGTTAACCCCCAAACAGGTTCGGGAATACCTGGAACGCGCTCGTCAACCCCTCTCTTTGGATCTGAGGGTAGGAGATAATCAAGACACCGAATTAGGAGACTTATTAGAGGATACCGGCCCGTCTCCCGAAGATTATGCCACCTATTCCTCCTTGCAGTTGGATCTCGACAAACTAATGGAAGATCTCACACCACAACAGAAGGAAGTATTAGCTTTAAGATTTGGCCTTGCTGATGGCAAGCCTCTGACGTTAGCCAAGATTGGTACTATCCTCAGTATTAGTCGTGAACGGGTTAGACAAATTGAACGAGAAGCCTTAGCAAAACTCCGAAAACTTAAGGCTAATATTAGGGAATATTTGGCTAGCTAAGTAATTTATAAGGTTAAGAGGTTGGAGAATACGGAACAACAGTTCGGTTTTACTGACCTCAATATAACAACTAAACCTGTTAAGGTGAAACATGAAGGTTATCGATACTGTCCTATTAGTTGTGGTCAATAACCCTCTAATTTGGGTAGAGTCTATAGGAGATTAGTAGTGACTAATAAATTTAAATATTCTCAACGCTTCTTTGACAATGAGGGAGAAGATAGGGAAAGTTTATGGGGATACATTCAATCTTTGAGTCCAGAAACTATTGCCAGATTGTCAAAGCCAGACTCCTCTGAAGTATTCCAATTTATGGAACAGAATATTGTTGGTCTGTTAGGAAATCTGCCATCCGAACACTTTGATATTACCGTGAATACCAGTCGAGAAGATTTGGGACGTTTATTAGCTTCTGCTATGATGAGTGGTTATTTTCTACGGAATGTAGAACAACGAATGGGATTTGAAAAATCTTTGCAATTAATAAGTAAAACAACGAAACCGTGAGCTATAAAGTTGCTTAACTGTTCTCCTTGGCAAGATTTTCAGAGGAAAAGTCCTATGGGAAGAATTTAACTAATTAAATCTTTGCTATCTTTGCTTGAAAAATCTGTGACTAAATGAATACGGGTTTACCTACTTTCAGCCTAAGATAATAGAGATTATCTTAGGCTGAAAGTAAGGGTCGAGGTTTCCATTGACGAGACCTTAAGAATCCCTATCTTGTTTAGGTGTCGGGGACTATGTGCCAATAGACTCGGGAGAAAACGGGTATTCCTTACTATCAACTCATAGTTAGAAGCGCTTTCCAGTATTGAGGACTCAAGCAAAGCCGATTTTACGAATCGTTCTTAAAGTTGGGGAATGATTAGGGTGTTATGTACACGCTCGGAATCTTAATAGGACATCAGGCGCTATCATGATGGACAGAAATTGGATGAACTACTACTGGAGGAATTCTCAGTGGAGCCTTTAGTCCAACCTGTTTTTATCCTTGATGGGAACTTTAAGTGAGTATTATCAAGATTAACTGCTTTGCATGATTCGCTTTGTAAAAGCGATACGATTTGACAAATGTAAGACAGTTTACTCGACTAAAAAAACCTTAGGATTTTAATCAAGAGTTGATAGACCTAGAAGCAATTATTGGCACTCGAACTCATCCAAAATGTTTACTATATCCCTGGCGATCACATTACCAAGCTTGTCATCAAAGAATTAAAAATCAACTTCCCATGCGTGAAAACCCTAATCCTTTACCCCATAAAAAAATAGGCGTTGCTGTTATCTATAATGAGGACGGGCAAATTTTAATTGATCGTCGTCTTAAAAAAGGATTACTTGGTGGTTTATGGGAATTTCCAGGGGGAAAATTTGAACCCAATGAGACTGTTGAAGATTGTATCAAACGAGAGGTTTTAGAAGAAATTGATATTGAGATAGGAGTACGAGAACATCTTATTACTTTTGAGCATGCTTATACTCATTTTAAAGTTACTTTAATTGTTCATCGCTGTCGTTATTTAACAGGGGAACCTAAACTCATCAGATGTGAAGAAATTCGTTGGGTAACTTTAGATGAAATTAATAGTTATTCTTTTCCAAAAGCCAATACTAAAATTATTGAAGTATTGCAAAATCAGGGGCAACCCCCAAAAAATAGAACATGAAAACTACTATTTTTATCCAAAATATTTTACTAAAAAAATCGTAATTTTCAATTATCAATTGAACTGGATAACTTGTTATCTACAATCACTTTTAAGTCTACTACAGATAGTCGGTAGAGACGTTGTATACAACTTTCCTGTCCCAGTTACATTCATAGTATTTAGTTATGCTAAATTAATCGTTAGTAAAAAACTAACTCCTTATTTTAAAAAACCTGCCTTTGCAGACTGAATTAATTAGGTAGGGTAAGCAATTTGTTTGTTTAGCCTAACTCTTCAGAGTTTAAGTTCATTCTTTCCAAGAGTTAAGCGTAACTGATACTCTGAAAGCTTAATTACAAACGCATCATTGACAGCATCGTCAAGGGTAAGTAAATTTTCATAGGAACCAGAAGCAGAACGAGTACTTAATAAATATAAACTTGGTATACGCAATACTAAAGGCTAAAAATATAAGCTATGCTCTACCCAACTCCAGAAAATAGACAATAAATAATAACTTTTATTAAAATCAGTATGGAATCGTCCCTCACACAATCTTCACCGCTATTGCAATAGTTAATTTTATTAAACTTGGTGAAGTATTTTGAAACTTCAATTTATTTCACAGACATAATTTGGTCGCCTTTGGCCACTTCTTGGAAAGCTTGAACTACTGCTTGTCTAGCCCAGCGATCAGTTTCTAAAATCTCTTCTAAAGTCGGTGTTAAAGTATTTTTATTCGTAAAGCGATCACAAACAATCTCAATTAATTTGGGAATATCAAGAAAGGTGATTTTCTTTTCTAAAAAGAAAGCTACTGCTTGCTCGTTAGCTGCATTCAATACTGCTGGCATTACCCCCCCTGCTCTTCCCGCGGCATAGGCCAACTGAATACAGGGATATTTTTGATGATCTGGTTCCCAAAAGGTTAAACTACCGGCTTTAACTAAATCGAGTTGTTCCCAATTAGTATAAATCCGTTCAGGCCACGATAAACTATACAGTAAGGGAAGACACATATTAGGCCATCCTAATTGGGCTAACACTGAGGTATCTTGTAATTCAACCAAGGAATGAATAATACTTTGAGGATGAATTACGATATCGATGTTTTCGTAATCTAACCCAAACAAATAATGAGCTTCGATGACTTCTAATCCTTTATTCATCAGGGTAGCTGAGTCTACCGTGATTTTACGTCCCATTGACCAATTTGGATGTTTAATGGCATCGTCAACGGTGACAAAGCGTAATTTTTCTACCGGCCAGTCTAAAAAAGCTCCCCCAGAAGCCGTTAAAATAATGCGGCGCAATCCTTCGGAAGGAACCCCTTCTAAACATTGGAAAATAGCAGAATGTTCTGAGTCAGCAGGAAGTAATTTAACCCCATGTTTTTCTACTAAAGGGAGGACTACTGGTCCTCCCGCAATTAATGTCTCTTTGTTAGCTAAGGCGATATCTTTTCCCGCTTCAATGGCTGCTATTGTGGGCAACAACCCTGCACAGCCTACGATTCCGCTAACTACACTTTCTGAGTCTCCGTAACGGGCTACTTCAGTCACTCCGACTTCTCCAGTAAGGAGAATAGGAGAATAGTCAAGAGAAGCAATAGTTTCTTTGAGGGTCTCTAATTGATTTTCGTTACAAATAGCGACAATTTCAGGTCTGAATTGCCTAATTTGTTGAGCTAACAGTTGGCCATTATTGTTTGCAGCTAATCCAACAACCTGAAATCGTTCAGGGTATTCGCTAACAATATCCAGGGTTTGCGTACCAATGGAGCCAGTGGAACCAAGGATGGAGATTTTCTTCACGGTGCTTAAGAATTAACGAAAATGTCGGGAGAAGCCCCTACCTAAAAATACCATGAAGAATCCTCATATTTTGAGTAGTGATCAATTTGACCTAGGGTTGTGTATTAACAATAGTTTAAACTATCTCGTGCACTTACTCCAGTAACAGGGTTAACTCCATCAGCTATCTCACACATTAAGAAAACTTAATAGCTATTAATCACTAAATTGGCTAAACTAACCCTCATAATAATTACATCATAATAAAGCGGGTAAGAGTAGTAATAATATGAACTAAAATGGCATTGGTTAAGTCGGCAAAATCCAAATTTACGTGCCCAAGAAGTTTATCGGATTTACCCCTCGTAAATTCGCTTTGAGCATTACTCCTTGAATTAAAATCTCATAAAGATAGATTTGACACTTCAAAATTAGCCTGCCTTATAATTGAACTACTCGCTAGTTTGGATAAAACTATCCTCTAACACTAAATCCTTGGCATCAAGACCGATTCGTAAGGTTATTTGGGAATCTAAATCCCCTGTAGAAGATGCCTCTACTCTACCCAGACCCAGAAGGGTTTGCAACTGTTGGGCAGCTTTTATATCTCCTTTCTGCACGACAATTTCTGTTTCACTCAAAAGTCGAGGCGAGTCTTTAATCACATAGACGTTATGAAAGTCATGATCTGCCAAATATTTCATCATCAGTTTTCCTAACCCGGGAGCATCGGCTGCATTTTGTAAGGCAATTCTGACCCGGTTCGAGGAACGATGGCGCAGAGGTCTCCATTCAGAGGTAACATTAAAGTATTCTTGCATAATTTGATCAATTCCCCCTGAAGAAAGAACCCAATAGCTACGAGAATCAAATTCATCTTCCTGACTAAATCGTCCGGGTAACATCACCATTTGAACGTTTTCCCGTTCTACTTTTCGTCCAAAATTGGCTAAGGTTAACATTTCTTCCCAGGTGAGATTAGTATCAATGCTCTGTTCAAGAAGACTCATTGCTTTGGGAATTTGAGGCAAAATAGTGGGGGCATACAGCCGTTTTAGTAGGGCTTTTAGTAGGATTTGTTGTCGTTGTACCCGTCCAATATCTCCATAACTATCTTTGCGAAAACGAGCAAAATGTTCAGCTTGTTCCCCACTGAGAATTTGCTGTCCTGCTTCAAGGTCAATTTTTAAGTTCTGGGTTTTGTCTTCATATTTCATGGGATGAGAAACAAAGACTTCCACACCACCTACCAAGTTCACTAATTTGATAAAAACATCAGTGGTAACTCGAACATAGCGATCAATAGGGACATTATTTAGCGTGTTACTCAAAACCCGAGCAGTCAAAGCTGGACCCCTATAAATGTTAGCATCATTAACCTTGGTATATCCTACCCCTGGGATGTTAACTCGGCTGTCCCTGGGAATGGAGAGTATTTTTACTGAATAATCGCTGGGATCAAAACGTAATATCAAAATTGTGTCACTACGCCCTCCAAAAGCATCCAAACTTCCTGGTGGGGCATCAGGAACTCGATCAATTCCTAAGACTAAAATATTAACAGGACGAGACAATCGATATTGTAAGACTATTCCCTCTTCCTTTTGTTGAGGTTGAGGTATTACAGCAGATGAAGTGTCCGTCTTAGGAGTCAGGGTTTTTTGTTCCCAAGGGAGCTGCATCTGCTCAACAAAAGGAATTAACTTTTCTGATAAGGGACTAAAGAGGGTAATGGTCGCCCCAACAGTAGCCGATAGTGCAGCTGTACAACTAAATGTGATCCCCCATAACAGTCCACGATAAAAAGGGATAAGTTTTTGCGAACGGAGATTTTTAGCAGGAATCTTGGTTGCAGAGGTATTTCTTGACTTATAGAGATATTTGCCAGATTTAGGAAATTTTCTAGGAACTGGTGTTTGTTGAAGACCAGTTACTGTAGACATTCTTTCAAAACTATCGGTCATGTTTACCTCATCACCATAAACCGCCCTTGGATGACATTAAACTTGTGAAACAATTATCTGTCGTCATTATTATGGATGTTAGTTTCTGGTGAAAAGTTCCTTCTTCCTTAAGAATTTTCAGTATTTTTACCCTATCTATTTTTTCCTCTTAATCCCTGTTACTGTTTAGCTTGTCCCGTACTTTTTCTTATTAATTTTTCTTATTAACTTAGGTTAGCTGACTCTAAATCTATTCCCGGTTAGGATTCTAGCGGCGAGTTTACCGAAATATTCCCCCTGTATATAACGTATGTCTTTCTCTACTATGAGAGATAGATAATCTTCCCGATTTCTCATCCCTTCAGCAATCAATACAATTTCCGTGTTGGGAAGTTATCTTAACTCTAACAAGAGTGGATTGTTTGACTTTACCTCAACCAATTTCATCAAGTCTCTAGTTTATAGATAACATTGAGCTTCCTTTAACTTATCCAATCCTATATTTATATAATCTGATAAAATTCCGCGAATACTCCCAATTTATCTATAACTTTAACATTTTATGGAGGTCTATTACCGCTTTAAAGTCAGTACATAAACATTTTTTATTTAAAAAAAAAATGATTTCTACTCCACTGAACAAACATGCCCCGTCCTCACAATAATACGGTATGATGAGGAGTGTTGTCTTTATCAAAAATTCTGAACAAAAAAACTTATGGCTAAAAAATCGATGATTGAGCGAGAGAAAAAGCGCGCTCGCTTGGCAGAAAAGTATGCCGAGAAGCGGGCAACTCTCAAAGAAGAATTCCGCGTTGCTGAGACTTATGAAGAAAAGATGGATCTTCATCGCCAACTTCAACGCCTCCCCCGCAACAGTGCACCTAGTCGTCATCGGAACCGTTGTATGGTAACAGGTCGTTCTAGAGCTTATTATCGAGATTTTGGTCTATCTCGTAATGTCCTACGGGAATGGGCACATGAAGGGTTGTTACCTGGTGTTGTTAAGTCTAGTTGGTAATCATTAAGTGGATGCTCAATGGAATTAAGTGACCAGTTATTAGTGAATGATGATTGGTCATTGTTCACCTGTTTCTAAGATAAGTTAGCCCAGTCTTTTGAGACCTTCTTAGCTAAACGTCTCCCAAAATAAACTCTAAAAGTCTCGATTTAGGCTTTCAGTCCTGTCTACTATTTTTATAATTCTCGATCATAGGTTAAACATTCTATTGAGTTTCTCCGCACTGTTCTTAGGCAGTGGTCATGATTTGGTAAATTTTAATAAATTTCAAAAACTGTTCTCTTTGAAAGGTTTTTATTGTCGGACACACAAGCGATCAATAACTCTCAAGGATTGAATCACTCATTACATTAGCCACAGCGGACTCGCTAAGAAATGTTTCTCGAAAGTAAAAATCTTGTATTTCCGTTACAATGAGAATAATGAGAAAACTTAAGTCGTTTTCTCCTTCCGGTTGCTGGCGAATAAAAATCTCGATTGCTTGTTAGGCTATGTTGTAGCTAATCGATTTGGAAATAAACTCTTGAGTAAGCTGAGTTTGTAGGACCCCCTCAACCATTTTCCTTCCGGTAAGAAAAATGATTGAGGGAGCGGGGTAGTCAGAGAAATTGGTTCAGCGACCATAAAAATTTGTTAATAGCAAAAAGCTGCAATGGAGTTTGCTGAAGATACGGATTCTATTATACAAGGATATGCTCAAGGTTATTTTGTAATGGCCGATGAGATGGGTGTACTAGATTGGTATTCAAGTCGTCAACGGGCTTTAATTCCTCTTGATGAACGTTTTCACTATCCGAAGTCTTTACGACGCATTTTAAATAAAAAACGGTTTTCAGTGGAGATTAACCGAGATTTTTTAGGGGTTTGTCGAGGATGTGCTGAGCGAGAAACGACTTGGATTTCACCCCAACTAATCAAGATTTACTACAACCTCTATCAACAGGGTTGGGCTTATAGTTTTGAAACCTGGCAAGGAAATGAGTTAGCTGGAGGAATTTTGGGGATTGCTATTCGGGGGACGTTTATTGGAGAATCGATGTTTTATCGGGTTCCTGATGCCTCTAAAGTAGCAATGGTTAAGTTAGTAGAATATCTTAAAAAAAGAGATTTTGTGTTGTTTGATGCTCAATTACAAAATCCTCATCTCGAAAGGTTTGGAGCTTATAAAGTTAGTGCTAGAAAGTATCAGATTTTATTGCAAAAAGCCCTAGCAAAAAACTGTGTTTTTGGGAATGCTGGGCAACCACTTAATTATGAGTAACTTTTAAAATTATGAGTTGATAATGGTTGACTCCTTAGCAACAGCTCAAACTAAGACTTAGCTTAATATAATTAAGCTTTCTTCAAATGAATTCACACAATATTTCTTTATTATATTAAAATTTGCATAACATCACTAAACAACGTTTAGCAAAATACTTATCATTTTAAATCTTTTCTATAAAGAAGTTTTTGACCTATCTCAGATCAATATCTTTAGGAGTGTGCAGGTTTCTATTTTTTTTAAAATTAAGATGGAGCAAAAACCTAGCCTCATTTACTTAAATATCATAAATGATATCCTTACTTATCCACACCCAGTCAACCAGTTGAATCTTAATTTCATTCTAAATAAATAAAATTAACACTAATTTTTAGGTCATCTGTTACCAACCAAGAGATATGAACATTATAATAGATATATCCATCAACACTTTTAGAAAAAAACATAGTTCCCTAAAAAAAGTACAAATATTTACGTTGATATTTTCTATTGCTCGATATGTTAATTTAAATCGCTTTTTAAATAAATACTTTATTTAAAAAGCGATTTTTTGAAAACTAATTCCTGCGACTACTTAATAAATTTTTACTGAATTTTGTTAGCAACAAATATACTAATTATCTTCATGCTACTTACTGGTAAGATAAAACTTTAAATGAATCTAGATTAACTCTAAAATAGAATTGCAGGATATCTATCTTACTTATTGGGAATCTAGTATTAATTATGGGTCTATAATGTTCATATTAATGATTGCGCTTTTCGTGGTACTTTTTATTATTTCTCAAATTCATACTCTAGCAGTTGATAATAATAACAAGACAAAAATATTTAAAATTTAACATGCAGGTTGTCATCCTAATATAAATATATTAGCTGAGGGAAAATTTTAAAATTTAGAACTCTACAAAGAAATAAATTCTACTCTGTAGAGGCGATTTCGAATTTAGTTACCCACGGGAAATAATATGTCCACATATGATGACCACCTTAGTCTCCATGAGATTAAAGCCGTTTCGACCTATGTTCTTTCACAAACTCAAAACGACTAGCTAAGATAGCGTTATTATTATGAAGGATTGTTAAGGAGTGATGAAATGTCCGATTTTAATACTATCCGCATTCGGGGTGCAAGACAGCATAACTTAAAAAACATTGATCTAGACCTTCCTCGCGATCACCTGATTGTTTTTACAGGGGTTTCAGGTTCTGGTAAGTCGTCTTTGGCTTTTGATACCATCTTTGCAGAGGGACAACGGCGTTATGTGGAGTCTTTGAGTGCCTATGCAAGACAGTTTTTAGGGCAATTAGATAAGCCAGATGTAGATGCGATCGACGGGTTAAGTCCGGCTATTTCCATTGATCAAAAGTCAACATCTCATAACCCTCGGTCTACAGTAGGGACAGTCACAGAAATTTATGATTATTTACGGTTATTGTTTGGAAGAGCTGGAGAGCCCCATTGTCCAGTGTGTGATCGCAGTATCACACCACAAACCGTTGATCAAATGTGTGATCGTGTCATGGAACTTAAAGATCGCACCAAATTTCAACTTTTGTCCCCTGTGATACGGGGACAAAAAGGAACTCATAAAAAGTTATTGTCCAATTTAGCTTCTCAAGGATTTGTTCGAGTCCGAATTAATGGGGAAGTTCGTGAACTTTCTGATACTTTTGAATTAAAGAAAAATCAATATCATAATATTGAAATTGTGATAGATCGTCTGATAAAAAAAGAAGGTATTGAAGAACGGCTAACAGATTCTTTAAGTACCTGTTTACATCAGTCAAACGGACTAGCAATTATTGATATTTTAGATTCAGATGATAATAATAACTGGGGACAAGCAAAGTTTTCAGAAATTATATTTTCTGAAAACTTTGCTTGTCCAGAACATGGGGCAGTTGTCGAAGAATTATCCCCCCGTTTATTTTCTTTTAATTCTCCCTATGGTGCTTGTCCAAACTGTCATGGGTTAGGAAGTTTACGTCAATTTTCCCCTGATTTAGTGATTCCTGACCCTTCTATCCCTTTGTATGCTGCGATCGCACCTTGGTCGGAAAAAGATAATTCTTACTATCTTTCTTTTTTCTATAGTGTGGGTCAAGCCTACGGTTTTGATATTCAAACTCCTTGGAATAAATTAACTAAGGAGCAACAAGAAATTTTACTTTATGGGACTAAAGAACCTATCTCTTTTAAAGATGATTCTCGCACTGATAAAAGTGAAGATTGCTATCGTACTTTTAATGGTATTATAGCGATTTTAGAGCGAAATTATCAAGAAACTAATTCAGATATTTTCAAACAAAAACTAGAAAAATATCTGATTGATAGAACGTGTGAAGTTTGTAAAGGAAAACGATTGAAACCTGAATCTTTATCTGTCCGGTTAGGTCAATATATGATTGATGAATTAACTAGCGTTTCTATTGATAAATCTTTAGAAAGAATTAATCAATTGCAATTGACTAAAAGACAACGGTTAATTGGAGAACTAGCTTTAAAAGAAATCAAAAATCGCCTACAATTCCTCCTTGATGTGGGATTAGATTATTTAACCTTAGATCGGGGAACTAAGACCTTATCAGGAGGAGAAGCACAACGTATCCGTTTAGCCACCCAAATCGGCTCAGGATTGACAGGAGTGTTATACGTATTAGATGAACCTAGTATTGGTTTACACCAACGGGATAATGGACGTTTATTAAATACCCTCAAAAAGCTGCGAGACTTGGGTAATACCTTGATTGTTGTTGAACATGATGAAGAGACAATTCGCAGTGCAGACCATCTTGTTGATATTGGACCCCTTGCAGGAATTCATGGTGGACAAATTGTCTGCCAGGGCGATTTAGAAACATTAATTCAAACCGATAAATCCTTGACAGCGGATTATCTATCTAGGAGAAAAGTCATAAAAACTCCGACTAAACGTCGCTCTGGAAATGGAGCGTATTTAAAACTAATTAGTTGTCGAAAAAATAATCTAAAAAATATTGATATTGAAATTCCTTTAGGCAAATTAGTGTGTATTACAGGAGTTTCAGGCTCAGGAAAATCTACATTAGTTAATGAATTGTTATATCCTGCCCTACAACATCATTTAACTCGTCATGTTCCTTTTCCTAAACAATTAGGTAAGATGAAAGGATTGGAGGCCATAGACAAAGTAATTGTTATTGATCAATCTCCCATTGGCAGAACACCCCGATCCAATCCTGCTACTTATACGGGAGTTTTTGATAGTATTAGAGAGCTTTTTTCCAAAACCATCGAAGCAAAAGCCAGAGGATACAAACAAGGTCAATTTTCTTTCAATATAAAAGGGGGGAGGTGTGAAATGTGTGGCGGTCAGGGAGTTAATGTTATTGAGATGAATTTTCTTCCTGATGTTTATGTTAAATGTGAAGTTTGCAAAGGATCAAGATACAATCGAGAGACTCTACAAGTTAAGTATAAAGATTATTCTGTTGCTGATGTTTTAAACATGACAATTGAAGAAGCGTTGGGCGTTTTCCACAACATTCCTAAAGCTATGAAAAGGCTACAAACCTTAGTAGATGTTGGGTTAGGTTATATTAAACTAGGGCAGTCTGCACCGACCCTATCGGGAGGAGAAGCACAACGGATAAAATTAGCCTCAGAATTGTCCAGAAGGGCAACTGGAAAAACCATCTATTTGATTGACGAACCAACGACAGGATTATCATTCTATGATGTCCATCATCTATTAAATGTGTTGCAACGTTTAGTAGATAAAGGAAATTCTATATTAGTGATTGAGCATAACTTAGATGTGATACGTTGTGCGGATTGGGTTATTGATTTGGGTCCAGAAGGAGGGGATAAAGGAGGAGAAATCATTGCTCTAGGAACCCCAGAACAAGTTGCCAGTAATTCTAATTCTTACACAGGAAAATATTTAAAACAAACTTTAAAACAATACTAGGTACGAAAGTCTTAAGTTATGCGATCTACTACAGTAGTAGATCTAGAAGAGCTAGTCGTTTGTGTCAATAGAACTAACTTAAAGCTAATTAATAAAATTTTGCTTAAATTCAACTATTTCGTGAAAAAAGTGCAAGTAACAATTAATAGCTAATTTAGCGTGACTCTACATTGAAAGAGACAACTCAAGAAGGACATCGTCCTTCTTGAGTTGTCTCAACTAACACGCCTTTTGATTATATTTGAAGTAATCCTTAAAATATTCTCATATTTTCTATAAAAACTTGGCAATAACTGTAATATAATAAATATTATATCTTTTTTAAGATCTTCATAGATTGGGACAGCTTAGTTATCCAAAAGTAGACAATCTTTCTTCTGGAAGAACTTATAACTCGATTTTACTACTCAAATACAAGAGTCTGACTATGCTGCGAATCAACGAGACAAGGACAAGTATACTCGCGACTGTCTTGTTGCTGGAATCGATGAAATAAACTGCACTTTTGACCTGGTCGCCCAGTCGGTATTTTGAAACTCTAAGGTAGATTAACATTAACCACGGTTTGAGTAGAGAAGTCAGTGTCTAAACTAGACTCCTAAGGTCTTGTTATTTCTAATTGTTAAATGACACTCTGTAGAAAAATTTTCTGATAATAAAGATAATCGTGCTCATACCTTGGAACAAGCGCTAAAGAATTTATCGTAAACTACCAAACCCCGTGCGCCTTACTATACTACTTGGTTATTGGCCAATTTTGGGTTAGTTACACGATGGCTGTTAAGGCTTTGTTGACCGCTTTCTTGAGGGAAATTATAATTACCGGCCAAGAGGCAATACTACCATAGCTCTAGAAAAATTGGGTGTTCACAGAGGCATGATCTTATTAATCAAGGCTCTTGATTGTTCAAATTATGATACTTAAGAGAGTCTGTCGCCCAGGTGTTAAAAATGCTGGGGGATAAGAGAGCCGTGGATCTCTAAGTTAAGTTGTTAAACAGCACAATAGAAGCGACTTAAAAAGTGAAAAGCAATTTATGTCAGGAAATTGGTAGGGATTTTGACAGGGAAAGGATTAACAGCAACGTTGTTCAGCCATAATCGATTCAAGGACCATTGGTTATGTGGAAGAAGCTGAGGTGATACCTATACGTTCAGCAGAAAATAGACTGAAATTACCTGCTTTTGAGAAATTTGTGGAACACAATCTGTCTAAACAGTCTTCTCTCAGAGAGGTTAGTCTACCGACAGCATTAGAATTACGGGGTTAGATTGATAACCTTTTGTAGAACTCCTAGGACTATCAACAACTAAAAGGATGCTCAAAGAAATTCGCCCTAGAAGGGCGATAATTTAAACCCAATAATTTGGTTAGGAATCTTTTGCAGATATGTAATAAAGTGTCCTAAGCTGCTTTTAAGCCATAGGAAGACATTTGCATGATGTCACGAGTGCTAAAGCCAATGTTGCTTAATGCCTCTCCATAACTAATCATGAAGTCTTCAATTAATGCTTCTTTTTCCATTCCTAGAACTTCTGCATCGTCTCTAACTTGATTAAGCATTGTCCAAACGATAGGTAAATTGCCTTTGTTAGCTTCTTCTAATTCCGCTTTTGATGTTTCAAAATTCTTTTGAAGCCAGACCTCACCAAAATTTAGATGAGCATATTCATCTTTAACCACTCTTTCGGTAATTTTTCGAGCAAAGGGGTCAGCAACAGGAATGTAGATATTATAAGCAGCAATAGCAAAAGCTTCGATGATCAAAGATTGAATTAACAAGCAAGTAACAATCTTTCCTTGGGCTTTGGCTTGTTGAAAATTCCCATTGAGTTGGGCAAAAAATTTTTGAGCATACTCCATATCAGGAGTAACGCTCAAATTCTTCCCACAGGACTCAAAACCTTTCTTGTGACGGTTTTCCATCTTAGCAAGACGGATTAACTCATCTTTGTGATCAGGTAGCATTTGAGCTATATCTATATAATTTTGATGCGCCTCTTCTTCGCCTTTGATAACGACGGCATTAATGCGGCTGTAGGCGTCCTTGTAGGTTTCGCTGTTGAACTCAAGCTCTGAGCGTGTGGCAAGCTCTTGCATAAGATAGTTTATCTCCTGTGGATTATTAACTGAGTTTACGGGTTAAAGTGGTGTCCTTATGAAAATCAAGACTCTTGGTGGTTAAGTCTAACTTGACTATTATCCATAATACCTTATGAAAATTAAGACTTTTGAAGATTGACTCTAACTTAGCCATTCTCCATTAAAAAAGAATGCAGTTTTAAATAAACGTTAAAAACAAATCATTTTATGTTGCTAAGTAAATGAACTTAAATAAGTCTAGAATAGGATAAGCAGTTAAAAATAGAGTGCTCACTATAGACTATTCTGTCTAATCATACTGAAAATCTCAGAAAATTACCTAGCTTAAAAAGCTTAAATTGAAGCTCGAAAGCAATAGAGACGTTAATTAGCGTAAATCTGACACTAATTTTTAACCTAGTTGAATAAGATTCAGACTTTTATATCTAGTTTTTAGTTAATCAACTCCCCTGTTTGTTCCACAGATAAGTTTTTAGGCGGACTGTCTAGGAAGCCCATTTTAAAGATAAATAACGATTTTATCTATCTTCTACCCCAGTGCTAACAGTCTAATGATGCTAGCTCTATCTTTTCTTTTTTAAGGGACTTGTTGAGCTTTGTTTAACCCGAATAAGGTTCTTTTCATCTTCTCATTTAAGAAATACTCTTAAACGAGAAGATGAAATTAGTTAATCAGAGTTCTTATGGCTAATTCTTTAGACACACTTTGGGGTCTGTTTATGGTAGTTGCTTTTAAAGCTGTAACTTTTAAAGCTTTAAAAGTTACAGCTTTAACATACATTAATGTAGTGCTGTTTATTTATGTCTAACCAATGACTGTAGTGCATTAAGAGAGATATGTCTTCAGTTTCAGGAACCTTTTATCGTTGATATTGACTAGAATTATTAGATTGTATTGATAATTAATTCAGTGGTAGTGTGAGGAAACAACATGCAAAAGACGCTCTTTCTGAGTCCCCCTTCCTTTAATGGTTTTGATGGAGGTGCAGGAGCAAGATATCAAGCGAAACGTGAAATTACCTCTTTTTGGTATCCGACTTGGTTAGCACAACCGGCAGCATTGGTTCCTGGGAGTAAACTAGTAGATGCTCCTGCTCATTATCAAACGGTGGAGGATGTTCTTAAAATTGCTAAAGACTATGAACTGGTTATTATGTATACCAGTACCCCCACTCTTCTTAATGACGTAAAATGCGCTCAGGCTATTAAAGCCCAAAATCCTAACACTCAAATTGGTTTATTAGGGGCACATGCGGCGGTTTTACCGACTAAAACTCTCGAAGAAAATCCAATTCTTGATTTTGTTTGTCGCAATGAATTTGATTACTCTTGTCAAGAATTAGCTGAAGGAAAGTCCTACGACCAAATTAAGGGACTCAGTTACCGTGATCAACAAGGAAATATTAAACATACTGAAGAACGGGAATTAATTCACGATTGGGATTCAATGCCCAGTGTTTTCCCTGTCTATGCAGATAATCTTGATATTAGAAACTATTTTGTTGGTTATTTACTTAATCCCTACATTTCTTTGTACACAGGTCGCGGTTGTCCTGCAAAATGTACGTTTTGTCTGTGGCCCCAAACTATCGGAGGACATCAATATCGCGCCAAAAGTCCTGAAGCGGTAGGAAAAGAAATGGCGTTAGCAAAATCTCTTTGGGGAAATTCTATTCGGGAATATTTCTTTGATGATGATACTTTTACCATTGATAAAAAACGGGTAATTGCTATTAGTGAATATCTCAAAAGACTAAAATTAACTTGGAGTTGTAATGCCCGTGCTAACTTAGATTACGATACTTTAAAAATTCTGCGAAACAACGGATTAAGATTACTTTTAGTCGGTTTTGAATCAGGAAATCAAAAAGTACTTGATGGAGTGAAAAAAGGTATTAAACTTGAAGTCGCCCGTAAGTTTATGGCTAACTGTAATAAACTTGGAATCAAGGTTCATGGGGCGTTTATTATCGGTTTACCCAATGAAAGCAAGGAAACCATTGAAGATACTATTCGCTTTGCTTGTGAGGTGAGTCCCCACACGATTCAAGTGTCTATTGCTTCGCCCTATCCCGGGACAGAATTGTATCAACAAGCTTTAGATAATGGTTGGTTCACTAATGGAAATTTAGTAGCAACTTCTGGCATTCAAATGTCCACTTTGCAATATCCTAATCTATCGGCAGCAGAAATTGAAAATGCAGTTGAACAGATGTATCGCCGTTTTTATTTCCGTCCTGGGGCAATTATTCCTATCGTTAAAGAAATGTTAGTTGATCCCCAGATGTTAGTGCGTCGTTTACGAGAAGGACGGGAATTTATGGCTTATTTAAATGAACGTCATAACCGAACTTTAGTTAACGCTTCTTAATCAATGGCACATGGCTTTTAATTAAAAGCCATGTGCCATTGATCGCAAAGGGCGCGCTTCCAGTAGGCGCGTCTTTCCTTTAATTCTATAAGACTTGTTATATTAATTGATGATAAAAATCATGTATATTGAATAATAAGTTCATACTTTATACGAATTAACTCAAGGCTTCTTCAATGAGATAATTCATCTGTTTATTGTCGATATCAGATAATATAAGATTAGGATAAATTGCTGTTTCTTTGAGTGGATGATTTAAAAGTTTGCAACTATTATTAGTCTTATTAAACCTGAACCCTAATGAATTATGAACAACAGAGACAATATCAAAAGTAATTTCACCTGAGGCAGAATTAATCGGCTTTCCATCTTGAGGATCTATAACTTCAATTAACCATTTTTCTCTTTGAGCAACTGCTCGGATGTTCTCTCCTAATTTCAAGAATTCTTTTTTTAATCTCTGTTTTTCCTGCTGAACTTGCTGATTAGTTTTTTCTAGAGATATTTCAGCCTCTAATAAAATAATGACCATTGTTTGAGGATAAAATTTATACTCTGGTAACAATCTCGAGTAATTTTCAATAA
This sequence comes from cyanobacterium endosymbiont of Epithemia clementina EcSB, assembly GCF_029919255.1. Classification (GTDB taxonomy): domain Bacteria; phylum Cyanobacteriota; class Cyanobacteriia; order Cyanobacteriales; family Microcystaceae; genus Rippkaea. Next base: position 1,306,615 of record NZ_CP123991.1, on the reverse strand, counting down.
CAAACCTGGTTGGCGGTTGAATATAAATCTCAATGAAAAGTTGAGTTGCTTGTTGATAACTAATAATAGGTTGATTTGGTAACATTAAATCCAACTACTAAAAACAACTACTTCCAATAAATAGTTGCAAAGACACAACAACTATTTTAAGACCGTCTAGGTTGAACATGGCCAAGTGATCGTCCAATTTTGCTAGACAATCTTATCCCGAATAACCTTACATTATTTTTCTTTCTAAAAAGAAAGCCTAATACAACATTGGTATTATCTCCACTTTATACTTATACGAGTATCTCTTTGGAAGAGAAATTAGTCGGCTATCTCAAGGCTGGTAGTAACGTTACCCTCGTCTTTAAAGAGATTGATAGACTATAAGTTTTAATTTTCAGTTACTTTCTCAGTATTGGGGCTAATCCTTCTTTTTGCTGCTATTAGCTATTACCTTAGCACTAGTTATCGTTTTCTCTATCAACTTATAAAAGACTTGTAAGTTTATGCCTAGTAGATTAATGATTACTTTGGATGTTATTGTTTTGCTGTTACTCTTAAATGGGTAAAGTGATGACGCTAAAAATAGACATAAAAATCATAATCGAAAGCGATAGTATAGCCAAACAGCGATTATATCAAAAAATATTAGATCGAATTCTATTACCCACAATATGACATAAAATTGAATTTATACGCAACTTTTGCCTAAAATTTTATTTATGTCAATTCCTCCTACAACCGATATTTGGAAATACAAACCTTGGTGGTGTCAACCATGGACAGTTCTTTTAACAGGAACAGGGATAATTTTGGGAAGTTGGCTACTATTTCATAGAATTTGGCTGACGGCTATGAACTCACTTCCCATTTTGATATGGTGGTTTTATTTTTTGATTTTTGTTCCTCATTTATTTAAACAACAAAGTCTCAATCGAAAACAGTAAAATTTTATTATTGCTTAATTTTAACGACAGAATAAGGCAGATAATATTTGCCCTAACCTTACGATTATCGAAAATGGTAAGGTTTTTTCTGATGTCACTATGAATTTTCTAAAAACAAGACCTTTCTATCGGAAAGGTCACTAAGTCTTCTTTTCTAAAAATTAGCAGTTCATCCCAGTCAAAAAAAACTATTAAATTTTCTTCAAATCAATAATAGGTTTCTGATTCATCTTAAATATAAAGAAATTATGATACTCACTTTATCTAAATTTGTCTGCTAAAGATTTCTAAATCTTAAAAGCGTTCTTGACTAGATCTAGATTTAATTCCTACTATTATAAAAGTAACTTGTTGCCCAGTCTAAAGTAATTTATAATGTGCAGACAGCCCTAACCAAATTAGATGCAGTATTTTACTAAGTGATAAATTTTCTGGACTATAGTTAGTACTATATAACTAATAAGTTTTATTTTGTTGTCATAACTTTATCATTGGCAACATTATAGGTATTTTAGAAGCCTCTTAAATGTAAGTTAAAAATAAAAAAAATTAATCCTATCTGGAGAAAAAATTAGTACATCCTAACTTTCATGATTTCCAAATCTGCTCTCGGTGCTAATTAACTGCATTTAACTTATTAAGATTTTATATTTTCTCGTTACTGTTAACTCATTATAAATTTACCCTTAAGAAGGTAAAATAATTAAATAGTTTGTATTTTGTACTTGTCAAGTAGTAGAAAAACCTACAAAATACTTATATGATTTTTAAGACAAATTTTATCCTATTGATGAATTTTAATTTTCTTGTTTATTTAAAATTTCTTTGATCTAATATTTTTAGCCCCCATTTTTATCATGAAATATTTTATGCCATCAGAGGAACTTTTATCTTAGCGACTATTAATCTAGAAGAAGATAAATAGAAAGCGATTAATATATACGTAATTTTTTCAAAAATGTGATTTATATAAAAACTAAAATAACTAGTATATTACTTTAATTAAAATTAATTTCAAGAGCAATTTAAATTAAAGAAAATAAATGCACTAGTATTTAACGGAGTTAATTTGAGTAACTTAAACGTTGCCGAGAAAATTTACTTTGTATCAAAAGGAATATATGTCCGTAATAGACCTAAATCTAGGTTTAAACCTAAGTTTTATATCCTTCCTGTAGAAGGAGGTGGAATATTACATGGTATCTATAATAGAAAAGTTATTTATAAAAATTGCTGTATTTAAACTTGCGGACTTGCATATTAGATATTTTGAGAAAAAAAATTATCAGGATTAAAGTTTAAAAATTATTCTAATACTAATATTGTTATTCATGGTGGTAAACTATTTCCCTTAGATGAAATTGGTTTACCTTATCAAATAAAGCACTAAAGTTTTAGACACTTTAGCGGCATGGGACTTTAAAGAACAAACAACCCGGTCGACGACAGCCTATCCCAGATCAGATAGCTACGGGACAATTGCATTTTCATCATTATTCTTTCTTTAAAATTCTCTATTTCCATTATTATATTGCTGATGCTTAAGGAAAAATTATTCGAACATCTCCTATTAAAATTGCTAACCCTTAAGATGTTTCACGATATGACAAGAGCTAAAAATTATGTTGTAGCCCAAGACAGTCTAAGAGCCTTTGACGAGGATTGAACTCGTGACCTCACCCTTACCAAGGGTGTGCTCTACCACTGAGCTACAAAGGCAATATTTAAATCGTTCAAAAACCTCTACTTTCTACCCTATATAAGGTTTGTGCAGAATAGAGAACCTTGAAAAGCATCGTGGTGGGCCGAGCTGGATTTGAACCAGCGTAGGCATAGCCAGCGGATTTACAGTCCGCCCCCATTAACCACTCGGGCACCGACCCATTTGCACCACGATTAAGAATTTTAGCACAGCTATTTTCAATATGCAATTTTTTTCTGAGAAAGTTGATTTAAAGGTTGTGGATTGGTGGGCGATCACTCTGAAACAGAATGCCCTGACCATGAGGGAAGTCACTCTCATCATAAATCTCTCCAACTAATTCTTCTAAAATATCTTCTAAAGTCACCAACCCTACGGTTCCGCCATATTCATCTACCACAATAGCAATATGAATTCGTTGCTGAAGCATCTCTTTAAGTAAATTCGTCACCCGCTTAGTCTCAGGGATATAGACGGGAGAATCCATCGCGTCGGTGACACAGATTTGAGACCGCGTTTCCTTAGATACCGATTGCAGGGTCTGGAGAGCTTGTTTAAGATGTACAATTCCTACAATCTGATCTTTGGACTCTCCTTGCACTGGAATACGAGAAAAGCCCGTTTCTAAAGATAAATTGAGTAACGATTGTAAACTAGCCTCATGGGAAATCGTGATCATGTCAATCCGAGGTTTAACAACATCTTTAGCCATCAACTGATCGAGCATTAAGGCTTTGTGGAGTAGTTGGTGCCTATACAAATCCAAATGTCCTTTTCCACCCAAAATCTCGATCATTAGCTGTAAATCTGTTAAAGATTCTCCATATTGCGCTACTTTATCAGATTTGCCTTGAAATAAATAAATTGTCTTTTGGGTAATGGCTTCAAAAACTTGAACCATTCCGATCACGCTCAGAAATTGGGATAGCCAGAAAATGGGGCGGACAGCAAGACGAAAAAAAGCACGATTATTAATGATTGCCAAAGATTTTGGGGTTATTTCGCCAAAAATTAGGATAAAAATCGTAACAACTGCTGTTGCTACCCCTAATCCTGCATTTCCCAACCAAATAGCAAATAAATTACTGGTAAGAATGGCCGAAAAATTGTTAACGAGATTATTCCCGATCAATAGACTCGTAATAAAACGCCGTCGTTTTTCAAGGACTAAGCGGTAAATTCCCGAAGGATCTCCTTGATGCTCAATCAATCCCCTCAGTTTAAAATTATCAAAAGCAGTAATGGCAGTTTCTGAACCTGAAAAAAACGCGGATAAGAGCAGCATAAGGAAAACTGCCACCAAATCTAGCGAAACCTGCCCTAACAAGGGAGCAGGTTCAGCTATAGCAAAAAGGTCAGAGTCAATAGGTGACAAAATAGTTGATAAGGATAGTGACTGAAAGGCTCAGAAATAGTATATATGTTCTGAAAACCTTAAGAGTCGTTTGGACCAATTTAAAAAATGATGGATAACCCAGTCATTAATTTAGGTTAATTTAAGCAATATAAGCGACTTTGAACGCCCACAAAATTAATCCTATAATTGCTCCAAGAACTAAGAAGGTAGAAATGGCGACGAGAACGGGCTTATCGGCTCCGTCGAACTTCATAATGCCGCGATTAAGGTCTGACATTGAACTTGGCTCCTGGCTTGAAATTGAACAGGTTAGAAAAGTAACTCTAGCTAATAGGTTAGCGAAGATTTGACTAGAGTGGGCTAAAAATTATGACAAAGATCTTCTCGAAACGGTTCGGCAACAGGGTATATTAATTAAACAAAACTCCGAGTAATTTATGAATTGGTCAGTTGGTGCCATTGTTCTGTATTCAATTTTTGTCACGTCAATCTTGATTTATGTTCCTTTTTTGGCGGTAGGATATGCCCGCTTCCAAATTGGATATAATCGCTCTAGTCCCCGTGCTATGCTGGAGAAATTACCCCCCTATGGTCAACGAGCTACCTGGGCTCATCAGAATGCTTTCGAAACTTTTATGATTTATGCTAGTGCAGCATCAATAGCTTATGTAACGGGAGTAGATTCAGCTTTAGCTAGTTATGCGGCCATTACATTTGTCGTAGCACGTTTATTGTATTCTTTTTTTTACATTGTCAATTTGCCTTTGGGGAGATCACTGATGTTTGCTACAGGCCAACTGTGCACTTATTGTTTATTTGTTTTGAGTTTCCTTGAAATTCAATCGACAGTTCAATAACTGTATTTTTTATAGGGTACGATTACATAAAAGTATCAGCAAAAAGACTAATGTAGGAGTTAACAGTTGTTGACCCCTACTGAGTAACTTAATACTCATTTAAGAAACACTAATTCCTAAATGATGTAACTCTTGGTAGATCTGGTCAGATTGTTGCCACACTTGACCATCAAGGGCGATTTGCTCAATTAAACTTGCTAGACGCAAAGCCTTGAGAGCCTGCTCTCCCCCCACAGAAGGTTGATCACCGCCTCTGACACAGTGAACAAAATGCTCCAACTCTGCATGGAGAGGTTCAATATTGCTGGTATAGACTTTTTCGATGAGTCCATCTTGACGATAGAGAACCTGACCGTAATCACTAGTGTAATTGGCCGTGGTCTGACGATGGATTAGAATTTCATTGTTCAGAAAATCCGCTTCTGTTAGGCTATTTTCACAATGTGCTGCTAGACGGCGAATTTTGCGGTGGGTTACTTTGCTAGCAGTCAAGGTAGCGACAATGCCATTAGCAAATCCTAAGGTGGCGGTAACATAATCTAGATATCCTGAATTGGCGGCACGGCTACCACTAGCAGTTAATTTAACCACGCGATCACCCACCAGCTCAAGTAACAAGTCAATGTCGTGGATCATCAGATCTAAAACTACAGAAACATCGTTTGCCCGTTGAGAATATGGACTCATGCGATGGGCTTCTAAGGCCAGTAACTCCTCAGTTTTAAGGACTTTACTTAACTCTAGGAAGGCTGGGTTAAATCGTTCTATATGTCCCACTTGTAGAATCCCATTAGATTCAGCTGCCGCATTAACTAACGATTCAGCTTCAGCAATACTTGCCGCAATGGGTTTTTCAATAAGGGTATGAACCCCGGCTTTGAGACAGTCCATTCCTACTGAGTGATGCAACCGTGTCGGCACGGCAATACAGACAGCATCAACATGGGGCAGTAAGTCATGATAATTTTCAAAAAAACGAACTCGATATTTACTAGCGGTATCTAAACCTCGTTCAACGTTGACATCGGAAACACCAACAAATTCTACATCTTTGAGTAAGCTAAAAACACGAGTATGGTGTTGACCCATGTTGCCTACCCCAATCACACCGATGCGAATGGAATCAAAGGGATTTCGTGGTCTTTTTCGGGTCAATTGTGCGTCTGACATTCTCCTGGACACTCCTACACCAAGTTTTGACTTAAAATAGATTTCAGAACGAAAAATTTTAATTCTTCAGTCGATCACAAAAAATACTAGCACAGTTTGTCAAAACGTAAAGAATTTCAACAGTGATAGATAAGTTTGCCGATCCCCTACTGACTTCCGACTTTTCTTAAGCCTCTTCTTCGTAGTATTCAGGTTGTTTCTGCTTTTGAGGAATGTTGACACGAGGAGGGTTATAAGGTTCGAGTTCAACATCATCGTCCCAAACATCTTTCCGAACTTCATCGTATTCATGCTCTCTTTCTTGCCGTGGTAGTTCGTAACGAGCTGTCCGTTCTGCCCTGACTTCTCCCCAGTTATCCTCTTCTAATTCTTCGTAGCAGATAGATTCAGTTTGTCTTTTTGGGGGGGAAGTGGCGATGGGCTGCTCCCAGGTATCCTCATCCCACCGTTCTTCCGTTACTGAGTGTCGTTCTTGGAAAGGAGTATGAGTCCGCACGGGAATTCCGGTTCCAAGTTGGTTCTCCGGTCGAGTTGTGGGAGGATAGTAAATATCTTCTTCTTCTTTTTCCCAGGGAGGACGGCCAATGCCTAACCTTTCCAGAACTCCTACAGTTATTTGAACTAATTGCTCTTCTGCCCCTTCAAAAACAATTAGACGATTAGGACCACTACTGATTACTTGTTCAATAGAAAGTTCGTAAGTACTAATTAATCGGTCAGGAATATGTGGCAGTCCAAGAGAAGCAATAATAATAGAAGACACTTTCCCGGTTTCAAGATTAAACTCGAAGTCCCGAACTCGTCCTAACGGTTCTCCTGTCTCAGTGATTACTTCGCAGTTAACAACACGAGAGTGAGCATCAATATCGACAGTTTTAATCACGTCTTCATCTTCGACCAGGACGACATCTCCGATCTGATGACTACTAGAAAGATACATATATCGGGGCATTCCCGACAATGAAAGCACATTGTCTCGTAATCCTAGGGCAATTACTTCTCGTTGGTCTATATCTACTAAGACTTCCTTGACAACACCTAACTTTTTACCTGTATTGCGAGTGATGACCTGTGTATTAATAAATTCGTTACGTAATCGGATTTTATCGCTAGTCATTGTGTCCATAAGTTGGAATTTTGGCTCCCGGAGGATAGCCAGAATACAATAAAGTTTTCTTTGGTTTGACGGTTAACCCTCAATTTATAGATAATAGCTCATGGTCTAACATTTATGGTGTAACACTGAGGTCAAAGTATGAGCTCTAGTCTAATTTTAATCGAAAAGTATTTACCGTAATTCAGAACTTATGTAGGGTCGAACTTGTTTAGAAGGATTAATCATAAAAATGTTAATTTTAACTGAAATATCCTCTCTATTATTTTAACTAACTTTTTAGCAAAATAGATGTAAAAGAAGAATTTCTAATCAAAAGTTAAAATGCACTTTCTATTTCTTGCTTTTAGTACTGTGAACGGTCCCAGTTTGCTCTAAAAACTTGACAGTCCACACATCTTACACAAGTTAAGTCAAGACTTAACTTGTGTAAGATGTGTGGACTGTCAAGGTGAATTTTTTGGTAAAAATATATTTTTCTAGATTTTAATTTGTAAAAAAATCTACAAGTTCTTACAAAGTAAGAACTTGCCCGTTCTCTTGCCAAGAATTAACTATAATTACTTGTTTAGAGTTATTTATATTGATTTTTTTGTTAAGTATAATCCAAGGTAATATCTTGACTAGTAAACTATTTTTTTTAGGTAATCACTAGTAATTTTATTGATTGAGTCTCCTGAAAATAATTAATACTGACACGGAAGACTTAATGATAATAGTTGTTTAGAGCCATTATTTGTGATTCAACCACGGTAGATTATTCTCTAATGAGATTATGTCGTGTTTTTTTTTGAAAAGTTAGACGAAGATCATCTTGATTTGTTGTGACAAATAGAGTACTTATTGAAAATTCAATTAAATTTGAATCATTTAAAAAATAATAATTGTTCATTGTGCATAGGGATTGTTTATTTTAGATAAACAATCTATAATATATTCCTATAATATATTCCTATAATTTTATGGAAGCAGCCGCTGAATTCTTTTTGAAGAGGAAACATTTTAAAAAAAATAAAAATTAAATTTTAAAAGATAGATGTTGATAACAAATAATGTTTGCTTTAAGTTTACTTTATATTATGTCGAGATCTCAGAGGTTTTTTATATTTAATTCTTTGAATATCTAAAGTATCAGATAATTACTATTACTTATGCTCATCATCCTTTGGATGTATTTAAAGGCTATATTGCAGTCATTTAATATGTTTGTATAAAGGGAATTGATGGATAAATATTTGATGTTTTTGATTATACAATTAAAGGTAAACTAGATACTATTCAACTTGTTTTCAAAATTTTTTAGTAGTACAAAAAACATAGGCTGGATAAAAAATCCTGCCAATAAATGATCAATTTTTATGTTATTTATACTATATGAAAAGAATTAAAAGTGATTAAAATAGTAGTAATTGCTTATGATTAATAACATTATCTTGCTCTAAAAATAGAGCTTTTTGTTTGTAAAATAACTCAGGTTATACAACTTGTTTTACAGTAAAAATAGCTAAATTAATAGGTTTAATAGTGACTCTATCACTATTAAAAATAGATTAAAATCTCCGTAGGTTATATTTATTTACTTTTATTTATTCTAACTAGAATATCTTTCGGTAATTAGCTCATAATTTCTTGTATTTAGATTGATTAGACTATCATTATATCGATAATTTTAAAAAAATTTATATACCAAAAATCTGATAAACAATATTGATTTTACTCTGTTATATATCGGGGATGCTTCGAGCTCTATTTAAGAATAACTTTTAATCTTTATTAAGTAATAAAAACTCGCACTTAATTCTTCCAACATCCATACTTTAGTTGTTTATTTCTTATGAGAAATAACTTCAGAGCGAGTTTTATATAAGTACAGGGCATTATAACCAGCTCAGAAAACTTGAAAATTATCAATGAGTATAACTGATATTTAGATAACTATTGGATAGTTATACTGTACCGATTCACAGATTCCATTCTTCTCTTAAATCTTTCAATAGAGTCAGTAGTGTCAAGTTAGTAGTTTGGCAAGTTGTTTTTCTATATAAAAGAGTATATCATCTCTATCTTTATTGAAAATAATCAGTGTTTTTATAAGTGGAAAATGTTGCCAACGTTCATGACGACCTCTGCCTCATATTGGTAAATAAACCAATTCCTCATGAGTCATCTGAGTCTTTAATTATCGAATTTGTTAAATATAGACTATAGTTGACCTTCTATTATTTGTTTTGATCTAATCAAGTAGCATAGACTGGGGACATTTGTTATTATTCTCACTTTTTAATACTTTTATATATTACTCACCACGAAAATAGCAGGCATTAAAATAATAGGGCTTTACCAAACCTAGGACAGTAAAAACCTGCCAGACCAAAACACAGTTTGATTTGCCGATAACGTTTAACGTTAATAACAAGCAAACTATTTAGAACCCAAAACTATTTTTAAATCAAGTTTTTAAGACATTAGCGTCAATAATTATACATGACAATCTCGGTAGAACCAATAGTAGTTTGTTTGACTATGTTTTGTGATTAAATAAAATTCTAATTAATAGAACGTCCACCAAATTTTTCTCGCAAAAGTTCATCATTATCATTAGCAATAGTAGCCGATAAAGTAATAGCACGAGAAATTTCTTCTGGGGATAAGTCAGCTACAGAGCGTTGGCTTAAGACAACAATTTTATCCTTCATAATTCCAAATCTGGTTTCTAAGGTTTCCTCCCAATTCATAGTTAATAATTTTCGCATCAACCCTTCTTCATCTTCAGCAGGAAGTTGCAATACTGCTGCCCAAACTGTTAGTAAATCATCATCTGTTTCCCCAGTAAGCTGAACATATACTTCCACACTTCCATATTGAAACTTCCAAAGATAACCTTGATCATCATGATAAACCATCGCACTTTCATTTTCTGCTAGGCTACTGATTACCGTTTCAATGACTTCATGATGGGTGCTAGTGGTACTAACAAAATTATCAGGGAGAGTTCTTTCTGTGGTGTTTTCAGAGGTTAAGTTTATCATAGTCCTCACTCTAATCACTTTGATACTGATGTTTTTAACGACGGCTTTAGACTCATTCTAATTGTATTATCTAATTTAAGCTCACTAATAAGACAATATTTTATAAAAATTTCCGTTAATCAATTAACTTTTAAGGAAAAATAGTCTAGAGAGTGTCTATTATAGCTATCTTCCTTTTTAGGATTATGTTAAGTTTTTATCAAATTTAGAATTTATTGGTTTAATTAAGTTAAATGAATAATCATAAAACCTCAGCCTAGATAGTCCTCTAAAACTATTAATGGTGCTACGAATTCAAGACTTCCTTTAGATTTGTTTTGTCAAAGTACAATGTCATCAAAAGTTGCGCAATCACATTCGATCAGAAGTTATCGATAAAATGACAGACGTGGCGGAAGCTTTTCTTGAGACAGTGATGAAAAGGAGAATTTGTCATTCAATTAAGCCTGAAATTATCACCTAAATTTTCTGTAGGAATGTTTGCGATTATTGAGATTTTCTTCGAAAAATCATTTAATCGCTCTCCAGATAGAGCAAGGAGTTACTGAAGAAATTTCTGATATTTTTCTTTATGAGGTTCTGGTATAAAGGATAGAATGGGGAAGGAGGAGAGTCGAGGGAGATTGTTTAAGAAAATAAGACTGTATATACTGGGTTAATCACCAATGACTAATGATCGATCACAACAAATTGCTTTCTTGGGACTGGGTTTAATGGGCTCTTCTATGAGCGCTAATTTAGCTCGTAAGGGATTTGCTGTTAAGGGTTGGAATCGTACTCCCAGTCGCCCTAGTGTTAGGATAGCAAAAAAAGCAGGGGTAACAATAGTCTCGTCAATAAAAAAAGCAATAGAATCAGCTGATTTTGTCTTTACTTGTGTTGGGGACGTTCCCGGTGTGGAAGAAGTGATTCTAGGAGAAGAGGGAGTTATTAACCATGGTAAGCCTGGAGGATTAGTGGTGGATTTCAGTACCATTGGCACTGATGCCGCTCGTCATTTAGGAACTCAATTGAAACACCAAAATTTTCGCTTTTTAGATGCACCCATTTCAGGGGGAGACCTTGGGGCGCAGCAGGGAACTTTAACCATTATGGTAGGGGGTGAAATAACTGCTTTTAAAGCATGTAAACCCTATTTTGAAGCTATGGGAAAAACTATTATTCATTGTGGTTTGGTAGGGAGCGGACAGGGAGTAAAAATGTGTAATCAAACCCTTTGTGCTGTACATATGGTGGCTTTATGTGAAGCGATTAAAATGGCAGAAAAGCAAGGAATTGATCCTACTCTAATCATAGAGATTTGTAGTACAGGGGCAGCAAGTTCTTGGGCATTAAACAATTTAGGAGCAAAAATTGTTGAGGGTGACTATAATCCAGGATTCGCTATCAAATATATTTTGAAAGATTTACGATTAGTTAAAGAAACTATAAAGAAATCAGGAGATAGTTTACCAGGTGTAGACTTAGCAGAACAGCTTTTTAGGCTGGTTTCTAAGATGGATAATGGAGAGGGATTAGAACAAGGAACTCAGGCAATGATTCGTTATTATCAAAGCAAACATTAGCTTAATAGTTGGCATTGTTATAAGAGAGCAATTATTAAATAAGTTAAACTTAAATTCCTAGGTTCAAATTATTCTTTAAATAGAACAAAAGTACTTACATAGGTGGGCAATTCTTGCCCTACAGGTTTTATCCGATTAGTTGATTAATATTTTAGATTAAGAGTTTTAATATTTATCCACATAACCCATATGTAGGGTAAAGATACTGGCACTTACACTATATATGTGGTATAAACAAAACTGTATCTTTAATTATTGACATAAAATTAAGTACGAAAAATAGTACAAGACTGTCAATTTTATTGCTTCAGTTTACGTTCGTCTTTAAATAGTTCAAACTAACGATGCAGCCAACTGTCTTAACTTCTTCTGATACTTCTCAAGTAACTCACCATCAATCCTCTTCTACTCGAGAAAATCCCGTTAATTTGGGAACTAGTAAAATCCAAGTTATTCGCCGCGATAACTCTTGGACTTCTCTGAATATTGGAAAAATTCGGGAGGTGGTAGATTGGGCTTGTCAAGGTTATAACGTTAATCCAATTGCTTTGGAAGCCGGACTAAAAACTCGCTTACGTCACGGGATTACTACCAGAGAAATTCAAGATAATTTGATTAACTGCGCTTTGGAAATGTGTAGTCCCAATGAACCGGGCTGGCGTTATGTAGCGGGAAGACTTCATATTTGGAGCTTATGGAAAGATACCCTCGTTAGTCGAGGCTACCAATATGGTGACTACTATAAAACCGTTAGTACAAAGATAGAATCTAAAGCTTATGATCGAAGAATACTTACTTATTCTGGCGAAGAATTAAAGGAAGCTGGCAGTTGGATCAATCCTGATTGGGATACAGACTATGATTATGCCGGGGCAGTACTTTTAACGGGACGTTATCTGTTACCCGATGAACTTCCCCAAGAAGCTTTGTTAACTTGTTCGTTGTTGTTGGCGACAGTAGAAGAGCCTGAAAATAGATTGGTTTGGGCGCGACGGTTTTATGAAGCAATTGCCACCCGTATAATTTCTTTAGCTACCCCAATATTAGCTAATCTTAGGACTCCTGGGGGATCGTTGACGAGTTGTTTTATTATATCTATTGATGATAATTTAGAGAGTATTTTTAAAGAAATAACTAACACCGCTAGAATTTCGAAGAATGGAGGTGGGGTTGGTATTAATGTGAGCCGAATTAGGGCTACTGGAAGTTGGGTAATGAAAAAAGCCAACGCTTCTGGGGGGATTATTCCTTGGATTAAATTATTTAATGATACTGCGATCGCCGTCAACCAAGGAGGTAGACGGGCGGGAGCTGTCACTGTTGGGGTGGATATTTGGCATTTAGATGTTCCCGAATTTTTGGAAATGCAGACGGAAAATGGAGATCAAAGACGCAAAGCTTATGATGTCTTTCCTCAGCTTATTTTGACTGACGAATTTATGCGTCGGGTGATGAATAAACATGAATGGACATTAGTAGATCCCTACGAGGTTCGGCTCAAGTTAGGCATAGAATTAGCTGACTTGTGGGGAGAAAAATTTGAGGAAGCTTATCAAATAATCGAACAAAAATTAGGACAGGAAATAACTCTTTATAAGCGTATTCAAGCCCGTGACTTATTTAAGACAATTATGCGCTCACAGGTAGAAACGGGAATGCCCTATTTGGCCTTTAAAGATACCATTAACCGTGCTAACCCTAATAAGCATCAAGGGTATATTCCCGGAGTAAATTTATGCACCGAATCCTTTAGTAATGTTTCCGCTGGAAAAGAAGCACATTCTTGTAATCTTGTATCCCTAAACTTAGCTAATCTTGATGCCGAGGAGCTAAAGTATATTTGTGGTGTTGCTGTTAGGATTTTAGACAATACCATTGATATTACGAATAGTCCCTTTGATGATGCGAAAGTCCACAACGATAAATATCGTACTATTGGAATCGGCTGTATGGGGTTAGCAGATTGGTTGGCAAAGAAACATCTATCCTATGATAATTTGACGGAAATTAATCAGCTGTTTGAAGAGTTTGGTTACTGGTGTACTCACGCTTCTATGGAGTTAGCCAAAGAGAGACAACCCTACCAAGCTTTTGTCGGAAGTGAATGGCATCAAGGTAAGTTAATTGGGGCAAAACCAGTAGAATGGTTTTTAAAAAATGCCACCCATAAAGAACGCTGGAAACAGTTATCGGAAGACATTCAAACTTACGGAATTCGTAACTCACATATTACGGCAATTGCTCCTAATACCTCGTCTTCTTTAGTTCAAGGATGTACGGCTAGTATTCTTCCAGTTTATAGTCGTTTCTTTTATGATAAATGGGCAAAAGGAACCGTTCCCATTGCCCCACCTTTTATTGAAAAATCTTTTTGGTTTTATCCTGAAAATAAAACCTTAGATCAACAAAAAGTAGTGAAAGCTGTAGGACAAATACAGCAGTGGGTCGATACAGGGGTTTCCATGGAATTATTATTTAATTTGAATCAGGGTGTTTATTTTCCCCATGAACCAGAACGCTCCATTAATGCTAAGGATATTTTTGAAACTTTAGTATTAGCTTGGCAAAAAGGTTGTAAGGCAGTTTACTACGTTAGAACTGTCCAAAAAGATGATTTTAAAGAGTCTGATAGTGGTTGTTCCGCTTGTGCAAATTGATTAATCTTAATCGTAACAAAAGACTGCGTTCTTCTACGTATTTTGGAGAATATTGTAAATTATAGTTTATATAGTAGGGACTACTGTCTTTAACTATCAAAAGATAATATGATTTAATCTTCTCGATTTAATTAAATAAATGCGAGAGACAAAAAAAGTTTTAAAAAGTAGTTAAAGTCCTTTTTTTGTTCTTATTAAAATATGAATAAAAGAACTGTTTAAATATTTAATTGTTAACTTTAATCGAGTTAATCGAGAAAATTTATTAAGAATATTTTGATAATAGTTTTAATTTAAAATCTTTAGATAGATTTACTTCTAACCGTTTTTCTTATATAATTTTATGTTTGTCCTTAAAAGAAATATGAATATAGACTATTTACCTAAATAAAATCTATAAAATTCGTATGAATGATAAATATTAAAATTTATACAAAAATATTTAGATCTTACGGTAGTAGAAATTATCTAATTTAGATTTACTAAAATTTAATCGAATATATTGAAGGCATAACAATTAGTAAAGATATTAAATAGAGAAAACAGAATAGTAGCTAATAAGATAAGATCTTATCACTAGCAAGGTAATTTTTGCTGTAGAGCAAGCTAATTTTCTATTTAAAATAGATGTGTAATTTAAATTAAATAAACACGTAAAATATTATAACTAAATCAACTACACTGTAAAAAAAATAAAAGTTAGATTCTGGAAATTAGATTGACTGATTTTTATGTGATGTTAGAATGATAAAGGCTTACTTGTACATTACATTATATAAACTCAATTGCACTATGGTAGTAACTAATAATAAATTACCTAAAAAAATGCCCATTAACCCTATTTTTAATCCAGATGGAGATGATACGATAGAAAATCGTTCTATTTGGTTTGGTAACACAACAAATTTAATGCAGCTTAATGATGTTAGGTTTCCGTGGACAGTAAGTTTATATCAACAAATGAGAGAGAACTTTTGGATTCCCCAACGGCTAGACATTACCCAAGATATGACGGATTACACTAATTTAACTAATGATGAACGCTATGCTTATGAAGGAATTTTGGCTTATCTTACCTTTTTAGATTCGATTCAAACCTGCAATATTCCACACCTAAAAAGTAGCGTAACAGCACCAGAAGTTAGCCTCTGTATGGCGGAACAAATTTCTCAAGAAGGGATGCACAATCAAAGTTATCAATATATAATCGAAACGATTATTCCCCCAGAAAGACGCAATCATGTCTATGAGTTTTGGCGCACCGATAAAGTTTTAAAAGAACGCTGTAAGTTCATTGCAAATTTATATCAAAAATATATCGATGATCCAACTTCTGAGAATTATTTTGTTGCGTTAATGGCAGACTTTTTATTAGAGGGATTATATTTTTATAATGGCTTTATTTACTTCTATAATCTGGCGTCAAGGATGTTAATGCCAGGATCAGCTGATATTTTTAAAATGATTAACAGAGACGAATTAAGTCATGTTCGTCTGTATCAAAAATTAATTCCAGAAGCGAGAAAGGTATTTACTCATTCTATCGATCAAATTTACGAAATGTTTGCTAAAGCAGTCGAACATGAATGCCGTTGGACTAATCATATTATTGGTAATAATATCTTAGGAATCACTGAGTCTAGTACTGAACAATATACAAAATATCTAGCCAATATTCGGTTGCGTTCAATTGGATTAGAGCCTCTCTATCCAGAGGTTAAATATAACAAGAGTCCCTACACTCATTTAGAGCGGTTTTCTGATACTAAAAAGGAAGCGCATACTAAAGCAAATTTCTTTGAAGCAACAGTTACTAGTTATGTTATGTCTTCAGGGGTAACTGGATGGGATGAGATATAACAAAATGTCCTGAGCAACTTGGCGGTTGTTCAGGACATTTTGTTATATCTCAAGGGAATAAGAAATAATAAAATATCCTAGCCCTTTTAACGATTGCCATGACTAAAGTTTTAAACTAACTCCCCTATTTTAGAATTTTGACTGTTTATAAATTAAATCAATATAATTCATATTTAAGTAATGTACAGGGAAGAGAACCATTGTAAACAGGAATACGACAAGAAGTTCTTAATCCTATTTGTTTACTTAATTCTTTGTTTGCTGTTAAAATATAAGCATTCCAACCTTTAAAACGTTGTTTTAAGACATCACCTAATAACTTATATAATTTCGCTAACTGTTGGGAATTACCAATACGCTTACCATAAGGTGGATTGCAAATAATGATACCCTTGTCGGTTGGAGCCTCAATTTTTTCTAGTTGAACTTGATTTAATTTAATGTCTTTATCAAGACCACAAGCAGTTATATTAATGGACGCTTGTTCGATGACATCCCGATCTTGATCGCTTCCAAAAATAGGAGCTTTCAACTGGGCTAATTGTTGTTTTTTAGCTTCTTTAACTATTTTAGAGTAAATAGTTGAATCGAAGTCAAGCCAATTCTGAAAACTGAATTTATTTCGATATAAGCCTGGGGCAATGTTTAGCCCTTTTAAGGCAGCTTCAACAGGTAAAACACCTGAACCACACATGGGATCTAAAAAAGGAATATTCCCATCCCAATTAGCCATATCTAATAAGGCAGCTGCTAGGGTTTCTTTTAAAGGAGCTAATCCCATAGCTGAACGATATCCTCGCCGATGTAAACTTCTGCCTGAACTATCTAAACTTAGAATACAATAATCATTATTAATATGAGCATTGATAATAATATCAGGATTTTTAACATCAATATTAGAACGAGTGTTAAAACATTCTGTTTGTTTATCAACAATAGCATTTTTGATTTTTAATGCTGTAAAATGAGTATGATTTAAATTTCGATTACTTCCAGTACAATTAACAAGAAATGTTTGATGGGCTTGTAAATACTTAGACCAATCTATATTATAAACATTTTTATACAACTGATCTGCATTATCACTTTTAATTTCTTGAATGGGGACTAAAATTCGAAAAATAATTCTTGACCACAAATTTACTCGATAAAATAATTCTTTATTTCCGTGAAAACGAACTCCTGCAAAACCAGGTTTAACTTCAGTTGCCCCTAATGATTCTAATTCTTTAGCCGCAATTTCTTCTAATCCTCTCGCGACAGTAGCAAAATAAATCTGGTTCATTATATATTAGCTAATAAAACTGTTGGTGTATTTGCTGTATTTTACCATTATGTACTAATTAAGTGAGATAATTAACAAAAAAGTAACACCATGTTTATTATATAAATAATCCACTTTTACTTAATGTAAATTTCATCTAATCAAATTTATATAAATAACAATTATATAAAAAACAAATTTTATTTTTTTTATATAAAAAATCTCATGGTCTTGTTAATAGTTTTTGAAGTGACTATCTATAAAATTATTTACTATGTATTAGGTCGTCAAAATTAACCGTGAAATTGTATACAAAGAAATCTTTAATTGCTATGTACTTTATCAAGTACATAGCAATTAAAATACGATAATGGAAGGACTTTGGCTAATACTTTTATTTGAGATATATTTATGAGCAGTAAATTATTTATTACTGTTTATGTATTTTTCTTGAGTAAAACAATAAATATTAATTAAAATTAATATTTATTGTTTTAAAATCAGGGTTTAAAAAACTAGTTTGAGACTAAAGCTAAAAAAAAGAGCTTATATTTAATTATCAATTAATTTTAATTTTTATTTATGTACTAGAAATAGTGTAAAGTTTGTATCTCAATCAAGAGAAAAAAATATATATAAATACGCGTAATACTTATATTAATGAGTAACCGTTTTACTTAAGTTTTACTACTATTAGTTAATTAAGTAGATAAATATAAATAAATTTATAATCAAGAAATGTCAAAAATAAATACTAGATATATGTTTACATAAAAAAATCTAATTTTAATAGTGTTTGACATTAAAATTAACTTATAATCCAATAATTTTCTACTCAAGGTCAACAAGATAAAGATAAATATAGAATCTTGTCAATAGTTTTTAGAAAAAGATAAAAAACTTATAAGCTTATAACTGCTAATAACGATCCAGGAGATAAAAACAAAATGAGAAAGTGAAATTAACTTCAAGAAAAATATGTAATTTCAAAACAAGAGCTGGAAATAGAAACCGACAAAGAAAGCACAGTAATTATCTATATCTCAAGAGAGAATATCCTCAAAAAACTAGAAAAACTGTAAAGAAAAGAAAATAGACGCAGTAATTGTTCTTACTCATTACTCAATGTATACAAGTTGCTTCGTTAAAACTAAACTGAAAAAACAAGAAAAAAATGCTCTGATCTACATTTCTTACTAACTTATAGCCCTAAACTAGGTATAATGGAAAGGAAATATTTTTCTATAAAATTGATCAATTTTATAGAAAAATATTTGAATATACATATGATTGACTAAGGTAGTTGAATCAAGTCTTGCTCAAGGAATTTGCTCTAAATAGATGGGAAAAAATAATTTGTATTTTCAGCGTTTATTTGGAGCTGATTACTGAGTCAATAGCTAATAGTTATTTTATGTTTCTATCAAACAGGTTATATGACATGGAACTAAAGAACGCCATGTTATGTATCTTCCCACACTTCCTTATCAAGGGGAAAATGCTAGGATGCCGATGGGTTGTTTAGTAACACGAAGGGAGTTCAAGATAAGAAAACAACTGTTTCCAAACACAATGGACGTATAATAACTAAAATTCTACTTATTTCTCTTAAAATTGGAGTTTTTGTGGATTTCTGTCAGTTTTATAACGGGTTTTCCGAGCATTCCCAAAAGCCGGGTCAGATTTATCTGGGAAGACTCCCCGTGATAGTACGAATGGCTCAAATGAGCGATATTAAAGGGCTCACCGAAGTTCTGCTCGGGAGTTTTCATACCCCCCAACAATGGTTTTCCTGGCTACAACCTTTATTCAGGTTAGAAATCCATGAAGATTTGCGCATCCGTTTTCGATCACATTCCCCTTATTATTGTTGTTTAGTAGCCATGGTTTCTAGTGGGACATCCAATGATTCCCAAGAATCAGTTATTGGTACAGTCGAAATCACTCTGGGTTCTAGGTTGCATTTTCAATCTTTATACATTAGTAATTTAGCTGTTAGCCATTCTTATCGAAGACGGGGAGTTGCTAAACATTTACTCCAGAAATGTGAGCAAGTTGCCCTAGAATGGGGACATTGCTCCCTTAGTTTGCACGTCTTAGAAGATAATTACCCAGCCAAACAACTTTATCTTAATAATGGTTATCAAGTCCAAGGGACTGAATTTACTTGGCAAAGTTGGTTATTTAAAACTCCCCGACGATTATTCTTAAAAAAGATATTAAAGTCTCCATAACATTCTGCAGGACAAAATTAAGGACTATTTGTTTAGTTAACCTTATCTAGGTTGGCTAAACAAATTTGTGCTGCTAGTTCTCAAAAAGGCGTTCAATTTATTCTTAACCAGAAAGTTTTCCCACACTGACTATCTTGAACTGAGCCACAAAATAGTTGACTAAGATAGTTAGAAAATAATTCTTAATGTTTTCAGGTAGTTCGAAAAACTTTTGATATAGAATTAGAGGACTGATAGGTTTGCTCCTATTCAAGATAATTTCGTTACCTGAGTTCGACATAAGGCAGTTAACCTTGTTCATACCCATGCCAGTTCCCAAGAAAAAACCAAACTCTATCCAAATTATCCAAAAACTACAAAGGGAGATTGCAACCTTAAAAGCAGCCCAAATAGCTACTTTAAGAATTCAACAAGAATTGCGTGAAAGTGAACAACGATGGCAATTAGTATTGCAAGGGACAAATGAGGGAATTTGGGACTGGAACCTTAAAACCGATGAGCTTTTCTTTTCTCATCGTTGGAAAGAAATGTTAGGGTATCAAAATGAAGATTTATCTAACCATTTGGATACTTGGAAAATGTTGCTACATCCCCAAGATAGAGAAAGGGTAATGGCTGCAGTACGAGCTCATTTGGAAAGAAAAACTAACCATTATACGGTTGAATTTCGACTCAAATGTAAAGATGGAACTTATAAGTGGATTTTATCACGGGGACAAGCCCTTTGGGATAAACAAGAAAACCCAATTAGGATGGTAGGAACCCACAGTGATATTAGCGATCGTAAACAAGAGCAAATTCTATTAAGCTCCCTAATTGATTGTATTCCTGACTTTATCTTTTGTAAAGATCCTCAAGGGTTTTATAAGGTCTGTAATAACGCCTTTGAAACTTTTGTCGGACGCGACAGAAAAGATATTATTGGAAAAACAGATTTTGATCTTTTTAGTCCCGAAGAAGCCCTATTTTTTCGGGAACAAGATCGTATTATGATTCACAACAAACAAGCTCATCGTAATGAAGAATGGATTACTTATCCTGATGGAAGTCGTCGTCTTCTCGACACATTAAAAACCCCCTTTTGTTGTCCTGATGGTAACTTAATGGGATCGATTGGGATTAGTAGAGATATTACTGATCGCCAACGACGAGAAGAAACCTTAAAAAAGCAAGCTCAACGTGATAGTTTACTTAGCAGTATTGCTAGACAATTAATTGATCAAGACTTCAATACTGCTGTTGAATTTACCCTAGCAGCTCTAGGAGAATTTACCAACGGTGATCGCGGCTACATCATACGTCATTCTCCTCAACAATGCCTTTGGAATATGACCCATGAATGGTGTAACGAAAATATTCCCTCTACTAAAAAGCAGTCCCAAAATATTCCTTTACAAGACTTTCCCTGGTTCTCAGAACAACTCCTGAAAGGCCATCCTATTCGAGTAAACTCACCAGAAGATCTGCCCCGACAAGCGATCGACGAAAGGGAAATATTTAAAAATAGTCTTAGTCCTACCCTAGTTGTAGTTCCTATGGTGGCCACTGGCCAAACGTTAGGGTATTTAGGGTTTGACGGAAAAATTACCAAACATTGGACTCAAGAAGATATAAATGTCTTGAAACTAGTGGGAGAATTCTTGGCTATTGCCCAAGCAAGATCTCAAGCAGAAGAAGAACGCACTGAGTCTAAAGCTAGGTTTGCTGGCATTTTAGATAATGCGAATGAGGCGATTATTTCTATTGATGAGAATCAGTGTATTACCTTGTTTAACCACTCTGCCGAAAAAACCTTTGGCTACCAAGCATCAGAAGTGTTAGGACGCCCTTTTGATCTACTTATTCCCCAAAGGTTTAGTGACAGTCACCACCGACATATTAAGGATTTTAGTATAGCCTCTGAAATTGCTAGACAAATGGGAGGTCGTCGCCCCGTTTTTGGTCTTCGTCAAGATGGGAGCGAATTTTTAGCCGAAGTCTCCATTTCTAAAATTAAACTTAAGGGACGCAAAGTATTTACTGCCATAGTGCGAGATATCACCCAACGCAAACAAGCAGAAATAGCCCTGAAAAAAGCTAAAGAAGCTGCAGATGCCGCCAATCGTGCTAAAAGTGAATTTTTGGCTAGTATGAGTCATGAATTACGGACTCCCCTCAATGCTATTTTAGGGTTCACTCAGGTAATGCAACGTGATCGCAGTTTAAGTCAAGAACAGCAGCAGAATTTGTCGATCATCTCACGTAGTGGCGAGCATTTATTAACTTTGCTCAACGACATCCTAGAAATGTCCAAAATTGAAGCAGGCCGCACGAGTTTAAACCAGAATAGTTTTGACCTATATCGCTTGCTTTCTAACATAGAAGCTATGCTAAAGTTAAAAGCTGAAGCTAAGGGGTTGCAACTGATTTTTGAACATACCCCAGAAGTTCCCCAATACCTGACCACCGATGAAGGAAAATTACGGCAAGTTTTAATCAATCTATTAGGCAATGCCATTAAATTCACCGATGAAGGGGGTGTCACTCTGCGGGTTAAAGGGAATCGGGAATCAGAAAAAATTATGATTACCTTTGAGGTAGAAGATACTGGACTAGGTATTGCCCCCGAAGAGATAGACCAACTATTCGCTGCTTTTGGACAGACAGAAACCGGACGCAACGCTCAAGAGGGAACAGGGTTAGGCTTACCCATTAGTCAGAAGTTTGTGCAGTTAATGGGGGGCGATATTCAGGTTAATAGCGTGCTGGGCCAAGGCAGTTTATTTACTTTTACCATTAAGGGACAGATAGCATCGGCTAGTGCTATTGAAACGAAAAAACCTATTCGCAAAGTCATTGGATTAGCTCCTGGCCAACCCAGATACCGTATCCTAGCGGTGGACGATCGTCTAGAAAGTCGTATTCTTTTAGTTAAATTGCTCTCATCGATGGGGTTTGAAGTTCGTCAGGCCAGCAACGGAAAAGAAGCTATTGATATTTGGGAAAGGTGGGAACCCCATCTAGTGTTAATGGACATGAGAATGCCTATTATCGATGGCTACGAAGCTACCCAACGCATCAAAACTACCACCAAAGGACAGGCTACCGTAATCATCGCCTTAACTGCTAGTGCCTTTGAAGAGGAACGCAATGTTGTTTTGTCAGCCGGATGTGATGACTTTATGCGAAAACCCTTTCGAGAAGAAGTTTTATGGGATAAGATTGCCCATCACCTTGGTATTTGCTATATTTACGAGTCTATGAGAGGAGAAGATAATCGAATAGAGGAAACAGATGTTGGAGGACAAAAAGATACCTCCGATGATCTATTGCAACTATTATCTATGATGTCTCCTGAATGGATCAGTCAAGTTCACCAAGCTGCTATAGAATGCAGCGATGATGCCATACTAGATTTAATTACTCAAATCACTCCAGCAAGTGAGCTTTTAGCTGTTACTCTAAAAGATTGGGCTAATGACTTTCTTTTTGATCAGATTATTGAATTAACAAATAAGGCAATAGTTAATAATAATTTAGATGATTAGCAACTTATGATCTTAGAAAAAGGCAATCTTCTTGTCGTTGATGACACTCTTGATAACCTGCGTTTACTCTCAGCCATGTTATCAGAACAGGGCTATAAAGTCCGTAAGGCTCTTAATGGACAGATGGCCTTAAAAACTGTATCTCAAGTTCCCCCTGATGTCATTTTGTTAGATATTAATATGACAGGAATCAATGGCTATGAAGTTTGTCAAACTCTAAAAGATAATCACAAAACCAAAGAAATTCCTGTTATTTTTATTAGTGCACTTGACGATATTTTAGATAAGGTAAAAGCTTTTGAAGTGGGAGGAGTAGACTATATTTGTAAGCCATTTCAGGAAGAGGAAGTTATTGCTAGAGTTGAAAATCAATTAACTATACAACGGCAAAAAAAACAACTCCAACAAGAAATAAAAGAACGAAAAAAAACAGAACAAACCTTGCGGGTTTACCTTCATGCAGTATCTCACGACTTACGTAACCCTGTGTTAGGAATGGCCATGGTTTTGAAAAACCTACTTAAAAAAGGAAGAAAAGAAAATAAGCCAACCATAGAGATGTCTAATGCAGTATTAGAACAGATAGTAGCTAGTTGTGATCGCCAACTTAATTTAATTAATTCTTTAGTAGAGACCCAACAATTTGAAATGGGAGGAGTCTGTCTTAATTGTACCCCCTTGGATTTATTTTCATTGAGTCAGAAATTAGCTGCAGAATGGCAACCAATATTAAAGGAACATAAAGGTATATTAGATGTCTTAATATCTCCTGAATTACCAGTAGTTAATGGAGATAGTGATCGCCTATGGCGGGTGTTTGAAAATTTGTTGGCTAATGCCCTTAAACATAATCCGCCTGGCTTAAAATTAACTATAAATGCTGAAGTTTTAACTTCCCAAAAATCAGCTTTTTATACTCAGAAGGTGATTGAAAAATCTTCTCAAGATAAAAGAATGGTTATCTGTATCTTAGCTGATGATGGAGTAGGAATGAATTCAGAACAAGCCGAGAACTTATTTGAAAGATATCATCGAGGAGATGGGGCAAAAAAAACATTAGGGTTAGGTTTAGGACTTTACCTTTGTCGTCAAATTATTGAAGCCCATGGGGGAGAAATTGGGGTAATCACTAATCCAAATGCTGGGGCTAAGTTCTGGTTTACTTTGCCAGTTTTTGATAGTTTAAAAAATACTAATTGATTTGGTTTAACTTTCCATTTTTAAGTAGCTGACTGACTAAAAAAACTAAATTAAAGATGGTGAAATATTGATTTTTTTAACAAAACTCTTACTTTAATCAGTTTTTACTTTCATAACTCAGTCTAGTTTTTGTTTTTTAGCTGAGAGATTTTGTATAGTTTATCAAGGTAGTATTAACAGTGTCAAGCAATTTTTTTTACTCTTTTAACACGAAAATTAACTTACAATTCAAGCGAATAGTAAGTTAAGCATATCCATCACCAGTCAAGAAAAAGTCCTTCCTCCTTATTAAGTAAATTTCACCAATGAAACATTGGTTTCCAACTATTCTTACCGCACGGCCATGATTGAGAGAGTATATTACCCTTGGTTAAGGGTAGTGCATCAGAAGCAAAAATCACCCTTTGTCTTAATTAACCAAACATGATTAACTTAAGAGAGTTAATAAAGTCAAATATTTTCCTTATAGTTTCAGATCACTAGAAAAGTGTAATTTTCTATCCCAGATTAACTATGGAAAAAAGTACATCAACTAATAATCGCTACCAAACAAACTTGATGTCTATTCCTCCTTGGCTTAGACGCTCTGTTGGTAAAGCCAGTGAGATTTCTGCCGTTCAGCGTATTATCAAACGACGAAACATTCATACAATATGTGAAGAAGGTCGTTGTCCAAACCGAGGGGAATGTTACGCGCAGAAAACAGCGACCTTTCTGTTAATGGGTCCAACCTGCACTCGTTCGTGTGGTTTTTGTCAAGTGGATAAAGGTCATTCCCCCATGCCATTGGATGCCTTAGAACCGCAGAAAGTAGCGGAATCAGTCAATTTATTAGGATTACTCTATGTTGTTTTAACCTCTGTAGCGCGGGATGACTTAGCTGATGGAGGTGCGAATTGGTTTGTCAGAGTTATGGAGTCCATTCGTCAGAGCAACCCCCATACTGAGATTGAAGTACTAACTCCAGACTTTTGGGGAGGGAAAGAAGGAAAAATTACTCAAAGACAACGAGTTGCTACGATTGTAGCTGCTAAGCCTGCCTGTTATAATCACAATCTTGAAACCGTTAGACGTTTGCAAAATATCGTGAGAAGAGGGGCTAAATACGAGCGTTCTTTGGGTGTTTTGAAGTGGGTCAAAGAACTTGATGAATCCATTACGACCAAATCAGGATTGATGTTGGGGCATGGGGAAACAGAAATAGAAATTATCGAAACCCTTAAAGATTTAAGAAAAGTGGGATGCGATAACCTTACCTTAGGACAGTATATGCGTCCGTCTTTAGACCATCTCCCTGTGCAAAAATACTGGGCTCCTGAAGAATTTGATAAATTAGGAGAAATCGGACGGTCTCTAGGATTCTGCCACGTCCGTTCAGGCCCTTTGGTTCGAAGTTCTTATCATGCAGGGCAAGCTTAAACTAATATTATCTTGTTACCTTATTGACATACCCCACTCACTTCAGGAGGTGAATTTTCTAAAGATCACTGTCTCGGATTTTCAGTTTAACGGGTTCGCTTAAATCAAGGTCTTTTCTTGTCTTCAACCCACAGACGCTCTCCACCCAAAGTAGAGTGAACTTCAGATTGTTATCCCACTTCAGAAGTCCGTTGTTCTATGGCCTTTTCGATTATATGATTCAGATCATGTCGTGAAATCCTCCTAACCCTGACCACTTTAGGCGATACAGAATAGGCTTAATGACTTACAAAAAAGTGTTTTGCCCCACAATTATCTCTAAGCTAATGAGACTGTTTAAGTCTTCTAGACAAAGCTTAAAAAAAAACGTATTCTTAATAAGATTTAGCACTTTTCGCTTATTATCTGACGATGTCGTGGTCCACTAAGTCTTCTTTCCTTTCGTTGAGTGTTGTTTTCTCCACCTATTGTCTGTTTGGCTGGAATGTAGGTCTCTCTGTCTCATCCTTAACTCGTTACTTGATTCAACAGGGGAAAACTTGGGGATGGCTTCTCGAAAGTGACACAGTATTTTTGATGTTGCACATTTTGGCTGGGGTTCTCGTACTAATAATTACTGCTAGTTTAGTTGCAGCACCAGTTGCGTTGATTACTATCGTATTTGGGAGTGGGTTTAAATCCGATAATCGTGCTATGGTTTCTGTACTCTGCTGGACTTTTGCCGTTGTCTTGATGGTTTGTTGGCTAGAGTATTTTATCAGGCTACTCTTGTTGTTGTGTGCAGCTACTTTGGGAAAGTTAGAACTACAAGATAAAGGGTATCCGCAATGGAAAGTTTTGTTTATTTTGATGGTAATCTGTCTGGGGAGTTTTGGATTGGGGCTGGCCGTTTTTCATGGATATACTTAGAGGGGATCTTTTGAAAGAGAAATAAACTTTGATGCAACATTGTATACTGTGTTATATCGATTGTATTTCATTAACTAAACTGATAATATCTGCTCTATAATATTAAGATTATGTCTAATAATCCTCAAAAACCATTTCAAAGAATTGTTGTTATCCTCTCAGGTTTAGCTTTACTGGGAGTTATGATACTCCCCATGTCGCGTTCAATAAATCAATCTCCGTATCCATTAGCAACCTCCACCACCAACAGTTCCCAACGAGAAAAGTTACAGGCAATCGCAGACGGATATGAACAGGTATTAAAACGCGAACCCAAAAATCCTACTGCGCTACAGGGATTAATAGAAGCAAAATTGCAACTCAAAGACTTAGAAGGGGCTATTATCCCAATGGAAAAATTGGTTCAATTATTCCCAGAAGAAGAAAAACTCGCGACTATCTTAAAAACTATGAAACAAGAATTAGAAATACAAAAAAATCCATCCTCTCCTGTATTGTCTAATAATAATTCAGAACAACCCTAAATATGAGATAAGGATGAGAATTAATCTGATTCATTTTTTTTAGTCGATTTAATTAAGAAATTAATATATACTAAAGCCTTCTTTTCATGAAAAAAGGCAGTCTATCACAAATCTAATTGTAAAGAAGAAAATAGGTGTTAGCTTGGTCAAGTTACATTACAAAACAATTACTCTTTAAATAATCTTTTAGTCCTTAAATCAATCATATTTTTATACGTAGTTTAATTCCTTTAATATTTGATAAATATCAGCAACAATGTGTTATTTTTTAGGGAAAAAGCTTTATTTTTATCTAAGTTAAACTGCTCAGGCTTATAACCAATAATTTTTATCTAATCTGGTGACTTTCCCGCCGCCATTCCACAAGCATAAGCTAGTCCATCAAAGATCACATAACTTTCGCCTAAAACTTTATAAATTTGTCCTATTGCTTATTTGTCTCCTAATATAGGAGCAATTTTTTTAACTAAGTCTTGAACATAGTGAAACTGAGTAGAATATAATCTATTTCTAGAAATAGAGAAGGAGAAATCATAAACAGTTTTATCAACAAAACTAGACTTATAAATTCTTATAATGATGAGTATCTTAGAAATAATTGGGATAAATAGAAGTAAAATGAGTGCCGCTTTTAGGTTTTAAAAATTCTATTTTGAACTTTCCTATTTATCAATATGGGGTGTTTGTTGATTTTTTAAATAAATCCAGATAGAATTAACATAAACGAAATATTAAACCTTATTCAATAAAATTTATACTAGATATATACTAGAGATTGAGCATCATTTAATTCCCAACTATTGTTATCAAATATAATATTAAATTTTTCTGTTAGTTGGGTAAGCTCTTTATGAGCTTATTTGAATAAAACTGACTTATCCCATAATTAGAACACGCATTGTTCATCTTTTTTTTTCAGAATTTATACTTTTTATTTTCTTAAATTTAAGGCAAATTATTTTACTATAAAAGCATTATCAACAATTAAATTTAACTCTAAAAATTAGAAAACAGTAAATACTTGGAATTTAAGCTGTATTGACATTTATTAATTTAGCGACAAAAATTACGCTCTAATTAGTTAATTTTTAAAAAAATGTTGTTCAACAATTATGATTTTTAGGCTTCTAAAAAATTTAAACAAACAATAGATTAGCAAAATTTAAGCCCCAATTATTTTTTTTAAAAAAGTTTTGAATAGGAAGTAATCTAATCTATTAGATATAAATATGTTCACGTAAATACTTACTTTATTAAGCGGGGAATAATTTATCATTACAAAATTACTATTAACTTAATAATAGTATATTTTAAACTAGGGATGTATAAAAAACGATGATAATTTCTTCTGCTCCTTAGATTACAAGTACTACAATTATTATAAGGAATGCTTGATAGATAATCATAATCTATTGTTACCTATCATCCTCGCTTAGTTATTTAAGTTTTATACCTTCTAAAGAAGCCTTTGATTAAGGAGACAAATTTAAGTTCTATCGTAAAGTTGAAGTCGATATCCTAAAAGGACATGTCTTAATTAATGCTCAAGAAAATAACGTATAAATATTTATACTTTTTAAGTATAAATTTTAGGAACTTTATTTCTGTAAAAAAATAAAACTTTATTACATTTACATCCTATTGACTTGTTCTCCTATTTCTCGAATTTATGAAGATATCGATTTTAGTCAACTTATCGAATCTTAATATTAAGTGAAAGTACACAAAACAAAGTAAAAAACTTTTTCTTGTTCTGACTTTCGGAGTTCGTTAATCATCCCCTCCCTTCAGGAGTAGCCAATTCAGGGTATCCCGCCTCAATTAAGGCAAAATCACGCATACGACAAGAATCACATAAACCACAGGGTGTTTCTCCCCCTTGATAACAAGACCAAGTATGCTCAATAACAACCCCTAGAGCAATAGCGCGGTGTACAATATCTACTTTAGAATTCCAAAGTAAAGGGGCAATTAATTGAGGGGCATTGCCTTCAACTCCTACTTTTGAAGATAAATTAGCTAAATTTTGATAAGCTTCAAGATAGTCAGAACGACAATCAGGATATCCTGAATAGTCTACAGCATTAATCCCTATGAAAATCGCCTTAGCTTTTTTGGTTTCTGCTAAAGAGAGGGCAAGAGCGATAAAAATAGTATTTCTTCCTGGAACGTAGGTAGAGGGAATAATATCAGGTTCAATTCCTTTTTGAGGAACAGTCAAAGACTTATCAGTTAGGGATGATCCTCCCCATTGGGCAATATTAACATCAATAATGTAGTGTTCGGTGATACCTAAGTCTTGAGCTATTTTCTCAGCCGCTGCTAATTCTTTTTCGTTGCGTTGTCCATAGCGTAGAGAAAGGGCAATTAAATTGTAACCTTCGAAGAGAGCGATTGCAGCTGAAGTAGCTGAATCTAAGCCTCCAGATAGCAGAACAACAGCTTGAGGTTGATCCATCATTTCTTGTATACTCCCTGTTAATAATAATCTATCTTTGCAGTTATTGTGGAAAATTAACCAATGAAAAACCTTCAAACTCGCTTTAGTGAAGATATTACTGATGTTAAATGGCAATATTTAACGCCCCATGTCCAAAGAGATGCTATCATTTTCGTAACTAAACATTTAGACCTAATAGAAGTTGAGGTTGCTATTGCTCAAGATGATGTCAACTCTGTACAACATTGGATTAGCAAAGCCTTAATTCACAAACCCTCTCCCGAACAATTGACAACTTGGAATGCTGATTCCTCCATTTCATTTAACACGTTAATTTTACAACCTTTTGTATTAATTCAATCAATGTAGAATACAAATAAATTTGATAATACAAAGTTTCAACGTAATTATATTAATTTTATTAACGCTTTGATGCTTAGTAAATGTTCCTACTGAATAGGACTAAAAGCAGGCATAAACAAGAAATTTACTATTTTCAAAAGTTATAATCTGTCAATTTAAAATTATCAATTTTTTTCTATGTTATATGATTTTTTCTAGTCCATAAATAAGAGATTGTAGTTGAGTTATTTTGCGAATAGCTAATAAAACTCCTGCCATATAACAAGAGCGATTACTGGTATCATGGCGTAGAGTATAAAGTTCCCCTTTTGCCCCAAAAAGAATTTCCTGGTGGGCAATTAAGCCAGGTAGACGCACACTATGAATTCTAATATTATCATTCCCCAACCCACCTCTTGCTCCTTGAATAGTTTCTGTTTCTTTCACCGAAGGAGGATTATACGTTTTGCCCAAGTCTGATAACATTTGAGCCGTTTTAATAGCGGTTCCGCTGGGTGCATCTGCCTTTTGATTATGATGAAGTTCAACGATTTCTACATGATTAAAGTATTGAGATGCTTGAATTGCCGCTTGTTGTAATAACACCATACCAATGGAAAAATTAGGGATAATCAAACATCCAGTACTAGCTTTTTCGGCAAATTCTCCTAATTCTTTGATTTGTTCTTCGCTTAATCCTGTCGTTCCTACTACTGGCCGTACCCCATAGGCGATCGCACTTCGCACATTTTCATAGACCCCATCGGGGTGAGTAAAATCCACCATAACGCCTTGTACTTTTTCTTGGGCAGCTAAAACTAAAATACTTTGCAAATCATTAACGATCGGTACCTCTAAGGCCCCACATCCGGTCACTTCCCCGATATCTTGCCCATAATAATCAGGGTTATGATCTACTGCTCCGACTAACATCATATCTTCAGCTTGAAAGACAGCCTTAACGACCTCACGCCCCATTTTACCTGCTGCTCCGTTCACTACTACTGGAATTAAAGATTCAGTTGTCATTGATAATTATCCTGAACAATAAGTATACAAATCGCATATTTTTGTATCTTAACCTATTTAACACTTCTGCAGTCAAGTCTTCTATAATTCCAGGGATTTTGTACTAATTTGTGGGCATAAAGTAGATATTATCAAATGATTGGAGTTAATGATTTACTGAACATCCCTCATTAATCTGACAGTAACAATGGGTTTAAAAAAAATATCAATTCATTTAAAAAATAAATTACTAAAAAAATTACTCAGTGACTAATAAAAAGGTATGAAAAACTGTAAATAAACTAAGCAAAGAAAAGAAGTTGTCTAGATTAGGGACAGCAAACTTTTAAGAAAGAGTTTTTTTAAAAAAGTAAAAATGTTAGCACTACCATAAAAATCATACAATTACAGCCAATTTAATAACCTAAAGCTCTAAATTTAGAAGTAAGATATTTAATATTTTGCAAAAAATATACGTTAAAAAACTAGTTAAAAGTGATAAATACGTCAGGTATAGACAGAAAAAGTATTCCTTGGTTAAGAGAAAATAGATTATAAAGAAGATGAAAAAAAGTATTTTTTATATATAAAGCTTAAAATTTTTAAATAAAACGATTTAATTGGTATTCAAAGTCTACTTATTGCATGCCAAAAGCCTTTTAATAACTAGACTAGGTGTTGAATTAGAGAAGTTACTACCCATTCTGAACTAAGAATAGTTTTTAAAAACGTCAAATGTATTAACAATCAATTCAAATTAATTAAAAAGAGAGCTTAAGAACTCTAAAAAATTGGTAAATTTTTAACCTCGAAGTTTCTTTACCTGGGACTTCACTAGTTAATTCTACATTGTCAGTTCTGTATATCCATTGAATTTCACTGAAATAATGCACGCAGTTTAAGATAAAAACTAAAACCTAATGAGCATAACGTTTATCTTAACTACTTAAGTTAAATGATTAATCCTGAAGAGGGACAACAACTCCTAACCTCCCCCAATTTTAGCGATCATCGATCATATTAAAGTACTCGATCAACTATGTTGGCTTGACCTTTAAATTGCTGTTGTCTTGCTATAATTTCTGATTACTGATACCAATGAATGAATTTGTTATCCGGTAGTGTAGCCAATTATATCTCTTGGGTAATCAAGATTGAAAGGTGGCATTAGAGTTACATAAGTGACCGCCTCCTTAAAAAGGACTCAGAAATTGACATCAGAGGACTTAAACTGACACAAGCTTACAGAAATGTAAAGCAAGCCTGTCACGATACCTCAGATTGCTTGCTACAGTTAAGCATTGTGGATGCTTTAGAGGCATTAGGAGGGCTTAAGATAAATTGTGCCAAGAAGCTTTAAAGTCTGACAATGGATTGGCAAAAATCTCTGCAATCAGTGTCTTGAGAGAGTCAGGAAATCTCGAAGCAATTCCTCTATTGATTCCTTTTGTAACTGAATATCTGGGCAACTTCATAGCGAATTTGCCCAGATATCAGGACGTTTAGACAGTAAACAAGCTCAAAAATTCTGACAACCTTATCTCAATATTCATCAGTTGAATAAGTAGCGCAAGAAGCAAAAGTATATTTAGTCTCTTTACATCTGTAACAGTAAGAAAATTTTGTTGAAACTAGAGAAGAAAGTCTGTCACAATAAAAAAGTCATAGCATTCAAACATTAAAACTAGGAGGAAACACTTTGCCACATACTATCATTACTGAAACCTGTGAAGGGGTTGCTGACTGTGTGGACGTTTGTCCTGTTGCTTGCATACATGAAGGTCCCGGCAAAAATATTCATGGAACTGATTGGTATTGGATAGACTTTCAAACTTGTATTGACTGCGGAATTTGCATAACAGTTTGTCCAGTTGAAGATGCAATTTTTCCAGAAGAACGCCCTGAATTGCAGAAAACACCATTTTAAATGGTCTGAAATAGATGTTCTCAAAGGCTCAGGGGAGAGGTATTAAAAGGTTTTTAGTTAGTCTTTTACCCTAATTGTTGATAATGTTAAGGTCTATGGAAAATATCTTAGAAGTAGAAAGTGTTTATGCAGGATACGTTGAAGACTTCAATATACTGCAAGGGATTAATTTTCGTGTTACCCCAGGGGAATTAGTAGCTGTAATTGGTCCTAATGGGGCAGGAAAGTCCACGTTAGCCAAAACGATTTTTGGACTATTAACCCCCAACCAGGGCAAAATTATCTTTAAAGGAAAAAATATCGTTCGAGTACCATCAGATAAAATTGTCCGCCATGGGATGTGCTATGTTCCTCAAATTTCTAATGTTTTTTCCGCCTTAACCATCGACGAAAACCTAGAAGTGGGAGCATTTATTAAAAAAGGATCTTTAAAACAGGATAAAGATCGCATTTATACCATGTTTCCCCGTTTGGGAGAACGTCGTCGTCAACGGGCTGGAAAGCTATCAGGGGGAGAACGCCAACTGTTAGCGATGGGACGGGCTTTAATGCTTGATCCTGATTTGTTACTCTTAGATGAACCTTCGGCTGCTCTATCCCCAATTTTAGTTAATAATATTTTTGAGCAAATCAAAGCCATTAATCGAATGGGCAAAGCTATTGTTTTAGTAGAACAAAACGCCAAAAAAGCTCTGTTAATTGCTGATCGAGGCTATGTTTTAGAAAATGGCTGTGATCGTCTTGAAGGATCAGGAGAATCCCTTCTTGGTAATCCTAAAGTTGGTCGACTATATTTGGGCGCTGCTTATCAAAAGTGATATTAACCAACTTTACCGAACTTAGGATAATAAAAGTTTCTCAAAACCAAACATAGCCTAAATCTAGCAATAATTTTATTAATAAGCAAACTATTAATAACTAAAATAATTCTTGAATAAGATTTTTAAGATGTTAGTATTAACGATTATACATAACAGGTTGAATAGAACCTAACAACCTTAATCTGAAACAGATTAAGGGAATAAATTTTTTAAAAATAAAGGAGAAGGATTCATCTGATTTTTGGTGTTGAAGAGGTCGAGACAATATAAACATATTTAATGTTGTCAAATAAATCTATTTATCTTTAAAAAAAAGATTGAACTTTCGGTTGTTATTTCAAAAGTTATTATCTTGATTTAATCATAAATAAATACAATTTACTTTATGATTAGAGTCTATCGGCTCATTGAAGAATATTTTTTCAAAAAAAATTTTTGTTTGTAAAGTAATGAAAAACTAAGTTATGTTTTAATTTTTTTAAAAAAATCTAAGTATTATTTTTCGGTAACTAATAATTACTATTATTAGTTACCGAAAAATAAAGTGAACAAACTAAAATAATAAAGCCGTATTCCATCAATATTTTTATTAAAATCATATAAACCAACAACAAGACCAATCAATGAACTCCACGACTAGCAGAACTTTTTTAACTCAGTTATAGTTTTATCAATCGTTATCTTAGATGTTAAAAAGTAAAGATAAGCATAAAACTCTTCCCTCATAGCTTAGACGACTATCTTTTAATTGAGGTAGAACAACTTAATGTTGCTAAACAATCTTTAGAACAAAATAAGGATGCTCTTCTGCAGGAACTTATTATTAGCTTAAATGAAATCATAAGTATGATATATAGTCAGTATTTTGTTTGGCTTAAAAACTTAAATTAACTAAAAAAAAAGAATACTCTATTCAGAGTAATTTTACACAGATATGGTTCAATTTTTAGGATAAAAATATTTAATAAAAATTGAAAAATTAAACGTTAAAACCTAGTCTTTGTTGATAAATTAATTGTATAAGCTAGTCATGGGCTGTCATTATGATAGAACAACTAAATAAAAACAAGTTTATAATAAACATTTTAAAAATTTATAAAAAAATATTAAGTTCATTGAGGTATTCACTGCATCTAGTTTTTGTGCTCTTTTTACTTTTGAATGATGGACCAGTAAAAAAGCTCTTCTAACTTATAAAACAGAAGTGCTGATACCATAAATTTAACTCGTAGATTATATGGTCATAGATGATTTACCTGATAAAAAAGCCATAAAAGTTAGAAAAGTAGTGGAATCTATAGGAGTAAAACTCGTATTTTTATCTTTTTACTCTCCTGATTTCAACTTGATTAAAAACTATTAGTCACAAATTAAAGAATATTTACGCACTCAAAAATCCCGAAATTCTAGAAGTCTCAATCAATCAAACCATACAATAAAACGGTTGATTTAGTAACCGATAAAGACATATTGGCTAGTTCACCTACTACTGTTATTATGGGCTACTCAATTGAAACCCGCTATAAGAAAAAAATGAACAGGAATGGTATTTTGTATGATGTGACGCAATTAAGCACAGAGCTTTATTGTCAAAAGTCAGTCAAATCCCCTGAAGTTTGACTCCTTTAGCCACAGGAATTATATTTACTTAAAATAAAACGAATGCGGCCTTGTGTCTCTTTTACTTAAATACCCTGTAAGCTAGAACAAAAATTTAATGCTGACCTATCAAACCAAGGGAGATACCTCTTTGAGTACCCCAATCCACCCTACTGCCATTATTCACCCGAAAGCAGAACTTCATCCTACCGTAGAAGTCGGCCCTTATGCAGTGATTGGAGACAATGTAAAAATTGATGCTCGAACCATTGTTGGGGCTCATGCCATTATCGAAGGACCAATAGAAATTGGAGTTGGTAATCATATTTTTCCCAGTGCTGTTATTGGTTCAGACCCCCAAGACTTAAAATATAAGGGAGCTGCCAGTTGGGCAAAAATTGGGGACCACAATATCATTAGAGAGTTTGTCACTATTAATCGGGCAACCCACGCCGATGAGGTGACCCAAATTGGTAATCATAACCTGTTGATGGCTTATGTCCATGTTGCACATAATTGTGTGATTGAAGATAATGTCATTATTGCCAATGCTGTCGCTTTAGCAGGTCATGTTTACATTGAATCACGGGCAGTTATTGGTGGAGCATTAGGGGTTCATCAATTTGTTCGTATCGGACGTAATGCCATGCTAGGAGGGATGAGTCGCATTGATCGAGATGCCCCTCCGTTTATGATGATTGAAGGGAATCCATCACGGGTGCGATCACTCAATTTAGTCGGACTTAAAAGAGCTGGACTGACCACCCAAGATATGGGGTACCTAAAAGAAGCTTTTCGTTTCCTTTATCGTTCAGATTTTACGTTTAAAGAAGCCCTAGAGAAATTATCGAAAATCTCTGACAACGAATATGTTAAGTATCTCCACCATTTTTTGATGGCCTCCACCACAGAAGAAAAACGACGCGGACCCATTCCAGCGAAAGCTTAGGGACAAGTACCACGAGTTAACTATGGGGTTCATTTACACTTTTTAGGGAATCTATGCGAATTTTTATCAGTACAGGGGAAGTATCTGGGGATTTACAGGGCTCAATGTTGGTTGAAGCTCTCTACCAACAAGCCAAAAATCAAGGTATCCCTTTGGAAATTCTAGCTTTGGGGGGTGATCTCATGGCGCAAGCCGGGGCAAAATTGTTAGGTAATACCGCTGCTATTGGGTCTATTGGTATTGTTGAGTCTCTTCCATTTATTATTCCAACTTGGTTAATGCAACGTCGAGTTAAACAATATTTACGGAAAAATCCCCCTGATATTCTTATTCTTATCGATTACATGGGACCTAATTCCGCCTTTGGCCAATATGCTCGCAAGCATTTCCCTGAAGTTCCTATTATCTATTACATTGCCCCTCAATCTTGGGTCTGGGCTCCCAATAGTAAAACTATTCAACAGTTCGCTCATATTACTGATCTTCTCTTAGCAATTTTTCCTGAAGAAGCCCGATTTTTTGCAGAAAAAGGTGTTACAGTCAAGTGGGTTGGCCATCCCCTACTAGATCGCATGACTAAAGCCCCTAGCCGTGAAGAAGCCCGTCTTAGGTTAAATATTGACCACGATCAAACGGTAGTCGCTTTATTTCCTGCTTCCCGTTATCAAGAGTTGAAGTATCACCTTCCTCTGATGTGCAAAGCAGCCCAAAAACTCCAAGAAAAAATTCCTGATCTTCATTTTTTACTTCCTATTTCTCTGAGTGAATATCGCGATACCATTAAAACAACAGTTAACGCCTATCAACTTTCGATTACTTTGCTTGAGGGACAAGAGGCTTTAGAAGTAATGGCGGCAGCAGATTTTGCTATTGCTAAATCAGGGACTGTTAATTTAGAATTAGCTTTACTGAGAATTCCTCAATTAGTATTATGTTTAGTCAATCCTTTAACGATGTGGATTGCTCGTAATATTTTAAAGTTTTCTATTCCCTTTATGTCTCCGCCGAATTTAGTGGTGATGGAGGAAATTGTTCCTGAATTATTGCAGGAAGAGGCAACCATAGATCGCATTGTCCAAGAGTCTTTAGAGTTGCTGCTTAATCCTGAACGTCGTCAAAAAACCTTAGCAGATTATGACCACATGTGTACTATGTTAGGAGAGGTAGGAGTCTGCAATCGCGTGGCTATAGAAATTTTAGGATATAAACACAAGTAACTAAGGATTTCATGAGCATTATCAACAACCAAGATTTGAACAATTTCTATTTATTTCTAAGAATTTTTAACTCTATAACTAAAGATTTTTAAATTATTTTTGTGCGATTTTTTAACTAGTTATACCTAAAGAAATGACAGAATAGTATCAGCAATGGGAATAATTACCATGACTATCAAAACCGATACTAACTCAGTAGTTATTCACTTTGCCCTCTGTTTTACTTTAATAAAAATTATTTTCTTATTATCTTCTTGCTGTCGTTATTAATTCCTATTAATTATACTGAAATTTTATGTAAAAAATTTGAGGTAAAACTAAAAGATATAAAGAAAAAGTTTAATTGTCAAGAATAGGTTTCTCAAAACCTATAATTATATTTATAATTATAAAAAGTTTTTTTTATATAAAAGCATGTTATGCTGAATCTTTTTACTTAATTTATACTTATGGCATCAAATGTTTAACTCAGTTTAATGAATAGAATTCTAAATTTAGACGTATTTACCATTACCTGCTTTTATATTTTAAATGGTTTAGAGATAGTTTTATTTCTTTTAAAAAGAGACTTAACACAAGGTCATATTTATGATATATAAATGTAATTTATACAAAAAAACTCAATAAAAATAATGAATAAATCATTATAAATTTGCCTTAGATAGATTGAATACCCTCTATATCACTATTTAATAAGAAACGATCTAATAAAAAAAAATAAATAAAAAGCTTAACTAAGTCAGGACATAAAACGTTAATAATTTCATTTTAAAAATACTGATGAAAAGAGAACATTTTAATCAGTATTTTTAAAATAAAAAATCTTAAAAAGAAAACTAAGAGTAGATTATATATATAACAATTAAAATTAGCTAGCTGATGATAGAAAACTTATCTGTTATGTTTAATAACATAGAAAATAGATATTAGGTTGAAGAGATATTATTTACTTTACTAGTTAATCTTACGATACAGATTCGGTAAAAATAACAATTATTAGGTAGATTATCCAAGGACAATAACTTAGGAATAAGAAAATATATTTTTTATATATAGCTCTCGTTCAAGGATAAAGGAGTTGAATAAATTTATAGAATAATCTGTAATTGTTAAAAAATAATTAGAAAAAGAAAGTTATAAAAGTAAAGACAAAAAGCAATCTATCTCCCAAAAAACTAAAAAGTCTAAACTGTTGTAAATTAAGAGATAAATGAAGTTGAAAAATATGGCATAAACAAAAGGACAGATACGATAATTATTCTTAATAATGACTCAGTGTATACAAGTTATTTAGTTAAGTATCAACTCAAATAATAAAAAAAAGTCGTATTTATCTTGCGCACCTACTTATACTTTAAAAGTTAACTTAGCAGAATAATAATTGTATTGAGTACATTTTTACGAAATAACTATAAACATATTTAAAAATACAAAAATTGTATAGACTTACCACAAGATATACAAGTTTAAATAATATATATTTGACTTTAATTATTTGAACATAGAAATATATCTATTTCATTGATAGATGCCTAAGACACACTAAAATACATAGTTAGTTATCCTTATGTTATTTTGACTATTAAATTAATTGGTTGTTTAGAATAGCTACTCAACAAAATTTTGGTTTATTCCAAGGATAAAGTTATTAAAAGTAAAATTTTTTTCTGCTAGAGCTTTCTCTAGGTAAGAAAATTTTTAAAAAAATAAATTTAAAAAAGATAATCAAAGACTAATAAAAGGTAATGTTTTTTCTGGTATTTGAGATATTATAAAAATAATAAGTATTAGGGGATTGTACTAATAGCTTAATTTTTAAAAATTAAGCTATTAGTATTAGGCAACATAATATTATTTAGATTAACAGCAATTAATTTACAAAATCCTAAATACTTTAAGATAAAGATATTTAAAATAATTAAGTAGCAAGTAAATTATAGATATAAGTTTGGCATAAACAATTGATATTTACTTTATATTAAAATATATAAATATATTTTAATATAAAGTAACAATCTTAATTAATGAGTTTTTTAGCAGTAGGTTCTTGAATGAAACTAAACGGAATTAAAGAACTATAGAAATACTAATACAAGTTTACTAATTACTTCTGTTCTGGCTAACAATAATAATTTTTATTTATATAAATAAAAGTAAAAAAATAGAAATATATATTTAGTCTAATAAATCAAAAATTAGCAATGACATTAATTTCGTTAACAACTAATAAGATATTTATTATGTTTTTATCCTTTTTATTACTTAATAAAAAGGATAAAAACATTACCTCATAAACTCAAAAAAATTCTTTACTTGAGACAAAAATACTTAGTGTTGTAGAACAATAGCTAGAATAAGATAACGATAATACTCTACAATGACTAAGTATTTGCTTACACAAAAAAATATGTTATGGTCAGTACTCCTAGCATGTATCATTAAGTCTAAAAACTCAACTTAAACGAAAAAATACTTCACTCCTTGACACATTACAAAAACTGATTCCAAAACTTCGGACTCAGTTTTTATTGAGAAGATCGGAGTTTGTCTAGTCATGACTCATTACTCTAACATAATAATTTAGAAAAAATATTATGTTAGTTAAAATAATTGCTAAATCTGATTTTTTTTAGCTACCTTTACTTTTGAACACTAGAGAAATAAAAAAGCTTTCTTTACTCGTGAAATAGAAGTGCTGACACCATCTATCCTACTAGTAGATCATGCGCTTATAGAGAATTTACAGGCTCCTAAAGCTGCAAAAAGCAGAGAATTGATAGAACACCTGGAAGTAAAAGTTGTATTTTTACCTCCTCTTTCTTCTGATTTTAACTTTATTGTAAACTGTTGATAAAAAAATGAAAATACTTGCAAATTCAATAAATTCATGATTCTTAAAATATCAATCAAGCGACTGGTTAAATAACTGATCAAGACATAATTGACTGATTCATCTATTGCTGTTATTAAGAGCCACCCAATTTAAAATTGTTATATATAACTAATACATGAAAAGATCGTGGTTAGTTTTTAAGGCTAACATAGTGTAAAACGCTCTACAGCTTAATTTTTAAAGATAAATGAAATAACATTAAACTCTGATTAAAAAATCATAAATGATTAATTAATATAATTCTCGATATAAAGCCTTTATTAATCAAAGTTGTATTCCAGATAAGACAAAACTGTAACCCAATAGCCACAGAAGTAGAAGTTACCGTAGCAGTAACGATTAAGGTAGAAATTATAAATAGACTAAACTAAATAGGCTAAACCGACCGATGCAAATACAATCTTCAGTACTTGAAATCTATTAACAAAAATTTTGCTATAAATCATAAATATCCGATTCTCAGCAAGTACCTCAAATAATATCAGTTATACTCAATTAATTCCAAATTGAAAAATCTATTTAAGGATGTGTAGAGTAAGCAACTTATTATCAATTCGTTAACTAGATTTAAGAACATTTACAATGAGTTTATTCCTTTATATTTAAGCATTTACTATGGAGATTAGTCTTTTTAATACCGATCATGCAACTTTTAAAATTATCTTAAAAGATTTATCTATTCAACAACAATTACAAAAACAATTATCATCCTTATTAATCAGTTCACAACTTTTTAAGGAGTCCTCATTTAATTTACCGCAGAAAACTTTAGCTGTCTCCCGTTTATCCCATCCTACTCCGATTACTTATCGTTGTGCGATAGCTATGCAACTGTCAAGTCAGCTGTCTCTATCTCCTATTGAGATTGCACAACAGGTATTTTCTGTTTTGAAGGCTCAATCTAATCTTGACGATCAAGAATTGTCCCAATCAACTTTGACAATGAAACTAATTCACCCAGGGTGGTTAGATTTTGAGGTGAGCGATCACACTCTTGTCCTTTGGTTACAATCGTTAGGACAAAAGATATTTTTCCAACCTAACTTACCTGAAATTTCAAGAAAAGCTGAAAATCTGTTTTTTATTGAATATACTTATGCGCGGTGTTGTTCTTTATTACGTCTGGGGGAGACAGAGGGGTTAATTACTTTTCAATCAAAGGCTTTGGACGACTTAACATTGCCTTGGCAAGCTCCCGATCCTATTCCTTGGCTAAAAGATACTTATCAATTACGGCTTACCCATCGAGCCGCCTTAGCCCTCATTAATCAGGTGATTATCACTGTTGATCGGTCAGTTAATAATCCTTCAGTAATCTGGAA
Source organism: cyanobacterium endosymbiont of Epithemia clementina EcSB (assembly GCF_029919255.1). Taxonomy (GTDB): domain Bacteria; phylum Cyanobacteriota; class Cyanobacteriia; order Cyanobacteriales; family Microcystaceae; genus Rippkaea. The sequence goes on along the minus strand of NZ_CP123991.1, from coordinate 1,264,774 downwards.
TAAGCTTGGAACTCAGTTAAGCGAATCTATTTTAGATTTCGAACGTCATTGCCGAATTTTTGGAGATTTAGCTCAAAATGATTTCCAGTTATCCCAAGCTCGATTAGGATTAATTGCCATAAGTCAACATTTATTAAAGTGGCTGTGGTACAGTCACTTGGGAAATTTTCCAAGATCCCAATTGTAATTTGTGACGCCCAAATCAAAAATTTTCCTTAAGGAAAGTGACAAATCCCTGTGAGTTATGTATACTCTTACCAAGTGTGAGGAGCGAACCAAAAAGAGAGCCAAGACGAAACATGGAAAGTCGTTGGCTCTCTTTCTGATTTTTGGGTAAATGATAGTGACTAAAAATCTAACAGGCAGTATTAAAATCTAATTTCCTAACTTAGAAATGAAAAAATTTAGTTGAAACTAGATTTATAGAACTTCAGTTCTAGTTATAAAGTCTACCGTCTACAATGGCAAACGAGCTTCTCTGTTCGAGAGTATGCCATACTTCTTAGATCAAGATTATGGTTCTCTTGAACCACCAGTTCTACCCAACTTGCACGGAGGTTTTTATAACGTAAAACTAAGTAATGGCTGCTGTCGCAAGTAACTAAAAAAGCAAATAGGTTTGAGCGTCTATCATTAATATTGTCAATCGTTTCGACAACTAGATTATTCTTAGCTAATTTTATGTAAGCAACACTATTGTATCCCGTTCCTCTATTTTCATCACTCGTAGATGGTGTTGCACTGATGATATACCAACCTGCTCCCAAGAAACCACTATATAAAAGGTTATAAACGACCCATAATTGTGCAAATCTAAAAAGCCATCAATACGATTATTCTCTACTGGACTAACATTCAGAAGATAAAGATTGTTGTAGAGAACTTAGTCTAAATCCTGCTCGTTCTGAACGTATAAACTGAAATCTTAATCTTCTGTGTGATTGACGTTTTAGTCTCCGATCCACATATCTACAGAATCAATTTCCTAATTTATTTCTTATGTCCACCTAGTTATAGGTTACTGTGTTTACCTTAGTTAAATTATCATAAATATATAGTTTTTTATAAACCTAAAGTAGGATTAAAGCCAATCAGAAAAAAAAATTGGAGTCCCCTTGGGAAACAACTAACTGCTATAGCAGCCTAGGACTATGTATAATTATATGTCTGTCTATAGATTTAGATAACCATTAATGAGAGAAACCTTGTGGAATTTAATTCCAAGAGGAAATATAAAATAGCTGGATATACTTGACCAATATTTTGCTAAAGATATGGAATTATTCGGAAAAAGGTCTTGTGGATAAAAGATAATGCCAAATAGTTTTCTAAGGAAAAAAAATTATTTCAGGAATTGCTAGGGAATGTTTACCGACTTACTTTTTAGAACTAGAGCTGTGAGAAAGATGATAGGTGATCGCTAAAATTAAAAAGAAAAAATTATTAAGATAAGAAATAGTTATCATGACTTATCCCAATAAATTAACTGTTAGCTCTAATTCACATCTCTATACTTAGTATTTAATTTTAGTATTTAATTGCTAAATAGCAATGTTCATAGTGTAATCGGTTTTCGATATTTTTGGGCATTGATATTATTTATAGTAATGATATGTAATGAATAAAAACAGCCAAAATTGACGATTTTAAATCACAAAAAAGAGTCCTTTTTAATTAAATATAGAAGTATAAAAGAACAACTATTTTTTATAGACAACAGAAATTATAAAGTCTTTCAATGTGTTTCAAGACTTTATAATTTAATATTATATATTTATCCTAATAAGATAATTGAAGCTTAAATAAGCTTAGCAAAATATATTTTTTAAATCAAATGAAATTAATTTATCGAACATTGCCATCGGATATTCAAGTAATTATGTGCAATTAATGACTGTCTATTTAAAAAACAGAAAACAAATTGAACTCAGTTACTTAGTGCATTATAAGTTTTTATTAAGTGAGTAACAATGAAGTATAAAGAGTAAATCAATAATTAAAGTCAAAATCAAAAATAATGAATTATTGAAATTATCGCGACTTTATTTTAGAGCATTTTAACTAAAATTTAATTCCCTTACCTTCTAAGATATTTGGTCATTGTTGAACATTTTTCGGTTACCATAATCATGTAGTCATTGCTTTATCTATGTTAGAAACTGCATATCTAATGTAATTTGTAGATGTGTCACTCTCTATACTATAGTCATGACTATAGTCATGAATTTTTCAAATTGTTAATATTCGCTATGACTTAGCTAAATGTTTGCCATCAGCAATCAGTAGGTAGTGTAAATTATATGCCTTCTTCTCGACAGGAAATTCATCTTCAACAAGCTCATGCTAGCCTTCAGCATGCTCTGTCTTGGTATGGGAGTTTTCGTCGTCATTGGAATCGTCCCCCTGATCCTAAACTCCAAGCTGCTGTTCGTAAAGATTTACAAATCCTCAAAGGAGCTTTAGATAAACTTGAACAAAATGTCATTAGAATTGCGACTTTTGGTTTAGTAAGTCGAGGTAAGTCTGCTGTTATTAATGCTTTGATTGGACAAACACTTCTCGATACAGGTCCTCTGCATGGGGTGACTCAGTGGCCGAAATCTGTTCGCTGGACACCTCCTGGCGGTAAAGTTTACGTAGAATTTATTGATACCCCTGGACTAGATGAGATTGAAGGAGAAACTAGGGCAAATATGGCTAGAGAAGTAGCCTATCAAGCTGACTTAATTCTGTTTGTGGTAGCGGGGGATATTACTCGTACTGAATATGAAGCATTAGAGCAACTGCAACGTAGTCAAAAGCCCCTAATTTTAGTGTTCAATAAAATTGATCTTTATCCTTACCAAGATTGTCAAGAAATTTATCAACAATTACAAGCAATAAAAATAGACAAGAAAAATCCTATTCTTTCTCCCGAAGAAATTGTTAGGGTAGCGGCTCAACCCCAACCTATTCTTGTAAAGGTTCAATATCCTGATGGTAAAGTGACAGAAGAATGGGAAACGCCATCTCCTCAAGTAGAGGAGTTACGCCAAAAAATATTAACTGTTCTGAATCAAGAAGGGCGATCATTATTATCTTTAAATGTCTTAATGCAAGCAAAAGAAGCAGAAGAGAATATTGCCAGAAAAACCCTGGAAATTCGTCAAAAAGAAGCAGAGACTATTATTTGGAATTTTACTAAATCTAAAGCCCTAGCTGTTGCAATTAATCCTCTTGCCTTTTTAGATATTATTGGAGGGACGATAACTGATTTGGCTTTAATTCGAGCTTTAGCTCGATTGTATGGATTGCCTATTACCAGTTATGAGGCGGGAAAACTTTGGAAAAAAATTCTTGTTAGTTCAGGAGGCTTATTATTAGGGGAACTGATCACCTTATTCGTTTTGGGAATTGGAAAAAGTACTTTTGCTGCCGTTAGTTTTTTTGAAAGTCCAGCCGCATTAATGACGTATGGGAGTACAGCTACAATGCAGGGTGGAATTGCCGGGTATTATGCTTACATTGTTGGGAAAGCGGCTCAAGAGTATTTAGAGAAAGGCTGTAGTTGGAGTCCGGTAGGTCCAAGTACTATTATCCAAAATATTATTAGTGAAGTTGATCCTCATACTCTTATTTATCGTTTACGAGAAAAATTATAGAGGTTTAAAATTAAATATTTTTCCATCATAGCAAAAACAATAATATGAAAATATATTTTCAAAGAAATACTCACCATCTTCATAATGAGTTAATTGTTTTATCAATAACTATTTTTTCTAATCGCAGAATCACACAGATTTTTATGATATAATCAACAATATTTTTAGCATTCATTCTAATAATTAACTAACGATAAAATAGTCAAGATAAACTTTCTAGTCAATAGTGACTTTCCTTAAGTAAAATATCGTCATGTCTTCGAATTTCTGCAATTAGTTCTTTTAAATTAGTTACAGCTAATAAATTTTTCCCTACATATTGTTTAAATCATTTTACTGAAACCTCCTGAGTTCAGAGGCTCAGTTCAGTTACATCTTCAAGTAAAAGATATTATTTTTATTCATTATATTTAAATAATAGTAATTTGTGTTTTCAAGATTATTGAACTTCGTATTTTTGATAATTGAAAGACTAGCTAACTTAATTAATTACTTAGTGATTATCTAAAATAATCATCTGCAGTTAACTAAATTTTTAGCCTAAATATATTGAGCGTATAGGCGTTTTGTATAAGTAATTTTTTTCTTCTCTTCCATCGTTACTAATAAGATTGTCTTGACATCCCCTGCGAAATCACGATAGTGATTGAGGATGGAAGACTATCAATAGATAACTTATTTTATGGTTCGTGAACAGGAAACAAAGCACTAGGAAAATCTTCAGCCGCAAGACACATGTTTAATGCTTTAATCGGAGTTACATCAGGGAGATTTCGGTTGACTGCAATGACACATTCTGAATAATGCCCTGGACGCAAACTTGCTCGACAGGCAGTCAAAAGAGTTAACAAAAAAGGTTCTGTTAAAGTAGTTGGCAAGTTTTCAGTAGATGTTTCAGTAGATGTTAAAGAAAGATTAGGAATTGCATTATAAATATCCGCCACACAGTGACCTAAATCAATAGGTCGCCTCACCTGATAACAAGCACTAAGGGCATCATCCCCTTCAATAGGAGTAGCTCCATTAATCATGGTAACACATTGGGATAACTCTTTAGGAATCAGTGCATCGGAACAGGCTAATGCAGCTTTGTCTTGTTCGACCCCATATTGGGCAATTTCAGTGATACAGACATCGAATTGATTCCAATCTGCATTCCCAGCAACGACGGGTAGAGAGGACATTTTTGGAATCAATAAACTCACGGGAATCAGAGCAATGGTAGTCAAAGACTGTAGGCGTGCAAGTAACATTATCATTGAAGTTCAAACCATAATTACCGATGAAATTCATAAATTATCTCGGATCTTAAACATAGATACTAAAAAAAATCAAGTTAATTTATAATAGGTAATTAATTTTACCTTCCTAGTTGGGATACACTTTTAACTTGTTCTTGTGACACGACTTCATTTTATCCATTATGGAATTTCCGAAAAGCATACAGAATATATTGAATCATACAGTTCGTTCCTTAACCAGAACAAAAAAACTATTAGGTTTACTCAACTTCTCAAAGTTATTGGGGCACGTTCTGTCGTAATTCTAACCAGTTCTTTAGTGAGAGCTTTTTCAACTGCATAAATTCTTCAATAAGTTGAACTGAGTCATATCATAGAAGTTGTTCAACTGCTCTCTCTTAGAGGTGATATTCAAACCGGATTAAGTTAGTAGTTGAACTTTTCCCAGCATGGAGAAGAAAGCCATCTTGCTTTAATTAGTTAAAAATCGAATTAAGGTAGTTGGGCTAAAAGTTAAGTTAAAAAATTTTTTTAGGATAAATTAGTTGTGAAAATAGTAGTAATTATTGGCTCGAAGTTGTTCTTGAGTACAACTTTAATGGTTGAAAATATTTTTTCTATTAACTATTTCTAAATACTTTCTTTAACTAGAGGTAAAATTTTATCCGTTTTTACTGGAGTTATTACGTTAAATATGGAGTATTGAACTTGGGTTTAATTTTTTATATTTTTCATTTCTATACAGATAATTCAATAAGAGTGTATTCGGGTTAGTAATCATAGTATTTCACCGATGATCTATGTGTAAAATTGGCAACCAGTTAAGTTTAATAATAGGGCAAATGTCTTAGCAGTAGAAAGTTTATTTAAAGTTAAAGTCCAGACAATAGATTTGACTAAGGCTTAATCTAAGGTTTTAGAAAGACAGGTAAAGGTAAAAATCATACAACTTTCAGCACTTTTGTCGAAATCTATTTTTTTATTATCTCCTAAAATACTCGTGAATACTCGTATTTACATTAAAACCATCAATGGTATCTTTAGTTACACAGTTGGTGTGAAAGATAGAATTTATCTCTTGTTACTGTTTTATAAACATCCTTAAAAAACATAATAATAACAGTGATTAAGTAATATCGATGTAGGATTATAAATAATTAATATGCAAATTAATATGCCATTTACAACAATTTTAAGAAATTAAATATAAAAGAAATAAAAAAGAATATAATTTTTGTTAAGACTGTTTTTTGCAAAGGAAATATCAGAAAAATAAACAAGGTATAATATCCTAGATAGGGTGTTATAGATCAGTAAAATAACTTATTAAATAAATCATTAGATTCTAATCTAATCAAAAATAGTAAAGCTATAAACTTATCTTTTAATTAATTTAATTGCCTGATTAATATCTTATTAATAAGTAAATTTTAAAATAGTTAAATATTTTTAATATAGCGATCTCTAGATGCAAACTAGCCTAAAATTTAGCTAGTCTAATTAAAAAGACAAGAACTATTAAAACTGTTTTCTACCCAAAAATATTTTGCATAATAAAAGCAGAAAGATTATTCCTATATAGAGGAGATAAGTAGTTTAATAAATTCTAAATTGGATGAGACTATTAGGACATATGATCAGAAAAATAATTCCTAGATATTTCTTAAAAAGAAGAGAGAAATTATAGGATTTTCTAAGAAGTAGAAGAAAAAAATTGGAAGGAAGAAAATAAAAAACATTTTAAAATGCTCTCAGAAAAAAGAGTTAGATATTATGTCCTCTTCAAAAAAATTGAAGTAACTTCCGCACTACAAAACTTAGACAACCCAATAGGTTTGCTTACGTTTGGACAGTTGGACTCAATCAAACCTCTCGGGAGTAATTTTTAACTAGAATCCCTAAAAGTATTTTAAATAAGGACTTAAGATGATCTAATATAAATTATTCTAGAAGCTACTACACCTAAATCACTGTAGAATTGGTTGGTGAGGACTTTAGATAAACTTCCTGATCATAGAATCTGGTTTAGCTTAAATTTTTCAAGGAGTTCAGTTCTTTTAGGGGAGATTGTGAATCTACTCTAAATATAAATCCATTAGTCTTAAACTTAAGAATATTGCTTCTATTTCCCATTGGCAAACAATGCATAGATTTGTAAAACCTAGACCACTTGTCCTTTGGTGTTTTTTGGGATTTGTTGTAAGCTGGCTCATCAGTTGCAACCCTGGAGTTCCGACAGCATCTAATCAAGAGTTAGAATTTTGGACAATGCAGCTTCAACCTAAATTTACTACTTATTTCACGGAGATTATCAATTCCTTTGAGAAGAAGAATCCAGAGATAAGTATCCGTTGGATAGATATACCTTGGGAAGCTATGGAAAGCAAAATTTTAACAACAGTGTCTGCAAAAACTGCCCCCGATGTGGTTAACCTTAATCCTAATTTTGCTTCTCAACTGGCTAGTCATAACGCTTGGTTAAACTTAAAATCCTACGTTTCTCCGGAGGTTCAACAGCAATATTTACCTAAAATTTGGCAAGCAAGCACGCTCGGCGATGTTAATTTTGGCATTCCTTGGTACTTAACTACCCATATTACCCTTTATAATCAAGAATTGCTCTCTCAAGCTAATCTTAAAACCCCGCCAAAAACCTTTGCCGGGTTGGCCGAATTTGCAAAAACATTCCACAACGAAACGGGCAAATATGCCATGTTTATTACTTTTGTACCTGGAGATTCTGGGGAGGTTTTGGAATCTTTAGTGCAGATGGGAGTTCAGCTAGTGGACAAACAAAGAAAAGCTGCTTTTAATACCCCTGAAGGTGTTGCCGCGTTTGGCTATTGGGTTGATATGTATCAAAATGACTTGTTACCTCCTGAAGTTTTAACCCAAGGACATCGCCATGCGATCGATTTATATCAGTCAGGACAAACAGCTTTACTTTCCTCAGGGGTCGAATCTTTAGCCAGTATCGAAAACAATGCTCCTACTATTGCTAAAGTTTCGGCGGCTGCTCCCCAAATTACGGGAAAAACAGGCAAAAAAAATGTGGCAGTGATGAATTTAATTATTCCCCGTGATACTGATAAACCAGACGATGGAGTGAAATTTGCTCTTTTTGTCACCAATACGGAAAATCAACTGAGGTTTGCCAAACAAGCGAATGTTCTTCCTTCGACAGTAGAGGGTGTCAAACTGTACATAGAAGACTTAAAAAAACAGTCTGAGACTACAACTCTCATCACTCAAGCCCTTCAAGTTAGTGCAATGCAGCTTGAAGATGCTGAAGTGTTAATTCCGTCGATGACAAATATTAATAAGCTGCAACAGATTATTTACGAAAATTTACAGGCTGCCATGCTTAAAGAAAAAACTGTTGAACAAGCAGTTCAAGATGCGGCAGATACTTGGAATAATATTGCTTCGAGAATGAACAATGAATAATCACCTCTTTTTGAAACAGAAATAGCTCCACCCTAACTCTCCTCCGGAGGGAATTGATAGATAGTCATTTTCTTTTTTCCTCCTTTTAATAAAAGGTTTTAGAAATAAAAAAAATAATTGATTATCAATTTTTTGGATAAAAATTATGTTTACATTCTGGTTTTTATCTAAAAATATTGCCAATTACAAATCTACTTGGGACAAACTGCTGTTGAATATAAAACTTGGTTAGCTCATGATTTAAAATGGCTAATTAAAGATGTTTCGACAAGTTAGTCTAATTTATTAGGCTTGAAATAGTTAGATTTTGTTGACTTTCTATTTCGTCCAAAATCTTATAAAAAAGTGATATTAAAATTGTTGGCTTTTAGTCCCCACATGCAGTGGTAACAATTTTATATTTTTGTTTAAAAGAGAATTCTAAGTTTTACAAGCTCTAAATCACCCTCGTATTCCTGGCTATCGAAACTATTTTGAGGTTGCTCTAGAAAATAGTTATGGCATTTCTTGGTTTGCCTTGGTACAAGACTATATCCTAGGGATATTTTTACCAGAAATTTTGGACCAAAGAGAAACATTTTCAGAACAAAGAATTTGATTTATTGCGACTGAAATTCTCAAGATACTCATCTATCTTCATCGACTACATCCCCAGTTTAAGATCAAGATATTAAACTTAGTAACTTGATTTTTAAAGAAGATAAACAAATTGATTTAATTGATTTTGGAGCAGTTTAGGACCAAACTAATGTCACTAAATTGTGGCAACTAGTGGTTTTACTTCCTTAAAACAATTTTTGGGATAAGCATTCCCTCCATCCAATTTATAGGCTTTAAGAACTACTTTGATTCATCTATTGACAGGAATTTCTTTAGCTGAGTTACCTAAAAAAGAAGGTAGTTTTAAATTAGAAAACTAAGTTAAGATTAAACTCTATCTCAAACGATGGTCAACTACATTAATTTCCATTAATGTAAAAAATTGCTGTAAAAATGAAAAACAAGCTTTAGAAAACATTAATTTAGGCAGATAAAATCTAGACTATTATCTTCTAACAGCTTCTTTATCAAGTTTTTTTTTAAAGAAAATAAATTCACAAAATAAGAAATAGCATTAAATATACGTTTCTGTTGCTCTACTATTAATTACTTTAAAAAGATTAAAAATAACTATCTATTTAAAGATAGTTTTTTTAAAAACTACAAAATGCTTAAAATCTTAATGTTAAGCGTTTTGTAGCAATTGTAGACATATTGTTACAAAATATCTCGATTATTTTTGACTCATTATCAATGAGAGTAGAAGTCTACTCTACATTAATTAGTTTATTGATACTACTTTACTTAATATTTTTTTAGCAAAAATTTACCTATAAATCAAAGAAAGAACCTTCAAAATAAAAGAGAAAATTATAGAATTTATTTTTTTAAAAAAGGCAGAATATTGACCTCCTAATTAATAAATTTAAAAATACATTATAGCTGAGAAAGGAAGATTTAAATTAGTTTAAAAAATGAATCCAATAAATAATATTAAAAGTTAGTCAGTTAATGCGATTTATCTCTAATCTATTAGATAGAAGTTAAAGCGTTAACTAAAATTTATGTTTGAGATAAAGACAATTGGCAAACTACAAAATAGAGAAAAGTAAAACTGGTTAACTTTTAGTTTTACTGCAATACTTGTTTTTGTTTTGCTTAACACCAGTCTTTGTTCTAGAACACATATAAATCTTATATATTTATATTGTTTTTAGCTAAGTAGCCTAAGTTTTAAAACTTGATTAGTTACTTGACAAATTATAATAGTGACTCCACAATTTTTTATTGTGTTGAACCTGCATTTAATTTGACAAAAAATATCAATCTAGTCTCTAAGATTTAAGAACTTTTCTTTTCTTCATATTGTTACTATAGTAGCAAAGGATCCCATTGACCTACCGAAAGACTTTATATAAAAATCTTGGCATGATTTAAGTTTATAGATTAGTAGTTTCGTAAGGTCTTAACATTTTTACTCGCAATTTTACTGACTTATACTTAGGTGAGTATAAATCAAGTATTAATTCTTGTTAACTTTTCTGAGGAGTTACTTATGTGAGATTTTAAAATCTCACATAAGTAACTATATTTTGTCGCATATAAGATTTAAGTATAGCTAACGGGAACAGTAGGTATCAAAATTTAAGTTCTAAATGAAGATAGCAACCTTCATGATAAAGGGCTCTTTATCAACCACTAAACTTAACTTAATCAATTTCTCCACACTATAGTGATTATGGAAACTATTAATGTCAACTAAATTTCAATTTTTTTGAATTGATTCAAAAATATCTAAAGTAAAGATTCTTAAGCAAGAGGGGTTGATTTTTGTACCCTTAATAGGTATAAATAGATATATAACTGTATAGGAATAAAACCCTATGAAACAAACTAATAACCGAGCAAAAGAAATCCAGGAAATCACCGGACTTGAACCCAGACACTTTGCCGATTTAGTGAGAACCGGGCAATTGATTTTTGATCCAACGGGTGGTGTCTCTGGGATGAGACTCGAAGTTGATTGGTCTTACTTTGGTATTTCTGACAACGTTGCCGAAGATTTAAAGAAATTTGGAGAAAAATACCAGTATGCATCTCCCCATATTCCAATTGATGTTGTTTGGGAGCAGTTGACACCAGAAACTCGTAGTTGGGTTATTGAAAACAAAGATAGTTTATGGAAAATTGAAGAAGCTTTTCCGGCACTAGATGAAGATTAATATTGACAGAGGACTGCTTTTTAATACTAGTATTAAAAAGCAGTCCTCTCCGTAAGTGGCAAGTTTCACTCCATTCCTTTTGATTGAGCAGCTTTCAAAGTCATTACAGCTGTAGCTTTATGGAACGGTAAATTATCAGCGATAACATAAGCCCCAGCAAACAGTTTCGGATTAATACTTTCGTTATATGAGGTTAAAAAATTTATTTACTTGTTTGCTCTTCGAAAGTAAAAAGTACGAGGGGTATTTTGATAGTTATTAATCCGATTAAAGTAGTATTTTTTATTTGATTCTTTGGACATTGACTATAAATCTCGTTTTGCTTTTATCGCCGTGCTAATAATGATGAGCCGTAGCCGTATTTACACTAGTCTTGTCAAGCAATAAAGTCTAGAGAACTTAACTTCTTAAGTCGCATTCCGGTATTTGTGTGTCAAATATTGTATAATTATTAATTAGTACTAATTTAGTACTAATTAATAATTATTAGGAGTCGTTGAGGATCAATTTAAGATTGCATTCTTCTCTGATGTGGCTAAGGCTCTGAAGTCAGAGTTGTTTTATAACATCTTACCAGGCTGTAAACAGAAAACTAATAAATCAAATACTAGATTAGTTTAGCATTTGATTTGTCGGTTTTCTGTTTAGTTTCTAAGATTTTATCGAGTAGGGTTTTATTTACAATGAGAGTTAATAGATTTTAATTTCCTTGGTATACTTCGCATTTCTATTTAGTTAATAAAAAATTATTTAGTGATTACTTTTGGTATTAATAAATATAAAACTCAACACTCATTAGCAGTGACAGCTTTAATACTAACGTTATTTCCTGCTAAAAATCCTTCATTGACAGGAGATTCGATCAGTGTGACCCAAGAATTGTATTGATTATCGAGAATACGCTGTTTTAACATAAGAACTGAGTCACACTTAGAGGTACTATCCACCAGTATAACGCAATGTTCATTAATGTCTATTTGCTTTTGCAGTAAACGCAAACAGTCAATGACTAAATTGGGGGTACGATAGTTAATGATAACTATAGCTAGACCTATTTGTTTAGAGAAGTTCTCATATTTTTTTAAAAAATTATTGGTTGACATAACATGACTAAAATTATTAGTTGTAAGTCTTTAGGAAAACGACCGGTTTATGATATTGGAGTTGTTCAAGATCATAATTTTGTCTTGGCTAACGGCGCAGTTGCATCTAACTGCTTTAATAAATCTCACTCCACTGCTTATGCTTATATAACCTATCAAACCGCTTATTTAAAAGCAAATTATCCTGTTGAATACATGACGGCTTTATTGACGGCTAGTAGTGACAATCAAGATAAGGTAGAAAAGTACCGAGAAAATTCTCAAAAGATGGGAATCCATGTTAATCCTCCTGATATTAATCGTTCTCAAAAAGATTTTACTCCTATTGGGGATAACATTCTATTTGGATTATCGGCGGTTAAGAATTTAGGAGAAGGAACTATTGATAACATATTAAAAGCTAGAAATAAAGAAGGAGATTTTAAATCCCTGTCCGATTTTTGCTGTCGTGTTGACTTACGAGTAGTCAACAGACGAGCCTTAGAAACTTTAATCTATTGTGGAGCATTTGATAAAGTACAAGCCAATCGAAATCAATTAATAAATGATCTTGACTTGATTATTTCTTGGGCACAAAAACGAGCTAAAGAAAAAGAAACTGGACAATTAAATATCTTTGATATGCTAGGAAATGATATCCAGAATAATGCCAACAATCAGTCTAAATTTGAGCAGGAACCCAGCTCTCCTTCTATAGCTGATTTTTCCTTACCTAAACGACTTAAATTAGAAAAAGAACATTTAGGTTTTTATGTTTCTGATCATCCTTTAAAATTAGTTAAAAAAGCAGCTCAAATTTTATCCCCAGTTAATTTGAGTGAATTAGAGAATCAAAGATACAAATCTAAAGTTAGTGCTGTTGTGATGGTTAATGAGGTCAAAAAGATAGTGACTAAAACTGGAAAAGAGATGGCATTTCTAACATTAGAGGATATTTCAGGACAATCAGAAGGGGTAGTTTTTTCTGATGTTTATGAACGCATTAAAGAACTATTGATTGAAGATAACCATCTGATTATTTGGGGTAAGGTTGACCGTCGAGATGATAAAGTTCAACTCATTATTGAAAATGGAGAAGTTATAGAAAATGTAAAACTACTAATAGTTAAATTAACTCTTCAGCAAGCAGTTAATAAAAATTCTCAACAGAATTTAAAAAGAATTCTTCAGGAAAATTCTAGAGATAAAACAAAAGCTAAAATTCCAGTTATTGCCATTATTAGTATTGGAGATCAACAAAAGTTTATCCGTTTCGGTCAAAATTATTGGGTACAAAATGAATTTAGGGCCATTTCTTCTCTTGAGAATGCTGAATTTCTTGTTTACACTAGCTCTTTAATGTCTGTAGCTCAGTGAATTGAATTTTATAGTCTCAGTTCTGCTCAACATTACGCATTACACATCATGGACTTAAATCCTAAAAAGTTAGGACATACAAGCAAAGGTTGTCTACATAACCTATTAATTGAGTCGGCGAAGGCGGGCTTTGTTTTTGTAGAATTAGAATTTAATCTTTTATTAGTTTTTAATTTAGCGCAGTGAATGCACTCTAACTCTAATTTTAGGGAAAGGACTAGAGAAATTAAATAAGTTTTTTTCTCTCCATTGAGAGTCAGTTATGATAAGGTCGCTCGTCGCACAAGTTGAAGCTCTAAATTTTTTTATTTCTCTATACTTAGTAAGTAGTGGAAGTTATTTGAGTCACATATTTCTATGCATATGGATCATCTGAAATGGAATAATAAGCAGTTTAGCTTGAATAGGTATAAACTAACAAAGTGGTTAAAAAAGAGTAATTGCTAGACATCAGACTTTCTAAAAGTTCAGCTAGCATGATTATAAAAACAAGAACTATCAAAGTTAACTTGCACCTAAATAAAAATCTCCTAGAATGAGAACAAGCTCAGAAATATCTGATTTATCTATCAAAGAATGAAAATTAAAAGAATTTGTAGATTGAGTGAAACTATCAGCAATTAAAACGATAAAAACAATTGCCGAATTAATTGCTTAATAAAAAAATCGTAAGTATTTTTAAGAAATAAAATCAAATAAAAGAGAAATGACATAAAATAGAAGCTTATGTAATTGTCGTAAGTATATTTAAAGATGAACATAATTTAGCTGAAGCAGTTAACCAAATCTTTTATTGGAAAATTTATTATTAATAATAAATTAAAGCGATATAAATTATCTTTTAGTTGCTTTTTTATATAAAAAAATGAATATTTATTTATAGCTATCTACTTAAGTGGATTATTTTTTTAGAAAAAAAATTTTATCTTACCACTTCTGATTTTTATATTTAGTTTTTTTAGTGATGAGTATAACCTACCCAGGTTAAATATCTCAAAAATATAACTTTATTAAAGTTATATTTTTGAGATAAAAATTAAGGAAAATTTATGTATATATTTTTATTATTTAAAACTTGATATTGTTATTAATTTGTAAAATTTTAAGTTAATGAGAATCATTTAACTTTTATAAGTTATGTTTTTTTATATTTATTTAAGGTTACAGACGAGTAGAAAGTGTCCAAGATAAGTTATTTATACTAAAAATTAGAAAAGATTATAAAGAAGGCAATGTAATATGACTCTCAGTCCTGAAATCATGACATCCGTGGAACAATTAGGATATCGCGTTACTGTTGGAGATGTCGCTACCCAAGCAGGACTCGAACTGAATGTAGCACAACAGGGGTTGCTAGCTTTAGCTTCCGATAGCGGAGGACATTTACAAGTAGCTAAATCTGGTGACATCATCTATCTTTTTCCACAAAATTTTAAGACAATTATCCGTAATAAATACTGGAAACTGCGCTTCAAAGAAACCTTGAAAAAAATATGGAATGCTCTTTTTTATTTAATTCGTATTTCTTTTGGAGTAATTCTGATTGCTTCTGTCGTTTTGATGATGATTACTATTGGTATGATTATTGTTGCTATTAGTTCTAATAGTGAAAGAGATAGAGATTCTCAAGAAAGTAGAGGTCCAGGTTATGGAGGCAATTTTATTTTTCTTCCAAATTTTTCCGATTTATTTTGGGTTTTTTATCCTGATCACAATTATAGTCTTCATCGAGATAAATCGTATCAAAGTTCTGAAAAAAATCAGCAAGAAAGCGATCTTAATTTCCTAGAAGCTATTTTTTCATTTCTCTTCGGTGAAGGTAATCCTAATTACGACTTGGAAGAATCTCGTTGGCGAGAAATTGGGTCAGTAATTCGTAATAATAAAGGAGCAATTATTGCTCAACAAATTTCTCCTTATCTCGATAAGATAACTCAATACGACGAAGATAGTGAAGATTATATGTTGCCTATTTTAACGAGATTTAACGGTTATCCTAAAGTCTCCCCCCAAGGAGAAATAATATATTATTTCCCTGAGTTACAAGTAACAGCTCAACTCCATAAAAAGCGTTTAGTTACTAGCTACTTAAAAGAAAAATCTTATTACTTTAGTCGAGCTAGTAGCAGACAAATTATGTTAGCAATTGGGTTAGGAGTATTAAATTTTATTCTCGCTCTAGTTTTAGGATATTTAATTAAAGATCCTAAATTAATAAATCAAATGACTGGATTAGTATCCTTTGCTAGTTCTATTTATTGGATATTATTAGTCTATGCAATAGCCTTCCTAGGAATTCCTTTGATTCGCCACTTCTGGATTCAGTGGCGTAATAACAGAATCGAATACCGTAATATGATTCGGCAAAAAAGAGCAGAAAATTTATTGCAACCAAATGAAAGCCTACAGCAAAAAATAAAATATGCTTGTGAGTTTGCAGCAGAAAAATTAATCACTGAAGCCGATATTAGCTATACGACTGAAAAGGATGTTTTAGAACAAGAATTTGAACGTTAAGAGCAAGTTTATTAAGAGTAGTAAAAACAGTTTGAATCTAATCAACGACTGCAATATCAGTAATATAACTTAGTCTGTAATCTACGAATGGTCATTGTAACCTTTGTGTTATCTTTACGATAACTTCTAGCCGCCTTTAATCAAAAAAGGCTAACCCATATTCTTATGCAAGACAAATCCACTTTACAACAATTCAATATTATTGTTGATGATTGCTAAATAAGGACAATGTTAATAAGCGGTTTATTTAGCGAAAAAGTTCATATTTTGCTCTTTATAGAAGTATTTATGTATATTGAACATTACCAGAGATAAAATAGTTAGAAAATAGGGCTTATGAACAAGTACGAAATAACCGCTCCAGTCAGTTTAGAATAAAAAGAGATAAGTTATCAGTATTCTTACTTTTTCGGCTGTTGTGATGTACAAACTTATTACCCCAATTCAGTGACCGTTAATAGGAATCGAGTCCATCAATAATTTTTCTTTATTATTAATTTATTTATCTTAATCCTTCAATCAACAATTCTATCAGAATAGATGTATAAAAAAATTATTGTATTTTTTATAAATTAAAAATTAGAGATCAACAGTTGTTAGCCCTTCATGAGCTTATTCCTGACTTTCTGTTAAGAATAAGTTTGATACTTTTGTAAGGTGGATAAGCTTTCAGACATGTCTTAATTACTTAAAATAGCTATTATAGTTGTCTATACCTATAATTTTAAGCTTTTTTATAAACAGTATTTTAGCGATATATTTAAGTTAATTAATTTACAATTTTTACACTAAAAAATAAACTTCATCAGTAAAATTTGTCTAACGGTATGAATAGAATGATCTACCAACTTAACTCCAGACTTGTTTATCGGTTTGGGGATTAAGACTACAATTAAAATTGATTAACTTGTGTTCATCTGTATCAAAACTATTATCTAAATAGGTTGTTTTTCCGTTGCTAAACTACAACATATTTTTTGAAATTCAACGACATCTTTCAAACTAGATATTTTTCATGAATTATCAGTAGTGAAATTTTTTATTTTTTCTAAAGTGACTGGAAGTCACCAAAAGGTATTTTTCTCCTTAACTTTAATAGTTAATCTAGAATTTTAAATTTTAAATATAGGAAACACTAGGACTTATTTAACATAAAAATATAAGCTTTTTCCAAAAAAAACGTAGATTTAAAATAATTTATCAAAGGTTATGGGCAAACACAAACCAGAATATTAACAAACAATGAAGGATTGGCACAAGCTTGTTCTTTATCAACAAAATAAGCAGCTATTCAATGGACAAAAGTTATTTAATCGGTGGAGTTAGATATAGTAACAAAAATCAAAAATAAAAAAATAGATAATGAAGTTATTCTAAATGATATTTAGAAAACCAGTTCCCAATACACAACTCCAGAGACTCTTAAATAGTCATGAATTAATTGTTTTTGTTCTCTTTGCAATGGTGATGCCTGATCTTCTAAAATTAGCTAATCTTATTTATCCTAAGCCATTGAGTCAAAGTTACCGCTCTTATTCTAGGATTTTAAAGGAGATCTCGTCCGCTCTACTAACTTGACAGTAATCGTCTTTCATTAAGAATTTCAACGCAGAGATGCTTTTCTTTGTTCTTAAATTACTTAACACTTCTGCTAACCATTGGTGAATTAACCAGCCTACAGAATTACTGTAATCCGTATTTAAAGTACGGATTACAGTAATTCGTAAATTTTCTTAATATGCATCTTGTAAAAAATATTTTAAGCATTTTATTAAAATCTTAGAGTATTTATATGTAGTTATGTGTAGTCTCTCTTTAAAAAATGAGAATTACTAACGGATTTAAAGCTAAATTTAAGTGTTTTAAAAGTACACAATAGTGGATGACAAATATCTATAAATCATTAATCAATTAAGATATGTCTAATTTCTTTCTAAGAAGAAATTCAGCAATTTTTAAGTCAATTGGAGTTGTTACTTTCAAGTTTGTTTCTTCCCCATCTACGATTTTTACAGGTAACTTGCATTTTTCAAATAAAGCTGAATCATCGGTTACTTTCCAATCTGAAATACGTCCTTTTTCATGACATTTTTTTAGGAGTTTAACATCAAATCCTTGAGGAGTTTGAGCTGCCCACAATTGAGATCTATTTGGGCTATTTTGAACAAATTTATGCTGATCAACAACTTTAATGGTGTCCCTAACGGGAATAGCTGTAATTAATCCTTGACAGGTTAATAACTCCTCAGCACAACGATCAAACAGTTCTGGAGTAACTAAACATCTTGCTCCATCATGGATTAAAATTCTTTGTACCTCTATGGATAAAGCTTGTAGCCCATTATAAACTGATTGTTGACGAGTCTTGCCTCCTTGGATTAATTCCACTGGTTTAGTCACAGAAAGATTTGCAAGAATTTCCTGAAAACTAGGAAAGTCATAAGATTTACCGATAATACCGATCCAGCAAATTTTCTCAGATGCTTCAGCCGCCAGAAGTGTCCAAGTTAATAAAGGTTTTCCTAAGAGACTAAGGAGAAGTTTGTTTTGATCGCTTCCCATTCGTTTTCCCAATCCTGCTGCCGGAATTAATAAATGCATTCTTTCATAAGAGAACGATATATTTATAAATAGTATATTATTTTAAATACACTTTGATCACTTAAAATGATCACGTTAACTTAATGAGCGATTAACTGTTATGCCTAAACCAAAAAAGTTAATTTCTAATGAACAAGTGATGGAGATTTTGAATCGCTGCGGAGGCTCATTAAATATAGTTATCATAAGTCGTATTAGGGGTGATATTAATCAAGCAATTCTAAGGAAGGCCTTGGATTTAGTTCAATTTAATTATCCATATCTAGATTATCGAATTGTAGGAACTTTAGATAATCTACATTTTACTTCTAACAAAACTTATAAAATCCCTTTAAATACTCTTTACCATGAGCAACATATTCCTTTAAAAAGTCTCATTTTGAAAGAATTAAACACTCCCTTGGAAAGCAATAAGTATTTATTGAGATGTCTATTAATTTTAGATAAACAAAAACCTGAGATAAAATATCTGATCACGACCATACATCATGCCATATCGGATGGCTTATCATCTGTGAGACTTCAAGCAGAGATATTCAATTATTGTCAAATCATTGCTTCAGAACAAAATTTAGAATTAAAACCTAATTTATCTCTAGTATCTACCCCCTTATCCTTAGATAATTCCTTTCTTCAATGGATTAAAAATCAAATATGTATAATTAATAGTGTTTGTTTTTTAGGTATGCTTAAAACTAAAATGTTTATCTATCAGATAGAATCATTGAAATCTGAAAAAAATGTAGCTATCGAGTTACGTAGCTGTGGAATAACTCAGCGATATTTAGCTCCAGAAAATACAAGAAAATTAATTAAATTATGTAAATTAGAAAATACAACAGTTCACGGAGCTTTATGTTCAGCTATGTTGATTGCAGTTGCTAATAAGCTCAGGAAAGATAAATCAAGAAAAATTAATATTTCCTGTGCTTCTTATGTAGATTTACGGCGAAGAATTAAGCCAGAAATTGCCCCTGAAAACATGGGAATGTTTACCTCGTTTTTAACATCTTTTCATACTCTAAAATCAGAGATATTATTTTGGGGTTTAGCAAGAGATGTTACTCGACAAATCAATAAAGGTTTAAAGCGAAAAGATATGTTCAAACCTTTATTTTTCCTTCGAAAAATTGTAGAAAATTTCTTGGCAAATCCTGAAACAACTTTTGCGACAATTTCTGTTACTAATATCGGCAGAATTAAGATTCCTGAAGCTAAAGGGATATTAACCTTAGAAGAAATTAGTTTTGTTCCGTCTAATGTTGTTTTTAATAGAATTTTTACGGTTGCTGTTGCAACATTTAATGAAAAAATGAGTCTTAACTTTACTGTTTCCCAACCTTCTATTAGTCAAGAAACCTTAGAATTACTAGCTGATGATGTAATTTATTCTTTAACTGAAGTATGTAATGGTACAAGTGACTAAACTTAACTTGATTAGAATAAACTGGAAATTTTGTTTACAATAAAATGGTAGATTCTCTTCCGATCCATTATGTCTATATATCTTACAAGCAAGTTCAAGGTTCGTTAAGGAGTGATCGCATAACTCATTTATAAAAATCGATTTCTATAGAGAACATAGATAACAGTTAAGGCTGGTTCTCTCTAATTCAGGTGCGATTTTGGGTCATGAGTCCATACTTTTAGTTTTAAGTTAGGGGGTGTTTGAGCTAACCTGTTAATGAGTAACCATAATATTTTTCTTTGTCTAAAACAAAATTTTAAGTTTCTTATAAAGTTTTACTGAGAGATATTTACATAAATAAGAATTTATACTCAAGTCATGACGAACTAAAATAGTAAAGCAGTAATTATGATTACAAATTCTATATTATGGCTACAACAGATACTAAAACTCCATCTCTAACCGATCAACAGACTTATCTCAACGAAATTCCCAATGATGTAGAAATGTCCTTGTTTGATCATCTTGAGGAATTGCGTCAACGTATTTTTTATGGATTAATTGCAGTTGTTATCGGAATAATTGGCTGTTTTATCTTTGTAAAACCTTTAGTGCAATGGTTGCAAGTTCCTGCTAAAGATGTTGAATTTTTACAATTAGCTCCAGGAGAATTCTTTTTTGTATCGATCAAAGTTGCTGGATATAGTGGATTCTTGATATCTAGTCCCTTTCTTATCTACCAAATTCTTCAATTTATTTTACCTGGTTTAACCCGTCGAGAGCGTCGTTTATTAGGTCCTGTCGTCTTAGGATCAAGTGTTTTATTTTTAGTTGGATTAGCCTTTGCTTATTGGGCATTGATTCCCGCTGCTTTACAGTTTTTTATCAATTATGGAGCTGATATCGTTGCACAGTCCTGGTCAATTGATCGTTATTTTGAGTTTATTTTACTATTGATGTTTAGTACTGGACTTGCTTTTCAAATTCCTATTATTCAGTTAATTTTAGGATTTCTTGGAATCGTTTCTTCGAAACGAATGCTTAAAGGATGGCGTGTAATTGTTCTAGGTTCTGTTATTTTGGGGGCTGTTTTAACTCCTTCCACCGATCCGTTAACTCAATCTTTGTTAGCTGCTGCTGTGTTAGGGCTATATTTCAGTGGAATTGGAATGTTGAAGTTAACAGGAAATTGATAGTCGATTCCCAGTTTTGAAATGTGGTTACTTGTTAATTTTTAGTTAGGTAAAAATTACTCAATTTTTTATAGGATTGATATTAAAAATCAATTATTTCTAATTGATTTTAGCTACAGACGATAAAATTACTTTATAAGTTACATAAGGGAATAGATTTCAGAATTGCTAATTTAAAAGTAATAAAAAAAGTAGTAAAAATTCTAGTTGCTGTTTCTATATAAGCTAAGCGAGTTTGAGATGAAATAATTGATTTATTAACTGTTGATCAATCTACTAAAAATAACGTTACAAGGCAAGAATATAATAATGGTCTAGTCATGAACGATGGAGAAGGTTTGAAAACACAATATTGTTATTTAACACAGAGAAGTTTTCTTATAGAACCGAATAATGAAGTTAAACCAAGAACTCCTTTAAGATTAGTCGGAGTATAGGAAGCATAATTTACGCTTAAACTTGTTAAATTATGGCAAGAACTTTCTTGAAAAAACAAATTTTTGTGAACTTCTAAGCCTTGGTATGTTGGGTGTATTTTTATGGAGGATTAAAAGGAGATATGGTATTTTTCAGCCTCATAAACCCTACTAAAAAGATTTTCAAACAATAATAGAACACGATTAAGAACTATTATCACAATCGAGTAAGTTATGTCGGACAAAAAATAGTCAATAAAACTAGATTTTCCCGGAAGTTTGGTGAGTTAGATATCAACCAAAAAGAGGATTATAATTCCTAATTATACTGAGTAAAACTGAGTAAAAAATTGAAAATAGTTTCATAAAAAAATAGGTTGAGTTAGTTAATTTAAGTGTTTTTTTATTACATTAATCTAAAATCCATTCAGAAGTTTTTTCTCCTAAATCTAGGGAAATACTGATTACTTTACCAAGACGGGGGCGATCATTAGTTTGCTCTAAATAAGTGATAATCTGCTCTGTACTTCCCCAAGCTGTTAGATAACTCGCTACAGTGTCCAAATGGTTAAAATACTCAGTTTGAGACATAGGAAAAGAAGCTTGTTCAAGGTATTTCCACATCACCTGACAAAAAATTCTCCCCTTGACTTTTCGTAACTGGATATCATAAGACCTGCCCCATTTACTGAATAGCAGTGTGTGTAATTCTTGTCCAGTCATTATCTCCTCTCGTACACAAGTTAAACTCCTTTTTTTATCATAACTGAGATTTATAACTTCAATCATGAAATATCGCGCTTCTTCAACCCATTGTGGTACTTTCTCAACCGGAGAATATAAATCATTCTGTTGCGCTATCTGTAACTCCATAACTTGTCAGTGTAAACAGGGTGCAAGAGTCTGGGATAAATCGGTCGACGGATGCAAGACCTGTATATAAATAGAACAACCCAACTACAGTCATATCTCACTCTAGATATACAGTCGAAGTATACTAATTTTATCCATTTACTAATATTCTTGATGTAAAGGTATAATTCATTGACTAAAGTTTATTTAAGTTGAGTACTATCGGCTCATTTAAATAAATCTTGAGTGGTTAAAGTTATTTAAATTTTAAAATCATCTAGTTTAAGGAAAATTAAATTAGATGATTTTTTGCCTTCCAATAACTAGCTATCAGAAATGACATCAAAGGTTATAATTATGAACTTCTACCAATTTTTGTCAGTAAGAATCAATGCCTTTTAAATCCTCTTATTATTAACCTTCAATGTCAAAGATACTTTTCCATTGTTTCAATTTGTATGAACTGAGTAATTGTTATTTACAAGAACTGTGTATACTCTTTTTTTGTAGTATTTTTTAGGGTTATCTGTATTTATATTTAATTTTTATTTCACTCGTATAGATTCTTTTTCTTTAGTACACAGACTAATTTTTATTTTTTTAGAAATTTAGTACTTTTATTTGAGAGATTGCCAAGCTTTAAAAAAGTTAATTTGATTTTTAACTTTTTTAAAATCTTAGATAATTGTTTGCTATCATATTCTTCGGAGCATATTTAAAACTATTTAATATCTTTGTCTATTCACATTTTTTCTTTCGCTTCTCAAAAAAGTACGTAATAAATAATTCATTTATAAATTATTTTTGTAGCTGTATTTTTTAATAGATAGTTTGACACAAAAAAACTTTTTAAAAGTTTTTTTTTTACATCTTAAGTCAAATACTTTTGAGATAGTATTCCTATTTTGGATAAGCTGGTATCTAGAAACCGCTCTTTTAAAAACACTTTTCTATTTTAGATCTTTTTAAAAACACTTATTTAATCAGACTTTCTATATTATTTTAGAACTCCATTTTCAAAAAAAAATTAACTATTTTAAAATTAATTTGCTAAATTTTTATCATTACGTCTATCGGATTCTTTTGGACAAATACAGTAACAGTAGAAAGATCTGTCAGTTAGTTTCAGAAAAGTTCTACCGACAGTTTAGTCATCTTTACCTAAAATTTTAATTAATATTTGACAATGACGAGGACGTAGATGAGCCAAATATCTTTGCTGCTTGAGGCTTTCGACTATTACTTTCTTTCCTCACCTCCTAATTTATGGAATGAAAATTTACATAATGTAAATAAATATCACAGGTAATTAACATGATTTAATCTGGTTGAGGCTACCCATAGCGAAAGACTAGCCCTAGCTTATCCAATCATACCTCATTTAACATTAGCTAGTAGAGAGAAGGGACAAGGTTAGATTGTAGCAATAACTATTTTAAAAATTGTTCTCTTTATGAAGTTTATTTATCCTGATGTCAGATCCGAGTTTAAAGCGTTTTTTTATAAGTCCATAGACCTAAACTTTAGCCAGCAAGTTTGTGAAATCTTTTCCATAATCTATTATTTTTATGAGTTACTCACTTGTTTTTAGATAAAAATATTGAGGGATAATCTGTATTTTTTCCCAAGCAGTAATTGCATGATAAAGCTTTTCTGCCATTACCTTATTAGATTCTTCAGTTAGATGAATAGTGTCCGAGAACATCGGAGTGGGAAAAGAAGAATTACTCTGGTAAAAATTAACGACTTTTACATTTTTTGGAAATGCTTTAGCTAAGTTTTGACTGGCTTTCACCAATTCACCATAAGCTTGAGGAAAGTCCTCAAGATAATTCTTTCCCAAATGATTGCGGATAGCCTTTTCTTCAGCTGAAAGTTGATCCACACTACGAGAGGTTATTTCTGGTTGAATGGCTAACACAACAGGAATTTCCCATCGTGCAGATAACTGAACTAACTGTTTATGGTTTTCTCTATAACGGTCAACCCGACGTTTCAATTCTTCAATATCGTTAGGTAAATAGGACTTGAGAGATTTACCATCATTATTGACAGCTAAACTGGTTTGGTCTAAAGAAACAGAAGACTGAGGAGTAAAAGAATTGAATGTTTTTACTAATGCTGTACTTCCTAACCATTGATCAAAAGAAAAATCTAAAGAATCACGAAAATAACCCTTGGCATCAGCTAAAAACTCGTCAATATGGGGAATATCAGCTTTAGGGCGACTACTTTCTAACATCAAATCTTCATAACCATCTAATACCACAATTAAATCTGGTTGATAAGGTAGAATTCCCAGCGCTAATTTAGCTAGTTGATTTCCTGAAGTATATCCTGGAACCGCGGCGTTAATAACCCGATAGTCACCCTCACGAATCTTGGGAGGTAACTTTGTTAATTCTCTTCTCGTGGGGGCAAAGAAAGGGAAAACATCAGGACGGTATTGAGCCGGAGAACTTTTTTGTTGTTTAACTCGTTGTTTAAGACGGGCTTCAAGGTAATGGCTAATGGTAGCCTGATTATTAGTATTTAACTGTCCAAAAGCGGTAGACCCCCCTAAAATAAAAATCCTAATTTCATTCTTCGGTTTTGCTAAGGGTAGAGGATCATTATCCCGTACCCCTTGTTCATTGATTTGCCAAAATTCACTTTGTTGAGGACTTATGAGTTCATAACCCAGGGTAGAACTGCGCTTAACTACTAAATCTCCTCCGTCAGTCAATCCTTCTATTGGTTGTTTATTTGCGGTCAGGAAGTTAAGCTGATAGGCTTTTATTAAAGGCGACTTACCATCCATATTGTTGTCTTTACCTGTTACTCCTAAATAAGCTTGAGCTAAAAACTCCGAAAGGATAATTAAGACAGGGCAAGCAAGGAGCAGCCAAAACAAAGAAATTTTAGGAAAGCGATTGGGCTTTTTACTGTAGAAATTGTTGGAATAGGAATTGTAAGGGCGAGTTTTCTTAAGTAAATTCAACATTTAAAAATTTTCCTCTAAGAAACAGGAGCATAAATTTGGTGATTGAACCTTAGCATTGGAGCAGGGTCAGAATCGAGCATATAATCTAGAGTGTCTTGGTTAAAATTCAGTTAGAATTGTCGTTCTAAGATATTTGGGTGAATCTAATGGTATACAGATTGCTGTTTGTCTGTCTTGGTAACATTTGTCGCTCTCCGGCAGCGGAGAACATTATGAACCACCTAATCAAAGAAGCGGATTTAGAGGAGCAGATTATTTGCGATTCGGCAGGGACATCAAGTTACCATATTGGCACTGCCCCAGATCGTAGAATGAAATCTGCTGTACTTAGTCGGGGAATTGAGTTTCGGGGCAGGGCTAGGCAATTTGATTGGTTCGACTTTAAACAGTTTGACCTGATTTTAGCAATGGATCAGGAAAATTATCAAAATATTTTAGCTCTTGATTCCCAAGGAGTGTATAAGAATAAAGTGCGCTTGATATGTGAATTTATGACAAAATATCCCGAAAAACAAATTCTCGACCCTTATTATGGTGGTCAAGCAGAGTTTGATAAAGTAATTGATTTATTATTAGATGCTTGTATGGGATTATTAGAAGAAATTCGTCTAAATCATCTTTATTCTTAATAATTATCACTAATAAGTTTTCCTAAACCTAATCATAATTAGGCGATACAATAGTCAAGGCAGTTCCCATATCTTGGATTTTTATCTGATATGCCTCTGCAAGCAATAATCAGTATGTAAGTGAGCCGTTCCAGAATTATCTAAATTATATGGATAATATCACAATCAATAAAACGATTACTATCAATTCCTATCTTATTCAATAAATAGGACTCAACTTAGACTGTTGGGTGATGGCCCATTGTAGTTCATCAATTAGGGTTAATGTCTCTGATTGGTGATTATATTAAAACTGTAATAGGGTTTGATTTAAGGTGACTCTTGAGTATCATTGGCAGCAACAATTTGATCAAGAGTCTTTCTCTTTTCCAAAAACTGAGGAAGAGTATCCCAAAGTTTTAACTGTTGGGTTTCTTCGGACAAGTTATTCCTCCTCTCTTCGATTATGTATAAGTAAAAAGATATTTTTACCAAAAATTAGACACTCCGTTTAGAAATAGAATTAACCCTTTGGAGTGCGCTTCATAAAAGAAGAAAAGAAGTTAACTTTCTAGGTTACAGCAGAAATTTAATACGAATACTTTTCTAAACAATTACATAGGTTTTATGAAATAGGTCAGCCATTATTGCGGCCTTTACGTTCTGACATATATCGAGTAAAGTAATTCCACAACATTTTAAAGTTTTTAACAAAACTTGATTACTCATAAGACTTTAATTTCTCTTAAGACATATGAAACGATTATCTCCGGGATTAGCCCTAACGAGTGTTAGCTTGCTCCTATCTGTATTTTGTAACAATATGGTTGAAGCGTCGGGAGACTCAAACGGTAGGATGAAATTTTCTCCCAATACCTCTAACCGATATAAACTAAAAACCCCTCAAATATCTACAGGTTATATTTGGCCAACTCAAGGGCGAATGACTTCCGGTTTTGGAATACGCTACGGCAATATGCACGAAGGAATTGACATTGCAGGACCAATGGGAACTCCGATTTTTGCGGCAGCCACCGGGGTAGTGATTTCAGCCGGATGGAATTCTCAAGGCTACGGAATTTTGGTAAAATTACGCCATCCTGACGGTAGCATCAGTTTTTATGGACACAATCGTCGACTTTTAGTTCGTCGCGGACAACAAGTTGAACAAGGACAACAAATTGCTGAGATGGGAAGTACTGGCAATAGCACTGGGCCCCATTTACATTTTGAAATCCACCCTCAGGGTAGAACAGCAGTTGATCCTATTGCCTTTTTACCTGAACCTGATGGGGTCACTAATGTTCGCAGAAATACTCGTACTCGTCCTTCACGGTTAGAAGTTCCTAATAGTACATTGCCTAGAATGAGCGACAGAGAATGGCGAGCTGAGGACTAGAATTTTGGGTGAATAATTGTATTGGAATGGAATTGATCGATTGTCGTTTCAAAATAGGTCAGTAGCTCTAAATAAAAATTAGAACATGGATGATTAGGACATGGATGAGTCCTCTATGTCATTTTTTTGTTTTCATTCTCAGCTATTTTGGTTAAAATTTACGGATTTTTTCGGGACTTAATTTGAATTTTCTTTTTTTAAAAAAAACCTGGATAATTGTTAGCTCTCATAAGTTTATGTCTTCTTTGTTGACAGTTTTTCTATTTCCTTAATAGTTTCTAACATAGTGTTGTTTATTTATGTTTAACTACTTACTCAAAAATCGATTTAGTAAGGCTCTGAAGATAACTTATTAATCAAATTAAAAGCGGTCTTCCTATCATAAGATATTTGGAAAATTTTCTTTGGAGGAGGTTATATTTGTCTCATCCTAGTAGTGTTGTGGTTGGTTCAGTTACAGTTACTTATTTTTTAATGACCAAAAACAAAAGACTCGAAATTGTCTTCCATCCCCAGCTTATACTCAGTTTATTGCGTATCTAGAGCAGTCTCTGAAGGTTATTAATAGAAAACCTAACCCTCAAACTTCAGTTAAGTCTAATAATCAAGTATCTATCCGTCATAGGAATCTTCCTCAGAAACGGCATCACCTCTAACTACTTCCCTGCTTTCTGTCACTCCTATTTCTATTCCAAATCGATTACCAACTTCTCCGACTCAGGTTTGTGTCTCACAATAATATTGGGTTGGGGGAGCACTTTATAATTGATCAAGTCCGGTGGCAATTTCATCAGGACTGACTTCCATAAAAAATTCTGGACATGAATTAGTGAGATTACTCAAATAAGGCGCATCATCCTTGTGTTGTCTTTACTCAATAATGGGATTAGCCGGTGTTTCTCCTTTGAAGAGTCTATTGGAATAAGTATTTGGATATTGATAGAAGTAAAAAATTAGAAAGTAGTTATTTATCCTAACGGGCAAACACGCTATCTTGAAGTAGAACAGAAATTTAAAATTAGTTAATAGTTGTATGAATATTTTTGAAAATCTTAGTCAATTTCTCGAAACACAACTTGAAGAATTCCTCGGAAATAATCCTCATCTAGAGTTACAAGCTCTTCTAGAACAACTACGAGAACAGGAAAAAGAAACGCTAAGATTAATTATTGAATTAGAAAAACAAAAAAAACACTTAGAAAATGATATTTTGACCGTAGCTCAAGATATTCAACGGTGGCACCAAAGAATTGCTAAAGCTAAGGCAGTTGGACGTTTAGATTTAGCAGAACCTGCCCAACAAAGAAAAGCTGCTTTATTGCGTCAAGGAAATCAGCTTTGGGGACAAATGCAAGGAGCAAAACAACAAATCACTAAAACTAAAGAATTACTTCGTCAAATTCAAAAACGTAAACAGGAGGTTCAAACCCAAGTTAAACAAGCTCAAACGGCTTACGCCAAGGAAAATTACAGTAATATTGGTTGGAATCAAGGGATTAATTACTATTCCTACAATAAGGCGACTGATCCCCTGGAAGTCGAATTTCAGAAATGGGAACTTGATGATGAGTTAAATAGATTGAAAGAAGATCTTTAGACTCAGACAGTTTTTGTTCAAAGATGCATATTCAAAGATGCATAATTGTAACTTTTCTAGTCTAGCTCTGAAAAAAATCATAGTAAAAAAAACTGAAAGTATTGTTTGATAAGCTTCTTAAGACTTTAAAGACTTAGTTTTTATCAAAGTGAAGCTCTTGTAGTTATATAACGATTTCATAATAAGAGTGTTGGGAGTTGTTGGTTACTGGTTACTGATATGTCATTCTCAGTCTAAAAAAGTCATAATTACTTCTTCCTACAAAGAAGAAAATGAAAAGATGGGGAAATTATTTTCGGATTTTTCCATGAAGGTAGGCACTAAGACTTTCAAAAAGTACCAATTAAGCAATACTTCCTCGTTTTCTAACCTCTTTATAAGATGTTCCAACGTTTTGTAATCCAGCACGGATCATTTGTTGTTCGAGTAGAGTAAAGAATCTGACGCGATCACCCCCTCTAATAACAGCTTGGTTATGGGCCTCAGATAAAGCAATGGGGTAACCATACCCTTTACTAACCTGGCCTAAGAGAATACCTAAAGCCTGTTCTAATAATGGTTTATCTTCTACAACCCAAGCGGGCACTTCCACTCGGGCAATTTCTGATCCCAGATTAACGTAACAAAAATAAATCTGTTGTGTTTCATCATATAATTCTAGAATTCTTTGAGAACTACGCCATAAAGGACCTCGTTGGCCAGGTTCTAAAAATTGCCCCCAAAGATTTATATCCCGCAAAGGTTCTATTATTTGACAAGGTAAATTTTTTTCTTCTGAGTCTCCACAATTGGTAAAACAATTTGGGGTATTAAAAGGACAAGTGTGTAACCGTAAAAAGTTTATACTTTCCACACTACGAGATGCGCTTAAATAACCTACTATAGGAATTCGTGATTTCTGTAACTGTTCCCAAGCTGTTAGGATTGGGGGTAAAATGTGGTCTTGCGCTCCTTTAGGTAATCCGTCTAAAAACCAGTAAATCAACGAACCGTCCATCATTGCTAAATTAGGTTCTTGATGCGCTCCTGGGTGGTTAACCCAATGACAGGCCATATCGGCAAGAATTTCTGCTTCCAAAACACTGCGACGATATCCTATCCATTCTTCTGTTCGAATTCCCCATTGTTTGGAAATATAAATATCTTCTGGACGATAATAAACTTCAGGTAAACTGTCAAGTAAAGGATGTAAATTTTGTCCATAATGAAGCATCACACGTCCCACATTTATTAAATAACAATACGCGATTTCATGGTGAGAAGGGGAGATTTCAGAACCATCAGTGGCAAAAACACTATGACTATAGGGAGGTGAGGTCAAGTTAATTCGGGTATGTAGAGGTTCGATAGGAATAGCTACCGAAAAAGTTAGGCAATGACGCCACTTCTCACATTTTTTAATTAATTCAGCTTCTTTATCGTATATTTTTTGTAAGATTTTTTGTGCTTTTTCTAACCGTCCATAACTAGCATCCACTTCTTGTCGAAAATGTTGACTAATTTTAGGTATTTTTTTAGCAAGTTTAGCAATATCAAGCATCTTTATAGTTTAAATGAATATTTAATAAACTGATTAATATTTCTTTTAAAAGAAGTCAAAAAAATATGCTCCTATCTATATTTACTTTCAGTTGTCCATGTTCTATTATAATTCCATAAGTGCGAACAAAAAAGTCAATAAATTATGTTAGATATATTATGATAAAAGAGTTTTTTGTCAGAGGGTAAAGCATAACCTACTTCTTTCACTTTCAGAGTAACTTATTAAAATCAAGAAACTATGTTACTTAGCTGTATCGGAATATTCCTTTAAAAATAATTTGATTTAATTTTAAGAATCTCAGTTGCATCATATAAAATGCAAGTTTAACAGACAACATCTTTAAGACAAAAAATATGTTTTATTGACATCAATAAAAACATATTTAAGTTGAATCGAACAAAGATTTATTTCTAATAATTAGAGGTGCTAAACTAATTACAAAAAAAATTATATTTAATTCATTGTTTATAGAGTAGATCAATATTTTACTTACCATGAAAGTGATAATAACAAGCTACCAAGCAAAAATATATATACAGTTAATTATGTATTGTGACCGTATGAGTTCAGCTATTGTTTGGTTTTATCTAACAAATAACCACACTATTACTTGAATTAAAGATGGTTATCAATAATTTTTAAATTAAGTAAATCAGTTTTTGAGAAAGAGAATATGCTTAACTTTAAACATAAACCAAGCTGATTAACTAGTACATGTTTGAATAGAGATTTAGATAAGAATTTATTCACAAAATCTTTAAGTTTTTATTGCTTTATATCTGAGTTAATTACATAAGTTAATCTATCACTAGATCTGTATAAAATGAGCTTATTAAATCCAATTAAATAGGCTTTATAAAGAAAGTATTTTAACTTTAATAACAACTTTAACAACAGTTTCTTAGTTTTATCCTAAGTTAAATAACTGTCAGTTGCTTTAACTTTGTTAGATAAATTAGATCAAGGTTGACAAGTCTTAATACTCATAAGAAACAATAATTATTTAGTTCTGAACTTAATTATCTCCTATTTAAGAAAATAAATGTTACTCTTCTAGACTCGTTTTGCAAGATTTTTAATCTTATAAAAACTTCATTTTTATAAAAAAAGTTTTTATAGTTACAGAATAGACTTAAAATAAGAGTTATAGAAGTTATTAACTGCTAATTGAACACACTTAGTTTGGAAGAGTCATAACTGTAACCTTGAAGACAAATCATGTTAGAATTGAAGTCTTATGGGTAATCAAAAGCAACCAATCAAAATTATTAGTAACAATCGCAAAGCCCGTTTTCTTTATGAAATTTTAGAAACCTACGAGGCGGGCATTGCATTGGCAGGAACAGAGGTTAAGTCCATTCGAGCAGGTAAAGTTAACCTAGGTGATGGCTATGCGTTAATTCAGAAAGGGGCAGCGTGGTTACTTAATGTTAATATTTCTCCTTATCAGGCTAGTAGTCAATATTTTAATCATGAGCCTTGCCGGAGTCGGAAATTGTTGTTACACCGTAAGGAAATTAATCAGTTAATCGGAAAAATTGAACAAAAAGGCTTGACTTTAGTTCCCCTAAAAATGTACCTCAAAGGAAGTTTAGTTAAAGTGAGTTTAGGGTTAGGACGAGGGAAGAAACTTCATGACAAACGGGAAACCGTCAAACGCCGTCAGGATGAAAGGGAAATATCACGGGCAATGAAACAATGTTAAGTATTAACAAAAAAAATGTCAGTGTGTTTGTGTAGTACTTTTAATACCATATCTAGCTAGAAATCAATGTTGAACCTAACTTGAATTTCTTCTTGAAATTTTCATCTTTTTTCCCCTCTCACAAGGAATTAGCATATTAACATAATTCAATGTCTAAAAGTAGACTTTGTTGGTTATTCTAGACTGGCTGTGACAAAATTGTAATAATCAAGTAAAAAACAATACATTCATAAAAATAATTTTAGAAGTTACTAGCTACTAATTGATTATACATAAGTCTAGAAGAAATACTTTTTTGGGTTATACAGATGAGTTGTTACCACCATTCACTATTAGTAGCTTTTCCCATTTGCCTGATGTATTGTTTTCTAGAGTCTACTCTAATGAGCCTAGATGATTTGTGAAAAAATAGATAGAACAGTCTTAAGATAATTATCACAGCTCATGGAGAATAGTTTAATGGAGAATTGTTTAGAAATTTTGATTAGAAAAAATAAAGACCCTAGCAAAATAGAATGAGTATTGTCCATAGAAATCTCTTTTTTAGGTTAAAAATATTGAAAATATATGCTTATTATAGAAATTAGTCCTGAATACATTAGTAAGTAAAGATAAACTTGTTTAAAAATTAAATAAAAAGATTATAACTAAACTAAAAATAATTTTAAAGTTATCTAAAAAATAGAGATAAGCAAGAACTAGTAAATTAGCTAAGAGCTAAAAACTATTGTAGTTTATTGCAATCAAGATATTGTTTACTGTCTGAATGAAGAGGATTTTATCCTTTTTTTATCATTAAATAAGTTCAGAAATACAGAAATTTTTATAGGAGTAAGGTGTTAATATCTAGTTTAGATTATGGTATATATAATATACTTAAATATATATTTAAGATTAAAAATATATCTATCACAATAGAAGTTATCGTTAAAATAAATCTATGTAGATGTGTCAATGCAGTCAAAAAAATATAATAAAAATTATTAAATAATATTAATATATTAATATTAAAAATATCTCCCAAGAAAATAAAGTGAGTAAACAAAAAATAAAAATAATTTTATTTGAACAATATTTATTTATTAAAAAATAAATAAATCAGCAGGGTTAATAGCTTTCTGCTTCGTATCTTTGTTAATTTACCAATAATAATAATAATAACTTCTTGATAAAATGTTCCCAATCAGAGTAATAATAACTCCTTGATTAGTTTACGATATTGTTTTAGGTAACAAAGAATACTATAAAATTTTTCAAGTTTTATATGGATGGAGTAACCCTCATCCTTTTAGATGTAACTATGGTTTTATGATAGGTTATCAATGGAAATTGATATTAGAATTAAAGGTAATATCTCTTCTTATTTAAAAACTAAATAAAATAATTTCATCTAATTAATTTCCATTTTTACTCTATTCTAGAGTTAGTAACTTTTTGCATATAAAAATAAGTTTTCACACTAATTGGGCATAGGAGTTATCGCTTTGAGATAGAAGGATTCGGAAACGCTATGTTTTTAATTATATTAGTTCACATCGCATCATTTGATTTGATTTACTAATGGCTTAAAATTGAAAGTTCATGAACATAAACCATCAAAAAACTAGAATGAATTAAGATACTAAAATTTTACCGGGTTTATTTAAGATCATTCTACTTATTTTTTCATCTAGGCCATAGATAAAATCTAATTTTAACTTTCATCATTATTAATATTTTTCCTTTTGTCTTAATTTATTAGTTTTTTTTGAAACTCAACTTATTTTTGTAAATGTTTTTTAAACCCTAGATAATTCTTGGCTATCAATAAGCTTTTTTATGTTTTTTAAATAGCTATTTAAGATATTTTATATCTTTGCCGTAATACTTCTATTCCTTAAATAATTTATTTAAAAACTGTTCTTACAATTAAATTCTCTTACAGTCTCACCAAATCTGCAATTTCTTCAACTCTTTTTGCTCTTTATTCTTGGCCATCACTTTGCATTTTTACGGAAACTATATCTAAGTTAATCTGTTAATACGTAACTTCTAAATTTCTTAATTGTTCTGTATTCTTGGTAAGGACTCATAACTAAAAACTCTCGACTCCAGTAAAATGACTTCAATAGTTGTTTGTTAGAGATAAATTTTTATGGGTCGTGCCGATACAGTTATTCTCGCCTATTCTGGAGGAGTCGATACCTCTGTTTGTATTCCCTATCTCAAACAAGAATGGGGGGTAAAAAATATAATCACTTTATGTGCTGACTTGGGACAAGGGGAGGAATTAGCGCCTATTCAAGCCAAAGCTCTTGAATGCGGTGCTTTAGAGTCTTTGGTGTTTAATGCCCAAGAAACATTCGTTACAGACTACGGATTTCGGGCAATTCAAGCGAATGCCCTTTATGAAAATCGCTATCCTCTGTCCACCGCATTAGCTCGTCCTTTAATTGCTAAGCTCTTAGTAGAAGCAGCAGAAAAATATGGGGCAGATGCAGTCGCCCACGGTTGTACCGCTAAAGGAAATGATCAGATACGCTTTGACTTAGGTATCCTCGCCCTTAATCCTGATCTAAAAGTCCTCGCCCCAGCACGGGAATGGAACATGAGTCGGGAAGAAACTATCGCCTATGGGGAGAAATTTAGCATTGAATTCCCCGTTAAAAAATCTTCTCCCTTCAGTATTGATCGTAATCTCCTCGGACGTAGTATTGAAGCAGGTCCTTTAGAAGATCCAATGACCGAACCTCCTGAAGAAATCTATTTAATGACTAAAACGATTGCCGATACTCCTGATGAGCCTGAATATATAGAGATTGGGTTTGAAAAAGGAATTCCTGTCAGTCTCAATTGTCAAATCCTCGATTCCGTGACTCTGATTAATCAATTAAATGAAACAGTAGGTAATCACGGGATTGGTCGTCTGGATATGGTTGAAAACCGTGTTGTAGGCATTAAATCACGGGAGATCTATGAAGCTCCTGCATTATTGGTGTTAATTGATGCTCATCGTGACTTAGAAAGTTTGACCCTTACTGCTGATGTAACTCAATATAAACAGGGGGTGGGTGATACCTACAGTAAACTGATTTACCAAGGGTTATGGTACAGTCCTTTAAAAGAAGCTCTCGATGCTTTTATTGACCAAACCCAAGACCATGTTACGGGAACAGTTCGGATTAAATTATTTAAGGGGAACGCCGTCATTGTAGGTCGCTACTCTGACAATTCTATCTACAGTCCAAATCTATCTACCTATGGGACAGATGATGACTTTGATCATAAGGCGGCTGAGGGATTTATTTACATTTGGGGACTTCCTACTAGAGTTTGGGCGCAAAAGGCTAAAAATATAGTTGCTCCTAAAAAGTCATAATTACCGTAGAATTTATTTGCATTGGTAGGAGCTAATGATATTAGATTCTTACCATAGTTTTTACGCTGAACATTTTAGCTCTTTTAGACTAAGTATGATAGATTAACAGCTAATAACTTCCAAAACTTTTATTCTGATTTTATTCTAGAATTCCAGAAACTTGATGTTTATATAAATCAAGTTTCTGGAATTCTAGAATGCCTGTAAAGTAAGACTCTTAGATTTTATTGTGGTTTTGTCACAGCTATCTTAGAAAAACTAATGTCCTAACTGAGTGATCACTTTAAATGTATCTACAAACAGCTACTCTCTAACGATGAGTCATCCTACAGACCTCATGATAAATTCAATAGAAATATCTGTCGTTGTTCCTTTATATAACGAAGCACCGAATATTGACCAGCTTTTTAAGCGACTGTTATCAGTTTTAGACCAATTAAATCTGACCTATGAAATTATTTGTGTTGATGATGGAAGTCGAGATAATACCCTTACGAATTTAATTGATTATCATCAACGTTATCCCAAAATTAAAGTGATTGGACTATCCCGTAATTTTGGAAAAGAAATCGCCTTAACCGCAGGTCTCGATTATGCTCAAGGAAAAGCTGTTATCCCCATCGATGGGGATTTACAAGATCCCCCAGAATTAATTGGAGAACTGATTGCCAAGTGGCGCGAAGGATATGATGTTGTTTATGCTAAACGGCGATCACGTCAAGGAGAAAGTTGGCTTAAACGCTTTACGGCCGATATGTTTTATCGAGTGATTAGTAAAATGAGTCGCGTGCCTATTCCTAGAAATACTGGAGATTTTCGACTCTTAGATCGGCGAGTTGTCATGGCTTTTAAAAAAATACCTGAACGAACCCGTTTTATGAAAGGGTTATTTGCTTGGGTAGGATATAAAGAGACAGCAATTTTCTATGATCGTCCTCCTCGTTATCAAGGACAAACTAAATGGAATTACTGGAAACTCTGGAATTTCGCTATTGACGGAATCACATCTTTTAGTATGGTTCCTTTAAAGGTTTGGAGTTATGTTGGGGTCTTGTTATCTTTGTTCGCTTTTTTCTATGGATCCTTTTTAATTGTCTGGACATTGGTTTCAGGAGTTGATGTCCCTGGCTATCCATCTTTAATGGTAACCGTTTTGTTTTTGGGCGGAATACAATTAATTAGTCTAGGGGTAATTGGAGAATATTTAGGTCGAGTTTACGAAGAAGTCAAAGAACGTCCTCTCTATCTTGTGCGAGATTGTTATGGTTTGACCATTAATGATGAAAAAGTTACGAGGTTAGAAGTTGACACGCTATAAGTCCAACCTATACTGAATAAGTTTTAGGAAAACTTGAGAGATTTAACAAATTTTAAAAGACAACTCCCAAGTACTTCTGTCATGTTCATATAACAAGCGTGTCTCGTATTGTCCAAAAGTACCTAGTAGATGTCGGATATAAATTTGATCAATTCTTCCGCTTGACTAATGGTAACAATTCGATCATCACTTACCAAAATCACCAATGATTGCCAATGTTGGTAATTTAACTCTAGTTAGTTGTTCTTTGAACTTACCAATTTAAATAGAGACAACAGCTACAAAAACTCCTAATTTTTCCTCTAGTTAACAACTAGTGTAAAACCATTACTTCTATTAATATATAAAGAAAAAACACAAAAAAATTAAGTTTTAAAGTATTTATAAAACTCAGAAAAAATATATATATAAATCCAGAGAAACTCTGATTATTACAATAGCCAGACAGCTCAGGATAAATCAGGTGATATCCAGCAATAAAAACTGTTTCTATTAGGCAAATTTTAAGTTATTTTCTTCTCTAACAACTAATTAAGTAAGGATCAAACAGATAATGTGTTAGGCTTACCTGCTTCAATATAGTGGATTCTAGCTTCGAGAATTGAGACAAGATAGAAAGTAATCATAAGTCTGATTGTTACTTCATGTCCAAGCTAGTTAATAATCAGAATTTTAACTGTTAACTAACTTACATCAATTGAAATGCTATGTTTTTCTATTAGCACAGGAAACACAGAGAGAAGTTTTTCCTTTAAGAAACCATTAGCATTTAATCTGTCATCCCGACACCATTCTTCAGATAAATCTTAGTTGATGAAACTAAGAACGCCAAGATCTCCGTCTAAACTAACTTGAGTTCCTACAGGCAAAGCGGCATTTTCCCCATCATGGCCGAAAGGAAGATTTGAGACAATGGGAATATTGAGATCTCCAAGACGATCACGTAGTACTTGATCTACTGTCCAGCTTGAGCTCGATGGGGGTAAGTCACATTGACTAAACCGCCCCAGAGCAATCCCTTTAACCCCTTTAAAGGCCCCCATTAACCGCCATTGAGTCAGAAAACGGTCTACACGGTATGGGGCTTCTCTCACGTCTTCTAGAGCTAATATGACCCCATCTAGAGAAGGTTGCAATGGGGTTCCTAGTAAGTGGGTAGCGACGGATAAATTTGCCGGAAGTAGAGTTCCTGTGGCTTGTCCACTTTCCCATCCTAAACCTTTGAGAGGAGGTAACAGTCCTCCTTCAAGGTAATTAAATAACCTTTGGACTGACCAATAAGGTTCCGATCCCAAGGTCGTTAAAACAGGGGCATGAAGACTAGCAATCTCTTCTTTAGCTAAACTCCACAATAAGCCCGTGATATCAGAAAAACCAATTATCCATTTTGGCGATGAAGTTGAAACAGAGTTCCATTGCCAGTCTTCTAACAATCTGGCACTTCCATAGCCTCCCCTAGCACAGACAATAGCTTTACAGTGGGGGTTTTTCCAAGCTTCTAATAATGCTTGTCGTCGTTGGGTATCGGTTCCAGCTAAGTATCCTTCGCTGGCGTTCCAGTGACTTGCCAATTGAATTTGATAGCCCCGTGAGCGCCAGATTTCCAATCCTTTTTCAAATGCAGACAATTCTTTTAACCGACCACTCGGAGCAATAACTTGCACTAAGTCTCCTGGTTTTAAGAGAGAAGGTAGTTTCATGACTGATAATAGATAATAAATAATTGATAATTATCTATTTATTTAATGATGTTGTGGTAATTTGAAGGGAAACCTAATCCAATTAGAGCAATTATAAGTTTTGAGATAATGAGATAAATAGAGTTGCTAAACTTAGACTTAATTGAGTTAACTATAAATAATCGTACATATTAATATTTTGAGTTTTTTTATGCAGATTTTTTGGATTAGCTAAATAAAAAATATTGCCACTTTTAGTATATAAGCTTTTAGTTAATTTTTTTCAAAAAAAAGCAAAGAAAATATTAATTTTTACTTATTATCATTGGTTAAATTTCTTATAATTTTCTGAGAGAGTATGGCAATCATATGTAGTGTGACACCATTTTAAAGTACCTACTAGTGTGAAAACAAAAGGAGGGGTCAACGAAATGTTTGTCACTACCCCTAAAATCAACAAAACCACTACTGTTTTCTGTGACTACATTTTTCTCGCTGCAACAGTAATGTTGATGAATTCCGGGTTAGTAGAAACTTTTATATCTTTTTAATGCAAATCACAATATCATAGCCTCGATAACTACAACTACAGACGTTATATGAGTAGTTGTTTAATAACTTATCCTCAAAAACTTAGTCGTTAACTGATAACCTTTTTAAAATCTATTACTTCCCTACTTTTTTAGTGTTTTTTCTTTTTTGTTAATGGACTAATCCAATAAAGTTAAGTAACAATAAGGGCTTAAAACTTTACGTTCCATATACATAAAAACTATTGAAATAAAAGGTTTACCTCTAAATTAACAATAATTAATCTCGATAAATTTTAAGTAAATCTTGATAATGGTCGATGCGGCGATCTCGTAAATATGGCCAAAGACGGCGTACAGTCTCCGAGTGTTGTAAATCAATCGTAGCCGTCACTACCTCTTCTTGATTTTCACTTGCATGTGCTAAAATCTCGCCTTGAGAACCAGCAATAAACGAATTCCCCCAAAAAAGAATACCTTCAGTTTGACAATTTGTATTGACTTCATATCCCACACGGTTACAACTAATCACAGGAATACCGTTAGAGATAGCATGGGCGCGCTGCGCAATGATCCAAGCCTCTTTCTGCTTAATTTGCTCGTTTTGGCTATCTCTAGAATCCCAACCGATC
Source organism: cyanobacterium endosymbiont of Epithemia clementina EcSB (assembly GCF_029919255.1). Lineage (GTDB taxonomy): Bacteria > Cyanobacteriota > Cyanobacteriia > Cyanobacteriales > Microcystaceae > Rippkaea. The sequence goes on along the minus strand of NZ_CP123991.1, from coordinate 1,224,885 downwards.
GCCGTTGGATAGATTAGTATTTGTGCCCCTTTCATAGCCATTAACCGTGCTGCCTCGGGAAACCATTGATCCCAGCAAACCATTACCCCCAAGAGTCCTACAGAGGTTTTAATCGGTTCAAATCCTAAGTCTCCAGGTGTGAAATAGAATTTCTCGTAAAAACCAGGGTCATTAGGGATGTGCATTTTACGGTATTTTCCTGCGATTTTGCCATCTTTGTCTAAAACAACTGCTGTGTTATGATACAAGCCGGTTGCTCGTTTTTCAAACAAAGAAGCGACTATTACCACCCCTAATTCTTGTGCTAATTGCCCTAAAATTTGAGTAGAATGACCCGGGATAGTCTCTGCTAAATTAAACAAAGAAAAATCTTCTGTCTGACAGAAATAAAGGCTTCTATGGAGTTCTTGTAAAATAATTAATTGAGCATTTTTTGCAGCTGCTTGCAGAATTCCCTGACTACTCTTTTCGAGATTACTATCTAAATCTGCTGTGTTACTGTGCTGGACTAAGCCAACTTTTAGGAAATCAATCATAATTGACTAAACAAAATTTTCTGATAACAATCTTAACCTCTTAGTGGGCATTATCTACTCTACATTTAAAGTTTTAGTTTTGTCGTTTTGTAACGTGAGTTCAACGGGAAGTTATGTATAGAAAGGGAAGCAGCAGCTCTATGCTGTAAGTAGCACTTATTGAGGTCTGGTGCTATACAGACAAAATCTAATGTCAATTTTACTTTTCTGTGCTCTAAGTTACTCCTATATAAGGCTCTAAACAGAATGAGAATTCTGTTTCTCAGATTTACTGTATTTAACAGTATTTATTTGGAGAGAAAAGATATCATGTCCAATTGGCTATAATTATTTTATGCAAACTATGCCCTGGACAATCATATTACTGTACTATTATTAATACACTATTTTTCACAGACCCACAAAGAAGAAGTAATAAAAATTAGTTTGATGATTCTACTCGGATAGAAGTTTATTATTAATATAACAATTATCATACATAATTTTTGAAGATTTAGATTAGATGGAACTAAAATTATGTGGGATGGCATTTTGGATTAAAAACACATTTTATTAGAATTTAATTCTGTTAATTATATAAGTTTTTTAGTTAATTCGAGGAAACATAAATTACCATAAACTTGCTCCTAAGTTAACGCATAATTTATATTAACAAATATTTGTATACAAAGTTTTTTCTTATTAAAACTATTCAATTAGCTTTTTTTAAAAAAACTTAAATACATTAATCATGATCAATAAAAATAAAGTACAAGTTAGCAAGCTTAATTATTTTTTTTAGCCTAAAAATAATAGATTAGCAGTTAATAACTTATGAAAATTTATTTTTTAAACTCCTTATTCTCCAATTATTTAAAAAATAAATCTCAAATGTATCAAAAAACAATACTGTCATTTTTTTATTAATTTCTTAATAGCTAGGCTAGGAAAGTAAACACTATAACTAATAAATATATTTTGCTTAATCATTTAAGCAATCCTTTTGGTAGTTGCATACTAATACAATGTAATGAGCCGAATTGATAAATTAAAGGTAAACAATCAATCCCAATTATTTGATAATTTGGATAGGCTTTTTGAACTTGTATCAATGCTGTCTCATCTGATTTATCTCGATAAATAGGAACCAATACCGCACCATTAATAATTAAATAATTTGCATAGGTAGCAGGAAGTCTATTCCCTTGAGCATTGTACTTAGGTTTAGGCCAAGGAAGAGGAATTAAATTGTAACTTTTTGCTTCCTCTGTTTTTAAGTCTTTCAATTCAGTTTCAAGTCCTTGAAAATCTTGATAATGACTATCTTTTTCATCATTACAAGTAACATAAACAATAGTATTATTAGGTGCAAAACGAACTAAAGTATCAATATGTCCATCTGTATCATCTCCTTCTAAATATCCATGCTCTAGATAAATAATTTTTTTAACTCCTAATTTTTTTAGCAGTATTTTATTTATTTTTTCCTGAGTAAACTGAGGATTACGATTAGAGTTTAACAGGCAAGATTTAGTTGTCAAAAGTGTTCCTTTTCCGTCTGAATCAATTGCTCCCCCTTCGAGAACAAATGAGATATATTCAGTTTTTACTTCAGGATTAATTACTTGAGCGACAAGATAACTATTAATTTTATTGTCAAGATTACTTTTGTACTTATTACCCCAGCCATTAAAAATAAAATTATTTATTTTTAGCTTTTTTTGTGAGTTTATTAAAGTAATAATTCCATAATCTCTTATCCAAATGTCATTAGTTGGAACTACGAGAAATATTACCTTTTTTAGGTCTATATTGTGGCGAATTAACTGATTTTTAACCTCAGTTTTAAGAATATAATTATGAACAATTAAAACTAATTTTTGACGTTTGGTAATTACTTGACTGATTTTAAGATAAATTGGATACACTTGTTTTAAGAAGGGAGCCATGTCCGTATCTTGATGGGGCCAAGTTAACATTACCCCATCTTGTTCATACCATTCAGCAGGAAGTGAATACATTTTGCTACTTTTTTATCAACCTTTTTCGTAAATTAAGACAAGAGAAAGATTATTCTTGTTTAGTTTTATCTTTTTCTATCAGACTGAGGTAAAATCTTAATTTTTTTTTAGTTTAAATAGCTGGCATTTGTTAAGATTAACTAGAGTGAGAGAACATAGATATATTTAAGCTTTGATCAAACATATTAAAAATTAATTTTAGTAAGGTAAAAGAGAATAGTATTGTAGCTTTCTTATTGATTGCAGTAACAAGCTGTTTAAATGCATAAAAGCCTACTTAGAAGTAGTAATCCATAAGTCAAGGAATAAAATATAGATATTTAAAGAACAGATTACTACAAATAAACAATAGAAAGAGTTCAAGCCTTACGAACAGAAATTTATCAGGATGCCAGTCGATATTGTACTGGCTATAATTTGAATCTTCTGACGACTTACTTCTATTTTCTTAAGGAATTACTCCACCATCGAGATAGTCCGGTGAGGCTTACTACTGTTACTTTTAATCAATACGAGTATCTATTTAAAAGAATATTTATGATTAATAAAATTAAGTACAAGTGTGAGTGTTCTTTAGAATAGCTATTGTGTTTTTCATATTTACAGTCTTAATTGAATTCTATTGGCTGATAAAATAATTAATTTTATAATTTATATATAAAAATAAAAATGTAAATGACTCAAACTAGTTTTAATGAACTTAATTATTGAAGTGGATGCAAAAGCAATAAATAATTGTTTATTTTTACATGAAAAATTAGCAACCATATATAAGCAATTTTAGTTAATTTTACTTGAGATTCTATCTAGATTAGTGAAAATATATAAAGTAGTAGAAAATATAGATTCATTTTGTCTACCATTGTTTTAATTTAGCTTTAACTAAACTATTTGTATACATTAAGTCATTGATAATTAATAATTACTATATTTAGTATATTATCATTGCCTTAGTTTTGATCTGCAGCTCTATCTACCTTGTAAACTAAAATTTTTCTACATTTTTTCAGAAAGAGAGCGATTCTTGTTTTTACTATTTTTATTTTTTATTTCTAGTTTTATTTTTAAAAAAATATAGATTTCATCAAAGTTAATTTAACTTTTTTCCCTTAGCTAATCATTAGCTATAATAAGTTTTGCACACTCTTATGATGTTTTTTTATATATAAAATATTTTATTTGTATTATTGATCTCATTTTTTTTTCACTCCTAATAAAGTTAGACAACCTTTCTCTTTGTTACAAAATTTATAAATAAATTATTTATATGTACTATTTTATACATTCACCAGAGCTAAATTTTCTTAATTTTTTATCTTGAATTGATATATAAGATTCTACTATTGTTATAGTTATAAAGATTTTTTTTAGAATTCAAGTAAACTTTAATTGTGCTTATTCTAATATTTTTTCGGTATACCTACATATAAAAATTGCTACTTTTTAATTACTTCTATATTCTACACTTATTTAAGTTTACCTGCCCACTATACTATTTTTATTTAAACTTAAATAAAATATTAAATGATTTATTACCATGAAAATGCTGACCACTTGATTGTTATCACAATAATACTTCATCTACTATGATTACAAAAACTAATTATACTGAGCCTATCAAATAAAAATCAAAAATATTAAATAGAGTTTCATTGTCAATGAATAAACTTGTAAAAACTCTCTCTAATCACTACCTATACAGGATTTAGTAAATTTTATATTTTAACTAAATTATGCCAGACTAAATATTTTACGATCTATATACTTATGGAGTAAAATATTTAAATTATCCTAATAAATATAACTCTAAGATTAGAATAGCTTGCCATTAATTAGATATAATCTTCTTTGAATTAAGATAAATATAGTATAATCTATTCAAAAAATAGCCAGTCATAACTTTTATTTTGATTTAAACACCAGATCTTTGCCGAAAAAATAAATAAAATATCAGAATTTTATCTCGAATAAAGAAATATATTTGTTTCAAAATTAATTATTTCTCAATTAGATTTAACAAAAATAGATTTAGATAGAGGAGTGAGTGTAGAAAATATAGTAAAAAGAACATCTGGACAGATAGAAAAACAGGTATAAGCTTTGGGTATTTTTTTATCCCAAGCTTATAGATAGAGATTAGGATATTTTTCTAGAAATAATCTAAGAATGTTGTGAAATAAATTAATGTCATATGTTAAAGTAGTAGCAGATACATTTGAAATGAAGAAGATTTAAGTAAAGAGCAAAAAGTCAAATTAAACCAGGTGAATAAAATATTACCATTACTTTTAAAAATAAACTAATGGAAAGACAAGAAAAATTTAAAAGATTTTTGATAAGCACTCAGACTAGGTATCAGGACTATTAAAATTAGCTAATTGACATCAAAAAGCTCTGGAACAATTAAACGCCTAGTTGAATTCTAGAAAGCATCGCTTTAGAAATTTTGTCAGTTTTCAAATCCGAAGTTTTTTTACTTTGCACTTTTACATCATTCGGTTTAGTTTAACCAAAATACTTTTAAGCTTGATAAAGACTTTTATTCAGAGATGAACACATTCGTCTCTTCTATAAAATCGTAACCGTATCCGTTAATGGCACTATTATTTATCATTTTTTCGTTCTGAAGTTTTGGTGTTCAGTGAAAATTAAAGACTCTGTACTTCTGAACTTTTGGCACTCTTTACAAAACTCTATGTCGTCGCTATAGTATCTCTACGCTGCTCTCCCGCGATGGTGATCAACGAATACTGAATAAAACGAGTCCTCAATAATGAAAATCCTAATTACTGGTGCAACGGGGTTTCTCGGAACTAATCTTTGTTCTCAACTTCAAGCACAAGGACACGAAATAGTCTGTCTCGACTCGAAAAGCTGCGATCTCACTCAACCTGACTCGTTACTAAGTTTTAATGATCGCAACTATGATCAAATTTACCATTTAGCTGCCTGGACCCAAGCAGGGGATTTTTGTCTCTACCATCCAGGGGAACAATGGATTATTAACCAACAAATGAACACTCACATTCTCGTGTGGTGGCAGAAATACCAACCCCAGGCTAAATTTATTTGTATGGGGACAAGTTGTGCCTATGACCCTAATTTACCCTTATTTGAGGCAAATTACCTCACAGGGATACCTATCAGCAGTTTGTTTACCTATGCCATGACTAAACGAATGCTCTACGCAGGGTTATTAGCTTTAAATAAACAATATGGTCTAAAATACCTCTGTCTGGTTCCTTCTACCCTTTATGGGCCAGGGTATCACACCGATGGGCGACAGATGCACTTTGTTTTCGATCTAATCCGTAAGATAATTCGGGGGAAACTTTATGGCGAACCTGTGGTCTTATGGGGAGATGGAACCCAATTACGGGAGTTGGTCTTTGTTGAAGATTTTGCTAAGATTGTCACCCAACTAGCTGCTACCATTGACAATGATTTAATTAACATTGGCGCAGGAAAAGAATACACTATTCGACACTTTGCTAAGCTAATCTGTGGGGAAGTTGACTATGATTTTAACCAAATTGAATTTGATACCTCTCGCTATGTAGGAGCTAGGTCTAAGTGTTTAGTTGTTGACAAACTTAAGGAATCTTTACCCAATTTCAAGTTAACTCCATTAGAATTAGGGTTAGCTAAAACTATAGAGTGGTTCTGGCTAGAACAAGAAAAACTTGTTCCGGCTAGATAAGTGAGTTAAGTGAGGAGTAACGGTGAACTATTATTGGATTCAACATAGGATAAAAAGCCTAGAAGAAGCGTTTAGCCCCAAATATTGTCGTTCAGTTGAGCAAACAATCGGCTTAATTGCTAGACAATTCAAAAATGGACATAAACTACTTATTTGTGGTAACGGCGGTTCCGCGGCTGATGCTCAACACATTGCGGCTGAATTTGTTGGGCGATTTCAACTTCATCGTAGAGGTTTACCTGCCATTGCCCTAGGAACTAATCCAGCAACTTTAACCGCTTGGGCTAATGACTACGAGTATGAAACAATTTTCGCCCGCCAAGTGGAAGCTTTTGGACAACCTGGAGATGTTCTTTGGGGACTTTCTACGTCTGGAAAATCTGCTAATGTAGTGCGTGCCTTTGAGATGGCTAAAGATATGGGATTGATTACCATCGGAATGGCGGGAAATAATGGCGGGGTACTCAAGGAAATCTCAGATTATCCCCTTTTTGTCAAACAACAACACACCCCCTATGTTCAAGAAATTCACCTAATGACCTATCATCGAATTTGTGAGCAGGTGGAGGCGCAGTTATTTGCTAACGCTGGCTTAGAAGGACAAATTGCGGTTTAATATCTGAAATGGTGGATTATCCAACCAATACTTCTCATACACATTTCAATAAAGCCCTATTTCTAGATAGAGATGGGGTGATTGTTGATTACGTCCCCTATTTGAGTCAACCTGAACAAGTTAAGCTTCCTGATGGTGCGGGAGAAGCTTTAAAACAATGGCAAGATGCAGGTTATTTACTGATTATAATCACTAACCAAGCCGGAGTTGGTAGAGGATATTACAGCTTGCAAGATGTTGAAAAAGTTCATTGTCATATTCAGCAACAATATAGCCATTTTGGGGTATTTTTTGCTGATATTTTTATTTGTCCCCACCATCCCGATGACAAGTGTTTTTGCCGTAAACCTTCTCCTGAAATGTTGATTAATGCATCTAAAAAACATCATATAGTTCTGTCTCAATCTTTCTTTATTGGTGATGCGCATAGTGATTTAGAAGCTGCTATTAGAGCCAATTGTAAACCTATTTTAGTTTTAACAGGACGGGGACTAGAAACAATGGAAAAATTGGCGCAATATTCGATAGAAATTAAAGTTTTTAAAAAATTGTTTGAGACAGTTAAACTAATAGATTTAGGCTAAAATTGTAACTGTTGTTAACAAAAAAACAAAAAAGTACAAACAGTTAACTCTGTATTATTAATACAATAGTTATTTCTAATGAGATAAGATTTATTAATGATTGAAAATCAGGAAAAGTCTTCAACACCTATATTGGTTTCACTAATTCCTAATTTAATGGGAGGGAAAGGACACATTGTTCCCTATCATCAAGCGGTTAGTAAAGCAGTTTCTAAGTTAGGTTGGAAACATTTGGCTGCTATTCCTTCTCGATCAAGAGTTGGTGATTTACTTGCAGAATGGGATGATTGTTTAAGCAATTTTGATCTTGAAAAAGAAGGTAATTTTTGGCAGAAAATTTTGAGGTTAACTGGAGTTTTTTATTTAGGGACGACAACAGCTAAATATTTACAAAACAAGGTTATTGATCAATCGGAATTATCTATTATTTTTCTCGAAAGGTTTATCCATTTACAATTGTTTGCTTTAACGATTGCCTTATGGCTGGTTCCTACAAAAAATCTGTCAGTTTGGCTTCTTTATCGTAGAAATACTCATAAAGATAAAACTAGATTTATTTATAAGTTTCTCAATTATTTGATCAAAAAAAGTCTACCAGCAGGTAACTTGAAGTTACTAACAGATAGTGATTTATTAGGCCAGTCTTTATCTAATTATTTTCAAGAAAATGTTATAGTCATGCCAATTCCTCATGCTGAAATTAAAGTAAATAATTGCGATATAAAAGATAAATCTCCCGGAATTTTATGTTGGTGGCCAGGTTTTCCTAGAGAGGAAAAAGGATGGAATATTATCAAAAAATTAGTTAATAGCAATCTGAATAACAGTGATCAAATTTGTCTGATTGCAGCAGAAAAATCTAATTTAGAAGTTACTAAAGGAGGGATTAAACTCAAATTAATTCAGGATAAATTGACAAGAGAAGAGTATGATTACTGGTTCAGTGTGAGTGATGTTATCTTATTACCCTATGATTACCAGGCCTATGGAGAAAGAACGTCAGGAATTTTCACTGAGTCCATCATTGCTGGCAAAATACCTTTGGTAACTGATAAAACTTGGATGGCTTACGAATTACTTAAATATAATTTAGGTGAATTAATCATTAATTGGGAAATTCCTGAAGAAGTATTCATCTCTATTCTTAAAATAATTAAATGTTCTTATATAAAAAATAAAATCAAAGCAATGCAAAACAGTTATCTAAACTATCATTGTTTAAATAGCTATGCTGAAGTTATGCAAAAAATAATCAACCAGAAATAATGTTGAAAGTTTGTCTTGATGGAACACCGCTGAGGGGAAAACTTAGCGGAATTGGGGTCTATACCTTAAATATAATAGCATCATTGGCTAAATTACAAGAAACAGAATACTTTGAGCTAGAAATTTACTTTCATCCTTCCGTCAAAAATTGGTTTTTGAGAAATTTTTCCATACCTCATTTTTTGACTTACTATCCTCAGGTTTCTATCTTACCAATTCCTGTTACTATTGCTGATGTATTAGCAAAATATCCTAATCCTATCTTGTCACATTTTGAGGGATATCTAAATAAACCTAATATTATTCATGGAACCGATCATTATGTTTATCCTTATCGTAAAAGTCGTAAGATAATGACTATCCATGATCTAACTTTTCTTAAATATCCTCAATATTCTACTACCATTGTTCAAGGATATCTAGAAAGAATAAAGCGCTGTTTAACATGGACAGATTTGATTATTACTTTTTCTAAAAGTACTAAACAGGATATTATTGAATGTTTTAATATTAATCCCGAAAGAGTTCAGATAACATACGAAGCAAGTCGTTACTCTTCTAATGAAATTGAACTTGATAAAATTGAGCTCCTTAAAAAATCTATAGATTATGATTTTTCTATTCCTTATCTTCTGTTTGTAAGTACTATTGAACCTCGAAAAAATGTGATTGCTTTAATTAAAGCGTTTGATTATTTAAAAGAACAACATAAAATCCCTCATAACCTCATTTTAATTGGTAAAAAGGGATGGAAGTATCAATCTAGTTTTAAAGCAATAAAAAATTCAAAATACCAACAGAGTATCTATTATCTAAACTATTTATCTGATGAATTATTAGCTTTCTTCTATGCTCAAACTGAAGCTTTTATTTATCCTTCTTTTTACGAAGGATTTGGCTTGCCTGTTCTAGAAGCAATGACATTAGGTTCCCCCGTAATCACTTCTAATACTTCATCACTTCCTGAAATCGCAGGAGATGCAGCATTGTTGATTAATCCTAATGACTTCCTAGAATTAGCTGAGGCTATTTTAAAAGTGATTAGTGATTCTCAGTTAAGAAAAGAATTAACTAAGAAAGGAAAAGAAAGAGCAAAATCATTTTCTTGGGAGAGAACGGCACAAGAAACTTTTAAAGCTTACCAATTCATTAATTAATGGTTTATTGAGATGGAAAAAAAAATATTGATTAATCTTTCTCTGTTGATGTCTAAACCGACAGGTATTACTATTTATGCAGATAGTATTTTCCCTTACTTAAAGAAACTAAATCCCATATTATTAACAGCCCAAGATAATCACAACTTTAATTGCTATTTAATTCCTAAAAATTTAACTCCAGAACAAGGAACTGTAGGTCATTTTCGTAGATTATTATGGACACAGTTTAAGTTACCAAAAATCTATGAAAAATTAGAAGGTTCATTATTATTTTCGCCAGTTCCTGAAGCTCCATTGTACACTGATTGTCGATCCGTAGTCATGGTGCATGATTTAATTCCATTGCGTTTTCCTAAAAAAAACTCCCCTTTAACACCTTATTTCAAGAAGTATATTCCAAAAGTTCTAAAACAAGCTAAACATATTCTTTGTAATTCCCAAGCAACAGCGACAGATATCATTGATTTTTTTGGAATTTCTGCTAAGAAGATAACTCCTATTCTCCTTGCTTATAATTCAAATCATTTTCGTCCTTTAAAATTAACAGAAAAAATAAAAGGAAAAACTAGTCTACCCTATTTCCTGTATTTAGGTCGTCATGATCTCCATAAAAATCTACCCCGTTTAATTCAAGCATTTGCAGGAATTAGGAATTATCAAAATTATGAACTTTGGTTAGCGGGGCAAACAGATAAACGTTATACTCCACAATTACAACAACAAGCAACAGAATTGGGAATAATAAATCAGATTAAATTTCTTGATTACGTTCCCTATGATCAATTGCCTATTCTATTAAATCAAGCATTAGCATTAGTATTTCCTTCTTTATGGGAAGGATTTGGGTTTCCGGTTTTAGAAGCAATGGGATGTGGAACACCTGTCATTACTTCTAACTTATCTTCTCTACCTGAACTTGTAGGGGATGCGGGATTGTTAATTAATCCTTATCAGGTATCAGAAATGACGGATGCAATGGAACAAATTATCAATGATAATGGGTTACGATCACAATTAAAAATCTTGAGTTTACAACAATCTAGTCAATTCAATTGGCAAAAGACGGGACATTCCACTTTAGAGGTTTTGAAAAGGTTTCTTTAAATACTAAATTGATTATTATCATTGCCATATCTGAGGTACTTTCTTCTCTTAAATTAAATTTGTATACAAAACCATGTAATTCTAATTGGTTTAAAAATTATTTTTTAAGTATTTTATACTAATGGTTTTCTAAGTTTAGATACTAAAAAATTAGTTAAATTAATTTAATTTAGATATCAGCATCACGACAAAAATTAATGATATAATCATCCCTACTTAATCAACAATGTTATGAACTTTTTTAGTATTTCATGTTAAATTTTTTACTTAAATAGCCGAATCTAACACTAGTTATATATCTAGTCCTCTATCAGCCGCATTGATAATGTTAACTAAATCAATATGTGCCAATTGTGTCCACTCTATTTATTTGATACTAAATATAAATTTAGTATCATTTTTGCTAATTCTTAATTTTTTTAAAAAAATATATAGATAGGTTTTTTAAAAGCGTTATCTGTCTATATTAAAAGTCTTAAAGTTTTCAATAAAAACTAAATAGTTTCCATAAAAAACTTAGCGGATCAAAATTATGATTAAAAATTGATTGATCTGCTTTTTTAGTAAAAAAATCGTTTGGTTTTACCAAAAAATTAACTAATATTTTTTCTAAATTTTTTAGTATAAGAGTCAATTTTTGAAGAAAATACATAAATCGGTTTATTTTTTTCTTTAATCCTGTTCATTTAAAGGGAATAGTATCCAAAGTAACTTGGAAACCGCCAACTACACAAAAAAGATTTATCTGTTTTAAGAAAAATTCCAACATTACTTTTTTTTAAATTAGGATCTAAAGACATTTAATCAAGTTAATAAAAACTTAAATGTTAACTTTTCAAACTAAAGTAGGCATAATTAATTATACTCCTACCAAAATTAAGTATTTGTTTGTTTTAAATTTGACTTAAGCTATCTCGTAAACGAGTTATATCCCATCCTTTTTGATGTAATAAAAGCAAAGATTGAAGCAAATCTGGCCCGTGTAATTCACCCATTAAACCGGCTCTGAGAGAGCGCATAGTTAACCCCTTCTTCACCTTAAAATCTTTGGTAACTTGGCTGATAATCTCCTTAGCATTATCTTCAGTTAACTGAGGATAATTAGCTAAATTATCAAGTACAGCTTGTATGATGTCTTTGATCCCCTCTTTTTGCAATTGCTCTAGAGCTTCCTTACTATAACTCAGTGTTTCTCCAAACAATAAACGGCTCTCTTTTACTGCATCAGTTAACCTAGTTAAACTTGGACCAATCAGAGCTGCTAACTGTTCTAACCAAGGACGATCACTTTCCAAATTAACTTCATAACCCGCTTCTTGCCAATAGGGGAAAGCTAGCTCAACTAATTCCGAGGCTGAAACTTGATGAAGATATTGACTATTAATCCAATCTAGTTTATCCCAATCAAATTTTGCCCCCGCTTTATTTACCTTTTCTAAACTAAATTCTTTCGCGGCTTCACTTAGGGTAAAAATTTCCTTAGTGGAGTCAGGGGCAGTCCAACCCAAAAGCATTATATAATTGACGAGAGCATCGGGTAAAAAGCCCATTTTACGGAAGTCATCAATGGATGATGCTCCGTCGCGTTTAGACAATTTTCGTCCTTCCTGATTTAGAATAAGGGGGGTATGAGCAAATTCTGGAACTGTTTCCCCTAACGCTTCATACAGTAAAATCTGTTTCGCTGTGTTGGCGATGTGATCCTCTCCCCGAATGACATGGGTAATTTTCATATCTAGGTCATCAACCACCACTGCTAAATTATATAGAGGTTGCCCAAAAGCTTCTCCTTCGAGTTGAGGGATACGAGCAATTGCCATATCCCCACCTAGATCACTTCCTCTCCAAGTTACTTTATTTCGAATTAAGTCATTCCAGACAATTTCACGGTCATCATCGATAATAAAGCGGATAACGGGCTTTCTGCCTTCAGACTCAAACTTTTGACATTCTGCTTCAGTGAGATGACGATGGCGGTTATCATAGCGAGGAGCTTGATTTTTTGCTTTTTGTTTCTCCCGCATTTTTTCTAATTCTTCGGGAGTACAGTAACAACGATAAGCAAACCCCTTATCAAGTAAGCTTTGAATTCCTTGACGATAGAGATCAAGACGTTGGGTTTGCAAAAAAGGACCCTCATCCCAATTTAACCCTAGCCAAGTGAGTCCTGATTTAATATTTTCCGTATATTCTGGTCGTGATCGCTCAAGATCCGTATCTTCAATACGCAAAATGAATTGCCCCCAGTGATGACGAGCAAATAACCAATTAAAAACAGCTGTCCTCGCAGTTCCAATGTGTAGATTCCCAGTGGGACTTGGTGCAATACGAACTCTGGGTGTCACGACATTTCTCCTAAGTCTGTGTTTGCTACTTTGAACTCAATGCACAACTCTCTATTCTAACACTCTCTGTCCTTAGAATGGCAGAGATTATTGCTTATTCTTCCTTTAGCTAGACATGATTTTTCAAGTTATACCTCCGCAAAACCAAATTCACAAGTATTCTAGCCCGACCTCTACCGACTATCTGAACAACAGGCCACATCGTCCTTGGAATATTTAATAGTTTAATAGCTCGAACTAACTAACAATTAAACTTGCAATTACTTTTTATTCAGCTTAACTGGGCAGAGTTTGTCCGTCGAATCAGAGGCAGTTTACCAGTTATTGTCTACTACAAAGTTCTAGGATCAATGTTCTAAAAAACACTCCATAAATACTTCATGCACATTACCGCAGTTTCATAATATCACATAAAGTCTCCCTAACAGAGCAGGGCTCCAACCCCAAAACATTTGGTGGCAACAGACTTTGAGATACCGCTGAGAGTTTAATTTAAGGAACAATCAAAGTTTCTCCTGTCTTTCCCGTCCCCAACCATAGCAGTGATCTAGCTACATCTCTGAGGATTTTTTTGAATGGTTCAGGAGGGCAATCACACTCAACGGCTATAGGTTTAAGTATAATCCCCCGAGTGCCAAACACGATCTCCCCAATGACGCGAGCACGGTTCATGTGATTAGCGGAAGTAACTAGATAAACACTATCAATGCCTTGTTTCTTTAAGGTATCTACTAAGGTTGTAAAGTTAGTCACCGTATCCCGTGCCTGGTAGTCTAGATAAAGGCGAGCGCTCGAAATACCGGCCTCCCTAAAAATCTTTTTAGCATAGCTTTGAGGACTCCCAGAAGAAACCCAAATGGGGAGATCACGGTATCGAGTAGCCAATTGAGCGGCAAAGTGTTCGCGTTCTTCATGTCCTCCCAAAACAAAAATCGCTTCAGGTTGCACCATATAACTCTGTAATTCTTTATAACCCGCCCACAGACTAATACCTACCAGAGAAATTAGAGGCCACAACCTACGCCTCCGACGAGATGAAAGGACTTTCACACGGTGTTTTTTGGAATTAATTTGTAACAACATGAACACAATAATGAAACTATCGAACTAATTAGGATAGCCGTCAAGCATACTGATGAAATACAAAGTTTTTTTAAATTTTAGGTAACAAAAAATAAATTTAGAGTCTACCTTAACCTTACTCTTCGTGAGGAACGCTATTTAAAGTCATTAGACCTTGACAACAACTCACAGCAAAGCCCATCATAAGTCATAAACCATCGATGTTTGTGACTTGTGTCTGACTTAAACCAAGAAGTTTATCGATTGAGTACCCAATTATGGATGACGCTTAGAATTAATATTATGCTACCTCTAGTTACCGTTTGATAGAGACTTGCTGACAAGTTAACGGGACTGGCCGGATTCGAACCGGCGACCTAGCGCTTCAGATTGGTGTGAGTTTCCCCACTCTCTGGACTATTCCTTCACCTTAGACTTGATGTCCTTAGGTGGTGGCCGTTATGTTGTAGACATGATTAGCCCTACTGCTTTTGTTTCCCTTTGGCGACCTACAACCAGTCTCTGCACCTTCTCTACCAGGGACGTAGAGCTTGGCTCAAGATTACCTTATCTGTAAGAAGACTTAGGCTTCCTTGAATTTGACCACATCCATCTATGGCGTTTCCGTCCATGATGCCCGACACTTCAGGAGGCGCTTGCTCTATCCTACTGAGCCACAGCCCCACGGGGTAAACCCCTTATTGATCATATCATCTGATTGAGTACATGAGTTCGACGAGATCTAAAAACATTTTTGTCATTCTCAATCTCTAAGTCAAAACATAACAAAGTTGATAATTAGACGATTATTCAACTCTAAAATAATATATCGCCAACAATTAAGACTACAATTTTTGTTTAAACAGACCAAGAGGCAAGGTTAACTTCTCTTTTCAACCTCAATCGAGAGAAGATTTTCAGGCATTTATTCAGTTAATCGTCAATCTTTTTAATCCAAGAACGCTTACAAAGCGTAATTCTATCAGTTAGTTTCACTAGCTTTTATTGCATCTTCTGTTGATAACAAAGAATTACTTGAAATCCTTTTTAAGGATGCTTTTCAAAGAGTTTTTGAGCAATAATTATTAGTTTAATCAAGATTTATATACTTAAAATAAGTTATATAAATTAATGGCTAAGGTTAATTTATTGTTAATCATCTTAGTTAATGATTTCGTAGAATAGCCTTTGCAAGGATATAGCTGTCGTTAAGTTCGGAAATCACCCTGAATTTTAATCACTCGTCATATTTATTTTCACGTCACCATGGTGATATAGATGCCTAAAGTTTACTTTTCAGGTAATAGTTACAATCTTTACGGAAAGTGGTTTAAGTCACTCTATCTTCCTAAATTAACGATGAACCTTTAGATAATTGCCATTATCTAAATAAATGAGCTAATATGGAGTAAGGTCAAAGTCATATCGACTACGCTTTTGTTTTTTTTATAGTGTATTTGTGTGCATTGACTCAATCTCTGGAAAAACACTAAGTATAGTGAAAGACTTTAAAGCAGGTTTCAAGGAGCCATAACGTACCAATGCCCACTGCTAATGTCAACTCAAAAACGAAACAGCCTATGTATTCAGCAGATATGGTGCGGACTTATCTGCATGAGATTGGGCGGGTACCTCTGTTAACCCATGAGCAAGAGATCATATATGGGAAACAAGTACAAAAAATGATGCTTCTGTTGGAAATAAAAGAACGACTTACTCAAGACTTAGGACAAGAACCAAGTCTTAAAGAATGGGCAAAAGCTGTCAACCTTAGCCAAGCAGACCTCCAAAAAACCATTGACCAAGGGAATCGGGGAAAGCGCAAAATGATTGAAGCAAATTTGCGCCTAGTGGTTGCCATTGCCAAGAAGTATCAGAAACGCAACATGGAATTTCTCGACCTTATCCAAGAAGGAAGTTTAGGATTAGAGCGAGGAGTTGAAAAATTTGATCCAACCAAAGGCTACAAGTTCTCTACCTACGCTTATTGGTGGATTCGTCAAGCAATTACTCGAGCAATCGCTCAACAGGCTCGCACCATTCGTCTGCCTATTCACATCACTGAAAAACTCAACAAAATAAAGAAGATTCAACGAGAACTGTCTCAAAAATTAGGTCGCAGTGCTACCCCTACCGAAATAGGTGAAGTTTTAAATCTCGAAGCTTCCCAAATTCGGGAGTGTTTGAGTATAGCGCGTCAACCTATTTCTCTAGATGTCAGAGTCGGGGATAATCAAGACACAGAACTTTTAGAACTTTTGGAAGATGAAAGTGTCTCTCCTGACAACTACATTACCCAAGAGTCACTACGCCAAGACTTGAGAAACTTAATGAAGGAATTAACTTCACAGCAACAGATCATCCTTACCTTGCGCTTCGGGTTGGAGGATGGGAAAGAACTATCCCTAGCTAAAATTGGTAAAAAGCTCAATATTAGTCGTGAAAGAGTTCGTCAGTTAGAACATCAAGCCTTAGCTCACTTACGTATAAGGAAAGCAAATGTTAAGGAATATTTGGCAGCTAGTTAAATCAATTTCTAGTCATTAGGTATTCTACAAACATCAGCTCATATAAATTAAAGCGGTCGTCTTCTCAACGATCGCCTTTTTTCTGTAAAGAAAATTATTTAATAAAAGTTAATTGTATAGTTATTCAAAATCTTGTCCATTTGTTGATCATTTATTAAAACTTAAGAAAAAATTTACCCCATTCTAGAAAACTACTGCACAATGAAAATGGTAGTGGGGAAACTTTTTTGAGCTAACTAACGTCAGCTCCCAGCAGTGTTTTGTGGGACAGTTGAATAATTGGTTTAAAAATAAGTTGAACCGAGCAGATGTGGTGTTTCTATCAATTCTGTTTTTTCAGGAAAAATGGTTCAGTTAAGCATATTTAGAGACAACGAGTTCAACATTATCATCTAATGGCACAAACGATTGTCTCCAATGAGGACTTTCTCCCAGTTTCGACATTAGCTTAAATAAGCACATTTCTTGTAATTGATATCAGTTCATATGTTCAGGGAAATCAAATGTCTTTTGTTCCAACACTCTTATTTTCACTCACACATCTCCGATTGTTATCTATAATACCTCTTAGTCTGCTTATTAGTTCAGGGACAATTAGTGGGCATTTTGCACAGGCAGCCGAAGAAAATTCATCTCATACTCATTCGTCTGAAGAAGTTTCCTTAACGCGAACTAGTGGCTTAGCTAACGGGGTTTATTTATATGGGCGATCACCAGAACCAGAAACTATGGGACAAGAATATTTAGTCTTTAAAGTTCAAAAAGGGGAGGTTATTGGAGCATTCTATATGCCAAGATCAGAATTTAACTGTTTTTCAGGTAGTTTTGACAGTCGTCAAATAAATCTTTCTATTGTCGATCCTCACGATGGCATAAAATATGATTATGCAATCAGCTTGCAGGTTGTCTCTCCGGTAGCCACTAATAGCAGACGATCTTCAGAAGTCACGTTAGAAGGATACCACCGTCTTGGTGCTCTCAGTGACAACGACCAACGCATCCTGGATGCTTGTTTACCTTCAAACTAACTAAAATTCAATTCCTGGTTGAGCTCTAACCCCTTGTTCTTTAAAAGGATGCTTAATTAAGGTCATTTCCGTTACTAAGTCTGCCCTTTCTATCAAGGGGGTGGGTGCGCCGCGTCCTGTCAATATGACATGAGTAGCGGTAAGTTTTTGGGACAGTCCTTTTAAGACCGTATCCACACCGAGATAGCCCAATTTTAAGGCAACATTAATTTCATCGAGTAACACTAATCGATACTTTTTGTTACAAATTAAAGACAACCCTTTTTCCCAGGCAACTTGGACATTTTTGATATCTCGTTCTCGATCCTGGGTTTCCCATGTAAATCCTTCCCCCATAGCATAAAATTCCAGTTGGTCTCCCCACTGACCTAGTACCGCTTTTTCTGCCGGTTCCCAAGCTCCTTTAATAAATTGGACTACAGCCACTTGAAACCCATGTCCAAGAGCTCTTATAACCATCCCTAAAGCAGCTGTAGTTTTTCCTTTACCATTACCGGTATTAACTATAACAAGTCCTTTTTCATTAGAAGCTTGAGCCAGACGTTGCGCTTGCACCTCCTTTCGTCGCTGCATTCTTTGCCGATATTGTCCTTGAGAAAAATACGTTTGATTAGCCATGGAGATCATTGTAATTAAAATCTGAGTTTTTGACATTTTCACCGCCCGTACTTACAGTACAACCGCTGGAGATTATCTCTGCTACCTCTCTTGACTAAATAATGGTTTCAGTCGTTTGACTTTGCTGTTACTCTTTATGCCCGACCGACCCGTCACTATTCCCCTTTCCAGGACAATGTCTATTCCGAGATTACGAAGGCTCAGGCAAGTCAGTCCTCTATTCTTTTATTTGTTCTTTACAGACATTGTTACCCTTATTGTTATCTATAATAACTGGTTGTCATCTACAATTACTAGTTTTCCTGTGGATACTGTGCAGTTTAAGTTCTTAGTCATTATTCAAAAGCCGAGTCTATCATTAATTTTTGCCGATTTCCTTAAACTTCTCAAACGGTTTGACAGGAATGATATCACAAAATTTAAATTAAAAATAATCATAAATTAAGTTTACTCTAAAAAAATAGTTAAAAAAGAGTGCTCATTAATTACTATATTGCAGGATGCCTAAAAATCCAGCTAGAACAATTAAAAGAACGAAAACTATCAAAGTTAACTCACGACCCAAAAATTTCCTCCAAGATGAAAACAAAAGTACAAACATTATGTCTAAATCTAAGATGATGGAAAGTTAAAGAAATTGTGAATTAAATCAAACTATCAGAGAATATAACTAGAAAGATAATTCATGAATAATCTATTCATGAATAATAAAGACTATATAATCCCTTGAAAAGTAGAAGTACAATAATTTGGTAAAGAAGAAAATGTAAAATACTTTGAAGAGCTATCCTAAAAAAAATAAATCATTTTAATTATATTAAACATATTATGTATAACAATGATCATTAACATCTTAAAAAGATAATTTAAAAGTTCTTGTTATATATAACAGCATATCACCATTTTTTTTAAAAAAATAGTGATATGCTGGAGTTTAGCCTATATTTATCGTCATAAGTTTTATAGAGCAAAAATTATAGTAGTTAACAATGCCTGAAATTTCGAAAGAAAAGAGTTAAAAATAGAAACGAACAAAAGTGAGGACAAAGATTGAGCCATACCCTTCAGAAGAAAGTAAAAAGATAGATAACTAAAGAAATACTGCAAAGGTAAAAGAACAGATACGGCAATTATTCTTGGTAGCTACTCAGTAAATACAAGTACTTTAGTTAAAGTCAAACTAAAATAAGGAAATAAATAATTTTATTGATAGTGTTTTACTAACTTAATTTCCTTTAACTAAATTTAATTTAAGGTAAATAGCATCAAGTAAAATTCATGATAATTTTGAAAATCTATTTTAAAATAGATGCGATTCAGCTATTTTTATGTTAGAAAATATCAAAAATATATAATTACTTTAATTTAGAGGTATAAAATAATCTACTTTTTTGATTTTTTTTAAAAGCTACTCACTTTAAATCTATTTAATTTTAATTTTTTAAATTTATATTTGTTTACAATCCAATTATTTAAATTCTTACTCCGTTATTGCTAGTGTTCCCTTGAATACTTAAATATACAACGGACAAGTTTAGGGAACAAATTTTCAAACAAGCCGACAAAATCTACATAAATTAAAAGTTTAAGCGATCCCAAAGAAGACAAATAGGGCTTAGAATGATGCAGTGAAACATCTAGCCTATGAGGATTTGGGGGATTTCCCTAAACTAACATTTCTCTAATTGGCTCCTTAGAAAGATTTCCCATGGCAAGATGTCACTGGAGAAATTTATCCTAAAAACCATTAAATTAAGAACAAAGGGAGATTATCGTATGAATAAAGGCGAATTAATTGACGCAGTAGCAGATAGAGCCGATGTCACCAAAAAGCAAGCCGAGGCAGTTATCTCGGCCACCATTGACACCATCATGGAAGCAGTCTCCGGAGACGATAAAGTTACTCTTGTTGGTTTTGGCTCCTTTGAGGCGCGCGATCGCAAAGCTCGTGAAGGGCGTAACCCAAAAACGAACGAAAAAATGTTAATTCCGGCGACAAGGGTTCCGGCATTTTCTGCTGGGAAACTATTTAAGGAAAAAGTTGCACCCAAGTCATAAGTGTTATTCCGTTAGGATGAAACGGCCTATCCATGGAGGAAACTTAACCTGGGCAGCGAATCAAGCAGGCTGTCCAGTCACTTCTATTATAGATTTTTCTGCTAGTATTAATCCTTTAGGACCTCCCAACAGTGCGATCACCGCTTTTCAGCAGGGAGTAGCCGCTATTACCCATTATCCTGATCCCCATTATCTTCAATTGCGATTAGCCCTAGGACAATTACATAACATCTCACCTGATTGGATCCTTCCCGGTAATGGGGCAGCCGAACTATTAACCTGGGCAGGTCGGGAATTGGCTAATCTACAGCTCACTTACTTAATAGTTCCTTGTTTTTTGGACTATTGGCGCGCTTTACAAGGATTTGGTGCTAAGGTGAAGTCTTACCCCTTCTCTTGGGAAAAGAAAACTTGTTCTCTAAACTTGGACCCTGTTGATCCCCAATCAAGCGGAGTGATCATCAACAATCCCCATAATCCCACTGGGAAGTTGTTTCATAGGGATATTTTATTGCCTTTACTTGAAAAATTTGCTTTAGTGGTGGTTGATGAAGCCTTTATGGACTTTTTACCCCCTGATGAGCAACAAAGCTTAATTCCGATGGTGGGCGATTATCCGAATTTGGTGATTGTACGATCACTCACCAAATTTTATAGTATTCCTGGGCTTCGATTAGGATACGCAATCGCCCATCCTCATCGTCTTCAACAATGGCAATTATGGCGAGATCCCTGGTCTGTTAATAGCTTAGCGGCGGCGGTGGGAGAAGCGGTAATCAATGATCACGAGTTTCAAAAGCAAACTAGGTCTTGGTTAGTTGCTAGCAAAAAAGGCTTATTGAGAGGATTATCAAATCTTAAGGGATTACAACCATTCCCCAGTGCCGCTAATTTTTTGTTAGTTAAAACTCAAGTTCCTAGTTCTCAGCTAGAACAGAAATTGTTAAAAAAACATCGAATTTTGATCCGTAATTGTCTAAATTTCCCTGAATTGGGCGACAGCTATTTTCGGATAGCAGTAAGGACTGATGCTGAAAACCAAGGATTAATAAAAGCCTTGGCTGAAGTGCAATCAAGTTGAACACAACACAGCAGGGATAGCCGAGTAAACTTCAGAAAACAGAGAATTAACAATTTAGGAATGAGAGTTTGCAGCAAGGCTAAAAAAATGTTAAATTCGTTAGACAGAGTAAGCCCACTATCCCTAATCCCAGCCACAAAAGAAAACAAATTTGAGTTAATCGTAAAGCTCGATAGATGATTGTTGGGGTAATCGGATGTAGGAAATCTCCTAATAACGGCTTGTGTTTTAATTTGCTTTGGTAAGTATTGGTACCCCCTAATTGAACTCCTAAAATAGCTGCGTAAACACATTCACTCCAACCAGAATTGGGACTGGGATCGTGGGGAGCATCCCGACAACAAATTGATAAGATGGCTAGAGGTTTTCCTGATATTAAGGCTAAGGTTAATACGGTCAAACGACAAGGAACCCAAGTTAAATAATCCTCCAACTTTGCACTAAACCAGCCTAAATCTTTAAAGGGGTCTGTTTGATAACCAATCATTGAATCAAGGGTACTCACCGCTTTATAACCCAATGCAAAAGGAACCAACCCAATTCCTGGAAAAAATGCCCCAACAATTGCATAAAATAACGGGCTTGTTACCCCATCGACAGCATTTTCTGAGACCGTTTCTAGGACAGCACGTAAGATTTCTTCTTCTGAGAGATTATCTGTATCCCTTCCTACATATTGACTAAGTTGATTCCGCGTGACTGTGATATTTCCTTTGACTAAAGAAGAAAGAACTGCTTCGGCTGCAAACCACAAACTTCGGGCTGCGAAACAACTTGCTAAGAGAATGCTTTGGACTACAATTCCTAACAAGGAATGAATATTTTTAGCTAGATGAACGATTATCCAACTAGTAGTTCCACTACCAAGAATTATCCCTAACCCTAAGATAATTCCGCACCAGCGAAGTTGCCATTTTCCTTGACAAGTGATGATTGCAACTTTACTTAGCCTTGAGATGGCCCATCCTATCCCTTGTACGGGATGCCACCAATCCTCAGGGTCGCCTATTCCATAATCAATTACGGCAGCTATCCCTAAAATAATTACTTCTAGATTTGCCTTCATCATCTGATTATTTTCTAGTTCAAGTTATTCTTTGTTGCAGGGTTATTAAAGTTTCTAATTCTATTGACATTTTTCTCTTAATTATTATTATTTAACTGTTTAAATAAATTTAATTAGATATAGATTTTCTACAAAAAAATAAGAAGGTTTAGTTAGAAATTAAATGCTATCTAACGATAATACGCAAGCTTTGTATACAAAAAAATAGAGTGACTTTTATGGTATAAAAATTAATTTTTATACATTAAATATTAATCTCTTACACCACAAAACTTATGGCTTCTCCTTGAGAAGCCTGCCAACTGCGAGCATCATAATAAAGATCAGCAAGAGTAATCTTATAAAGTGCCTCTTTAACTTTCTCATGAAGCCGTTTCCATAAACTAAATGCAACCCAATCTGATCCTTGAGTTAAATCTGGCTGATAACCTGATAAAGGTTGGTTTTTTTCTTCAACTGCATCCATAATTTGTCCTAGGGAAATTTGACTAGGTTGACAGGCCAATTGATAGCCCCCTTGAGAACCACGCACTGACTTAACTAACCCAGAATGACGCATTTCAATCAGTAATTTTTCTAAGTAAGGAGCCGGTAAATCTTGTCGTTTTGCTATCGCTTTTACTGAAGTTGGACCATAGTTAGGCTGTAAGCTAAGATCCAGCAAGGCTTTAACGCTATAATGACTGCGAGTTGTTAACTTCATTTGGTTAGTTTGTCCCCTTAGTTTTGAGTAGACTATAAGGCACTGTTAAAGGGGTGTGTTGTTGATTTTATAACACGTTCTTCTCAACAAAAACCCTGAAACTCAAATATTTGTAAATTCTGTAGATGATTCTTGTTTAAAGATCGAGAGCAATAGATTATTATTGATCTGGTCAGATGGTAGATAAATCAGATGGTAGATAAAGTTTACTTGTTGTGTGTAGAATAGAAGAGGAGATAGTTAGCAATCGTGGCACTTTTTGAGTTGCTCGATGTCATCTTAGATTTCTAATCTGTCAGCCATATTATTCATTTAGTTACTGTTTAAGTTAATGAGTCAAGATACACCCCTGACCGGTACAGCATTAGTCGAAAAAGTTAAAGAGCTAGGTAACCTCGGTAGAGAAGAAAAAGCTAGAGCTTGTGGCTACTATACCCAAACTAAAAACGGTATAGAACGGGTCAACATGATGAAATTTCTTAACGCCTTAATTGACGCGGAAGGAATTGAATTAGATAGCTCTTCGGAAGGGCAGGGAAGAGGCGGCCGTTCAGCTAGTTATAGAATTAGTGTGCAATCCAATGGTAACCTTTTGATTGGTTCAGCTTACACCAAAAAAATGGGTCTACAACCAGGGGATGAATTCGAAATTACTCTAGGGCGGAAGCACATCCATCTCAGACAACTTGGTGAACTTGATGATTATGAGGAATAAAATTAATGGTTAATCCATTCAGTTTTCCTAGACTTAACCGAATAAAAAATAGCGTCGTTTAGAGGCTACACTAAACAACGCTTACTACTTCAATCAAGGTAACAACATCAAACTACGGCTTGCAGTTCTCGGAAGAACAGCAGGCCCTATACTCCTATTTTATTAGTAAATGAGTCACTTCGTCTCATTTCAGAAAAAAAGATTACTGTTAAAGATCTCTAAATAATTTGAACAAACGGTAGATTCAAGCTCTTAGCGACTTAGAGGGTATTTAAAGACTCATGCAATTTCCTCATCTACGGTTCCCACTTTAGGATTAGGATAGCAGACTGTTAATTATTTCGACATCTAGGCTAGATTTCAGCAAGCCATTTTTCAAATTTAGGAAGAGGATGGTTGTCAAAGAAGAGTCTCAAAATGGGGTAATGTCATAACAAAGTCACTCGGCTAGAAATTCGACAAGTTCACTAACCAGTTTGTTAGTAGTCAAACTATTTTATTATCCCTTACTTAAGAAGTAGATTGTTAAGTAAGGACTGCAGTAGGAGAAAAAATTGTATTTCCTCTAAAGATACTAATAGTGATCGCTAGGAGCATACATCCTACAAAAGTTAATCCTAAAATAAATAGAACGAAAATTTCTCCGGTTGACAAAGGGCGATTACTTGAATCAAAATAAGTTGTATTCGGCCACGGAGAAGTTCCCGAAGCCTTTTGTTGGGGACTCTCATCAAGAGTTTGAATCATATTCCGATGAGAATAACCAATTTTAAGATCGTAAAGTGATCGCTCTTCAGGATTACTTAGAGTTCTATAGGCTTCATTAAGTTTTTGGAATTGCTTTATAGCTACCTCTGGGGATAAGTCTGTGGTATCCGGATGGTAACGTTTACTCAACTCCCGATAAGCCC
The DNA here is from genome assembly GCF_029919255.1 of cyanobacterium endosymbiont of Epithemia clementina EcSB. Lineage (GTDB taxonomy): Bacteria > Cyanobacteriota > Cyanobacteriia > Cyanobacteriales > Microcystaceae > Rippkaea. The sequence continues at coordinate 1,199,804 of NZ_CP123991.1, read as the reverse complement.
TCCGAATTTCGACGGCAGAAGCGGACGGATAAAGTCCTAAAAAGGTGTAGTAGCTATTAGCAAACTTTGTCAGTATGGGTATCTTTCGATAGGTTGATTGTGGTGTAGTTGGCTGCTGAGTCACAAGATTTATTAGAATATTTTTTATGATTTTATTTTAACCAAACTTAAAAGTGAAGCCTTTCAATCCCCATAGCGTTTATCAAAAAAGACAGCAAATCGTTAGCAAAACGATTTGCTGTCTTTTTTGATAAACGCTATGGCTTGGGCAAATATCTATGATTATCTTCTTGATAGCAATGTTTTTGTTGTCTATGCAGAGAATGGTTCTCCCGTTCCAACAAGATTAAGCTTAACTGATAGTTAAAAACGGTAAATACCAACGAGCTTAATTTTTTGTCCTGATGACAGTCAAGATTGTAAGCAATTTGCTATTATTGTTTTTCGAATGCAGGAATTTTATGGTAGAGCTGCTAATATTTTATCTATCAATGTCGATTCCATTCTTCCTAAAGATGATTTTTCTTCTCAAGAACCAGGGTTATATTATCATAGTGGAATTCCTCAAACTGTGATAATCAACCAACAAGGGGGTATTGTCTTTGATAGTGAAGTACAGATTGCATACGAAGCCTTTGATGATGTATTATGAGAGGTCTTTGACTTATTGCCTCTTTCTGAGTTAGAAGAATTGAAACGAAGGACTTTTAATAATAATGAGTTCAATGTAAAATTCGTAAAACGATATACTTTACTTTAAAAAAGTCAATTTTGCTGACCTCTTCGCCAATTGTTTATTTCCCGTTAAGAATTTGAGTTAACCATAAGATCTCTACGCCACACTTTGCCAATAAATTTAGGTAACGTTTTAATGTCAATAACTTTTAGAGTCTTCATATCATAGGTCGTATAAGTAGTAGTTTGAGAATTTAGCTCAATATCAATTACTGTTAAGGTTTTGCTAGGAATAATATTACTGTTTAGTAACTTCCTAGGACCTGCTCCCAACGCACCGCTATGAAGTAATTCTAATCGGCCTTTTTTTGCTGGATAATAGGCGTGATGATGTCCACTAATATAAGTATGAACCTCATAGCGTTCTAACACTAATTGTAATGTTTCCCCATCACTTAAAAAATTTCCTACGTTATTCCGTCCTAGGGCTATAGGATAAAGAGGAAGATGACCAATAACCAGTCTTAATCTTGCTTTTTGTGCTATAGAACTTGCTAAACTTTTTTTAATCCAGGTTAACTGTTCAAAGGAGATAATATGGGTAGAAGCATCCAAAACTAGATAGAAAATATCATTTTGAATAAAACTGTAATAAAAAGGGAAATTAACCTGATCAATAAAATTTAATCCCGGATTATGGGTCAGTTGATTCCAATAATTTGAGGCTAATTCTCTTTCAGATGCAAAAATATATTTTCCTTGATAAATTGCTCCTGATCCATCATGGTTACCAATAGTAACCCCAAAGGGAATATTAAAATGACGTAAAGGCTTACTAATGTTAGCATCAAAAGCCGACCACATGGCTTGAATTTGGGTTTTGGTAAGGGATCTTTTTTGTCCAGCAATCATATCCCCCCCGCACAATACTAAATCAGGTTTCCACCATGGAATAAGGGTGATTGCTTGTTTAACTTGTGATTCATAAGTAGTAGACCCATATTGACTATTAAGATCGCTAATGACAACAATTCTGGTGTCTCCTCGTACAGGAGCAAATAATTCTGGGGGGGCAAAGGCTACTGAGTAAGAAATCGAGGTCTCTTTAGATTTTTGAATGGGGATAGATGGGAATTGAAAGTTTGTATTCTCATTTCTTAATCCTGGATGGGTTGAAACGGCAATTCTTAACCCAAATAACCCTCCACTAGCAATCAAGAATTGACGGCGATTTAGATCCATTTTTTTAGTGTAAAAAACGTAAATAACTATTGAATATTAATTGCACATTATATCTTTTTTTAGGTTAAGTTATTTTTTAATGAAAGGATATTTATCAAGCAAATGCTAAGAGCAATAAAATTATTATAACTGGTAGGAAACAGTGATTTGTTAGATTAATTCTTATAAGTAGAAGTCTTAAATGTTAAGAACAGAAGGCAAAAGATATTTTGGTTTAGTAAATATGATCTAGAAAATTTTGATAAAAAATTATAGAAAACAATTATTAGATTTTTAATCTACTCTAAATTTAGTAAAATAAGAGATTTTAAAGACTTAAAACCTCTTGAAAAAAGCAAGAAAAAACTTAAGCATAAAAACTAATTCTAGTAGATTTAACATTTTAAAAATCAGCTATATTAACTTTAATAGTTTTTTTATATAGTTAGAAATATGTTACATAATAAATTTATTTTTCTGGCTTAACAGCCTAACTAATGAAGTAAAAATAGTAAAGTTTTATTTTTTAAAAAAAATTAAAAAATTAGATTCAAAAGAATAGTATATTCTTCTAATTATAGAAATTAATATTAATTTTAAATTTCTATAAGATAAAAAATATTTCATTAGGACAGAAAAAAATAAGTAAGTAGATTAGTTAAAATAACTGATTTTTTTAAAATTTAGTCAACATAATTGAAAGTTAACTCGCGTCTAAGAACTTTCTCCAGAAAGAGAATAAGAGCAGATATATTATTTTTAATGCAAGAGGAGAGAAAGTTAGATAAATTTTAGATTTGATAAATCTACCATAGGAGACAATTTTTCAAAACAATTTATAAAGGGATTATTAAAGGAAGAGAAAGATCATGGAATTATCAAATAAAATAAAAACGACTAAATATGATAACAATATATTAACTTAATAAAAGTGATCATTTTAAATAAAACGGTAACCTAACAACAAAAAGTTTTGCAAAGAATTTAAAAGAAATAAAAATAAAGTAAGAAATGTAAATATAAAGGAATATATACGGTGATTAGTCTGATTATTTAGTGTATACAAGTGATTTAGTTAAAGCAAAACTAAATCAATAAAAATAAAAAAAATAAACATATTTTTTTCTGCAATTTTACAGGTTAGAACTAAATATAATAGAAAGAGGATAGCATCAAATAAAAACTTATATAATTGCTGAAAGGGGTTTAAAATGAATATGATTTAGGTTTTGTTTTTTTAAAGCTATTTACTCAGAGGCTAGAGTTATAAATCTTTGTTAGATAAAAAAAGAGAATAATATCGATTAGTCACTAATCTTTCAGAAGCTAAAATAAATCAAGAAAAAACAGTAGATACGCCACTTACTGTGTCTTAGCGTACGTTAACTTATACCAAGACACAGTAATTTATTGTCATTATTTAGCAATTTAAATTTTTTAAAAGTTTTTAAAAGTGCACTCAAAGTTAGATGAACTCATCGTTAAAATGAAAATGGAATTGATATAAAGTTCTATAGTTGCTTAACTGTCTATATAATTTTTCAATTAATAGAAATTTCTTAATAGTCAGATGATAAATTACTAGAGATATTAAAAATTTTTAAAATATTTATAAATGAAAAATAGTTATATTCATTCGTTTATAAAGTCGAATTTATAATAGTAAACCTGAGTCATCTATGGATGACACCTCTATGGTGATTAATAATCACAAAACCTATATTACAGTTTAGTGTTTTTTTGATAAAAAGTTTTCTAAACAATAAAATGTTTACTTTAAACGTCCTGATCTCAAAATACTAATAAGTAACCACATTCCTAATAAACTTGCTGCGGCAAACAGAGCCACACTAATTAGAGATAATTGTTGAGTTTTGGACCCATTAGAAATAATGGCAGCTCCTACAATCAATGAACCTAAAACGATACTAAAAGATAGACGATTAGCAGAAGCATCAACACTACGGCGTAAGGGATCTAATTCTTTTAGGCGTAAATTCCATTGTAAAGTTTCTGAGGATAAACGATCTAATAGTATCTCGATTTGCCGGGGAGTTTTTAAATAAATAGATTTTAAATCTAAAATAGTTCTTAAATTAGTTTGTAAGGGGGTGTCTCCTACTAATTGACGACGAAATAAATCTGTCATTAATGGTTTAATTTCATCAAATAAATTAACTGAAGGATTAAATTGTCTGGCTGTCCCCTCTAAATTGGCTAAGCACTTAGCATATAGTCCCAAATTTCCAGGAACTTTCATTTTATTTTGTCGAGCAATTTGTAGAATTTCATAAACCACTTCACTAAAGTTCAATTGAGCAATACTTAAATCATGATACTTTCGTAAAATCCTTTCATAATCTCTTTTTAAGTTTTCTAAACTAACGGGTTGTCCTGACTCCGATAACTCAATTGTTAGCTGAGTACAACTTTGGGCATCTAGGTCAAAAATTGCTAATAAGAGTTTTGTTAAAATTTGTTGGGTTCGAGGATCAAGTCGCCCCGCCATACCACAATCAATAATAGCAACCCGGCCATCATCTAGGTAAAAAATATTCCCTGGATGAGGGTCAGCATGGAAAAAACCATCAATATAAAGTTGTTGAAAAAAAGCTCTAAACAGTAAGGTTGTTATCTCTTGTTTTCGCTTCTCAACAGACTTCCGACTAGAGGGTATACTGAGATTTGCAGTGAGGATTGGTTTACCATTTAACCAATCCAAAACTAGAATTTTTTTCGTGCTAACTTCCCAATACACTTGAGGAACGACTAAATCTTTAGGATCAAACCAGCTACTCGTTGCTAAATTCGAGCTAATGCGCTCAGTATAGCGCCCCTCTTGGGTAAAATCTAGTTCTGACTTAATAGCTTGAGTAAACTCGTCTGTTAATTTAACAATGTCATAATTTTGTCCAAACTCCGTGAAAGAAACTAACTCAGCAATTCCCTGAATTAAAGCAATATCTTGGGCAACAATTTTATCAATTCCTGGCCTTTGAACTTTTATCGCCACTTCGGTTCCATTGATTAAAGTGCCCCGATGAATTTGACCAATAGAGCCGGCTGCAATTGGCTCATGATTAATGGTTTCAAATACATTCTCTAGAGGTTTTTGTAATTCTTGTAAAAGTAGCTCTTCAACTTCAGTCCAACACACAGGGGGAACATTAGCCTGTAGAGCGGTTAACACCTTGATATAGCTAGGAGAAAGAATATCAGGCCGAGTACTAAGAACTTGTCCTAATTTTACATAGAATGGACCCAATTCTACTAGAATATTTCGTAAAACCTCTGGCGGGGGAATTTGAGGGTTATCAACTTTTCCCAATGTCAATAATCCTCGCATATAGTCCCAGCCATTACTGAGAACTACTTCGATAATTTCCCGTTGACGTGCACTGGTTTGAGTTAAAGAAAACATTAAGGGTCTTCCTGACTAGCTATGATAACAATACAATAAGAGTCAGAAGTATTGTAAAGCAAGAGCCCCAGCACCCCCAAAACCTGACTCCCAATAAAAGTCAGGTTTTGAAATTCACATGACATAGTTTAGGAAAAGAATCTTGGAAGTTGTTAGCTGTAAACTAATCATACTCAAGCCTAAAAGAGCGAGTATTTAATTGTTAATAATTTGTTAAGGACTTAAATCGTCATAGATCATTTCAGTCGGTACGAGTACTTACAAATATCTTTCTAGTTTTTTATCAGCTTGTAATAATTCTAATAGTTTTTTGATGTCTTGAGTACGTTTTTTGTTGGCCACTAGGGTAACATTACCGTCGCGCACAATAACCAGATCTTCTAATCCAATAGTAGCAACAATATGGTTTTTGTCACTCGAATAAACGATCGTTCCTTTGGTATCCAAATGAACGTGATTAGCTAGGTCTACATTAGTCCTGTTTCCTTTGGCAAGTCTTTCTAAAGAATTCCAGTCTCCCAAATCATCCCAAACAAAACTAGCTGGTAAAACGTAGGCTAACTGGGTTTTTTCCATCAGGGCATAGTCAATACTTATCTTTTCTAATTCAGAAAAAGCTGCTTCGCCTTTATCTTTCAACAATTGCATTATTTTAGGGGCATAGGTTTCTAATTCTTTGAGGACAACTTCTGCCCGAAAAATAAACATTCCACTATTCCAGCTAAACTTTCCTGTTGTAATAAATGATTGAGCAGTTTCTTGATCAGGTTTTTCAGTAAAGCGACTGACGCGATAGATTGGCAATTTTTCACAACCGCCCTGTTTTTCTCCTTGTTCAATATAACCATAAGCTGTGGAGGGATAGTCAGGTTTAATGCCTAAAGTGACGATAGCATCTTTAGCCATAGCTAACTGGAAACAAGCTTTGATAGTTGTTTCAAAGCCTTGAATATCAGCGATAAAATGATCAGCAGGAAAAAAGCCAATAACTGCATCGAGTCCACAACGTTCAGCCACTTTTAGAGTAGCCCAGGCCACTGCGGGGGCAGTATCTCTTCCTTGGGTTTCCACCAAGAGGTTCCCTTCAGCTAACTCTGGTAATTGTTCTCGAACTCCATCAGCAATAGCAGCCGAGGTAATTACCCAAAGATTATCCCAGTTTTGGGCTAGGGGAAGTAGACGGTCAGCCGTTGATTGTAATAAGCTCTGTCCACTACCATCAAGGCAGAGGAACTGTTTGGGGCGATGACGGCGACTAAGGGGCCAAAAACGTTCTCCTTTGCCACCAGCGAGGATGACAGGAATTAAAGCTTGAGTCATAATTGGGTTTACCACCAGCGAGGATAACGGGAATTAAAGATTGAGTCATGATTAGTCTCGCATGTCTTATCAACATAAGGGACAAAGACCAAATTTAATACGAAATAATCCATTACTACTAATGCTATTAACCAAATTTACTTCTCCTCATCTTCTCTATTTTCCCCAAACTTACCTCTATAGGTTGTGGAATTAAAGTTTATTTAAGTTGATCTCCGCTTCTTTAGCCATAGCTTGTAACCCTTTCTTTTCTAGAGTTTTAATGGCTTTCGTGGACAAACGTAATCTAACCCAACGATTGCCCTCACTCCACCAAACTCGCTTCCATTGTAAGTTGGCTTCTTGTAATTTTTTAGTTCGACGGTGGGAGTGGGAAACAGCAAAGGCATTATTAGCTTGCTTTCCAGTTAATTGACATTTACGGGCCATAGAAAATCTCCTTTTCTTTTGGGGTTAACTTTCTTGCAGTCTTTTATCCTACCAAAAATTTCCTGAAAATGCCTCTATCTTAGGTCAGGACGAAGAGTTGAGTCATAAGTATATCGGTTAATGAGACTTTAGACAGTACACCCCAAATTATCACTTTAAGCTTCTGGCCTACTCACTTTAGTTGGAAACAGTTTTTGATAACCTGATTGTCGCTCCTTTGGGGATTCTGTACCGAAATTCCACAAGCTTTCATAAAAGAAAAAGGAGATCCCAGAAAATTGTTTTTGACGAATGGTTTCTACCTGCTTTATTATCTGTTCCATGGGAACTGGACGATCTTTTAAACCGGAAAGAACCCCAACTCCAAAGGGAATATGTTGTTTAGCTTCTTGAACCTCAGGGCGTCCTAATTCCCGTTGAAAATCTCGGAGATTAGGACGATAGACTTGTAAGACTAATTCTTCTATCAATCCTCGGCGTTCCCATTGATGCCAGTCGAGTAAATAACAGTTAGCTGAGAATGGTTGAGGGTTAGGAGATAGAGAAACAATGATACTAGGATTAGTGGCTTTAATAGCTTTAAAGAGCTCGGTCATATAACCTGTAATTTTTTCTGCCCGCCATCTTGTCCATTCCTGCCAAACTTGATCATTAATTGTACAGTTATTAGTTGCCTTCAGTTTTTTTGGGGGGTTTGGAGGCAATTTACCTTGATGTTCTTGTTGATAAAGTGCCAGAGTAACATTATCATAACCAAAATCAAAAGGGATGCCAAAATGATCATCAAATTGAATGCCATCTACTTCATACTTACTCACAATTTCAGTGACTAAATTAGTAATAAAGGTTTGAACTTCTGGATTTAAAGGATTTAGCCAAACCCGTTTATGGACTTTTCCTTCCAACCAAATTCTATCACCGTTTTTTCGTTGGGTTAACCATTGAGGATGATTTTTAGCAAGTTGGGAGTCCGCAGGGGCCATAAACCCAAATTCAAACCAGGGAATAACTGCCATATTTGCTTGATGTCCCTGATTAACAATTTCTTGTAGAATATCCCGTCCCTGTAGCCCTTCTGCTGGGTCTATGTTGGTCCCGGTAATAGGTTGGGCGACTTCAGATGGGTAAAGGGTATGACCCCAATTCCAGACAGTGGGATAGAGGGTATTAAAATTGAATTGCTTGAGGGTGGCAATGGCTTCGGACAGGGTTTTTTTACTAAAAAGTACATCGCTATCAATATTCGTTAGCCACACTCCCCGAATTTCTGAGGGTTGGTTACGGGACTGGACTGGAGATTGAATTGTAAAAATTATTAGGGTAACACAGAGGCTAAAGACGACTAGAAAGACTAACCAAGCCTGATAACCCCATAGGCGGCTAAAGTTAACCAATTGGTTAGCTTGGCGTTCAAATAAGTTTTTTGCCATAGAGTAAATGATGGAATTGTTGTACACTGGCTAGGCTAACTCATGGGCGAATTTTTTGAAAACGTTTCCTACTATCTTCTTTGCTTAATTAGTTTAAGTCTCAGTATCTCCCTTTACGTTTTTAATTGACTAAAATCTCTGTTAAAAAATCTAGCTAGTCATTGCTGTTGCTTTAATGGGAATGGTGATTGGAGGACTTATGTTTCTCTTTTTGACGCTGTTGGCTATGTTAGGCTTATCGACGGTTTAATCGTTACTGAGATTGCTTAGCAAGCGTAGATTGTTATTAAAGAGAAATTCTCTACATTTGAGGGTATCTACCAAGCAAAAATTGTAAAGATTGCCCTGATGGATTTATAGTGTAGTATCAGTATCAATTAATCCTCACCACGACCCCCGTGACGCAGATAACTTTCAATAAAAGTATCGAGATCGCCATCCATAACTCCACTGATATCTGTTGTTTCTTCATTTGTCCTTACATCTTTAATCATTTGATAGGGATGAAAGACATAATTGCGAATTTGATTACCCCAAGCTGCTTCTACGATATCCCCCCGAATTTCAGCAATTTCTTGAGCGCGTTGTTCTTGGGCAATAATCAATAATTTTGCCTTAAGTAGGGCGAGGGCTTTTTCTTTATTCTGGAGTTGGGAACGTTCTTGTGTACAACGAACTGCAATTCCAGTGGGCAGATGAACTACACGAACCGCCGTTTCTACCTTGTTAACGTTTTGCCCTCCCTTCCCGCCAGAACGAGTGGTGGTAATTTCTAGATCTTTTTCGGGGATATCAACAGTAATATCTTCTTCTTCTAACGCTGGCATAACTTCCACTCCAGCAAAACTGGTTTGCCGCTTTCCATTGGCATTAAAAGGGGAAATTCTCACCAATCGATGAGTTCCTTTTTCTCCTTTGAGATAGCCAAAAGCATAGCGTCCTTCTATCTCTAGAGTTGCTGACTTGATTCCGGCTTCATCTCCTTCAGAAAGTTCAGCCAAATGTACTTTATAACCTTGTTTTTCTCCCCAACGAGTATACATCCGCAACAACATTTGCGCCCAGTCTTGGGCATCGGTTCCCCCGGCCCCTGCATTGATAGTCAGAAAAGCTCCTTTCGTATCATAAACACCCGATAACAACTGTTGTAACTCCCAGCGATCAAGTTCACGGTTAAGTTGACTAATGATTGTCTCCGCTTCTTTAGACAGACTCGGATCTTCTTCTAACGCTAGTAATTCAGCGATCACTTTTGTATCTTCTAACTGACCTAGCCACTGTTGATACTGCTCAACACTAGATTTAAAATCGTTGAGTTTTTGTAAGGTGATTTGGGCTATTTCAGGATTATCCCAAAACTCAGGTTGAGCAGCTAAAGTTTCTAAGTCTTGAATATTGGCTTTTAGAGCAGGTAAGTCAAAGATATTCCTGAGTTTTCCCCAGGCGCGTACTAAGCCCTTGAATTTCGCGTTTTAATTCTGCTGTTTCCATATCTCGACAAAGTCTTAAGTGAATATTCTCTATTGTAGTTCTTTTGTCTTTAATTTAGAAATTCTACCGAACCTGGTAGTGTAAAATCATCGATACTAACGTTTTGGAAGTCTCATTCGGGAATTGTTTAAACTTCTAACAGTTTGCTTGTTGTTAAAGTTAGTCGTGTTAGAGTTCAGCCAATTTTTACAATCTCGAGTTCAGTAGAACCAATTTTAGTTTCCACCGACTATACCATTTAATTCAAACTATTTTTAGGTTTCAATAGGTCTTTACTAAAGCAGTAGAGTCTAAATTCGAAGCCACGGAACTTAAAATTAAAGTTCACAAATAAGTTGTTTCAAATAAGTTTTTGTAGCCAATAAACGAAAATAAAGTTCTTTGTAGGTTCCAACCATTTTTATATTTATTTTGAGTATGTTGTACATGAATTAAACTATCTCTTTTAGTTCGATTAATACAACCGGGTAAGTAAGTTTTCTTGTGATATTTAAATATTTTATAATGTCCCACGTTTTTTTATTTTATGCTTATTACTATGGTTGCTGGTGGAATAAAGACTTCGTTAAAAAGCAGACAAATCAGGATAAACAAAAAAATTACGAATAAAAGCTCCGATATTTTACACTAAAAGGACAACAGCTACCCCAACCCTTACAATTTTTAAAAAAGTCTTCTTCATAAAAGTCAACGTCCTTAATTATAGATCGTATACTTACGATACATTTTTTCCTAATTAGTTAGGTTAAATCAATAATATTTTTAATTTTTTTTTGAATTTCATTACTACAAAATATATTTTAAGGTGAATTATAATAAGAGATATTTACTAATATTAGCTATCCCAAAAACTTTATTTATTTTAAGTGATAAATAAGGTTTTTGGGACGTACATAAAATGACCAAAAAATCTGAAATATTAATACTGATGTTAGGAAAGATACAAAAAATCTAATATTTTTATGCCAGTTCTCAAAAGCTTCTACGTTGGAAAACACAACTAAAACTACCATTATATAAACTCTAATAACATTGGTTATAAAGCTTAATAACACTGTTCTGATTACACAAAAAATTTACTGAGTTCGATTTACAGAAAGAATGAATAAAAAGAGAATATAAATAAAAAATATCAGCATAATACTCTCAACACTAGAACAAGCTTCATAAATTTACACTCTACTTATTGGTAGTATAATAGAAACTCCTTCTCGATAAGAATTAAAGCCTGTTGCTAGCAAAAAAATATAAGATAAGTTAGCTGTTAATAGTTATAAATTAATCGCATTCAAAACTGATATAGTAGTAGAATATAAAGCTAATAAAAAAATAATAAATTATTCTTTTAAGTATTGATTTAATTTTTTAATTACTGATACTATTAAAATTATTTTTAGTAGTATCAGTAATTAAATGAGTAGATGATAACCAGCAGGAGAAATATTTCTGAGTAACACACAGATAATTAAAGTTCCTACTTAAAAAGCTGAGAATATTCCACTATCTAACTTAATCAGCTCTTTTTTATCTCAGATAAGGGAAGCAACAGTCAACTATACGAGGATGTTTAAACTCATTAAATTGGGTTCATTAAATTGATCAAGTACGGTTAGATGAAGAGTTACTAAGACAGCAGCCAATGCTACTAACCAATAAAGAGGTTTTTATAGTAATTTTTCTCAGTTTATAGTTAAGTTATGGGTAGCTATACTCAATTCTTCTGAATTATTATTCTTATAACTCATGATATCCCAAAATCCTAGTGAAATATCCTTTATTATCATTCTTTATTCATTTACGACTTAAACAAGTCTAGGGATATGGATAACGAAGGATATTTCACGTGTTAATTATTTTCAAACTGAAAAGAAGTAAGAACGCCTCGATAACTTCTATGCTCACCTAATATTTCTTATAGCAATGATGATTAACAATCTAGACTGAGCTCTCTGAGCTTTATCTTTTGTGACAATCAATAAACTGTCATATTTTACCTAAAAAATTATTGCTGAGTTTGATACACTCTCGTTGTGTGTGAGGAGTAAAAGTGATATGAAAAGATCTTTGGAGTCGAAACAAGGTAAGACGCCCAAAGGTCTTTCGTTTTTTTTACTTGGATTGAAGGGTTTTCGTATAATTATTAGGTCAAAATACAAATACTTGACAAATTTATACCCAATGTCGTTTAGCTAACCTCTATGACCAATCTGTGGAATTAGAAAATTGTCCAACAGCAATCGCAAGGTTAATAGCAATATCTTTTAAATCTTTATCACAGACGACAATCTTATCTAAAACTATTAGGACGTCAGAAAGCAATAAAACAAATCTCTTTCAAAAAAGATATTGGGCTAGTTTGTACACTAAAAGTTAAGTCGAAAAACATTAATTTTTTTATAAAAAGTTAATATAAATAATACATAAACGTATTCCAGTAGACAGTTTTTGTAGAAAAACTCAAAACAAAATCTCTTAGAAGTCTATCTATAATTATGAACGATCTCAAAATTTCTGAGAACAACCCAGTATTATATTTGTTTTCTGACTTTATTACAAATCATTTAAGCAAAGCTTATTAGAAGAAATGACTTACTCTAACATTAACTATCCTGATTATTATTCAGTTTCTTTTCATGCTTATGATAAAGGTGATTTATTTTGACAAGCAGTCTTTTAAGTCGACTTCGCTACCCTGTCCATAGCCTTAGAAGTTTGGAAGGGAAAGACTTTAACTCCAAAAACGGCTCAAAATTGCCTACGAGGAAATCTGTATAAAATTTTAGAGCTCCATAGCCCTACGGTTGTTCAAGATGTGTTAGACATAAGATGTTGGGTGAAGACTTCGACTTTAGCCTTATGGGCACATGATCTAGCTGAAAAAACGGATTATTCTCACAGTTATTTTAAAGACAGTTACATTGCCATTTATTCTATATGAATTCTCAAAAGTGGCAAACGAGACTATTTCTCCTGAAATTTTACAAATCTTCTTAACAGTGGAGTATTAGGCATTGTAGATCATAATCTTGCTCATCCTGTGATTCAAAACTTGCCCCCTGCATCATTGGTTCCGATGGAGAGTAGAGAACCTTCGAGTAAGAATTCTTATATCTTTGATGTGGAATTAACCATGATGGAAGTAGAATTTGAACACAAAACTATCATCTCCAGTAATCCTCCTCATCGAACGATTATTTCTGTGGAAAAGGACTAGGCGTTGTTTTTATAATTCCGCTAGCCAAACTTTGAGGCAAGCTGCCCTGCCGCTTGGAGATTGCTCTTTTTTAACTGCTTATCTACTTACTATGGTGGGTGATCAACAATTAGCGGTACTCACCAACCTCACCGCTTTCAACTCCAATCCTGAGCACTTTTGCTTTTAATACGCTGATAAACTTGACGAGTTTCGTGGAGTTGACGAGTTTGTTCGAAAAGTTGTTCTTCGGTTAGTTCCCATTGTTGCAATAGTAAGTCTAGATCATTTTGGATCCGCCTAGCCCCTGGAAAGTTATGGTAGCGGATACGCAACCGAGCTAATTCTGCTAGATTATGAGGATTAGTTTCTTCTTGGAGAAGGGCATTTACCACTTCTTGATCTTTTTTTTCCTGGGGATGTTGTTGATCTTGAGGCATTCATCACAATTTAAGAATTAAGTAGTTATCTATCTCACACTGCAATGTGGAGAGAATTTTTAGATGATTTCTCCGCAGCTACAAAAATGTTTACCGCAAAGCTTTAGTAATTATAGTTTTTGTCAACGAGGCTTATCATTAGTTAATCTTGGTAGAGGTGACCGCATCGAACTCAGGGGAAGATATCTTCTGGGGGGTTCTTCGGTCGCTAAAGGTTGGGCTTTTTGAGTTTGCCAGTAGCGTAGGATTACAGTGAGTAAAACCACCACTAGACCAGAGGATAGTAAAGTCGACTTCTCCCATACCCCCCCAATTACCACATCAACCGCTCCTACCACTAATATAAAGCTAGAAATCGGATCTTTACGGTAAGCTCTTTTTAGAAAACGAGGAAAAAAAGCATTCATTATGATGTACTGATATTGTGCTGTTTTAAGTAACTATTCTTGTCTCAGCTTATCTCAAGCTATACCAAAACTGAACAGGTCTTGAAGAAATTCCTTAGACTAATCAGGGTATAGACTTGACGACTAGGAAGAGAGTTTATGAATTTCTTTCTTTTGGCATGGTTATTCACCGTAAACCCAAGCAAATTAACAAGCTCTGACCAGTCAGATATTCGATGAGTAAGATTGGAAAAAATAATGGCGGTGCGGCGGCCATTGAGGCGTTTTGCATATTTATTAAAGTCAAACTTCGGTTTTTTGATTTTAAAAGTTTCGGTTGGTTGGGATTGGGAGTCTGCCATAGATCGCTTACCAAACAATAATAGTTACAATCCTTGGCCTAAAGTAGACCATTTTTCCTGAGAATAGAATAGTTATTTAGAAGAAAAAGAGCTGCTTTAATTTTAGGAGTAAGGGGAAGTACTTGTTATTTGCGTGCTTCCCTCTACTCCAACGGATTAGTCGCGACTGTTGATAGCAATCAAAAGACGTAAGATGAAAATGAACAGGTTAATATAGGTCAGGTACATCGACAGGGCTGCCGAGAGATACTGATCATTACGATAGGTACGGGGCAAAATATAAAAGTCCACCACGGCCGCTCCAGCAAACAGAAATACCCCAAGACCAGAGATAACAATATCTACCCAAGTCGGTGTGTAAACTCCAAATAGGGCAAAAAATACTTGACCAATCATTACCACTAATAGGGCAATAACCCCTAAGCTAATGGTTTTGGTTAAAGCCATGCCATCTTGTTCGGAAAGATCGGAGCCAATACTGCGACCAACAATAAAGGCAATGCCACAACCTCCAGCAGCAACGGCAATACCTTGTAGTCCAACTCCTTGGGTTCCTAAAGCGACAAAGACTACTCCACTAAGGGTATACCCAGAAAGAAGACCATAAAGGGCTAGTAAAGGTAAGGCTATGCCATTATTGCCTTGTTCAGCTATGTTACGAGCAACAAAAAACAGGACTAACTCGACAATAAGTGCTGCGATCAGGGAGGGAAAAAATAGATTGGGATAGGATTGAATAACTCCTAATCCCCCATAAGTGCCAACAGCTGTTAGCACCAATCCACCTCCAAGATAGGGTAGGGCGTTAGCAATGACATTGGGTCCAATAAGGGATTGATCCTTAACATCGCGGATGGCGTTACGAAAATCACTGGTGTTACTCATAGAATCTGTTCTACTACCTCTAATTGATTTTAAGGACTTACTTAAGTTTTATAGCTGAAATTAAGAGCGAGCAGCCAGTCAGGAATATTGAATGTAATTTTTGAATCCATGATGAATCTAGGTTTGTTAGGAAGATATCGTGAGTCAATTACAACAAAATTGACTCACGATTAACCTGCTATTTCCTCAACCCTGCAAAACCTTTGTATTTTCCTAAGGGGAAGATACAAAGATTTTGCAAGATTCCCGTGTAATGCCGACAGTCAAAATTTCTTCTGAATAGAACAGTTAAGGAAAGGTATATGACCTAAATTAGTCATTGTCAAGCCATTGACATTGTTCAAGAACAGAAGACCAATGGAGACTAAGTAGAACGATGTACAAGGAAGGCATGGAACTGTTAATTACTTATTCGCGGGACTCCTGTCTGTCCTTGCGTAATAAACTTGTTGAGTCACCATATCCGGATTAGTTTCTCCAGTTACCTATCATGTTAGCAATAAGTGTTCAGAACTCTGTAAAGATTTATCACAAATTGGCTATTTAAAATTTATTTGTACCATTGAAAAATTTAATACCCATAAAAGTTATGCTTTTAGTTCTCTTGATGTTCCCTACATTAGGGTTAAATATTCTTTTAGTGAGGACGGACATGAATCAGAATTAGTTTGATAAAACCAGATGTTGATTAGTGTTAGATTTAACCCCTAGTCCGGCGAGCAATTGTTCTATTGGCTTTGAAAAAAAAAATTTTGGCCCTTCCAGACTAAGTCTGGTAAATTAGTAGTTAGTAATTCCCAAAACTCTAATGATGACTATATTCTTTAACTCTAAAAGCTAAATTAAATTTTTATGTAATCAAGTTTTTAGTATGCTTAACACCCTGTAAAGCAAGACTTTTGGCTTTTATTATCTTTTGGTTCTTATTGTATTATACACAGCTAGGCTAGAATAGCCAAGTCCTAATTTTAATAAGCTTAAACATAATATACCACAAGAGGATAGACCATAATTACAACGGGCAATAAATTTAGCTTGAGAATGAAATAAGAGTTGCTCTTGGATTTGTATTTTCCAAAGAATCATCCTGTAAGAGTGCAGCTGATAAAATCGGTATGTTTCCACAACAATTAGCCTTCATCTCAATAAAAGGATCAAAAAATTTAATGAGTTATTTGAGGCTTAAGTTGCTTAAAGTGTTTAACTTATTTATTTAGGGGGATAACACCTAATCTACCGCAACTCAACAATATTGATTAACTACTTTTTGAATATTTTTAACATTTATTCCTTCCCCAACAGCAGCCATTTTCCACTCACTATTATGACGATAAACTTCTGCTAAAATCATACCAGTTTTTCCTTTGTATTCACTACCAGAAAGGCTGTAACGAGCGATTTCTTGTTTTTTTTCTAAATCAACTAATCGCACAAAAGCATTTTTTACCTGTCCAAAGTTTTATTTTTGTTTAATACAATTATAGATATTAACCACAAAAACAAATTTAGAAATAGTCTCAGGAACCTGAGGTAAATTGACCAATATACCCTCATCATCTTCATCTCCTTTACCAGTTAGATTATCCCCTAGATGAGTGATGGCAAGTGAGTTATGGTGCAAATTTCCAAAATAAACTACATCTGATTTGCTGGTTAGCTTATCATTTGGATTTAAACATAAAACAGAGGCATCGAGATCAACATGAGCTTGGAGTTTAAATAATCCTAACAATCTTCCGGAACTCTTCGGTATGTCCCATCCTAAACCACACATCAATTTAGTTAGACCAGGTGCTTCTTTTTTTAGGGAAATTTGCTGTCCCTTTTGTAGATTAATAGCCATTTCTTTCTACTTTTGGTAACGATTTAGGATAGCTTGCAATCCCCCTCGATATCCTGATTCAACAGCATTCATGCGCCATTGTTTATCCTTTTTATAAATTTCTGCTATAGTAATTGCGGTTTCAATTGAATAATTTTCGGTTAAATCGAACCGCAATACTTCTTCTTTGGTTTTACATCAACTAAGCGAACAAAGGCATTTTCTACTTGGCCAAAATTTTGTTTTCGTTGATCAGCTTGGTGAATAGTGACGACAAAAACCAACTTTTTAATTTCTTCTGGGACCTTCGTTAGGTTAACTCAAATAACTTCGTCATCTCCTTCTCCTTCACCAGTCAAGCTATCTCCCATATGTTCAATACAGTGAGCAGAATCTGGACTTTTTAAATTATTATAAAAAATGAAGTGGCTGTCAGAAGGAAGCTTTTCATTTTCCCCTAACATAAAAACAGAAACATCAATATCAAAATCAGATCCCGTATCAACTGTTTTTACATCCCATCCCAGTCCAACAAGGACAGCTTCTAGTCCAGGCGCAACTTTTTCCAGGGAGACCCGTTGACCTTTACTTAGTGAAATTGCCATTAATCATTACCTCTACTGATATTAAAAATATTTCTCGGTATCTTTCAAAACAAAACGCCATAAATAAAAAAAAGAAATTGTTCGATAAGAACTACCCTACTTTTAGACTAAAAGATCAAATTACTTTGGTCAAGTCCTAAAATTTTAAAAATCAGTAATTTTAGTTCTTCTAGACTAAAAATGGTAGATCATTAGTAAATAATCTCCACAATTCTTAGTTATGACTGTGTTCTGTCACTACAAAAACTTAGTTATGACTAAATTTTTATAATCTTAGAAGTATTGCAAAGATAAAACTTTAAGCTCTTTCTAAAAGATCTTTGATCTTTAACTAGCTTTTAGGATGTATCATCTAAAGCAGTAATATAATCGAGCGCAGCTTCTAATTTAGATGGATAGGAAGCAGAAAATTGTTCAAACCAAAATCCTTCATCTGAGGTAATATTAAACTCCTTTAACCATTGTTCAGCTTTCCGAGTTAATAATTTTATTTTTTGTTATTTTTTTGTTCTGTATAACGAATTTTTTTTAATTTTTTTTGTACATTGTTTTCCTGTAATTACTTTCTATTCTGATAGAAATTCTTTAATTCCTTTAATAAACTTTCATTAGTTTGTAGTTAAAGTTTTTTTAAGTTTTATCTCTGCTAGTCTAGCAGAGATATTCTTTTTTTAAATATTTTTTCTTATTTTTTATCATTATTAAATTGCTGCGAGTAATTTCTCTTGATTTTTATAATCGTATTTAAATTGATTTATCAATTCATCAGGTGAGTATTTTTGAGATAAAAAATTATCCATAATTAAATTTTATAGACTGCTTTTTTTGATAGAAATTTAATATCGATACATTTTGTAATTAGTCAACAATTAATTATACACAATCAATTCAAATAGAATAAAGTTTTTTGGGTTGATATATACATCTACATTTTAAGCTAAAATAGGCAAATTTTTTCCAAGTCTTCATTAAAAGTCGAGATCTTCTTCATTTTCTATAACTTCTGGTCGTCCTTGAACAAAAGATTTTAGTTTAGTTGTTCGTTTATTACATCGTAGTTTCTCAAAAGATTTATCTAAAGCAGATAAATTAGATTTAACCTCCTGAGAAATTGCATCTATTCTATCAATTTTTTCTAAATTAACTGATTCAGTTACCTGTTCATTATACATTTCTAGTTCTCCTAAGAATGGTTTATGTAATAAATCTGAACTTGATTGAGTTTGGTCTAAATTTTCTATTCTTATTGCCGATTGCTGTTGACCAATTGTTTCAGTAATAAGAGACTTTTTAACTTTATGAGTTCCTAAAAATGGTTGTGATAGTGGGGACGAATCATATCTACTTACTTCTAAATTTTTTTCAAGATGATTGGAAGATTCACTGTGAGACTTATAAGATAAATCAATAATTTCTCCGTCAAAAATTTTAGCTAAACTTTTAGCCGCTTTTTCAATTTCTTCGACAGCAATACTACCAGAAATATCAGTTAAATCAGTTTTTTTTTCAGGACAATGAGTTTCTAGTTGAGGTTGTAATTTTATTTCAGATTGAGAATTACAAGATGTTGAGTCATTATTATTAGATTTAGAATGATGAGAATGAGAAATTGGTTGGGAGTTAATAGATCTTGAGGTTCGGTCATTGCTAATTGGAGGAAGATTTGAGGGTAAAGGTTGGATAGTTTGAGGACTGCTAGAAGTTCTATTAAAAGAGGAAGCTACTTTTAAATTCACCTTAATAGGACGTTGGCAAACCTCGAGAAAAGCTGCTTCAAGATCAGAAATTTTTCCTTGGACCAATTTGAGCAATCCTTGACTACGGACTTCAATATAGGCCGCTGACTCATCTAAATTAAGAAGATGACAATTGGATCTAACTAAATCTTGAGGAAAAGGTTGTAATTTTCCTAGAACTGACGACCAAATTTCATTAGCGTTAATTCTTGTATCTGTCCTCGTATTTTCCGCTTGTGAAATATTGGAATGTTGGGAGGAGCGGGGCATTTGAGAAGTATTGTTAGACAAGGGAGAAATGGTGAGTGTTATCTCCTGTGTCTTGTCTATTACCTCTTCTCTTCTAACTTCTATTTCGTTATCAGACTTCAAAACGGTTTGGGAATGACAAGCTGATGGTAATAAACTTAAAAGGGTGACTTCTAACCATAAACGGGGTTGAGTAGTATTTCTAAGTTGAACTTCACTTTCTTTAAGACGTTGTTGTCCTTGCAGAATAGTCTCAACTTTCCACTTTTGCGCCTCAGTAGATAAAGCTTGCCAAGTCGCCGCTGTTACCGCTGCTATATCAGGACGATTGGGAGCTGTTTTTGCAATTAAAAGGTTGAGGTAAAACCCTGCTAAATATTGCAGGACAACTAAAGGTTCTCTTCCCCGGTTCATTAAATAACGACAGTTATCTATCACTGATTCTGGGGTATCTGAAGCGATAGCCCGTAATAGTTTCAATAAATCTTGTTCAGAAACTGCCCCAACTAGATCCCAGACTTTCTCTGAGGTAATAGTCCCCGATAATAAACTTAATTGATCCAGAAGACTTTCAGCGTCTCGTAACCCCCCATTGGCAATTTGGGCAACCAATGTTAGAGCCTCATCAGCAATATCAATCGCTTCCTGGTAAGCAATTTTGCTTAAATGACCCACCATGGGTTCTATGGGAATGCGTCGGTAATCAAACCTTTGACAACGAGAAATAATTGTCGGTAAAACCCTTTGGGGATCGGTGGTGACGAGGACAAAAATTACTCTATCTGGGGGTTCTTCTAAAGTTTTGAGGAGAGCATTAAACGCCGCTACACTAAGCATATGACATTCATCAATGATATATACCTTATAGCGACACTGAACAGGTGTAAATTGCGCCTTTTCAATAATCTGTCGAATATTATCGACTCCTGTATTACTAGCTGCGTCAATTTCAATGACATCTAGGGCTGATCCTTTGGTGATTGCCTGACATATTTCACAATTGCCACAAGGGGTGGAAGTCGGATTTTCGATTTGTTGACAATTTAGAGATTTTGCTAAAATTCGTGCCGAGGAAGTTTTTCCTGTTCCCCTAGGCCCTGTAAACAAGTAAGCAGGGGCAATTCTTCGGGAGACGATCGCATTTGTTAATGTAGTGGCGATCATTTCTTGTCCCACTAAATCAGCAAATGTTTGGGGACGGTATTTATGATGTAGAGGTTCATAAGAAGACATCTAAGTTTAATTAATAGTTAATGGTTAATTTTTGAATAGACGGCTGCGGTAGTACGATTGCCTTGATTGGGTCAAGTAACAATTAGAACACAACGGTTAAAACACTTGTTTAAATATTGAACATACTAATCTCCATAGGTAACATAATGGTGTTAATCAACACTGGCTTTGCTAACTGTAATAATGTGCATTAAAATGCGAACGTATGATTTTACTCCTTATTTTTGATAAAAGTTTAGCTTGATAGAAAAGAAATCGATTATAGCGCAATCACTTTTAATGATAGTCAATAGATAAAAATAAAACTTGTAGTTCAATAATCATAAAAAGCATATTAAGAGAGTATTATTAAATAGCATATAGTGAGATAATCCTAATTTAAATTAGGAGTTTAGATTAAATTAGCTTAATCTCATTCACTACATAAGATTGGTTATCTACAATTTACAAGAAAAATGTTTTTAACGAATGACTCTTTCTTTTATCATCATATTTTTGTTTATTTTTACTAATCAAAATATTTCTAGAATCTTAATAATCTATGATTAATTTTTCTGAATCAGCATCAACAAAAAAAACTGACAAAGTTGTTCATAAACCATAATACTGTCAAAGAAGAAAGAAAAGTATATGATAAAACCAGTAATCTAGCATTAGGAATCACGATCTATGAGTCAAGTTAATCAGCCCCTCTGTCCTGTCGTTATCTGCTTAAGTTTAGCAACTGCTCCGTTTTTAGGTAGTTTGCTTATTGTCCACCAAATTTCTCAGAGATTAGGAGAGTTGGGAGAAGCTAGCGAGGAAGTATTTCGGGGTGATCGCTTGCCTATCCTCAACTTTCCTGACAGCAGTTCAACCGATCCACTTTCTTAAAGCATAATTAAATTTTTACCAACTGTAGTTAAGATTAATTTCTAATCCAGACAAGAACCGATAGAATGATGGGGATCGTTAGTCCAAAAAAAGTTCAGCAAACACTTACTATAATAAGGTAAATCTAAATTATCTAACTCCTGAAAGGAAAAAAATGACTTATCCAAATACTGCTCTCGATTCCTAAAGATTTCTATCCTTACTAGGTTTATAGAACGTCCCTGAGGTTCCCATGAATTCGCTGCACGAATCATCTCAATTCATGGTCGAAGACATTAACGTTTTTTCGACTTCCGACTTATTTTTACGTCACCGTCTCAAACTTGTTGAAGATTTATGGGAGGCAGTATTAAAAGCTGAATGTGGTCAGGGGTTGGTGGACTTACTCAAACAACTTCGGACAATGTGTTCTCCTGAGGGACAGGTGACAAGTATCCCTGAAGCCTCGATCACCGAACTTATTGAACAATTAGAACTCAATGAAGCGATTCGGGCAGCCAGAGCATTTGCTCTTTATTTTCAACTAATCAACATTGTTGAGCAACATTACGAACAACGAGAGCAACAATTAATAAGACGAGCGACCTGTACCGGAAATGAGAATAAATCTTCAAATAGACAAGAAAAGGAAATTTATAGCCCATCAAAACAGATAAACTTATTAGAAAAACGCTTTGGAGGTGATATCGCCTCTGATAAAGCTGGAACTTTTCACTGGTTATTCCCTCAATTAAAACAACTTAATGTTCCGCCCCAACAAATTCAACGGCTATTTGATCAACTTGACATCCGCCTGATTTTTACGGCCCACCCTACTGAAATTGTTCGCCACACGATCCGACGTAAACAACAGCGTATCGTAGGCATTCTACGACGGTTGGATCAAGCTGAAGAGTCGTTTCGGGGGATGGGACTAAACAACTCTTGGGAAGCTCAAACTGCTAGGGAACAACTCACCGAAGAAATTCGCCTCTGGTGGCGCACGGATGAACTTCACCAATTTAAACCCAGTGTTCTCGATGAAGTGGACTATGCCCTTCACTACTTCGATAAAGTCTTATTTGATGCCTTGCCCCAACTGTCTAAACGATTACGACAAGCCTTGAAGTCGTCTTTTCCTTGTTTACGTCCCCCCAGTAGTACTTTTTGTCGCTTCGGTTCTTGGGTCGGGGCTGATCGTGATGGCAACCCCTTTGTTACCCCAGAAGTAACTTGGCAGACAGCCTGTTATCAGCGCAATTTGGTCTTGGAGAAGTATTTGCACTCCATTGAGAATTTGACAGAACTGTTAAGTGTTTCCCTCCACTGGAGCGATGTTTCCCAAGACTTACTCGATGCTCTGGAACGTGACCGCTCGGCCATGCCAGAGATTTACGAACAATTGGCTATCCGTTACCGGCACGAACCCTATCGCTTAAAACTATCTTATATTCAAAAACGGTTAGAAAATACTCGCGACCGCAATGATCGTTTGGCAAATCCAGAACAAAGACAATTGCTTTCTAGTCTGAGGGTACAAAATATTTATCATTCGGGAACAGAGTTTTGGCAAGAGTTAGAACTAATTAAACGGAATCTGAAAGAAACAGGACTAAATTGTCAAGAACTCGACAATTTACTCTTTCAAGCCGAAATGTTTGGCTTTACCCTAACGCAGTTAGACTTTCGTCAAAACTCCTCCCGTCATTCTGATGCGATAGAAGAAATTGCCGAATACTTAGATATTCTACCCCAACCCTATAACCAGCTTCCCGAAGAAGAGAAAGTGAAGTGGTTGATACAAGAACTAGGGACCAGACGGCCCTTAATTCCCACAGGGATGCAGTTCAAAAAAGCTGAGAATAGTGAAACCGTCGAAACTATGCGGATGTTGCGCTATTTGCAACAGGAGTTCGGCTTAGAAATCTGCCAAACCTACATCATCAGTATGACTAACTATGTCAGCGATGTTCTGGAAGTACTGTTGTTAGCAAAAGAAGCAGGACTTTATGATCCAGCTATTAGTACTACTACCATTCGCATTGTGCCTTTGTTTGAAACGGTAGACGACTTAAAACGTGCCCCACAAGTGATGGGAGATTTATTCCAATTGCCCCTATATCGCGCAGCTTTAGCGGGGGGATACGATAAACTTCAGTCCTCTAACAACCCGAACAATCCCACCCCTTTGAACCTTTCGGTACTACAACCGACTAACCTGCAAGAGATCATGGTGGGGTATTCCGACAGTAACAAAGACTCAGGGTTTCTTAGCAGTAACTGGGAGATCCACAAAGCTCAAAAAGCTCTACAAAAAGTAGCTCAACCCCATGGTATTGATTTAAGATTGTTTCATGGACGGGGTGGATCGGTAGGACGAGGGGGCGGTCCTGCCTATGCAGCAATTTTAGCTCAACCCACTTCTACCATTAACGGACGAATTAAAATTACGGAACAAGGAGAAGTCTTAGCTTCTAAGTATTCTCTCCCTGAGTTAGCCTTGTATAACCTAGAAACCGCTACCACCGCTGTGATTCAATCGAGTTTATTAGGAAGTGGGTTCGATGATATCATTCCTTGGAATGAGATCATGGAAGAGTTAGCTAAAACCGCCAGGAAAGCCTATCGGGCGCTGATTTACGAACAGCCCGATTTTCTAGATTTCTTCTTGTCAGTAACTCCGATTCCTGAAATTAGCCAATTACAAATTAGTTCTCGTCCCGCACGACGCAAAAGCGGAAAAAAGGATTTGAGTAGCTTACGGGCTATTCCTTGGGTATTTAGTTGGACTCAAAGTCGTTTTCTTTTACCAGCTTGGTATGGGGTAGGAACTGCTCTGCAAAGCTTTCTAGATAAAGAAACAGAAGAAAATTTGAAGTTATTGCGGTATTTTTATCTCAAATGGCCGTTTTTCAAAATGGTAGTTTCTAAAGTTGAAATGACTTTATCTAAAGTGGATTTACAAATTGCCCATCATTATGTAAGGGAATTATCTAACAATGAAGATATAGAGCGATTTAATCGAGTTTTTGAAGAAATATCCCGAGAATATTACCTAACTCGTGATATTATTCTCTCTATTACTAACCATCAAAAATTACTCGATGGTGATGTTGGACTACAACGTTCGGTTCAGTTACGCAATGGAACCATTGTTCCTCTAGGATTTTTACAAGTTTCTCTCTTGAAGCGGTTGCGTCAATATAGTCATCAAGCCGAATCTGGGGTAGTTCATTTCCGCTATTCTAAGGAGGAATTACTACGGGGAGCGTTGTTGACCATTAATGGAATTGCTGCAGGTATGAGAAATACAGGATGATCGGAGTAAATTCAGTTAATCGGTACTTTAATATCCATCGCGATTGTCCATAATGGGATAAGGAGAATTTTATAGTAAGCACAGATAACCCTTGATTATCACTAACCTAGATTTATCGTTAGTCTGGACGATTATCATTCCTCCAGCTGCTGGTATGATGATTGGCTATTTTACAAATGATATAGCCATTAACATGCTTTTTCGTCCTTATAGAGCTATTCATATTGGTAAGCGTCGTGTTCCCTTTACTCCAGGGTTAATTCCTCGTAACCAGGAACGTCTAGCTAAAAAAGTCTCAGATACAATTATGGGATCGCTTTTGACCCCAGAAGAGTTGCAAAAGTTAGCACGACGCTTGCTCAAAACTGAAAGGGTGCAATCTGCTATTCTCTGGTTATTAAACCTAGCTATTAAACAGATTAAAAACGATAAAGAACAAAAAACGGCGAGAATTTTGGCCGATATTTTGCGGGACTTATCTAGTGAGTCTTTGCCTCGACTTCTAAAGGCATTTGCTCGTCGTCAGGATTTCTTAGAATGTCAAATTAATCAAATTTTTGACCAAGTTTTACTTGAGTTTCGTCTGACAGATACCCAAGCACGACAGTTTGCTGACTGGTTGTTAGAAACAGTTGTCCCTCCCGATGTTTTAAGGCAAACTTTAATTGATTTTTTGAGTGATCGCAATATTCAAGTCATTGATGAAGGATTTCGGGAAAAGAGCAGTGGAACTTATTGGGTAGTTGCTAATTTATTTGGACTCAAAAATACCCTAACACGGTTGCGAAATTTTTGTTTAGAAGAACAAGACATGGCTAATACCCGTTTTAAGGAATTAATGCTATCTTTAGAACTACGTAGTCGCTTACGGGAATGGTTACAAAGTCTTTGTTTAGAAAATTTACCGATTTCCACTGTAAAACAATTACGTAAAACTACAAGGGAAACTGTACAGGATTATATTCAAAACAGGGGAACGCAATTTCTTAAAGGTTTTGCAAATACAATTGACTGGGATCAATTAGCAATGTTGATTATTAACAGATTGCAAAATTCGACTACATTAACTAGTTTTTTGACAAAAATCAGCGAAGAATTAGCTTTTCTTTTAGAACGATATTTTGAAGAAGATTTAGAAAAAATTGTTGCTCAAACAATTCCAATTTTATCTATTGATCAAGTGATTATTAATCGAGTGAATGCTACAACTCCTGAAAATCTAGAAATAGCAGTTAAAGGAATAGTTAAAAATGAGTTACAAGCTATTGTAACTCTGGGAGGTATTTTAGGATTTATGGTAGGAGTTTTACAAACACTTTTATTTCTGTTAAAGTTAAACTAATTCAATTTAAATATACAAAAGTGAGATTAGTTCAGAAAAAAATATATGCTGATATTTCTTGTTTTAAGAAAAACATATATATTTTGTTAGCCTTATTCTGTGACAATAAATTTTTTATTTGCTTTTTAGAAAAAAGTTGAATGAATAGATTTACATAAACTTTTTTAAAAGTTTAACAAGTAGTCATAAATAGATGCTAAAAATGTAAATGATATTGTATTTTTATATTTTAGCCATTACAGTTGAATTCATATTGACTTAGTTGATATTTTTTATAGTAACTTCTTTGAGAAAAACTTTGTTTAACTGTATCAGCTAAATCATATTCATCTTCGAACGTACTTCCTGGAATTTAATATTTTTTATTTAATGCCATTCTCCTTCTATTAAATTTACTTCCGAACCATCAGTTGGTAGAAAAAATAGATACAGTTCTTTTTCTTTCTATTGTTTAAGTTTAGCTAAAACAGAGCTAAACTACTTGTAGACACTGAGTGATTATCAAGAATAATTACCGTATTTATCCCTTTATCTTTGCAGCATTTTCTATGCTTCATCTACTTTTACATATAAAAATTTCTATTTTTTTTTAGGATTTAGGATATAGAGCAATACTCATACTCACTTTTATTTAGTTCTATTTCTACTACTTTATTTGTAAGAAATCACGTATTCCTTAGAGAATTAATTTTACTTTTCTATCTTTTTCTAAGAACTTTTAAATATACTTAATATTTACTTCAGTTCAAGTTATTTTTCTTCTACTTCTTGGAGAATTTTAGAATTTTGATTTTTCTTGAATTATCTATCTAGAAGTGATTTTTCTAATTGTATTTTTTGATAAATGTACCCAATCTACAATCCCTTTAATTTTCCATTCTCTTGTATTTAAATACAAAATTTCTGCTCTTGTCTTCGTTCTGGAGAGAATAGGTTACTAGTCAACTTTAATAGTGCTTACTTTTCTAATTATATGAGCTGAATTTTAAAGTAAATTTGTACCTAGCGATTATTCTTTTTTAAATACTTTTCTATTTTTTATTTATTTACTCTCATTAATTTAAATTTTATTTTTTTATAAAAATTTAAGCTGTTCTGGAGTTGTTACTCTCTCTTCCATCATTTGAACATTATCATTATGACTAAACTTAAGATACTAAAATATTTTTAGTATCTTAAGTCTTTTCTCGCAATTGAGTATTATTATGTGTTACATATTCCAGAAATAAATGAATCCCAAGTTATTTAAATTGATCTAATATTTGATAATTTTTATCTACATTTGATGAAATAATTTTCTCATTAACTTCTAATCCTAAGCAATAGAGATTAAGTTAAGTTCTGTTTATTATCTAATTAACGTTTGAACTAAATCAAATATCTTCTAATTGTTAATGTAATAAACTAACTGATATTCTTAAGAATGGCAAATTTACTTTTTACCGATTTTTTAAAAAAATACAGGCAGTTTTCAGAGCTCAATAACTTTAAGAAAAAATCTAATTAGTTAGCTTAGCTAAAGAAATGAATTTATTGATAGGTGTTTTTACAATCTGAGGATGGTATTAGTTAGAACTTATGCATTGACAAGTTATGTAAAATATAGTGTGTATGCAATATATATATAATGGGTATTATATATATTCGACTAACTATTATTTGTTAAATAATGACTAAATATATTAATAAGTAAGAATACTTAATTTGAGTTTAAATGCTCTAAAATAGAATTATTATTTACTGTTTAACTCCTCTAAACTCTAAGTTTAGAAAAAAAAACAAAGTACTCAAGAAGTCAGTTTAAATAGTCCTAGATTTTTTGACTATAAATTTACTCATTCTACGTAATTGCTTTAAGAAGCGATAGTAAAATTTAACGATTTTTTTAAAAAAAATATTCAATATTGTGACTGTCTAAAAATCTTTTAAATAAACAACCATTCAATTTTTCTCGATCCTTAAGTGTTCAGCCAACTAGTACTTATCTTTTTTGTCGAATATAAATAAACAATACTATATCAAGAACTGTTAAGGAAGCATATGAACTGTAGACTTATCCTAAAAAAATAGAAAAATTTCTTAATCTAAGAAGCTCGAACAAAAATTGAAACTAATAAAAATATCAGTTAACGTTAAGTTACGCACTAAATGTTAATTATTTTAAATAAAATTTAGACTTTTTTATTTGTTTTTTAGTCAATTAACCTCCTCTAGTTCCTAATTCTTAATAGGGAATATTTCTACTGCTAAATCATTATGTCCTGAGCATAGTTTCAATAGCTTCTATCACTGCCCGCTCATCTATAGTGAGTTTCAATTGAGTAGTTCATCCTAACAGAAGTGGGTAAACCAAGCAATTATGTCTTTACTGTGTTACTCAATTAATTGTCTTATTAATAACTTAGTTGAGATTTCTAGAATTTATAGATTCTTGAATTTACAAGTATTTTCAGAGTTTTAACTAACATTTTTTGAAAAAGTCTAAAGTTAGAAGAAGAGGGAGATAAAAATGTGATTTTTTTATATAGATTCCATCAGTTATTTAACTTTTATAGCTTTATGAGAAAATAAAATCTATGACCACACAAGTCCTTGTCCACAAGGACAGTACAATAACTTCTATTTTCTTCGTAAGAAAAAATTCTTTATTTGTCCATCCTTCGAAAGTAAAAGCAGCAATAAATCTAAGTCTTAAAATTTTATTTTTCCAAAAATTATTGAATATTTATTTTTTAAAAATTGAACTTTGTTTGTGTAAGCTGCCAAGGCATAAAGTTTTTTTCTCGGGTTAACTTTAGTTTTTAGACTAAACAACACATGGCAAGAATACTGACTATAAAACCTTTTTCGGGAGTTATCTTCAGTCATGAGAAAGTAGTTCTATACTTTTTGTAGTTTCATGACGTCTAAAAAACGCTTTGCACAACTATGACTGAATTGCAAATGTTCTGCTAGTTTTCGCGTTGATTATGAGGATAAACAAGTCAGAGAACTTCGTGAAACTTACTTAAGTTGTCTAGTCGTTCAACCGGTTATAGTAGTAACTCTGACGTTACTCAAAGCGCTATTATTATCAAATAAGCGGGTCATTTTGTAATGATAATAGAACATAGTTTAAAAAAAAATTAAGCGTACATTAGTTACTATTTATAGGCGTATTTTTAATATTTAATTCTTCTGGATCGTTGACCAGATCTTAATGGGAGAAGTTGCCAGATTTAGGAATTGATTTAATTTTGTGTGTTTATACATCAGCGTTTTGGAGAGTAGAGCAATATTTTTTTATAAAAAAAAGTTTCCAGTGATGGGAAAAATTTTTTTATGGTAAAAGTTTTAACTTTTATTGTAGTTTTGTTACTGCGAGTCTAGGATGGCTCACATCATTTGTCTTGATTCATTTGTTGGAACTGACGATACTCAGTTTTGAGAACAAGTATTTTTAGAGCATGTGATGCTAATTTAATTGTTATTTAAATATAGAAACCCTATCAAAAAAAAATATTTTACTAGAAAAAAATCCTAATAGAGCAATTAAAGAGAAACAAACAGCATAATTAATTACAAATTCACTAACCGGTGATACCGGTACTGGTGTAGTTGATATAACAACCTCTCAAGGAATTGATTTGGATGGCACTTCTATCCTCTTTGCTAAATTAGCATTTTATAAAAAGTAGCATTAGAAGCCCAAAATTAACGTGGAGTAACAAATACGATATGTTCTCGTATTGTTCGTCTTGGGTCCAAATATATTTTCCAATAAAAATTCAACCAAATGTTCGTTGATGAGGGATTTATTCCGTTAAAAGATCCAGAAATTACCGATCAAGAAATTGCCTTTTATTATAAGTAATGAGCAATATGCTAGATCTTTCCTTTAACCTCTGACAAAAATCTCGGAAATTAAGGTAATTAATCGCTGATGAAGTTTAAAGTTATAGGTTAGTGTTGTTTGACTAAAGTAGATCAAGTTAATAAAAATTGCATAGCTAGAATGACTATGTTAAATTCAAACTGTATATTATTACATTGCCAATTAGGGTTTTGTCCCAATTTGTTTTTTTAGTATTCTCAATTATTAATTACAATGTCTGCCACCTATACTCCCTTACATCAACGTTCTTTATCTCTTGATCATCCAGAACTTATCAATTTAATCTCTAATCAGCAACATATTTTAATTATTCAAGATCTTGATGGTGTTTGTATGAAGTTAGTCAAAGATCCTTTAACAAGGGTAATTGATAAAAGTTATTTAGAAGCTACTAAATTATTTGAAGGACATTTTTTTGTCTTAACCAATGGGGAACATATTGGCAAACGAGGGGTGAATGCAATTATTGAACGTACTTTAAAGAATATCGATCTAGTCCAAGATAAAGGTTTTTACTTACCAGGTTTAGCAGGTGGTGGAGTCCAATGGCAAGATTGTTATGGGAATGTTTCTCATCTTGGGGTTAGTGAAGAAGAATTAACCTTTTTACAACAAGTCCCTCAGAAGATTGAAAAAGCTTTAATCGAATTTTTTCAGCAAAATAATTGCGGGTTAGAAGAAAATAAAATTAAACAAGGGATTCAATTAGCTGTTCTAGATAATAAAGTATCCCCTACAGTTAATTTAAACATATTTCATGAATACTTACAGTATCAAGAAGATAGCTATTGTAAATTACAGCTGGCAATGAAAATTTTAATGGATAATTTGCAAGAACAAGCCAAATATCAAGGATTAGATAATTCTTTTTTTGTCCATTATGCCCCTAACTTAGGGAAAGATGTTCAAGGACAAGAAATCATGCAAATAGCTGAAGGGGAGGATTCAGGAACAACAGATTTTCAATTTATGTTGCGAGGAGCAATTAAGGAAGTTGGGGTACTAGTTATCCTCAATCGTTACTTTTACAATAAAACAGGACAATACCCCTTAGGAGAGAGTTTTAACGTTCGAAAATCTCCCAAAGAACATCAAAAATTACTAAAATTAATTAAAGATAATTTTGATCCAATGCAGATGCCAACTATTATAGGAGTAGGGGATACTGTTACTAGCAAAGCTAAGGAAATAAATGGTCAATTAACCTTTCAACGAGGAGGAAGTGATCGCGGATTTTTACAGATTATTCAAGAGATTGGCAAAGAATTTAAGTCTGGGAATGTTACCGTTTATATTGATAGTAGTAATGGGGAAGTTAAGAATCGTAAACCCCTAAAATTAAAAAAGTTTATCAACCCTGAAAATAGAGATTCACCAGGAGAATTACGAGTTATTAGAGGTCCAGGAGATCACCGAGATCAAAATGACTCACTAATCCTGAATGTTGTATTTCCTGAAGGATATAAACAGTATATTCAATTCTTCAAAAAAGCAGCTACAGCAAGGTATAAGAATAATTATCCTAGTTGAAGGGGAGTTGTAGAAATAACTGCTCTGAAACAACTAAAAGTGATTAACTTTTAGTTGTTCTCAATATAAAAAGAAAGGTTAGTTAACTATTAACTATTCAAACTTTAAGGGGTTTCCCCGAACGTAAGTGTTTAGTTTTCCCCTTTCATAAACTACTTGTCCCCCAACAATTGTGACTATTGGCCATCCAGTCAACTTCCATCCTTCAAAAGGACTCCAACCACATTTAGTTTGTAAATTTTTTCGTTGAACAGGAGCATAATTTTCTAAATCGACTAGTACTAAATCAGCATCATACCCTGGTTTAATTAACCCTTTATTGGGAATTTTATAAGCCTTAGCAACGGCAGTAGACATCCAATTAGCCACTTGGAAAATACTACAGCGCCCTAATTTAGTTTGAGTTAACATTAAGGGTAAAGATGTTTCTACCCCTGGCATGCCTGAAGGAGAATCGGGATAATCTTTAGCTTTTTCTTCTAAGGTATGAGGAGCATGATCAGTGGCGATAAAATCAATTATCCCATCTAACAAAGCCCGCCAAAGAGTAGCATTATTTTCAGGTGCCCGCAAGGGGGGGTTCATTTGAGCTAATGTTCCCATTCTGTCATAGGCTTCCGTATTAAGTAATAAATGTTGGGGGGTTACTTCTGCTGTTACCCAATTAGGTTTATTCTCCCGCAAGAATTCTGCTTCAATTCCTGTAGAGAGATGAAGGATATGCAATCGTCGTTGATACTTATTCGACAATTTTAGGGCTAATTTTGTCGCGTTAAGGGCAGCAGTTTCATCTTGGATTTGGGAATGGATAGCTGGATGAGTAATATCAGAAAATTCTTGGCGACGTTGAATAATTCTAGCTTGATCTTCGGCATGAACCGCAATCAATCGGGTTCCTTCGGCAAAAATTGGCTCTAATTCAGCTTCTCGACTCACCAGTAATTTCCCGTGTGCTGACCCCATAAAAATTTTAATGCCACAGGTAGGATTAGCTATTAATAAATCAGGTAAATTGTCAGGGGTAGCACCGATAAAAAAACCATAATTGACCAAACACTTCTGGGCGGCCAAGTGTAGTTTATAATCTAAAGCTTCTTGAGTAATGGTTAATGGACGAGTGTTAGGCATCTCTAGAAAAGAGGTGACTCCCCCCTTAGCACAGGCACAAGTAGCGGTAAAAAGGTCTTCTTTGTGTTCTAGTCCAGGTTCACGGAAATGAACTTGAGGATCAATCACCCCGGGCAACAAAGTCAGTCCCGTTGCGTCTATTAAAATATCGGGGTCCGGTGTAACAATTTCTGGAGCTACTTCAAGAATCTTTCCGTCTTGGAGTAAAACGTCCCCGAAAAGAAACTGACCATCAGGCAAGAGAATCCGAGCGTGACGAATGAGGAGTTGTATCATAGTATGAGTATTGGTAGACCAAAATCAATTCTGAGAATAATTCAATCTTGCCACCGCTTTGAATATCGTCAAACTAAAAAGCGAATGATCGTTACGTTGAAATTTTCCTGTCCCTATGTCTTTTAATTCTTTGTTTTTATATTAATAACTCCTATGGCTCGAAGCTTGAAACAAGAGATTAAGAATCCAAATCAGCCTCCCCAAGAAAACCCTTGGATTGAAGGGATTAAAACTATAGCCACGGCAGCTATTTTAGCCTTTGGCATTCGTGCATTTGTGGCAGAAGCTCGTTATATTCCTTCATCTTCTATGGAACCGACTCTACAAGTAAATGATCGCCTTATTATAGAAAAAGTTAGCTATCATTTCCAAGAACCCAAGCGGGGTGATGTGGTAGTATTTAACCCAACAAAAGCTCTTCAGGAGAAAGATTTTCGCGATGCGTTTATTAAACGAGTAATCGGGTTACCTGGAGAAACCATTGAGGTGAAAACGGGAAAGGTCTATGTTAATGGTCAAGCTATCAAAGAAAAATACATTTCTGAAGATCCTAACTACGATTACGGTCCAGTTACAGTTCCTGAAAGGGAATATCTAGTTTTAGGAGATAATCGTAATAACAGTTACGATTCTCATTACTGGGGACATGTCCCGAAAGAGAAAATTATTGGTAAAGCCTTTGTGCGTTTTTGGCCTTTTAACCGACTGGGCATATTGGATAAACATCCCATTTATCCATCAACTCAGCCCTGAATATTTCCTCAAAGTATATTTATTCAATAGATACAATAAACAAAAGCAAATCAAATCTATCTAAAATCTCCGAACTAATTTTCTCTATTCCCTAAAACTAGGGGTATGGATATAGTGTTTTTGTCTCTTCTTTAGACTAGTCCATGTGTACAGGCTTTCTTGCCATCATCACACTTTTAACATGGCAAAAATATGGGAACTGAGTGATTTATAAAATAAAACCGCAAGAGAGTTAATATTTAAGTGGGCTTATGTAGAGCTTTTAAAAGCTAAAATTTACGTCGGATTATTACTCAAATAGAAAGTTGAAAGTAACGACAATAAATCTTAATTCCTAAGACGTTGAACACATACTATACTACAAAATTAATATGTACTTTCGCAATAAGTTTCTAAAGATTGTGCAATTCTCTGCAGAAAAAAAGCAATAAGTCATGTTGAATATATTGCTTACTCCTGAATTATCTTTGATTCCGGCAGTTTACAATAGTCTTAAAGCTATTACAAATAAATTTACTCAAAGAAAAAGGCTATAATTTCACTCTTTCTATATTTACTAAACAGGCACTATCTATGTTAAATCCTTAGATATGAGAGTCAATGTACTAAAAATATGGTTATTTTTAACCCCTAATTAAGAGTATTAAAATCTGTTCAGGGCTTTTGATATGAAGTATAGTAGACTATTTAACTAAACTTTATAACTGTCCTTAATTCTTAGCTTACTTTCACACCTATTTTATATAGAAACAAGCTAAAGAGAAAAGGTTTTACTATACTTGCCAGATAAAAATTAAAATATAAAAACTAAGTTTAATCGTTAGTCATAGCTTTCATAGCTTTGATTAAAAGCCAGAATTATTACATAGTTGATACTTTTACAGGGTTCGTATTTTAATTAAATCAAATTAAATTAAATTAAATTAAATTATACTAAACTCAATATCTTTACTTTATTTATACCTATTGTATTGAATGCTGGACTCAATATAGATTTAACAGTGATTTATATTTAAAATTGTTCAACTACCAGAAAACTTTATCAAAATTTATCAAAATTTATCATAATAATCTTAACTGTTAGAGATTTGTCTTAGGAAGAAAATACCATATATCTCAAGACTAATCTTCATTAAATAAAATGCAATTTATATAAAAAAAGCAAAATAGTCAAGTTTTTTTACTAAAAAACATATACTTAAATATTTTGCAAAAAAATAACTGAAGAGGTATCATGACAGTTAAAGTCAACATTCGAATGAATAAATGATCGCAGAAATTATAGAAATAAAAATATTTTTATATAAAAAAAATAGCTATAGACTTATGAAAAAAAGGTTTTGATTAAGATTTAAGAGGTCAGTATAGAGCTTGAACAATTTCATAAGAATACTTTAAATAAATTAGTGCCATATCTTAAAGTAGTAACAGTTTTATGTTTAAAATAACTTAATTGTCAATTAAATGCCCCAAAAAACTTAAATAGTAAGCTAAAAAACTGAGAAGTATTAATTTCTTAAAAAGATTCTGTTATAGTCATATAATAACAAATATTTTTAATTTTAAGAAATAAAATTTAAGCAGAGAATAGAAAAACCAAATAAAATTAAGAACATAAAACGTCACTAGTCATCTTAAAAAGAAAGATATTAATTAAACTAAATATATGATAAAGTAAAAAATAACAAAGAGAAAGGAATAGATACAGTAATTATTTTTGATAATATTTTTTTGTCTGCCAATGATTTAGTTTAAACAGAATTAAAAAAATAGAAAAAATATATTACATCTATTTTCTCTGCCAATTTATAGTATATAAGTTAATTTAACAAAAGAAGAATAACATCAAATAAAAGCCAATAAATCGCTATAAGTATTTTGCTTAAAGTAGTCATTTCAGTAGATACAATTCAAGTAAAAATATTTTATTTTTGATTATCTGAATATAGAGACATAAAATATTATTATCTGAGTTTAAAATTGTTTTTTTATTTAAAATTGTTTAACAAAAAACTATTTTTTTATCTTTTGTTGGCAACAACAACTAATTTTAGTCCTTGCCAATAAAACCTTTTTAAATAGTTTTTGAGCAGTATTCTCTTCAAACCTACATGATTTATTAATTAAATATTGTGTTCACTTATAAATGAGTTTATGATTATTTGTATAGTCTAGGTTCACTTAGAAGCTAATAACTAATCTCAATTTTTGAGAATTAAATACCGCTTAAGTATGTAATGCTATCTCACAAAATTTTAGCCACATTCAACTAAACTTTTAAAAACTCTATGTGCTCTACTATGAGACCAGTAGAAGATTTCTATCAGAGTAGAATCAATAAAACTGATTTCTGTTATTTCTCCTTTGTAAGTCAGGGAAAAACAGTAAAATAATATTCTGTACCAGGGCATAAATTCCACAAATTATGGTTGACTAGATTAGAAGATTTTTTTTTTGTAATTAGAAAAATCCTAATGAGTAACAGAATAGCAACGCTATTTTTAGCTTTTATCAAGAGAGATATAGATACCAAAATAATTCAGTTAAATCGAGATAAATTTTATATGCAAAGTGCAAGATTTAACTCAATTCTGCTTCTTTTTTTTACCTCAATTTCATTCAAACTCAACTTCGTTTTAAAAAATATTTTTGATACAATCAAAAATATTTTTCCACTTATAGACCAATTTTACATCTGTTAAAAATAACCAACATGGCTACTAGCGACCGTCTTATAATTCCTCAACCAAGTCCCCACAAACCCCTCCCAAAACTAAACCTATTCACCATGTTCCGTCTAGGATTATTCCAGATGGGGTTAGGTATCATGTCTTTGCTGACTTTAGGAATCTTTAATCGAATCATGATCGATGAATTGACTGTGTTGCCGTGGATAGCAGCAACGGCAATCGCCATGTATCAGTTTGTCAGTCCCGCTAAAATTTGGTTTGGACAAATGTCCGATACAAAAAAAATTTGGGGCTATCATCGCTCTAGTTATGTCTGGATCGGAGCAATTCTATTTACTTCCCTAGCCTTTATTGCCTTACAAGGAGTTTGGCAGTTAGGATTTAGCTTGAAAGAGACAGGATGGAGTATGACGACTTGTACTTGGGCAGTCCTGTTAGGGGTTATTTTTGCTCTCTATGGCTTAGCTTTAAGTTTTAGTAGTACTCCCTTTGCCGCAATGTTGGTGGATATTTCTGATGAGGATAACCGTTCCCAACTAATCAGTATTGTTTGGTCAATGTTGATGGTAGGCATTATCGTTGGGGCAATTGTTAGCTCAAAATTACTTAATAGCCCCGATATTTGTGGAAATATTGTTCTATCTTATGATTCGATGGTAAGCGCTAAAACAGTTGATATTCCTGCCTTACAAGAAACTGTTAACCCTGTATTTATTACTATGCCTGCGGTGGTCTTAGGGTTGTGTTTTGTAGCGACTTGGGGGATAGAAAAGCGATATTCTCGGTTTGGTCTGAGATCAATTACAGTTGAACGAGAAGATAAAATTACCTTGGGACGAGCAATAAGAATTTTGACTGCTAATCGTCAAACTTGGTTATTTTTTAGCTTTTTATTGACTCTTACCCTTAGTCTATTTATGCAGGATACGGTACTTGAACCTTATGGGGGTGAGGTATTTGGAATGTGTATTGCTGAAACTACCCAATTAAATGCGTTTTATGGCATGGGAACCCTATTGGGCATCAGTTTAATCGGGTTCTTAGTCGTTCCTCGTTTAGGAAAGCAACAAACCATAAAATTAGGCTGTTTTTTATCAATATTTTGTTTTGGGTTAATTATCTTAGCTGGTGGGATAGAAAGTCAAAGTTTATTGAAGTCTGGGTTACTCTTTTTTGGACTAGCATCAGGAGTGTTAACTGCGGGAGCAACAGGTTTAATGTTAGATTTAACCACAGCAGAAACTGCTGGGACGTTTATCGGTGCTTGGGGGTTAGCTCAGGCGATGGCGAGGGGTTTTGCAACCGTTTTAGGAGGGGCAGTTTTAAATTTAGGAAAGGTGTTTTTTTCTACTCCTTTTTTAGCTTACGGATTAGTGTTTGTGGCGCAAGGAATAGGAATAGTTTTGACGATTTGTTTGTTAGGACGTATTAGTATTCAAGAATTTAAAAACGATACGAATTCCGCTATTGCTGCGGTCATGGAAAGTGATTTAGATGGGTAATATAGAGATTGATGGTCATTTTAAGCTATATATTGATGTATAGTGATTTTAATAAACGACGATGGCAACAAAGTTTAAAATTAAGAATTTTTCAACCTATTTATGTCTCCAGCTAAATTCTTTCAGATAACAATTTGGCGAACTAAATTAGAATCAGTTTAGCTACAATAAGATGACAAGAAAAATTATGTAGTTAAGACTTAAAAAGCAGATTGTCAAACTTTTAATGATCAACTAGTAGTAAAACTAAGAGGTTTGATTAGAGGGGTCTATGGCGTTCTCTACAATTATCAATACTTCTCAAGATTAAATTGACATTAAACCCGAGCTACGGGACTATCTAGTTTGTCAAGCACATTAAACTCAGTTGATTCTAGATTACTCTGATAAATAGATAATTGTAACGAGTTAATATAAAAATCGCTTAAGATTAATTATGTCAGCTATATTATACAAGTGTATATTAGCCAATGGACATAGGTTTTCATATAAGCGCAATCTTCCTCTAGTTAGTGTAAATAAATTTTTTATAATTACTTATTTATATCTATGAATTAAATTATTTTAAAGAACTGACTTCAAAAAAATACAGATTATCAACTTATTAGAGTAATTGCTATTATCACCACTATGATAACTTGTTTTTTTATAAAAAAACAAGTTATCATAGTGCATTTGAAAAATTTTAAACTTCGTCAGAGAACTTAAACTATTATCGATTTTGTTTAGATAAGCATTATAAATTATAAAAATATTTCTTATTTAAAAGAGATAATATTTAGTTCCTGAAAGATTAGGCAAAAATAATTAAAATATCAGATGATAAAAACTTATTATCTTTATGTTTTTATCACATAGCTAAAAGTTGGATAGATAGTATTAAATTTTTGAAAAATTCCAGTTTTCTAGATTACTTGAATAAAAGTTTTA
The DNA here is from genome assembly GCF_029919255.1 of cyanobacterium endosymbiont of Epithemia clementina EcSB. Classification (GTDB taxonomy): domain Bacteria; phylum Cyanobacteriota; class Cyanobacteriia; order Cyanobacteriales; family Microcystaceae; genus Rippkaea. The sequence continues at coordinate 1,160,710 of NZ_CP123991.1, read as the reverse complement.
GAGATATTTTAACGAATTTATTGCATTATTAATATATTTGAAAAATTATTGTATTCGTCAAGACACTTTCAGACTAACTGTTTCTATAATCAAAAATATCATAAGAGAAGACTAAAAAATTAATTTTAAGAAATATATAATTGCTGGAACATATCGATGGTATAAACCAGATATTACAGTAACTAATAGTTTTTTTATCTAGGGTCCTGGTAACTTTTTTGAAGTAAAAATAGACAGAAGTATTCGCAATAATTTTTTTAAAAAAAATTTAGCTATTAAATCTAAAAACCATAATTTATATTAATAGCTTTACCATCAAATAAATAAGTTTTTAACGATAATTAGAAAAGATTTATAATTAGGCGCTGGAGTCTCAGAAAAAGATAAATTTGATTAATGAGTATTGTATTGTGACCAACCCAAATCTTCCTCAGTTAGTTGAGCATCTTTCAGGATACTTTCCAAAGGTCTTTTAGGTAGACTTCAGATGAACTAGTATAAAGAAGAATGGCATCAATCCAGCCTTTCACATAAAATTATGATAGTTACTGATAATCCGCTTAAACTCTCAACCATCTTGCTCCAAACTTTTACAAAATATTTTGCTATAAATTACTCTAAACACTATTTTCTTGCGAAATAAGAGCTTTTACAAAGGCGAAGTGTATGCCTAGAATGTTAAGCAGAATGACTGTTAATCTAATGCTTCGATTACAACAGTTTCAGATCAAGGAATATCTCAGTAAATAATAGCATCTTCATTTAATTTGATATGTGAAGATGAAATGGATAATACTCAGCTTACATTAATCAAGCCCCTACAGACTCTTTAGCAGCATACATAACCTCAAGAGTAATTATAGAAAACTCATGTTTCCTGGCAAACTTTTCAGTATTACGCTTGACTTTATCTCGTACAAAACTAGGAATTTTATTTAATTCTGCTTGTGCTTCTTTATTCCAATTAAAATCGGAATTAGTAGAAATTCCTTTCGTGATAACTTCTTTAGTATCATGTCCCCCAAAGATTTCTAAGAGATGAGCTTCCATTCCCAGAGTAAAAGAATTATAAATCAGATCACAGATCTGATTTGTACCTTCATAACCACAGAAAGGTTTGTAACCAATGGGAAAATTTTGAATATGAATAGGAGCAGCAATTACTCCACAAGGAATATCTAAGCGTTTTCCAATATGACGTTCCATTTGCGTTCCAAAAATAGCAGAAGGTTCCAGACGAGCGATCGCATCACCAACTTCTGTATTATCATCACTAATTAAAACCTGATCACAATATTCACTGACTTGTTCGATGAACCATTTTTCATCATACTTACAATAAGTCCCTGCTAAAATTACATTAATTCCCATCTCCCGCGCGAGGATTTTAGTCATTGCTGCTGCATGAGTATTATCCCCAAATACCACCGCCTTTTTCCCCGTTAAATTCTGACAATCAATAGAATGAAAGAACCAAGCAGCTTGGGAAACATGAAGAGTTTGTTCTTTGATATTGTTTTCATAATCAACATTAGCACCTTGTTCATTAATTACCTGTTGAATTTTCCGGATACACCGCGCTGTTTCTACTACTCCCATTGGGGTTATATCTACATAGGGAGTTCCAACTTCTTTTTGTAAATATTGAGCTGCTATCAATCCTAATTCTCGATAAGGAACTAAATTGAACCACGCTTTGGGTAGATTTTTTAGGTTGTGAACTGATGCACCTTCGGGAATCACTTCATTAATTTCAATTCCTAAATCTTTCATTAATCGTTTTAGCTCAGTACAGTCATGTTTGTTATGGAAACCTAGGGTAGATATCCCGATAATATTGACGGAAGGTTTTTCAGTTTTTCTTTGAGGTAATTTACCTTTTTTCCTAACTTTTTCTAGATAAAATTTAATGACTTGATATAAGGTTCTGTCTGCTGCTTGCAGTTCATTATAACGATAATGATTAACATCAGCTAACATCACATCTCCTTTCGTATTTATTTGGGCATGAGCTACAAAATTTGCTAAATCTTCTTGTAAGATACTAGAGGTACAAGTGGGCGTTAGGATGATCAAATCTGGGTTTTCTTCCCGATCTTTCCGAATGATATTATCAACTACCTTTTCTTGGGAACCTCGTGCCAAGACACTACGATCTACAATACTAGCGGTAACAGGGGTAAATTCCTTTTCCCTTTCCAACATAGAACGCATTACGTTAAAGTAATCATCGCCTAGGGGGGCGTGCATGATAGCATGGACATTTTTGAAGGAACTGGCAATTCTTAGAGTTCCAATATGTGCAGGTCCGGCATACATCCAGTAAGCGAGTTTCATAAAGTTCTCCAGTATCTATTTAATAAGAATCGATTATGGTATTGCTTCAAGCTTTTTTTCGATTGTCTCAAAGTTATTGCCTTTAGGAAGTAGTTGCTTAAATAACGTTACACATGGGAAAGCAAGATTATATACTTTATTTTGACTAAAGTTAAAGGTAAATTTAAGCAACTTTTAGGCGATTCAATTTTGATCAATCTTAATGTTTTTAGAAAAATTGGTAGATATTGCTCAACTTAACAACTTCAACTACAATAAATAAAATTATGTCTAATGCTCACTATTCTTATATTCTTGCTTTAACCTTTTGCTATTGTTACTTTCTTAAAAGAGTTCTTTTTTTAGAAAAATTAATATTTTTAATAGACTTAGTAAGTGTTTGTAGATAAAGTTAAGAAGCACTATTTTAATATGTGTTTTACACCTAAAAGTTATTTCCATAAACAGATACCATAATATGGTATTATAGTCGGCTATAAGAACTACGATTAACTGATGTCATCTCCTCGTTTAAAGATATTGTTTAGGTTGGAGCAGAAGAAGACTTTATTTAAGTTAAGTAAAGCTTAAAAAGCTTCTCAAAGATTAAAAATTAAAGAGCATGTTATTAGATTATCAGCAATGAGGTGTAAGGAAGAAAAAATTTTTATTTATCAAAAATAGGTTTAATTGACGGTTCACATAATAATCTTCAATAAGACACACTTAAATTAATAGAATTATGAAATACTCCGCGAAGCTGTAGAAGAAATTTATGTTTTTTATCTAGATAAATTTAGATTTTAATCCCTAGTTAGCTATTACTTATAGTCAGAACGCAAAAAAGTATCCCTATAAAAAGTGAGGATTTTAAATACATATAGTGTATTTTTTCCATAAAAAAGTTTTCTCTATGGACTAGAAGTAAAAAGTTTCAAACATTAAAATTATATTCTTAATTATCTAAAGTTAAATAAAATTAAGGATGAACGGCAAAGAATAAAAAATAATTAGCCAGGATGTTAGAAGATGAATGAATTGACGATAGCAGTAGCTCTAAAACCATAGTATTGTGAAATTACAGCGATTAAAGTGTAAGATAGCCCTGATTTTAACTTTTTTTCCTAACCATAAATAATGTTATTAATTAATAATAACTGTTTGATTGTGTCATTAATTTTTGAGTTGTTCTCAGTTTGTACGGTTAACTGCATTTATAGTTAAACTCTCCTAATAAACTATTGGCAGTCCTAACAAAAAGATGATTATTATATTATGGACGGTAGGGCGTGGAGTAGGAGTATGAGCAATTCCTCATTTACCTAGATTAGCGCGAGCATTACGTCGCAATCTCTCCCATTTAATCCTTCGTAATGCTGAAGATCTAAAATGATTATCCCAAACTTTGAGAGAAATGTTAGCTAATTCTGTCAACTTTGGGGAAATATTTTGAGGGTATGGTTCAAAATCAACGATATTTGTTTCTTGGGCAAAACGTTTATTCCAAGGACAAATATCTTGACAGATATCACATCCGGCGATCCATCCCTTTAGGTTAGAGGTGATCACTTCTGGTAGGTTTGCCTGCTTGTTTTCAATGGTATGATAGGCAATGCAGCGATTAGCATCTACTACAAAAGGTTGAACGATAGCACCTGTCGGACAGGCTTCCAGACAGCGAGTGCATGTGCCACAGTGTTGAGTGTGAGGGGTGTCAGGAATTAAGGTTAAATTGGTTAACACTTCCCCTAAAAATACCCAACTTCCATACTCGCGGGTGATCAGATTGCTATTTTTAGCAATCCAGCCAATTCCAGCCCGTTGCGCCCAAACTTTATCTTGTATTGCCCCCGTGTCGGCACAATAAAGAGTTTTAATTGAGCCCTCTTGCCCTTTTAGTTGCTGACTGAAGGCTTTTAGCTTTTTGTGCATAACTTTATGATAATCTCGCCCCCACCCATAACGGGAGATTTTGCCGTATTCTTTCCCTTCAAGACGTTGATGGGGAGTGTAATAATTGAGGGCGACACAGATAACTGATTTTACCTGAGGCATATAGTCCCGAATATTGAGCCGTTTCGGGTTAGCCATCCAAGCCATGTCAGCATGATAACCTAATGCTAACCAACGTTTCAGGTGAGTGGTTGCAGTATCATTAAATTGGCCATCGACATTAGCAATTCCAACTTTGTGGAAACCTAGCTCTAGAATTTTTTGTTTAATGGTCTCAGTCCACTCTTCGGTATTCATGACTGATTTTTGTTTTTTTTATGGACAAACACTACCGTTGAGCATGATTGCTTTGGGAAAATTAATGTCGTTAACATTGCAACCACGAAGGTTTGCACCGTGCAAATCTCTCTCTCTCGATGAAGTATCAATCATGTTAGCGTCAGCTGAAATCTATCTTTACGAGATCGGTACGACTGAGCTCAGTCTAACTAAGCTTAGCACTTCCTCAATCATCATTCCTAAAAATTAATTTACTTGAAGTGGGCATGGCTCAAACTGACATTGGCACGGGTCAGTCGTGCATGAATCAAACCCATTCCACTGAGATTTAGAGTAATCTAAGCCAGTAGAGTTTCAATCAACTTCTATATCATGGTGGTATAAACAACATCTGCTCGTTGCATATTTTGCCAATCAAAATTTCGTTGACCCTATTATCACCGCCAGATAAACTCCTGAGCGTTTATTAATCAAGTAAATTAGAAATATTTAGAGGATTTACTGATATTTATTCACTAGAAATAAATTAAGAATTCCAACCTAAATAAGGTAATTGACTAGCGATGTCATGAACCTTATCGATGTTCTGGACGAGTTGGCCACAGCTGTCCCAAGTTCCTCCTAAAAGCATTTGCCGAGAACCTTCTCCCATCTCGAGCAGAGTTACCCACGCTCCCACGCTAAGTTTCATTTCGGTTAAATCAAGGGTAATTTTTTGGTGCGGATGGGTTTTAATTAAGTTTTGTAACTGTTTAATATCTTCTGATGTAGCTGTCACACAGGGAACTCCATTGGCGATACAATTGCCATAAAAGATCTCGGCAAAACTTTCTCCAACAATGGCTTGAATTCCCCATCGAATGATTGCTTGCGGGGCATGTTCTCTTGATGAGCCACAGCCAAAGTTAGCATTCACCACAAGAATTTTAGCGTCCTGATATTGGGGCAAATCAAAGGAGTGTTCTCCTCTAAGTTGAGCACGATCATCGGCAAAAATTTGCTCCCCTAAACCTTCAAAAGTGACACACCGCAAAAAACGTGCTGGAATAATGCGATCAGTATCGATATCATCCCCCACAACGGAAATTCCTGATCCTGAAATAGTTTGTACTTGACTCATTAATTAACTCCTGATAGTTATGAACCCACATTATGTTGTCTTGTCACCATTGTTTCACTTATTCCTAACTAGCATTAAGTTTGCAATTGTCCCACTGTAATTATAACCTCCTTAGATTTAGCTGATCCCAAATAAATGTTAGAATTTTTAGATGTTTCTAATTGTTTAGATTAAGTTAGAGTTTGCGTTTAATCTTTTCTGTAAAAAATCTCTATGATTATCAGGCTCTATTTTTTTCTAAACAATCGAAAAAAGAGATGGGTTACTTTTTTGACCTGAAAAAGATATCTTATCTAAATAAGAAATACTAGCTAAAAACAGTTTAATAGTTTCTCAGCTAAGTTATTTTTTGTTCTCTAAAAGTTTCAGTATTTTATTTTTTAAAACAACATCAATGATTTCATCTATATTTTCTAATTTTTTTAGCTACTTAAATCGCAGTATTTTTACCTTATATAGCAATGTATAAATTAACTGGTTTTACCAAAGACAACTATAGTTAACATCATTATTGTTGTTAGTGTACACAAATTTTTTTCTAAGAATTGGCAGTTTTCTAGTTTCATAAATTTTTCTCTCACTCTTGAGCTTAACGACAGTTGTAGCCCCATTCCTTTTAAAAAATGAGGCTGTGAATAGAAATCGTCAGTTACAATGCTCCAGCCACTGTTTGATCTAAAATTCCAGATCCTAAATGACTGGTTAAATTAATCGCTTGTAAAACAGGAGGTTCCTTGATTCCTCGAGGATAGTCAATCACACTAACGCCACCATTTCCTTGTTTAATGTTCCAGAAATCTCTAGTTTTTAGCCCTAACAAGTAACATAAAATCACTTTATTAATAGCATCATGAGCAACCACAATACCAATTTTAGATTCAGGAGACTTGCTATAATTCTCCACCATTTGGTTCCAACAGATGGTGGCCCGATCCCACACTTGCTGTAAATTCTCTCCCTCTGGCATTTGTAACGTTTCTGGAGAGTCTTTCCATTGAGTCAATAACCCTGGAAAATCTACTTCAATTTCCGATGCTAATTTTCCTTCCCATAGTCCATGACAAATTTCTTGAAGTTGGGATTTTAATTCTAACTCAACATCTTTATGGTATTGAAGAATTATTTGGGCGGTTTCTTTTGGACGCAACATAGGACTACTAACTGCGAAGTTCAGAGGAATTTCCTTGAGCAAATATGCAGTTTTTTTTGCTTGTTTTTGACCATTTTTATTGAGTGAAATATCTTTAACTCCTTGGAATCTAGATTCTCGATTCCATTCAGTTTCTCCATGACGAACCAAGAAAAAGCGTAAATGATTCTTGTCAGAACGAGTAGAAGGAATAGGAATTCCTAAATGGGAGGTTTGATTCAGGGATTCAAGTTGCACTGATTCCCCCCAATTACCGCTAAAATTCAAGATATTAATGCAACAATTAGACTGTTGAATTGAGTGATAACGCTCTGGAGACACTCCAATAGCACTCATAATTAAACAGCGATTGATACCATTATGAGCGACAATTAACAGAGTTTTACCCTGATGCTGAGGTATCATTTCCTGCCAAAATTTATTAGCTTGTTGATATAAAGCAAGAACTGGAAAATGTTCTTTTTTTCCCTCAGATGTAGAAAGAATCATTTTAAATTCGTGGGGACGTTCTTTCCAAGACTGATATTCAGTCTTAAACATTTTGGCTACTTTAAGTTTATTTTGCTTTTCCCAGAGAGGAAGGTCTATTTCCATCAGTTGATTGGTAGCAGACAAACTCGGTCGAGAAAGCAAACGACTATGAATAATTTCAGCTGTGGCTTTTGCCCTTTGCAAGGGACTGCAATACATTGCATCAATGGGAAGTAAACTAAGGCTATCCCCTACTTTTTGAGCATCTCGGCGACCCTTTTCGGTCAAAACTGATTCGTTATTGCGACCTTGTATAAGCTTTTCAGCATTATAGTTGCTTTGCCCATGACGCACTATAATAACGCGAGTAGCCACTATCTTCTGTCCTCTCTATGGATTACCAGTTTCTAGATTACAGGTTCCTGGGACTGATTAGATTAAATTTTATGATTTGAGTATGACAATTGTAAAAAAATGGTTTTCTCAGTTTAAATTAAATTTAATTACAAAAAATAACTTCAACCTATTATTAGTTATTAGCTTTGCTATCATCACCTTAATTGGTATTTTGAATCATGCCATGTGGCGTGATGAAGTAAATGGATGGTTAATTGCTAGGGATAGTGTTTCTTGGGAAAATTTTTTTTATAATATTAACTATGAAGGCCATCCAATTCTTTGGTATATATGTTTATGGGGACTTAATCAATTAACCCCTAATCCTTTGGCAATGCAAATTTTTCATTGGCTTATTGCTGTCGGATGTCTGACTTTATTTGTTTTCTATTCTCCTTTTACAAAACAGCAAAAATTATTATTTTCATTAGGATACTTTCCTTTTTATGAATATGCTCTAATTAGCCGGAATTATTCTTTGGGAATTCTATCTATTTTTGGCTTCTGTACTTATTTTAAGACTCGTCATAAAAATTATATTATCCTAGCTCTAATTTTAGCTGTTATGGCTAATACAAATGCCTATTGCTTGATGATTTCTATATCTTTAGCTTTAACATTAGTCTTTGACTATTTGACCCAAAATCATCTCCAATTTAAAGTTCAACTAGGAATCCAAAATATTGTTGTTGCTTTTGTAATTTTTAGTCTAGGAATAGTGTTTGCTGTAATCATGTTACTTCCTCCGTCGGACAGTACCCTACAAGGAGGAGCAAGTCAATGGTTTGTTGAGTTTGATTGGATTAGATTTAATCAGTCATTAACAAGAATATGGAAGAGCTATATTTTAGTTTTAATTCCTAGCGATAGTAACCCCCTAGATTTGGCTATTTTTGCAGTTTTATCTTTAGGTTTATTAGGGTTCGTATCGACGCTTTTAATTAAAAAACCAATCGCATTATTTTTCTATTTGGTTAGTAGTCTAGAATTTTTAACTTTTACCTATCTAAAATTTTTAGGTTCCCAAAGACACTATGGACACTTATATATAATTCTAATTGCTTCCTTCTGGATAAAAAATTATTGTTTTGATTCTGAATTCTTGGTTAATTTATTTTGTTATCTACCTCAAAAACTCTATAAACTATCGTCAAGTTGGCTCAAATTTATAACCTTTCATAAAAGCAGTTTTTTGATGATTGTTTTATATCTTCATTTAATTGCTGGTATCGTTGCGTTTAGTAGAGATTTATTGACTCCTTATTCTGCTAGTCGTGCTACAGCTAATTTTATTCAAAAAAATAATCTAGAATCAATGATAATTGTCGGTAGTGAAGACTTCACTATTGCTCCTATTAGTGGTTATCTAAATCAAAAAATTTACTATCCAGAAAACCAAAGATTCGGAAGTTATGTTTTGTTCAATGAACAGAGAAAAATGATCGATGACGAGGAAGTATTAACAATAATAAATCAGTTAATTAATAACAGTGAAAATAAAAAAAATGTAATTTTAATTTTAAATCGACAATTAAAAGCAATGAAAAGCAATCTTGAAATTATATTTCTAGCTCAATTTAAAAAAGCTTTCATTTATAATGAAAAGTATTATCTTTATTCTATTAAACAAAAATTTAATTCAAACAATAAACCTAATGACCTCTAAAATAACTAATTGTAAACAACTTTTTAAAAATATAAACCAGGATATAGCCTGGTCTATATTTTTATTATTATCTGCTCTTATTTTATATTTAATCGGCTTGGGTGATTTACCATTACGGGATTGGGATGAAGGATATTATGGAACCGTTGCTAAAGATATTTATAAAAGCGGTAACTGGTTATATATGACCTATCATAACGAACCTTTTTTACTTAAGCCTCCTCTGATTATCTGGTTAATAAATATGAGCTATTTAATTGGGGGAATCAGTGAATTTACAACCCGTTTTCCCTGTGCTTTTTTGACAGCTTGTGGTGTTCCTTTATTATACTTAATAGGAAGAGCTATTTTTCCTAGTCGTCTTCCAGCTATTTTCAGCACATTGGTATATTTGACATTATTGCCTATGGTCCGTCATGGACGACTAGCAATGTTAGATGGATCAATTAATACTTTTTTTATTTTCTCTATTTTCTGTTTACTTCAGTCTTTTTATCAAAAATTTTGGATAATTGGAGTAGGAATTGGACTAGGATTAATAGCAATGACTAAAGGAATTTTAGTCATTGCTTTGGGTGGAATTTTGGGAGTATTCTGTATTTTTAATAAGTCTTTAAAGATCTTAAAAGATCCTTTATTTTGGGGTGGATTTATCTTGGGATTTTCTCCAGTAATTTTGTGGTATTCACTTCAAATTATAGAGTATGGAGAAAAATTTATTAAAGTTCACTTTTTACAACAAAACTTGGATCGATTATCTACCGCAGTTGAAGGAAATAAAGGATCAGTATGGTATTATGTAATTGAGTTAGTAAAATATAGTTTTCCTTGGCTTTTATTTTTGCCAGGAGGATTAATCTTAGCAATCAAAAAATATCAGCAAAGTTGGGCTAAATTAGTTTTAGTTGGGTTTATCCTATTTATAGGGATTATCTCTCTGATGAGTACTAAGTTACCATGGTATATTATGCCTGTATATCCTTTTTTCTCTTTAGCTGTGGGGGCATATTTGGCTGAAATTGTACAAAATAATTATCAGTTTTATCCCAAAATTTTAGGAATTTTACTACTTATTAGTAGTATAGTATCACTGGGAGTAGGAGTCTATTTTAGTATAAAAAATAATGATTTTCAACTTCTCACATTATCAATTTTAATAGGAATTACATTTGCTTTATCCTATGTTAATTTTCTACAAAAAAATTATTACTTTATCTTTACTCTTTTTGTTGGATTATATTTTAGTTTAGGCACGTTTGTAATGTCTGATTTATGGATTTGGGAACTGAATGAGTCATTTCCTGTTAAACCTGTAGCTACTCTAATTCGAGAAAATACTCCCCCTAATACAGTGGTTTATACCTCTTATACTTACAGTCGTACTAGTTTGGATTTTTATAGTGATCGTCAAGTGATTGCTCAAAATATAGAAGAGTTAAAAAAATTAGCAGCTATTTCGTTCTATTTCCTTTTAGATCCGTTAACTTTAAAAGATTTGAACTTAAATAACTACAAAATTTTAGGAAATACTCAAGACTTCATATTAATTAAAAATTCTAGACAATAAGAAAGAATTTTTAATTATAATTCAATTATTAAAATTAAGTAAAAGTTATGTCAGTAAAGCGATTCACCTTATTAGTTTTAACTATTATTTCTTTAATTCCTGTATTATTTTCGTTAATTAATAGTATTAACCAGCCCCAAGTACAAGTTAATCTTGAGCTATATCAAACCAATTTAATTTTGCAATCTTCAGAATTTTTTGGGAAGTATTCAAATATTGAGCAGGCTGAAGCTAATTTTAATTTTGCTGAAGTTAAAAAGGTATTGATTGGGAAAACCCCCTACAAAGTTGTTTCTGATAAATATAAAACTGCTCTTGATACTTCTCAAAAAAACTTAAATAGATTGAAAAATCAGTTAAGAATTACTATTGATAGTTCAGTTTCTGTAGATGTTAAAGACTCTCCCATCACTTCAAGTAAAAATTTAGTATATTCCGCAAATCAAGAGCAATTAAAAACTGATATTAATAGTCAAAAACAAATAATAAATAAGCTAGAATTAGAGTTGGGAATTTTAAACATAAGACAAGGAGAAATATCAAAAGCAATTGAAAGTTGGGAAACACTATTAACTACTAAAGATGAGAATAATTTAGATGCTAAAACAGCAATAGTTGCTAATATTTTAATAAATTTATGGAATGAAAATCCTAAAATATTATCTAATTCAGAATTGCAGATACAGAGTAATTTACACGGGTGGTTTAGTTATCAAGCCTTAACAAGGCTATACACACTTCAAAATAGACAAGCTGACTTAATTTCATTAGAAAATAAACAAAAAGACAAAGCAAATCTAGCTATTATGAAATTAGCTTGGATCAGTATTATTCCAGTATTATTAGGAATTATTGGATTTAGTTTACTTATCTTTTTATTGGCTCAGTTATTACTCAAAAGAAATGGGTCTGTTTTATATATTAGTAATAAACTATCTTGGAAAGCGCCTTGGGATGCCGAAACCATTTGGCAAGTTTTAATTGTAGGATTTTTCTTTTTTAGCCAAATTATATTTCCTATTGTATTTAATTTTCTCCCCTTTAATCCTACCAACTTCAGTTTACGGCAAAAAGCTTTTTATATATTAGCTAGTTACTTATCTCTAACTTTAGCTGGTATTTTTGTACTTTATTGGTCAATTAAATCCTATTTTCCCTTACCAAAAGATTGGTTTCAATTCAAGATAAAAAGTAATTGGTTAGTGTGGGGAGTTGGGGGATATTTAGTTGCTTTACCCTTGGTGATTATTGTCTCTTTAATTAATCAACAAATATGGGACGGTCAAGGAGGTAGTAATCCCTTATTATCTCTAGCATTGGAAGCCCAAGATACAGTCGTTTTAGCTATCTTCTACTTCACCGCTTCTCTCGCAGCTCCTTTTTATGAAGAGATTATGTTTAGGGGATTTCTGTTACCGTCTTTGACCCGTTATGTTCCGGTTTGGGCAGCTGTTACTATCAGTAGTTTTATTTTTGCTCTTGCTCACTTAAATTTATCAGAAGTACTTCCCTTAGCTATTTTAGGTATGGTCTTGGGAGTAGTTTATACGAAATCGCGTAATCTTCTGTCTTCCATGTTAGTTCATAGTCTTTGGAATAGCGGAACATTATTGAATTTGTTTTTATTAGGTAGTAGTGGTAAGTAAGAGCTAATCTTATATTCTTAGATTGAATTAAACAATCAGTAGTATTCTTAAAATCAAAAGAGAAATGTTTCTCCGATTTGACCAAAAGTTTATTGTTAAAATTATACGTAGTTCTACTATTTTGAGCTAATTCTATCAGTAATTATCTTTCCGCAAAAGTCTATTCTAAAGCCAACTGAAGAGACTCTTATTAAAGAAGACTATAAACAAAAAGAATAGCTATAAAAACGGTAAATTTATGTATTTAGGGGATTTACAGTATGAAGATTAAATAATATCCTTCTAAATTAGATATATAAGGATATTGTTGAAAATTTTAGCGATTTAGAGACTAGTGGTTAACCTGAATATTCTCTTAGTCATGATCGTTTTGATTTGGTAAGTAGGCAGCTCTAAATAAAGCTTAAAAAAGCAAATTACTTTGTATTTCTATATACAAAACAATTAGAGCTTATTTTGAATTACTTTAATTGGTATTTAATTAGAGTTACTCCTTAGATTATGACTTCGTTTAACTGTTTTAGCTAAATAATCTTTATGTTTAAACATATTTATAGAAATTTTACAAGCTTTTATTTAATACCATTTTTTTATTAATTTTAGTTAAAAACTATAAATTAGTGAATAAATATGATTTTTTTTTGAATTATTTTTTACATAAAAAGTAATAAATAATTCTTGTCTTCACTTTTTTTATTTTTTATTTACGCCCCTTTTTTCAGTATCACGAATTATTCCTGAAGTTAATTTAGCTTTTCTCTCTTTTCAAAAAACTTAATTATTAACTATAATAGCTTTTTTTACACTTTTCTGATGGCTCTTTAAAAGAGTTTATATCTTCTTCTTTACCAGTGCTTTTTAATAACTGTTTAGAGAAACCCGCAATTATTTTCTTTTTTAAAAAATCTATCTCAAAATTGTTTTCCTGAAAAATTAGCTAAATCTGCAATTTTTAAAACTTTCTATCCTCTTAAAAAAAACATATTTTTTATATCATGAGTTAACTTTGATAGTTTTTGTTTTTCTAATTATGTCAGCTTATTTTTTATACAGGCTGACATTTAATAATCGCTCTTTTTTAACTGCTTTTCTATTTTAGATTTATTGAAATTTATCTACTTATAGCTGTTGTTGATTAGGTAATCTCTAGTAAAAATGGTAGAAAAACTAGCTAATTTTTATTAGCAAAATATACCTACCAAACTAGTATCATTATTGATAGATTACTTAACAGGTATATAATTAATACTTTTAACTATTGGCCAATATCATTTAATTTTTTATACTGATTCCAATAAAATTAAAGTCAGTATAAAAAATATAACTTGTGCTTCTACATGTTTCATTAGTTTTATATCTATAGTTGCTTTATAAGTCAATAAGTTATCTATGACCATACAATTCCTTGGGTATAATTGTGGTGTTAGTATTTTTATTTTACCAGTATTGATTGAGCGAGCGTTTCAATTAACGTAATATTTTTTTTTGATTATTAGAACATTTTCCCTAAACTTGTTTTCCTTTAGTTACTCTGATAAAGTTATGAGTTATAAGTGGCTAAACTCCTATTTTGTCAATTAAAACTAAATATAAAAAGTTAAGTTTTTTAAGTATTGTCAAATATTACTATCTTAGGCTTTTAACCTTATGAATGTAAGTTTTTAAGGAATAAAGTTTTTTTAGAAAAAGTTAATTTTAAGTTTTTGAAGTAAATAATATATATTGATAATACTAACTTTAATACCTATTTTTTGTATAAGCGAATACCTAGTTTTTGTGTAGCAGAATCGTTATCTACTTCTAGCTATTTTTTTACAAAAAAAATTATTATGCTTCAATTAAAGAAGACTGTTCTCTGCTATGAGAGAACAGTTTTATGCTTTTTGTTGTTTCATGAGGTCTAAGAAAACAATTAACAAAACTTTAATTGAGTAAAAAACACTCCGTTAGTTCTTGAGATAATTGACTGGTCTTGTTGTTAGTTTCTTTAATTTTAGTTAAAATACCTATAGAGTACGGCTTACTTTTTAAGTAAAACTAATATTTTTTTAAAAAATATTCAAATTAAACTCGCTATTAGTTAAATGATATCTTCATTTTATTGATGCTAATATTCAGTTAACTTCTTCCATTTTGATATTTACTATTAATTTAATAAAAACCGTTAATTTTTTAGCCATAGTTTATAACTATAAAAATAGTTATAAAGATATAGATTAACTGTTATTTTTAGTTTTTGTAGAAGTGGTAAAATAATTTAATATCAAGAGTGCTTACTAGTTCAAGACTCATCTCAATAAACTCAGTTAAAGATTTACCTAAATGATAGTAAAAAACCTTTTTTAAAAAACTTGTAGTTAAATTACTCAAATTAGTGCTTGGAGAAGACAATAGTTTAATCAAGTGTAACTGGTGAAAAAAAAACAACAAAAAATAATAGTAAAAATGAATAACTTAGGAGTACAAATTGAGGTAGATACTAATAGCAACATTCTCATTAATAGTTCGATTAGTGTTTTTGCAGACATACTCTCATATACATTGCAATTTAAAAAATTTAAATTTTGCATAATCGATTAAATATAGGGTTAATTTTTAAAGTTAACTAATAAGTTATTATCTGTATTGTAATCCATTACATTTTATTTTTTAAACGTAAATTAGATAAAATTTAAAAACACTATTAGCATCTCCAATACCAATTGGACTGGACTAATAATATAGAACTAACTAACAAAATGCTAAGTCAAAAACTTCAAAGTTTGAAATTAATATTTTTTTTGAATCCATAAGCTTTTATTTCAATCAACTTCAACTTATCATCAATATTTAATACTGTTCATTAAGTTATTGCTTGGTAAGAATAGACAATAATGTTTCCAATTTAACGTCTAACTTTTTCAGATACTTTCTTTAGTCTAATTAATAAGTTTTTGAAATAAAAATTAGCTAGTTTTAATGATTATCATATCCAGTCTAAAGTTTTCTAACTAATTTTCTAAATTCCTCTTTCAGTTAAATAATCTTGCCAAGACTGATATTTTGTTATTAACTTGTTTTAATTTAGCTTTTTATTTCAAGAGTCTTGTTCTAATTATCTAATTGAACATCAACTTGTTTCATCAGATAAAGTCTATCTTGTACTACTTTAGCTTATGGTATTAATTTATTCATAACATTCTTAGAACGTTTACCAAGATATATGACTAACTTATTCAATCTTATTCAATTATTATCACAACTTTTTTTAAAAAAGCCATTTTGCTACTTATCAGATTTGTTTATTTCTATATTTTCTACACTTAATTATTTATATCTAAATCTACTAACACTAGTTGATAACTTTATTGCCGTTATTAAATGGCAATAAAGTTATCAATTTAATTTCTAATTATTTGTATGTATTTTTAAAAAATTATTTTTTGATTATTAACTTAGTATTTTTTATTTTTTAATAATTACTATTATAAATTTATTTAATCCAGTTTTAAGTATATTTTTCATTTTTTTAATACATTTATACTCTTTCATGAATGTAATTTAACCTTGACTACATCTGATTTGATAATGATTAATATCAAGACATACGGCTTATCCTGCCTAAGATATATTTTTAATGTTCAATTCATTAATTTAATAAGGTTTTCTGGTTATTGAACTATTCTTATCTCATTTAAAATTTAATAATAAATTATGGTTAATTTTTTTTTAGATTTAGAGTTTCATTCATTAAATTAAGTTTAGTGTTTGATGTCATAAATATAAGTTAAGGCTAGAGAATTGAGTATAGTATAATTTTGTGCAAACAAAAAACCTGCCATACTATACAGCGATAGTGACTTTTAACAAGCCTATTGTTAATAATAAAAATCTTTCTTATTTTTTTATCTTTACATGACAAGTTCAGTAGAACTTTATTTTAAAGGATGAATATCTTGAAGTAACGCAAATAACTCAGCTACTTTTGTTAAATTTTTATTACCAGGTGATCTCTCAACACCACTAGAAAGATCAATTCCCGTTGGATCTAACCGTGTTAAAGATTGCCCTATATTATTAGGGGTTAATCCCCCTGCCAATAACCAAGGAAGCGGTGGTTTAAATCGTTCTAAAATTTCCCAATTCAAAGTATGACCAGTTCCTCCTAACAAATTAGGATGGTGAGCATCTAACAATAATGTATCTACTTCATCAAAATAAGCAGGTATGGCTCGTAACGACTGAGAAGTTTTGATTCTAAACGCTTTAATCAGTTCGAGATGAGAAAAACGTTGTTTGATCTGACGACAGAACCGGGGCGACTCATTCCCGTGCAGTTGTATCCCAGTTAACTCTGTTTGGTTAAGAACTTCTTCTATTTCTAATAGACTGGCATTAGCAAAAACCCCAATACAGCCAACTGTTGTTGGCAGTTCCTTGATCACGGCTTGAATTTGAACCGGACTAATATAACGAGGAGATTTGTGAACGCAGATAAATCCCAACATAGTAGCCCCTAATTGAGCAATCGCTTTGCCCTGGGATAGTTGGGTGATGCCGCATATCTTAATTCTCATTTTGCTACTATTAAGTATTCAAACTAAAGTAAATTTTTTGTTCAAGGAATTTCTATGATCCTTAATCATCAATTAAAGTTGATCAACTCAGGAGTCACACAGGATCCATGTTATCAGACTTGACCTGATTTGCTCAGACAATTGCCCCAGATACCATTGGTCGGAATTGGTCGATAGGGGTTATTGTGATTGTTGCTAATCTTTTTACTATCGTTGCGGGATATTTTGCCACCCAAAATACAGAGGAGGGCTAAATTTAATTTTTCCTTAACTAGCATTGCAGGAAAAATCAGGTATCCCTTAAATGTTTGTAATCACTAGCTTTGGTCACATTTTAGAAGGTTGCATTATTATAGTTTTTTCTAATGCCGGTATTCTATACATAAGAGTGTGTATTCAGAGACTATACTGAAAAACTTATCTTTTTGTTAGCTTAAAATTTGGTTATTATTCTGACTTTACTTCCTTCGTCGAGGCAACAACATCCCCGTGTGCCATTGGGCATTTGATATCGAATTAACAATTTACAGAAGACGCTATATCAACAATGATATTGTTCTCTATGGTATTGTTGTGTCTCATTAACATCTAAAATGAAAATTTGCCGTGAGGGTTCAAACTGGGAAGCAATCAAGCTAGAAGCTGATCGAACTTATACTAACGGCAAACTGATTGAGACAATCTCTGTGGTAATGGAGTAGTTTTTTGTCTCACGAAATCTGGACACAAAATCCAGATTTATCTTTTATCAAAAGGGTCTTCCATTAGTGAACAATTCAAGTTACCAAAAGAGTTTTTCTTAACTTACTGATTTAATCAAGAAACAGCTGACATAGAAAGATTTTAAAGACTTAAGTTAGTTAATAATAATTACGATAACATCAACTTAGTAAAAGAATATTAACCATAAATTTAATGCATTCTAGAATCCAAGAACCTCGGTGTAAAAAGCTTATCTCTGGTGGCAGAGTGTTGGCTGTTTTAACGAAGTTTTACTAAAGATCTAAAACGCTGATTTATTAGATTAACACATAGGTATAAATTTGGGCAACAATTAGAAAAACACTAGCTAAGAAGATTGACTAATGTTCTTGACTCTTTTATGAAGGCATAATAACGACGGAATACTAAAAATCACGTTTAAATAATTGCTAAATAAATCAATTCAATGCGATTATACAGAATCAAAATAAAACATTCAACACTGGCAAACCTCCTCTAAGGCATAATTCCTAATAGGTATAAACTAGGAATCATAATAAAATCTAGAACCAAGCTAGAACTTAACCATAAAGCTAAAGCAAACATAATAATTATCATCCAATTTAAGAACTTCACACTGTCCTCAGAAACCGTATTTTTTAAATAAAAGTCTTTTTGTATTAGACTCATAGTCTATGCCTAACAATGATCGGAAACAACTATATATTCCAGGTCCTTGATAAACATCTTTATATAAAAAAAACAATAATTAACTAAAAAAGTAAATAGTTAATCTAATTATTTTTTTTGATTTAATTTAACCCGTGGATCCAAAAAACTATAGGTGAAATCGGCAACAAAGTTACTAATAAAAATTAAAATTGCATAAATAAAAGTAACAGCCATAACTACTGGGGTATCATTACGATAAATCGATTCAATTAATAAAGCCCCAATTCCAGGAATACGAAACACCTGTTCCGTGACTAATGCCCCAGTAAAAATTGTAGGAATATCTAAGGCTATCAAGGTTATAACGGGAATCATGGCATTCCGAAGAATATGATTATTCAAGATGGCAAAACTTCCTAATCCTTTAGCATAGGCAGTACGGACATATTCTTGGGGGAGTTCATCTAAGATAGCTGAACGGAAAAACCGCATTAAAATCGCTGACTGATATAAAGCTAATACACAAACTGGCATGATGGATTGTTTGATTTGTTCAACAAAACTTGACCAATTGGTTATTTGTAATGTGCTGTTATAAATAAAAGGAAACCATTTTAATTGAACGCTAAATATAACGATGAATAATAATCCTGTCAGAAAAGTTGGCAAAGAAAATCCTAAAAAAGTAAAGGTGGTTGCAATTTGATCTAGCAATGAATATCGTTTCAATGCAGAAACTATTCCTAGAGGAAAAGCAATCAAAAAACTTAGGAGATAAGCAATTCCAGCCACCCATAACGTAGTTGGTATTCGTTGTAAGATTAGATCAATAACTGGACTTTTACTAGTAAAAGAATAGCCCAAATCTCCCCGAATAAACGCTAAAATCCATTTAATATAACGAACATAAATTGGTTGATCTAACCCTAGACTTTTACGGATATTTTCCCTTATCTCTGGTGTAATTGCCGGGTTGGAAGCAAATTCTCCCAAAGGATTACCTGGGGCTAAGGCTAAAATAGTAAAAATAACAATACTAATGACAAGTAGAGTAGGAATGGCGGTTGATAAACGCTTAATTAAGTAGGATATCATTTGATAATGACTCAATACACTGAGTTTTGCGCAACGCAACTGTTATCTATTATACTAAATCCGATGGACATACCATCCTAAAAAAATAGAGGAAATTCAACCAATAACAATAAGTTAAATTTTTGATTTCTTTTTTTATTCAACTGCAAATATGACAACAGTTTAGCAAGACTTCTTCTATCTTAGAATTTTTTTGAAAATACTCATAGAATAAATACTTATCTACATAATATCCACAGTTACTCTACTTGCTCTAACTCTGGAGAGTAAGCTTACAAATATTCTTTAGTAATTTTTGGAGCAATTTTTTCTTTTCTGCTATAAAACCGTCTGCCGCTTTAGCCAGATGTTCATGGACTAAATTAAGCCATTTTGTATTCACTCCTGGAATTTAATTTCATAAAGTTCTTCCCGTGAGTAGTTTAATAAATTCACAGATATACTGCTATCCACAGATTTAGTTTACCATAACAGCCGGTCTTTTCCACGTAGGACTTCAAATTTTTCCTTTGATTGTCCTCAATTTTACTCTAGGTTCATCAAACAACTATATATCTATTTAAGTTTCTGGATCTCTTTTTTCCAATTTTTAAATTTTTAATAAATTTTACTGGTTCAAGAAACTCTCTCTTTACTATGTTTTTCTCTTGGAGAATGACAAGAATATCTACACTTTTTTAAAGTAATTTAATCCTCTTTCGTTCCAGATCTTATTAACACAATTATGTCTATAATTGTTTATCTACCAATCTAGATTTTAATTACTAGGCTAATTTTTAAAGTGGTTTATTAGTTCAGGTTTGTTTTCTTCTTTTTTCTTTATTCTTGAATTTTTAAACTTTTCTTTTTCCTAACTTAATTAGATTTTTTAAGAACTTCTTAATTATAGTCATACTTGGATTATAGTCATAATTTATTCCTGTGACTAGCACACTATTGTCGAGAATATTTTCCTAAGATACTTTCCAAGATAGACACCATTTTAGTCAATTCTACAGAATTTTAACTTTTTGTGTACTTCTTTTTGAGTTTTTGAAAACAAAATGTCGAGCTAAATAAGTTTTTATAGACATTGTTCTTATCTAGATTGTTTTTTCCGTGTTACACGTATGGTTTCACAACTAGGTTTATGATTATCTATGTATACTCGATTTAAAAGTCAACTTTGTATATTTTCCAATCTTTAATGTTCCAGGTATTAAAGTCCCAAGGGGTTGATTTGAATCCCCGAATGTTATCACTAATTCCAACAACATCAGCTCGATGAATTAAGGGAATTACCACAAAATCATTAACCAACATGTCGTTCATTGCAATAAAAATTTCTCGTCGTTTTCTAGTATCTAATTCTTTGCTTGCTTGTTCCCATAGTTTATCATATTCTGGGTTACAATACCGGGAATAATTATCTCCAGACCAATTATTTGATTTTTGAGGAATTGTATCACACATATAGGTCTTCATATAAGTACTGGGATCAGGGTTCCTGTTTCCTGTCGTAAACATTTCTAAATCAGCATAAAAATGTTCTACTGTATCATTATTCGCCGGGTCACTGGAAAAGAAAATACTTGCATCAACATTTTTTAGTTCAACACCTATCCCAATTTTTTGTAATCCCTGCTTAACAATTTCTTGTGTTTTTTGGCGTAGTGGGTTGACTGAGGTTTGAAAGACTACTTTCATTTCTGTTCCATTTTTATCTCGAATTCCATTGTTATTAGAGTCTTTCCATCCTGCCTTATCTAATAACTTTGATGCTTTCTCTAAGTTAAACTCGTAACTTGTATTAGAAGAATTGTATTGCGGAGGAGCAATTAAAAAGTTTGAGGTGGCTTTTCCGGTTACTCCATACAACTGTTGAGCAATGGTATCTCGATCTATTGCTAAACTAAAAGCTTCCCTTACTTGCTTATTTTGAAAAAAAGGATGAGGAAATTTCAGGCTTGATTTTTCTCCCTCTGCTGTTGCTTTATTTGGATCGGTTAAATTAATTAAAATTCTTTCGCTAGTTCCTCCAAAAATAGATTTTATTTTTCCAGTTCCACCTGCTTCCAATTGGTTGAGAATATTTACTTCAACTTGTAAGTTATAAGCATAGTCTACATCTCCTGTTTGTAACACCGCTCGTGCGGCAGAAGTAGCATCTCCACCTCCTTTCAATGTAATTCTTTTAAACCCTAATTTATCAACTTCCCGGAAATGGGAATTTGCTTCATAAACGACTACATCCCCAGGTTTAAATTCTACAACCTTATAAGGGCCTGTACCAATAGGAATTAGATTTTCAGGGGCCTGCCGTGCATTTTCACCATTATATTTTTCATAAAGATGGCGAGGTAAAATCATTCCTCCCCCACCAATAAAGGGAAGATTCCAAGCTGGATTTGGTTGTTTAAAAACAACTTTTACTGTATTCTCATTTATGGCTTCGACCGTTTCAACACTGGCATAATTATTGGCACTAGTCGAACCTACTTTAGGATTAGTAATAAATTGATAAGTGAACACCACATCACCAGCCATAAATGGGGTTCCATCTGACCATTTGATTCCTTCTTTCAATTTCCATGTTACTGACTTGCCATCAGGTGAAATTCCCCCATTTTCTATAGAGGGAATTTCAGCAGCTAAAAAAGGTATCAAGTTACCTTGATTATCATAACTAGCTAAAGGTTCTAATGTAATGCGACTAGCTTCAGAATCTTTAAATCCTGTAGAAAGATGAGGATTTAAAATAGTGGGAGCCTGCCAGTATAATAAATTAAGGGTTTTACTTTGTTTTTGGAGTGTTATCTGAGAACTTAGGTTGTTTGGTTGACGATTACAAGCAAATAAAACAAATGTTACTCCAACAGATAGCAAGACTGGTACGACTGAAAAAAAATTCCTTAACGATTTCCTCATCACTATTAAGTTATGACTCCTCAAGTGGGATCGACTAAAACATGCCATTCTGACTCTTTCATGATTTCAACACGACGTGGGGATAAAGAACAGTAGAAGTTGTCAGTTATGGTGATAATCTCAGAAAAATGTGCATTAGACTACAAGTTAATCAAAAAAGTTTTCTAAACGAGAATGGGCAATATCTCGAATTAAAACAGTTTTTGAACGAAAATAAACTTTCATGACCTGTAAGTCTTCCGAGGACAAGGAGTATTGTGCATCGAGTTTCTTCAGTAACTGACTAACTAAATCTGAGTCATCTAAATTGACTAAGGTTTTGGCAGAGCTCTCTTCTACTATAGACCAAAGTTGTCGAATTATTGAAGTTTTCATTAAAAATTCCCCTCAAATCTATCTAAGTTGCAATTATCAAGGATAAGAATAAGACGATATCAGTTAGTGATCTTAATGAAATTGCTGACTGTCATCCTACGTCAATTTGCTTTAATTTTTAGTTTTCTAGATAAAAAAATTATTATAATGATAAGAAACTTGTTATTCGCTCTCATAAAGTCGACTATGAATAAATTAAGTTGAGACTTTAACTACTTACTGAATCTGATCTAACTAATCTAAATCAGTAGAATACTGAGTCCTAAGATACAATAAAAAAAGTTGATGGAATGAATTTTCATAAAATTTTTTAAGTAAGATAGTTGCTTATCTTAAATTAAAGATGAAAGAATAAGTAGAAAATACAATAGGTAATATACAATTTTTAAAAAAAGGGAAGATTCTATAACTTTCTTGTAAAAAGTCTTAACCTTATTGCTAAGGTCAACTAAATGTGTATTAAGCAAATTAATGTTTTAACATAAGATTCTTGTGATTTTTTATAATTACGTAATACTCTAGCTTAATTATCTTAAATCATAGTAAAAATTTTCTTAAAAAGATAGATATATTCCAAAGTAGGATTAACCTCTTGCCCTATATATAAAAAAATTAGAAGAATCTCCTAGTAAAACGATAGCTCTTATTTTATAAGATTTCAAAAAAAGCTTGTTATAAAAAATTATTGACTTATTCTTAAGTTTATAATTGCTGTATTTGATAATTAAGGTTGATAACAATATTGACTGTTTTCAGTTGATGAGAATTTTTCAATGGAAATAATTCCAAAGATATTGCTTGGAGACGTTCTTGAAACACTTTTATAACAGCACAAGCCTCTATAACGAGGTAATATCTCTTCTTTCTTTGATAAAAGAAATTGAGGTAGTATAGTTAAAACTTTGTATTTTAGCCAGAACTAGGATCAGATAATTTCTGAATTTTCTGCATATTAAAGGAGTTTAAGTGATCGTTTTTCTATTTATAAAAAGTTTGGTAAATGTTACTAGCTTAACCTAAAAAAGTAACCTGGTAATAGTTTTTACTATGTTAATGTTTATTAAGTTCGCTAGTTGTTAGATTGAGTAGTAATCTCTAAGTGTTCAGAATAATGTTAAGATTTTATATCTTTCAAAATAAATAATTAAATTTTGTATATCTTAAGAAATCTTTTTGTAAAAAAGTGGATGCTCCCATATTTTTTATAATTTTTAGGAAAAAACTATTACTGACAACGTTCAATTGAACAATTTTTTTGTTAATCTTAATCTTTTTATTATTTTTTGTTCTTAACCATCAACTTGATAAATAAGATACTTATTAAGTGTATAGTAACCAGCCGATAGCTTTTTTAAAAAAGCTGTAACATTTTCTCATTCTCTTTGGGCTAACATTAAAGCCATTCCTAAATAATTACTACTTTTTAGCTTCATAATTATTTATATTCATTTTTATTTTTAGACAGCTTAAGCAGTTAATCAAAATAGAGACGCTTGAATTATACGTCTCTATAAAATTGATGCTAGGAAATATTTAATGGTTGATTATAGCTGAACTGGTGGTGGTTAATGCCTCTACCAAAGAACGAACTGCAGCAACCATCGCTACTTCGTCATTGAGTTGATTAATGGCTGATCCTACCCCCACACCGGACGCGCCAGCCGCAATCGCCATAGGAACAGTCACAGAAGATAACCCTGACGCACACAAGACTGGAACAGATACCGCATCAGAAATACTGTAAGCAGCAGCTAAAGTAGGGGCAGCCTTTTCAATTAACCCTAAAGTTCCTGCATGAGTAGGTTGGCTGCTGGATCCTCCTTCAGTTTGGATAATGTTGGCTCCAAATTCTACTAAGCGCTCAGCTAATTGAGCTTGTTCATCAAGGGGAAGAATATGGGGAACCGTCACCGAAAGGGTAATTTCAGGGAGAAGAGAGCGGGTTTCTCTGGTTAAGGCTAGAACTTCCTCTGCTTCAAATCGCCGTCCTTGGGCATAAAAAGCATCAAAGTTGCCAATTTCAATTAAATCTGCCCCTGCCTTAACTGCTTCGACAAACAACGTTGGTTCAACTGCTGAGACACAAATCGGTAAATCAATTAATTGACGTACATGGCTTACCAACGCCCCATCTGCGGCAATATCAACAAAGGTTGCGCCACCAGCTTGGGCAGCTTTAACAATAGCCGTAACATTGGCTGTGTCGAAATTGGTTAACCCACTGATCACTTTGAGGGCTTTATGTTGAGCCAAGGCTGTTTGTAATTGAGGATGCATAGTCATACGATATTTAAGGTAAATTCTGATGAATTCATTGTGCCATTTTCCGATGGCGTTAAGAAAGTATTCGTTAAAACCTGAGATACACCCCCAGAGAGACGATATCATGAATAAAATTATTATTTGTTTGGCCTGGGAATATCGAATCGAATGATTAAACTGGCAACACGAGTGGGGAAGGTTTCTCAATCAATTACCCTTGCAATTGCCGCCAAAGCTAAGGCAATGAAAGCACAAGGTATTGATGTCTGTAGCTTTAGTACCGGGGAACCAGACTTTGATACCCCACAACATATCAAAGAAGCGGCCAAACTTGCTCTAAATCAAGGAAAAACTAAGTATGGTCCGGCGGCAGGGGAACCTACACTGAGAGCAGCAATCGCTAAAAAGTTACGTATCGATAACAATTTAGACTATACTCCAGATAATGTAATTGTGACCAATGGGGGGAAACAGTCTTTATTTAATTTGATGTTAGCGTTGATTGATCCTGGGGATGAAGTGATTATCTCGGCCCCCTATTGGTTAAGTTATCCAGAAATGGTTAAATTAGCAACAGGAACGCCGGTGATTGTGCAAACAACGACAGAAACAAGCTATAAAATCACGCCACATCAACTGCGTCAAGCGATTACTCCTAAAACAAAATTATTCGTTCTAAATTCTCCCTCGAATCCAACCGGAACTGTTTATTCTGCCACAGAAATAAAGGCGTTAGCTGAAGTCATTGTGGAGAATAATTTGTGGGTTGTTTCCGACGAAATTTATGAAAAGATTCTCTATGACGGGGCACAACATCTCAGCATTGGAGCAGTAAATTCTGAGATTTTTAATCGTACAATTATTAGTAATGGCTTTGCTAAAAGCTATTCAATGACAGGGTGGCGTGTAGGATATTTGGCTGCGCCTCTAGAATTAATTGAAGCTACTAATACGATCCAAAGTCATAGTACCTCTAACGTGTGTACTTTTGCCCAATATGGAGCAATTGCCGCTTTAGAAGAATCTCAAGACTCCGTAGAGCAAATGCTACAAGCCTTCACTAAACGTCGTCAAGTTATTTTAGACGGAATTAGGACAATTCCTCACCTAAGTTGTCCGACCCCCATGGGGGCTTTTTATGTTTTTGCAGATATTAGTAAAACTGAAATGAGTTCTCTCGATTTTTGTGATGCACTCTTAAATTCTCAAAAGGTAACAGCTGTTCCAGGTACAGTATTCGGGGCAGATAATTGTATTCGTTTATCATATGCCACCGATTTAACTTCTATCGAAAAAGGAATCGATAGATTAGCTAAATTTGTTAGCAGTCTTTAAGTTATCAAAAGGAGAATTGTTATGTCCTGTAAAAAAATTAGTGGCAATAGATAAAGGTATTTTAGAGAGACTGGTGTTCGAAAAACTTTTATCTATTGCCAGAATGGGGCTATTTAAATGTTGTTTTCTAGCTGACCTCTGATAAATCAAACCTTAATTCCTTATATTAATCTTTATAATCAAGAATTAGCTGAGATTTCTACCCTAGCCAATAGGACTGAAAAATTGAACAATCTGGCTGTTAGATTAGAGGATTATTTAATAGTGGTGATACAGATTTGATTACAATCGAAAGACTAGGACTCAAAGGTATTAGTAAAATGTTTTTTGGAAGTGTTAGTAACGATATGGTCCACCATCTTCATTGCTCAGTATTAGTGATTTAAAGATAAAAAACTGAGTAAATATAAAAGTGTTTAGTTGACTTTATTTTTTAAATAAAATTAACTAAACACTTTTATTACTTCTTGATAAATTAATCATTCTATAGTATCTATTTTGAATAGACTTAGAAAGTGAATCTCTCATTGCTCAAAATATCTTAAGATACATAATTCAGTAACCTAAACTTCACCCATGCGAATTCAATGATTGTAAGTATTTGTAGTGATTGCCAAAACATCTTGGGCAAGCAGCATAACGATGTAGGCTAAGATAGCCTAGTTGCTAAAACTTCCCCCGTAGAGTTGTTTTAGTGCTCACGAAGAATCGCTTAATTATTGCTCCTATTGTCAATTTCTGGAGTCTAGTATAAAAGTACCCTAATTTCTCTCAACAACCAGTTCATCGAAAGTTTCTATTTGCTTAAAAATAATTTTCAAATAACTATTATTAAATAATTTTTTTGAAAAAGTTCAATATTTCAAGTTAAGTTTTTGTCTCAATTTCTTCGGCAATAGCTTATAAATTAAGGTCTCAACCCAAAGAAATAATTGTACAGACGATCACTATTATCTCGGGATTAAAGTTCTGTAGAGTGATCACTCGGTAAGCTTGACTTAATGAATAAGTGATCGTAAAAAAAACCTAGGTAGGGCTAACATTCGCTGCCAACGCCAGGGTTCTTGATATAAACGATAGAGCCACTCCAAATTGTTGTCTCGTAACCACCGAGGGGCCCGGTCTTTAGTCCCAGACCAAATATCAAAGCTTCCGCCAACCCCAATCCAAATCCCTTGGGGACATAAATAACGGTGTTGCCGAATCCAAAATTCCTGACGAGGAACCCCCAAGCCTACAAGAATTAATTTGGGTTGTTTGTCTAGTAGAGTTTGTCGCCATAGATCCTCTTCTTCTGAGGATAAATAGCCATGGGATGAAAGAATAGAAATGCCAGGAAATTTCTTACGCCATTGGTCTGCTGCTGCATTGCTAACTCCAGGTTTTCCCCCATAAAAAACAATTAAAGGGGAATTTTCGTGGGACCCCAATTCTTGAAGCAACGATTGTGCCAGTTCAATTCCTGGACATCGTTGTTGTTTTTGTTTGCGCAGCCGCAGATACAGGACGACACCAGCTCCATCAGGAATAACTAAATCAGCTTCACGAATGACTTCTTTTACCGAGGGGTCTTCTTCAGCTAACATAGCCATCTCTGCGTTCAGAGTCACAACATGAACTCCTCGATGATGATTGAGGCATTGAAGCAGCCAATCAGAATAATCATCCAGAAGGTGTACGAAAACATTGAGAATAGGAAATGAGGGAGGATTAGTTAGCATATATGAAATTGTATTTAGAATTGCTACCACTCAGCAACTTGAGATTTAAAACTACGTCGCAAAACGACAACTTTTCTTGTTTTTTTATCTAAGTAATTGATAACTTCTAAAGGTACTATACCAACGGAAGAGACAAAATAGCCTGGTGACTATAATATATCTTCATTTTAGGTTTGAAAGAATGTTTTTCACCAATATTGACGAATAGAAATATTTTTTTAGTATCAACCACAGACGATATAGGAAGTTTTGAAGGACAGTCAATTAAAACATAAGCATGATATGCTCATCTTCTGAGTCGGATTATAGCACTTTAAAATAACTTTTTAAGGTTACTTATCTAAAATATTTTTCAATTAATGTTAGAATTTTACTGTTAAAAATTTTACTTTTATATTCAGCCAGTAAATCATATTAAATATGTGTAATTTTAAAAAAACTTTAAAAAAGTGATTGCTAGATATTAGCCATTATGAGGGGTAAACTAATATTACTACTAATGATATCATTGTTAATAATTCTATTTATAATCTAAAAATTAGAAAAGTTAACTCAATTAACTCACGATCAAAAAAATACTCTAGAAGTATAAAAAGACTGGGAATTCCATGTTTAGATTCAATTTAGTTTTAAAAAATCTATACTAGTTATTTAAGGAATATAAAAATTGTTAAATCATCCAAGAAATGAAAGAAAAATAACTCGAGATGAAGAATATATAATTTTATTTTTAATAGCTCTTAAAAAGAGATAACATAATTGATTATAATCAATAATTATTTGAAATTTAAAGGAAATAAATAAAACTTCAATTAAGTTATGCAGTTAAGTTACGCAATAATCTATTTTCTTCTATGAATTTTTTTAAAAAAGCTAGTAAGGGAAAAACCTAAAAGTTAGTAAAAAATTTTATCTAAGTTTTACAAAAAAAATAAAAAACACAGAAAATTAAGACAAAAAAGCAGGTCAGCCCTAAAATCTCGTAAAATTCTATAGTTTTAGAAACCTCATAAAATTTATAGAAGAACATTTGAATATAAATAGTGTTTAGCTTAGTTTAGTTAATTAATTTTTTTAAAAAAAACAAGGTATTTTCTCTGGAAAAAACTTTTAGCTGAGCTCTAATTAGTTAACCATAAAAATATAAAATTATTTATTTTTTTTACTTATTTAGAGCTAATTTATTAGATAAAAAATTAAATTAAACTACTAATATTTAAAAAGTTATAGACAAAGTAATCAGTTAAATTTACTAAACAAGAATTTAAACTAAAAAAGCATAATGTTACCTTATCTACAATAGGTAAATTAAATATAGTATAGTCACAAGTATAATAGTCGAGAAAACTACTCAATGGTGATTCATCGAGAACAGTCATCAAAAATAGTGCTGAATAAGTATTTTTCGAGCTTTGTTATTGAAATTTAACCCCAAACATTACCTATACCTTAAAAAATCTAGTTATATAATAGAATTGGACAATGCAATTTGTGGACTGTTTTACACGGACCTTAACTCGGTGAATTCAGTCAGACAAGAATACATTTAGCTATCCTTGTTCGACTGGGCTATATTACTATATTAGGAGAATCCTAAGGCTTCAACAAAACTAAAGCTATAGGAGTGTTAATTCTAATCTGATCCCGATCTCCAAAGTATGTGACCCATCCTTAACGATACTTAGAATCCTTTGTTCATCGGGTCTATAATGATGGGACAAATTCAGCCGATTATTGAAGTTTATTATTTATGCCTGCCGCCAACGAACTCTCTCATCAAACTCACCAAAAAGTCGAGCAGCTACCCCCCTTAATCCTTGATTCTGACTCTCAATCTGTTTCTGACACTGAGGACCAACCTCTCCTTTTTCAGGCAATTGGCACTCTTTATGGGACACCTCATCAAGAGGAAGAGGGAAAATTTGCCCTCACCATCGCAGGAAAAAATTACAGTTTATTCTTTCCTGGCTATCGCTACAAAGCTTGGCTGAAACAATATAGCAACTCTCCTGAAAACCCTATCTATTTGAGGGTTTATCCTAAGTGTCTGCTCATTCCCAGAAAGGACCCCATTATTCGCTTTCAAGTTGCTGCCTGGGGAGAAGAAAATCAATGGGAGGAAGCCCCAGGAATTTTTAAGTTTCGAGGGATTTGGCAATTTGTTCCTCAATTAAGAACACCAGTGATCTCGATCTATAGAAATTCTAATGCCATGGATCCTCAAGGTAAATTTAAAGCCTCTCATCTTCCCGCATTGATGCGCCGTAATGACGATCCGCGTCCCTTCAAATTTAATCCTAAAATTCCCAAGGAACAATTGCCCAAACGCTGGTTTATTCAAGCCATTTTTAAGTTCATCCCTTCCCGTAATTGTTGGGGATGGGTTGAAGACCTTGAACTGCCAACCGAGAGGATTCCTCGTTACCGCAAGCCCATCAAACCATCTGTAGAACAGCCCCCTAGTCAGGAAAACAAAAAATTTTTTGTTAAACCTCAAAAACCTGATAAACCTAGTCTAATGGTTGATAAGAAGACGGTAGCCACCGCATCAGAAATACATACCACCCCCTCGATGATAACAACTAATCAAGAGTCATCTAAGTCTAGAGTACTCACTAGAGCTCAAATGGCTGAAAAGTTAGGCATTAGTGATTCTACTCTCTATAAAAGGATTTCCCAAGCCAAGCAAAACTCTGATCCTCCTATGATTGAGTTGGATGAGCAAAAATGGTACTACATCGATAATCCGACTGGGAAAGGGAAAGTTTTTCGACGGGAAGCTGAAGTTTAAAACAGTCAAAGTCAGTTAAGCTTACTGAATCAACCCACATTTTTTTTAATCAAGGGGGGGGGACAAAATTACCAAAAAAATAGCCTTTTTCCTATAAAGATTGATGAACTTTTTGTTAGTAATCAATCAAAAACCCTTTCCAAAAAAGAGGAAAGGGCAACTAAAAGTTCAAGAAAAAACTTGAATTTTCACCACGTTTACAATTTTGTTCCACACTCAGAACAAAAATGACTGGTCGTCTGGTTTTCTTTGCCACAATTGGTACAGTGTATCGGCGTGATTGACTGTCCAACAGTTTTGCGCTCTGGCAATCCAAGCATTTGGGCGTTACTCTTTCCTGGAGCTACCATAGGGTAACAGTTCTCATTCTTAGTCACATGAACATCCATCAACACTGGCCCGTCATAGGCTAACATCTGAATGAGCGCTTCTGATAGTTGAGAATGTTCTCGCACAGTCATCCCTTTGACTCCAAATGCTTGGGCTAAGAGTTCAAAATCAGGCATTCCAACTTGCATATTGGAGGAAGAGTACCGCTCTCCAAAGAAGGTTTGTTGCCACTGACGCACCATGCCCTGCCAACCATTATTAATGATAATTATCTTGACAGCAATTCTGTATTGTGATAAGGATGCTAACTCTTGAAGATTCATTTGAAAACTGGCATCCCCAGTAATACAAATTACTTCTTCATCAGGAACTGCTACTTTCGCCCCCATAGCGGCGGGCATTCCATAGCCCATAGTTCCTAATCCTCCACTAGAAATCCAGCGACGAGGACCATTCTTTAAGAACTGAGCTGCCCACATCTGGTGTTGTCCCACGTCGGTGGTATAGTAGGCATTGGGAGCCTGACAAGCTACCTCGGCGATGACTTCTTGGGGGGAAATACTATCCTCATAATGAGGGACAACTAAGGGATATTCTGCTCGCCAACGGTCAATTCTAGCCAACCAGGGCTGAGTTCTTCCCACATCAGCGGGTAAGCCCAGTTCTTTGGATCTTTGTAGTAATTGTTCTAGAACACAGCATACATCCCCCACAATGGGCACGGTCGGGGCACGATTTTTACCGACCTCTGCTGGATCGATGTCGATGTGGACAACCTTAGCATGGGAGGCAAATTCGTCGAGTTTTCCCGTTACCCGATCATCAAATCTCGCTCCTACCGCAACTAAAAGGTCACATTCACTCACGGCAAAGTTAGCATAGGCGGTTCCATGCATTCCCAACATGGCCACAGAGAGAGGGTGATGCTCATCAAAGGCTCCGATTCCCATTAAGGTAGTAGTAACGGGAATTTGAAACCGTTCGGCTAGTGCTTCAACTTGGGCATGGGCATTTGCAGAAATTGCTCCCCCACCTACGTAAAGTAAGGGTCGTTGAGCTTCTTCGATTAGGCGTAAAGCTGCGTTAATCTGACGAGGATTACCTTTGAGTGTAGGACGATACCCTGGTAGTTTAACCTGTCCAAGGTCAACGGGAATATAATCACATTCTTCAAGACCCACATCCTTGGGAATATCAATTAGAACAGGTCCTGGCCGTCCCGTACTGGCAATGTGGAACGCTTCAGCAACTATCCTAGCCATATCTTGAGCATGACGGACCACATAGGAATGTTTTACCAGAGGTAAAGTAATGCCAAAAATATCAGTTTCTTGGAAGGCATCGCTGCCAATAGCTGCCCGTCCTACTTGCCCAGTGACAATGATCATGGGAATTGAATCCATGTGTGCCGTGGCAATACCCGTTACTAGGTTTGTCGCTCCCGGCCCTGACGTTCCGAAACAAACCCCCACTTTACCAGTTGCACGAGCATAACCATCGGCTGCATGAGCAGCTCCTTGTTCGTGTCTCACCAGAAAATGTTGCAAATCTCCTCTGGTTTCAGCTCTATATAATTCATCATAAATGGGCAGGATAGCCCCCCCTGGATAACCAAAAATATGTTTAACACCTTGACGAACTAAGCTATCTATTAGGACAAAAGCTCCTGTTCGTCGTTGAGGAGTCTTAGGTAAAGTCGAAGTTATTTTCTCAATTGAAGAAACCACAGGGTATACCGTCTTAAACTTATGTCTATAATCTCTATTTTAGTTTTCTTGTTTTAAATGCAACACAAAATATATCCACTAAACAGCGTATCCACTAAACAGCTCAGAAAAGTAGAACCAAGCCATTGGGGGAAAAATCCCTAGTCTGTCAGGTACTACCTGTATTTTCCCAAACAATTACTCATTTAATTCTAAATTAATGGTTAAGGTGAGTTGTTTCAGATTTTTCTGGCAATCAATGAATATTATTCTATAATTTTTTGTTGCATTAGCAAGCTAGGTTAGCATAAAATTTGCTGGAAATAACTGAGATTTATGTCTACTTGTCTCCACTTACATTAAAACCTACATCCTATGCTGATTGTAAATCTCAACTGTCCATTTCTGGCACCTGTCCGCCCCTTATATTTTATTAATCCTCTCAAAGAATCGCAATTATCACGTTCTCGTCGTCAGAGATTATCGTTAGTGATTGTCATTCGTTTGATGTTTGCCTTATTAAAACATTTTAATCTAAATTATCGTTTTAACAATAAAGTTAATCCATCAGCAATGGGAATTAGACTAATATTGACTCTTGAATCTTTATAAATTTTTTCATTCAAAGCTCGCATTTTTTTTGTTAGGTTATCTTGAATATTTTTATCGGCAACTTTCCCTCCCCATAAAACATTATCAATAGCAATTAATCCTCCAGGTCGTACTAGTTTTAAAACCTGTTCATAATAACTATCATAATTACTCTTGTCAGCATCAATAAAAGCAAAGTCAAAAGTATTACTTTGTCCTTCAGCCATCAGTTTATCTAAAGTTTCTAGAGCTGGAGCTATCCGTAAATCTATTTTGTGAGAAACTCCAGCTTTGTCCCAATAATGACGTGCGATAGCTGTATATTCTTCACTTATATCACATGCTATTACTTTACCTTTCTCAGGAATAGCTAAAGCAACGGCTAATGAACTATATCCCTTAAATACTCCCAACTCTAGGGTTTTTTCCGCTCCTATCAACTGAACTAACAAGGCTAGAAGTTGACCTTGCTCAGGAGCAATCTGCATCCTAGCCATAGGATGGTTAGCAGTTTCTTGACGTAGCTCTTTCAGAATGCTGGGTTCTCTGACAGAAACCAATTGTAAATACTCATATAATTTTGGTTCAATTCCCAGAGTTTTATCAGCCATAATTATTAATTAGTAATTATTAGTTATTGATTAACTACCGCTTCCTCCTCCAACAATGGTAACAATTTCTAAGCGATCACCTGTTCTTAACTGGGTGTTATCCCAATATTGCCGATGTAGAATTTCTCCGTTATATTCTACCGCTACCAAACGGGGATTTAATCCCATTTTTTCTAAAAGTCTTGGTAAAGCCATATTGGGAGAACAAGTTGTTGATGTTCCGTTAACTTGCAGGGTGATTTGGGATAAAGCGCTCATGCAATAGTCCTAATTACCATTGTAAGTAATTTAGTTTATAATGAATAAAGTATATGATATAGAGTGTGTAATTAAATCATTATTAACATTTCAGATCATACTGATGCTTAATTTTTTCAGTAGTTCTTGAGTAACAGCGGCGGGGTTATCTGCCTCCATAATAGCACGAACGATGGCTACTTGTTTAGCTCCTGCTATAATTACTTCATTAATATTTTCTTGATCAATTCCTCCAATAGCGAACCAAGGAATGGGGGAATGTTTTCGAGCATAATCAACATAGTCTAAACCTGCCGGAATTTTTCCTGGTTTAGTAGGAGTTGCATAGACTGGACCCACCCCAATATAATCTGCTCCTTGAGTGATCGCTTGATCCATTTCTTGGGGATTAGTAGTCGAACGCCCTACAATTCTATTTGGTCCCAAAATTTGTCTTGCTAAGGATATAGGGATATCTTGTTGTCCCAAATGTACTCCATCTGCATTAACGGCTAATGCTAAATCAACCCGATCATTCATAATAAACAAGCTATTATAATCATGGCATAACTGACAAATATCTTTAGCAGTTTTTAGTCTAAAAATATCATCGGTATTTTTATCTCTATATTGAACTAAAGTTACCCCCTCTTTCAAAGCAGATTCAACAACTGACAAAAGATTTTTCGATTTAGAAGTAACTAAATAAAGTGGAGATTTCTTAAGTTTTTGATAGCGATTATGGGTCAATAGATTGCTCTCTAGAATGTAAACTTGATAACGAATTTTTTTAAAAGCAATTCCCATTTCAACTTGATAGAGCTTACCATATTCTTCTAGGACTCTTAAAGCTTCTTGAATACGGCATAAATTAGATTGTAGGAGATGCTCAATGCTTCTACGGGTTTCTTCTTGAGGATGCGATAAGATTGTCCCAGGATCATTCAAAGTATCCCTCGCAATGCGTATTTCATGAGAATGCCAACGCGCAACTTCTTGGCGCATTTGCTTACATTCTTCGGCCAACCGATTATTTTCTAGGCCAAAGCGACACCATTCTTCGATAATTCTTAATCCTTCTCTGGCGCGATCTAGGTTAGCATCCAAAATACGAGGAAGAGACAAACTTTTCCTAATATCTTTATTCATTAAATCTCCATGATTCAACAACTTATACCTACTAAACTTCCAACGAAAGTTAGAGTGTAGTTATTGTAAACCTTTCTGAAGTTTTATCGTGTATTCTTTAAACCTTACCAAATCAGCCTGAACGGTTGACTCGATAATTCTTCCTAAAAATAAATTATCCATCAGTTGCCCTAACAAACTAGGAATATTATAAGCTATTGTTAGACGGACAATACTTTTTCCATGATGATCATAAAATCTAACTGCCCCACGATTAGGTAATCCATCGACAGATTCCCATTGTATGATTTGGTGATAAACCAATTTCAGAATTCGGGATAACCAGGTAAATTCAAAGCTACTACTCGCTAATTTCCATTGAGACAATTCAGGATCATTTTCTAGTACTTGAACTGAGTCTATCCACTTCATCCAACGAGGTATTTGTTCAAGATCCGACCAAAGACTCCAAACTAAGTCAATAGGAGCATCCACTTCAACTTGTACGCTATGTTCTAACCAATTAGACATCATTTAATTAAAATTAATGATTGATGAATAAAGAAAGTTCGCAATACCAATATTAACTGTCATTAATATACTAACTAATTGTGACAGGTTTGTGATAATTTTTAAGGTTTTCTGCCTGTTCTAAAATAACTTTCGCAGCTTTTTTCCCTGAAATTGTTGCCCCTTCCATGCTGTCAATGTAATCCTGTTGAGTATAACTCCCTGCTAGGAAAAAGTTAAAAATGGGAGTATCTTGGGTAGGACGATAAGGCTCTATTCCAGGGGCTTCCCGATACAAAGATTGTGCTAGTTTAACAACACTATACCAAGTCATTTTCAAATTTTTTGAGGAAGGGAACAGGTTATAGACTTGATTTAAAATATGATAGGCAATAGTTTCATTTTTCTTTTTTATAAATGGATCACCAGGAGTTAACACTAATTGTAATAAAGATCCTTGTCCATTCTTATAATAATCTCCAGGACTTGTTAAGGCCAAATCGGCAAAACAAGAGAAATCGGCATCAGGTGTATACAATAAGTTATCGAGTCCCATTGCTGTTTGTAATTGTTCGCGTTTTTTGGAATCGTTTAATTCGGTTACCCAACCATCAAAGCGTAATTGTACTGTCGCAACAGGAACTGTTTCCAACTTATAAATATTGTCAAACAGTGACCATTTACGCCAGTCTTGAGGAATTAGTCTTTGAATTCCAGGAATATCACAGGCACAGACATAAGTATCTGCTGTAATGGTTTCTTCAGTTGATCCATTGGCAACAATTAATCCAGTTACCTGAGTGTGATCATCATTTTCTTGGAATAAAATGTTTTTAACACGCCGTCGCGTATAAATTTTGGCTTTTCTTGTTTCAAGGTAACTAATAATTGGTTTATGAAGATATTCATAAGGAGAACCTTCCAACATTCGTAACACAGAAGCTTCAGTTTTCGTGGCAAAAAATAGAAAAATTGTCAGCATACAACGGGCTGAAATATTTTCTGTATCGATAAATCCTAAAGCGTAGGCGATGGGGTTCCACATTCGCTTGAGACTGCCATTATTTCCCCCATGTTGACGAAACCAGTCCGCAAAGCTAATGGCATCTAATTTCCTGATAGATTTCATTGCCCCATTAAAATCTATTAATCCCCATGCAATAGGGCTGATTCCTAAAGCTAAAGAGTTAAAAGCTTTATCAAAGCTAGAGAGTTGGGAAGTAGTAAAAAAAGCTTTTAACCCATTAAACGGAGCACCAGTAAGAAAACGAAAATCCAATTTTCCAACCCGTCCACCCTCATTAATAAAGGTATGGATGTGTTGTTTTAGGCGTAAATTTTGGCTTGCCCCCACTTTTTCCATTAGGGTAAACAGATTGTAATAGCAGCCAAAAAAGACATGCAATCCCATTTCAAGGTGATTACCTTCATCATCCGTCCAACTGCCTACTTTGCCCCCAATAAAAGGGCGAGATTCGAAGATTTCAACCTCGTAACCGGCATCAACCAAATCAATAGCGGTGGTTAGTCCGGCTAACCCTGCACCAACGATTACAACCCGCATTCTATTTTCCTTAATTTATTTAGTCTATGTTTTACAGATTGTAATAGATGAGCTACAGCTCATCTATTACAATCTGTACTTTAATTGTTGTCTATTGAGTCTGATTAATAGGTAAAAATATACGTTTGTTGAATATTTTTAGCATTTTCACTCTTGTTTTTCTATATTTTTTAGGTTTAATTTAGTTGAATTAATTCTCAAAACTATTTACTTAGCTGTCATTTGTTCAACTTGACCAAAGTTATAAATTATTATTCATAACCGATATTTTTTTGCTGGCTCTGCTTAACTTTAGGATAGTAGAAATTGTCTAGTTTTTAACATGAAATATTTTTATATTTTTGTTAGCAAAAAGTAACTAATCTAGAGAATTAAATAATTTATTTTTTTTAAAAAAATAGATGCTGCCATATTTATAGTATAATTGTACTGTGCAAAAGCAACATATTTTATATTTGTGCTGTTTAGTTTTAATGTGTCATTGACATACGCTTTTTAAGAAAAAGAATAGCACTTAAAAGTATATCAATGAATTATGCTATACAAGCATGAGTATGCTAAGTTATTTTTTAGGATTAAAGTTTAATTTCTTTTAATTTAGTTTTCAATGGATTTTATATATTAAATCCAGTTGCTTAAGGTTTACTGTTATTAGCAATTTTACTCCCTATAATTTTAGGAATGTAATTTTTCTAAAAATTACATTCCTAAAATTAGGAACTTAATTAAAAAAACGATAAAAAGTTGTCTAAAGTCAAAAGAAGTCAAATACCTTGGAGAAAATGAGTCTATTATAGTCCCCATCTACCATGGTTACATTTAATAGGAACTAGTCATAATTAACTATTAAGATACATTGTTAATGACTAGCTTAATGCCCCTAACAAGTCGTAAATTAATCAATAATAACTCGAATCGTCTCTATTCAGGGGGCTAAGGCTGCAACAGGAAAGTTAAATGATCATACATAAGGAATAAAATTCTGCTGTATTTCCCCAATTCTCCGTTAGGACGCTTCTCAATCACAGCTAAAGTGCAACAGCCCAAACCATAAATACTATGACCCCCTTAACAACAGACTCAACCACTCTAAAACGAGCTTCCCTTCCCCCTGAAGATGCACAAAAAAAGGTTAGTCAGTTTATGAAAAATCTTCAAGATGAAATCTGTGCCAAACTCGAAGAAGTTGATGGTCAAAGTAAATTCCGTGAAGATAGTTGGCAACGAAAAGAGGGAGGAGGAGGGCGTTCTCGTGTTCTTCGTGATGGTGGTGTGTTAGAACAGGGTGGGGTAAACTTCTCAGAAGTCTGGGGACAACAGTTACCTCAGTCTATTTTGAGACAACGACCAGAGGTCGAAGGGCATGGTTTTTATGCCACGGGGATCTCTATGGTTCTCCATCCCTGTAACCCCTATATTCCGACGGTTCACCTTAATTATCGTTATTTTGAAGCTGGTCCTGTGTGGTGGTTTGGGGGAGGGATTGATTTAACCCCTTATTATCCTTTTGCTGAAGATGCGGCCCATTTTCACCGTACTCTTAAAGAAGCTTGTGACAAACATCATCCAGAATATTACGCGGTCTTTAAACCTTGGTGTGACGAATATTTCTATCTTAAACATAGGCAAGAAATGCGCGGAGTGGGGGGTATTTTCTTCGATTATCAAGATGGCTTAGCTTCTTTATACCGCGGTCCTTATGCTGACAAACCAGCGTCTCTTCACAGTAACCAACTACCTCCTTTAGAACCTCGCACTTGGGAAGACCTTTTTGCTTTTGTTAATAGCTGTGGACAGGCCTTTTTACCAGCTTATGTTCCTATCGTGGAAAAGCGACGCAATACAGAATATGGAGACAAGGAAAGGCAATTTCAATTATATCGACGGGGACGATATGTAGAATTTAATTTAGTCTATGATCGCGGGACTATTTTTGGACTACAAACCAACGGACGCACTGAGTCAATTCTGATGTCTTTGCCGCCGTTAGTACGTTGGGAATATTGTTATTCTCCTGAACCGAATACTCCTGAATCTGAGTTATATGACACTTTCTTAAAACCTCAAGATTGGGCGAACTGGCATCAATGTTAAAAGTCAACACAAGAGTGGGTTAAACAAAAGTAATTAAGGTAACTAATCTAGATTCTACAATATGTGTTAATCAATCAATTACAAATAAAATTTAGCTTTGAGCAAGCCTTCTATCTTTGTTTAACCTTATCCTCGTTTAATTTGAGCAAAAATTTCTGCTAAGATTTGACCTGCACCAGCATCTCGTAAACATTTAGCTAAATCTAGTCCTATTTGCTCTGCGAAGAATCGTTGTCCACTAATAGTTTTTTTAATAAGGGTTTGACCGTCGAGGCTAGCCACCATTCCCGTTAAAGTTAGGGTATCTCCTTCAATAGTTGTGTGCACACCAATCGGAACTTGACAACCGCCTTTAAGTTCTCGTAAAAATGCTCGTTCGGCATAACAGCGATCGCGAGTGGGTTCATGTTCTAATACTTTGAGTATTTCTAGGATTTCTTCATCCCTTTCACGACATTCGATTCCTAAAGCTCCCTGTCCTACAGCATGAAGACAAATTTCTTTCTTAATTACTTGATGGACGCGATCACTCATATCTAAACGCTGTAAACCTGCTACAGCTAAAACAATCGCATCGTATTCTCCCTCATCAAGTTTTCTAAGGCGAGTATTAACATTACCTCGCACGTCTTTGAAGGCTAAATTTGGAAAATGATAGCGCAGTTGGGCTAAACGACGTAGAGAAGAAGTTCCAATAACTGCCCCTTCGGGTAAAGTCTCCAATTGTTTTTTCTGATGCTTTTTATTAAAAACTACCGCATCAGCCGGATCAATTCTTTCAGTAACACACCCTAATATTAAGCCATCTGGCAGATTAGTAGAGAGATCTTTGAGGGAATGTACGGCAAAATCAACTTTATTTTGCCTCATAGCCACTTCTAATTCTTTGGTAAATAGTCCCTTATCACCGATTTTAGCCAGGGAAACATCGAGAATTTTATCACCTTTAGTATTCATAGTTTCCACGTCAAATTGGCGTTCAGGATAGTAACTTTGCAGTTCTTTTTGTACCCAATAGGTTTGCACTAAAGCTAACTGACTTTTACGCGAACCGATACGAATAGGGCGATTTGGAATAAAAACGGCCATAGAGTTTTTTGTTGATTTTGGTGAAGTGTAGAGCGGTTGTTTAGTCTATCTGCTGCACCCAGATAATTATACACAAGACATTGACCGAGACAGAAGTACTTAAGTGACGAAAAGTAAGGAAAAGGAGCTCTATGTCGTAAGCGGTATTTACTGACATATGATACTTCGGACATAGAATTTAGTCCAAATCTTATTGAAGTATTTATTATTTTGTGATTTAAATTATTTCTATACGTTCATTCTATCTTTCAATTGACGGCATTTATTTTAAGAAAAAAATATTATTTTGGTTTAAAAAGAAGTGAACTTACGAACATCAAAATGTTTTTTGAGTAAACCTCCCAAAAATTTGATACATTGTAAGATTCTTCTCAATTGTAGAAAAGTCTTTTATAATCTAGTCAGCTACAATTACTGTATTACTAATTATTAGACTTTGAATAAACTATAAATAGTTTTATCTTGTCGAAAGGTAGACTTAGAAACAACTTATATTTAAGTGTTTTGGCAGCCAAAACACTTCAGCAAATGATTCATTAACTATGATAGATTTAACTTGTACATAGAAAGCAGTCCATCTAAGAACTAATTGTCGTCAAATAGAGTATTATTAATGTATAAGTAAAATTGCATAAATTTCGTTCAAAAAATAGAAAAAATATATGCTTAAAATTTAAGGTAAAAATTATCAAATAGGTCTCAAGTAGTGATATTAAGAATGTAACTAAAAGGAATAAGATGAGCAAACAAGACATAGTTATCAAAATTTGTTTAATTAATTGAAGACCAAAAAATAAAGAATTAAATTGAATTTAAATTGTAATATTAAATAAATAAAAAAATTTTATTTAAAATTAATAGCTTTAAACAAATAAATAAGTCTAATAATTTAACAAGAAATTGTTAAAAAACATCAGTTTTTTAACAAATATTTTCCAAAAAAACAAATATAATATTTTATTAAATTTATTAAATGATGTTAGATTTTTTTGAGATATATCTGTGATAAATTAAACTAGCAAGTATATTTTATTGATTAAAATAAGTTGATACTCAATTAAATACTAGTTAAGAATAACAGATATATCATAGTTAAATAAAAGTCCAATAGATTTACTCAAAAATAAAAAATATTTAAACAAAAAATAAAAAACTAAATTAAATTTAATATATTAAACGTTATTATTCCTCTCAATTAAATCGAATTTAATTGAGAGGAATAACTATTGATGATAATTCATTTTAACTATTATTAACGGTTTTCTTAAAAAAAGAACTTATAGTCAATTCAAACAGGTATATTTAAACAGTTTTAAACTTAGTATTTTACTAGTTTATTTCATAATATAAGTAGGACTTTTTCAGGGAATATAAAGTTTTGGCAGGGTTGGTTTTGAGGAGCTATTCAAGCTCATAGACTTTCATTTAACAAAATGTTCTTAGTGTAGAGTTTCTCGAACTAGGGATCTTTTGCTGCCCGCAATTTTTGAGAAATAAAGTCATAAGTCGTAAGTTCAGCTTTGAACCTACGATGTCCACAGAAATTATACAGAGTCCAGTTATAGGAATAAATCGCATGAAAAAGTATAACCAACGCTTGTTGGAGAAAGCAATCCCGATTGGGTCGGTTCAAATACACAGTTTGGGTCGGTTCAAATACACAGTGAAGAATTCGCTTGTTTTATATTTTCAAACAGGATGTTTTCTAAAGTTGCATAGTGAATGGCACAAAATAACGCATCACCGAAAACCCCAACGACTCTTATCATGCGGAAGGAAGGTATTGAGAGTCCAGTTGTGGAACCCTTGAAGGAAGAGAATAAAGCGGAGAATCCCAGCTAGTCCAAAAATCAGGGCAAAGAACCAGCTAAACAGTCCCAAAAATACATCAAGAATACACTGACGAATACCGTGATAGGGGCAGAGAAAGCAATAGAGTTGTAAGGATGAATGTTGACTAGACAGAAACTTTCAAACTATTTTTTTTGTGGGACGCGTCCGACTGCAATGGTTATTGCATAAATATCCAAATTCTTAATTAAGGACAAGGTTAAAGAGTTATCTTTATTTTTCTTGAGTTACACCCCTCCGGGATAAAGCCTCATAGTCTTCCATCTGAAATTTTAATAAAAGATTAAGATTTTTTCTTAGCTGTTGGTTCTGAAGAGAAAGATAAATTCTGTCAGATAATCAAAAGGATACCCCTGTAGTTAAGAGAATTCATGATTAGCATTGACCTGACTTTAAAATATACGTCTATCCCTATTTCCGTCCAACGCAAAGAGGCAGAAAACGCAGACTCTCTGTATGAGAAAATTATTTCTGCTATGCGCTCCACTAC
Source organism: cyanobacterium endosymbiont of Epithemia clementina EcSB (assembly GCF_029919255.1). Lineage (GTDB taxonomy): Bacteria > Cyanobacteriota > Cyanobacteriia > Cyanobacteriales > Microcystaceae > Rippkaea. The sequence continues at coordinate 1,117,529 of NZ_CP123991.1, read as the reverse complement.
TCCTGAGTTAATTGAATTAACTTGCGAAAAACAAACGGAAAAGAAAGTCGCTGTGATGAGCGATCAAATCAGTGCCGTGATCCTTTCTCATAAAGATGGCGCCGCATCGACTGGGAGGGTCCCAGGGTTCTTTTCCTAGGCTGAACCGGAAAAGTAAGTAACCTTTTTGAGTTATGGCATTATCGGCTAGGTAATTAGTCAACAGGAAACAGGTGATAATCTCCCAAGAGAATATGTTAGTCTTTCTCTATTTCCTAATTTTAAATAGGTGGTGTAATAGCATAACCTGAAAAGAAATCATGTAAACTTTTTACATTTTATGTTCAGTTTTCGCTATTACTGCTGATTGATTGATAACAGTATGAGGGGTGAATGACTATTCACCCCTCATACTATTTGGTCAAACCTAAATCACCAGTTGAAACTATAAGGAAGCAGGGATTTCCAGATAATCTCCAGTAATCTCTGACAGATTTTTAAGAATGCGGGAATAATAGAATTATAGGCTTAATTTGTTGGTTATGTTCATCAACTATGACCAGTTTTATTCTGTGTTAATAGGGAAACTATTATGGATTAATAAAAAATACTAGGTTATTTCATTGGATAAGCTGAGGAATTTTTAAAAAATCCTTGAATAAGTAATGTTAAAATTATCTTCTGCTGTTAAAGAGCAAGAACGGATTAATTAAATGTTCCGGGCTACTTATTTTATCAAAAAGGAAACAGCTATACTAGGCTATAGTAGTATTCAAACTGTTACTTATCGCTCAAAAATTCTTTTAGAATTTCATGTAGAAACAAAATCTCTGTTACCCCAAAATTGGCGACTTGAGTTAGACAATACTAGTTAAAAGTTGTTGACAGAAGATTGTCTATATTAAGTAAGTTAAGATAGTAATTTAAACTTTTTTTTGTTAAAAGTAACCTACTAAAATTTTTAAGAGTATTTGCTTTTGCCGTTATTTATTATCTAATTGTTTAGGTAAAAGTTGAGTAGTAGCTAATTATAATATAGACGTGAAATAATAAGTAATTTTCATTTTATTTTTTAAAGTTGAATAACTATAGTTAACTTAATGTTGTTTTTTTAAAATTTTTTATTTAACCTCATTGATTTAACCTCATTGGCTAAATTATATTTATCTTTAAAGATTTTTTGGCAACTTCATCATCTTTCCTTTAAAAGAACCACCTTCTATTAAATCTACTTATAGACTATAAAATTATAAGAAAAATAAATATAGAATAATCTTCCTTTTTTAAGGAAGTTTTCTGATTTTTTTTAAAAAAATGGTCAAGCGAGCCCTGTCAATTGTGCCGGCACTTTATAGCAAAAAATCACGCTAAAGAGCGATTAAAGCAGTATCAGTAAAAAACAAAGGAATTAAATACTCTATCTCTTTTAACTTAGTCATAATACTCTACATTCATAGTTAAAAACAGCAACCTAAACAGGAGATAGCAATCATTATTTTTCAACTGAGTTTCTATTTTAAACTTACTTACATATTCTTTGTAGAGACTTAATTCTTTATGTACTTGTCTAGCGCTATGTTGTCTTTAGATTAACACTCAAAATCTTTAGAATTTTTTATAAACGTCCTAACCTTAGCACTGATGGCTAAGGTTGGTTTCTATGACGCGTGTCTATCGCGATATAAAAGTTAAGGATACCAATCCAGTTATTAAACTGATAACAACTTAATTTTAGAAAAGTTAAATGCTTCGGTTGTTATCTGTCCTTGTTCTTTAGTTTGGATAATACGACTGGTAAGAATGTAATACTTCCCTACTTTTTCATAATTATCCTCAAAATCATTTGTTCCACCTTTAAGTTCTCCAGTTTTAGAATCGTGGTAGACAGAATCATAACGGTGAGACAAATAGCCTTCCCCTGTGTCATGGCTACTAAAGGTATTGATAGTTACGACGACGCTATGAATATGGCGACGAACATAACACACTTCATTGTTGCGAACTTTGTAGCTATCTCCTTCGGATTTACCACCGACAAGAAGTTCTACTGCACCAGTATTATCTGTTTCCCCATAAGTAAAGGTATTCTGTCCGTGAGTGTCTTCAAAGGCTCGACGAATACGATGAATGGCAATTTCCCACAATTGATGATAAAGTTCTTTTTTGATTTCGATATCATCAACATTTAAAACCTCAGCACTGAGATTCTGATTGACTCGAACTTGAGCAGTAAAAATCTTATCTTTTCGTTGATAAGTCACATCTGCTGTAAATCCTGGAAAATTCCTATCCCAAGTGTAGCGATTTTCATAGGCAGCACGAAATAATTCTCTGGCTTCGGTAATCGTTGTCGTGTAACTTGTCATTTGATCTTCCCTAAACGGTTAGTTAGTTTAATGGTTAATGGCTATTTGTAGAGTAACAGAAGCTCTTAAGGTCTGTTTTACCCCACAATCATTGGCATGCTAGAGCATCAAAGGCTCTTGCTGAGTGCCATTCAGTTTACAACGGTCTAGGACGAGGAACATTAGTTCCGTCAATCCTAATCCTAGCGATTCCTTGAGTAGTCCAGTTCAGGACTTGTGAAATAGCTTGTGCTTGTTGGTGTGATTTAGTGGTGATAATTTTTTCTATTCCCTATCCGGTAACGGTGAAAGTTTTAACTATACTTCTTTAAGTGATCACCGGATTTGTTCTTATTAAACTTAGATAAATACTAATTCCTAAACCTATCCAAAATATCAGACTTATTACTATAAGTTTATTTCTTGTTATCAAATTTTTTTTTACCCTAAAAATTAGGGACAGCAAATATTTTTTGATTATCATTCAATCTCAATCAATTTATCTCCAGAGGATATTCCAGATTTAACGAATATCTTTAATCTGGCAACTTTAAATTCTTAGTTAAAAATCCGATTAATTGTAAAATTACTTTACCATCAATTGGCGTAAATCTTAGAAAGATCACATAATTCTTACCAAGAGATTTTTTATTGTTTAGGGTGATGCTTGACTTTCGGTTGCACTTTTATTTGATTTTTTAATCTTAAAAGCCTGCCAATTTTTAAGAATTAATAAATTAATAAATATAATTATTTTTATCTTTTCTTAGTTATTTCTGTATAATAATCTTGATATTCTAACTAATCTAACTAAGAAGTAACTTCTGTATCTAGAGACAGATTAAACTCAAACTAACCACAGACTTCTAGCACTTAAACAAGTCTCTTATAGAGGCAGGAATAATTTCCATCTAAACTAACAATTCGACTAAGATAAAATTGACCTGTTACAGCTATTTTAAATAATGCTTGACCGGACTTCATGTTCGGGCATCTCTCGAAAGCGAATCTCATCACGATGGGGGTCAGAACGACTAACCTGAACCAATAGGCGATCACCCAAAGACACAGCCCTTTCAAAGCGATGAGGCAATTCTAATCCCAATTCTTCGAGCAATAAAATTCCTAAATTTTCATCTTCGCGCAACCAACGCAAAACTACTCCTTGCCAAATTTGATCAGCATTACGCCGCAAAAACTCCAATCCCCAATAACGATTAGTTTGTCGTTCTACTAACGTCGCCTCTTGGGCTGATAAAGTCACGCTATAAATAATCTGTTGCATAACATCAAGGGGGAATGGAAAAGGATCGCCCCGTAAATGTGCCTTAAGTTGAAAATGAGTTAACAAATCCGTATAACGGCGAATGGGTGAGGTCACTTGAGTATAAGTATCTAAACCTAGACTTGCATGTCTATTAGGTAAAGTTCCAATCTCACTACGAGGCATACAACGGCGCAAAGCGCACGCCCTCACAGGTCCTGGGGGTAATAAGAGTAATTCTTCTTCTGGGGGTAATTCTGGTTGAGGCTGTCCCCTGAACGGAACTGGTAAATTGTGTTCTTGACAATAACGCCCAGCCACTTCTCCAGCCAAAATCATCATTTCTGCCACTAATTGTCTTGCTCTGGAACTATCAATCAATTCGATGACAATATCATCTTCGGATTTAACTTTAATGACCGCCTCTGGCATCTTGATAGTAATAGATCCTTGAGACTTCCGCCATCGGTGTCGCTGCTTGGAAGCGTCAGCTAGGATAGGGATCTCTGGTTCAGCTTTGATGGCTAAGTGAAACATCTCATCTACATCATGATACGTAAGGCGATAAGTTGGTTTAATTAAACTGGCGTGGATCGAATAATCTAGAACCGCCCCTTTATCATCTAAAATTACACCAAAACTCAAAGCAGGACAAATTTTCCCCTGGCGTAAACTCATTGGGCCAGTTGCCAATTCTATCGGAAACATGGAAATCATGCCCGTAGGCAAATAGAGAGTGGTACTTCGTCTTCGCGCCTCCAAATCTAATTCGTCCCCTGGAGTTACTAGACGAGTTGGATCAGCGATATGAATCCAAAGTTTGATTTGATCATCTCCTAAGAATTCCACACTCAACCCGTCATCAATTTCTTCAGTACTTTCATCGTCGATGGTATACACTTTGAGATGGGTTAAATCAAGGCGATCACTGTCTCGATCAGGGGGAGGGGTTTCTAAATAGAATTGCACCACGTCAAGTACCTTTCTAGAAAATTGAATCGGATAAGAACTACGCCGCAGAAATAGGTTTTCGTTACGACTCCACCATCCTAATTCTACTAACAACTCAAAGGCCGCTTCCGGAGTAGGAGATCGTCTAATTTCATCCAAAATTTCTTGAGCATTACGATGGGTTTGTTCCGGCTGCAAAACAAAGCGTTCTAACAATTCCAAACGATTACGATCGCTTTCTGTCCAATCGATCTTCTGCCCTGCCAGAGCTTTTTTTATGTTAGTAAAGAATACTTCTTTTTCTTGCTGACGTTGCCGTTCAACCTCTAGTTGATGTTTGATTTCTTCAACTTGACCACTGGTTCTCGGTTCGTAACTATCCCCTTTTTTCTTAAAGTAGATTTTATCGTCACACAATAAGCTATGGGCTGCATAACAGTGAGCTGGAGAGACTTCAGAAAACAGCAATTGCGCCATTTCAGAAGGAGTAACGCTCTGTCCATTTTCCACTAACAACTCCCAAGCTACTTCTAAACTAGAAGAGTCAAGGTAGGGTTTAACTTCTTGCAAAAACTGGGGAATATCTCCAATTGTGTAGGAACTTCCATTGATTTCGTATTCTACCCGTTGAGGTCGAATTTTATGAGATTGACCTTCAACATCAATGACCATCCAATCTTTTTTTCCTTCTGGGCGATCAACGACTGCAATACGACGTTCCCCTTGTAGCCTAAATTCAATGAGCTTTCCTTTTTCCACCCGCTTTGCTGCCTTGATTATTAACATTACTCCTTGATTTAGGAGTCCCGTGCTTTTACTATTCAGTCTAGCTCGACGGTTTTAGATTATGACTTTTAACCTCAAAGTTAACATGAACGGAATTATTGATAGTTTTTACTTGTGGGAAGATTTCTTGACTTTTTTTGTTATACTTACTCTTACTCAAGTTGACTTCCCCAAGTTGACTGACTTCATTCGGTAGAATGAAGACCAAGCCCCACTCCATCTCCTGCTTAATTAATGAGGTTCTGAGTGATGGCTTTAACCTTATGCTTCTTTATTTACGAAAGGTAACAAAGCAATAAGTCTAGCTCTTTTCACAGCAGTCGTTAAGTCCCGTTGCTGTTTGGACGTCAACCCTGTAATCCGTCTGGGTAGGATTTTTCCCCGTTCCGTGATAAATTTTCTTAGGAGTTCTGTATCTTTGTAGTCAATGGGTTGACTCGGAGGGATTGGAGAAAGACGCTTACGATAGTAACTCATATTTGTTCGTTTAACTTTTTATAGACTTTATGGTGACCGATGATTATTTAATTTCCTTATGTATGGTGTGAGCATTACAGTGGGGACAGAACTTCTTAATTTCCATTCTCCCTGTGTTGTTACGGCGATTCTTGCTGGTAGTATAGCGAGAAACTCCTGGTGAGCGCTTGTCTGTCTTTGTCCGACACTCAGTACACTCCACAGTAATGACGATGCGTACTCCTTTTTTAGCAGCCATAGTCGATTTTAGCAGATAGGTGATTATTTAATTTGACGCGCAAATATACATTCTCTCATATTAATTCTTAATTTGCCAATGGTAGAAAATCTTTACTTTAGCGAGGAGATTTTTAATTAAGTATTTTTAACCACCTGCTTGTAGGGTAACAAATATGGACAATATTTGTAGTTATGTTTCTCCCCACCTCCATCCTTCTGTGACCAGTCAAAGCGTAATAAATTTTACGGGTAGCTTTACCAGAATTTTTCCGGAATGGGCATACCTACATAAGTGTGGATAGAAGAGCCAAGGTAGTTGGTGTTTCTAATCAAACTCCATACAACCCTTTTCTTGATCAATAAGCACTTTTGACTGCTCTATTAGGGAGGTTAATTCTCGAATAAATCTAATAACTGAGAACATCTAAGCTTTGTGAGGCTGTTGATAGCCAAATTCAGAAAACACCCTTTTACCATGAGATTGCTGTTTGCTCATGTTTTAGCTGTCCCTACAGTCTTCTTCATCGGTCTATCTCCGCTGTACAGTTTCTTCAACGACAAGAGAAACTTATGGAAAGAAACTCTAATTCCAATTATCAACCTGTTAAACTTAACCAGATATGGCCTTAATCTAGGATTATTTTTAGTTGTTATCCTCGGTCTTCTTTTTTTATTTATTCATTTAGCTAGGTGATTTTTTTTAAAAAAAATAGTGAACAATTTTTTAAATAGATAATTAAGCAGAACAAAAGAAGATAATAATATTACTTTAGGGTGGGCAGTATTTTTTTATAAAGTCTTGTAATTCTCTCAATGTCCTAACTATAATACGCAGTCCCATTAATCAAATTAGTTAAAAACATCTATTTTAACTGCTTAAGATTTGCCAGATTAGCTTATTTTAAAAAATTCTTTAACTATTAGTTATCTTAGATATGAAATATCTAAATTTTAATTGTCAAAAATATTTTTATACAACTAAATTAATGATAATTTGTTAATTTTAACGGTTAAACTCCAGTATTTCTCTGTTTTTGGGGGTTCCAAGTAATTATTTAACACTACGAGGCAAATAGAGCCTAAATTTAACTTCTTTCGCTACTTATTAAATTAATCAAGGGAGCTAATTTCAACGATTAATTCAGATAGATTTGTTGAATTTACATTATTTACAGTATTGACAAGATATTTATATACATAATTTTAATTATGTATATAAATATCTTTACTTAGAATATTGATTAAATTTAATACCCCAGTTTTTTGACTATATTTTTAGTTAGACTTGCAGTCTATAAGCTACATTTTGGTTATAATTATACATTTAATAACCCACAAATAATTATCAATCAATACGTTAATAACGTTTTTAACTGTCCTCATCAGGCATATCATTGATATCTCAGACTGTGTAGAGAATTGACGAGCATGGGCTTAACCAGTTAACTTATCTGCCTAAGACCATAGTTTTCCTTAAAAGAGCCATAATGCTTAATTATCAATTGACTATTGATAAATATCCTTCAACTAAAATATCTTGATCAATTTGACTTAAAGTAATTCTTTGTATTTCTAACGCTTCAGTCATCTGTTTTAATCCCAACTCTCCTATGGGTGAAGGGGCCGTTAAACCGCCAATAATTTTAGGGGCAATAAAAGCCATAATTTTTCGAATCACTCCATCAGCGATCGCTTGTGCTGCCAATGTCCCTCCACATTCCCATAAAACACTGGATAATTCCTTTTGATAAAGAACCTTCATCACCTCTAATGGAGTCAAAGAAATTAATTCAATTACTTCGACCCCTTGATGACCCAATTTTTCCTGAAACGTGGGATTACTATTTATTTCTGTAAAGACTAAGGTAGGAGCAATATCTGTTTGCCAAAGATTCGCTTGAAGGGGCAAATCAAGACTACGACTCATTACCACCCGTAAAGGATTAGACCCTACCACCTGATGGGTAGTTAAATAAGGGTTATCTTGTCGAACTGTATTGCCGCCAACTACCACTGCATCACAAGCCGCTCTAACTTGATGGACTAACCGACGCGATGATTTCCCTGTTACCCAAGTACTATGACCTGTAGTGGCAGCAATTTTACCATCAAGGGTCATAGCATACTTTAAAATTCCCAAGGGTTTTTGATGTAAAACACGATGAATGAAGGCTTCATTTAACTGACGACATGCGGCTTCTTCTACTCCAATCACCACTTCAATTCCACTTTGTTTGAGTTTTTCGATCCCTTTTCCTGAAACCAAAGGATTAGGGTCAACCATACCGATAACTACTTTTTTAACCCCTGCTTTAATCAAAGCCTCTGTACAGGGAGGAGTGCGACCATAATGATTGCAGGGTTCGAGGTTAACATAAACTGTCGCTTCTTTTGCTCTTTCCTGGGCATTCCGTAGGGCAAAAATCTCGGCGTGAGAAGCTCCGGCTTTGGGATGAAAACCTTCCCCGACTATTTCCCAATTTTGGACAATCACTGATCCTACTAAAGGATTAGGAGAAGTTTGTCCTGACCCTTGCTGGGCTAATTGCAAACATCGCTGCATTATTTTTCGGTCAAAGTCTGACTGATTCATGATTTCGTTAGGGTCAAAAAATTATAAAAACTTTGAGATTGGCCAAGCATAAATATAGTTTTTAATGTCGTAATCCCTAAAAAGGGATTACGACATTAAAAGTCAATCTAGGTCAATCTAACTCTAATCTGCTACATTGGAGGAATTTGTCGGTGATATTTAGAGTTTGGACAATAAAATAAGGCCAAAAACATGGCGAGCAGTAATAGCACACAAACATTTACTGAATCTTATTGAACAATCTCGCTATCATGTCCGACATGGATAGAGTCAACCTGACTCAATGAGACGTCTCATCGAATGCTAACTAAAATGCGATCAATAAGAACGATTAAAGCCGTTTCTAAGACCTCTCCTTGTTTATGGGATGTGTCCTATTGGGAATCATTTAAATCTACTGCCCATCTTTTTTCCCCCTATTGGCTGGCTTGTATCCCCTTAACTGCCATTATTGTCATTGTTTGGCATGGAGCAACAGCCGCACAAGATGCAGAAATTACTGAAATTGCTATTGAAAACATCAATATTAATATAGCAACCCTTCAGGGAACCCTCAATGCTATTTGGGTGTTAATTGCCGCCATTTTGGTCATTTGCATGAATGCAGGTTTTGGGATGCTCGAAACAGGTTTGTGTCGTCAGAAAAATGCCGTCAACATCCTCTCAAAAAATCTAATTATCTTAGCCTTAGCAATCCTCGCGTATTGGGCAATCGGATTTTCTCTGATGTTTGGTAGTCCTGACAACCCCTTTATCGGAGGTGGCGGTTGGTTTTTAAGTAGTGATAATCCTGCAACCTATGGACTTGATCCCTTTCCAGCTGGACTACCTATTTCAGTTGCTTTTTTATTCCAAGCAGCATTTGCTATAACTACCGCTACTATTGTTTCAGGAGCTGTGGCTGAACGGATTAAATTTATTGACTTTTTGATTTTCAGTCTGTTGTTAGTGGCAGTCTCTTATTCTGTCACTGGCCACTGGGTTTGGGGTGGTGGTTGGTTAGGTAATTTTAAAGACTTTGCCGGTTCTACAGTGGTTCACTCCGTCGGAGGTTGGGCTGCTTTGGTCGGGGCTGCAGTTCTTGGTCCTCGAATGGGTAAGTATGTCTATGGTCGTCCTCAAACTATCCCTGGCCACAATATGAGTATTGCTACCTTGGGCTGTCTCATTCTGTGGATTGGCTGGTTTGGGTTTAACTCAGGTTCCCAATTAGCAGCCGATGAAATGGTTCCCTATATCGCTGTTACCACTAACCTAGCTGCGGCTGGTGGTGGTGTGGCAGCTACTTTGGTCGCTTGGGTCAAGAATGGAAAACCCAATCTTTCTATGATTATTAATGGTATTCTCTCCGGTTTAGTAGGAATTACTGCCGGTTGTGATGGGGTATCCTATTTCGGAGCTGTTGTTATCGGAGCAATCGCCGGAGTGATTGTCGTCTACTCTGTTGATTTCTTTGACTCTGTTGTGAAAATTGATGATCCTGTTGGGGCTATTTCTGTTCATTTGGTTAACGGAATTTGGGGGACTTTAGCGGTTGGGTTTTTTAACACAAAAGTGGGTCTTTTTTATGGTGGCGGTATTTCTCAATTAATTAATCAAATTGTTGGTATCGTTTCCATTGGAGTCTTTACTGTCATTTTTAGTGGCGTGGTTTGGATAGTTCTCGAGGTTACTTTAGGCATCCGTGTTACTCAAGAAGAGGAAATAAACGGACTAGATATCGGTGAACATGGCATGGAAGCTTATCATGGTTTCGTTAAGGAATCCGATAGTTTTGTTGGTGGACAAAGTATTGCTATTAGTGACAGTGATGTCGATACAGGTCCTGGAGTTTAATCTAAATCTTTCCTAAGAAAAATATCAACTACGTCCGCTTTTGCGGATTTTTTTAAGTTAAATAATAGAAGAAGTGGTTAAGTTATGAATAATTCTCTAAAAAAAGTCTTAATTTATACGGATGGAGCTTGTTCAGGAAATCCTGGTACAGGGGGATATGGAACCCTTTTGATCTACAATAAATACCGAAAAGAATTATCAGGAGGCTTTCGTTTAACTACCAATAATCGGATGGAAATGATGGCGGCAATTGTTGGGCTAAAAACTCTTAACACAAAATGTGATATTACTCTTTATACCGACTCTCGCTATTTAGTTGATGCTATCACTAAAGGATGGGCAAAAAAATGGCGGGCTAACAATTGGAAACGCAACAAGAAAGAATCTGCTAAAAATCCCGATCTTTGGCAACAATTACTAGACTTATGCGAAAAACATGAAGTTAATTTTGTTTGGGTTAAAGGTCATGCAGGACATCCAGAAAATGAATATTGTGATTATCTCGCAGTTAAAGCTTCTCAACAACCTAATTTACCCTCTGATTACGTTTATGAAACTCACATTTCATAAAAAGTTATAGGGAGACGGGGAGACAGCAGCTCTATTTTAACTAGAAGTTGTATTTATCGAGGTATAGTGTTATGGACATAAAATCTCGTCTCGATAGTATTTTTTGATCCAAATTACTTCGATCAAGGACTTGAGCAGCACTGTCATTCCGTTCTTCGATCTACAAAACTTATTTAAGAAAAAAGGGACTATCTTCGTTTAAAAAGAAATTATTGCCTTTGTAATCGCTTTTCCTAGCTCAAAATATCGTTTTTTAAAAAAACTTTGCACATTAGCAGATTCTTTCTCATTACAAAAAATCATTTTCTCACCTAGTTAAATGAATATCGTTATTTAATTAAAAACAACCACGGATTAGCTTTAAAGTGAACTCCAGGCAAAATGGATGGCTGTAAACATATCTCAAACTGTATTTAAGAAAAACATTTAGAAGCCGAGGATATATTGCTAAAAAACTATTTGACAATCTCTATAAAATATGATCTTAAGTAATTATTTGTTATTAACAATAAATGAAGTAAAAGTTAGTAAAACTGACTAATAAAATTCAACCTAGTAAGTATTTTAAAAATGAAACAGTTAACGATAAACTTAAGGAAGTAAGCTTAAACTAGTCTAAAAAAATAATTAAAAAATAGTGGCCGTTAGATATTAACCTATTTCAAAATTTAGTTAACACAATTAGAAGATCAAGAACCATCAAAATTAACTACCGGACTAAAGAGTTTATCCAGAGCTAAAACAAAAGTAGAAATATTCTATTTAGGTAGAAAATGATAGGAAGTAAAAAATATCCGAGGGGGTAAAACATCCAAAAAACAATAAGAAATAATATTAAGATAGATCATTAGAGAGAAAGAAAGAGCTTAGATGATCGTCAACTTTGTCGTATTTTGACTTAGATATTAAAAATAACAACAATTTTTCTTATATATAGTCGAACTCACGCTGTTTAAGGGCACATATAGCATTGATATAAATCTTCCTCTTTAAGGACGGAGCATCCAAGACCTTTCTTTTGCCAATATACTCTCTGATAGCCCTCAAATGAGTGGTTTAAGACGGTTAAAAGCTTAGGAAACGCAGAGTGATGAAACTGAAGTTGAACTATGCAACTTTACCTGAAATTTCCTTCACACCATTATGACGTTTCCTCTTCATAAATAGCTAAGTTTAAACAATGTGAAAAATCTGAGAAACTAAATCTTAGGAAGGAGATAAAATTTCTGGTTGTATAGATGTCTTTTCTGAGGTTTCAGGTTTATCAACAAAATGCACTAACATAGCAGCTAGTAATAAAGAAAAACCTCCTACAACCACTACTAATAAACAGTTACTATCAAGAAAAATTTTCATAATCCAACCTAATCCTAAAGCTGCAAAAATTTGGGGAATGACAATAAAAGCATTAAAAATTCCCATGTACAGTCCTATATTTTGACTAGTTACAGTTTGAGACAAAATAGAATAAGGAATAGCTAATATGCTTGACCAAGCAATGCCAAAACCTATCATTGGCAATAAAGCCAATAGGGGTTGATCAACAAACACCAAAGAAATTAATCCTACTCCTCCGCAAATTAAACATAAAGAATGAGCAATTTTATGATTAATTATTTCTGTTAATTTTGGTAACAGCCAAGAAAAAATAAGACAGACTCCATTGTAGACAGCAATACAAATTCCTGCCCATTCAATACCATCTGTATATAATTGAGAATTTTCTCGCACTGCCCCAAAAATATTGTGAGCAACGGCCGGAGGAAAATAGAGAAATACACAAAAAATTCCTAACCAGGTAAAAAATTGTACTACTGCCAATTGTTTCATCGTCGTTGGCATGGCTTTAATTAGCCAAAAAATTTCTGTAACTTTATCTAAAGCACTCTTGCTTTTTTGAGCATTTCGTATTTTTTCTAGGTTCTTCGGAGGAGTTTCTGAGGTAGTTACTACCGTCCAAATTACAGTGCCTAGAAAGACTGCTGCTCCAATATAAAAAGATGATTTCACTGAAAAAGGAACCCCTAGTTCTTTTCTATCGTCCACATGGAATAAATGAGTCAATATCCAGGGAAATAATGAAGCTGTAACTGCCCCAGCTCCAATGAAAAAACCTTGCATTGAAAACCCTCGAGTATGCTGTTTTTGGGGAAGTAAGTCTGCAATAAAAGCTCGAAAAGGTTCCATGCTAATATTTACAGAAGTATCCAAAATCCAAAGCAATCCAGCTGCCATCCATAGGCTAGAAGAATTAGGCATTAAAATAAGAGCAATAGAACTAAAAATAGCTCCCAACAAAAAGTAAGGTCGTCTACGTCCTAGAGGTCCCCAAGTGCGATCACTCATATAGCCAATAATAGGTTGAGCAATTAAACCACTTAAGGGAGCCGCTAACCACAACATAGGGATTTGTTCAGGCTCAGCCCCTAAATACTCATAAATTGCACTAGTATTGGCCATCTGTAATGCCCAACCATATTGAATACCAAAAAAGCCAACGTTCATGTTCCAAAGTTGCCAAAAATTCCGAATTTTTTTTTCCGTCATAGGGAAATCTTTTTTTACTTAATTTGACAATTTATTGAAATTACAAAATTATGGTTTTAGATCCCGTTCCATTTATGAACGGCTTCTTCTGGGGTGTTTGTTTCTTTAGGAGTCGATAATACTTGACAGGCAATGGGAATGGCGCTTTAGTGCTGATTCGCCAGGTCTACTAACACATGGGTGGTGTTAACCCCTTCTGTAGCCATTAAATCTTCTAATCCTGATAGATTAAGGCGTAGTCTCAAAATCAACTTTCACTATGGTCATTTCTGGTTAAGCACGTTTTAACATGGCAGATTTTGTATTAGTTCCTAAATGTAGACCATCACAAACCTCCAATGTAATTGTCATAACGTTTTGGATTTTTTCTACGGTACGTTCATTTGTGCTGGCTAAAATTTTAGTAGCCTGTAGTTTTTTCTCCATCTCTTTAAAAAAATTCAGCCTTGATAAAACAACAATAGGATAGTCTAGAAAAAATTCTTGCCAAATTTGGCATATAGTATGAATTTTTCTATAAAATAGACCTTTAGTTACCGTGACAACAAGAATATTTGCTGGAAAATTAAACATAATCCTGATCTGATAATGATGATGTTGGTCTGTTGATTGCTCATTATGTCCTATTGATTTCCACTTTTTCACTTAAGTGAATCTCAAACTAGAACATTTCGTTTAAAGACGGCTCTAAAGATTATTTAGAGCATCTTCTTTGTTATAACGTTATCTTTATAAGTAAATCGTAACACTTTATTCAAAACTCATAATTGCTTATGATTAAGGGGATAGGTTTTTATTGAAATTATCTTTTTTTATTGATTAAATTGTTATATTTAATGGTTTCTAATTTCTAGAAAAATGATTAGTTGGTAACTTTTTACGAGTTTATAAAATTTATGTCAGTTAGACTTTTTATATTTAAAACTTGGGTGAGGATAAATATTCTACAATAACTAAATATTTACTGACAAAGCAAAAGGACTCAAACTAACTATTGTTATTAGATGATTGAAACTTTCGTTTCATCGAAACAGACCCCTATTTCGATAATTCTATACGAGTTGTGCACTGTTAATACACCCTTCTGAAAGGGTTAATATTTGATTGACAAATATTTTTCAACTAAATTTGATGACAAATCAACCAGACTATTCATTAATCAATACCTTACCTGAAATTTGGCCCCTAACAGCCAAAAAATTTAAGGATATCGTTGCCCTTGAAGACCCCCATAGTACGCCCAAAGTAAGCATAACTTATGGTGAGTTGTACCAAAATATTAAAGACTTCGCCGCAGGACTACAAAGTTTAGGAATAAAATCTTCCTCACAAGTTGCTCTTTTCGCTGATAATGGCCCCCGTTGGTTTATAGCCGATCAAGGATCAATGATGGCTGGTGCTGCTAATGTGGTACGTTCGGCCCAAGCCGATAAAGATGAATTAATTTACATTTTGAGTGATAGCGATAGTAAAATCCTCATTGTAGAAAACCAAAAAACTTTAGCTAAACTCCGGTCTGACCTTAATAGGTTGCCTATTGAACTAATTATTTTGTTAAGTGATGAACAAAGAAATTCAGACGACATTATCAAAATCTTCAACTTTCAAGAATTGATGGAATTAGGAAGCCATTCCACCCTAAAACCTGTTCGTCAAACAAAAGAAACACTAGCCACCCTAATCTATACTTCCGGAACTACCGGACGACCGAAAGGGGTCATGTTGTGTCACAGAAACTTACTCCATCAGGTAATTTACTTGGAAGCGGTTATCCAACCTAGACCAGGTGACCGAGTCCTTAGTATCCTACCATCATGGCATGCCTACGAACGTAGTGTAGAATATTTTCTCCTTTCCCGGGGTTGTATTCTAACTTACACTAATATTCGTACGTTTAAGGCTGATCTCAAACTATTCAAACCCCAACACATGGTGGGAGTTCCCCGTCTTTGGGAATTCCTTTATGAAGGCATTCAAAAGCAATTTCGGAAACAAAGTTCTATCCAACAAAAAATTATTCAATTCTTCCTGACCGTTTCAGAACGGTACATTATCGCCCGACGTATTGCCAATAATCTTAGTTTGGACCACTTCGAAATTTCTAGTGCAGAACGCCTCTTAGCTAAAATCAAGACAGCTTTACTAACTCCCCTTCATAGGTTAGCAGACAAACTAATCTACAGTAAAATTCGGCAAGAAGTTGGAGGAAACCTTAAAACCGTCGTTAGTGGAGGAGGTTCTCTGGCTAGACATATCGATACCTTTTACGAAATTGTTAACATCCCCGTTTTAGTGGGTTATGGGTTAACTGAAACGGCTCCCGTTACCAACGTCCGTACCCACAGTCACAACTTACGCGGATCATCAGGACAATGTATTCCTGAAACCGAAGTTTGTATTGTTGATCCTGACAGCGGCCAACCAGTTCCCCAAGGAGAAAGAGGACTTGTATTAATTCGGGGAACTCAAGTGATGCAGGGTTACTATAAAAACCCCGAAGCTACCGCCAAAGCTATTAATGATGACAGTTGGTTTAATTCAGGGGATTTAGGTTGGTTAACTGATACGGGTGATTTAGTGATTACTGGACGGGCCAAAGATACAATAGTTCTGAGTAATGGAGAAAACATCGAACCACAAGCTATTGAAGACGCTTGTACGCGTAGTCCCTACATTGATCAAATTATGTTGGTAGGTCAAGATCGAAAAGCTTTAGGGGCGTTGATTGTGCCTGACCTAGAAGCATTAGACAAGTGGGCACAAAGCCAACAAATTACTCTAAACTTTCCCGATGTGTCCGGAACTTCTGAAGAAATTGCCTGTAGTGATCTTTATAGTCAGCCCGTACAAACTTTATTTCGGGAAGAGTTGAGTCGAGAGGTGAAAAAACGTCCTGGATATCGCCCTGATGACAAAATAAAAAGTTTTAAATTCGTTTTAGAACCCTTTTCGCGGGAAAATGGCTTAATGACCCAGACATTTAAAATTAAACGGCAAGTCGTTATACAACAGTATCAGGGTATGATTGACGAGATGTTTGACTATGGGCAAGTTTCCTAATTAATCATCAATAATTTATGAAAGGATTGAAAACCAATGGATGAAGCAAACACCAGCTTACTGCTAAAACGACCTATTACCCTGAAAATAATAGTTACGACAACTTGGAAACAAGAGGCACAACAGCAACTTCAAGCGCAAATTACTCAACTTGATGACCAGATGCAGCAGATTGAAATACAAGGTCAACGGGCGATCACAGAAATTCAAAAACAAAGTATCTCTCCCCCGGGACCAGCAGTCACTGAACAAATTGATAACATTCGACTCCAGATTAATGAAAAAAAAAGCGAGATGTTAGAAAGTAAAAATCAGTTTTTACAGCAAATGCAGCAGGTTCAATTGTTGGAGTTAGATCAGGAAGTGGTTCAAGGGCAGATGGAAAGTTTTTTCCGTTTGGAAAAAGGAGATAATTTACTCAAAAAGTTGAATATAGAAATTGTGGTTCGTGATGGAGTTGTTGAAGAAATTCGTGGTGATATTTAAAAATTTTTAGAAATATCAGAAGTGCCAAGCCAAAAATCAATGAAGTAAATCAGTAATGGGTGCTTCAGCCCTTACTGATTGTCCATTTCTCTACTTTAGAGTTAACTAAAATAACAGCAATCTAATCTAAAATTAGACTATTATTAAGTGAATACGTCTAATACTAGTTTAGTTACCATATTTTTGGAAAAAATATGGTAAGTTTTATGAATTAAAATGAGTTAAATTTTAAATTCTTTATTCTATCTCATAATTTTTTTAAAATACTCATTAACTTAAGGCTCATCTACTAACATCTATAATCTCTCTACTAACTTAATTATTTAGAATTAATTTAGTAAATGTTTTTTAATAAATTTTGAAATAATTTTTAGATCTTTGCTATGATACTATCTGCCATAATCTTCTATCAATTAAACTTTTTTTAGGCAGCCATGTACCTTTAGCAAAATGTCTATCAACTAAATTCAGCCATTTTGTATCTACTCTTGGAATTTAATTTCATAATAGTTTTCTCGTTAGCAGTTTGACAAATTTATGAATAGTTAGATGAAGTAATCAAACGTTATTTTAAGTTTACAATTGTTGCTAGCTAAAAAACAATTGAAAAAAGACATCTTCTGAAAAGATGCCCACTTTACTAATATCCTTAGCTTTCGATTGACAAACAATTGTTAATGGGAACCTTATAATCAAATAATTCGTCTCGGAGAATTAATGTGAGGAGTAGTCACGCATCGGGTAACCTAATGAGTCAAGCAATTCCAGCATCTTGGTCAACAGCAGAAGGGAAACGAGCTTCCCTCAAGCTATCTCCAGAGCGACTGTCTAATTACGACCTAATTTTATGCTGTCAAGAAGGATTTAAGCCGGACCGGATAGCATTTTCAGAGCTATTAAGTCGTTATCAGTCTCATGTAGATAGGATTCTCTATCACCTTGCTCCTGATTGGCAAGATAGAGCAGATCTTGCCCAAGAAGTTTGGATTAGGGTTTATCGCAATATTAAACGCCTGAAGGAACCGGTAAAATTTCGAGGTTGGTTGAGTCGCATTGCCACAAATTTATTTTACGACGAATTACGTAAACGTAAGCGGGTTAGTCATCCTATCTCCCTAGATGCTCCTCGACGCGTCGATGACGGAGAGATTGAATGGGATATTGTGTCCGATTACCCCAGTCCTGACGATGACTTGGCAACTCGTGAGTTCTATGACCGGCTAAAAGTAGCGATAGCCGATTTACCAGAAGCGTTTCGTATAACTATTGTCCTACGAGAAATCGAAGGCATGGCCTACGAAGAAATTGCCCAAATGACAGGGGTTTCCCTCGGGACGGTCAAGTCTCGTATTGCTAGAGCGAGAACAAAATTACAATCAGTTCTCCAACAATATATAGACTAAAATAAAGACGAGCCGAGACTATTACACCATTGTCCCTTTTGGCAATCTGTGAGGGGTGTCATGACAATGCTATCATTAGCATCCGTCTCCGCAGCCAACTAATTTGGTTTCGCTCCTTGGAGAGGTATATCATGATGTCTAACTTTGAACAACAGCATTTGCAATCAGCCGATTCGGGTGATATGAAGGATCAGTTTGAGCGTTTTGAGTTGTTAAGTGCCTATTTAGATGGGGAGGTAACAGCCAAAGAACGTCGTCAAGTACAGCAACTACTTGATACAGATCCTCAGTTTCATCAATTGTATATCCAGCTTTCTCGTCTACAACGGGAGATTCCCACTATTCCGTTTCCCCCAAGTCCGGTTTCATCTCAACGGTTATCTGAAAGCGTTTTCGAGAAAGTTGATCGTCAAAACCAAACCCAACGACTTATCCAATGGGGAGGTGTGGTGATCGCAACAGTTGTTATGGGAATTATTTATAATTTTTACCTAGAAAAACAATCTCTGTCTCGTAATTTTGCTGATGTAGAGGCAGAACCATTAACCATCGCGTTAAATCGTCCCGTAGTTGACATTCCTCCCTCTCCTCAATGAGAATTATAAAGGGGGTACAGTCCACTCTCTTGACAAAATCAGTATAGATCTTAAGTTTCTAGCTTTTTCTCGGGTTATAACTTCGGTCCGAGTCTTTCTAAGTGGATTTCCCGAGAGAGAATAGACAAAAAGTGATAGTCAGAGATGTTCATTATTTTGAGGTAATATTCTATGCTTAGACACTTCTAAAGTGTCTAACTTTTAGTTTTGTTGGGTCCCAAAAAGTTAGTGAATATCCTTAAACCTTCCCGTGTCTCATGATCATTGTAGGATAATCTAAATTCGGGCGATAAAGTTCTCTACTCGTGGAGGACTTTATCCCTCTATCAAGCGATTTTAGCAGTAAGTAGAATGGTTAAACTCTTCTGATTTTAAGGTTTCGTTAACAAAAACTCTTAACATAGTCAAAGATTTTAACTTAGGTATCCTACTAGATTAGTAATCTCGATTGGCTCTAACTTTTCTGCAGGTTCAAAGCCGAAAATTCGAGAGTAAAAATAAAATTCTCCATCTAAAGCCCGTTTAATATTTTCCCCGCGACGAAATCCATGTTGTTCTTCTTCAAAGGGAACATAAGCAACCGGAAGTCCTTTTTCTTTAATAGCATCTACCATCATTTGTGCTTGAGAGGGGGGAACTACCTTATCTTCTAATCCCTGAAAGAAAATAACAGGACAGTTTAAACTCTCGGTAAAATAAATAGGTGACCGCTCTTGATAAATGGCTTTTTCTTCAGGATATTTTCCAATTAATCGGTCTAAATAACGACTTTCGAATTTATGAGTGTCTTTAGCCAATGCTTCCAAATCACTGATCCCATAGTAACTTGCTCCAGCTTTAAAAGTATTCCGAAAGGTCAACGCGGCAAGGGTAGTATATCCCCCAGCACTTCCCCCAGAAATAGCTAGGCGATCACCATCAACCAATCCGTGTTCTGCTAAGTATTTAGCCCCGTTAACACAATCATCCACATCCACAATTCCCCACTTACCATCCAACCTTTGACGATATTCCCGCCCAAACCCCGTACTTCCTCCATAATTAACGTCGAGATAACCAAATCCCCGACTCGTCCAATATTGGATCCGTAAATTCAAACTAGAAGATGCACAGGCTGTAGGCCCTCCATGACTTTTGACTAATAGGGGAGGTAATTCTCCATTAAAAGAAATGTGATCTTTATTGTTGGGGGGATAGTACCAAGCATAAGAAGTCAAACCATTTTCGGTGGGAAAAACAATCATTTCAGGGGTAGACAGATGACCGGCATCGATATCTAGCTCATTAGATTGTTTTAGAATAGTTGTTTCGCCAGTTTTTAGGTTTAAATGAACGATTGCTGTGGGTTTAGTGGGACATCCTCCAGTGAAAACAACTTGATGGTCTTTGGCTTGAACCGAGGCAATATCAGTATAGGGAATTTCTAAAAGCGTTAACTGTTTTTTTTCAGTATCCAATGTAGCTAAATTCCACTGTCCTTCTTGACAGAAGGTACAAACCAAGGTGTTTGTCGAGATAAACGTATAAGTAGATAGACCAAACACCCAATGGGGACAAGCAAATTCTCCATTCAGAGGAAAAAGGGGAACAACTTCCCCTTTTTGGGTATGGCGGTATAGATTCCACCATCCCATGCGATCACTGGAAAAATATAATTGACCGTCGGAAGACCATCGGGGTTCACAAATCGACTCATCATAACTTCCTGCAATCTTTATTGGCTGCCCTAAAGAACCATTTTCATCCAAATCTGCTAACCATAATTCTGTTCGGTCCCAGGGTAAATTAGGATGATTCCAACTAATCCAAGCAAGATTAGTTCCATCATGACTTAGACGAGGACTTGAATAAAAATCATGTCCAGAAACTAGGGTATTAACCTCACCTGTATTGAGGTCGATGCTGACTAAAGTATTTTCTGGTTCTATTCCTAGGTTGCTGTGATCTTCACACACACTAATTAAACGATTTTTGGAAAAATCTAAGATAAAATCAGCATAGCGGCATCGATTTTCCGGGGTTAGAGGTTCAGGGTCTCTATTGGGTAACTGTTTATAGATGCGTTGATCTTTAAAATTAACGAAATAAATAGTTCCTTCAACAATCAAAAATGCTCCTCCCCCATATTCATGAACACGGGTCTGCACATTGAATGGTTGAGGCGTTTTATCTGTGATTTGGCCATCAGCACTACGTTTAACGAGAACATTGCGTCCCCCTTCTGTTGCTCTTGATTCTAACCAATAAATGTCTTCATTATCGAAGGTTACTTCCCCTAGTCCGATACTTCCAGAGACGATTAGATCCGCAGTTATAGGAGATTTCCAAGAACCGAAAGGTGTTAATGTTGGGGATTTCATGGGATTCTCTAGAATTTTAAGGATAAATTAGAGAAATTATTCGAAATAATTTCTTTAATCAGAAATTTTGTGGACAGAGTATCAAGATATCTAAACCATTTGCTAATTTATCAAGTCGTACTAACAAGATACCCAGTTTTGGGTTTTATTACGCAATGAGCGGGTTAGATTTTGTAAAGACTCTATGAGTCTACCTCAGTGTTGAGGTTAACTTAGAAAGTTTCTTATAGTTTTCATCTTTAATACTTAATTACTCTTGTAACTAAGTATTAAAAATTTAAATCCCTTAAATAAACAGGTTTATTTAAACATAAAAAAACAAAAAAACTATTAATTAGTCTTAAAGTTTGACCATGCTTAACTTAATTTAGCTATTGTTTTACACAAAAAATTGCTTGTAAATAGATGATAAATATCAAGTCATTCTAAAATTGGTCACTCTATTTAAGTAACCAATTTTAAGGACAGAATATATAGGCAACTTTTTTTATTTAATCTTAAAGGTAACCAACCAGCTTTAGTCACCTTATAGTCAAATTCAATATAGGTTTTATGTTTAGTCTAAAATCTGCTTTTTTGGGGTAAAATTAGAAATTTTAATTAGATATTTTAGAAAAAATTTTGTAAATAAAATAGGTTAGTGCAAGCGAGAAAAATTATTTTTTATTTAGAAGCGCTCAATAATAAAAAGTTATGAAATTTTACGCCTATAAGGATATTTTCTTATGTCTCTTAGTAAGAGTTTAGACGTAGAAGTAGTATTGGAAATAGGAGGAGATAGTTTTCTATTACCGGACAAAGAATTGTCATTTTAACATATGGTAATTAAAGTTATTGTTCAATTTTTGATGTCATATTAAACATTAATTTTTTTTTGTACAAGTAATATTCAGCTTGAATTTTATCATCTGAATTAAATATTTTTATTATTAATTAATAAAGTTAGCTTATCTATCTATATTTCCTGTCCTCACTATATTTTGAAACATTTTTTCTACTTAAACAATAATCATGAATAATATTTTTTAAGAAAAATTATTATTCATGGTAACCTATCAGCTTTCTAAAATAAAGTATAAGAAAATAAGTTTATCATTTTTAATTGATTTTAAGAAAAACTAATAAAACTGCATGATTTTAGTCTGAAATCAAACAAACTTATATATGGCAATAATTACTTAGTATTTATGTCTAATAATTAACGCTATATATATCTGTTTTAATAGAGTTTAAATTTATAAATATTTAGCTCAAATTTCCTTAATAGACAAAAACTATACAATTTATAAATAAACGAAAAAACTTAAAATTATCTTTTTTATTTAAGTTAAATGCTTTTCTTTAAAGGCTTTTTCTCGCTAATAGATCTAAAAATTGCTCGCAGCTATTAGCGAGAAAAAGCCTTCAAAGAGATACAAATTTGAAAAAATCTACGTTAAAACTGTAGATACCACCAGTGATTGGCTACTCGAACTCGATTTTTAGTTAGACTCAAAACAGGATCTATTAGGAAATTGTTCCAGAAAAGGATTAACATAAATTAACAAATGTTTATCTTCCGGGAATGTTTTCTAACATTGCCACCAGTATTATTCAGATAATACCTTGGTGTACATTCAAAAATAAACGATTCCCTTACCCTCATCTAGGAGGCTTACAGCGTGAAGAAGAATAATAAAAAATGGCGTAATGCTGGACTATACGCACTATTGTTAATAGTGGTATTGGCCTTAGCTTCTGCATTTTTTGATCAACAACCTCAAAGTCGGGAACCTCTCACCTACAGTGAATTCATTAAGAAAGTTGAAAATAATAAAATTACACGGGTTACTTTAAGTGCTGATCGCACTGAAGCAAGAGTTCCTAACCCCAATGGTGGTGCACCTTTATTGGTTAACCTTCCAAACGATCCTGACTTAATTAACATTTTGATCCGAAATAATGTCGATATTGCCGTTCAACCTCAAAGTGATGAAGGACTATGGTTTCGGGTAGCCAGTAGTCTATTCCTTCCTATTTTGTTGTTGGTAGGACTTTTCCTATTACTCCGTCGCGCCCAAAGTGGACCTGGTTCTCAAGCGATGAATTTTGGTAAGTCTAAAGCGCGGGTATTAATGGAACCCCAAACTCAAGTTACCTTTGGGGATGTAGCTGGTATTGAACAAGCTAAATTAGAATTAGCTGAAGTCGTGGACTTCTTGAAAAATGCTGATCGCTTTACTGCTATCGGGGCAAAAATTCCTAAAGGAGTTCTTTTGGTTGGACCTCCCGGAACCGGTAAGACTCTTTTAGCTAGGGCAGTAGCTGGAGAAGCTGGTGTTCCTTTTTTTTCTATTTCTGGGTCAGAATTTGTAGAAATGTTTGTTGGTGTCGGGGCTTCTCGTGTTCGAGATCTTTTTGAACAAGCCAAAGCCAACGCCCCCTGTATTGTCTTCATCGATGAAATTGATGCCGTTGGTCGTCAACGAGGTGCAGGTTTAGGCGGTGGTAACGATGAACGGGAACAAACTCTCAACCAATTACTCACCGAAATGGATGGTTTTGAAGGCAATACAGGGATTATCATAGTTGCTGCTACGAACCGTCCCGACGTTCTTGATGCGGCTTTATTACGTCCAGGTCGTTTTGACCGTCAGGTCGTGGTTGATCGTCCTGACTACGCAGGTCGTAAAGAAATTCTCAAGGTACACGCCCGTGGTAAGACCTTATCTAAGGACGTTGACCTCGATAAAATTGCTCGTCGTAGTCCTGGGTTTACAGGTGCTGACCTGTCTAACCTTTTAAATGAAGCTGCCATTCTGGCTGCCCGTCGGAATTTAACAGAAATTTCTATGGATGAAGTTAATGATGCTATTGATCGTGTCTTGGCTGGTCCTGAGAAGAAAAACCGTGTAATGAGTGAAAAACGTAAAACCCTTGTGGCTTATCATGAAGCCGGTCATGCTTTAGTGGGGGCGTTAATGCCTGACTATGATCCCGTACAGAAAATTAGCATTATTCCTCGTGGTCGCGCTGGCGGGTTGACCTGGTTCACTCCTAGTGAAGATCGTATGGAGTCAGGCTTATATTCCCGTTCGTATCTCCAAAACCAGATGGCCGTCGCTTTAGGAGGTCGTGTGGCAGAAGAGATCATCTTTGGAGAAGAAGAAGTTACTACTGGTGCTTCTAATGACCTTCAACAGGTGGCGCGGGTTGCCCGTCAAATGGTGTCTCGTTTTGGAATGAGTGATCGCCTTGGCCCTGTGGCTCTAGGTCGACAAAATGGTAATGTTTTCTTAGGTCGTGACATCGCTTCTGATCGGGACTTTTCTGATGAAACGGCTGCCGCGATCGATGAAGAAGTTCGCCAGTTAGTCGATAATGCTTACAGAAGGGCTAAAGATGTCCTAGTAAATAACCATCATATTCTTGATAAATTGGCTGAGATGTTAGTAGAGAAAGAAACCGTCGATGCCGAAGAACTACAGAACATTTTAACCAGTAATGAGATCAAAATGGCTGCTTTGGCTTAACATCTATGGTTTAACATTTTAACAATTTCATCTTTTTACCCCGCTAATTTAACAAATTAGCGGGGTAATTATTTATTAAGTCCAAAGAGTAAGCCCTTTGAGAGAATGTTTTGCCGGCCGTTGACCTAATGAAGAAATCAACAAACCTAACATAACCGAAAGGGGAGCCGAAATCGCAGATTGCCAAATTCCTGGAAAGCTAAACCATTTCAAGGTTGAACTAGTCGCAAGAAGAGCAACCGAAGCAATCGTTCCGTAAAATGCTCCTGTTGCATTAACACGAGAAAAAAGAACTCCCATAAGAAAAATTCCCAGTAATGGCCCCAAAAACATTGCGGTATACTTTATTAAAAATGGAAGTAAAGATTCTCCTGTTGAAGCAACATAAAACGCCAAAAGAATACCAAGAATACCCCAAATTAAGATCAAACCCTGAGCTACCTTCAAAGATTGAGACTCGCTGGGTTTTGACGGGGAGTAACGCTGATAAAAGTCAACCGTCATGCAAGTAGCCAGAGAATGAAGCGCAGAATCAATTGATGACATGGCCGCCGCAAAGACAGCTGCAACTAAAAATCCTGAAGCACCTGCTGGAACTTGATTAACAATAAAATAGGATAGAATTTCATCGGGTTTGATATGATCAGGTAGTCCAGTATTTAGGGAATAAAACGCAAACAAAAGAACTCCGAGCAAGAGAGTGGCGGCTACACCGACAAAGCCGGAAAACCATCCCAACAAAATTGCCTTACGTGCCGAGGTCAAATCAGCACACGAAACATAACGTTGAACAGATTGTTGATTTGTTCCTGCCACAGCAAAGGCCAATACTCCATAAGCGCATAAAGCTGTTGGTAAGGAACGGATTGATTTTGGTTCCCAGGATAGGTTAATTACAACCAGTTTTCCTCCTTCTTCTGCGACACGCCAGAGTTGTCCAAATCCACCAGATACACTTGATACAATCGCCCAAATTCCGACGACCAAACCCACAAAAATCATGAAAAACTGAAGCACGTCAGTCCAAACAACTGCCGTAATCCCGCCAGCTGTAGTGTAGACCACAGACACAATGCCGACGAGTAATATTGAAACATACAGTGAAAGTCCCGTAACCATTGAAACGACTAGGGATGCAGCATATAAAAGTCCTCCTAACCGAGCGATGACAAATAAGAGAAAACACAATGAACCCAGAGAGCGTGTTTTTGCATCGAAACGTTTCTCAAGGTATTCATAGGCAGTAGTTAAATTAAGCCGAACAAAAAATGGTAGAAATAGAAAGATAACTAGGCCGCAACCAATCAAATCACCTAACTGAAGTTGAAGATATAAAAAACCATGATTATATCCTTCTCCAGGACCCCCAAGAAGTGAAGCTGCTGAAAAAGATGTAGCAACAATTGACAGGCCAACTGCCCACCAAGGTAGTTGCCGTGATCCTCGGAAATATTCATCCGTGTTGTTTTGTTTGCGACTTGCCGCAATTCCAATTCCGAGTACAACTATTGCATAAATTAAAATAATGACCCAATCGATTGTACTCATAGAGACTCTAAACTCCTGCCGTTTTGAAGCCAAACAATAGTATAGTATGTCGATAGTAGTTTTCCAAAAAGTTTAATATTTTCATACATATAACACTACCGATGAAGGTGTTTTACATTGGTCAAAGCAGTAAATACTGTTTGCGTCAATTTTTGCTTTTTGTTGAATGAACTAGTAAAATACTAAGTCAAGAAACTTTGCGTTTAAAATTGACTAACTTTCTAAATATATAGATCTACTTTTAATTAACTTTATTTTACTACTAAAAAACTCTATTATTACTTAGTTTTTTAAAGTAAAAATAGACTATATTTTTGCAGTATATTTAGAAAATATCTACGATATTCGTGGACAATAAATATTTTTTACATAAAAAAGCTAATTTCAATAGTCCTGAGTAAGTCATATTTTTTTGAATAAATGTTATGAAGTTTTCTTCTAACTGGTTCGTTCTTGAGATCTTTTGTAAAGTCTCATGAACCTAATATGTCTATATTGTTATTTATTAAATATTAACACTTAATCCTTTGTATTATCAATCTTTATTATAAGAGTTTTTCGACTACAAAATTACTGCCTATCTAAATTTGATAACACCAAATTATAACTTTATTTTCCTTGAACTAAACAGTATAAATTAATTTATAGATATCTTAATCTCTATATATTTTAATTTTTAAAAATTAATTTTTAAGGTTATTTCTGTCTCTTTTATTTCTAAAATCTAAAAGTAACTTTTGAGAGCAATCTAGAGCTGTTTTCAATTGTGTTCTGGTGTCCAGATAAGTTAACTGACTCGTCAGGATAACATAGTTATGAGTTAACAACCTTTCATTGTTCAATTTTTTTTCTTTTAACCCCGTTTAACTAGTGCTACTAAATCTTGATCTTGATAATATAAGAGATGTTAAGATATTTTTTACTTTATTTTGCTATCTATTTAATAGGATGTCATTTTTATAGATTATCTCAATATTTTTTGGAAGTTGTTATTTGTTAAGATATCATTACAGGACTTATGAAATATTTATAGAGCTCAATCAATACCCCTTAATAATATAATTAAGAGTCAATTAAGTCTGTATATAGAGTTTCTAATCTCCTATTTTAAAAAAAGTTTTTTAGGTAGGCTTGACAAATGTACAAATATTTGAGCATTATATTAGAAAACCTAGTTTTACTATTTAATTAATGTTAGATACAAACAAAATAAAATTCTCGGTTATTACAGTTTGTAAAAATGCAGATAGATTTATAGAGAAAGCAATACAAAGTGTAATTAATCAATCTTACCAAGATTTAGAATATATTATTATTGACGGAAAATCGCAAGATTGTACAGTTAAAATAATCGAAAAATATTTAGACAGAATAACTAAGTTTGTCAGTGAAACTGATTCAGGTATTTATTCAGCAATGAATAAAGGAATTAGATATTCAACGGGAAATTTTATCTGTTTTTTGAATGCTGATGATTATTTTGTGGATGACGGTGTTATTACTGATCTTGCTAACTATATCAAGCAAAATCCTTCGAGTGATTTTATTTATGGAGATTTAGAGGTTCGTTATCCTTCAGGACGTTTAATTCGTGTAAACCCTCCCACACCTGAAAATGTCCTTGATGAACTAGTTTGTGGCTGTCTTCCTCATCAAGCAAGTTTTGCAAAAGCTGATCTCTTCTTCTCAACCATAGGATTTTTCAATGAAAATTACAAAATTTCATCAGACTATGAATGGTTTCTCAAATTAACACAAAATGAGACGGTGAAATTGAGTTACTATCCTAGATTAATTAGTTCTTACTATTCGGGCGGATTATCTAGTCAAATCAAAATATCTGTGGCTGAATCCTATCACATTCAAAATCAACACCCACTTTATCAAACTCCCTATTGGATGAAAAGAAGAATCTTGAAGTATCAAGAATTTGTGATTAATCTACGAAAATGCTTAGCTGACACTGAAGAAAGCCGAGATTATATTGAACAGCAATATTTAGGATTAGAAAAAAGATACAAAAACCTTAAACAAGATAATCAACAACTACAGGAAAAGTTAAACTTTCTTAAACGTTAATAATTTTATATTTGATAATTAATTAATAAAAGAAATAAAATGATAAATAATTTAAAACAATCAGAACTGAACCTCATTATAGCTCCTGAAATTAAAAATGATGAATTTTATCAAGCTATTCAAGAAATAGCTCGTTTTAGTAAAATAAGAACAGTTTTAGAGATAGGTTCTTCTTCAGGAAGAGGTAGTACAGAAGCCCTGACTAAAGGGTTACGAGAAAATCCCAACCAGCCAACTTTATTTTGTATGGAGGTATCTCAAACTCGTTTTAATGTCTTGAAACAACATTATAGTGATGATCCATTTGTTAGGTGCTACAATGTCTCTTCTATTGCTATTGATCAATTTCCTGATGAAGAAACAGTCAGAAAATTTTATCACTCTCATCAGACATCTTTAAATAAGTATCCTTTAGAAAGAGTCTTGAGTTGGTTATCTCAAGATATTAATTATGTTAAGGGTTCTCAAGTGCCTGATAATGGAATTGAAATAATTAAAAGAGAAAATTCAATTGATAAATTTGATCTCGTCCTAATCGATGGTTCGGAGTTTACAGGAAATATTGAATTGGAGCAAGTATATGGGGCAAAAATAATTCTTTTAGATGATATTTGCACTTATAAAAATTGGGGAAATCATCATCGTTTACTTTGCGATACTAACTATAAACTAATCAAGCAAAATTCAACACTTCGTAATGGCTATTCTATTTTTATTAGAGTTGATTATTTGTCAATTTTTCAACCTCCTATAAACACTGTAGAAGAACAGCCTATCCACTTTTTTACCATAGTTCTGAATGGAAAACCTTTTATTGAATATCATATTAATATCTTTAAACAACTTCCTTGCCAATGGTACTGGCACATTGTTGAAGGAGTGGCTGAACTAAAACATGATACAGCCTGGAGTGTAAACAAAGGAGGAGAAATTCTTAGTCATATTCATAATGAAGGACGTAGTGTTGATGGAACGACTGAATATTTAGATCAGTTACGACAGCAACATCCTGAAAATATTAGAATTTATCGAAAACCCAAAAGAACCTTTTGGGATGGTAAAAAAGAAATGGTAAATGCGCCTTTAGAAAATATCGACCAAGAATGTTTATTATGGCAAATTGATGTTGATGAACTGTGGACTGTTGAGCAAATTATTCAAACTAAAAAATTATTTAATGAGTATCCTGACAAAACAGCTGCCTATTTCTGGTGTTGGTATTTTGTTGGGGAAAAACTAGTTATTAGTAGTCGTCATTGCTATACTCAAAACCCTAATCAAGAATGGTTAAGAATTTGGCGATTTCAACCAGGAGATATTTGGCAAGCCCATGAACCCCCAAGATTGGTTCGTCCTCAACCCGATGGACAAATAAAAGATATTGCTGAAATTAACCCTTTCTTGCATCATGAAACTGAGAAAAACGGACTACTTTTCCAACACTTCGCTTATGTTACCTCTGGGCAACTTTACTTTAAAGAGAGTTATTACGGTTATAAAAATGCTCTTCAAGAGTGGAAAAGATTGCAAGAACAAACTGAGTTTCCAGTTTTATTAAAAAATTACTTATCGTGGGTCACAGATGAAACTATTGCTGAACCAGCAAATATTTGCGGTGTTGCTCCCCTGATGGAAAAAGATGTTACTTCTCAATCTTGGCGGTTCTTAAGTTCCAAAGAAATTCAACAAAAAACTATGGATGTCAAAAAACCTTTTCCTCAAATTGTGATCGATGGAGTCTTCTTCCAGTTTGCTGACTCGGGAATTGCTCAAGTTTGGAGAAGCTTATTAAAATGCTGGTCAGAAAACGGATTTTATAGACATTTAATTGTTTTAGACCGAGCAGGAACTGCTCCGAGAATTCCTAACATTCGCTATCGTCCTGTTCCTGCTTATGACTATGATAAAACTGATATAGACGCTCAAATGCTTCAGAAAATTTGTGATGAGAAAAGAGCTGATTTATTTACTTCTACTTACTATACTACCCCCTTATCTACCCCGTCAGTTTTTCTAGCTCATGATATGATTCCTGAAGTGATTGGGGCTAATTTAGAGGAAGTTTGCTGGAAGGAGAAGTACTATGGCATCATGCACGCTTCTAGTTACTTGGCAATTTCTCAAAATACCGCTTATGATCTTACTCACTTTTTCCCCCATATTTCGCCTAATGAAATAACCATTGCTAATTGTGGAATAAAACCTATTTTTGCTCCGGCAAAAGAACAAGAGATCAATCAATTTAGACAAAAATATAACGTCAGAAAACCATATCTACTTTTAGTAGGAGAAAGAATGGGATTAAATGGTTATAAAAATGCAATCTATGTATTTAGAACTTTATCTAAATTGGTTGATAAACAACAATTGACTATTTTTTGTGTAGGAGGTAAACCAGAATTAGAACCTGAGTTAACAGCACTCGCAGAGGGAATTGAAACTTTTGTTGCTCCTCTAACTGATGAAGAGTTAAAAGCTGCGTATTCTGCTGCTGTAGCTTATGTATGCCCGTCTAAATATGAAGGGTTTGGCTTACCAATTTTAGAAGCAATGGCTTGTGGTTGTCCTGTGATTACTAGTCGTAATTCTTCTTTGAGTGAAGTAGGAGGTGAGGCAGCTTATTACCTTAATGAACTCAATGAATATGAGCTAATTGAAGCGTTATATAAAATTCAAAATGTTGAAATTCGTCAACATTTAATTGAGGCGGGATTTGCTCAAACTAAACACTTTTCATGGTCAAATATGGCTAATATTGTGGCTGATGTTTTTCTGGAAACCTCTGAGAAAATCAGAACAGGAGAAATAACGCCCGTCTCACCCATTTGGAAATTGTTGAGAAAGCAACAATCTTTGTTAAAACAATCTAATAGTCTTTTAGAAAAAATTGAACAGGAATTAAATATTACCAATGTGCTTGTTGAACAATATAAGGGAGAATTAGAACAATATCATCAACAGTCTCGATCCTATATTACTAATGTTGACAACATTGTCAGTTTGAAAGAACAATTAAATATAGCACAAACAAAAATAGAGGCCATGAAAACTAGTAAATTTTGGAAGTTACGGACTAAATGGTTCCACCTCAAACAAAAGTTAGGTTTGCCCACTGATAAAGATTAAAAACTTAAGTAAGTATCTTAGTCACTTATGCTTTCTGTACAGAAACGATTTTTATTTATTCATGTTCCAAAAACAGCAGGAAATAGTGTTCAGAATGTTTTACAGCACTATTCTGAAGATAAAATTGTGACTCATGGAGAACATCAGGATGGAGTTGAACGTTTTGAGGTTAGAAATGATGTATATGAAGTTATAAAACACTCAACCCTAAAACACTACCAGGAAATCTTAGAAGTTGATCTATATCAAAAACTTTTTAAGTTTGCTACCATTAGAAATCCTTACGATCATATGATTTCCTGGTATTTTTCACCCCATCGGGGGATTCAAAATTGGGTCAGACAAGACTTCATTGATTTAATTGAAGAAGTACCAAATTTAAGAGAATATATTACTTTTTCTTCAAACTCTTTTTTAGGAAAAAAACTAAAAAAACTAGGCTTATCTATCAATTTTAATCGCAAAAAACTAGATGAAGATATTGATTTTTTAATGCGATTTGAACATCTTAACGAAGATTTTCAAAAAGTATGTGAAATAATTGATATTCCTTACCAACCCTTACCTGTTCGGAATAGATCTAACCGAAAACATTATTCTATTTATTTTGATGAAGTATTAAAAGAAAAAGTTTACACAAAGTTTCAAGAAGAAATAGAGTGGGGAAACTATAAATTTGAACAAGTAAAATATTAAGCTACTCTTCTATTTTTAAACCTAGAGATTTTTTAAGTTTCAAAAAATAAGTCCTTAACTGCCAAAATTTACTACTTTCCATGCCTATAATAGTAGCTTTACTATTATTAAGTTCTTCCTGTAATTTATCAATATATTTTAATAAAAAAAGTCGATTTTCTTCACTGATATTTAGTTTATTCTCAATATCTTCTATTTGTGTTTCTCGTTCATTAATTGTCTGTTGAAGTGATTTTTGTTGAACTTGACCTTCTACTAATCGCTGCATAGTGTCGGCCAATTTTAATTGGGTTTGATGTAAGAGATACTGAATTGCTCTTAATTCTTTACGCCCTTTTAAAATAGTTAGGTCTCGTGATTCGAGTATATCCCAAACTGTTTTTAACAATTCTGTTTCATTCATAACCTAATAATTTATCTGCCCTCCGACAGTTTCGATCAACACTGGCTGCGATATAAGACTCAGATTCTGTATTACTCGGAAGTAACTTAATCTCAGTAAGTTGTCCACCTTTTGATGATTGCTTTAAGCGATTATCTCCTGTACAACGATCAAAGTGATGAAATCTCTTGATAAAAGTTGGATCGTAATTAATGTCAAGAATTTCGCAGATCGAATGAATTTGAGTTAGAGGATCCTCACAGATTTGTTCATAATGGAAGATCGGATATTTCCAAATAGCCTGAGCATATTTTAGATATATTTCTCCAAAGCGTTGAACCGGACACTGTAAGTGTTGAAAGGTGCGGGTTATCGACTCATAAACATCAGCCCCACGACGAGTTATAACTAAGGGCAAAGGGGTTAGTCCGTAATGAGATAAATAAATGGCCTGCTCTAATAAGAAACTCGGTGTCAAGATGTTATCTCCTGTGGGATTTTCAATAAAATTTACCCCAGTCCAATCACGAATAATAAGATGATAGTTAAATTTTCGAGATATGGTAGCTAAATAGTTTATCTGTTGTCCATAGGGTTTTTGGACAAAATCATTAACCTGATCTTGGGTTAAAAGACTAAGCCAGTGTTGTGCTTGATAAGCAATAGGACTGACGGCAGCTAGGGGATTGACTTCCGATAAAATAAGATTACCTGGAATACTCCCTAAACATCGGTTAACTAATGTTCCTCCTGAACGAGGATAGGCATAGATAACAGGAATTTTCATTGGGTGATTATAATCGTTTATGATGTCAAATTGGCTAGGAGTTGTTCATAACGTTCGCCTGTTCGTTCCCAAGTGTACTCTTTTTCGACCAAAGCTCGACCATTGATAGACAGTTTTCCCCTTAACTTGGGTTGTTCAAACAAGCGGCCAATAGCATAGACATACTCATCTACCCCATTGGCCCTCATGGCACTTAGAGGAACCCCAGTGCCGTCAATGGGTAATCCTTCTAAACCGTAATCACTCGCTACTAGGGGGGTACCTGTCGCTAAAGTTTGGAGACTTCTAATTTTGGTCCCCGTACTTTTGCGAATAGGAATAACACAAACCGTTGCCCAATGAAGATATTCAATCACTGAAGGCACTTGACCTGTTACTGCAATCCCTGGAATTTGTCCGAGTTCTTTTACTTCTGGGGCAGGACGAATTCCCACTAATTCTAATGTAGCTTCTGGATAACGTTTACGCAGTTTCGGAAAAACTTCCAAACTGAAGAAACGCGCTGCATCAATATTTCCAGGTTTGTCCATCGCTCCAATAAAAACAACACGCTGGCCCCCCTGGTTGACTGTTCGTTTGGGAAACCTACTTAAATCTAACCCGTTGGGGATGAGGGTAACAGGAGTTTCTAGCTTTAAATCTTTTAGTAGTTTTTGCTCAGTTTTCGATGTTGTTACAACTGATAAAAATTTACCACAATACTGCTTTTCATAGCGACGTAATAAAGGTAAGTTAATCTGATTTCGCAAGCCAGATTCTGTTGCTTGGGTTTTTGTTTGATGTTTATACGTTCCCCACACCGAACGATGAATATTGATCAGTGTCGGTAATTTTTCCCGCCACTGAGGACGCACATAGATTTCATTGCTACTTCCTTCACAGGTTAGGAGATCAAACTCTCCTGAATCTATAGCTTGGTCTAAGCATTCTTGAATCTTGAGAGAATAGTGGGATAAAAACCTTGGAGGAGTCCCCTGTTGGAAAAAGACTCCTAATTGTTTAGCTTTATTAAGAAACCCTGACGAATTAGCTTCGCGGTTAACAGATGGAAAAATAATACAGTTTTCAACCTGTTGCCTTAAGCTATTTATATCCTCTTCTATTATCTGCTCGGGGAATTGCGTCACAAGGGTAAGATCGTGACGTTTATTTAGATGTTTAAGCAAGGAAAACGTTCTCATCTGAGTTTTACCCTGGATGGGAGGGTAGGGAAAAGTAGATGAGACCATAAGAATCTTCATCCGCGATCGCTGATTGAGACTGGATAATTCTAGCAGCATTCATCTTAATAGCAATAACTAGAGAACCTCAACTCTTCCAATTATGGTAGGATTAGTTGTAACTGCCGCGTTGGTGACTGCCAATAAAGTTTTTTGATCTATGCTTTGTAAGTTTAGGGAGCCGGCAGCTTTTTGTGGTAGTAAACCGGGCTTGTACTCGGAAACAGAAATAAAAGGCGTTAGCACCCACCTGGTCCATCCAGGTCATAAACTGAGGTAAAACGGCACGGCGGTTTTTTATTGCAATTAAAATCCGAAGGTAGTTTTCGTTCGGATAGGTTAAAGTAAAAAAACTAAGAAATATTAGTTGCGCAAAAAAATAAAGCCATACTTCATAGATATTCTCAATAGAAACTAAGAATAATACGAATCAACATAGCCGAGGAAAATTTCCTTTAATTTAAGACAGAATAGATGTCGTAGAACAATCGCTAGAATAAGATGACGATGCGACTCTACAGGGACTAAGTACTCGCTTATGCGAAAAAATAGATGTTACAGTTGGTCTTCCTCCCAGGTGCTCTTTGCTCCAAAAATTTAAGTTAACCTAAAAAAAACACTTCAGTCCTTGGAAGCTTACAGATACAGAGTGAAAACCTTGAGGCGGAAATATTGAACTACACCTGGAAAACTCAAACTTTCAGACCTAGTTTTTCTTGACAAAACTGGAGTTCATATAGCCATTGTTCGTTACTTTGCCAGTGCAACTAAAGGGAAATAATTCTATAGAAAACGGCCGATAATCTCAGACATTGAAACGGGTAAAAATTGATGAAATTGCTATGATTAAAGTATAAGAAAATTATTTTGTAGTGTGAGTGTTTTTGGATAAATAAGTGAGTGCAGGAATGATAAAGATAAAAATACCCAAATAAATGATAAAATGCTCAAGAATTACAAATAAAAAGGTTTAAATTAAACTTTACTGATAAAAATGCCACAGACTAAATTCTTAACAGACATATTTTTTTCATGAAATAGGTAAATACTCAAAAAAAATTGAAAAATTGATATTTATCTCAAGTAAATATCATTTTTGTTGGAAAAATAAAGTTTTTAAATAAGTAAAAAATAAGTACAATAACTATTTTTAAAAAAATATCTTTTTTCTAAAAAATATTAATTAGATTTTGAAATAAAAAGGCATATTCTTTTTATGCTAAAGAAGTATAGAAAGGGATAATAATGAATTAACGTAGATTTAAAGGAGAGTTTATAGATTTGGAAATTATCGTCAATTTTAAAACTTGAAGTTTTTTTGAAAAACTATTTAACCAGTTTATTTTACGTTATTATTCTAGGATAATCGTCATTTTTTTGATAAAAAAATAAGTTAACAAAAACTTTTATATCTTAGAAATGAGATGATTTCTACTCAAAAAATAGATTTGGTACATTAAAAATAAAAGGAATTAGAAATTTAAACTAATTCTACATTTACAAAAATAATGATCAAGGATAAATTTCTCAATATTCTCATAAAGAACAGAAGCGTCGTAGAGCTTATACTGAGAAAACAGTACTAGACGTAATTTATTCTGTATAGTTAATAGCATATGAAGACTCAAAAGTTAAAAATATGGTCGGAAACCGACACTCAGTTAAAAGTATTAAGGACACTGAATGCTCTCTTTTATAGGTATCGGTTAGAGTATTTTGGCTTAAATATGGCAAGCTAACAGTGGCAGTTACCTTACAATCAGTAAAAACTATTCTAGTTCTGGTTAAAAAGTCCCAAAATCTCTGTTAACAAAAACCTATATTTGTTCATACGGATATATTGATAAAATATCCGTACATAAATACCACACTTGATATTCTTAAACTAAAACTTATTACCGATTATTTTAGCTTTTTCTGAAATTCATACTTCTGGTTCATCTTATCTTTTAAATTCGTATATTTTTTCTATTTATTTTTATTTTTACACATATTATTTATCTTCTGTCGAGTAATATTGTTTCTTTATAATTGAGTTATTATTGTAATAATATAACTTTAAATTTAAAAGTTGACTTTTGTTAGTAATTTATTTTATAGATTTTTTTCTTATCTATAAGTAGTTACTGTGTAATCTTCTGTTTACTTTACTATTTTTAGTTATAAATCTAAAGTATTAAGATTCTCTTTCAATAAACGACATACTCTAATTTTTTGTCCTACTTTAATTGTTTTATGACGTAAATTATCACTATAAAGTGTCGGCATAACTGATAGTGCTCACTCAACCGTTTAATTACTTCTTTTCTGATTACTAAAACCATCCTAAAACTTTGCATATTTCTATTCTCTAAAGAAGAAAATAATTGTGATATTCTCAGAGAGGTAAAAAAAATAACCTAGAAAGAATAAAATATAACAATCTTAAAGACCTCTCATAAGAGCATTTAAATATTTTAAATAGCTAAAAATTATCTATTAGCTTACAAAAGCGAAAAAGGTTAAATCAAATTCTGAAAGAATCAGTAATTTTTTCTTTAAAAAGGTCTATAAACGAAAACATACAAAAAAAATAACAAGTAAAAAAACAGACAGAGAGATATATAAAACTGATCAATACTGCAAATGTAGAGAAAAATACTGTTTTTGTCATTAAATAGAACTTATGATATTGCTTTAATTACTATTTTTTAGAGTAATTAAAGCAATATCAATTTAACCATGAGTATTTAAATATAAAAATACAAAATAATTATCTTTTTTAGTGTTTATTTAAAGACACTTATCTTGACAGATCTAAACTAATCAAGATAAATGTCTTTGTCTCCAGAAAGCGAAAAGTAAAAGATTTTTCCCATCTTCCTGTCTCCAGACCTTATCATCGGTAATCAAATATTGAGTCAGCCACTATACAATCAACATATAAATGATTAGCTATAGTGCTTATGAACTGGTTTCAAAAACTTAGAAACAACCATCTAGCTCGTTTTGGAGCAACTATATTAATATTTTTATATATTTCAGTAATTTTAGCGGATTTTATTGCTCCCTACAATCCCTATCTTTCTCAAGTTGACGGGTCTTTGTTGCCCCCAACTCCCATCTACTGGACAACCCCAGAAGGAAAGTTTATTGGACCTCATATTTACCCCACAACTCAAAGTCCAACAGATGTGGAAACAGGAGAACGGACTTTAAATGTCGATTTTGAAAATCCTACACCCATTCGTCTGTTTATTAAAGGTGACCGTTATCAACTGTTTCAACTTCGCCTTCCTTTACCTCCCGCTTTTGAAGAAGTAGAACTGTTTCCAGGAATACCTGTTAATCGCCATCTATTCGGGGCGGTAGGAAAGGCTAAATTTAACCTCCTTGGAACTGATGAACAAGGACGAGATGAATTCAGTCGATTGCTATTTGGCGGAAGAATTAGTCTATTTATTGGCTTAGTAGGAATTGTAGTTTCTTTTCCCCTCGGTATACTTGTTGGAGGTATTTCTGGCTATTTTGGGGGGTGGTTGGATATGATATTAATGCGTCTGGTAGAAGTATTAATGACCATTCCAGGAATTTACCTGTTAGTTGCCTTAGCGGCAGTTCTTCCCCCCAGTTTAAGCAGTGCACAACGATTTTTACTCATTATTCTCATTACTTCTCTTATTAGTTGGTCTGGACTAGCAAGGGTGATTCGAGGTCAAGTTCTCTCTCTCAAAGAACAAGAGTTCATCCAGGCAGCAAGGGCAATGGGAGCAACTCCTGGACGAATTATTGTTCGTCATGTGTTACCTCAAACCGCCACCTATATCATCATCTCTGCTACTCTCGCTGTCCCTGGATTCATTGTGGCTGAGTCTGTGTTGAGTCTCATTGGTTTAGGAATTCAACAACCAGATCCTAGTTGGGGGAATTTACTTTCAGTAGCTACTAATGCCTCGATTTTAATTCTACAACCTTGGTTGATTTGGCCACCTGCCCTTTTGATCGTTCTTACCGTTTTATCCTTTAACCTACTTGGTGATGGACTACGTGATGCTCTAGATCCTCATTCCCTTAAAAATTGATACTCTTCCAATTGGAAAGATTTTGTCTGTTTTTATTATAATTTTTTTATTGCTCAATAATAGCTCTTGACTCTTAGAAAAAGTCAAGAATAACTTATATTTCGCAGTTTATACAGATTGTTGAGATAGATTTTGTCGGTAAAATTAGTATTTCGCGAGTAACAACTGATTTCCTAGCTCTAAAATTAGTCGAGCATAAGTCATGTTGATGTAAATCCTAGAATTTATCATCTGTCCCGACGGTCGTATATCAAGAGAATGTTTCAAATATTATTGAAGCTTCTTGTTAAGAGGTAACTGTAACAATTGAAATTTAATTAAGACGAGTTCTATCTAATGAGAAAACTGCGCAGTATTACACTCAAACCTTCGATTAATCCGCTTAGTTTTTTTCTAAAACACTCCTAAAAATCCACCAATTGTGTTTAACCTTAACAAGAGTAAGTTAACTAACAATCGTATTATAGTAACTCTTGATGAGAAAGAAAATGTCTAGAAAATCGTTAGTTGTGATTGTCTGGATTCAGAGTAAAAAAACTCATCGTTAACTCTGAAACCTTAACTAAATGTTTTGCCAATCAAGTACAAGAGATTAGGATACTGAGTTCCAGTATTGCTCAAGTTTATTGGAATTTACCCAAAGCACAGGAAACAATCCATTTTCACGAACAGGTGATTTAGGATGTTTGCGTTATGATGAGTTATTTATAATTGGTCGTCTCAAGGATTTAATTATTATCCGAAATCAAAATCATTATCCCTAAAATATTGAGTTAACGGTAAAACAAACTAATAAAGTTCGGCGACCTAAGTTTGGTACAGCATTTTCTAGAAATGTCAAGATTGAGGCATGATTGGTTTTTGTTCGATAATTTCAGGAAATTCACTTTATTTACGCTTGAATATCTTTCAGATAGTTAAAACTATTTGTCAAGCTGTCGCCTCATCACATCAGTTATAAATCTATGAGATTTTTTATTAAAAACGGGGACTATCTTTAAGACTTCTAGTAATAAGATTTAGTCTCATACTTGCAAAGCTGGCTTTTTTGAGGGCAGTCTTCATATAGTTAGAAGTAGTATTAATTGAGAATTTAATGTGTTAGACAAACATATTTTTGAGTGAATAGAAGAAATCTGTTGGCTGTGATATCCCAGATAAGTCCGGAGTTTCTGACATCTCATCTTCCATCTTCAGACTTTAATCTTGAATGTTTTAAAAGTAGACTTATCTAAGTTAGATTGGGAAAACCTTTTAACTACTATGAAACTCCATTTACCGACGGTAGTTAAGATGAATGATCTTCCCCCGGAGAGTTAAGAAGCCTCTTTTCAAGCAACCCCAATTTTTGAGTGTCGCACAGTTGAAGTTTTTGCTAATTATCTAGCAACAAAACTCTATCCCAAAATTGTCTCAAAGCTATAAGATGGGGTTAGTTGAAACCTAGAATTTGGGATAGAGTTTTGCTTCTCCTTCAATCGTGATTCAGTCAAGGGATTCTAAAGCTTCTTTCTTCCGCATTCCTGGATATGTAGAAACTACATTCTAACCCTATTCTCTAGCCTTTTATCTGGGTGTTGACTAACCATTTTATGGACTACAAATATAAATCGAGCCGAACCTAAGACAAGCGTAGAGATAATCACTACTTACTATATAAAAATAATCAAAGCAGACTAAGCCCACCGGCCCCTATTTTTTTCGAGTTTATTAGTTCCCCTGACAGGTAGCCTTTGGGATATTGCAACAGTTACGTACGAAAAACTGGGAATTTTTGAGAAAGGCAGAATTGTTGGAAAAATGGGACGAACAGAAGATATAAAAATTAGATTTAATATGAAAGTCGATGCAATACCACAAGTGACTGAAGAGAAAGCACCCCTCACTCCGTTAGATCATTGACTGCTAATCAAAACTCTCTAACTTTAAAATTCTCTAACTTATAAAGTTGCGAAAACCTTGCGAGCTGTCTCTAAAGTTAGAGCAATATCCTCGTCACTATGAGCTAAGGAAGTAAAACCAGCCTCAAATTGAGAAGGAGCTAAATAGACACCATGTTCGAGCATTCCCCGGTGAAAAAGGCTAAATTTATGTAGATCAGACTTTTTGGCATCATCGTAGTTACGGACAGGTCCTTCCGTAAAAAATAGTCCGAACATAGCCCCGATACGACCACCATAAATAGCATGACCTGCTTCTTGAGCAAGTTTGATTAAGCCATCACTAAGTTTTTGGGTAATTCTATCTAAATATTCATAGGTACCCGGTTTTTGTAGCAATTCAAGGGTTTTGATCCCCGCAGTCATAGCTAAAGGATTACCTGATAAGGTTCCTGCTTGATACATCGAACCTACTGGTGCCACCATTGCCATAATATCCTTACGTCCTCCATAAGCTCCTACTGGTAAACCACCACCGATAATTTTACCCAACGTGGTTAGATCAGGAGTAACACCAAATTTTTCTTGAGCTCCCCCATAAGCTAAACGAAATCCCGTCATTACTTCATCAAATACTAGTAAAGAACCGTATTCTTTAGTTAGCTCCCGTAAACCCTCTAAAAATCCAGCATCAGGAATTATAAAGCCGGAATTGCCAACAACTGGTTCTAAAATAATTCCCGCGATTTCATCAGGATTTTCGGCAAACAGAATTTTAACCGCTTCTAAATCATTATAAGGAGCCGTTAAAGTATCTCTAGTTGTGGTTTTAGGAACTCCTGGGGAGTCAGGTAAACCTAAGGTTGCAACCCCTGATCCTGCTTTAACTAAGAACATATCAGCATGGCCATGGTAACACCCTTCAAATTTAATTATCTTATTGCGTCGAGTAAATGCCCGTATAAGACGCAAGATAGACATACAAGCTTCTGTTCCTGAATTGACAAATCTAACCATCTCTATACTAGGAACGGCTTCAATAACCATTTCTGCCAAGATATTTTCCTGAAAAGAAGGCGCACCAAAACTAGTTCCTTTTTCTAAAGCTTCATGGAGGGCTGCAATGACTTCCGGATGAGCATGGCCACAGATAGCCGGTCCCCAGCTTCCTACATAATCAATGTACTGGTTGCCATCTACATCCCAGATATAGGCTCCCTTAACGCGATCAAAAACAATAGGCTGTCCACCAACGGATTTAAACGCTCGTACTGGGGAACTGACCCCACCAGGCATTAATTTTTGGGCTGCGGTGAAAATTTCTTCTGATTTCGTGGTTGTGAATAATGCTGTGCTAACCACTATTGTCTCCTTTCTGTTGGTAATTGGGCGACTTTGTTTGAGAATTAAAGTATGGGTTATCTTAACACTTAACACTGATTGCCTAAGTTTAATTATCCTACGAATACACGAAGACCACTCATGAAGTTTATAGAAAATTATTCTTCTTGATAGAGTATTTGCGCTAAATTTTTTTTAGTTAAAATAGGATAAGAAAGGTTTAGAGCTTGATTTTAACGTAAAACTTTAATACTTACTGGAATTCTACCTGATTTCAAAGAACCAATTTGTTGAAAGGCACCTCGAGACAAATCAATGTTACAACGACAGCGATCTACAACTCGGACAATGATACTCTTACCATTTTTGCGGTTTGTAACTTTTACTCTTGTACCAAAGGGGAGGGAAGGATGAGCCGCTAAAGGTTGATAATTGTTAAATATTACTCCTGATGCGGTTTTTTTGCCGTGATACTGAGAAGAATAATAAGTTGCTGTTTGAGCCTGTCCAGGAGCTGCAGTCAACGCTATCATCAAAGTAGATACCAACAGTTTTTTCATTGGAAGATAACTCCTCATACAAATAACCCAAGTTAATATACTCAGTTTTCTCACATTTGTCTAGTTGATAACACACCGCACGATGATTGCCAGCAGTAATTATTATTCGAGTGTGCCTTAACTATACAAATCTTGACTAACAAGAGTGGGGTTCTTAATAGATCAGGAGTTAATTGCTAAATTTTCTAAAATTACTCACTCGAGCAGTCCATTTTGAATTTCCCAACTTCCCCTGTTTTTTGTTTTATCTCACTCAAATCCTTTCTTATCTTGAGGATTAAATCTCGTGTTTACCTGTTTATCATATGTCTATTTCTGTTAGGTTTAAACATTGCCTGTAACCATAATTCTGCTAAAAAAAAACAAGCTGATTTAGTGAAAACTGGTTCGATTGAATTCGTTCAACAGGGGATTGCCAAAAGCCGTCAGGGTAATTTTCAAGGGGCTGCTAGAGATTTTACTAAAGCTGTTGAAAAAAATCCCAATGATGTTAATGCCTATTTTAATCGGGGGTTTGCGTATAGCCACTTAGGGAAATTTGAGTTGGCATTAGGGGATTTCAGCCGAGCTCTCAAACTCGATGCTAAACTGGTTGAAGCTTATGTTAATCGAGGGAACGTCTACTTACACCTAGGAAAAGATGAACAAGCGATCACCAATTATATGAAAGCTCTTAAACTTAATCCTAATGATGCTTTTGCTTATAATAATCTGGGATTAGCCTATTTAAACCTGGGCCAGGCAGATCTGGCTCAACATGACTTTACTGAGGCAATTAAACTTAAGCCCGACTATGGTGAAGTCTATTTCAACCGTGGACTAGCCTTATCTGATCTCGACCATAGTCGAAAAGCGATTGCCGATTTTAAAAAAGCTGCTCAATTGTGGGAACAACAGGGGTACGATCAAGGTTCTTACGCAGCCATTGAACAAATTAAAGCCCTAGAAGTAAAAAAATAATTTAAGCTTTACACAAACTTTGTTACTGTGATCATCACTTTCCATGAACCAAGGCTCATTCTTCCCCAATGTGCAGAAGGCAAGCCCAACCTACTTTTCAATTTTAAATCGAGAGAAGATCTTCCAATTAGATAGGTATAAACAGTCAGTCAAGCCAAAGAGTTAACAAAACATTTCAAACACTTTGATCTCTAAAATTTTCAATCTTAGAGATATTTTTGAGTTGGTCGTTGACCGTTCCAATCAAAAGATATTTACTAAGTAATATTTTATCAATCAGTTCAACTAACTTGTGCTTCATCTTCTGTTGATAACAAGGAATCACTTAAAGTATTTTTTTATAGAGTCTTTCAAAGAGTTTTTGAACAATATATTCTCGGTATTTCAATAATTTACTAATTAAATCTTACCTTAATCCAGGAAATGATTTACGGTCATCTGTTTTGCCTGAAGTTTTAAAAGCGAATTATTCACCGCATTCGTTTACTATTAAAAATAGTTGAAATCGCTAATACAATATTATACAATTTTGTACTCATATAACTAACTAAATATCTAAAATTTTTGTATACGTTACTGCGAGTCTTTTATCAGTCGGTAAACAATAGCAAAGGAACATTGCTATCCAGGGCATAAGTTTCACTAAACAATTGAGAAAATTACTTCTTACCCTTCCATCCACAAATTTTCGTCTAACTCACGTTATTCTATCAATGGTCTGCTCTTTATTTTTGGCGACTATTTTATCTTTTCAGACGAAGTATATTTAAGTTAATCTGTCTCAACATTTACCGTAGAGATAATAAAATTAAAGGAATTGCCAATAACTTG
The DNA here is from genome assembly GCF_029919255.1 of cyanobacterium endosymbiont of Epithemia clementina EcSB. Taxonomy (GTDB): domain Bacteria; phylum Cyanobacteriota; class Cyanobacteriia; order Cyanobacteriales; family Microcystaceae; genus Rippkaea. The sequence continues at coordinate 1,073,074 of NZ_CP123991.1, read as the reverse complement.
AATTGCTTCTAGATCACGAGGATTAACAAAATGATCAACCCCTGATTAAAGAACTTCTTATTTCTTTTCAGGGTTACTACAAAATGCTGTAATCTGATACCCTCAAAGGTGGAGAGATTCAATGGACATATAACTTAATCCCTGAACAGTCTAATTAAATTTAGCGCTGCATTATAACGATACGGTTGAAAACTGTAATTCCGCTTATTGCCGTATTTCTCTCGTTATTTTCAACTCTATTAGGTATTTTTCAATGGAGAATGAAGTTTAGTCACTAAAATAGGGATTTGGATTTAGTTTTATGAGTTAGGAAAATTATTAATAATTATTGATATTAATGTTGATTGTTATAGTTGTCGGAGTAATAAATAATTTTGGCATACAATGTTTGGTAAAACCTCTAGTTTATCTTATTTTTTTATTATGCCTAAAACTAATTATTCAGATTTTGCTAGAAGTTTATTGAATTTTTCAACTAAATTAGTTGTTAGTGATTAGACTGCTCTCATTTTCTATAGATTAAGTTTTTTTTATTGTGCTTAATATGGAGTAAGTTTAACAAAACTATCTTTAATTCGCTTTTTTCTAGCTTTGATGATTATGATGATTAGTATTATTGTTTCTAATCCTCCAGTTTTCACTTTGGGCACAAGGTTCTTAAAAAGAGATAAACTTTTACTATACTTTTCCATTTTAGAAATGCTATGATTGGAGATGATTGCTGCAATTGATTGTTGAACGGAGATTACAAAAACAACAATAGAATAAAGTAACTTAAGAATCAATTAAGTGCTAAATTCGCACTTAATGCTAAACCGTAGTTACAAGCGAGCTTAGAGTAAAAAAATGGTTAAAGTATTTATGATAGTTGGATCAACTTTAGCAGGATTAGGAGTGGCTGGAGGCGCATTTGCTCGTCATAGTTTAAAAAATCGATTAAGTGCTCACGCTTTAGATATTTTTGAAACAGGAATAAAATATCAAATGTATCATTCCCTAGCTTTATTGTTGGTTGTGTTATTATTAACCAGCCAACAAAATTATCCTTCTAGTTTATTATGGGCTGGATATGGATTTATTTTAGGAATGCTCATTTTTTCAGGAAGTCTTTATGCTCTTAGTTTAACTGGAATTAAATGGTTAGGGGCAATTACTCCCATTGGTGGGATGGCATTTATGATTGGATGGGGAAGTTTAGTTATTACTGCTTGGAATTGGAAATAAATTTGAAAAGAACTACATTTTTAAAAATTAATCTAACATTAGATTTGTTTAATTACAATCAAAACGATGCCATTACTTATTAATTTAGACATATTGCACATTTATGATGGTTAGGTTCTCTTTTTAATTTTAAAAAGTTCTCATATCTTTAATAAATCTTATTCTGAAAAATCTTTAAGTAAATAATCTACCCATTCTCATAAAATTTTCTTTTTGAGAAAAAGAGTAATGGCTGTTTCTTTGTTTTTACGATTGTTAATCGATTGATAATATTATTATTACTTGTATAAAGATGAGTTAAAAAACTGTATCGATAATATATACCAGCACCAGTTTAATAAAATCAGTTTTAGAATTTTTTTACCTTGTAAATACAAATACTGTTTTTTAAGTCATTAAGATCATTATCATCATTAAATATACCTGCTCGTTGCAGAAAGATAATCTTATAATTTTTGTTAGTTGTATTAAATATTTTTATTTCTTATTTCGGATTAATTGTAATATTCTTTTTCTGATTATCTATCAGATAAAATCTAGTTGTATAATCTAATGTAAGATTCTAAAGAATAATATATCATAAAAGCACTACCAATTGAAAAGCCCACAGTGATTGGGGTATCTAGGAACTTTTTATAGTTGATAAAATTATCCTAAAAATTGATCAACTAAATTAAATTTAACATTTTATTTCAGCTACTTTTTGACGGATCTGTATGTCTTGTTCGACAGCAAAGTACTACTTTGTAGATTTAAACGTTTTTCAAGTATATTAATTAATATTTATTTTTTTCTAATTAGAGTTATTGAACGTTTTTAATTACTTGCTGCAAAGCTAATCTTTTAAGCATACTTTTTTTGACAATTTAGTTTTTTCTATTGTACTTCTATTTTTATTTTTAAATATTTAATACCTTGAATTTTATCTATATTTCCCACGAGCTCAATGATCACTTATTAATTGAACATAACATAGATTTCTAATTGTTAAGATTAGTCTCTTAATCGAAGCTACAAGATTAGTTTACTAAAATTGAGTTTAATATTGTAACTTTTAGAATAAAGAAGATCGAAAAAAAGTCTTGATTGGTGTTCTATTGTAAGAATCACTAAAGGTAGTATACATGATACATAAATCATAGTCAAATTATCTTTTAATCTCTACTTTTTTTTATTACATACACTGGTTAACATAATATTTGTATTTTTAAAGTTGTTTGGGAGAAACTAGACAACTTTTATTAGGTAAATTTGTCTAGACAAGTACTCAATAAAAACAAAGTTTTAACCCAGATAATATTTTTATTAATTTTATAATTTCTATATCATTTTTTTAATTTGTTTTTATTGTCAACTAAAGTAGTAGTATAGTTTATAGTTTTTTGACTAATAAATAGTTTTTAGCTGACAAAATTTCAATCTTAGTTCTAGTTATATATAAGTAGTAATCAAGATAACTTGTATTCCAATACACTCATTTTTATGTAGTTAAATACTTGCCATGAACTTGCCATAAGGTTATCAACGTTTAACCAGAACTAACTATAGTTATTCAAAATAAGACAGTTTATTAACTAGAAATTAAGATTTCTAAGATATTAATATCAATGTTACCCTATAACAGGTTGGGTAAAATCTTATGTCTCAGACTTGGATTAACAATGTTGGAATAATTTGAGTTATTATCAGGATAATCAATAATGTTACACTATTATCCTTGGTTATGTTTATTTTAAATCTGTGATCGCCTCTCTAGCCATTTGTGCAATTGCCTGATCTGTTGCTCTGGGTAATTGATAGTAAGTTCCCCCTGCAGTTTGTGCTAACTCTTTTCCAAAACCTGTAGAAACGAATTTTTTTTCTGTATCGATGATCAACAATTTCATACCTAAAGCCCGAGTTTTTTTGGCAATTTCTAATAGTTCACTTTGAATATCTGGCTTTTCCCCTTCAGGTAAAGATTCTCCTAAAGATTTGGCTAAAGGAATGTTACCCCGTCCATCAGTAATAGCAACAATGACAACTTGTCCAATATCCCCAGACATCTTAGCATTTATTCCTACATGAACTGCTTGAGATAAACCGTGTGCCAAAGGTGAACCACCTCCACAGGGCAAAGTTTCTAACTGTCGTTTTGCCAAAGAGATAGAACGGGTAGGAGGTAATAAAACCTCTGCTTGTTCTCCTCTAAAAGGAACTAACGCCACTTGGTCGCGGTTTTTGTAGGCTTCTGTTAACAGACGCATAACTGCACCTTTAGCTGACTGCATCCGGTTCAAGGCCATCGACCCTGACGCATCTACCACAAAGATAATTAATGCCCCTGCTCTTCTCGTCATATATTTCGATCGAATATCTCCTTGTTCAAAGATGACACTACGACCAGGATGACGCAAACGACGAGATTTTTGATAGGGGGCCGCAGCCCTTAAGGTTGCATCGACGGCAATACGTTTAACTTTTCCTTTAAGAATTATGGGTTTGATGTAACGTCCCCTGTCTTCAGAAAAAATGAAGCCACGAGTTCCTGAATTTCCTTGTTTTTGGGCTTTTTGGGCAAAAACAAGAACATTAGGATCGATGATAACTCCCTCTACATCAAAAATGAACTCTTCAGGAATATTTAGAGGTTTTTGTTCGGGGTCTTCTTGGTTTTCTTCTTGTTTCTCTTGGTCTTGGTTAGACTCATCTTGAGTTTGTTCAGGAGGTGATGGCGGGGGTTGTTGCTCATCTTCAGGAGGAGGCTGTGTTATCGTAGAACGAGGCACTATGACCAATTCCACTGCCCGTTTTAGGTCTCCTGGGGTTACAATATTACGTCCTTCTAGGGCTGCTGCTACTTTAGCGGCTCGAACGGCGAAGAGTTCAGCGCGATGCCCTTCTGTGACTCCCCGGATAGCTTCCTCAACCAAGTAAGCAATCTGATCGTTAGTAATTTTAACCTCTTTTAACCATTCTCGTGCGAGAATAATCTCAGTTTTAATATCGTTTATTTCATCGTTATACTGGCTTATAAACGCTTGAGGTGAATTGGCATGACCAATAGCTCGTTCTACTGCTTGGACTCGTTGATCTAAAGTTAAGACACAATCAGCATAGATGGCGATCGCAATGCGGTCTAATAGATTTTGTCTCAGGGGTCCTTCTTCTGGGTTATAAGTGGCAATTAATAAGGGTCGACAATAATGTTGAAAACTAATGCCTTCCCGTTCAATTTGATTGCGTCCTTCGGTTAAAACAGTCAATATCTGATTGGAAATTTGATCATCGAGTAAGTTAACTTCATCAATATATAAAACCCCACGATGTGCCTGTGCTAATAATCCAGGTTGAAAGACTGCTTCTCCTTTTTCTATAGACTCTTCTACATTTACTGAGCCTAATAGTCTATCTTCAGTAATCCCAATAGGAACTTGAATAAAAGGAGCTGGTATAATTTCTGTCGGAATATTTTCTAAAACAAGATTTTGATATTGTTCTTGAGTGTTGTCGTCCCATTCACTGGGTTTATTGTGATCGCAGTTAAAGGGGTTATTTTTTATCCTTTCAATCGGAGGTAATAAAGCATGAATTCCCCTGGCTAAAACAGATTTTGCTGTTCCTCGACGACCGGCAATCACAACTCCTCCCAACCCTGGATCAACGGCAGCCAAAAGTAAGGCAAACTTGATAGCTTCTTGTCCAATGACCGCCGTTATTGGAAAATTAGTTGAGGGTAAGGATGGAGTGGGGACAGACATGAGTCAGGAATGATTAATTATCAATTTAAGTTGCTTATCTCTCTATTTTATCTTAAAAAACATCTCTTTTAGAAACTCTAATAATTTTTAGGGAATTGAAGGATTACACTGCTCAAGTTCGACTTTTTATTTGTTCGTTTATATTTTATGTTTAATCATACTTATCTGTCTCAGATTATATTCAAGTTTAGTATAAAAAAAATTAACAAATTGTTCTAAAAATATGAAATTGATTACAAGTAAATTGTATCAAATTAAATGATAGAATTTGCCTGGCAATTTCATATTGCCAGATTATCCACTGGATGATGTTCATCAACCTGCTCTTGCTGCTGCCTAATACTGCTATCACAACTACGAATAATAGTGTTTACGCTATAATCAATAGTAGTGTAAAGGCTTTTAACTGGGTTTATATGCCTCATATTCGTGTCTATGACACTTAGCTATCCCCTTTTTCATGGGAAACTCCTCATTATCAAGCAGGAATCTATTTCAGACACAAACCAGAGTAAATATTGTAGTAAACTTACCTATCCTCCCAGAAATAGTTCTTTTAAAAATAAATCTTCAAAGTGCCTTATTAAAGTATTTTTAACCTATACCGGAGGTTAATTGAACATTATCAAATAGTCCTAGACGTTATAGAATTACTCAATTACAGTTTTATCTAGAACTTTAGGCAGGAACTAGGGATAAACCAAAGGCTATTGATTGCGATAGTTAACTGAAAACAAAGACTTGTTACTCCGTGAGTAAGAATTGACTATTTAGAAACATCAAAAGGCTAAATTCAAAAGGTAGAAATCTCGACGTTTAGCTGTTAAATTATGCGCTGTAAGGACAGAACTAAGATCTTACAATACTTTTTATAAAAAACATTTTAAGATTAATAGGGTGTGCAAATCTAATAAATTGTAAACTCACAACCCACTTCAAATATACAAATATATTTTCTAAAAATAGATGAGGCAATTAGTATATTTTTACTGACTCATAATTACTTAATTATAACTAACCTTATTAGGTAATAATGTAGCTAAACTACAGTATAAATGATCTTAAATACAGTTAATGCTCTAAAATCCAATTATGGTTTGCTCCCTATTTATAATTAACTATAACTTGGTAAAAATCAGTTTTTTACTGAAAAAATAACTCATAAAAATCACAAATATGTGACGACAAAATAATTCATCACACTTCATTGCTTGAGATTTACTTGATAATATTGAATCACCTAATAAGTTGTTTTTAATTTTTAAACAAAATTTTTATTTAGTAGTTATTTAAGTACCTAAAAATTTGCTTGTTGTTAAAATCGTTGCCAAATTAAATTATAAACCTAAATTAATAATCATAAGATAGATACTCAAACATCTCATATATAAAGATTACAGCCTGAATATTGGCATTTAGAAATTAAATCTAAGAATAGAGGTCTAGATAGCAGTTTATTCGTTAGCAATGGTTCTGACAGCTATCTCTTGATATTATCATTCCCTGGATGTTATCTTTTTTTCGCTCTTTATTTTGACGATAAATTTATGTTTTTATCCGCATTAGACTTAAGTTTATCTATCAATACGTGACTCTTAATTTCTAATATCTTCAATAAGAGTAACCTAAAAAAAACATACATAGTTAGCTCATTTGGCAATTCAAAGTACTCCAGTTTAAATAAACCTATAAGGGTTTACTGACGGAGACAAAATTTGTAATGTAAAAATCTTGGTTCCAAAACCTCTCCTTTTAGAGCATAATATGCTAAGCTATTCACAGGTCAATGGCATTAAAGGCGATAATAAAATCGGTTAAACGTCCTATTCTAGAATTTTTAAATCTCTAACCATTGCTGGTAAAAAAAGTAAAAAACATAAGACCAAATAGGTAAGAGCAAATTAGAAATTAAATAGAGTAGGGCATCCACGGGTTCACGCTCTGGAGTTAGTCCGTCAAAGATTTGCTGTAAAAGGCATAGATTAAGACTAGACAGGGGACTGTAAGTCCAAAGCAGGCAATGCCAGCAGAGGCAAGATTTAGCCAGAGAACCAGCTCGGCTTTAACCGATGGAGTGTCGACCTGCTCATTGTTAGCGCTGGTGTAGCTCAGTGGTAGAGCAGCTGATTTGTAATCAGCTGGTCGCAGGTTCAAATCCTGTCACCAGCTTTGTGCTTTAGTTTGTTCGATAAAAACTATGTATGTCGTAATTTTCGTCAATGAATTATCGATATCTATTTTTAGCTTCAAAAATTCTTTAATTTCAGCTAATTATTTAGTATTTTCTTAAATAGCTTGGAGGATTAAACTTCTTTATGATGGTCAATGTTTTTTATGGATGAGGGAAGTTAGTTTTTTTGATAACGAGATAGAGGGCTGATTGTTTTATTGATATCGTTAATCATGATTATAGTTCTTCTAAATTATGCCGGAATTGACTACACAACAGCTACGGAAAGTACCACTGTCAGCCCATATAACTTTTGTTAGGGATATAGAAGTATTTTGTTAAGTGTAAGTAGGTGAGCTTAAATAAATCTAGAATAGAAAAGTAATTAAAAAGAGTGTTTACCAGATAGCAGCCTGCCTAAAGATTGAGCTAATCTAATTAGAAAAGTAGGAACTATCAAAGTTAACTAACAACCTGAAAATTACCGCTATAAAAAGAGTAAAGACATTATCTTTAAATTTAAAAGGATGAAAAGTTGAAGGAATGACAGACTAGACGTAATTATCAGAAAATCTAATTAATAAAGAAATTTATAGATAAATGATTCGAGAAGTAAAAAATTGTACTCTTCTCCGAGAAGTAGCAGATAAAGAATAAAGTAATGCTATAAATTTTAAGATAGACTGTTTTCTCTTTCCACGATAAATCTTTAATTGTTAATTCATTATTTAAATAAAGTTTCCTGCTGTTGCTGCTGGTTTTTACGATAAATGCAAGTTACTGTTGAGTTCATTTTTTTGAAAAAAACTATTACTATTCCATTTACAATCTGATAGTGGGCAATTGTTAGTTCTTCTTAATTTAAAATTAAATTGATTAAGGTAAAAAAATGAGCATAGCATACTTTTTAATTTAAATAAAAAAACTACTATGACATTATATATCATCTATATAATAGCTCTTAATAAGTAAATTTTTTAAAATAAAAATCAATTTGGTATAGTTGTAGATTTTTAGACAAAAAAAGTAATTAATACTTTCTTTGTCTAAAAAGATATTAAGTGAATCTCGAAATTTATTATAATTCTAAGTTCAAATTACACGTGTTTTTTATAAAGATTGAGGCACAGAATTTTTAGCTGTGACACACAAAGCAGTTTTAAAGTTTACCCCATAAGTTAAATCGGAGAGACATCATATTATTTATGAACTCGCCTAACAAAAAACAATTTTATTTACCAATGTGGTCGCATAATTATCGGTTATAATTCTATCTGAACTCACCATTTTGTGTTTGTCAAGCTCTAAAACTAGCATAACTAAAACCGTAAATATATCCAGTTACTAGGATGGAGACGACAAATGCGTTTTCTAAAAGGCTGGTTGAGTAAGTAACTTTCTATAAATAAACATCGAAAAAATATTTTTTATTTCTATATTTAAGCAATTAAAGTTCATCTGATATTGTTTGAATATGGAGAAAATCTTCGGATAACAGGCAAAGTTTGATAGTTCTTACTTTTCTAATTCTGTTAGCTGAACTTTTAGGCAAACTTAGATCTAGAGATTAGTCTTTTTTAACTACTTTTTTGTTTTAGACTTACTTACTGTAGGCAAAAATACTTAAATCCAAATTAATCAAATGCTATTGGGATTTACCCCTTACCCTAAAATGAGAAATCCCAATGACAGCTTGACTGAAATAAGTAGACGCAGCAGGAGAAAAGGCTACGGGAAACTAGTAGCCTTTCATTTCATTAGGAATTTATTTGTCTTTTAACCAACTAAACATGGCCCTTAAATTTTTTCCTACTTCCTCAATTGAATGTTCGGCTTCTTGACGACGCATCGCAGTAAAACCTGGTTTACCTGATTGATTTTCTAGTACAAATTCTCGTGCAAACTGTCCTGACTGAATTTCACTGAGAATTTTCTTCATCTCAGCACGGGTTTGATCAGTAACAACACGGGGGCCACGGGTTAAATCTCCATATTCGGCGGTATTGGAAATACTATTGCGCATATTAGCTAATCCCCCTTCTACAATAAGGTCGACAATTAATTTGACTTCGTGGAGACATTCAAAATAGGCTAATTCTGGTTGATATCCTGCAGCTACCAAAGTTTCAAAACCGCCCTTAATCAAAGCACTTAAACCGCCACAAAGAACAACCTGTTCTCCAAAAAGATCTGTTTCAGTTTCTTCTCGGAAGGTAGTTTCAAGAATTCCCGCACGGGTTCCCCCAATCCCTTTAGCATAAGCCATCGCGTGATCACGGGCTTGTCCAGTAGCATCTTGATACACAGCAAATAAACAGGGAACCCCTTCCCCTTGTTCATAGGTACGTCGAACCAAGTGACCTGGCCCTTTGGGAGCAACCATCACCACATCCACATTAGGAGGGGGAACCACTTGACCAAAGTGAATATTAAATCCATGGGCAAAAGATAACACTTTTCCTTCGGTTAAATTAGGTTCTATTTCATTAATATAAACGGTTTTCTGAACTTCATCAGGCAACAGGATCATAATCCAATCTGCTGCTTTAGCTGCTTCGGCAACACTTAGAACTTTTAATCCTTGATCTTGGGCTTTTTGAGCGGATCTACTCCCTGGATACAACCCCACAATAACGTCTATGCCACTGTCTTTGAGGTTGAGGGTGTGAGCATGACCCTGGGAACCATAACCGATGATCGCAACGGTTTTACCAGCTAAAAGATTTAGGTTGGTGTCTGTATCATAATACATCCGAGCCATGGGGTTGTCTCCTTGTTGCAAGTTTTAATCTTTTCCGGACTTACTATCATACTTAACTATTAGGAAGTTTAGATTATAATTTCTTTAAACTTAACGACCAACAGTAACCTAGACTTGCTGAGTTGAAAAATACGTTAAGTCTAGGCTAATTTCTGCAATATTTCTCTTCTGTAATCCCTAATTTTTTCGAAAAAATTAGGGATTACAGAAGAGAAATATCTACTTTCTTATTTAGCTTTTTGCTATTCTCTAGAAATTAAACCTTACCCTTTAATTAACCCACAGCTAGTTTTAGAATATACAGCCTTACTCAATTAAAATTATTGTCTAACTTCGAAATTGCTTTTCTATGACATTAACTAACAATTCCCTGGGAAGAAAACGACTAGAATTCACAATAAATTGATTGCTTAAGCCACCAGGGACAGTATTGGATTTTCTATTTTCAAGAGCTTTAAGGGCATTTTTTACAACTTCTTTAGCCGAGGTAAAACCACTGTTATTTTTATTAGTAAAACTGTCTGGAAAATCCGCCACTTTAAAAAAATTAGAATCTGTCGGACCAGGACATAACGCGAGAATATTAATATCTGTTCCTTGGTTTTCTGCCCACAACGCTTCAGAAAAACTGAGAACAAAGGCTTTTGTTGCCGCATAGACCGATAAATAAGGCAAGGGCTGAAATCCGGCAATAGACGCAACGTTAATAATATTTCCCGTTCCTCGTTGTTGCATCCCCGACAAAAATAAATGGGTCAACTCCACCAAAGCAACTATGTTGAGTTGAATCATTTCCGCTTGGCGGGGTAATTCCCGTTGGGCAAACGCTCCATAATCTCCAAATCCTGCATTATTAACCAAAAAATCAACGCTTAACCCTTTCTCAGCTGTAACATCATAGACCTTCTTAGCAGCTTGTTGCTCAGCTAAATCTTGGACAATTACCTCTACTTTTATAGGAGCCTGATGTTGTAACTTTTCGGCAAGTTGGTATAGTTTATTTTGGGAACGGGCAACTAAAATCAAATTTATCTGGCGCATCGCTAACTCTTGAGCAAAGGCTGTCCCAATGCCAGAAGATGCACCAGTAATCAAAGCCGTTTTCATGGTCATCCTACTAAAATTTAGTGAGGGTCGCTTTACTTTAAGGATTGTAACGCATGCTCAAACTAATCACCGGGAAGATTAACAGTGATGGAAAACTTACCTCTATTGGGCTACTACAGCAACTAACCAATCAATTGTCCGTCGATGTTTAATGAAGGGTGCTTCTACTAAATCTCTGATGTTGACGAAATTTCTTCAATCTCTGTCCGACTTATGGAGATCGCAACAATGCCGGTTCTCTCTATCCTTGATGGATCGCTACATTGGAGGCGAACTGATACCCCCGTTCATCTTTAGCGTGGGACTGGTTTCGTCGTTGGGGGTAGCGATTGGTTGTTTATCAGATTTAGCAAATAAAGTGGTGGAGTCAGATCTTCCCCTAATACAAGCCTTGGAGATTTTACTTCTAAAAGTACCTGAATTCACTGCCTATGCTCTACCAATCTCAGTTATGTTAACTACGTTACTAACCTATGGCCGTCTCAGTAACGATAGTGAATTAATCGCATTACGCGCTTGTGGAGTGAGTCTATATCGTATGATTGCCCCTGCTTTGGTTTTTAGTTTATTGGTCACAGGGATTACTTTTGTGTTTAGTGAATTAGTTGTCCCTGGTGCTAATTACCAAGCTACATCTATCTTAGTTAAATATCTAAAAGAAGAACATCCTTTTTGGCAAAATAAAGATATTTTTTATCCTGACTATGAAAAAGTAGATTTACCAAATGGAGAAACAGTTAAACGATTAAAATATTTATTTTATGCTGAGAAATTTGACGGACAGCACATGAAAACCCTGACTATTTTAGAATGGATAGGAACTAACCTCAACAAAATAGTTGTGTCTGATTCAGCTACTTGGAATTCTAGAGAAAATACTTGGGATTTTTTTAATGGAACAATTTATAAACTAGCTCCTGATGCTTCCTACAGAGATATGTCTTCTTTTAAACATTGTCAGTTAGCTTTAACTAAAGCTCCGTTTGAATTCGCTCTTCAAGGTCGAGACCCCTATGAAATGAATGTCATTCAAGCTCAACAATACATGAAACTATTGAGGATGATTGGGGATGAAAAAAACTTGCGAACTTTTCAAGTGCGAATCCAACAAAAACTTGCTTTTCCTTTTATTTGTATTGTTTTTGGTTTAGTGGGCTCGGTTTTAGGGGTAAGGCCTCAGCAGATGGGGAGAGCTACCAGCTTTGGCTTCAGTGTGGTAATTATTTTTACTTATTATGTGTTGGGATTTATTATTGGTAGTTTAGGCTTAATGGGTATTATTTCTCCCTTGATGGCTGCATGGTTGCCTAATTTTCTTGGCTTAGGAATGGGATACTGGTTATTGTATCATTTCGCTAAATCCTGAATTTTCCCTCATCTTGCTCTGAGCAGAGAACAAACAAAGTATAAAAATACTGTTATAGATTATTTGCATGTTAATTTTCATTTTTTTGTATCGGTGCGTTACTCGTGATCAACTTCTCCGAGTTTTGAGCTCTTGAAAAAACTTATTAATTGTTTGTATCTGAATGTTAATAATTATAAAAAACGCTAAGATAGATTACATATAAATAAAATGTAAAAAAAATGCTAAACTCTCCACCTAACGAATCAGAGTTACTAACAACAATCCTTGAGCTTTTATTGGAAGACTTTCAATACTGGTTTTTCCGTGCACAAACTTTATTAGAATCCGAAAGAATTACTTTACTTTCCCCTGAAGAACAAGACAATCTGCTCGCCAGAGTTAATAAGAGCAAGCAAGAAGTAATTACGGCTCAAATCTTATTTAAAGCGACTGATCGAAAAGTAGGAATTGATACGGCTATCTTAGTCCTTTGGCACAAATTAGTGGCGGAATGTTGGCAAGTCTCCATGCGATGGCGATTACACAAAGCGAATAAGACTTAAGTTCCCCTTGATGTTATTCCAAGATCCAGAAATCTACTAAGTGATAATTATCACTCACGATTCTTGGTAAGCTAGTCAAATAAACCTTAATTAATTTTGATGATCTCGATCATTATATAAAACCTACGTGACTACTGCTTTTTGGAGAATTTTAATGTTACATCTACTTTGCATTTTAGCGTTTACCATGATTGCGTTTCTTGTTGTCAGTAATTTAATTCAAAGTTTAATTACGTCTAGTATTGATTCCCAACATCGTCATTTTCTGAAGAGAAATACTTCAATAAATCGACAAACAAATTGGAAAAATACTCAAAAAACTGTTCATCCTGAGTTACTAGATGAGATAGGAAATCCCATCAATTAACCATTGTGAGTGATACGTTTGGTGACGGTTGAAGATGTAAGACAACAGCTTGATACTTTGTATAATTTGTCACCGAGTAAATCTCCAGAAAAAGAAAAAGAAAGCTAAAAAAAGGGTTAAAATATTAGGTAATAATTGCCATTAAACTAAAATGGAATTGTTTCAAGTCAGTAACCACTTCTCACTGAGATAATTAAACATTATTAAGCTCTTAGTCTCAACTTATTCTATTGTCCAAGTCAACAAGTAAGTATTCTTTGAATATATATCGTCCTCCTATACTCAATGACTCAATGACGGCAAAAAAGTATTATGTCTTGTTAGCTCGATTAGGTAGAATCTTTGTTATTGGGAAAAAAGAATAAGTCTTCATCCAAACTATAGTCCACTAAACACTATATCTTGTGACTGAAACACGGTTTGTACCAAGCTATCAGGGGAACCAATTAATTGGAATATATCTGTTGACATGGATTCACGTTAAATTCCAATTTTATTAAAGTTTAATATTTAAGCAATCACTTTAAAAAACGTCAAATCTCTTTAACTATTCCTGCTCTCAATCAACGGGATTCTCCCGGTTTAACCCTAATAGAAAAGTCGCAACAAATTGCCGTCTAACTTATCCACATTCAAACCTCTATTACCTTCATTGTTCCAATTTTGGGAGGGTTAATTACAGCATGGTTAAGGGAAAAATATTCTCAAGGACAAAAGTTAATGTCACTTGCCCTTAAGTTTTAGTTTCTTAACCGTACGTTAGGAATATATAGGGGTAATGGAGGTCAAACAATGGCATGAGACGGAATAGTCATCAATTTATCCTACGGGGGACAGTGATCGCTTTCTCTCGGCTATCAATTTGTCACCTATACCAGTTAATATTTTAGATCAACAGTTTCCATGTCCTAATTTTACATGGCAAACATGATTAAATTGTCCCAATTGCCCACAGTTAAGATTAAAATGAGCAACATCCTTGGGCAAAATTAAGGCTCATTGATAGAGATCATGGACTGACCGATTTCATAGAACAAATTTAGGTGACTATTAAGTAATTTTGTGAGTTAACTTTAGATTAAGATCAATTAGAGATTATTTAGATCGATTATGGGAATTAAACTAACAGAGTATGGTCAGCGTCGAGAACGCTTGATGCAAAAAATTGGTACGGGAACTGCGATTTTTTGCAGTGCGCCAACTGCAGTTATGCACAATGATGTAGAATACGTTTTTCGTCAAGATAGCGATTTTTTTTACCTTACAGGATTTAATGAACCTGAAGCCGTAGCAGTATTAGCTCCCCACCACGAAGAACACCATTTTGTGCTTTTTGTTCAACCGAAAGATCCTGACAAAGAAACTTGGACAGGTTATCGTTGTGGTGTAGAAAAAGCTAAAGAGTTCTATGGTGCAGATGAGGCATATCCCATTAATGAATTACATAGAAAGCTACCTCAATACATTGAAAAAGCTGACCGTATCTATTATCATTTCGGACGGGACAAGAATTTTAATGAGGTGATTTTGTCCCATTGGCAACGGTTAATGGCAGCCTATTCAAAGCGGGGAACTGGGCCCATTGCTATTGAAGATCCCAATCCCCTTCTTCACTCCATGCGTCAGGTAAAAAGTCTTACTGAGTTAGAGATGTTACGCACAGCGATGGACATTTCAGTTATCGCTCACAACCGAGCTAGAGAATTTGTTCAGGTAGGGCATTATGAGTACGAAGTTCAGGCAGAAATAGAACATACTTTCCGCCTGCATGGAGGCGCTGGACCAGCCTATCCTTCTATCGTAGCATCAGGAGCTAATACTTGCGTCCTTCATTATATTGAAAATTGTCGTCAGATTCAAGAAAATGAGTTGCTCTTGATTGATGCGGGTTGTTCTTATGGCTATTACAATGGAGACATTACCAGAACCTTTCCCGTTAGCGGCAAGTTTACAGGGGAACAAAGAGCCATTTATGAGTTGGTTTTAGAAGCACAATTGAAGGCTATAGAATTGGTTAGACCAGGGAAACCTTATAATGAGTTTCATGACATGGCGGTCTGTATTTTAGTCCAAGGATTGATTGATTTGGGATTATTAACAGGGGATTTAGAAGAAATTATCAAAGAAGAAAAATATCAGCATTTTTATATGCATAAAACTGGCCATTGGTTAGGGTTAGATGTTCATGATGTCGGGGTTTATAAACAAGGGGAAGGAACTTGGCAACTGTTAGAATCGGGTCATTTGTTGACAGTTGAACCTGGAATCTATATTAGTCCTAACATTCAACCTACCGAAGGACAACCAGAAATTCCTGAACGATGGCGCGGTATTGGCATTAGAATCGAGGATGATGTATTAGTTACGAAAACAGGTCACGAAGTTTTAACTGCTGGAGTTCCTAAAATGATTGATGAGATTAGTTTATAAATATAATTGTGAACTCTGAAGTCGCTCTAATATTTAATCAAGTAAAATTATCGTTTATAACATCTATAACAATAGCGAGGTCGATAATAAGTAAAAAAATGTTGACTATTATTATAGATGGCTTAAATATGATTGTGTCATTGACCACCATAACATCAGTCATCGTTGAAAAGTTTTGAGATCAAGTACTCAATGATATTTGGTAAAGAACTTTTGCCAACTTAAACAACACGGCAAAGTCTTTTAGAAGCTTTGATGCAGATAAATTACGTGTACTATGTTAGTGTATTTATACATAGTGGGATTTATTTATTGACAAATTACGTTAGATATTATGTTGTCTACTCTAGACAAGGTAATCGCTATATATTGGACTAACTCGGAATTGTTCGGCAATGAACAAATATTTTAAGAAATAAGTAGACTAGATTTTAGTTTAAATGCTCTAAAGTAGAATTGTGATAAATTATAAATTCTAAGAGATGATTCTATGTGGGATGTAATACCAACTATTAATCAACTCTGTAGTTGTCATTAAGGTTCTACCTGATTGGAATTCACAAAGTACCAAAAGGGTTAGTAAAGATCTCCTCAAATTCTTTGACTATAAAATTATTTATTTTACCTAATTACTTTAGGATTTGCTGATAATATTCAATAGCCTAATACTTTTTTTAAAGTTTAATAACTGGAGTTTTACTAACTTTGTTTAAGTTTTAATTGTCTTGGCAAAATAAAATATAAAATTAGACAATACTAACAAAAATATTGTTAGTATTGTCTAATTTATGGACATTATAAAATTTTTTATAATGAATAATTTTCCTGTTTTTTTATCTTTATATGCTTTAAACTAGTTAGTACTTTTCTGTTTTGATTAAGACTTATAGATTCTTAGTTATTTCTATCGTAAAACCTAATTTCTGGTTATGAGATAAATAGTCCGAAATTTTGGATAAACGACTATAACCCAAGTAGTAAGATTCAGTAATATATACAAATATATAAGTACAAATGACATTTAACCATTGGTTTGTTCGTAAGAATTATGACAGCTATTATTTATTTTGATAATTTCTTCTATGTTTATTATTTGTCAGTTTTTTACTCTTTATTTATAGCGATTACTTTATCTATTTAGATAGACTCCATTCAAATTTATATTTCGATACGTAACTTATAAATCTTTCTCTTCCTTGAATAATCCATCTAGATATTGCATTTTCTTATAATTTCACCCAATGTGCAATTTTTAAAAAATTCCGCTCTTTCGGATTCAAACGGAATATTAATATTCTTATTCTAGTTTGCGAGGGTATTTTTTTGTCCTAAGTTAACTTTGTCCATCTAACGATTGCTTTTTTTAACTACTTTTAGATTTTCTACTTAGAGAAGATCACCTACTTAAGAACTCAAATAATTTCCAAATAAGGCTTTTAGAACGTTAATATTAATTAATTATTTAATATAAAAAGTTTAGTATAAGTGTAGAATTTTTTATCTAAAAATAAACAATTTATATGAATATATTAATTATAACAATATGTTAAGAGGCTTGTGAAGTATATAGGGTAGAGTTATCTTCTTTCGATAAGACACTTAACTTTAAAGGTCACAAGAACTCAAGATTTGATTGCGACTGAATCAGTTTACGCAAATCTTCCATAAGATTATAAATAACTATCTATTCAAAATATTTACTGTGAAAAGAAATACAAACCTTTTATAGATAAACACGCTCAGATAATTTAAAAGTTTTTTGTTTTTTGTTGGAAAAACTAATAAATTTCTAAGAAATAGTTTGTTAATGTAGTTTATATTTCTGTGGTTTATCCTGTCACTAGACAATTATTAAAAATATTGATTTTTATCAAAAAAAATATTTAAGATTGAATTATGATCTATCACATACAGTCTATCTAATTAAAATTCAGACACAATTGAGTGTTACTCAAATCAAACTCTAATTGTTTCTTACTCTTGAACACCTATAATCCAACCACTGTTGCAAAATAATGCAAGCAGCTTGACGATCAATTGCCCCTTTATCCCAAGTAGAAAACCGTTTTTGCGCCTTGAGTTGTGCGGTAGCTTCAATGGAGGTCAATCGTTCATCGACATACTCTACTGGTAATTGTAAAGTTTGAGAAATACGCAACGTAAATCTTTGGACTTGTTTAGCTTGAAATCCCAAGCTTCCATCCATGTTGTAAGGAAGTCCTACAACTAATACTTGTGCTTCCCGTTGGTGAATCAATTGTTGAAGCTGTTGAATATCCTCCCAAAACGAGGTACGGTAAATTGTTGTTAACCCCGTTGCAATTAACCCAGTTCCATCACATCCAGCTATCCCAATTCGCTTTTTACCAACATCTAAGCCTAAGGCCGAAATTCGTTTCATCATTAAAATCTAATTATATTAGGCGAGTCAGAAGGTAGAAGTTAAAATATCTCCTCATCAGCTCGTCTACTTATTGCCGTGAGCTCCCTCATCCTACTGCTTCTATGGCTCATCATTAAACTCAGAAGATTCTCCTAAGATTTGTGGCTTATGTCTAGATTGTTTTCTATTGCGTGAATTAGAGGGTTTCTCTGAGAGATTAAAAGATATTTTAAACCAAGACATTCGACTAGGAATAGGAGTCCGAGGAACTGCCTGTAATCCTTGTAACATCTCTGATAAATGTAATCCTTCAGGCTTTGCCTCTTTTAGTTTATGCCATACCGAACGGGACATCAACAGAGTGTGTTGATTGCGTTGCGCTCCTAATTTCTCGAGATACTCTTCGCGTTCATGCTGATAATCTGTCGAGACCAACTCTAAGCTTTGGGATGGGAAATTCTGCACAATCTGTGCCATTTTTGTGAACAACTTGGGGTAGAGCCAAGTGTAAGCTGGATGTACCGTTAACTGAGCTTGATGAGGGCTAGACCCATTGTCACATAAAATTAGTTTAAAATAGCCAACAGCTGCCTTACGCTGAGGTTCAAACACATATCCTTGTGCAACATCAGTGTGGTGGCACCATTGTTGAAACTTAGAGACTAACCCCGCTAAAAAGGGGGTCTTAAAATCAGGGAGGTGGCGATCAAAAACTTGACGCAACAGAGGTGGCATCGAAACGCAATCAAGCTGATAAAGTAGATGAGCATCGGCATTGCTCACAGGTAACAGGTTAGGAAAATCAGAGTCTCCTAGGGCAAGTTCTTGCAGTAATTTCGGTGTTAAAGACCAATATGTTAATTGGGCCAAAGGTTGAAAGCCATTCTGACGATAGAGAGCAAGGGTACTTTTTTGGTTGATATTGACCTCTAAAACCCAAGTCCGAGCTTCCCAAATGGTTTCAAAACAGTGGCGCAACAGTTGAGAGCCCACTCCTTTAGGATCAGTCATCAACTGGGGTTGAGAATCTTGGTTGTTAATCACCACTCGCTCTACACACCAGGTACTGCGACCCCTATTAAAGGGACTAATTTGAATAAACCCTTGTAACCGTTCTGTTCCTTGATTTAATAGTATCTTCGGTTCGGCAATATAAACACAAAAATGGTGTTGGAACAAGTTAGGAAACCAACTCAAGAATTTGAGAAGTCCAAACCAACGCCTTGCTTGTTGTAATTGTTGAATAGACGCAGCAATGTTTGACTCCGGCTGTTCTTGGGCTATCTGAACAATCAAATGTTCTATAGGATCTAAATCTCGATACTGTACAGAACGAATTATGGGGTTAGGGGCATCATTTAAAGGAGAATTCATGGATCGCGGTGGGGAGTATGTCGCTTACTGGCTCTATCTTAACTATTTTTCCATATCTTAACCATTTTTCCATGGTTGTCATCTTCTTTCGCTAGAGATCGGGGTGAGGGAGGGATATCAAAAAACATAGACATTTTGCCGGTTTATTTGTTGCTCATTTGTTGAATCATCCTGTTTTAAGGCCAATTTTTTTAGTAATTTTAGTTTTTTAGAGGCAATATTCATTCTCCTATCTCTTCTAATGATAAAGAGTGATTTGTCCTCCTCTTTTCAAACCTAAATGTTCCAATCCTGAACAGTTAGGGACTGTTAGCGTAGTTTTTTCTACTCTCAAAGAAGTCCATAGCATTAATTCATGTTTGCAAGGATTAAGTCAGCAAAGTTACGAAGTACGGGAAATTTTGGTAATCGATAGTCATTTTCAAGATGGCACTCAAGATAGAGTTAAACAGACGGCTCAATCAGATCTTCAGTTTCGCTTGATAACGAATGAGCTCTTGCATTCCCAATAGGTTGGCCGCCCTTGAGCATTGCATACAAAATTTTTGAATAGTTCTCTTAAAAGTCAATAGGTATTAAGCATTAATGCTGATATTCAACCCTAACAAGGGTTAATAGTTAGTTTGATCGTTGCGGAGGAGGAAGGATACAATATAGTTTCCTTGTCTCCTCAATTTATCCTTAAAGATGTCGGAGAATGATTGTCAAAACCACCCTCATTGATGACCCTGTTGTATCGGTTTGATTCAGCCGGGGTTGAAGAACAATCCCCAGAACTAGTGATGGACAACGGTCAGTGTTTTTTCTCGGCAGTTGACCTTGGAACAATTGGAAGAATATTCTGGGACAGCTAGTTCCTTTTTTGAGGATATCACTTTGGCACGTCAGGCGGCTCAATAGGGTTTTAGGGTAGGTTTTCTCTATGGGGCTAACCTAATTCGGGTATAAATATATGAAGGCATTAAAGAAACCTGGACTGAATGAGGATAATCGCTTGATATCAAAGATGTGTCATCCGGGATACAACTTTGGGGAGATTTAGCCTTATTATTTTTAACTCAAAAATTTTCTTTTGGGGGATTGATGGTTTTGGGAACTTGTCGGACATTAAGATATGATTTTTTGAGTTAAAAACTGCTGATCACTTTCAATTCAGGATTATTACCAATTCATTTTGAGTTGCTGTTTGCAATTTATCCTTCCTATTATCGTAATCGTGCTGTGTTACTACCATTTCTGTTATTTTAGCTATCTCTTTTAGTTGATCCCTTGACTGTCTTGAAAATCTTTTTCTCGGCGTTTCAACAATCGAAACAATGCCAAGGAAGAGTGTATCTATAACAAATAGTAAGTGTAGAGCAGGAAAGTAGTTGAAAGAGTAATGATTGCTGTAACACTAAACAAGGATCTTAGGACAGTTTTATGATTTGAACAAGAGGTAATTAAATGATCGAGTTGGAGCCATCAGTTATGCTGGCACTTTATGCTTAATAGTTTACGGTTTACGCTAAAAACAATCAAATTACAACTAAATATATACAAAAATTAGAATTTATCGTTTTTAAAAGTTATTGATAGCACTTTATATTGTTTTTTTTTAAATAACCCCAATAAAAAATCACACATAAATTATTAATATACAAGGAAACTACAGTCAAATCTATTTTATTTAAAAAACAAAAAATTTAGTTTTTTAAATAAATGACTAAAAATAAATACAAAATGAAGATAGTCTAATTATGAAGGGATCATTTTACTTATAAAAATAAAAATTATTTGTGTTTTAATATTTATTAAAGTTCAACTATCAGCAAACGTCATTAAGATAGTCAGAGTAACTATTTTATAGTTACTCTGAACAGGTAAAATTAACATATTAATGGTAATTAATTGTTTATAAATTAAATCTAATTAATGTGCAGAAAAATTACAATAGAGTTATTTCTTCTTAAGAAGAAAGCATATAAATTTCAGTATTTAAGCTGATAATTCTAGAATACATATTGAATAGTGACATTAATAATATAACTAAAATAAAATGAGTATACTGACAACAAATAAAAACTATATTTAAATATTTTAATCAAAAATTACAGATAAAATACTCCGGTATTGAAACGATTAGTAATTGGTAAAATTGCTGCTATTTTAGATAGTATTTAGTTTAAGCAAAATAAAAATAATATAAATATTAAAGTTGAATATAAATTCAGATCTTTACTGTCCTAATAATCAATTAGACAAGAAAATCGTGTTTTTTAAAAAATGGGTGGATAAGAGCTAAACATCATGCTAATTTAGAAACCATAAATATGGTAACTATTGTTGATAGTGATTCAGTCTATACAAGTGGTTAAGTTAAAGCAAAACTGAAACAATTGGAAAGAATGTTTATATTCATTTTATCTACTAACTTAGATTTTAGAACCTAAAATAAAGGAAAATAGCATTAAATAAAGACTTGCAAAATTGCCGCAAGCCTTTATTTGAAGATAAATATGATTTAGCCAAGACAGTAAAACAAAGTTTTAGTAAAAGAATTTACCTCAAAAAATATCAACTAAAGTAACTTAGATTCAACTTTAATTGCTTAAATATAGAGATACAAAATAATTTTATCTGTTAGTGGTTATTTAACCTACTTCAAACAAGAATTAAAATGTTCATATAGGCTAATTATTAAGTCTACTTCTGTAGGGCTTGTTAGCTTAACTTAAACAACTTGAATTCCCGTACTCGATAACTTTGTTATCAATAATTCTAAGTCAGGATCAAAAATAGCTTGTCTAGCTTTATTTTTAATATTTTCAGCTTCTTGTTGAGATTGACACAAAGTAAATACTGTCGGGCCTGATCCCGACATCATTGTTCCCAGTCCCCCTATTTGTTCTAAAATTGCCCTTAACTTCATAACCTGAGAATATTCAGGTAATACTACTTTTTCTAAATCATTATGTAACAATTGACCAATTTTATGGTTATCTTTGTGACTAATAGCCTGAATCAAAGGATCTGAATGAACTTTAGATATTCGAGAGGTAACTACAGCGTGATCACTGATATATTCATGGCTAAATTGCTGCCGATAGGTTTGATAGGCCCAAGCAGTAGAAACCGCTAAGCTTTTGTATTTTCCTAAAATCACCCATAAGCTATTAAGATCGCCTATTGGAACCAATTTTTCTCCTCTTCCAGTAGCGACCACAGTCCCTCCAGCAATACAAAAAGGAACATCCGATCCCAATTTTTCTCCCAATCGTTGCAATTCAGGGATAGTTAACCCCAATTCCCAGATTAAATTTAACCCGACTAATACTGCTGCTGCATTAGTTGAGCCTCCAGCTAATCCGGCAGCTACAGGGATACGCTTATCTATCGTTATATCTACTCCCCCATAGTTAGCGAAAGCTTCACCAAATTCAAGTTTCATCAATTGTGCCGCACGATAAGCTAAATTGGTCTCATTGGTAGGAACTTGAGGGTTTGAACAAGTTAAACGAAAGTCTTGAGTTCCATGGGAACAAATTTCTAAACGATCAGCTAAATCAATACTTTGAAGGATCATTAGCAATTCATGATAACCATCTGGGCGATCACGAATGATTTCTAGATACAAATTGATTTTGGCTGGAGCAATTAAGGTATAGGATTGCATAATCGAGTGAATCAAAAAATCAGACATTCAATGTCCTCCTCTATCCTCCCACATACCTCACCTTTTCTTGTGAAGACTCTTAATATTGAGCCTAGGAGTATGATTTGGTCTTTTTCAAATCTTGAAAGACAAAGATAATTTCTTCAAAGATATTCAGAGATCAATACTAACATTAGAATCTATTAACTAAATTACGTTCATAAAAGCCATTCACTATAATTCTGATATCAGAATTATAGTGAATGGCTTTTATGATAGAACAGTTCAAGTTATCTATCTAAAATAGAGTAGGGTAAGTTATCGAAATATCCATACATATTTTATAGATTAATTTTTAGCACTAAAAGTATTCTTTTAAAATTCTTCGGTTCAACTATGAATAGTTAGATTCACAATTAATTATTGCTTACTACAGTATTAGGTCCTACAACAGAAATATAAGAAGATAATAAATATTTGTTAGAAACTGTTTGTATCATTTTCGAAGTTACTTGATTGATTTGATTTTTAAATTTCCAATCAAATTCAATTCCTAATCCTAAAGTTTCATACCGGCCATATAAGTTAGCTATTTCTGAATTAGTTTGCTTGCTTAATGCGTATTGTCCTAGTAGCTTATTTTTTGTCGACTGTAATTCCTTAGGGGTTAATTCCTGACATGATAAACGTTCAGTTTCTTGTCGCAATTGTTCAATAGCAATAGAAGTGTTATGAGCAGCAGTTCCCATGTAAACGACAAATTGAGATGGGTTTAAATGAGTAGGATAAATTGCCGAAACCTCATAAGCTAATCCTTGTTTCTCGCGCAATTCTATAGACAAACGGCTCGACAACCCACTGCCTAAATAGGTACTTAATAATTTTAAAACAGGATAATCAGGACTGTGGACTCCTGCAGTTAAATACCCTAACATAACGATGGATTGTTGAGTCTCCTGGAAAGTGAATTTCTCACAAGGACAAACTTCGAGATTAGGTAAGGTAGGTATGATTAAATAATCATCAGGAATTGGCCAATCACCAAAGGTTTTTTCTACCCAAGAAACAGCCTGATCAATATTTAAAACCCCTGATAAACTAATAATTAAATTATCTGGACGAAAGTAATTCTGATGATAGGATTGTAAATCTTCCCGAGTCAAATTTTTAACAGTTTCCTCTTTGCCTAAAATAGAAGTTCCATAGGGATGCTCTTCATACATAGCTGCTCGTAACTGATTAAAAGCTATATTCAACGGTTGTTCTTGTTGAGACCGAATACTTTGACGAATAAGCTTTTTTTCTAAAGCGACTTCCGCTTCAGGAAAAATCGGTACTCGCAAAATTTCTCCCACTAACGCTAACATTTCCTGAAAATCTGAAGAAACGGTTTTTACCCCTATTACTAAATAGTCAGCAGTGGCATTAGCTCCTAAAATAGCTCCAATAGATTCAACCGCTTCAGCAATCTCTACTGAAGACAAATTGTCAGTTCCTTTGGTAATTACCGTAGTTAAAAGATGGAACAGTCCAGTTTTTTCTCTCGGTTCCCATAAGCCTCCTGCGTTTTTTAGAAAAATACGACCTGAAATTAAATCTGCTGCGGGGTTTTCTCCTAAAATGACTGTTATTCCATTGTTTAATTTTAGATAATGAGGTGATCGCTGGCTGTTGGTCCCTTGAACCTTTTGCATATCTTAATTAAGAATTTTTGGAAAATTAATAGGGTTGCACTACTGTAATAGCATATCGTTCATCTGACAAACATTGATAGGCAACGCGCTGTAATTCTGAGACTGAGACAATAGTATGATAACGGCCTTATAACCCTGCTAATTGACTTGAGGTTTCCGTGGAAAAATATGATCATGAGATAATAGAAGCTGGGCTTTAGCTAAGTCTTCTTCAGTAATAGGTTAGACTTTTAGTATCTCTAGCACGTCTAGGATTAGATATCCTAGCGTTTCTAAATGCTGAAGAGTCAAGCATTCTTTAAGAGTAAGTACACTAGAGTATCGTTACAAGGAAAAGTTACTTTCGATCCTAAGAACTAACTACTTGTGTTAGCGTCGTTCTTGAACCAAGTGAGAAAACTGTCCCATACCTAAAATTATGGAAAGTAAGTTCAACTAGGTAGCTCATAATAATGACAGTAGATAAACTAGCCAATTATCTCTTCATTGGTTACTGAACTAACTGCCTGATTTAAGTCTTAAGAATTTCTAAATTTTTGAGTTAACAAACATTCTCCTGATATCAACCACATTGAAAATAGATTCCATCAGTCCTCTAATCTTTTATTGCTTTATGAGTCGATAAATTATCTATGACTAGACTTCTGTTTCATCAGTGAGAAAAGTTTCTTTGTCAATTGTTCAAAAGTCAAAATGGCTAAAAAACTGATGTAATGAGCATCCCAAGTAATGTAATATTTTTTCCTAGATTATCGTCTATTTTCTATAGATTTATTTCCCTTTAGTTGCCCTGGTAAAGTAACGAATAATGGCTATATGAACTCCGGTTTTGTCAAGAAAAACTAGGTCTGAAAGTTTGAGTTTTCCAGGTGTAATTCAATATTTTCGCCTCAAGGTTTTCACTCTGTATCTGTAAGCTTCCAAGGACTAAAGTGTTCTTTTTAGGTTAACTTAAATTTTTAGAGCAAAGAGCACCTGGCAGGAAGACCAACTGTAACATCTATTTTTTCGCATAAGCGAGTACTTAGTCCCTGTAGAGTCGCATCGTCATCTTATTCTAGCAATTGTTCTACGACATCTATATCTGTCTTAAATTAAAAGAAATTTTCCTCAGCTATGAGGAATAGTTTTATACTACATATAGTTTCATAACGTCTAAGAAAACAATTGACAACGCCACAACTGAATATAATTGACTTGAAAACGCCCTGCTAGTTATTGAGTTGATTGGTATTATTGTTAGTTTCTATTGAAAATATCTATGAAATGTCTTTACAGTTAACTTTTAATTGTTTATCTATGGGATTTAACGCTCATAAAACTTCTCTAGGATGTAAAATCTTTTAAAGAACTTGTGCTCGTAACCAAGCCACCGGAAGATACAGTATTTTCCTAGGAGTTCGAACAAAAGCCCGTTTGGTAAACACATCGTAGTTATTGGCTTCTATCACGTTTAAAATACTTTGATAGAGCATCAATGCTGCCCATACTGGCCAACGGGAATCTTGAGATAGAAAATGAATTCCCCGTTCGGCATCCCGATAATATTGGCGGGCGCGTTCAATTTCAAAACGCATTAGGTTACACCACCGTTCGTCAACAACACCCTCTAATAAATCGTCTTGAGTGTAATTAAATTTTTCCAAGTCTTCTAGAGGAAGATAAATCCGTCCCCGTTGGGCATCTTCTCCTACATCCCGTAAAATATTGGTTAATTGGTTAGCAATTCCGAGGGCGATTGCTTCTTTTTTGGGAATATAATGGTTTTGACTCTCTTGCCCGGGAACGCTGCACTTATCTCCATTGATTCCTAACACCGAACTGGACATTAACCCCACCGTTCCCGCCACACGGTAACAGTACAGTTGTAATTCTTCAAAGGTTTCATACCGACTATGATACAAATCCATTTGTTGTCCTGCAATCATTTCCTGAAATGGTTCAATTTCGATGGGAAAGCGTCGGAGAGTATCAACTAGTGCTACATCCTCATTATCAAAAGGATGACCTAAAAATATCATCTCCAAATGTTTTTCCCAACGTTGCAGGGTTTCTACTGTTGTCAATTGAGCTTGATGGCCATCAACTAATTCATCAGTGCGACGACACCAAACATAGATTGCCCAAATTGCTTGACGCTTTTCGGGAGGCATTAACAACGTTCCTAGATAAAATGTTTTGGAAAATTTTGCCGTAATTTGGCGACAGAGTTCGTAAGATTCCGTCAAGGAGACGAGGTTCTTTTGGATTTGGGATGGTTCAGGCAGTTGCAGCATTCAGCACAAGCAGAATGATTGTTTATAGAGGAGAAAAAGTGACTTTACCTAATGGTTGACCGTTAGATATTTAGCATTCATTGTCGCATTCTAATGATCTTTTCGTCATTAGTTTAAGTTACTAAAATAGTCTTTAGTTTAAATGAATTAAACTAAAGACTATTTTTTTAAGTTGCTTAGATTAAGAGATAATGATGTTGGCGGGATAATCTCGGGCAATAGTTTGAGCAGCTAACTTGCCTGATAGTACCGCTCCTTCCATACTCCCAAGATATTGCTGCATGGTGTAATCTCCTGCTAGATAGAAGTTAGCAATTGGAGTTTTTTGAGAGGGGCGAAAAGCTTGTCGTCCCGGGGTAGCTTTATAAACTGAACGAGGAGTTTTAACTACGTGGAATTTTAGTAATTTTGTAGGATTTTCTCCTATAAAGTGTTGAGGGAACAGTTTATTCAATTCTTCCATAGTCGCAGCGATAATGTTCTCATCCGACTGACTTATCCAATCTTTAGCAGGAGCCAGTACTAATTCCAACATGGAGCGCTCCTGGTTGGCGTATTCTTTACAAGTGTTACTCATGTCCGCATAGACACTGAGTAAGTCTGAGCGGGAGAATAACAGATGATCGACATCAGTTAATTTGCGATCAAACCACAAGTGTAAGTTAATTACAGGAACTCCTTCTAATCCTTCTAATTGGCGAGCAAAATCCAATCTTTTCCAAGGTTGAGGTAAGAGTAGTTTAAGAATATCAACTGGTATTGCAGACAAGTATAAGTGAGCTTCAAACATTTCGTCAGGTTCGCCATTTAGTCCTCTAAGTAAAAATCCTTTGACGGTGTTGTCTTCATTGAGGATGATCTCTTTGAGAGGAGCATTAAGTCTAACTTCTCCTCCCCGTTCGGTAATATAATCGACTATAGGTTTGCAAAGTCTTTCAGTGGGAGGACCGTCCAGAAAAGCCATTTTTGATCCATTTTTCTCCTGTAAAAAACGGTTGAGAGCTGTTAGGAGAACAGTAGCTGAGATTTCATCGGGGTTGATAAAATTTAATGCTTTGGACATTGCGATAAAGACTTCTTTTTCTACTCTGGGGGGAATATTTTGTTTTTTTATCCATTCAGACCAGGAATAACGATCCATTTTTTCAACGTAACTTTGTCCGTGGATAATCGCTGGAATTAAACCTAAGCCAAATTTAACTTTTTCTTCCCAAGTTAGCATATCTTCGTTGCATAAAATGGCTATGATCCCGTTGATAGGAGCAGGAATATCAGGAAAATCAAAGCGAGAATAGGTTCCAGGAGTTTCGGGTTGGTTAAAGATCATCGAATGTTCTTTCCACTGTAAGCGCTCTTCAATGCCCAATTCTTTGAATAATTGCAGTATATTGGGATAAGCGCCGAAAAAGATGTGTAGTCCAGTTTCGTACCAATCTCCATCATCATCTTTCCAAGCAGCTACTTTACCTCCTAATACATCTCGACATTCTAGGATAATAGGAGTATGTCCCGCATCTGCAAGGTATTTTCCACAAGAAAGTCCAGCTAGTCCTGCTCCGGTGATCGCGACTCGCATCTATAATCTTCTCGTCTTGATAGGTGTGTTTATAATTATTTTTATTGTACTTTTCATTTCGTTACATTTTTTAAAAATTTTGAAATTTTCATTAAAAATGAATCTATAAATGGGAAACTGAACAAAATAAGAACGGAAATATCTAATCCAAATAGTTCATTTAAATAAACGTGAGTTCAATAAGATTTAAATACATGGTTCTTATTCTCAATGACTAACTCAAAATAAGATGAGGTTAATAATTGTCTGAAATAGCAATTTTCAACAGTAAAAACTTTATTTTTTTATAGAAATTAATACCGACTTACCTTGTTAACTTAAATTGGAATATAGGGTTTTCAAATAAATAGGTATAAGCAATCAATAAAAAAATAACAAAACAGTCGCAAAAATTAAGTACTTACAAAACAAAATTATATCAGTTACTTTCGTAAACTTTTACCTCATATCATATTGATAATAATAATTAGAGTTTTTATTTACAGAGTTTATCAAAAATTTATTGAGAAATATATTTAATTGATTATTTCTTTAAAAATAATCAATTAAATATATCCTTGACTTAGAGATTAATTTAACTTATTTTTTTGTATAAATTTTATAAAAATTAAAAAATAAAAATTTTACTAAAAAATTAAAATGTAGAAAATGTCAAGTATTGCTTATAAATACAGTGCATTAAATTTAAAAGTTTTTAATCTAGTCGGTAAAAGAAAAGCTGACAATAATATTGATATTATAATAGATTATTTTCTAGCTCAAATAATGTTTCAATTTTCTGTAGGATTAATTGTCAACCAGAAAAACTTATTAGAATTAAAAATTAATCTTATGACATAAACACAATTTAAATCTTGGATTTAATAGTAAATTTTTAAAAAAGCTCAATCTCTTTTAGAGAAGATTCAAAAAAAACTAGAAAATCTTAAAAGAAGCAATCCCCAAATTTATAAATATTCTGTCTCAGGACAAAAAATATTACAGGAATATAACTTAATTAATAATTAAATTATTAATTAAGTTTATTGCAAGCTAATTTATTTAATATTAAATACTATTTAATATTAAATTAAATATTTTAAAAAATAAAACTTATTTTTATTGATTACTTTTTATAAAAAATAGATAAATTAATTACTTAATTGTTACAAATAAATAAATATTTTTTTAACAAATATTCCATCTAATGATTTCTTATTGTCGGTTTATTATTCTAAGTTTTAGAGTATTTTTTTATAAGGTTTAAACCCTATTCAACAGATTTTTAAAAAAATTGTATTAATTTTATCTTATTTGATAAGAACTGAAAATACCTAGATATTCTAGAGCAAATGTTATTAATTTTAATAGATAACTTCATTTTTTTTAAAAAACTGTAAATACAATTTTAAATATAAATTATTTACTTTAAATTTGCTTAACTAGTGAAATAAATAATCATAATTAATGATATCTTCTTTTAGAAGAAGATAGTTTTGAAGAAAAATTGTCATTTCTAATCTGGTTTTATCAGGAGTAAACTCCTTTACATCCTGAGCAAGACTAATATTTTTTCCAAAGACTTTTTAAATTAGTTTGCGGTGTTATTAAATAGAGGAAAGCAAACTGTTAGAACGCTTCAATACTTGATATTTATATTTAGAAGTTCATAAGTAATATTATTAAATTCGTAGTTAAAAGGATATTTAAACTACAACGCATCTTTTTTATGGGTTTAATTAAGTTTTTAAGCTCTAATTTAGATATTTTTCCTTTCTTAAGTAAGATATAAACTATATATAAGTAACAATTCAAGTCAATTATGTAGAGTTTTTGCACTTTAATTTATGAAAATAACTTTAATTTTTCTTTTTTTTTAAAAAAATATCTAATTTTTTAGACTAACATCTTTTTAAAGAAATTAATAAATATCAATCATGTTATTTAGAATAACAGCTACTAATTTTTATAAAATAAGAAAGATTCTTCTGGAGAATAGGGTTTAAGAAAAGTTTTCGCTTTATAAACATGAAACACATTAACCACCATCCCTCCTAAACGAATAGGAACAGTACCAATTTCTTGGAACTCTTCAAAATAACGACTAAAATCATTTTTTAAATGAGGCATCTTATTGAATTGTTCTAAAGTAATATAAAGTCCATCTTTTCCAACCCATTGATTAGTTTCATACCAGAAAAAAAATCCTCGCATATCATAACTAAAACAAGTCACAGGAATATCTTTTAAAGGTCGCAAAGCTAAATCGATTAATCCAGCCAAGTAATATGCATTAGTAAAAATAAAAGTTGTTTCATCTAAAGCATTCATAAGTTCTGAAGATTGTGCAAAAACTTTTCGCAATTGTTTAATATCAATTAGTTCCTTAGCAGGATCATTTTGAGGAGTTAGAAAAATCCCAAAAGGGGAATATTGACTAGATTTATAAAAAGTTCCAGTTGTTGTATGAAGTAGTAATAGAAGTAAAATAACAGTAGTTATTATCCCTGTTCCTCTAATCCACCATCGAATTAAATTAGATGACTGCTGTTTCCATTGAATACCATAAAATCCTAATAATAAAGTTGCACTCCAAAATCCTGGAATTGGCCAAGTAACAAGAATTTGCTGTTTACCGCCAAGCAAAGTAAATCCTAGCATTAAGGGAAGAGAAACCCACAGAATAAATAATTGTTTTTGAACTAAGTTATATTCGCTGAATGTCTGTTTTAATTTTTTAAACCCTCTAGGTATTTTATTATTAAATAATCTCATAAACTGAGATAAACTTGACTTCAAAACAACCCACCATAAAGGAATACCAATAGTAGGAAATAGTAAACTAAGTCCCGTTAGAAAAACATTAAATGCATTTAATAAACTAAATCCTGACGATGATATCTGTCCTTCTGGAGGAGGTTCAAAGCGATTAAATAATTGAAAACGAAATGAAATCCAATCATGGTTTAAATTCCAAAACCAGAGGGGAAATAAAGTTAATATATATAATAGGATTCCTAATCCTGTCCAACGAGATAGGAAGACGCGGCGATGGGGAGGACTGGTTAAACAAAATCCAATTAATCCTAACCCTAATATAAATCCATGATACTTACCCAAACAAGTTAATCCAACAAGAATTCCTAAAATAGCGAGGCGATAAGTAGGATAGAAATTTTGATTAGAATTGGGGAAAAACTCAATAGCTGCACAATATAAACTTGCAGTCCAAAAAAAGATTAAAGGACTATCAGGAAGAGTAATTACCCCAAACCCTACATTAAAAATAGGAACTACTGAGGCGATTACTAAGGTTAATTTAGCCGTTTGATGATCGAATAGTCTAGCACTAGTTAAATATAGTAACCATAAACTTCCTGTATATAAAATTACTGTTCCCAAACGTAGAGTCAAAAGGGAAGTGATACCAGTGATCCAAATACCAAAATTCGTCGTTAGAGCAACTAATAGCGGATGATCAAAATAACTCCAATCTAAATGGCGAGTGTAGAGATAATAGTAACCTTCATCATAACCAGGAAACAGCCAGCAAGCAATTATTAAACGTAATATAAGCCCTGTTAACAATAACCAAATAACGGACTTTTGCCAATGATAGAATCTTAGTTTTTTTCGAAAAAGAGAGATATTATGGCTGATAAAGTTAAAAGTGGTTTTGTCCAAAATTTTTCATGGGGAGTGGTTAAGACTCATTCAGTATGACATTTTTTCTTAAAACTCTCAACAAAGTGAACGTAGAAAAATTTTATTTTTACTAAATTTCTAAGTTTTAGAGAAGAGAATAAAAAATAGGTAATCAAAAATTTTAGGGAGTATATTATTAAACTAATAGCTCTTCTAGACTGAAGCATCCTAGCTGAGTAATTAATAACTTAACTTTTGAAACTCTCATTTTGTTACAGCTAGTCTGGAAGAGCTAAATCAATTAAATTTATTTTTTTATGAACTAATTAGCATCATAAAAGTAAAAATAACACTTTTAGTTAGATTTAAATTTTCTAGTATAAGTAATTTAACTTGTATTTTTTATATTTTGTTCTTAAACTTAGACCATTCGAGATAAGTTCTAATAGAAAAAATAATAAATATTTCTATTTTTTAAACTTTAATAACTAGAGCAAAAGTGGTTTTAAAGAAATTAAATATAAGTCATTAATAGTTTATTTTCTCATAAAAAAATAAATTTAGTACCAAAGTAAAAACGTTATTTTTAAAGCTAAATCTTGAAAAGATAAATAAAATTATAAAATCTAAGGTAATACCAACAAGTACAAACAATATCCTCAATATTTATTTTTTTATATAAATCATATATTTTTTTCCTAAAAATGTATGAGCTAATCTTTCTAACTATGTTTGGTTAAACTGAACAGAATCTATAGATAATTGCGTTTTCTTAGCTAAAAGTGAGGAGAAAAGTTTTATAAGTTCTTTCCTATTTTTCTAAAACTTCCATTGCTATTTAAGGCAACAGGTAATGCCGAAAAGTATGTGAACTTGGATTTAACCTATTGATTGAAAGAAGAGAAGAAACGAAATGGTTTCAACAGATTTTAATGTCAACTCAAATTTTTGCTCTTGCTCCTTGCCTGTTCCCCTCTCAAAGGGGAATATGGTAGTTTTAAATTGGATAGCCTGTAATAACAGCAGTAGTAAAACCAGCCAATTATTTTTTTATCGGTTCCTAAATTAATCGCTTCATTGATTGAGACCCATTGTATGATTTTACATCCAAGACTTGAGCGAACTTTTGCTCCTTTTCTGCTTTTTAGGCTAAAGACGGTTTTCCATCATCGATGAGTTTTCCAAACAATCAGTAGGATCAGTTTTTAATTCACCTCAAAAACTAATCTTACTGATTGTTTTTCTAAAAACCATGGAAATCAAGCTGAAGTAGCTGTATAAGCCTCATTATCAGTTTGAAAAGTCTTTATTGCTTTAACTTTCGAAAAGAGGCAGCAAGAGCATAATAACAATTTAATTACTTCCTGTTAGATTGTGCTACAAAGAGAGATTCAGTCAAACACTTCGCTTTACCCTGTGATGGTCCACTCATGTGGTGATTGGCCCTTGCGTTTCATTGTTAGCAGTACTTCTGTGCATGATGGCAAAAGCAACTTCGGTTGCTTGAATAACTATTCCTATTTATGTTACAAAACCTATCAGTTAGATTTCTGGGTCAAACTAAAGTAGAAGTTTTTAGTAAAATTTTTGCTAAAATTTTCGACACAGTGAGACCATAGCATTAGAAGTATAGGGATTGATAAAACTTTTTTTTCAAACCTAACCCAGCAAAGAAATTTTACTTCTGACTTATTATTTCTGACTTCTGCCATGAGTCCCTTTTTTTTACAGAAGACCAAACATCAATTATCTACCTTTCTCATGAAAAAAAGTGCGTTTTGGGTTACTATCTTGATTATTTGTTCCCTTTTACTCAATTGCTTCGTTGGGACTCCAATTGCTTTAGCGTTTACACAAGATCAAAAACTCTTACTTCAGTCTTGGCGATTGGTTAATCAAGCCTACATAGATAATTCATTTAATAACCAAAATTGGTGGTTACTACGTCAAGAGTTTCTGCAACGAAATCTTCATAATCGTGAAGAAACTTACGACACCATTGACGAAATGTTGGCTACTCTTGATGAACCTTTTACTCGACTTCTACGACCAGAACAATATCATAACTTACAAGTGAGTACGGCTGGAGAGTTATCAGGAGTAGGTTTACAGATCAATATTAATCCCGAGACGGGCAATTTGGAAGTAGTTGCCCCCTTAACAGACTCACCAGCTGAGTCCGCTGGTATTAAAGCACGTGATCGCATCTTAAAAATTGACGGAGTAGACACCGCCACTTTAACTCTCGATGAAGCAGCTACCAAAATGCGTGGGTCGAGTGGAACACAAGTCTCTTTAACCATTAAACCTTATCAAGATGAAAAAGTCATTCGTCAAATTAACATTATACGAGCTCATATTTCCCTAAGTCCCGTATTTGCTGAGCTTGATAATCAAACCCAAAGTATTCCTATTGGTTATGTTCGCATTAATCAATTTAGTGCTAATGCAGCCCAAGATGTTGCTGATGCAGTGGCTAATTTAGAACAAAAAGGAACTAAGGCTTATATTTTGGATTTACGAAATAACCCAGGGGGATTGTTACAAGCAGGGATTGAAGTTGCTCGTCTTTGGTTGAATAACGGTACTATAGTTCATACGGTTAATCGTCAAGGGATCCAAGATAGTTTTTCTGCCTTTGGTGCCGCGTTGACAGAAGCTCCTTTAGCAGTACTAGTGAACGAAAGAACCGCCAGTGCTAGTGAGATTTTAGCAGGGGCACTACAAGATAATAGTCGAGGTATATTGGTCGGCGAAAAAACTTTTGGCAAAGGCTTGATTCAGTCTTTATTCGAGTTACCTGATGGAGCAGGATTAGCGGTAACAGTAGCTAAATATGAGACTCCCAACCACAAAGATATTCATAAGTTAGGAATTGTTCCTGATGAAATCGTCCCCCAAGACCCCATTAGTTATCGACAAATTGGTACTGATGCAGATCTACAATACCAAGCTGCTATTAAGCTTTTAACAAGTAATATGGCAGTGGCTCATACTTCTTGAATTAAGGTTTGTTAGAGTATTTGTCTAGGCTCTTTTCTTCTCATAGTTTTTACTTGTAAATTGCTGTACTTTTGAACCGAACATAGTCTAAATTAATGAGAACTGTCAATTTCTTCCTTTTTTTTCTATTAGTCTCAATTATTAGTTGATTTAGATGATAGAGAACTTAGACCTCTGTTCAGATAATTTAAAGTTTGCATTTGTGAAAACTTTTGATTTTTTGTGAACCACTGTCGCTTAAAATAAATTCAATATTATCAACTAACAAAGTCTACCATAGTATATGAGAATTGCTACTTGGAATGTTAACTCAATTCGTATTAGACAACCTCATGTCATAGACTGGTTAAATAGTAATTTTGTGGATGCTCTTTGTTTACAAGAAACTAAAGTGGTTGATCACGATTTTCCTAAAAGAACTTTTGAAAAGTTGGGTTATCACGTTTATGTTTATGGACAAAAAGCTTACAATGGAGTGGCTATTCTTAGTCGTCAACCCCTAGAAGATGTTAGCACTGGATTTAGTCCTATTATTAAAGATTTTTCATTAGAAGAGTTTGATGAGCAAAAACGAATTATTACAGGAGTCTTAGAGGAGGTAAGGATTGTCAATTTATATGTTCCTAATGGTACTTCTGTAGGAAGTGAAAAATACGATTATAAATTACGGTGGTTAAAAGTTCTAAAACAATATATAACTGAGATTTTGAATAAGTCTAATCAAAAGTTATGTATCTGTGGAGATTTTAATATCGCCTTAGAAGATAGGGATATTTATGATTATAAGTCTAAAGAAAATCATATTATGTCTTCTCCATTAGAACGGAAAGCTTTACAAGACATCCTTTCGTTAGGATTAAAAGATGCCTTTCGAAAATTTACATCAGAGGGCGAGTATTTTAGCTGGTGGGACTATAGAGCGGGCGGATTTCAGCACAATCGCGGATGGCGGATTGATCACCATTATCTTACCCAAAAACTTTATGAAAAAGCTCTTAGTTGCACTATTGATGTTGAGCCAAGAAAATTGATAAAGCCGAGCGATCATGCTCCAGTTATTGTTGAATTTTAAGGAGTAATTGCAATTTGCTAATTGATTACAAAAGACCAATTGCTGTTGATTTATTTGCTGGTGCAGGAGGAATGACGTTAGGCTTTGAACAAGCTGGATTTGATGTTCTTGCATCAGTAGAAATAGATCCTATTCATTGTGCTATTCATGAATATAATTTTCCGTTTTGGACAATCATTTGTCGGGATATCCAAGAAATTACTGGATTAGAAATTAGACAACTATCAAAAATTGGTGATCGCTCCATTGATGTTATATTTGGTGGACCTCCTTGTCAAGGATTTTCTTTGATAGGTAAACGCCTTTTAGAAGATGAAAGAAATGTATTAGTTTATCATTTTGTTCGATTGATTTTGGAGTTGAAACCAAAGTATTTTGTTCTTGAAAATGTTCCAGGAATGGCTATTGGAAAACATCAAAAACTATTACAAAATATTTCCAATGAATTTAGTAAAAATAACTATCAAACAGAGAGTAATTATCAAATTTTAAATGCTGCTAGTTATGGAGTTCCCCAAAATAGGGAAAGACTTTTTCTGTTGGGATGTCAAAAGGAATTAACTTTACCTAACTATCCTCAAGCTATTAGTAATAATTTTACGCATAAATCAGCAATAAAAAAGAAATCTAGTTTACCTAAGTGTCCTACTGTTTGGGATGCAATCAAGGACTTACCTGAAGTTAATAATCATCCAGAACTTGAAAAGAGAGATTGGACTATTGTTAATTATGGAACGCAAAGTAATTATGTAAAAAAACTAAGACTTTTAGTAGACTTAGACAATGACTTTTCTTATAAAAGAAGCTATGATGAGAATCTTTTGACATCGAGTTTGAGAACAAAACATACTCTTGAGTCTAAGGAAAGATTTGATAAAACTCTGCCGGGCAAAATAGAACCTATTAGTCGATTTTTGAGGTTACATCGTGATGGTTTATGTAATACCTTAAGAGCAGGAACTCCTAGTAGTAGAGGAGCGTATACTTCCCCCCGTCCTATTCATCCTATTACCCCTAGATGTATTACTGTGAGGGAAGCTGCAAGACTTCATTCTTATCCTGATTGGTTTAGATTTCATGTTACCAAATGGCATGGATTTCGTCAGGTAGGTAATTCCGTTCCTCCTTTATTAGCGAAAGCAATTGCAACAGAGATTATCAAATGTCTTGATGTTAAATTAATTAAACCTATAGCTCAATATCCACTCAGTAAAGAAGAAATACTAAGCTTTAATATGTCTCGCGCAGCTCAATATTATGGAGTCAATTATAGTCTAATAAATAAAAGAATTCGACAAAATACTAATAAAAAGTCACTAAAAGAATCCAACAAAAATTAAATATAGAACATAAAATATGCATGATCTATATCAAAAATATAGTATAATTATACTATAATAATTAGTTTTTATAAACTTATCAATTATTTCGTTTTTACTATCATTAATTTTAGATCTAATTAAGATAGTTAACGGACTTATTGGGTGTAACTTTTACTAGCTTACTTATTAATAAGTACACGTTTTAGTTCTCCCTATTTTTATCATTCTGTATAAAAATTATCTATTATATTTTTTATTATCGTTAACTAATTATTAAAAATATTTAACTAGAAAGTGCTCTTGAAGATATATGAGAATACTTTTTAAGTCCTTAGTATTTTGACCTTTACATTAATAGATATCTTGATAAGATCAGGTATTTTTTATATATTAAAAATGAAATATTTTGCTCCGTAATGCCAGGGCAATCAAATATTAATTTTTTAGATATACCCCTTAATCTATTCAATTAGTTCTAAAGTCCAATAATGTGCTGTAATTTGACCGTTATCCCAATTGATTGAGTCAATCACCCTCTTTGAAGTTATTTTGGGAAGTACTTACTTTAATTACTTAGAAATTTGAGTCATTATATTCAGATAATTCAGATTCTTGAAATATAAAAACATTTTATTTTGCTATAATCTGGACCATCAGAAAACGCCTTAGATAAAGTATGCAAGATCACTCCTTGTAAAGTAAAATCAGCTTGGCATAGTTTGGAAGCAACAGTGACGACGGCTATCAATACTTATTTTTCTTGATTCTCAATTGTTTATAACGAGCTTTTTGTGAGTACACAATTTAGCTAAAGCTAAAGTAATCATACAAAACTTAGGATGTTAAAATCCTGAAAATTATAGACTTAAATGCAGGATAATATACTTTTATAAAAAAATCAAAAAACAGTCACTCAAGATATCATCGAAATATTAAAATTGTAGGTTTGGTAAATACGATAGTTATATTTAAGACACATAGATTGCTGAATAATTGTCTAGGCTATAAAATGATAATACTTTTTCTTGATTTTCTTGTAATAAAAATTCTCTAAAAGGCTATAAAAAGATTAAGAACACCAATATTTATTCTATCCCAATGTTTTAGTATTGCCCTTATAATAGACACAGAATATAGATAGCAATTGCAGTTAACATTCAAATTCTATGAGTCAGCAAAATCATCAAGACTGTGAACAACGCCTCAAAGATTTAGAAACGGAAATAAACCAAGAATCTGAAGCATCCCCTGTGCGGCCTTTTAGGGCTAATGAAAAGGCTAAAAGTCTCCTAGTTCGCCTCAAACAATGGTACAGTAACCTGGCTACTCCTGTAAAAGTAAGCCTGACTATTGTAGCTATTATTGCTACTTTGTCCTTACTCAATAGTATCTTACGGTTAGTGACCTCTGTAATTGTGCTCGGAATCTTAGGGGCTATTTTGTTTGCTTTGTATAAAGCTTTATTCAAAAACAAGTCTTCTTAAGACTTAACCATACGCCAAGATTAGCGTATGGTTAAGCTCATTTTGATTAAACAAAAAAAAGAGCTTGTTAAAAAATTTTTAAAAAAATTATCAAGGCATAAAACAATAAATTTAATTAGACTTAATCTTGAATAACTATCAATAAAAGTAAACATTTTTCTATTATGTTAATAATATGGAACATAATCATCATAATTATGGAGGAGTTGAAAGAACTTCATCATATGATCTTGGCTTTATAAATAATAAATATATTGTTCATAGTCCTTATGTTACTTTAGAGCCAGGACATTATAAATATGTAGTTTTACTGGACTTAAGATAGTGAGCTAATAATTAGAAATAGGAAATAGTTTAAAAAAAATGAAATATTCAGTTTAAATTTTACTCGCAATAGATATAATGTAATTTACAAAAGTAAAAAAATAGTTTCTACTGAGCCTGTAGTTTTAAACTATTAATATTGACGTGTTCAAAATTTTAATTTAGTTTTTTTTACTTTTAAAAAGTATGTTTGTTATTTTAGCTATTGCTAAATAGTGCTATACCGCAGGGATATTACCAGCTCAATATAGCAAACAATAGTTATTTTTGAAAGTCATACCATTGCTGGAGGAGTAGATCATAGTTTTTCAGACTAAGGATTCAAATTTGATAGTGGAGCTTCTTTTTGTTGCAGGTTAAAGAATGATTAACTAAAATTAAATCTTTTTGAACAAGTCTTAGATTTAGTTTAAAGAATCTTTAGACTTTGTTCTCTATGAATCTCTAAAAAGCTATCATTTGCCTGATGGCAGATTTCCTATTTTTGTTAATTTATACATTTTTGTTAAATCGTTGTTTAAATAACAACTTAAAGAAAAAAAGAGTAAGAATAAATTGAATAAAAATATTGGCTATTTATTCTTATTTTTCAAGGATTTATATAATTAGCTGACTGGCTATAAACTTTAACTTTAATTAATTGTTATTTTTTATTTTAGTTAATAGGTAGTTTCAACTAAAAACTATTAATAGTTATGGAGAGAATTAATGGATAAAACTGTTAAAAATTATTGGGCACATCGCTTAATTGATTTAGGATGTTTTCTTTATATCAGGTTTAAAATCTCATTGGTGCCGATGTAGAGGCTGAATACCTCCTAGGCGGAAGTCAAGCTATTGTTAATGTTTTGGTTAGGGAATTAAATAAGTAAGGAATTGTATATTCCTAAATATTTTGTACAAAAAACGTAAAAAAGTCTTTAAAGTACCTACTTTAAAGCTTTTGTTCATCCATCTATAAATTAAATTAGAGGGAATGGAAAAATTAATGGAACATAATATTGTTGTATACAATAGCAATAAGAACATTACAAACTTTCGGACTACTTGCATAATTTCTGTTGTCTTGATTTGCGATAAAAGTAAAGGCTATTATGGAATTCACGTTTACACTTTAAAACCTTATCAAGGATAGGAAAAAATCAGAACTATCAACTTCTGAAAAAAGAGCAGTTGCAATCCCTTTATCGTGATTTAGAAAAAGTTATTTCTTATATTTGTCAAAGAATAGTTTTAAAACCAATAAAACCCCCTCTAATTAATAGCCTACTTATACGCCGTTGTCAAGAAACCTATAGACTGAAAATCGCGGCATAACAGGCAATTGTTCCCAGTTGCCATGTTCCTATTGAAGGACTGTATCGAGTAAGAATGTAGTGCCCTTTCTGGCATTAATGTTCCCACAGTTGCAGCATCGGATATTTTTTATGCTAATACCCTAATTTAATAGATAACAAATTATAAATTCAAGAAAATCTGAAGAGACTGTTTATCAATAAAAATTGAAACCCATAGAGTGGAAAATTACGGTAACTATCTTGACTAACTATTTAGATAGTCTAAAATTTAACCACCCTAAAAAAAGATGAGATGAAATTTCTAGTTATTTTTCTTATCAACAAACAATCTCTAAGATAGTCAAAGACTATATCTAATTTTCCCTATTTTATAACTAAAGTAAAGACTTAAAGTTCTACCTTAGGATTATCATCCCTTGGTAAAAAGTTCGTCATATCTTCAAATTTACGTAACTCAACCTGGCTAATCGTTAAAACCTTTGGTTCTGCTTCCAACCATTTATCATCAAAGGTAGTTAAAACAGAGGCTAAGTAATCCCGATCAAGCTCATATATATTTTCCGTAAAATATCCCAAAGAAATATGAGCTGTAAAATGATACTGTTGTTCAATCCCCAAAGCTATTAAATCCATATTTTGATAAATCGACCGCCTTAATTGAACAATTTTTTTATAGGATAATTCATCACAAGGTACTAATCCTGCTACTAGAGCACGAGGAAATACTAATAAACCTAATAATTGCCATTTAGTTTCATTTGTTTCTAGTTCAACTTTTTGGTAGTTTTTAAAACTTTCCTCTATATAGACTTTAATTTTTTGGTCGAAATTAGGACGATCTTGAACTGCTTCTTGATAACTTTTATCCCAAATTAAATCAGCCAATGTTAAATGAAAACTATTTGGAGGAACCCAAGCAATCATATCTGACTCTATTTGTTCCGACAATTGCTGTTGTATGGTTTTCAAATGAAAATAAAATTCCCCATTGAGAGAATCTTCTGTATAAAGAGGAGTGAGAACTGTATAACCGGGAAAAGCAACAAATTTTCCACTCTGAAATTTAGGTGATTTTTGGATATTCTGAAGTTGAGTTTGATAAACATCGGGTATGGTCAGTCGTGCTACCCGATTAACATAGGTTTGATAAGTTTCGTCCAAGCTTTCTTCCTCTAAGAGTTCAACAACCTGATATTATTATTTTCTCTAATTTATCTTAGATTTTCTATGCCAATTTATTTATTGTGGGGTGAAGATGACTTTGCGATCACCCAAACTGTTAAGAAAAAACTAGAAACCCTCCTCGATCCTAACTGGCTTCAATTTAATTACGATAAAATCTATGGAAATGAGCCTAATGCTATAGTAAAGGCCTTAAATCAAGCAATAACTTCAGTTTTTGGTATGGGAGAAAGACTTGTCTGGGTTATAAACACTACCATCTGTCAAGAGTGTTCGGAAGAGGTCTTTTCCCAACTACAACAAACTTTACCCGCTATTCCCCAAAATTCTCACCTATTGTTAACATCAAGCAAAAAACCTGATTACCGACTAAAATCTACTAAACTTTTAGAAAAATATGCCGAAGTTCAAGAACTTTCTCTTATTTCTCCTTGGAAAACTGATGAATTAATTAACCAAGTTAAGCGTATTTCTCAGGAAGTTGGCGTTCAACTAACGCCTCAAGCAACAGAGTTATTAGTAGAGTCTATCGGGAATAACACGCGGAAATTAAGTTATGAACTAGAAAAGTTAAGCCTCTATAGTCTCGATCAAACCACGCCCTTAGGTACAGATACTATTAGTACTTTAGTCAATGTCAATAGCCAAAACAGTTTACAACTTGCTCAAGCTATTCGTCAGGGGAATAAAGGACAATCTTTACAATTAATTGCTGATTTGATTTCCCAAAATGAACCCGCTTTAAAACTTGTAGCCACTCTAGTAGGACAATTCCGCATTTGGGCAATGGTTAAACTCTACATTGAATCTGGTCAAAAAGATGACAAAATGATTGCCAAAGCTGCCGATATTACTAACCCCAAACGCCTTTATTTTTTGCGGAGAGAATTACAATCTTTTTCTGGTCAACAACTCTTAGCAACCTTGCCTATTTTATTGGAATTAGAATTTTCTTTAAAACGGGGTGGTGATGCTTTAGCCAACTTACAAACTAAAACTATTGAATTATGTCAGATTTTTGATAGATAATTAATAGATTTCTTTAAGCTACTATTTA
Organism: cyanobacterium endosymbiont of Epithemia clementina EcSB; assembly: GCF_029919255.1. Lineage (GTDB taxonomy): Bacteria > Cyanobacteriota > Cyanobacteriia > Cyanobacteriales > Microcystaceae > Rippkaea. The sequence continues at coordinate 1,030,061 of NZ_CP123991.1, read as the reverse complement.
TGAACCAAATATTTAAGTATGGAACATTAGATAAACTCTATTGTTTTTATTAGTTTTTCTTCTTTTTTTGCTACAATGTACTAATATATATGTTTTGATATAAGTTTTTTAAAAAAAGTTAACATCTCAGAACTAATCTTCTTTTTCAGTTTGATTCTTAAATCTAATATTCTTGAACGAGTCCAATATAATTAGACTGATGGTATTATTTGAGCAGCAGTCCAAATCAGTAATTCGAAGCTTGCTTATCATGTCTTTCAACTAAATATTTATAGCTAAATAGTTCACTATTCAAAATAAAATTCTAATCTTCTTAGAGCAAATTAACGATTTTTTCCCCTATCTAGTAGCTTGATATTTAATAAAGAAATTGTGGAACCCGTCAAAAAGTTATATCCTCAATTAATCAAACTCTGTAGTTGGCTAGGTGATATGTAAATAGGAATTTACCGCAGTCATTAGGGGAGTTGGTCAAAGACTGAGGACACCATCCACCCAAAATGGGGGGAATTGTCTCTACACGGCAAATATAAAAAAATTGATTATAAATATAGCCTGTATAAAAAGCAGCTAAACTACTAGAAAAAGGTCTAACAATTGTTGTCTATAAGCTACTTTATTTCATGGCATTAATTTAACTGATTAAATTTTAATTTAACTAATATTTAATAACTTTTATCCAGAGTCAATAACTACTGATTAATAATATTTACTAATTTTTTTAGTATAAAAATGTGAAGTATTTTTTCTCTTTATACTGAACGGGAAGAATTGTGTAAACAATCTGACTTTATAACGCAACATACTTTTTTGAAAGAGGTTTAACGGATAATAAATATTGAAAAAACAACGGCACTGATTGTTCGGATAGGCAGTTTGACCCAGTATATTCACCTATGGTAGCCGCAATGCCGACTTTCCGTATAGTAATTTTAAGACACTGACTACTATAAATGATAGTGCTGCTAGCGAAATGTTTGAAGATGCTGGACATTTGTTCAGTCAAAAGTATTAGAGAATCTTGCAGTAAATTAATAAATTTTAATGATAGACAAATTTATCTATTTTTAAGCAGATATACTCAATTGTCTAATTCTAATAAATTTAAGTATTGTGTTTCGGTGCAAATTGCTTTTAATTTACGATCCCAAGGCTCAACTGATAGTCGACTAACATAGGCAAAATCAAAAACAATCCCTATGGTAGGAATATGTTGCCATTGAGGAGAATTCAACAAACGATCATAGAACCCTCCTCCATACCCTAAGCGATACCCTTGACGATCACAAGCGATAGCAGGAACCAAGATTAAATCAACCTCACAAGAGTCTAAAATTGGGGCATTTAGATCAGGTTCTAAAATTCCATAAGTTCCTACACTTAAAGCATCTCCAGGAGTCCAATAATGCCAAATTAAGGATTGATCGACACAACGAGGAAAACCCCAACAGTGTTCTCTTGTAAAGAGAGAATTAATAATAGGTTCCTGGCGAAAGGCAAAATACGCCAGAATTGTTTTGGACTCCTGAAATAAAGATAAAGATCTTATCCTTTCACAGAGGCGATTACTTTTTTCCTGCCATATTTTTTTATTTAAAGATTGACGTTGTTTTAAGAGTTTCCGTCGTAACTCTTTTTTCTCAGAAGAGACCATTTTAGTTCCAAGAATTACATTATGCCCAGAGAGCAGTTATTATACCTCTAAAAATTTCCGAACATTTTTTAAATAAGTTTTTTCATTTTTTAACATAGGAAAAAGAAATATTTCTACTATTTTCAGATATTGAAGGTTTTAAGTCAATCCTGCTGCCACTCGCTTCATCTCAACCGAGAGAACAATATCTTTTTCCCCTGAAATCAATAATGTCGGAACTGATATTTCTGCAAACTAGAGCATAACAGTAACTGCTCTTTGGCTCACAGATGTGTAAATTGTTCCTAATGTTACTTCATAATCTACAAGAATAAATTTTGCTAAAAAAGCACTCCGTTCTACTTGATTAATTGGAGTATATAAAAACCTTGCCATAAATAATTAATCCGCAAAAGAAACCTTTAGAAACTAAAGATAAGGGAATTTAACAATATATCCACCAAATTAATGCCTGTTTTTTATATTTAAAAATCCCCTTACAAGTAAGGATAATCTTTTCTACTCGGGATACATGATAATGAACAAAGTCTTGACAAAAGTACCCATCAAGTGACTATAGAATAGCCGTTCTCAATTCTTAAAGTGCCTAAGAAGTATTTTAAAATCTTGGATATACCCTTCTAGGTCATAACTTAAGCGCACAGGACTATAGAGTAGTTTAGACTTTCCAAACTCCCGTAAATTACATTATAGACAATGATTTAAGTATCATTCAATTTTTGGTCCGTTCTGTGCTAATATCAAGTCGAACCTGCCTGGACATAAATATAAACTATCACCGGTTTTTTGGGTGATTTTCTCGTATGGCGCACCCACTCATAGTAATTAGCGACACTATAAATGTCAACCATTCTAATTGTATTGTTGGGGTGAACTCATCACATCTGAGAAAGCTTAACTGGTGAAATCTAGTATCTAAATGCCCCTAGCTAGACCCATAATTAGTTGAGTCAATCATATGTGTTTACTAAATTATGGCTGACGTTTAACTAAACTTTAAGCCGACTCTGGGGTTGGCAAGGACGAGGGATGGACTAACAGGTCAGCCGTTGAACGGTTTTCGACCATCTCTTCAGTAATCATACACCTTTTAACATCCTTACGGGAAGGCAATTCATACATCATCTCTAACATCAATTCTTCTACAATGCCACGTAATGCTCTCGCCCCTGTTTTGCGACGATGAGCTTCTTTTGCGATAGCCCGCACTGCTTCTTTATTAAACTCTAACTGAACATTGTCCATCTTCAAGAGTTTTTGATACTGTTTTACCAAGGCGTTGCGGGGTTTAGTTAAAATGGCAATAAGGGCATCTTCATCTAGGGGCTCTAAGGCAGCCATTACCGGAATTCGTCCTACAAATTCAGGAATCATGCCAAATTTAACTAAATCGCCAGGTTCTGTTTGTTGCATTAAGTCAGCTGAGCGCTTGTCTTTAGCTTGACTACCATCTCCAGGGCGGATAAAGCCTATGGATTTTTTACCCCGTCGTTGTTCAATCACCTTATCTAAACCGACAAACGCCCCACCACAGATAAAAAGAATGTTGCTGGTGTCAATTTGAATGCAGTCTTGATAAGGGTGTTTTCTGCCGCCCTGGGGAGGGACATTGGCTACTGTCCCTTCCAACATTTTGAGTAAGGCTTGTTGGACACCTTCTCCAGAAACATCACGGGTAATAGAGGTATTTTCACTCTTACGAGCAATTTTATCAATTTCATCTATATAGATTATACCTCGTTGGGCTTCTTCCACATCTAAGTCAGCTACCTGTAATAGCCGTAGTAGAATGTTCTCCACATCTTCCCCCACATAACCAGCCTCAGTCAAAGTGGTGGCATCGGCAACAGCAAAGGGGACTTGTAAGATCTGGGCTAGGGTTTGTGCGAGGAGAGTTTTTCCTGAACCTGTTGGCCCCATCAATAAAATATTCGATTTTTGTAGTTCAACAAAATCGTCTGGCCCATCTCCTTCTGGAGATGGGCTAAGGCTCAAACGCTTGTAATGATTATAAACTGCGACGGAGAGAATCTTTTTGGCTTCATCTTGTCCAATAACATATTCATCGAGATAGTTTTTAATTTCCCTAGGTTTGGGGATCTGATTTAGGGAAAGATGTTCGTGACTTGAACGACGTTTAGGTTGGGACTCTTCAGCTCTTGAGGAACCGGCTGACACTGCCGTTGTCGGAGTATCCATCAATTCCTCATCTAAAATCTCGTTGCATAGCTCAACACATTCATCGCAGATGTAGACTCCTGGACCGGCGATCAATTTTCGCACTTGTTCCTGGGATTTGCCGCAAAATGAACATTTTAGGTGGGAGTCGTATTTAGACATAAGCTCTTGGAGTTAGTTGAGTTAGGTAACGGGAATGGTAGGGTCAGACAGATATTGCCGAGAAATCACTTTGTCGATTAAACCGTATTCTTTTGCCTCTTGCGCCGACATAAAGAAGTCTCGTTCTGTATCAGCTGCAATGGTATCGATGGGTTTGCCGGTATGATAGGCCAGCATCTCATTTAACCGCCGTTTTATATAGAGAATTTCTTTGGCTTGAATTTCAATCTCCACGGCTTGCCCTTGAGCTCCTCCTAAAGGTTGGTGAATCATCATGCGCGAACTAGGTAAGGACATCCGCTTACCAGGAGCTCCTCCACATAGAAGAAACGCTCCCATGCTAGCAGCCAATCCAAAACAAATGGTTACTATATCGGGACGAATTTGCTGCATGGTATCATAAATAGCAAAACCGGCATAAACAGACCCTCCGGGGGAATTAATGTAAAGCTGAATATCTTTTTCTGGGTCTTCAGCGTCAAGGAAAAGTAATTGTGCGACGATTGAGTCTGCAACTTGATCGTCAACAGAGGTTCCCAGAAAAACGATACGCTCTCGTAACAATCTCGAATAAATATCAAAGGCTCTTTCCCCTACCCCAGATTGTTCTACTACCATGGGAACGATATTTTGACTCATGGAATAGATTTCTGAAAGACGCTGGTTGGTGATGGAATAGTCTAGTAATCGCGATTTATTCATAGCCTTTAATTAAACTGTCAGGGGGAAGATTTTGAATAATGGCTCATTTCCTAATAGGTTTAGTTGTGCATTCTCCATTTTCAGTCCACCCGGACTGGAGCAGCAAATTGATCCCCTCTGTCAACATTATGCCTCAAGTGTGAAAAAAGTGAATTAGATTAACCAAGGCATAATGTTGACAAAACTAAAGAGAGGTTCATCCTTCTACAGTAGCTGTCAATGGTTCTCCAGAGTCGGCTGAAGATTCCTCAGCTTCTTTTTTCTTTAAGGTTCCTGCAGGAACTAGTTCTATAGTAGCTTGCTCTTTTAGCCAGTCGAGAGTAGCTTCTGTTAGAAGTTCGTCTGTGACCATCTGGTTCAATCTATTAAGATCTATTTTTTGGTCTGAAAGTTGTTCTTTAATCTTGTTAATTTTTTCGTCAAAAACAGCTTGTTTAACTTCAATACCTTCAACTTTAGCTAATTCCTTGAGAATCAAGGATTGCTTTAATCTTTCTGTTGCTTCTTTACGAGCATTTTCCCGCAGTTTTGGAAGATTTTCCTGGGTAAACAGTCGGCTAACCTCCATACCCATTTGTTCCATCTGCATGGCTGTTTGAGTCAAAACTTGAGTTATTTCTTCTTGAACCAGAGTCTCAGGAATATCAGCCGTACAGACTGCCATTAGCTGAGCAATAATGCCATCATAGATGCTTTTCTTAGTTGCTTCTTCGGCTTCTTCTATAAACTGTTTTTCTAAAGACTCCCTTAACTCGGCTATTGTCTCAAATTCGCTAATTTCTCCAGCTAAATCGTCATTAAGTTCGAGAAGTTCTTTCTCTTTTAGTTCTTTGAGGGTAATGGTAAAAACCGATGGTCGTCCAGCTAAATCTTCTCTGGGATAGTCTTCAGGAAACGTCACCTTAAGTTCTTTGGTTTCTTCGGGTTTCATTCCGACTATTCCTTCTACCATGCCTTCAATAAAACGTCCCTCTGCGAGATCCACACGAAAATCTGTCCCTTGTACCCCTGGAATTGCTTTACCATCAACTTTTTGCCCCTCTTCCGATACAAAATGCGCTGTATAATCAACAATAGCCACATCTCCCATCTGAGCGGAACGATCTTCGACGGGAATTAGGGCAGCTTGTTGTTCACGTCGTTCTTTTAACCAGTTTTCCACCTGTTCTGAATCATAGATGGTTTCTTCAGCTTTCACACTTAGGGTTTTATAATCTCCTAGTTCGACGCTGGGGGGAATATCTACAGCAGCGGAGAAAGTTAGAGACTGCCCTGGATTAAATTTTTCCAGCAATTCCTCAAAATCAGAACATAGCCGATAATTACCCAACGATTCTAGCTCTTCTTGCTTAACAGCTTTTTTTATGCTTTCTTGAATCAATTCTTCGAGAGTTGCGGCCTTAACGTATTTGGTTCCTAGGCGTTGAAGCAAGATTGTACGGGGAACTTTCCCCTTGCGAAACCCAGGGATATTGGCAGTACGTGCCAAGGTATTGACCTTTTTCTCGTAGGCTTTCTCTAAGGTTTCAGCCGGAATTTCAATTTCTAAGCCAACCTGACTATCAGGGAGTCTTTCCTGAGTTACTTTCATCGACGTTCTATCTCAAACAATTACATTAAACTACAGTGATACAAGCTTAAATTAAACTTAATGCTTCAAGGGCAAGCAGCTCGTGATATCCTAAAAACATTAAGGATAAATCATTAGTCCCTTGGCCTTTTGTCGGTTGACAGGGTTTGCCAGGATCTGTCCCTATCGATAATAGTACATTGTCGCATCATTCTATTATGATAGGGTAAACTAGGTCATTTACAACACCTTTAGACCGAATCAAGATAAGCCTTTCCCCTAAACCGAGTTGGCATGGTCTGATATACAGGGATGTTGTGGACACAACTAAGACATGTTTTTCTCTGTGTAAATTCTGATTAAGTGTTAATAATTCAACCCTTATAAGTCAAAATTTTCTTAACTTCAGAACAGAAAATTAATCGATGGCAATTCATGATTTTTAACCGATTAGCTAGGAGGTAATATTCATTGTCTAAACCAGTTAGGGTAGCTATTCTGGGGGCGACTGGGGCCGTTGGCACTGAGTTGATTAGCTTATTAGAACATCGTGACTTTCCTGTCGCTAGTCTTAAACTCTTCGCTTCTGAACGGTCTGTTGGAAATTCCTTGACTTTTAAAGGGAAAAAACTGCTGGTCGAAGCGGTTAGAGAAAACTCCTTTAGGGATATTGATTTAGTACTAGCCTCGGCGGGAGGAGTAACTTCCAAAACCTGGGCAAAAAATATTGTAGAATCAGGAGCAGTAATGGTAGATAATTCCAGCGCTTTTCGTATGGAGCCAGAGGTTCCCCTAGTTGTTCCTGAAATCAATCCTGAAACCGCTAAGTACCACAAAGGAATCATTGCTAACCCCAACTGCACGACAATCCTGATGGGGATTGCGATTTATCCTCTTCATCGAGTTCAACCTATTAAAAGAATTGTTGTTTCTACCTATCAATCAGCAAGTGGTGCGGGGGCCAGAGCGATGGAGGAAGTAAAAATACAATCTCAGGCTATTTTAAACGGTCAAACCCCCCAAACAGAAATCTTTCCCTATCCCTTAGCTTTTAATCTATTTCCCCACAATTCTCCTCTCAACCACGAGGGATATTGTACCGAAGAGATGAAAATGGTCAATGAAACGCGTAAGATTTTTAATGAACCTAATTTAAGAGTGACGGCTACTTGCATACGGGTTCCCGTACTACGTGCCCACTCAGAAGCTGTTAACTTGGAATTTTCTGCTCAATTTTCTGTGACCGAGGCCAGGGCGATTATAGCAAATTCCTCAGGGCTTAAACTAGTTGAAGATTGGCCAGGAAATTACTTCCCTATGCCCATGGACGCTTCAGGCCGAGATGAGGTATTGGTGGGGCGAATTCGTCAGGATATTTCTCACCCTAATGGCTTAGAATTATGGCTCTGTGGAGATCAAATCCGCAAAGGGGCAGCCCTCAATGCAGTGCAGATTGCGGAGTTGTTGATCAAAAAAAATTGGCTTAAATCTTCTGCCTCAAGGGCTGTACTTGGCCAATAAATAAAGGCTTTTAGATTAAAAATTAACCACTAACCTTTGAAAAAGTAAACGAAAGAATGAGTGATCGCAGTTTTGGACGAGTAATCACCGCCATGGTGACTCCCTTTAATAACAATGGTCAGGTGAATTACGCAGTAGCCGAGGAACTAGCTAACTATTTAGTAGAAAATGGTAGCGATGGCTTAGTGATTTGCGGCACGACGGGGGAATCTCCTACCTTAAGTTGGTCTGAAGAATATAAGTTATTTCAGGTAGTTAAAAAAGCCGTTGGTGATCGAGGGAAAATTATTGCGGGCACTGGTTCTAACGCCACAAAAGAAGGGATAGAAGCGACGGAAAAGGCATCTAAATTAGGTTTAGATGGCTCATTACAAGTGGTTCCTTATTATAATAAACCCCCTCAAGAGGGACTGTATCAACACTTTAAAGAAATTGCTCAAAAGTCCCCTGATTTACCAATTATGTTGTATAACGTGCCGGGGCGTACTGGACAAAATCTTTTACCTGAAACAGTGGCTAAATTAGCAGAAATTGAAAATATTGTTGCCATCAAAGAAGCTACTGGAAACTTAGAGCAAGCTTGTCAAATTCGTCGTTTAACCCCCGACTCTTTTGCAATTTATGCAGGAGATGACTTTATGACCCTACCTTTGTTGACCGTTGGTGGAATAGGAGTCGTCAGCGTTGCTAGTCATCTAGTGGGGCAACAAATACAAGAAATGGTTCAAGCATTTGGAACAGGAAAAGCCACGGTTGCAAGAGACATTAATTTAAAGCTTTTTCCCTTATTCAAAGCACTATTTTGCACAACTAACCCTATTCCAATCAAAGCAGCACTTAATTTAAAAGGATGGAAAGTAGGAGGACTAAGACCTCCCCTAATAGAACTATCTCCTGACTTAAAACAAGAATTAGAATCAGTTTTACAACACCTATCTCTTGTTTAGGAATTAGGCTTTATGATGGAATAAATAGGCTAAGATCAATTGGAGTTAAATAAACGACAATTGTAGAATTTACTTCAGCTAATTCTAGGAAGAAGACTAGATAAATCTTTCTGAAAAATTATATTTTTTTTGGATAACTAACGCGTTGACAATCAAAGTAGCTAAATAAAAAGGATGCCAATGAGTCAAAAACTAACAAAGTCAACAAAACCAACGTTAAAAATTATTCCCCTGGGGGGATTACACGAGATCGGCAAGAATACTTGTATTTTTGAGTATGGGGATGAGATCTTGCTGATAGATGCGGGAATTGCTTTTCCTACTGATGGAATGCATGGGGTGAATATTGTTCTCCCTGACATGACCTATTTGCGGGAAAATCGCACTAAAATTAAGGGAATGATTGCAACTCATGGTCATGAAGACCATATTGGAGGCATTCCCTATCATCTAAAACAATTTGATATTCCGGTAATTTACGGACCAAAACTAGCGATTGCCTTATTGCGCGATAAATTGGAAGAAGCCGGAGTCAGCGATCGCACAACTTTAAAAACGGCTGGACCTAGGGATATGGTCCGAATTAGTGATTCTTTTCTAGTGGAGTTTATCCGTAATACCCATTCCATTACGGATAGTTTTACCGTAGCCATTCACACACCGTTAGGAGTGGTTATTCATACAGGAGACTTCAAAGTTGATTATACTCCTGTTGATGGCCAGTACTTCGATCTACAGAGACTCGCTGAACATGGAGAAAAAGGTGTTTTATGTTTGCTCAGTGACTCTACTAACGCTGAAATTCCAGGGACAACCCCTTCGGAAAGATCGGTTTATCCCAACCTTGATCGCATCATAAATCAAGCCCCTGGACGGTTGTTGATTACGACTTTTGCTTCTTCGGTACATCGGGTCAATATTATTTTACAACTTGCCCAAAAGCATAAACGAAAAGTCACAGTTGTGGGACGTTCAATGCTTAATGTCATCGCTCATGCGCGAGAATTGGGCTACATTAAATGTCCTGATGACGTTTTTGTATCCCTCAAAGCAGTGCGAAATTTATCCGATGAAAAAGTATTGATCCTAACCACGGGATCTCAAGGGGAACCCTTAGCAGCGTTAACCCGTATTTCTAAAGGACAACATCCTCATATCAGAGTTCAAAAAGGGGATACGGTTGTCTTCTCTGCTAACCCCATTCCAGGGAATACTATTGCGGTGGTAAATACCATTGATCGCTTGATGATGCAGGGGGCTGAGGTCATTTATGGTCGTCATCAAGGAATTCATGTGTCAGGTCATGGTTGCCAAGAAGAACATAAATTAATGCTGGCTTTGACTCGTCCAAAATTCTTTATTCCGGTTCACGGGGAACACCGGATGTTGCTTAAACACGCCCAGACTGCCCACAGTATGGGCGTCCCTACGGAAAACATGGTAATTATAAAGAATGGAGATATTGTTGAGGTTTCTCCAGATAATATCGATGTTCTTGGTCAAGTTCCCTCTGGAATTGAATTAGTAGATCAGGCTGGTGTGGTGCATGATCATATTATGCATGATCGTCAACAGTTAGCTGAAGAAGGAGTGGTTACAGTAGCCACTGCTATTAATTGGCAGGGAAAACTGATGGCAAAACCGGAAGTGCATCTGCGGGGTGTGGTGACAAAAGTAGAGCGATCGCTGTTGGAACAGTTGATTATTCGCGCTATTGAACGAATTTTAACTGAGCGTTGGGATGAATTTTCCCACGAAAATAATCGTAGTGGGATTGAGGTTAATTGGAAATTTCTCCAAGAGGAAGTTGAAACAACGTTACAACGGTTAATCAGGCGCGAATTACGAACTCAACCGATGGTGGTTTTTCTCCTTCAAACTCCTGAAGAACCAGAACCTGGAGAACGTCCAGTAACGAAAACCTATCGTCGTCGTCGTTCAACTGCGTCTGCAATGTCTTAAACGTTTATTGTTGATTGTTGACTGCAGAAATTTTGAATTCAATAGAATAAACTATAGAGGCATAATCTCTTATGCCTCTATGATTTTTTCACTGATCTACTCATATACAATTAAAATGAGTTCTAGAGTAGACAGGAGTTCGGGGATGAATGGTTAGTCAAAACAGTTCTAATATTTATCCGCTCTACTACCGTCTATAGTTTTATTATCTCTAGGAGGTTATAGTTCTGTGGGTGATTTAATTCGAATTATTTGTGCTATCTTGTTGCCTCCTCTTGGGGTGTTTCTACAAGTTGGGTTAGGTCAAGATTTTTGGATTAATTTATTGTTAACAATTTTTGGGTTCTATATTCTTGGAATTGTTCATGCTGTTTGGGTAATTGCAAGAAAGTAAAGAAGAATATTTTTTAACCTTTAGCTAAAGGGGACATTTTTAAGTGAAAAATAAAATAGTGATTTTAGAAGTTTTAAAGAAGTATTTAAAAAATCTCTTAATAACTTTTTAAGAATTTCTCATCAAATGCTTGAACTTTTTAAGCATTTGATGAGAAATTCTTAACACTTATAATTAAACTTCAAAGATTATTTTTAGGTATCAAGAAACAAGGTAACTTTTAGCTAAAATTTTTGCGTTTAGTTATGAAAAGTTAAATTTAAATACTCTCAAAAATTAGTTAATTGTACTTAATCTCAGGGTAAATTAGACTTATTTTAGGTTTAAAATTATAAATAATAATCTAACTTTTTTTTAAAATAATCAGAATAAGAACGCTAAAAAAAGCTAATTTAAGTTATCCTATTAAATCTACTTTAGGTAAAGTCAACTTGATTAAAATATTTAACTATATTTTTTAGAGTTAACTCTAAAAAATAACAATGGAGTTAGTGATATTAGAGAAGTTGGATAAAGTGTTTATCTTCAGCAACGACTAACTTTTATTAATTTAATTTATCTTTAAATTAAATACTATCTTAAAATTAAGGTAATTAACTATTTTAAAGTCAGAAAATAAAAGTTTTACTTATTTTATGCTTTTATAGCTTGATAAAGATAAAGTGACTAATTTTAGTCAAAACCAATATTTAGTTAACTTCTGATTATAGAAAAGAAAGTCAACTAAAATAAACTGAAATAAGTAACGGTTATAACAAAAAATAAATAATGCTACTGCCACTAAATAATTGTCGATAAATCCTCTTGTCTTGACGATGATAGCAAGTTTAAAGCGAAGTCAATGGTTACTAAGAGAGTAGTAAAAATTATAGAATAAATGTAATAATACATTATTATATTAATGGAATATTAAACAGGTATTAATTGGAGCCACAAGAATCAGCTACCGTATTTACGGTAGCAAACATGCTACAGCTTTTAAAAGCCTAATTAATTAGTTGTATTTTATTATTTTATTTTATGTCTTTATAAGACGTAATAATAGTCGCTACTAGACTAGTGAAAAAATATTTTTACTAGTCTGCAGTTTAAATACAATTGAACATTTTTAACCTTTTGAGATAATCTATAAACAAGATATTCGATAAGTTATTAGCATATTGCTTTCACTAAATTTGTATAAATAAGACAACTTGTACAGATAAGACAAATAGCTATTACGCAATTAATACAATAATTGTGTATTCAAGAGTTATCACTACAGAATTTTGACGACAAAAAATCAACCCCCTACATATAATTGCAGGGGGCTCGATAATACCATTATAAAAATAAGTTTGAGTAGTTAATTTTGGTAGTTAAATTTAGCCCTCAGAAGTTTTTACAGCCTTAGCCATCTGCATCGAACGCATTAAATTTGTTAAAGCATACTCTAAATGTAGTCCCGCATCAACAGCGACCCAACCTTGGTCAGTTAAATGTCGCCATTCAAAGTGTAAATGGGGACCAGTGGAATAACCCGTACTTCCTACTTGTCCGATGACGGCTCCCTGGTTAACCCATTCTCCAGGTTGAACATAAACCTTTGATAAATGAGCGTAACGAGACTCTTGAGTTCCCTCTAGATGGCGCAGAATCACTGTTAAACCATACCCTCCAAGCCAGTCGGACTGGAAAACTTCCCCGTCATAAGCTGCTAGAACGGAGGTCCCAATGGGGGCACCGATATCTGTCCCGCTATGTTGACGACCAGTTCCCGAAATAGGATGAGTACGCCACCCAAAAGCCGAAGTAATACTGGCAACCACGGGCAAAGGGTACATTAAGTCTGTTTGGCTTTGTTCAGGAGCGTTAGAATTTAGACGACTATAGAGACTGGCTGCTCGATTATATTTAGGAACAGGTTCTAAGGAAATAGATAATCTTTTTCTAGTGATGGGCTTTAAACTGACCACTTGTTGAGGACTAAGCGGATGATCTTTGAAATGGACAGGTTGCACTGAAGAAGCATAACGGGAATAACTAATAACCCTAGAGGAAGCTTTTCTTTGACGACTGACGAGATTAACATGATGGTTTGCTGAGGCTGGTTTTGCTTTGGAAAACTCCGGCTTAGCAACTGAACCACAACTACCTTTAAGCAGTTGACCGTTTTGGGAAACAATTTGACATCCTGTTGACCGTTCGGTGAGAATGACGGAACTGGAAGAAATTACTGATTGTTTAGGGTTTGTAGCGTAATTAGTGAAATCTATATAACTATTTTTACCCTGAGCAGCTATTGAAGGGGTGATTTTATTTTCTTCTGATTGAAAGGGTGTTAGCAGTTCACTTACAGAAGCAGCAGAAGACTTTTTAGAGGTTAAGGGCAAGACTTTGGGGGCTGATAATCCCACTTTGGGAGCAGCATTTCCCCTAGTGAGGTTGGGGACCGAAGGTTTGGGATCTATTTTCGGAGTGGTAGGTTTAACGGAAGGAGTACTTAAGACAGGCTTATTGGCTGCAGAACGATTAGGTACTATACGAGGAGAAGATTTCGGAATTTTTTGGAAAGACGGCTCAACTGTCCCCGGTTTGCCTAATGATGTTATGGTATCGGGAATAATTAAAGTATCGGTGGAGGCATTAACTGGAGCTAGCAATAGCTGACCACCAACGACACTAAGTCCACTGATTAGACTAATACCCTGCTTTAAAAGGTAATTTGTCTTGGTGTATTTTGCGAAGGTTCCCGCTTGATAAGAAAATTGATTCATGTCCGTTACACTTTCCATAATTCACTACTTATTAAGGCATGATAACGGATTACAAATAAATATTTCTTTTCATGTCAGCTTTTTGAAAAACTTAACAACTTTAACCAGAATGGTATGATCTAGAAGTTTCGATACTTTTTCGAGAATAAAAAAACTAGGGATTTAAATTATTGCCATTGAATGATTAAAATAAGCAGTTTATGATGAACTACTCGCCCTGTTCTTTCAAACCTATAACCCATTTAATTTACGATCTGGACGGCCTACTCTTGGGGACAGAAACCCTTTATCAAAAGGTAAACCAAATCATTGCCCAACGCTATGGAAAAACCTTTGAGCTCTCAGTTAAAGCAAAAATGGCTGGCCGCCGCACTCAAGAGTCAGCACAATTGTTTGTAGAATTACTTGATATTCCCCTGACTCCCGAAGAATACATAAAAGAACGTTATGCTCTCCTCTATCCACTTTATGCCACTGTCCAACCTCTTCCGGGTGCAAAAGAATTGACTCAGCATTTTGCTAAACAGGGCATTCCTCAAGCTATTGCCTCGAGTTCTATTCAGTATCATTTTGAGTTAAAAATGTCGTCTTATCCTTCTTGGGTATCTTGTTTTGACCACTTTGTTTTCGGAGATGATCCTGATTTAAAACACAGTAAACCTGCCCCTGACATTTTCCTATTAACGGCACAAAGATTGAAGGCAGATCCCCGTGCTTGTTTAGTGTTTGAAGACTCCTTAGCGGGGATGAAAGCGGCGATTGCGGCAGGAATGTCGACGGTAGTAGTTCCTGAGAAAACGAGTGATTGCCAATTATTCGACCAGGCTGATCAAGTTCTCAATTCCTTAGAAGAATTTGAACCTGAAAAATGGTGTTTACCCTAGCTAAATAGATAATTTTTTTTCAGGTAGACCTTGCTCAATCGATCAATCCATCGTTAGAATGCTAATGGTCAGTGGCAAGCTGTGTTTACAAATTACTGACCAATTCCTAAATAACGAAATCCAAAGAATTCAAGGTTAGATCGATCTAAGAAATTACGACCATCAATTATTACAGGACTAACCATCAAACTGGCCATCCTTTCAAAGTCTAATTTAAGAAACTCTTGCCAGTCTGTTACTAACACTAATGCATCACAGCTATCGGCTAACATTTCGGGATCGGTTTCAATAATAACTCCGGATAATCCATGACTTAACCCTGATTGTGAAACAATGGGATCATAAGCCTTAACTTTAGCCCCTAAACGATTGAGTTGTTCAATAATAACTAAAGATGGAGCGTCTCGCATGTCATCGGTATTAGGTTTAAAGGTTAACCCCAACAAGCCAATGGTTTTACCTTTAAGAATCTTCAGTTCCTGCTGTAGCTTTTCAATAACAATTAATCGCTGATGTTTATTAACGGCTACGGCAGCATTGAGTAATGCTGTCTCATAACCGTAATCGGCTGCAGTATGAATTAAAGCTAGAATGTCTTTGGGGAAACAAGATCCCCCCCAACCAATACCCGCTTGCAAGAATTTATTACCAATACGGGAATCCAATCCAATCCCCTCAGCTACTTGAGTTACATCGGCTCCGACGCGATCACAGATATTGGCTACTTCATTAATAAAGCTGATTTTAGTTGCTAAAAATGCGTTTGCCGCATATTTAATCATTTCTGCAGAGTTTAAATCAGTTACTACTACTGGAACAGGATTTAAGGCGGTATTATTAGCAAATTTACGCTCCACTAAAGGACTATAGAGTTCTTGCATTATGGCAATAGCTTTATTGCTATTGCTCCCCAAAACAATACGCTCAGGATTAAAAGTATCATAAACAGCTGACCCTTCTCGTAAAAACTCTGGGTTACTAACCACATCAAACTCGACCTTACTATTATTGGGACGTTCGTTTAAGCCATCCATCACAATCATTCTTACCCAGTCCCCTGAACCAATGGGAACAGTAGATTTATTGACTATTACTTTGTACCCTTCATATAAGTTAGTGCCAATACTACGAGCAACCACTTCTACATAACGGGTATCGCTTTCGCCGGTAGGTAGGGCAGGGGTTCCCACTGCAATAAAAAGAACTTCTCCGTGGGCCACCCCTGTGGACAAATCTACTGTAAATTCTAACCGTCCAAGATCAGCAGATTCGCGCATCAATTGCGAAAGTCCAGGCTCATAAATGGGGGACTGTCCCGACTTCATTAACTTGACCTTTTCTTCGTTATTGTCAACACAAATAACATTATGACCAATATGGGCTAAACAAACTCCTGTTACCAATCCAACATAACCAGTTCCAATGACACAAACGCGCATGGTTTTCTATCCTCTAAATTGATAATTTAAATGTCAATGATTGTTTAAGAAATTCGTTGCTGAAAATCTTTGATAGTTAACTCTAAACCTTCTTTTAAAGAAATTGTGGGTTCCCAAGCTAGGTAAGTTCTGGCCTTGGTAATATCAGGTTGCCGTTTTCGCGGATCGTCTTGAGGTAAAGCTTTATAGACTAATTCCATATCAGGATTAATCATTCCTCGGATAATCCGGGCAAGTTCCAGAACAGAATATTCCCCAGGATTACCTAAATTGATTGGGCCAATATAATCATTATTCATAAGTCCAATTAAACCTTCAACTAAGTCAGAAACATAGCAGAAACTCCGGGTTTGAGAGCCATCTCCATAAACTGTTAAAGGTTTTCTTTCTAGGGCTTGAACGATAAAATTACTAACAACACGACCGTCATTTTCTAGCATTCGTGGACCGTAAGTGTTGAAAATCCGTGCAATCCGAATATTAACTTTATGTTCTCGATAATATTCAAGAGCTAAGGTCTCAGCAACTCGTTTTCCTTCATCATAACAAGCTCGTAATCCTGTACAATTAACATTTCCCCTATATTCTTCAGGTTGGGGATGCACATCAGGATCTCCATAAACTTCCGAGGTAGATGCTAACAGGAACCTTGCCTTAACCCGTTTAGCTAAACCCAACATATGCAAGGTTCCTAAAACGTTAGTTTTAATCGTTTTAACGGGATTAAATTGATAGTGAATCGGAGAGGCTGGACAAGCAAGATGATAAACTTGATCTACTTCAAGACGAATGGGTTCAGTAATGTCATGACGGATCAGTTCAAAATAGGGATTATCAAACCACTTCTCGATATTGCGTTTGTGACCTGTATAGAAGTTATCCAAGCACAGGACATCGTGTCCCTGTTCCATTAGGCGATCAATTAAATGGGAGCCGATGAAACCAGCACCGCCTGTTACTAGAATTCTCATGTAATTTACTGTTTAAAATTTAAACCTAATGTTAACTGAAGACAGACATTTCGTCATCATTATATGAATTTAATAAAGCAGCCAAAACTAGAGATATTAAATACAAATCTCTTCTAATTTATACAAAAAAATAATAAATGGATAATCAATTCCTCCTAAGAATTTGAAGTTCCGAAAATAGACTGGGTAAGTAAGCAATATCGAAGACTAAACAACAAAGCTATGACAAACAACCTGGACGCAACTAAAACAATGGCAGTTCCTGACTGGAGATTTTTGTAAAAATAACTGAGATACATCCCACTGATACTGGCAATTATCCCTAATTACTACCTCAAACATCATCTTTAAATGTAGCAGACTCACTAATACGCTGCTGCTAGGGTAATCAATAAAGATAAAACTAGTATGACTTCAATAGTTTTTAAATTAGCAACAATTATCAGCAAAACTAGTACTTTTACTTCTAAGCTTAGTAGTTAAACTAGTAATTTTACTGCTTATATATCTACTTAATTAAAAAGAAACAATAGTTCTTCTTAATTAAGATATCTCTCTCATCTCCATTGGCAAGCTCTAAGATTTTATTAAATACATAAATATTAAATTTGTAAGTAAAAATACTTGGATCAACTTTCAATAAGAAAAATAAGGAAATAATCCCAATTGTGGCATTCTATTTCAGAAGTAATCGCGTTTTAATGTTAGTTTAAATAACTTAACTAATACTAAATAAACCTACAATAAATAAATGTTTTGATAAATATATTTATACCTAAAATAAAAACAATAGCAAGTCCTGGTAAAACTGATTAGCTAATAGCATAACCAGGTTAAGCTAATCTTTGCATCATCAGATAATTATCAACAACAGTATAAATCATCTTAACAAGAATTGTCTTTATTAAGGAGATCTGCATAAAACTACAATATAATACTTCAATTAATATGTCAATCATTTTCAATACTACCAGTAATGAGATAAAACTTACACAATCAAAGGAATCAAGTATTTTGTACAATTTTTTATACATGTCTAACATAGACACAAAAGCTGGTAAATCTATAGTTTTATCATTTTCAAAAAAAAGATTAAAAAATAGCTCTATTTTTTAATCTTTTTTTTGAAAACCAAATAAATATTTAAACTGAATTTCTCTTCATTTTAAACTACCTCAAAAGTGTTACAATCACTATCGAATTACTTTACTCAGAAGTTGATAAGTTTTTTGTAAAATACAATTTTTAACTCTTAATTATTATTAAAAAATAATAAACTATAATATTTTTTAAAATTTTTTCAAGAAAAACTAGAGATAATCATTGGAATTGAGGATTTAATTAATAATTAAATTATTATATAATTAAATATAAACCTATTATGAATTTTCTATTTAATTAGATTTAAATTCCCTAAAAGAGGTATAAATATATTATTTAGTATTTTCTATAATCAGAAATCAGAAAAATTGTTCAATAATTAGACGCCTATTTTTTTGTAGTTTATATCATTTTAATAACCTTTTTATTCTTTTACAACTATCTAAAGACAAAATGTCACCCCTTACTTATAAGAAAACTATTGAGTTGTTACTCACTCTAGACCGAGAAGATTTAATTATTTTAATTTTTAAAAAACGAATATAATAATCAATTTTATAAAGTTAACAACTCTAGATAAATAAATATTATTGATGTTCAAAAAATTCTTTTTAAAAGATTTACTTACAAGCTTATTCAATAGACTAAGGTCTAAAAAAATAATATTCTTCTACCAGAAGAAAACAAACTCCGCATCTTTAAAGCAGAATAAGTTTTACTCTCAAAGAACTTGGAAACAACTCGGAAACGAAATATTGAAACTCGCAATATTCAACTAAATATTTAGCTATTACTAAAAATTTAGTTAGGTAGAGAGTCAAAAATTAAATGACTATGTTTTTACTTCATATGCTCTAATCGTAAAGTTGTAGACTAGAATAGAATATGCCTATAATTGTATTATACATATTGTTTGTATAAGTGCGATTCTGAACCTATTCTTCGGAAAACTCTAGTCAAGAGAAAAAGTAGAAAAGTCCTAAGAAGCAATCCAGATTTACCAGCAACGCCGCCAATAATTTTAGATGGAAAGACACATCTAATATCATGTATATATTGTTTCCAAAATCGGGGGGTGAAAAATACATAATTCCAAGGCTGTGGGACAAGTTATTATGTTTATATTTTTAAATTTGAACACTGTAAATATTATCTAATAAAGTTGTACACAGGGCTACGAGGATAGAGTGAGTACCATGAGCCTAATTATTTTTGGGTAGTAAAAACATCTGTATAATAACCTTGGCTAAGGTTGTATAGTCGGGGTATACTATTAATATAGTAATTATTACAGCTATTCAATTTTAAATTCATTTTTGTTGACAAACTTTTTATTTCAGAAATTAAACTCTTTTATTTTTAGTCCATACACTTGAACTAACATAGTACTATTAACTATAGTTGATCAACCCAACGATATTCGTAGAACTCATTTTTTGACCTAAAACTTAATTATTATTGTAATCTCATCCCCAATTTTAAGTATTCGTTCTCATTTTATCAAAAAATTTCTTATTAATAATTGTTACTGCATAATAAATATTAGTTTAGACATATTCCTCCCGAGAAATATCCAGCTAATATTCGTTATTTTTAGAGTTTTTTAAAACTCTAAACCTACTTTTCTAGTATTGATAATCTGAAGACTTTATATTCATTTCAGGTTGATTACAAAGTTTAATCACCATCTTAGCGTTAACAAATTTTTAAAATTTAGAAATAATAATTTTCTGATTTTCACTCAGTTTGATATTCAAGATGCGCTGAGAATAAGAACGATCAATATTTTTTGTTAAGAGTTTTTTCCATTTATACCTTATAAGCAGTCATATAGAAACTAGAATTAGTAGTATAGTTGTTATTTTATGCCCATTGCTTCCACATAGACGAGAAACAGATTATCTAATATTAATATTTATGGGGACTGCATGGGAGGTGATTGGAGTGAAACAATTAGTAATGAAGATTTCTAGGATAAAAATTTTCTAATTTATTAGAATTTTATATCTTTTTCTTTAACTTATTTTTACTAAATTTAATTTAGTAAAATGTAACTAAATTATTTTTATAATTACAAGTTTTTTTGTAAAAAACTTGTAATTTGCTGCTTTTATGTTACTACAATCAGAGTTACAAATCAAAATATTTTTATCAATTAGTCTTATTATTTTGCTTGTTTATTGACAAATAATATATAATTAATTTGTAAAAATATTGAGTATTTTAACCCAGTTTATAAGTATTTAAATAGAAAGTTAATGTAATTAGTATAGCGGCAATAACTCAATTTATTTTAGCAGTTAATTTATTTCAAACTAACAATTCTAAACATAGAAAATTTATATTAATTAATCTATTTAGTTGAGCAATAAATAAACATCGCTTTTGACTATAAAAAAAGCTTCTCTTCTTATTGATAAAGACATGTTATCTGAACATATATATATATGAGTTTAATTATTATTTTTTTTTCTTTAGGGATGATTGTAAAGTTCTTAATGGCTTTATAAAAGTACGGTACAATTTATTCCAAATTAGTTTTATACCCTGCTATTAAACTGCCATAGAAGTTATTTTTTTAAATAAAAATTTGTATAATTACTTTGTGTTTACCAAAAAATTTACATAAGTCGTTCTCTAGTCTAGGAATTTTAAATAAAGTCGATTGCAGTCCTTATCAAATCAGAGAACTTCTTTGAGAACCAGAGTTTTCTCCTGGTTTTAGATTTTTCTCTAATAGAAAAAATAACACATTGTTTCAAAAAAAATAACGAATAAAATTTGAGCGTATATAGTAATTAATTATAGGTAAATTCCTTAAAACAATTTAGGGGTAATCAAATAAAAGTTAAAGCAAAGTTTTTTTATTTAAAAAACTTTGCTTTAACTTTTATTCCAACTTAGCGAAAGTACATAAGTGACTTATTATTCCATATGGAAATGCTGTTTCTAATAGTTAGACTACCTTAAACTTTAGTTATGGTAGTGTTTTAACTGTTTCAGAAACTGGAATTTTATTAAATTATCAAATAAATGATTTAACAGCTAAATCCAGAGTTGCAAATACTTATAAACTGGATCGGAGAAAAAAATGGTATTACTCCTCAAAAACAGATACTCAGTTCCATAACGTCTGCTCTTATAATAAGGCACAGGAAACCTTAGTTATTGAAAGTAAGTCAAGGTAAACGTTCTATTCGTACCACCAACACTTATTCAATGATCATGACACTCATGATCATTGAATAAGTGTTGTAGAGGCAACTAATGTAATTCGTCTTCATTATCAATTGTTCCCCGATAAAATTCACTTAAAAAAGGGACCTAATAATGCTACAATCTAATTGTTAAAAAATAAAGGTCATACAATTGATAGCAGTTTTGTCATGAATAGTACTAAAATTCTTATAAAGAGTCAGTTTTTTACGAAATTTTATGCCGGTATACTAGGTGTGTTAATAATAAAATATTGACTTTTAATTTTTAGAAAAAATTACTTCTAACGAATTTAATTTCTATAGATTAATAGTAAATTAAACTAAATTATGGTAAAGTCGCCTTATTTTATTGATCAAATTAGTGAAAAAAATGATTGCAGTGAAATTATCGATGTCCGTTCTGAAAATGAGTTTGTGGAAGATCATATTCCTGGAGCCATTAATTTGCCAGTTCTTAATAACCAAGAAAGGGCAAAAGTTGGAACAATTTACAAAGAGATTTCTCCATTTAAAGCTCGTAAAATAGGGGCTTCATTAGTCACAAAAAATATTAGTCATTTTTTAGAAAAATACTTTTTTACAAAAGATAAAAACTATGTTCCTTTAATCTATTGTTGGCGAGGAGGTCAACGATCAAATAGTTTAGCCATTGTTTTAAGCCAAATTGGTTGGCAAGTTCAGGTATTAAAAGGAGGCTATAAAACTTATCGTCAACATGTACGACAAGAGTTAGAAATATTACCGTTGAAGTTTAATTACAATATCCTGTGCGGATTAACTGGAACTGGTAAAACCGATTTATTACATCAGCTTTCTAAACAAGGATATCAAGTTTTAGACTTAGAAAAAATAGCCAATCATCGAGGTTCACTTTTAGGAAAAGAATGGGAAAAAAAAATAGACTATCAGCCTTCACAAAAATATTTCGATTCACTTTTATTACAACAATTTAAAAGTTTTGATCTTACTAAACCTATATGGGTTGAATCAGAAAGTTATAAAATCGGTGAAGTTTATCTACCTTCAAAACTTTGGCATAAAATGAAAGAATCGCCTTGTTTTGAAGTACAACTTCCTCTCTCTGAAAGAGTTAACTTTTTACTAAAAAAATATACTTATTTAATTACCTATCCAAGCATTTTAAAAAAAAGATTAACTTATCTAAAATCTCGTTATGGTAAAGGAAAAATAGATGATTGGTTTAAATTGATTGATCAAAAAAAATGGTTTGATTTAGTACAAGACTTATTAATAACTCACTATGATCCTGCCTATCACAAATCTCTAAGTAAAACTTATAACAGATTCAAGAAAATAATTTATTTTTCTGAGTTTAACTCTGTAAAAATAGAAAAAGTATTGGAAGATTGATTAGGTCAAAAGGAAGTTAATAGTTTTCCCCTGTCTGAAAACGAGAAACCTCTATTTCGAATAGACATTAGGGTTATCCTTGTAATCAAGGGCTAACTTCTTTTTGATTTTCTTCTCTCTCTATTCTTGTATTAGCTCTTCGTATATAAGCTAAAAAGTCATTTTGTTTATAATTAAGAGATTGGGCTAAGATCAATCCTTTTTTAAAAAAATCTAAAGCTAATTTATATTGTTGACTAACCATGTAAATCTTACCAATTCTCTCATAGGCTCTCATTAACCCATAATAATTATAGGATAATTGTTCTACTTGGATTAAATTTTTATAAATCTGTAAAGCATAGTCATTTTGTTCATACTTTTGATAAAGTTTTCCTAATTGTGTTAACGCCTCTGCTGCTGCTCCAAATAATTGGAATGACCAAGCTAATGAGTAAGCTTCCTGATAGTTTCGACTTGCAATTTCTGGATTTTCTAAAGTTTCGTAATCTTTTCCTATGGCAATTTTAAGAGGAGGAATTAACTCTAGTTCTTGACTTGATAGATAGTTTTCAACTAACTGTTGTTTGATTTTAGCTGCATTTTCTGGTTGTAAAGATCGGCCATAAATCTCAGCTAATATTTGCAAATATGCTCCTTCTTCTAAGATATTCTGTCTAGTTTGGGCGCGGTTGAGTAAGTTTTCATAAATAGGAGCAGCTTTGGGATAGTCAAATTTAGCTAAATACAATTGACCTAACTCTTTGATAGCAGCTTCTTCAGCAATGAAGTCATTATCTTGACGGGCATTCTTGAGAACTTTTTGATAGATCATTAAGGAATTATCTAGAGCATGTAGTTTTTTATAAGCATCCGCTAATGCCCTTAATAAGGCGGGACTTAAAGAATCTTCTTTTTCTGATAATTCTTGCAAAGTCACTAATCGTTTGTTAATAACTTGGACATCTTCAGTTCGTGTCCGATTCCAAGCAATTTCCCCTACTCTTCCTAACGATTTAATCTCCTCTAAGCGTCCTAAAACTCTCCGTAATCTCAATTCCCGATACCAAATTTCGAAGGCTACATTATCATTATCTGCGTGCAATTGAGTTTGAGCTTCAGCATTTAAAGCATTTAGTTGTTCTCTCAGTTTACGCTGTTCAAATGGTGTGAGAGGACGGGGAACTGAAGGAAGAAGAGGATCCTCGATAAGAGTCGCTAAGGGGTTGGGCTCAAGTTCAACAACTTGAGCCAGTACCGGTAATGAGTGAATCCAAATATTAGGGTTATTGACTGTTATTAGTACAGTAATTAAAGGGA
This sequence comes from cyanobacterium endosymbiont of Epithemia clementina EcSB, assembly GCF_029919255.1. Classification (GTDB taxonomy): domain Bacteria; phylum Cyanobacteriota; class Cyanobacteriia; order Cyanobacteriales; family Microcystaceae; genus Rippkaea. The sequence continues at coordinate 1,005,932 of NZ_CP123991.1, read as the reverse complement.
AGACTTTGCTAATTTCTTTTGGAAAGAAGAACATAAAATTCTATCAACTAGTGATGATTAACGATCAAAGGGAATCGAGATAGCAATTATCGAATTAGATGTCAGAAAAATCTCGAGGGAAAAGCAACCACGAATTTTGCGGATTATTTAGGATTGCTACGGTCAATACAATGTAGCATTCTTGTTTTTTTTAGACTAGCTGTGACAAAATCATAATAAAAAAATCTTAAAGTCTTACTTTACAAGGTTTTGAATGTTATAAACAATTAATTCTTATTCAAGATAAAGTTATCAGAGTTATAGAATACAGTTAGAACAAGAGTTATGGAAGTTATTGGCTATTAATCTATCATACTCGGTCGAGAAGAGCCACATTTTTTTAGAAAAAAATTGATGTCCTGATAAAATTTAGAAATTAGAGAGTATAGAATATCCTCAGCGTTATCATTAGTCTCAGTTTAATTACTGTCTTAACTGTTTGTTAAAACAATCTCTCAAGTTAGGGATTAGTAAAAATTATTTTCCAATTTTTTCCTAGAAAAGAAAATATTGGTTGCCAACACAAACTTTTTTAAAAAGACTGTAGGCTAATTATCGACTGTTACTTAATAATCGCTAAACTGATCACTTTTATGCCTTATCTGATAATTACTTACAAGGCATATTAACCCGATTCTATCCCCTACAATTGTCCTTAATCCTCCTTAAAAATAAGCAACCATCCAATTGAAAGGATAAATATAGAAAATGTCAATGTGCTTAAAATAAACAAGGAAAACTCTATCCACCTCAAACTATTTAGCCTGAATAAATCGCTTTGTTTTCTAAGAAGACAGTCTTGATTTCAAGTGAAGGAGTTCCCAAGTAATCGATTAATCCGTTTATAGGAGAATTTAACCTCAACACTGGATAAGTTAAACAGACTCTCCGGCTCCTCAAAGCTTTTTACTGGGAAAAAACCTGGTGGGAGTCCTTGGGTGTGGCCGACAATTTAGGATTTAAAGCATTAACAACTAGTAGTACAAGCACTTTTAGAGATGTCTCTTTTCGACTATTCATCACAACTGAATTCTCTTTAAACTAAAATACAGCCCAAACATTAAACAAATTATTGCTGAACATATCTACCTATCTAACTAACTCCTAAACGATAACTATTATCAATGGATTGACCAAGCTAGTTGCTTTAACTGAGGAAGAAAATTAGCTCAGTTTAGAACGAACTTTTGGTCTGTTTAGTCATGGTGCCAGGCTCTTCATCCTCATCAAGGCTAATAATTTTGATATCTCTAGTGTGACTCATTTGACATAAAATTTAGGAGTATTTAACCCCTTCAAAAAAAAATTGCTAGATTTAAGTTAATTGGATATCACATGAGATAATCTTGAAGGAATAACTCTCGGCTCTCAACTTACTGGTGTAAGTTAGACATTGATCTTAATTAGTAATGATAACTTCAATCAAATTCAAATGACCCCATTTTTATTGTTTTGCTTAACCTGCTTTTAAGAGTCCTTACAATAAATAGACAGAGATTTTGACGAGCTAGAAAAGACCCGATAAAATGATAAGAATGCCTGAAAAGTACAAGTCTCGATCAAGAATAAACAAGAGTGCCAGTCGGCTAAAACTATTTAGAAAAAAGAAAACTGAGCAATTGTTTGTTTAAAATAATTTGAAAAATTCAAAGTCTAATAATTAGAAATTCGAGACTTAAACAAGATTAGTAAAAGTCCAGTTTTTAAATTTTAAAAAACTTATTGAGTGATTGAATATCACCATTTATATCTAAGGTCATTAGGTTGAATAAATAAATTTATAGTCAAAGAATTCGAGGTAGTCTTGACTTGTTTCTTGAATACTTTGGGGCTTTTCTCAAATAAAAGTTTATAAAGGCTACGAAATTAATTCATATTTGGTATCAAAAGAGTCATCTATTAAAGTTAATCGTAGTTGTACTTTAGAATATTCAAGCCAAAATTAAGCCCCTGATTTTTTAATATATCTGGTCATTGATTGATCAATTTTAAGTTAGTCTGATACGGTGGTCGTTTTACCTATTCCGAAAAACGCATGTTTGACGTCACTTGATCAATATACAATGTTCGTCCTAGCATTGCTGACAATAGACTTTACGGACATCAATATTGTATTTACAATATTGATGTCCTAAGCTAGAGTTACCAAATTTTCTAAGAAAACATTGAAGGGATGAACTCCCCATTTTAACTATCTAGATATAAAAAATGTTTGGTTAGTCCATGCTGAAATTAATCCCACCCTTTCCCTTGAACAACAAACTTTAGAATAAATATGCTAAATAAGCAGTCAATTCCATAATATTAGCAAGCTCTATTTCAAGTACGAATTGTAATATGTACCGATTATTATCGGCTATACTATTCCCTTGACATTTTCTGAAGTACCTTCTGTTAAGTTAATCTCAGACTGTCGATAGCCTGACATTGAATCGACATATAAAGTTTATCATCAACGCAGTGGTCGACTAACTGCCTTGGATATCACTCACAAAAAGATTTATCAAGTACACACGCAATATCCAATACCAAGAAATTTTTTCTTTGATCGAGCAGTAGTTTCGATAAAAGTCTTTTCCAGATTCTCCTGTACAAGCATCTGTTTATAGTTTGCTGACTGCCCGACAGCATTGACCAGGCTCTGTCCGTTAAGGAAAACCTCTCAGAGAGAGTTTACTATAGCTGTTCTGATTACGGAATTCCAAAAAATTCCATATTGAAAGACACCAGAGAATGTTCCACTCGTCTCGCTGTCAAGGACATAGTAACACATTTTTACTTCACCTAAAGGCAGATGCGGTTTATCACACTTCTTTCAAGCATGGGATAGACTAAGAGAACATTGTGACTAGAAGAGTTAAAAATAGCTGCTTAAAGTCGAGTAAGAAGATCTCAGTGTAAACTGAATAAAGATAATATTAAAAAAGTTGCTTGGTTCAAGGTATTTAGACATGGTCACAACAGGCGAAAACCTTGTGGCGCAACGAGAAGTATTACATTTCGACCTTGCGTCCTATCTTAACGAAAAACAACAACTCGTTGAAGCAGCATTAGATAGTTCCCTCTCCATTACTTGTCCCAAAAAAATTTATGAAGCAATGCGCTACTCTCTACTAGCTGGGGGAAAGCGACTGCGCCCAATTCTTTGCTTAACCACTTGTGAGTTGATGGGTGGCACCAACGAAATAGCATTGCCTACTGCCTGTGCCCTAGAAATGATTCACACCATGTCTTTAATTCATGATGATCTTCCAGCAATGGATAATGACGACTATCGTCGAGGAAAATTAACAAATCACAAGGTTTATGGGGAAGACATTGCAATTTTAGCTGGAGATGGTTTATTGGCATATGCGTTTGAATATGCAGCTACCCAAACGCGTAATGTCGCTCCCCACAATTTAATTACTGTTCTTGCCCGCTTAGGTCGCACAGTAGGGGCAGCTGGATTAGTCGGCGGTCAAGTATTGGATTTAGAATCGGAAGGGCAAGACGATATTAGCGTTGATACTTTAAAGTTTATTCATACTCATAAGACCGGAGCTTTATTAGAAACATCAGTGGTATCAGGGGCTATTTTAGCTGGAGCTTCAGAAGAAGAAGTGCAACGATTATCTCAATATGCTCAAAACATTGGTTTAGCATTTCAAATTGTTGATGATATCTTAGATGTCACCTCCACCAAAGAAGAATTAGGGAAAACATCTGGAAAGGATCTGCGAGACCAAAAAGTTACTTATCCAAGCCTTTGGGGCCTTGAAGAATCAAAAAGACAAGCTCAAAACTTAGTAATTGGAGCAATTACTGAGTTAATACCCTACGGAGCCAAGGCTGACCCCTTAAGGGCAATAGCCAACTTTATCGTCACCCGTAAAAATTAAATGCTCTTAAAAAATTAACCATGCACGATTTTGAGACGATTTTCCACAATCCAATCCTTTCGGCGTCTTTGCTGGCTTGTTTTTCGGCTCAAGGATTAAAAACAATTATTGAGCTATTTCGTAACGGTAAAGTGAATCTGCGCTATCTCGTCACTACTGGAGGAATGCCTAGCTCACATTCGGCTCTAGTGGGAGCATTAGCTACTGGCGTAGGATTAACCGTCGGCTGGAATAGTCCGGAATTTGCTATTGCCTCTTTATTTGCGGTAATTGTGATGTACGATGCGGCTGGCGTTCGTCAAGCTGCAGGAGCCCAGGCAAAGATTCTCAATCAACTCCTAGATGAATTTTTTCAAGATGGCCACCATCTTAACCAAGAGCGGTTGAAAGAACTACTGGGCCACACACCTTTTCAGGTTTTTGTCGGCTTGGCTTGGGGGGTTGGCATTTCAGTTTTGGCTTTACCTGCTTTTTGATATTAGCCGCCACCTCTCTAACGCTCTTAACTGAAGCTTTTTGCACTGAGTCGGATAAGCAACGGAAAAAGGTAACCCAGTATTAGCAATACTAAAGGCTTTTTTCGACCAATATTGAGTCTTAACATTCCTTGATTTTTTAAACGAACAAATAGTTCAGTTTTATTTATTAACTTCTGTTTAAAGAAGTATGGTGTAAGTCATAGTCAAATGCAGAGTTCAACGATTATAACGGGATTATTACCAAGGTAACTTTAGAGTAAGTGCAGCGACTAATATAAAAGTCTAGGTCATCAAACTTTCACATTAGTTCGATTTTCTTGATGCTTAAGTGATCGGCACAGAAGAAACTTTGCTAACGTATGAATAGCAAGGGCACAAAATTTTTCTCTTTCAAGGACGAACGTACTGTTTTTATGTCAGTGAACATCCTCGTTTATTGGGGATGAATGTCCTCGGACTTTGATGAGAAACTCAAAACGATGACTGAAGATTTAACCAGTGTTGAGGAGCCTTGCCTAGCTTTAAAGATTGAGTCTGCTAAGGAGACCCAAGCTCGAGCTTCCCTAAGTTCGAGTAAGACTTTGGTCTGTTCTCCAGTCTTTCTAAAACTAGCTAGGTAGGTAGATTTAAAGATGAGCGTTGTTATCAACGCAATTCACTCGAGAATTTGTTTGTTAATGACCTCCATTAGCCATGTCTTCACCTGATTAAATCTAAATGTCTAGTTATCTTTTATCCAGTGTTCTTAACCCTACCCGAAATCTTAAAGGATCTTGTGCAGTTAAAACAAAAACTTTACCCGATTTTTTGTAATCGAGGCTACAATCGGAGAGGTCTCGAAATTTTTTGACCTCCGACTTTGTTCTTGGGAACTTTCCAAACTGGTTGCTTAAGACTCATAGTCCTTATGATAGTCAACTCCAAGCAGGCTAGTTCAAACAGCTTTTCCCCAAGAAACCTTATGAATCACTCCTAAGTAAGTATACTTTAGGGAGGTTGAATTCATAAACTCTACTATCACACCCTATCTTCTAGTTGTGCACTTCAAGGAGCAAGAGGAAAACGGCATGACGCAGGCTAATGAGCTATTAACCCTTACTGAACCTCAGATTGATGTGGGATTCTTCATCCCCGATGATGATGAAGCCATACAAGCATCGGCTGATGATGTGGTACTCGATGAGGGACTAACTGGACCAGAAGGGAAAAAAAACCGAAAACTGAGTGCTTCTCGCCGTCGCGATCAAAGTAAGAAAAAGCCTTACACAGAGGATTCAATTCGGGTTTATCTTCAAGAAATTGGTCGTATTCGACTCTTGCGTGCTGAAGAAGAAATTGAATTGGCTCGTAAAATTGCTGATCTTCTTGAATTAGAACGAATTCGAGAACAACTCAGTGAACATATGGGACGCTTCCCCACTGAGAAAGAATGGGCAGAAGCCGTCAATGTCGATTGGCACGCTTTCCAACGCCGTCTTTTTTTAGGACGTAGAGCTAAGGACAAAATGGTTCATTCTAACCTGCGTCTGGTGGTTTCTATTGCTAAAAAATATATGAATCGGGGGCTATCTTTCCAGGATTTGATTCAAGAAGGATCTCTGGGCTTAATTCGAGCAGCCGAAAAATTTGACCACGAAAAGGGTTATAAATTCTCGACCTACGCTACTTGGTGGATTCGTCAAGCTATTACTCGAGCGATTGCCGATCAATCGCGTACCATTCGTCTTCCAGTTCATCTTTACGAGACCATTTCTAGAATAAAGAAAACTACTAAGATTCTTTCCCAAGAAATGCGCCGTAAACCCACCGAAGAAGAAATTGCCACGCGTATGGAAATGACCATCGAGAAGCTTCGTTTTATTGCTAAATCAGCCCAACTACCTATCTCACTAGAAACCCCTATTGGTAAGGAAGAAGACTCTCGTCTGGGTGATTTTATTGAAGCTGATGGAGAAAATCCAGAAGATGAAGTCTCTAAAAATCTACTGCGGGAAGATTTAGAAAATGTTCTCGATACCTTGAGTCCACGAGAACGGGATGTTCTCCGCCTACGTTATGGCTTAGATGACGGACGCATGAAAACCCTAGAGGAAATTGGACAAATTTTCAATGTCACTCGCGAGCGAATTCGTCAAATCGAAGCTAAGGCTCTACGGAAATTGCGACATCCTAATCGCAATAGTATTCTCAAAGAATATGTCCGTTAGTACAATTAATCACTTAAAAAACTGGGTTGTCCGAGGAGAACCCAGTCGAACAAGGGGATTAACAACGGCGATTATAGTACACCAACTAAGGGTTTAAAGCAGACCCCAGAAATGGAGAACTTCTTGAACGGTCACCAACTCAGTGATCAAGACAGCAAGAAAACCAATCATCGCTAGACGGCCATTCAAAGTTTCAGCGTAGGCGGTGAAACCAAATTTTCTCTCATATTGCTTAGAATTAGTCATAGTCAGTAGCAACTTAAAACAATTGTGCATCGTAGACGACTGAAAGTCACCGTGACAAGTTTTGGATGATTTGGCAATAGTGTATAATTTTGGTGGAATGTAGACCTCGGTTAAGACGAAATATTAATGAAGAGTGTGACAACTTTATTGGAGCTCATTCTTTCTGTCAGATGCTAGAGTTTAAAGTAACCCCGCTCGAAATTAGCTGTTATGATATTCTAATAAGTTTGTTAGCGAAACATGAGATATGAAGACAAAGTCATCTCAGATATGGAACACTTGAGGTTCCGATAATATAGAGGAGATGCATCCTGCTGTTCGTCTATGTGATAAGTGTATCGAGTAAGAAAAACGTGAGGTTGCTTATAATGACGGGAAAACGAAGTTAGTATATTTGGAAGATAAGGATAAGGGGGTTAAACTTTTAATCTTAAGTGCAGTGAGATTTATCGTAAAAATGAAAAATCAAAATCTGAATAAAATAGAGAAAAAAAGTATGTTTTAGTTTAAGAAATTGATTTGAATAGTTAATATTGTAAAGAACAATAGCTCTCATATAGAAAATAATTATTAAATTTAAAATCTATCAATATATATTTTCATGCTGAAGTTAATGAAAGTATCTTAAAAAGATTGCAGATATTCGAAAATTCTATTCTGTATTATTTCATGTTTACTCATTAATACAGATAAAATTTTGAATGATAGCAGAGTTTTTAGTATGACAGAACAAGAAATGCCGCCTGAACAGAAAATAGAGTTAATGTGTAGCTAATAAGTCCGAGAAACTCCACATGTATGATATCTTATACCTTGACTTGTAAAGTACTTATGGTTTCCATTGTCAATGGTGTAACAGAGGGGAAGATAACAGGAAAATGAGAATTTTAGGGATTTCAGGCTACTATCATGACAGTGCAGCAGCTTTGGTCGAAGAAGGAACTATTATCGCCGCAGTCCAAGAAGAACGCTTCACTCGTAAAAAACATGATGCAAAATTTCCTAGAAATGCTATTCTCTATGTGCTAGCAGAAGCAAAAATTCCTCTACAGAAGTTAGATTATATTGTCTTTTATGAGAAACCAATCGTTACTTTTGAACGTCTATTGGAAACTTACTTAGCGTACGCACCTCAAGGATTTCGTTCTTTTGTCGCCGCGATGTCAGCTTGGTTACAAGAAAAACTTTATCTTAAGATCATCCTCAAAAGAGAATTAGCCAAACTTGCTAATTGTCAACCCTCCCAACTTCCACCATTATTATTTACAGAACATCATCAGTCTCATGCAGCCTCTGCTTTTTTCCCCAGTCCTTTTAAGGACGCTGCGGTATTGTGTCTAGATGCAGTGGGAGAATGGGCAACAACTTCTTTATGGCTAGGAAAAAATAACATATTAACACCTCAATGGGAAATTAATTTTCCTCATTCTTTAGGACTACTTTATTCTGCTTTCACTTACTATACTGGTTTTAAAGTTAACTCTGGAGAATACAAGCTAATGGGGTTAGCTCCCTACGGTGAACCCAAATATGTTGATATTATTTTAGAAAATTTAATTGATATTAAGGAAGATGGCACATTCCGCCTGAACATGAAATACTTCAATTACGCAACAGGGTTAACAATGACTAATAAGAAGTTTAACCAGCTTTTTGGTGCACCTCGCCGTAAACCAGAAAGTAAAATCTCTCAAAGAGAAATGAATATTGCGGCTTCAATCCAAAAAGTGACTGAAGAAATTGTTTTAAAATTGACCAATACAGCTTACAAAGAATTAAAAGTAGATAATCTTTGTTTAGCCGGGGGTGTTGCTTTAAATTGTGTCGCTAATGGGCGTATTTTGCGGGAAGGTAAATTTAAAGATATTTGGATTCAACCTGCCGCAGGGGATGCAGGAGGAGCAATTGGAGCAGCTTTAGCGATTTGGCATCAATATTTAGAAAATCCCCGGAATATGAGTGATTCAAGAATTGAGTTAGATCGAATGCAAGGAACTTATTTAGGTCCTCAATTTCATGAGGAAGAAATTGGTCAATATTTTAATGATATTTGCGCTCAATATATTCTTCTAGACAACAATGAATTATTCTCAAGAGTAGCTGAAATTATTGCTAAGGGAAATGTAGTTGGATGGTTCCAAGGTCGCATGGAATTTGGACCTCGTGCTTTGGGTAATCGTTCAATTATTGGTGATCCTCGTAACGAGAGAATGCAGTCAATGATGAACTTAAAAATTAAATATCGAGAGTCATTTCGCCCCTTTGCACCTGCAGTTTTGGCTGAACGAGTTTCTGATTATTTTGACCTAGATAAACCAAGTCCTTATATGTTATTAGTTGCTTCTGTCAAAGAAGATTTACATCTATTAATGATGGATGAACAAAAGCAACTTTTTGGCATAGAAAAATTAAAAATTCCTCACTCACAAATTCCGGCTGTTACCCACGTTGATTATTCGGCAAGAATACAAACGGTCCATCCCGAAACTAACCCTCGTTACTATCAATTAATTAAAGAATTTGAAACATTAACAGGATGTGGAGTATTAGTTAATACTTCCTTCAACGTTAGAGGAGAACCAATTGTTTGTACCCCTGAAGATGCCTATCGTTGTTTTATGCGTACTGAAATGGATTATTTAGTAATTGAGAATTATTTACTAGCTAAATCAGAACAACTACAATGGCAGAAAGATAATGAGTGGCAATATGAATTTGAACTAGATTAATAGAAAAATTATTTCTCACTATTTATTGAGTTAAATATAAAGATATGTCTTATAAAATTCCTAAGTTAAATCGAAAAGAATTACGACGTTTTGGTTTATTAACTGGAACAATTATTTCTGGATTATTTGGGTTAGTTATGCCTTTAATTTCGGGAGATAAGTTGCCATTAACCCCCTGGATTATTACAGGAGTAATGTATGGGTTAGCAACTTTCATCCCCCAGTCTCTCGATCCAATTTATAATAATTGGATGAAAGTGACGCAGGTACTTGCTTGGATTAATACAAGAATTATTCTGGGTCTAATCTTCTTTTTAATTATCACTCCTATGGCATTTATTATGCAATTATTTAATCGAGATACAATGAAAAAGATTAGTTATAGCTTGGAAACCTATCGTATTTCAAGTTTCATTAAAGAAAAAAATAGTATGGAGAAACCATATTAATGGAAGACTTTATTGATTTGATCAAAGATATCTGGGCATTTTTAAATGAGCGTAAAAAGTATTGGTTAGCCCCGTTAGTTATTACATTAGTGTTATTAGGGACTTTAATTGTATTTACGCAAGGATCAGTGATCGCTCCTTTTATTTATACTTTATTTTAAAAAAAATGGATCAAAATTGTAAGATAAAAAAATGAATAAATATCAGATATTAATGATTTTCAAAACATAGAAAAATATAATAAAGTATGGATATCACTAAAAAAAGTGATGTTTTTTTGCTAAAATTTTTCCTGAAAATGAATAAAAGAGGCAAGTAGAATGATGATTAGTTTTACTAAAAAAACTAGAAAGTTAAAATCTGTTCCCCATTTCTTCTTTTCTACCCCTATAATATAAATTATTAATGACAGGTTCGGTAGCAACGATATTAATCATAGTTAAGCCATATTTGTAATCTCTTTATATTGATAGATTGACTTATCTAGTTGATCTTCGGTTGAGCACAACAGTCCTTGATAGAAACTTAAGTGGCTGGCAAGTTGAATAACTTCGAATGGAGCTTGAGCTCAATCATCTTGCTCCACTTTGAACCCTTGAGTTTTACGTTGATATTTAATTTGGCATTTAACCGCTGAATCTAAATATTAAAGCCGTAATTGTTTATCATAGATATTTAATTATTTATCTCATGACTATAAATTATTTTTTATACTAGAAATGGCTGACAATCAATAAGCATTAATCAAAATGGGAGAGTACAAATCGGTTAAAAGCCTAGATATACAAAAAATAAGACAACCATTCACTTATTTTAGTTGAAAATAGTCACAATTCTTTTGAAAAAGTAAGAAAATATCGTTTAATATAATATTTATTTGGTTTAAAAAATTAATACTAAAATTAGGTTAGTAACAGTTTGTTTATTCAATTTAAAACAACTCATTAAGTTATTGTCCATTACTACACAGTTATTTTAGTATTGTGTGGTAATGATCAATAACTTAATAGTTAGAAACTATAATGTGACTTTAACTTATTTTTTCGTATTTTATCAGCTTTTATAAAGTTAGTTTCAATAAAAAAATTAATTGATTGTTGGTATAACATTACCATAAACTTATCTCTTAAAGATAATCATGATTTTATTTTATCAGTATCTTAACTAAAATTTATTTTCATCATTTTCCTTAAAAATTACTCAGTGATAATAATTTTTATTTAAGCTAAAATATAGCGATTACTTGATTTATTCAAGATAATTAATATTTAATCTTATTTATAAAGAAATGAATCTTAGGATTGATTAAAATCTTTTCTAAAAAAAACTGATAACAAAGATTACAGAAAGTTAAGATATTTGGGAATCCTCAACTAGGCAGAGTTAAAGATCAAGAAATCTCCTCTGAAATTAAGTCTTTACAAACCTCAGAAGAAGAATTACACTTACTTTTTTACTTAAAAATTTCAGAATGAATTTGCTCTACCAGCAACCACTATTAAGAAAGTGATACAACGATCCTAGTCATAATACGCTTATTTGTAGTGTCTTCACCTTACTACTGAGAGCTATTTATTTATGGGGTCAGATGATTTAGGTTGCTAATTTAGGACAATTTTTAGGTGATCGCGTTCTGCTTAAAACGAACTTCCCTGAAATTCCTTTTATTGCCATTGAAGAAAAAAAAATATTTTAAGATTAGCCATTGATCGAAGAATTCAGAGAGACGAGATGACTAAATGTTAAAAAATTAACAATTCTAACAAATGTCTCTGAATCATATTCTCCCTCATGTCTAAGGTGAGTGAGTATTAAATAATTAAGAGGATAATAGTTCCGAGGAAGTTTTGCTTCTGTTAAACCACATTGCGATTTTATGTTCAGCCCAATTGGTTACCTAAAACAATTCCTGATGAGAGAAGGGACACCACAAGTATTAAACCAGTAATTATTAAAATTCAGTCACTGAACTAAGTCACGAAGAAAGAGACAATAGCACAAACAAGGGGTTATTCTAAACTACACAATGACGATCATGTTGCTTACGAACAGGGAACTTGCCAGGAAGTAACCACGATTATTCAGCCTATCGCTGGAGCTGAAACCTATCGAGACAATCCTGATGTTCTGTGACTACACTGTCAGTTATTTAACTGTTCGGCTAAATCTCTCAAAAAAATTGAACAAATCATATTGCAAATCCAAAGTGAAACAGGTTTAATTATGACAGCCATCGAAGAAGAAATTCAAAAGGTCATCAATTTAGTAAATACTTCTGAACAGACAAAAATCTCCTTTGAAGATCCTTTAAAGATATTATCGATCTTTCCAACTGTATTTATAGTCTAGTGCGCTCGATTACGGTTGATACTATTCAACAACGGGAAGATTTTTGTGCCGTCAATTCCACCGATTGCATTACCTAAGTTATGGCATAAGAATTCTCCCAAAAGTCTTAGCATGTGAGTAGGTTATTTACAAGATCTAGCGGTTGTTCCCCACAATTTATTTTGTTTGACAAAAATGAAACCTAGGGTAATTTAGAGTCGTTGGTTGATAATGAAAGAGACATAATTTACAGAATAGGAAATCAATGACTAACCAGACAAGTACCCGTCGCGGTTTTGCTGTATGGTTTGAGCGGTTGCTAGCGGCTATCCTCTTAGGAGGACAAGTCTTTTTTCACCTGCTGAAAAGCAGAATTCACCGACGCAACACCCTAGAACAAATGAGTGTAGTTGGCCCTGAGTCTTTAACGATCGCTTTAGTCACGGCAGGATTTGTAGGAATGGTATTTACAATTCAAGTAGCTAGGGAATTTATTCATTTTGGCGCAGCCAGCACCGTTGGCGGCGTTTTATCCTTAGCGTTAACGAGGGAATTAGCCCCCGTTCTCACAGCTGTGGTGGTAGCAGGACGGGTGGGGTCAGCTTTTGCCGCCGAAATCGGAACAATGCGCGTAACGGAGCAAATTGATGCTCTTTATATGCTGAAAACCGACCCCATCGATTACTTAGTCGTTCCTCGTGTCTTAGCCTGTTGTATGATGTTGCCGGTTTTAAACCTTCTTTCCTTGATGACTGGGATGGCCGGAGGGTTATTAATTGCTGATAGTTTATACGATATCTCTCCGGTAGTTTTTTTAAAATCTGCCCGTAATTTTCTTGAACTTTGGGATTTATTGACTTCGATGATTAAATCGATTGTTTTTGGTAGTTTAATTGCAGTGATCGGTTGTAGTTGGGGGTTAACTACCACGGGGGGAGCTAAGGGGGTAGGACAGTCTACGACAACAGCAGTTGTAACAGCTTTATTGGCTGTATTTGTTGTTAACTTTTTCCTTTCTTGGTTTATGTTTCAAGGAACAGGAACAGCTTCTCTCTAATGAGACTTTAATTCAATATATTTAACAATAGGAAAATTTATCCTGCTTCAAAATCAGAGGTTCAGAAAGAAGGATAAAAAGCCATTTAAATAGTTAATAGCTTTTAAAGATTAATAACGTTCACTTTCACTATCCTGTTACGTGCTAAGCTATTAACTATTTACTTAAAAAAGATCTCAATCAACTAAATTAGCCAAAACTAAAAATACTGGTCAATGATGGCATTAGCCAAAGGCTATCATTGACTATTTCCAACTTATGCTGATGCTATAATATTTACTATTGCTTGTGAAACAAAATGTAAAAAGCAAGTACGTGTTAATTTGTTTTAACACTATACCCTTTAACTTAGAAAGCTAAGTCCTACCATACTTTTAATGTAAAAATATTAATATTGTCGTTTCGAAATATTTGTTTTTAATCTTCCAAGAAATACAAATAATTATCTCTGTAAAAGAAAAATTACAAAATAAAGCTATATTAGGGGTTGGTTGTTTTTGTCATCTGAAGTTTAATAAGTCCTAAATTTTTATTTCGAAAGGTTATGATAGTTTCATCAAACTAGTTGCGAGTACCCAGACAAATTATCCTAAAATTATCTCAGTTTATAATCTTGGACTAGAAATAGAAAGAATCCAAATTTTTAAAGAGTATGCAAATCTAAAACTTTTAACACTGCAATAATAATTCCAAACAATATTAGATTAGACAAAACGACTATTAAGCTGAACAAGGTCTTCGACCCTAATAATAACTTAGGTTACAATTATGGAAACTTTATTTAATAACTAGGCTAAGCTAAAACTGTACTATAAATACGATAAATTGAAGAATTAGCGTTTTCTATTGTTGAAAAAATCTCAACTCTACTCTGCTCAGTAAAGACTTTCTCCGGTTTAGCAGCATTTTCCATTAAGACTCAAAACTCGCCAAATAACCATTTTAACCCCCAAACAAAACTAAATCTTCCTGGGTAAATTCTGTTAAGATATCTAACCTTTAATGAGTTAGATTAGCTATCATTTAACTTAAGATTTACGACAAGGTTCGACAAAGATCAAAATACTTCTTTTTTGGAAGAAAAAAATCTTCTTACGAGCACCAGCAATTGTCCAACTTCAACAATTTGTTCTACTGTCCTTCAATCAAGATCTTCTATCCCAAAAGCTTTCTAAGCTACATCTCGAATGTTTAACTGTAATTGCCTATTTTTCTCTACTTATATCAACACCTTCTGATAGAAAAATTCTAGGAATGACTATGATCAAATTTATCTGCCCATCTGTAAGGCGATTATTTAGACCTTGTTAATATATTGTTATAGCTTAATTAGTAATATTTAAAATCAAAAAATTTTCCATAGGAATTACCTTATCAGCTACATAAAAATAATTTCCACTATCTCTTATAACTGGAATTATAGACACTCCATAATCTGTATATAGTTGCCGAACTTTATCAAAAAAAGAACATGGATTCTTTTCGTGAGCAATGAATTGTTGCATTCGGCGATTACGGATTATAAAGTTGGTTGGAGCTGTATCTTCATCCACCAATAATATTCTGGACCCCGCTCCAAAGACTTCAATAATATTTCCCACTGGGAAGGTAATTTTACTAGTATTAGTCGTTGAAAAACTCTCAGTAGAATTTTCTCAGGATAACCGATCAATAAAAGGAAAAATATCGACTCCTACAATGCTTCGTCGATTTTCAAACCTAATTTTACCTACTTCTGGATTCGTGACTACAAATTCTCGTCTACCCCCTGAAATATGATTATAAACTTTTAGTTCTACCGTTTTAAGTAGAGTTAATTTACTATGATGGCTACCTTAATTGTGGCAATTGAACTCAACTTCTAGAGATTGTAGCATTTGTTCCTATTTTGTATATAATTTTTGTGGTGCGAGTAAACTTCGATAGTTTTTACTCTTCTAAGTTTTTTAGCTGATTTTCTAGGTAGCCTGGTATCTAATAATCGCAATCGCTCTTTTTCAACTACTTTTCTATTCTACGCTCATTTGAGCCCAACTAATTAGTCTCACTATCGTCCTAATTAGTTAGACAAAAACACGGCTAGGCTTCTATCAGATTTCTTTTCAGTCTTTAAATAAGGATTTAAAGGTAGCTTTTTCTTTAGAAACCATAACTTTCTCTAAGTAGCAGCTATTTTTTGGGGGGACGGGAAGATGACGATAAGTATGAAAGTCTTCTTGAACTTTATAAGTCAAACGAGGAGAAATTTGGCGAATAATCTGACTCAAAAGGCTATCACCAGTTTGCTGAATTACTCTTAAAGGTAACTTGTGAATAAATTTAGGAAATTGAATAGCAACATCCATCTGTAATTGCCATCGAACTTTAGTGATCACGTCTGGTAACTGAGAGAAACCTTGCTTTTTATAAGCTTTTACTATTCCCTCTCCTGCTAGTTTGGCAGAAACTTCTTCTAATTGCATAGAAGCCTTATAATCTATCTCATAACCTAAATTAGATTCTTCAGGAAAAGGAATTGTATTCATTAGGTATATTCCATCTTGAGACGATAATAAAACTACAGCTATTTTTGGCTCCACTTCATATCCAAAAGAACTAAACCGTCCTACTGATAAGATATAACCATTTTCTCCCATAGCTTCAGTTTTCATCGGTTCAGCACAACGACAAAACCATCCTTGATGAGCATTAAGATAGTTAATTACCGTTTGCTGATCACTGTACATTTCCATATAGCCAATAAACTTCGTCTGGAAACAAATTGGGTTTTCCTCAAAGGGTTCCGATGGTTTAGAAACATCAGTTAAATTATTTTCAGTCCATTGGCATTCCATAGCAAACCTTTATAGAACATTTAAAGTTAACTTAATCTGTTGAAAGGCTCTCTTTTCTTAGAAAAAAAAGGAACAACCAATTATCGTTGTATTTAATCTTCAAGAGAAATGCTAAGCAACCTTATCAGATTTTAAGTATCTAGACTGATAAATATGAGCCAAATCAGTCCAGTTAGACAAACAACTTAAGGAGAGACAGATAAAAGCATTAGTAACAGGAGAGATCAGGGGACATATTATTCAATAATTGACCAGTTATCAAATTCCGGTTAAAATTTCGAGCAGGAATTTAGAAATAGCAAAAAAGACTTCTCCTTCTGAAATTGAGTTAGTCGTTGGCGGTGTTTTCAGAGCAGAAAATTTGACCTAGACTGTTACTGATTGCAACACACTACTTAGTGTTACTGGAGCTAGATCTAGTTTTGACCCGAGGGGACCGTATCAGATAGATTGTCAAAGAATTAAAAGTTAATTTAGCTAAAGATCATGGGATTAAACAGGTTGTTTCTGTCTCTTCCCTGTCTGTATTCGTTTTTTTTCACTGGTTAAACCTTGTTTAATTAGTCTTACTTTAGAAAAAGCTGGTGGAAATCTGTCTGCAAAACAGTAGATTAACTTAATACAATTGTTCATTCTGGTCGTCTTAAAAGTGAAGACAACTCGTGTCCAATTTTGATGTTATTAGCATATGCTTCGTTTGAAGGAAGTATTCCGCAACGAAAAGTAGCGAAAATTTGCGTATCATCCCTATTTCAAATAGAGTAACGTAACAAAATTTTCGAAATCGTTACACAAAAATCAGGAACTGTCTCTGCTTAAACTAAAATTTTTTCAACCTGTAAGTTTAGCGTCGTCTACCCCACTACAATTTATTTTTTAAAAAATACAAGAAAGAGAGCAGTTTGCTCCCTTTATGTGGGAAAATTGCTCAGATTTTAAAAAAATATTGACATATAGCACACTTAAATTCAGACATCTTAAATAGGAAAGACCCATACTACGAGTAGTTTGTTTCCCTGGATAGACACATACATTTAAGAAATCAGTCTGGCAGGCTGTTTTACATCACTTACAACCAATACAGTCTTCTATAGGAGGAGACGAAGTAACCTTACCAACCCCACAGCTATCCCAGGGGACCATCTCTAAAAATATCAAGAGGACAAGCCCTAATGCATTAAATGCAGCAGATACAAGTGGCGTAGATTTTGAGGTTATGAGACATTGATTATTGGTTCCTTAACCGAGTGTTTTCTTTCATAACACACCCCAGTCAAAACTGATAGTTTATATGTGGAACTCCCTCTTTCATCCGCCAAGGCCCCTACAAAAGTCTTGTAGGGGCCTTGGCATACGAAGGCTTGGCATATTCAATGCTGGCAAGATAGAAAACCATCTCCGGGACAGATTTCTTGTGTCTTAAGGAATAATCTTATTTGAGTTTTTTAAAAGTTCTAAATTAAATTATGACCTAGCATACTGCACAGAGCACATTCTTTTTGCTAAAAGCAGACGTAATTTTAAAGTATGTAATAATTACCTTGCGATCACTCACTAGTAATTATGTCTGAACAACTGTCATTAGTCATCGATTGATGACAGTTGTTCAATCAGTCTTCCAATTGATTGACAGAGACTTCTACGGCATCAATATCAATTGTATCTGGTGGGATAACGCGATGAAAATGTCCTCCTTCTATCTTAACAGGTTCACCACAATTAGGACATTGACCTTCGGTTTTATTAAATCCCGTAAACCCATAACTACAGACTGGACACTCATCTTCAACTAAATCTCGTTGAAGCCACCAGCGTATTCTCCATAAAATGATCGCTGGAGCAATAAAAATCAAAGCGACAAGGATAAGAAAGCTATTAAAGACCCAACTTAGCCCCACCAAACCCAAAAACAGCCCTAACAACAAGAATGTCAATAAGCAACTAAGGCCGAAGTTATTAAGCCAGACAAATTCGGGGAACTTATTATTCACGGGAGTATCCTCGGTTATTCATCTTAGAACTCACATCTAAGACAATGCTTTGCGGGTAGGATTTGTTTGCGAATTAGTGTAACAAATCACCTGCCACCATCATAACTGTAAACAGAAGGTTCACGGAAAAACGTCGAAGGAAATAAGTCGAGAAGACTTAATAATTGAAAAGAATTAATTTTCAAGGAAAACAGACTCCCTTGTAAAACAAGATCATACTCAATACGTTATTAAATTAACTAACTCAATTGAGATTTACATAGTTTGACATCTTCAATTGGCTTTTTTGATCTAAATAGACTAGTTTTGCGTTTCTAACAACACTATTTAGACAATAGAACAGATTAAGTTTAATCGAGAACAATGTCGGTCACGCCAATCAGAAATCAATCGATGGTAAATTAGTTACTTTCATTAAAGTTGAGTTAAGACTTAACTTTAATGATGCTACCAGGGCACACGATTGCCATCCCAGGAGAAAAAATATCCACTGTCGTTTTCAGTCAAACTATTAATCACTTCTAGTAGTTGATTGACTGTTTTTTCTATTGAAAATAATTGATGAGAAGAAATATTTTTTTGAAAAGGTTTTGATAAATCCGTATCAGTTGTCCCAGGATGTAAACTAACTACAATTGTTTGAGGGCATTTGTGACCATACTCTATGGCAATTGTTCTCATCAACATGTTTAGAGCAGCTTTAGAAGCGCGATAGCCATACCAACCTCCTAAATGATTATCACCAATACTACCTAATTTTGCACTAATAAAAGCCAAAATACTTTTATTTGAATGACAAAATAATGGTAGCAAATGCTTAGCAATTAAAGTCGAAGCAATGCTATTGACTTGAAAATAATAAACTAAGTTTTCTGAATAAATCTGTCTGAGACTTTTTTCAGGTTGTAAGGCTCCTTGATGTAGAATTCCCACACAGTTAACCACTAGATGAAGTTTAGACTCCATTTGTTGTATATAATCCGAAAGGTTAGCAATTTGGTCTTCTTTTGTTACATCTACGGCTAAGCAATGAAGTACCTGGGGATGTGTAGTCTCCAAGGAAAGTAATTCGGCAGCTACATTTCTTCGACGATAAGTTGCATAAATATTGATGTTCTGTTTTTTGAGAAGAGCTTTAACAAAACCTAAACCAATTCCTCTTGATGCTCCAAAAATTAGAGCGTTCGTCTGAGTCTGATAATTGTTCATTTTAATTCTTCTGGTAATGTTCGTCCTTTTCCTTCTGTAAGAGATCGAATAATTGTCTCAGGGGTAGATTGTGAAGGTTCAAAAATTGATTGAAGTGCCTTATCCAAATTCTGGGCCATAACAATTTTATTTTCATAAATCACGATGACCCTTACCAAAGTTGGAAGGCTATTTTGTTCTGCTTCTAAATATAAGGGTTCTACATAAAGAAGAGATTGTTCAGCAAAAAAAGGAATGACTAAAAGATTACCTTGAATAACACGAGATCCCTGACGATTCCAAAGGGAAATCTGTTGAGAAATTACTGGGTCTTGATTAATCAAAGCTTCAATTTGTTCAGGTCCATAAATGACTCGCTGCTTGGGTAATTGAATTAAATTCAATTTGCCATAATTTTCTCCATCAGACTGAGCAAATAAACCTGAAATTAAGTTATTACGACTTGTAGGAGTAAAAAAGTTTATTAAAATAAATTCTTGAGACTTTCCAGTCACACGCATCAAGAGATAATAAGGTTCAATGGGTTGTTGTTCTCCTCCGTAGATTTCCTGGGGAATACGCCATTGATCTTCACGATTGTAAAATACCTGAGCATCAGTCATGTGATAGGTTAACAGTCTTTCTGATTGCGTATTAAACAAGTCTTTGGGATAGCGAACATGTGCTTTGAGGGTGACAGGCATTTCTCCCAGAGGTTTAAATAAGTCTGGAAAAACTTGTTGCCAGGTTTTAATGATCGGATCACTAGGGTCAACCACATAGAATTGTACGTTTCCATTGTAGGCATCGATTACAATTTTGACGGAGTTGCGAATATAGTTAAAGTTGTGTTTTCCTGGATCAGAGTAGGGATAGCCACCACTGGTGGTATAAGCATCAATAATCCAATAGAGGGTACTGGAACTGACTAACCTATGAGAGTTAGAGTCATCTACCTTTGCACTGACTAAATAAGAATCTTGATCAAAGTGTAGAAAAGGGGCAATCTTACGAATGCGACGGTTAATATCACGATGAAACAATAAACGAGTCTGGGACGTAAAATTTTTAGTAAATAGCATTTGCCAGTCTTTGAGATACTCGGCAAATAGTAGTCGTCTTACCGCCGAATTAATAGAGATACCTCCTTGACCATCATAGACATTGTAAGCATTATCCTGACCGCTGGGATAGTCTAATTCTTGTACTTCCGTATTAGTCATAATGTAAGTATCGGTCAATTCCCCAAAGTAGATACGAGGGTTATCAATCGGAATACTGTTACAAATGTTAGAATTCGAGGTTTGTAATTCCCCTCCATTGCTGGTTGTCTCAATATTTTTGACAAAATAGAATGGTAATCCCCCTTGATCGACTCGATTGACTAGAGACAAGGTGAATCCATAGCCATGAGTGTAAATTAAATGTTTATTAACCCAGGTTTTAGCTTGTTCAGGAACTTCATTATAATCGAGCTCCCTAGCTGCAATTAATACCTGTTGTTTAGCTACATTGGGGGATAAACATTCATTTTCTATAGGAATTCTGTAACGATCAATGTCTGCGTCAGGAAATTTATAATAAAGACGAATCTGTTGCAGTTGACGGTTTGTTTGCAGTAAAGGACGAGCATCCCACAGACGAATATTCTTGATAGTTAAGCGATTATCTTGCAGATCTTCATCGGTTAGAGTTCCAGTAGCATCAAGGGTTTCGATTTTAATTTGATCTAAATTAAACGCGGCGCGGGTTAGGGCAATACTTCGTTCAATATAAGGGCGTTCTTGACCCAATTCATTCGGTTGGACTACAAAACTTTGAACTACTTCAGTCAAGAATGAACCAAAGATGAGAATGATTAAATATAAAACAAAAGGAAGGGTAAAAAAAGAAAAACAGGGTCTATTCTTACTTCTAAGAGGTTGCACAGGAAGGGGGGGACCGAATCCTGCTATGGCTTTAAGGAGTAACCATACAGCGATAACGGTGACTAAGATGCATAAAGTCGTATCCACGGGTAATGACACATGGACATCGGTGTAACTTGCTCCATAAACCACTCCACGGGGAGAATATAAAAGATCATAACGGTTCAACCAATGGCGCAATCCTACAATCGAGAGGGTTAAACCACCTAATAGATACAGATGACGTAGTTGGTGGCGAGAGAAACCTGGAAACCTTCCTTGAGAAAGACTTTTAGCCGATAGGAGATAGACAAGACTAACGGTGACAAAGCCGTATATAAATAGTCCACCTAACCAAAAATTAAGCAATTTCCAAAACGGTAATTTAAATACATAGAAACTGATGTTTCTACCAAATTGAGGATCGATCGCTGAAAAAGGGGTTGAGTTAAAATACTGAAGAATTCTTGTCCAATTTCCTGATATTACCAAGCCAAAAATGATACTAAAAATGATGGCCATGGTTTTTAGATAAA
The DNA here is from genome assembly GCF_029919255.1 of cyanobacterium endosymbiont of Epithemia clementina EcSB. GTDB lineage: Bacteria > Cyanobacteriota > Cyanobacteriia > Cyanobacteriales > Microcystaceae > Rippkaea. The sequence goes on along the minus strand of NZ_CP123991.1, from coordinate 984,061 downwards.
ATTTTCTCTTCAATAGAGTCAAAAAAATTAATCCGCCAATAACTCCAACTTTCCAAAGATTCTGGGAAATTTGAGAAAAAAGTTTTGGTATGGAATTGAAATTAAAAGGAGAGGGAAGCGGGGGGGTTATGTTGGGAAGAGTTAAATCCGGAGTCCAAATATCATAAGCAACTTGACTGTAGTAAAGTAACATCAAGCCTATCAGTGTTCCCAGGAACAACACTAGGGTTAACAACCAAGATAGACCAAAGGAACGAGACTCCGGAAATGAGGTTTGATAGTTTTTCTGGGTGTGATCTCCGCTATTTCCCCTGTGTCGTCCTTTCTGAGGAAGAGGTGATTCTGGGATAGAATGCCATTGATAATACTGTGCTTGGTATAAGTTCTTTAGTAAAAACCCAAGAGACAATCCTGTTGTTACACCAAATAGCCCAAATTGCCACAGTAACCGCTTCAAAAAGGAATTTAGATAACCTAGCTCCTGAAACCAAAGAGACTCTACCACCAGATGGGAGAGTAATTCAAAAGCTAACCACAGTCCAAATAAACTGCTGAGGACTTTAAAAATACTATGGGTGGAGAGTTTGAACATTCAGGACGCAGGTAATAGAAAATCAAGAGTTTTACCTTAGACCCTATTAAGTTGGGTCGTTCTTTGAGGCGAATTGTCTAGGACTTTCGACTTAATCATTTTAACTCCCAGACTTGGAGATTAAAGTAAAGCTACGATGTTATAATTTCCGGGTTGTTTTTCCCATAACTTTAGTTGATCACCTAAAATAATAGTGCTCAGAACTAACTTTGTTTTAAATTGAGCCAAAGTTTTTCCCAAACAACGACAAAACCCACCTCCAAAAGGAACGAATTCATAGGGATAATTTTGCCGTTCTAGAAAGTGTTTTGGTCTGAACTCACGAGTATTAGCATAAAGGTCTTCCCCTTTTCAGGTCAAGTAGATATGGCCAATAACAGGGGTCCCTGCTACGATGGAATAGTTCAAAATCTCGACCAGTTTTTGGGCGACTTTGAGAAAGGTTAACATCGGATCAAGGAAGTCCCCAAGATTAGCTAACTCCTTATCGTTAAGGGTTTCTCCTGTTTTGTTCCGCGCTTCCATTAGCAAGAAAAGAACATCTGTACAGTTGGGATTTCGGTTAGAACGGCGAGCGCTTATTTCTGCACAAATCAATTCATCAACTTGGTTGCTTTGTCGCAGAAACTTAGCTTAAAAACTCCAAATTTCTAAATCTTTTTGTAGAGAAGAAAAAAAATGGTATGGCTGAGTCCATAGAGAACTCAAACAAGTGGGTTAATTGACTTATAAGACTCTGGAGTCTTCTGGAGAACATCTCCCTGACTAATTCCAAAGACAGTCTCCATAGTAACTTTTAGAGAGACAGATTGCATGGCACTTCGTGCCAAAAATAGTTAATCTTTTGGAAGTTGCTCTATGACTTCTTTAGCAAGATGGACTTTTAGGACTCCCCATCGTTTTTGAGTCGTTTGCCATGAAACAAGAGCATCACTTTAACGGTGATCGCTATCTATGATATTAGGATCATAATATTCCTGAAAATGAGTTGCAATAGTTGATCGTATTGACTTGGTGCACTAATTTATCTGCAATTTTTAGGCAAAAGCCCTTTAATAGCCTTAATTTAGCTCAAAAAAACTATTTATCGTTTGGTTTAAGAATATGTCGAATAGCAATGTTGGGTATTTTTGAGGTAACTCACTGTACTAAAAAGCCATTGCAGACGTTGTAATAATAAAGGGGTTTTTAACTCAGGAAGAGATTTCATCACAAACAGTTTTAGAGAAAATTTCTTTGATTATGACTCTTTGCTCAATGGTAAAACATAGGAACCTTATAATCTAAAGATTGTAGCTAAATTCGGGGCAATTTACCTGTTCTATCATCAGCAACAAGGAACTCTAGAAGAAGTAGATAATATTGCTTTGATATATTGAAATATCAAAGTTATTTTTACTCAAAGTTCATTTTTATTCTGAAATCTCTTGGGTACGACTGGACTGTATGTTAAAAAACCAGAAAATGTTATTACATATATTTAAAGACATCACTAATCTTTTTGTCGATAAACGAGTTATTGGATTGGCTACTTATACTATGTCTGATACAGTAAGTTTTGGTAAAACTAATCAGGAACAATTAACTCCTTTGTTACAATCATAATTTAACTCAGAACGGCAATAGGAGAAAAATAAAAGATAAAAAAAATGGAAATTAGATGTTTTAGAAAACATCACCCTAGAAATTAATAGTCCAGGGATGATTGGCGATCAGATTAATCAGATAGGAGAATTATTAACGCTTCCAGACTTTGGTATTCCTAGACTTGGATAAAAGTGAAGTAAGGCAATTATTCATCAAAGGTAAATCCTGAATTATAGGGGTATTTATAAGCCAGTAAATGCCCAAATATAATCAATACTAAAAGTAAAATTTGTGTTATTTCTCTTCTTAAGAGATTGTAGGTATTGTGGCTTTTCTAGCCTAGCTGTAACAAAATCATGATAGAAGAACTAAAAGTATTGCTTGGCAAGATTTACAAGATTATAAAAACTTAATTTTTATCGAAATCAAGTTTTTATAGTTGTAGATACAGTCAAAATAATAGTTTTAGAAGTTATTGATTACTAATTTGTTTTTTTAGTCCAAAAGAACAGAGTTTTCTAAAACTAAGAGAATGATTATCCAAAAAAGAATTTACATCGAGCAGACTTAGCAAAACTTCGAAAAGTTCTCTAATTATCACAACTACAGACTAACCTACATTATTCAATGTAGGTTAGTCATAGGCTGATTACTTATCTCAGGTTAAGATAAAAGTGTCATTTGATAATGAGATGGTCATTAGTAAATAAGAATAACTACTTAAACAGTAACGAGAACTTACACCGGAAAGACGCCACTTACTTAATTTATTGAATTGATAAAAACCTATTCTCTAATTTATAAACACTAGTATCGCCAATGCTTTAATTACTTGAATAGTATTGATTTGCGAAATTTATTTATGTGTTTTAAATCTTAAAATTTTTTGCTTTATCTAAGACAACAACTTGCATCAGTGCTTTTCCCGAGGCAAGTCCTTCTGGTTAAAGGAAAAGAAGTAGAATAATTTTCTATTCTACCTTTTTTTATCATTATTCTAACTTCTCTACTAACTGCTGTCTGGCAGTTAATAAAGCTTCAGCTAGCTTGCTAGTATCCCTTCCCCCTGCCTGCGCTAAATTAGGACGACCTCCGCCGCCGCCTCCGCAGATTTTAGCAATTTCACCGATGAACTTACCTGCCATCAGTTTCTTTTCTTTGTTAACTTTTTGACTAAATGCAGCCACTAAATTAATCTTTCCATCACTGGGAACTGAAGCTAAAATAACCGCAGCTTCTCCTAATTTTTGTTGTAGTCTTTCCGCCGCAGTTTGTAAAGCTTTTCCATCGATATCTCCCATGTCTGAAACTAAAATTTTGAAGGAACCAACCGCCTCAGCTTCACTCAATAATTGGTCAGATTTAGCAACAGCAAGTTCCTTTTTTACTACTTCTAATGTCTTCTGAGTAGTTTTTAATTCAGATTGCAAAGATGTAATACGATTGCTAATCTCTTCTGGTTTAATTTTAAAGCGATCACATAGTTCTTTAACCACTATTTCCCTCAGATTTAAGTATTCTAAAACTGCATTACCTGCCACCGCCTCAATACGCCTTACTCCTGAAGAAATACCACTTTCAGAAATAATTTTGAATAGCCCAATCTCGACAGTATTCTTAACATGAGTTCCCCCACATAATTCCATAGAAACTCCTGGAACATCTACTACCCGAACTTCTGTGCTATATTTCTCCCCAAACATAGCGATTGCTCCTTTATCTCTAGCTTTTTTAAACTCCATCACTGATACTTGAGTATCGTGTGCTTCGGCAATCCAACTATTAATTAAAGTCTCTATCTCTTGTAATTCTTCTGGTCTGATGCCACGGATACAATTAAAGTCGAAACGTAAGCGTTCAAAGTCTACTAATGATCCTGCTTGAGAAATAGAATCATCAACTACTTTCTTCAATGCTGCTTGCAATAAATGAGTAGCGGTATGATGTGCTTGAACCCGACGACGACAAGCGTTATCAATCGTTGCGATGATAGTATTTTCTACTTCAATAGTTCCTCGTTCAACTCGTCCAAAATGAATAAAAATACCCGATTCTTTCTTAACGTCTTCAATACGAACTAGTAAATCATCCCCGGTTAAATAACCGCGATCACCTATTTGTCCTCCCGACTCTCCATAAAAAGGAGTCTGATCTAAAACAATTTGAATATCGGTTTCTGATGTTGCATTATCAACAGGTTTACCCTTTACCAAGATTGCTTTTACTTTAGCCGTTGTTTTAGGTTCTGTATAGCCTAAAAAAATTGTAGGATTGATATATTCAAGCAATTTATCCAAGCTACCTTGTACGGTTAAATCAATGCTTTCGTAGTCAGCTTTTGAGCGTTCTTTCTGTTTTTTCATCGCTACTTCAAAGCCGTCAACATCAATAGTCAATCCTTGTTCTTCTGCAATTTCTTGGGTTAATTCTAGAGGAAAACCATAGGTATCATACAGTGTAAACACATCTAATCCTGAAATTTTACTGTTTTTATCAGTATTCTCAATAATTTCTGCTAACAGTTTTTCTCCGCGCTCCAAGGTTTCTAAGAAACGAGACTCTTCTCGTTGCAATTCTTCTTTAATTAGCGTTTCTCGTTTTCTAACATTAGGATATTCTTCTTCAGAAAGTTGCATCGCTGTTTCAGCAACCTTGGTAATAAATTCCCCATCTATTCCAATTAACCGACCATGGCGGACCACTCGACGAATCAATCTACGTAATACATAACCGCGATCAGTATTTGAAGCAGTAATTCCATCAGCTATCATCTGAACTACAGACCGCACATGATCGCCAATTACTTTCAAAGATACTTTAGTTTTTTCATCCGTTTTTCTATAGTTAATTCCCGCAATTTTTGCTGCCGTTTCAATAATAGCAAAAATTAGATCTGTTTCGTAGTTATTAGGTACTTTCTGCAGAATTTGAGCCATCCGTTCTAACCCCATTCCTGTGTCAATATTTTTATTTTTTAACGGGGTTAGATTCCCTTCTGCATCACGGTTATATTGCATGAACACTAAGTTATAAAACTCGATGAAACGGGAATCATCTTCTAAATTAATATTATTGTCCCCCAATTCAGGATGAAAGTCATAATACATCTCTGAACAAGGACCACAAGGTCCTGTGGGTCCTGCTTTCCAAAAGTTATCTTTTTCTCCCATTCTTTGAATACGACGGGGAGGGATACCAATTTTGTCACGCCAAATTGCAAACGCTTCGTTATCGTCCTCAAAAACGCTCACAACAAGGTTTTCTGGAGGTAATTCAAACACTTGAGTTGATAATTCCCAAGCGTAGGTGATCGCTTGTTCTTTAAAATAATCCCCAAAACTGAAATTTCCTAACATCTCAAAAAAGGTATGATGTCTCGAAGTACGTCCCACATTTTCGATATCATTAGTACGAATACACTTTTGGGAAGTGGTAGCCCGAGGATAGTCAGGTTTTTGTTTTCCCAAGAAGATAGGTTTAAAAGGTAACATTCCTGCAATGGTTAGAAGTACAGTAGGATCTTCTGGGATTAAAGATGCACTTGGTAATATTTGGTGTTGTTTTTTCTCGTAGAATTTAAGAAATTTTTCTCTAATTTGAGTACCTGTAAGTGATTTAGGGGTTTTAGAAGTTCTAGCCATAGAAGTTACCAATAGGAGTCTGTCGTGATCATGATTGTGGCATTTTGAGGAATGTAGCATGATTTACCTATCATGTCACCTTGTCTATATGGATGAAAGAATTTTGATAGGATGTTGGTTATTTACATGAACAATGATGAAATATACATTAATCGAAGAGGATATAGTATATTTTAAGGCTAAAGATATTAACCAAAAAATAAGAAAATCAGCCTAATTATTACTTAAATCACTTTAACACTTCAATAAAAAAGGCAAAATATAGAATTTAAATATAGACAAAGTATTAAGATAACTCTATAATTAAAAGTCGTCGGTAAAATAACAATTTAGCTTTTATTTTATTTTATTTATTGATTACCTATCTTAATTTTAAATTTTTTCTATTTTTAGCCACCCTTCTAAAATAAAGAGATTTAAATTGTTTAAGCTATTAAATCCCATTATTTAACATTCCATCGGCAAAAATATACTTTTATTGATTCATTTGCTAATCTTAAATTATTTTGCATTCCTTAGAAAATAAGCAAGAAGATAATGTTTAAGTTGTCTTTAAATAGATTTAGAGGTAATGTAAATTTACACAAATAATCTTATCAGCTGCGGTCATCATGAAGAAATCTAATTAATAAACATTACAAAAATTAAACAAAGATTAGTTTACTTTATTTGTCAGGTTTGTTTATAACATTTAATTTTTATCAGTTAATAATTTCTTTTTTAAGAGGTATATAAAATAGTAAATACACTTTTAAATAACTTATATTTAGTAATATTGTTAATATTGATCATAGGCATTTATAGAATAAATCTAATAATTAAGTGCATTCGCATTTTTTAAAATCTAGTCAAAACTATTTAATTTATTAAACTAATAAAATAGCTAATTATTTTAGATTTTATAATAGAGAGTGATTGAGTTATAATCATTGATCTATAAAAAAATAAAAAATAATTTTTACTAATTTTCTATGATTAATCAGTTAAATCAGAATTAGGAACCTACTAAAAAATTAGTCTTTATTAAGAAAATTAAGAATCTAACAAAAAAAATTGTAATTAGATTACAAAAGTAATTTATGTATTAATAGTTATTAATACATAAATTTTAAGTTTAATAACCAATATTATTACAAATAAATAGATAATATTTTACTTCTAATAAGTCTATTTTTTTAAAAGCATAGATATTGGCTTCTTTTAATGAAAAAATATGCTATCTCAACAAAAAAATTAACCTCATGTAATTAAATTTATAGAAGGAATTACAATGACTTTTTTCTATTCAAATTTAGATCATTTATTGCTGAACGATTATAGTACAACTTATTAAAATATTTGTGTATAAAATTTTATTTACCGTATTTTACACGAAACAAATAGAACAGATGTTGCCACAAATAACTATTAAATAATTTATATTCTTCTATTTTTTGCTTATTATATTTAAATCTTATTCAAATATAATAATATAATTACCAACACAATAAATGTACAATTTTGTCTCTATGCGAGAAACATAAAAACTGCTTATAGTATCAACTAAATATTTTTTAACGATCTTAGTATTATACTTTTTGTTATTTATTTTTGCTATATAAATAGTTTTCAAAAAAAGTACTTGCCTGCGTTATTATCGTTCATATAAAAAAATATATCAGATATATCATAATTTATGCCATAAAATGGACTCTATTCCATCAGAATAGAATTAACCAAAGTTAGTGTCAAAAACAATCTAACAGATAATTATCCTGTATTGAATCCTAAAATTGTAGAAGCTCAGGATAGTTAGCAGATTAATGGAAATAATTTTTCTTTCCCGCAAAGGTTACATAACTTTGACAAGCTAGTTATCACCAAAAAAACTAAAATCTATTGTGTAACCTAGACAATTACTGACTTATTAACAGAGATTTAAAAAATAAATTTAAACCTAACTAAACAAAATATTTTTTAAGACAAAATACATCGATAGTTCTGGTTAATGGGTAAATAAATTTTACTAATTAAGCTAATCAAAAGTTGTATTAGTTAACTGATACTACAATAAGTAGTGTTTAGTTAACTAATATTTTTTTGTAACTATAATAATGGATTTTAAACACTAACTAAACAAAATAAATAATAGGTAACTATGTTTTATAATCAACTGTTGTTTATCCTATGAACTAGATATCTTTGGTGTTAAGCTAATACAGAGAAGCGTTACTAACGAAACAAAAATCATGATAATTTTACCTGGTGCAACCGTGCGTGTTACTAATCCTTATGATACTTACTACTGTTTTGAAGGACTTGTACAGCGGGTGAGCGATGGAAAAGCTGCTATTTTATTTGAAGGAGGTAACTGGGATAAACTCGTCACCTTCCAACTGTCGGAATTAGAAGCATTTGATCCCACAGCCACTACAAAGAAGAAGTAGCATTCATTGTCCGTTTATAGTGAGCTCCTTTAAGATTGTTTAAATGGAGCTCAGACACTTATCTTAATAATTTAGATAATGAATAGCTTATGCGTATTCCCTTACTCCGATTTGCAACAGATGACCGTCAACCGGGTCACATTGCTGAAGTAATTGAGACATCAACCACTCAATTTTTAGCTCAATGTCTCGAACCTGAAGAACTAAACTTTCCGGTGATGCCTGCTTTTGGCAGTTGGGTTAAATCCTTAGATGAAGAATCAGGGAATAAAATTTTGGGGATTGTCACTTACGCTACCACTTCACCCATTGACTCAGTGCATAGAGCGCGAGCATTAGGATTATCTTTGACAGATTTACGCGAGCAGCAACCCCAAATTTTTGCAATGCTAAAAACTGAGTTTCGTACCACCATTGTTGGTTTTGAAACTCCTGATCATGAAGTCAATAGTAATGGAAAAACTTCTGGAAAAGTTTACCAATATTTACCCCCTCGTCCACCCCAAATTCATCAGGGGGTCTATGTATGTAAACCGGCGGAAATTATTCACTTTAGTGACAACATAGACTTTTTACGCATTCTCCTAGAAGTTAAAGATGCTCCACCTGAAGCCTTAATTGCTGCTACAATACGAGAGATTTATTTATTACGAAAAGCTGAGCGGGATTGGTTAGTTAAGGTCGGACGAAATTTGAGTTTTTTACTGAAAGACGATTATGATCGTCTGCAATATATTCTGAGCCAAGTTATCCTTTAATTAGAGAGGAGAAATTGTAGGGAATTGTAGAAAGTTTGCAAAGCAATACTTTCAAAATTTGTTTATTGTGTTTTTGTAATAGCTAGTTTGGAAGAACTTTAAGTATTAATTATCTTCATGATTAATACTTATTAAATATTAATTTCCTCATCGACATAACAAATTTATACAAGTTTTTAATAGAAAATTAAATTTTATAAAATTACTGTATTTAGCAAAAATTAAACGATAAATCTTGATCTAAATTAAACAAAATTTTCTGTTGAGCTAACTTTCTCACTAAAATCTCAATCTATCCTATCACCATTAATCAAACTCCTTAAGTCAAAAAGTTAACATAATGTAAAAAAAAACGGACATGTTAGCATTGAACCTGCTTTAAATTTATAGGCAGTTTCCCCACGTAAAAATCACTGACCCTCCGTCAAAACATTATCCGTATGGCTTCCATAGGACATTTCTTTTTCGTAGCGACTAAAGGAGAATGAAGAAATTTACTTAGGATAAACTGCTATTTTTTTAAAAAAGTATGTTCTAGATAATTTTTGAGCATATTTTATATTTTTTAACTTTAATAGTTGGTTTTATGAGTCTAAATAATATTTAGACTGATTTTATTGGCTATACTACGGTTTTCATTTTATCAACGAAATTTACTTTATATATCTTCTTAATTAGATCATTTAATTCTTCGGATGTTAGAACCTGAGTCAATAGTCAAAATCATCATCTGTCAACAGGGGTCATTGGAACTGTGTATTATATTCTGTCAATCTCTGTTATTGAAAAAAATAAGTATTTATATCTACAATAGGAGCTTTAGAAGATTCTTTTAGGAGAATACCTATGCCTTCGAAAACAATGCAGTTATTTTTCGCCCTTAGTCTAGCCACCATCATTGGAGCTTGTTCTACTCCTTCCGAAGAAGATGGAAAAGTTCAAGACAGCACCCAACCGACTACTGAAGAAATTACTCCTGGTGCTGAAGACGCCGAAGGTGGCGAAGACTAATTTGTTTTTTTAGACCAAAGCTGTTGGATTGATGAGACATAAAAAGTCTGAATTCCAACAGCTTTTTACTTTTCCCTGGTGATCCTAAACTTATTTATCGCTAACTTTAACTTGAATAGCATTGAAAACCGGCGCTCCAAATCTTAGCAACATAATTAAACTCACCAAATGGATTGACCAATGGGCAATGATTAATCCCCAAATTAGACAAGTCAAGGCACTCGCAGCGGCTAAAACTCCAAAAATATCATTATCTGTCCGTTGATACCACAAAATACTCCCGATGGAGGTTACAAAAAATAAGAGAGGAAAAACTGGGAGCAACATAACACATCACCTTCTGATCACTGGGGTTAACAAAAGCGTTAGAGGGTAAATTGTTAGAGGGTAAATTATAAATTATATGGGCCTCATTATCTTAACGCCTGTCCTTATTTGAGGATAACATTGACGTTCTCAAAAAACTGGTAATCTAGATAACCAAACTGAGAAATTGTAAAAAATATTTACATAACTTTAAAAATAAAGGCATTGCTCATCAGAAATTGGTCTTGTTCATAAATAATTATTGAGCTAGATCAAAGAAGTTTAGAGTCTTTTTACATCAGTTCTTCGAAAATCTTTAACCGAGAAATTCTAACAACCAATTTTTGAGATAAAGAGTCGCACGACAATCATCCTCGTTATAACGCAAAATAGAGGATAATAAAGTGCGATCTTCTGTTTTTAACCATTGATCATACCAGTAAACGCATTGATCTCCGCTAATACCAGGGTCACGCCAATGAAATCCAATCCAGTTGGCCAAAGATTTTAGAGAATAACTTTCCACAGGTAAGATTACAGAGGTAATAACACGGTGATGAAGATCAACAAAACGGGATAATAAACGTTCGAGTTGCCATTGAGGAGTTTGGTACAATTTAGCCAGCCGTTTCATGGTTTCTACCTCATACTCAGAAAAGTGAAAAATAGGAGCATCTTGATATTTGTTAACTAAGTCAAGAAACTGTTGCCAAATTTGTTGCTCGTCTTCAGGACTTTCTGCTAACAAGGGATAAAATGTCTCTGTTTGGGTTGAGTGTTCTACCAATAATACCCCCAATAAATAATCTAAGTTTAGCTCTGGTTCAGCTTCAATGTCGAAATACAACTCGAATTCCCGGGTAGGAATTAATCCATGAATATCGCTTTGAAATTGGGATTTTCGTATCGCCCGATTGTCTACTATTGCTTGGGCTTGTTGTTGGAGTTGATTAGCCAAATCAGAATCCATGACTTTTCTCATATTTACAGGACAAGTATCAGCCAAAGATTTAACTGTCCCCACCCCTATGTCCAACAAAGACTGATAACGACTCGGTGTTACCCCTGGAACTAACGATAAATGTTGTTGAGATTGGGCAATTGCATAACAATGGTTATACCAATGGCATAGATTACACCGTTGACGAGAAATAAACACTTCTGGCTCTTGAGATTGGGTGAGCATTTCCAAACAGTCTGTAGCCGTTATCTGAAGTCTTGGCAACCATTGGCTCAGATCTACTTCATAATGGTTATGTTGGCGTAAAATCAACGTCGGCGTTGGAGGAAGAGTTTCTTGAAGATTGCCTAAAAGATAAGAATAAAACGTGGCAACAATTTTATATTCAGGTTTGGGACGACGGCCTAAATAAATACTTACAGGAGAATAGAACCAATCCCCAAATTTTGACTGTCCAGGGTGTTTGACTAACAACGTGGGTTTTCCCAGGCAATTAAACTCATGATGATCCGGAAACAGTTTTATAGTCGAGTGAAGGTGATACTGCTCCCTAAATTCGTGAGACTCAAACAGCGTTCCATTATAAATACAGCTCATCCCTTGTTTCATTAAAGCTTCCGTGGCTTTTGCCTTATCTTTCCAATTCCTCAAGTTATATTGAGGCCTTTGATAATAGGGATAAAATGTTTCCAGGGTTGAGGTAATATGAAGTTGATTTTCCCGACGTAACTTTAGCAAAAAGTCTCGTTCAGCATTTTTTTCGAGGGAATCACCATAGACATTCAGAAAGGCACGCCGTTGACAGCGTTTATAATCGAGCAAGAGGACATCAGTTAGCAGCATTCTTGAGTTTGAGGATAAAACATAAAGATAAAAAAAGGCGATAGGTCAAAACAGAGAAAAAGTAGCTATCTTTGCTCTAGCGTAATATTTCTGCTTTTAGAAAAAGCTCCTAGAGTTGAAGAGCACTCAAAATTTTTCTAGTATCTTAGAAATAAGAACTAAGAGCAATGAAGACATTTTAACGTTAACCATCTATGTCCTATTTGTCTTGTAGATTTTTCCTCACTGTGAATGTTGGGTAGCCAATGATAAACATCCAAGGGATTACTTCCCTCTTAGAACAGCAAAGACAGGAATTTCCTAGCCTAAGCAACAAGGTTTATTTTAATTTTGGAGGACAAGGAACCTTACCCCGTTCAGCTTTAGAAGCCATTATTGATGCTCACGAATTTTTGCAGCAGAAAGGACCGTTTTCCCTAAGAGTTAATAGTTGGTTACAACAAAAGGAAGCTTTACTCAGACAAGAATTAGCTCAAGAATTTTGTGTATCTCCTCAAACAATTTCCTTGACTGAAAACGTGACCGTAGGATGTAATATTGTTCTCTGGGGCATTGATTGGCAAAAAGGTGATCGGATTTTAATGACCGATTGTGAGCATCCTGGAGTTATTGCCATTGTCAAAGAAATTGCTCGACGTTTTGGGGTAGAAATTGCAATTTGTCCCATCCTACAAACTCTTAATCAAGGAAACTCCACCACCGTAATTCAGGACTATTTAACCCCCACAACCCGACTAGTAATCCTCAGCCATTTACTCTGGAATACTGGACAAGTGTTACCCTTGGATGAGATCGTCAATGTTTGTCATCATTTTGCTCACAGTGATTGCCCCATCAGGGTTTTAGTCGATGCAGCCCAGTCAGCTGGTTCTTTACCCCTAGATTTAGCTGCCTCGGATGTCGATTTTTATGCTTTTACTGGCCATAAATGGTTTTGCGGTCCAGTTGGTGTTGGGGGACTCTATATTAGCCCCGAAAGCTTCGATTACTTAAAGCCAACGTTTATTGGTTGGCGAGGGATTGATGTTAATGGGAAGGGACAACCTACGGACTGGAAAAATGACGGAAGGAAATTCGAAGTTGCATCCTCAGCCTATCCCCAATATGAAGGATTACGGGCAGCCCTGGCAGTTCATCAAAATTGGGGAGGAATCAAGAAACGCTATGAACAAATTTGTCAATTAAGTGCCTATTTATGGCAGGGATTATCTGAAATTGAGGGTATAAAATGCTTGAAGAACTCTGCCCCTGAAGCTGGCTTAGTTTCCTTTCAAGTTACCCGAAACCTTGCTCATAAACAATTAGTTCAGGAATTGGAAGAAAAAGGGTTTTTACTAAGAACTCTCTATTATCCCGATTGCATTCGAGCCTGTATTCATTATTTTACCCTTCCGGCTGAAATCGAACAGTTAGTAGAGGCTATTGACTCGATTGTTAGATAAGTTCAAGTTTTAGATAGTTGCGGAACTTTCCCCTATTGCAGGCATTCATTAGGCATCGAACCCAAAACGATTTTGTCATCCCTCAGACATTATGAGAATAAGAACAGCTTAGGCTGTTCTCTCAAATACGGGTGGACGGCCTCTCTACACTTTTCAACTTCATTATGACTACATCCTTAGCCAGTAAGACAATCGCTAGCTTAATTGATTTAGCACAACAGGGAGATATTGATCCCTGGAATGTCCAAGTGATTGATGTGATTGATCGCTTTTTAGATGAATCAGGAATGAACCATGACTTAGATCTAAGTTATCAACAGGATAACCTACCAAGATCTGGACAAGCTTTTCTTTGGGCCTCGATGTTGGTGCGCTTCAAGGCCGATACTCTCGAAAAACTCGAATCAGCACAGGATCAAGGAGAAGATGATTTAAATTTCGATGAAATTACCCAAAATTTCTTTAGTCGTTCCTTACCCGTTTACTTCGAACAAAAACTCCGTCGTCGCACTGCTGCTTTTCCTCCTAGTCAACGCCGTGTCACCCTCTCTGAACTTATTACCCATATTGAAGAAATCGCTGAGGAATTGGACTGTCCCAAACCTAATAGTCCTCGACAACGTAAACGACCTCGTAATGCCTCTCGTCAAGAGGCTACAGAAATTGTGACCCGACTGGCTCATCAAGAGAACTTAACTGAATTAGCCCAACAATTGGAACAGTTTTTTCACAAGCAATTATCAGAATTTGTCCAAACTCAAAATTGGATTAAATTAGAAGAATTATTAACTTGTTGGCATAGAATAAAGTCCCCCAATGCTCCTGAAGTTAAGCGTGATCGTGTAGGAATTTTTTGGGCATTATTGCTGTTATGTTCCCAGTCTAAGGTAGAATTATCCCAAGAAGAATTTTATCAAGACCTAAAAATACAAGTCCTTCAATCATAACTTCCTAAGCTTTTGAAAGGGTAAATGGTAAACTGAGCATTGTCATCCTAGACACTTGCGACAGTGATTGAGGAAATAACATTCATGAAAGCCATGATTTTGGCCGCCGGAAAAGGCACTCGTGTTCGTCCAATTACCCATACCATCCCCAAACCCCTAATTCCCATTCTCCAAAAACCAGTAATGGAGTTTCTTCTTGAACTCCTACGACGGCACGGTTTTATTGAGATCATGGTCAATGTGAGTCATTTAGCTGAAGAAATTGAAAGTTATTTCCGTGATGGACAACGGTTTGGCGTACAGATTGGCTATTCTTTCGAAGGTCATATTGCAGATAATGGAGATTTAGTTGGGGCTGCATTAGGTTCAGCTGGAGGATTGAGACGAATTCAAGATTTTAATCCTTTTTTCGATGATACCTTTGTAGTACTTTGTGGAGATACCCTAATTGATTTAGATTTGACAGCCACAGTTAAACAACATAAGGAAAAGGGAGGAATCGCTACAATCGTCACTAAATCGGTTTCTAAAGAGGTGGTTTCTAGTTACGGTGTGGTAGTTAGCGACGAAGAGGGACGGATTCAAACCTTTCAAGAAAAACCCTCAATTGAAGAAGCAATTAGCACCGAGATCAACACGGGAATTTATATCTTTGAACCTGAAATTATTGATTATATTCCTCCCAATCAAAAGTATGATATCGGGGGCGAATTGTTCCCCCAATTAGTGGCAAAAGGTGCTCCCTTCTATGCGGTTAATATGGACTTTGAATGGGTAGATATTGGCAAAGTTCCTGATTACTGGCACGCCATTCGTGGTGTCTTACTACGAGAGATTAAAAATGTTGCTATTCCTGGGGTGGAAGTAAAGCCAGGTATTTATACCGGACTCAATGTTTTAGTTAACTGGGATAAAGTAAATATTCAAGGACCGGTTTATATTGGTGCAATGACCCATATTGAAGATGGGGCAACCATTATTGGTCCGAGTATGATTGGACCTAATTGTCGGGTTTGTAGTGGCGCAACAGTAGATAACAGTGTTATTTTCGAATATTCTCGCCTCGGTCCAGGGGTGCGTTTAATAGATAAATTGGTGTTTGGTCGTTACTGTGTAGACAAAACAGGGGCCTCTATTGATGTCCAAGCAGCAGCTCTCGATTGGTTAATTACTGATGCACGTCAAAAAGTCTCTCATACAAACCATAATCCCCAACAGGCAATTGCGGATTTACTAAATAAAGATGGTTGGATATAAACAGCACTGTCACAGTTTTAGCCATGGCGAAGTCTTGAATTCTTGATACTATTCAAAGTATGTATTCTGACCGTGAGACTTCTACACAACAAGTTGACACTTCGATTTATTGATTTATTGATTTTTATTAACCGCTAATTTGTTTTTTACCCGTGATATTTAGTGCTATCTTTTGTGATTCGAGAATTTCACCTCAACTATCGGTTGAATATATTGTTAATTACTTAGTAATTTATCTCGTAAATATTGAATTTTATCTCGATATTTAGCTGCTATTTCAAATTCTAATTGTTTAGCAGCCTCTTTCATTTTTATTTCTAATTCTTGAATTAATTCTGGAATTTTCTCCAAAGATAATTGATCAGACTTTTGATAAACTTCTCCGATTTGTTTTTGTTTGGATTTTAAACGTCGAGAAATATCTAAAAATGCTAAAATAGAGTTACTATCTCTTGTGATAATGGATTGAGGAACAATACCATTAATTTTGTTATAAGCCATCTGAATCTCCCTGCGTCGTTCAGTTTCTTCAATGGCTTTTATCATACTTTTAGTCAAATTGTCAGCGTACAAAATAGCCTGACCATTAACATGACGTGCCGCCCGCCCAATGGTTTGAATTAAAGACCGTTCAGTCCGTAAAAATCCTTCTTTATCTGCGTCTAGAATAACCACTAAAGATACCTCTGGTAAATCCAATCCTTCCCGCAATAAATTTACTCCAATTAAAACATTAAATTCTCCTTTTCTTAGAGCTTGCAGTATTTCAATTCGTTCAATTGACTTGATTTCTGAATGAAGATATTGGACTAAAATTCCTCGGTCTTTAAAATATTCTGTTAAATCTTCAGCCATGCGTTTAGTTAACGCAGTAATTAAAACTCTTTCTTGACGCTTTGTTCTATCTTTAATTTCTCCTAATAAATCATCAACTTGTCCTTCAGCAGGACGGACAAAAATCTCAGGATCTAATACTCCTGTTGGTCGAATAATTTGCTGATAAATTCTATCTTCTGATTGTTCAATTTCCCAATCTCCAGGTGTTGCTGAAACAAAAATACATTGATTTACTTTTTCCCAAAATTCTTCTGCTTTTAAAGGTCGATTATCCGCCGCACTCGGAAGACGAAAACCATGCTCAATTAACACTTGTTTACGAGAGCGATCACCATTATACATTCCCCTCAATTGAGGAACAGTAACATGCGATTCATCTATAACTAGTAACCAATCTTTAGGAAAATAATCAATTAAACATTCAGGAGGTTCCCCGGCATTTCTTCCGGCTAAATAACGGGAATAATTTTCGACCCCATTACAATATCCTACCTCTTGTAATAAATCCAGATCATAGCGAGTTCGTTGACTAATTCTTTGTGCCTCTAGTAGTTTTCCGGCTTTTTCTAAGGCTTCAACTTGTTCTTCTAATTCTGCTTGAATTTGTTGACAGGCAGATTCAATTTTTTTATCAGGAGTTACGAAATGACGAGCAGGATAAATATTAATCTTTTTGATATTTTGTAAAATATCTCCTGTCACCGGATCGAGATATCGAATTGCCTCAATTTCATCTCCAAAAAATTCAACCCGAATCACCCTATCCTCATAAGCTGGAACAATTTCTAAAACATCCCCTTTAACCCGAAATCTCCCTCGTTGTAAGTCAAGATCATTACGAGAATAATATACCCGAACTAAATCCCGTAATAATTGACGTTGATCTACTTCTTTCCCGACTTCTAAAGGGACTGCCGCTTTTAGATATTCTGAAGGTATTCCTAAGCCATAAATACAACTAATAGAAGCAACCACAATGACATCTTTGCGTTCGAATAGAGAACGGGTTGCGGAGTGACGTAGCATATCGATTTCATCGTTCATAGAAGAACTTTTTTCAATATAGGTATCACTGATAGGAATATAGGCTTCTGGTTGATAGTAATCGTAATAACTAATGAAATATTCCACAACATTGTTAGGAAAAAATTGCCGTAATTCATTGCACAATTGAGCTGCTAATGTTTTATTATGAGCTAGGACTAGAGTTGGTTTGCCTATTTGTTCAAGGACCGCAGCGATAGAAAAAGTTTTCCCAGTTCCCGTCGCTCCCAATAGCGTCTGAAATCGGTTTTTAGCTTGTATTGAAGTAACTAGTTCGGTGATTGCTTTGGGTTGATCTCCTTTAGGTTCAAAAGGGGCGTTGAGACGGAAAGTACTAACATTCATAGTTTAAAAAAACGATACTCTACAACAGTAAACACTATTACAGACTTTTATAGCAATTTTAGGAGAGGAGCTATGTTTGAATATGATAGAATGCACCAATAAAGAGGTGTAATAACAGAAGTAATTTTTAAAAGAAAACTAGAGTATAATTCTCCTAACTCAATCCTTCATTAGCCACTTTGTGGCACTAGAAACAAGGATATTAAAATTATAGCTACTGAAAAAGTAGAAACTAGCAGAACTCAAACTAAAAAAAACATAGAATTGGCTAAAACAATGAAAACTAGCACTAAGGGACAAAAAGCTCAAGAAGAGCAATCTGCTAGTGTGTTATCGGTTAAGGAAAAGACCATTTACTCTCCTCACGGCTTACAATTGATTGTAGAAAAAGATCATCTTCCCCGGAACTGTCCCATTGAAGCAAGTCACTTAAACGTTGTGAGAACTTACGGTGCTGTAGGAAGTAATTGTCCGGTACTCGCCAGTGGGATGGATGTTATAGGAATTTTAACCATTTCTGGTCAACGTCCTATTATGGCGAGTCATTTACAAGTAAATGAAACACATGCAGTGATGGAAAATCGTCCTGTCGCTTCTAATGAAGTAGATAATTCTGAGTTATTGATAGTTTCTAAGGATTCTTCAGGATTTTAACTTTAGGGACAATATAGAGTATCTTGTATATTTCACCCGCTGACAGGGTTAGTTCTTGTAGCAAGCGCACATATTTTTTTCAGTCCCAGAACTTAATAAAACATCAGTAAAATCTGCCAATTAATTATCGCTCTATTAAGCAAAGTATTGGTGGCAAGTGGGCCTTCTAACAAAACATTAGGAAAATTAGCAAAAGTTAATGGGGCTACCTTGTGAATTAGCATGATCAAAGAGTGCATTCTTCTAAATCTTGATCAGAAAAGCCTGTTTCAACGAAATCACCTCGATTGTAATTGTTTACACTAGTAGAAAACCTGGGAGTGATTTGCCAAGATGTTGCTAGTAAAAGTTGATAGTTAGCATTAACTATAATCATAATCCTTGTGATTTTCAGTGATTTGTTAGGAGTTAAACTTATGAATAAACCCAATACTGTCACCAAAAACTCATATTAAGATTTTAGGGAATCCTTTAATGTATAAGATTAAGTTATTTTGTGAAATCTATAATCTGAATGATTTTTATGAACAAACAATACTTTAGGACCATTGAGAAGCTTTATTATGAGAATGATTCTATCATCTTAAAAAGATGATAATGACTGTAAGAGGTTGTTCGTAAACTGGCAACTTTAAAACAGTATTTTACTTAATAAAAAATTCAAATAATTTAGACTATTTGTAGATAAAGCTTTTAAATTGATAATCGTAAATCAACATGTAAATTTAGTTTATATTGCCTTTTATTTTTTTTTTGAATCTATCAGACAAAAATATACTCTCACATTGCAAACCTTTGTAACAACAGCTTACAATAAATTTCTAAGATCATCTTTAAAAAATAGCAACCCTGATTTAACTAAATATGCCTAACTTGGATATTACAACAAACCCTCAACTAACCTCGAGTAAAACCCTAGAAAATATTGAAATCAATCTTGAAACTACAGATTCCTTTGTAAAGCGGCATATAGGACCTAATCAAGAGGAAATTAAACAAATGCTTAAGGTGTTAGGCTTTTCCACCCTAGAGCAACTGATTGAAGCTACTGTTCCCAACAGTATACGCCTGAGTCAACCGCTAAAACTCCCCGCTTCCCAAAGCGAATACGCTGCATTAGTTCAATTAAAATCAATTGCCTCTAAAAATAAAATTTATCGCTCATTTATTGGAATGGGTTACTATGATTGCATTACCCCCCCCGTTATTCAACGTAATATTTTAGAGAATCCAGGTTGGTATACT
Source organism: cyanobacterium endosymbiont of Epithemia clementina EcSB (assembly GCF_029919255.1). Lineage (GTDB taxonomy): Bacteria > Cyanobacteriota > Cyanobacteriia > Cyanobacteriales > Microcystaceae > Rippkaea. Next base: position 964,165 of record NZ_CP123991.1, on the reverse strand, counting down.
GCTTACACCCCATATCAAGCTGAAATTGCCCAAGGAAGACTTGAAGCATTGCTTAACTTCCAAACTATGATAGTGGAACTCACTGGACTCGAAATTGCTAACGCATCCTTACTTGATGAAGGAACTGCAGCGGCAGAAGCTATGAGCATGAGTTATGGACTGTGCAAAAATAAAGACGCTCATGCTTTCTTTGTGTCTAGTCACTGTCATCCTCAAACTATTGAAGTCATTAAAACTAGGGCAAATCCATTAGGAATCAAGATTATTGTGGACGACCATCGCTTTTTTGAATTTGAAGTTCCTATTTTTGGGGCACTAATTCAATATCCGGCAACTCATGGAATCATATACGATTATCACAATTTTATTGATAAAGTTCATGAAATGAAAGGGTTAGTTACCGTCGCGGCCGACCTCTTAAGTTTAGCGTTATTAACGCCCCCTGGCGAAATTGGGGCAGATATCGCCGTAGGAAACAGTCAACGCTTCGGTGTACCTTTAGGATATGGGGGACCTCATGCAGCTTATTTTGCCACACGAGAGGCCCATAAACGGCAAATTCCTGGACGTATCGTTGGGGTATCAAAAGATACTCAAGGAAAACCCGCATTACGGTTAGCGTTACAAACCAGAGAACAACATATTCGCCGAGACAAAGCTACTAGTAATATTTGTACCGCCCAAGTCTTACTCGCAGTGATTGCATCAATGTATGGAGTGTATCATGGTCCCGAAGGGATTAAAGCTATCGCTCAACGCATCCATCAATTAACCGTAATTTTGGCCGCAGGTCTAAAACGTCTCAACTACAGTATCGACGATGAGCCTTTCTTTGATACTATTCGGATAGGAGTAGGTAATGCCAGCGCATCAGCTGTAATTAAAGTAGCTCAAACTCGTAAAATTAACTTACGCTTAGTAGATGAGGGGTGTGTTGGCATTAGTTTGGATGAAACCACTACTGTACAGGATATTATCGATTTATGGCAAATTTTTGCTGCTCAAAATGAACTTTCTTTTACAGTCGCTGAAATCGCTGAAACCGTCAAGTTTGACCTGCCTAATTTCTGTCGACGTACCACAGACTACTTAACCAATCCTGTATTCAATAGCTACCATTCTGAAAGTAAATTACTGCGATACTTGCATCAACTAGAGACCAAAGATTTAGCATTGAATACGTCGATGATTCCTTTGGGGTCATGTACAATGAAGTTGAATGCAGCCTCCGAAATGTTTCCTGTCACTTGGCCAGAATTCGCAAAAATCCATCCTTTTACCCCGCTATCTCAAACAGAAGGCTATCAAATTTTATTTGAACAGTTAGAGAACTGGTTAGGAGAAATTACAGGATTTGATGGTATTTCTTTGCAACCAAATGCGGGTTCCCAAGGAGAATATGCAGGGTTACAAGTTATCCGGAAGTATCATCAAAATAGAGGAGAAGGATACCGCAATATTTGTCTAATTCCTGAGTCCGCCCATGGAACAAACCCCGCTAGTGCAGTAATGTGTGGCATGAAAGTTGTTGCAGTAAAATGTGACAAGGATGGCAATATTGATACTGCAGACTTAGATAAAAAAGCTAAAAAATACACTGAAAACTTAGGCGCATTGATGGTAACATACCCTTCTACTCATGGGGTATTTGAAACGGAAATTATTAAAATTTGTGACATTATTCACCGTAATAATGGTCAAGTCTATATGGATGGGGCGAATATGAACGCCCAAGTTGGATTATGTCGTCCGGCAGACTTTGGGGCTGATGTTTGTCATCTTAATTTACACAAAACTTTCTGTATTCCTCATGGCGGTGGTGGACCAGGAATGGGACCTATTGGTGTTAAACCTCATTTAGTACCTTTCTTACCCAGTGTGGCTATAGAGAAATACACCAACCCAAATGACAGCAATGGTAAGTTAGAACAGTCAATTGGGGCAATTTCGGCGGCTCCTTGGGGCAGTGCCAGTATTTCCGTAATTTCTTGGATGTACATCGCTATGATGGGGACTCAAGGGTTGACTGAGGCGACAAAGGTAGCTATCTTGAATGCTAATTATATAGCCGAACGTCTCCAAGGTTATTATCCTATTTTATTTAAAGGAACATCCGGTCGTGTTGCTCACGAATGTATTATCGATTTACGTTCTCTGAAGAAACGCGCTGGGGTGGAAGTAGATGATATTGCAAAACGTTTGATGGACTTTGGTTTTCACGCGCCTACAGTGTCTTGGCCGGTTATTGGGACGATGATGATAGAACCAACCGAAAGCGAAGATAAGGAAGAATTAGACCGTTTTTGCGAGGCCATGATTGCTATCTACAAAGAAGTAGAAGCGATCGAAAAGGGGTCTATTGACCCCGAAAATAATCCTCTAAAAAATGCACCACATACGGCACAAATGGTAATCTGTGATGAGTGGAACCGTCCCTATTCCCGTGAACAAGCTGCTTATCCTGCACCTTGGACAAAACAATATAAATTTTGGCCGATTGTAGGACGTATCGATAATGCTTATGGAGACAGAAATTTAGTTTGTTCTTGTGAAGGAATGGAAGTTTATCAATGAAGTCAACGTGGGTTCGAGGGTAATTTATGGAGAGAAAGAAAGGCAGCAGTTCTATACTAGAAGCAGCATTTATTGAAATCTGGTGCTGTGGACATAAAATCTCATCTCGAGCTCACGGAAGTACTTTGTCATTTAGATCATTTCTGTCAAAAATTTGAACGACTAAATTATAAAAAATTATTTCCTAATCTGATCAACTATAATCGTTTTCTGGAGCTTATGTCCTGGGCAATGATGTTGCTGTGCTGTTTTTTACTGACTTACAAAAGAAAGATGATAGTAATTGGCTTCACCGATTCTACTACGACAGAAATCTTTTTTAAAACTCACAGTAGAACAAACCAAGTTTTCTAAGGATTTAATTAGATGGGACTAAAATTCTATAGGATGACATTAAATATTAAAACTACATACAATTATAAACGACCACGGTGAATATTTATTTTTAAGTTAACTTCAAGCAATATAGATGATGACCGTACACTAGTTCCTGAGTCAAGGCAGTATTTAATGGGCAAATTATTGGGTTACCGAGCATATATTGCTCAATAACTCCTTAAAAATTTCTATTAATAAAAACTTCAATTAGTTACTCATCCTCTATTGGAGAGGAAGCAAACTGACTAATAAAATTTAGTCTATAAGCGTTTTTGATTGAAACGGTTATAGACTAACGTAAAAATATCTCCCAGATTGAATATTCGAGAACTCAAACTATTTTGTACTTTTTTGTCAACTTTTTTGCTCGAGTTATTGCGTATATCTATTTAGCTGAAAGACCTTATCTAGATTTAAGGCAAAAGGTAGGTTGGCTTTGCGTACTGTTGTTTTTAAACAATCATTATAGTCTTGATTGTTAGCAGTTGCTATTACTAATTTTGATAATTGTCAACCTTGTTATATTTTGACTTAGATATTTCGAATAACAACTCTATTTTTAAATTTCGTCGAATCTACGTAAAGTCTGATTGCAGATAAACGAAGCTTGTTTAGGCAGCTCAATTAAAATATTGCTTAGGTGGGCTTTTTCTTTCCCTTCACTGGAGACAAATAGTTTGGAAGAAAAATAACTTGATTAAGTCAATTAATAGAGATATATATATCAAATATACAGCTTTTGACTTATTTCTCCATCGAGTTATCAATTCAATAGTTGAATCGAGCAGCTAAGCATTTCCGAGAAGCACTAGTGAGAAAAATAACTCGAATCAGACAATTGGATACATAATTTCTCTCGAGAAATTACAAAAGATAAAATTCTTACTAGAAAACAAAGAAACTCAAGGAAGACTAAGTTAACATTTTTAGTATCAAGGGTTGTAGCAAACTAATCAAAAAAATATATTATAACTTCCGTCTTGACATCGTCAACTAATATTTCTATTAATTATTTTAATGGCTAAGTCAATAAGTCTCTCAATATTAGTCTATTTAGCTAGTTTTTTATTGAAAAAAGTCACATAAGTTTCGCACTATTTAATGACATCTCTTGAGAGTTCAACAATACTAATCATAATTTTTTATGGCTAATGATATCTACTTCAGGAATAGAAAATGTTCAAAATATTTATAGAAATATTTAAGGCTAATTTGACTTTTTAGTATTGCCCATTTTTTATCCCTGTTACTAGCGCTTTTGTTAATCCTTCTAAAGTATATTCTCTGGCTTCAATATCAATTTTTCCTAAAAGCTCATAACAAGTTTTAGAAGTTTGCGGTCCAATAGATGCAATAATAATTTTAGCTAAAATAGATGATATTTTTTTTGGTGATTCCCCCCCTAATTGCTGGTAGATTAAATAATGAAAATTACGGACAGTTTTAGAACTAGTAAAGGTAATAATATTGATTTTTTCTTGTTGTAAAGCTTCCCAAGTTTTAGGATTAATATTGTTAGGACATTCCGACTGATAAGTAGCTATTTCTGAGACTTGCGCTCCTTGCTGTTGTAATTCTCTAACTAAAAGATCTCGACCTCCTATTTCAACACGCGGAAATAAAATATTCTTATTATCTAAAGATTCTGGAAAGTTTTCTACTAAGGAATCAGCTACAAAATCAGGGGGAATAAAATCAGGCTTTAATCCATATTTTTTGAGTACATTAGCCGTTTTCTTTCCCACTACTGCCAGCTTAATCCCTGCTAATGCTCGAACATCTTTCCCTAAAATTTCTAACCGTTGAAAAAAGAATTTAATCCCATTTGCTGAAGTAAAAATTAACCAATCAAAGCTAGACAGTTTCTCAATAGCATCATCTAAACTCTTCCAACTCGACGGGGGAATAATTTTTAAAGCCGGCATTTCAACTACCCTTGCCCCCTGTTGTTGTAACATCAGGCTAAACTGATTTGATTGTTCTGCTGCACGGGTAACTAAAACCGTTTGTCCTGCAAGGGGACTGGAAGAAAAGTCCACATTTCTTAGACCAACCACTTCGCCAATAACAATAACCGCAGGAGATAAAGAGATCCCTGATACCTGATCTATTATGTCTCCCAACGTCGATATCCAAACCTCTTGTTGAGGACTGCCCCCGTGACGAATAATCGCAGTAGGTTCTGAAGAGGATCGCCCATTTTTTTGTAACTGAGAGACAATTTGGGGTAATGTCCTTCCCGCCATTAAAACAACTAATGTGTCTATTTTGGCTAAGGCTTCCCAGTTCAGTAAATCGGGTTGATGACCTGTCAACACCGTGAAACAGCAACTTAACTGTTTGTCTGTCAGAGGAATGCCAGCTAAGAAGGGGGCAGCTAAGGCGGAAGAAATACCTGGAACTAATTCATAATTACAATTTGCTTGGGTTAGGACTTTAATTTCAGAGTTAACTCGACCAAAAATTGAAGGATCGCCACTTTTTAACCTAACTATCTGTTTTCCCTGAAGACAATGAGCCACCAAAAGCTGATTAATGGTATTTTGATTGGTACTAGAGGAACCGCCTCGTTTCCCTACATTTAGCTTCAGACAATTTTCTGGGGCTAAATCGAGGAGTTGAGAATCAACCAAACCGTCATAAATTAGAACTTGGGCGTTACTTAGTAACTGTTGTCCTCTGAGGGTTAAATAAGCAACAGAACCAATTCCCGCCCCTACTAGATAAACTTTCCCTCGACAATCACTCATCTACTCTCATGCCTTTAACTTGTTTCAAGGTAACGCTTGCCATGCTTGCTTTACAAGATTACTCAGCCAACGGCGTTGAACGAAATCGAGCATGCGATTACATTGTAAAACTTCGGCGGTTAACTCATCTAACGATTGTCCCTGAGAACGGGCAAGTTTAACAACACCAGCATCGCCACAGCAATCATTTCTTCATTAACAGGTTGACTGCGGAAGGCAAAGATTTTTTCAGGACTAGCAGCAATAGGAGAATGTATAACAACTCAACCACGGTTTTGGATAATGTAGACGATATTATCAAATAATTGTAAACTTTTATAAAAGTATCTGTCACCCTACAGCAGAGCATAAGTTTAGCTTTTTTTAAAAAAAGCTAAACTTATATATTTTTCCTTAAGTTTTTTCCTGACAATTTTGAGATGCAAGAAATCCTTTACTTAGAAGTTCCAACACCCCATATAGATATTGTCTCTAACTGGTTACAAAATAAATGGGCTCCTCAGATAGGACAAAAGGTGATTACCCCCCAAGGTATTCGGTTACAAGTGATCTCTAATTCTGCATCAACTAGACTTACCATTTCTGAGACAGAGTTATCAATTTTTCTTTGGTCAATTCAACGAACTACTTATCTTAAAATATTTCGTTGGGGAAAAAAGCGATTTCCGTCAGAGGGGAATATTTGCCATCAATTAATCAAGGACATTCAACAGGTATTTCCACCTCAATATCCCCAAATTTGTGCTCTCGATTTATCAGAAAATTCAATCTTTGAGGCTTTAGAAGATAATTATCCCCAGACCGTTCATTTTTTCCGAAAAATGCCCCAAGGGGAAACAGACTTACAACGGGTGTATTGGTGGGAGAAACGCTGGCGTGAAGGGGTACAAAACTCACAAAAACCCAAACAGGTCATATTTGACTGTCAAAAATCCTCCGAGGAAACTATGATGGCTTACGACATTATTTATGTTGGTGGTGCTTTAGGCGCAATTCACGCGGCGATGATGGCACAATTAGGCTATCAAGTGTTGGTAGTGGAACGATTAGCTTTTGGACGGATGAACCGAGAATGGAATATTTCCCGTTCTGAATTTCAAACTTTAATTGATTTAGAATTGTTCACCCCAGAAGAATTTGAAAGTCTTATTGTCAAGGAATATATTGATGGATTTAATAAATTTTTTGATGGCAACAATCCTCCCCATCTTAAAGCAGAAGTTTTGCATACTCCCACAGTTTTAAATATTGCTATTGATACTACTAAGTTTTTAAATTTATGTGGAAAAAAGTTACTTGAATTAGGGGGAGAAATCTTGGATACAACAGAATTTATTCGTGCTGACATTGACCCTGATGGAGTAACTCTACAGTTAGTTAACTTAGAGCATAGAACTTCTCAACAGGTGAGGGGAAAATTACTAATTGATGCTATGGGAACAGCTTCTCCCATTGCTTGGCAAATGAATGGCAAGCAAACTTTCAATAGTGTTTGTCCGACAGTTGGGGCAATTGTTGAAGGATTATCTCCTAAAGTTTGGAACTCAAAATATGGAGATGTGTTAAACTCCCATGGAGATATTTCCCGTGGACGACAATTAATTTGGGAATTATTTCCAGGAAAAGAAGATGAGTTGACGATTTATTTGTTTCATTATCATCAAGTGCATCCTGAAAACCCTGGATCTTTATTGGAAATGTATGAAGACTTTTTTAATATCCTACCGGAGTATCGTAATTGTGATTTAGAAAAATTGGTCTGGAAAAAGCCAACTTTTGGTTATATTCCAGGTCACTTTTCTATGGATAAACGAGATCGTCAAGTAGCTTTTGACCGACTTTTATCGATTGGGGATGCTGCTTCTTTACAATCTCCTTTGATTTTTACAGGTTTTGGATCTTTAGTCCGCAATTTAGGGCATCTAACTCGTTCTTTAGATGTAGCACTAAAAAATAATCATTTAACAGCAAAAAATTTAAACAAAATTCGTGCCTATCAAAGTAATGTTGCAGTAACATGGTTATTTTCTAAAGGAATGATGGTTCCCACCGGAAAAACCTTACCTCCTCAAAGAATTAATGCGATATTAAATACCTTTTTTGGACTCCTTGTAGATTCTCCTACAGAGGTAGCAGATACTTTTATTAAAGATAAAACTACTTGGATAATGTTTAATAAATTAGCCTTAAAAGCTGCTTTAAAAAATCCGATATTATTATATTGGATTTGGGAAATGGCAGGTACCCAAGAACTTTTACAGTGGTCAAGATCTTATCTTGATTTTACCTTAGATGCTTTGAAAAATTTATGGATAGGAAACAAGCATCAATAATTGATAATTATCAAAGTCTTAGGGCTTTCCCTCTAATTACCAAAACTTGACTCATTCGTCTAGATAAAACTCTTATTTTCTAACTGAGTTTTAGTAAATTAAGTAAGTTATTAATCACAAGTTATAGTTAAAATTATTTATATAATAGTGAGTCTACGGTTAGCAAACTCCAATTGAGCAAATTTTAAACAATGAGATATTGAAGTAATTGGAGTAAAATCGATAGTAACTCTTCTGAGCAGGACTTTGTTTAACTGTTTTGGCTAAATTATATTTATCTTTAAACGTACTTCAGGCAATTCTATGAGTGTTTATTTGATGCCATACCTCTTCTGTTATATTTAGTTCTGGACTCTAATTTTTTTAAAAATATATCTATATTTTTTTATTATCTTAGTTTTGCTTCAACTAACATATTTATATCTACTGACTAATTATCAAAAACAATTACCGGTTCTATTTTTTTATCTTTGCCGTATTTTCAGATTAATCTGTCTCTTGCTTGCTCCAAAATTTTCGTAGAACTTCCCTAGAATAAATATTGTCATAGTCAAACAAAAACGAAAGTATTTAAAGATCATTATTACTCTCAAAAATATACGATTTAAAAGAGGAATTTATGACAAATTACAGGGAAAAATAAGACTGAAATAAAGACTATTAAAATTGACTAGCTGGTGTAAAAACCCTATTTATTATACCTAAAAAGCCATGGGGAAATTCGGCTAAATGTTAGATGATAGGAATCATTATCTATTTGGATTAAAGAAAAAACTAAAAAAAAGAATAACAGGAGTTATTTTTGATTAATTCAAAATAGAGTCTATAAATTTATTATATTTGCAAATTTTGATTTAAAATATCGATTTTTTATATTTTTATTTAGGGCATGAATTATTTCTAATAATGACTTTTATTTATTTGCATTTTCAGTATTTTCTAAAAAAAAATTACGAGGTTTTCCTGGAGTTAATTTGACGTTTTTTTATATTTCCTTATTTTTCTGGAAGAGTTTTTTAGATTACAGGTCAAATTTGAGAGTTATTGCTCTTATAATTCTTTTAGCTAAATTTTTATATAGGTTGATATCTAGTGAGTATTTTTTTTAACTGTACAAAGTATTTTAACTGAGATACTTAGAAAAAGTCTACAGTCAAATTATCAATATAGTACAGTTATTGCTCAATAATAGGATGAATTCAGAAGCTTTTAAAGTTTTTTTCATAGAAATAATGGTATAAAAGTCTAAAACAAGTTATTTTTTCATCCAAAAAATTAAGAAAAAAGGTATTATAGTAACTTTTTAAGTTCCTAAAAATATCGAACAACAAAGAAAATTTTAACAAAATATAAATAACTTTTACGAGTTTATAGATCAATTTATAATTGAAATATCTTAGCTACTTTCAGAAGTAATTACTTTTAAAAGTATTGTCATTAATCGCAACAAGTATTACATTAAAATATTTATTACGATTAATACAATTTCTATGATTTGTCGTTTATTGCCAAATAATTTAAAAATTAATATAGTAATTTTTATTTATTTTATATGAAAATAAGGACGAAATAGAGGCGAAAAGTATTAGATTTTTTTCTTGGAAAATCAGTTAAAATTTTGGGATTAACACCTAGACAAGCAGATTCAATAACTATTGTTATTTTGTATAAAAAGAAAAAGAATATCTGCCATCTATGAAACAAGTTGACTCTTACATTATTTCTAAATTTTTTTAAAAAATTGAATCTATTAATACCGCTGTCTATTTTATCTTTTCTTGATAAGAGTTATCAAAGTAATTGTTGATTACCTAGGAATGTCTGAATAAGCTAATAAATAATTAAGACAGATGTATCTCCATTATTTGCAGCAAGCTAACTGCTATTTTGAATGATTTGTGCTACGGTATTCAACGAATGTCATAAAATTATCAAAATTTTAATTTTTTGTACTCCAAGGAATAAATAATATGGTTCAAACAAAACAAGTTACTAGTAATAAAAAAGAGACTACTAACAATAAAAATGGTCTTGTATCTATCCCCTTTTCTGTTTCTCATAGCGGTATCTGTGCTACTGAAATGCGGCCTTGGGGATCATTTACTACCCTAGAAGAAGGGCCAGGATATAAAATTAAACGCATTGAAGTTGATCCTGGACATCGTCTCAGTTTGCAAATGCACCACCATCGTAGCGAGCACTGGATTATTGTTTCAGGAACTGCTAGAGTTTTCTGTGGAGATAAAGAAGAAATTTTAGTGGCTAACCAATCCACTTATGTTCCTCAATGTACGGTCCACCGCCTAGAAAACCCAGGAGTGATTAAATTAATTCTTATTGAAGTCCAAAATGGAGAATATTTAGGAGAAGATGATATTGTTCGTTTCCAAGATGATTACTCTCGTCATCAAGCATAAGTAAATTTTTAAAAATCAGCAAGATCTATTGTCAAGTTTATTAAATCTGTCTTCTCTTGTTCAAAAATTAGGCAGATTTTTTTTATCAAAAACCAATGTTACTTTCTATTTAAATCCTTTTCTAGTGGAGGAACAGGATCATAACCTCCCGGGTTCAAAGGATGACAGCGTAAAATTCTTTTCATCGTCAACCAAGTTCCTTTGATAGCACCAAATTTTTCAACAGCCTCTAAGCTATATTGAGAACAAGTAGGCTGAAAACGACAACTTGGAGGAAATAAAGGAGAAATAAAACGTCTATATATTTGAATAAGTAAAATAAAAATATTTTTCATCTCAATTTTTACCTATTTAGAGTTTCTCATTTCCTTCCAAAAAAATTCATATTCTTGTTTATTTTGCTCAGATAGTGGTTCAATAAAATCGCAATTGTTCATGATATGTTTTTCGACAAATAGGAGGGGATTTGTTTGTATTTTTGTGGATATTGTTGGGGTTGTATAAATCATTGGTGAGGCGCCATCAGTTAATAAAGAAATTTGATTGACTGACGATTCTTGCCAACAAAAATTAATCCATTGTTTTGTTAATGTCGATAGATTAATATTATTTTTTTCAGCTCTCGGTTGTACCCAGATATCTGTCCAAAGAGAGGTTCCTGATTGGGGTATAATCGCTTTAATTTTTCTATTTTTAGCCATTAAAGGTAAAATATCACTAGACCAACCCACACTCAGCCAAACATCTCCAATAATCAAAGGTTGTAAATAGTATCGAGAACTATAATATTTTATCTGTTGGTTTAAGGCTTGGAGTTGTGAAGATAAGTTGGGAATCTGGGATAGATTTGGGCTGTTATAAGAATAGCCAAGTTTTTTTAGAGTTAAACCAATAATTTCCCTTGGCTGATCAACGACCGCGATGCGATGGCGCAATTCCTCTCGCCACAGGTCACCCCAATTGGTCGGAGTCCATCCTAACGTCTCAAATTGATCACTATGATAGGCAATTAATGTAGTTCCCCAACGATAAGGTGCACCCCAGACTTGTCCTTCTAAATCTAAATTTCCGGCTTCATCTCGTTTGACCAGAGCTTGCCAACGAGAATCCAGTTTTTGCCAATTTGCTATCTCAGTTAAAGTCAGGGGTTGAATTAACTTATCTTGAATAGCTTTCCCTAACCAAGCATCTCCTAAGGTAACTAAATCGCTCATCTTGTGGGAATTATCGTTGATTAAGGGAAGTTTACCTAACCAATCTTTAAAACCTTGAGAAGTTTTATTTTTCCCTTGCCAACTTTGTAATTGTTTCCAGATATCTTTTAATTGAGCTGTCGGTTTGAAAGAAAGAGACTGATCTTTAGAAAATTGTTGATAAAAAGCTTTTAATAATTGGGGAGGAATCGAGCCTTGTAACAACAAAACTCTTAATGCAGTAGAGTGATTGTCGCATCCCGATAATAATTGCGTTAGTGCCAGGGTACCAGCACTAATTAAAAAAGAACGACGACTAAGCATAATTTACGTTGTATCAATGATTACTGTTGAGTAACTTATAAAAAGCTATGACAAATAAACGATAATTTTGTCTCTTAAAATTAAACTAAGAATAGTTAACGAATCGTTAAATTAATCGGGAGTATGTAAAGATTTTCCTTGGTCACTTCTAGGATAATACATGTAAATCTAAGTATTAGTTATGGGAATTCTTATGGATGGGCTACAGCAACAAATTAATGAACTTAATTACAAATTCAATCAACTTAATCAAATGGTGGAACAAGTTAGTCAACAGATCTCCACCTTGGCAAACCCGTTAGAAGTTTCTGCTAACATCAAGCAAAAGTCTTTTGATTGTGTTTCTCATCTTATCCCAAGTCCTAATACTGAACCTTCAATCACTAACAAACCCTTGAAGTTAGGGATTAAACATAAGGATATTCTTTCAGATGACCGTGACAACCAGAGCGTAATCTCCCCTGAAGGGGAGATAATTCTATCAAGGGATCTTCAAGTTCGCCGACTAACAGCTCAACTAACAGCAGCATATAATCGAATTGCTGCGTTAGAAGAACAACTACTCGCTTATCGCCGCTCTGGGTTACCTTTTATGAAAGTTGCTCACTCACAAGATTAGTTGTATGGGTTCATCCTTAAATAAGATATTTAATGGACAGTATTTCCTTGAGTTAATTAGCTAGTTGAATTTAAGGAGATGTGGGAACCCCTGATAAGGAAGGGTTAAGAGGAATGCTAGGGGAGCCTCCCAATCCTTGCTCTAGACTAGTCGGAACTTTTTGTGGCCAGGAACTAGGAACATTCTCGAGTAATTGATTTCTTGATGGCAAAGGAGTCAGATTCAGAGCATTACTGGAAGGCTCTGATTCCCCTGGTAAAGTTGCTAGGGCAACGCGATCACCCCCCACTTGCTTTAACATATCAAGGACTTGAATAACTTCGTTGTAACTAGCATTTCCCGAAGCGTGGAGAACCATCAGACCATTAGGATTAAACTGGTGATAGTTTTTAATTGCATCAAAAAGTTGGTTGCGCGTCACCAGTTGTTTTTCCACGTATACCTGACCGAAATCATCGAGACTAACCACTAACATTTCTCGCATTTGCGGTGTTCCAGTGCTAGCCTTAGGTAAATCCAGGCTCATAGCCTGCTGACGAGATAATCCCACAGCCCCCAAAATAAAAAAGGTCAAAATGCAAAAGATTACATCTATCATCGGCAAAATTTCAATGCGAACCTCCTGGTGGAGAGACGTGTCTTGCCACAATTTTAGGGGGCGCGAGTGAACATGGGGTTTATTTTTCTGACTTTTTAGTTTTTGTCCAGTGGCCTGTGTCATAAGTACCTTTACTAAGATCAAAGAAGTTAGTGGTCAGCTGTTTCGGAGGGCTTCGAATCGGTACTTATAGGATAGCGATCATCGTCTATTTCTAACCAGTGTTGACGATAAATTACCTCTAATTCGCTGCCCGTTTTACGGAAAACTCTCACTTGATTAAACCATAAGGCTTGGAAAATGCGATAAAAAACTAAACTAACAATGGCTACAATTAAACCAACTGCTGTTGAAATTAAGGCTTCGCCAATTCCTAGGGTAACTCCGGCAGTTGAGGCTGTTCCGAGATCGCTAATCTGAATTGAACTTAAAGAACCAATAAGTCCTAATACTGTGCCCAACAACCCCAAAAGAGGAGACAGCGCAATGACGGCTTCTAGTACCTTATCCCCTCGACGCATGAGAGCCAATTCATCATCGGCAGCTGATTCTAAAGCTAAATGGAAGACTTCAGGATCAGGATTAGTCAATCTCAGGGGAGTATAAAGATAGTTGCCTATAGGGTGATTACGGTATTCTCTGGCAATTTTTGGAGCCGAATTCCAGTTTTTAGCAGCGGTATCCATGATTCGATTAAGTATTTGCCCTTCTTTAGGGATAAATCTTACCCAGAACCAGGAACGCTCAATAATAGTACTTAATACGAGTACTGACAAGAAGAGGAGCGGGCCCATAGCTACCCCACCTTTTTGAATAATTTCTGCGATGTTCACGTTCTTTAGCTTACCTCCGTTCTTTGTCCCCAACTAAGTGTGACTTTAACGGTTAGAATTATTTGTTTACAATTCTAAGGGTTTATGTTTAGCAATCAAGTATATTCTCGAAATAAGAATGCTTTGTCCAAAATCTCATTAATAAAGCATAGAGTTGCCCAAAAGGCACAGGTCAAAAAGCTCTGGGATAAGTTTACTCGGACATTGCTGTGTGGTAAATAGGAGTGATAGTGATGACGAATCGAAAAACTTTGATCACAACTTTTGGATTTCTGGGTTTATTCCTTTTGAGTTGGTTTATTCCTTCATCTAAAATTCAAGTTTTCAGCATATTAGCAGACGCTCAAGCACTACAGGAAGTTTCCCCAAAGATATTTTTTCCGAAAAAAACTTTGGGCAATGAAAAACTGGTAAATGCTCAGATGAAATTTGGTTTTAAGCTCTTTTCCACTCTAGCCAGACAAAATTCCGAACAGAATATTGCTGTCTCTCCTGTTAGTTTAGCTCTAGCTCTATCTATGCTCTACAATGGCGCAAGCGGAACTACTCGGCAAGAAATGTCTGGTGCACTGGGGATTAAAGGTGTTAATCTTAATGCCTTTAATCATGCCAATAAAACTCTAGAAAAATCATTAGAGACGAATGATTATTGTGGTCAATTGGCAATTGTTAATTCACTTTGGACTGGACAAGGATTTCCTTTTCGTTATCAATTCCTCAAAACTAATCAAGAATACTATCAGGCTCAAATCACTAATTTAAATTTTGAGAGTGCTGAGTCAGTGGGAATTGTTAATCGTTGGGTGAAAGAAAAAACCCTAGGAAAAATTCCCCAAATCATTGAGCAAATTAGTCATGACGATGTACTTTTTTTAGTCAACGCAATTTATTTTCAAGGAGTTTGGCAAATAGAATTTGATCCTCATCTGACTACACAACAGCCATTTTACTTAAGTAATGATAGGGTTATCAAATTTCCATTGATGTCTCGTGAAGGAAAGTACCGCTATTTTGAAACATCAGAATTTCAAGCGGTGAGTTTACCTTACACAGGAGAACGCTTTAGTTTAGAAATCTTTCTTCCTCGACCAGATAAGAATCTAAAAGACCTAGTTTCACAACTAACAGTGGGTCAATGGAAAAAATGGATGGGACAATTTCGTGAACAACAAGGAAAATTAAAACTACCCCGTTTCAGTCTATCCGATGAAGTCGACATGGAAAAGGCTTTAATGTCTTTAGGAATGTCCACAATGTTCGAACAATCATCAGCCAACTTTTCCAAATTAACATCCCGTCAAGTTTATGTGAATCATATGAGACACAAAACTTTAGTGGAGATTAACGAGAGAGGAACACAGTCTGCCGTCACCAGTCCCATTCGTGCAAGGATGACTTCTGTATTTCTTCCAGAAGAGCAATTTACCATGATTGTTAATCGTCCATTTTTATGTACAATTCGTGATCATAAAACTAATGCGATTATATTCATGGGAGTTGTGAAAAAACCTAACTAAAACTTACTTCCATAAGAAAAAAAGCCCTGAATTTCTGGAATACGTCACTTTAAACGAGGTTCTTTAAAAACTTTGAGCTTCGGACATCCCCTGTTATTCATTAAAAAACAAGGAGTAAAACCGAAGTTCTACTCCTCATCACGGAAGTACCCCCAAGGGAATTTGAATCCCTGTCGCCTCCGTGAAAGGGAGGTGTCCTAGGCCACTAGACGATGGGGGCTTGTTTTTGACACATACACTAATCTAGCAATGATCTTTGTTCATGTCAATAGTCTTACTCATCAATTTTCTAGAAATTTCTAACTCAGATATTTTTTAATACATATGTTCTTTAAAAACCTGTCTATAAATTCCCAAAACTCGATCAAGAAAGTTATTATTAATTTGTCCCTTGTTGCCATTGAGCAAGACGAGCTTGAGATTTAGCGTCAAGACAGTTAAACAAGAAACGACTCTGACTACGTTTGCTAGGTCGTTGTTTACGTCTAACTTGATGAGTGGATAGATTTATTTCATTAGCTAGATGTTGAGCCGACATCCATTCTGCGCCATATCCTACTACTGTCAAACGTTGATCTCGATCTGATGTAGCGACGATTAATCGAGGCGGAGTAGGACTGGTTTGATGAAAAAAAGATGCACAGACTTTTTCAATGTATGTATCAGCCGTTTGCGCCCAAGCGGTAAAGTGTATAGATAAATTGGGGGAATATTTTTCTAAAGAACTAGGGGTCTTGCGATATTGGGAGTCAAAAATGACTTGTGCTTGATAACCACTGTGGGCTATATAATTAACCAGAGCCTCTACCAATTCTCGTCTTGCCGGTTCTAAACCATGGCGATCACGGGTTTTCTTTAAAGAAGTCCAATTCCCGATAATGTTATAACCATCGATTAATAATAAAGGATTGTGAGGAAGAAGCATGTTTTTTAAAAGTGGTCATATGTGCTTAAGGTATTTTTTGATGCAAATGTCCTCCGATTTTAGCAAAGAATTTTCATTTTAAGGGGAAGTTTTTGAAACTAATCTAGCTTTTAGATGGTTGGGGTCTCCTTTGTCTATTACTTTTCCGTTTTCTAGTAAGAAAGCACCATCGCAATAATTTAACTCTTCTAAGCGATGTGTAACCCATAAAGCGGTAATACCTTGACTCTTAACTAACTGTTGTACCTGGATCACTAATTCTAATTGGGTATCAACATCTAGGAGGGCTGTAGGTTCATCAAGGAGAAGAACTTGGCAATGACGGGCGATCGCTCCAGCAATAGCAATACGTTGTTTTTGACCTCCACTAAGAGCATAAATAGGCCGTCGCTCTAATTCTAGAAGGTTAACAGCCGACAAAGCTTTCCGTACACGCTTACGGACTTCGATAGGGGATAGACGTTCAGGAACTAACCCAAAGGCGATATCAGCTCCAACGGTTGGCATAACTAACTGAAGATCGGGGTTTTGGAAAACAAAACCGACAGGGGGACTCATGACGATAGTTCCAGTTTGGGGAGTTAGCAGTCGCGTCATTAATCGTAAGAGGGTTGATTTTCCACTACCATTAGTCCCTAATAACATCCAAAATTCCCCTTTAGGAACTTCTAGGGAACATGATTGCAGTACAAAAGAGTTTTGATCCCAACCAAAGCTTAAATCTTTAACTTGAATCGCAAAATTGGTCATTAAGTCATTAATAATTCAGTTCTACTGTTGTAGTTTAACGTTAAAATCAAAAGATTTTTATTCTAGTTCCAACTAACTTTTTAATCTTAATACTTTAATTTTTACCATATTGAGGATAGTAAAAACCTGTCAAACCCTGACATAGTAAAATTCTACAATTCTATTAATAATAAGTAAACTATTAGAAACTTAAACAATCTTTAAATAGAGCCTTTAATAGGTATATATTGAAAATATAGTACTGTAAGTTTAGCAAAACTAAACTTTACGAAAAGAAACAAATGGATAGTTAATAACCTTTTTTGTTGGCTAGATAAACGTTAAATAGTTACAATGCTCTCGAGTATCAATAATCTATACTAGAAAGTAAGGACAATAAAATTTTATATAAGTTTATAGAAACAGCGATCTTCCAGGCTTTAAAAGTATAAATTAAAAGTTAATTATTAGCTAAGTGTTAGTTAAAGGAAATAAAATAATTGGTAACGATTACAATAAACAAGTCAATAATGATGACTTTATCACCCAATTACCCATGCTAAAATAATCTTTCCAAGAAAATAGTACGTACTGATAATTACAAAGATACTGTTCTTTATTTAACTTTAATTACCTGTTATTTATGCGCAGTAGCAGTAATTTGATTTGGAGTTAGAAAAGTAGTTTCTTGAGAGTTAAAAACTTTTCGATGGCAAAATAATTCATTGAGTTTAATGGAGTTGAAATAATTTTTTCTAATCTAAAAGTATGTTAAAAATTAATAAACGAATTCATCGAATAAATTCATTACTTTAGAATAAAGGTATTGAATAATAAGTTCAATAACATTGTTGCGATTAAGTCAACAGAACAAATGGCAATATTATACCTCGATGATTAATAGCTAGTTTTCTTCTTGTCTTAATAGATTTTTAAATTATCTTTACCTTTCTACTAAATAATTTAAAATATAGAAAGACAAAAAATTCTTTGAGAGGAAATAAAATAAACGTGATAGGATTAACGGTAACAATAATATTCCTATTGCCGGCTTTTGCTGCTTTTATAATTTGCTTAGCAACCCAATCTCCGGACATTAAGCCAATAGGATTAAGGTTACTTTTAAATGGTCCTAAAATTAATTTTCTTACCACACAAGGAGCATCCAAACGACGTAAAGTAACTAGGTTTCCTAAAGCTCGTTTACTTAATTCATAAAGGGGGCTAACTGCAGGACAAACTTCTGCTTCAGAGGTGTTGACCCAAACTTCCTTGCAAACCCGATCTTTATTTGTTTTAACGGTAGTAATAAATAACTCCATTAACCGCAAACTAGAAAATGTATTTACTTCATAAGATTTATTAATAGCTTCTGGAGTTCTCTCATGATGAACATTGATACCATGATTGAGAATTAAAATATCAACTGACTCTAACTCATCCGTTAATTCCAATTCTTGATCAACCTGCCAAGTTAATGTTTTTATCGGTAATTTTTTGCCTTCAATTTCTACTGCAATAGACTGAGATTGAGAGGTGGTGAAAGCAATCGGTATAGCCCCATTACTATAAAGCTGTTTTAAGAGTGATTGCCCCAAAGTTCCTGATGCACCAGTGACTGCAACGGTTTTTCCTTTTAGAGATAATGCAGTTCCCATAAGTTTATCTACTAAGGTCAATGTTCCGCTATAATAAGCTTTCTGATTATCAAAATGATGTCGCCAATGGTACGGACGGTTTACAAACCAGTTTCCAGGAAGAGTAACAAATTCCCCTTGACGATGGGTAATATCCGTTAATTCATCGGCGTAGGGAACTCCTGCACCCCGCGTGATCGCCCCGATCAGAAAAGTTAAAGCATAAATTGACCCTCCCCACGCCATCCAGCTGTAGGGAAAACTTTCAACAAAAAATACTGTCCCAGGAATCAGGCTCAAAGTCAACATTACTAATGCTTCTGGAAGATCATTATACCAATGAGCTTTACGGTAAATTTCCTCACTGACGGGGGATAAATCAGGACGAAATACGCGATGATGCCAAGCATGAAGACGATACAAAGGAATCCAATGGTGGGATAACGCGTGGTAACAGTCCCGAACAATTTCTACCCAGAGAATTGAACCTAACAGTAGAGAGGTCATCGTAATAATATCACTCAGCATAAAATGGTCAGACTTATTTATTTGTTAAGATGGGTAAATAGTAATGAATAGTTCTTTTTTATTCTAACAGTAGCTGACGTGCCAGTATAGCCTCCCCATTATAGCTTTTCATCCTTAACGTTTAACTGAAATGAACTTTTAAAAACGCCAACAAACAAAATTTGCATTCTCCGCTAGAATAAAACCTTAAAGTATAAAGCAGACAACAAACGAACAAAGAGAATAACGGAAGTTGTTAGCATCAAAGTAAACGAATTAATCAAAACATCGACTTATGCAAAATAATTATTGGTCAGATAAAGCTGCTCAGAACTTGGATCCCTTTAGTTCATTATTATCGGAATGGTCTGATCCTCAAGACGAAGAAGAGAAATTTAGAAACGATTTTTTCCAAGGATTATCAGGACGACGTAAAAAAGCTGCTTTTGTCCTTATGGCTATTTGGGGTATCACCATTGTTCTTCATTTAGTGACTTGGGGTACTTGGGTGGTTTTAGGACTAACGGGATTATTTTCCATCCAAGCGTTACGTCTCATAATCGCTAAACCGGAGGAAGTGCCGAGTCCTTTATCTGATGAAGTTATTGCTAATGGTCATGTTCCTTCGGTTTCTTTATTAGTAGCGGCTAAAAATGAGGAAGCGGTTATTAGTCAACTGATAACGACCTTGTGCAATTTGGATTATCCCACTGATAAATATAATTTATGGGTAGTTGATGATTGCAGTACTGACAACACCCCCCGAATTTTAGCGCAATTATCCCGGAAGTATTCTCAACTCAATGTGATTCGTCGTTCGGCTAATGGAGAAGGGGGAAAATCAGGAGCATTAAATCAGGCGTTATCCCAAACTCATGGGGACATTATTGCGGTTTTTGATGCTGATGCTAAGGTTTCTCAGGATTTATTACGTTGTGTAGTTCCTTTATTTGAAGACAAAACGGTAGGAGCAGTTCAAGTCCGTAAGAATATTGCTAATGCGCCTCTGAATTTTTGGACGAAAGGACAGGGAGTAGAGATGGCCCTCGATGGCTATTTTCAACAACAAAGGGTTGCGATCGGGGGAATTGGAGAATTGCGCGGTAATGGACAATTTGTTAGGCGTTTAGCCTTATCTCGTTGTGGGGGATGGAATGAACAAACAATTACAGATGATCTTGATTTAACTATTCGACTACATTTGGATAATTGGAAAATTGTTTTTTTATCCGCTCCCGCCGTGGAAGAGGAAGGAGTAACAACAGTAACATCTCTTTGGCATCAACGAAACCGTTGGGGAGAGGGAGGGTATCAACGATATTTAGATTATTGGCGGTTTATTCTTAATGAGCATATTGGCTGGACGAAAAAAGTTGATATGCTATCGTTTATTGTCATACAGTATTTGATCTTAATGGCGGTATTTCCTGACTTTTTGATGGTGATTCTACGTCATCACTTACCAATTTTTAGTCCGTTAACCATATTAATTTTATCTTTGTCTTCTTGGGGTGTATTTAATGGGTTACGTCGCAGTGAAAAAAACAAAAATTTGGGGATTGTAGACGTGTTTCGGTTGACGTGGTTATCTTTGAAGGGAACCTTTTATATGATGCACTGGTTTATTATTATTCCTAGTGTAACTATTCGAATGTCAATTTTTCCTAAACGTCTTAAATGGGTTAAGACAATTCATGAGGGGACTCCTGAAGAAAGTTTTGTTAATTAAGTCAATTTATTTGGTAGTATTTCTGACTAATTAGGGACACAATATCACAATATAAAGTAGTTTGTGTTCCTATTTTTATAGGGATTAGACTCGGATATAACACTTAATTAGGAATAGACTTGTTTCAATCAGAAATAGAAAAGTGATAAGTAATAGTTATAAAATATTGATGATTGATTCATCACTAATTTATTTTATTCATATTTTTTCTTAAGTTTTTTAGTTCTAGTAGAATTAGTTCTAGATATAAGATGTTAGTTATAAGCAGGTAATTTTAAATATGTCTAGAATAGAAAATTTTTTAAAAAAGAGCATTTAACTAGATTTCAGCTTACCCAAAAGTTCAGCTAACACGATTGGAAAAGCAAAAACTATGAAAGTTACATTTTAAAACTCAGAATAACTACTATGATTCTCTCTACTCTAATTAGAGCGGTAATAATTTTGTAATTGTTTAAGACTTGAATAAGATGTATTGAAATTAAGGCTTTTACCTTCCATTTTTATCGAAGCAAAAGGGATAATTTCAACTACACTGTTACCATAAGCAATGATCTCTAAACTATCAATCAAATCCAAATTCCATTGGGTTTGATTAATAGGAATTTGTTGATTATTTAACCAAGATAATAACTGTGATTGTCCGATTCCTGGTAAGATTGCTTCTTCGATGGGGGGTGTATACCATTCTCCCTGTTTATATCCCCAAAGATTCCCTGTACTAGTTTCTAGCCAATTTCCTTCGTGATCAACTAAAATTGTTTCTCTAAAGCCCAACTGATCAGCTTTTTGTAAAGCTAAAAATGTTCCTAAATAATTGCCAGTTTTATAATTAGCTAAAGATCGTTTATATAAGCTAGTGTTAGCGACCCATCCTTTTATCCCTTTTTGTTGAGATTGTTCTAAATCTTCAGGTAAAAAACGTCCTATAATCCATTCTTTACCATCAGGGAAAATCGTTAATCTTAAGACAGGATAATAGTAAATTAATAATTCGGCTTCTTGACGTAATTGTTGCCAATTAGGCAACGTCCAACCAAAAGTTTTTAAGCTGCATTCGAGTCGATGACAATGAGTGGACCACTGGGTTAAACGATGGTCAAGAGACTTTTGATAGACTCGTAATGTTGTAAATACTGTTGCCCCATAAATTAAACCAGGTTCGGTCACCTTAACAGAAATAGTTTCTGTTTCAATCAATTCCCCGTCATACCAAAACATAATGTTTTAACTTAAAGATACTCTAAATAACTAAGTAAATCGGCCATTTCTTGATAATTTGGTTTAAATTTTGGCATGGGCGGTGTTTTTCCACTAGTAACTTGATTAATCAGCTTAGTTTTAGATTTATGTTTGTGGACGTGATGTAAACCTGGTCCTACGCTTCCATCGGCTTGTAACCCATGACATCCTGCACAGTTGATTTCGAAGATAGCCCGTCCCTTGTTCATATCTCCTTTAAGAGATAAGACTTTTTCAACATAGGGTTCAGACGCTTCATGAAAATACCAACCTACTATTAATACAAGGGTGATAACAGCCACGGCTATTAAGGTTGAGGTCAACCCTCCAATGACATTTTTAAGTTGGTTAAACTGATAAGTCACAGGTATTCGATCAAACTGGCTAGTCTCATCTTTACATTCTGCAATATTTTAATTATTAAAAGCTATCTTCATTAAGTTTTTGTAATAATCAAGGGGGATATTTGGTAAGTTATTATTAACTTTATTAAAGTTGGCATATATTTTTAATATAAAATGCTAAATTGATGATTGTTAAGGGGTAAGCTGAGAAAGTTGGTCAATTTCAAAATACTGATGAAACTTGTTAGTAATTTCCAACCAGTATGAACGTCCATTTTCATGACGACGCTTGCGGATAAAGCCTAGTCCGACTAATTCTTGAACGTGTTGATAAGCACTGCTACCCCTGAGTTCAATCAAGTCGGTTTGTACAATAGGATTTTTGAGGGCGATTGCAGCTAAGGTTCGAAGGGTTCCCTTTTTCAATTCTGCCGGAATTAAGTCATCTATCAAACTATCAAATATTGACCGTAGCTGTAGGCTATAGCCTTGGGACATTTCTAGTATTTCTAACGCGCTGTCTCGATACGCATAGTCTGACATTAATTCAATGATAGCTTCTTGTACCTCATCCACCTCGCAATCAGCACATTGAGCAATTTCTGTTAAGGACAAAGGTTTACCCTTCAAATAGAGAATGGCCTCAATTTTAGTTGCTAATCTCATAACTGTTCTAAGAATTGTGATGGAAAAGTTTCCGTTAAGAAAAGCTGAATTATTTCTGAATCAATTTCTGATTCTACCCTATCTATGTACCGAATAATTAGCAATGGGAAGAGCTAAAATTTCTTTCTATTTCAGATTAGCTGTAATAGAATCCGGCTAAAAAAAACCAAGTTTCTAAAGTTGACTCATCTTGAAAGCGATTAAGTCTAGCTTCTGGATGAGAATAATAAATCGAGCCATTATACTCAATTGTATCAAAGTGAATGTCACAGACAATAAGAGAAAAAGTTTCAGTACAAAAGTCTCGATTCTATTGGACTTGTTTGAAGGTGTAGTACAGCTTTTTACTCTCAAACAAGTAGAGAGCAATTGATAAATTTAACCTTACTAGAAGTTTTGATTCAGCTCTAATTCTAAGTACTGAGAAAAAGGACTTTACATTTCGATTTATCTTCAGGGGCTATTATTTGCCGTTCTTCACACTACTTGATATCCATGTTTAATAATTTCCTTAACTTCCATCTATAACGGTTATCCATTAATGCTTCACATTATTTAGTGTTATGTTAAATACGAGTCATTTAGAATAAGTTCGAAATTACTGTCTAAAAACCACAGAAGGCAATGCCTGAATCTTTAACCAATACCACCCAAACTATTGATGTTCGTACCTGTGGGATAAATCCTAATTACTGGTATGTTGTGGCTCGGAGTCTAGAAGTAACTGATCAACCGTTAGAGGTTATAGTTTGGGACCAGTCTATCGTGCTCTATCGAGATAAGCAAAAAAAAGTCCAAGCCATCGAAAACAGCTGTCCTCACCGTCAAGTAAAACTCAGTAGTGGTAAAATCATTGGAAATAGCTTAGAATGTGCTTATCATGGGTGGCGGTTTAACCGCGAAGGTAAGTGTATATTTATCCCCTATTTAAATAAAGAAAACAAGTTACCTAACTGTCAAATTATTTCCTACCCAGTTTCGGAATTGGACGGGTTTATTTGGTTGTTCTTAGGAGACTCAAAGAAATTACAAGAAACCTATGAGCAGCCGTTAGAAATTCCTGAATGGGGGCACCTCAACTATATCGCAACTGTTTCAACTATTGAATGTCGAGGACATTTCTCGTTTTTGATTGAAAATTTAATGGATATGTATCATGGACATTTACATAGGAACTATCAAGCTTGGAATTCAGCTAAATTAGCTAAACTCTCATCTAATGAGAAACGAGTAGACGCTCTGTATGAAACCCAAAGCTACTATAAAATAGATAAAATATGGTCAATTTTCCAACTTTTTTTTCCTCGTTTGCGCCGATTGCACTCTGAACCTTTGCAAGTTAGTTATATTTATCCTCATTGGACGTCAACCTTAGGAAAGGATTTTAAAATTTATTGTTTATTCTGTCCTATTAATAAGACTTATACTCGTGCCTATTTAATTCATTTTACTTCCCTAAATGCTTTTTGGAGACTTCATAAACTACCTATCTGGTTTCGACGTTGGATTAAAAATAGTTTGTTTGGATCAGCACAAAAAATGTTAGATGGACTAGTTAAACAAGATATTACCATGATTGAACAAGAACAGCAGGCATATTTAAAAGATTCACGACAACAAACCTATGAAATAAATCCTACTATTAGCCAAGTCCAAACAATGGTTAAAAAACAGTTTCAATTGTACGAAAATAATTAAAACTTAACTGTATACTAACTTTAGTTACTGTCTAGAATGTTCATCTAGAATATCCATGAATTTTTCTGCTTCTTCTCAGTCGACTCCTAACTTCATCTCTCCTCAATTATCTTCTAAAGAACTTGAGTTAAAATATCCCTTAAAATTGGGAGTTTTAGCGTCGGGAAGTGGGACAAATTTTGAAGCTATTGTCCAGGCAATACAGGAAAACAAACTAAATGCTAAGATTCCCATATTGATCTATAATAATCCTGGAGCGAGAGTTAAAGAAAGGGCGCAAAGATTAAAGATTCGGGCAGTATTACTCGATCATCGCAATTTTAAGCAACGGGTAGACCTGGATCAGGCTATTGTTGAGACTTTACAACAGCATCAAGTAGAGTGGGTTATTATGGCTGGTTGGATGCGTATTGTTACTCATGTTCTATTACAAGCCTATCCTAACCGCGTCATTAACATTCATCCGAGCTTATTACCAAGTTTTAAAGGAATTCACGCCGTTGAACAAGCCTTGGCTGCAGGTGTTAAAATTACCGGATGCACGGCTCACATTGCCAATTCAGAAGTTGATAGTGGACTAATATTATCACAAGCGGCTGTTCCTATTTTACCGAATGATACCCCCGAGACACTACAAGCTCGCATTCAAGTTCAAGAACATATTATTTTTCCTCAAGCCATTGCTCTAGCCGCAAAGCGATATTATTAATCATTCAAGACCATGATTGACTATCCAGATTGTATCCTATTTGTGCAACACGGGTGGACTGATACACATCAAGATATCCTACAACTTGCGAAAACTCTAAAAACAGCAAAAAATCAAATTGTTGCCCTCAATTTTGGATGGCTAAAAACATGGATTGAAAGTGAAGATATTCTTGAACTTATTGAACAAAAAGTAGTGGAGGTTTTGGACAGCTATCCTGATATACCTTGGCGTATTATTGGTTATTCATTAGGAGGGTTACTTTGGTTAGACTTTCTCGATCAACATCCAGAATTGTGGTCAAAAATTAACTCAATTGTTTTGATTGGTTGTCCTATTAATGGAGTGGAGTCATTTGGTATTCTTAAACCTTCAGAGACTAAAATCGCTAAATATTTATTAAAAAGTCGTCAAGCTATTACCGAAAAAATTGCTCAATCTATTCCAACTTTATCAATTGCAGGAGATCTTGGGAATAAGAGTGATGGAACTATCAGGATTGAGACGACTCAAGTCGTATTTGGGGAGTTTGCCTGTCTACCAAATCTTTCCCATGCTAAATTAAAAACCTCTCCCCAGGTTGTGGAAGTTATTCAGAAGTTTTGGAATTTTTTACCCATTCAAGTAATTCCTAAAAAAGACTTTGCAAACATTTTAATTGAACGTTTACAAGCAGTACCAGGAATGACGTATACTCAAAACCGTGATTTTGAGAGATCGCAGGTTTATTTATTATTTCAGGATGGAAAAAGTATTCGTATTTGGAAAAATTCTCTTAATATTCTTTATGTTTTTCTAGCCAATAAAAATAGAGAATGTTTATATTCAGGATGTGTCGGTTGGGTCCATGCACAGGAATTACAAAAAAGTCTTGAAGCAATTCACCAAGATTATTATGAGTTAGTTATTCATGGACTTGATTAAACTAAAACAAAACTATCCTGTATTTACGCTTTAGTAAAGAATTGGATTGAGTGGATTTAATTTGTTGAATATAGAAAGAACTTATCTCTCATTTAATTTCTACTTTTTTGTATAAAAATAACATAATAAAAATTATTATATTGATTGTTAATAGATTAATTATTATTGACTGCATATATGTATTTAATTTTGGAAAATTACACAATTCTTCTCTTTCTTAAAGAATCTATATAAAAATTATTTATTTTAATTATGTCTTATGATAGATTCACTAAGTCTGCAATTTTTAACTTTCCATACTCTTATATTTAAGCCAAAATACTGCTGCTATTCTTCTTGTTATGAAGAAATTTTTTTGAGATGAGTCAAGTTTTACAGTTATTACTTTTCTAATTATATTAGCTGAATCTTTAGGTAAGCTGGCATCTAGATAATTACTCTTTTTTAACTTTTTTAAATAAATTATCTAATAATTAAGTTATCTGTTTATTTAATTTTGACTACTTTTCTTCTTAAAACTTAAAGTTTTAAGTTTACAAACTAATCTAAAATACCTTATATTTTCTTTGTCTACTCTTATTGGCTCTAAAATTTTGACCGACCTTAATTTACATGAAAATATAATTGTATTTTTAACCTAAAAATACAATTATATTTATCTATATTAAAGAAATTGTTACTTTTTAAGACTTATTTTGCTAATGTCAATTTTAGAGCTATTTTTAGTAATTTTGTTAAAAAAGTATTTATGGATAATTTAGATATTAAAAATGATATTACTAATATTAATTAATACCATCTTTTTAAGATGAGTTTATAAAATATTTTAAATAACATAGATTGCCTTAAATAATTACTACTATTTTATCCGATAGTATTTTCGACATTTGCTATCTGTTTTTTAGCAAGGCAAAAAAATAACTTTCTAAAAACGAGGATTAATTGGACTCCAGTGTGTTTTGCTAATGAAGTTAAAATGTTTCTTTTAAAGAAAAACTATTTTAATCTCTAAAACAAAAATCATAGAGTCTTAATAAAGAATGTTAAATTGAATTACTTAACCTGTTGTGGCACAATTTGATGGAGAGGATAATCATACCCATACCCTTCTATTGTTCATGACCGTAAACCCATCCGCTTTACCCCCCCAATACGATCCCAAAACGACTGAATCTAAATGGCAAAATGCTTGGGAAACCTACCAGGTCTTTAAGGCAGATCCCAACCACCCAGGAAAACCTTACACCATCGTTATTCCCCCTCCTAATGTTACAGGAAGTCTCCACATGGGTCACGCCTTTGAAGACTGTTTAATGGACGTTCTGGTGCGTTATCATCGGATGTGCGGTTACAATGTTCTCTGTCTTCCTGGAACTGACCATGCAAGTATCGCAGTTCATACCATTCTTGATCGCAAGTTAAAAGCAGAGGGCAAAACCCGCTATGAGATCGGTCGGGAAAAGTTCCTCGGACACGCTTGGGAATGGAAGCAAGAGTCTGGTGGAAAGATTATCAACCAGTTGAAACGAGTTGGACTTTCTGCGGACTGGTCACGGGAACGGTTTACCCTCGATGAAAGACTTTCTACAGCAGTCAGAAAAGCTTTTGTTAGCCTTTACGAAGCAGGGTTAATTTATCGAGGAAATTATTTAGTTAATTGGTGTCCGGCATCTCTTTCTGCTGTCTCAGATTTAGAAGTGGAAAACAAGGAAGTAGATGGTAGTCTATGGTATTTTCGTTACCCATTAACTGATGGTAGTGGTTATTTGCAAGTTGCAACCACTCGACCCGAAACCATTTTAGGAGATACAGGAGTAGCTGTTAATCCTAAAGATAAACGTTATGAAGAGTTGATTGGAAAGACTTTAACTGTACCTATTGTTGGTCGAGAAATTCCTATCTTTGCTGATGAATTGGTTGACCCTGAATTTGGTACAGGTTGTGTTAAAGTTACTCCTGCGCATGATCCCAATGATTTCAAGATGGGAAACTCTCATAACTTGCCCTTTATTAATATTATGAATAAAGACGGTACATTGAATGAAAATGCTGGAATATTTAAGGGACAGGACCGTTATGTTGCACGGAAAAATATTGTTAATAAACTTGAAAAAGAAGGGTTCTTAATTAAGGTAGAAGAATACCGCCATGCAGTTCCTTACAGTGATCGCGGTAAAGTTCCTATCGAACCTTTATTATCAACCCAATGGTTTGTTAGAATTGACCCTCTTTCCCGAAAAGCATTAACCTTTTTAGATGAACACAATTCTCCCCGCTTTGTCCCCGAGCACTGGACAAAAGTGTATCGAGATTGGTTGATTAAATTAAAAGACTGGTGTATCTCCCGTCAATTATGGTGGGGTCATCAAATTCCTGCTTGGTATGTAATTAGTGAAACCAACAACAAAATTACAGATAAGACCCCGTTTGTAGTGGCGAATAGTGAAATAGAAGCTATCGAAAAAGCTCAAGAAAAATACGGAGAAAATACTAAACTGGAACAAGACCCTGACGTTCTCGACACCTGGTTTTCTTCTGGTCTATGGCCTTTTTCAACATTGGGTTGGCCTGAAAATACTGAAGATTTAAAAGTCTACTATCCGACCAGTACTTTAGTTACAGGTTTTGACATTATCTTCTTTTGGGTTGCTCGTATGACCATGATGGCAGGTTATTTCACCGATCAAATACCCTTTAAAGATGTCTATATACATGGGTTGGTTAGAGATGAAAACGGAAAGAAAATGTCTAAATCTTTTAACAATGGGATTGATCCTTTAGTCTTAATTGAAAATTATGGAACCGATGCCCTCCGTTATACCCTGATTAGGGAAGTTGCAGGGGCAGGTCAGGACATCAGCTTACAATACAATCGTAAAACTGATGAATCCGAATCCGTTGAAGCTTCTCGAAACTTCGCCAATAAACTGTGGAATGCAGCGCGATTTGTCATGATGAATTTAGAGGGAAAAACTCCTCAAATCTTGGGATTTTCAGAAGTAGAAAAATTAGAATTATGCGATCGCTGGATTTTATCTCGTTTCTATCGACTGGTTCAGCAAACTAAGAACTATATAGAGACTTATGGGTTAGGAGAAGCGGCTAAGGGGCTATATGAATTCATCTGGGGAGATTTTTGTGACTGGTACATTGAATTAGTTAAAACTCGTCTTTGGAAGGATTCTAACACCGAATCTCGCCTAGTTGCTCAACAGACCTTAGCCTATATCCTCGATAATATCCTGAGGCTACTCCATCCCTTCATGCCTCATATTACCGAAGAAATTTGGCATACTTTGAGCCAAACTAGCGATGAATTTTTGGCTTTACAAAATTATCCTACTTCTGACACCAAACTCATTAATGCTGAATTAGAAGAGTCATTTAACCTTATTATCGAAACTATTCGTACTCTGCGAAATTTAAGAGCTGAAGCTGAAATCAAACCTGGTGTTAGAGTTTCTGTGATTTTACAGAGTGAAGATGAAACAGAAAGGACAATTTTAAAGTCAGCCCAAGTTTATATTCAGGATTTAGGGAAAGCGGAACAACTGACCATTACACCCCAATTAGAGTTAGAAACTGGACAAGTTGTTGCAGGTGTTGTGGGAACAGTTCAAGTGTTAATTCCTTTATCAGGTATTGTCGATATTGCAAGTCTTCAAAGAAAACTGGAGATAAATTTAGGTAAAATTAAAGCAGAGGTTGAATCTCTTACTGAGCGTCTTAATAATCCTGGTTTTGTTAATAAAGCCCCTAAAAAAGTGGTTCAAGGGGCTAAAGATTCTTTAGCTGAGGCCCAAAAACAAGCGGAAATTCTACAAGAACGTCTGCATCGTCTGAAATAATAATATGACCAATTAAAGTTATCGTTTACCCTACTGTTCATGACAAACTCACCCACGCCCACTCCAGAAAAAGATCGTCCTAAAGATAAAGAAGTCACACCGTTACATTGTCTAATGGGTTCAACCATTTCAGGATCTTTGGCATTTGGACTTTATTCTCTCACTTTCTCTATTTTTCAAAGCTTTGCGGCCAAACCTCTTATCTCTCATAATTCTTTGGTCTTGAGAATTGGTTCTTTGGTACGGACCTTAGTAATGGGAATGGCTTCTTTAGGAACCTTTATTTTTAGTTTTGTAGCTTTTGGGTTAATTCTTTTAGCCATTCAACTTTTTTTGAAAAGACATTTTTCTATAAAATAAAAATAATAAATACCTTTATTTTTGCCCTCAAACTTTTGAGAATTGAGGCTCTACTTTGTGATTTTTTAATTCGTCCAAAATTCTCACTAATTCCTTTTCAAAACTGACGTGCGCTCGATTAGTTTTACCGCCAATATAACAGCGATTCTCTTGTTGTAAAACCCAAACTTGGGAGTGGGAAACATAACTTGCGATTACTCCAAGCATTAATAATCCAAACCCAGTATAAACAAGAGGAATCCCAGGATCAGCTTTAATTTGTAGTCCTGTACTCCCAATTAATTCACAAACTTTAAGAGTAGCGCCATTAATATCAAGCATCATTCCTGGGCGAATTGCACTATAAAGATTGCCATTGTTATCATAAACAATCATAGTTCCTTGTAAATCTTTAGCTAATAAGGATACCCCTTCACTTAAATCAGGTTGAGTAGGAATCCAAGTTCCCCATATTTTCCCTTTTCCCTCGGTTTTTAAGGGGACTATAGGAATTTGAAAAATAGGACCATTATTAACTTGAACTTTTACCCCAGCAATTCCCCAACTGGTTTGATAGAAAGTAACTCCATCATATCGTAAAGGTTCATTGACAAAAATAGTTTTGCGATCTAATTCTTTTCCTTGATTATTAACAACCGAGAGATCAGAATAAAACTGGTTAATATCTCCATTAGGAGTATAGTCAATCCAAAACCGATTAACTCGAATTCCCCAATTAGTCGGAATTAATGGTTTAGAGAAAGGACCTGCTTCAATAATATTCTCGACTTCAAAAGTTGAGCCACTGGCAACCATTTCTTGAGCTAAAAATCCTGCTAATATCCCCCAAATTGCTCCTCCTAAAATGATCAATATAGCAGCATGAACAACAATAGGTCCTATTCTGCCTACAATGCCTTTGCGGGCATATAAAGAATTATTATTTTGGTAAACTTTATAACCTCGTTTTCTTAATGAATTAACGACATTAACAAGAGATATATTTTCAATATTTCCACTTAAAGCAAACTTTTGAAACTGACGAGGTTGCTGATAAAAACGCCAGTTGCGGGCAGCTTTAAAAGCAGAGAATTGACGGGTAAACGTACAAGCGGTGAGACTGGTTCCCAAAAAAACTAATAGAGCTAAAAACCACCAAGTACTATATACATGATTTAATCCTAAATTTAGGATTAAATTCCAGGTAAGAAACCCAAATAGAGCAGGATCTTCAGGATAATTTTCTTGATAAAAAGATAGACTTTCTCCTTGTTCAATTACAGTCCCACTAACACTGAATAAAGCGATCACTAATAATAAAATAATAGCTAACCGTAAATTAGCTGTAATCTTGACAATTTGTTGCCATCCTTGCCAAAATAATGAAAAAAAATGAGTTTCTTGAGGTAAATTAGAAGAGTTCATAATTTAAATCTCCCTTAAAATCAACGCTTTTTTTAGATAACTATTGTCAGTTTTGGTCTGTTGAAATTATTGTAGATTCAACTCCTATTATAAATTTAATTTTTCTGAAAATTACTCCATTATTAATTATCCACTTTTGGAGGATAAACGAGATAAAAGAGACAATAATCCAAAACTAATTAATAAAATACCACTCACAGGATTAATCCAAATTGACCAACGACGTAATTCTAATAATTTTTTCAGAGATGCAGTAAAAGTTCCTGCCACAATTAAAGGAGTAACATAGCCAACTGTATAAAATAGCAATAATACTCCTCCTAATAATAAATCTTGAGTCGATGCAACCCAAGTCAACAAAGTTGCTAATACAGGAGTACTGCATGGGGAGGCAACTAATCCGAAGGTTAGACCTAGAGAATAGGAACGTATCCCTGGAGGAAAATTGTCCGTAATCCAATCACTATTACCAAAATAAGGTAATTTTAGAGAAATTAATTCTAATAAATTTAGCCCCATTAAAATTGCAATTAAACTCACAAAAATTGGTAATCCAGCTCCAATTTGTCCATATATTTTTCCCAAAGAAGCTGCTGTAATTCCTAATCCTGCAAGGGTAGTAGCTAAACCAAAAGAGAACCAAGTTGACTGGATAGCTGCTTGTCTTCTTCCTTGGTTTTCGTAACCTCCAATATAGCCAATAGTAACCGGTAACATCGATAGCATGCAAGGGGTTAAACTAGTTAATAACCCAGCGATAAAAACAACTGTTAAACTCAACCAATTTAGATGGGTTAACTGCGAAGAAACCAATTGATTGGCAAATTGTTCAAGCTTATAGAGTTGAGTTTCAAATCCGTAGAACATATTTTAGAAAATGTGGAGCAGTTCATTTTGCATTGTAGCTTAAAGTATGGGGCAATTAAGTGCTTAAAATAGTTAGATTTTTAAAAATTTTAAAGAGGCTGATAAAGAACTAATATTTTGTGATGAGAATTGATACCAACTTTCTATTTTGATAAAACTTGCAATAGTAAAAAGCATATCTTTACTATTGTAAGTTTTATCAAAATTAAATCAAGTAAAAATAAAGTAATATTTAGATAAATATTAAAGATATACAATCATTTTAAATATTTTAATTAGGACTAAAATTATTCTGAGCAATAATTAAATTTAGAGAATATACTGTTTGCGTTTTACTTTATAAAAAAATAAAATTAATCTATTTATCTTTAAACATCTATTGCATAGATATCCTATAGATAGAGATGTAACAGTTGTTTATTTTACATATCATTTATATGATCTCAGTTTAAATAGCTATATTGAAGCTGAGTTTACCGGTAATAAATATGCCAAGTAAGAATACATTCTATTATTAATTTTTATGAAAAATAAAGTGATTTATAAAATTCGATAAAATCGTAATTTCCTAGTTACCTGGTTAAGTACAATACGTTCTCTCCTTAAATTTGATAGCCAAATATTTTTTTTACAAGTCGAACGAAAAGACGATTTTCTTGATGAAACCGATGGAATAAAATTTATCAACGTATGAGATATCTAAGGTAAGAATTAAAGAAGAAGAAAGAGGAGCAGTTTTGTATGATAAGATTCAAAGATTTTTGGCAAGATACTCAGGTAATTTGAGAGATGTTATTTAGTTTTCCCCCAATACTTCCTCAAAATCAAATCCTGGGGCAGCCAGAACAAAGATTGATGTGGGTAAGTTTTCTGTCCAATTTTGTAACTTTTCATAGGATTGCATAAACATTTCCCCAGGACTAGCCATACCTAGAAAGATTAAATCAACTCCCATAGAAGACTTTTTAAGAATTGTGGCAAATGTTCTTCCATCAGCCAAGATTACCTCTGATAAAGCCCCAATTCTCAAGTGCTTAGCCAAATTATCTAAATTAGCTTGAGCTGCTTGAACCCCCGTTTCATCGGTCACTACTAGCTTAAGACAAATCTCCGCATTTTGCCAGTTTGGATTAGAACGCAATAAATAAGCTAAAATCAACATCAGACTACCATTCCCCTGCATTCCCCCACTCCACCAGATATCTATGTAACAGGGGCGGTGTCTTGACTCTAAAAAGGGGTTTTGGTCGAGTTTAGTATTTTCCCGCAAAATAATAACATTACGTTGGGCACGATGGAGATTGGCAATCATTTGACAATAGCGATCACGGTGGGATGATTGTTGAGAATCTCCCAGCAATACTGTATCGGGGACAATAGATCCTAGTCCGTAAGTCTCCACAAGTCTTTCAGCCCCATCGAATGGATCAGGGGCTGTTACCAACCGAACTAACGCCTGTACACCCCGTCGTTGCAGATAATTACGAATCCGCTTTTCTAGGATCGCCTGTTTGGCCATATCCCGCGAACCAACAGGGAGAACACTTGATACGGTAATTAAACCTCGATTATGGGTTAATGCTTCTGCTAACTGAATTAAAGGCCAGCGTTTAGTCGGCGCACCCGACAGCACTAAGAGTTGGGGTCGCCAGTTTTTAGTATCGTCAGTGTGATCGGTTTGCAGAATTGCCGTCCTTAACAAAGCCATCCAAAGTCCTCGGCGTACATCCCCCCAAGTCACTATTAATTCTCGTTGACGTACCCAAAAATAAATTCCAATCACCACAGTCGCTGCCACAACAGTCGCAAGAGCATCAATCAGAAACATGACGATTAAACAACCGATCGCCCCGGTCAGGGAAAACGCCCAATGGACCTTAAACGAGGGACGAAATGAAGGACTCTGTAAAAACCCTTCAATAGCCGCTGACATATTCAACACTAAATAGGTGGTTAAAAAGAACATCGTTAGGACAGGGGCAATTAAATTTAAATCTCCGATACAAACCGCTGCGATCGCTACCACCAAGGTCGCTAGAGTCCCGATTTTTGGTTCATCTTGAGGGCCACTTCCTTGTCCGAGGAAACTCATCCATTTTGGTAAAATCCTATCTCTGGCCAACGCCTGAAGAATACGAGGTGCACCCAAAATACTACCAATGGCACTACTAAGGGTTGCCCCCCACACCCCCAACAGAATTAAAGGACCCCAGACAGCCATCTGTTGCATAATCAAAGGTTCTGCAATTAAAGTGGCACTATTAGCTCGCATGGCCATAAAAATGGGCATGGTTATATAAATGGCAAATCCTGTCCCAACAGCCCACAGAGTTCCACTGGGCAAAGACCGGATGGGATCTCGTAAATCTCCTGACATGTTGACCCCAGCCATAATTCCCGTTACCGCAGGGAAAAATACTGAAAAAACTGTCCAAAAGGGAGCTTTGTTGTTGACCCATAATTCAATATGAGTTTCTTCTACGGGATGTCCAAAGTAGAATGACACTAAGGACAAGACAATGGCAGCCATAATGAAATATTGCGCTTTAATGGCAATACTGGCCGACATAAACGCTAATATCCCAACTAAACTTGTCACCACCAACGCCACATAAAGTTGATTTAGGTGGGGAAAGGCTGCCTTTAAGCTTTCAGCAAAACCTATAGTATATAAAGCCACGGAAAGAGCTTGGGCAAAATAGAGGGGAATTCCCACGGCTCCTCCTGTTTCTACTCCTAAAGAGCGACTGATCATGTAATAGGCTCCTCCTGCTCTTACCACCTTGTCTGTTGCGATCGCGCATACAGATAGAGCGGTAAAAAAGGTGATGGAGTTGGCTAAGATGACGATCAATAAGGTCCCTAATAACCCCACATTTCCCACCACCCAACCAAAGCGGAGATACATGATTACGCCAAGAATAGTCAAGATAGAAGGAGTATAGACTCCGCCAAAAGTACCTAAACCCCCTTGAGTCTCTTCGGGAAGGACAGTAGCAGGTTGAGAAGGGCGATCAAAAGGTAGTTTCCAGTCGGGCATAATTTAGCGTTTATTCGGTTATGGTCATTATCCCAAATTTTTTCAAAATGAGTTAGCACAATTGACTATTTTAGAAGTGTGGGAAAGACGAAATATGTTGTAAAATCAATAGAAACGAGGACTTCTCCTTAAACTTCGCCTTAACAGCGAGAGTCTCCAGATCCATCAGCCGCCGGTACGTGGAACAATGCTGAAGTAAGCTTATTATCCGGGTTGTGTTGCCAAAGGTGCTTGTCGTGAACTTTATCTGTCTACTGCTGCCCTCACTGATGCGTTGGGAATAGAATTAGTTGAACTCAAAAAAGCCGCCTGTTGTGGTTCAGGAACTTACAAAGAAGATTCCCAATTATTAGAAGATACAGTCAATGCGCGCAATATTACTTTAGCTGACTCTCTAAATCTCCCTTTGTTAACCCATTGTAGTACCTGTCAGGGGGTTATTGGCCATGTAGACGAACGTCTCAAAAATGCACAAGAAAATGACCCTAACTATTTGGAACAGGTTAATAGATTTTTAGAGAAAGAACATTGTTTTCCCTATAAAGGAATGACTGAAGTTAAACATCTGTTATGGGCATTGGTAGCTGATTATAGTTTTGAAAAACTTCAAAAAAAAGTAACAAAGAAGTTAAGCCGTTTAAATTGTGCTGCATTTTATGGCTGTTATTTGTTACGAACTCAGGATAATCTTCCTTACGATAATCGCTTTCAACCAGAATGTTTAGAAAGTATTTTTCGTCTCCTTGGGCAACTCCTATCTATTATCAAGGACGGGCTCTGTGTTGTGGCTGAACCATAGTAAGTTAGGCTACCAAAGAGTCGTTTAAAATGGCAGGAAATAATATGAAAGAAGCTATTGAAGCAGGGGCAGATTGTTTAGTAACTCCCTGCCCTTTGTGTCACTTAAATTTAGATTCTCGACAACTAGAAGTCGAGAAAGTTATTGAACACAAATTGAACTTGCCTGTGTTACATCTATCCCAATTAGTAGCATTAGCATTAGGAATCAACTCCGCTAATCTAGGATTAGATCGTCATGTCGTTTCAACAAAGTCTATTTTAGATAAATTAGATTTTTAATGGAATGTTCAATTAACTTAATTGTTAATTAATTAAATATTTCTGTAAAGGTTAATTGCCAACTGTTTCAATTGCTAAAATTTTACACCTGCAATTCTTGAAGTAGATCCTTGAGTGTTGTTTCGGCTTGTTGTCTACCTACTCTATTTCTGTGAGCTACATTTTTAATGTAATTATTTAAGATATATTTAATAGTTTTTATCTTAGACCTTTCAGAATATGTTCTTTTCTTTCTAAGATTTTATTTTTGTTTTCCACTTTGATACAGATATATATTTCCAACAGATAATCATGATACTTAATCCTTCCTTGAGAAAGATCTACGATCCCAACAGTATACCGAATAAATTTTAACTTCATTAAGTCATCGGTATAGTTCTTGGTCTTTCCAGCATGATATTTTTTCATGCCAAAGAAGCTAATTTTTTTATGACTTTAACTTTTCTGTTTATGATGACGAACTTCAATAACAGTATGAACATTTCCCCTAGGATTAAAGTCTCCTTTTAAGGTTGCTTCTAGTGGATCGCAAGCTAACACAAAATCATCCAGAATCTGGTTAATCGATTCTTCATGAGAGACATAGAGATTACGATAACCATTAATATACAATTTTAATGCTTTTAACTCAACCACTTTTTCATCAGGAACATAAGTTAAATAAAGGTTAGCAAAATCGGGATAACCAGAGAAGGGACACTTACAAGTAAACTCAGGCAAAGTAACATTAATGTCATACCGTCGACCGATACGAGGATTAGGAAAAGTAATTAATTTCCCTTCTTCAATAAACCGCTCTCCATATTTAATTGCCGAAGCATCAGACTTAAAACTAGAAGGTTGAGAACTAGCAACTTGATTCACTATTAAAATACTCTCTTTAACTGAGTTAACTCTCTCATTATAAACTATTAACTAAAGGTAACCAAACTATAAATTTTGTCCCCATATTGCGCGTTTCATCAGTGGGACTAACAAGTTCAATCAATCCTTGCATCTGAGTAACTAAATCTTTAGCAATCGCCAAACCTAATCCACTTCCTGTAATCCCTCCTGTTTCTTGAACCCCTCGATAATGACGCTCAAAAATATGTTCTTGATCTTCAACAGGAATACCGCATCCTGTATCTTCAATTACAATACCTTGATAACTTTTTCCATCAGTCATCGAGAGCAACCCAACTTGTACAAATACTTGACCTCCCGATGGTGTATATTTAAAAGCGTTGTTAATAATATTACTAAAGACTTCTCTAAGTGCTTGAGGCTCTCCCCATATACAAGGTGAGTTCTCAAGGATATCGATTCTTAATTTGATTGATTTTTCTTGGGCAATTGATTTAGCCGAAGTCAGCAATGGTTCTAATATTTCTGTAACCCGGATAACTGATAAAGATAGAGATTGTTCTGATGGTAAAAAACGAGTTGATTGAGTATTAAGAGTAACAACATCGTCTTTGAGAGATTGTTTATTAACTTCAAATTCTTGGAGTAACTCTTGAAAGTGATTACTTTCTCGTATAATGCTCTCTGCTATCGTCGCACTTTTGTCGTCTGAATGCAACCGTTTAAGTAATAGTTTACCAAAGATTTGTAAGGCGGTTAATGGATTACGCAACTGATGAAATAAATCATCGAGGCGATCATGTTCTTGTTGTTGTGATGTTTGCTGTTGACTCAATTGTTCTTGATACCATTGTTGATGGCTATCCAATAAACGAGCGATTGCTAGGGTTTGAGCAATGGTTTCAATTTGGTCCAATTCTGACTGTTGCCACGGAGGATTTTTACGTCGAGTTACTAATAATCCTACTACGATATTTTTATACATCAAGGGTAAGACTAATTGATGAGGATTGCTCATAGTTGTTTTATTCTCATCAATAATTTGGTGATCACCTTTAAAATTAGTCTTCAAAGATTTGGACAGCTTAACAGAGTTAATTATCGGTATACTGATAGAACCGTTTAGTAATTTTTCAACCTTAGGTAAATTCAAATTAACATTCTTACTGGTGTAAAACTCACGTTTTTGCGGAGAACACAAGAGGGGAATCAAGCTCGTCTGTGTTTCTTCTTTTCTTTCTTGGGTCAAATAAATTCCACTCCAATCAGCTTTCAGTCCTTGAGTTAACAACGTTATTTGAGCTTGACATAAAGTAATGAATTCTTTACTGGGTTTTATGAAAGTGTAAGTAGCAGAGGACATGAGGGATTTAATCCATAAATCTATAAAGTTTTGTTAAAAAAATTAATTTTAATCATTTCAGAATTTTTCCTTAAGTTTAGCGAAATCTATTGATTATTGAAGCCTTGTGACTTCAATAAATCCACCGAAATGTGGACAAAGGCTATTGATTTCCTAGGTTAAACCGGATATAATGCCATTAACTTTTGTAACTATGATTACAGTATATATCCAGAATAGGAGGTAATCGGGTTGGCAAGAAAACGTAAACGTAAGAGTCGTCGTCGTCAAGAAGGTCGTAGGATTCTCGAGATTGTACCCCAGTATAGTATCGAAAGTGGCGAAGATAAACCAGTGACAGCTGCAAGGAAGCATATTGGGGCGATTGGAATCCAGCCTCCGGCTTTGCTGATTGTAAAACGAAATGAGCATACAACGGATAGATACTTTTGGGCGGAAAAGGGTTTGTTCGGTGCCCAGTACGTTGAAGAAAATCATTTTCTCTTTCCTAGTTTGCGAGAATTCCAACCTCCTGTGCCGAGTAGAGTTCCCGCAGTGGTAACCGCTGGAAGTGATCGTTGACTCTTTCTTGTCTAATGAGGTTTAACATACCATTTCCCACTCTAAAAATAAGTAGATTGGGAAATGTTTTGCTATAAATTGCAATTTTCTTTTAAGGATTATAACCAGATTTCAAAAAATCTACTTTTTGTAGCCGAGCCAGTTCGTCTCGATGAGCTGTTACTATAACTAAACTCTGCATGTTTCCATCAAGTTGTGACTGGTTAGATTCTGATATCATTTTAACTTCGAGCAAAACTTTTTCAACACGTCCTGACTTCTTCCAATAAAAGATTCCACCAACTGGACACAAGAGGACTAGTCCCAGAAACAATAAAGTCAACGAGGGATATAGAAAAGATAAAATCAACGAGAAACAAAATAATCCGATGGCCGCTAACCCACTCAGAAAAATAGCAAGGAACCAACTAGGACTAACAAAACCTTCAAAAGTCATAGTCTGGCGTTTGGGGTCAACAGAACTAATGTGATAAGCACGTTGAGTAAAATATACTTGTAGTTGACTCAAAAGCTGATCAACGGATTCTCGTGGGGTCAACTTGATTCGTTCGATGCGATCCTTAGCAGATGCGCGGATGAAAAAGAACAAACCCATCATTAATAGAAGAGTCAGAAAAAAAGTAGAGCTAAGGATAGGGAGATTCACAAAGTTAAAGGATAAGTTAGTGATCCGAATGATTGATTAGGATGAACTCTTGTTTATTAGAGAACAATAGTTTAACGCTTTTCTTGGAATTCCTGGACCTCGTAGGTATAGAATTTCTGGAAGGCCCCTATTGTACCAAACTCGTAACTGGGGATTGGAAAGGGCAACAATAATTCAGTTTCGTAGATACTGAACAGAAGATAATTTCGCCGAATAGTCTCTTTAGCAATCACTTGTTCAATTTGAGGTCGTCCTGTATCTATTAAGGTTTTACAATAGCTTTGTAAGAAGCCTCCTAATTGTTGAGGGGCTTGGGGGCAAACCTCTTGTTTTAAATATTCAGTGAGGGCATCAGTAGCATAGTGTTTATAGTCATTCTGTCCAGGATTGGTTATCACCATTAAAACACCAATTCCAGCCAATGCAACTCCCCCGACGGTACTCGCCAATTGTAACGCTTCCATCACTTTTTTGGTTGCTTAACTTGCTCAACTATTAGGATAACTTAATTTAGACGATCATGAAACAAACAAAAAATATGTTATACTAGACAACAGGTGCGTATGGCGAGCGTAGCCAAGTGGTTAAGGCAGCGGTTTGTGGTACCGCCATTCGTGGGTTCAAGTCCCATCGTTCGCCCTGGTATATATAAATTTTTGTCTTCTTGTTCCGATTCGGGGCGTAAGTATTTTTTAATTTAGGGGAAATGATTGCCTACTTGGTAAAAACGAAGTCTGCCGAGGCCAAGATATAATCCCAGAGGGTTTTCCCCTTTCGGATAAGCAATGAAACTGAATGGATAAACCCCTGCTAACTCAGGATTTTGTTGGGGTTTCAGTCCTACAGTAAAAGTTGTTCCTGGAGCAATTGGGTAATCAAAAACGAGAGTAATGGCTTCATTATCTAAATTTCTTTTTATCCGAGCAATGGTTAAAGACTTGCCTCGATTAATCGGTTCTCCTTCAAAAGCAAAGGTTTCATCTAAATGATAGTTAATAATTTGAGTTGTTTGAACTTGTTGTAGTGTTAATTTTTTGAGGGGTTCGCCAACGTCATTTCCCAACTCAATTGTAAAGTAATACTCTGCCCCTTTTACCCTAATGCCACTCGACGTTGTGATCGCATTAACTAAACGAGGTGACTTATTAAACATAGTTGTTCCATTCCCTAATTCCATCGCTAGGCCAGGGAAAACACTAAGGGTTAGTATACTTGCTATTTCTAAGATAGGTTTAAAATTAATGTAGCCCATTGGGGAAATCTAAGTTGGGTTTCAAGTTGCTCGTACAGGTCAATTGCCGTTGACCTGTACACCAGAGTTTAGGATTAATCCTTAGACAGTAACTGCCGCTCGGCGGGCTGCTGTTGCTTCATCAGGATGAATGCCCAATCGAGTTAAGTTTAGGCGGCCTTTGCTATCGATTTCTCGTACTTTTACCACGACCTCATCGCCTACAGCGACTTCATCTTCTACCTTCCCTACACGACCTTCAGCTAATTGGGAAATATGAATCATTCCTTCTTTACCGGGAAGCACTTCGACAAAAGCCCCAATTTGAATAATACGGGTAACGCGACCGGCATAAACTTCACCTTCATTGAGTTTGCGGGTCATGTTATAAATGATTTGCTTAGCCTTTTCAGCTTTTTCGGCTTCGAGTGCCGCAATAGTTACGGTTCCATCGTCAGCAATATCGATTTTAGAACCAGTTTGTTCGGTAATACCTTTAATAGTTTTGCCCCCAGGGCCGATCACTAACCCAATCATATCGGGATCGATCTTCATGGTTAGGAGACGAGGAGCATAGGGAGATAGGTTCGCACGGGGTTTGTCAATGGTAGCTAACATTCTATCAAGGATATGTAATCGAGCTGGAAGAGCTTGTTCAATAGCTTTTGCGACCACCTCCATAGGCAGTCCGGTGATTTTCATATCCATTTGTAAAGCAGTGATACCGTTATCAGTGCCAGCTACTTTGAAGTCCATATCGCCTAAAAAGTCTTCAATCCCTTGAATATCAGTCAAGATACGAACTTCATTTCCTTCTTTAATAAGTCCCATGGCTGCACCACTAACCGGTTTAGTAATGGGAACCCCTGCATCCATTAAGGCTAGGGTTGAACCACACACTGATCCCATAGACGTAGAACCATTAGAAGATAACACCTCCGACACTACGCGGATCACATAGGGGAACTCTTCTTTTGGAGGAAGAATAGGAGTGATCGCCCGTTCTGCTAAAGCTCCATGCCCAATTTCTCGGCGGCCAGGAGAACGCATGGGTTTGGTTTCCCCCACAGAGAAAGGAGGAAAATTATAGTGATGCAGATAACGTTTTTCGTCTTCTGGATGAAGATCATCAGCAAGATCTTGAGCATCCCCTGGGGTTCCTAAAGTAACGAGAGATAGCACTTGCGTTAATCCTCGTCTGAATAAGCCACTTCCATGAACCCGTTGGGGTAATAGACCAACTTGAGAGGAAATAGGACGCACTTCATCAAGTTTACGACCATCAACGCGAACCCCCTCATTAACAATCTGAGAACGCATTAATTCTTTTGTCAAATCTTTGTACAATTTGCCTATAGATTTGGGATCTTCAGTGGTGGCTACCTTAATTGGGTCTTCTTTGGGCAATTCTGCGATCACCTTGTTAATTTTGCTTTCTTTAATCTCATCAAGATATTTATCTCGACTACTTTTATCGAGGTCGTATTGTGTTAATACCTTTTTAATTGATTCCGAGGCGTGATCGCGGATAAATGCTTCAACCACTTCATTCACTAATGGTGCTTCTTCGGTAGTTAATTCGAGTTCTAACGCTTCCATCACATCCCATTGAGCTTGAATGAGATCCCGAACTGCTTCATAGCCAAAGTCAATTGCTTCGATGATATCTTGTTCTGGCAGTTGATTGGCTCCCGCTTCGACCATCACTACTCCATCGGGACTTCCAGCAACTACGAGATCTAAGTCTCCTGTGTCTATTTCCCGATAGGTGGGGTTAATAATAAAATCATCTCCAATCAACCCAACTCTAACTGCGGCCATTGGACCAAAAAATGGAATTTTTGCCGCAATCATCGCAATTGACGACCCTGTGACTGCAAGAACGTCGGGGGGAACTTCTTCATCCATCGAAAGGGTCGTAGCAATAATTTGTATATCATCTCGTATCCAATTAGGGCATAGAGGACGTAGAGGACGATCAATTAGGCGGCTAATGAGAACAGCTTTTTCGGGAGGACGACCTTCTCGTCGCAAAAAACCCCCAGGAATACGTCCTGCTGCATACAGTCTTTCTTCGTAATCTACGGTTAGGGGAAGAAAATCGATTCCTTCTCTCCCTACTGTTCTTGTTGCAGTTACTAAAACCGCTGTGTCTCCAGACTGGATTAAAACGGCTCCCCCTGCTTGCGGGGCCAGTAGTCC
The DNA here is from genome assembly GCF_029919255.1 of cyanobacterium endosymbiont of Epithemia clementina EcSB. GTDB lineage: Bacteria > Cyanobacteriota > Cyanobacteriia > Cyanobacteriales > Microcystaceae > Rippkaea. The sequence continues at coordinate 920,071 of NZ_CP123991.1, read as the reverse complement.
CAACTTGAGCCGAATATCCCGTCCGTCAAAAGATATTGACTTGTCAAACTCTTGCATGTAGCGTTTGTTCCTTTTTTTATCACGTTTCTTCTTCTAGAGCAATCCTAGCATTTTTAGTTCACCCTCGCTGATTTATGTGCTACTTAAAATTACTGTACTACTTATATTTAGACGTTTTTTTGTAGAAAATGTTACTAGAGTAAAATTGATAAAAAATTAAGATATAAGTATTTTTATATTTAAGAGAAAATTATCAAATTTTTGATCAACTTGTACTTAAAAAAGTGCTAAAAATACTATAGATAATTTAATTTTTAAATTAAGAAAATGAATAATTCAGTTATGTTCTTTCTTCAAAAGATATTGCCTATTTTCTAGAATTTTAAGCTTAAAAATTTGAATTTTATTATTCTTGAAACTTCCGGGCAAACCTATCATTTTTGTTAAATTTATCCTTATAACAGGAGATCTTAAACTCAAATTAATATTGACGTATAAAATAACAATAATTACATTAGCAATGTCAACGTTTTTATTCATTAATAAAAAAAAGATAATTTTTTAAGCTCTGGCAACATTTAAACTAGCTATTCCTTCTCTCAAAAATAGAAGTATAATACTTTTAGCCGTCTATTTACTAATAGATAACACTGTATTTAAATGTATAAGATAATAACCTTATTAATAGTTATATTGACAATTTTAATAATACCAATTATTGGTTATTTCTGAGCACAGGTAGTATAGACAATAGTGACTATACTGAACATTTATTCTCTTTATTAGTTAGGTAAACATGTTATTCAACAAATCATATAGATACAAAACTTTATTATTAATGACTGTCTAAATAAAAATTATCTTTAATGTAAAGTAAAAATAATTTTTATTTTTTTAAAAAAAAATAACTGAAATTAGTAGCTTAATTAATTTTATTTAAAATAAATTAGTTAAATTTCTAGAAAATAGCAAAGCTGTTTATAGTTGCCTATTTATAGTTGCCTATTTTTTCAGTCTAACTAAGATAGTAATAGTTTCATTTGTCAAGAAATAGCCCCAATAGTAATTTGAACTTATTGTAATTCAACCACTAGTACACATCTCTTATAAGAGATGTGTATTGAGCAGAGGATCTCTAACAGAGCTGTATATCTAAAAATAGATTTTCATCAAATGAGATATAATTAATGTGCAAATTTATTAACATAAGAGTTAAACTAATCTTAGAAAGCAAAGAACATATTCTGAAATGTCTAAAATAAAAACTATTAAATATGTTTTAAATAATTACATTAAGAATGTAGCTCAAAGAAATAGAGTAGGTAGACAACAAGCCGAAACAACACTCAACAATCTACTTCAAGAATTTCAGGTGAAAAATTTTAGCCATTGAAACAGTTGACAATTGATAAAATTTTTGTAATTAGAGGACAAGGAAGTTATCATGCAATAATAGTAGATTCAGACGAAAAAGTTAGCATATAAATAAATGATAGAATAAAGAACATCTGAACAAATAGCTATAAGCTTGAATTAGTGGCAGATAGATAGTTAAAGAAAAACTCTTGAAAGAGAAGTTTAATGGCTTTTAATACCAATTAATAAAGAAAAATTTTGTCAGGGTTAAATAAAAATAAATAAGATTTAAGCAAAGAACAAAAAGGAAAATCAAACCAAGTGTATAAAACACCACTATTCTTCTCAAAAATGCAGTAATTATAAGACATAAGGAATTCCAAATATTTTCGAGAAGAACTCATACTTGGTGTTAGGACTATTGAAATTAGCCGATTGGTGTCAGAAAACTTGAGAAAAAATAGAATGTATTAAGAATTAATTGAAGTTGATTAGAAGGAAAGCTTTTGGACTCAGAAATTTAGTCAATTTTTAACTCTGAAGTTTTTTAAGTTTTTTAACTTAGCATTTTATTAGCTAATTCTAATCATAAGTTCGGTATATTCGTCTGGTAACAGCTATCAATCTATTGAATTTTCTTGGAGATTGCATATTCATTTATACTAAAATTTCTTTTTTCTCCAGTTTTTATCCCAATAATTTTATCTGATCAATCAGAACCTTAATAGAAAATACTATCAATTCTCTCATTCTTATTAAGATTTAGATAAAGTATTCACTAATTATTAGTTTCTTTTTTTAATTTTTTTTTTGAAAATCCATTTATTTTGGTGCTTATAACGAAAATAAAACCATGCTATACTTTTATCTGTTCAAAAATTACCTTTATTGCTTATCCAATGCCCAATCGATTAAGATAATGCTTATATTGTTCCCTTTAGCTAAAACTTCTTTAGTTAATTTATAATTGGCTTTGACCACGTCATTTAAATCTAATACATCAATCAACATATAAAAATATATTTGTCGATATATTCCTTTTTAAGGATTGCAAAAAATTTGATGTATTTTTTATAAATTGTTATTTTATTTATGATATTTACTCTTTGTACTTAAGTAAAAAAAATATCTAAGTCACTGCTAAAATACAGAAAAATGACAACTAATTTGAGGTAGATTAACATAAAAATATTATCAAAAAAACCTACAAAAAGTAGATGTTATCTCAATTAAATTTTATTTAGTGGTGAGAAGACCTAACTATAAGTCTAAACTTAATGACTTATAATTTCTTTTCCTGGTAAAGTAAGTTTACTTCTAACTTTATTAGATTCCATGACTTTTTCCGATTACCCAATGACGGCGAAAAAACCGAGATAGAGAAGAATCTTCTAAGGATAAATAAATTGGTCTACCGTGAGGACAAGTCCGGGGGTTTTGGGTTATCATCCAACTATCTAAAAGGTCTTGCATTTGGGATAAATTCATCGGGGTTCCATTGCGAATTGCACTGCGACAAGCAGTGGCTACTTGCGCTGTTTCTAAATCCCCTCCCAAACTTAACTCTATTAAAGCATCTTGAGAATCATCCCGTTGACTTAGTATTTTAGGAATTGTATGAACTGCCCACATCTTCTTACCAAATACTTCAACTTTTAAGCCAATTCTTTGTAATTGCTCGACTTGGTAATTTGATACTTTTGTTAGAATTATAGGGGAATCTAAACTTATAAATTCCCAGTCTTTCTGTAACTTCTCGTACAACACTCGTTCTTGGGCAATATGTTGTTCAATTAACCATAATCCACTTGAATGTTCTGCCACAATATAAGTATTGCGCACCTGTGCCACCGCCTTCAAAGGCATTAATCTGGTCCTATTAGAAGTTTTAGGTATGATGTCATAACTCTCTTTCTTTTCTGCTGCTTTGAGTAACTTTCCAACTCGTTGATTTTGAGCTGCTATCGACAGGGTTTGAGGAGATAATCGTAGTCCTTGTTCAATAATCTCGGAGATTCTTTTTTGCCAAAAATCGAGGGAATAAATATAAATTTTAGCCTTACTGGGGTGGCGGTTCCAATCAATTTGATCAGGTGAAATAGTCAAGTTTAGAAAACAAATAGGAAAACGATTTTTAGGTAAAGTTTGACTAAAAGTCGTTAAGATTGTCTGTTCTAATTGAGGTAATCGAACAACACGTCCATTAATTCCTACCTTGACCCAATCAGGTCGTCGGCGATGACAGCGATCCGGCAATCCTAAAGTAACTTCGAGTAATCCGTTTTTTTCTAATGGAGGTGAGGGTAAACCAATTAACTGCGCCTTTTCTAAAAATTGAAAAGTATGATTATCAGGAATTTTTACCTGTTGTGAAACGAATTGTAAATCATGGTGATGAACTTGCTTAAGGAGTTGGGGCAAAATATCCTTAGCCGTTTTTCCCGGACTGATATTAAGCCACAATCGCTCATTATGCCAGACGTGCCAATTCACCTGAGGATGGCATAAAGCTAGATTTTCAACAATTCCTTGTATTTCCTTCAGTTGTTGCGAGAGGGAAGGTAAACCTTGACGACGGACTGGTATTTTTCCAAATAAATTTGATCCAGTTACTATTGTTCCTGGGGCAATCGCCGTTGGTTGTTCTGTTAGAGGTTCTCCTGGGTTATCGTAACGTAAATGCCATCCCATTCCTTGGGAGTCTTTAGCATAACGACTAGCAATTTCTAACTCACAGACTTGGGCTAAACTATGTAATGCCTCTCCCCGAAATCCTAGACTAGTAATCCTAGCTAAATCATCGAAGTGAGCAATTTTACTAGTACTGTGAGGTTTAGCACAGTTGCGTAAGTCATTGAGGGACATTCCCTCACCATTATCTGCTACCTTAACACGCCATGCTTCTGGTAAGAGGGAAATAACTAGACGAGTTGCTTGAGCATCAAGAGCATTTTCAGCCAACTCTCGCACTACCGCGGCCAGAGAGTCAATTACTTCTCCGGCAGCAATGAGGCTAACAACATCTGAAGGTAAGGGTTGAATGGGGGGGGACATAAAGAAGTCCTCAAGTTGCCAAGTCGGAAATTAGACTTCCTATTGACTCAAGTTTGAAAACTTAAAGATTTATTGTATCTTAAGTTTTTACTACCATGGAAGGGAAGTTGATGACTTCCTAATCATCTCACGATAAAAATTGATTCCCTCACAAATAAACGTTAGGGGATTTTATCGCTATGAACCCCCCATCTTAATCGTTGCCAAAGGCTTCACAACCGAAATATCCGTGATCATACGTCACTTAAACAGTGGCTGCATCAGGTTCAGGTTGTTCAATAAGTTGTTCGGCACTGGGCAACTCTAGACAATAGCCCGCACCATACACAGTTTTGATATAGCAAGGATGTCTAGGATCAGGTTCTAATTTGGTCCTTAAGTGGCGAATGTGAACCCGAATAGTTTCAATATCGTCATCGGGATCGTATCCCCAAACTTCTTTAAGAATTTCACTCGGAGAGACAGTTTGGCCGTGACGTTGCAAGAGACAGTGAAGTAATTCAAATTCTAAATGGGTTAACTTGACAGTTTTTTCAAACCAAATGGCTTCAAATCGCTCTGGAATCAAGGTCAATGGACCATAGTTAAGAATTTCCGAATGTTTAGCTGCTTGAGGAATTCGATCAGTCCGCCGCAACAAAGCCCGTACCCTGGCTAACATTTCTTCTACCTCAAAGGGTTTGGTGAGATAGTCATCAGCCCCTGCATTAAACCCTTCTACTTTATCTTGAGTTTGTCCTAAAGCACTTAACATCAATACCGGAATATCGGCTGTGCGATCATCTCGGCGCAGTCGCTGACAGACAGTGAAACCATCGACCTTAGGCAACATCAGATCAAGCATAATTAGGTCTGGCTGTAATTGAACGGCTAAAGCTTGTCCCTTAATGCCGTCTTCTGCTTGATTGACATCATAACCGGCCATCTCCAGATTGATGGAGACTAATTCAGCAATTGCAGCATCGTCGTCTATTACTAGTATTCGAGGCATAACATAAGATGGTAATTACTACCGTGTATTGTAAAGGCTAACTAAGAAATGCGATCGGAAAATAAAGAATCCTGTCCCGATTATAAGCATGATTCTGAGAAAGAGAGTCTAAGATTGTTAGTCTTTGCTGATATAATCTTCGATTATCTTCTAAATAATGTTAGGATTGCCCAAAAAAAATCGAATTTTCTCATCTATGTCTTCTAGCTTCTATCCCGTACCTCTACTTAGACATGGGCTATCAATGACCATTTATACAACCTTGCAATCAAGTCGTAATTGGGAAAAAACAATTTGTCATCAAGAACCTTCCTACCGAGATTATATTTTTCAAGGAGCTAATGGGGTTCCCTTATTTGGCCGCATTGCCATTTCTGATCAACCTCAAGGGACAATTATTGGAACCTATGGCATTACAGGAGATTTAGACAATCAGTGGTTTTTGCGGTTATTAGGGCGTAAGGGGTGGGCCGAAAATTATGCTATGGTTTTGTTCGATTGGCGAGCCCATGGGAAAACAGCAGAATTATCTCCATCCCTAACGTCTGATGGGTTGCATGAGGGGGAAGATTTTGTCAGAATTGCAGCGCAAGCAAAAGCGACTGGGTGTCCTGCACCATTTTGGTTTACTGGTTATTCTTTGGGGGGACAATTGGCTTTGTGGGGAGTTAGAGCTGCCGAAACTTTATCCGACTGGGGCAATGATTTACCTTTAGAAGCCTCGGAGATTGGAGGGGCGGCAGTAATTTGCCCAAATCTTGATACTAATCGCTCTTTGCCTTATTTAGTGCGTTCTCCGTTAGGACGATATATCGAACAGTCTATTGCTAAAAATCTTAAAAATTTAGCTTGGCGTATTTATCGACACCATCCCCAAAGTATCGATCCTAATGCCATTGAGCGGGCCAATAGTATTTGGAAATTTGATGAAGAATTAGTAATTAAACCATTAGGTTTTTCTTCGGTAGAAGACTATTATAAAGCTAGTAGTCCTCTGTCTTTTCTAAACCATCTGACCAAACCCACTTTAATTATTTATGCGGCAGATGATCCGATGTTTGATCCATCAATTATCCCTGACTTAGATAAAGCTTGTAAAGGTAATAATCAAGTTGAATTATTGTTAACTAAACATGGCGGACATGTTCATTATTTAAACAGTAAAAAAGGACAATATTTAGCGAATGATTCTGATGTTTGGTGGGCATGGAATAGAGTTTTAAATTGGTTTTTGTTAAATACCTATTAAGAATAAAACATGAATTGTAACTAATTAACTTAAAATTTTCTAAAACAGAAAATATAGGTTACGATAATCTAAAGTCGAATGTATTATTATAGTAATGTCCGGACTTATGCGGATGTCTATGCATGAACTAGGAATCACTCAAAATATTGTAGCTATTGTGGCTGAACACGCCAAAGGATTATCAGTTAAACGTGTTACTCTGGAGGTCGGACAACTTTCAACAATTATGGCTGATGCAATTCGTTTTTGTTTTGATATTTGTTGCGAAGGGACAGTTTTAGAAGACGCAAGTTTAGAAATTATCGAAGTTCCGGGGAGAGGAAAATGCCAGGACTGTGGGGCAGAAATAAACCTTTCTCAACCCTTTGGTACATGTGATTGCTGTCACAGTGTTAAGTTAGATATTATTCAGGGACAAGAGTTAAAAATTAAAGAAATGGAGGTACGATGAAATATGTGTGTAACTTGCGGTTGTTCAGGTAATGATCAAGTCCAATTCACTAATCTTGAAGCAGAGGTTAACACGACAGTGAATGAACACTACCATACCCATACTTTAGATGATGGGACGATAGTCACCCATTCTCATGATAACCAAGATCATTACTCCCATTTCCATTCTAATTCCACAACAAAACCATCCCAAACTCATTCTCAAATACACCGCACAACCATCAGCTTAGAAGAAAACATTCTAGAAAAAAATGACTTGATTGCAGCACAAAATCGAGTTTGGTTTAAAAGTCATAGTATTCTAGCGTTAAATTTAGTAAGTTCTCCAGGTTCAGGAAAAACAACTCTATTAACTAAAACAATTAAAGATTTGAAAGAAAGGATAAAGATTAGTGTAATTGAAGGAGATCAAGAAACTGCAAATGATGCTCGTAAAATTAAAGAAACAGGATGTAAAGTTATTCAAATTAATACAGGAACGGGATGTCATCTGGAAGCAGCAATGATAGAAAAAGGTTGCACAGAACTAAATCCTCCTACTGATTCTGTTTTGATGATTGAAAACGTAGGGAATTTAGTCTGTCCAGCACTATTTGATTTGGGCGAATATGCTAAAGTTGCTATTCTTTCTATAACAGAAGGAGAAGATAAACCTATAAAATATCCCCATATGTTTCGAAAAAGTAATGTAATGATTTTAACAAAAATTGATCTACTTCCTTATCTTCAGTTTGATGTAAACCGCTGTTTAGATTATGCCAAACAAGTTAATCCTAATATTTGTATTTTTCAGGTTTCTTCAATTACAGGAGAAGGATTATCGATTTGGTATGATTGGTTAGAAAATACTCTAAAACAGAGTTAGAAGTATATTAAACTCGGGATGCTCATAACTTATACAGCGAAACATACTCAAATTGAATCGGAATACATTTAGCAACTAATGAAGTTTTCTGAAGTTATTACTGAAGCAAGGTTATCTCTTAGATTTTCGAGAGTTCATTCACATCAATAATTGTCTCTAAAACTTTTAAGGATTGACCATTTAAACATTGCCAATTCGCTGAAAAGGGAAAAATCTAAAAACTGCATGTCCAATTACATTTTCTCTGGGTAACATCCCCCAGATGTGGGAATCGTTACTGTTGTTTCGATTATCTCCCATAACAAATAATTTGCTGTCGGGAATGGTAATAGGTTTTAAGTTATAATGAGGAGATTCTAAAATATAATCTTCCGGGAGTAATTGGTTGTTGATGTATACTTTTCCATCGACAACTGCGACGGTGTCTCCTCCAACGCCAACAACCCTTTTAATAAAGGCCTGTTCTTTTTTATATCCTTGTAATCTCAATTGTATAGGAGGTTCAAATACAACAATATCACCTCTTTGGGGAGAATGAAAATAATAAGAAACTTTTTCCACTACCAAGCGATCACCTTCTTCTAAAGTCGGTAGCATAGACTCAGACGGAATATAACGGGGTTCAGCAATAAAAGTCCGAATAATGAGTGATAAAATCAAAGCAACAACAACGATTTGTATGTTTTCCCAAATTCTTCTCCAAAGTTGATTATTTTCCTTTTTTGAATCATATTCAGTAGAATTATTTACTTGATCTTTGTCTAAACTCATAAAAATCTCAGTAGTTTTTATAAAAAAAAGTTTATTATCAGTTTAAGTGTTTTTTTGCTTTTGCCACAAGATTTTTAACTCGTTTACAGTGTAATCTGTTAAGGAACGATCAGCGAAAGTCTCTATTATTGATAACCGTTGAATAAACTTCTCATTAGTTCCCTGCAAAGCTTCTGAGGGACTTAAACCATACAATCGAGCGATATCAACTAAAATAAAAAGTAAGTCCCCTAATTTCGCTTCTTGATGCGCTTTATCCTCTACTTCCAAAACTTGTTTAAATCCCCCTAATTCTTCAGTAAATTTTCTTAAAATTCCATCTACAGTTTCCCATTCAAAACCAGCAGATGCGGCTTTAACTAAAATTTTGTTACTAGCCATTAAAGGGGATAAAGTTTGATTATAGCGATTGAGTTTACGGCTCAATAATTGAGCAATTTCTGGAGTTTCTCCCTTCTCTTGAGCTTTGATTTTTTCCCAATTTTGACTTACTTCTTCTTTATCTTTAACTTCTATATCTCCAAAAATATGAGGATGACGACGGATTAGTTTATTAGTAATTCCTTGAGCAACTTCCTTTAAGCTGAAGTGTCCCTCATCGCTAGCAATTTGCGCTTGCAATATTACTTGTAATAATAAATCTCCTAATTCCTCGACAATAGCTTGATTATCTTTGCTTCTGATAGCGTAAACTACTTCGTGAGCTTCTTCAATGATGTAAGGGATGAGGGTTTGGGGAGTTTGGGCAAGATCCCAGGGACATCCATCGTCAGGTGATCGCAGTTTAGCCACTACTTTGATTAAACGATTTAATGCCTCTACAACCGTAGAGTAAGCCTGACTAGGCGTTTTTTGGGGGTGAGGGTCAGACATAAATTGCAATAGTAAATAACCTCTTGTCTATTTTCATTCCGATTGTCCCCTTCTGTAAAGATACAAATCTTTAGAGGCTATTTTTAAACAAAACATCAAATTTAGGGTTTGCTAGGCAAACTACTGTTATTTCTCTACGGTAACGCACCAACAAGATTGTTGTGATGTATTAAGCCATGTTGATATACTCTCAAACTATCTTAAGATTTACTTAATAAACAGTCTTTTAATGTATTGTGTTGAACGATAAAAAAAGTATTTTAGTATTAAGTAATAATGGTTTTTTAAGAAAAATGAGTAGACTGCTTTGTAGTCTTTGTTCCCAACAACTAACACAGATTCAACTTTATTTCTAGCTATAACCCATGACTCATGCAACTGTGATCGCCTTATTAACTGACTTCGGCTTACAAGATAGTTATGTAGGAATCATCAAAGGGGTAATCGCCTGTATCAACCCCGGTTTGACTGTTATCGATATTGCCCATGAGATTCCCCCCCAGAATATTGCCGCCGGACGGTTTTGTCTGATGAATGCTTATCCTTTCTTCCCGAATGGAACAGTATATGTTGCGGTTATCGATCCGGGGGTAGGAAGTCAACGAAGAGGGGTCGCAATTCAATTTCCCCAAGGGTATTTGGTTGGACCTGACAACGGCTTATTTGGAGGTGTTCTAAGTTTATCCGAGGCAATCGCAGCAGTAGAGTTGACAAACCCTAATTATTGGAGAGTTAGAGATCCCAGTTCGACTTTTCATGGAAGGGATATTTTCGCTTCCGTGGGGGCACATTTAGCCAGTGGGATTTCTCTCAACATTTTAGGAACTTCTATTAGTCCTGATAGTTTAATTAAATCCACCTTTAAGGAAGTAATAATAACAGCTAACCATGTTCATGGGTGTATTCAATACATTGATCGTTTTGGCAACCTTATTACTAATATTTTAGGGGAGTTAGTTAGGGGTCATAATTGGTCGGTTGAAATAGCGAAACAACAGATTAACACGGCATTAACTTATAGTGAAGTTGCTCGGGAAGAATTAGTCAGTTTTATCGGTAGTCATGGCTGGGTAGAAATTTCGGTAAATGGCGGGAGTGCTCAACAAAAATTACAAGTTAATTGGGGAGAGCAGACAAATATTTTTCTAGAATAAAAGTAACTTATCAGAGATTTATATAAAATACGATAGATTATCATAGAAAACTTTGAAAAATATAGAATACAAATTCAATCTAACATTTAGTCTAAATCAAAGCTGAATAGATGATAAATAAAATTATCGTTAGGTTGAATCTCTAATATATTTAGACGATTATTAATAATCTAAACTCAAACATAAGTATTGATTGCGTATATTCTGATATTGACTGTGTAGATAAATGATGATATTAGTTCGTCTATATGATATTATTTTAGCCTATTTTTTAGGCTAACTTTTTTTAAAAATACAGAGAGCATTACCATTAAAAGTAAATTAATTCCATTTTTTTGGTTATTTTTTCTCCTATCTAAGATAAAAGTTCAGTAGCTGATTTTTTACAAATTTATTCCTCTTGTGTGCCTTTTGCTGTTGATGATTTATCAATCATAATAAAAAAATTATATCTAGGACAATAAAACTTAAATACCTATTGAGAAATAAAAATTATCAGATAGTGATTTATACCGGAGTCTAATTGTGAGTAAAACAAGTTCAATTTTTACCTTTATATTCTTCTATGATAGTTCCTCCCAGATACGGGATACAATTTTATATTACTAAATTTTATTTAAAAATCCTTAAATTCAAAAATTTCTGGAAATAAATAGAGGTGCAGACGCATAATTTATTGTCTTTAAAATAAATTATGTTGTTAGACTAACTCGTCAATTAAAGATACCATAAATCTCTTTTTTAGATGTACCTAAAACCTATTGTCAATATTTATTAGATTAATATAGATGATTAAAGTTTACCCAATTTAATTTTAAAAAATACAAAGAATTTTTTAACTTTTTAGACCTTAATGGAAACAACTACTTTGTTATCAATGATATTGATAGTATTGACTTCTCAGAAAGTTCAGTCAGTAGTGGTAGTGCAGGGGATATCAATGAGGATTACATCGATAACATAAATATTGGGGCAAGTTATGCCGATCATAATGGTAATGATAGTACAGAAGAGAGTTATGTAGTCTTTAGCCGCAGTAACTTTGCTGCCAGTTTAGAATTAGCTGACTTTTAGATGATATGGAAAGATAGTTTGCTATTGATGGTAATTAATTTTTAGATTAATCTGTCCAATTTTATTTAAAAAATAAAGTAGTAATAAACTGTCGATAAAAAGATCTATTTAGTTATAGCGATTACAAAAAAATACGCAACAACAGCTATTAATTACAAACTTAACCAAAAATAATACTTCTTAATTTAGTAAAAAAAAAGCTAAAATATTTAGATTTAAAGTGTAAAATTTTTTCAGTAAAATACTTTATTTTTTATGATTTTTGAGTGTAAAAATCATAAAAAATAAAAATTGTAAAAATTTATTTTAAACTAGAGTAGATCGATTAATATTAATTCTTCGTAATTCTGTCTGCTAAATATCTTGTGCTATTGAACCTAATCAAAACTCATTAGTGGTCATAGCTAAATCTCCAGTTTCGGTAAAAATACCTTGTACGAATAATTCAACTACCTCAAGCCGTAATAACGGTTCTCTTTCCGTTAGACAAAAATCAGTAAATATTAAGTAAATGAAAATAATTTGAAGAAGCAGTAGTAATTATTCATAGTTGATCGTTTAGAGTTAAGAGTTAGTACTTTTTCGATCAAGATTTTTTCCTCTACTTTGATAAAATCAATTATTTTTACTTCTGAGCAATGACCTTCACTCTTAAGTATTCACTTCTCATTTGCTATCGTTGCTAAGTAGTGAAATAACAAAGGGCTAGGTACTATACCTAATAGTATTTAAATAAATAAACTCCTTTTTTGGGGGCTTTAAATGCAAAAATGACGACAACTACACATATTTGAGATAAACTAGCTTTAAAAAAGTTCTAGTAACCAGAACAATCATTGTGCCCGGACTAATTTCAACAGATAAAGCTAACAAACCTCCTGCTAATCCTAATGACCCATAATGGGAGAGAATTTATGGACTACTTTTTAAGCTTAACCACCTTAATTGTTAATAATCGACCTACTAATGGAATAAAAATAAGCTAAACGATTAATAAATAACCTAAGAGCGATTTGTATTCCGGCTGCTGCGGAGGCTGAAAGTATGGCCAGAATACTAAATGTTCTCAGCTCTAAGCAAAAAACTCTAATTTAATCTAAACTTTGAGTTTTGAAGATCAATGCTTATTGCCTTTTACCTCGAATAAAAATTTTTCCTAAAAAAACCTTAACCTGACGCAAGGTTGACAGTTTTTGACATTAGAATCAGGTAGAATTGACTTACGACCTGGTCTGGTTTATAGGTCTTCTGACCTGATTTACTACTGCACCCGAAGTCTACCAATGTAGGTTGGCAATCAAATGCAGTGGTTATGTTTTGGGTGAATTGGGAACAACACATAACATGTACAGTTCAAATTTAAAGGCAACTTCAACCAAAGCAACAGTGTCTGGAAACCAACTGTTTGTTTACGGGGTTGTGGGGTTAGATTCAGAGTAGCGATTAATGATAGTCTTAACTACCCAATTCGTCGCAGTGGGAGTTTCTCTATCACTGTGTCCTATCAGTGAATGAATTAGGAAACGTGCTGCATTGCTCGTATGGGTATTCGGATTATTGAGGTCAAACCTCTGAATGCAGATACTCCTTTGCAACTTACCACCAACAAGTCAGAACCCCAGGTCGTAGAACAACTGCAAAGCAACAAGAAACCAACAAGATAAGTATATGACTCAAGCAAAGGCGAAAATTCCTGTTAATATTTACAAGCCCAAAGATCCTTATATCGGGAAATGTATTGAAAATTATCCTCTCGTCGCCGAAGGCGGTAGTGGAATTGTTCAACACCTCACCTTTGATATCTCCGGCGGAGATTTACACTATTTGGAAGGACAAAGTATTGGGATTATTCCCCCGGGAACTGACGAAAATGGCAAACCCCATAAGTTAAGACTCTATTCCATCGCATCTACCCGTCATGGTGATAAGCTCGACGATGGGACAGTCTCTTTGTGTGTTCGTCAACTTGAATATAAACATCCTGAAACTGGAGAACCCGTTTATGGTGTTTGTTCGACCCATCTGTGTTATTTGGAGGTTGGTGCTGATGTAGCCATTACCGGACCCGTAGGTAAGGAAATGCTTCTCCCTGAAGATGAGGACGCTACTGTCATCATGTTAGCAACAGGGACTGGAATTGCTCCCTTCCGTTCATTTCTCTGGCGGATGTTCAAAGAACAACACGAAGACTATAAATTTAAAGGACTGGCTTGGTTGATTTTTGGGGTTCCTTACTCCGCTAATTTTCTCTACAAAGATGATTTAGAGAAGATGCAAGCAGATTACCCCGAAAACTTTCGTCTTACCAGTGCTATCAGTCGAGAACAGCAAAACAAAGACGGTGGCAAAATGTACATTCAGCATCGAGTCGCTGAGCACGCCAAAGAATTATGGAATATGCTACAACAGCCCAAAACCCACCTATATATGTGTGGACTAAAAGGGATGGAAAGCGGCATTGAAGAAGGACTCGCTCCCTTTGCTAAAAAGCAGGGTGTAGAGTGGTCTGACTTTGTCAAGTCCATGAAAAAAGATCACCGTTGGCACGTTGAGGTTTACTAAATTTCCTCACTTCAACCTAGGTAGGGTGGGTATTGCCTGCCTTACTACCATTGTAAAGTATTTTTGGGGTCAACAGTCGTTGACTCCTACCGAACGCCGAACGCTAAATAGCGGTACGATCTGTAAGGATTTCATATCCTGTTTGTGTGACTAACACCGTATGTTCAAATTGTGCGGACAGAGAATTATCCACTGTTACCACAGTCCAGCGATCGCGCAGTTTTCTTGTATATTTTGACCCTTTATTGACAATCGGTTCGATGGCTAAGGTCATTCCTGCCCTTAATTTAATGTTGGGCAATTCCTTGGTGTAATAATTAAAAACATAAGGATCCTCATGGAGATTACGCCCTATCCCATGACCAGTATAATCTTCCACAACACTATAACCATACTCTTTTACCTTATTTTCGATTGCCCCGGCAATATCCAATAAATAATTTCCCGCTTTTACCTGAGCAATTCCGGCATACAGTGCTTCCTGGGCTCCAAGAATTAGACGGGAAGTTATCGGTGAAACTTTTCCCACGGCAATAGTGATACAAGAATCCCCATGATAACCTTGAAAATAAGCTCCTGTATCTACTTTCAGTACATCTCCAGCACAAACCTTCCGTTTAGGGCTAGGAATACCATGAACAACTTCCTGGTTAATAGAAGCACAGATAGAGGCAGGAAAACCATGATATCCTTTGAAACTAGGGGTTGCTCCCATTTCTCTGATTCTGCGTTCAGCATATCTATCTAAGTCCTCTGTTGTCATCCCTGGTTCTACAACCATCTCGATCTCTTTGAGGACCGTGGCTACAATTTGGGATGATTTGCGCATAATGGCAATTTCTTGGAGAGATTTAGTTTCTATTCTTCGACCGCTTATTTTCAAGGTAGGAAGTTCTGTTTGGTGGTCATTTCGGAGTTTGGAAGGATTAGTCAAGATGTTCATATAACGTTACA
This sequence comes from cyanobacterium endosymbiont of Epithemia clementina EcSB, assembly GCF_029919255.1. Lineage (GTDB taxonomy): Bacteria > Cyanobacteriota > Cyanobacteriia > Cyanobacteriales > Microcystaceae > Rippkaea. The sequence goes on along the minus strand of NZ_CP123991.1, from coordinate 904,715 downwards.
GAAACCTAGAGGTTAATTTAGGTTTTCTAAATAGAATTTACAGGTTCAACCCAAATTAACAGGTCAGGTTGAAATACAGATCTATATTTTTTAATTAAAATTAAAAAATATAGATCTATAACAATTATTGATTACAAAATCCAGAACGATTTTTCATGAAATTCTGATAATTAATTTTTTTTACTAAAAAATCGTTAGGATAAACATCAGACTCGATCAATACAAAATTATCGATTTTTTTGTTATGACTATTGATAGATAAAAAGTTGATGTATAGTCTAAGGATGACGCACCATGGGCAAGACGTCGTTGCTCTTCTTTTTGGTTTTTGTTCAAATGTCTTTTGCCTTTCTTCTGCAAGAAGTCCTGTGAACCTATCGTATTATAACAATTACCCTAAACGTACTCACTCTGAGCGATGTCTCAAACGACTAAAACAAGAAGTATTACGAATGGGAACCTTAGTAGAAGAATCCTGCCGCCTTAGTCATCAAGCCCTATTTAATCAGAATCTAGACGCAGTTAGCAAAATCCTCGAAATTGATCGACAAGTTGATCGCTACTATCGACAGATAGAACTCGATTGCGCTACCTTAATGACACTACAAGCCCCTGTGGCTCAAGATTTACGCCTTGTAAGCGCCTTTATGCAACTAATCAGAGACTTAGAAAGAATTGGGGATTATGCTAAAGATTTAGCAAAAATAGCTGTAAAATTGCTTTCTTATCCCCCTCATCCTCTTATGAAAGAAGCCGCCGCTATGTCCTATCATGCTCAAATAATGCTAGGCACGAGCTTAGTTGCCTTAGTGGAACTTGATGGCAATGCTGGAAAACAGGTTAAACGACTTGACGATACGGTAGATGACACCTATGAAAAACTTTATCGAACTTTAGCTTGTCAACGAGATATTCAGGGAGTCATTGAACCGTTTCTTTTATTAGCTTTAGCCATTTGCCACCTAGAAAGAATGGCAGATCATTCTACCAATATTGCTCAACGAGTTTCTTATATTGTTACTGGATATTGAGGTTAAACTGAATCTGTCAGAGCATTCTCACAATCAAGTTAATAAGAGTATTCTTAACTACAACCCCTTAATATTTTTTAAAAAAGAAAAGAGATAGATTGTTCATCAAATTGTCATTTTTGAAAAAAAATAAAAAGCCACCCAACTTTTGTTATCGTTGTTTTACAAGAATTTTGAGAAAACTTAACTGATTTTCATCCAAACTTTGATATATCTTGTATAATTCGTCTGTTAGATTAGAAGTTAAAAATAAGCTCAACTGAGTATCAAAGAACACTCTATAGACTCGGTGTTTTTGGTACTTCTTATTTCAGGTGTGAGGACTATTCCCAATGTCACGATTTTTTAGTCAAATGCTCAAAGCAACCTCAGGAGTCTTGGGAATTCTATGTTTATTTGCTCAAGGGGTGATCGCATCTCCCGAAACGGTTATAGAAGCGGTTAACCCCGATGTGATAAACTCGACAGAAGCTTTAGGGATTCTACGAAATCGTCCCAAATTGGAAAATTTCGTTAATCGTAGTACCTCTAAGCGTAAATCTGGTACTTCTACTTTCCAAGTCACCAACGTTTCAGAATTACGGGATATATCTCCTACTGACTGGACTTATGAAGCTCTATCAAGTCTAGTTGAACGGTATGGTTGTATTGTCGGTTATCCTGATCGAGCTTTCCGCGGTGACCGCTCCGCCAGTCGTTGGGAATTTGCAGCGGGCTTAAATGCTTGTTTGAATACCATTGAACGACTCTTACAGGAAAACGTTGCTGTTTTACGAGAAGACATTGAAAACCTCAAGCGATTAACTCACGAATTTGAGCGGGAATTAATTGCCTTAGGCGCACAGGTCAATAAGCTCGAACGTAGGATGGCGTTCCTCGAAAATCATCAGTTTTCCACTACCACTAAGTCAAAAGGGGAAGTGCTATTTACTATTTCCTCTGCATCAGGGGAACGGGCTTTAGACGCTCGTGAGCAAGACGAGTTTAATCAAGACTTACAAAACGGTAAATTCACAGACGCACAACGACGTATTGACGATAACGCGACCTTTGGTTATCGGGCTCGTCTTAACTTAAATACTAGTTTTAACGGAAAGGATAGACTAACTACTCGTCTTGAAGCAGGAACTCTCTTCAACTTAAGTCATGCCACAGGGACTAACATGGTACGGTTAGGACACGATGCTAACAGCGATGCTGATCTTCAAATTGACAACTTATACTACCGTTTTCCCATCAGGAACTTCACTGGTTATGTTGGAGGTAACTCCCTAGATGTAGATGATATTTTTGATGAAGGAAATCCATTCCTAAAAAGTTCAGGAACTGGGGCATTGTCACGATTTGTCCGTCGTGATCCCATAACTATGAGGGGTGAAGAAGGTATTGGTGCCGGTTTTACCTATGAATTCAATGATATGTTTACCGTTCGTGGGCTTTATTTGACCCCTGATAATGACGGTGCTAATCCTGAACTAGGAAGCGGTTTATTTAATGGGAACTTCACAGCAGGGGGTCAACTTGGATTTTATCCGACTGACAATCTCGCCTTTAACTTCCACTACCTACACACTTACTACAAAGAGGATCATGTCAACTTGACTTCTAGCACCGGTAGTGGATTAGCTAGTGATCCTTTCTTGGGAACCCCGACAATTCTTGATGCTTACGGAGCTAACGGTAACTGGCGTATCAATGATATGTTTAACCTAACCGGTTGGGTTGGTTATGGATTAGGGCGCGCCCAAGGACTTGACAAAGATGGAAACAGTCGTCGCAGTTTTGGTGCCGACTTGTGGTCTTGGATGGCAGCCCTTAACTTCGTCGATATCTTTAAAGAAGGAGCTGTTTTTTCGTTTGCCGGTGGTGCTCTTACCCATACCCAACGAGTTGATGCCATTACTGGAGATTTACAAGTTCCTGACCAGGATACTCCTTACATCATTGAAGCTCAATATCAATACCCCCTAACCACAAACATTTTGCTAACTCCTGGTTTCTATGTTATCCTTCAACCCGAAAGCAATAATGACAATAATAGTATTTGGGTTGGTGCTTTACGAACCACCTTCGAATTCTAAACTCAGTTAATCCGATTTAGTTAATCTAAGTTTATGTCAGATTTTGATTATTTCCCTAGTTTAGTGACCATTATCTCCGAATTAGGGAAGTTTTTTTTACTAATTTTTTTCAAAAAAAATCCTTTTTTAAGCTTAGGACAGTCGAACAGAAACAAACAATACTATGTTAGAAACTATTAAAGAAATAAGTAAACCGTCAACTCGTTCTGGAAAAATTCTCTAGCATAAGAAGCTTAAACAAAGTTTGGAATTGATAGAAACATCAGTTAGCCTAAATTTGATACTAATTTTTAACCTAGTTAAATTTTGAAGGCGCTCTATTTTAATAAAAATGACTTTCTACACCCTAAGCAAATCTTTAATTTTAATGTTTGATTAATTATTGTGATGAAGTTTCCTGAAAGTTTAACCACAATAAATAGAAGTTAATGGCTAACTATTTTTTAATTAATCAAACCACTCCCATTTTATTTTAAAAAAGATTTTGTTCCTCAAATTAATATGTATAAATTAAGTTAAAGTGCTGAATATAGCATGATTGAATTATCATACTAAATCTACTAGGATTAATACCACCCAGATAGTTATTATTAACTTCTGTAAGTCTATTGCTGACAATTAAACTTTGTCTTTATATTTATAATTTTTACATCACAAATATAATAGCTATCTACCTACTTAAAAGACGATTTGCTGACGACAATAGTATTTTAGGTTATCAGTTACATTACATCTTAAATACCAGTTTTACTGGAGATGACTTACTTGACACTCGTATTAAATCAGGAACGTCACCGATGCGCTGCGTATTAATGCTTTAACAGAAGACTTGGCAGTTTCTAATTGAGACACTCACTATATTGTAGAAACTCAATATCGCCATTAGACAAAAATATCTTAGCTTATCTCTAAAACTTACGTTATTCTCGATTGTAATGTTGACAACAATAGTATCTAGGTTTGCACTTTGCGTACTACATTCACTTTCTACTTTTTTTGCTCGGAGAAAATTTTTTTCTGATTGAGTTTTTAGAAGGTTTGATCAGGAAACTCTTGATAAATGATTTTTTTATCTAAAACTATTGAATAGAGATTCAATGTCAATGACTTAGTTACAATAGAATAAGTCTATTAATTTTAGGTTTTATAGTCACTTTGGGATTTTCATTTCAAACTCAAAAAAAATGTTGTCAAACTCACGCTAGAGTTGGAATTTTGCACACTCCTCATGGACTGGTAGAAACCCCTCGATTTATGCCTGTGGGGACCCTAGCAACAGTGAAAGGGCTGACCCCCGCTCAACTGCAAACAGCGGGAGCGCAAATGGTTTTAGCCAATACTTATCACTTACATTTACAACCCGGAGAAACCCTGATTGGAAAAGCTGGGGGAATACATCAGTTTATGGGGTGGAAAGGTCCAATTCTTACTGATTCTGGTGGGTTTCAAGTGTTTAGTCTCAGTGAGTTACGCCAAATTCGAGAAATTGGCGTAACTTTCCGTTCTCCTAGGGATGGAAGAATTATTGAATTGACTCCCGAACGTTCAATACATATTCAAAATACTTTGGGGGCTGATGTGATTATGGCCTTTGATGAATGTCCCCCAGGTAAAGCAAATTATTCAACAGTTGCGGCAGCCACTGAACGTACTTATCGTTGGTTAGAACGGTGTATTGATGCCCACCAACGTCCCCAGGATCAAGCTTTGTTTGGCATTGTTCAAGGGGGAATTTATCCAGAATTAAGAATATCAGCAGCTAAGTCTTTGATAGACTTCGATTTACCAGGATATGCTATTGGAGGAGTTAGTGTCGGGGAAGAACCAGCCTTAGTTCGAAAAATTGTACAAATTACCGCGCCCTTGCTTCCAGCAACTAAACCTCGTTATTTAATGGGGGTGGGAACTTATCGGGAGATGGCTATGACAATTGCGTGCGGGATTGATCTATTTGATTGTGTAATCCCTACCCGTTTTGGCCGCCACGGAACCGCATTAGTGGGAGGAGAACGTTGGAATCTAAAAAATTTCCAGTTCCGCGAGGATTTTAATCCCCTTGATGCTGATTGTCCCTGTTATACTTGTCAGACTTTTACTAGGGCATATTTAAATCATTTAGTGCGATCACAGGAAATGTTAGGATATATTCTTCTATCCCTACACAACGTTACGGAATTAGTTAGGTTTACTCAACGAATTCGAGAAGCTATTTTAGGCGATCGGTTTATAGAAGAATTTGGTCATTGGTTAAATTAAAAGCTTAAAAAATGAGACACTAGAATAGTGTTTCCAATTGCCCATTTCCTCTGATAATAGACTTAATTATCATTATCAAATTATATTGTTGTCTTATGCTTTGGCCTCACAAAACTCCTGGCATTCCGGATCATCTTTTTGAATGCTTTCCGGGAATTCCCCTAAGTAAACGAGAAGTTCGTCTATTGTTAATTTCTGCTCTACGATTGAATGCTAACTCAATTCTCTGGGATATCGGTGCAGGAACAGGTACAATTCCTGTAGAAATTGGTTTGTTATGTCCTGAAAGTACTATTATTGCTGTAGAAAGAGACGAAGACGTGGTAAAACTAATCCGAAATAACTGTGATCGCTTTGGAGTCACAAATGTCAAGATTTTTGAAAGTAGTGCACCTGAATGTTTCAACCAATTGCAACCCTTACCTGATCGCATTTGTATCGAAGGGGGCCGGCCAATTAAAAATATCGTGACAGAAGCGTGGCAGTTTTTAAAGCCTGAAGGTAGGTTAATAGCCACCGCAAGTAATCTAGAAACCCTGTATTTGATTTCAGAAGGGTTAGCCTCACTACAAGCTCGTAACATAGAAGTTGTTCAATCAGGGGTAAATCGTCTAGAGACTAGAGGACTTCATCAGGTTTTCGCTGCTGTTGATCCTAGTTTTATTCTGAGTGGAGAAAAGTTTTAATTTCTAAGAAAAGAAGTTGGTAACGTGAAAACATTTTCTATAATTCAAATTAAGCTGCTTTCATCCTCAGAGGATTTATACAATTAGAGATACGATTAGAGATACGATTAGAGATACGAGAACTTGTTGATTTTCCATAAACATTTGTTTTTCCTTTATAAGAATTTCTTGATCTTTTCACCTAAATCTCACTCTAGCTTATGCCTTGGACTCGGATTATCAGTACTATTGTTACTATCGCCCTCGCCTTGACCATGCTCATCGTTGGAGGGTGGTATTTCACCCTAGGACTTTGCCTAATCGTTTTCTTAGGACAACTAGAATATTTTCAATTAGTCTGGGCAAAAGGTATTATTCCTGCTGCTAAAACGACCTTAGTAGTGTCTCAAGTATTACTAATCACTGCTGCTGTTGCTCCTCCTCTGACCGATGCCCTATTTCCTTTAACAGGGGCTTTAATTTGTTTTTACTTGTTATTTCAACCTAAACTAGCCACTATTGCTGATATCTCAACCTCTATCTTAGGGTTATTTTATGGGGGGTATTTACCTAGTTACTGGATAAGATTACGGGTCGGGTTTGCCAATACTGTTCCCACGGTAAATATTGCTAGTAATAATTTCTCATTGATGGGATTTTGGCCGAAATCATGGACTGAACCTAACTTATTTCCTCCTACGTTGATGGTGACTTTTATTGCCTTTGGCTGTATTTGGGCGGCAGATATTGGAGCTTATATTATGGGGAAATGGTTGGGTAGAACGCGTTTATCCGATATTAGCCCTAAAAAAACAGTTGAAGGAGCAATTTTTGGACTTTTAGGAAGCATTATCGTTGCTGAATTAGGAGCTTGGTATTTAACTTGGCCCTATGGGTATTTAACCGGACTCTTATTAGGGATATTAATCGGTATTGTTAGCTTATTAGGTGACTTGACTGAGTCAATGATGAAACGAGATGCAGGAGTCAAAGATTCAGGTCAATTAATTCCTGGTCACGGAGGTATTTTAGATCGCACCGATAGTTATGTTTTTACCGCTCCTTTAGTCTATTATTTTGTCACTTTATTTCTGCCTTTACTTGACTAGAATTAAGTACTATTTAAAATGTTAATTTCTGAATATAAATTATTTTTTTGACTTTAGATCTGATCAGAATTAATTCCTAATTATTGGAACTTTTAGGTTAGACGTTTTACGGTTTATTTTTAATAATAAACTATTTTTTATTCTTGCGGAATAAGGAAATATAGTCACTTATTATCAATAACTTAAATCCAGTCCTAATCGTTAACTACATAATTTTCTCAAAAATTAAATGAGTATATTTTTCTCTCTTTTCTAAAACTGACTAATTTTTACATGCTTAAATTGCTAAATAGCCAAACAAATAATAATTTTAATGATCTTCCTACAATAATCCTAAAAATTAATTAAAAATATTAATTGTTATAAGTGCAACTTAGTTTTGATTTGGGTTCATTCTTTAATAAATCACTAGAAGAAAAGACCACGTATTTTATTATTTTTTGAATAAAAGTGATAATATTTAATCGATCACTCTCTAACTTAGATATTAACTAGATTTTCCAGACAGAATTCTAGTTTAACTCTTGACTTGACATCTTTCTATTACAAAAATTGTTTAGGATAAACTTAGGATCTCTAATTAACTAGATAAATACTAATTCAAGATACCTAAGCCTTGAAAGTTAACGATATTTCTAAATACGTAATTTTTTATTTAGATCAACTTTTATTTATTGTTAACATCTTCTACTTTTTATAAAATTTTTACTTAGTAAAAATGGGTGATATTTATCTGAACAATCTCATCATATAACAGTTTTCTCAGTCCAATAAATAAAGTTTATAATGCCAATTAGCTAATTTGCATAGTTTTGATACCTAGCCCAAGTTATTGTTGTAAATTATCCCAAATTACTTTTTATAATTAGTTCATTTTCGATATAAATAATGACGTTTTACATATTTATGTAAATTTTACTTTTTATTTTTTTATTTCTATATTTTTTTTATTTTTATGCAAAATTATAAAAATATATTTGCACTTATTTTAGGTCTGATTGTTTTTATTTATGACTAGTATATTCAAAATTTTAAAATCTTAAATTAAGGATCTTTTAAGATTATTTCATTAATTAATAACTTGCTGTAGTGTACAAAATACATCTGTTAAGATTTTAACTTATAGCATAAATAAATTTACAATATATTTGTAAATTTTAGAAAACTATATACTAAACTTTTTAAGTTTTAGTTAGAACCTATTCTTCTTGAATTTTGGCTATTTTACTGTTTTTTATACTTTTTTATATGTTCTTTTTTTGTTATTTTGTTCATGTTTATTACCACTATTATATAGTGGTAATAAATTATAGCAACTACATCAATTAGTAACTATTTAAATATCCATTTAAGAATAAAAAATAGATATTTAAATATTTTAATATGATTTGCTTTTGTTGTTAGATAACTATATTTTTGTTGTTTTTGATGTTGATTGACTCTTAAATAAGAAAACCTTCAGAACAATTATATCTCATTTTACTATGATTAATTTTAAGATAGATAGTTTGATTTGCCAAAGATTAATTCCTAATAGTTAATTTATTTTTTTGATAAAGTATTTTTTAAATTAAACACAATAAATCTAAGTTTAGACATAGCAAATATTTCTAAATATAAAACCTTATTCATTAAGCTGAGTTTAGAATTTGATGCCATAAGTATCACTTAAGTTAAGAATTGAATCTGACATACTTTAATTTAAGAACAAAACATAGTATGATAATCATCATCATATACTACAAATAACTTATAATTAGCCTTTAATCGATCATTAAACCTTGCCCTTATATTGTTGTTTTTTCACACTAGGTTTAGTAGAATAAAAAAAATAAACCTAATAGAATGTATATTTTCTAAATCTAGAAAAGAGGAAATTCATTTAATTTACTTATAAAAACAATAAAATATTTATTTTTAAATTAAAAATAAATATTTTAGCAATGACAAAAACAGATTTTTCATACAAGTATTAGCAATTTTTATATAAAAAGCTAAAAAACTTATCTTATGCTTTTCTCTTAAGCGTCTTAATAAGATTGATAAATATTGGCAAAATTTCCTATACAAAGCATCCTTGATATATGAAAAATAAACTTGTTTATCATATTTATGATAAGACGGCGGATTGTTATCATAAATTATCTAAGTAAGGTAATTTAACCTGGGAAAACACCATTAGAGAACTCTAGAAAAAATTAATCAACTCAACTTTTTAAAAATTAGGAACAAAATTATGTATTGCATTGGTTTAATGAGTGGCACATCTGTTGATGGAATTGATGCTGCTTTAGTCGAAATTACCGGAACAGAACTAGACTTAAAAACTAATTTACTTTCAGGAAAAATCTATCCTTATCCCAAAGATCTCAAATCCAAAATAATAGAAGTTTGTGGAGGAAAACCAATTTCTATTGAAGAATTTGCCCGATTAGATGACGCTATCGCCTATTGTTTTGCCCAGGCCGCCAAAATGATTCAAGAAAGTCATCCCCAAGTGGAATTAATTGGATCTCATGGACAAACTGTTTTTCACCGACCCCTTAAGGAAGGTAACAAAGAAACCCAATTAGGATACAGTGTACAATTAGGGCGAGGATCAGTTATTGCCAATTTAACGGGAATTCCTACTGTCAGTAACTTTCGGGTAGCTGATATCGCTGTTGGAGGACAAGGTGCGCCCTTAGTGTCTAAGGTTGACGCCTGTTTATTGAGCCATACTACTCGCCATCGCTGTGTTCAAAACATTGGGGGCATTGGGAATGTTACTTATCTCCCTCCTCATCAACAACCCCACTGGGAACAAGAAATTCGTGGATGGGATACAGGTCCAGGAAATATTTTAATTGACTTAGCCGTTCAAAAATTGACCAATGGGCGACAAACCTACGACAATAATGGTCAATGGGCATCTCAGGGAACTCCCTGTAAACCCTTGGTCCAACAATGGCTAAAACAAGAATTTTTTCAACAACCACCGCCCAAATCAACAGGACGAGAGTTGTTTGGCTATGTTTACCTAGAACAATGTTGGCAAGACGCACGAACGTATCATCTCACAAACGAAGACTGGTTAGCCACCATAACAGAATTAACAGCCGCCTCAATTGCCGATAGCTATCACCGATTTATCAATAAACCTATTAATGAAATCCTACTATGTGGTGGAGGAAGTCGTAATCAATATTTGGCCCAACGATTACAAAAACACTTACTTAATTCCCAAATTTTGACTACCAATGATCTCGGAATTAGTACAGACTTCAAAGAATCTATTGCTTTTAGTGTCCTAGCTTACTGGCGGTTTGTTTGTGGTATATCGGGTAACTTACCCCAAGTAACAGGGGGAAAACGTCCCATGCTATTAGGAGAAATTCATCTGCCCATTGATTGGGAAAAAAATAGCCTTAGTTCTAAGTCTTTCGGATAGAAGGTTGCCGTCTAAATCGTCATTATGGTAGATAATTACTCAAAGGTTAGGAAAGAAACTTTAAATTTAACCTTAAAACTAAAAGTCCCTGATCACTTTTGTCAAAGGTAATTAGAGATGATAAGTCGGCTTATACATTTTTAATGGAGCCTAGACACTATAGTTATTTCTTGGAACACAGCTTTTTCAAAAGGGTGGAAAAAAAAGTAGTATTGCTTCTGATTCGATTATCCAAAGATATTGAGCTTTAGATGATCGTCAATAGCGTAGCGGCCTTAAAATTTCCTATCGCCTTGGCAATAGTATTTAATTATTTATTAAGTGAGATCTTGGGGGATCACTATCTAATCCAATACCTGGAAGTAACCTTAGAAAGTCAACTCGAATCTATCATTACAAGTCTTTAACGACTATCACACTTCATCCGATTATCCTTACCGGTAAGGATAATCGGATGAAGTGTGATAGGTTTTTGTTTTCTTAGAGGAAGAATGTACACATTATTTAAAGACTGTAGTGTAGATGAAAAAAATAGCCTTCTATAGGCATGTAATACTTTGGAGTAGAGTCCCTTAACCAAATTATTAAGTTTTGCTGTGTGCTACTCAATCATTTTTTAATGCTAACAAAATAAATATACTTAACAAAGATATCTTAAAAGGTATTTAATTTTAAGATGCCTTTGTGTTCTATTACTTCCCGAAATATTAAACCTAGTAATGTCATCATTACACAAGATGAGGCTTTAAGAAAATCGGTGAAAATTTTAGATTTTGGAAATGTTCCTTTTCTCAGCAAACTCTTCTTTTGAAGGTTGATATGAAGCTCAATATTATGACAAGCTCAAATCTATGCCCTCTCAAGAGCATTCCCCATCAATACTTGAAAATCTAATCCTAGGATATTTTACTAAAATTAATATCGACCCTAAAGCATCAATAAGCCGCTTTAAACTTTAGAAAAAGTAGAACCAGGTCAGTCTAAATCCGACAAAAACATAATTGCTAATCCCTCCTGATTGGACTCACCATCAATATTGAGACTGTTTGGACTAAAATAGCTTCCATCCGTTAAAGATTTCCGTCTGAAAATGACCTGTACTGACAATAAACCTAAACAAAAAAATTTTTCCCCCACACTATGAAAAACTCAAAAGAAACTTTTACCGATTTGTTGGGAATGCTAGAAAAGAAAGACATTGTCAGTAGATAAATAGTTAAAATGACCTCATTAATGGGAGAATGAAAACCTGTGTATATTTTGCTAAGCTTCCGTAACGATGAGTGTCAACTGGATTCGCCGTGCCGATCGCTTAAAGGCTTTACCCCCCTACGTTTTTGCCCGTCTAGATGAACTTAAAGCGCGGGCAACCGAACAAGGATTAGATTTAATTGACCTAGGAATGGGTAATCCCGACGGTTGTGCACCTCAACCTGTCATTAATGCAGCGATCACCTCTTTAGCTGAACCCCAAACCCACGGCTATCCTCCTTTCGAAGGAACTGCTAGTTTTCGCCAATCCATTACAGCTTGGTACCAAAAGTGTTACAGCGTTGATCTCGATCCCAGTTGTGAAGTATTGCCCTTAATTGGTTCCAAAGAAGGTTTAGTTCATTTAGCTTTAGCTTATGTGAATCCTGGGGATGTAGTATTAGTCCCTAGTCCTGCCTACCCAGCCCATTTTCGTGGTCCTTTAATTGCTGGAGGAGAGTTATATCCGCTCATTTTATCAGTTCAACAAGACTGGTTGATTGATTTGACTAAGATATCTGAAACTATTGCTCAAAGAGCTAAACTAATCTATTTCAATTATCCTAATAATCCAACCACAGCAACTGCTCCAAGAGAATTCTTTGAAGAAATTGTCAACTGGGCTAATCACTACGAAGTTATTTTAGTCCACGATTTGTGTTACGCGGAACTGGCTTTTGATGGTTATCAACCCACTAGTTTATTAGAGATTCCAGAGGCTAAAAAAATTGGGGTAGAGTTTCATACTCTCTCGAAAACTTACAATATGGCCGGATGGCGTGTGGGGTTTGTAGTGGGTAATGCCGATATTATTCAAGGACTACGAACCCTAAAAACTAATTTGGATTATGGGATCTTTTCCGCTATTCAAACCGCAGCTCAAACAGCTTTACAACTGCCAGATATCTACATCAAACAAGTTCAAGAACGCTATCAAAAACGGCGAGACGTTTTGATTAACGGCTTAAGAAAATTGGGCTGGGAAATAACTCCTTCTAAAGCGACTATGTATCTTTGGGTTCCCTGTCCATTGGGAATAAATTCGACGGATTTTGCTCTCGATGTGTTACAAAAAACAGGAATTGTGTTCACTCCTGGTAATGCTTTTGGGGAAGGGGGTGAGGGATATGTTCGTATCAGTTTAATCGCTGATTGTGATCGTCTGGAAGAAGCTTTACTCCGTCTTAAACAAGCAGGAATTTGTTACCAGCAATAGGCAGTTCCCAGCAAAGTTTTAGAAATTTGTCAAAAGACAAACTGTCAAAGTTAGTAGTCATATTTGAGTAAACATAGTAAAATGGGTGACAAGCTAAACCGCTAAGGTCATTAAACTATTTACAGGATTAACCGAATGTCAAATAAATTAGGCTTGTTTTTTGCTGCTGTTGTGCTGGTCGTCTCTAGCTTCCTTGTAGCTGTTAGCCCTGTTGCTGCTGAAACTGTTACGGTGAAAATGGGTGCAGATAACGGAATGCTTGCGTTTGAACCTAAACAAGTTAAAATCAGTGCTGGGGACACCATTAAATGGGTAAACAATAAATTACCTCCCCACAACGTTGTTTTTGATAAGGCGAGTGAGTACAACCATGAGGGTCTTGTATTTTCTCCTGGAGAGTCTTTTGAGGCTACCTTCAACGAACCTGGGGAATACACTTACTGGTGTGAACCTCATCGTGGTGCTGGTATGGTAGGTAAAATAATCGTCAAATAGTTTATATTATAATTAATTTGGAATTAATTATAATATAAAATTAAGCCCACGGATAGCATTCATTCGTGGGTATTATTGTAGTCTAAAGTTTCCTTAAATTAAAAGAGTTTTCCATACACTAGCAATTCGGGAAAGAAACAAAATTCATCATTATTGCTAACAACTAAATTTTGCCAACTTTAAAAATAAACTAAGCTAAAAATTAAGCTTCGTCTAAAGCAGTGATACCGGGTAAAGTTTTACCTTCTAGAAAGTCTAGACTGGCACCACCACCAGTGGAAATGTGACTTATTCTTTCAGCAACTCCAACTTTTTCTACCGCAGCAACAGAGTCACCGCCTCCAATGATAGTAGTGGTTCCAGTTTCGGTCAAATCCGCTAAAGTCTGAGCTATTGCTTCCGTTCCAACGGAAAATTTATCGAATTCAAAAACTCCCATAGGTCCATTCCAAATCACTGTTTTACAATCAGCTAAAGCTTCTTGGAATAATTTAATGGAATTAGGTCCGATATCTAACCCCATCCAGCCGTCTTCAATGCTATCAACACTGACAGTTTTATTATTAGCATTTGAAGCAAAGTTGTCTGCCAAAACCACATCAGAAGGTAACAAAAAATCTACACCTTTTTCTTTAGCTCTAGCTTCGAGAGACTTAGCTAATTCTAATTTATCATTTTCAACTAAAGATTTACCAACACTAAAACCACGAGCTTTATAGAAGGTAAAAATCATTCCTCCACCAATAATTAGCTTGTCACATTTTTCTAGTAGAGTTTCAATTACTCCAATTTTGTCAGAAACTTTAGAACCACCAATAATTGCTGCTAAAGGACGTTGGGGTTTTTTAAGTGCTGCTTGAAAATAATTGAGTTCCTTCTCAATTAAATAGCCCGCAACACTAGGGCTGAGATAGTGAGTAACTCCCTCCGTAGAAGCATGGGCACGGTGAGCAGATGCAAAAGCATCATTGACATATAAATCGGCATTAAAAGCCAATTGCTTAGCAAATTCTGGGTCATTTCTTTCTTCCTCTGGATGGAAGCGGAGGTTTTCAAGCAAAGCCACTTGACCGCTTTCAAGCTTACTAAGCTTTCTAGTTACGGAGTCTCCAACGCAATCACGACATACTACCACCTCTTGTTCTAATAATTCAGACAAGCGTGCAGCGACAGGGGTAAGACGCAGACTATCCACCACTTTTCCCTTGGGACGACCCATGTGACTACAAAGAATCACCTTAGCTCCTTTTTCCATTAAATCTTTAATGGTTGGTAAGGCTGTCCGAATTCGAGTATCATCAATAATAGTCATTCCATCGAGGGGAACATTAAAGTCAACGCGAACTAAAACCCGTCTTCCAGCTAATTCGGCCGCCGACAAGTTTAGGATGGTCTTTTTAGCCATTGTCAATCTCCTTTAAAATGATTGTTTGATAATTCAAAAAAAAGACTAACATCGATATTGACCAAAAAATGACTCAAAATTATTCTCGTCTCAAGATTAATATCGAAATAATTCCTGAGATAATAGGAAGACAAGCAAGAAATCAGGCGGTACTTGATGTTACTGATTATCTTGGAATGTATGTACAGGAGATGGATAAGTCATGTTTACTACCGTTTTATTCCCTGTGGATCAAAGTCGGGAAGCCCGCGAGGCTGCGGAAACCGTAGCTAATATCGTCAAAACCTGCAATAGTCGTCTTATATTGCTATCGGTCGTAGAAGAACCGTCAGAAGAACAAAAAATTGAGCAAGGGAGAATTATGGGGTCTGCTGATGCAGTGGCAAAATTGCTGCAAGGGGCTCATGCACTTTTTGCTAACAAAGGCATCGAGGCCGATCTTATTGAACGGGAGGGAATGCCATCATTTACCATCTGCGATGTGGCTGATGAAGTTAATGCAGATTTAATTATTATGGGGTGTCGAGGACTGGGGTTAACGATGGAAGGCGCATCCGAGAGCGTTACCAATCGTGTGATTAACCTATCTCCTTGTCCAGTTTTAATTATTCCCTAACCTTCAGTAAAGCAAAAGGTAAAAGTTAAAGTTTTTCTCTTGTTTTTTCCTCTCTCCCTCTTCCACTTTCCTTCAAACTTGGGAGAGATCTGTTTTTTGAGTTAAAGTGTGATTAACTTAATAGATTTGCTAGGTTAAATGATTAAGTGTATTCAATTTAACAAGATTAGATTAGTCCGTAGCAATGTCCTCAGAAACTTCTCCCGTCCTTTCTTGTATGTCTACAACAACCTTAACTCCTTTGTTAGTCTCCCCTAGTCAAGTGATCAAGGGAGAGGGGGTCTTGTCTCAAGCTCGAAACGTGATTGCCAGTTTTGGCCAGCGTCCTTTAGTGGTGGGAGGACAGCAAACTCTTAAGGTGATTTCCCCTTACTTTGATTCTATCATCAGTAAATGTAAGCTAAAGTCAGCCTATGCTATCTATACACCTGACTGTTCAGAAAGCTCTTTAGACGCTCTTACAACGACACTTAAGGAGCATCAAGGAGACGTTATTATCGGGGTGGGAGGGGGTAAAGCCCTCGATACCGCCAAGTTACTAGCCCATCAACATCAGTTACCCATTATCACTGTCCCAACTTCAGCCGCTACCTGTGCAGCGTGGACAGCTTTGTCAAATATTTATTCTAATGAAGGGGCATTTCAACACGACGTTTCTTTATCAAGATGCCCCGATTTACTGATTTTAGACTACGCCATTATCAAAACGGCCTCAGAACGAACTTTAGTGGCAGGAATAGGCGACGCGATCGCTAAATGGTATGAAGCTTCTGTCAGTAGTGGTGACTCTACTACTACCCTTACTATTGCTGCTGTTCAACAAGCACGAGTATTACGGGATCTATTATTTCAGAAATCAGTAGCTGCTCTGAAAACTCCTGGAGGTGAGGCGTGGCGAGAAGTAGTTGATGCTTGTGTTTTATTAGCTGGAGTTATTGGGGGGTTAGGTGGAGCTAATTGCCGTACTGTAGCTGCCCATGCAGTCCACAATGGATTAACCCATATTGGGGCAGCCCACAGTATTTTACACGGGGAAAAAGTTGCCTATGGCATTCTAGTCCAATTGCGCCTAGAAGAAATGATCCAGAGCAATCAATTGGCGGTTTCCTCCCGACAGCAATTACTAAAATTTTATGAGGAAATTGGTCTACCAAAAACTTTAGAGGAGTTAGGATTATCTAGAGTAACATTAGATGAATTGCGCCGAGCAGCAGAGATCACTTGTCGTCCTGAATCAGATATTCATCGCCTTCCCTTTGTAGTTTCATCTGAACAATTATTAGCAGCAATGGTATCTACTACTAGTGATCTTGTTTCTAACAGAGTTTCCTCAAATATCTAGATTTTCTTTTACAGTATTTAAGTTAAAATTCGCCCAATACTTTCAAAAAAGCAGCAAAATAAAGTATACTTTATTGAAGAAAAGGTCTTGTTGAAGGAATTGATAGGCCCCATTGTAGCTATTACAATCACTTTAATTGGCTTGAAGGTAATCAGTTTAAACCTTAAAGGATTAGCACAATCCAATCTTGAAGCTCAAGACCACTTTATCAAACTCCACTCCAAGGCTAATGTGGCTACATTAAGAGATATCAAGCATCAGCCGAGCTAAATCGAGTTTATGAAGCCCAAAATCATTTGGTTTAAAGGCAAAAGGGAAATAATTCCTACTCTGTCTGTATTGCAAAAGTTTACTGAACTTCGCTAAATTCTAGTTAAGAAAACTTCCTTATTACAATCATAGTTGATTCAGTTTGGAGTTTATATAAACAATTTTAATCCCACCATTATCTATCGGTAATTATACGTTTTAGTTATTCCACCATTAGTTCACTAGATAGCTCAAATATTTTCTACTAGTCATTTTTTGTCTAATTGTATACTGATATGAGTCCAAAATATCATGAGAAACAAAAACTAAAAAATACACAGCATTGTAATCTATGGTTTAAGCCTAGATTACAATGCTGTGTAAACTTAATGATTATTCATCAAATGTTCTATTTCGATTTTCTGTTCAAGATAATCCGCTAAATTAATTAAATTATCTTGTGGTTAACATTTATTCCTTACTAATATTAAAGGCTAATTTACTGCAGAGACTATCAAAATTTTGAAGAATATAAATGTCCTAGTGATATAAAAAATCAATATAGTGAATGTAAGCTTATTCAGAATCAATACAATAAAATTTATCATCAGTTTTGCTAATTTACTAATCTCATTCTTAATGAGTTATCTTCAGCAAAAATAACCACTTAACACTTTTTTTTATAAATTACGTAACTGACTATAAATAAACAAAATTTTTGATTAATTTTGCACCAAAAATATAACAAAATAATCATTTAAATACATAGTTAAAAATTACTTTCTAAAGTAAAAAAACACAAGTAACAATTTTATAATTACAGGCTAAATTTTGACCTAGATTTTCTTAAGTAAACACCTTAATAGTATCACCACCATCTCTAGATTTAACGATATAAACTTCATTTCAACTAATCTTTATTAAGACTACCTAATCAAAGAAGCCACTACTGTTGTCTTTTTTACACCTCCTTTAGGAATAAATAGCCGAAATAGAGTTTATTATTATTTTCTGTTAAAACTTAATTATTAGTATCACAGAACGTAATTAAATTATTTATCTCTGTTTTCCCAAAAAATAAAAAAATTTTAATAAAACAATTGTTCAGTTCATTCGAGCAAAGAATTTAGCGATGTGCTGCTTAAAATGAACAAAATTAGAAGAGTAACTTATGGTCTGATTTGATGACAATACCAAAAATCAGTGATTCATCCTAACTTTATAATTTCTTTGGAATTATTGTCATATTTTCAAAGAATGTGTTTTCGTTTCTTCAAATAAAATGGTAGAATTGACGGGGGCAAGGATCATAGCTTAACACTTGAGGATAAAAATAGTCACGGGCTAATTAACCGGAAAGTGATGCTTTTTGCAAAAACTATTACAACTAAATGAACTGTTACGTGTTAGAGGTTACAGAATTAATTAGGAGTCGTAACTTAAACCTAACTTAAACCTAGATTGTTGCTAACTAATTAACAACTTGGTCAATAACTTCAAAGGCAACTTGAGCTTGATTTTCGATGAGTGAAGATAGTCTTAAAGGGGTTCTCTTAGAAAGAGCTTAATTATTTTAACTTTAAATTAGGAAACAGACTTTTTATGAAAAATCAAAGGGATAAAATATGGTAAATAATCAGGTGAGATGGAGATGACGCTATACTCGTTTCAAGATAAATATCGACGCTTACAAAAAGAGTTATTGTTTGGGGCGTTGGCGTTAGGAGGAGTCTTTGGACTGGGAACCATTTGGTATTCATTAGCCGAAAAATGGTCTGTTATTGATTCAGCCTATATGACCATGATAACCCTATCTACAGTAGGATTTTCGGAAATTCATCCTCTCCAAGATCGCTCGCGATTATTTACTATTTTCTTGATCTTGATGGGATTGATTACCATTGGTTATATTGTTAATCGTCTAACAGAAGCATTAATTCAAGGGTATTTTCAAGAAGGAATTAAACAACGACAGGAGAAACGCTTGATTGATACGTTAGAACATCATTGTATAGTCTGCGGTTATGGCCGTACCGCCCGTCAGGTAGCCGTAGAATTCACCGCAGAAGATATTCCTTTTGTAATTATTGATTCGCGTACCGAGCAATTGGAAGAAGCTAAGCAACTAGGCTATATAGTGATTCAAGGGGATGCAACCCTTGATGAATGTCTCATAAGTGCCAAAATCGATAAAGCTGCTTGTATTGTATCGGCCTTAACCTCTGATGCGGAAAATCTTTACACTGTCCTATCAGCAAAAACTCTAAATCCCAATATTCGGGCAATCGCTCGTGCCAGTACAGAAGAAGCTGTTCTCAAATTACAACGGGCTGGGGCTGATGCGGTGGTATCTCCCTATATTACAGGAGGAAAACGCTTAGCAGCAGCAGCTTTGCGTCCCCAAGTGATGGACTTTGTGGATGGGATTCTAACAGGAACTGAGCGCACATTTTACATGGAAGAATTTCTGCTTGATCCCCAGTTTTGTCCTTGCGTAGGAAAAACCCTCAGTGAGGCTAGGTTAAGGTCAAAATCGGGGGCATTAGTGTTAGCGATTCGCCGGTCTGATGGAGCCCTTATAGGCGGTCCGACAGGAGATACCATCTTACTTGCTGGAGATTTACTAATTTGTATGGGAACCCCTGAACAATTACGGGAACTCAACCAGATTTTAGGTCCAATTCGTCCTTTTCCTGCATTACGCCCCCCCAGACATCGATAATTAATGTCTTGACATTAAAGAGATCATTTTTTCCAAACTTTGCTGTTCTTATTAATTGATAAACAAGTTTAGATTGTTGGAATCTAAATTATTGACTTGTTCATATTTTTGGATTTACTTTGAAAGAATTTTTTATAGGTTTTAAAAATCTGCATGATAATAATATTTAAATCTTTAAATCGTTAACTTATTTAATGTTCAATTGTAACACGAGCTCATACTCTTCACCCATAATTCTTAGCAGCAGTAAGCAACTGATAAACAGTATTCTAGGCGAAAAAGTCGAATATAACCACTTGTGCCTGACCTGATTTTAAATTATCAACGGCCTATTCTAAATTGAAAGATGGTAATCACTGTACTTTTCCATGCGATTAGTTATTGTTCAATTTCGACACCAATTTCTTTATAAAAGCCGTTATTCTCTTTCATGAAAAAAGTGTGTTGAGTAAACATAGAACTCTACTTTAACTAATCCGTTAAATAAAAATTTTTATGGGTTTTAGGTAGTTTGCTCGAAACTACCTAAATTTATCTATTTCGGAAATATTTGTTTTTGGTTTAACTGAATCTTTTGTGATAACTTACTGAGTATTGGTCACGACAAAGAAGGAGTTAGGACAATAAACCCAACCTCTGTGTTGACATGCTCCCCATTGAACTCCCTGGTAACGGGAGATTATCTTTGTATCACTCCCAGAATTCCTTATTCAAGGTAAAGGGCCTAAATTCTAAATATCCCCGTCGAGAACCCAGAAGTTGAATTTCCTGAAGCCGTCCGGTTCAGTTTCAGCACCGAGCAGAGTTGAGATGTTGAGATCATGTTAAAAAGATTGCAACTCTCGTAACCGAACAGCGTTGTTTTAGCTAATCAAAATAGAATAATGTAACTAGCTTGCGCTGCCCTTCAGCCTCTTGACAAGTTTGGAGAAGAGTATGACTGTCGTGGAAGGCAAAGCAAATTAACTGTTGACAACGGGAAATAATCTCTAGATTACACAAAGAACTTGCTTGTCTCAAAGATAGCCCGTCATTCTCCGGATTTTCCACTAAATGGACAACTTTTTGCAATTGAGCGCGGGACTCTTTCGGTTGGCATTGAAGGCTTTGGGGAAGAATAACCGTCAAGAGGTTTGGATCAGCCCTCATTGCCCCTTTAATAGCGGCTGCATTGGTTCCTATCGCCCCAGATGTCAGAAGACGATTACCTCCTAAAACTAAGGCATAGGTCATCATCTCAATCAATTGTTGATGAGTGATGGGAACGTGGCGCGAACCTAATAGGGCAATCCGTTTAGAACCTGTCTGTTGGATAGCGGCTAGCTCTTGCGCCAATATATCTAGGTTGGGAATCTCTACTGCTTTACTCAAAGATTCTATCTTAAGCTGAATGACCGCCTGTAATTCTAGCAAAACCTAACTTACTTGTGTCATTTATTTTGTAAAATTTTTAAAAAGTTTCGTTAGTTGAGCAGAACATAGCCTATCCATCAAACGGTTTGAACTAGTCAAAGTTTTTTTTTGACTTCCAATTTTAGGAGTAGGTAATGGATATAGACTTCAATAATGTTTGGGTTTTCCATAGAATTGGGATCCCATACGCTGAGAAATTAGAGTTATCGTTTTAGCTGTGTCGCAGGTGGACCCGAACCCTAGCTAGGAATTCACTAAGACTAAAGCAGTTAAACGATTTAATCATCAGCTCCTGCCCCTGTATCTAGTGCGACCACACAATCACTAATGTCATCTTTGACAATGTTAAGAGAACAATAAGGACTTTACTACTTATCTAGCGTAAGTGTTTATAGATTTTAAGGTCTGAAATATCGGGTAACATCCTATCTAAACAAAATGATGTCTAGCTCACTATCTTTAGCGAGGGTAAATCTCTATGACCAATCATTAGCCATAGTAATCTCATAACCCTTGTACTTAAAATTCTCACTCTATAAATCAAGCGAATTTTACTTTATCTTCTACTACTAAGATATATTTGAGCAAATTTGATGATCTTAATTCATTTGATAGGTTTATCTTTAATAAAGTCTTTTTTTTTACCCTCCATACTTTTTCTCTGTTAATCAACTAATCTGATAACCCTTCTACAAGAGGCCGAATCATCCAACTTAACCCTACACTGAGTTG
This sequence comes from cyanobacterium endosymbiont of Epithemia clementina EcSB, assembly GCF_029919255.1. Taxonomy (GTDB): domain Bacteria; phylum Cyanobacteriota; class Cyanobacteriia; order Cyanobacteriales; family Microcystaceae; genus Rippkaea. The sequence continues at coordinate 882,702 of NZ_CP123991.1, read as the reverse complement.
ATGTTTAAAAGTGGGAAGACGATACAGATAAATTAACCGTCGAGTTAGATAAGCCAATGGTCCATCAAGTTCCATTCCTAACCCATTGAGAGTGGCATTATTAATCCCTAGAGCTAACATTCCCCCTGATGCCTGGTAACGAAAGGGCAGCAAGGGACGTCGGGTAATAGAAGCCCAAAGATTCCAAGCACAATAGTCAGATTGCTGAAAGGCTGTTTGGGCGGTTTGGGGGATTTGTTGTCCGGTTGCATCTTTGCAGTTTGCTAAATCACCCAGCGCATAGATTTCAGGATGATCTATCACTTGTAATTCTGGGTTGACCGTAATTAACCCTTGTTCACTGTGTTTGAGGGGAAGGTCTTGTATCAAGTCTAACACTTGGGTTCCTACAGTACAAATAACTAAATCGACGGGAATGGTATCTGTTCGACCTTTGTAACATAGGGATAAGCTATCAGAAGTGATTTCACTGACTTCTGTTTCCAAATCAATCCAAACTCGTCGTTTTTCTAAGGCATCTTGAACCGCCTTGAAGTTAAATCCAGGGGAATTACTTAAAATTTCTTTTTTCCGTTCCACTAAGCGGATTCTTCCTATTTCTCCTAGATGGTCTGCGAGTTTACAAGCAAGTTCTACCCCACTAGAACCACCACCTACTACAGCGACACGTATTTTTTCAGCCTGGGCAACTTCTAGTAAGCGCAACCTTTCTTTGATGCGATAGGCATCTTGGAGACTGCGAAAGCAGATGCCATAATCTTTTGACCCTAATACCTTGTCCAAAGGCGTTTTTCCCCCCATTGCCAGGACTAATTTATCGTAAGATAAGCTATGACGATTGTCTAATTCGATGTGTTGGGTTTCGACATTAATTGCGGTGACACAACCTTGGTGGAAACGAATTCTTGTATTATTCAATAATTCTTCAAAGCAAGGGGCAATTTCCCAAGATTGCATCTCCCCAGTGATTAATTCATAGAGTAGAGGGGTAAACAGAAAGTGATCTTTTTGATCAATTAGGATGATTTCAGGAGAATGGCCATCTGTCCAAGGAAACTGACTTAAACGTAAGGCAGTATATAAGCCACCAAAACCTCCCCCCAAAATACAGATGCGTAATGCTTGCTCACTCATGATGATTCAATGTTGTGGGGTTGCTTAAACTAAGCTTGATTATTTTTAAGATAACTTAGTATCAGAGATTAGAGGTTAGAATTGATGAGATATCCTCCATAAAAAAACCACAGGTCCGCCCCGTGGAGGTCAAAATGGTTAAAAACTATCATGACAAACACACCAATTTTTTGTTATTTTCAAACCTTAAAAAATCTTTGAACAACCAAATTAAATTAATTTAATTTACTCTACGGAATAGATTTTAATATTTTTGACAACTTCTATCTATTTTTCAGCTAAAAATTTCATGAAAGCTTATCAGTCTCTTTATCATTTTAATCATCTTACTAAAAAGAAATAATTAAAAATCAAGAATGTTATATAAATATAAAATTTAAGAAAATAAGATATACTGCACTTATAAATTTTATTTTTTAAACTACTCATATAATTATACTATCTACAGTTTTAGCATATTATTTGATTTTATAAATCATCTATAATTGTGTTTTTTGTTTAAACTCCCCTAACTTTGGAAGGGTTACTTCAATAAAATTTAAGTTATATCATATATTTTTTAGGCTTTTTTAAAAAAATATAAGGATCACACAATAAATTAGAATTTTTTCTAAAAAAATAAGAGGATATCAATGGATTAATTTTATGTTAAAACGACTAAATTACCAAATTTATATAAGTAATATTCTAATCTATTCTAGAGAAACTAACTATCTTAAATAGTTAAATAATGCCACTTTTTTTGAGAAAATAGCTATCGACATTTAATATAAGTTTACCCAAAATATCTAAAAAATAGATTTATTACTAATAAAAATATTTTTTTATTAGTAATAAAAGTAAATTTGGGTTAAATTAGCTTAAAAATAGCATTAAATACTGGATGTATTAATAATACATTTTGCGTAATTAAATCAAACATACTAAATTAATTAATTCTTAACTATCTTTGGATAAGATCTTTTATTTAAATCACTTTTAAGAGATGAATTTTAATTAGGTTAATACTAATTTTCTTTAAAAAATTAATTATTATTAATGATAATATCGCAAATAAACTATAATAGTACACAATAATACCCTCCCTTTATAGGGAGGGTATTATTGTGTATAATCGACTAAGTAATTGCTAATAGTTAATAGTTTTTTAAAAACTAAAATTCAAGATTTATCTCATGTCAAAGAGGACAATTTAAAAAACTATTAATAAAAATCTCTATTCCATCTTATTTTTTTTAGTTATGCAGCAATAATATCAAAATTTACTTGTTTTAAATAGCGATTACGTAATTGTCGTTTATAGCCATAAATAATCATCCACACTTATACAATCTAGATTTAATTTTAACTACAGTTGTTTGTTTTAACTACAGTTGTTTATCGTTCTATTTTATTGAATTATTACTAGTAATAGATTCTTTTTAGATAGAACTACTACCTTTTAAATATGAAATATGTCTGAGATATGATTTACGGCAAATTTATCCTCTGGTTTAACTCCTGAAATTATCTTAGAATATTGACCTCAAATAGAACCAGTTTTAACGTGAACTTGTTCAACTACTAAGCATTTTCTTCTATTTTTTGATCCTCCAAGTTAAGTAATTGAAATAAATCTATGTTTCCCTAAACTACTAATTGCAGTAACAGGAACTAAAACTATAGGTTTTTGATTCCAAATCACTTTTACCTGTACATATTGTTGATTTTGGAAACTGCCATCCTTACGGAGGGTAATTTTAACTTGAATAGTCTAGGTATTTTGGTCTACCAAAAGAATAACATGCACAATTTATCCCTCCACTTCCGTAGTTCCATCAGGATTAATAATTTCTATAGATAGGAAGTCCTAGACACAATCGATTACAATGTTTAGCAATAATTTTAAAATTAAAAATTTAATTATCTATGATGGTAGTAATTACTTCTCTAAGATAAACGTTATCTCCAATTTCCTTTTGATTTAAACTTTATGCTCCCATTAATGGGAGCATAAAGAAAATTATAAGCTAGGGTTTGACTAGTTGGTTCCCCCTAATTTTCATTAGGCTTAATGTACAACAAATTTTTGACTATCCATATTTGCTAAAGCTTAGTATACCCGTTTTTCAGAGGCTGGCAAATTTTGGATAGCAGCATTGAGACATTCTTTGCCAGCATCATAGGTTTTAATTATGGAGTCTAATTAAGCTTTCGTAGCGTTTAAAGTATTGATTTTATCGTCAGAGTCTTGTTTACGAACCACATCGTTAGCTTAGAGACTTTGTGATCGACGAGAATTAATCTCAGCTAAAGTTAAATTAGCTTCGGTTTTATGTACATCAGTCTTAAAAATTGCTCAGCTTTCCATTGTCATAATTACACTTCAGCAGCCCGTGACTCTGCTTTAGCAACATTCAAACATCCGATAGCAGCTCTTACATCCTTTTTCTCTTAAAGAAGTTGTATTTCTACTGAGGTCTGTACTTAACGAGGGATATCCCTTTCTCTTCTCTGGTAAAAATCTTGACAATATGTCCACTGGTACTACTAGTGACTATATTAATACGTTGTCTAGTTTCAAGGGTTTCCACACATCTAATGAGGGCAGCTTATTGTGGGGTTTGAAGTTCAATAGGGATTAGCCCTAAGACCTGTAGCTTGTTATTCCTCTAATCTAGAAGCTATCCTTAACAAGGATAGAATTAGAAAGTTTCTCATAAATTTTCATGTTTAGGAATTTTCAAAGGATTTGAACGATATTGTTCGTCATTTTTATTAAAATTTTTTATCCAAAATTGTTTGGATAGAATTAAAGAGAGGATATCTGTCAATTCTCAAAATTTTTGAGTCTCGACCTTATTGTACTTTCTTAAACTGGGATAATTATTTAGTTATTAGTTAGAGTTGTAGGTCCGTCTTCTCGGAAAAATAGGGGAAACAAGTCTACACTCTACCATCCTTTGAGTTAGGGCTGTATAATTCAGTTGCCCTCCGGTAATTTGGTATTCTGAGCGGGGGTTTGGAAGATGACCAATCGGAGCATCTAAACTGTAAATCAAGTTGTGTTTAAAGGCGATCCATTGATCGTCTTTACGCCATCCTACTCGCGTCCCAAAATCATCATAGAAATAACTGGCTACTAATTTTCCAGGTTTATTTCCAGTTTCAATAAAGATAGGAAATTGAACGCTAAAGCCAAATTTTCCTTGGGAATATTCTTTCCATAAACCATCAAGGGTTTTTAAGTCCCAACAAGCCAATTGAACCACATCTTTACCGGACATCCATCCTTGTTCGTCTCGGTTAACGGCCTTAAGGATTAGGTAGGTGCTGGTTTCGTTAGCCTCTTGCCATTGTTGTTGTTGTAAACGGTTTTGTAGGGGTGTATAGTCTACCCCTGTTTCTGGAGATATTAAGGAGCTATTGCTCGGTTTAATTTTATTTAAATTTACGGTGTCTTCGGACAATACTGGTGGCAAAGATAAACAGCTAAAGACTAAAGCGAACAGGAGTTTTGGTAAGATATCTGTGAATATCATTATATATTGACTATTAATAATTTTTTTTAAGAAATACAAGAGAAGATTTAAGCTTTTGTCATTTTAACTGTTTCAATTACCAAAGTCTGTAAGGAGTTTAAAAAAATCAACTATTAAGTTGAATCTGTTATAAGACTCTTCTTAGGAAAGATTAGTAGAGTTAGCGAAGACAATACAGTAGCATGGTTATTGATTGGTTGCCCCCTCGCATCTCAGTCACAACTCACAACTTATCTAAATTAATGACTGACTAACATGAATTGGACTCGACATCATATTTTAGGGTTAGCTGATTGGACGACTGAGGAATACAATATTCTTCTGCAAACTGCCTCTAGTTTCCGGGAAGTTTTATGTCGACGTACTAAAAAGGTTCCAGCTCTTCAGGGACAGGTGGTGACCAATATGTTTTTTGAACCTTCTACCCGTACCCGCAGTAGTTTTGAATTAGCTGCCAAACGTCTTTCGGCAGACATACTTAATTTTTCCCCTGGAAGTTCTTCTTTAATCAAAGGGGAGACTATTTTTGATACGGCTAAAACTTATCTGGCGATGGGAACGGATATTATGGTTGTTCGCCATAAACAAGCCGGTGTTCCCCAAGCGATTGCGGCAGAAATGGACTTTCTAGAAACGCGAGTCTGTGTTCTCAATGGGGGAGACGGTCAACATGAACATCCTTCCCAAGGATTATTAGATTTATTTACTTTATGTTCTTTACTTGATCTTGATAATCCTAGAACAGAACTTTTAAAAGGCAAAAAAATTGCCATTGTAGGAGATATTTTACATTCACGGGTTGCCCGTTCTAATATTTGGAGTTTAACCAAGGCAGGAGCCCAGGTTTATCTAGCCGGCCCCCCTACACTGGTTCCCCAATTTTTTCTCCAGATGGTGACAGAATTGGAAAACGATCAATTATGTTTACATTGGGACATTGAACCCGCCTTAATTGAAGCTGATTTTGTCATAACTTTGCGCTTGCAACAAGAACGGATGATAGATCATTTATTACCTAGTTTACGAGAGTATCATCAACATTATGGCATTACCCGTGATCGCCTTAAGTTATGTAAACCTAAGGTCAAGGTTCTTCACCCAGGTCCAGTTAATCGAGGAGTAGAAATCAGTTCTGACTTAATGGACGATCAAGAGTTTAGTTTAATTCAACAACAGGTTACAAATGGGATCGCTGTGCGGATGGCCTTATTATATTTGATTGGAACGCTCAATAGTTAATTAATTCTAGAAACCCTGGAAAGAGAATCATTTATTTGTTAAATTTTTACCGATAGAATCGCTGCGTTGGAGATGCTTCAATAACTGCAAGCAGATGTTATTATTCTCGATTTAATGTTATCTAAATTAGACAGTTTAGAAGTTTGTAACTACATTTGTCAAACTTCAACTCCTAAAGGTCCATATATTCTAATGTTAACCGCAAAAGAAGAATAAATTGATAAGGTTATTGGATTATCAACCGGAGCTGATGATTATCTTATTAAACCATTTAGTCCTAGAGAATTAGTTGCAAGGTTTAGTCCTTACTTCGCCGTAGTTTACTACATGGAGGGCAACCCAACCGAATTTATCAAACTCAACATTTTACTGTTGATTTAAATCGTCATGTTGCTATTAGGAAATTAGAAAATAAATCAGAATAATTACTTAGATTAACAGCACTGTAATTTAATTTAATGTTAACTTTTCTGAGTTATCTTGGACTGGGTTGCAGTTGTAATCAACTAATTTTAAAATTATTTAGTAATGTTTTTTGCACACGAAAGGGTTTTGGATAATCATTTTGAAAAATTGCACAAAAAAATAGAAATTAATACCGCTTATCCAACTTTTATTAAAACAGTCGTAGGGGTAGAATATGAATTTAAATACGTATATATTTTCTGAATATCCAGTAAATTAATATCTAACTATTGTTAGATAAAAAGATCATTTATCTTTTATGTATTGGATAGAATAGTGGTGGTAATAAGTTTTATCGCCACTTCTAAAATATCTTCAATTTAAATGTTTTTTTGCGTATATATTAATTAATAAAGCGATACCTATCTACTGTTAGAACTACAATAATTCATTTAATAGAAGAATTTAAAATCACTTAAAGTAGTAATATAATTTTGTTGTTAATTTCTGGAGTAATTATCGCAAAATTACTGAATTATTGTATTATACTTAGTTTATTTTAAATATTTAAACAAAATATATGATACAAAAAATAGTTAATGAAAAGTAGCAAGAAATAATACCAGGATATGATATTACTGAACTTAAGCAGCTGAAAAAAAGTTCTAATTATATGACCAGTAGTTTAGGAAATTTTTATCAAAAAAGACCAGAATTAATTAGAGATTAAATACATAAAATAAAAATTTATTTAACAAAAAATAGAAAATATTTAAAAAAATTAGCTGATGAATCCATTGACTTCTCTTCAGAACTTTATTTAAAATTACTTAAATAAACAAGATATTTGGAGCGATTGATCCCAGATGTTCAGGAACTTTTTTAAGCTGAAGCTGAGTATTTGTCAATTAGTCTGAAGCCCTTGAATCTTATGCCAATGTTAATCACTTTAGTAGAAATATTTTCTGCTCAAATTCTTGATAACAGTCCAGTAATTGAATTAGACTGTCCTAAAGATTTATCTCTAGTATTAGGAGATAGATATCGCATTGAATAGATTTTAGTGAATTTATTAGAAAATGCTATGCTTTATCCTGAAAAAGGAATAATTTTCGTTAAAAATTGGTGCGATTATCAACGAATTTTTATGTTTATCATTGATACAGTAATTGGCATTAAACCTGAAAATTTACCCTATGTCTTTGAAAGATTTTGGCGTGCAGATAAATCCAGACCAAGTTATTCTGGAGAAGCAGGGATCGAATTAGCTATTACCCGCCGTCTAGTAGAACTACAAGGGGTAAAAATGGAAGTTACGAGCAAATTAGGAAGAGGAAGTATCTTTACCTTCTATCTTTCGGTTGCTTAGATTATTAGTGGTAAAATTTTTAATAAATATCTAATGTGGCTTAAATCTCCCAATTGCCTAACCATAAATCCATCGGATATTCACTTATGGAAACAACACCTAAAAGTCTCAGATTTAGAAGTGAATAGGTGCTTTGAAATACTCAATCAAGAAGAAAAAATAAAAGCTCAAAAGTTTTCTTTTGAAAAACATAAACGACGCTTCATTGTAGCTAGAGGTACTCTAAAAACAATTTTAGGTCGATACTTAAATATCCCGGCTCCAACAATTGAATTTACCTATAGTTCACGAGGAAAACCACGATTAACAAATAAATTAGGAGGGAATAGGTTACAGTTTAACCTTTCGCATTCCAACGAATTAGCGATTTATGGTGTAACCTGCAATCGTGTTATAGGAGTTGATCTTGAATACATTCGTCCTATGTCAGAGGCCAAGAAACTGGCTAAACGTTTTTTCTGTTTCCAAGAATATAATCACATTAACCTTCTAACTTCTCCTGATCTGGAAAAAACTTTTTTTAAACTTTGGACAGCCAAGGAAGCCTATTTAAAGGCTACAGGAGAGGGAATTGGTGGAGGACTCGATCAAGTAGAAGTCTCCCTTGACTCTTGTCCTCAATTGCTCAAGTTACCCAAGAATCAATCTCTGTTAAACTGGACTACATCCTTTTTAATACCACACCCTAATTATCAAGGAGCAATAGTTTTTCAGACTAACGAATGGAAATTGAGTTATTGGACTGTTTGAGAAGGTAGACGGCATATTCAACTCTTCAAAGTGGCCCCATTCTCTGTACAATTACGAGTTAAAATTTGTAATGAAAAATCTGATGTCAAAAATTTTATTAATAGGAACTGACGGACAATTAGGTCAAGAATTAAAGCAAACTCTAATAACTATTAGAGAAGTCTTCTGTATAAACCAAACCGCAAAATTATTGTTCTAGCTCAACCTGACCAAATCCACAAGGGAATACAGGAAATCGAGCCTGATATAAGTAAATGCTGCCGCTGCTTATACTGCTGTTGATCAAACCGAAAGTAAATCTAAGATTGCTTTCGCCATCAATGGAATTGCTCCCACAATTATGGCAGAAAAATCTCAAAAACCAGATACTTTTCTCTTTCATGTTTTCACAGATTATGTCTTCGATGGTAAACAAAATACCCCTCGTGTTAATTCTCCAGCCTACTCTGTTCTTTTCAATCAAAAATAACTGATGTTTTAGGGAATTAAAGCCCCTATTTGCGCAATTATTTAGCTAAAATGTTAAAGCAGCGCTCCAGTTAACTTTACTTTTATCTTAAAAATTGATCGAATAAGCAGTTTTTCACAGACAAAAAACATTCGGAGAAAAAACTTTTTAGTTAACTAAGAACTTCCTTCTAGGCTAAAGCTGTAACAGAGGATTATCAGTAAGATCTGACTGCGCCACAAACTGTAGGTAATTAACTCTTGGGAAGTCTATAAAAATTATTCTCCCCAAGTTTAGATAAATTCCTATTCGGGTTTGATCACTTCTAGTTCATGATCTCGAAAATGAGCCTTAAACCGTTTGTCAAATTTGACTAAGACGGGAAAATTGCTGCTGACGGGCCTTCCTTTCCAATTTGTAATAATATCAATGATTTCTCCTTCCATCCCTTTGAGATCGAAGGGCTGTTTTTTATGCTGAGGGTAATGGTAAACAATAGTAGATGCCATAACACGGACGCGATCGCCAACTTTCATGTGTGTTCTTAATTGTACGGTTAAGGGGATAAAGCTCACTGTTAATCATCTATTATCGATGATAATAAGCGGTGAGTAATTGTTTAGATAACATCTAGACCAGCTTATCACTTACTTTAGACTTAGCCTACTGAGTTAACTAACTTTTTCCCTTAAAGGTAACTTAGGATAATAGAGGTTGATCTTGGTATAGTTACTTGATTAAAAGTTTTCTTAAATCCTTGCCACAATTATCGTCGTCAGAGGTCTACAGAGGGATAACCAACAACTTCCCAAAATTTAATCATGTTTCAATTTAATCAGGTTTCAAGGAAAATTAATAATGAAATTCAATGAAATTATCAAAAAGCTTAATTCCTCAGTCATCAATTCCAGCTTAACTAATCACCCCGATAATAACCCTAATATTATTGGACTCGCCCCCGTCGATGAAGCGATAACAGGACAACTCAGCTATATCGAGGGAAATAAATTTGCTGCTATGGTTGATAAAACAGCCGCTAGTGCCCTTATATTACCCCTTGATGAGGCATTACAGAATCGAGCTAGTGAAAAGGGAATTGCTTGGATAGCTATCCAAGAACCCCGTTTAATGTTCGCTCATGTGATTAATCTGTTTTATCAACCTTTTCACCCTGCTCCAGGTATTCATCCAAGTGCTGTCATTGATCCCTCGGTCAAGCTTGGTAAAGATATTTATATTGGTCCCCATGTCGTTATTGCACACGATGTAACTATAGGGGATAACGTCTGTATTCATCCCAATGTAGTCATTTATCCACAAGTTTCCCTCGGAAATTGTACAATCCTTCATGCTAACTGTACTATCCATGAATGTACACAAATTGGGTCTAATTGCGTAATTCATAGTGGAGCAGCTATTGGCTCAGAGGGTTTTGGATTTGTTCCAACCCCTCAAGGTTGGTTTAAAATGGAACAATCAGGTTGTGTAATTCTCGAGGATGGAGTAGAAATTGGCTGTAATAGCGCGGTTGATCGTCCTGCCGTAGGTACCACTAGTATTGGACGTAATACCAAACTGGATAATTTGGTCCATGTTGCCCATAGTTGCAAAATTGGCGATAATTGTGCTTTGGCTGGACAAGTTGGTTTAGCCGGAGGCGTCAGGTTGGGACGTGGGGTAATCTTAGCTGGACAGGTAGGGGTGGCTAATCAAGTTAACATTGGAGATGGGGTTATTGCTACAGCCCAGACAGGTATTACTAATAATATTTCTCCGGGCGAAATAGTCTCTAGTAGTCCTGCAGTTTCTAATAAATTGTATCTGAAAGTTTCTGCTATCTATAAACGCCTTCCTGAAATGTACCAAACCCTAAAACGTCTGCAAAAAAAGATTGAAAAAAGTTAGTGTTTTCATGAAAATTTAAGATTTTATCTGCTATAACAGCCTAGTTTTCTGGAGTAAAAGTTAAAAACTAGGTCGGTTGTTATTTGTTTTAAACACTGTGCAAATTAATTATTTATTTTAATTTTTTTTGAATAAAAATAAATTTATGTAACTATTTTAAGTGACTCACTTTCTATATTTTTCTTTTTTATTTTTTAAAATTTAAACTTATTGTTATTTTTACATAATTTTCTAAAAATTACTTTTTTATTCATTGTTTTTACTACTTTATCTCATTTAATCAGCTCATTTTTTTATTTTTTTAAATGCCTTTTTATAATTATCATTATTTTTAGTTTTATTCTTGTTAAGATGGTAACAAGAATTTTTTAAAAATTTACTAATAACTATCCTTAAAGTTATAGATTAATTTTAATTAGAAAAGTATTGTCTTTAGATTTATTAACAAACAGAGTGATTCAATTAATTAATAAGTTTTATTATCTGTGTTGATCTTGAGTTTGTCTCCCATCAGTTTTAAATAAAAAATAACTAACTCACTACTTATTATGTAATCATCTATTGATGCAATAAAAAAATTTCTTATAACTTTTAGCAACTGTAATATTAGATTTACAATCTACTGCATTTTTTTGAGCGATATCAAGAATATTTTTACTATGAAAGTCTTAATTGGGTGTCTAGATCGAAATACTACGTATAATTAGGTTATTAGTTTACAATATTATCTAACAGGCGATTATCACAAACAGCACTGACTACTCCAAAATCTTGTACATATTCTGTTTGATATTCTTAATTGTTACCTAATTTATTTGAAAATACAGCTTTATTTTAGACATATTTTTTACTTGTCATAACTACTTTTGTATCAAAAAAAACTATGATAAGGAAAGAATAATCTATATAAAAAATATTTATAAAACTTTATTTAGCTCTAAATCCTAGTTCATTTGAATAAGAAAGTCAAGATTTTATATAATTAAGAATATGACATTTACTTTAAAGAATTATCTCGGAGATGGACTACCAAAAATAATGCTTTGTAACAAAAAGAATTAGGTAACTTTTTAAAAATTTAGATATACTTCTCAGCATCCGATACTACAACATATAAAGAGATGGCTTTTTCAATAAGAAAAATTTATTAAAACTTACTTGAAAAAATTAACAATCTGGAAAAAAGATATTAATAAACTAATATGGATTTGTAATCGATTTTGTAGTTAAAATTTTTGTCTTGTCTGTCATTCTCATCCCAGTATTAGAAATATATAGTGCGACAACTAACTTTACGGTAGAGATTAATGAGGTGGTTGAGATTTAACAAAACATGGCTATCGACTCCTTTGACAGTGAATAGGGGAAAGACTCATCTTTAAAGTCAGAACTAGTGACATTCAAAGTTAGTTGAGGAAAACATGATTCCAAGTCGGCAGCCGCCATAAAATCGAGCTATAATCATCTCTATCTTCCAGTGAAAAATCATTAGAAGCTACAGAGCAAACAATAATACTTCCAATCAAGAATACAGCTGTCTTAGAAATAATATGAAGCCTAAAGGCTTAATCTCGCTGATAGTCACAGTAAATTGACTTCATTATTTCCTATAAATCCTGTTCTCACTATAATCTGAGAAAAAATAGTCAATCTAAATTCTTATCCTACAAAAAAAATTTCCTCACTTCTCACTTCTTAGAATATTGACCAAAGCGTATAACCCTAGTTTATAACTATGCACACCAAAACCACTAATTTGTCCGATAACAACAGCAGCAATATAAGAATGATGGCGAAAATCTTCCCGTTTATAAATATTACTCATGTGAACCTCAACAGTGGGGACTTTCACTGCAGATAAAGCATCCCTAATTGCAATGCTAGTGTGGGTGTAGGCTCCGGCATTAATGATGATCCCTTGGTATTTATCCGAAGCATCATGAATAGCATCCACCAAAACTCCTTCGTGGTTGGATTGCATACATTCCAGACTAAAGCCAAGACCGTCTGCCTCCTCTTTTAGAAGGCAGTTTATACTATCTAAAGTAACAGAGCCGTAAACAAGTGGTTCCCTTTTCCCTAACAGATTTAGGTTAGGACCGTGAAGAACCAGAATATTAAGTCGCCTAAAAGTTTCAGAACACACTTCAGACCAACTGTGCCTAGCGGCGGTGCTGTGGATCGTTGACAGGGACAGGGAGCAGCTCAGGTTCAGGCTCAGCGTGCGGACCGAGTAACGTCTCAATTAACTTTTGTGCCCATTCTTTGAGCTTTTCCAGAACTTTCTCCAAATAGTCCATTAGTACAGACAGCTCCTGATGAATATGTTTAAGCGGTTTTCTGTGAGGTTTGTCAAATAGGCAACAGAATCAATTCAAGACAGACTCACCTCAAGAACTGCGCGAGTTGTTCTAAGTACTTACAACAACAAACCAGTTTATAAACAAATTTTATAGGTGTGTCAATTTTAACACAAGGTTTTTGAGATGGACACTGCTTGTTGAAATATTGAAATGGTATTGGGGCAGAGGATCAATCACAAATTTGGGACAGATTACCCCTGACCCCTATCTACGGGTTTTGTCTCGTCAATTACCCCTTTAGCTTTTAACTGTCAACAGCTTGTTCTACTTCTTCTTGGACTCCAATGTCGGCATCTAGCTCTTTTGAAGCAGCTTTCTTGACTTTAATAGTTAAATAGCGAATTACTTCGTCACTTAAGCGCAGTGCTCGTTCTAAGGGAGCTACTTGAGTCCCTTCACCCTGGTAGTTCATTTGAACATAAATTCCGTCAAAGTACCGTTGAATTGGATAAGCTAGCCGCCGTTTACCCCAAATTTTAGTTTGAAGATCGATTACATTGTACTCTTTTAGAAAATCTTCATATTTACTCACTTCTTGCTGCACCTGTTCTTCTGATAAACTGGGGCGCAGAATGTATAACATTTCGTAACTTTCATTCATAACGGTAGTCTCCTTGTGGACAAATTGGCTCCTCTACAGCTTTAAGCTTGAGAAGCAAGGGAAGTCTTTTAAACAGATCCAGATGAGATCATACTACGATTAGAAAATTTAACGCTAGTATATCTGTTACCCTATCGACTTAAAATCTATTTAACTGACCGTATACTGCTATGGCGCAACGCTACGTTAGAGTCAAAACTGCTCAAGGAAAAATCTACTACGGCTCCCTTAACCCCAACCGCACGGTGACAGTGTTAAATGCTGCTCCCTGGCAAGGGGGACAACTGACTGACATTATTCTAGGAGCTGATAATTATCATTTGTTAGCCCCTTGTTTTCCTTCTAAAATCATAGCAGTGGGGAGGAATTACCGTGCCCATACTGCTGAACTTGGTAATATGGTTCCCCAAGAACCTTTATTATTTCTTAAGCCCCCTTCAACCCTAACTCCTGATAGTCAGCCGATCTACTATCCTCCTCAATCCCAACGGGTTGATTATGAGGGGGAATTAGCTCTAGTGATGGGCGAGATTACCAAAAATTGTTCACCTCAACAAGCTCGTACCAAAATCTGGGGATATACCATTGCCAATGATGTTACTGCTCGCGATCTACAAAGAAAAGATGATCAATGGACAAGGGCTAAAGGGTTTGATAGCTTCTGTCCTCTCGGTCCTTGGATTGTGCGAGAATTAAGTGCAGGAGCTAAAATACAGACTTTTGTCAATGATGAGCCTGAGCCTCGACAATCAGCGTTAATTCATGAGATGGTTTTTTCACCGCAAGCTGTAGTTTCTTATATCTCCCATATTATGACTTTAATGCCAGGAGACGTAGTTTTCACAGGAACACCAGAAGGGGTAGGTCCAGTTAAAGTAGGAGATAAGATTAGGGTTGAAATTGAAGGAATTGGTAGTTTGGAAAATCCTGTAATGCCTGCTTTTGTGCCTCAAACCTCTAGTAACGAACTTGAGAATATGCCGCCTCAGAAATCGTAGGAATTTCAGCGTAACGCCCCAAAACTGATTGAATCATTGAATAGTAGGAAGCTGCAATGGAACCTAGGAACACAACGTTATACAGAGTTTCTATGAGTAGGCTACTATTGCCCAAAGCAGGGACAAGAACCCATTGCATAACTAGTTGAATCAGCGATAGTAGAATTCCAATCAGAATAGTTTGCATAGTGTTGTAGCGGACAAAGTGGCTGATCCTATCATTACGAACTATTCCCAAAAAGAGGATCATAAAAACCAGAAAACTACCAAACATCCCAAACAATTGAACGGAAAATCTGTAAACAACTGCAATGGGAAACCCTGGTAGTAAAAAAAAGCTAAAAACAGGAAATTGGTTAACTAAAAAGGTACTAAAAAATATTGCATCGAAAATAGCGAAACAATAAACCAAAGTTCCAAAAATGCGATCTTTAATCTCTATAGACCCGCGCCAAGCCATAATACTTGTCTCCTATGAGTGATTGATTATGTCTACTCTTTAATTTAACAATATCTGCCATATTTTGTAACTTGACATTAGTTGTCAGCTGATGAGGCAATGACCATTAAATCCTACTTTGAATTATTGGTTAACTATTTACTGTTGTCTATTATCTAATAAGTCTTGTTATCTAAGTTGAGAGTTAAACCTAATTAAAACTTAACTTCTTTTATTTTTTAACACCTCTTGTAGATTTACTCAAATTCGTTTAAGATTATTTCAAAGGTATTTATCTATCAAAAGAATCTATCAAAAAATAGATTTTTTAAAATTTACCTTATTAATTTTTGGTATTAATTACTTGAATATATTGAGGTTATTCTTAGCTATTTTTAAAAAAATAGTTATCGTTATGTATAATTATTTTTATATATTATCTAATTCTGTCTATAACAAGGAATAACGTAAAGCTTAAGGCAGTAGTAAACATTTTATCAACACACTGGCTATTATTTATGATGATTAATATCATAATAAATAATAGTTATTAACAATAACATTTTTTTGTTTGTAAAGAAAGTAAATATTCTAAATTAGTGATGTGTAATATAATAATTTAATTAGGTGAGCTCATGGATAACTTATAAAAGTAAGAAGTTATCAGTGAATACAGTCATAAGTTTTTAAACGACATAAAAAACTTAGGTTCTATTTTAGCGACGTACATCAAACTGATAGAAATAATTACCCAGTATTTTTTGTATAAGTCAAAAAATACTGGGTTTAAAAATTTTTATTATTAGTAATTTGAAATTAAATTTTATATCACTAATAATAAGTTCTAGGCTAGAGGAGCATTTATTTCAGAATTTTGAACTATAAGTAACCAGTAAAAAAATAAGTTTTATATAAGTTTTTAAATTTTATTGACTAACCAGCTTCTGCTAAATAAATTTTGTTTAACTCTGTTTTTAAAATTGATTATTTTTCAGTCTATTATTGATCTGACTAATTGCTTTTACTGTACCCTACAGAGAATAAGACAAGATGTCTACAAATTTAAAATTAGTTTTCTCTCTAAGTTGTAATGACTCTTAATATATGGTTATTAGTTTTTAGTCCCCTTCTAGACTAGGGATGATAAATTGGCAGCTAGTAAAGTCCAAAATTATTATTTTTACTGTATTGTATAACTACAAAAACTTTATTTTCACAATTTTGAAGACCCTACAAAACAAGATTTTAGCTTTTGTTTATTAAAATTGTGTTATGGCTAGTCTAGACAAGCTTTTTTAGCTTAAACATTACAATTTAACAAATTTAAGAGGCGGTAGACGATATCATAATATAAATTATTAATTATTTTTTATTCTTTATTCTTAAAATAGATTTTGTCTACTATTAGAGTGGAGATATTCTATAGAATGAGTATCTATATTCATTTCTTTTAATTTAATTAAATTATCTTTATTTGTGTGATAGGCAAAAAAATCAATCCAATCTTATTTGGTAAAATAATACTAGTCTTCTACATTTAATTTAGCATTTGAAAGACTAACCATTAACAAAATGTTCTTCTAAATTAGAATTGCTAATATATAAAGATTTTTCTAGAGTAAATGTATTTTTTCTAAATCGCTTTCTTTGCAATTTCCTGGATGTAACCATAATTATAAATTAAGTAATGATTAAAAATTTTTAAAAACTATTCACTCATAAAAACCTAAAATCAACTTATAAAGTCAATCAAGATTAGCCAGTTTATAGTAGTTTGATTGTTCAACAATATCTAGAAATATTTATTAAAAATTTGGAGAACCTATATTATTAGTCTACTCAATATGAAAATAGAAGAGCTTTAACTTGACTAACTAACTCAATCTCTTCAAAAATTTAGCAATTTCACGATTTTTTCATGGTTATCGGTACATTAATTTGTTTTCGATTGCAGAAATTCATCAATCAAATAACCAATGGTAGTATAAATTTAACCACACCAAATCCGATAATTTTAGCTCATAATGTTGCCTGACTATGTCTTCCACAACAGTAGATATTCTAAGAAGAGCTCAGTTTTTTATGATTGCTTTTTATTGAGCTATTGAATTTAATCGCTATTAAACTCAATAGCTCAAAAGAAAATGAGAATTTAACCATCTTTTTAAAAACTGCTATTAGAAATAGTAAAAGATAAAATTCGTATAAAACAAGAATCTTTTGCTGATGAACTAGTGATGTTACTTATTTTTCAGTTTCAGCACGAAGAGTTCATAGTTTTTCTAATCTCTACCAATAAAAATATATTTATTAATAACTGATAATGAATTGATTGAAACATGTTTGAATTAAGTTCAATCCATATTTTCTGATACTAATACTGATATGATATGATCGTTATCAGAAGTAGTTCTCTGAATAAAATTATAAAAATGACAGAACCTAGAAACGTCCTGGGGACTAAATTGATCGCATGTTGCACTTCCCCAATGACGGGATATTATCGAGATGGCTATTGTCGTACAGGGGTCCAAGACTATGGGGTTCATGTCGTCTGTGCCCAAATGAGTTCGGCATTTCTTGGGTTCACTAAATCTCGGGGTAATGATCTTAGCACTCCTATTCCTCAGTACAATTTCCCTGGGTTAAAACCAGGTGATCGCTGGTGTTTATGTGCGTCACGCTGGCAAGAAGCCTTAGAAGTCGGAGTTGCTCCCCGAATTATCCTAGAAGCGACCCATGTTAGAGCATTAGAAATAATTTCTTTTAGAGACCTAAAACAATATGAGTTGAATTAATACTCCCCACGAATTATATTCGTGGAGTTCTTTTTTCAAAGACCTATTTTGCTATCATTTCGGCAAGTCATCAATAGCAGTAGACCGGTCTCTACAAACGTTCGTACTTGACGTTCGTACCTAAGAGTTAGTCCAATTCAGCCCATTGTACCCAAGGCTCTATTTAGAATATTCTTTGACTGTAAGCATTTAACTGTAAGTATTTATTTTAGATAAATTGAGTCTTTCTATCATTTAGTGCTGATTTTGTTGGCGTCAAAATAAACTAGTATGGATTTTGTAGAGCTGCAATAAATTGCCTGTTAAGCTTGTTACCATGGTTAAAAACTGAGGCTTGCACTCTCTACTTTTTGGTCCATGATGATGACAATAATTAAGTGATTTTTAACGAAAATGACCATTTCCAAAACCGAAGCAAAACAACTTCTAGAACGCCTAATTTTTGAGGATACTCATCCACAAGATTGGATCAACGATATTTGGGGGTTAAGTCCCATGCATGGGGATAGTTGCGCAAAATTATTGGAGGTTTTCTATGAGCTGATTGAACTTTGTCGGGAGGAACAATTGGAAAACCTACTCCAATCAATTTATCAAGAAAAACTTTGAAGTTTTGCCTCGAGGGATTTTAGATATTCTGTGTTAACACCAGATTCTCGTACCAGGGCAATTTTTCCAGTTCGTGCTATTTCTTTAAGCCCAAATTTATTTAACATTTGGATAATGGCCACTATTTTACCAGGGTCACCGACTACTTCTATGGTAACTGTCTCTTCAGAAATATCGACAATTCTAGCTCGAAACACCTGGGCTAGTTCAATCACTTCGGCACGATTAGCAGCTGATACATTAACTTTGACGAGTATAAGTTCCCGTTCTACACAGGGAGTCTGAGTAATATCATTAACTTTAAGAACGTTAATTAGCTTGTACAGTTGTTTAGTCAACTGCTCAATACTGTCATTATCTCCAGGGACAACCATAGTTATACGGGAGACTCCCACTGTCTCAGTAGGACCGACAGCTAAACTTTCAATATTAAAGCCACGACGGGCAAATAAGCCTGCAATTCGAGTCAAAACCCCGGCTTCGTCTTCAACTAAAACAGATAGGGTATGTTTCATGCTTAATTCATTACTAAATCTGCTAAAAAGTTCGGACTGACTAACCACTTTTATCAAGGTTGTATGCTACACCTTACTATGACATGATCAGTTTTTCCTTAGCCTATTATATTACCATAATCAAGGATATTCGTAATATATAAAATATTTTTCCTATTTTTATCTGAGAGTTTTATTGTTTTGTTAATAAATTCTCAAAAATCAAATAGTTAATCACAAAGATTAGTCACGAAAATTTATTGTGAAAAGAAAAAATCAAGATTTTTTTAAAAGGATGGAAACAAAATACTCGAACTTGATAATCAGAGCTTAAATAATTTTCAGAAATAAGCTGTTTTGCCTTTAAACTGAGTATAGTCTAAATCTATAGATAAAGGAGTATTAATAATGATGAATGCTGATACGACCACTCCTATTGGTTCTCCTAATAAACTTAGAGAATTAGTTCGTATCCAACTTCAACTTTTACTGGAGCAGAAAAACTATGAAGGGGTTAAAACTTTGCTTGTTCCTGTTCAACCTGTGGATATTGCTGAAGCAATTGAAGACTTGCCAAAAACCTTACAGATAATAGCTTTTCGTCTTCTGACAAAATCAGAAGCAATAGATGTTTATGAATATCTTGATCCGATAGTACAACAATCATTAATTAAAGAATTTCATGATCAAGAAGCCATCGCTATTGTTAATGATATGTCCCCGGATGATCGGGCTAAATTATTTGATGAATTACCCCCTAAATTAGTTCGAAGGTTAATTGCCCAAATTGCTCCAAAAGAACGAGAGGTCACTGCTCTTCTATTAGGCTACCAAAGCGACAATGCAGGGCGACTTATGACCCCTGAATATATTGCCCTTAAAGAACATTTAACTGCAACCAAAGCACAAGAAAAACTAAGAACATTAGCTCATAAATCAGAAGTTAATTATTATATTTATGTGACGGATATTAATAAACGTCTCATTGGTATTTTATCCCTTAAAGATTTAATTATTGCTGAACCGGATCAAACTTTGGGGGAAATTATGACACAGGATGTAATTTATACTTATACTAATACTGATCAAGAAGAAGTTGCTAGACTTATTCAACGTTATGATTTATTAGCTTTACCCATTGTGGATAAAGATGAAAATCTTTTAGGAGTTATTACTGTTGATGATGTTATTGATATAATTCAAGAAGAAGTTACAGAGGATTTTTATAAAATGGTAGCGGTAGAATCTCAAGGAGATAACTACTTCCAAGTCGGTCTGTTTGAAGTGGTAAAAAAAAGGATTCCTTGGCTGTTATTATTGTTAATAACCAACTCAGTAACAGTAATTATTCTGAGTCAGTATGAAGCGGTATTAGATGAAGCTGTTGCCCTAGCTTTTTTTACACCTTTACTAATTGGCGCAGGAGGAAATGTAGGAGCACAATCTTCGACTGTTGTTATTCGGGGATTGAGTACAGAAGCTTTAAGGGATAAAAAACCTGTTAGTGTTATTATTCGTGAATTAGTTAGTGGTGGATTATTGGGAATTATTTTAGGATCATTAGTTATTATTGGTATTTTCTTATTTTTGGGACATCAAGAAGTGGGCTTAACGGTAGGAATAAGTTTACTAGTAATTAGTATAATTGCGGCAACAACTGGGGCAGCATTTCCCTATATTTTTAAATCTTTTGGTTTAGATCCTGCCTTGATGTCTGCTCCTTTTATTACTACTATTGTTGATATTTTAGGAATTTTTATTTATATCAATTTGGCTCGACTGTTTTTGGGTATTTAAGCTTTTATCTCTGATAAACAGAATTAAATATTAATAATAAATCTATCAAATAGAGTTTTTAAATAATCAAAAAGTAATTTTAAATATATCTTTAAGATAAAGATATCGTCTGTCGTAAACTTGGATTGTTACTGAAACAAAAAAAACTATGAAGTTCACCATCTTTTTATTAAATTTCTACTAAACTTGTGATGTAGAATTAACTAGTGAAATGCTAAACAAATAAACTTTAAATGTAAAAAATAACAAGTTCTCTAAATAAGCTAAACTCAAAAAGAGTTTAGCTTATTTGTTTATGTAAAATAAATTTATTATTATTATTGAATAATAGTCTTTTTCTGTTTTACTAGTATTTAAAATTTATTTAGTGTCTCATTTAATGTCTCATTTAATAGTTTTTCTTTCTCGTCAAAAAAAATTACAGAAATTAGTTTTATTAATTTTACTAAAATAGAAGTCTTTCATGAATTTTATACTAGAACACACCATATTTTTAAAGACTTAGTTGTATGAGATACAAATTCTATAGGATAGCATTAAGTATATAAACGTAGTTTATATAAACGATCTTGGTAAATTATTAACTTTTAAGTTAACTTCAGTTAACATAAATAACAGTAAACGTGTTATTTGACTAGGGTAAAACTTAATTGATAAATGATTAAATTTTTTAAAAATATTGTTTATTAACTATTAAGAATATTTTTCTAAAAAAACTTGAATTTATTACTTTTAATCAAGATAAAATGAACAAAAAGTTAAGAAGACTGACGAATAAAATTGTATTTTATTCATCAGTCTTCTGTTATCAAAACAGTTAACGGCTAACTTGAAAATATCTCTTAGATTTAATGTTAAAGATGTTTAAATATTTTAACTATTTTGTTAGCCTTTTTACTCGACTGATAGCTTATACGCATTTGCCTGAACAACCTTCTCTCGATTTAGGTTTCAAAACTAAATAGTCCTTGCGCCCTGTTGTTAGACAACAACAGGGCGCAAGGACTATTGACGATTACTATTTTACGACCTCGTCGTATTTTGACTTATATACAGTATGTTCCCTGATGATCAGATTCAATTATTTGATAAATTATCCTCTAGACTTGTGTGGCAATTTATTAGACAATTAATTCCTGATAAATTTAAAGTCTAAAGTTACCTCATTGTTACTCAGTTGTCTTAAGCATTACGGCAGGGCCCCTTATGATTTACAAGTATACCCAACGTACTTAGAAATTAACGGCAGAGGAAGTACAGGAGGAATATATCAATTAGTTAAAGTGTCTTAGGTCAGTTATTTTTTTGAGAAAACAGATAAATTATACCAAGTACTAAGAATTACATCCTTAAGATACTTGATCCTAGCTTATCCTGAGCAAACTTCACAATAAATTCTGAAAAAAGATATAGTTTATTCTTGTATCGACACCATTTAAGAAGAATTTGCTTGATTAATTTAACGTTATAACTTATCAGCTTTATCCATTGTAGATTAGGCAAAAAATTCCCAAGAAATAAATACTATTATCAATAGTATCTATTTATTAGAAGAAGTGAAATAAGATATATGTCAAATAGCAGCTGTAGAATTAAAAGATTATGATTACTTTGAAAATAATTTATGGGTAGCGGTTAAAAAGTGTACTTTTTGTCTATTAATTTCTTAGTCACAAATTTGTCTACTGTATTCAGGATAAGTCGCCATAAGGTTGGTTAAATTCTGTTGTAACTTTAGCATTTTCTACTCCATTATTGATTGATGCAGGGAGACATATTGAGACGTAATTTTCAACAGTTGTTATTGGGAGATTGAGTACCGATACATTGAACTATAGAAAACCTGATTTAGTGATCTAACGAATAATTTGATGACTGGAGGAATCTTAAATATTGTCTTAACTGAGATGACCATTAGTCTTCGTTTAACTATATTTAGTTTCCTGGCAGCAGCAACAAGGACAACGTTACCTTTTTTATTTATTTCTCTTATTTTTAGATACTGCTTTAACATTTTCATAACTTATAATAATAATTATGGATATTAATTAAATTAAAATCTATCTTAAAACTGCCAAATTCCTACTATAAAATTTAAGGTATTAATCAATTCTAGAAAATAACATTTCTGCCTCTACAACTACTTGTTTATCAACTACACCTTGCCCTTTCATTTTAGCAATGCGATTCCGTTTAAACGTTAACAATTCTACCGTCATAACTAACTGATCTCCTGGAACTACAGGAAGGCGAAAACGTACTTTATCAATTCCTGCAAAAGCAAAAAACTGGCCTTTCATCTCAGGAAGTAAAATTAAAATAACCCCTCCAACTTGAGCCATCGATTCGATAATTAATACCCCTGGCATAATGGGACGAGCAGGAATATGCCCCATAAAAAACTGCTCATTAATGGTCACATTTTTAATCCCGACAGCTTTTTTTTCAGGGACATAATCAATAATACGATCAACCAAGGCAAAAGGATAGCGATGGGGAAGTAATTCTTGGATTTCTTGAACGGTGAAAGTTGTTTTAATGGAAGAATTTTCCATTAATTCTTGTTTATCTTCACTTAACTCTTGAGAGGTATGAGTCGTATTAGTATTAGTTACAGTGGACATAGAAATTCGTTATGGTGATCGGTTATTCAGAATAAAATTAGATCTTTCTTATTGTTTCATATTTTTAGCTCACATCTAAATTGGATTGTTAAATTAGTTTAAAATAACTATGACTGTAACAGTTAACCAAACACTTTGGTGAAAATGTCTGAGCAATTGGACAACTATTACTATAAGCGTACTCAGTGGTGTAAATTAAACTTTTTTGAGCCTCAAAAGTTCATTTGGTTTAATAACCCCTTTTTCCGTCAAAAAAGCATCAATTAAACTGGCTGGCATGATGTCAAAAGCTGGATTATAATAATCAACACCATTAGGACAAAGTTGAGTCTCTCCTACCTGGTAAATTTCAGATGGATGACGTTCTTCAATAGGAATTTGATCTCCGTTCTCTAAGTTAAAATCAATGGTAGATAAAGGGGCTGCAACGAAAAAAGGAACATTGTGCATTTTTGCTACAACTGCTAGGGAATATGTCCCAATTTTATTAGCAGTATCCCCATTAGCGGCAATTCTATCAGCCCCCACTACCACCGCATCAATTTTTTCAAGTTTCATACAGTGGGCGGCCATGTTGTCACTAATGACAGTAACTGGAATACCTTCTTGTACACATTCCCAGGCGGTTAATTTAGCTCCTTGAAGACGAGGCCGAGTTTCATCGGCATAGACCCTTTTTAATCTTCCTTTAGTCCAGGCCGAACGAATTACTCCTAAGGCTGTACCATACCCAGCCGTTGCCAATGCACCTGCATTACAATGGGTAAGGAGAGTTAATTGTTGAGGACTATTAGGCAACGCTTCTAAGCCATACTGACCAATTTTATGACAGGTTTGTAAATCTTCTGTTTGAATGGTTTGAGCTGTTTTCAACAGAATTTTTTTAATCTCTTCGACTGTTCCTACACTTTCATACGCTGTGCTCAGCATCCGGGAAATTGCCCAAAAAAGATTAACGGCTGTAGGGCGAGTCTCTCGTAGTTTTTGTGCTACAGATTCAAGATGTATTAAAAACTCATTCATTTTTTTCGTTTGAATCTCCCTGGCCCCTAAATACATGCCATAGGCTGCCGCAATTCCAATAGCTGGTGCACCCCTGACAATCATAGTTTTAATGGCTTTAGCCATGTGTTCATAACAGGTAATTTCTACCAAGGCATATTTATCAGGCAATATCGTTTGATCAATGAGCAACACCTTGCCATTATTCCAAAGTACGGGATAGATAGGGAGAATTGGTGATTTCATAAACAAGAACAATCAAGCAAAACTAATTTTAATAAGATCTTGATACAAGATACCCGATAAATATTATTTTTTACCATTACGATGGTCAGTAGATTTATAAAAATAAAGAAATTCTTGTTTTAAAATTTTTGACAAGGCACCTCTAGTGTTTAACGTAACTCAAGAATATTGAGCGATTTTGAGCTAACCAGAGAAACTTAAAAATAAAACAATCATTCAATCACTCCTATAAATAGGATCAACGGCGCTAGCAAAGAGTATCTAATGTTTTCTAAACTTATTAGACTAATGAATAACTAAACTAGCCCAACTAGGAACTAGAAGATTTGTACTATATTTGATAGTTTCCAATCACACCCAAACTATTATAATCACTGTCAAGTTCTTATCTGAAAATAAGATTCAAAAATAATAATTAAGCCAAAAGATAAAAACAGTAGTTATCAGAGAATTAACTAAGTAGGTTTCTTGAAGATATTTTATACTAAAATTTATCTCAAATTAAGAAAGCCCAGTCAGTAGAGAAACAAACACTTGTTCAATAATCAATGTGATAATTAACCTCCTGATTGATACTGATACTTAAGGTTTTCTATTTATATTAGAAAATAATCTAATATAAACAGAAAACTTCATTAAAGACATCAAATACTTAATGGTAGGTAGTCAACTCTGTTTTAAAAAATAAAAAGTAATATTAAGCTTTTGCAAAAAAATACAATCATATAATGTGATCTAATATTTAGTTGTATTTAAACTATTATTTTTTTTATGTTTTCAATTTATTAAGTTCTTATCTAACTAATTCAAATCATGACTGCTAACATTTCTATGTTTAGGGTAAAAATATTTACACTTTTCGAGGACTAAAACCTGATATTCTTCTCATTTAAAATAAAACTACTAAGATAATCTGCAGAAAACTATTGGATAATCTGTTTATTATTTTATCGAAAAAGAATTTTTTTAAAAAAAACTAAACAAACTCCTATTTGATAGTTGTATCTATAATCTTCTCGAAGATATAAGTCCAGTTAAATCGGGAAATAGTAGGATGTCTAAAATCCGCACATGGCAGTTATTCGAGATTTTTATTTTTCTTAAAATTTTAGTAGTACTGACAATATATTTACACTGAATTGAAATAATCGAATACTTGTCAATTTTATGACTCCTAATTAAGGAGTAGTTTGATGAGGTAGACAAGTATTCGATTATCTATGTTCTTTCAAGAAAATTATTTTAGTTTTCTAACCTAGAGTCTAAAAATAAATAAAGACCATTTTAATACATTGCCCAAAATCAGCTATCCTAACAGAGGAAAAATTTTAGTTAAGGGGTTGAGTCTTCGGTGTTAGATCTAAAACAGATTCGAGAAAATCCAGAATATATTCAAGAACGTCTTAATCGTCGCAGTACTTCCAGTGAATATGATTTAAGTTCTATTTTAGACCGTGATCGTGCTTCACGGGAATTAGAAGTCACTCGAACTCAATTACAGGCTCGTGGTAACGAAATTGGGAAACTGATTGGACAGAAAATTAAAAGTGGTAGTAACCCCAAAGGGGAAGAAATTAAAGTACTTAAAACTGAAGGAAATGACCTAAAAAAACAACTAAGCGCATTAGAACCCCGAGAAAAAAAATTAAAAGCTGAAATAGAAGCTTTATTACTTCAACTTCCTAACCTTCCGAGTGACTCAACTCCCCTAGGTAAAAATGAAACAGAAAATGTGGAAGTCCGTCGCTGGGGAGACGAATATTTACCGAAAATTGAAGTTATACCCCACTGGGAAGTAGCCGAAAGATTAGGGATTTTAGAAGTAGAAAGAGCGGTGAAAATAGCCCAAAGTCGCTTTATTGCCCTAATAGGAGCAGGAGCGGCTCTAGAACGTACTCTAATTAATTTTATGCTTGATCGCCAGGTGGAGGTTGGTTATCTTGAAGTGGTGCCCCCTGTCTTAGTCAATAGCACTTCTTTGGAAGGAACTGGACAATTACCCAAATTTGCAGAAGAAAGCTTCAAATGTAGCGAAGATGACCTCTGGTTAGCCCCCACAGCAGAAGTACCTTTAACTAACTTGTATCGAGAGGAAATATTGGAAGCGGAACAACTTCCCATTAAACATTGTGCCTATACCCCTTGTTTTCGACGGGAAGCAGGGAGTTATGGAAAAGATACCCGTGGACTAATTCGTCTTCATCAGTTTCATAAAGTGGAGTTGGTGAAGATTGTTCATCCTCAAACGTCCGAGGCGGAACACCAAAGCTTAGTGAACAACGCTGAAGCCATTTTAAAGGCGTTAAAATTGCCCTATCGAGTTTTGGAATTGTGTACGGGTGATTTAGGGTTTGGGGCGAATAAATGTTACGATTTGGAGGTTTGGTTGCCATCATCAGGAACCTATCGAGAGATTTCAAGTTGTTCTAATTGTGGAGATTTTCAGGGAAGACGGGCTAATATTCGCTTTAGAGAAAAAGGCAAAAAAGGCACTCAATACGTCCATACTTTAAATGGTTCAGGGTTGGCAATTGGTCGCACTATGGCTGCTATTTTAGAGAATTATCAAAATCCTGATGGAACTGTTAAAATTCCTGATGTTTTACAAAAATATTTAAAACGAGATATCCTATAACTTTATAGGGTAGATATAAAATTTTGTTTTTTCTTGATGATTTTTAGATCCTATTGTGCTCTTGCCAACTCTACCAAGTTACAGACTGAAGCACAGTTGAAATTAAACAGCCTAGGTTACTAGATATCCATATTCTAGTTTAGTCATACGACCAGCTAGATCTAGCATACGATTATCGTGAGTAACAATTAAAATAATACAGTCCTATTCTTAAGCTAATTTTCACATTAAACTAACTATATTTATAGCCAGATTGACTTTCAAATTAAATAGTAAATTTATCGACCAAAACTATTTTTAGCATCACTGACTAAAGTAGGTGTGAAAGTCAATAAACATAATAAATTGTTTTGCTTGGAAGATGTTACCAATGTTACGATTAATTTTAACTAGTACCTGTTTAGATTTACTACTAATTTATATCCTCAAACGTTTTAACTACCTGTTTATGGTGATTACAATCCTATCATCAGGGTTGATAAAGTTGTTTTTTATAAACTCTGAATTACAAGTAATAATTACAGCTTATCCTCCTTTTGAAATTCAATCTCTATTAAATAGAATACGTTTGTAAAAATTTTAATTACTAAATACAATCAATATTTATAATAATGCTGATATATTTTTTTTTATAATTATTTTTTTAAAAAAAAGGCATCTGCTGTATTGACTAGTTTATAACCTTTAACCAGTTGATATAGCAGGAATATAACATATCAATTGCTATAAATATTATAATTTATAATCCAATTACTTTAGCTGGATTTTGTTCAAGTAATTTTGATTTATCAAAATTCAGGATAAATATAACATAACTTAAAAGAATTGCCTTTTGAGAAACTTTTATTAATAAGTAAAACTATGTATATTTTATGATTTTTAATGTTGTATGTTCTGCTAAATAATGGAACATATCTGTATACAAAAGTCAGCAAACAATAAGCGTATCTATTGCAAGTTTTATTATCTTTTCCAGAGAAAAAACTGATTGTAGTCATTTTAACTTAACTAAAAGTGTGTGTAAAAATACATATTTACTTTTAGTATTTTTTTAAAAAAAGATAAATTACTAAAATAACTTAGATGTTTTAAATATAAACATGGGGGTTTGACTTTAAAAAATAAATATGAATTTACTCCCTTTTCCACTTTAGCAAAAGCTGTTATTAATTAATATAAATTAATAACTGAGGTTTCATTTATACCGAATATATTTTATATATACAATGTTTTTAAAGCTTTATTTGAGTGAGTAAGAACTTCTATTCTTAATAATTTCTATTAATTAAATAATTCAACAAAAAGACAAGATTATAAAGAAAAGAAATTATCAAATAAAAAAGCATCCCACAGTTTAATAATCGAAATATTTTCCCTAGTTCCAGGTTAATTATATTTTGATCAAAATTTAACCCAGCTATCAAAATTAATATTTTTTAAATAAAAAGATAAGTGATATATTCGACATTATTAAAATCTTATTTTTTATAAAGTTACCAAAGTCTACCTTAAAGGAACTTAACGAATTTAGTTAAAGTCTCTAGTTGTCCAATTATCAAGACATCAGTTAAATATTTATAAAAGTAATTTTTACAGTTTTAATTAATATTTTTTATATAAAATTGACGATAAACTTCACTTAAGTTGATTTATAAATTTGCTGACTCAATTTAGTATTAAAGACAATTTTAAATTTAATTACTCTGACGTCTATATCAGCCGCAAGCTCAGTTTTTTATAAATATTTATGATTAATCTGTAAGCGAATTTTTTGTACCGTTTCTTGAAGTTCTCCAGGAACGGTGTTGTTCTCACTTTTCATTTTATCTGGTTTATTAATCTTGACCTGATGAATATCACCTTCATACACTTTAGCAATTATCACTAATTTTATTAGTCTATCCTAATTTCACATTTTCATTAGTATCATTAACATTTTTTCCTAGATAAGGATGAATTTTTAGAACTTTACTATCCTTAAGATGTTTAATATCCTCTAAGTCTAAATTAACTTGAGCTTCTTTTAGTTAAGCTACGGCTTTACTGACTTCTATTTGGACTTTTTAGACATCAACAACACGAACTTTAGCAACACGATTTAAGGTGGCTTTTGTCTATTTTATCGCTCGAGTTAAACCATTATTTTTTTAGTCAATGGGGCTTTTTTTCTTGGATTTGTTCGGTAACTATATTAATAGTTTTGTTTGGTTTTTCTTGAATTTTTCTTTAGATCTCTCTAACTTTATCTAAAGATAACTGACGCTTATCTAACTCCAAGTCAAAAACCACCCCATTGATAGCTGAGATTTCACAGCTTCCTCCTATCTTACATATTTTTATTCAGCTTCTAAGCGTTTAATAACGATGGTTTATTGCTGTTTTTCCCCAATCAATTTCCTTTTGAGACGTGCAAAAGTAGTCTGAATTAGTGGACATTTCCCGACTGATCTAGCTTCTAAGCATTCAATAGCAGCTTTTGGCACTTAAATTTTTTTAATTTTCCATCTATTTTGATAATGGCTAAATTTACTTGGGCTAGACCCACCGCTTGCTAGTCCACTTCGATCTTCCTACTGACTATATCTGAGACGGCACAACTGTTGAGAGACAACTGATTCTAATGACTGGGTTTGACTTGATTTAAGGGGTTAAATTTTGTGTGGTCCCCACGGCTCTGAATACCAGTACACTCGAGGTAATCACCCATCGCTTTCCTGAAAATAGAAAAATGAGGGTTTTTGACTCAAAATAGTTTACTATAATCTTGGTACGGAGTAGTTCATTGAAAACAAAGGTCACAATTTAAGACTACAGTTACTCTTTGATTCGAAGTTTAAAATAAAGAACCCAGAATAGTAAAACTGGACTGTTGTAGCACCTGACTATATACTCGTTCTAAGTGGATGATGTTATCACTGAGATTATATTTTTCTAAAACTCGTTGTCGTGCTTTTTGTCCTAAAAGTTGAGTTATATCGGGGTGATCTTGAAATAAAGGGAGCAAAGTTTTTAATTGAGTGGTCACACCCTGTGTATTAAGCACAATTCCCGCTCCGTCAGCCAAGACTTCCCCATCGGCTCCCGCATCCGTCGCTACACAAGCTAACCCACAGGACATGGCTTCAAGAAGGGACAGAGACAACCCTTCCACTAACGAGGGAAGGATAAACACATCAGCTCCCCGTAGGATGTCGATGCGTTGTTGTTCATCAGCTACAAACCCCAACCAATGGATACCACATTCAGTTCCGTAGAACGGCTCTAACGAGGCTTTTAGAGGACCATCTCCCACTATGAGCAGTTTGCTCTTCGATCCCATTTTAGTATGTTTCCAAGCCTTGAGCAAAGCTTCGACATTTTTTTCGGTAGCGATGCGTCCTACATAAACGAAAAGACGTTTAGCAAAAAACTTAGGTTTAAGATGAGAAACACCAGGAGAATACTTGTCTGTATGTACTCCATTAGGAATTACCTCTAATTTTTCAGTAGGAACTCCTAGTTTAATTAGCAAATCTCGTTGTAACTGAGAAAAAACGATTACTTTATCATAGTGAGCTAAAAATGGTGCATAAAATTGATAAGTCAAAAATTGAGTACTTGATTTAAGATTACGAAGTTTACTATCAAAGGCAGGATGGAAGGTTGCTATCAGAGGCAAATTGAGAGCTTGACAAATTTCAGGAAGTCGAAAATCTAAAGGGGAAAGGGTTAGAGAAGCATGAACCAAATCAGGTTTTATATCTTCCAAAGACTGCATCAAAATTCTGTTTGATCTTGGTGTTGGAATCGTATAAATCTGGGATTTAT
This sequence comes from cyanobacterium endosymbiont of Epithemia clementina EcSB, assembly GCF_029919255.1. Lineage (GTDB taxonomy): Bacteria > Cyanobacteriota > Cyanobacteriia > Cyanobacteriales > Microcystaceae > Rippkaea. The sequence goes on along the minus strand of NZ_CP123991.1, from coordinate 851,518 downwards.
ATAGAAAGGGAAGAAAAACTTCTGGACAATCAGGCCAATTAGACGAACGGACCTCTTCTTGAGCAAAATGAAGAAAACTAACGTTATATCCTCGATCTAGAAGTGCATTAGTCACTTCCCGACCATAGGTAACATTTCCGCAGAAAGGGGATTTTTTCCCTAGCCAAGCAATATGCATTCAGATAAAGAGATTGAATTAAGTTAAATAGATTAAATATACCGTAAATTAACATTTAATTACATCAGTGTGCAGAGGAAAAACCAATCCCAAACCTAGACATTTGAGAATTGATCCCTAGAAAAAAATTGATGAGGTTGATTACTCAGCCTAATTCTTTTACTGGGAATATAAATCCTTTTCCTGTCCCAGAGCAAAACGTAGGGAATGTTTAAAACTTTTATTAGACTGACTCATAAATAATATTATGGCGATGCTGGCTAAACTACCAGATAAAGCAAACATGAAACGATAACTTATCATTTGTCCCAAAATTCCTAAAATTGGACCAGCTATGGCTAGTCCCAAGTCAAATCCTCCCATACATACCGAATAAACTCGACCCCGTTCAGAAGGAGAAGATCGATCAGAAATAAGTGAAATCATCATTGGAATTAGCATTCCCCCCCCCATTCCTTCAAAAATAGCTCCTAGGAGTAAGTCCCTGGCACTGTGAGCTTGGGTTAATAAACCCATAGAAATAACGTAACAGACAAGACTAACAGTAATAAATAGTCCTCTACCATAGCGATCAGACGCTTGTCCTGAAACAAGCCGCATAATGAAACTCGCAATAGCAACGGTAGTGTAAAACAAGCCTGCACTTAATCCCAAGGCAGTTTCCCGTAAAAATAGCGGTAAAAATGCCAATAACGTCCCAAATACTAATCCAATTAATAATAGAATAAGAGCTGGAACCAAAATCGAGGGACTACTTAACAATTGCTTAAAATTTCGAGGAGGTACATAAGATATCGTTGAGTCTACGTTTATGTCACAATGACGGGGTTTCTCCCGAATCTGAGAAACGAGTAGATAACCCCAAAACCCGATGCCAGCAGTTGTTAAAAAGAACGATTGATATCCCTGAGATTCCTTTAAAAAAGTCCCCATAGCTGGGCCAATTGCCATACCAATTGGAGCTCCCAAATTCATATAACCTATGAGTTGTCCTCGCTGTTTAATAGGAGATAAATCTATTACTAACGTACTATAACCGGTGGTAAAAGCTGCTAAACTAACGCCGTGAAAGGTGCGAATAGCCATCAATGGCCAAACAGACTCAACTAAAAGATAGCCGATAGGAGCAAGTGTGGCGACTAACATACCAATGCGAACTACTGATTTACGACTATATCCATCAGCTAAGTATCCTAACCCAGTGCGAGAACCAATTAACCCAATAGCAAAACTTCCCATGACTAACCCAATTTGAGTAGTTGTCCCGCCAATATCTTCAATATAAATAGGTAGGGTAGGAAGAAGACTGGTTAAACTCGTCCAAAACAGTAGATTAGTACTAAATAACAGTGAAAAGTTACGTCGTTTATCTTGGTCAAGAGATCTAAAGGTATTGAGAATAGTCACGGATTAAAGTGGACAGGTAAGGGGGTTCTTTTAGTCATTTTTAACACATAATCATCAAAATGACCCTAAAAGTTACCATGAGTTAAAGTTTCATCTTTGTCTTAGGAAGACCTAACAAAAACCTATAGCTAACAAATCTCTTGAAAACGATAGTTACTCACGCCTGGAAGAATTCCAAGCACAAGGCCAGCGATAGGGATGTATCTAGAGAGTTCCCTAAATTTCCCTGTATTTAAAAAAAAGTACCAGTACCATAATTTTAGTTGTCAATTGCTCGGAATACTCTAAGCACCGGATAGATTCTCAGGTTGAGATGAGTCGATAATCAAAATTTGTTTCCTTTGATAAATATCCTGATTTTGAGCAGAAAGGCTCAGAGATTTCCAGGGTAAACTTTTGATCGAAGGATAACCTAGATCAATGACTTCTACCCAAAAGTTCCATCAACCTGAGGTGATCTCACCTGTTGAGCGTTAATCATTGCCTTTAGTTAGGATAAGCCATTTGTGAGGAGACATTTAAACTGATAGTGGTTTTTATTTAGAAACATTAGAGTGAAGAAACAAAAAAATATAACTATACTTTATATTTACTACTAAAAAAATTATAGAAACTAACAATAATACGAATTAATCAACTCAACTAGTAGTAGATTCTTTTTAAATTATTTATGGTTTTTTGGATATTGGTATTATTAAATCAATAAAAAGTATAAAAACATTTCCTTATGGACAAGAAACTCCTCCTTTAATCCAGGCATAGAAACTCGATATCATAGAACAATTAAAGAACAAGATAACGATATGTCTCTACAAGAATCTAGTACTCACTTTACACAGAGAAACAGATGTTGAAGTTGATATTTTAATCATGCTTAATCTAGTTTAAAAATAACTTTATTTAAAAGATAAGCCTACAATTATTTATATAAATAAATTTAAAGCTTTGAGAAGAAAATAGTAATAAGATACTTTGAAAACTTCAATTTTCATATCTAGTTTCATTGACAAAATTTGGGTTAGTCTAGCTATGACTAGTCACCATGTCATAGCAACTAAAGGGAAACGGACTCAGGAAAAATATTACGTTAATTGAAGCGTTTTTTACCTCGAATTTTGGCTTATTTTACTTGTGAAGAATGGATAAATAAAGAAGTGTTTCTTTCCGATGCAATAAAAGTTACAATACCATAACTGTCGCTAAAAGCTCGTGTAATAATGGATAATTTTATGGAATCTATTGAAACAATAATAGTACTTTATACTCCTATTTTTCTGATCTAAATTTAACCATATTTAAAATTAATCTTTAAAAGTTAAATAATTTTTGTAAAATTAACGGAAGTAAAATACATGAAATTCAATCAAACTATCGATTAAGTAATCTATTTAGTAATAAATAAAAATAATTGGTTGACAAGATACTGTTATTTTGAGCTATAAAATTTTTAATTCTATAGCTCAAAATAATCTAAAATCAAGAAGATAATATTTACTATTAAAAATATCCTGAAAATAAATTATAAAAAAATATGCTCCCTGGAAAAAATTAACTAAAAATCTAAAAAAATATGACAAAATATATAGAGTAAAAAAACTAAAATATATCGAAAATAATTTGAAGTGAAGAGGGAAATAAGCACTTTTATCAACTGATAAATCACTTTAACAATTAAACTACTAATTATAATTAAAATTATACAATAGATGAATATAGACAGAATAAAAGAAAAATTTTTAAATAAAATAAAAAAATTTTTTAAAAAATATTGAAACTAAAAAAAGTTTTCTTAACACTAAAAATAGTTAAATGTTTTGATGAACCTAGAGTACGATTAAAATTAACTAGAATAAAAACTTCTAGTCTCATTTTTAAAAGACCAATTGCTATGGTAGGCTGGGAGTATATATAGTCATGTATCCATTGATTTATTAAATTACCAACTGGAAAAACCTTATGGAATAAAATTCTAAAAGTAAATACAAAATGGCTGAATTTAGTTGATTAACATTGATCTAAAAATATAGGAACGTATAAAAAAATCTTATTGTATATACGATAGTGGCGTATGACATCTAAAAAAAGATAATTTTTCTCCAGAAGTTACTAGAGAATATTTCTTGGCTTACTCTCTATAATTAGAGTCAAGAGAGAGATTATAGACGTTAGTAGATGATCAATAAGTTCATGGAGACTGTTAAACATTTAATTAAATCAAAAAATAACTTGTTACATTGGTAAAATATTCTGTGACTTTTTAGTATTAAACTGTAACTATACTTCGTATAAAGGTAAATATATTTTTCTTAAAATTAAGAACGATCAACAAATAAAAAAATATAAATAAAGTATATTAAAAGCTATTTCTTATGGCTCAAAAATGTAGTATGATCAAGTATATAAACAATATAAATGCATATTTCAACTAAAAAAAAGAACGGTTATTAATAGCGAACTTAAGCCTCTTAATAAAAGAGAGCTGATATATTTTAAAATTTTATCTGTTTTTGAATCTGAAGTTTTTTGATTCTTCATTTCACTAGTTAATTCTGCATCAGTCAATATGACTATCTATTTTTATCTGAATGTATTCAGACAAATTATTTTGTACTACATTCTTTTGTCATTTATTATAGAAATATGGAAATAAGTTGCGTGAATTAAATGTTTTTCATACTAAGTTAGCTTGAACTTTTGACCTTTTACTCTTGTCTTTTATTTCTTGCCTGTTTTTCCACCCGTCATCTTAGGTTCGGAAAACTACACTACCGAAGACTGACCCACTACCGTCACTATAGATATGGGTGACTGAACTTACTTAATATAATCCCTGAAATATTATATGGTTTTTATTCAAGTTCAGTATCAGTTCATTCTTATAATTATCTTGGAGTTGTACTTAATATGGGAAAAGTTGTTGGAATTGACTTAGGAACTACCAACTCGTGCGTGGCGGTTATGGAAGGAGGAAAACCTACTGTCATTGCCAATGCTGAAGGATTTCGTACCACCCCCTCAGTCGTAGCTTATGCTAAAAATGGTGATCGCTTAGTAGGACAAATTGCTAAGCGTCAAGCGGTGATGAACCCTGAAAATACATTTTATTCCGTTAAACGCTTCATCGGACGTAAACACAGCGAAGTCAACATTGAAACCACGGAAGTCTCCTATAAAGTTGACAAAGACAGCAATGGTAACGTTAAATTAGACTGTCCATCGCAAGGGAAACAATTTGCCCCTGAAGAAATTTCTGCCCAAGTTCTCCGTAAATTAGTGGACGATGCGAGTAAATATTTAGGAGAAACAGTTACAGAAGCAGTTATCACCGTTCCCGCATACTTCAACGACTCTCAGCGTCAAGCTACCAAAGACGCAGGGAAGATTGCTGGAATTGAAGTTAAACGTATTATTAACGAACCTACTGCAGCATCTTTGGCTTATGGGTTAGACAAAAAAAGTAACGAAACTATCTTAGTATTTGATTTAGGGGGAGGGACTTTTGACGTTTCCATCCTAGAAGTCGGGGATGGTGTTTTTGAAGTACTAGCCACCTCTGGAGATACTCATCTAGGAGGAGACGATTTCGACAAAAAAATTGTGGACTACTTAGCTGCAGAATTCAAGGCAAAAGAAGGGGTAGACTTAAGACAAGATAAGCAAGCTCTACAACGTCTGACAGAAGCCGCAGAGAAAGCAAAAATTGAACTATCTGGCGTTACCCAGTCCGAAATTAACCTTCCTTTTATCACAGCCACTCAAGAGGGACCCAAACACCTTGATACAACTTTAACACGAGCTAAATTTGAGGATCTCTGTTCTGATTTAATTGATCGTTGTGGGATTCCTGTGCAAAATTCTATGAAGGATGCCAAAGTCAACAATAGTGATATTGACGAAGTCGTCTTAGTGGGTGGTTCTACTCGCATTCCTGCCGTGCAAGAACTAGTTAAAAAAATTTTAGGAAAAGACCCCAACCAAGGAGTTAACCCAGATGAAGTAGTTGCTGTAGGTGCAGCAATTCAAGGAGGTGTCCTAGCCGGAGAAGTTAAAGATATCCTGCTCCTTGACGTAACACCTTTATCTCTTGGGGTAGAAACCCTTGGTGGTGTCATGACCAAAATTATTCCCCGTAATACTACTATCCCTACCAAAAAATCTGAGGTATTTTCTACCGCACAAGATGGACAAGCAAACGTGGAAATTAGCGTTCTTCAAGGAGAACGGGAAATGTCGCGGGATAACAAGAGTTTAGGAACTTTTCGTCTTGATGGTATTCCTCCTGCACCCCGTGGCATTCCTCAAATTGAAGTTACCTTTGATATTAATGCGGACGGTATTCTTAATGTAACCGCAAAAGATAAAGGAACAGGTAAAGAACAGTCTATTAGTATTACTGGTGCTTCTACCTTACCTGATGCAGAAGTTGATCGTATGGTACAAGAAGCTGAAGCAAATGCTGCAGCTGATAAGGAACGTCGAGAAAAAATTGACCGCAAAAATGAGGCTGACTCTTTGGTCTATCAAGCAGATAAGCAACTCAAAGAATTAGGAGATAAAATCCCTGCAGCTGATAAAACTAAGGCTGAAGGATTGATTAGTCAACTCAGAGAAGCTATCGACAAAGAAGATGAAGAAACCATCAAAACCGTCATGCCAGATTTACAGCAACTTCTCTATAGTATTGGTACTAGTGTTTATCAACAAGCTGGTGGACAAACTCCTTCTGAGGGCACAACACCTGGGGGTCAGACAGGTTCCAGTCAGGGTTATAGCGGTTCTTCTGAAGGTGGCGATGATGTGATTGATGCTGAATTTTCAGAAACTAAATAATTCATTTCTCACCTAGTTTCAGTTTTGGAAACTCCAACTTGTAAAAGGGAAGAGTTTCCAAGATTTATTAAAATGAAATATTATATCAGTAAGAAAAAAATAAGAAATAAAATATGAGCTTAACGAAATTTTAAAGAGAGACAAAGTTAGTAAAATTGATTAATAAAATTTAAATTCGTAAGCTTTCTTTTATTTAAAAAGTTAACACTTAACTTGAAATATTTCTCGGATTGAACGTTTGAAAAATCAAAGTGTTCAGATTTTTTTTGTTAATTATTTAATTTTACTTATTGCTTATTCCTATTTAATTTAAAAACCTTTTCTATGATTTAGGCTCAAAATATAAACTAGCCTCGTCCTCGCCTTCTGCTGTTCTTAAACAATCGTTATGGTCTTGATTATTGATAGTTACTATTTTGAATGTTTGTCAACCTAATCGGATTTTAACTCAAATATTGAAAATAACAACCGTGTTTTTAGATCTCGTGGAACTCATTTTAAATTAGTAGTAAAGAAATCATAAATTTTTATAACCATTCCCTATCGTCTATTTCCTATTTCCGACTGAAACAGTTTGATGTTTGACGAGATACATGATCTGAGTTGAAAGTTTTATTAAAATTTATTCTCATAACGGATGATTACTTCATTAAATGAATAATCATAGGAAAAACGAATTATTGAATCATCTTCAAGTTCATAGACTTTTTCTAAGACGGGATATAAGCGCAAATTTTCTATCCCCCATTCTTTTCCTACTTGATTAGTTGCTTCATTAAGCTCAAAAAGCCAATCTTGTAAAAAGGGAAACAGGACCACTGCTACTTGAGGTAGTCCTGCTTCTACTAATTGGGCTGAATTTTGTTGCTGTAATTGTTCGACTAAATTAGGAAGTTGTTTCCCAAAAAGTGTTAGTAACTCACTACTACTTAAACGAGGACTACTAGAAAAAGAAACAATAGGAGATTGTAGCAAATCTCGAACGGAATTAGTACCTAAATTATTGACCTTAATACAGTTAGCTAATTGTCTCAATTTATTAGGATCAATGGCTGAAGTTTGGGGAATAGGACGATAATTATCTGGCCTTAGTTTACAAAGTTCTTCTAATTTAGTGCCGAGATTAGGAAGTAATTGGTTAGCATCTCCTTTGATTCCTAGAGTTATTTCCACTGATTGGGAACGACCACTTTGAACAATATCATCAGCAACTTCATTCGCATTAATTGCTCTTAAAGCAATATTCAATATATAAAGTTTAAATTCTAAATTAATATAGGGATTTAACAACCCTTTTTGTGGCAAAAAAGTAATAGTATTATTAGATTGACGAGAGATAAAAACACGAGTTACAGGAATATCCACTTTCCCATTATTGATATAAACTGTTCCCGATGGTTTTATAGCAAGTAATCCTGGTAGAGAAAAACTAGCTAATTGACCACTTAAACTTAAATTTCCACTAACGTTAAAAACAAATTTTGGGCTAATAGTTTTTTGCTCAATTGCAACTTCTTTAATTGAAACTCTAAAGTCATTAAATTTTGGAAGAATAACAACTTCTTCTAGGGGACTAATCCTTCTTATCCACTCTTTTACAATTGGTGATTCTGGTTGCTCATAAATATTAGAAATAAAATCAGGAACTATAATTTTACCTTGATTTAACTGTATTTCTCCTTCAATTATAGGACTAAAAACTGTTCCCTTGATAAGAATTAATGCATTAGCAATTCCTTGATATAAATTATTAAAGGTTACTTGATCTTGGGTTAAAGTAATGCTTAAAGGAATGGTGCTGTCAATGTTCTTAAGTGATGAATTAAATAGGGGGAGTACCCCCATAGTGTTAATAGTTATTTCTCCAATTTTACCTGTTAATTTATTTACTTTAATTCTGCCATTTTGTATAGCTACTTTACCATTTAAAGTTAAAGTATTTGGCAACAAGTAACTTTTAATTGTAATTAAATTCAAATCTATAATTGACCGACTGTTAGGATCGAAACTAACTTTTACTTCATCGTTAATAGTGATTTTACCACTCATATCAAGAGCTATTTTACCCTCTCCATCAACCCAACTTACTTGTTCTTGAGTTAGAATTTCTAGTAGAGAAAATGCCTCAGTTTCTAGTAGAACATTTATTTTAAATCGATTATCATTATTTATCTCAATAGGTAAGGGAAGGCGAGCATAAGCTCGAATAAAATCTGGCTTATCTATTTGTAGTTCTAATTGTGCATTTTTATAGGCAAAATTACCTTGGAAACTTTTTCTAAGTAATCGGGCATTAATGACTACTTTCTCTAAATCAAATATTCCGTTAATTTCTGGTTTTATTAAGCTTCCAGTGAGGTTGCCTGCCATATTAATACTGCCATTAAGATCCCCAGGAATAGTTATTAAGCTACGTATTGTATCTAGAGTTAGATTGTTAAGACTAAAAGTTGAAGGTTGCAAGTCAAACTTATTGTTGTCATAAGTTAAGTTAAGATTAGCTTTAATTAAACTTTCCTTGAGCTTGATCATAGGATTTATGTTAACAATTCCATTTTCTATCTTTCCTTTAATTTCCAACTTTTCGAGATGAATTACTGGAGAATCTTCCAGGACAAAACCTAAAGGATTAATGATAGATGGGGTTGGTAGTTGAGATGTCCATTCCCAACTTTCTCCTTCAAATTGAAAGGTTATTTCTGGGGCTTTGAGAGTTCCTGATAAGGATATTTCTCCATTAAATTTACCTTTAATGTCTAATTCTCGTGGTAATTTGCTAGCTTGTCTTTCAATCGCAATTTCCCTAATTTTTTGATCATTTTCCCACAACTGATTGACTTGCTCTGAAAGCAGTGCATTTACATCCCCAACTGGTTTAGGAATCACTTGTTTAAAATGTGTTGAAGAATCTTTTTTAAATTTTAAAAATCGTGAGAGACTGTCAAAATTAGAAATTTTTAGTGCGGTTAAGATTTCTTGAATATAACCTTTATCTACTTTTAGATTTCCTTGAATTTTTCCTGTTTTTAATGCTACTTGACCACTAATAATATAGTTACTTTTTCCTAAAATTAAGGTCGTATTTTTAAAACTGATATAGTCATTCTGGTAAACCCAATTAATTTGCAATTTATCTCCAAAAACTTCACCTAAATTAGGATTGATAATATCTAGTTTTCCTCTACCTGTTAAAGTTAATGAATCAATTTCTAAATTAAGATTAACTCTTCCTCCTAAATAGTCGGTTAAACCATAATTACTAATTGGGGATAATTTTAATTGTTTTAAGGGAAAGTTTTGAATATTAGCAACTAGGCGATCACCCTGACGATTTCCTTTAACAGTGATTGGAAAATAATTTCTATATTTTTGGCTTATTTCAAAAGAGTATGGAATATAAGGTAGCAAACATTTTTGTTGTGAACAGGAAGTTAAAATAGCAGTAATAACATCTTTTTTTCCTCGCAAATCAAGTGAAATATTTTGTCCTGTTACTAAATCAATTTCTCCCTTTAAAATCGGTTCAAAATTTAATTCATTAAATGTAAGATTTGATAAAGTTAAATTTCCTTTTAATTGAAAATTGCTATTAAATAGAGGAGAAGTTAATATATTTTGTCCAACTAAATGACCTTTAAATTTACCTTTTCCTGCTAAATTAATAGCTTGTGGTAAAAGTTGTTTGTTAATAGGAATCTTTGACAACAATTCTGCAATAGGTAAAATTCTCAAATCAGCTTGGGTCTCAATATTTAAATTAACAGAAGCAATATCAGGATTGTTGAGAAGATTAGTCAAGGTTATATTCCCATTAGCTTTTATGTTTTGCTCTCCTATTTTTACTAAAAAATTATTAGCTTGAATGGGAATTATGGAATTAGGCGAGAATAACGATTCTAAAGTTCCTGATAGGTCTATTTCTGCATCAATTGGTTCAATCTCTTTATTTGCAAATAATTTATTTTTCCAGGTCGATAAAATTAGTTGATCAATAATAATATTAGTTTTCCATTGATTATTAATAAGTTTGATTGATGTGGTAATTTCTTTTTCAGCAATTCCGAGTTCTATCTGAGCATTACCTTGCACCGTATTTAAATCAAAAGCTAGTAAATCAGGTAAATAAGCTATTAAATTAATTTCTGTTTTTTTGACTTTAATAGGGATAGATACTTGAGGTAAAAGATTAGTAACTAATAGAGGGGTAGCTATCGCATTAACAGTTATTTGTCCTTGGTTTAATTTACTAATAGCTGTAATGGTTCCATCAGCAATTTTAAACTGTGTGTCAGCATTTAGTTGAAAGTCATTAAAATTGGGAGTTTTACCCAAAGATAGTAGCGATTGTAGACTACCTATAAAGGTAATCTTACTATTAGTTAATTGAACAGGAATTGCTAGCTGAGGTAAAAATTGGTTGAGAGATAAATATCTCAGCTCAGCGTTTCCTTTAAGAGATCCATTTTGCCAGGTTACTTGAGCATTCAGGAGACTTTTAGCTATTTCTACTTCTAAATTAGAATGACCTTTAATTGCATTAATATCAATGGTTGATTTCTGTAAAATTTCTTCTATATTTCCTGATAAATTAAATTGATATTTTTTTAATGTAATTGGAATAAAAATATTAGCTGATAATAGACTTAAAGGTAATTGTAATCCCGTTGCTGATGTTGTGAATTTAGTTTGTTTTAACTGACTATTAATAATAATATTACCGTCGTCCAAAACCAGGGCCAAATTAGATGAAAAATTAAACGATTTTTTCCAAAGTTTATTAAGGCGACCTCTTATGTTAAGATTGGCATTTTTTAGAAAAATATTATCGGGACATTTTATATTTCTTACACTACAAATTACTGAAGTAAATGGAGTTAAATCTAGAGAGTTAGAATTTAAGTAAGCTTGCCATTTTTTACTTTCTAAATTCCCACTAGCATTTATAATTACTCTCCCTCTTTGCGTCACTAACTCTATATTTTTAAGAATGACATTATTTTTATCTATTAAAATATTGCCTTGACTGATAATTTCAGTATTGGCTTTATTTAAACTTCCAGCTGTATTCCATTTTATTAAGCCTTTAGGATTAGCAAAACTTCCATTGATATCCCCTTGTACTTCTAGGTTATTTAAATTTACTGTTATTGGTAATTTATAATAGTCATTAACTAATTTTTGACTTGGCAGTTCAGTCTTAAAAACTAATTCAAAAGGAATGTTATTCCAATCAATTGACTTGCCATTCATAAGAGATTGAATAATTTTAGGTTTAGCCATACCTTGGGCAGTAATCCACCCCCCGACCTCAGGGATAACTGATAAATTTTTCAATAAAAAATTATCCAAATTACTTTGAAAATCAATAGTAATCTTCTCAAGTTTAGTTTGAGCGACTTCTATAATTTCTTTGTTTTTTATTCTTCCTCTTAAAAAAGGGGCATTAAGCGTTCCTATTAAGTTCAATTTAGCTTGTAATTCTCCCTTAACTTCTATAGGCAATTCAATTGGGTATACTTGCTCAATATTTTTCTCGCTTAACCCACTAATATTGGCTTCTAAATCAAATCCAGTATTCCAATCATATTGACCATATAAACTAGTGGTAATATTACCTAAATTTACTTGAGTTTTTTTAATAAAAATTTTTTTCTTTTGAAAAGAAATATTGGCAAAGACTTGCAAAGGCTTCTCAAAAAAATTAGTTTTTCCTTTGAAATTACCTAAGTTAACTGTCCCTTTAGCTTTGGTTTCAGATAATCTTTCAGTAGAAGGAAAATTGAGATTGATATTTGCTTCGATATCTCCTTGATCTAATTGAACATGAGGATTGATAACAAGAGGCATTAGTTGACTAAAATCTAACTTAGAAATAGCTATTTTTACCTGACTTTCTTTGGTATCAATAACTGTTTCTCCTTCGAGAGAAATTTCACTACCAAGCAAAGCTAAATCAAGATCATAATCCCACTTTGCTTTCTTAACTTCACTATACCTTGCTTGTCCATTTAAAGTTGTTGTAAATAGATTATTTGTACCTTGAGGAAAGACATTAATTTCAACATTTGTAATATCAAAAGCAAGGTCTAACTTTAGAGGAATAATTTCATCTGTTATCTCTCCCCTGAGTAAATCTCCTTCGGAATATTGATGTAGCTCAACTTCAACATCTTCAGGTACAATTTTAATCACTAAAGTTCGTTTGAATAAAACAGCAATGATATCAAAGTGAACGACAACACGACTGGCCGTAAGTTGATTAGGATGGTCAGAGGTTTGTGGCACAGAAGTGGATCCTAGACAAAGATGAGTTAGAGAAAAACCTTGAAGTTCATCAATATCAACAGGACGATTAATCAAGTAACTAACTTGTTTTTCTAACCAAGGAGGAAGATATTTTTGAAGAAAAAGACGTAACCCTGTGTAGCTAATGATAATAATGGTTACAGAAGCAAGCCCAATCGCGACATTATACGGGTTTTTAGCTATTTTTAGCAGACGAATCCAATAGTTTGACGGAGAATCAGGAGGAAGCGGCGATTGACTCATGAAGGTTTTTTAACGGTTTAAAAACAATATCAAGTGTGAGGAGACAACCGCAGTCAAAGAATTTAGTAACTAATCTAACTTACTTAAGTGAAAAACTGGATTATGAATCTGATGAACAATAAGAGACAAGATGCCTCACAATGATAAAGAAAATACCTAAGGAGTAACCCATTCGATGTTGGCCTACATCCTAGCAATTATCATCGCCTTCACTAGCATAATTTTGTATCTATCAGCTTTCTTTTTACCAGAATTGCATCGCCAAGACGACTTTCTTTGGAGTGGTATTGGTTTGTTTTATGCCCTAGTTTTGTGGGTATGTGCTGAACGCATCACTGGTGGAATCTTATTGGGACAGTCGGCGGCAGTGCTCTTAATGGTATCCTTCGGGTGGCAAACCGTTCGGTTGAGAAGGATGCTTGCTCATCCCGAGGACAAAACTGCTCTCACTGGTTTTTCCATCCTAAGTTGGATAAAAAGCCGTTTAGGAGACAAAACAAACTCTACTGTTACCGATATTCCATCTCCAGCAGTAGAGACAGTAACACAAGCAAAGGAACTCTTTACGAGAGAAGTTTCTCGGCCAATCTCTAAAGAAGTATCTACAGAGGAAGATACTTTCCCAGAAATGGCAGAAACTTTTATTCAAGAATCAGCAGAAGTGACAGAAGAAGATATCTTCCCAGAAATGGCAGAAACCTTCATTCAAGAGTCAGCAGAAGCAATTGCCCCAATAGGAGAAACAAAAACCGTAGAAACCTCTTCCAAAGAAACACCTAAATCGTTCATTTCAGATGAAGAACTTCCTTCACCTCCACTGACGGAAGAACCAATAGAAACCCCTATTGTAGAATCCAAATTCTCTACCGAAAAAGAACTTCCTTCACCCTCACCGACGGGAGAACCAACAGAAGAACCAATAGAAACCTCTATTGTAGAATCCGAATCCTCTACCACCATTGAATTAGAACTCAAAAAACCCAAGAAGAATGGCTTCTCTCTAAGTTCTCTACTTAGGTTTATCAAACCGAAACCCCAACCGCGATCAGAAATCATTACTGAATCATCTAACCGACAGGAATTAGATATAGAAAAAGAAGACTGGGAAAATTCTGAGGCTTTGGAGAGACCCGAAACGTTTGAAGCAATTCAAGAAAAAAAAGCAGTGATAGAACATGAAGTAACAGAAGCATTAGGGGAGCAAGAAGAATCGGCAACTCAACAAATAAAGGAAGAAAATTTTGATCTTTCAGAACAACCCCAAGCAACGACAATAATTGTTGAAGGGACGGAAGTCACCCCAGAAACTTTTGAGCTCAAACAACCACAAGAAAAAAAACAGGAAACCTCAAAAACCTCTATTGTTTCGGAGGAAATTACTCTAGAAGGATCTGAAGAGACACCAACAATGATCGCAGACGATCAATCTCAAATCAGTGAATCTTTTATGATAGAAAACTCCCAAGAGACTAACTTAGACACAGATGATCTTGAAACAGAATCATCTACTTCCGGTCTGTTCGAAATTTCTGCCCAAGAAAAAGAAGAAGATAGAAAGTCAGATAAAAACGATGAAAAATCAAATTAGCCGTTAAAAGTCATGAATTAAAAAAATTCCCTCTCTCCCACTCAATTCTCTATAGTCAAGGAAAACACTATTATGAGTTCTTTAGGTAATCGCTTTAATAAGTTAACAGGGAAGAACCGTTTTGTAGTTTCTCGTATTTTTATCCATCTTGCCGGAGATGAAGTCGCCCCCCTTTTAGGGGTTCTCAACCAGGCTGCCCAAGATGCCCTAGAATCCGAAGGGGATTTAGGGGTGTTAGGGGAGAGCTTAGCTAACATCTGCCAAAAACTCCTAGAGATGTCTATTTATTGGCGATCAGCCGCCAATGAAGGAGATGTTTTTTGGGAAGAAGAAGGGGCGGGAGATTATATCACCGAATTATTTACGGATTCTGCCCAACGTTATCTCAGTGGAGCAGAGTTTGACAGTTTTACCAGTGAGGAAAACACTCTTTTGTCCCTTCCTATGACTCGTAATGTGGTTGTTATGATCGTAGTAGCTTTTAAAGGTGAAGCGCCTGAATTAGAGACCAGTCTAGCTGATCGTCTAGCCCTAGAAGAAGGACTTAAAGCTCTCATTAATCTTAATTATCAAGGGGTTTTAGAAGCGATACAAGTCCACTTTTCTCCCGCCCAATTAGGTGATGAACTTACCAATGATCAGCTATTACTTAATTTTTCAGAACTAATTTCCTTATAATCAATCCTTATCTAATAATTTAAACTTATGCCACGCAGATTCATTACTATTTTGATGATCGTAGCCCTATGTTGGACGACAGTAGCCTGTAGCTCACCAACTACCTTAACCCAGTCTTCTTCCACCTCAAAGAGTTCATCGGTTATTTCTCCTAACCAAGTGAATAAAGGAACTTATCCAGTCCAACAGGCAAGCTATGACGATGCCGATGGAACCTATACTCTGATGCTGTTAAATACACCCGCAGGAACATCTTCTGCCTATCGGACTGCTGACTTACAAATGGCACGATTGACAGATGAACAAATTGCTAATGGAGACCAAACCTCAGTAGAGGTTACTGGAAATGAAGCTATCATGTTCCTCACCAAAGACTTTAAAATTGAATACGTCCATACCGTAACCGAAACTCAAACTAATCCTCAAACTGGACAACCCCAAAGCGTAGTAGTGCACCGGGAATCTAATTTTTGGACTCCTTTTGCTGGGGCGTTAGTGGGTCAAGCGGTAGGGAACTTGCTATTTAGCCCTCGTTACTATGTTCCTCCTATGTATCAATCAGGAGGTATCATTAGGGGATATGGAGGTTACGGAAACACCTATACTCAAGCAGTTGATAGCTACCGAAGCAGATACAATGCTCCCCCTGCAGCAGTGCAAAATCGCGAAATCCTACGGACTTCAGGGAATCTAAGACGATCTCCTTCAACCAGTAGAAGTTCCCCTAATTCTAGTCAATCAAGCGGTTCAGGGGTGGGGTCGAGTAGGCTAAAAACCTCTGGAAGGTCTAAACCAACTACCCGACGCAGGAGTGGTTTTGGTAGTAGTTATCCCCGGTCGCGTTCTCGTAGTTTTGGTAGTAGAAGACGCTAAAACTCTAACTTTTAAGGCAAAAACCGGTTTTCAAGCCTCTCTTTTTTAGGGAGAGGCTTTGTCTTTTTAAAAATTAAAAATGGCAAGAAAAAAACTTTGTAATATTTTTACTAAAGATTATCAATCTCATAAAGTATAAATTTTCAAAAAATATTGATGAATGAAGGTTCTAGGAAAAAATAAATCAATTAAGTAGTAAAAAATAAAAATATTTGGACAGTTTGATAACTAAAAAAGAAGTAATTAAATAGCCTAATGAGCGCTATCAGTTATCTTAAAACCTTATACATAATAGTATACGCTAAAAAGCAATTGAAATAGTCTAAGGAAGACTCCAAAAAATTCTGTCGTCTATTTAAGATTATAAATAATCACTAACAAAAAGGAAAGACAAAATAAAATTAAGTATAAAAAATAGCTGATTTCTTTTAGGCAAAAAAATAGAACCTAACTAAAGATAGCTTGATCATGGGTAATAATTTTAATTATATTAGTAAATAAATACTAAATATTAAAAATATAAATAAGCAGAAAAAATTTAAATTTTTTAACGAAACTAATAACTAGAACTAGAAATATCTATAATAAAAATGAAAGGTATATTTGAATGAAGCTAGATTTTTCAATAGACAAATTTTCCATTAAATTATATCTAAATAGTATAAAAAAGTATAAGTGCTAGTTTGATTAATTTTTTGAGGGGAGGTCTAATAGAAGTTTATATAAAGTCTGGTTATCTCAAAGTTTAATTTCTCAATCAGGAGTAGGAAATATCATTAATTTTGAACTATACTACTTACATAAAATATTCCCTTTTAGGAGAATAGTA
The DNA here is from genome assembly GCF_029919255.1 of cyanobacterium endosymbiont of Epithemia clementina EcSB. Taxonomy (GTDB): domain Bacteria; phylum Cyanobacteriota; class Cyanobacteriia; order Cyanobacteriales; family Microcystaceae; genus Rippkaea. The sequence continues at coordinate 834,586 of NZ_CP123991.1, read as the reverse complement.
GAAGAGACTGGATGTTAACTATGTTAACTCCTACCTAACTTTTCAGATTTAAACTAATTAAAAGTTAGCAGTCTATTGTAAAAATTTGACTCAAACAAATGTTGCCTAGATTTTGAATAGTTAGAAAATATGTAGACGCTGTTTTCAACAACCTTACTAATCTTTTTGCATTGTAGTTTAAAGTTATAAATAGTTCAGTAATCTCAGGTTGAGACTTTGAATTAAAGAACTAGGTAAAAGACAAACTTATAACAAAAACTGAAGAGCTCAAAACGTTGACAGAGATTTTACTAAGTCATCCTATTTTTTAGTTTAAATAAAAGTATAAAATTGTTCGATAAATCGATCAATTAACTCAAAAGGTAGAAGCTAAAAACTATAATTAATCTCTTCTACTATATATAGTAAGTTTAATATGTAGAATTCTAAATTCTACATATTAAACTTACCGATAGATTTATTGATTAATAACTATCAAATATAGCTTTAAATCGAGGCAAATCTATCAAGTAATTGATATGTCTAAATAATGTCTAATTAAATTCAAATTTAATTAGACATTATTTAGACATATTTTATGTATCTACCTTGTAGCTCACTACTTTTAAATCAGCTAGATAAAATAATTTATTTTTTATAAATAAACTTCTAGAAATTAATTTTAGAAAGTAATATCTAACTTTTTTAAAAAATGTAGGTATTATCGAATAAATATTTGCAAATTGGTGCGAGAGAAGATAGAGGATTATATATTTCTTTTATTGTAGATGATAGAAAAGTTATTTAAAAATACACTTAATCTTACTTCAATTGTTAATTGTATGTTTGCAGTAAATCATAATTAAATTTCTCTAATCAAACTATAGTCTTTACTATAAGCGTCAAAAAAATTAACAAAAAATACACAATCTATTTATTTCTGAGACTTTTTCTTAATAAAGAAAATTATTGATTGCTAATTAAAAATTAAATTTCTAATCTTGATTAGATTGGCTCTTCTAGATTAGGTATGATAACAAGTAAAATCTATATAAGTGGAAATTATTTTTCCTTAGCAGAGGACGTGTAATTATCAAAATTAGCAACTTAATAAATATGCTATCTATGACTTAATTTCATTACTATGGTGGTTAATTTCAACACTATAAAGGTAGATAATTATTATTTTAAATATAGTTTTTAAATTTAATTTAAAGATTACAGTTAATTTTTTTGTTTACCTATATCAGTATTTTTTTAGTAAAACTAATTAATATTATGAATGTAAAATTGAGATGTTTATTTTGACAATTTTGTATTTATCTAAAATAAATATTTTTATTGATTGCTAATAATTTAAAGATGTGATCTTTAACATTTATAATTATTTATCTAGATTTTTTATCATTATCTCTACTTTTTATTTACTTGTTTTTTTCTTTTTTGTTTGTATTTTTTCATTTTAAATAATTTATTTTTTAAAATCTGTATAGATATTCCTATATTAATTACACCTAAGTTGATAGCGATAAATCTTAGAATTGACGGCTTTCTATGCCCAAGAAAAATTTCTAATACTTATTTTGTGAATGTGATAGACTTGGCTGGTGGCTGAACCAATTATAAATATAAGCTGCTATTATATCTACTTCTATTTCATTTAAAACTTGAGTATGGGGATACTAGGTATTTTAAGATTTTGTAATTCTTCATTAAACTAAGTTAAAAAATTGAGGTCATAAGTATAAATTAAGTAGGAATAAGTTAAACAAGTAAAAAATATTTAGTCTAGTTTGATTTGATTTAAAAATCAAACTTATTATAAGAATATTTTTATTTTAAATAATTATTTAACTTTCTAGCAAAGCGATGATTGATACTCAAAATTTATCTGTATACTTTTAACGCTTACGTTGAGGTAAATTTAAATTTTTTCTTCTTTTTTTAGAAAAAATTAAATCTTAATAAGACTTCTATTAGTTATGGTGTTAATAGTGATTTTTTAATTTATGATACTTATAGTTTAGCAACTATTTCTCTACTAAATAATAGGATCTTAATTTTTATTTTTTATAAAATTATTTTAGACCAGGATTTAGCATAGGTATTTGATTATGGACAATTAGACTATATCGGTAATTTACAGATTGATGATTATACTATCAGTGTAGAAAAAATAGATGTGATCTTTTTTCAGATTATTTCAGTTTATTTTTAACTCAACTACTTATATAAACTGAGTAATCATCAAGAATAATTGCAGTATTTTTTTATCTTTACAGTGTTTTGTAGCTAAAATTTTCTTTTATATAAAAAACTATATTTTCTACTTTTTTTAGGAGACAGAACAATTTTAATTTTCACTTTTATTTTCTTCTATCTCCAGCTCTTTAGTTGAAATTTTAACTATTTCTTAGAAGTCTAAAAAATTAAAATATTGTTGGTTATTGTTAAGTAGTTCTATTTTTTTATGAAAACTATTTAAGATATTTAATATATTCTTCGATCAAATTGTTTTTATGATTATATTTTCTAAAAGTTTCACCTAATCTTTATTTTTTAAACTTTCTATCCTCTTACATTTAAACATAATATTTATACTTTTGTTCTCATTCACATTTACAATGAACAATACAACGAAATTTTTATTATGTTGATGCTGTCAGTGTCGTTGTGATAATAATCGTTATTGAAATAAATCCTATCAAAAAATTATTACTTTTCTAACCCAATTTGGACAACTTTGTAGTAAATAAAAGTTCAAAGTTCTGCCATGATAAATTAAGTTTTTGAAGTTGCAAAACAGTTAAAATACAAGTTTTAGCAGTTATTATTAGCTAGTAAATCATCATACTTAATCTAGAAGAGCTAAAACTTTTAGGAAGGCTACTTTAGTGACTTTCGATGAAATACCTCTAATTTTGGAACTATAAGTTACTTAGTATCAAAAAACAATTACGGGTTAATGGTCTCAATTTAATGTTAGCTTGGTGCTACTTTTTTTAAAAAATGGGATATACTGATCTTGACTTGTTGAGTTGCTTAGAAGTGCTTGTCTCACTTCATTCAAGGATCTAAACGGTCATAGCAACATCTAAATCAATAACCCCAATTTCATAGCACTATTCTGGACTCAGTTGGCCAAATACCGGGTCTCTTGTAAAAAAATAAAACCTGGCAGTTTTTCCACTGAAAACAGACAATACCGAAAGACAATATCCAAAAGACAACTCATTAAAGCATGTCTTGATGGAGGTAAGCGGACTTGAACCGCTGACGTCCTGCTTGCAAAGCAGGCGCTCTACCAACTGAGCTATACCCCCAAGCTAATCGAGCAGACAATTTGTGAGAAGTCTCCAACAACTCATCCACCTCCGCTATTATACACATAGAATCTTTAAAATAACAAGTTTTTTCAAGCCAACCTACCATGAATCAAATTGTCGCTACCTTCTATAAATTCGTGACACTAACAGATTTTGAGACAAAGCAAAAACCTTTACTAGAACTTTGCTACCAAAAAGCCATTAAAGGCACAATATTATTAGCCCAAGAAGGAATAAACGGAACAATTGCGGGGTCTCGTCAGGGACTTGATGCTGTGATAGCTTACTTACGTTGTGATCCTCGCTTAACTGACTTAGAAACAAAAGAAGCCTCTATAAAGAGTTTACCGTTTAAACGGACTAAAGTTCGACTAAAAAAAGAGATTGTTACTCTGGGAATTCCAGAGATTAATCCGCTTGAAAAGGTCGGTACTTATGTTGATTATAATGACTGGAATAATTTAATTTCTGATCCAGAAATTTTGGTTATTGATACCCGTAATAATTATGAGGTCGAGATGGGAAGCTTTAAAGGTGCAATTAATCCTAATATTAATTCTTTTCGAGAATTTCCTAACTATGTTGCTCAGAATCTTAATCCATTTAAACATAAACAAGTAGCTATGTTTTGTACAGGAGGAATTCGTTGTGAAAAAGCGACTTCTTTGTTAATAAATAAAGGTTTTAATAAAGTCTATCACCTCAAAGGGGGAATTTTAAAATATTTAGAAAAAGTACAATCCGAACAAAGTTTGTGGGATGGAGAATGTTTCGTTTTTGATAAACGGGTGGCGGTTAAACATAATTTAGAAAAAGGACATTATGAAATGTGTCTTAGCTGTGGTTATCCGATTTCTGAGAGAGAAACACTATCTTTGAACTATGAATATGGAGTCTCTTCTTCTCATTGTATTTCTGATTTAACCACCCAAAAAATCGAACGTTAACGAGAAAAACAACGGCAATTAAAGTTGGCTAATCAACGAAATAAACAATGATTAATAAATTACCTCGTTCCGGCTATACGTTACCTGTATTTGCTTGCGCATCGGCAATCGCTGCTTTAAGCCATCTCCAAGACAAAGATATTAAAAATATTGTCTCTGTGGATTTAATTGAACCGTCTCAAGTAGTTAATATTCCGATTGAACAAGTAGCTAAAATTGGACTAAATTCAGCTTTAGCAATTACTAGAAGTGATCCAGGAGATAATTTAGATTTAACTAGAAATACTCCAATTTGGGTATTAGTTGAATTAGCTGAACAAACTAAAGCCAATTCTTATAAGCAAATTCTTGTTAAAGGAGGTGAGGGAATTGGTATCCAGACTAATAATAATGGGGAACATGCTATTTATAGCTATGCAAAAAAAGTGTTACAGGAAAATCTTAAAAAATATCTTAAGCCCACAGAGAGTATTATTGTAACTATTATTTTACCGGAAGGAAAAAAATTAGCTAGAAGGACATCTAATGAGTCATTTGGGGTAGTCAAAGGACTTTCTCTGTTAGGAACTACTGGCATTTCTCAGCCCTTAACTGCTGCCAATCAATTAACAGCATATCAGGAGGAATTAATTGCCAAAGCTAAACAGTTTAATAGTTTAGTATTTTGTTTAGGGGAAAATGGCTTAGAGTTAGCGAGAAAACAAAAAATAAATCCTAAAATAATAATTAAGACGGCAAATTGGCTAGGCCCTTTATTAGTAACGGCTGGATTTCAAAAAGTAGCTTCTCTTCTACTGTTTGGTTATCACGGCAAGTTAATCAAATTAGCTGGAGGAATTTTCCATACTCATCATCATTTAGCTGATGGAAGATTAGAAATATTAGTTGCTCATGGAGCTAAAATAGGTTGCCCAACTACTAAGTTACAACAGCTTTTAAAAAGTTCTACTACGGAAAATGGATTAAAATTATTGCGGGATTGTGATGAACAAACAGGAAGTAATTGGACTGAAAAAATCTATCAATCTATAGCTCAGACGATTGATCAAAAAAGTCAAGCTTATATTCGTAAACATGCTGACGTTGATGTGAGAGTGGGATCAGTCTTGTTCGGACGTGACCGCTCTATCATTGTCAGCAGCAATCACGGAAAACTAATTATGAGTAGTGAAGTTTGCAAGTAGCGAAAATACCGTATACGATCTCCGCACACCAAATCAGAAATTAACTTTACACATTACACAGAAACTGAGTATTTTGTCCCCGCCACAGCTTTAGCTTGACGGGAAATGGTCAAAACTCTTCTCCTGATTCTAAAATACGTTGAAAGAGATAGCCAGTTCCTCTAGCCGTCAGAATCAATTCAGGATTGCTCGGATCATCCTCTAATTTTGCCCTGAGACGGGAAATATGAACATCTACTACACGGGTATCCACATGGCGTTCGGGAGTATATCCCCAGACTTCCTGTAGAATTTCTGAACGAGAAAAAGGCTCACCTGATCGACTGACTAACAGCTCTAATAAACTAAATTCCATCCCCGTCAAGCGGATGCGTTCATCCCCTTTGTAAACTTGACGTTTGTTGGTATCAATTCTAATTAACCCGATATGAATGACCCCTGAACTGGGAATTCCCGGAGTTCCATTCTTGTCAGCCCGTCGCAACACGGATCTAATTCTCGCTTCTAATTCCTTAGGGGAAAAAGGTTTAACTACATAATCATCAGCTCCCAACTCTAACCCTGTAATGCGATCAGCAACATCTCCTAAAGCAGTTAACATGATGATGGGGATGTCGGATTCTTTGCGTAATTCCTGACAGACACCATAACCATCAAGCTTAGGCATCATGACATCCAGAACAACTAAATCAGGATCAGCTTTATGAAAAGTGTCTAAGGCTTCTTCTCCATCGGCAGCTGTGACCACATCATAACCAATCATAGACAAACGAGTTTCTAAAATGCGACGGATGCTGGCTTCATCATCAACTACCAGAATTTTCTCTTTATGAATTTCCAATTTCTCCAATACTCCTTAATGTAAAATCTCTGACTTTTAAGTTACATAGCGACGTTTCTGTTTTCAGAATATCGCTTTCCCATTATGATTAAGTCAATAACTATAGATCTTTTTCCCCGTAGTAACGATTTTAAACGGGATAATGAAACAGCATACCCCTTATCATTTTCTAATTATTTTGGACTCGAACCAGCTGGTTTTTTAAGTTTTTTTAACCTTTCTTAAAAAAGGCATTATGGCAAAATCTCGGACTATTCATATTTGCAGTGCCTGTGGCGCAGAATCTCCTCAGTGGTTTGGTAAATGCCCTAGTTGTGGAGTTTATGGGACTCTGGAAGAACAAGTTATTAACTCCAGTCTATCAGGGGGAATTTTACGGGGAGGATGGCAATCTAACACCCGTTCGCAGAATACTCCCACCACGTTCCCTAAACCCCGAATTTCAGTTCCGTTTTCGGAAATTACCCAAGAGGAACAATTTAGGTTTCCATCCGGATATGAGGAATTAGACCGAGTTCTCGGTGGGGGTGTAGTTCCTGGTTCTCTTGTTTTAATTGGAGGTGATCCAGGAATCGGAAAATCGACTCTATTGCTACAAACGGCTAATCAACTGTCCCAAAGATTACCCCGCATTCTCTATGTATCTGCTGAAGAATCAGGACAACAGGTAAAATTAAGAGCTTCTCGGTTAGGGGTAAAAGAAACGACAACGACCACTTATTTTGACAGTAATGGTCAAGAACTCAAACCTCCCAAATCAGCAGATTCAGAGATAAATAACACCAATGCTAACCTTTACATTTTACCAGAAACAGATTTGGAAGAAATTCTGCGAGAGTTAGAATCGTTAAAGCCACAAGTCGCTGTTATTGATAGTATCCAAACTCTCTATTTTGCTGCCTTAACTTCAGCCCCCGGTTCAGTCGCCCAAGTCCGTGAGTGTACTTCAGCTTTGATGCAAGTAGCTAAACGGGAGAATATTACTCTACTAATTGTTGGTCACGTAACTAAAGAAGGGGCGATTGCAGGACCAAGAGTGCTTGAACATTTAGTCGATACAGTCCTATATTTTGAGGGTGATCGCTATGCTTCCCATCGTCTTCTCAGATCAGTTAAAAATCGCTTTGGGGCGACTCATGAAATCGGAATTTTTGAAATGGCCGAACACGGGTTAGTAGAAGTTCTTAACCCCTCGGAATTATTTCTAGGCAACCGTGATGAATTTGCTCCAGGAACCGCCACGGTGGTTGCTTGTGAGGGAACTCGTCCTTTAGTGGTAGAGTTGCAAGCATTAGTCAGTCCTACAAGTTATTCTTCCCCTCGTCGTTCCACTACTGGAGTTGATTATAGTCGCCTACAACAGATTTTAGCTGTCTTGGAGAAGCGGGTAGGGATTCCGTTATCAAAATTAGATGTTTATGTGGCCTCCGCCGGTGGGTTAGGGGTGGAAGAACCTGCCGCTGACTTGGGAGTTGCGATTGCTGTGGTGGCAAGTTTTCGTGATCGGGTGGTTGATCCTCGCACTGTCTTGATTGGCGAAGTTGGGTTAGGGGGACAAGTTCGGTTGGTGTCCCAAATGGAACTGCGTCTTAAAGAAGCAGCTAAGTTAGGCTTTAAACGAGCAATTGTGCCTAAAGGTCAGACTTTTGCTGATGATATCGGACTAGAAATTATTGCGATTAATAAAGTGATTGATGCTATTATTGCGGCCATTCCGCCCCAATATAAATTAGGAGAAGAAATACTAGATTCTAATGAAGAACAAAATGAAGAACAAGAGGATTAGTATTAATTGAGCTCTGTAAGCTGTTGTGCATTGTTTATTTAAATAAAATTCAGTATGTAAACTAATCCTTGAGTTAGTTGATTTTCTAATTGTTTTTGGGACTTTAAAATAACAGTTTTATGAAAAAATTTTTTCTGTAACCAAGTAGATAAAATATAATCAACTGTCTCTATTTCTTTTCCCAAAATAATAATCTGTCCTATTCCATCTTGAGAAGTTTCTCCTAAACTAAAAAGACTGTTTGAAGTTTCATTTAATCTTTCAATCCAGTGAGTAACAATCTGCTGTATAAATTCCTGACGAGTTACGCCCCAAGACTTTTCTCCTAACGAAGAAACAAAACTATCTTGTTGTTTTAAAATAAGTCGAGTTAACTGAGCTACTTCTAGACAAACATTCCCTAAAGGATGATTTTTTAATTTTTGACTAAAAGCTTCACGTAAGGATAAGTCAGTACTTCCTACTTGTGGAAAATATGGTTCTATACTGGAAAATATTTTAGTGATTTGAGGTTGCCATTGAGGATAAATAAGTTGACATAAAATATCTTGATTGATCGATTGAAAACCATAGTCTAATTGTCTACTAATCAAACTAGAAAAGGGGTTTTTAACATTTACTAAAGCTAATTCTGTCATGGTTTCTCCCACATCAATAATCAAGGTGTTTGTTGTTGTTTCAGCAAGAGAAAGATAACTCAAAGCAACAGCTATTGCTTTAGGGACCCAGATAATCTGATCTGAAGTGGACAAAGAGTAAATATCTGAGATTAGACTTTGAAGTTGAGTGCGATCAACCAAATTCCATTGACTAGGACAAACTATAATAACTCCCTGCAATTTATTCATGATCTGAGTTACAGAATATTCTGTTTCCCCTACAATTAAAGAGGTTGTTTGAGCCATTAACTGAGTTTTGAGAGTCTTTAAGGCTGGTTTCCATCTAGCTAAAGGATTCATCATATTAGAAGATGTAACTGACGAAAGGTTAACTTTTTCTTCTAAAGTGGAAATTGCTGTATTCGGACTAATTTTAGCGCTAAATCCCAACAAAACAGCCATCAATTGCTCAGAAGTCAAATCAATTCCTAAAAACCATTTTTCCCGAGTAGACTTTACCCTGGCAGATTGTTTGGGAAGTGACGAAGCTAAGGTAGTCCTACCCACTGTTGCTTCTAATTGTTGCTGCAAGCGATTAGAATAGGCTAAAAATTTAGCTTCCCCTTGCTCTCCAAAATTATGTATTCTTTCGATTTCTTGAGCTAGACAATCAGAATAGGTTTGTAAGTCCTGTCCAGGACTGTCTAAAATTTTTCCTAGGGCTTCTATATGACCTGCTGACCTTTCTGAAGACATTTCGGGAGAAACTGAAAGATTGTTTAAGGAACCCTTACCGAAACAGTCACTTTTTTGAGACTTAGAAGATTGTCCTTCGATAACTTGAGTGCAACCGATAGTTAACTCTTCTGAAAACTCAGACATCATTTGTTTTCGTTTATGTTCTAACTGCCGAATTTCTTGAAGCAGGAACTGTTTTTGGTCGCGTAAATTTTCTAGGTCATTTTCCACAGATTGTACCCATGGTATTATTTGGGTCTCTAGTCTTTTTAAAATATCTTCGGTTAGTCTTTCAGACCTTTTTTGATAATTTTCAGGCTTCCAATAAGATTGATGAGTGAGCAAATAATACCGTACTCTCTCTAAGAAGGCCAACACGCCTGAATCTTCTGATAACTGACTATCCCAGAGAATTTCCTCAAGGTCAGCAATCAAGATGGCAAGATCGTCTTGAAAAATCACAGTTACTCGCTAAAGATCTCTCAAAAAAAATTAAACAGAACAAACTAACTTTTAAAAGTTAACAATTAGGCTGACAATTTTTGCTAGGCTTAGCATAACAGATAGATCGAAAATCCGCTTGAGTATTAGATAAAAGATAAAAACTACCACTATAATAAAAACCTCGATATTAAATGATTGTGGAAAAATTATTGTTTCTTTGCTAGATTAACGGAGAAAAATTGGGAACTTGTCATTATATCTTGTGTTATCTGTAGCTAACTCCTTAATGTAGTAATTCTTATAGAAAATGATTGGAGTAGCTCAGTTTATCTCATCTTAAGAAGATTGGGCAAAAATCCAGACTCATAGTGTTGAAGGAAAAAAAGTGACTTTCAATATCATTGATAGAGGAGAAGTAACTACTTTAGAAGAGATTTCTCATTCTACAGGTGCTGTTAGCTTAACAACTATGACTGTTAGCAGTATTCCTACTTGGAAATTTATTAGTCTTAGTCTTCTTCATAAAGATCTGGTAATAGACATTCCTTGAGCACAAGTGATTGCTCAACGTTTATGGTAACTAAACCAATGACCTTGTTTACGTACGTAAAACCGATAGATAGTTCATTGCGAGTAGCTGATACCCTATTATTTTTAGTAAATGGACGAAGAGAAACAACTAAATACGACATAAAATTACTGACTTACCACATCGAGAATTAAGTAGTATTAGTGAATTGGTGAGGACAACCGTAACGCGGTCACTTACAAAATTAGAAACAAAGATATAATTACGGGAACACACGATATTCTGTAGTATTACTAATACAGTCTTCGCGAGACTAGCTGTGAAAAAATCATAATTTTAAAAACTGAAAGTTTTACTTTGCAAGGATTTCAAAATTAGAAGGACTTAATTTTTACAGCAATCATTTTTTAAAGTTGTAGAATACACTCACAATAATAGTTTTAGAAGTTATTAGCTACTAATATGTATTATACTAAGTCTAGAAAAATTAGAATATGTATGACTTAGAACAAATGATTACTTAGTTTGTTCTAAAAATTTCAATGAGATGATTTTCTTTAATGAACTACTCTTCTGATAATGCTAATCCAGGATCTGATTTGGAATCTAATGCTTTAACGAATAGTGAGTCTAATTGGGTTGATGATGACACTCAAGAAACAGTTACTGTGCCTGTGTCTAACCTCAAAAATGTTCAACCTTTATCCCTGTCTAAAATTAAAGAAAGTAGTACTTTAGCAATAGTAGAAACAGCTTTTTTAGCTAGTGCTTGTAGCTTAATTTGGTTGATTAATTATTATTTTCCCCTCGGTCCTTTTTTAAGAATTTTCTTTCCTATTCCTATTGCTTTAATTTATCTAAGATGGGGACATCGCGCCGCTTGGATGGGAGCATTAGTATCTGGGTTATTATTAACAGTTTTAATGGGACCTACCCGTAGTGTTGTTTTTTTGATGCCCTATGGTTTGATGGGAGTTCAATTGGGGTATTGTTGGCGACGGAGGACAAGTTGGCTATTTTCTATGGTAACAGGGGCGTTAATTGGGACATTTGGCTTCTTTTTTCGTTTCTGGTTATTTTCAATTTTATTAGGAGAAGATTTATGGCAGTATATGATTATCCAAATTACTGAATTGGCTCAATGGTTATTTATTAAATCAGGAATTTTATCTCAACCTAGTTTTTCTTTGATTCAGTTACTGACTATTGGATTAGTTATTTTAAATAGTTTAATCTATTTATCTGCTGTTCATTTAGTAGCTTTATTAGTATTAGAGAAGCTAGGAAATCCTATCCCTCAACCTCCAAGATGGATACAAATAATTGTGGATTATAAGCAATAAGTAATTAATACAGATCTAAAGTAGGTTAAAGGCGATTTTTAGATTTATTTTTTTAATGGGTATCTAAAGATAAGTGATTCAAGTTTATACACAACAAAAAAAAGGTAACCAATGGCTGGAATCTAATCAAAATTATGAGCCAGTTTTTGCTTGCATTTTAGGGTTTACATCGACAGGATTAATTCCAGGAATTTCTGCGGCTGGGGCTACGCCAGAAGACCGAAAATATACTGCGATCGCCGATGCAGAATTTTTATTTAAGGGGATTCAATCTCATTATCAACATCCTTTACCTCCCTTAACTAAAGGAGTTTCACCAGTATTTATTACCCGCGCTATTCTAGAAACTCTTAATATTCCTATTTATCTGTTTAATGCCGGTTTACCCTTCCCTCCCTCCGTTCCTAATTTTAATTTAAAAGGTATTACTGCCAATTGTGTTACAACAGGAAAAGCTTTACCTTTAACTGTAATTAATGGTCTATTTCAACAAGGGTTGCGATGGGGGGAAAAAATAGCTAGAAAATACCCCAATTCCTATTTAATTTTGAGTGAATGTGTCGTGGGAGGAACTACTACTGCCCTGGCCATTCTCACAGGATTAGGCTTTAATGCCATCGGAAAAGTTAATAGTAGTCATTCTAAATGCAATCATGAGCAAAAATGGTCTATTGTTAGAATGGGACTTACTAAAGCCGGACTTTACCCTATTTTACAGCCGATTAATCCATTTTCTCTTGTTGCCGCAGTGGGTGATCCTATGCAAATTGTGGCAGCAGGTATGGCAATCACCGCTAGCCATCGCATAGGAGTACTTTTAGCTGGAGGAACCCAAATGTTAGCAGTTTATGCCTTAATAAAAGCAATTATTAAAAATTTTCAAAATAAAGCTAATCTAGACCAAATTATAGTAGGAACAACTCGTTGGGTCGCCGAAGATTCTACAGGGGATACAGTAGGATTAGCTAAGATGATCAATGAGGTACCCCTGTTAGGGACTCAATTGAGTTTTGCTAAGTCTTTCTATCCTCAATTATCAGTGTACGAACAAGGGTTTGTTAAAGAGGGCGCCGGGGCTGGAGGATGTGCAATCGCCGCTAGTTTATCCTATCAATGGAATCAGGAAAAATTACTACAGGCAATTGAATCTATAGTAAGTGCTAAAAAAGACTAAAAATCAATATTCAATATAACTATGAGAGTTAATCATCTGGAAGTTAGGCTTGAGTCCTTTAAACTTACTAATAAATAATTCCATCAACTTTGCGAAGATAACCGAGATTTACAATTTGAAAGAAATCTAGATTGACACCCTATAATTATGCGATCAATAAGAGAAGTAACAAAGAAAAATACTGTAAATACGGCAAAAATTGGAAATCAATATCAAAACAATCCATTTAAAATCCACTTTTCAATTGATTAAAAAGTTTTAAGCTCACCAATGGCGTAGATAGAGCCCCTGATAATGCTTGGATAACTTTAGAAAAATGGAACTATTTAAACCTAAAAGAACTATAAATATTTCTTCTATTAATGAAGATTAAAACCCTTAAGAAATAAAAAAAATTAATGAATGATTAAACAATATTTAGAAAAGTTAATTAATTTAAAAGATCAACAAGTAGAAATCTATTAATAAGGTAGAGAAGTCAAAATATTAAATGATTATGGGACTTTATTAAAAGAGGATATGTTACTTAATCTTGTTTTTAGTTTACTATTAATCTAATCAAATTGTTTTGATCGAAAAAAGTAACAACAGAAAGTATCCAGATTAGTTTTCTTATCTCTTATTTTTATCTGCTATAGATCAATTGATCTCTCCCGAAAGTTTGGGACGAACAGTGCAATCATTTACAACACTGACTTTGGCAGGTTACGGTACAAATAAAAACTTATTCATTGTTCCTCAATACTAAGGAGTGTCTAATCCACTATGCAAAGTATCGGATTTTTTGAGTGCCATACATAAATACACCAAGAGCCTATCCAAGTTTTAACCAAACCGTCCACTTACATAATCCCTCGTTGTTTCCTGGGCAGGATTTTGAAAAATAACTTTTGTTTCGTTATATTCTGCTAAATACCCGACTTTTTCTTCTTTATCAGTAGCTTCTACATTATAAAAGGCGGTAAAATCGGATACCCGTGATGCTTGTTGCATATTGTGAGTAACAATCACAATAGTGTATTGTTGCTTCAATTCGTGAATTAGTTCTTCGATTTTAAGGGTGGAAATGGGATCAAGGGCGGCACATGGTTCATCCATCAAGATTACTTCTGGTTTGACAGCGATGGTTCTCGCAATACACAGACGTTGTTGTTGTCCTCCCGATAGAGCAAGCCCACTTTGCATTAATTTATCTTTAGTTTCATCCCATATTACGGCTTTTTTTAAGGATATTTCTACTAATTCATCCATATCCCCCTTAAATCCATTTATTCTTGCTCCAAACGCAATATTTTCGTAAATAGATTTGGGAAAAGGATTTGGTTTTTGAAATACCATGCCAATGCGACAACGTAAGTCTATAGGGTCAACTTTATCTGCATAAATATCGCTTCCCTTGAAGGTTATTTTGCCATCAATTCTAGCACTGGGGATTAGATCGTTCATCCGATTAAAACAACGGAGAACAGTACTTTTTCCGCAACCTGAAGGACCAATAAAAGCTACCACTTTATTTTTAGGAATATCTAAGGAAACCTCCTTTACGGCTAAATTAGTACCGTAAAAAACACTAAGTTTTTGGGTTTTTAAAACTGTTTCTGTTGCTATATCAGCTACCATGATTTTTGTTAAACTCCCTTACAATGTTGAAGTTTGTAAAAATTAACTATATAGTTTTTACCTATTCCCTATTCTCCTCTCTTCATCTTTTCTAACCAAATCGGCCACTAATATAATTTTTGGTATCCTGTTGACGAGGACTACCGAAAATAGTCTCGGTTGTATCGTATTCTACAAGATAACCCACCTTGCTTCCTGTCTGAGTTGCTTCTGTATTAAAAAAAGCAGTTAAGTCAGCTACTCGTGTAGCTTGCTGCATGTTGTGAGTAACTATTACAATAGTGTACCGTTCCTTAAGTTCGTGCATTAATTCTTCAACTTTTAAGGTCGAAATAGGGTCAAGAGCTGAGCAGGGTTCGTCCATTAAAACTACTTCCGGTTGAGCAGCAATAGTTCTCGCAATACACAGACGTTGTTGTTGTCCTCCTGATAAAGAAAAGCCATTATTTTGTAATTTATCTTTAACTTCATCCCAAAGGGCAGAGCGTTTTAGGGAAGTTTCCACTAACTCATCGAGATCTCCCTCATAGTTATTTATCCTCGCTCCGTAAACGATGTTATCGTAAATAGTTTTTGGGAAAGGATTTGGTTTTTGGAAAACCATTCCGATCCGTTTTCTTACTTCTACAGGATCAATATCAGGGGCATAGAGATTTTGTCCATGATAGGCAATGGTTCCCGTTAGGTGAAAGATTTCGATTAAATCGTTGAGTCGATTTAAACACCGTAGAATAGTACTTTTTCCACACCCTGAAGGACCGATAAAAGCAGTAACTTTATTCTTGGGAATGGTAAAAGTAACATCCCGAACCGCGCGATAATCTCCGTAGAAGATATTAACATTTTCTAAGCTAAAAACTGTTTCTGTCTTAATAGAATCCAAAATTTCGTTATCTATCATCAAAGTCCTCTATCACTATTAACTGTTCACCATCAATTAATAAGTTTTCTGTCGAGTTGCCCAACGAGCACCTACACTGGTAATTAACACTAACAAGACCAAAATTAAGGACCCTGCCCAAGCTAATTCTTGTTGGGGCTTAAAAGGAACAATGGCATAGTTATAAACTAACACTGATAGAGTAGCAATAGGTTCAAAGATTCCTTTAGGCCAAAAGTTAGAAAACAAAGCAGTAAAAATTAAGGGAGCTGTTTCTCCTGCAGCACGGGCAATCGCTAAGGTTACTCCAGTTAAAATAGCAGGAACAGCCGCAGGAAGAACAATTTTTAAGACTGTTTGGTAGTTATAAGCTCCCAGTCCAAAGGCTGCCCAACGGATTTCTTGGGGAACAAGTTGTAAGGCTTCATCCGTTGTCCGGATAATAGTTGGTAACATCAATACAGCTAAGGCTACTCCTCCTGCAACGGCGGAAAAACCGACGATTTTTGTGGCGACTAATAAACCATAAGCGAAAATACCAGCAATAATCGAAGGGACTCCACTAAGAACATTGGTCGCAAAACGAACCAACTGGGCAATTTGATTCCCTGCGCTAAATTCCGATAGATAAACGGCAGTGAGTACCCCAATGGGAACGGCAATAAGAGTCGCTAAACCTACAGTTAGTAAGGTTCCAAGAATAGCGTTAGCAATACCTCCTTGCGATAGTCCAGGCGGTGGGGGAAGCTTAGTAAACAAATCCAGGTTAACTTGCCCTAATCCCTGAACCATCACGAAGATAAGAACCGCGACTAATGGGATTAGGGTAATAATCATACATAAAGAGGCTAAAGCAGTCCAAAAGCTGTTAAATAGGGCCCGGGGACTACCTCGTTTCTTTTTTAGACTTAAACCAATCTCGGTGGCACTTGAATCAGTCATTTTTTTAAAGAGTAAAGCGGTAGAGAGAAGGGAGAGAAAGCCTAATTTTTGCCATTCGTCTTTTACTGATACTTAGCTCGCACTTGAGTTACAATGCAATCGGCTGCAATATTAACAATTAGAGTCAACACCATTAAGACCAAGGCAGCATACATCAGGGCAGAAATCTGCATTCCTGATGCTTCGGCAAATTGGTTGGCTAAAAGAGAAGAGATAGTGTTTGCTGGTTCGAGCAGAGAAATACTAATTTTGTTAGCATTTCCGATAATCATTGTAACCGCCATAGTTTCCCCCATTGCACGACCAAGAGCTAACATAACTCCCCCAACTATTCCCGAAATAGCTGATGGGATCAACACACGAAAAATCGTTTCCCAGCGAGTTGCTCCCAAGCCTAAAGAAGCTTGGCGTAATTCAGGGGGCAAAGAAGCTAAGGAATCACGGGAAACTGCCGTTATGATAGGCAGAATCATAATAGAAAGGACAATTCCCGCAGGTAGCATTCCAGGTCCAGCAGGAGGGGTCGCAAAAAAGGGTACCCAGCCAAGGTTGTTATGTAACCAGGAACTAATAGGGTTGATAATAGGAATTAAGACAAAAATACCCCATAGCCCATACACCACACTAGGAATGGCCGCTAACAATTCCACCATGAGTACTAAGGGTGTACGGAATTTAAGAGGGATAAAATTCTCACTTAAAAACAGTGCCGTTCCTATCCCTAAGGGAACGGCAATGAATAGGGAAATGAAGGAACTCACCAGAGTTCCGTAAATAACCGGTAACGCCCCGAATTTTTCCTTTCCTACTACAGGATTCCAAGCACTGTTGGTAATAAAGCCAACCCCGTAGGTTTGAATTGCTGGCCAGGCTCGCATAATGATCACAATGGCAATAGCCAATAAAATTAACCCAATACTGACGGCAAAGGCTAAGGTTAGCCAAATAAAACCAGTATTGAAGGTTTTCTCCAAAACAGAGCGAACGCCAACTCCAGTTTGTTTAAACTTAGAAGCGGTAGGTGCAATCATAATTAATGAATAACCAAGTCGAAAGTAAAAAATAACAGTTTGACTCGATAATTTGTTCATCTGAGTTCGGCATAAGCCAAGTTCACGGAAAACTCGTAGCAATCAAAAGTACCTATTCCGAATCCTTGCGCCGGAATATCCCTGAACTCTGAACTCAGGTTATCTAGTTTTTTAGAAAGGACTAGGAAAAATCTATAAGTGATTTCATCTAGTCAATGTAGAACATCAATTTAGAAAATCGTCTGTTTGTTTGAGCTCAATAGTGTAGTCTGGGCTAATTACATCAGCAGCCGCGGCTACTTTCTTTTTGACACTAGGAGGCAATGCAACATAACCGAGTTCTTTACTGGTTTCTTGTCCATAGTTTAACGCATGTTCAATCATAGCTTCCATGGCGATAGCTTTTTGGGGATCGTCATATTGCTTGTAAGCCAACATCCAAGTGTAAGTCACAATAGGATAGGATTGATCTCCTTCAGGGTCGGTAATAAAGACTCGTAGATCTTCAGGAAGAGTAACCGCGTCTAAAGTATGTTCGGCTGACTCGTCACTGGGCTCTATATAGTTTCCTGATAAGTTTTCTAAGGCTGCCATAGTTAAACCATTATTCTTCGCATAGCCGTACTCAATATAGCCGATGGCTCCTTCAATGTGTTGAACAGTGGCAGTTACCCCTTCATTTCCTTTGCTACCGATGAATTTTCCTTTAGTGGTAGGCCATTCCACACTTTTTCCTTGGCCGATCGTAGTTTCCCACTCTGAACTAATCGCACTTAAATGCTTGGTAAAGACTTCAGTGGTTCCACTTCCATCAGAACGGTGAACGACGGTAATTGGTTGACTAGGTAAGGTTAAATCAGGGTTAGCCTCAACAATTTTGGGGTCACTCCAGTTAGTAATACTGCCTTGCATGATTCCTACATAGGCTTCCCGAGACAATTTTAGTCCTATGACCCCAGGAAGATTGTAAGCCACTACAACACTCCCGGCGGTCATAGGGAGCAATATCACCCCTCTAGAAACTTTGGCAATTTCTTCATCTTTCATCGCTACATCACTAGCACCAAAGTCTACCGTTCCGGTGGTAAATTGTTCTACCCCTGCGCCACTACCTATAGACTGATAGTTAACTTGAAGATCAGGAATTTTGCTCTTGAGTTGAACAAACCAGTTTTGATAGAGAGGTGCGGGAAAAGATGCCCCTGCACCGGTCAGAGTGACCCTACCTTCTAATGGAGGTTTATTTATGTTAGTAGCCGTTCCCTCGATAGAGCCATCATCATAAGTCTTACTACTACAAGCTCCTAAACTTACTATTAATGCCAACATTGATAGAGAAGATATTAAACGAAAAGGACGTTGTTCGAGTTTGAAAAAGTTTAACATATTTAGGTATTTTGTAAATTGAGTTACTTACACAATGAACATTCACACAGAAGGTAACGAATTTGGGTAAACAATAGGTTAAGAAATACAGTTCTTAGTCTAGGTTTAATAAACTGTCTGAGGAAAATAGATAAATCTTCACTATTTGTTTATTTTTAACTTAGCTCTTAACTTTTAAGATCGTAGTGTGATTTTGTTAGGTAAAACTTGAATTCTTAATTAAGTTTAATTTAAAAGATTACTAAAAATAGTTTGAAAAACATAACAAAATAATGTACATATAGTCACTGTATTTTTGATAGAAAACAAATTGCAAGATAATCTATAAAATTTATAGTTTTTAATAACTAAGATTCTTTAGATGTTACGAAGGAAACGATTGTAATCGCAGTTATAGCAGTTATGCCAGCTTGTAGTTTAAGTGATTTCTAATGATGTTCAATCCATCAACATAGATGCCTCAAGTGCTGTCTTTCCGATTACTGAAGTAGGGTTAAAAACCCATCAAAAATAACCTGTCCATAAGCAAGTTAAAGATCTGACCATAGAAAATAATTTTTCAGGGGCAAAGGGAGGACTCAGAAAATCTTGTACAGGGAAAACAGACATCAACGCAATCTCTCGTCCCATTTCTTCTGCAGAAATGAAGTTTTGTAATGACAATACAGTTCGTTACATTGAGCTTCCTATTGCTTTTGATGCGATCACAGTCGTAGCCAAGCTTTAAAATACTTGGATATATATCCTGAAAGTGTTAGTTAGCACAAATATAGGAGCTTAAAGTTCAAAATAAGGTATTTATCTAAAATCAAATTAATTTATCTTATCCTGATCGTTCTTTAACTCTTGATAGTCCAGATAAAAGCTCAGCAACCTAATAATTATTTCACCGAAGCAATCATGGGTTAAGCAACAGAAAGTTGCTCAGATTATATTTTTAGCAAGGATGATGAAGCATTATTAATTAGGGTTACTCAAGACCTAATACTTAGGGTTACTTTAGCTACTCTTAAATTATCAATAGAACTAAGATAAACTAAAGGCGATTGCCATTGATAATGGCGAAAGCGGGGTCTTTCCTTCAACTGAAATTGTGAAGAAGAACGAATGTCAGCCCTTATCGCGGTTTTTATGTGTTTATGTGAATGCTAAAAACGTACAAGAGAATCGGACTTTGGAAGAATTTATCAAAATTCAACTCGAACAAGTCCCAGAATTGGGGACTGGAGTAGGTTATATTTCTTTACCAGAAGAAGGTTATCATTTTACAAAAGTTCAATTTCAAAAATTTAAAGTCGGAACAGTCCTTAATAGAAAACCTCAAACAGATATGACCATTGGCGAGTTGTTACGCAAACAAGCTAGATTTGAATGAGACCCGATGAGGGAGGATTATCCTATGACTGTTTCAATTATTTTATTTAGTAAAAAGATAGAAGTGATTCCAAATAATGGTCATAACCTAGACTCAGTTTTTCCGTACTCCATTTTTGCATAAAGCTGAAGGGATTGATGAAAATAGTGTTGTCCTCAAACAACTCAAACTTGATTCCGACAATCTATACCTTAATATTTGTCTATAAATTTTAACCTAAACTAGTAATTTGACCTAAACTAGTAATTTATTTTAGTAAACTGCCCCAATATAAGACTGTAAATTAAAGGATTCCTTGGTTATAGGTAAAATGTTAGGCACTCACTATGTTCTCATGGTACAATTCACGCCAAGAAATTACAAGTTAAAATTGATATAAGTTAAAAAAATATGGGTTAATTTTGGATAATCTACTTTCTGGTAGAAATAATTGTTCTTAAGGCTTACCCTTTTTAAAGACCATCTTTAAGATTTCTTTAAAACTCAAATAAAATCACTGATTGTATCTCAGAAGTTCTAAATCAATCTAAAATTGAAAGACGGTGAAGTAGTAAAGATCATGAGTAAAGATCATGGATGAATCAAAAAACTTAGTAATCGTCAAACAACTCTGCAAAGTCACAGAAGAAGGAGATTACAGTTTGCTAAGTCTTTTATTAACTGAGTGGATTAGACGGCATCGACTGACTTTAGAACAACAGCTTAAGGCTAAATTTCTTCAAAACAAATGGGTTCACGTTCTCACTATTTGTAAAGGAAAAATTGCGCGGTTTCAGAGTCACATTGATTTAGTAACTCTCCTAGGAGTCTCCAATTAAGACAAAGATGAAGTTAAGAGTCAGTGCTCAGCAGTTAGGACAATTTTTCTGGCAACCCTTATGGTTTATTATCGGAATTTGGCTATTGAGTCGGGGATTAATTCTTGTAGGAATGTTAGGGATTGCCCCGTTACTTGAAGCCCCTTCAGGTGGAATTAAGACGGAATGGGGTTGGGAGGTGTTTTCTGCCTGGGATAGTAATTTCTATCAAAAAATTGCTACAGCCAATTATGACGGTATCGGAACTATACCGGGAGCTAACGTAGCTTTTTTTCCTTTTTTCCCCTTAACCATCAGGATTGTAATGGGTTTAGGATTATCAGCAGAAGTGGCGGGAACATTGATTAATAATTTAGCCTTTTTAGGAACATTATTTATTGTTTTTCATTGGGTAGAACGGACAAATGGCATTAAGACCGCACAGTGGACAACGACTATTTTAGCTTGGTGTCCCCTTTCATTATTTACTGCAGTTGTCTATACTGAAGGACTATTTCTGTTTTTAAGCACCGCTTCTTTGTGGGCTTTTGATCGCCAGTCTTACCTACAAGCTGCAGCGTGGGGCATGTTGGCAACTGCAACCCGCATTACAGGATTAGCTTTAATTCCCGCCTTTTTCCTCACAGCATGGTACAAACGCGTCCCCATTACGGCTTATCTAACAAGTTTTGGTAGTGCGTTAGGAATTTTACTGTATAGTAGCTATTGCTGGATACAGTTTAATGATCCTTTGGCATTTATCACAGTTCAGCATACCCAATGGAACCGTGGTCATGGTATTGATTGGCAAGGATGGGGGACTATGTTGGTTGAAATTACCACAGGAAGAAATCAGTGGCGTTATGAGAATTTATGGGATCTATTGCATCCTTTTTTATTATTACTAATGAGTGCGATTGCTTATAGCTTATGGCATTATCGCGATTGTCTAGGAGCAACTCGTTTCGATTATAGTTGTTGTGGATTACTGTTTCTATTATGGTTATTAGTTGGTGATCCTTTGCTCAATACAATATCCGTTTTAGGTGGAATTTATTTACTATGGCACTTACGCAATCAGCTCAGTTTTGTTGTAGTTGCTTATGGGTTTTCGGCCTTGGGATTGTTGTTAGCATCTGGTGGTACCATCTCTTTGAGTCGTTTGGCTTATGGGATTGTTTCTCTAAGCCTAGGGTTAGGAGTGTTATTCTCAAATTATCCCCGTTGGGGATATGCTATGATCGGGTTCTGTACTGTTTTATTAGTCAGTTTTTCAATTCGTTTCGCTCAACATCTTTGGGTCGCATAGATAATCGATAATTGTCAACAATATTACATTTTGGAATATTTAGTCTTCTTTGTTCAAAAAAAAGATTTTCATTTTAGGTCTAATATTTTTGCCCCAATAAAGTTGGATCATTTATTAATAGATTGATTATATTTTTTTATGGCATCTTTATGGCGTAGGGAGTCACAGTTTCTAAATATAACTAACGAGATGTTCCTAATAAAGGATCAAATATGCTTGCAATTTACCATAAGTTTTATTCTCATTAATGAGTATAAAAATCGAAGTAAAACGTCATTTCAATTCGTTTTTTACTTATTTTAATTTGTTTTTTCCTTGCATCCATTTTTCTTTGACTATTGCTCTTATAATTCTATTAACATAATTTTTATGGATGCTAGTATCTAGTGATTACTTTTTTTCAACTAATTTCCTATTTTACACATTTTAATCTTACCTAATTACTATTACTTCTAACCCGTTATTTTCTGCTGACCGGGTTATCATCTCATTCAGTCGAGTCTCAGTTGTTATCTCTAAAATTTATGTCATATTAGTTATCCACTGTCACTAATTTGAGATAAATTAGGGATGTCTTCAGTAGTCAAGGGAACAAAAAAGTAATTAAATATATACAATGCTGACCAAAAAGTCACTGTAAATTTAGATTATGTCTACAGAGTACTCTTTCGTAGTTTTCCGTCGGCCGCTACAACTAAAAGTTTCTATATCCCCCTATCACTTAATTTTATTTAACTTTTTTGTATTTTTTACTAAAATAGTTAGGCTGTAATAGCATTTTTATTTTGGTTATAGTTGACTTATGAAAGAGAAAGATAGTAATCTTTTCTGGCTTTGGATTATTACTGGTATGAGTACCGTTATACTCTTCTTCTGCGCAAGTTTACGTCATTTTTTATTTCAATCGAATGCGTTAGATCTGGGTTGGTTTGATCAAGCAATTTTTTTGATTAGTCAAGGAAACACGCCAATAGTTTCTTTTGTCGATAATCACATTTTAGGAGATCATGCCGCTTTTATTCTTTACCCTTTGGCATTATTTTATGTAATTTATCCTAATGTACATTGGTTATTTGCTATACAAGCGGTCGCTCTTAGTTTCGGTGCAGTACCCGTTTATAGACTAGCACAAAAAGCAGGACTACAAAAAAATTTGGCTTTAACTATGTCAGCAGTTTATTTACTTTATCCTTTAGTGTTTAATCTCAACATATTTGATTTCCATTCAGAAGTCATAGCTTTACCTATTTTATTTTGGGCAATTTTAGCGGCAAAAAATAATAATTTTTATAGATTTTTATCGGCAATTATTATTATTTTGAGTTGTAAAGCTGTACTGTCCTTAACCGTTGCGGCTATGGGACTATGGTTATTGTTCTTTGAAAGAAAACGTCTTTGTGGTAGCACGGCATTAGGATTAGGGGTTTTCTGGTTTTTAATCACAACTCAAGTCATTATTCCTCAGTTTAGTGGAGAGAAAGTTGCCGCATTAGGACGTTATTCATTTTTAGGAGATTCTGTCGGAGAAATTTTAAAAAACTTTTTTTTAAATCCTGGTATTTTTTTAAATAAAATATTCACTTTGGCTAATCTTGAATATTTAATCCTATTAGTTTGTCCGGTAATTTGGGGATTATCTTTCAGTCATTTAACTCCAATGGTTGCAGCTATTCCTCAGTTAGGATTAAATTTACTAACTGATTATCAACCACAAAAAGATTTAGTTCATCAATATTCCTTGCCCATTATACCTTTTTTATTATTGTCAAATATTTATACATTAGCAACTAGAAAAAAAATAATAAAATATCATAAAATAATAATCTGTTGGTCTTTAATTACTTTTTTAGTATTAGCTAAATATAGTTATTTTGGCTCAAAATACTTAGAACAATTAGACACATTATTTGCGATGAGACAAGGAGTAGAGTTAGTCCCTCCTAAGGTGAGAGTTTTAACCTCCCCTCAAATTGCTCCCCATTTAACCCATCGTCCTGTAGTGAAATTAGGGATTAGAGATGCGGAATCTATTGACATTAATAATTTTGACTATATTATGCTCAATGTTCGTCATCCGAGTTGGCCAAAATCCAGAAAAACTGTTATTGATTTAGTCAAAAAAATAAGAAAAAATAGAAAGTTTATTTCTATTCATGAACAAGATAATGTTTTTATGTTTAAGCAGAATTGGGATATAGAGTAAAATAAACTACAATTATACTAAAGCAAAACTTTAATAACTCAATCATCTAAAACATCAGAGTATATAGACTAATATACTTATGAAAAAGTAAAAGAACAATTAAGGTACGTCATTCAGAAGTTATTATCTAAACAGGTAAAAATTATTTTGGGCTCAGTGTTTTAAAGTCAGTTATAGTCTTGTTGATCGTATATTTATGCATGCATTAGTAAGCAATAAAAAATATAAAACTACTTTCTTCTTATAGCCGAGTAAAACTTCTTATAATTGGGGCATAACGACTTAATGGAATAAAACAAGTACTAGACAAAATATAGCAATATTAGCCGATAATAACTAAGTACTAACTTACACAAAAAATAGTATTTATTGTTCTAATTTTAGTAATAGAAAAATAAGATATTTAAATTATTTGTATTTTAAAGCCTAGTTTACATTGATAAATATAAACTTTATATGACTATAAATAATCACTTCAACATTGTAATTAAAGGAAAATCCTTATAGAAAATATTCTAATTATTGTTGATATATTACGTTTATTAGAACATTATTTATATTTAGTTTTTAGATTACTTTTCTTTTTTTTAAATAGATAAATAAAGAAACTTATCTAACTTCTGTTACAGAAGTACTAAGACAATAAATCTGACTAGGGGCTTGTATAGTTATGGATAATTCACCGACTTATTCATTTTTTTCGATTTTTTACTATTTGTTTCAATTCTGGGGAATAAGCCAACTATAAATGACGGCTTACCAGAAATATAAGCCTGATTTATCTAGGTAATTTAAACATATTTTTCTCACAACTTTGCAGAACATCCAATAATCCCATCAATCAAACATGAGTTTAACGAGATTTAAAAACGCAGTTGTTATTTTCAACATCTTAGTCAAGATACGACAAAGTTAACGATTATCGAAAATAATAACCATTGATAATCAAGACTGCTATTGTTGTTTTTAACTCTAAACAGAGAAAAGATTTTTTCGTTAAATAGATATAAGCAATCAGTCGAGCAAAAAGGTAAACAAAACAGTTTAAAATATTTTGATTTTTTAAATATTTAATTTGAAAGATATATTTTAGTGAGTCATTAACGGCTTTACTCTTTTTGTTTTCTTACTTTAATTGATTCAAATAAAAACTGTTATATCTAAAAAAAGACTTCAGTAAGCTAGATATAATCTTTTATATTCATAGCACCAGGTCTCAATAAATGCTGTTTTTAGCACAGGGCTGCTGCCTCTCTTTCTTCCCATAAATTTTTGTTTAACTCATATTAAACTTAAATAGGTCTAAGCATTTAGTCAAACATCAATGCAATTTGCGGTATACACAATAAAAATCGTCTCGTAAACAAAAAGGTAGTAGTATTAAATATACCTGTAAAAACCTACTAATGATATGAGGGAAACAATCTAGATAAAAAGAATACCTATAAAATCTTATTTGGCTCTGCATGTTAGTTCATTTAAACTAAAAAATAAGTATCTAGACAAAGTAAAAATTATGTAGAAGTAAGAAGATGGTATTTACTTTTGAAAGTATCTTAGGTATAAACGCTCGAAAATAGTGCGTTTGCTATAAAAAGAAATTATGCTTACAGTCAATATATACAATATATAGTTAAAAAATCAAAAAAAATTGAAGTAAAGACAAAGAAACAAATTTTTAAAATTTAATTGTTTTTAACAAGTTAATCAATCAATTAAAATTAAGACTGACTAATAAAGAGATATGAATATGTACTGAAATAATTCGTTAGATAAAAAATGTGTAAAAAAGTTTGGCAACAAGGAAGACGGGATTACTTTGAAAATCTCAGATACTTTTGTTTATATTATAAATATAAAACATAAAATTTTAAATAAATAGCTATTTATTTAAAATTAAGCCAATCAAAATAAAAGTCTAAAGTACTATTTAGTATATATATATCTAAATAGTACTTATCAAATGACTAACTAGAGGAATCTGATAATCTTAAAGTTTAAGAGTAGATATAAAATGACTGAATTTAGTTTGCAAATATTTGGCTACAAGTATAGAGCTATCTAAAAAGAACCTGTTAATAGAATTAATAAAGGACAACAGTGGCTAGTTTAATAGTAAAAAGATAAAAATTTATTCAGGAATTACTAGAGAATATTTATCAGTTTACTCTCCAGAGTTAAAGTCAGCAGAAAGATTATGGACATTAGTGAATAAGTATTAATTTAATTAGTATTTCCAAAAAATCGATGAAATAGAGGAATTTTTGCCTAATTTTTAGGATATCGTCAGTCAAATGAAAGAATGAATTGAAAATTTAACTTATTATCATTGATTAAATTTTTTGTGATTTTTTAAGAAGGTATGGTAATCTAGCCCTGAAACTTGTTATATATGTCTAAATCACGTTAATAACTTACTTTTTAAGTTTAGAAACTGGACTTGTTAATATTACCACATTGACTATAACTGAGACATAAATACGTCAACAAATTTTATAAATTAAGGCAGATCTACGGAATTGTAATTATGAACTACCACTACGTCTAATGGAGGAGGTGTGAGAGGGCTAGAGAGTAAGATTTCTTGTTTCTTAAACCCAATAAATTAGATTGGAAGCCCAAACTTCAACCATAGCAAGTAGGGTAGTTTACCGATCTAATTTGTTGGGAATCTCATAACATCCCCCTGAAATAGTTGCACGGGTTTTCTCTCCTCCCCAAGCACAGCAATAATAACGCTGTTCTTCAGTGAGATTTTGGATTGCCATCAGATTACAATTCTCCAGGACAACTCCTGTATAAGCTCCCGTTTCGTAATTAGGGGGAAAGCTACGCGAACGGGGACTTGCAGTTTTTACAGAGCCATAAAACAAACGAGTCTCCTTAAGATTTGACCCTTTTAAGTTGGCATCATAAAGGACAGTTCGGGATAAATTGGCTTTGACAAGATCGCACCAACTTAAATCAGCACGTACCATATTGGCTTCACTTAAATCCGTCCAGCGTAGATCTTGACCCGATAAATTTGTCCCTGCCAACATCACCCCTAAATTAATTACTCGTACCCCATGAGCTCGATCTTCAGCGTATCCTCCAAAACCGTCAAGTATAGGTCGGCCCAATCGACCATCTCGCATCAAGGGGGTCAATAATTTTGATTGGGACAGAAAACGCAGAATTTTTGCTTTTCCTACTTCATCAACACTACTGAGAATAGCTGCCGTTCTTCCTTCAGCAATAGAACGTTCTTGCGGCCAATCTTCAAGCATTCCTTCTCCATTAAGAACTAGATCGGAGATTCCTTGAAAGTAGGTATCAATAGTTTGTTGTTGAGTAATACGGTTTTGCTGGATGGTCAAATCTTTGGAGATGACATATTGAGCCCAGGCGATGTAAACTGCGAGTAAGGCAATCATGATTTGACCCAATGCCCCTACCCATTCAGCCCAAGAGCCAAATTCATCATATTTAAACTGATTAAGCCAATCTCCAATTTTTTGATAAAAGCCAACATATTTTGCCAGTCCAGTGATCGCCAGAATAAACACCAAAAATCCGATCAAAGTGTCACGTTCCTGGGGGCTTAAATATCGAATCACCCAATCTCGAAGCGACGGTACGATAATTTGTAAAGATAGCAATAAGGCAATAACTCCCGCTGACAATCCTAACCAAGAAATATTAAATCCTAATCCTAGTCCCATAATTGCTGCTGCGGTTAAAAGTAACCAAGGGTTAGAGGATTTCACTTCGTACAAATATAAGGGTTGAGGTTGTGCGATATTAGATAGAGTCTTCTGCGAAAGTTGAGTTGATGAGTTGGAGGAAACAGTCGTCCCTATTGTAGTAGGTAAGGTGTTTTTTTTACCATTTTGCTCTGCCAAACGGTTCGGAGTTTCGTCGAAGGAATGAGATTCAGGGGTTTTGGACATAAAATATTGACTGTTAACCAGTGAATTGATAACAAGATAACAACTATCCTTTTTATAGATATATAATGAATTCCCTTATTTAAGGTAAAAAAAGCCTAACACTCTAAAACCAATGGTTGCAGTAACCGATTAAGAATCTGTTTCAGGACTATGGCAGTCCATTCAATATCTTCTGAGGTAATTCCCCGTCCTAATGTAAGTCGAATTGCCCCTAATCCTTCTTTCTTAGAATAACCCATGGCTAATAAAATTTGACTGGGACTTAATTTACCACTCTGACAAGCCGAACCAGAACTAATGCCAATTCCAGCTAAATTAAGTTGACGAACGATAGTTTGCCCAGTTATTTGTTCTCGGTTATCATTACTTGATAGATCAGTTACAATGAAACTGACATGGTGAGGTAGACGGTGTAATCTATCACCTGTAGGAATTAGGTAAGGACACTCAGCCATCAGATCAAAAAGACGGTCGCGTAATTTCGTTAAGCGAGGAGTTTCCCAATTCATTTCTGAGGCAGCTAATTCAGCTGCGACTCCCAACCCGGCAATAGCCGGAACAGCTTGAGTTCCTGATCGTACCCCTCTTTCTTGTCCTCCACCTCCCAATAAAGGAGAAATTCCCACCCCTGGACGCACATATAAGGCTCCTGCCCCTTGAATTCCATAAATTTTGTGACCTGAGAGAGATAATAAATCTATCCCTAAACGCTGCACATCTAAGGGTAATCTACCGACTACTTGTACTGCGTCGGTATGAAAAAGTACCCCAGACGAATGAGCAATTTGTGCCAATTCTTTAATAGGTTGTATTGTTCCCACTTCACTTTGTCCGTAGATAGTAGAAACAAGTACTGTATCTGATCGGATAGCCTCTTTGAGATCTAACGGATTAACTCGTCCTTTATCGTTAACGGGTAATGTCGTCACTTGCCATCCTCTTTGGTTCAAAAGTCTAGCAGTTTCTGATATAGCAGAATGTTCAACTGATGAAATAATCAAATGTTGGGGAGTAGAATATTGTTTGGCTATTCCCCACAAAGCTAAGTTATCAGCTTCTGTCCCCCCTGATGTAAAAATTATGGAGTCAACATTAGGAGCATTGATTAAACTTGCTACCTGACATCGAGCAGTTTCGACGATAGTAGCAGTCCGTTGTCCCCAAGTATGCAAACTTGAAGGATTCCCCCACTGATGTCTTAGAATTTCCTGGACTTTAGTTATCACCTCTAGGCGAGGGGGCGTGGTTGCACTATAGTCAAGATAAATTTGCATTATTTCACCAGTGAGAATAGTCGGAAGTAAGACAAAAAGCTGACTTGAAGATTAAACAATTCAGAGTGATTTAAAAAAACTTAAATATCTAATGGACAGGTTTACTTAATGGCCAGGTTTACAAACATTATACTCTTCATGGGAAATGACCGCTTCTGGGACTAGTAAATTCCCCTGATCACGACAAATTAAACGATAATGTCGTGTTACAGGTATACTAATGACAAAACGATCATGCCTAAGTCGCTTCCCATGAAATTCCCGATAATTTTTTCGATTGGCTAATTCTTTAAGAATTTTACGGGCTTTAAGGACAACATTTCTGGGTAAGGTTCTCAAATTAATGGGATCTTTATCGAACTTGTCTTCCCAAGCATTTTTATCTTGTTTTTTTCGTTCCCAAGCAACTTGAGCTTGAGCACATCGGTGACACCGTTGACCATATCCTTTATGACCACACGGAAAGAGCTTTTTTCTTCTCGACATAATAATTGTTTATCTATAAAATATTTATAGCCTATTTTGTTAAAATGAAACACCTCGACGCACCCTAGCCTCTCAATATCTTCTCTTTAAAAAATATTGAGGTATTCCCGTAACCCACATTTCTATATATGTTCAGCATACAAGGTCTTATTATCTCCAGGCAAAGAAATTGGGAAGATACTAAGATAATTTCATCATCTCTAATTCACAAAATCCTCTTTGGTCAAGATTTAAACGTATATATTCTAAGTTAAATTCATGTAAAGTTCTTCTCAATAAAAGTCATAATAATCCATTTATTAGAAGAGGTTTAGAAACTGTTTGCTGTAATTAGTCTATTATCATAGATTCTCAGAAGTAGGTAGCATAGTTATAGTGAGATTTAATGTAAATAACGTTTACTACTTAAAAGCTAGAATTATGTCATCATTCCCAATCTCGTTACCCCCTAACCTTGATGCGATTGTCCAGAAATTTAAACAGCGTTCTGACCCGAAAAAACGCTATGAACAATTGCTGTGGTATGCCAAGAAGCTAGAATCAATGCCAGAAGAGAGTAAAATACCCAAGAATAAAGTTCAAGGCTGTGTCTCTCAAGTTTACATTACTGCTAGCTTGAAAGATGGTAAAGTTTGGTACTCGGGAGATTCTGATGCTCAATTGGTTAAAGGGTTAGTTGCTTTTCTAATTGAGGGGTTAAATGGTTTACCACCAGCTGAAATTTTGCAAGTTACCCCTGATTTTATTGAAGATACAGGGTTAAAAGTTAGCCTCACTCCTTCCCGTGCCAATGGATTTTATAATATCTTCCAACTAATGAAAAAGAAAGCTCTAGAACTACAAGAAGAAACATCAGTATAGAGCTATCCCCCTAGAAATAACTAGGGGGAAAATCAGTTAAGATATTGTATGTTTAGCAACTTACAAGAAATAGACATCATGATTTACAGTAGATCAAAATAGATTATATGATTAGCAGTTATCTAAGTTTAATTAGTATCCTAATACTTGTACTTTTCGATAAAAACTAGTTTGATAAAAACTGGTTTTTCCTATTATTTTGTAATTGTTACCGATGATATCTAAACTGTTTTGCTCATCGATCTAAAAAAATACTAAACAAAAAAGTAATTACCTGTAAACCTAAGATAGACTTCCAATTGTAAGTAACTTCTGCAACGTCTGAAATATAAATTGCACCATGACCCTCAATACCCGACCTGGCGAAAGTTACCCTCTTGGTGCTACCGTTTATCCAGATGGTGTTAATTTCTGTCTTTTTTCCAAACACGCCACAATTGTTGAATTGCTTCTCTTTAAGAAAGAGAATGCTCCTCAGCCCTCACATATCCTACTTTTAGAACGACAAACAAACCGTACCCACTACTATTGGCATATTTTCGTAGCTGGGTTAACAGCTGGACAAGTTTACGCTTATCGAGTTCATGGTCCATTTGAACCGGACAGTGGTCATCGGTTTGATGCGAATAAAGTTCTTTTAGATCCTTATGGTAAAGCCATTGTCGGGTCTTCCATCTACAATCGTAATGCTGCTTTCCAACCGGGAGATAATTGTGCCCAAGCTTTACGGAATGTTGTTATTGACAACAGCAATTATGACTGGGAAGATGATTACCCTTTACGCATTCCCTATTCTCAAAGTATTATTTATGAAATGCACGTGGGAGGATTTACCCGTCATCCCAATTCTGGCGTAGAACCTTATAAACAAGGAACTTATGCTGGATTAATTGAAAAAATACCCTACCTCAAAAATTTAGGCATTACGGCGGTTGAATTATTACCAATTCACTATTTTGATTCTGAAGATGCCAGGCCTGGACTAATAAATTATTGGGGTTATAGTACCATTAATTTTTTTACTCCTCACCGCATCTATAGTTCTGACAAAAGTTCTCTGGGACCTCTTCACGAGTTTCGAGATATGGTCAAAGCATTACATAAAGCAGGAATCGAAGTAATTTTAGATGTAGTCTTTAACCATACTGCAGAAGGGGACGAACGAGGACCGACCCTTTGTTTTCGGGGGATAGATAATGCAACTTATTACATTCTAGAAGCTGATAATTTGGCCCATTATAAAAACTATAGCGGTTGTGGTAATACTTTTAGGGGGAATCATCCCATTGTTGCCCGTTTAATTTTAGACTCTCTGCGCTACTGGGTATCAGAAATGCATGTTGATGGATTTCGCTTTGACTTGGCTTCAATTTTGACTAGGGATGCTAGTGGGACTCCCATTAAAGATCGCCAGGCATTAGATTTATTATGGGTAGTAGAATCTGATCCTGTCTTAGCGGGAACTAAACTTATTGCTGAAGCGTGGGATGCTGCCGGACTCTATGATGTAGGTCGATTTGTAGAATTAGCGGACTGGTTCGCCGAGTGGAATGGACCATTTCGAGATGATATTCGTCGCTTTGTAAAAGGAGATTTAGGGATAGTTCCTCGTCTAGCAGCAAGAATTCTGGGCAGTCCTGATATTTATCACCGCATGGATATAGATATCAATCGTAGCATTAACTTTGTTACCTGTCACGATGGCTTTAGTCTTAATGACTTGGTTTCCTATAATGAAAAGCATAATGAAGCCAATGGGGAAAATAACTGCGATGGATGCAATGATAACTTTAGTTGGAATTGTGGAGTAGAAGGGGAGACCAATAATTCTAGAATTAATGCCTTACGGGCAAAACAAATTAAAAATTTTCTGA
Source organism: cyanobacterium endosymbiont of Epithemia clementina EcSB (assembly GCF_029919255.1). Taxonomy (GTDB): domain Bacteria; phylum Cyanobacteriota; class Cyanobacteriia; order Cyanobacteriales; family Microcystaceae; genus Rippkaea. Next base: position 801,726 of record NZ_CP123991.1, on the reverse strand, counting down.
CCATTCTGTTTATTTCCCAGGGAACCCCAATGATTTTGATGGGGGACGAGGTGAGTCGAACTCGGAAAGGAAATAATAATGTTTATTGCCAGGATAACGAATTGAGCTGGTTTGATTGGGACGATGTGGATCGACAATTTGATTTATGGTGTTTTGTTAGAAAATTAATTCACTTTACCCAAGGGTTAGAATTATTCCGTCAAGAACAACGTTTAGAAGTCAGTTATGTTAATCTTCATCATCCTCAGATTAGTTGGCATGGAACTGAATTAAGACACCCTGACTGGTCATACCATTCGCGTTGTTTGGCTTTTAGTATACGCCACCCCGATGCGGATGAACATTTGTACGTAATGCTGAATGCTTATTGGAAATCCCTGAAATTCGAATTGCCCGCTTTAGATCACGGAGACTGTTGGCATCGTATCATTGACACAGCGTTACCTTTATCTGATAGTTTCTGCGAATTGGATGCAGCTTATCCTGTTAAAACTAACAGCTATCATGTTCGAGGGCGATCCTCTGTGGTTTTGATGGTTAAAGCTATACTTTAGGAAAAGTTGATTGTCTTTGAAGGTTACTACTGATGAATGATGACTAGAGTTTCAACTGATGTCCACTTCAAGAGTTCTTGAGCAGCTTCCATTAGCAGATTTATACAATTGTGACTTATATAAGTGCCACCCATATAACCAACAACTTCACGAACGGGATTACATCGATAGTAATACATCATATGGGGAGCATTGGGAATGTCATAATCTACTATCGGTATTCTGTCTTGGGGGAGTTTTCTAGAAAAAGTAAATATTTACTTTTTTATTGTGGTTGTTAGTGTGTAGGTAAAAATAATCATTGTACAACTTGAAATTTCTACCTGCGTTAGTTTGATTAAATTTTAAAACGCAGTATACGATGAGGTTAACGATTAGTCAAAAATTATCTGAGATAGTAACTGCCAGTAATCAAGACTAAAACAGTTTTTATAAAACAGTAGAAGGCCGGGCTAGATTACCTTTTTATTCTCAATTGAGAGAAAATATTTGAGATAAATAGGAATAAGCAATCGGTCGGACAAAAAAGTTAACAAAATAATTATAAACATTTAGATTGTTCAAATATTTAATTTAGAAGGTGTATTAAAGTCGATTTAATTAAAGAACGTTTACAAAGTAAAAATTTATCAATTAATTTCAATATTTTTTTCGTAATCTAGGCAACTACTTAATTTGTTAACTCAATTAACCTAACAAATTAAGTAGTGTTAAAAAACAGAACATATGTCTGGATTCAAAAGATATTTTTTGCCTAAAAAATCTAAAAAATATACTTGTTTTAAAAAAATAAATTCTATTTAAAAAATGAAATTATTTTTTTAAAACAACGAAGAAAAAACAAATTTTTTATAATTTATAAACGACTTTAACTATTAATTAACTAATTAAAATCGATACTAGTATGATGAATATGAACATAAAGGAAAGTAACTTTTATATATATAAAAATACAAGAAAGAAACTAAAGAGAATATAAGCAGTTAGAAAAAATTAAATATTTTGTCGGAGTTAAAGACCAAAATATAGAATAGTAGAATCTATTGAACAAGAAAAATTTATTAAAAATTTACTTTTAAAATTTACAAAAATCGAAAAAAATATCTAAAAGACAAAATATATATATGGTCTTTTGAAGGATTTAGAGTGCGATTAAAGCCGATCAGAACAAAAGTTTATCCTCCCTATTGGAGAAAAACAAATTGCTATAGTAAGCCAGAGCGATTAAAAGAAGAAATTTAAAATTTAACTTATTATCATTAGTCAAGTTTTTTAAAAATTCTGAGTAATCTATCATCTTAGACCTTGAGTAAACTCATTCATGAGTTTACTCAAGGTCATCTGTGTTTTCTGGAGTTAACTTAAAAACTAACAACTTAGCACTGTCGTTATGATTAGTAGTTTAAATTATTATGCTATCCCACATAATTTTGGTCTACTTAACTAAGTGTTCAAAAACTGGGTAGTTTTACTGTAAGCCTAGTAGCGAACTCCTATAGAAGTAGGATACTTCTATAGGAGTTCTTGTTATTTTTTCTTTGTCAATTAATAATAAATAACATATTAACATCCTTACTTAGGATATAAGTTCTACAAAATAATCGTAGTTGACCGGATTAGGAAATGCTTTCCCTAAACTTAAATTGAACTCACGTTAGCAAAGTTCACTCTCTTGGCAGCCTGGTACAAACTGCATAATCAACTATTAGAGTGGGTTACGTCACAGAGAAAAACTTCTCTCAACAATAAAGCCTTTACCTAACTTATCTTACAAAACACAAAATTTTTCTGTTACCACATTGAGTACAGCAGTGCGACAAGGGATTAAGTCAACTTAATACATTAATAATTATTTCCTCTGATTGAAGTTTGACTAACCTATCCCCTGTGCCATCTTTACCCAAAAATGGAATCGAACTAATTGGCACGACTAAAGAACGGTTTTGATTGGTGAGTAATGTAATTTCTCCTTCGTCTTTAGCCAATATCATTCTCCCTAAACCATCTGTTTTACTTTTGAATTGTAGACATTGATGACCAATATCCCCCAACTTTCCCGCTCTGATGTCTTTTAAAGACAAGCGTTTACCATAACCAAGACTTGAAATTAAGAGAATATCTTTCTCTAAATTCAGAGTAACACAACCAACTATGGTTTCTCCATAACGGAATTTTAACGCCTGATTTCCTTGAGCATTTCGTCCCATTACGCCAATCATCTCATCAGTAACTGAGAGACGTAATACACGTCCTCCTGAAGTAGCAATCACTACTTCTTGCCCTTCTTGAGTAGGACAAGCATAGTCAAGACGATCACCGTCCTTAAGTTTCACCAACACTAATCCTCGATTGGTTAGACTGGCCAATTGGGACATTGCAATACGTTTAATACGTCCGAGTTTGGTTAATAATAATAAATCTTGACTTTCCAACTGCTGAGGTAGAAAACCTGAATAAATAATCCGATTTACATTTCGTTGCGTTCCTTTTGCTAAAAGACTCAACAGAGAAATTGATTGAATCGTAACAGGAGGAATTTCCGATACGGTGATAGGATAAGCTTTACTGGCATCGGTAATTACTATTAACTCGGTTTTTTGTCCAATGGTTTCAGAATAAACAAGGTGATTGAGTCCTTTAATTTTAGGCAATCGCCAAGCTGCTTCACTACTATGGGTAATCTCTAAGATTGCATCTTCAGGGGGTTTTTGAAAAGAAAAGAGGGTTAATGGTTGGGGTAACTCCGAAGATTGTGATTTTCTTTCCGAATTATTCTCTTGTTTAGAGAAAGATGATTTGGGTTTAGAATCACTTTTTGTTGATTTAGCTTTCGTGTCTTTGGTGGGAGTAACCATTTTAGTGCGACGAGGATCACCAAAATTACGTTTTAGTGATCGTAGATCTTTCTTAAGAGTTTTTAACAGTTCATGACGGTCATTTAATAGAGTTTGTAATTTATTAATACGAGTTTGTAATTCATGATATTCGGCCTGTAATTTTTCCTGTTCTAACCCTGTTAGACGACGCATTGGCATTGCCAAAATAGCGTTAGCTTGAGCATCACTAATTTCTAATTTCTTTTGAAACCTAAATTTAGCAGTAGTTCCATCGGCAGCATTTCGTAGAATGTCAATCACCTGATCAAGATTATTGAGGGCTATTAACAACCCCTCCAATAAGTGGACACGGTTTTGTGCTTCTTTCAACTCATGGCCATATTGCCGTGTTAGAGTTTGTTCTCGAAATTTTAAGAATTCTTCTAATAACTGACGTAAAGAAAGCTGGCATGGTTTATTATCCACTAAAGCTAATGAAATCATTCCAAAATTACTCTGTAGAGCAGTTTTTTTATAAAGTCCTTTCAAGACAGTGTTGGAGTTAGCATCTCGTTTTAATTCAATAACAACCCGCATTCCCGTGCGATCACTCTCATCCCGAATATCGGCAATGCCCTCTAGGCTTCCTTGGTTAACCAGATCTGCCATTTTTTCAATCCAACCAGACTTATTGACTTGATAAGGCAATTCTGTGACGATAATAGCAGTGCGTTCTTTGCGTCGTCGTCGTCCTACATTGAGGGTTTCAATACGAGTCACTCCCCGAACAGGAATTATGCCGCGTCCTGTCGCATAAGCTTCCTTCACACCGTTTGTGTTGATAATTTGCCCTCCAGTGGGAAAATCAGGACCAGGAATAATTTTCCATAACTTCTCATCAGAAATATTAGGGTTATCGATCAGAGCAATTAAACCATCAACTAATTCCCCTAAATTGTGGGGGGGGATACTTGTCGCCATCCCCACAGCAATTCCGGTACACCCATTGAGGAGTAAAATGGGAAGTTGAGCTGGTAAAACAACGGGTTCTTGTTGAGAATTATCGAAATTATTGGTAAAATCAACAGTTGAATCACTGATATCGTTCAACATCCCGCGCTCAGCAATGGCGGCCAGTCGTGTTTCCGTGTAGCGCATTGCCGCGGGAGGATCATTATCCACTGACCCAAAGTTTCCGTGACCTGATAGGAGAGGATAACGACTCGAAAAATCTTGTACCATCCGCACCAGGGCATCATATACGGCTTGATCACCATGAGGATGATATTTTCCTAACACGTCTCCAACTACCCTAGCGCATTTACGAAAAGGGCGATCTGGGGTTAATCCCAATTCATACATTGCATAGAGGATCCGCCGATGGACGGGCTTAAGTCCATCACGAACATCAGGTAAAGCCCGCCCGACAATAACGCTCATGGCATATTCAAGATAAGAGCGTTGCATTTCTGTATGCAATGCGGTTGGGATAATTTGACCCGTCCGTAATACGTTTAGCTGTCTTGTCATTGAAGTTTCTTGATAAGAATGTTCTGTCGGTTTACAATAAGAGCCCTTAAATTTAACTTAACTTGATCACTAAGCAACTTGTGGATAAATTGCATCGAATGTAGGCTGACCATTAGCAATTCGCGTTGATTATTAAGATATTACCCAAAAACTTGAATCCCCTCCTAATTTAGAGCTAGGGGGTTAGTCCGGCAGGGCTTATTTAACGTAGTTTGTGGGAGTTGATTTCCAATCAGATATCAAGTTGATAGAGTCATTCCTGTTTCTTGGAGCAGCTCGATAGTCTCTTTAATCTTACCCAAATCACTAAAAATCAGTAATCTATCTTTATGCCTTTGGGGTCTATGACAAGCATTCTGATCGTAGAAGACGATCCCCTTAACTTTCGCGTGTCCTCTAAAACTCTCACCAAACGTGGTGAGTTGGATGTCAAAGGAATAGAGAATGTCAAGGAAATAATTAAGAATAGTTAAAGAGAGAGAAGTTGACATGAGCTCAATGGATGTTTTCCTATTCTATAGTGTTTATCTCTCTATCCCATCTAGCGCCTGTTCTATTAAAAATAGGCACTAGATGGGATAGATTTGCAATTATTCGGCGTCTTAAAGCTAAGTCTTTCACTGGAAAGTTGCCTGTTTTTCTGATATAAGGCTCATACAAACAAAGGACTCTATTTAAGAGTTGCTATTAAGAAAGGCGTTGGTATTCTAAAAGTGGGTATTTCTACTCCTGCTTTAGTCCGCGATGGGGCAAACTGCAAATTAGGAGAATTGACTTCAGTTTAGAGGCTTTTGCTTTGAAACCTCATCGTAGTGGAATGAATTCCATTGATTGGAATTCCAATTAAATTGTCGTTGAACCTACCAAAGACGGCTTTATTTTAGAATGGTGATCGTTGGTATTGAGGCAAAGTATCACTAATTAGTCAAGAAAATGGCATAAAAATAGTTAATTTAGTTTGTTTACAGTAATTTATGTACAGAGTTAAACTTATTTACGCTATCTATCCGAAGTTTTCTCAGTATGTGTAATCACCTCTCAAATCTCTTGAATTTTGCGATAAGATTTTTATATTTGTGGATGTGTGTGAGGAAAACAAGTAAATGTCACAAAACCATGATTTATATTCTAGAGTCTGGACATTCAAACTCTCACAGATTTTGTTGGGACGCTATAGCTGGTTAATAGGATTAATTTGGATGATTTTGAGTCTTCCAGCTCAAGGAGCTACTGAATTAAGAGTTGCTATTGAAAAAGGTGTTGGTACCCTCAAGGTGGGAAGTTCTACCCCTGCTCTAGTCCGCGATGGATCAGGACGTAAATTGGGAGAATTGACTCATTTAGAGGCTTTTATCGTGAAACCTCATCATAGTGGAGTGAATCTCGATCAATGGAATTCTAGTCAAATTATCATTGAACCTACTAAAAACGGCTCTATTTGGATCGGTGATCGCTGGTATCGGGGCAAGGTACGATTAATTCGTCAGGGACATGGCGTAACGGCAGTTAATTTGGTCGATTTAGAGGAATATCTTTACAGTGTGGTGGGGTCAGAAGCTTATCCAACCTGGCCCATAGAAGCCCTCAAATCTCAAGCTGTGGTTGCCCGCACCTATGCTCTCTACAAAAGTTCTAAGGCAGAAAATCGTTACTACGATCTTGACACAACCACTAAAACTCAAGTGTATAAGGGGTTAGAAACAGAATTCGTCACGACTCATGAAGCGGTTAATGGAACAGCCGGTCAGGTATTAACCCACAATGGCAAGGTCATCTTGGCAGCCTTCCATTCTTCGTCTGGAGGTCATACCGAAAATGTTGAAGATGTCTGGAGTTCTCCTCTACCTTATCTGCGTGGTGTAGTGGACTACGATCAACTTGCCCCCGTTTTCCAATGGCGTAAGTCTTTTAGTGCTAGTCAAATGGGACGACTCATCGGCGGTATAGGAGCAGTACGATCACTAATTCCCCAACGAACGACCCCTCATGGACGCATTATTACCCTGAAAGTAGTAGGAACTCGCGGTTCTAAAAACATTACTGATGACAATTTACGAAAAGCTCTCGATCTTAAAAGTACCTTATTTACTGTTTCTGCCAATGATGAAACATTTCAAATTGATGGTAGGGGTTATGGGCACGGTATTGGTCTGAGTCAATGGGGCAGTCATTACCTAGCAGAACAAGGTATCTCCTATGACCAAATTGTCAGCCATTACTATCAAAATGCACGGTTAACGACCTTAAATTAAAGTTTGGTCAGTGTGGTGATATTCATCAAGTGAGCAAGGTTAATTAATCGTTTAATTCTATAAAAATTAGACCTTAGCTCACTTTTTAGTTAGTCAAAGTAAGATTATTTGATAATCAACTGTATCTCTATCTAATAGAGATATAAAGTCATTCGAATATTATCGATATGGTTATTAGACTCTTTTTAGTATGATTTTTATTTACTTGGTGTTTTATTCTGTTGTTTTCTTTGATGGGAATTATTCTTTGAGATAATATTGTGGCGATAACCCTACTTACCATATTTTTATGACTGTAAAATCTGTATGGGAGAACAAAGAAGACTAACAGAGATAATTACACGTTGCTAGGCATTGGGGTTGCTACTCGACTAGATAAGTATTACTATAACTGTTTTCGTTGACAATATCCAAATTCTTTCTTATAAAATTGTGGCTGGTAATTTAGTTATCCTTTCTTATCCCGAAAGAATTGAGACATGGCTATTAATTAGTAAGTCAGTAGATGAGGTTTGGCAAGTAGCATTGGTTAATTTGACAGCTATCTTAGCTCAATTTGAACTTCAACTAGAGCGATACTAAGTAAGTAGCTCTATTTTACTAGAGGTAAAAAATAAACCATTGTATATCTCTATATTTAAGTATTCAGAGTTTAATTTATATTGCCTTAATTGGTACTTCTTAAAAGTAACTTTTTTGGACAATACTTTGTCTAGCTATTTTGTCCAAGTTGTTTAACTTTTAAAATATATGTATGACGAGTAGATGAGCTCTTACTTTGTGCTCTTTTACTTGTATTAAATCTAGTTAAAAACCACAACTTTATAGAAAAAATACAACTTTTATCCAAAAAATGTTTCAGTTTTACTTTAACTAAAGTACTTATATATACTTAGTTATTATTAATAATAATCGCTGTATTTATTCCTTTCTATTTACAGTGTTTTTAGCTTTTTTTCCTGTAGAGCATGGATAAATTATCGTAATTGAGTTGATTCCTTCTTATTTTTAATTTAGTTAAATTTACTTACTTATTAACAATTTTTTAGAAGATATAAAAATATTAAGCTCTTCCGGCCCAGCAATAATTAAGATTGCCGTAAATAAAAGCTAAAAGTCTCGCTTTACAAGCTTCCCAAAATCCTATCAAATTGAGCTTGATAGCAATCAAGTTTTTGGCGTTATAAAATACACTCAGGATAAAAATCTTAGAACTTATCATCTACCGATTAATCATGCTTATTTTAGAATAGTCACATATTATTGCTGATTATCAACACTACATAACCTGTAGGACTGGCAATGCTCACCCCACAATTAAAACTAAATGTTAGCCTCTTCTTTGACTAATTTTTCCCAGCCTAATTCTTCTAGGTTATTATTGCGACGTAGAGGACGGGTGACTAATTCTAGAATATCCTGTGCATTAGTAAATCCATGAATTTGAGCAAAAGTGAATTCAACGGACCATTTCGTATTAATTCCTCTTGCTTCTAAGGGATTAGCGTGTGCCATTCCCGTAATAACTAAATCAGGTTTTAACTCATAAATGCGTTTAATCTGATTATAATTATCGGGTTTTTCAACAATTTTAGGAACAGGAACCCCCATGTTTTGACAAGTTTTTTCAAGCAAATCTAATTCGGCTTTTTGATACCGCTTATCCATATAAGGAATTCCAATTTCAGGACAAGTCATCCTGCAACGAATTAGAAAACGTGCCAAAGAAATCTCTAATAAATTGTCTCCCATAAAGAAGACAGACTTACCACGAATTAATTTGATATAATCCTCTAAACTCTCCCAAATTTTCGCTTCACGTTCCTCTAAACCCTTGGTTTCAATATTGAATACTGAGCAAATCTTCTCAATCCAAGCGCGGGTTCCATCAGGGCCAATAGGAAAGGGCGCACCAATTAATTTACACTTACGGCGGCGCATCAAAGTTGTTGCAGTACGTGATAAAAATGGACTAACCCCACTAACATAATATCCCTCATTAATCACCGGTAATTCTGTATAACGTTTAGAGGGTAACCAACCGGAAATTCTGACCCCTTGTTTCTTCAATTCTAGGGTTAAATTGGTAACAACTGGATCAGGAAGAGAACCAAATAAAACTAAAGAAGGATGATCTATATATTCCAAATTCTCTTGCGTTAAATTCTTTTTCTTTTGTCTAAAATTAAGCAGTTTATGGATAGCATTACGTTTCTCTTTTTCTTTCTCTTTGGGACACTTATGTGCCATTGCTGCTAAGACTGTATCTTCCCCCTGGGTGAAGGCATAATCCAAGCCATTTGCGCGCGCAGTTACAATCGGAATACCGATTTCTTCTTCTAATTTAGGTGCTAACCCTTCCAAGTCCATTTTTATAATTTCGGTTGTACAAGTGCCAATCCAAACAATAACACTAGGGTTTCGATCACGTTTTATTTGTAAACACAATCTTTTTAGTTCTTCATAATCTTTTAATTGGGCGGTAATATCTCCTTCTTCCAACTCTGCCATTGCATAACGTGGTTCTGTAAAAATCATTACCCCCATGGCATTTTGTAGAAAGTAACCACAGGTTTTAGTTCCAATAACTAAAAAGAAACTATCCTCAATTTTTTGGTATAGCCAAGCTACGCAACTAATGGGACAAAAGGTATGATAATTCCCAGTTTCACAGTCAAATTGTAAGGCAGTAGGTTGGTTTGTAGCAGTCATAATTTACAGTTTTCTTGGTTGAATTTTTTGTCTGATTTATTCTAGTTTTTTAGTTGCCAATGGTAATCATGAAAATAATTTTATTTTTTTTGCTCTTTTTTTGATTTTTTTAGTCAGGACTAAAATCTAACTTCAGAACTTAAATCTTCATTTTTAGATCAATTTTTTTGCAAATACTAGTTCGTAGATAAGGTCTAAGACCTTATCTAAAATCGTTTTAAAGAGAATGCTAAAAAACTAAACTATCATAAAATCTAACTTTTCTTCTTTACTCTTAGAAGGGGTTTGAGGATTAAGATAGAAATCAGATAAAAGAGTAAACAATTCCCGATCTTGAACACTATTCGGAACCACTCCTTCTGGCATTGCTAACAATTGGTCAGCGATATTGAGATAGTAATGACAAATATACTCAAGAGAGGGATTTTTATCTAACATTTCAAACAAAGTTTTACCCTGAACACGAGAAACCCGAATATCCTCAATTAAGGGTAAAACTTCTAACACAGGTATAGGAACTGCTTCGATATATTTATCAATTAAATCACGCTTAGAAGTACGGTTTCCAATTAACCCTGCCAAACGTAAGGTATAAGTCTTTGCTTTTTCTCGAACTGAAGCACCAATGCGGTTAGCAGCAAACAAGGCATCAAAGCTATTATCAGTCACAATTAAACAATAATCTGCATAATTCAACGGTGCAGCAAACCCACCACAAACTACATCACCCAACACATCAAATATGATGACGTCATACTCATCAAATGCATTCAATTCTTTGAGTAATTTAACAGTTTCTCCAACTACGTAACCTCCACAACCTAACCCTGCTGGAGGTCCACCAGCTTCCACGCAGTCGACTCCTGCATAGCCTTTGTAGATGACATCTTTAGGCCAAATGTCTTCGTAGTGAAAGTCTTTTTCTTGCAGGGTATCAATAATAGTAGGAATAAGGAACCCAGTTAGAGTAAAGGTACTGTCGTGCTTAGGATCACAACCAATTTGTAAGACTTTCTTTCCTCGTTTGGCTAATGCTGTAGAAATATTACAGCTTATAGTAGATTTGCCAATACCGCCTTTACCGTAAACCGCGAGTGTCAAAGTCAAAGTTCGTTTTCTCCTTAAGAAATCTCTTAATGGCTGTTTACTTATAGCTGCTTTAACTGGGGATCAACAGCAGCTTTCTTTTGTTAATCTCATTGATCGAATTATGGACTATTTTGCCGAGAAATAAAAGATCAGTTCTAGAGACGTTAGAGTCTTAGAAAGCTTTTTAAAAAGATAAGTAATCTATCATAAATTTATATCGACTAAAAGCCTTAGTATAAAATAATATAAATTTTTATGATTTTTTTTAAAAAAAAGTAAATTAACGAAGTTAATTTCAATTAATTTAAAGAAAAGCTATCGATTTTTAATTAAAAAATATTAAAGCTTAAGTATTAAACTTTAACCTTAATTTTTCACAGATAAGACTTAAGGTTTTAAGAGAAAAAGTCTTTGAAGATGGTTGGGGACCCAAGTCTTTTACAAAAAATCTTCACAGTGTTTATAAATCAGAAGTTCACTTTCACTGATACTTGTAGAAAAAATACTATACATTATGGTTAGAAGATTGATATAATTGTAAAACAATGTAAGCTGATGATATACTGCCGACCTTGTATTAATATCATTATTGTTCTTTGTGCTGCTATAGTTTATGAGTAAATCAACTCGTTCCAAGACTACCTCCGTACTTTATCTTTTCATAATATTGTTACTAATAACATTTACGTTCTATATATTGAGAGGAATAAAGATCCTGAGCTTTTTTCCAGGATGGATAGTGCTGATATTAATAGCTATCTCAACTTTATTAGGTATTTTATATAGCGCACAAAGCAATCGACGCTGAGGATAACAAGTATGATACAATTCTCCTCTTCACCACATTTATAATCAGTTTTATTTTTTGTTCTAAGCAATTATCTCCTTTACATAAACAACTTAAACCTCTCAGAAATTATTTTAAACAAATTGGAAAACCATTAACTAATTTTTATCAATATCTTTTCAAAATAGCTAAGTACCTAAAAAGTAGCGAGATCTCACCTGGTAAAACTTCAGCTTTGCTAGCAAATCTTTTCCTATTTATTTATCTGTCCAAGAAAATTACAAATAAGTTTTTAAAAAACTGCATCAAGTTCTCATACTAGAAGAACTGATAGAAATTAAACTGTAAATTTTATTCTCGTAAGTCTCTCAAATAAAAGAAGATGAATTTCTATATCTTCGTGAAGAAAATAGTATTTTTAGTGTTTTCTAGGAGAAATTTCAACGTGAAGACAAATTTATATAAGAATTAAGTCCTCTTAAAAAAGAAGATAACATAGATTAAATGGGACTTAAAGAGTGAAATTAAGAATATAGCTTAAAGAAATTGAGTCAATTTTTTATAAATATAAACAATATCTAAAGATTTAGATAAAGACTTACAGATAAAAAAACTAAGATATTAAAATAATTAATTTTTTATTAAAAGGACTGAATATAGAAATTATACAAACAAAAAAATTAGAATAAATAGTAAAATATCTTAGAATAAAAGTGCGATTTTTTAAAAAAATAGGAGAAATAAAATTGTAACCTAAAATAGTAACCTTTCTACTATTTATAGATAAAAAAAAGCGATTAATTAGAACATAAAATAAAAATCATTAAACGATAAGATAAAAAACGTAAAAATACTAGTTAAAAATAAAATACTCTGCTAAGTACTCTGTTAGGGTTAAATAAAAGCAAATATTCTTTGCTAAAAAAAATGTTTAAAGAAAAAAAGATAAACTAAATTAGATGTATCAGACGGCATCAGTCTTCTTACAAAGATACTAATTAAATAAAAGAAAAAATCAGAATATTTTTATTAAAAATTAAGACTAAGTATTGGGACTATCGAAATTAGTCAATTTCTGTTTAAAAAATTACTTATCTTTTAGAAAAAGCTGTAAAACAATTAGATTTTTAGTAAAAAAATATTGTCTATTTTAATTAAAAAACAATTAGAATAACAGTAGAAGGTATTAATAATAAATTGAAGTTAATTATAAGGAGAGTCTATGAATTCAGAAATTTTATTAATTTTTGACTACGAAATTTTATTACCCGGTATCTTACTAGTTAATTCTACATTACCAGTTTGCTATAACCATCTTTTAATGTTTACTTAACTAAAAGAAACTCCTCTCCCAACTTAGACTTGATAAACACTCTTAAACGGGAAGATGACATCAATAAATTTAAGTCATTATGTACCAACTATACTAATATAATTTAGGCTCTATCTGTAGCGATTGTATGTCCAGTTTAAAATAGCTAACTTAAATAAGTTTAAGTTAGCTATTTTTTTTAAAAAAGCTGGTATTTTAGATATAAACATACCTAAATAATTATTTTCCATAATTAGAAGAGTAAGCACTATAAAAGTTAACTCGTACTCCAAAAATTATCTTAAAAAAGTAATAAAAACTGAAGGTTTATGTTGTTCTTTAAAAGAACAACATAAACCTAAAATTAATTACAAATTTAGTGAACTCATCACAAAATTAAATTAGAAAAACAATATCTAGATAGATTACTCAAGCAAAAGAAGAATTGTTATATTTTTTGAGAAGTATAAATAAAATAATTTAGAAGGAAGAAAATATAAAATATCTTGTATCTTGAAGAGAGATAGTTGAAAAGAAAAAGAAAGAACTTATAATAGTCAACAATAATCTAAGATTTTGAAAAAAATAGCTATAACTAGAAAAAAATAAAAGTTAGCATAAGAATTGATTCATATTCAAAAGAAAAAGAATCAAAAAAAATAGAAAAATTTTAGATAAGGAGATAAATGAAGCTGAAGAACATGGCAAGGACAAAGAAATAAAGGAAAAGAGTTGTATTTATTTTTTCTACTAATTCGCAGTCCAGTGTGAAAAAATATAATGAAAAGTTTATTTTAGTAAATAAAAACTTATACAATCCTCAAAAGTATGTTTAAATGTGATTTAACTAGAACAGTTGAACAAAGTTCTGCTCAAAAGAGCTGTGCGAAAAAGTATCAATTCAAGCAATATAAATTCAACTCTAATTACTTAAGTATAGATACAAAAAGTAATTTCCCTTTAGGTTACCTTCTTTAGGGTTTATGTATAGCCACCTGCTCAAAAAAACATGTATTTTATAAAATACATGTTTTTTTTTATAATCTAGATAAATAAAATTTTTACAAAAAGTAAAAAATAAAACCTGTGAGTAAACAACGTCTCGATATTTTGTTAGTTGATAAGAACCTGTGTTCTTCACGTCAAGAAGCCCAGGGATTTATTCGAGCTGGAGAAGTTAAAGTACATCAGCAAGTTATTGATAAACCAGGAACAAAAGTCGATATTACAGCTGATATCCAACTACAAGCTAAAGCCCGTTATGTTTCTCGTGGAGGTTTTAAGCTAGAAAAAGCTGTAAACACTTTTAATATAGCTGTATCAGGGCGAATTTGTCTAGATGGCGGCATTTCTACTGGGGGGTTCACCGATTGTTTATTGCAGGCTGGGGCAAAACAGATTTATGGAGTAGATGTAGGTTATGGACAGGTGGCATGGCGTTTACGCCGAGACGAGCGCGTTTTTTTAAAAGAAAGAACTAATTTCCGCTATTTAACCCCCCATAATTTATATGGAGATAGTCCTAAAGCTGACTTAGCGGTAATGGATGTTTCGTTTATCTCTTTGACAAAATTATTAGAACCCTTGTGGAATTTATTAGTGGTTCCCAAAGAAGTTATTTTGTTGGTTAAACCTCAGTTTGAAGTAGGGCGGTCGCGGGTTGGAAAAAAAGGGGTTGTTCGTAACCCCAAAGATCACGCCCAAGCTATTGACCAAGTTCTACAAGCTGCTTGTTCTCTAGGGTGGTACTATCACGGGTTAACGGAATCTCCCATTACCGGACCTGCAGGAAATGTGGAATATTTATTATGGTTGCGTTGCGATCAAGATAAAAAGTCACCTCAGCTTAAAACCCTTGAAGACTTTACCCAATCGATACTCTAGGATAACTTAGTCAATGTACTAGGTTAAAACTACAGCTAACACTGTCAGTCCTGCGTTAACTAGGTAGAATATTCCTACAATTTTAGTTTCAGCCCAACCACTTAATTCTAGATGATGATGCAACGGAGCCATTTTTAACAATCGTTTGCCTTTGCCATCAGGTCCTTTAGTTGCTTTATAGTAGGTAACTTGGGCAATAACTGAGAGAGATTCAACAAAAAAGATACCACTGATGATAAATAATGCCCAAAGATTACCACTAAGAATACCCACTGCCCCAAGGGAACTCCCTAATGCGAGAGAACCTGTATCCCCCATAAAAACCCTAGCAGGGTTGCGGTTGTGTACGACAAACCCTAAACATCCTCCACTCAGACAAGCACAGAAAATCATTAATTCTGAGTTGTCAGGACCCACCAACACCCCTAACCCTAAAAAAGCTAAGGCTCCATTTCCTGCAGCTAAGCCGTCTACCCCGTCAGTGAGGTTAGTCGCATTACTCTCAGCTACTAGGACAAATCCTGCAAGTAACCAAAAGAAAAGTCCTAGATGCAGAATCAGATTGCCAGGAAGGGTAATAGAAGTAATGCTAGATGGTTGACTTTGAAATCCCCAAAAACAAAAACCAATGGCGATTACAATTTGTAGAATAAGTTTCACCCAAGGGCTAATCCCTTTATTGGATTTTTGTCTTAGAATCTGCCAATCATCTATCCAACCAATGCCAAGATAAGCAAGGGTAACGGCTGAAACAGCAATAACAGTCGGCTCAAAGTCTGTCCAGACTAGAGCTACGGTCACTCCAACAGGGATAAAAAAAATTCCCCCCATAGTCGGGGTTCCTGCTTTGGTTAAGTGAGCTTGAGGACCATCTTCTTGGATGACTTGTCCAGTTTTAAGTCGCCGTAGTAGAGGAACGATCCCATAACCAAGAATTGCACTGATAGTGGCGGAGATACCAAGAGGAAACATAAGCATCAGGCTAAAGCGAATGGATTGCCCTGCAAGTTGAGCTAACCCTAAACCTAGAAGGTTTAACAGCACTATCAATAGAATTAATAAAAAGGTCCCTGATGGTTTTGTAAAGAGGGTTGAAGGGGAGAATTTAGCGTCCACAACTACCTTAAATATTAGAATCGAATAACAATCAACACAGATAATATAGCGTTGGGTTGATAGGATAACTTAGTCTTCGTCTAAATCAATATCATCATCATCATCATCATCATAGCTATCATCGACATCCATCAATTCTGAGATTTCCTCATCCTCTTTCAGGAGACTTCTCAAGTCCTCTCGTTCGCGGGGAATCAGACGGTCATTAGCTTTTAACCAATCTAGGATAGAAGAATCGTATTTGACTGGAATCACCACAGCTGGTTCATAACGTGGTTCTTGGCGTAAAGAGGGATTGTACATAGGCTTACTCTTAAAAGTTTACCGAAACACCATTAGAGTGTACCATTGAAATCCTTTTTTGTCTCTATAGCCAAGAAGTTTCAGACTCACAACTAGCGGGTGCTTTCTCCGATTTACAGCATCTATAAAAAAAGCATTATCGCATTATCTTTATTTTAGTCTAGTCATTTTAACAACCTATTTATACCCTTAAACTTAATAAGATTATCACCTTAAAAAAAAATAAATATTTAATTGATTTTTTGTGTTACCTATGCAAAAAGCTATTATACTACATGAGTAGTGAGTAATTTTCAGAGAAATAATATCGTTTAATAGACAAAAAATTGTAGGCTATTTCTTGTCTATTATTTTTTTATTTGTACTAAATTTTCATAGATAACTAACATCTTTAAAGGATTTTTTTTTAAAAAACTATTTTAACTACCTAGATTGTTAATATAATAAATAATTTGTTTTACATCTTTTAATGAGAATAAGTCTTACTTTTTTCTACTAAATTAGATTGGTTTTATCTTTAATTAATTGAACCTTATGCTAGATATAAAAATATTGTGCATTCCTCCCTATATAGTCTTCTGTCTGTATCTTTCCACTATGCTTAAAATTTAATTCGAGACTTGTTTTAATCTGTTAACCCCTACAATATAGTTTTTTTCAGAGAAAATTGTAGTGAGTAAATAGCACTTTTTCGTAAAATCGATACCTTTTTACTAAGTTATAAAGTCCTTAAATTAATTTAATTTGTTTTTTTCTCTCAACTATCCCCTGTTTTTCATTACCTAATTGTTTGGTTTATCATCCTAAATTAGGCAGAATACCCTTTTTGTAGAAAATTAGAATAGAACAGTATGTTTTTTATGTTTGTTACCCCCGATGACTTTATCTAAAATTCCCTCAATACCTAGCATTAATTTTTCTAAAATTCGCTTAGACATTCGTTCCTGTCGATCAAAATTAGTTCAATGGCGCAGACAGTTTCACATTCAACCAGAATTAGGATTTCAAGAACAAGCAACAGGGGCGTTTATTGCCAAAACTCTAACAAAAATAGGTATTCCTCATCAAACAGGTATTGCTAAAACAGGAATTGTCGCCACCATTACCAGTCCCTATCCTGGACCAGTCTTAGCAATTAGGTCTGACATAGATGCTTTACCTATTCAAGAAGAAAGTGAAGTTCCTTATCGTTCTCAAAACAGTGGTATAATGCACGCCTGCGGGCACGATGGGCACATGGCGAGCGCTCTAGGAACGGCTTATTATTTGTGGCACCATCGCCATAATTTTAAAGGAACTGTTAAAATCATTTTCCAACCTGCTGAAGAAAATTCAGGCGGGGCGAAACTGATGATTGATCAAGGAATCCTCAAAAACCCTGATGTAGATGCCATTATTGGATTGCATCTGTGGAATAATTTTCCTTTAGGGACAGTGAGAGTAAGCAGTGGACCGTTGATGGCGGCAGTAGAGTGTTTTCGCCTAGATATTTTTGGAAAGGGTGGGCATGATGGAATGCCTGATCAAACTGTGGACTCTGTGGTAGTTAGTGCCCAAATCGTCAATGCTCTACAAACAATTGTTTCTCGTAGTGTTAACCCTCTTAACTCGGCCGTCGTTACAGTAGGAGAACTTCACGCAGGAACTGGATTAAATGTGATTGCAGATAAGGCTAGAATGAGTGGTACTGTGCGCTATTTTAATCCTAATTTAAAAGGATATTTTGGTAAACGTATCGAAGAGATTGTTGCGGGAATTTGTCAAACCTTTGGTGCGACCTATGAGTTAGATTATTGGTGGTTGTATCCTCCGGTTATTAATGATGAAAAGATGGCAGATCTAGTGCGCTCGGTAGCTATAGATGTTACAGAAACTTACGAAGGAATTATTTCTTCTTGTCAAACTATGGGAGGAGAAGATATGTCTTTCTTTTTACAAGAAATCCCAGGATGTTATTTTTTTTTGGGGTCAGCTAATCAAGATAAAGGATTTACCTATCCTCACCATCATCCTCGTTTTGATTTTGATGAAACAGCATTACTAATAGGAGTTGAAATCTTTGTTAGAGCCGCCGAGAAATTTTGTCAGTAGGAGCAAGAACCAATATTAAGTATAATTTACTAATTTCAACGATTATACAAGGATAAAATAGTTCTAATAGTTTGATTAAGACTATTTAATCCTTGTAAAGACATAACCAAAAGTTTTTCTCTACGTAAGTTTTAGCCACAAACAATAGTTAATATTCAGAAATATAATGTCCCAGAATAACATCAATCTATTCGGTATTTACAAAGCTAAATTTGGCGATATTTAGGCTCTAAATTAGAATCTAATCAGGAAAAAGTGAGTAAATATAGCAGCAGTACTAAAAATAATTAGGATATTTTATTCTCGAGCTCTTTTGCGGCTTACCATTGTCTTTTTCCTAGTACTCAGCACTAAATAGTTGTATATAAATAAGCAGTCCTATATTAATGTGCATCACAAATTTTGAAATAATCGCCATGAACATATATAAAAATATCTTAACAAGGTTAGTCATAAGTATTCTGATTAACTAATATTATTTATTCAAATATTCATAGATAAAAGAAATTTTACTTTAAAATAAAAAGTAATGCTTAGTGAAGAAAAAAATTAAAAAATATGAATTAAGTTCTAAATAAACTAGCTCAAAAATAGAAAATAATGATGCCAAACAGTTGCCAAGAATATTAGATTTTCTAAATAAAGTCTATGTCAAAAAACGCCAATTAAAAAGAATGCCAAAAAAATCTACTTAAAAAAGATGTATTATTACGAGGCAATTGGGAGAAGATTAATTCACAAAAAATTCATTACTATACAAAATTTATAGTGAATACTCCAAAGAAGACTGTTTTATGAATAAATAATTTATTAAAATAAATTAATCAGTCAACAAAATATGAGTTTAACGATATAACTATAGAAAATTTTTCTAGGTAAATAAATATAAGTAATCAGTTAAATAAAAAGGTTAATAAAATAGATAATTATATATATGCTTAATAAGTAAATTAATAATTGTTTATGCTATCTAATTATTGGCAGTGATATTTAACTAAATTTAGTTTAATTTTCTGATGATATTTCACATAATTATAGTCCTAATAGATTAAGTCCTTAAAGATTAAGTCTTCTTTTTAAGAAGATAAAAAAACTTATCTTAAGTTTGTATTATTAATACTAACTTATATAATTTTTCTTTGTTAATACATAAAAAATAGTATAATAATTTTATTAATTAAAATATAAGCTAAATAAAGTAATAATAGTTTACTGGGCGGAGAAGTACTTTTTTAAATAAAAAAACAGGTAATGTACAAAAGGCTTGATATTTGATATCATGACCAGTAAGAAGCAATTATAGTAATAATAACTTTACTTGTTATCAGATAAACAATTGTCATAGTTTTTTTATCTTTAATAAATGCTGTTATCAAGAAATAAAATAACAGTACTATTTTAATTTTTAATCGAAGTTATTTATGCCACTAAGCAAAAATATTATTTACTTTTCTAAGTATAAAATAAATAATAAAAACGTCGAGTTAACACTATCAATTATAGTACTAATTTATAATTAAAATTTACACAAAAAAACATTTAAATAACATAAAAAGAGTAAAAAAAATATATTATGTTTTAGGAATTAGTTGTAATACTTTGTATTCATAATTATGATAAGCAAAAAAACACAGAAATTATACAGCAATTACTAATAGATAGTTATATAAAACTACCTAAAATATTATCTAATATAGATAATATTTTAGGTAGTTTTGAAGTAAAATTCTAATAATAAACTAAAAAATAGTACAACTATGTATAACAATATCACTTTATATAAAAAAATATGTATATAAAATTAGAAATAGCTTGAAAACTATAAATACAAAGAAAAGATAAAATAAGAGAATAAAATTTTAAAAAATGCTAAAAAATAAAAAATATCTAACTAAAGCTTAATTTTTTATGTAAATAAATTACATCCAGTTCTAGAAGATAAATATGTAAAGCAATAAAATATAAAAATAAAAGGAAAAATGTTATTTACACTAGTAACTTGAAAGGTTAAAAAATCTTTGCTTAGTTAACTGTAGAAAGAGGTTATAACAGGGATTTATTTTAGACTTAGTTATCTTACTTAACGTTTAATCACTCAATTTAAACTAGGATATATTTTTTTGAGATAAAACTACGTTAATACTTTCTACCTTACTAGACCAAACTTAAATAAAATCAAGAATTGATAGTCTTTTGTAAAAAATTAGCTAAGACAAATAGTATCTAAATTTGAAACACTTGAAGAACGTATGGATATTTTTCTTAGAAACCACCATTATATTTTTGCGTAGTGCTATGGAGCACATAATGATTCAGTCAAGATTCAAAACTAAATTTTACATCCAAAGTACCAAATTTCAATAAATACTACTTACTTTTCTCTGCATAACTCTTCATCAAACGTTTTTGAATAAAAATAGGACAGAAGGCTAAAGAGTTTGTCAAAAAAATTTTTTAATGACTCGTAAACTTCCAGAATATCTAAATTTAATAATGGTGTTACTTTACACAGCTAAATTTTTTAAAAAAATCTTAAATAATGAACAAAGGTGTCTATTTTAAAAAATTGTTTGAATACATGTATGAAATTCCAACGTAGGGTGGATATAACTTGATTTGTTTCCCTAAATAAGGGTCAACAGCCGTCAACCCTTATCATTGTCTAATTTTTATTTAGGAATTTCGACCATTAAAAACTTAAACTCTTTCAATTGATACAATCCAAGTTCCTATATACATACGAATGGGGATATCTCCTGAACTCAGAACGTCACAAATTAAGTAATAAGTACCATTGCTAGGGTTTTTTACACCAGAAAAGACAATTTCCGCTTTTTGACTAGCCTCGACAGGTGTTTCTAGCTCAATTTCGACGACACGACTTTCTTTATCCCAATGGACCTCCTTTAAAGGTAAAGACTCGCCGTCAACACGAACTTCTACTTTATCAAGATTAAATTTTCCATCGAATTTAGGCCTTTCGAGATAAGAGATAAAAAACTTACTTGCCCCTTGAGTCAACTTTTTCCCTGGGACATAGAGTCTATACCGTTCTCCCACTTGTCTAGGGCGGCCATTAAAGTCCAAATGATAATCGAGAATATCTTTACGGTCCTCAACTCCACTAAAAATTGTTAGTCCAGGATTACTTCCTGCCCAAGTTAGAGCTTGAACACCGGTAAATAAACAACCAGACAAAATTAAAGTAGAAATCAGACGCTTAGAAAGAAAGATTGCAGACAATAAATGATTCTTATTCATAATTTATTTCTTTAGCTAAAGGCGTTTTAGGGGCAGATTAAGCAAATCCACTCTTTGGGTCTTAGGATAGCAAATGTCTCCCCATTATGGGGAGGAAATAAGATAATCCTCTGAGTGTCGAAACTTCAGTAGAAGAATTTTTGTCAGGGAAGCGATTGCTACGCTCAAAATCTTATAAAGATGAGGTATTCTTGCAAAAAAGGATCAACAACTATCAATGCAACCAGCTGATATTCTCATTTTGTCTAACGGGCCAGGGGAAATGACCACCTGGGTACGTCCTGTGGTAAAAGCTATACGTAAAACTATAAGCTCGGATCGCTCTCAAGTACGTATTTCTGTAGTGTTATCCCCTTGTCCTCATGCTACGGGCCAAGAAGCTGCCATCGCGCGTCGTTACCTGGAAGTTGATCGGGTTCAGTCAAGTGAACACTTTTTTAATTTTTTATTCTGGGGAAAAACAGCTGAAGATTGGAACTGGCATAAACACGGCATTGTCCTATTTCTAGGAGGTGATCAATTTTATCCAATACTACTCGGTAAACGATTAGGATACCGCACCGTCATTTATGCAGAACGGGAGGCCCGTTGGTATCGTTGGATTGATCGCTTTGGAGTCATGAATGCAGATGTGATTAAGCCTATTCCCAAATCCCATCAACATAAACTGACTGTAGTAGGGGATTTAATGGCTGATTTGACCCCAAATTCTGTAAGTTCATCCAAAATTGATCCTTTCCCAACTATTGGAATTTTACCCGGGTCGAAACCAGGAAAATTGATGCAGGGGATTCCTTTATGTTTGGCGATTGCCGAACAAGTTTATCAACAAAACCCCAGAACCCGCTTTATTCTTCCTGTTGCCCCCACCTTGGATTTATCCATCCTAGCCAGCTTTGCTGATTCGATTCAAAATCCTATGGTAATGAAGATGGGAGGAGTGTGTGCAAAATTAGTCATGGCTAGTGCTGACCAATCTACCTCCCCTCGACTAGAGACTCCTAATGGACTTCAAGTAGAATTGATTACTCAATTTCCTGCCTACAATCACCTCTGCAATTGTTGTTTAGCCTTAACCACTGTAGGGGCTAACACAGCTGAATTAGGAGCATTAGGGATTCCGATGATCGTCTTACTCCCTACCCAACAACTCGATGCTATGCGGACTTGGGATGGGATTCCAGGAATTTTAGCCAGTTTACCTTTAGTAGGGAGAGCTTTCGCTAAGACTATCAATTTAATGATACTTAAACAGGGACGACTATTCGCTTGGCCTAATCTTTGGGCTAATGAAGAAATTGTGCCGGAATTAGTAGGGGAACTTGAACCAACTGATGTCGCAGAATTAATCTTGGATTGGTTAGCCAATCCTATTCAACTAGCAGAAATCCGTGAGCGCTTATTACAGGTTAGAGGACAGCCAGGAGCAGCAACTGAGCTTACCAACATCCTTAAGGAACAACTAAATTTACTCAATTCTTGATCTAAAATTGAGCTATAACTTCCTTTAGTTTAAGTGGCTTTTTGTAAAAAAATCAACTAATGAGGGAAGACAAATGTTAAGATATTTCGAGTCTTCATAAGTTGTTTTACCAAAACTCGGCTCGAGCGAGTTCTGCTATGTTAAAGGTGTTAATGCGCTGCTTTAGTTTGAATCGTCTAATGGTTGCCTTACTAGCCTTGGGAATCACCCAGTCACATCCAATACAAGCTCAAACGCCCTCTGTTAGCCCTAATAATAGTGAGGTGCTTGGATCTACCCCAGATAATGGAGGAGAAATCACAGATGAAGATCTTAGTAATCCCACTAATTTGCGTCCCCTAACTCAAGCTGACAGTTTGCTTAGCTCACAAGGAGCTCAAAGACTCGTTTCAGAAGCTAATAAAGCTGTTAATGCTGAAAACTATGACCTAGCGGCCAGTAAACTCCAGCAAGCTCGCACGATTTTTAATCAGTTGTCTAATTTCTATTTACAACTAGCCAATAGTTTTTCAGGAATTGATAGTAAGATTTATCAACATCAACGTGAGAGCGCGCTAGAAACAGGTCAGATGAGAGATTCTGCCACGTATCAATTAGCTCTTGTTCACCGAGCACAAGACAAACCAGAATTGGCTGTTCCTTTGTTGGTTCAAGTCATTCGTTCCCAAGATCCTACAAGTGATTTAGGAAAAAAATGTTATCGGCAGTTGTATGAATTAGGATTTGTTGATATGCCTTTTGGGACTTCTTCGACAGCTACAACTCCAAATAACTGAATTTACTCGTTAAAAAAATTTTTTGAACCAGTTCATCATGGTCACTTACACTGTGAACTGTTCTATTTTTTTTGCTGCCAAAACAAATTTACAATAGCTTTTAACTAGGCGAAGGTAGTTAGTATTGTTTTTCCAAACTATACATTATAAAACTGCTTTAGTACAAAAATGTAAATTAAGGTAGGTAGAGTTAATGAACTAACAGGTTTTAAGGAGCTTAAGTTAGTCAAGTTAAGGAGTAGCTAGTCAGGGAATTAAGCCTGCTACCAGTTCCGGAGATAAAGAGCATTTTAATAAAACAAGAAGCTTTTTACCTCCGTTTACCAAACATAAATTATCGGTGATCATCGGTAATCAAATAGCCAAAAAAATTTATTTAAATGTCTCAACTCTTCCGCTTTAATCAACCCTGATTAAAGCGGAAGAGTTGTTGTTTTTAATCTCTGGTTCAAGTAATGCTTCTTTTGGTAAATATTTAAGTCTAAAAATCGGAACTTAACCATAAACCCAAAGCAGAAACTTCTGCAGTCGAAGTCGAGAGTAAAATGGCTTTATTTGAGGAAACATCTAACAACACAACAGAATATGTAGGGCTCAAAAAAAAGTTAAAGATGGATATATAAGACAGCGATAAAAGCGAAATATAAAATTTGTCTAGAAACAATTAGAAGTATTAAAAAAGCTGTAATTGAAACAGAAGTAGAGGTTAGTCCAAGTAGACAAGAAACCCTAACTTTAAAGCAGGAACTTATACTTTTAGTTTAACAAGCTAAATAGCCTGGAGACTCCATAGAATAGCATCGTTAAGGGGGTCGAGATGACCTAGCTGATAAAGAAGCTCAAGGACTAGTGATTATTGAAATAATATTTATTATTGAAATTTATTTATCAGCCCAAGTCTTTGAATACGAAATTAGCTAAATTATCGATTAAATTATTATAAACGTTGGTGCAACGCCTCTTACAAGATATGGGGAAAATAATGAACCCGGCCATACAATGGCTAAAGAGTAAGGCTAATGTAAAAAAAGTTCAAGTGTCAGTTAAAACAAAACTTACTTAAGAACTGTTTGAAACGGCTTTTGATATAATCGTGATCAACTCAATCGGGGGGGTGTTCCCCTCAGTTTGTGATTGAAGAATCGAATTTGATATAAGATCAACCTGTACAACGGTAATCAATTCACTAAGGAGCATTGTAACTTATGGCTGCTGCGTTAATTATTGAAACTCTAATCAATTTCATCAACATATATCTACTGTTGATTTTTATTAGAATCTTACTATCTTGGTTCCAAACCACTGAGTGGGCTTACAGTATAATGGCTTTCTTAAGCCCTATTACTGACCCTTACCTCAACATTTTTCGGTCTATTATCCCTACCTTAGGCGGCTTGGATATGTCTCCCCTTTTAGCAATTTTAGCATTGCAATTTATTTCTTCTATACTGACCCAGGTTCCTGCTATCTTCTAGCTTGAGTAACCATTATAGGCTTCACTTTCCTAGAAAATAGGGGTCACTTGAGTGGTAACCTCAGACGCTTTAAATTGTCTTAATTTAAGGGGGGTCAGTTAATTAGCTGGAACCGTAATCCTTAGTTTAAACTTGCTGACCCCTGGGGAAACTTCAGTAATTGAACCTATACAATTTAGATGTTACAACACTTGCTCATCATTAGTGTTTAAAATGCCTCGAAAAACATCAGTATAATAAACAGTTTTTCCTAATGTATTTTTAGCTTTTTGGGTCGCCATATAACAACTAGTAGATGACTTGTAAATGCGGTTAGTGACATGCTTTTCAGGCAGTCAAAAGGTACTGTTTCGATAATCCATCTTAAATACTTTGATTTAAGTAAGGGGAATCCTCAATGGAGTTATAAACCAAATTTAATAGCGATAGTAGAAAGGAAAATATAACAGTTGTGATTGCTCGAAATTTTATAGATATTTGTTCATCTTAATGAATTATTTCTTTTAGTTCAACGTCGATTCCGACACCTCCTGCTTTCAAAAAGCAGGAGATAGATTTTTGTTGATAAAGTTTCTTTTCCAGTAAGGACCTAATTTATGAGGTTAATCCCCTACTTAGACTGACTTAAGGCAAGTATACATAGTACTTAGTCGACTAGACTGTCATAATATCTTTTTCCTTGATTTTTAATAAATCATCGATTTTTGTCGTAAATTTATCAGTTATTTTCTGAATCTCATTCTGTAAATCACGGGATTCATCCTCAGAAATATCATTATTTTTTTCTTGTTTACGAACCATATCAATGGAATCTCGACGTATATTCCGAATGGCTACCTTTCCCTCTTCAGCCAACTTTCCGGCTAATTTAACCATTTCTTTACGCCTTTCTTCGGTTAAGGGAGGGATATTTAAACGAATGACCTTACCATCATTATTTGGGGTTAAACCAATATCCGAAAGGCTAACAGCTTTTTCAATTGCTCCCATACTATTCTTATCGTAGGGCAATATATTAATGCTACTGGAATCAGGAATGCTAATATTGGCTAGTTGATTTAGGGGAGTTTCTGTCCCATAGTATTCAACCGTTATCCTATCAAGAAGTGAAGCATTAGCCCTTCCTGTTCTAATGGTATTGAAAGACCGTTGAGTGGCCTCAATGGATTTTTGCATATTATCTTCAAGTTCAGCTAACTTCACAGAAACCTCCCACAAGTGTTCCAACCGCCTCTCCTTTGATAGCTCGAAGGATGTTGCCTCGAACTGAGAGATCAAAGACAACGATTGGGATATTATTTTCTTTACAAAGAGCGATCGCCGTTCCATCCATTACCCGTAGATCATTAGCTAATACATGACCGTAGGTCAGACTTTGATAACGACGAGCCTTCGGATTAATAGTGGGATCACTATCGTAAATCCCATCGACTTTTGTAGCCTTAAAAACCACCTCCGCATCAATTTCGGCAGCCCGGAGCGCGGCTGTGGTGTCAGTGGTAAAAAAGGGATTTCCTGAGCCAGCCCCAAAAATGACTACGCGTCCCTTTTCAAGATGGCGGATAGCACGACGACGAATATAGGGTTCAGCCACTTCCTGCATAGCGATTGCTGTGAGGACTCGTGTAGGGATTCCCATCTGTTCGAGGGCATCTTGCAACGTCATAGCATTCATAACTGTAGCAATCATACCAATGTAGTCAGCTGTTGCTCGATCCATCCCGGCCGAAGCCGCTTTGACTCCACGAAAGATGTTCCCTCCCCCAACAACGATAGCCAATTGGGTGCCATGCTCAATGACATCTGAAATTTCCTGAGCAATTTCGGACACCACTTTAGGGTCAATGCCATAGCCTAGGTTGCCTATCAAGGCCTCGCCGCTTAGTTTAACTAATACTCGGTGGTAAGTCATCCCTCTGTTGCTACTGTTGAATTGAACCTAGAGTTTACGTTTAATTGACACTCCCACCGGTGAAACCGCGCAGGATTCTTGCTTCATTGGGTTTGTCTTGTTCAGAAAGCAAGGTTTCCAAACTCGCTCCAGATTCCCCTCTACAAGCATTTGTTTAACTTCTACTGGCTGTCCAACAGCAGAGTGTTTTTTGCAACATGATTGATTTGAGTAGATATGTCAACTCAAGTCAAATCAGTTACAGTTTCTAGACAATCATATCGCTCAATGACTCCTGGGTCTATCGATTAAGTATTTTAGTAAAGCTCAATCTTAAAAAAAGCTAATGAATTAGCTACAGGAGTTGTCCTTTTGGGAACTACGATACAATAGTCCCATGACTGTGCTAAATTTTGGTTAAAATCAAACTTTTAGAAGGATCAAAAACCTAGATGTCAAATTGCCGAATCACCTTAGCAATTGCTAAGGTGAGGGCGTCGATGGGATCGTTCGACTTTGATGGATACCATTACTTAACTTTAAGATTGTTGAACTCCAGGGAAAAAGTTACCGAATGCCCCATATTGATCGGCTCAACTCCCAAATACAAGTAAATGGTACTCAAACTATCTCCGTTCAGGGTTCTCAACCACATCACACTCCTCTTAGAAGTGGTCTTGATTTACCAGCAACCAATCAACTCCTATCCGATACTAATGCCCAAAATGTAGTCGAGTGGTCTGCCACTACATTCGGAGATGGATTAGTGATGAGTACCAGCTTTGGTATCCAAGCGGCAGTCATGCTCCATTTAGTAACTCAAGTTGTCCCTCATATTCCGGTAATTTGGGTTGACACTGGATATCTTCCGGCAGAAACCTATCGTTTTGCTGAGGAATTAAGCAAACGGTTAAACCTTAATTTGAGGATATATCAATCTCCCCTTACCCCCGGCCGTATGGAAGCTCTCTATGGGAAACTGTGGGACAAAAAAGATTTGGACTCTCTTAACCTATATGATCAGATCCGGAAGGTAGAACCAATGCAAAGGGCGTTACTTGAATTGAATGCCACAGCTTGGTTAGCAGGGTTACGTCGAGCTCAAACGAGTCATCGGAAATCTTTAGAACGGGTAGAACAACAAGGAAACTATTATAAGGTTCACCCGATTTTACATTGGGATTCCCGTGATATTTATCAGTATTTAATAGTCCACAATTTACCCTATCATCCCTATTTTGACAAAGGATATGTGTCGGTTGGAGATTGGCATTCAAGTCGTCCTATGATAGCAGGAGATGAAAGCGAACGAGATGGACGTTTTCACGGACTAAAGCAGGAGTGCGGGTTGCATTTACCTTTAACGCCTGAGGCCGCACAAAGTTTAGATTCAAGTACCTTGTAATCTGCAACCAAGCATCATAATTGAGTTAACAAAACCGGCTCTCCTAAGACCGACTGCTACAAGGTCATAATAAACAAAAGTTAGCAGTTATGCCTTACAGGTTTTACGGAATACAGTCAGTTTATGGTTCTCTTCTTTAGAAGAGAACCATAAACTTTTCATTAATTATTTTCGATTTGACGAGGTTCTGTTGTCGCTGGACCGGGTAAAATTTTCCTCAACTCTAATCCTTGTTCGAAGATGTCATGGATAGGGAACATTTTACCTTCGGCAGTCATAAATTTGTGGTCTTTTGTTGCTCGAATGATGGCACCGTCCTCAAGACAATATTCAAAGATTTCTTGCTGACCTCGTGAATGCCATTGTTGAATAGGTTGAGTATAAACAAAGCCATTTTTGTCTACCGTATAAATATTACAGTCGAGACTTTCCTCCACCACTTTACCGATGGGAATTGCTCCATACTCGACGGTCAATACTTCCGTATCATAACTTAAACAATATTCCGCAAACTTAACCATTTGTTCGTACAAATTTTCTGCAACATTCCTAGGAACTCCATTTTTAGTCGATCCATCAATAAAAATCTCTCGATGCTTTTTCATTTCTGAGATTTTCTTTTTTCCCATTGCGCGACGTAATAAATCTGCTTCTCCTAAAGAATAACCAGCTAAATCTTGTGCCATCTTCATGATTTGTTCTTGATAAACTAAGACAGCATAGGTTTCCTTAAGAATAGATTCCAATAAATAATGTTCATATTGAATCGCTTCTTTTCCATGTTTACGATCAATAAATTTAGGAATGAGTCCCGCATCCAAAGGACCAGGACGATAAAGAGCTAAAATAGAAGAAATATCTTCAATTCCTGATGGTTTTAGATCTTTAACAATCTGCTTCATTCCTGATGATTCTAACTGAAAAATTCCTTCTAAGTCTCCTCTTGCTAAAAGTTTATAGGTTTTGTCTATATCATCTGGAAGTTTTTTAGCGGTTCCTTTAGCAATGATTTGTAAGGCTTTTCTTTCTTCTAAAGGTAATTGATCTAAATCTAAATCTAGATTTCTATTTTGCTTAACTAAATCTGCTGTTTTCTGAATAGTTGTTAGATTTCTTAACCCTAAGAAATCCATTTTTAACAACCCTAGGGACTCTAAATCTTCCATGAAATACTGAGTAATAACTGCTCCTTCATTATTCTTTTGAAGAGGAACAACTTCGTCTAAAGGTTCAGAAGAAATAACTACACCTGCAGCATGAACTCCAAAGGTTTTATTGGTTCCTTCAATGCGAATTGCCATCTCCACCCAATTACGCACAGGAATTTGACCAATCACATTTCCTTTATCATCTTTAATATCTACTTCTTGACTATCATAAGCTTCTTTAAATTTTGGCTCTGGAGTTTCATCAGAAATCATTACTTTTAATTTAGTAGGTTTTCCCCGTGAAACCGGAATCATTTTCGCCATTTTATCGGAGTCTGCATAGGGAATATTTAACACTCTAGCTACATCTTTTAAAACCGCTTTAGAAGTCATACGGTTAAAAGTTATAATTTGAGCAACATTAGCTTTTCCATATTTTTCAGTAACATATTTAATCATTTCATCCCGTCTTTCAATACAAAAATCTGTATCAACATCGGGCATAGATTTCCGTTCAGGATTTAAAAATCTTTCAAATAAAAGTCCGTGATGAACTGGATCTATATTAGTTATTTTCAAAGAATAAGCAACTAAGGAACCTGCAGCCGATCCTCTTCCGGGTCCAACAGGAATTTTATGATCTCTTGCATATTTAATATAATCCCAAACTACTAAAAAATAAGTTGAAAATCCCATTCTTTGTAACATCTTTAATTCATATTCTAATCTTTCCTTATAGTTGTCTGGTATTTCTTCACGCAAACGACATTTTAGCCTTTTTGTTAACCCTTCCCAAGTTATTTCTTCAATGTAACTATCAGGATTATGTCCTGAAGGAACGGGATAATTAGGAATGCGAGGTTCTCCAAAAATATTTTTATAATGTTCAATTTTATCAGCAACTTCTAAGGTATTATTTATTGCTTCTTCAATCACACTATCAGGAAGATGATCTCTGAATAATAACCTCATTTCTTCGGCAGATTTGAGATATTCAGTCCCACTATATCTAAGACGTTTATCTTCTGTAATTAACTTCTGTGTTTGAATACAAAGTAACGCATCATGAGCTTCTACATCATAGCAAGAGATAAAATGAGAGTCATTAGTTGCAATAATTTTAATGTTTAATTTATCGGCAATTTCAACAATCTCTCGATTAACAATTCGATCTTCTTGTGAACCATGATCTTGGATTTCTAGGTAAAAGTCGTCTTTAAATATTTTTTGATACCATTTAGCAATTCGTTTAGCTTCTTTTAAATCTCCTGCTAAAATTTTTTGGGGAATTTCCCCTCCTATACAAGCACTCGTAACAATCAATCCTTCATAATATTGCTCTAATAATTCTTTATTGATACAAGGACGAGAAAAAATTCCCTTTCCCTGAATACCTTTGAGGTGAGATATAGTTGTTAACTTTACTAAATTTCTATAGCCTTGGGTATTCTTAGCTAAGACAACTTGATGATATCGTCGATGACGTTGATTAACTTCAATATCTTCATTGATAACATACATTTCATTGCCAATAATTGGTTTAATTCCTTTATTACGGCAAACTTTCATGAGTTCGATCACTCCATACATTACTCCATGATCCGTTAGAGCAATCGCTGGCATTTCTAATTCCACAGCACGATCAACTAAAGCATTGAGTTGAGACGCTCCATCAAGTAGACTATATTCACTGTGAATATGTAAACCAACAAAAGACATAAAATTCCTCTTAAAAATAAAAATGGTTTTTTAATTGATTGTTTATTAATCGAAAATATTGATTATTTACTCTGAAACTCTCTCCGTTGGTTCTAATTTACAAGTATATTGTGAATCGCCTAATTCAACTTGTAGTGTTGAATGAGCGATGCCAAAGTTATTATGTAACTCCTGACAAATTTGGGATAAAAATTTGTCACCTGGATGACCTTGAGGAATAACTAAATGTGCTGTTAAGGCAGTTTCTGTGGTACTAATTCCCCAAATATGTAAGTCATGAATTTGAGTTACCCCTGTAAATTCAGACAAATAAGTGTAAACAACACGCTCATCAATTTTAGTAGGAACTCCATCGACTACTAAGTGAAAGGACTCTTTTAACAGTTCCCAGCTGTTGACAATAATCAATACACTAATAATTAAGCTAAATGCTGGATCTAGCCAAGACCAACGAGTTAGGATAATCCCAATTCCTGCCAAAACAACCCCAACCGATACCATAGCATCTGCTACCATATGGGAGAATACAGCCTTGATGTTAATATCATTTCGACGACCTGAGAAAAACATTAAGGCAGTACCAATATTAATAATAATACCTATCGCTGCTATCCAAATAATTGGATTACTTTGCACATCCACAGGATAGAACAATCGCTCAAGTGCCTCCCAAGCTATTCCCCCTGTCACTAGTAATAAAGACACTGCATTCAAAAATGCGGCTAAAATTGACGATTTTCGACAACCATAGATCTTTCGGCTCGATGGTTGTCGGCGGGCGACCAAATTAGCTGCCCATGCTAAAATCAGCCCTAAAACATCACTTAAATTATGTCCTGCATCTGCCGTCAAGGCAACTGAGTTGGCTATAAACCCCCCTATAAACTCAATTAATACAAAACTTGTATTGAGCAGTAACCCAACAACAAAGGCACGATTGTAACTAGTAGGATTATGATGATGTCCATGACCTGTAGCAGAATGTCCATCGTAAGAGTTAATATGATGATGGCGTGTCATTTATGGAATCATAGAAATACAATTTGACCTAGTTTAATCTAAAGTAATAATAACTGTCTTTGTTTTTTTAAAATATAAAGTTTGTAGTAATGTTCGTTTTTAAACTAAATCTAAATATTTTTATAGATTAAGTTATAATCTATAAGGGACCATAAGCCATCTAATTTTAATTATTTGTATATCTACAATTAATTCTAATATATACTATTCTTCAATATAGTATTCTTATCAATTCAAAACTATCCTAGATTAGGTAAAGATAAAAAACGTTTTTACTAGAGTTAAAAATAAATACTAGGTTTAAAAAAACCTAGTATTTATTTTTAACTGTCTTGTTGATAATTAACACCACAAATATAAAGTTCAGTGGTTAAGGTCAATAAGAGAGGAAGGTAAAATCTCTAGAATGATTTCCTACTTAATATTTTTTTACTGGTAAAATTTATTATCAATCACGGCTTTTTATTCTAATAATTCTAATTTTTTTGAGTTTCTTGATTTATTTTCTAGTTTATTTTACTCGTTTTTTAACAAAAAGACAAAATTTATAATTAATTGGTTAATTAGCTCTTCTTGAAAGAGAAATAGTATAAACATATCTCAAAACTATATGTCTGGTTTATAAAAAAGTAGAGATAAATAAATTTTTAGCGATGTTTAGTAGATTCATATATTGGATGAATATCTGTATTTCATATATATAAAAAATATTTTTTATGGTTGTTTTTTTAAAATTTAACTAGATATGTAGAGTACTTTTACTATTGGTCTACCTTATCCTTATAACCATACACAATAACATTCTTCCTCATTCCTATTGTCATCTCTAGTGTACTCTCAATTTTCTCCTATAAGACTATGATGAGGAAAATAACGAAAAAAGTTTTCTAAAATCAAGGCTGACATTATTTTTTTCAATTCAACAAGACATAGATACAATGCCCTAAGTATTTTATCTATGTCTTGGTTTTTCAGCTTTTTCTTTATTTGTTAACTATTCATTGCCAGAATACTATTGTACGAACATTACTTCTACAACAACTCGACATTACTTTGAGAAATAACTAGTGTCAAGGACGTGAACTCGGGTTGTACTAACTAAAGTGATATGCAGAACAAGCAAAAAATCAGACGATATCTTTTTCCAGGAACCAGTTGGCAGCTCGAGGTCAGAGTCGCCACAGACGAGCATTCAATCTCGGTATTTACATTATAGGCTAAAGCTGATGTCCATAGTTACGACGGACAGCATGCTCGTTCCGACATTGTAGCTGTTCTCGAGGACGAATATGATCTCGCTTAGTCCCGTAACAGCGATAGGACTTTCTACTTAATTGCTGACCTATGGGGTGTTGCTAAGAAGTACAACCAAACTGAACTCATCAATTCTATCAAACAAAAGTACGATGTTAACAACACTCTCGCCGACGTTAAACAGCAATTTCTACGAAATGTTAACCTTAAATTCATTAATAGCGGCGTGAAGACAGTGAGTGATTTTCATCATAATTAGACATTATCAACCTGATTAGTTGATTGCCTCAGCTATTTCTGGGAAAGCTGCTAATTCTTCTAAACGTTCCTGTTGATCCTGACTAATACAAATTTGGATTATATCCTCAATATCTCCTTCCAGAGCACCACCAAGAGCAAAATTTTGACCTAAACGATGATCCGTTATCCGATTGTCTTTATAATTATAAGTCCGAATTTTCTCAGAACGTGCCCCTGTTCCTACCTGAGACTTACGCATCGAACTAACCGCGTTTTGTTGTTCCCGTAACTTTACTTCGTATAACTTTGCTCGTAAAATTTGCATTGCTCGTTCACGGTTTTGTAGTTGCGAACGCTCTTCTGTGCAGAATATACGGATACCCAAAGGTTTATAAAATAAATCTACTGCCGTTTCTACCTTGTTGACATTTTGTCCCCCTGCGCCCCCTGAACGTGCTGTGGATATCTCAATATCTTTGGGATCAATATCGATCTCCACTTCATCCACTTCTGGCATAATTGCCACCGTTGCGGTTGAAGTGTGAATCCGTCCTCCTGCTTCTGTAACAGGAACGCGTTGTACCCGATGAACTCCAGCTTCAAATTTAAGTTTACTATAAACCTGTTCCCCTTGAATTTCAAGAATAGCTTCCTTAAACCCGCCCATGTCCGCCAGGGACTCACTCACTAGTTTAACCATCCATTTCTGACCTTCTGCATAGCGAGAATACATCCTTACTAAATCTCCAGCCCAAATACTGGCTTCATCGCCTCCAGTACCAGCACGAATTTCTAGCATGATATTCTTATCATCGTTAGGATCTCGAGGAAGTAACAGGATTTTTAGTTTTTTTTCTAAATCTTCTGACTTTTTTTGTAACTCCTCCACTTCTAGGGAAGCCATTTCTCTCATTTCGAAATCACCTCCGGCATCTTTGAGAATTTGTTTAGCCCCTGTTAACTCTTCTTGAGTTTCTTTCCAAATCTCATAAGTGAGAACAGTTTCTTCTAAAGATGAACGCGCCTTAGCCACCCGTTGAAGTTCATCAGGGTTGGTGGCAATGTCAGGATCTGCTAGACGGTAGGTTAATTCTTTATAGGTTTGTTCAACAGATTGTAACTTTTCTAAAAGATAGGACTCAGCCATAGGATTCTCTTAACTTTAATACTTCTAATTTAACAATAACAAGATTATGTCAAGGGATTTGTTTTCAACTCGGTTTGAATCAACTAAAAAATTACGATATCTGTTTAGTAGACTGAAGATAATAAACTTTTTTAGTGTTTTTTGTTTGTATGACAAACTAACGGTATTTGAAGTGGAACTTTTATGATATGACTAAACTACATGGCAGCTACTAATTGAACTTTTCAAGATGGAACCATTTTTAGTTCACCGTTGTGGAAGAATAACTTTACTAGTAATAAATTGTTTCTTTACCCACTAAAAATATATATATGAAAAATGTATACATAAGTATAAATTAAGATAAAATGGGGATTTTTTTGTAGAAATCTTAACCAGAGAGTCTCTAGACAGCCAAATTCGTTAATAACCTATAGATTAGCACATCAAATTCCTTTGATATTCTAAACACAGCATATTTTCTCGTCTTTATCTCAAAAAATATTAACCCAGCAGAAACTCTGCTGGGCCACTAATATCAATCACGTTGCTATTTTTTAGAAGCATCAGATTTTTTTTCAGATTTTTTGTTGCCTCCTTTACTAAAATTTCCATACCGCTTTTGGAAGCGATCAATTCGTCCTTCCGTATCGATCATCTTCTGAGTTCCAGTGTAAAAAGGGTGATTTCCCGACCAAACTTCCACATTAATTTCGGGTCGAGTCGATCCTACTTTCATCACAACTTCCCCATTACACATTACTTCCGATTCGGGATACCAAGTGGGGTGAATGTCTGGTTTAGCCATAAAACTCCTTATGCTATGATTGACTAGTGGTTTTTGACAAAAATCGTGAATTATCGTTTTGAGTATTGAGGGGCCTTACGAGCTTTATGTAAGCCGTATTTCTTACGTTCTTTCGCCCGAGGATCACGAGTTAAATATCCTTCAACTTTTAGGGGTTGGCGGTTTTCAGGAGCTAACTCACATAAAGCTCTCGCTATCCCCAATTTGACGGCATCCGCTTGACCAGTCAACCCTCCTCCATGAGAGGTGACTAAAATATCATAGTCATTTTCTAGTCCCAAGGTTTCTAACGGAGCCTTGATCGACTGAATATAGGAAGCAATTCGGTTAAAGTAAATGTTCCCAGGTTTTCCATTAACGGTGAGTTCACCACCACCAGGTACTAAACGAACCCTTGCGATCGCTGATTTACGACGTCCAGTTCCCCAATAAACGACTTTATCTTCAGACGCAGTAGCTTGCATTAATTTTTTCCTCCATTAGGAATAGTATTAATATTAAGTGCTTCAGGATGTTGTGCTTGATGAGGATGGGTCGCTCCGGTATACACTTTGAGTTTTGTAAACAACTTACGACCCAAGGCATTTTTGGGGAGCATCCCCTTGACAGCCTTTTCAAGAATTCTCTCAGGAATACGAGCTTGAAGTTTTTCAAAGGTCTCTATTTTCATTCCTCCCGGTCGACCTGAATGACGACGGTAGAGTTTCTGAGTGTTTTTTCTACCGGTTACCATGACTTTTTCGGCATTGACTACAATAACAAAATCTCCTGTATCCATATGAGGAGCAAAAGTTGGTTTATTTTTCCCCCGTAAAACTTTTGCAATCTCACAAGCCAAACGTCCCAAACGTTGGTTGGTTGCATCGACAACATACCATTTATGTTCGATATTTTCTAGGGTTGAAGTTAGGGTTTTATTCATGGAGAACTCAGTGAGTAATTAAGATAAAGTTTATTTTATTGAGTTTTCTAGGAACTGATGGCACACATCTATAGGCTGCTCAGCCACAGAAAACTGTGGTTCAAAACTTTGATGAAACACAAAAAAGGGTTGGGTATCAAACCAAACACTACAGGGAAAAGGAAAATCTTGATAACCTATTCGCAGCAAACATAATCCTTTAGCTGGAGCAGAATATTTAACCTCTTCTCTTCGTTGATTCATCCAAATATCGGTAAAATTATCAGCAGAACGCTTACCACTGCCTACTTCAACTAACATTCCCACTAATAAACGCACCATCCCATACAAAAAACCATTGGCTTGAATTTCTAGATGAATAAAGGGTCCTTGTCGGTAACAATGAGCGGCTTGAATCTCAACCCAACAATGATCACGATGGGAACCTGCGCGACAAAAAGCCGCTAGATGATGTTTTCCAATCAAGGGTTTAAGAGCCGTGTTCATTAGAGATTCATTCAAGGGCGAATGATAATAATGCCAACTAAAGGGTTTTACAAATAGGTTTGGCTGCTTTTCGGTATAAAAAGTATAGCGATAGCGTCGCCACTGGGCCGAAAAACGAGCGTGCCAGTTTTCAGTAACGAGAGCCGAAGCTCGAATGAGAATATCTTCGGGTAGACGAGAATTGAGAATATCTGCCCATCGAGTGGAAGGAATGGGACTAGAATAGTCGAAGTGAGCCACTTGAGCGGCTGCGTGAACTCCTGCATCTGTTCGTCCTGCACCGTGTAAGGTAACTTTGGTTTCAAGGACTTGGGTGATCGCAGTTTCAATTTCTGCTTGAACCGTTCGCCGATTGGGCTGCCATTGCCAACCATGAAAGCAACTCCCCAAATATTGAATAACCAGGGCTACTCGTTGTTTTTCTAGTGGTTGGGTTCGGTTCATAAACTCGGTAACAAATTTCAGAACAATTTAGACAAGTTCAATAATAGCCATTTCGGCATTATCTCCGCGACGGCGCAGGGTTCGAGCGACTCGAGTGTAACCACCATTGCGATTGCTATAGCGGTCTTTGGCCTCTGCAAATAGGGCATGAACTAACTGTTTATCGTATATATAGCCTATTGCTCTGCGTCTAGCTGCTAGGGAGCCGTCTTTTGCTAAGGTAATCATTCTTTCTACCTCAGAGCGTACAGCTTTAGCTCGAGTTTTAGTAGTTGTAATTTGACCATGACGGATTAACTCTGTTGTGAGTGATCTTAACAAAGCTTTCCGCTGGTCTGCTGGCTTGCCCAGTTGGGGAACGCGACATTGATGACGCATGATTTTTACTCCTCCTAAAGTAAATTGTAATGTAATGAGTCAAGTTTAAGTCCTCAAATTTTCAGTGTGCAACACTGAGGTCTGAGGACTAATATCAGGGTTTAGCTTTTTCTTGAGGTAAGGTAATGCCCAACCGCTTTTGTAAGGCTTCAATCACTTCTTCAGCAGACTTCTGCCCAAAATTCTTAATTTCGAGAAGATCTTCTTGACTATAATCCAATAAATCTGCGACTGTATTTATCTGTGCCCTTTTTAGACAATTGTAAGCTCGCACTGAAAGTTGTAGTTCTTCAATAGGAATCTGACTTTGAGGATTGTCGTCATCTTGATAATCAGGAGGACTAGTTTCAAGTTGATTAAGATCTTTAAGGGGACTAAATAAATCGACTACAATCTCTGCTGCCTCAGAAAGAGCATCTTTTGGATTAAAACTGCCATTCGTCCAAATCTCCAAAATCAGTCGATCTTTAGGCTCAGCTCCATCTCCCCTAATGTCTTCTACACTATAATTAACTTTGGTTACCGGCATAAAAACCGCATCAATCTGTAAAAAATCCAGAGAAGGAGATTCATCTTTTTGACGGTAAATTCCCTTATATCCAGTTCCTTTTTCAACTCGAAACTCCATTTCCAACTTTGACCCTTCTGTCAGGGTAGCAATATACTGGGTTGGATCAACAGCTTCTACTTCTGAGGGTAACTCAAAATTTGCCGCAGTTACTGTGGCTGCTCCTATCGCTACTAGGCGACCAATTTGCGGTTGATCACTATAACTTTTAAGGGCAATTTCCTTCATGTTTAACATGATTTCTAGTACATCTTCTCTAACCCCTGGAATGGTGGCAAACTCGTGGTTAACTCCCGCAATGCGAATCGCCGTAACCGATGCTCCCTCTAGATTAGCTAGCAATACTCGCCTTAGAGCATTACCCATTGTCGTCCCTTGTCCTCGTTCTAGAGGCTCCAGGACAAACTTACTGTATTGACTTTGGTTTTTTTGAGTCTTAGACTCAACACACTCAATTTGAAACTGCGCCACGACCATGACCTCCCTTCATTGTCAAATGCCCCTACGACGCGGATTCGCGCCTTGTCCAACGCCAACTTTTTATGTTTTTTGAAAGATTTATGACTGCTGGCTAAACTCGGCGTCGTTTTGGTGGACGACAGCCGTTGTGAGGTATAGGGGTAACATCCCGAATAAGAGTAATTTCTAGCCCTGCACCTTGAAGAGCACGAATAGCTGTTTCACGTCCTGCCCCTGGCCCACTGACCATGACCTCAATTTGTCGCATTCCATGATCAATTGCTCGTCTACCGGCTGAATCGGCCGCGGTCTGTGCCGCAAAAGGAGTCCCTTTTTTTGCCCCCTTAAAACCGCTTGAGCCAGCTGATGCCCAAGAAACGACGTCACCTTTCGTATCAGCAATGGTAACGATAGTATTATTAAAGGTAGATTGGATGTGAGCAATGCCATTAGGAACGTTTTTCTTCTGCTTCTTTGCACCGCTTTTTTTTGTTGGTCGCGCCATAGTTCTTTACTGAATTTTCTGTCTAAATCAATTACCAATAGAAACTCATTATTTTTTAGAGGGGGCTTTTTTCTTCCCAGCAACGGTAAGTCTTCTACCGCGACGAGTACGGGCATTGGTCCTAGTCCGTTGTCCTCTTACTGGCAGTCCTTGACGATGACGACGGCCTCTATAGGTCCCAATATCTGCTAAACGCTTGATATTCATTGCCTCCCAACGTCTCAAATCTCCTTCGATTTGATAGTTTGCTTCGATGTAAGCACGTAAGGTAGCAATGTCTTCATCACTTAAATCTCTAACCCGAGTATCAGGATTAACCCCTGTTTCTGCTAAAATTTCTTGAGATCTCGATAGACCAATGCCAAATAAATAAGTTAGGCCAATCTCCACCCGTTTATCCCGAGGCAGGTCTACACCAGCTATCCTTGCCACGTTTTTTCTCCCTCTACAATATTGCTGTTTGCGTTTTTAGAAATTGTTTCACTTTTGTGTAACGACAACGACTAACCTTGACGCTGCTTGTGTTTAGGATTGGTACAAAGTACCATCACCCGCCCACGTCGTCGGATAACCCGACATTTATCACACATTCTCTTGACTGATGCTCTAACTTTCATTTTGGTTTCTACAGCTTTGACTGCAAGCTTATTATTATAGCAACAATTGTCTTCAAATTTAGCTAATTTAACAAATTTTTTAAGGAATTGTTATCGAGCTTCAGCTGACTAACCTCTTATTTTTTTGTTTTTAGCCGATAAGTAATTCTTCCTTTAGTTAGGTCGTAAGGAGTTAATTCAACCTTCACGCGATCACCTGGCAGAATTTTAATATAGTTACGGCGGATTTTCCCTGAAATGTGAGCTAACACATTAAACCCGTTGTCAAGATCGACTCTAAACATAGCATTAGGGAGGGATTCTGTTACTGTTCCCTCCATTTCAATTAAATCTTGTTTGGACAAAAGATTAAGCCTCAAATGGTACACTTTAAAAAAGATTAGGTAAATACCTACGCTAGGAATGGACAAATCTAAGTAGTCCGACGTGTGATCCCTGTAGACTATTCCCCGCCTATTTTATCAGAAATTTTGAGGTCGCGGGATTAATCGGTTTGTGGTTAACTCCGTCACTCAATTAAGCAGTAATAACTTCTTTTAAAGAGGCGGTTACCCGTTCTAGTGGGAGGTTTCCATCCACGGAAGTTAGTCGACAATGTTGTTGGTAATAATCAATAACTGGCTTTGTTTTCTCTCGGTAAACTTCTAATCGACGACGAATAGTTTCTTCATTATCGTCTTTACGACCTCTTAATAGAAGCCGTTTAACAAGTTGGTTATCAGACACTTCTAAATTGATAGCTTGTTCTGAAAATTTTCCCAACTTTGATAAGAGTTTATCCAAAAAAGTTGCCTGAGAAACGTTTCTGGGAAACCCATCTAAAATCCACCCACTTTGGACATCATCCTGGTTAAGTCGTTCCTTAATCAAATTTAACAGTAACTCATCAGGCACTAACTCCCCCTTATCAACGTAATATTGAGCTCTTTTCCCTAATTCCGTCTTTTTAGCAATCGCCTCTCTCAACATTTCTCCGGTTGAGATATGGGGAATTGTTAATTGTTCTGATAAAAGTTGGGCTTGGGTTCCTTTTCCTGAACCTGGGGGTCCTAAAAAAATTAATCCCTTTGCATGACTCATAGCTATTGTTTGTCTTGAGGTTAGTTAGGCTTCGTGAAAAATAGGAACTGGGAATAATTAAACTTCTCTATTCCCTCAATCATCTACTGTTTAATCATTCCTTCATACCTTTGGGAGATGACATAAGTTTGAATTTGTTTAGCGGTATCAATAGCGACCCCTACTAGAATCAAGAGGGAAGTTGCTCCTAGTCCCCGAAAGGTTGTCACTCCAGTTGCTCCTTCAACTAGAGTAGGAACGGTTGCGACAATACTCAAAAAGACTGCCCCTAGGAAAGTCAGACGGTTAAGAACTCCTTCTAAATACTGCTTAGTTTTATCTCCTGGGCGAATTCCTGGAATACTTGCCCCCATTTTCTTAAGATTTTTGGAGACATCTTCAGGGTTCATGATTAAGGAAGCATAGAAGTAACTAAAAAAGAGAATCAACAATGAGTAGACTCCAATATAAGTCCAAGTTCCAGGACGTAAAGTATTAGCAATTTGTACTAACACCTGACTAACTGGCCCTTGATTACCAAAAAATCCCGCTAAGGACTGGGGTAAAATCAAAACAGCGGAAGCAAAAATAATCGGCATTACTCCACCTTGATTTAACCGCAGGGGTAAATAACTGGTTCTTTCTCGGTATAATCTTCGGCCTACTTGACGACGGGCTGAAATAATTGGAATACGTCTAGTTCCTTCTTGAACAAACACAATCCCCACAATCATAATCAGAAATACTAACAACAGAATTACAACTTGAGCTACAGCTTGCTGACCGCCTGTTTGGGCATAATCTATAGTATTTCCCAAAGTTCTCGGTAAACTTGCAACAATATTAACGAAAATCAATAAAGATGCTCCATTGCCAATACCTCGTTCGGTTATAATTTCTGACACCCACATTACGAACATTGAACCAGCCGTTAGAGCCAAAACTGTTTCAGGGACAAACCAGAACTGGTCATTGAGGGCATACTGTCTCAACAAACCAATAGTAATTCCAGAACTCTGGACAATACACCAGCCTAGGGCAACATAGCGAGTTATTTGGGAAATTTTCCGCCTTCCTGCTTCTCCTTCATTTTTTTGCAAATCTTCCAAAGCAGGGATAGCAGCCGTTAATAGCTGCATAATAATGGAGGCATTAATAAACGGGAGAATTCCTAAGGCAAATATTCCTAAAGCGGCAATCCCTCCTCCTGTAAAGATATCCAAAAAACCTAAAATAGGGCTATTACTAATAGCGGTGGCAAAGGCTTCACGATCAATTCCTGGAATGGGAATAAAAATGCCAAAACGAATTAAAATTAATAATCCGATGGTTATCAAGAGCCGACCTCGAAGACCGGCGGCTTGAGCCATTTGTAAAAATGTCTCTTGTGCTGTAGGCGTTTTATCTCGACTGACAACCATTAATGGCTACCTCAGTTATCAATGATCAATTATTACTTATCAATTATTAATCGTTTTAGTGTTTTTTTTGGGGAGTATTTCAAGATAACTCTTTCCAACTTCCTCCAGCTGCCTCTATTTTTTCTTTGGCACTTTTGGTAAAGGCCGCTGCTTGAATTACTAAAGATTTGTCAAGATTTCCATTTCCCAACACCTTTAATGGACCATCATTATTCGTAATGACTCCTTGTTCAATCAAACTTTCTAGGGTAACCTCAGTCTGAGGAAACAGAGAATTTAATTTACCCACGTTAATAATGGTGTAGTTATGGGGATTAACTATAGAAAAGTGTTTTAATTTGGGAACACGGCGATACAGAGGCATTTGTCCCCCTTCAAATCCTGGTTTTGTCCCTGTTCCTGAGCGTGATTTTTGCCCCCGCATTCCAAAGCCACAACTTGCTCCTTGTCCGGCA
Organism: cyanobacterium endosymbiont of Epithemia clementina EcSB; assembly: GCF_029919255.1. Lineage (GTDB taxonomy): Bacteria > Cyanobacteriota > Cyanobacteriia > Cyanobacteriales > Microcystaceae > Rippkaea. The sequence continues at coordinate 758,360 of NZ_CP123991.1, read as the reverse complement.
GAAATTCCACGCCCAACGCGACGGCGGCGTCTTTTGGAGCCTTCTTTTGGGGTCAATTCATGAATTCTCATAGTTTCTTTGTTTTGAACATTTAATATTGAGCCAGTCATTCTTCCTCACACCTTGATAATCCATTGGAGTCTAGGGACTAGGTGTAAAGATATTCTAGGGGAACCCCCCGCTCTTGGGCGACAGCAGAGAAAGTCCGGACGCCTTCAAGAGCGTTAATCACAGCCCTAGCATTGTTGAGGGGATTACTGGAACCAAGTTGTTTAGCAAGAATATTTTTCACCCCTGCTAATTCTAAAACGGTACGTACGGCTCCCCCAGCAATTACCCCTGTTCCTGGGGCAGCAGGTCTAACAACAACTTTGGCTCCTCCAGAAATACCTTTAGCAAGATGGGTAATGGAGCTGGCTTTGTTCAAAGATACGTCTATTAGTTGTTTCTTGCCATCAGCGACTCCTTTACGAACTGCTCCAATAACATCCCCGGCTTTACCGACGCCAACGCCGACTTGTCCATTTTCATTGCCAACGACGACAATAGCACGAAAACTCAGTTTTTTACCGCCTTTAACGACTTTACTGACCCGACGAATTTGAATTACCCGTTCTTGCCAGTTGGTCTCTTTTGCTTTTGTTCGGCTGCCTTTACGACGCTTTGCCATAATTTCTACCCTTACATTGAGATATTGTTTCGTTGTGTTTAAAACTGCAATCCAGCTTCACGGGCTGCATCTGCCAATGCTTTAATTCGTCCGTGATAAAGATTCCCCCCTCGATCAAAGACAACTTGTTCAATTCCCTTATTGATAGTCCGTTGGGCAATCAATTTGCCTACTGCTGCTGATGCTTCACAAGTAGACCCTGAAGACAAAGATTGTTTTAAATCTGGTTCCAAGGTCGAGGCAGCGGCTAAAGTTTGCTGAGCTATATCATCAATAACTTGAGCATATATATGCTGATTGGAACGGAAAATTGCCAGACGGGGGCACTCAGTCGTGCCGCTGACTTTTTTGCGAATCCGCCGATGGCGACGTTGAACTGATTGTCTACGCGTGAGTTTCATATTTATTTTTTACCTGCCTTACCTGCCTTACGTCTGACAAACTCGCCCAGATAGCGAATGCCTTTACCTTTATAAACCTCTGGGGGACGGACAGCACGAATCTGGGCTGCAACGTTGCCCACAATTTCTTTATCGATGCCACTAACCACCACTTGGGTGTTGTTTTCAACTAGGACTTGAACGCCTTGGGGCATAATCATTTCAACGGGTTTGCTGTAGCCCACATTCAGAATAAGTTTACTTCCTTGGGCTTGAGCTCGATAGCCGACCCCTTGGATACTGAGACGTTTTTCAAAGCCTTTAGATACTCCCTCAACCATATTGGCTATAAGGGTACGGCTAAGTCCGTGACGCTCTTTGGCAGTACGAGAATCATCGGCTCGTTTTATCACCAGGGTGTCCGACTCTTGAACTACCTTGACTTTTTTGGAAAGGGTGAGATCTAACGATCCTTTGGGTCCTTTAGCCGCCACATATTGCCCGTTGATCTCGATGGTGACTTTATTAGGGATGAGAATGGGGCGTTTACCAATACGAGACATAGGTCTAATTACCAGTTATCAGTTATCAGTTATCAGTTATCAGTTATCAGTTATCAGTTTCAGTTATCAGTTCCTATTTACTGTTTACTGAAAACGCTACCAAATGTAGCATAAGATTTCGCCACCCACGTTTTGACGTCTTGCTTCCCGGTCAGTCATAACACCTTTGGAGGTAGAAATGATTGCAATACCAATGCCGCCAAGGACTCGAGGCAAGTCTTTTCGCTTAGAGTAGACTCGTAACCCGGGTTTACTTGCCCGCTTAAGCATATTAATAATGGGTTGACGGCTTTTGTCTTTATACTTGAGAGTCAGGATAAGAAATTGTTTAACTCCTTCTCCCGTTTCTTCAAAGTCTTCAATAAAGCCCTCTTTTTTGAGAACTTGAGCAATGCTGCGGGTCATTTTTGTGGTCGGCACTTGGGTGGTGGGATGCCGGACGGCACAAGCATTGCGGATGCGAGTTAGCATATCTGAGATAGTGTCGTTAGGTGCCATTATTGCTTAAGGTGAATTTCTCCTATAAAGTCGCTGATTAACCAACGGTTGCTAGTAGGCAGGCTCCGTATAAAGCGGAGTAATATAGTGACTACTTGCGGAAGGGCATTCCCATTTCTTGGAGTAAAGTGCGTCCTTCTTCATCAGTCTTTGCCGTAGTAATAATTGAGACATCCATCCCCCGAATTTGGTCGATGGTGTCGTAGTCAATCTCAGGGAAGATAAGTTGTTCGCGGATTCCTAAACTATAGTTACCTCGCCCGTCGAAGCTTTTGTCACTGATACCACGAAAGTCTCGAATCCGAGGCAAAGCTAGGTTAATCAGACGATCCAAAAAGGCATACATCCGATCTGACCGCAGGGTAACCATGACCCCGACAGGCATTCCTTCACGGATTTTAAAGCCAGCGATTGCTTTTTTTGCCCGGGTAACAACGGGTTTTTGTCCGGTGATAGTGGACAGTTCACCAATAGAAGATTCTAGAGCTTTGGCATTTTGAGATGCCTCTCCTAATCCTCGATTGACGGTGATTTTGACCACTTTAGGAACTTGATGAATATTTTTGTACCCAAACTGTTCTTTGAGTTTTGGGACAATGGTGTCTTGATAAAAAATTTTCAGGCGTTGAGTCATGGCATTTTATCCTTGATTCCCCTGGGCTTGGTCAGGGAAGGAATTAATCATTGATTAGTGAACGGGTTAACTATCCAGGGATAATAATTGATTTTTCCTCATACTAATCAATAATTTCCCCAGTTTTCTTAAGCATCCGTACTTTACGACCCTCTTCGGTGAAGGTGTAACAAATTCGGCTTGCAACTTTTTCTTTAGTGGAATACAACATGACATTAGAACTGTGAATCGGGGCTTCAAAAGTAGTAATTTGCCCAGATTCTCCTTCTTGTTGAGGTTTAATGTGCTTGGTTTTTACATTAACTCCTTGGATGACGACTTTGCTGGTCTTAGGATTGGTTTTAATAATTTCCCCAACCTTTCCTTTATCTCGACCAGATATCACCTGAACGGTGTCGCCTGTTTTGACGTGCATTCTATGCCGTTGGGGCTTTGGGTTTTTCTTATTACTCATTTAGAGTACCTCCGGAGCCAGAGAAACGATTTTGGTAAAGTTTTTATCGCGCAGTTCCCGCGCCACTGGTCCAAAAACACGGGTTCCTTTCGGATTACCATCGTTATTGATGATAACAGCGGCATTATCGTCAAATCGAATACTCATACCGCTTGCCCGTTTTTGTGCTTGGCGAGTCCGCACAATAACGGCTCTGACAATATCAGAGCGTTTGATCGGCATGTTAGGGATGGCGTCTTTGACGACAGCAATAATGACATCGCCAATCCCGCCGTAGGTGCTGTTTCCGGTTCCTAATACTCGCAAACACATTAATTTGCGAGCGCCACTATTATCAGCGACATTGAGATAGGTTTGCTGTTGAATCACTGGGCTAACAAAAGAACTAATGGGACGTTAAAATTTCTGCAACTACCCAGCGTTTGGTTTTGCTGAGAGGTCTGGTTTCTCGAATGCGAACTCGATCACCTTCTTGACATTGGTTTTCTTGGTCGTGGGCTTTGAATTTTTTTGTTTTCACGACAATTTTCCGATATTTTGGGTGAGGAGAACGGTTTTCAATAGCAACAACAACGGTTTTATCCATTTTGTCACTGACGACGACTCCTACTTTTTCTTTCACTGCCATAATTGACTTTTATTCCTCCTCTGAGGTTGGTTATGGGGTTTTAGTTTCCGTGGACTCTAACTTTGGCAATATATTTGAATTAACTGCCCGGATTTCACGTTCTCGCTCCACGGTGAGAAGTTGTGCCAAACGATGGCGTGCATGCTTAAATTCATGGGGTTTTTCTAAGCGGCGGGTGGCTTGCTGAAATCTCAGGTTAAATAACTGACGCTTGGTAGCTAAGATTTCATCAACCAGTTCTTCATCGTTGAGCTTTCTCACATTTTCTATCTTAGGTAGGGGCATAACCTTAGGTGTATTCCTCCTCTTTAGTTATAAATTGCGTTTTAATCGGCAATTTTTGGGCTGCTAACCGCATGGCTTCCCGCGCAATGGATTCAGTCACTCCCGATAATTCAAACATGATGCGACCAGGTTTAACCACTGCAACCCAGTATTCTGGATTGCCCTTACCCGATCCCATTCGAGTTTCTGCGGGACGCATAGTCACAGGTTTATCAGGAAAAACTCTAATCCAGATTTTCCCACCTCTTTTGATATAACGGGTCATGGCGCGTCGAGCAGCTTCAATTTGACGAGAGGTAATCCAACAGGGTTCGGTAGCTTGTAGGGCATATTCACCAAAATTAAGGGTATTACCTCGATAGGCCATTCCCCTCATTCGCCCTCGCTGCTGTTTCCGAAATTTAGTTCTTCTAGGACTAAGCATTGTAGTTATCCGTTATCAGTTCATAGTTATTCGTTAGTAGTTAATAACCATTAAATAATCCATTATTGATTACTAAATAATCCATTATTGACTACATTTCCTTAACTTTTGTTAACTCACTCTTCACTTGAGCGATCTTCAAATTGTTGACGGCGGCGCTGACGACGGGGAGCCTGAGTCGGCATGGGAACAGGTTGTTCCTCTTGACCAGGAATGATTTCTCCTTTGAAAATCCAAACTTTAACCCCTAATATGCCGTAGATGGTTTGGGCGGTACGGTAGGAATAGTCGATATCAGCTCGGAGAGTATGCAAAGGAACCCGTCCCTCCCTCACCCATTCAGTCCGGGCAATTTCTGCTCCGTTGAGACGACCTCCTACTTGAATTTTAATGCCCTTTACTTCTGCCCGTTGTGCCCGTTGAATAGCTTGACGGACGACACGACGGAAAGAGACTCTTCGTTCAAGCTGTTGGGTAATGTATTCAGCAATCAAAGCTGCGTCAGCATCGACCCGCGATACTTCAATAACATTGATGCGAATTTGACGGTTGCCGCCTAACTCTTTTTGTAAGCCAACACGTAGTTGCTCAATACCACTACCTCCTCGTCCAACGACAACTCCTGGTCGTGCCGTATGAATAGCGAGGTCTATCTGATCGGCTTTGCGCTCAATACGAATGCCAGAAATTCCGGCATTACTAAGATTTTTAGTTATAAAATCGCGAACTCGGCGATCTTCTTGTAGTAGTTCTGGATAGTGTTTGGCATCAGCGTACCAACAGGATTTATGTTCTTTGGTAACGCCGAGACGAAACCCGATTGGATGTATCTTTTGTCCCATATTGACGTAAAAGGAGGAAAGTATTAAGGGTTTTCGTTAGTCTTCTGCTACATTGGGCGCGACGGCAACCGTAATGTGACAGGTGGGTTTGCGAATTTGATAAGCTCGCCCTTGAGCTCTAGGTCGATAGCGTTTTAGGCTTGGCCCACCATCAGCGTAGGCTTTACTGACCACTAAAGTTGCTCGCTCTAACCCTTGGTTATGTTCTGCATTAGCTGCAGCTGAACGCAGGACCTTGAGAATAGGTTCACAAGCCCTATAGGGCATGAATTCGAGAATAATTAGAGCTTCTCGGTAGGAACGCCCGCGAATCTGATCCAATACTCGCCGCACTTTTGCGGGTGACATTCGGATATAACGAGCAAGCGCTTTTACTTCTACTGTCGTATCAACTGTCATTTTTTTAGTTAATAGTTAATAGTTAATAGTTAATAGCTTTTGACCATTGACTATCAGTTAGGTTATCGACGACCCGATTTCTTATCACTTTTGGCGTGTCCTCTAAAGGTTCGGGTGGGAGCAAATTCTCCCAGTTTATGCCCCACCATCTGTTCTGAGATAAAGATTGGGACATGTTGTTTTCCATTGTGGACGGCAATAGTATGACCAACCATTTGGGGAACGATAGTTGAAGCTCTTGACCAAGTTCTAATAACCTGTTTGTCTCCTTTTTCGTTGAGTTTTTCGATTTTTGAAAGAAGACTATCGGCAACAAACGGACCTTTTTTAAGAGAGCGACCCATAAGCAATTCAATGGTAAAAATTTAGTGATTGATTTCCTAAAGGAATTACATTTTCCAGTAAGATTATTTTGTGCGACGACGCACAATTAGTTTGGAACTCTGTTTTTTCTTGTTGCGGGTTTTGGCTCCTAATGCAGGTTTACCCCAGGGTGTCATTGGTCCACTACGACCAATGGGGGCGCGTCCTTCTCCACCACCGTGAGGATGATCTACCGGGTTCATGACACTTCCTCTAACGTGAGGTCGTCGTCCGAGATGACGAGTACGTCCGGCTTTTCCAAGTTTGAGGTTTCTGGCTTCGATATTGCCCACTTTACCAATGGTGGCGTAACATTCTTTACGAACCATGCGGACTTCTTTTGAGGGCAATCTCAAGGTGACGTAGTCCCCTTCTTTAGCCACCACTTGGGCAGCTCCTCCAGCAGCACGTACTATTTGTCCTCCTTTCCCTGGTACTAGCTCAACATTATGAACTTCAGTTCCTAGAGGAATTCTAATCAGAGGTAGGGCATTGCCGATTTCAAAGGGGGCATTTTCGCCGGACACCACCATGGTTCCTACAGTGATGCCGGCTGGTGCTAACATGTACCTCTTTTCTCCGTCTTGGTAGAATAGAAGAGCAATGCGGGCATTACGGTTGGGATCATATTCGATAGCGGCAACTTTTGCCGGAATATTGCGCTTATCGCGGCGAAAATCTACTAATCGATAACAACGTTTGTGGCCACCTCCACGATGACGACTGGTAATTACCCCTCGGTTATTGCGCCCTTTGGGATTGTGCTTAGATGTGGTTAATGATTTTTCCGGCTTACTTTTGGTGATTTCTGAGAAATCTGAAACAGATGCTTGTCTAGTTCCTGGAGTGTAAGGCCGATAAGAACGAATACCCATGATGATAGTTAATAGTTAATCGTTAGTAGTTGATAGTAAATATTTTGGTTTGTCAGATGCCCTCTTTCATACCTTCATATTGACTATCACTATTGACTGGTTCTTTAGACATCAGGGAACAAGACAATGGAGTCCCCTTCTTGTAAGGTTACGATCGCCCGTTTATATAAAGGCTTATACCCAACAAACTTGCCCACTTTCTTTTTTTTGCGTGGAGGGCGAGCTGTGTTAACCTTCAAGACACTGACCTCAAATAAGCTCTCAATAGCTGCTTTAATTTGGGATTTAGTTGATTTAAGAGCAACTTCAAAGACATATTTATTATCTTCTAAGAGTAAAGTTGCTTTTTCAGTAACAATTGGCTTGAGGATTAAATCAGCCAAGTTGCGGGGGTCATAGTTAGTCACTGTAAACCTCCTGTATTTTGCTTAAAGCTTCTGGGGTGGCGACAATTTTTTTTGCTACTAACAAATCATAGACATTTAGACTGTCAGCTCTTAACAGCTTTAGATGGGAAACGTTACGAGCTGATAAGTAGACGTTATCAGAAATATCGCACAAAATTAAAATGACTTGTTTGCCCTGTTCTACTCCCCAACGGCTCAAAGCCAAAATTAATTCTTTAGTTTTTGGTTGAGAAAATTGAACGGCAAAGTTTTCTACAATCACTAGGTCTTCAGCACGGCTTTGTAAGACGGTTCTCAAAGCTAGACGGCGCTCTTTGCGGTTCATCTTGAGGTTAAAGTCCCTAGGTTTAGGTCCAAAAATAACTCCCCCGCCTCGCCATAATGGGGAACGATTGGAACCAGCCCTAGCTCGTCCAGTACCTTTTTGTCTCCATGGTTTACGTCCGCCCCCTCTAACTTCAGCACGAGTTTTACTTGAGGCAGTCCCTTGACGGCCATTGGCACGTTGTCGCACTAAGGCACGATGGATTATGTGAGCGGCGTTTTCTTCTTTAGCCACTTTTAACTCCAAGGTAGCTTGACCCGCTTCTTCTCCTTGCCAGTTTTTAATGATACAGTCAACCATTTTTAGTTCTCAATTATCAGTGATAGGTCGTCATTGTTACACACAATTATTTACCGACTTTTTTGGCTAGGGTAATATTAAGTAAAGCCCCAGACTTACCCGGGATTGCTCCTTTAACAAGTATTAGGTTTCGTTCTCCATAGACTTGCACCACTTGAAGTTTGCGGATGGTGACTTGGGTTGCACCATATTGACCTGCCATACGTTTCCCTGGATAAACTCTCCCTGGAGTAGTTCCAGCTCCAGTGGATCCTGGAAGACGATGGTTTTTTGACCCGTGGGTCATGTTTCCCCGTTTAAAGTTATGACGTTTTTGATACCCAGCAAACCCACGACCTATACTTTTCCCGGCAATATCTACTAAATCACCTGTTTTGAATATATCTGCTTTGATGGCATCCCCTAACTGATATTGATTGGGATTCTCTAGCCGATATTCCTTTAAATGACGCAAGGGCGGTACGTCATTTTTTTTCAAATGCCCTAATTCAGCCTTAGTTAGAGCTTTTTCTTTAACTTCGTTATATCCAACTTGGATGGCACTATATCCATCTGTTTCAGATGTTTTAATTTGTGTAACGGTACATGGACCTGCTTGAACCACAGTAACGGGGATTGCTAGTCCCGTCTCCTGGTCGAAGATTTGGGTCATGCCGAGCTTAGTTCCGAGGATACCAACAGCCACGGATTTTTCCCTCTACATTATTATTTAGACAATAGGTGAGCAGCAATCAACCAAAGCCAGAGGCGCGATGATAATATCTCCACACTTCTCCATCTCTGGGTGATGTTTTAGATTCGGTATATCAAGAAGATGCTTGATTACACGTTTAACCAGTTAAATTTATCTGGTTAAGGTCTAGATGCCGTTTTCTCCTTAAGACTTAAGGATAGTTTTTTTCCTCAGTATCTTCAAGGCGGCTTGACAACACTAAGCTGCTGGATGCTTTCACGATACCTTATCAGCTAAGGCAACGGCTATCCGTCGTGGCAGTAGTCATTAATGTTTTTTAGCCACAACCATAGATCTTACAAGCAAGTGCCTATGAAAATCAACCCCTGAGTAGAATTTATTTAACCGTAGAGAGTTTTTAATTTAATAATTGCTATCAAGATTATTAAGCCCCATTTATGCGGTGGTCGCAGCTTCAAGTATTAATCCTACTAAGACAAAACAGTTTTGCTAATAGAGCAATGGCATCAACAACCGCTTCATCTAGTTTAGTTCGGTGTCTTAATGTTTGTTCTCCATTCTTTTAACTGCTACCATTCCGTCGTAGCTTCTCCAGTAGATACTGACGGTATTTAATAAGCCTGGTTTCACTCATCTATTATTTTTGGTGCTGTTATTCCTTATTCGTAATGCCATCGATCTTCACTTCTGTCCTTTTATTAAAAAACCGTTTCTTTTAGATAAATGGCTTTATAATGACAGTCTTTTTTGTAGTGTTTACCTATTCACAATATTCTTTTTGACAAGGTTTTCGTCTGCTCATATTAACATCTTCATTTTTGGTCAAAACTACTTCTTTTAAGATCTTAAGTGTAAAGCCTATTTTTTTTTAAAAACGATCGTATCATCAAATTAGTTATAGATTAGTAATCTACCATTTGAAATCTAAATTGCGGACAATTTTATGAATTATATTTAGTTCTATTAAATATAGTTTAAGTTTTTTAAAATCAAAAAACTTAAACTATAAAAGATAAAAAGGTGTCATTATAGTTTTAATACTCTAGAATTAATTCCATCGCCCTGATTAAGAATTGAATGTTGATCAAACATTGTTTCAATTTCTTCTGCTTAGTATTTCCTCTCAAATACTTCTAGTACTCCTTGTCTAAAAACTGAAGTATAAACACATTTTTAAGATACTTTTGAGTACATCTGTATTAAACAGTCACTGTTGGTGTTACATTTTTAATTCGTTTGTTAAAACTATCCTACTGAATTAGCAATAGATGCTTTGAATGAATAGTTGTAATTTTGCACAGCTTACTGTTAGATACATTTTTTAAAAAATGGGTACTGAAATTGAGTACTTATTGGGGATATCACCTTTCCTATTTTAACCATCTTTTCTATCTTCTCCATCAACAACAAAGCATAAATAATATTTACCATATTAGCAAGTAATTTGAAACTAAAAATTATTTAGCGATGAACTTTTTTCTTAGTTCATTGAATGTTTCAATTTTAATAAATTTTCTACTCTTTTACTTCAAACTATAAAACTAAATAATTAGGGGGTTTTTAAAAAAGCCCTAATTATTTAGTTTAAAAAGTATAAGAATATTTTATATCTAATTTAACTTAATTCTGTTAATCTCGAGAGATTTTTCCATATCACTAGTTTAAATTTATTGCTGCAGTAGCCGAAAAATAAGTTTCGCAGCTAATTAAAGCATAATGTAAGAGTTCTAAGCAATATAAGCTTCTAGCCTGTAATTGTAATCATCACTTCCCTAATTTCTAAAGAAAAAATAGGATATTGTTTCTTTAGATAATGTCTAATCTATAATTAGACTCTAAAAAAACAAGTAACAACAAAGAAAATTATTTAGATTATTTATAAAATTTATGCAAATTAAGCATTGTTTATTTTATTTGGTCAACATAAAGATAAAAAAAAACAAACATAGGTTAGATTGTTTTTGACAGGTCAAATAAACTTTAAGTCTAATTAAGAGAGTTTATTTGGTTCAGAATAACTACACATAAAAACCAGGAGTAACTATTATTTTAATTTTGATTAGTTTGGTATTATAAATTTAGTTAGACAAATGTGTGATCATACTAAATTTTTAAATTTAAATCAAAAGAAACTCTCTATGAGTATTTGGGTATTTTCAAATATTGAGTAGTTGATTTTAGAATAGAACTAATACTTGTATTTAAATTGCAAGACAATCAAAAATTTTAATAAATAATGTTTGTCAGTTTTAAGTAAATTATCTAGTCAGTTTATTAGAATGAACGTAAAACGTTTAAAATAAGAAAGCAATACTAAAGTAGCCAATTAGTTTTCTCAATAAATTTAAGACTCAACAGCAGATGCCGAAGAATAGAAAATTGACTAATCCAATGACTTTGAATTCTATAAATAAGAGGTCTTCAGGATACTCGCTCAGTATAGCACCAATGATGGATCGCACTGATCGCCACTTCCGTTATTTTATGCGTCAGATTACTCGTTATACTCTACTCTATACAGAGATGATTACAACGGGGGCTATTCGTTACGGTGATCGCTCCAAATTACTAGGTTTTTCACCAGAAGAAAAACCTCTCTCTTTACAATTAGGGGGAGACAGTCCGCAAGAATTAGCAGAATGTACAGTTATTGCTGAAGATTTAGGGTACGACGAAGTTAACTTGAATATAGGTTGTCCGAGCAATCGTGTCCAGAGTGGCAACTTTGGGGCCTGTTTAATGGCACAACCAGAATTAGTGGCAGACTGTGTTGAAGCAATGCAAAAACGGGTTCATATTCCCGTAACGGTGAAGCATCGTATTGGAATTGATGAATGCGATCGCTATGAGGACCTTGCTAACTTTGTTCGTATCGTTTCAGAAGCAGGATGTCAACGGTTTATAGTACACGCTCGCAAAGCTTGGTTAAGAGGATTAAGTCCCAAAGAAAATCGGACTCTTCCTCCATTAAGATATGGTGATGTTTATCGCCTTAAGCAACAGTTTCCTCAGCTTTTTATTGAGATTAATGGGGGAATTATTACCTTAGAAAAAATTAAAGAACATTTACGATTTGTAGATGGAGTCATGATTGGTCGAGCAGCATATGATAATCCTTATTTATTTGCTACAGTAGATCGAGATATTTATGGAAAAACAGTTACTCCATTAACACGTCATGAAGTTATTGAAAAAATGTTTCCTTATATTGATTATTGGAGTAATAACGGACTGAAACTTCATAGTATTACTCGTCATTTACTAGCTATTTTTGGAGGTGTTCCAGGGACGAGAGCTTGGAAACGATATATTAGCGAGAATACTCACTTACCTAGGGCAGACGTTAAGGTTATTGAGAAAGCATTGACTAAGATTAGTAGAGAGTAGAAATTATACATTGATAAATTACGTCATATATAAATTTTCTGAAATAAATAAAACGGTTACTAGATATTAATTTAACTTAGATTTTCTCAATAATGAGAACATTTATCAAATAAATAAGAGAACTAAGTTTTAGTGTAAATATTCAGAAATTAAATTGTGATTAACTTTGATAAATAATTTTCCTTTAATCTCATCCTAATTATCAATTAACTTTTTATTACCTCAGATTTTATGGCTATAAATCTACTAAATTTACCTAATTGCTTTAGGACCTAGTAGTGACATTTAATAACTCAATGAAGTAAGTTATTTTCAATTTAAAAAATATGTTTTTACTAACTTTATTTATGTCTATATGTATAAAATAAAACCGAAAAATATTGTTATATAACTGTTATTTTAAAACTTTAACTTTTCCAAACTATTTTAAATAAATAATTGCCCCATTATCCTGTATCTATAGAGTTTCAATTATCTATAAAGTTTTAACTGACTGTTATTCCCCTTCTTTGATTTAAGATAAACTATTTTTAGTTATTGTCATCATGAAACACGACTCCTGCTTATTAGATAAATTATCAAATATTTTCAAAAAAAAATATAGCCTAAACATTGAGTTTCACCAATTCAATACAAGTATAGAAGTATAAATAAAATTTAACTAGTAAAAACTTATTTGTGAGTTAACGCAAGGTTTTATTTACAAATTTAGACAGAAAATCTTCTTTCAATCTAGGATAAAAAGGTAAGCTAGTTTTATCTATTGTTATTTTAGAACAACCATTGTAGTCTTAAATTATTAGGAATTTATATTTTATATAACCGTCAAAATCGTTATATTTTAAGTTAGTTATCAAAAATAATAACCATATTTCTAAAACTTGTTGAACATGCAATTAACACTGTCGCAAAGTGGCAGAAGTTGTTAACAATTAATTGGAAATAGGTAATAAAATAGTTCTAACTGCTTAGAATTTAAACTTAATTTTTTACCGTTATGCATTGTAGTCTATTCCTTGTTGTCTCTCCCCAAGATAAATGAATATATATTCTAACATAATGCCAAATTAACACCGAAACTTTGACATAAAAGATAGTCAAAAATATTGCGATTTATTATTTTTTTAAAAAAATAAATCAAAAAATTATATATTACTCTTATTAACTAATATTTTGAATTGATAGTTAACTATTTTTTTAGCATGAGAGACTATTATTATTTCATAATATCCTGTTTCAGGAAGTATTCCAGACCATTGATATTGTTGAGAATTTTCGATCAAGTTATTATTGCCTGTCGGAGAATAAATGGATAATAAAATATCTCGATCAGCTTTCAAGTCAAACTTCATCCGATCGGAAGCCTCTAAGAAAAGAACATATGCTCTTCCTTCTCCTAGTTTGAGGGTTGCTTCTCGCTGAATAACGTTAGATTCTGTAGCCATAAAAGAAAGTTTCTCATAACTTAAACTAGATTGCAGAGCTTGTAAAGTATCGAACATCATACCATTCCAAATTTGACCGATAGCTTTATCAAGAGAAAATGCTTTTTTTTGCTGAGGAAATACCTGAAAAAAGCGAGCATTAACTAAATCAGAAAGAGCACGACTACTTAAATGTAAATTATTAACCTGTTGTTTCCAGTTATGTCGGTCACTTTTAGTATAGGTCCCCATTTTTCTAACTGCTTCAGGACTCAAAGATGCCACAATATCAAGTAAATAAGCTGCCGTTTGGTCCCACTTTTTTCGCCAAGAAGCATCTTCAGAATTATTACTCAAATGACGACCTTTTTGGCTAGGATATTGCTCACTAAAATATTCATCGACTAAGGTGATAAATAAGCTAGGATTTAATCCTAAACTTCGGCGACGACTACGTAAATTATTTTTGCGTTGTAACTCTTCATTTTTAATGTTAGAAAGATTACTCTCATCGGAAGTCTCTGAAAAAACTTCAGCATTTTTCTTTTCATTAACTCCAACAACCAGAGAGATCCAAGTTTTCCCCGCAAACCATCCGAGGATTCCTGAACCAAGAATTAGGATTGTAAGAAAAATAAGTTTATTTAAACAGCCAGTGGCAGGTGTTTTGCGGGGACTGGTCATGAATGCCATTTCGGTGTTATTTTAAGATAAAAGTAGGATAAGAGTTGCCTTTTCATTGGCATTAGGAGGCATTTTAAGGATTGTAGCAGTACCAATAGATCAAATAAAAAAATTGCTTGTGAAGTAAAGCAAGCTCAAGAGAAACTCAAAGGTGAATGATTGAAGAGTAAGTAAGATTTTATAAATAACCTTTTAAGCAAGGGATAACATCCTCTCTGAGATCGCAACAGTATTTTGCCAAATTGAGTAAAATTAAAGCGTTTGCTGCTAAACCTTTACTGGCCACTATTTGGGACTGACGCGTCTCTGTCAAATCTGTTCCTCGAGAGTCCAGCCAATTTGAGCAATTCTATTCGAGAAGATCTGAATTGTAAATCATAAGTGTACGGAAATCCACATCCGTTTAGGGGGACAATCCCTGAGTGAATATTAACCTGTAATCAGGCACAATTATTATTTAGAATATGTAAACCCTTCCTAGACTAAAAAGTTATGACGGTACTTGAAAAAGGCAATATCACCATTCATACTGAGAATATTTTTCCCATTATTAAGAAGTCCCTCTACACTGATCACGAAATCTTCTTACGGGAGTTAATTTCTAACTCTGTTGATGCCATTTTTAAACTAAAAATGGCTATATTCGCTGGAGAAATGAAGGGAGAAGTTCCTGAGCCTGAAATTATACTTTCGATTGACAAAAATAACAAAACTTTATCTATTTCTGATAATGGCATTGGCATGACAGCTGATGAAATCAAGAAATATATCAATCAAGTTGCGTTCTCTAGCGCGGAAGAATTCATTCATAAATACCAGAAGGATACTAATGATTTAATCGGTCATTTTGGTTTGGGTTTTTATTCGGCTTTCATGGTGGCTAAAAAAGTTGAAATTGACACTCTTTCTTACAAAGAAAGTTCCCAGGCAGTACATTGGTCTTGTGATGGTTCTCCTGAATTTGAATTAACAAACTCTTCTCGGACTGAAATTGGAACAACCATTATTCTAACTTTAATGGATGATGAGGAGGAATACCTTGAACCCTCTCGTATTCGTCAGTTGGTTAAAACTTATTCTGACTTTTTATCAGTTCCTATCAAATTTGAAGGAGAGACTGTTAATAAACAACGATCTTTGTGGAAGGAATCGGCTCAAAATTTAACTAAAGAAGATTACTTAGAATTTTATCGTTATCTCTATCCTTTTCAAGAAGATCCTCTACTTTGGATACATCTGAATACTGACTACCCTTTTTTGGTTACTGGAATTCTCTATTTTCCTAAACTTCGTCCCGATGTAGATGTCTCAAAAGGGTCTATCAAACTCTTCTGTAATCAAGTTTTTGTCAGCGACCATTGTGAAGAGGTTATCCCTGAATTTTTAATGCCATTGCGAGGGGTGATTGACAGTCCTGATATTCCTTTAAATGTTTCTCGTAGTGCATTAACTAATCATCGAACTGTTCGGGGTATCGCTAATCACATTTCTAAAAAAATTGCTGATCGTCTTAAATCACTTTCGGAGGAAACCCCAGAAGAATATATTCGTTGTTGGGAAGATGTAGGAACATTTGTTAAATATGGTTCGATAAAAGAAGATAAATTCAAGAAACAAGTCGAAGATATCCTCATCTATCGTACCACTTATCAGCCTGCTGATACACCAACTAAAACTGAGAGTAAAACGGACAAAATTACAACAGAAGCCAAGGGAGATGTTTGGCAAAGTATAGAAAAAAATAACACAAATCCACAATTAACTTATGAACAATCAGGATTTACTACTTTGAAGGCTTATTTAGAAAGAAACAAGGAAACTCACGAAAATAGAGTATTTTACTGTAGTGATCAAACTACCCAAACAACCTATGTTGAACTCTATAAAAATCAAGGAATAGAAGTACTATTTATGGACTCTTTCATTGATACTAACTACTTTATTCCCTTCTTGGAACGGGAATATTCTGATGTTCAATTCTCTCGTGTGGATGCGGAGTTAGATAAAACCCTGTTACAGGAGAATGAAAACAAAGAAATTGTTGATCCAACTACAAATAAAACTCGAAGTGAACAAATTAAAGAAATTTTCGAGAAAGCACTCAATAAACCCAAGGTAAATATTCGCACTGAGGCGTTAAAATCAAATACTCCTGAAAGTACTCCTTCTGTGATGGTTCTGTTACCTGAGGCAATGCGACGTTTACAGGAAATGACGGCCATGATGCAACAACAAGCTGTAGGATTTCCAGAAGAGCACGTTTTAGTGATTAATACTAACCATCCATTGATTGAAAATATTTATCAATTAAGTCAATCTAGTATTATCCAAGGAAAAGGTGAATCTCCCTCTGGAGAGATTGCTAAAATGCTTTGTCAGCACGTTTATGACTTAGCTGTAATAGCGCAACAAGGATTAAGTTCACAGGGGATGAAGTCCTTTGTAGAACGCTCTAATCAAATATTAACTCGCTTGACAAAATAATAGAATTACCTGCTAAATATATCACTCTTCTCGGGATGTTATTGGTGAATAGCATCCCCACTTTTTATTTTAAAAAAGTCAATTATATTTTTGTTTGTAGTAGTAGATAAATAGAAAACTTAAAGTGATTATTAGCTAGAGATTCTCGTCGTTAAAGTATCGTTAAGAAGTTCATATGTTATTACAACTCTACGCTAGACTTTCTGGGTCTAGCAATAAACTTTATCTCTATGTTACCTATTCGGGAATGCGTTGAACAAACATCAGGTTATATTCCAGGAGAACAACCTCGAACCAATGATTTTATTAAATTGAATACTAACGAAAACCCCTATCCACCTCCTCTTGAGATTTTTGAAGGGCTTCAACAAGAATTAACAAAAGTTAGATTGTATCCTGATCCAGTTTCTACTCAATTACGAAAGGCTGCGGCAAAAGTATTTGGAGTTTCTTCCGTAAATATCTTAGCAGGAAATGGTTCTGACGATATCTTAAATATTGCAGTAAGGACATTTGTAAATCCAGGAGAAACTGTTACTTTCCTCGATTTAACCTACTCTTTATACGAAACAATCGCGCGGGTTCATGGTGCATCTGTTATTAAAATTCCTACAGATAATCGGTTTGCCATTAATCAACCTATTATTTGTCCTAAAGCTAAATTAATATTTATTGCTTCTCCTAACCCTCCTGTGGGGAAACATTTGAACCGTGATTACTTAGAAGAAACTTGTGAAAGAGCTACTGGAATAGTTTTAATTGATGAAGCTTATGCAGATTTTAGCGATGAAAATCATCTTGACTTTTTGAATAAATATGACAACGTTATTATCTCTCGTACTATGTCTAAAAGTTATAGTATAGCAGGAATGCGGGTAGGTTTTGGAATTGCTTCAATCCCCATAATTGAACAAATGAATAAGGTCAAGGACTCCTATAACTTGGATAGGATAGCACAATTATTAGGAACAAATGCTTTTAATTTTCAAGAATATTTTAAAGTAATTTGGCAAAAAGTTCGTCAAACTCGTAGTCATCTTATTGAATCCCTAAAAGCTTTAGATTTTTTAGTATTTGATTCTGATTCAAATTTTGTTTTTGCATCTTCTCAATGGATACCTGCATCAGAACTTTACAAAAAGTTAAAAGAGAGAAAAATCTTGGTAAGATACTTTGAAAATCCTCGTATTAAAGATTATGTCAGAATTTCTGTTGGAACCGATCAGGAAATTGCTCGGTTATTAGAGGTAATTAATGAAATTAAATCTGGTCAGGAATTTACTTAACTTTTACGAAGGAAAACTAATTTGATGATTGTGCATATTGTATTAATTTAAATAGAAGAAAAAGATACTTGGAAGACATCAATTCAGTTGTAATATGCTTACAAACATCAAAAAGACCCCCCAGCTTATATAATTTTCCTGTGGTCAAAATTTTACCGAACGTGCCAAAGTATTTTATAATCGACTCGTTCATTGTAAAATTCAGTGGTCGCACTGCTTTATAAACCTATACTTCCCATTTTCAATATCTAGGGATAGTCGATAAAATCAGTTAAATCTTCAATTGATAGAGAATATAGTTGTCCTATATTACGAAATTTAACTGATAAAATTAGTGAAATTAAATTAGTTGCTATTGTAATTGTTAGTCATAGTTAATTTATAAAGATAAATACTATTTTTACTCTTATTCTAGTTCTTGAGGAACTTATGATTTTTGACGCGATTTAACTTTGATGGCGCCTGTTCTTGTAATTGTGTTAGCTGAGTATTCAGGTAAGTTGACATCTAGAAATTAGTCCATTTTAACTATTTTCTTATTTTAAGTTTATTTAAACTCACCTGCTTGCTAAACAGCATGATAGGTTAGTTGTAAAACTAAAGCAATATAACAATTATTATAATCGGATCAATTTCCGTATATTAGGCAATTATTTCCATAATTTGTACTCACTCTAAATTGCGCTAATTAATAGCTAATCTACATCTCAGTTGATCAAAATCTTACTATTTTGGGAGAGACTATTCTTTCGACCATGATCGCTATTTTTATTATTTTACTTTCTTCTGTTGCATATAGTTTTTACTACGAATCAAGTTATTAACCCACAGACCAATAATAAGGTTTTTGGGGAACTGATTAAGTTAATGTCTTGGATTGGATAACAGAATTTATTATTAATCGCTAAACTACTGCTTTTGCAGCATCATGATGCAATGTCAAAGGGACTAATCCCATATTGATTACTATTGGCCATCCTTAGTAAAATTTTGATAAGATTGTTCTCTTCACTCTCAATCATAATTATTGCGGGGTTAATTTTCAGTGGGCCGCTTTGTTCGCACTAGCTTGGACTCTTTTTCTTCAGAAAATAGATGAATCATCGTCCTCAATTTTATTTGTTTCTATTTCCAGACCTTTTTTTAAGAATCTTACGGATTCTTCCTGGGGTTAACTTGATTTTTCTCTCTTTTTTTAAAAGATTAGATAATTGCCTGCTATTATAAGTTTTTTCATCCTTTTCTGATAGTTCTTCCAAATATTTTATATCTTCTTCTTTCCAAGTTCTTTTTCTTCCGCTTCTCGGAAGATCCCACAGTCCTTCTTTTCCTTGAATAATCCATCTAGAAATCGTTTTTCTAATTGTATTCTCTGATAATTTAACCCAATCTGCAATTTCTTTAACTTTCCATCCTCTTGCATTTAAACATAAAATCTCTGCTCTTGTTCTAGTTCTGGAGGGAATTTTTGGATCGTGGGTTAACTTTAATAGTTCTTGCTCTTCTAATTTTGTTAGCTGAATTTTGAGGCAGGCCGGCATCTAGATGATTGCTCTTTTTTAACTACTTTTCTATTTTAGACTTAATTTGAGCTCACCTACTTAGTTCTGGTAGTAATAATGGAGGTAGTTTGGCTGCAGTTTAACCGTTGGAGATAAAGAGAATGATGATTTTTAAAATATTAAAGTAAAAGTATTAATATCTAGGGATTTTTTTTAAAAAAAACAACCTTTTCTGCCATGAGATGTTTAAAAAAGGAATAACCTCACATTAATTTACAGTCCAGTATTTTGAGATAATGAACTTGCTGTAGGGTTTCACTCCCTTTAGCGATTCCTGCCATTTCTAAACAATCACCTAACGTAATAGAGACAATATCTTAATTTGGAGGACTAACTTCTAAATTTAACACAAATGATCAAACCAATTGTCAGATTAACAATAGCTTGGTAGTCAACAATGAATTGCTATTACATCGATGGTATCTCACAAATTTTGTTCTAAGCGCAATTGTTAAAAATGCTGCTTCGAAGTTTTACCGCAAAATACCATAGCTCTTGTTGTCCTGAAACAACCCATAGATAATCTACTAAAAAATATGTGATCGCTGTTCTATTTCGTATTGACGCTTAACCAATGAATTAAAGTTTATTAGTTCTATTTGATGATGCTTGAACATAGGAAAAAACACTATCTCTATAATTGACATATTGTTTGTATAAGTTGATTGATAGGTAAAACAACTTTTATCTTAAGTAAGTAGTTAATTACTTCAATGGTCATTGAACAACTATAACAATGAAGATAGCAAACATCAGATAGAGTAGGTGGTATTCTAATTCATAGTGAGTTTTATTTGGATAGATTATAGTGAAAAAAACAAAAAAATATTAGTTGCATCAAAAAACGAAGCTGTACTCGATAGATATTTCCACTAAAGTTAGATAAACTAACAATAAGACCAATTAATCAACACAACAACTAACATGTTTTTTAAAATTTTGGTATAGATTCGTTAATCATATCTTTGGACGCTAGAAAACCATGAAAAGAATAAAATTATTACCTTATTTTTTAAAAAAATCACCCTTTACTTGAGAAAAAATAACTTGAGATTGTTGAATAATTGCGAGAACAGAATCACAACGTTTCTCTACACTTACTAAGTGACTACTCGCACAACAAGATAAACATTAAAGTTAGTAAATCTAGCATTTTTACTTTAAAAAACTTAAATTAACAAAAAAAATACTTTATGCCTTTTAAGGTTTATAAAAATTTGGGACAAACTTCGAGACTCTTATATTAGATAAGACTTTAATGACTTAAACTTACAGACCTAGTCTTTATTGATGTAACCAAGTTAATTTTGCTACGATTATTTACTTTACTAGAACAACTGAAAAAAACAATTTTATAGAAATTTGACTGATGATTAAGAAGAAAATATTACGTTAATTATTAGTGATAGCTACATCGTTTTTTTACTTTACGTTTGAATGATGGACAAACGAACTAACTGTCAACCGCAACCATTGCGATCACCATAAATTTACCATTTTTTTAAAAAAAGCATTTTCAGGCTCCCCGTAACACTTTAAGCAACTAATATTATTAACTTTTAAAGGACAAGAGTATCAAAAAGCTACTTATCTTCTAACAACCGATATCTCAATAATCGCTCAATCACATCAGACATTGTCCCCTGATAATTGTCTAAACCTCTCAGAGATTTTCCGCACCCCAAAAGTTTGTACCGTTTTACGAATAAACTCCCTGGCTTTACTCGACTCGTTATTCAAAATTAACATTAAGCTACTGTTTGTATAATTTTAAACATAATTTATAGTTACCGTTAACATAAGATATTCATCTACGGTCTTTATGTTAACTTATCGTTGTAACAATTGAGAAAGAAGTACAATAGAAACCAAAATTATAGCTAAACAGATTAAAATTAATAAAAATATAAACTGCTGAATAAACATTGAATATTTTTTCAAAGTAAAAATATTAAGAACATAAAGGTCCAGATATAAATTTTAATAAAAATTAAATCTAAATAACCGCACCTTTACTCTCAAAATTAAATTTTACTTTCTTTCAAGAGAATTAATATTTTCACTAAGATCTAGGCAAAGTTTTTTTTAACTATTTCTGTACCAACTTTATGATTCGTACCTAATTTTTATTGTTTCATATGAGCATATATTTTATATGATATGATTTATTTATTTATTTATTTAGTAGATCAATATATAGTATCAAATGATTAATAATTAATCATTTGATATATGTGACTTATAGTTATTTTAACTACTTATTAATACTTATTCATTTTATTAAAATCGTTGTGATGGTTTTCTTTTTTTCAGAAAAAATTAAATCGAATTGAATTAAATAGTTAGTCTGTTTTTTATATAGTCTTTAATTATTTTCTTTATAAGTATGTTAAGATCTAACACAATTATCTGCGGCTAGTATATATCTTACAAAATCATTGATTTCTTTAGGAAAATCAAAATTAGGATTATTTTTTAAGGAATTAGCTAAAAAATCTAAATTTTTATCAATATCTGTATAAATTTAATTTAGTAAAAAGTACAATTATATTTTTACTTATGCCCAGTTTTTATAACTAAATTAATCAATCATTACTAAGATTTTTTTGACTATTGCTTCTACTTTAACATGTTCTTATTAAGTTAAACTAGCTAACTTAATAGCTAGAGGAAAATCTGACCTTTATATTAAAAAGTTTATTGCTGATTTAAAGATAAATTGATCGTTCAAAAATTTGTTCTGATTTACTCATAAAATATATCTTTCCACGTTAAGTAAATTTAATCTAAAAGGAGGACCGATGTAGGTGTCATTAAACCGGAATTTGACTGAAAATCGTCTTGCTTATCTCATCTATTCTCACGAAACCACTCAAGCAAACTAGAGATGTATTGCCTGTCCCCCTTTGAGTATTTGGTTTTACAAAACTTAAAAGTAATCTTTTAAATTTATTCTGTGAAGTTAGTGAGACAACACTTTGATTCTTGTTTGGTTTGGCTTTCACAGATTAAAATACTTTTATAAGCGCAGAATATTGGTAGTAATTGAAGTAAAATTATCCGATTAAATTATGATAAATAATTCTTTGATTATGACTTTTTCTAGAGTTTAAAGACGCTGACGATGCCATCCAAAATATTCGTGGGTTAACGGTTGAGAAAGTAACAGGTCAGATTTGGTAAAGGGAACACAGTTCCCTTGGTGGGGATAAATTGAATTTAATTAAATCAGAAGAAAACTATGGTTGGTTAATAATTACCTACAATTGTAAATATCAAGTATAATGAGATTTTTTTATAAAATTCTAAATTCTAGATTTTTAACTATTAAATATTATTAAATCTATTTATTTATCTATAAATATTGTTTTTTTATGATGCAATTAGTTTAATTATTAGTGTGGAGATTTATTTGCGGGCTGTTTAGCCTACCAAACAGTCGATTATATAGATTTAGATCATTACGGTAACATTTAACATTTTAGGATTTTATCAGACCTGTTATATCAATACAAAAAATATAAATACAAAGTTTGATACTCAATAAATATACTTATCAAAAACTCTATCTATTAGACAGACAATACTACACTAAATTTTTCATTTAAACCTAATTGTACTGTATTCAAAATTTTAACTTTATTTATCCATATGGCGTCAAACTCTCAACTCAGTTTAATAAATGAGATTCTAAATTTTAGAGGAATTAACCGTTACCTAATATCAGATTTTCTATGAAGAGTTCTACTTATTGAAATAGTATACAAAACAACGACTGGTATTTATGGTATTTAAACTATCAGAAATTTTTATTAAAAATAAATATCAACTTTTTTTTTATTTATTACCCTCTCTTTCTATATTAAAAATAAAATTTATTTTTAATATTAACTAACTACTCATAAATAAGAAGTGTTTTAATTTCAATAATTCAGTAAAATATTATCCAGGCTAATTTGGATAATATTTATTTATATGTACTACCTATTATTTAATAAATTTAGTCTAAATTTATCTTGAAATTCCTACTTGTACACTTTTATTATAGTCTTTATTGACTAATACTAAATTATCTAACTCTGCATAATCAGGTAAGTTAGTATTAATTGGCTTTCCTCGGCGCAAAACAATGCGATCACTCTGAGGACGCGATAATAATTCACTAAAATAACGGGCTTTAAACAAAATTAAATCTGCATTTAAACCGATTGAAATTCGACCAATACTAGAGAGTCCCATTAAGGTTGCAGGAGTTTTCGTTACACTACTACACCAATCACTATAAGGAGTATCTAAATGGGCAATTCTTACGGATTCTTTAAAGACTTCTAACCCATCATGATCCCCAAATCCAAAAAAAGGATCTCGACAATTATCACTAGCAAATATAATAGGAATCCCTTGTTTTTTAAATTCATGAACTTTTGTTATACCCCTCCAATAAGGCGTTTTGTTCGAGGCTCTATCTTGAAGATATAGATTACACATTGGCAAACTAACAACTCCAATCTTTGCTTGTTTAACTAATTTAATTGTTCGATTAATAATTTCTTGCGATTGAACTGCTAAACTACAACAGTGACTGCAAATAATTTGATTTGAAAATTCATGTTTGATGGCAATTTCAGCAATTTTATGTAAACAAACTGAATTAAAATCATTATTTTCGTCTACATGAAAATCTAAACTTAAGTTACGTTCTTTTGCCAAAGTAAAAACCTGATTAAGTTGTTTTTCTAGATAGGGATTCATATAAGCAACCCCACCTAAAATACCTCCATATTCAGCTACTTTATCTGCTAAAATTACCCCTTCATCCGTCAAAAAATAATCTAAAGAAACTAAACAAACAGCTTGAAGAATGATTTTATCTTGCCATTGAGTTTGTAATCTTTTAAAGACTTCAAAAACTAAGTCAGCTTGTCTCCCAAATGAATCTAAATGAGTTCTAATAGCCGTTGTTCCATGAGCATAACTACACTTCAGACTAAACTCCATGCGAGCATAAACATCTTCGGGTTGCCAAAATGCCTGAACATCCTTTCTAAGGGTTGTTATTGCGGTATCAAATGTACCGTCTAAATTAGGTGATCGTTCGCAAATATGACTCTTATCTAAATGGGTATGAATATCGACAAACCCAGGAAAAATAATACCCCCTTTTAAATCTATGAAAGTATTTTCTATCACAGTAGAATCAGAAAGAACAATTGAGGAAATTTTTTCTTGAACAATTTCTAAATCAACTCGACATAAACCTTCCCTAGTATCAGGAGTAAAATGGCTTTTATCTAATAAACACAAGGGAATATGAACATTTTTAAGCCAGTAGTGACCACTCAAAAAAATCTCAGAAATAATAGACATAGGAACAAATAAAATTTATTTTAATCAATTAATACTATAAACTCTACTAATTAGTAGTTTATAGTATTAATTGATTCTCTTAGGAAAGTACATTAAAACTTACATAATTTGAGTCAACCTATCCCCAATACTGTTGGAATCGACCCTTAATTAACTGAAAAGTTACCTGACCTGATAGTAAACTTACTTCAAAATCATTCTAGCCGTCCTTTGTCATGCCCTGGAAGATTATATCCTACAAATCTGTCTCGAATTCTTGCCAGCCTTTAGTTGTGGTTTCCCTTCAACAAAGATCAGCTTCTTACTTGTAAGAAGCTGATCTTTGTTGGTATATCGCCCAAGTTTTCACCAAATTGTAGTAGTGGCCGTTCCCGATAGTGACTTTATCAGCCATCAAACTAGACAATTAGACCAAATTTCTTTTGTCAAACTAGATACGGTAGGTCCAATGGTGAAATAGTAGATGGAATACTATCATTTAGTCATTCTCGCTTTAGGAGAGTACACTTTGATAGTATTGTCTTATTAATTCTCTGAATAAATGCTACCGTAATGAAAGTCAACCCCAGGCAGACACCAAACGAAAATTTTATGGACTGTGGACAGTTGCTCACACTTTAGTAGAAAAGACAGCCGAAATTTTAATTGAGAGGATGTGTTTCTAAATTGCTCCTACTCCTTACAATATCTCTGTTGATTCGACTAAAGTTGTCTATTGTATCGTTAACTATCTCCAAACAAGTCAACAGCAACTGGTAACCGTAGAACCATCAGACTAAAGACTTGGTAGACTTAAGAATGGCAAGCTTATCGCCTTAGTCAAAAGTTAGTAGTCGGTAAGTTGCAAACTTTTTTGAGAATGTCCCAACGAATAGATCAACATAATCACCATTAACCCTTAGCATTGCTTCAAGTCATCGCTTTGTCGGGAACCATTGGATAACTCCTAGACTTACTCACATTAAGGTTGAGACAATTACTTTTGTTGAAAAACTCTATCGCATTGGGTTAGTAAAAGTTAGAATTTAAGTGTTCAATAAACTCCTATATTATTTATATAATACAAGTTTAGGAGTTTATGTTTTTAGGGTGATCGCTCTTCTATCGGGGCAATACTCTTCAGAACTATGCCTGAATTAGAGGCAATAAAATAAATTTTTGATCACCAATTAGAACAAGGAAATAAATCTCTATTAAACTGCTAATTATAGGTTAATTGAACTACTTTTATGAATTGACTCAACTGCAGGGCGATTCTCTCGCCTTGGATTTAGGAGAGGTTTTGGAAAAGTGCTACGACTCTAAGACTATATAGAAATCGACTCTAATCCCATTTTAGTGGACTTTTGTCTAATCTAGTTCGTTTAGCACGAATGGAGTTAATGACTTTACCTGATCGTTCTAGTAAACTTCCTGTAGTTTAGCTGGAAGAAGCAACTAAGTAAGCTTTGCTCAAAGTTCAAGATCAAGTTAAATTAGGTTATGTCCCTATGGTTTTTTATGTCTTCCAAACGTCAGTATTCTTCTGAGCACATTGCCTATCAAGAGTTTGGTTTATCTTCCAACCCAGAGGTGTTAGAAAGTCAGGTTAAAAATCTACTTCCCCAACAACAAAACATTTTGGTGAAGTCCACCCGATCAGGACGAAAGGGCAAAACCGTGACCGTTATAACTGGTTTTCAACATTCTGCTGAAGAGTTAGTTCAATTACTTAAACAATTAAAAAATCAATGCGGTAGTGGCGGCACTATTAAAGACAATACTCTTGAAATTCAAGGGAATCATTGCCAAAAAATAGTAACTGTTCTCTCTCAATTAGGCTACAAAGTAAAAATTAGTGGTGGTTAACTCCCAAAAAAGTTAACCCTCTCCCATTCAGGAGAGGTTATGGATACCATAGAACTCTTTAGAATATATCAACAACTTTAAGAAAAATTGACTAACCAGGGCACAGCCTGCATTGCAAGTCCTACTTCTAACGACGGCGCGATCGCTGCCTTCTACGAGTCGCTTCTTTGCGCTTCCGTTTCTCTTGCGGCGTTTCAAAGAATTGATGCTTTTTATAATCTGTGTAGATTCCGGCTTTAGCAACCTGTCGCTTAAACCGACGCAAAGCAGATTCAATGGGCTCATTTTGACCGACTACAACTTGGGTCATTGATTAACTCTTATACCTCCTAGTTTTTTTACAGCAGGAAATGGGCCAACAATTTGATTATTGGCTTTCCTAACACAAATCTGTTGAGTTATAGCTTTCTAGCTTATCAGCCACACCACTTTTTGTCAAACTAATTAGTCTAATGACTGAGAAAGTTTGCTCCTCATTGTTCCTTAATTAATAACTTCAAGAGAATAAATTAGCCAACGATCTTGCTTGCGGAGTAACCCATAACGAACTCTCAGTCGATCATCATAAGATTGACTCTTGTTTAGTTGACCACGGTGGTAAAAATCAGCAATTTCTCTAACCTCAGCCTCAATAACTGCTTTATCTGGGGTATTATCAGTAATATTTAGGGACTTTATAGTAACATTATGCTTATATTTCCAATAGTCTTCGTATTTTATAAGACTTTGCGCTCTACTTTTCCAGAGACTGAGAAGAGGAGTTGATAAAGTGTTGTTTAATGACTCAATCTTATGTTCCAAGCCGAAGGCATCAGCTTTACTCGATAACCACGTCTCAATGACTTGTTTCGCGTCTTCTATGGTCAGTTTCTTTATCTGATTTTTTGTTTTATTTTTGATTTTAGTCTCTGGCACTGGAATGGTAATTGGAGGTTGACGTAGTTCCAAAACAAGTTGTTCTTCCTCCAAAGCAACCAAGGGAGACACAATATATTGAATCCATTTAACTGATGATCCTACTGCTCCTAAGACTGTCAATGAAGCAACCAGCATAAACCAAGGCCGGAATTTAAAGATTGTCTTGCCAGTCCTGTAGGGATTGTTTCGTTTATACGACCCACGCTGAGCTCTTTGTTCTGGCTCGTTAGCTGTTGTCGGTAAACTAAAAGACTGGTCAGTCTGGGATTTCCGAAGATAATCCTGGTGAGAAGTTGTAACAACTGACTTGTTTCTAGCTCCTCTCGAAGAATTTTCCCTAAAACTGCGACGATATGGAGTCCTAGGAACAGCAGCAGCTGTGGCCATAGTAGGAATCCCCCCACCTCCACTGACAAGTAACTGAGGTTCTTGATGTTGAAAGCGGGTTTTTCTTAAGTGTCGTCCTTTGGCGAAAGATCTTCTTTCTTGAACGACATGATCATTTCGAGAGATTGTTCTACTAAACATCACTTCATTTCCTTGTTTCCCTTTAAGATAAGTCTTTTGAGAATCAAAAGATAACTGTTCTAAGTAAGTCTGAACTGCTTGATCAGCAAAATAATCTTCTAAAGAGTCAGTCCGTTTTTTAAAATCACGAAAATGAGAAAATACTTCCGTGTGTAACCAATATTGCCCATATAAACACAATCCTGGGAGAAGATCTGGCGCCCCTTGGGATTGTTCTCGAACAAAAGTTAAGACTTCTTCATCTTCACATTGTTCTAATGCTAGGATAGCCTCCCGGGTTTCCCCTAAAAGCAACGCACAAATCCCTTTTTCTAAAGAGACATCTTGAAGTTTCTCTAAGCCGTCAAGAATACCTTTTGCTTCAACAATAAAAGCCGGTTGTTTTCCGGCAAAACCACGGGCAATTAAAGAATATACTCTTAAATAAGCAGCTACGGCCGACCGGTAATTGGTTTCACGAAAAAAAATATCTTCTTGCTCGGTAGCTGTTAGATAAGTCCGTAGTTGTTGAATAAACCGCAAAAAATCATCAATACCAAGCCCAGAGTGATCATCACCCTGACCATCAATCCCCTGTCTTTCCTGTAACATTTCTTGAAGTAGGGTTTTGCCTTGATCTCGATCAGCTCGATTTTTTTCAGGTTGAGCCAACAACTCCAGAATTCGGTAGGGACGTAACTTATAAAGTTCCTTGGTAATTTCGAGTTGTAATGAGGGAAATAAACAATTTTCTTGGAGTATACTGAGTCCTTTTCCCCCTGAAATTCCAGCCTGTTCGTATTCTTCTTGTTGCCATTGTTCCCTGCTCAATTCTAAAGCAGCTAGGGCAATGGTAAGAATAACATCACTTTGAATCTCGCAGATGGAAGAAAACAGCTCCGATCTAGGACTTGACAAGGTGTCAAGAGAAAGTTCACCAAACTTAATGACTAGTTCATATTCTCCCAACTCTTGGAGAATCATTAAGGCCCCTATCCACTGCTTAGGGGCAATTTCTAACGTCTTAGGATCTAATGGCGATGAATCAGGAAGAATTTCTTCCTCTGAGCCAGTTAAAGGAATTTCCAGATTGGACTTTAATTGGTCGGAAAAAGTAGTTTCTAGAAACAAGGCCTCGTGAGCAGCTCTTTGTTCTGAGTCCGATAATACTTCATAGGCTTGAGTAAGCAGCTGCTTCCGCGATGAAATCGCCATCTTGCTATATTCCCGGCGGGGTGATTGCAGACAGCGATCATGATAAGCCTGACTAAGCTGCTTATCTGTAACTTGGGGAAGAACTCCCAAAATTCTGTAGTAGTCGAGGGGGATACGCACGGTTGATTTCCTCAGAGCCGGGTCAAGACAATAAGCTTATCCTTATTCTGATAGCCTATATTTAAGATACATGTCCAGTTTAAGACACTTAGGAAACAGAGCAAGGACAACATAGTAAACCGATAACACTTAAGCTCCAGAATAAGCTCCAGAAAGATTCAGTGACTGGTAAGCATAAGCATAGACAAAGCTGAGAAAGATTATAACTAAAATATTCCAATTAGTAAAACAGTTACTACCTGTCTCAATCTTAGCCTTTATAGAGATCCGCCCTATTCTAACCGCGTTAACTCTATTGGGTTTATTAGAGTTTATTTTAGTAAAAACTTGGAGCTGTAGGGAATCGTATAAGTCTTTTAACATAAAAATCTCATCTCCCTCTATAATCTTTAAGTCAGTATTTTTTGCTCTCATTTGAAGTAGGCAGTTGAGCTAAGTCAACCTTAATCACTCAATGGTCTTAATGAATTATCATTATTCTACAAAATCTATGGTTTCCCAACGAACATTACCCAAATTTAACCAAGCTTCTATCAAAATCACCAAAGAGGAAGGTTTAATCCTCTATGAAGACATGATACTCGGGCGCTTGTTTGAAGATAAGTGTGCTGAGATGTATTACCGGGGTAAAATGTTCGGTTTTGTTCATCTGTACAATGGCCAAGAGGCAGTTTCTACTGGAATAATCAAAGCTTTACGTCCCGGTGAAGACTATGTATCTAGTACCTATCGTGATCACGTTCATGCCCTTAGTTGTGGAGTTCCCCCTCACGAGGTGATGGCAGAATTATTTGGAAAGGAGACTGGATGTAGCAAAGGACGGGGCGGTTCAATGCACCTATTTTCTGCTGAACATCGACTTCTAGGGGGTTATGCCTTTGTCGCTGAAGGTATCCCTGTAGCCACGGGAGCAGCTTTCCAAAGCAAATATCGACGGGAAATGATGGGGGATGAGACATCCGATCAAGTTACTGTATGCTTTTTTGGGGATGGAGCTAGCAACAATGGTCAATTCTTCGAGTGTCTCAACATGGCTTCATTGTGGAAGTTGCCAATTATTTACGTCGTTGAAAATAACAAATGGGCAATTGGCATGGCTCATGATCGGGCAACCTCTCAACCGGAAATTTATCAAAAAGCTACTGTTTTTAATATGGCCGGTGTGGAAGTAGATGGTATGGACGTACTTGCTGTTCGTAGTGTTGCTCAAAAGGCCATCGCCCGTGCCCGTGCCGGAGAAGGCCCAACTTTAATTGAAGCTTTGACTTATCGCTTTCGAGGACATTCCTTAGCTGATCCCGATGAACTTAGATCTTCTGATGAAAAAGAATTTTGGGGAGGCCGAGATCCCATTAATAAACTGACTACTTATCTAGTGGAGCGTAATTTAGCTGATAACCAAGAACTCGAGAACATTAAAAAGCAAGTTCAAGAGAAAATCGATCAAGCGGTTCAATTTGCTCAAGATAGTCCAGAACCTAATGCAAATGAGCTCTATCGCTATGTTTTTGCTGAAGACAAATAAGTTACTTTCCTAAAACAGACTTAAAACAGAGAACAATTTGAGGACAAGATTAAGGAGATTTCCTTGTTTATGTTTCCTCTGAGTTTTCTAAAACTTAAATCGATTGTATCTGAGGTTCAGGAGTAGAATTATCTTCAGAAGTAAAATTATCTGAAGTGTCGGACTTGGATGGCTCAATTTGATATTTAACTAAATCAGCTAACTCCTGCAATTGACTGATGGCCTCAGCCCCTTCAAGTTTCATCAGCTCAAGATCGTCTCGCATCTCTGTCCAGGTAATTCCGTAGTCCGATACCAAAAAGCGAATCAGATGGTTTTCTCCTAGGCTAACCATAAAAGAACCACTGTTCATCTGCCCACCACAAGTGTAGCAAGAAGCTAGATAACCTTGTTTTTCAAGGACAATCGCCAGTGCTTGGAGATTAATTACTAAATCTCTCACAAAGTTACGGTGTTGTTGAGCTAGTCGGGTAAACACTTTTCTTCCTCCGAGTAACACTACCCATTGTAAAACCCTAACACTCTTTTTTAATTTTATTTAAGGTGTTCAAGATATATTCATCTAACAATCTAGGTACCTTCAAAATTAGTTGAGTATATATAGTGACCTGGCACTAGCCTAGTCTAGTTTTACGTAAATTTCTGGTATACACTACTACACTCGACTGTGCTGTTCTTATTCTCTCAAAGTTTTGCGCCATGTAAAAAAGTTTCTGGACAAATCTTAAATTTATCTTAAGGAGATATTAATTCAATATGTCATCTAAACTTTGTGATTTGATTATTAGGATTTTTAACTTTAATAAATTGTCTTTGTTCCCAGTTTGTTAATATTTGACCTAGCTAATTTTCTTTCGATCTAACGTGTCTTACGCCATCGATTTTGGAACTAGCAACATCGTCATCATTTATTCGAGTTCGATCACAGAACAGGCTAAAAGTATTAAGTTATCGAAACTATATATGTCAATTTAAGCAGTAAATCCTTATTAATTCCCAATTTGCCTTATTTAGAAAATACCACTGAGTTTCAAGTAATCATAAGATAATCCATGCCCAGTTGCGAATTAGATTGTAAATTTTTGAAAAAATTTGTTATTTTCTCTAAAATTTAGCTCATAAGTTCGAGATTTGTTGCAAAATTTAGATGAAAAAATTATATTCTTTGAATAAGTAAAAAAAATTACTCTTAACTTAGTTATTCAAATAACTTAAAGCAGAAGAAATTCCCAACTTTGACTCTGTCATATTGACCGTTCCAATAGATATTTTTTAAAGTTATCATTATTGGTTGGGCTAAGTATGTCAGTATCGGTTTATTGAACAAGTGAGACTATGCTGATAAATATACTGCAGCAGCGTTAGTATATGGAGTAATCGAAGAAAATTTATCATTTTAATGGAATTTGGAACTCGATATAAAAGTCAAGGATTTGTTTTAAAATGGGGAAGTAAATTATTCAGCTCAGGTTTTAATAAAAAGAACAAAAATATCATGGATATTTTAATTAATACCAGTTCTAATTTAAGCAGTTCTGATATTAATAATTATTCGATCTAGTATTTTTAGATTACCCAAGGTTTACCACAGTCTTTTCTTGTTTTACTAAAAGTAAAACGATATCAAATAAAACTATTATCTTTAATATAAGCGACGTAAGTCTATTTTAATAATAAACAGTTAAATATTTATAAGTTGAATTTTACTCGAGATCAATTTGAATATTTTGTTTAAAAAAAGCCATTAATTAATTTATTTAATTAATTAATTAATTAAGTCTTATAACAAGAAATTAATTAAAATATCAGGTATTGATGCAATGTTATTAGTGAGGATGAGCTCTCTAATTTTCTAATGCAAACTTCAGTGAAACTGCATTTTAATAAGGCTAGAATCAAATGTAATCGACGTATTAAAGCAATTATATTAATAGCTTTAAAATGAGTTCAAGGATTTCAATTGACTGACTTTTTCTACATCATAACTTTCAGAAAAGTTGTCATAACTGGTATTCTCTTACCAGATTTAGCTAATCTTCTTTCACTAAAGATCTCATCTGATTAACATTGTGAACTTCTACCGAAGATTAACCAAGAATAGAATCAATTATCCTAGAATTAGGTTTTAAAAGGGGAGAACCAGTGGTCTATCTCGATGGTTTTCACTTAGTAACTCGTCGGTCAGAAAGTGAGTTAAGATACTGAGATACAACCCCTTAATAATAAAAATATGGGAAGAAAAATTGCTAAATTAGTTCGGTATAAATTCGAAAAAGTAATTGCCTTAAGCTGTATTTTGGAGTTAATAAACCTCAGCCTACAATCAAATTGTTTCCCAGTTTAGTTGAATGAAATTCCTAAATTAAAATAAAGAAAATTGCCATAAAACTAAACCTGTTCCCAACAGACAAAGAATTCCGGATATTCTGGCTAAAGGTTGTTTCTTCCAGCCAACCACCCCTGCAGCTCCCTTATCAGTATAGGAAATCAATTCGGCCGCATCGATGCACGATAACCCCCAAATCCAACCCACATGGAGTCCTGATGCTAAAGCTAAGCTGCCTTCGTCCATTATTCTAGCCCACACCAAAATCATACCCATTATCCATAATCCAGGAAGTTGAGGAATTGTTTCTTCCCTTTCCCAGAGTAAGTGTAAGAGAGCAAAAACACCACTGGAGATAATAGCGGCTATTTCTAGGGAATAGTCTTGTTGTAGTAAATTGAGTAAAACTCCCCGAAAGATTAATTCTTCAGTAATTCCTACCCAAAGTCCTAACCCCAATAAGGGTAATCCTAATTTACCCAGACGATATAAATTATTTTTTTGCCAAATTAACCAACCAAACCATCCTTCGAGTCCAAAGAGAATCCCTAAACCGGCAATTCCTAATCCTATTCCTAAAAGTAAAGAAATCAAAAAAGTCAGTTGCCACTTTAGTCCGTAGTCTATTACGGAGGTCCCTTCTACTGAAATAGTTAGCCATACTAGAAGAGGAACAGTTAAATAGAGAGATATAACAAGGAGGAGTTTTTCCGAACCTACTAAAGGACTAAAGGGTTGCCAGCTAATTTTTCTGGCTATAGACCAAGCTAAAGGCAGCCAAAGTATAACCCAAGTAATTAAAAAGAGGCATACTTTGACTGTTCCGGAAAGAGTTAAGCTCAAAGTTATATCCAAGAATGCAATTGGTAATGACAAAATTGTTTCTTATACTGTCTATATCTTCTAATGAAGAATCTATAGTTACTACCCTAGTAAAATATTTGAGTTCGGACAGGTTTTACAGAAAAATCTATGGGGGCTAACGTCTGTTTCTTATATTACGCCGCCCCGAGTAAGACGATAGCTTTTAGGACTAATTATCCGTTAGACCCTAATAAGAACAGGTTAAGGCAAACCCATCCAATGGGGTTTTTTAGGCTCAAGAGATTTTATAATCTTTGTTTAGATTAAATAATTCCTAAGCTGCTTCTTCCTCAACGACCTCCCCATCATCTCCAATTTGTTTGAGGTGAATGTGTTTGTATCCTAATTTAATTTCAAACTCATCTCCAGGTTTCAATCCCATCTCTTGGGTGTATGTTGATCCGATGACAATTTGACCATTTTTGTGGACACTTACACGGTAAGTGGGTTCACGTCCTCGACCATCTTTAGCGGTTCCTGGCTCAAGAGGAACTCCTTTGGCTCCTAAAACTGCATCATAGAACTCTGTCAAATTGACGCGGACTTGTCCGTCTTTTGTAACTGAGTAATAGCCACAATCTTTGGCTGTTTCTCTCCGTGGTTTGTGGGATAGCTCTTTGACTTTTTGAAGTAGGGCTTTTCCCGTTAAAGGGATTGGTTTATCGGTCATGATGTTATCAATGTTCCTTGATTGAAGTTTAATGATCGTTGCCTTTATTGACCATATCAAAAATATAGCGTTATCTTCCTAATAAAATCAAGAAAATTTTCAATAATTATAAACGAGAGAAGCAGACAGTTCAAGAAGACAAAATGTAAGGAGAAGTGCATCCCCTTAAGAAAATTTACCCCTAATATCGTGATGGATTTGAGTTACTCAGTCTAAAAATAAGTTTTTTAAAGTTAGCTTCTACAATCTGGATAACCTTTGTGATACTGAGTTTGGGGGAATATACTTATGGATGGATGAAAGGATTAAATCTGAAGGTCACAGAACCATTTACTAGGATTTCAATCTATGGAATTGCCCCAGAAGTTACAAGAACCTCACTATTTAATTCTAGTCTTAAAAGAAGGCTAAGCAAGAGGATACACCATAGAGATTGTCTACTTTCGACAATCTCTATGGTGGCTATGATGGAGTAATGATTGAGAGATTTTAGTGAATGTGTTGGGCTACTAAACTAATAGATAGGGTTATGCTTACTCCCCTTCTGAGAAATCACCCTATATCTTCCCTATGAAAGTTCAATTTAAAATTATGCGACAAAAGTCTAATAAAACACCTCATTTACAGACTTATAACTTGGACGTGGAGTCAAACGCAACTATTTTAGATTGCCTCAATCGTATTAAATGGGAAAAAGATGGAACCCTTGCCTTTCGCAAAAATTGTCGTAATACGATCTGTGGTAGTTGTAGCATGAGAATTAATGGTCGTTCTGCCCTTGCTTGTAAAGAAAATGTGGGCAGTGAACTTGAAAAATTTGGACACTCCGGAAAGGAAAAACTACCAACCATGACTATTGCTCCTCTAAAAAATCTCCCAGTAGTTAAGGATTTGGTAGTGGATATGGCCCTTTTTTGGAAAAAATTAGAAGCTATAGAACCCTATGTCAGGCTCAAGGCAAATTCTATTTTTGAACGGGAATTTCTGCAAACCCCCAAAGAGCGATTACGTCTCAATCAGACCAGCAGCTATATCATGTGTGGAGTCTGTTATTCCGAATGTAACGCTCTTACGGTTAACCCCGATTTTGTTGGTCCTCACGCTCTTGCTAAAACACAACGTATGATAGTCGATTCACAGGATACAGAAACTGAAACTCGTTTAGAAACCTAAAATGACGAAACCAAAGGAGTTTGGGGGTGTACTCGTTGCTATTTTTGTAACGCAATTTGTCCCATAGGTGTTTTCCCCATGGACCAAATTGGTTACATTAAACAAGAAATTTTGGCTCAAAAAAATTTTCGAGATAGTCGTGCCATTCGCCATCGTAAGGTTTTGGTAGACTTAGTCAAACAAGGGGGATGGATTGATGAGCGTAAGTTTGGATTATTTGTAGTAGGGAATTATTTGAAAGATTTAAAAGGATTGTTTAGTCTTGCTCCTTTAGGGTTACGAATGGTAGTCAGTGGTAAGTTTACCCTCTCTTTTGAACTGTCAGAAGGGACTGATGAAGTACGATTACTAATTGAACGGGTACAAGCAGAAACCAGCTAGGAGTTAGTTTTTTTAGTCTGCTTATCAATTCCATTATGTTGGTAGGTTGTTTAATTACTTCTTATCAAGAGGAAGCATAAGAGAAGGTTTTTTCTCAGTTAATTATAACATTTTAAACCTTTTTATTTAAAGGAAAGAACAATATTCAAATAATCAATATAGTGCAACTATTAGGAAGCCATAAGGGTAGGGGCAAGAATCTAGAATTTTAAGATCTGAAATGCCTACACTTTTCAATTAAAATTAGGAGGAAGGGAGTTAGTGGGAAAGTTTTATCCTGACCACAGCCCCTTATAGTAACGTTTGTAAACGTTTTATTGAAAAATTAGATACATCTCAGAAAACTATGCTCAACACAATTGCTACTCAAATTAAAAAACACTTCCGCGCGCCAGAAGTTAGTGCTCACTGCGATGGGCCTTGTGGTGTTTATGATCCCGCCTCTGCTCGCATCTACGCTGAAGCAGTATTATCTATGACTAAGAAGATACTAGACCTTAATCCTTCTGTCGGAGATCATGCCACTGCTAATACCCTTTCCCGCTATATTGCAATTAAGGAAGAGCAAGCACAAAAGACTAAAGAAGAATTACTTATCCTTTGGACTGACTACTTTAAACCTGTACATTTAGAAAAATATCCTGATCTTCATAATACTTTTTGGAAGGCTGCTAAACTTTGCTCTGCGTGCAAGGTAGAAGTTAGCTTGGACCAGGCCACCGAATTACTTGCTACTGTTGAGAAAATTCATACTATGTTCTGGTCCAGCAAGAATCGGGATATAGCCTGGGTAAAAGCTAGCTAGATTTGTTTATTTGAGGTAGTGGGCATACAGTTGATCCTTACTAGTGAAAATAAAGAATTACTTCTTTGGTTGTTAAGATTGCGTCAACGGTTTTGTGTTACAGGGGCTTCTATGTTTCCCCTGCTTAAAGCAGGAGAGGAGGTCCTTGTGGACACAAGAGCCTACCGCCGCCATTTACCCGAAATAGGGGATTTAGTCGTAGCTAGGCACCCTCACCATCAAGATTTAATAATTATTAAACGAGCTGTTTTGGTTGACAACAATGGTGACTGTTTTTTATTGGGAGAAAATAGAACAGAAAGCAATGATAGTCGGCATTTTGGCTTTATAAAGCTTCGTAATATTATTGGTAAAGTTACTAGTAAATTTCCTTGAAACATAGTTATTTTTCCGTGAAATACTTACCCTATAAATAATTTTATTTAGGTGCTCATCTAGAACAATAGGATAATTAGTAGATTGCGTTTGTAACTAATTTCTTGGTATTGTCTGTCATTGTTTTAGGTTGACTCCAAATAACGATCCAACTATCCTCTAATTCTAGGATTTCCATATCATTATCAATAGTAGTCATTACCATATCGGTTCCGTTGATAGGTTCGTGGTTAATTAATTAAATTTTTATAAAAATAAGACTTCAAGTGGTTCATCCAATTAGGGGAAGATTTAGGCAAGTTAATTCTAAGATAATAAAAGAGAGATTGCACGAAGGTCTATCATCATGAGTTGTTTTTTTAAGTTCTTCCTGGCTAGTGCGGTTGTTTTTTTTATTGCTGATTTAATTCCGTTTCCTAATTTCCCTTCTGGTATGATTGTTCATATAATTAGTCAATATCAACAACAAAACCAACACAAATAAAACACGTAGAATATTGCTCTTATTTTGAAAGATATCATGCGTTTAAACTTTTCATTTTAAAGAATAGAATGAATGTTTATGTCAAGTTGATACCTCAAAACTTGCCTTATAGATTTCTCTATCGCCTTCTCCTGCTCTGTTTAATGATTCTAATTTAGCATTTTTGTTTAGAATTATAATTGGATACTATAGCATTTGCGATGTCAAAATAAAGCAGTCTGACAATTAGGTTAGACGTTGACTTGAGAAATTATTGCCTATTTTGACTAAGTAACATTTAAAGAAATTAACAATATCTTGGAGTCTCTTAAAAAGATAGCTTATAAATCCATAAATTTAGTTGATTTTAAACTCTAAAGCTCTTTGATTTGATATTTTACTAGTTAAATTTATATCGTCTTATATCGTCAGTTCAGTATGATTTCCCTGTTGTACGTTTGCAAAAAATTTAAAATTACTCGAAAAACTTAGATTACAAACAGTGATTTTCTACATCATGTCGGACATGATGGCTAGCTTTTATTTGTATTTTCTATAGTAGAGACTTATTTACAATATATGTCATGTCTTGATTTACTTTAAATTAAAATATAATAAAAGGAATGATAACTCTTCATCTCAATACAACTTAGTTTATAAGTTTATTTGGATTGCTTCTTACTTTACCTGAATTCTGTAGCCTTATTAGTAAGTTTCTTTAGGAGACCTATAAAAAAATAAAAGGCTTATAAATGAGTAAAGCTACGATTTGTTAATGAACTTTAAATGTTAAAAATCATCATCTAAAACCTGACTTAAAAATTGGAAATGACTAATGAAAAGCTAATGATAAAAATTAAACATTATAAAATAATTTAAAAAATTAGCATGAGGTACTCCATGTTAGTTTAACTGAATTGTCTAATCGGTTTTTATTAATTTAAAAAAATAATGAATTGTTTCATAACACAAAATATAATTAAGATTATTTTTTTATTTTTTGACTCTTCTTAATAAGTTTAAGATTAACAATCCCTAATTTAGAGATTATTTTTCGTCTAAGTAGAGATAATTTTTTTATCTCTACTAATAAAGTTGATAACTATTAGCAAGTTTTTAAAACAGTTAAAAAAGAGTGATCGCTAGATAGCAGTATACTCAAAGACTCAGTTGATACAATTAGAAGAGCAAACACCATCAAAGTTAATTCGCGATCTACAAATTATTTTTAGAATTACAATAAAAGTAGAAACATCATGTTTAAATACAAAATAATAAAAGGTTAAATAAATTGCAAAGTTGCAGATTTTATGAAATTATTAGCACATACAATCATATTTAAAAGGCTAAAATAACTTGTAATGGCTAAAAATCAACTATCTAACTGTAGTCTATGGAACTTAGTAAGTTTTTCTTGTATAGAATAAGTAAAGATGTTCTATCATAAATATGACTTAGCTAAGTAAATTGTAAAAAAGCAATTGTCTAAAAGAGTTAGCAGAAAAAGTATTATGAAAAGTCATTTAATTGTAACTCTAATTTTTCCAAACATGAGAGATACAAAAAATATACTTTTTACATCCATTTAGAGTTGATTATTTACTTATTTGAACTTTGAACAGACCATAGTAAAACTCGATTGTTTCCAGAATCAGCAATAATAGCCGTATCACCACAAATAGAGATGCCATAAGGCCAACTTAAACTATTACGATAAGTCCTACCGTAAGCACGATTTTCTCCCTTACTACGAAAGTTAAGTTGACCTATTAATCCTTGGGAAGAGATACCCATTTCTAGGAAATTTTTCCACCCTAATAAACGAGAGTTAGAAGTGTCTGCCACCATTAACCATTGCTTACAGACAGCTACGCCATACGGCATACTTAAACTTCTAGAAGATGGCCAATAAACCCCTTGATTAAGTTCTACATCTTCAAAATTTGATTGACCTAAAACTAATTTACAGGGAACATTATTTTCGGTTGGTATTCCATCCCAAATCATTACACGATTATTTCCTGCATCAGTCACAACTAGGTTATCTTGCCAAATTGCTAACGCATGAGGCCAACGCATACTTGAAGCGGTTGGAATTCCTCCTCCATTTTCGTCTCGCAGATTCATCTGGGACTGTCCCAGAACGAAATCTGCCGGTTGTCCATTAACTTCCGGGAGTCGATTCCACACTAAAACCCGTCTATTTCCGGTATCTGCGACAAAAAAATAACCTTGATGGTAAAAAACGCCATAAGGCCAGTGCATTCTATCCGCAGCTGTATTAATTTCTCCTCGGTTAACTTGATTTTGGTGAAAATCTGTTTGCCCTAATACAATATCTGCAGGAACATTATGATCTTGAGGTAATTCTTTCCAAATTAAGACCCGATGGTTCCAAGCATCAGCTACTGCCAATCCTTCTCCACAAGTGCAAATCCCCGTAGGAACACTTAAAGTATTGCTTTGAGGAGTTCCATTAGCGTTTTGTCCTTCCTGGTGAAAATCTGGTTGTCCAATTATCAAGTCTGCGGGTTTGCCATCAGTTTCGGGCAGATTTTTCCATCCCAACAGTCGATGGTGTCCTGTGTCTGCTACCCATAACGGGCCAGTTTCGGAAACTAAACAAACACCTCTTGGACCAAACATAGTAGTGGCATTGGGTTCTAGGGGCATCACCAAAGTATTAGAAAACTGTTCACCTAAAATAATAAATGCGCCTTCGGGAACAAGAAAATGATAAAACGATTCATCGGTGTTAGTTGTGGGGGTGAAGTTTTGGTTGATTTGAAAGAAATTTTTCACAATATATAAATTAGCAAAGTTTGTGCGGTTATTGATGGCATTATATCTTTATATGTAAATTATTTTAATATATAAAAAATATTATTTCTGATTCTTTGATCTTTTTATCACTAGTATTGTCTTTTGATTAAATTTCTTCAACTACTAAGACTCAATAAGAGTAATTTATAAATTTAAACCTAACTTTCTTTTAAAGTTATTATTTCTGACTTTTATTTTTTAGGTTTGTAAAAAATCCAATTTATTTCTTAAATAGAAAACAAAAAAAAGGTTATTAATTTTTAGATTAGCGCTCATTTTTTGTATAGTAGTATTCTTTTATGGGCTGTTTCTGAGGTAGGTTGAACACACCCTAAATTAGGGCTAACTTCTATTTAATAGCTTAACAGCGAAAAATTGATGTCTTAAGGTTATGACTGAAGTAGGGTTTATTCCTTAATAGTTGATTATTTGCTAGCTGTTGCTTCAATAGGGGACTGTTAATGGTAATGTAGGTTGTTGGTGTATTAAAAACATACTTAAAGCTAGCCCCAAAGAAGAAGTAATAATTTTTCCCAGAAAGAAAAAGTTACTAACCAAATTAAAGACTAATAATATTAGTAGTATTTAAGAAACTCAATAAGGAAAATAACAAATCAATAAAATTTTATTGTATAATTATTGAATATTAATATTCCAATCTTAATAGCGAACTTTATTAAGAGCAATAAAAAAACTAGATAAAAAACTTATTGATTTAATCATCATTACTTAACGAACAATATTTATCGCTAAAAAATATTGTTTTTTATTATTTATTTCTCAGAAAGAAAGTTACATAGAACGCATTTCAGAATAAATAAATTTTAAATTTTCTACAGATAATTAGAGTTGATTGAGATTAAAATCAATTAAAGGAATTAATTTGTAATTATATCATTTATAATGATAAGGGAATAAGATCTTTTTTGTAAATCCAGTAAACAAATAGCTAATGTCATGGTAATTAGTTAGGTTAAGTTCAACAGACTTGAAACCGGAGATTTGGAAATTCTAATGATTATTTTAAGTACTTAAAGTATACATATATAAATATTTTTTTCAAGAAACAAGTTCTAATAAGAAAAAAGTAATTGAAATCAAAAAATATTTATATAACCTTAATTAGCTCTACATCGAAAATAGTACTCACCTAGAAAGATATCTTATTAATTATTTTTTTAAAAATGCATTTACTTTTTTAAAAAAACCTTGATAGTAAGTAAATTATCAAATAATATAATTAATGCCAAGAAAAAAAAATATACTAAGAATTTTAAAATAAAAAAATCAAATAATTATAAATACCAGCTCCTATAGCTGCTAAAACATCTAAAATACCTCAAGCGAGGACGATCGCGTACCCTAACATGTTAAAGTTTAACATTAAATTTTTTGATCCTTAATAAATTTGATAGAGTTTCTTGAATTCCACTGAAAGTGATGATAATTGTCACACTATATAGATTTTATGTTTATTTAAAGAAGCTTAAATTACAAGATAAGACAATCCATAAC
This sequence comes from cyanobacterium endosymbiont of Epithemia clementina EcSB, assembly GCF_029919255.1. Lineage (GTDB taxonomy): Bacteria > Cyanobacteriota > Cyanobacteriia > Cyanobacteriales > Microcystaceae > Rippkaea. The sequence continues at coordinate 715,897 of NZ_CP123991.1, read as the reverse complement.
TTATCTCTACCTAACCCAGCTATTTAGCGTTTTATAAAGAATGTTTAGAAAACTAGATCAACTTGTTTGTTAAGCTTACGGGCCATTTGGCAAAACATATCCATGCTGCCGTCGCTGCGACAACGTTGTGTATTTGCTTCTGTTGTAGAACTGAATCAAGGTTTAAGGTAAAGTAGATTGTTAGAAACAAACCCATTGCTGTCAGCATTTACTAAGCTTTTTATATCATTAGATTCGAGAATGAAATCTTTCTTTTTCCTGTTGAAAGGCTTACACACTAAATTCATCAACATACTTGGTTTTGTTACCAAAAAATCTAAATAATCCTGCCTCAGATGATACTCTTCTAAGATTTAAGAGAGTATAATCGCAATATATTAAGATTTGTTAACTAGCCTACAAAATAGGACATAGTTATAAAAAAACGAGAACTAGTGAAAAATAAATAAAATCATTGTATGACGGAATTTTTGCGAAGATTATCCAAATTTAAAGTATATAATTGCTCATAAGCTCTATCAATCAATCCTTTTTCCAGCAGAAATTCTATATTAGCTCCTGGGCAAATATAAGTGAGGGAGCCAGAGTTGAAGTAATCGCGCAACATCTGAACACTCTTTAGCTGACGTAACCAATGGAACGTTTTCGCTAACTGTAAAGGTGTTAAAGTCCCTGAGGAATCACACAAAAGATGCCTTCCAGTGAAAAGAATTCCTCCATAGAAACTCCAATAAAGACAAGAAGAACCTGGAGAATGGCCAGGAGTCCAAACTCCCTTAATACCTGGACTAAGAAAGATTTCTTCTTCGAAAGAAGTCACGTTTACCTCTGGAAGTAGATAAGCTTCTTGTTCTTGGATTACAACTAAGCACTTTAGAGTTTTTTGTAGGGATTTTACCGATCTACTCATCCCACCACGATGAGTGATAAATAAACAACGCACCCCCCCGTGTTGTTGAAGAAAGTCTTCAACTTGTTGATTCCACTCGGGACAATCCACCAAGATATTGCCAGTTTTTTCTAAAATAAAATAAGCTGCCCCGCCTAAAGTATCTTTATTGGAAGGGAAAGCGAACAACCCTTCTAATAGTTGACGAGGGAGTTTAGAGAGCCTAGCTGTCTTTTGAAACATAATGGGTGAAAAGTAGAATCCTTGTTAATTTATTACAGGGAATCTCAAAATTGACTGTGGCCTTGTGATTCCATTATTCCTTAATAATAGTGAATCGTCTCAATCATGAACGATGGAGACGATTTCTTGACACATTTTTCAATAGATAACTATGTGGTTACTTTTACTGTTACTTATTTTAAGTATAATTACTTATATTCTCATTAAGCGCACGGTAACGTCAGTCACTCGTACCCCTGCTTGGCTATTGTGGTTAGTTGTTATGACTCCTCCCATAGCTTGGACAGTATGGTATGTGGTAATGGGAGAAGAAGAACCTATTCCCTTTGTGTGGATTATCTTACCCCTATTTATTTGTTTTATTACCTATGGGTGGTTGATTTCTATCGGACGTATTCTTACAGAAAACCAAGATAGTCAGAATTCTTCTTTATCGCCTAACCTTGAAAAAAAGATAAAGACGCTAGAAAATCCTGTTTTCATTCGTCCGATTACCGCTACTGAGGAACAGTCATTGAGAGATTGTTTCCCTTGGGGAGTGTATTACTTGCAGAATTTAGATTATCGTCCCCAAGCTATTCTTTGTCGGGGAAAGTTACGGACAGCCCCAGAAAAAGCTTATCAGTCAATTAAAACTAATATTGAGCGGGTGTTTGGTGATCGCTTCTTAATTCTTTTTCAGGAAAGCTTACAAGGACAGCCCTTTTTTGCCTTAGTAGCTAATCCCTGGGCTAAGTCTCAACATAAAGAACCCGAACAAGCTACTACCCGTCCTTTATTTGCTTTAGGGTTACTATTACTGACGTTGTTAACTACAACAATTGTTGGGACTGAAATAGCTGGCATTTCAGTGGAACAATGGCAAGATAATCTAAAATTACTATTAAATGGATTACCCTATAGTTTAGGAATAATTATAATTTTAGGGATTCATGAACTTAGTCATTATCTAACTGCTATTCGCTATAAAGTTGTTACGACCCTACCTTACTTTATTCCTATACCTTTTTTCTTGGGAACCTTCGGGGCATTCATACAGATAAAATCTCCTATCCCTCATCGTAAAGCATTATTTGATGTCGGTATAGCAGGACCTTTAGGCGGATTTATTGTCACTATTCCTATTTTATTATGGGGACTATCTTTATCAGAAGTCGTGCCTCAAGTTGAGGAGTCTAACCTATTAAGTCTACAAGCATTTGATCCTAGAGTTTCTCTTCTATTTGCTATTTTGGCTAAATTGATTTTTGGGAGTAGTTTTATTGCTGAAAAAGCAATTCATCTTCATCCGTTAGCCATTGCAGGTTATGTGGGATTAATTATTACTGCTTTAAATTTAATGCCTGTGGGACAACTCGATGGGGGACATATTGTTCATGGAATGTTTGGGCAAAGAACAGCAATTATTATTGGTCAATTTACTCGATTGTTTGTCTTAGCTTTAGGAATTATTAGACAGGAGTTTTTACTATGGGCAATTTTACTCTTTTTTATGCCGACTTCTGAGCAGACTGCCTTAAATGATGTAACAGAATTAGATGACAGACGAGATGTCTTAGGGTTATTTTCATTAGCATTGCTGATAATGATTTTGCTTCCTTTACCTGGGACATTAGCTCAATGGTTAAATCTTTAAACCAGTCAAAAGTCAAATTGATTAGCTAAAAATTAAGTGTGTTAAAATCAAGATTTTTTTTGCTCAATCAAGTTGATATTTTTAAATATAGTCTAAAAAATTCTATGGTATGATAGTGAACTCAAAAACGATGGTAATGCTTCAATCATTCTTTTTAGTCATGTACAGGACACTTGTTTAATGAAAACAGATTGACCGCACTTGACACAGGTTAAGATAGTATTGACTCTGGGGGATTAAACTATAAACAGACTCTCTACCGACTAAGGTTTACATTTACATCGTTTCTTTAAATTTTAAAGTCTTTAAAGCACAATAAACTGTGGCCGGTCTAAAGGTTTAATCTCGATTGTTGAGTTTTAAATATGAACCCTAAGCTGGAGTTAAAATAGCACGATTTTAAAGACTTGAGTAAGCGGAGGATTCGCGCTTGAGAACTAATGTATTTAACTTTCATGATTATCTTAGCAATAATTAACATCCTATGTCTCAACAATATCAGTGTCGTATTTACGTAACCCTTAGACCATCAGTATTAGATCCTGCGGGTACCGCAGTTGAATCTGGATTAAAACAGTTAGGCTATCAAGGGGTTGAAAAAGTGAGAATTGGTAAATATATTGAACTTACTTTAACAGCCAATGGCGAAATCCATGCCAAAGAACAACTTGAGCAAATGTGTGATCAATTATTAGCTAACCCAGTCATTGAAAATTATTGTTTTGAGGTAACATCTGTCAACGTGATTCAATCCTCAATGAGGTAAGTATCCATGAAATTTGGTATTGTAGTTTTCCCAGGGTCTAACTGTGATCGTGATGTAGCAACGGTTACTCGAGGATTATTAAACCAACCAACCCGTATGGTATGGCATCAAGAAACAGATATTTCTGATTTGGATGTAGTGGTAATCCCAGGAGGATTTAGTTATGGAGACTATCTACGCTGTGGGGCGATCGCTCGTTTTTCGTCGGTGATGCAACAACTGATAGTTCACGCTAACCAAGGAAAATGGGTGTTAGGAATCTGTAATGGATTCCAGATACTAACGGAAATTGGGTTATTACCTGGAACATTAATTCGTAATCGAGACTTACATTTCATCTGTGATCGAGTCCCCGTAAGAGTTGAAAATAATCGTCTACCCTGGACACGAATGTATGCATCAAAACAGATTATTACTCTACCTATCGCCCATGGAGAAGGCCGTTATTATGCAAAGCAAAATACTCTTAAAAGTTTAGAAGACAACGGACAGATTTTATTTCGTTATTGCACAGCTAAGGGGGAGCTTAATGAGGCTAAAAACCCTAATGGCTCCCTTAATAATATTGCCGGAATTAGCAATCGAAAAGGAAATATTTTGGGCATGATGCCCCATCCAGAACGTGCCTCAGACCCACTTTTGGGATCCACAGACGGGCGAGGATTGTTTGAAGGGTTAATTGAAAAATTGCCACAACCTCAATAGAGGGGTAAGCTTTAGTGTAAAGAAATTCTAAAAAATATTATCGAATAAGCAGTAGAAATATTACAACGAAAGGATTATAAAGTAAGTAAACATCAATTAAAAAAAGATGAGAATTGCCCACAACATTACAGAGTTAATTGGCCGGACCCCGCTAGTGCAATTAAACCATATTCCTCAAGCAGAGAGATGTGTGGCTCAGATTGTTGTGAAATTAGAGGGAATGAACCCATCGGCTTCAGTAAAAGACCGTATTGGGGTAAATATGATTAATGCCGCAGAACGGGAAGGACTAATTGTTGCTGGTAAAACTCTTTTAGTTGAACCTACTTCCGGTAATACGGGGATTGCATTAGCTATGGCCGCAGCTGCCAAAGGATATAAACTAATTTTGACTATGCCAGAAACCATGAGTCAAGAGCGACGGGCGATGTTAAAAGCCTATGGTGCGCAATTAGAGTTAACCCCCGGAACTGAAGGGATGAGTGGCTGTATTCGACGTGCTGATGAGCTGGTGAGGACTTTGCCCAATGCCTACATGCTGCAACAATTTAACAACCCTGCTAATCCTGAAATTCATCGCCAAACCACTGCTCAAGAAATTTGGGAAGACACAAATGGCCGGGTAGACATCCTCATTGCCGGAGTGGGTACTGGAGGAACTATCACTGGAGTAGCTGAAGTACTTAAACAACGTAAACCAACTTTTCAGGCAATCGCCGTTGAACCGGCTAATAGTCCTGTCTTATCAGGAGGAAGCCCTGGCGGTCACAAAATTCAAGGGATAGGGGCAGGTTTTATTCCTAAAGTTCTCAAAGTAGAGCTAATTAACGAGGTAGTAACGGTGACTGATGATGAAGCTATTATTTATAGTCGTCGTTTAGCTAGAGAAGAAGGGCTATTGTCAGGAATTTCTACGGGGGCAGCTTTAGCTGCTGCTATTAAAGTTGCTCAACGTCCCGAAAATACAGGCAAACTACTTGTTATGATTCAACCTAGTTTTGGGGAACGTTACTTAAGTACTCCTCTCTTCGAAAGTTTGGAAACACTTCAACCGAACAATTGTCAATATTGACAATTGGTTATCTTAGGATAAGTCCGCCAACAAAATTAATGATAAGTTCATGGTAGGTTTATTGAGAGCTTGTCTAATAAATACTGGAGCCCTCATTTTTGAACTTTAAGAAAATCCACGTTTAATTAGATCTAATTAAGTTAGACTACTTGTCTTAAATATCGTCGAGAAGATCAACAAGCCATAAAAATTAATTCATATTCTTAGTTACCATAAATTTATATTCTAATTTATAAGCTCGGTTGGTAAGTTTTATTATTGATTTTTTAGGAGAGTAAATTTATAATTTAGCAGCAGGTCCTTTTGATTATGAATTAATGGAAGCTTTTCAAGATTCTTGACGTTACATTCAAACTAGATTTAATTAGCTATGTTTATGAACAAAATCAAAGTTTTTCAGGGGTTGGAGCAGAGAAAATACTTGTTAGAATTGGTGAATAAAAAAGTTCACTAATTACTTACCTAAACAGTTATTTTAAACCTTAGATAAGCGAGGATAAATTACGGAATTAGCTGAAGTAGCTTATTAAATAGAATTAATAACTTAGGTTTAGTTAATAAGTCTCTTTCAGTTTTGACAAAAAGAATTAATAAAGTAATCTTGTAAACAGCTCTATAATTCTCAATTATACAGTAAGTTTTTTACCTTTGCTGTAGTTTGGAATCAATTATATTAACAATTTCACGGAAGTAAAAGGCAATTACAAAAAAGCTGTTAAAAAAAATGTTATAAACGTTTGCTAGGCGTGATTATTTTCTCTTGTTTCGAGGAGTTTGTACCTCCTTTTTAAGGAGACTATCTTCAAGAAAACGTTCATCACAATTATAGAAACTGACAGTTATCGTGCCCTACCAGACCGTACCAAAATTTTTGAAAAAATACAATTAAACTTAGTAAAAAGTTATTTTAGTTAGACAAGGTTTAGAGAATTGTTAACTGGATTTACCGTTAATCAAGCAACTGCTCACCAACGACACGTCCACGCATGTAGATATCTACATGCGTGGACGTGTCGTTGCAACGGACAAAACCTCTACAAAACAAAACTTGTTTTGTGTCCCAATGAATTTAAATAGTTTATATCTCGCCCATCATTTAGTCTAAAATAAAGGGTCTACAGTTTTTCCGAGTTTACCAAGTACATACTTTATACAACTTGCGTGGCCTCTTAAGTAAATCAGGTTAGTTAATGATAAATACAAAAAAACCTTAACTGTATATTTTGCTACTAAAACTAGATACTTTTCGTGCCTATCTATTAGAAAGGAAGAAAGAACCTAACTTTTTCTTCAGAAGCTGGCTTCTCCTCACGAACATCAATAGAAGGAGAACTATTGAGATCAAGTACCCTGATTCTCGTTTGAGGTCTTCTTTCTTCTTCTAATCCTACATTGAGGCGACCATTTTCAGGATACATTCTTATTTTAGTTCCACGACGGCGACGGCGTTCATTAGAAAAATCGATGCGAACATCATCACCCAGTTCTATAATTTGAGCCTTGACTGGAGAGGTAAATAATGAGAACGAACCGATGAACAAGGTAGTTACCAGCAATTCCAAGACAAAAATTCTCTTCATAGGAAGTTTCTCCGAAAGGATCAGCTAGAATAATTCGAGCAACTAAAAATCCTGAATCTGGTGCCAATCCTATCTCTATTACTATTATCGCTTCTTCACCCATTTGCATGATTGACACGCTTTCCAATTATGTAAATCAGGATTAATTTTATTAAATTAGCATTTGATAAAGTCTATATAATTCTTTGATTACTAAATCTCTCAAAACAATTAAAGTCAATAACATTGCAATCTTAAATTATTAAAAGACTTAAATACTATGGAGTTATTGTAGTAAAGCGACGAAGACAAATAGCTCTTGTAGATCTGGAAAATCTCTTCAGTACCATCAATTTAGATATAGATTGGAGTGACTGTTATAATTGCGGTGAACAATGTTAACTTTCGCAGTATAGTAATAGTCAGAGATATAACTGGGTCGGGGAAGTTCTTAGTGGGGGCTAAAAAACTTTGTACCCATATCGGGAGATTATTGGGAGACTTATGGAGTGAGAGAAAAGCTATTATCTATATAATTGCGTCTTTCGAGACTTACCCAATGTTCTTGCCAGTTCTCTCTTTATTTTAAGTAAAAAAAAATTATTTTAGTGATTGTAAAAGTCAACAAAGTCTCATGATAAAAGCTGTTTATATTTATACGTATAATCACGGTTTCTTATCTTAAAATATAGGGAAAATTATGTTAAATACGAACCAATAATTCAAGAATTAAAAGGGAAAAATAAAATTTAACTGTAATTATCTTAAACTACTTTAAGATACCTATTGAAGAGCAAATTTTTTAAAAGTTGGCAATAGTTAATTATTTGTATGGCAAGACACAATCAAGGTTTTTAAATTAAAAATAATAGTTAAATTAACACCACTAAATAAATAGTCATAAATAACTATTAAAAACATAAAATATCTTATTTTTCTAGCTTTATGTAGTTCTAATAGTTTAGATTTAACTTACTTTATTTGACGTATTTTATATTTTTCAGATAAAAACTTTGTTTAACAACGTTAGTTTAATCATATTTATCTTTAAATATTTTTAAAAAAATTTCATTATTTCAGTTTGGCATTGACTAAATCATTTGTATACACCCAGTCATTCAGTAATTATCAAAAACAGTTACTGTATCTATTGCTTTGTCTTTACCATATTTTTTGGTTGTACCTGTCTCTTTATCTGTAATTTTATAGATTAATCCTCGTTATCACTTTTTTAAGTTTTATTTCTAGCTCTTTTTTTTAAAAAATACGGATTTTTTCTATCAGTTAATTTTAGTTCTCGCCTCTAGGAGAAGTCCATAATTATTTTTGTTCTTGAACCATTTATCTAGAAAATTTTTTCCAAAAATATTTTTCAGAAATTCAACTAAACATACAATTTCTTAAAATTTCTATTGTCTTGTATTTTTATCTAAAAGTTTAGCTCTTTTCTTATTCCAGAGTAATTTGATGGCTCACAAAATAGCTAACATAATTATTATGCTACTAATTATGTTAGCTATTTTATTAAATTTAATTTAATTTAATAAAGATTTTTTGTCTATTTTAATGCTATTATTCTAAATAATGTTATTATAAATAATAGTTACTTCTTTCGAATTTTACTTAAAAATTACAAATAAAATACGTATTTTAAAAATATCCATTTAACGTTTAAAAGTAAGACAAAGTCTGATAAATTTTCTTTTTTTAAGGAAGAGAATATCAAAAAAATTTCCTTTTATAAGGGGCGATTTAGAAAGTGTAAGATACCGAGTACTCAGTAAAACAGATTTGACTTTAGTGATATCCATCTACTTAACAGTTACAATAATAGGCCGTGGTGTTAAAGAAATTAGTAACACATTCTTAACGAGAATACAGAAAATTTTAAGAAATTTAGCTAACCGATTCCTTAACACAGTAAGCTATGTTCTCAAAACCGCCCTCTTTTCCTAAACACCCCTTGAGTCAACTGGTTACCCAAGTAGTAGAAAAACTTGGGAAAGGAAAACTAAGTCCTGAAATTCTCAAAAAAGGGAAAAAAGTTCCTGAATTGCACATACAAGATAAAGAGGGAAATAAACCTCAAGTCTACTCATTAATTGGTGATCGCTATATTTTGGGGCGGAGTTCAAGATTCTGTGACATCCTTATTGCTAATAGTTTTGTTAGTCAAGTTCACTGTTCCCTACGCCGTGACAAAAACGATTCTCAATATTTTGTCCTCGAAGACGAACATTCTACCAACGGTATTTACCACAACAGACAACGCATTAAAAATCTTTCCTTACGTCATGGAGATGTAATTATCCTTGGCCCCCCAGAATTAGCTAAAACCGCTAAATTGACTTATCACAGTCCTCCTCCTGTTTGGCGTAGACTGATTTCCTATACCCTTTACGGAACTGTTGGACTATTTGCCCTTGTCAGTTTCGTTATTATCTGGGAAAGCCGTAAATATGACGTAACTCCCCTCCCATCAGGAGTTAGTGGTCCAGTAGTTGTCTATGCAAGGGATGATAAAATTTCCCTAAACCCCATTACCAAAAGTACCCACCAAGAAGTTAACCGTTTACAAGATTTTTCTCCTTATTTATCTAAAGCCCTCATTGCCTCAGAAGATACTCGCTTCTATTGGCATTTTGGGGTCGATCCCTACGGGATTGTTCGAGCGTTAGTCATCAACTCAAAAAATCAAGGCGTTTATCAAGGAGCAAGTACCTTGACCCAACAATTAGCTCGCAGTCTCTTTACTGAAGTAGGATGGGAAGATACAGCCAGTCGTAAATTACGGGAAATGATTGTTGCCTTAAAATTAGAAGCTGTTTATAGTAAAAATGAAATTTTAAAAACTTATCTAAATAAAGTGTATCTAGGGGGTAGCCTTTATGGGTTTGAAGATGCAGCCAGATTCTATTTTGATAAATCAGCCAGAGATTTAACAATCTCCGAAGCGGCTACGCTGGTGGCGATGTTACCCGCCCCAAACCTCTATAACCCTGTTCAGGACTATGATACTTCTGTTCAACTCCGAAATCGTGTCATCACTCGTATGGCTGACTTAGGGATGATCAAGCCTGAACGAGCTGATCGTGAGCGGCGATCACGAATAAAAATTAGTCCTAAAGCTAGAAAAACTTTATCAAATTTGATTGCTCCATATCTTTATAGTCACGTTTTTAAAGAACTAAGAACTCTCTTAGGGAATGAGTTGGCAAAAGAAGGCAATTTTATTGTAGAAACAGGATTAGATCTTAACCTACAGTCTAAAGCTGAAAAGGAGCTACGAAATCATATTAAAACTGTTGGTTCAACATATAAGTTCTCCCAAGGGGCAATTGTAACCTTAGATACCAGTACTGGAGAAATCTTAGCCTTAGTGGGAGGAGTAGACTATAAACAAAGTCAATTTAACCGCGTCACTCAAGCTAAACGTCAACCTGGATCAATTTTTAAGGTGTTCGGTTATGCGGCGGCTATTGAACAAGGAGTTTCCCCCAGAAAAGTTTATTCCTGTGATAGACTGCGCTGGATGGGACAACAATATAAACCCTGTGAACGCAGTGGTCGAGATGTAGATATGTATCGAGGAATGGCACAATCAGAAAATGCAATCGCTCTTAGAGTCGCTCAAGATGTAGGGTTAAATCGAGTGATTGAAATGGCGCAAAGGTTGGGAGTAGGATCCGCATTAACACGATCACCAGGGTTAATTTTAGGACAAAGTGAAGTCACTGTTTTGGAAATGGCCGGAGCCTATGCTACCTTTGCTAATCAAGGAGTTTGGAACCGTCCTCATGCAATTCAGCGCATACTTGACGGGGGAGACTGTTCCGATGTCAATAATTGGCAGACGTGTCGAGTCATTTACGATCTCAATCAGGATCAGACTAATAAAAAAAGGGTGATCTCATACCAATTAGCCCAGACTATGACTGATTTATTACGAGGAGTCGTACAACGGGGAACCGGAAGATCAGCTAGTATTGGACTCGGAGAAGCAGGGAAGACAGGAACTACCAATAAAGGCGTGGATCTTTGGTTTGTGGGCTATGTTCCCAGTCATAATTTGGTAACAGGGGTATGGTTAGGTAATGACGACAACTCCCCAACCAGGGGCAGCAGTAGTCAAGCAGCGGCCTTGTGGAGAGACTATATGAAGGAAGTGTTAGTTTCTCGGTAGTTCCATTCCATTTTTTCTAGTCGGACGGAATCACTCAGCGACTGAATAGATCAACTTTTTTTGTTCCTCCATTAAATATTTCCCGAAAAAGTCTATCCTTCCTCATTAAGCAATCTAGAAGATTTTTTACAGAAATTAATGTAGAAAATGCCGTCTTCCGGTTAAGACCATCACTAACCCTAACTCATTAGCCGCCGCAATAGAATCTTTATCCCGTAGTGATCCCCCAGGTTGTATGATGGCTACAATTCCCGCTGCTGCTGCTGTGCGCACCGAGTCATCAAAAGGAAAGAACCCATCACTAGCAAGGAATCCCCCTTTCGCTTCATTTCCAGCTTCTTCCAAGGCAATTCTGACGGCACCAACCCGATTCATTTGTCCAGCACCAATTCCTAAAGTTGTACGATTTTTTGTCACGACAATAGCATTCGATTTAACGTGTTTTGTCACTTTCCAAGCAAACAATAATTCCGCTAATTGTTCGGGAGTCAGTTGCTTTTCTGTAACAATTTCCCAACTCTCAGAAGTATCTATCTGATCGTCAGATGCTTGCACTAACAATCCCCCAGCGATTACCTTAACTGTCTGTTTCGGCCCATTCATTAAATCAGGTAACAATAAGACACGAATCTTAGATTTGGCAGCCAAAATCACTTTAGCCTCCTCATCGCATCCCGGGGCAACCACACATTCTAAAAAGGTTTTTGTTAATTGGCTTGCTGTTTCCTTATCTAAAGGTCGATTAACCGCTACAATGCCCCCAAAGGCCGAAATTGAATCCGCATTAAATGCCTTCTCATAAGCATTAGCCAACGTCTTCCCTATCGCCATACCACAAGGATTGGTATGTTTAAGAATAGCAACAGCTGGTTCTTTTGGGTTAAATTCAGCAATAATACGTCGTGCTGCTTCTAAATCTACTAAGTTATTGTAGCTTAGTTCTTTTCCCTGCAATTTACTCGCTTTAGCCCACCCTGATAGTTTAGTTCCAGTTTGATACCAAACTGCATTTTGATGAGGATTTTCTCCATAGCGAAGAGATTGAAATTGAGTACCTGAGAGAGTAAAACGACTTGGTAAAGAAGACTCTGTTTTTGAAGTAAGAGTCATAAAATAATTAGTGATTGCTCCATCATAACTATGAGTCAAAGCAAAGGTCTCCATCGCCATTTTTTGACGGAACTCTAGAGAAACTTCCCCGTTGTTTGTATTTAACTCCTGTAGATAATTATCGTAATATTGAGGATTAGATAAGACCGTGACATGGACAAAATTTTTGGATGCTGCCCTCAACAAGGTCGGTCCGCCAATATCGATTTTCTCAATAGCTTCAGCCATTGTAAAATGGGGCTGAACAATGGTTTTTTCAAAAGGATAGAGATTGACTACCACTAAATCAATCGGATGGATTTGATTTGACTCCATGTCTCGGCCATCTTGGGACAAATCCCGTCGTCCCAAAATACCCCCATGAATCCGAGGATGTAAGGTTTTAACTCGTCCTCCTAAAATTTCTGGTGATCCGGTGTAGTCACTCACTTTAGTAACCGGCAGTCGGGCCCGTTGTAGAACATCTGCAGTTCCTCCACTACTGATTAACTCAAAGTCAAATTCATTAACCAATTGTTGAGCCAGATCGATGATTCCAGTTTTGTCCGATACGCTCAGTAGTGCTAAACGCGCCATTAAGATTTAATCTCCCGATGTTAACCATTACTTAGGAGTATTATGACATTGCTCATCAAAGCCTAAGGTTTGACTTTAGAATAAAATTACAATTACTAAAATTTCGCAGATACCAATGTCTAACAATAACAAGAGTAGTATTTTGGCTGCCGGAATGGTCATCGGTGGAGTGCTGGGGACAGTAACAGGCATTTTGATGGCCCCACGTTCGGGAAAGGAAACAAGACGTATTCTCAAAAAATCAGCAGATGCTTTGCCAGAGATGGCTGAAGATCTATCAACTACAGTGCAGTTACAAGCTGATCGTCTATCAGAATCAGCACTTCAAAACTGGAATGACACTCTGACACGACTCAAAGACACGATAGCGGCTGGACTCGAAGCCAGTAAAGGTAATTTTGAGAACTCTCAAACCTCTTCGTCACAGATGACTATGGATTCTGCATCCTCCTCTGCTAAACCCTCTTCAGGTAAACAAACGTGAGTGATCCCCTTTTATGGCTTGGACTTTCTTTACTTTTGGTGACTGTCAGTTTGACAGCAGTCTTAATGGTCGCTATACCTACTTGTATAGAGTTAATAAGAGCGGCTCGTAGTGTAGAAAAGCTTTGTGATACTCTCAATCGAGAACTTCCCCCTACCCTGGAATCTATTCGTCTGACAGGATTAGAAATTACTGAGTTAACAGATGAGCTCAATAATGGAGTTAAAAGTGCTTCAGACGTAGTCAAAAGAGTCGATCTCACTCTAAGTAAGACCCAAAGGCAAGTCAGTCTTGTTCAACAGGGAACCCGTCGAGTTGCAATCGGCTTTAAAGCAGCTTGGCAGAAATGGCAGAGTTATCCAACACAAAAAGATTGGTCACCGAGAGCATGAGAGATAAGGACTCAAAGTCTAGGAATTACATATTGGTGAATTATCTTAAGTTTTACATATAAATAATTCACATATGTATTTTAATGACTCAAAATTGCTCAATAATAACCAGATATTCTGAGAAGTAAGGAAATTAAATTTTAGTTTTAATACTAAAAAACAAAATTTTGATATGTATTAATAATTTTCCAGAAAAAATACCGATGAAACAACGCCATCTTAAGTCTTTCATTGTGAGTCTTATAACCTGTATCTTCAGTGTAGAAAGCTGAGTTTTTTTCCTGTCTAGCTTGGGCAGTTAATTACCTATAATTTCCACTCGATGTTATCATTACTGCAGTGAACTTAGTAGATTTTTCCCTTAATCTCAAGAATTATCTCTAATTGAAGAAATTGCCAATCTTTAACAAGATACTGGCTGGAAGCTCAGAACTTTAAGCAAATGTGATCTTTCTCTGAAGCAGGCTGTTATCAACATTATGGGGACTTGATAATTAGAGTATTTTATTTAGTGGCTTATTTCCACGACGGCAACTTTCAGCATTTAGTATCAGTGATACCATTTATAATTTATTATCCTGAGCTTTTTCCATATTCGAGATGATAAAAAAACACGGTTATTATTAACATCTTACGTGGGACATTCTATGGCTTACCTTTAGCCCACTGGTCTTCTGTACTTCCAATTTGTGACTTTTATTTCGGAATGTGATGTGATTTGTCCTGGGAATATTAGAGACTTATCTGTTTTTAGTACTGATTCAATACAAAACCTCTTTTAAGACTAAAACTTAAATATTCTGGCTCAATATGGAATGGTATTTAATCATAAAATTCCTTGTTCAAATACTGTCAATTTCCTTCAGCCTAATATGAAACTATTCGTTGGGTGATCCATAAAAATGGATAATTGTGATTACCTTACGTTAATTTGCTCTGATAAAAGGCATATCATTGGAAGCAGTTGAGGCAGTGCTATTCCAGTAAATAATGTATCCATGGTGCAAGTGGAAGTTATGCCTGATTTATAATAAACGTTTGTGAATTCCGTGTATTGCAACACCCTAATCATTACCCGTCCCTAAAAAAACAAAACACAAACAACATAAGGAATTTTAACTCTCACTGAACAATATTCTGAGGAGTGCAGTGGTGGGTCCATAGCTATTGTTAATATTTTGATATGTTTAGCTTGGCAGGTTTGTGGAGAAACTTGAATCGGGGAGTATAATTTCTGTTCGTTAATTGCAGATCACATCGTTAGGAATTGAACATCGGTTTCGATTAACTGAGCTAAATCTTGCAAAAACGCAGCTGCATGGGCCCCATAGATCACTCGATGATCGCAAGTGATACTTACTGTCATCTGACGTTTTACTCCAGTCAATCCTTCTGAGGTTGCTACTACTTGGGGACGAGATTTACCGATAGCTAAAATTGCTCCCTGTCCTGGAGGTAAAATTGCATCGAAACGGTCTACTCCAAACATTCCTAAATTTGATATGGTAATAGTTCCGTTTTTATATTCTTGGGGTTGCAACCGTTTCATTCTAGCGCGTTCGACTAAATCTTTCCAAGTACGAGATAGAGAATAAATATCGACTTGATCTGCATTTTGTAAAACAGGAGTAATCAGTCCTCCATCAGGCATTGCTACTGCTAAAGCAACGTTAACTGACCTATTATAGTTAATTCCTTGGTCGCTGTAACTAGCGTTGACTAAAGGATGTTTTTGAAGGGTAACAGCCACAGCTTTTGCTAATAAAGCTGTCATAGTCACCCCTTTAGATTTAATTATTTTATAGAGTTTATCTAAACTATCGGTAGTTATCGTATAATCCACATGATAAGTAGGAACTTGCACTGTTGCCACCATATTTTGTACTACTGCTTTTTGTAGGACAGTAAGGGGAACGGTTTCTCCTGAGGTAGCAGGGACAGGAGTCGGTGACGTATTTGGAGTGGGAGTTGCTTGAGATGTAGGGGATAAAGTCTGGGTAATAGTTACAGTTGGGGGTTTCCCCGTAGTGCGCTCTACATCTTCAGCAACAATGCGTCCATAGGGGCCACTGCCCTGAAGGGTTTTGAGATCAACACCTAATTGTTTAGCCAGTTTCTTCGCCCGTGGTGAAGCAATTATGCGGCCATCAGTGCCACGACTTCCATTGGTTTTGGGAACATTTGTCGAAAAAGCTGTTGTTGGTGTCGTAGTTGGTTCAAGGGTGGAGGCTGAGGCTACAGTTTGGGAAGTTCCTCGAGAAGTTTTTGCTGAGCTTGAAGGAGCTTTTTGCTGAGCTTGAGCAATTTCTGCTTTGGTCTCTGCCACGAGAGCGATTGCTTTTCCTACAGGGGCCTCTTGGCCAGCTTCTACCAAAATGGTGGCTAGGTAACCCTCATAGAAAGATTCTACATCCATATCCGCTTTATCTGATTCAACTACAACAACAGTTTCTCCTTTTTCCACTTTATCCCCTGGAGACTTTACCCAAGAGACGATTTTTCCCTCGGTCATGGTGGAACTGAGTGCAGGCATGAAGATATCGTGAATCATGAAGTCGCTTTCCCTTTAAGTCGTGTAAATAGGCAGTGAAGTTTATACCAAATTAAATCTTATCATTCTTTGTGAATCTTCTTAACCTTAATGCCATGGCTATTAATGATCACCTGTGTGTTAAGAGTTATCTCGAATCCAATAAAAAAAACTATGATTTTAAAGTTAGACCAAATAAATTATAGACTTACAAACATAAATATTAAAGATACTGTCTGAGTATTTGCTCAATTTTTAAGTATTTTATTGGCTAAATTAACTTCATAAAAGATACTTAAAAGTTTTTATATTTCAGCCATTTTTTTACTCGAGACAAGAACTGACTATAAATTGAGCATAATCGACTAAAGTCAAGAGATTATATTTTAGTCTTCTAAAATTTTAAACAAGTTAAGTTTAACTGTTTCTTGAAATTTAATTGTAGTCTTTTTTTGACTATTACTCTAACTCATGATTTTTAACTCTCAGTATTTAGCTGAGTAAATACCATTTACTGATGAAAACTTGATTTAAAGTATGAAATAAGTTAGGTAATTTTTAATGATTAGTCTTTAATCTCATTAGATCCATTTCTTCGATCACCATCATAGCAATGATGGCATCTGATGTGGGCATATTTAGTAAATAATAAATTCGTCAATAAATATGAAATTAATTTTGATGAACAAGAAAAAGAGAAACGATTATCGTTAGTATGTCAATTTTTGTAAAGGATCATGGAATAATTCTTTACAAATTATGTCAAATACTCGAGAAATTGCTAATTTGATAGCTATTTTTTGGTAAAAACACATATAGGGTCCTGTCAAATTTTTTGCTGACTCTGATTAAGGGTTTACAGCGTTTAGACCATCATAAAATGAAGGAGTACTGTAATAGATGTTTACTCGTGTAAAGTCCACCATTCGCCATATCGTTCCAGAGGCAATTAATGGTCGTTCTTTGTTGAAGGTGGTCTATGTCGTTTTAGAACCACAGTATCAAAGTTCCCTTTCGGCAGCTGTTGAAGCAATCAATAAAAATAACCCTAAATTAGCGATAGAAATTAGTGGTTATTTAATTGAAGAACTGAGAAATCCTGAGAACTATGAAGAATTTAAGCGTGAAATGGCAGATACCAACTTATTTATTGCTTCTTTAATTTTTATTGAAGACTTAGCGGATAAAGTTGTAGACGCGGTGGAACCCCATCGGGATAATTTAGATGCCGTAGTGGTCTTCCCCTCTATGCCCCGGGTAATGCGCTTAAACAAATTAGGCAGCTTTTCTATGGCCCAGTTGGGACAGTCTAAGAATGCAATCGCCCAATTTATGCGGAAGCGAAAGGAAAATTCCGGCGCAGGGTTCCAAGATGCTATGTTAAAACTATTGCGGACTTTGCCTCAAATTTTGAAGTATCTTCCAGTTGACAAAGCTCAAGATGCTCGCAATTTTATGTTAAGTTTCCAATATTGGTTGGGGGGATCACCAGAAAATTTAGAGAATTTTTTGGTGATGTTGGCCCATAAATATTCCTATCCAGGTCTTCTCGAAGATAAGGTTGTTAACTATCAGGATCCGGTGGTCTATCCTGACATGGGAATTTGGCATCCTTTATCGATGGAAATGTTTAAGGACGTCCCTTCTTATTTAAAATGGTTCAATAGTCGCATCGATATTTCTGATAGCCTAAAAGATCCTTCAGCCCCCTGTATTGGATTGATTTTACAACGGACTCATCTGGTAACTGGGGATGATGCTCATTATGTAGCTACAGTGCAGGAATTAGAAGCTATGGGAGCGCGGGTGCTTCCTGTGTTTGCAGGAGGGTTAGACTTTTCTAAACCAGTGGATGCTTATTTCTTAAATTACAGTAAAGGAGGAGAAACAATTTCTATTGTCGACGCAGTAGTTTCTTTGACAGGTTTTGCCCTCGTTGGAGGTCCAGCCCGTCAAGACCATCCAAAAGCAATTGAATCATTAAAACGCCTTAACTGTCCCTATATGTGTGCGTTGCCCCTTGTGTTTCAAACCACCCAAGAATGGGAAGAAAGTGATCTGGGATTACATCCTGTCCAAGTAGCATTGCAAATAGCTATTCCTGAATTAGACGGAGCGATCGAACCTATTATTCTCTCAGGACGGGACGGAAATACAGGAAGAGCAATTGCACTGCAAGATCGTACCGAAGCAGTTGCCCAACGAGCGATAAAATGGGCTAATCTACGGAAAAAACCTAAACTGGAGAAAAGGGTAGCTATTACTGTGTTTAGTTTTCCACCTGATAAGGGGAACGTAGGTACCGCCGCATATCTGAATGTCTTTGGGTCTATTTATGAAGTAATGACCGCATTGAAAGGCAATGGTTACGGGGTAGAAGATTTACCTGACTCTCCTAAGGCATTGATGAACGCAGTGCTTCACGATGCACAAGCAGAATATACCTCACCGGAGTTAAATATAGCCTATCGGATGTCCGTTGAACAATACGAACAGTTAACTCCTTATTCAGTTAGGTTAGAGAAAAACTGGGGTCTTCCTCCTGGACATTTAAACAGTGACGGACAGAATTTATTAATTTATGGAAAACAGTTTGGTAACGTTTTTATTGGAGTTCAACCAACTTTTGGTTATGAGGGAGATCCTATGCGGTTACTCTTTTCAAGATCCGCTAGTCCTCATCATGGATTTGCAGCTTATTACACTTATTTAAACCAAGTTTGGAAAGCGGACGCAGTATTGCATTTTGGAACCCATGGATCGTTGGAATTTATGCCAGGAAAACAGATGGGAATGTCAGGAGAATGTTATCCAGATACTCTCATTGGTATGATTCCTAATCTGTATTATTATGCGGCGAATAATCCTAGTGAAGCAACTATTGCTAAACGTCGTAGTTATGCAGAAACCATATCTTATTTAACTCCTCCTGCTGAAAATGCGGGGTTATACAGAGGGTTAAAAGAATTAAGTGAGTTAATTAGTTCTTATCAAACCCTCAAAGATAGTGGTAGAGGAATTGCCATTGTTAATACCATCATGGATAAATGTCGCTTAGTAAATTTGGATCAAGATATTGAATTACCTGATACTGATGCTAAAGACATGACATCAGAACAACGTGATAATATTGTCGGTTATACCTATCGCAAATTGATAGAAATTGAGTCCCGTTTATTACCATGTGGACTTCATATCATTGGCAAACCTCCCACCGCAGAAGAAGCGATTGCCACTTTAGTCAATATTGCTTCTTTGGATCGTAAAGAAGAAGCAATTATCTCTTTACCTCGCATTATTGCTAACACTTTAGGACGGGATATTGAGGAAATTTATCAAAACGGTGACCGCGGTATTTTAGAAGACGTTGAATTGCTACAAGAAATTATTCTTGCTACCCGTAAAGCAGTTACTTCTTTAGTTCAAGCGCAAGTAAATGCAGATGGACGAATTTCCTTTGTTTCTAAACTAAGTTTCTTTAAAATGAGTAGAAAAGTTCCTTGGGTAGAAACCTTACATCAATTAGGATATAAAAATGTCGATCAAGAAGCGTTAAAATCTCTATTTGAATATCTAGCATTTTGTTTAGAAAAGGTTTGTGCTAATAATGAATTAGAAGGATTACTTAAAGCATTAGAAGGGGAATATGTCTTACCTGGCCCCGGGGGAGATCCTATTCGTAACCCAAACGTTTTGCCCACAGGCAAAAACATTCATGCGTTGGATCCCCAATCGATTCCTACCTTAGAAGCAATTAGATCCGCTAAAATAGTTGTAGATAAGTTATTAGCACGTCAAAAAAATGAAAATGGAGGAAATTATCCCGAAACTATCGCCTGTGTATTATGGGGAACCGATAATATCAAAACTTACGGTGAATCCCTCGCACAAATCATGTGGATGGTAGGAGTTAAACCTGTTCCAGATGCGTTAGGAAGAGTCAATAAATTGGAGTTAATTACCCTCGAAGAATTAGGACGACCTCGTATTGACGTAGTGGTTAACTGTTCTGGTGTTTTTCGTGACTTATTTATTAACCAAATGAATTTATTGGATCAAGCAGTTAAAATAGCAGCAGAAGCAAACGAACCTATTGAAACAAACTACGTTCGTAAACACGCTTTAGAGCAAGCAGACAAACTGGGAATTAACCTCCGCCAAGCAGCAACCCGTATATTTTCTAATGCTTCTGGTTCCTATTCTTCTAATATAAACTTAGCGGTAGAAAATAGCAGTTGGGAAGAGGAAAAAGAGTTGCAGAATATGTACCTAAACCGGAAAGGTTTTGCGTTTGACTCTGATAACCCAGGAGTAATGAAAGATAACCGTAAGATATTTGAATGTGCGTTAAAAACTGCTGATGTTACTTTTCAGAACTTAGATTCATCGGAAATAAGTTTAACGGATGTTTCACATTATTTTGATTCTGATCCAACAAAAATTGTCTCCAGTTTACGGGAAGATGGCAAAAAACCTGCTTCATATATTGCAGATACAACCACTGCTAATGCACAAGTTCGCACCCTATCCGAAACTATCCGTTTAGACACACGGACTAAGTTATTAAACCCTAAATGGTACGAAGGAATGTTATCTCATGGTTATGAAGGAGTCAGGGAAGTTTCTAAGCGTTTAGTTAATACAATGGGATGGTCTGCAACTGCTGATGCAGTAGACAATTGGGTTTATGAAAATGTGAATTCAATTTTCATTGGAGACAAGAAAATGTGTAAACGTCTGATGAATTTAAACCCTAATTCTTTTCGTAAAATAGTATCTACCTTGTTAGAAGTAAATGGACGAGGTTACTGGGAAACTCCAGCAGAAAACTTAGAAAGGTTACAAAATTTATATCAGGAGGTTGAAGACAAAATTGAAGGAGTAGACTGAGTTTTAATAACTTACATTCTTGAGGAGATGTTTAATCATACAAGCATTTTCTCTTATATTAGACATTTTTAATTATACAAAGATTTATCAAAATTATCTAAAGTTAGTTTTAGATGTTTGAATAACTTTTTTACTTACTTTTTAAAAACTCTCAATTATTTAACTTTCCAAAACTTGACTAAAAAGGACAGGATTATATACTAAATAATTTATATTTTTTTATTAATTATGAATTAATTCCATCCATATATTTTTATATTTTACTTAATTGCTTTAGTGTCTACATTTCCCAAATATAAATTATTGGTCTCAAAACTTAAATTAAGAATATTTATTGTCAAATTTATTATTTCTGCCGGAATGATGTTAACTTTGTTTTTTCCAAAATTTTACCAGATTAATTTTTTGTGTTCTTCTTTCATAAGAAATTAACTCAGTTTTCTTCTTATTTAAAATTCCACTGTATTAAATTACAACAAATAGTATGTTACTTTCACTATTCTTTCTAATGTAGAATCTATCCTAAAGACAGATAGAATAAATACTTAACTTGATTTTTTACTACTATTAAAGATTTTCTATAAAAATTAAATAATTGCGACTCTTATCGACTCAGTATGATGAATGAATAGACAATAAGTTTGTATAAGCCTTATAAAGAGGTAATTGAAAAAATACTTCTTTATGCTTAAATAGCAGCGGATAGTTTTAATGTTATTAAACATAATTAAGGGGAAGTTAGATTTTTTAAAAAAGTCT
Organism: cyanobacterium endosymbiont of Epithemia clementina EcSB; assembly: GCF_029919255.1. GTDB lineage: Bacteria > Cyanobacteriota > Cyanobacteriia > Cyanobacteriales > Microcystaceae > Rippkaea. The sequence goes on along the minus strand of NZ_CP123991.1, from coordinate 694,103 downwards.
CACATAAGGGAAGTAAAAAAAATAAAAATAAAAGAAAAAAAGATAAATAACTAACTACCATAACCCATAGTAGTTAGTTATCTAGAAAAAGAAAATCTAACTTAAGTTAATTTATTGTTACTGATACAGAATTTACTGTAAAAATAAGTAAAAAATAAAACACAATAAAGAGTCGCAAAATATTTTTTAAAAAAATAAAAAATGTCTTAAATATTCTATTTCAATTTTTATGTTTGATTTCTAACTTACTACGTTATATCCCTCAAGGATAAACTTTCAAAAAAATTACTTTTTTCTAAAAGTAAAAGATATATTTATTAAATAAAAAACTATGGGGGATGTAAAATGGTTAATATAGTACAAATGAGCCTTAATTTAATTTGTCTAAACTTATAGATAATTTTATCAAATTTGTCAATATAATCGAGATTTACAATTTAAAATAAATATCAAAGGGGATTCAATTCATCTACCTTTAAAGGAGAGACGGACAACTGTAATATTTAATTTTCTGATCAACTTTAAGCATAAGTCTTCTAAATAAGTCAGATAAAAGTGAAATGATTTTCTATCGTAACAACGTTGAATACTTTCTACTTTACCTCTTTATTTTGTGATTAAATTGCTTTTTATTAGTTATAAATTAAAACCTTTATAACTAATAAAAAGTTAAAGAGTATATAAAAAATAAAACAAAATTATGATAGCTGATTAATTTTAAGAATAGAAAAATTTAAATTTATTGATAGGAGAAATGAGTAGAAATATTAGATAGTCTAAATACATTCTTAGAAAGAAGTAACAATTAATTTTTTATTACTAGGTCCCATTTTTTCCTATATTCGTTGTGAGAATTACTCCTGCGACTGCTAATCCAGCTAAAGCAAGTAAGACAGGTTTTAAACCCACTAAAGTTTCTGCAATACCAGCTAAAGCTAAAGGTAAAGACAAAGCAATATTAACCGCATTATTTTGTAAACCAAACACCTTACCCCTCATGTCAACAGGCGTTTCCGATTGAATCATAGTTTGCATCGGAACTCCGACAAAAGCTGCAAATAACCCTAAAAATGTGGTCATCAACAGGGTTAACCATAGACTATCTATAGATAAGGATAACCCCACCAAGGAAACTGCCATTCCCAACGATCCCCACAATCCTAATTGGTTTTTACGAAACTGTTGACCCCAGTTGCCCAAAATACCCGCTCCAAAAGCCATTCCCAAGCCTCCAAAAGCTAACAAAAAGCCGAATTGTTCAGCTTTTAATCCCGGAATTGTTTCAGCCATCCTGACAGCCAATACCGACAAGGCGGCAAAAATAGAAAAGAGAATTACCAGTTGGATTAAAGCATTACGAACTCGATGATTATTATTAAGATAATGAAGACCATCACGAATATCGTTAAATATATGGGGGCGTTCTTTTTCGTAGTGTTCTCGCTTTTCTCCTGTCCTTAAAAAGATTAAAATAAAACCCGCTAACAGATAAGATAAGGCAACAACTAAAGATTTACCGAATTCCCAAGACAATCCCACGAACTTAGCTAACGTTGCAGCCAATTCTAATAAAGGATCTCCAATGGCAAACCCGATAATAGTCATAGCCATCATGGTAGTAGTGAAGAGGGAATTAGCCGAAAGCAGATGACGGCGTTCAACAATCAAGGGAATAGTAACTTGTTCTGCTGGGGCAAAAAATTGAGTAATAGTTGAATCTACAAAGGTTAACGTTAGTATGAAGAAAAATCCCAAAGGAACAAAAAAGTTATCTTGAACTTGGAATTGCCACTGTCGTAACCAGAGAGGAAGCCAAGAAACAGGTAACGCTAAGGTTTGATCTTGGGATAACCAGATTAGGGGAGAAATGACAAAAACTAATGCTCCTCGTACAAAATTAGAGATAACTAACACCCCTTTTTTTGACCACCGATCTACATAAACCCCAGCCAAGGAACCGAACAAAACCGCCGGAATAGTAAAAGCAATCATAATCGCCGATACCCAACCACTAATAGGTTGATTGTCTCCTTGAAAGTGACCAGCAATTAAGGAAATCATCAAGACCAGATAAACTTTGTCAGCTAATTGAGAGAAAATTTGTCCAACCCAAAGCGTTAAAAAACGCTGGTTCTGCAGAATAGGGACAAATCCCTGACTTATTGGTGGCTTAGAGGGGGCAGATTGGCGATCCATAGAGTTAGGTGGGGAATCTTGGGGAGAGAAAATGGCATAGGTTAAGGCTTAGAAATAGGGGTTTTACTTGGCTTGATTGTGAGGATAGCAATTATTTTTGTAGTTAATCACACAATTCCATTAAACCTTAAAACTCTAACGGAGATAAAGGATCGATGAGATCGGCTGAACGAAAAGATTTCCCTAAGTGATATTGAGCATAATTACGTAACAGATGTTCAATGTGAACCCAAGCTAGGGATAGGAAATCATTGAGATACTCTGGAGGTAATATTTTTCGTGGTTGCGGGAGATAAGGATGGCCTAATCGTTGCAAAAGACTTAATTCTACGGCATTTAGTTGTTGATTAATTAAAGACCGGGTAATTTTAGGGAATTCTTGTTGAGTTGATAAAGAAGATTCGGGAATTGCCAATTTGATCAAACCTCCTTCTTCAAAACTAAACCCTACTCGCCAATGAGGATTATTAAAGTTGGCTGACAAAGTTTCACTAGTCAAACAACAAGTGTGAACTTGAGGACTAATTCCCGCGATCACCAAGATATGAAACACCCCTTGGGCTAAATGACTATGTAAACTTTGACCAGATGAGATTTCTTCGAGGCGGTGTAAATGTTCGTTGAGGAGTTCGTAAAGTTCTCGTTGAGGTTGTTCATATAAAGCTATAGATAACACCAATTCAGCTAAATACTGACTAGCAGCCATTTTACCTAAATCTCCACTCAATCTGGGGTAAGATTTTAAGGTGTCGGCTTGGATGATTCGATCAAGTGATCGCCCCTTAACTATTAACAAATCATTAACTACAAATAATTCACTACGTCCGCTTAGTCTTGATGTATATTTCCTCGCCCCTGGAACCACTGCCCCAATTAAACCAAATTCTGGTGAAAGAATTTTTACTAAACGATCAGCCTCCCCAAAAGGTGTTCGTTTTAAAATAATCCCTGTAGTTTTATAAATTCGACTCATTAGATTGTGTCAAAATCCCCTAAATGTTTTGGACTAGTCCACGTTGTTGTTTCACTAAGTCGACTCCATGAGAAGTTCCCAAACGAGTTGCCCCTGCTTCGATTAGGGCTAAAGCTTGTTCCAGAGTCCGAATCCCCCCAGAAGCTTTAATACCTACTCGTCCCTTAGCCAGTTGGTTAAGATAACTTACATCGGCGACTGTTGCGCCTCCAAACCATCCGGTACTAGTTTTTAAATAAGTTGCCCCTCCATCCATACAAATTTCGGCAGCGAGTCGTTTTTCTGTATCCGTTAACAAATTAGTTTCGAGAATAACTTTAACCGTTTGTTTTGTTTCTGCACAAATTTCGGCAATTTCCTGATAAATTTTGTCAGAAAGTCCAGTTTTTAACCATCCCAAATTGATTACCACATCGAGCTCCGTTGCTCCATTGTCTACTGCCTCTTTGGCCTCATAAAGCTTAACAGCTGAGGTGGTTGCCCCTGTGGGAAAGCCAATCACTGTACAAACTTGGGATTGCTTACCTTGAAGTAATTCGGTCGCTTTACGTACCATCGAGGGATATACACAAACAGTGGGAAAGCCAAATTGATTAGCCTGTTGACAATACTGTTCTACTTCTTGCGCAATCGCTGTAGGACTAAGTAAACTATGGTCAATATAACTGGCAATGTCAATTTCTGAATTTACTACAGTCATAATTGTTTTTCTCTTAGAACTATTCCCTTATCTTATATTGTATATTGTGACGTGAATTCCCTTACCCAAATCCAAGATTATATTTGAGACTTCTGAATTTGTTGGGAGTTGCAGGTAAGAAGTGATGAATATTATCCCTAGCCGTATTAAACTTCCAAAATTAAGTGTCGCTAGTCCCTGACGAGAGTGTCTATCCGACTTAGTTCTTTGCATTTATTTAATGTGTTGATGTCACTAATTATTATTAGTTCAGTCACATTCGCAAGTCTGATTCTCAAGATGAAGAGGTAATCTATCTACTTAATTTATACAGCTGTTTTAGGTCTTATAACTGGGGAAGAATCTATCAATTTCAATGTAAGTCTTTTATTTCATATTTTAAGTATGGCAGCGAACGTTACTCAACTACTATCACTAATAGTGTTAAATTAGTTTTAGTTTCTTTTAATGTCTTTTACGTCGTTTTTTCTACAGCAATCACTGAGTTTTTATTTACTATACAACGGGATAGCTTGCGCAGAAAATCTACTTTACATCTAGAAATTGCGGAATGGACTTTAGCAACTAGGTTTCTTTCTAGCTTTTAACGAGTATTACCTTTTTTGTGCTTGCAAAATAGCTCTTTTTACTGTATTCATTTTTCTCTTTTGTTAAAGACATATTGGGCGGACCACAATAGACTTAAAGCCACAACTTGTTATCGATAAGCACTCAGAAGAAACATTACTTAGCATCCAAAGGTTTTAGCTAGTACTTGCTTTGGCTCAGTATCGAGGTCAATTCTATAGTGATATTTCCTATATATTATTGTCAACCTATATAACCGATACTACTTAGCACTAAGATAGATAGGATATCAAAGGTGTTTTCTCTTATATTTAAAGAACGAGCGTCTAGAAAAATTTCTAAACGCCCGAAAGATTATTGAACTGTTCTGATAATTAATTCCTACAAAGCATTAGCACCGGCAACCACTTCCATGAGCTGTTGAGTAATTGCTGCTTGACGCGCTTTGTTGTAAGATAAAGTGAGGCTGCCGATTAACTGGCCAGCATTTTCGCTCGCATTACTCATCGCCGTCATCCTAGCTGCTAATTCACTCGCTGATGCTTCTTGCAATCCCCTGAGTAATTGGTTGTTGATGTACAGAGGTAATAAAGAATCAAGAATTTGCAGGGGATCCTGTTCAAAGATCATATCTTGAGGGAAGTTTTCGTGCTCTTGAACAATAGTTTCCCTTTCTATGCTTAATCTCCCTTCACGGGTAATCAAGCGGAATATTTCGTCATCTTCAACTTCCAATCCCTGAAGAGTCAAAGGTAACAAGGTTTGAATCACGGGGCGAGAACTGATCAAAGAGACAAAACGAGTATAAATTAACTCCACTCGGTCAACCGTTTCTGATAAAAACAGAGATAGTAACTCGTCAGCAATAGATCCAGTTTCATCGGCAGTGGGAATTTGATTTAATCCCGTATACTTGCTTACAATGGGAGCCCCGCGACGAGAAAAATATTGAGTTGCTTTACGTCCAATGGTGATGAAACAATAATCAAGTCCTTGAGCTTCTAATTCTTTTTGGCGTTGTTCCGCACGACGAATCAGATAAGAGTTATAGCCACCACATAACCCCCGATCACCTGAAACAACAACCATAGCTACAGTTTTGACCTGTCTTTGTTGCAATAGGGGTAAACTTACATCCCCATACTTAAGACGGTTAAGCAAATTATAAAGAACATTGGCTAAATTATCAGCAAAGGGACGAGTAGACATTACCTGTTCTTGAGCGCGGCGAACCTTAGCAGCGGCTACCAGACGCATGGCCTCGGTAATCTTTTTTGTATTTTTGACGGATTCAATCCGATCACGGATAGCTTTGAGGTTAGGCATATTTTTTTTTGGATCAATTATTCATAAGGGGTCGTGGGTGGTTAGCCTTCCTTCTAGTTTGTCAGGAAATGACTAACCACTAACTTATGGTAAATTACGCTGCAAAGGCCTGTTTATATTCCTCAATAGCTTCTTTGAGGAGGCTTTCTGCTTCATCGGTAAGTTGTTTCTCAGCTCCAATGATCTCAGTAAATTTGGCTTTACTGGTGTTGATATAGTTCCGTAGTCCCGTGGTAAATTTAGTCACCTTTTCCACAGCAACTTCATCAAGATAGCCATTTAACCCTGCATAGGAAATTGCTACCTGTTCCCACACTGCTAAGGGGGAATTTTCAGGTTGCTTCAATACTTGACGTAACCGTTGACCCCGTGATAGTTGAGCCTGAGTAGCGGCATCTAAGTCAGAGGCAAACTGGGAGAACGCTTCCAATTCGGCAAATTGTGCTAATTCTAGCTTCAATTTACCAGCAACCTTCTTCATGGCCTTAGTCTGAGCCGCAGATCCCACCCTACTTACCGAAATACCTGCGTTGATAGCTGGACGGAAACCTGCGTTAAACAAGTCACTAGAAAGGAAAATCTGTCCGTCAGTAATGGAAATTACGTTGGTAGGAATGTAAGCAGAAACGTCACCTGCTTGGGTTTCAATCACGGGTAACGCTGTCATACTACCCCCACCGAGCTTATCGCTAAGTTTTGCAGCGCGTTCTAATAAGCGAGAGTGAATATAGAACACATCTCCAGGATAAGCTTCCCGACCAGGAGGACGTTTTAGTAACAAAGATAACTGACGGTAAGCTTGAGCTTGTTTGGAGAGGTCATCGTAAATGATAAGGGTAGCCTTACCCTTATACATAAAGTATTCAGCGAGGGTGGCTCCTGTATAGGGAGCAAGATACTGTAATGTGGCTGGAGCATTTGCGTTAGCGGCAACGACGATAGTATAGTCCATCGCACCATTGTCTTCGAGGGTTCTTATAACCTGGGCGACAGTAGACGCTTTTTGTCCAATCGCTACATAGACACAGATTACGTCCTCGGACTTCTGATTAATGATGGTATCAATCGCAATTGCCGTTTTTCCCGTTTTGCGATCACCGATAATTAATTCCCGTTGTCCCCGTCCCACAGGAATCATCGCATCAATCGCTGTAATCCCTGTTTGCATAGGTTCACAAACAGATTTACGAGCAACAATCCCCGGGGCCATTGATTCGATTAAACCAGTTTCCGAAGTATTGATGTCCCCTTTACCATCAATAGGACGACCTAGGGAATCAACTACCCGTCCTATCATTGCTTCCCCTACGGGAACTTGGGCAATTTTTCCGGTAGCTTTAACGGTACTCCCTTCTTGGATATCAAGACCGGTTCCCATTAAGACGGCCCCAACATTATCTTCTTCAAGGTTGAGAGCGATTCCGATAGTTCCATCTTCAAATTCAAGAAGTTCTCCAGCCATGGCTTGTTCTAAGCCATAAATACGGGCAGTTCCATCTCCTACTTGAAGCACTGTTCCCACGTTAGAAACCGTTACAGTTTGATCGTAGGATTCAATTTGCTGGCGAATAATGCTGCTAATTTCGTCGGGTCTGATGCTAACCATAGTTAAATTGTTCTAGAAGTCGAATGGATACAATGAAACACAAATGAAATGGACTAAGCGATACCGCCTAAGCTAAGACTGACACGGCGTAGTTGTCCCCGAAGGCTGGCATCGAAGACTTGAGACCCTACTTTAATAGTGACACCCCCAATTAAGTCAGGATCAATTCTCGTTTTAATTTCCACGCCTTGCGCACCAGTAAGTTCTCTAATTTTGTTGGCTACAGACTCACTTTGTTCGTTGCTCAATGCTTTGGCTGATGTAACTTCGGCTAAAACGGTATTGGTCAATTTCCGCAATAGGGTAAGATATTGCTGGCAAATTTTTTTAAGGAAGATAATCCGCCGTTTATCTACCAACAACATAATAAAGTTGAGTAGATAAAGATTAGCCCCTTCTCCCATGATCTGTCTCAAAACAGTTTTTTTATCCGTTTCTTTGATCACTGGAGAGGCAATAAATTCTTCCAAATCAGGGGACTCTTCTAATAAAGCAACTAAAGACCGGCATTCTTCCCCAAATGCATCGGCGAGATTGTCGCTCAAAGCCACTGACATTAACGCCTGAGCGTAAGGTTCAGCAATCGCAGTACTGATGAGGGAACCTTTCATTAATTAACCTCCTAATTGAGCGATACTACGGTCAATTAGGAGGTATTGCATATCCTCATTGACCTGTTCTTTGAGTTGCCTTTCCGCTTGATTGATGGCCATTTGAGCAATTTGCTTTTTCAATTGAGCAATGACTCGTTCTTGTTCATTACTAAGATCAGCTGCCGCTGTTTCTTTCAGACGTTCCACATCTTGCCTACTTTTTTCAGCAATTTCGTTGACCAGAGTGGCAGCTCTGTCTTTAGCTCTTTGACAGATTCGTTCAGCTTCAGCTTGAGCTTGTGTTAATTTTTGCTGTTCCTCTCCCAAAGCAGTGGCTGCTTTGCGTTGGCGTTCCTCAGCTTCTTGAATAGCATTAGCAATCTGCAATCGCCGCTCATTTAGGATTTTCCCCAAAACTTTGCTGCCGTAGAATACCAACAACCCAATGAGAATAGCAAGGTTAAGAAAGTTCGTTTCTAGAAGGTTAAAATCTAAGCCGAACCCGCCTTTACTGGCCTCATGGGCTTCTGTAGCTAATATAAAAAAAGAATCGAGCATACGTATTTTGCTAGTGAAAACTCAATCGATGGTAGATTTAATTTACAAATTCAGGCCCTAGAAGTTTCTCTAGAATTTGATGGCTTAAAATATCAACCTGTTGTTCTAGAACACCCAGTGCTTCTTGACGTTGTCGGGTGATTTCTTGAGCGACTTTCTCTTTTTCCTCTTGGGCTTCTCGTTGAGCTTTAGCTAAAGCTTTAGCTGCAATTTTTTGTGCTTCAGCTTGAGCTTGCGCGATTACTTCTTGAGACCGCTTACGCGCATCAGCAAGCTGCGCTTCATATTCTAGGGCCAATTCCTTAGCTTTAGCTAGACGCTTTTTTTCATCAGTCTCTTTCTGACGAATATAATCTGCTCGCTCGTCTAATGCCTTATTCAAAGGTTTGTAAAAAATACCATTGAGGAGAACTGCTAAGAGAACAAATTGCAAAGCCATTAAAGGCATAGTTGCATCAAAATCAAACATTTTTTACGGTTCCCATTGATGTTTCAGTCAAAACAAAAAAGATCCAAGCAGCTAACGTATCTTTGGTTGGTATGGTAGAGAAATCAGTAGAGACGAGACAATGATTGAAGTCACAAGTGGCCAAGTTAATACAAACTCTTTTTGATTTACCACACCCGATGTTGTCTGAGTTGACATTAGTAAAAGCAGTAAGGCTTGTATCGTCTCTTTTCGCTTTTTGCCTTCACACAACGCGCGTCTCTACTGTTTCAAAACCGCTTATGCAAAGGGGTTAGCGAAAAGTAAAACTAGTGCAATAACTAGACCGTAGATGGTTAAAGATTCCATGAACGCTAAACTTAAAAGTAAAGTACCCCGGATTTTGCCTTCTGCTTCTGGTTGACGGGCAATTCCAGCAACTGCTTCTCCAGAAGCATTACCTTGTCCAAAACCAGGTCCGATAGCCGCTAAACCGACAGCGAGGGCGGCAGCAATAACTGAAGCAGCAGCAATAGTTGGATTCATTGTGATTCTTCCTTTTTTATTGACAGTACAAATTTCGGAGTGAGTTGTTTAGATTAACAACTACGTAGGGTGATGTTCCCAAGCAATGAATAGTTATTGACCGAAGGTTAGAGCCGGCTCCATCGTCGTACGGCGGCGGAATGCTCTTTGATTCTCGAGGAAAAAAGTCCCACTAGTCAACCCCTATGTGCTTGAAGAGTTCAGCAATTCTCGATGTTGAATTGTGAAAATGAACCCATCTGATATTGTCCTATGTTTTGGGCATATTTCAATAACAGATCATATTCAATTTACGACGCTCGATTATTGCATTAATCCCTTATGAGGGTTAATGTCCTTCTTCAGATTCGATCGCCTCATGAATATAAGCCCCCGCTAAGGTGGCAAATACTAAGGCTTGGATCGCACTGGTGAATAATCCCAAGGCCATAATAGGTAAGGGAATGAACAAAGGCACTAAGAAGACCAATACCGCCACCACTAATTCATCAGCGAGGATGTTTCCAAACAAACGGAAACTTAGGGATAAAGGCTTGGTAAAATCTTCTAGGATCTTAATTGGTAAGAGAACAGGAATTGGTTCTACATAGTGAGAAAAATAGCTCAGTCCTTTCTTGCTTAGACCAGCGTAGAAGTACGCTAGAGAAGTTAGTAATGCTAAGGCAACAGTGGTATTGATGTCGTTGGTAGGAGCAGCTAATTCTCCTTCTGGTAGTTCAATGACCGCCCAAGGAATTAACGCACCTGACCAGTTGGAGACAAAGATAAATAGAAACAAGGTCCCAATGAAGGGCAACCAAGGCCGATATTCTTTCTCTCCCAATTGATTTTTAGCCAAGTCTCGCAAAAACTCTAGGACATACTCCATGAAATTTTGCATTCCACTGGGGATGCGTTGCACATTCTGAGTGGCGGCTAAGGATGCGATCACCAAGAGGCCAATTACGAACCAAGAGGTCATGAATACTTGTCCATGAACCCGATAGTTACCAATTTCCCAGTACCAATGCTGACCGACTTCTAATGAAGCAAGAGAAAATGTTTGTACAAAACCCAAACCATCTAACATTGTCATTCGGTGAGATTTATTTACTTAATCAAAATACGAGAATGGTTAATTTCCTCGATGCCCTAAGACCTTGGCTCAGATTCCGGTGTTAAAACACTTTTGAGCATATAGGCGATTATGGCAGCTTTATAAGTCAGAAATCCCAGAAAAGTTGGGAGGATGTGCATTCTCTGCCATTGACTAGCCACAACGATTAAAATCACAAATAATCCCATTCCTCTAGTTCCCATCCGTCTGTTGACTAAACCAAGTTGTGCTACATCCCCGGCTAATAGTTTTAAATAAACAATGCCGACAAAAGCTCCTATTAAGTAATTAAGAGCCGTATTTAGGGAATAAGCAGTCCAGACACAGATAAAAATAATCCCCGTCATAGACACACTCAATAACAACAAAGTGCGTTGCAATTGATGGTAATCTTTCATGGGATCAACTGGGGGTAAAACGGTTTCAGCCGTCGGGGTTTGACGATCAATCACGGGCATAGTTTTAGGCAAATGAAGCTATTAGAATCAATCTATGAAGCCAATAGCGAACCGTCAGCAATGATATCATGGAAGGGGACCGGTTTTGACATTACCTTCACTAGAGGTGAGGGATTTTTGGAATCACCATAACCAGTTCAGGTTGTTCTTAACTGCTGGCATTACGCTATAGTTGCCCAGTCTTTCAATTAACTCCTTCAGCATAAAATTGTTTTTTCTTGATAAGTATTTTTTATAGCAAACTTTTAGAGGTAAGGAGATAGAGAAAATTTGATGAGTAAAAAAATAATTATAGTAGTGAAAAATTCACCGTATACTTCTCAACTATAAGCCGAATCAAGTTGACTGTTAATTATTTCTAACTAGTCTATCTTTACCTTATGAACACCCTTATTAAGTCCACTATTTATCATCTTCTGAATTTGAACTGCTATTCATCTCAACTGATATAGAAATAGTAACTCACTTAAACAATTAGGGTCCATTACAGAGAAAAAAAACTATCCTTGGTGCGTTTAGTCTATCCCTAGAACATTTCATCTATTATCTGGGTCTTAAGTGAAATATCGATAAATTTAGCTTTTTATCTGTTAAGAACCCAAAAGTTACTGAACTTACAACTTGAACGATTTATTGAGTTAGTGGTGACTACCACTTCAGCTACACAATTAGCTTCTAACTTAGAACTATCAGCCCAAAAGTGCGTCACTACCTCTATTTAATTTATTTTATCGAGGTAATATGGTCAAATTTACAACAAAACTCAAAATTTTAGCCATCAAGATTTTACTATTTAATAGTTACTATCCAATAGTATTTAGGAGGTTTAGGCAATCTCAGAAGATATAGGAACTGTTACTAGTGTTGATAAATCTGGAATCATCTATCCTGTCATCGTCAGCTTTTATAAGGTTGATTCTAATAGCTTTAGCGGCAATCTTACGTGACATTGACATCAACAACTTTGCTGAAAATGAATTAGACATCGTATTCTTTGGCATCCGCTAAGTAAGAATTTCTTGACACAAGGTTGATGTTATAACTGAACTGATTAGCATCTGAACCTAGGAGAGTAGAAAACACGAAGTAAGCACTCTTAAATAAGAGTACTTAGGCTAGACTGTTGTTGTCAACCATAATTTTTAGGATAAAATTGTGCCAGAACTTCCTGAAGTAGAAACTGTTTGTCAAGATCTTAATCGGTTAACTTTAGGGACAACAATACAGGGTGGCGAAATATTACTAAATCGTACTCTTGCTTATCCTTTATCGGTTACGGAATTTTTGACTAATATCGTCAATGTCACCGTCAATGGATGGGAGCGACGCGGAAAGTATTTATTAGGAAAATTGAGAAAAGAGTCGGGTAAAAATGGAGGATTTTTAGGTTTTCATTTACGAATGACTGGTCAGTTGTTATGGTTGAACGAACTTGAACCCCTACAAAACCATACGCGTTTACGTTTATTTTGTGGTAGTGGTCAAGAGTTACGTTTTGTTGATATTCGCACTTTTGGTAGACTATGGTTGGTTCCTCCAAACCAAAACCCAGAAATAATTATTACAGGGTTAAAAAAATTGGGTCCTGAACCTTTTTCCGAGGAATTCTCTTTAGGTTATTTGACTGAAAAATCAAGAATTAGTAAACGCAATATTAAAGCCCTGTTATTAGATCAAGGTACTCTGGCAGGATTAGGAAATATTTATGTAGATGAGGCATTATTTAAAAGTGGCATTCGACCAACTACAATAGCTAAAAATTTAAACTGTAAACAACTCCAAAGGTTAAGAATATCAATTGTTGAAGTGTTGAAAGAGGCTATTGAAAAAAGAGGAACGACCTTTCGTAATTTTCGAGGAGTGACAGGCATCAATGGTAATTATGGAAAGATTGCCTGGGTCTATGGTCGCACGGGGGAACCCTGTCGAGTTTGTGGAATAACCATTGAACGTGTAAAATTAGGGGGACGTTCTACTCATTTCTGCCCGCAATGTCAAAGGTAATTTGTTACACTCACCTTTGTCATTTAGAATACCTCTCATTTCGATCCTTCCTAAAGAAGGATGTAAAGTTGGGACTGCCATGGTCTGAGAAGTCACTGTTGTTAGTTTTTTATGATACGTTTGCACCCTAGTCCTGGAAACTCAAATTTAAGATTTTGTTATGGTAGTATAAAATTACTACCACTTTTTTTGTAACTAGTGGTCCCATGATTTAAAGCCTTGAAGTGCTCCTGAGCCTTAGTCTTGAATATAAACTTAAAAAACTTTAAACGAATTATCTATTTTTACCCCTAACTTAGTGTTTGAAATACAGGCTTAGCATTTTGCTTTAAGGTTGATTGCAGTATATAAAATATACAAGATTAGGCTATATATCTTTAATGTTTTGTTGGTATCGGCAGGGCAACTGTGTCAAGGATAAATTATGATAGGAATAAAGAGTGGCCTTCGTAATCATCTTTAAATTGAACTAAGATAACCAGTATTTAACCCCCATAGCTGAGAGGTAAGTTTGGTTGACTTTAACGATAGAATTGATTACAGAAATTATTTTGAGGAAATCCAAACTTTATTGGCAACAGAACCAAACATCAGCCTTAAAAAGTTAAAGTTCACTGAAGTGTTTTGTATGTATATGAAACTATACTGAATAGTTGTTGAAAGATAGGAAAATTTAAAGGATTAAAAGGTCGACTTCATCCCTTACCCATTCACTACGAAGATGATGATATAGAACGTTGTTGTTCAAGATAAGTGAATACGGATTTATCACCAATATCGGGGGGAATAGCTTGAATTGCCTTGCGAAAACCAAAAATAATAAATAACAATCCCCAACTTGCTAAAAATACTGCTTTTATCCTAACCGGTAGAATCCCCGTTAAATGACCTAACAAGAGACTGGGAACTAAAAGAGTCAGAAATTTAGTTTCTAAACGATTAAAACAAAAGGCTTCTTTAAAGAAGATGCCTGTTAAAGCGGCAAAAGTAAAACCAATCCCAAATAAAGTTGAAGGATGATTATAGACAAATAATGCTAGAGGATCAGAACTTCGCCAGGCGATGATTAATGCTGTGATTGTCCCAATCATCCAAAATACCTGTAATAGTCGATGGAGAGGGCGGAGATAAATGTGAATAGTTGCTAGACTAATCCCTAATCCCACTGAAAACATCACAAATAATAGGCTCAGTAAGTTTAGTACCCAGGGTTGTTCTCCAACGATTAACACTAACAGGGTGGCAATCGCAAAATTGAAGGCCGCTAAACATAACCCCAAACGATAGATGATGACCTCTGTGCGATCATTTGGAGTAATAATAAACTCCCCAAATTGTCCTTGATAAACAGCTAGTTGCTCAGTTCCAGTTTTCATAAGATCTTTTTGCCAATCCTAACTCAATTTAACTCCTAAATTTTATTTTTATCCTCTTAAATTATAAAACCAATATTAATTTTTAAAGTGATCTCTTTTCTGTGTACTAGCATTCGGTCTTGAACTATTTTTAGTTATGGGAATTGATTTAAGAAGGAAAATCTTAGTTTCTTAAATCAATTGTAAAATAATGCTATGATTGTAAGTTTTGAACATAATGATAAGGCTAGAATGTTTATTGTTGTAGACAAGGCGCGTAGGTTAAGGCGTGACGATTAACGACCTGTACGATGTCATGTGTGAGGTGAGGAAGTGGAACTATCCTGAAGCCTTTTAGCTAACGGGAAGTTCTATAAAAATATAGCAGTAGCTATTAATCACTGCTTCTTACACTCTTTGGAGGTCAAAATGGTTAACAATTCAGTTAAAGTTGTTGCGGCAAGTGCATTAGCCACCCTTGGTTTACTAAGCACAATTTCTGGAGCTCAAGCTCATCCTAAATATCCCCAGTACAACATGGTCTCAGAAGGATTTCCTTCTAGTGTAGATTGGGACAGTAACCGCGCAGTGATTCCCCATGTTCAAGAAAAGGTTGTTTTTACCTGTCAAGCTCAAGGGGATGGAAGCTATGTAACTGTGGAAAAAGCAGTACGGGAAACAATGGATCCTGATCACTACCCTGTTTATACCACGGAAGATGTTTCTGCTGAGTATGGTCTGGATGGTCAGCCCATGATGGTGTGGACAGCAACCCTGCCTTCCAGCCACCCTGATGGAGCTTATATTCCAGAAAGTCGTTGTCAAACCGTTAGTGCTCGCTTAACCAATCTTTCCTACGCCTTTGGTTTAGTTACCCCCGAACAGGTAGCACAACTTAGCGAATCTAGCTTAGTGGGAAAAGTTAATGGAGAACGGGTAATCTTCCTTTCTCATGATCCCGAAAATGCGTCCACTAGAAACGTAATCTTCACCCTCAAGCCTGAGAACGCACAGCAAGCAGCTACAACCCTAACCCAATTTAAAATTGGTGTTTCTGGCGGTATTGCCGAAGGGATTGGTGGTCCTGAACTTGCTGTTGAGGAATTACCTCCTGTTGTGGAATAATTTCAGATTTTAGGGAAAGGACATTTCAATTATGTAATTCTTTCTTTCCTATTTGATTCGGTTAATCTGCTAGAGAGTAAGCTCTTATGCTACTCTCTACTTTTACTTGTAAGCAATTCCTCTCTTTTCCAGGGACACTCACAACTAGCTACTTAGATGGCAAACAGCTTAAATTTCTCCCCATTACCGATGTATCAGTAAATTATAATCTCCATAATTAAGACAATCCCTTAACCCGACTAGTTAATCTCGAAAATAATGCTTGTCCTGCTCAAATTGCAAGGCCATTAAGACCCCCGATCCTAAAAATGTCCATAAGCTTATGAAATACTGGACGAATATCAAGAATGATTCTTTCTAAGAAAATTACATTACTTGCGATCTTTCCCATTTTAGTTGTTGATATTCTTCACTGAAAGTTAATTTGAAGCCTGGTTGTTTTGCTGTTTGATTTGAGTTGTTTTTATCCGTTTTAGTTTCTAGGACAAGTCATGTGGATGGTGAACAGCTTATAATGGAGGACTAGACTCTTCTAGAAAATATCTAGTCTGCAATCTGCACTATGGCTTCTTCCCAACGTTACTACCACATAACTACTTTTGGCTGTCAGATGAACAAAGCTGACTCGGAACACATGGCAGGTATTCTCGAAGATATGGGGTTTATTTGGTCAGAAAATCCTAATAATGCTGATTTAATTCTCTACAACACTTGTACTATTCGGGATAATGCCGAACAAAAAGTCTATTCGTATTTAGGAAGACAAGCCAAACGAAAACACCAAAACCCCAATTTAACCTTAGTAGTGGCTGGTTGTGTTGCACAACAAGAAGGGCAGAAAATCTTGCGTCGGATTCCTGAATTAGACTTAGTTATGGGACCCCAACACGCTAACCGTCTAGAAGATTTACTACAACAGGTCTCCGATGGGAATCAAGTAATCGCAACTGAGTCCATCCATATTGTTGAAGACATCACAAAACCCCGTCGAGAAAGTACGATTACTGCTTGGGTTAATGTTATCTATGGCTGTAATGAACGTTGTACTTATTGTGTGGTTCCTAATGTACGTGGTGTGGAACAGTCGAGAACTTCAGAAGAGATTTTAAAAGAGATAAAAGTCTTAGGAGAACAAGGATACAAAGAAATTACCCTCTTAGGACAAAATATTGATGCCTATGGACGAGATTTACCGGGAGTGACACAAACAGGTAGACATCTACACACCCTAACAGATTTACTTTACACTATTCATGATATCCCTGGAATTGAGCGCATTCGTTTCGCCACAAGTCACCCTCGTTATTTTACCGAACGTTTAATAGTTGCTTGTCAGAAATTATCTAAAGTATGCGAACACTTCCATATTCCCTTTCAGTCAGGAGATAATGAAATACTTAAAGCCATGAAACGGGGCTATACCCAGGAGAAATATCGCCGAATTATTTCTAAAATTAGGGACCTTATGCCTGACGCTTCCATTAGTGCTGATGCTATTGTAGGGTTTCCTGGGGAAACAGAAAAACAATTTGAAAAAACCTTAAAATTGGTCGCTGATGTTGGATTTGATCAACTTAACACGGCAGCTTATTCCCCCCGTCCCGGAACATCTGCAGCCTTGTGGGAGAATCAATTAAGTGAAGATGTTAAGAGTGATCGCCTACAACGTCTCAATCATTTGGTAGCACAAAAAGCTGCCGAAAGATCACAAAGGTATTTAGGCCGTATAGAAAAGGTATTAGTAGAAGGTCAAAACCCACAAGATAAAACCCAAGTGATGGGACGAACTCAGGGCAATCGTTTGACCTTTTTCAGAGGTGATATTAATCAATTAAAAGGGCAAATTGTTGAAGTAAAAATCACTGAAGTTCGTGCGTTTAGCTTGACAGGTAATTTAGTTTAGGAACTGTTTTTAAATTCAGGGCAACATCAACCAAGAGTTTTAGGCATACTGAACTGAATATTTAACTTTAAGCCTAATTCTTGAACTATTGTTCGCGATAAATTATAGAAAAGAGTCGGAGAAATCATTATTTTTCTTGAGATAGAACCTTAGTTAACCCTATGTGATAGAGTTATACATTGGACTCTCAGATGTAGTTAGATATAGGTTGATAGAAAACTTTATTGGTAACTAACGTGAGTCATTTCCTAGAGGGAAGTATATCAGTCTGGTTAGAGTTATAGTTTTAAACTTATTAGGAATTTCAGAGATTAATGTACTGACTAAAAGTGTCCTTGTCGCGACACTAGTTGCTGGAGCCATCAGTTGTATATTAATGAGTTGAGTCTACTGGAAATACTTAACCATCAGTGGTCCATAAACAGTTATCAAGACAATACTACCCTAATCTAAAATTAACTTAACTGATAACTATAAGGAGAAAGAAGATGACATTAAATCGATCTCACGCTGATAATCCCACCCAACTGTAAAATTCCCTAATTAAAGAATTACTATTAAAACTTTATTAAAATTTCAAGCATTGTTATAATTTTATTTAGGACGATGTCCTGCTAAACTCAAAAATTTAATCATCAGTTAGACAATATTTATTATTAATCCCTCACTTGCTTCAAAAGATGACGTAAAAAGTTTAGATGAATAAACATGGTAATTCCCTTTATTATCTTTGCCCAAACTCTTCTGATTTCCTCTCAGCCTTCTCAAGAAATTGTTCAATCCCACCAGGTTTATCCTTTACCAGGAAAGCTAAATTCGATTCCGGTTTTTAATAGTAATAGTCCTGAATTAGTTATAAATGAAGGAATTTTGCTGTCTACCTTTCCTCCTCAAGGGAAAGTCTATAAAAATGCCCATTTAAATTTTCCATTTCCTGGAAAATTCGATATTTTTGTCCATCATGTAGCAAAAGCCCAGAGTTTCGATAATTTAAGTACCCTATATTTAGGTATATTACTCTATAATCCTCGCCAAACTCAAGTTAACTTAAAAATTATCCACGGAGCTAGTTATCTTAGTCAACCCGATGCTCCATTTATTAAATTACCGTCCCAGGTCGAAGATTCCCTGGGAATTTTGTATGCTGGGCCTGGAAGTCGTGTAATGGGAGATATTCTACGCCGTCACCGCCAGGACATTTTTCCTCCTTATTTGATCATTCATGGAAAGAAAAGTCGAATATTAGTGAATTTACCTATTCCCGTGAAAGATCTCGATCCTCCTTTAAACGGACGATCTACTTATGTTCGTCTTGAGACTAATGGTAATGTCTATGTGGCGAGTTTAGCGAAATTTGCTCCTCTTGATGAAAACGGAAAAGAACGACCACCTACTCTACAAGAATGGAAAACAGTTCTACAAAATGGAAATTTAGTGACTCCCCGTGACCGCCCTCCTACTCCCCCTGGGACTGAACCCATTATTTATGGTCGAGTGGCAGGTGTCTCTCAAGGCTCTATCTGGCAAGGAAGACTAACAAATCGAGGAAATTGGTTGGCAATTCCTCCTAAAGGTTCAGCTATCTCCTACCCATTAAGCTCCTTACAAGGAGGAACTCTAGGTACCAAGCAAGTACAAAGTGCGCCTATGTTAGTCCGTTATCCCGACACCGCTTATCAAGCTCATGGTAACTATGGAATACAGTACAGCCTAACACTACCGTTATATAACCCCACCTTAGAACCTCAAACAGTTACAGTTACATTACAAACTCCCGTTAAACAAGATAAACTAATTGGAGGGTTAAGTTTCCTTTCTCCTCCTGCTCCACAGGTATTTTTTCGAGGGCCAATTAGCGTCCGTTATCTTGATCCAATACAGACTTGGCAAACTCGTTATTTTCATATCGTTCAACATAGAGGAGAATTTGGCAAACCTCTTGTCAAACAAACGATTCTTCCCCAACTATGGAAACTGGTCAGGATAAATTTCCTCTATCCCCCTGATGCTACTCCCCCTCAAGTGTTGACGGTGAGAACAGAGAGTAGTTCACAGCAATAGGGAAGACAGAACTGGGGCGGTATATACTCCACAAAAAAGCTCCCCTATCTCCAAGAAAGTTAAAATAACTCAGATAAAGTCGATGTTGTCCCATGAGCGTCTATAAATTTTATCCTGGATTGTGTAAATGTCATTTGACCTACCATAGCCCAGGTTTGAGCTCATCACTTAAATAGATATCCACTATTTTTTTAAAAAAAAATTAAAAAAATTTTGGCATTAAGTTCTAGATAAAAGAATTTGTCTTTTTATAAAAAAAAGCAAATATGTTTTGTTTATCAGAAGATGACCATTGTGTTTAAGCTTATTTCGTTCACTTTTATTAACTGCCTTATTGAGCTTTATGACCACTCTGTTATTATTAGGGGCAGAATTGGCATAACTGTTGGCTGTTAGTCATATTTCTTGAGTTGTTAAGCCCAGTTAGCTAGAAACAGCAGAACTGCTGATGTTTTGATCGGTTTTTGATGAGGGCTATCCTATTCAAGGAATGTTGACGATAGGCACCACTTACAGCACAGTTGCAGGATTATTTGATGTTTATAATTTTTATTTCTATCAAGATGTACGAGGTCATTATTTAAATTAGAAGTCTTTCGATC
The DNA here is from genome assembly GCF_029919255.1 of cyanobacterium endosymbiont of Epithemia clementina EcSB. GTDB lineage: Bacteria > Cyanobacteriota > Cyanobacteriia > Cyanobacteriales > Microcystaceae > Rippkaea. The sequence continues at coordinate 674,007 of NZ_CP123991.1, read as the reverse complement.
TTCATGCTCATGTCCTCAAATCGGGAATAAATATTTTTTCACAATTTTTACTGTTGCTCCTCCATGACACATAAATTCTATTCAAATTGTCTTAACACAAACTAAAGAATAGCCTGGCAGCATAACTCCCCTCGTTTGTGAAAAACGGGGGGATTGATGTTAATTAGAAAAAAGCAGCTATAGTTTATAGTTCTCGTACTATCGGCTTACCGTTGATAATTTCTCCTACTAAGACCAAATCAGTTATCCCAACAAACAAACCGTTTTCTAGTACCCCTGGAATATTGTTAATGGTAACTTCCAAGGTCTCCGGATTGTTAATCTCTTCAAATTTGACATCAATAACTAAATTTCCCTGATCTGTAACCACAGGTCCGGCTTTTCTGACTCCCATTCGTAGTTCCGGTTTTCCTCCCAATTGTTCTAATTGACGCATAACAGGAGTTACCGCTTTGGGGATTACTTCCACAGGTAATAGACAAGTTGAGCCCAATTTATCTACTAGTTTATTACTATCAACTACTACAATAAAAAATCTGGCTAAGCTGTCTACTATTTTTTCTTGGGTGTGAGCAGCACCACCTCCCTTAATTAAGTTTTTCTGCGGATCAACTTCATCGGCGCCATCAATTGCAATGTCAATGTGATCAATCACATCAAGGGTAGTCAGGGGAATATTGTATTTTCTGGCTAGGACTTCTCCTTGAAAGGAAGTCGTCACCCCAACAATATTTTTTAAATCTCCTGATTTGAGGCGTTCTCCAATGTATTGAATGGCATAGGCTGTTGTTGAGCCTGTGCCTAAGCCGACAATGGAATCAGATTGAACACGGGCGACGGCGGCCTTTCCCACCTCTTGTTTCATGAGCACAACAGGATCATTGGTCATTGACATGCCTAAACTCCTTAACAGCAGACTATTTGTCTGGGTTTTTAGATTTCAACCTCAAGAATAGAGGATGAGTAATTACTTAATCAACCATTGTTTATGAACCCATCCTTTACCCTAACGTTATTCTAATTAGATGAAGTAGCTAACATTTCCTTGAGCTTAGCTAACTCATCAGCCCAACGGGGATCAGGTTGAAAGCCATCACCAGAGGAACTACTACTACTACTACTACTACTACTACTACTGCTTTGAGTACGAGACCGTTTTTTTGCACCACCTTTTTTCGATGATGACTTCGGAGACGGAGCTGAAGTTGGAGTCAACTTTTCCTCTTGTTTTTCTTCTTTGCCTGTATTTTTAGCTCTCGGTAAAGCTTTTTCAATCTTGAGAGAACTGTCCATGAAAGGTTGACCGTTATATTTCTCAATAAACGCATCGGCCAACTCATCTGTAGCTACAGTGACAAAAGCAAACCCTCTACATTTTCCTGTTTTGCGATCTTTAATTACTTTCGTAGACATAATTTCACCAGCATCAGCAAACATTTCTTGCAAAGCTTGGCGTTCGATAGGTTCTTTGGGTAAGTTACCGACATATAGGCGAATGGGCATGGGATATACCTCCATTGGTTGGTTTAGAAAAAACTCATTAGCTTAGCACTGATCAGCCATATCGAATATAACTTACGTAGAGATCTGGACGAAAATTTTCCAGAGATGCATCTCCAGAAAACCCAGATTGTTGCTAGTAATATAAGCTCGTGCCGTCAAAATTGCCTTACCTCTAACTGTGCTGATGGGGTGATCACTGACGATTTTGTTTTAATTTTGAACAGTTCTGCCAATGAATAGGGACTTTAAAATACACTGCCCTCTTAGATTATTACAGATTGTTTACAGTATTCGTCAAATAATTTGAAAGAAAGTTATTCGAATTTTCTGATTTTTTGAGTAGATATACTTAATATTTTGTTCATGATGAGTAATTTTTTGAAAAAAATCTTGCTAAAAACAATGTTATATGCTTGTGTTTTGACTCATAAAGGTTATTAATTTGATATAAAAAACTATCAAAGCTAAAAATTCGTGAAGTTAAAAACTAATAAGCGAGATATTGTGTGTAGCTATGGCTATATTGCTTTTTTTTAAAAAAAGCACCTTTGTGGGGTTAACTTTATTAGGGGTAGTATAAATAAAGTTTTTACTCTTTTTAAGAGCTCTGTATGAAGTCAAAATTTTCTAATTCGAGCTTGACGTAACGGTTTGAAATGAAGTGGATGTAAGATGCAGCGGTTCAAATGAGCCAAGCACAAGCTTTGTAATTCCTGATGTAGGCGTTATGGCTGCTAATGATTGAGATAAATGTTGTCCGTAATTTGGCTAATTAACTTAGTACTTAATTGTTTGACTACTAAGTTAATTAGTAATGTAATTTTTAAGTAAAAAAGTTCACTATGAACGTAAATGCTTTTAAGTTGTCATTAGAACAACAATTGTAGCCTCAATGTTTACAGAATAAGTTTCAAGATTTAGAACAAAAATTAATGGTTAACTATATGGTTAAATACCATACAAAAGTTAATTATGCAAGATAATCTCATTCAAGATCTAATTCTAACTATCTAATATGGACAGTCGGAATTAAGAAAATCTTCATTATTAAGAAAATCTTCATTATTAAGAAAATCTTCATTTCAGGTCAAACTTCTTTCCGAATAGAACTTTGACCTGAAATCTTTGAATGGAGATAACCACAGAGGAAACTCTCTGTAATTGGTCGAATGTCCAAATGGAATTCCCAAAAATTTCTTGTCGTATGGTGTGAAGTTTCTGAGCGACATAGAGGAGAACAATAGACTGCCATGGACAAAAGACACATTTAGAGTCGTGGTTGAGATAAAGTTCTTATCCTAATCTATCTTCGATGTCGAAAGAAAGCTGGTATTTTACTAGTAAATTCAGTAATTGTATTTGAGTGCGTCTTCAAAGTAATAAAGAGACTTATACAAGGTTAAAAGATTGGAGTTATAGTTTTTTCGACAATAGAATCGAAGTTTTAGAGCTCCAACTTTCTCTGATTGTCCAAATAAGATTTTTATATCGAACTTTTAAAAAACAATCTGATTGCGGATGTAAGCGTCACGTCTTAAAAGACGAACTTAAATATGAGGTGTATGAAAACATAAAGTGATCGCTTGAACGCTGAAAATAAAGAGTAGAAAGCTAATAAAAAGAGTAAATTATTAAAATAGAAATTCCGACGGCCGAATCTAAATATTTAGGCTGTGATTGCTCATCTAAGCTATTGGGTTTAATTATAGAGATAGCTAAAAATCAATAAGTCTCAATCAAAAAAGAAAAGTACCAGTGAGTTAAAAGTCTAAAGATAGAGAAAAGTAGAAGAATAATCTATTTATAAATACTATCGTTTATTTAAAAAACTTTAGAAAAGTATATTTTTAAATAAAACATCTCAAAAAGATATCATTTGATTTTATCAAGATAATCAAGATTTAAACGAAGTTAACAAAAGTCCAGTTTTTAAACTGAAGATAACTCATCAAGTTATTAAACTGTACCACCAAGTACTAAAGTGATTAGATAGGATAAATAAACTCATTTTATGAACTAAATTTTTATTTATTTTATAAATTTTTATTTTGATAAAGTCAATGAAAGAAAATAGTAGATTAATAACTGATATGATACCTTAATCATTAAGTTTTTTTAAAAAATCGTACTTTGTTATTAGAGCATCTAGAACAAAATCTGTTCTTACTTTTCTAAAAAAACTATACTTATAGTATAAAACTAATCATTTAAATAATAAATTTAAAAGCCTTAAATCTATTATTGATATTTTTTGCTGCATCTTAACTTATATTTGATATATATAGAAAATATTTACTTTAATTAAATATATATTTTCATTTTACATAAATAAAAATAATAAAATTTTGGCATTAATTAGCTAATCTTAATAGTTCAAACAATTGTTGTAACTACTATTGGTGTTTGTTAATTAAATTATTAATTATTTTTCGAATTATTGTATATTTTAAATAAATAACTATATTTTGTATCCCTAGCTTTATTTAGTTTTTCTACTTAATTAGACTCTGATAACAGTAGTTATTTTTACTAGTATTTTACTTTATTGTAATGTTTATTTAAATAAACATTACAATCTTTGATTGTCTGGAATATATTCAATACCATTAAAGCTTGTAGTATTCTTTTTGTTTCATTCTCATAAGTTCACTAAAAATATATATTAATGTATTTAGATTTTATCAGATTTTCTTTATATAAGCTTCTAGTTATTCAACTATTTTTCAGGTTTTATATATTTATATATCTTGTATATTTACTTCCTTGGCTTATTTGAATAAACTGATGCTAAATCATAATTCAATTATCTTTCTTGCAAAAAGATATTGATAATTAATCTTTTATAGCTTTATATTATTTTTAAATTTAAATTAAATTTTTTAAATATTATTTAAATTTTTTAGCCATGGTATTAATACTTTTGTTGGTATCCTCTACTTTTTTACTTTAAATATTAAAATATATTTTCTTTTATTTTTTTAAAAAACTAACTTTTCTATGAAATTATTTGTATGATAATTACATGTCATGTGATTATTATTTTTCTTAAAGTGAAAACCTTTTTTACCCAAAATAAATCTATAACAGTTAGCTCATTATTTTAATAAAATTTACCAGTCATTAAACCGCAATAAATACAAGTTTATGTTGGGTCTATTTCTATCTTATTTTAAATCTAAAAATAGCTTGTTATTAGTCTTTTTGAAGACAAAACCTCATTTATTTAACTTAGTTAAGCAGTTGACGCTATAGATATCAATTAAGAGAAAATATCGAGTTTAGCATAATTAGATTTAAAGACAAAGCTTATTGTTATATAGATATAATAATACTTGTTCATAAAATTATTATTGATTATCAAACTCTTAGAGTAACTAATAACTTAAAATATTCCTGTTATGACTTTATTTTAAAATGTAATGAATTTGATTTTTATGAGAAAAGTTCTTAAAGTATTTTAAATTTTAAGAATTATGAACTTGTCATAGCTAACCTAGAATAACTAGAATTTATTTGCTGAGCAGTTTAATAAGTCTAAAAACTGAAATTTTTAGACTTATTAACAGTAAAATGTTAGTTACCAGCATTACTTTATAAGTAGGATTATAATTCAATATTAATTGAGTAAGTAGATGAACTATTCTAAATATAGAATAGAAAAGTAGTTAAAAAGATTGTTTACTAAATATCAGTATTCTTAAGTCCTAGCAAGATAGATTATCTAATTAAAATAGCAAAATTTTTTTAGAGTTTAATCGCGTCTATTCTTTAAAAAATGAGAAGAAAAATAAAAATATATAAATTCAAATAGAAGAAGATAACAATAGATTTCTACTACAGTAGAAAAAACTTGATATTCAGAATATTAAATATACTTTTATATAAAAAATTATAAATATTCTTTTAAGATATTAAAAGAATAGCAGTATTTTCTAAACAAATAAAACTTATTTTTTGCACAAAAAATAAGTTTTATTTGTTTAGAAAAGCCAAAAAAATTAATTTTATCAAGTAAAACAATTACATGTGATAAAAAATATCTAGATAGATAATTATCTATCTAGTTCTATTAGATAGAAATATACAAAATGATTCTTCTTTCTTAAATTTTGTTTAAAGCTGTCTAATTATTCTGTTACTTACTTTACAAGAACAGTAATACTTGAGATAAAAAAATAATTCTATTTTAGATACTTAGAAGAAATATAATATCTGCTTCCTCTACTTTTGCTGCAATGCGCTAGTCTAGATAAACGAACTCTTAACTATTGAGGTATCGTTTAGGCTTATGGTTGTGATACGTTACAGTATTTTTGTTTCCTTAATAGGACTATTGACAGCGTGTAGTGGAATCGAAGGGTTAGAATATAGATTTTCTGGAAATCCTAAATTAACAAAAAATTTAGAAATTTCCCAAGATTTAACGATTAAACTTCCTGATAGTTTTCCCTCGGAAATTCCCAAATATCCCCAAGCTATTATACAAGAAATAACTCAAGAAATCACACAAGACAACGGGGAAGTTCGTTGGAAAACCGATGAACATACTGAGAAAATAAAGAATTTTTATCAACAGCAATTAAAGTCACGAAAATGGGAAATTATTCAGCCTTTTTCGTCTGACTCTCAAGAAAGTTCATTAATTGCTCAAAAAGATAATCTAAAAATTAGACTATCTCTATTTCCTAGAAAATCAATAACAGAATTTACCATTGAATATAAACAGGCTAATACGACTAAACTAAATAATAGTTTTTCTAACCAGCCTTCAACTTTTATTAGTAAACCCACTAATTTTTCTGATCTTAATCAAGTTCCTGAAGCTTTGCGTACTTATGTTCAAGATTTAGCAAACTTAGGTATTTTAACTGCTAAAGAAAATAATCAATTTAACCCTAATGAACCGATTACCCGTCGAGAATATGCACGATGGTTAGTCAAGGCTAAAAATAAATTTTATCAAGATTCCCCTGAGCAACAAATCCGTTTAGGGTTAAAAAATGCTCAACCGGCTTTTAATGATGTTCCTTCAAATGACGCTGATTTTCCCGTAATTCAAGGACTAGCCGAGGCAGGGTTAATCTCTTCGCATCTGACAGGAGACAGTAACACTTTCTTATTCCGTCCTGATGAATTGTTAACACGGTCTGATTTGATTATTTGGAAAGTCCCTTTAGACATGGGAAAAAGTTTACCTAAAGCTTCTATTGATGGGATTAAAGAAACTTGGGGGTTTCAAGATACTACTCAAATTGGTCCTATAGGATTACGGGGATTATATGCTGATTTCCAAAATGGAGAACAGGGGAACGTTCGCCGTGTCTTTGGTTATACAATGCTGTTTCAACCCCAAAAAACTGTAACTCGTGCTCAAGCTGCAGCCGCCTTATGGTACTTTGGCTATCAAGGGGATGGTATGTCAGCCGAAGATGTTTTAAAGCGAACGGGGAATAGTTAACAGAAGTCAATTACAATAAAAGTTTATAACTTCTATTTAGAGTTTAAAATTTAATAAATTGTTTGACCTAAAGAAGTAAATTTACTTAGACTCTAGATTTAGACAACATAGTCATTGCTAAATTACCGACTTTAAATCTTGTGATTTAGTAGTCATTCTTCCATGACAACAACTTTACAAACTAGAGAAGATATTTCTCTATTGAGAAGGGTTTTGTCAGTGGGCCACCGGCACGAATAACTGTCTATGTGTCGGTTGGTTTGGTGCTGTTCTTATTCTTATTTTTATTCTCACCATTCTTACTGTAACCATTTGTTTTATTATTGCCTTCATTGCGACTCCTCCAAGCTCAGATACTCTTTATCTGACTATGGATATCGATAGTATTAGAGAACCTGTAGCAAGTTCTCTCCTTGATAGAAAGGATATTCTTTTTGGAGCCTTTATCCATTCATCTAAAACTATTAGATGGCACTTTCTTTCATCCCATTTAGGAAATAGTCTCCCTTGATGAGTTGCTGTGTAATGGAAATCACTATCCGTTAGTAATTTTCCATTTTCAGATTATGATTTTCTGTTGGATGAAAAGACAATGAGAACTCTATTAACTGTCTAGGGATAGCTCCTTAAATTTTTATTGCTTATGGTATACCTATTTCTAGCACAACCACTGTCTTTTTCGTTTATCCTAATTAGTCGAGGATCCTTCTCTGATGGAATGCTCATAGAAATCAGTAGAACCTTTCATTTCATAGTTATGTTTTGAGCAAAATACAATATTCTAATACACCAATTTCATATGTTGGGGTTATTAGTATATTTAGTGGTGCACTGTTTTCTGCCATGCACAGTAGTTTAACCACTTCTAGCTTGATACAGGAAACCACAGAAACCGAATCTCAAAACTATAGTTACAAGTTTAGATAAGAAGAAGAAAACAATAATATTGTGGCTATTAACAGTTACTTCCTCCGCTTAATCTTTTAATGATAGCTGTAGCCTACACTTCTTTTTTTTTAGGAGCCTGGCCAGTCATTAGTACCTGGTCAACAGCAATGGAAGTCAACATAATGGCCTTTAACCTTGAATAGATCTAATTTCGACCAAATCAGTATTGAATTTTTTAAGATCGTGCGATTAGTATCTAGACCGATGTCTTAAACCGTGCGGGAATTGAAAGAATGAGAATAATGTACGAACGCAACGCTCACAACTCCCTCTGAGATTTAGCTAGTGATGATCAAACACCAGTAACTTTGACAGCTTCTACTATTCATAACTAACATTTCAACTGTATTTGATTTTAAGGTGTTCCCATCATAGAGAACACCTTTGTTTTGGTTCATTTGTAGCAAAGTAACATATCAATAATGTTATTCTTCTCCTTCTACTTGAGCTTGATATTCACTAGCGGATAAAGTATTGTCCAAGTGATCATCAAGATGTTCAACCCGAACTTTGAGTAACCACCCATCTCCGTATGGGTCATCAGCGATTTGTTCAGGAGTTTCAACCATCTGTTCATTGCGATCTACTACAGTCCCTGATACTGGAGGATAGAGATCTTCAGCGGCTTTTACTGATTCAATTGCCCCAAAAATTTCTCCAACCTCTATCGAATCTCCTACCTCGGGTAATTCCAAAAACACTATATCTCCAAGTTGTTCAATCGCATAAGCACTAATGCCAATAGTAGCGATTTCCCCATCTAAACGAATGTATTCATGGGAGTCTAAGTATCTTAAATCATCGGGATATTCCAAGTCCATTTTTCATTCTCAAATTCACAGCAAACGTAAGTTTAACACCGCTAATGCTGAAGGAGATAGAATTATTGTTACAAATTTTAAGATAGATCTTGTAATTTGTAGCAAGGAAGACAAGCTACTCTTATAAACCTGTAATCATCTGCGGTTTTTTATGGATATACTTTAGTTGACACTTTCTTATTTTTTAAATGGGAGAACGTCATTCCCTTATTACAAACAAGCCTATTTCCTAGTTTTTCTTATGGCAAGAGAATACAAGATTTTTTTGAATAATGTTGATAAACAAGATATTTACTAAGATAGTTTGGATAAACTGCAGTTTTTTGATGGTTAATCTTTTGTCTGTTATAGTCTTCCAAATTTATTTTATCTATATACTTTGCCTTATATAGACTATGATAATTTCCTCCAAATATACTTTATAAAAAGTTAAAGCATTATCTGAAAATAATTAAATTCCTAATTACTGATAGTTTTATGAGTAGATTTAAGTTCTTGATTCTAGAGGTTATCAATCTCCTGAATTAGTTAATTATTCATAAATAAAAAAGTCGGTATTATTTCTTTACTAGGGTCGATATAGGCTTAAATTTTAGCAAAGCTTGTTTCTACTCTAATGTCAATGTCATCTTTAAAATTCTTCTAATTTTACACTTTATTTAAATAAGAAAAATTAGAATTTTTTTGAAGTAAAGATTACTAGAAAAATAAGACGTGTAGTCAATAGCCTGCTTGGGTTGTTCAAACTATTAGGTTAAGGCAACCATAAATTTTTTAAAATTGTTTATAGTAGTTTTCAACTATAAACAATTTTAAGTCAAGAGATAAAAAAATATTAGTTGCATACAAATAATAAAGCTTTTTTTTAGTAAATTGTCCATATGGTTATAATCATACAGGGGAAATTTGCTATGAACTGAAATATATAAATAAGAGAAAAAAGCTAGTTAAATTAGTCTCTTAAAAGAGAAAATGGTCCATCTTTTTAATTGTTTAAAAAGCCAGCAATAAAGATATACTTTAATTTTAATCTTTTTAAAACTTAATTTATGAAAAAAATATTAATGACGTTACTATATAATTCATCGTGATTCTCTTAAGTGATATTTAACTGTTGCCAAGAAACATTATTTTCTAAAACTTTAACTTAATTGTTTTAGACATTAATATCACTAAAATTTAGTATAGCCACTACAAAAAAAAACTCACCTCTAATGAAATTTCAATTTTGTCGCATTAATTGAGGTAGAATAGATTGAACAATAATCTGTTCAAAGACTATTGATCTAGATTTCGCGACTCAATCAATACTTGCTGTATCTTAGTTAGATTAATGCAGCCCTACTCTATCAGTTAACTACTGAAAAGAGATTTGGTAAATTGCTCAATATTCCTGGAAAGGAGCATAGGGAAAATTTAGTTTGATTGAACAGTCTACTCTTTTAAGAATTTCTAGATCTAGATGAGCTAAAAAGTCATAAATAGTCAACGTTGCATATAAAAAACTGTCTTTTATACCTAATGATAATGAGTTTATGTTATTTTAACTATCTTGAGATCTTGATTGTTTTACCCTTCATGCAAGGACACAGTATTTTCTATAGTCCCTTCCGAGAAGTTAATTTTCTGAGTCAACAATCCAATGATTTTCATAACCTCGAAGAAATCTTGATTCGAGGTATGGAAAAAGGGATCAAAGGTGATTATCAAGGGGCAATTACCGATTTTACTCAAGTGATTCGTCTTAATGTTTACGATGCAGAAGCTTACTATAATCGAGGCATTGCTTATACCAAAATTAATAACTACTCCCAAGCAATCGCTGATTTTAACTATGCCTTACGTCTAGATAATGAATTAGCTGAAGTCTACCTCGAACGGGCTGAAGTTTGTCTAGTCTTAAATAATCAACCTGGAGCTATTAGAGATCTGCAAACGGCGGCAAAATTATTTAAAAAACAGGGAAATTCTTTTCTTTATCAAGAAACTCAAAAACTTTTAAGACAAGTACAGCATTCTCCTACAATTAAAAATGAGAAAAAGTAAAGTTTACGGTATGTTGGAAACTACACAGACAGAAAATTTAGACGAAATTGTGGAGGTTGTTCGCGCTGTTGGTTGGGGAGCTGCTGAAATCCTTCGCTCTTACTACTTAGGAGAAGTAAATCAAGGAAATATAGAGGTTAATGGAGACAAAAAGGATGGACCAGTTACTGCAGCTGATTTGGCGGCCAACCACTACATTTTGGAGAAATTACAAGAAGTTTTTGATACTGACAGTTTTGGCTATCTTAGTGAAGAAACTTACCAAGGAACTGATCCTATTCCTCAAGACTGGGTGTGGATTATTGATCCTCTTGATGGAACTAGAGATTTTATCGATAAGACTGGGGAATATGCTCTACATATTGCCCTAGTTTATAAAGGTCATCCTGTTGTTTCTGTAGTTTGCATTCCTGAAGCTGAAAGACTATATTTTGCAGCAAAAGATCAGGGGACCTTTGTAGAAACTCCTGACGGAACAGTTAAACCTATTCGGGTTTCAGGACGCAATCAAATGGAGGACTTATTCTTAGTGGTAAGTCGAACCCATCGTGATAATCGTTTTCAGGAATTGATAAATAGTTTACCGTTGAAAAATTGCAACTATATGGGGAGTGTTGGGGGAAAGATTTCTACTATTCTTGAACAAAAATCTGATGTTTATGTTTCTTTATCTGGTAAATCTGCCCCCAAAGATTGGGACTTCGCTGCTCCTGAGTTGATCTTGATAGAAGCAGGAGGAAAATTCACTAACTTTGATGGCACACCTTTAACCTATAACAAGGGAGATGTTAAACAGTGGGGAGGATTAATGGCCAGTAATGGTCACTGTCATGAACTTCTATGTCAAGAAGCTATCAAGTTGCTAGCCAAAATTGATGGTAAATAATAATCCTCCCTTAAAAAAGTTAATGGCGGTTAATAGCTGTTGAACTCTACAGGTTTTAGCTAGTGGATAGGTTTTTACTACCATAGGCATCAATTTTAAATACAAAAATACTATTTCTGTAGTTGATTCCTTTATAAACCATAGATTTAGACGGGATTTTAAATAATTCATAACCTAGTTTCTCTCGTAGATAGGTTTAGTTTGTTCACTACGGAAATGAGCTGGAATCCTGATCGCTGCGGCAACGACCCAACTAATCAAGAATAAAGTAATAACAAGGTTAACATGTCTTTTATTGAGGTTTCTATGATTTGTTAGATAAACTAAAAACCACTAAGACTTTAATCTTTTTCAGTGATATTTCTCTCGATAAGTCATACAAGTTAACGATGCAGGGCTCTCAACGCGAGCGCTAAAAAGTAGAAGTCAATGGCCATTGACCCCTAATACCACTAATTTAACAACGCATTGACTGCTGATTTGAAATTTTTGCTTATCTAATTACTTCGTTCTTTACCTTTATAAACTCGAACGACGCTTGCAGATAACCCTTTGCTCTGCAATTCAACAACTCGTTTTTGAGCTTGTTGGGATTGCTTAAATATTCCTGCATGAATGACTCCTTCACTTTGACGAATAAATGCGAGAGGTTCCACGGTTTGAACCTGAGATAAAACCAATCTGTTTTTACCAACAACCTCTACCCGATAGAGACTAGGAGTCTTGTTTGATTGAGAAGATGAAGCCGAGCTTCTAGGGGTAACGGGAGTGACTGGGACAGAAGATGGAGGACTAGTAGGAGCTTGAAAGGTATATTCACGAACATTCATAGAAGATATAGGTTCGGCTGGAGCCACATCAACCGAAATACTTCTACTAAACTCAGAACCTGGTTCAGTGGAAGTATTAGGAACTGCATTTTCAGGAACTCGAAGGGGAGGGGGAGGGGGTAGAGTTCCTAAACTTTGGGAAACACTTACCGAAGGAAGACTTACAACAATGGGAATGATGAAAAACAACCAAAGTTGATTGTCAGAAATAAGTTTTGGGAACCATTTATGTAAACCGTAGGTCAGATTGTTAAGCTGGGGAATTCGAGCGGTATCCATGAGTAATAAAATCTTTAATTAATCTCCTCACACCCTTTGACCCAAAAGATTGTATCTTCAGTCTTCGGGTTTATCGCGTAATCATTGTTTATTGTAATGAAGTTGACTGGCAGCTAGGGCCAGCTTCAGTATAGTTAGTATTTTTTTTAGAAAAATTTAACAATTGTTTGCTAATTGTTGAGAATAATCTCAATAGGAGATGAATTTTAGTAAGAATAGTTATGTACTCCCTAAAGTTGAGACTATAATCTTAACTGACTAATATGCAACTATACTAAATATAGTGTATTTTCTAAGTATTTTACTTATAAATGAACTCAAACATAGCAGATTGAAGTAAAAAAATAACGCCTATTAATGCCATAGATAATATCCATAAGTTATTAAAAAGAATATGAATTGGTTCTGCAAAATCTCCTAAATATTCTCTCTCATAAATCACTATTGCAAAATAGACCTTATTTTTAGAAAAACTTAATTTACTTCTTAGAATTTGATAGAAGATTAAGGTTTATGTAGTAATTAATAGGGACGAGCAACAAGGATAGCAATTTGTAGGTCCAGTTGGTGAAAGTTAATTTTTTATCGGTTGGAAGTTTCAACCATAGCGGGAATCAAAAATTAAGAATTAGGGATTAGAAAAAAGTAAAAAGTCTAAACTGGTAATTGTAGTTTTATATTGATAATCCGATGATAATAAGATAATCAAATTCTCTAAACTCTTCCCTTTTCCCTTTTCCTCAGTTAAACCTGGCTAAACCTTTGATCAAATCCATCTATTATGAGTTAGTCGAATCATCGTTAGAATCATCGTTTAAATTAACGGAAGAATCAGTTGTCTGTGTTTGTTGTGTTGCTTGTTTTCGTTTTTTCCGTCCTGCTTCGAGGGCATCTTCAACAACAGCAAGTAACTGTTCCATTTTATCGAGATTACTACGGTAGAGCTCCAAGTCTTTTTGGAGTTTTTCTGAAGATAAATGAAGCACTTCAGCTATTTGACCAAAAATTTGGTTGCGCTTCTCCTTATTTTCGACTAGATCAAAATCAAGTTCCATTATTAGAGTATATAAACCCACCGTAAACAGACGACTATATTTGAACTGAGAATTCTGAGCAATCGCTTGCAAAGTTTCACCTAATATTCCATCATCAGGAACTTGTGAATTAGCAGCTTTGAGAATTCTCATGAAATCTGACACCGACATCCCTTTAACCTGGGTTAAGAGAGTTTGAGCTTCTTGTCGATATTGTTCCGCATTGCCTCCAACTGAATAACACAACGCTGAAAAAATAGAGTCTTTGTCTTTTTGAGGTCGATATCCTTGAACAAAACGCTCGAAAGAAGTGACAACCCCTAGAGCATAAATGGGATCGTAACGAAAATCTACATTAACTGAGAGCAGGTGCATCTCTACCAACAACTCTTCAATAAAACGGCGGTAAATAGAGTTTATGGGTTGGGCGTGATGGGTGTAGAAATCCCGTTTGGTATCCGAAACAGTACGAACTTTATCCACAAAAAAGACTTAGATTTAATTGAGATAGTAACTGCAGTCTATTGTCCCTTGTAAAGACTTCTTTGCCAAGACAAGGAAAAATAAGTCACTCAGTGGAAGTTAACGAGCTAATTTTAGAGTCTTTCTCTCGCTATCTTTCAAAATTTAGGAAGAGGTTGAATTAAGCCAATGCTCAAGAAATTTTTGGAGTTTCATTCGTTCAATATAAGGCCAACCTCCTGTTTCTTCAATGTTTCTTAGAACTTCATATAAGTTCTGCCGAGTATCGGGCAAAGAAGGTTCAAACATATCTGACCGGATTTGTCGGTGTAAAGTTTCTAAAATGCGCAATAAAGACAGCAAGTCATAAGTATTACCTTTACAATCAGAAGCTAGGGTTTCGACAATAGCCACTATTTCTTCAAAACGTTGAGACAGTGAACTGTTTTGCTGATTATACAAATAGTTTGCTTCATGTGGTTTTGCTGGTTGCGTCATCCTTGCTCCTTGAATCTTTTTCCCAATCATTCTCATGATAAAGGGAAGAGGGGGGGAGTAGTTACGAATTTTTGGTAGAGTAGACTCCAATGTCGTTAACCTAACTTATCTAAAATGCTATGTATTATTTTCTTTAATAAAAATACTTATAGAGACAAGGAATTTTTAATTTGAGATGAACAAAACGAGGTAGGATTAAAGGCTTTGTGTCTTAAATTATTGTCTTTCTAAAACTGTGTTTGGTGATGTTAATAGTTTGTAGTGACGGACCTGTAAATTTACTTAACTCTCAGAATTTGACCCATGATGAAATTATAAATGCGGGATTAGCTAACAAATACCCCCAATTTACTCGGAGATCAATTCTTGTCACTATAATAATAGCTTATGTGATAGAAGATTTCTGTCGATAACTCCAAGAACATATTCGTTAAAGAAAAACCTGTTAGAAAACCCAAGAAAGTTTAATTTTTTCCTAGTAAGCTCCTAATTCATTAGACTACTGACTTGGAATAAATCACTGTTGAAATTACTTTTGATTAAAATAGCGTACCGACTTTTGTAGAAACAGGCGGTATTCACTTTCGACCCATTACTGTTCAATGACCTGGAGGAAATAAGTTCCTTTTTTTACTATGAAGAATTTGGTAGACAAAGAGAAAAAATGGGTTAATGTCAAGCAAACTCTCATTAATAGAGGTCCTATGTATCTTTAAGCTATTAAAGTTTATTAGGAAACCGAAAAAGTTACAGGTATCTTTGTATTTTCTGCGCTCGGGTTGAACCGAAAGTATAAATTACTAACTCTAATTTCAATCACTATACTATAAAAATTGTGGAATTTTAATCATCTTTATCTATTATTGTCAAGCTAACTTTATTTCTTAAACAAATAATTTAAGTAGTTTTAAAAAAAATATCTTATCGTTCTAATTTTAAACATGATCATTAATTACTTTATAAGTAGTTTTTCAAAAAAAATATTTAAATTAAATCTTATTAAGACCAAACTTTTTACAAGATTTATATTTAAAATATCAATTATTAAGCTTAGTTTTATCAAAAAAATAATGAATCTTTCTGAAATTATTATTATCCATTAATTCTATTCACAAAAAAATATAAGAAATAGCAAATTTCATTAAAATCATGGATTAATTGTTAGAAAACTTTCTTTCAGAGAAAGTTTTCTAACAATTAATAGATCGTCGCCACATGAAATATAATCAATGTGGAAATAAATTAAAAGAAAAACTAAGCTATCTATTAGGGAAGAAAACATACAGTTAAAAATTCTAAATAAATATTTATAATAACAGTTCAAGACAAAATTTATTGAAGAGTTGTTAAATGGTGACAGTGAGAATATAGTCAAAATGAGCGAAATAAGTGAAAATTAAATATAAACACTACTCAAGGATTTTATTCAAAACTTACAGATAGAAAAATTCAAATATTGAAACGGTTGGTAGTTTATGAAATTGCTGTGATTAAATAAAAGGTAAGTTACTATGTAGTGTTAGTTTATTTAGATAAAAGAGTGAGCGTAGAAAGTATAAAAATAGGAACATTAAAAAATATAATACAACTAGAGACTTTGAGTAAAAAGTTTTGACCGAAATTAAAAAGTTTAGTACATATTTTTGGAACCTTGACGAGAAGATTCTGAGTGAATTAATACCATAGGCTGAAGTAGTAGCAGATAGATTTAATCTAATAAAACTAGTTTAGGCTTAACCAGATAGCCAGAAAAAAATTTTAAAATTAAAACTTAAATTCCTTAAAATACTAGTCAAAAAATATTCTTTCAGTCTTGAATTAAGAGACAATATATTTTGATTAGAAAATGTTTTTAACATCAATTTTAAAAAAATCTAGAGAGCTTATTAATAAATAGTAAACTTAGGTATTAAAACTGCAAAAATAATTAATATATATTAAAAATAATACCTCTAGCAAATAAGAAATGGAGAACAATCAAGCATTTTATTCAAAATAAATATTATCGATCTTTACTGAAAAATAACTTTTAAAAAAGTAGAAGATATTAACGATGAATTAAAGTTGATTCAAAGGAAAGCTTATATAATTAGAAATTATGTCGATTTTAAATCCTAAAAACTTATAAACTTGATAGTTTACTGATTAGTTCTGCATCATTAGTTCGGCATAATCTCAAACATTAATTGTTCAGAAAAAGGTCAACTTCTCTTATGTACAATCAAAGTTAATCTTTTTCTGAACAATTAATGTCATTTCTTCAAAAAAGCTCTAACTAGTACACGATCTCTATATTATTTAACGGAATAAGCTTCCAGAGACATTCCAGGTGCCGTTAAACATTGTCCCGTAGCTAAGCAATATTTAAAACCCATGATATGGGCAAGTTAAAATAGCATCTTCAACTTTTTCAGTGTCTAATGGCATTGCTAAATGATTGCAACTATTACCATACCCAATTATTTGCTCACCTTGTCTGGTTTAAATCAACTTTAATCTTTCGATAATAGCTGTTATTATTACTAATAATTGCATAGTTATCAACTGATAAGACTTTCGTAATTTTACGATAAAAGCTCTTTATCGCCTGTTCAACTCCTTATTTCAAGATTAGGGTAGAAGCTGGATACTTCTTACAAGTCCCAACCAGTTGAACTTTGACACTATTAGGTGGTTCAATAGCCGGCAATTCTACCTCCCTGTTATGACCTTTCAATCCTGCTCGAATAGTTCCTAATGCTTGTTGAAAACGTTCTTTTAAAGGCGGAGTTGGGAGAATTAATTAATTGATGATAACGTAATAATCCATAAACAATTTTATCCTCAACTGCATGGGGCAATATACCGATTAATTCTTGTTTAAGACTACTAACTAGACAAGTTAACCTTTCTTTATATAATTTTTTAACTGCACTTTTTAACCTTTCAACAATCAAAAGGTGATTGTTATCCCATTGGGATATTACTTGTTCACAGGGACTAATTTTTTTACTAGGCTTTCTAAGGTCTTTACTTGTCTTGATGTAGAAGTAGATTGATTTATAATCAACAGCAAAAACTCTATAGTGAATAGTTAATGACTAGTCACTATAGAGTTTGAAGCACTCTATACGAGCAATCACTGCATTTTTATATCTTTAAGCAAAAAAGGCATAAGCATCCCCGTCACTATACTAGATATTGCAATAGCAAAAGCTAAATTAATTTCCATTTTACCTAGTCCAACTAACAACAACAGTCCGATAACAAACCCAAAAGCAAGTTGTTGGTAAAAATGTCTAAGGTCACGGATCAATTTCCCTTTAAAAAATAATTTTACAGAATACCAGGTCAGTTTTAACATTATCTGTAACTCCTACACTAATCTCAATAGAACAAGTCCAATGGCAACAACTGGAATAACCCCAGCAGGACCTAATAAACTCCCCATCATGGCAGACAGTTGATAGCCAATATCCTTCCCTGCTAACAACACTCCACCGATAGCTCCACTGATAACAGAAATAATAGTAGCTACTACTAACCATAGCAAGCCTGTTGCTATGGTTATTTCTCCCATCATTAGATTCACAAAAAAATTATGAAGGGTCGGATTTGTTCCTAAGTCACCTAGAATTTCGGTCATTTCAATTGCGCTCCTTTAATTAATTAAATCATTAGCTTCCAAATCGCACTTCTATATCCTGTAAAGCTTTTTTTACGATCTCTACTTGTTCCCATTGTCCGTATTGACTAAATACTTCTTGAGCTTTTTGATAACAAGTTTTAGCTTCCATCAGATTATTTTGATTACCCTTTTCAGGGTGTTCAACATCATCAGGTAAATTAAA
Source organism: cyanobacterium endosymbiont of Epithemia clementina EcSB (assembly GCF_029919255.1). Taxonomy (GTDB): domain Bacteria; phylum Cyanobacteriota; class Cyanobacteriia; order Cyanobacteriales; family Microcystaceae; genus Rippkaea. The sequence continues at coordinate 655,412 of NZ_CP123991.1, read as the reverse complement.
CAAAACGTTCGCCTTATTTGACATGGTGTTAGCCCATTCAATAGGAGTATTTTGGGGAGTACGAACTTTTAATGCCTCATCGTATGCAGCTAGAGCTTTCAAGTTATTTTCTATTGGATGAGTACTCGGAAAAGACTGCAGAGCGTTGGCAAGATTATTCTTTAGCATAGCATATTCGCTGGGATGATCGGTTAGCGTCACCCATTTCAAGGCCGCCTCAAAAGACTGAATCGCAATAGCTTGACGCATTTCTTCTCCGTCCAGAGCTAGAGGTGTTGAAAGATAAGCGATCGCAATGTTATTTTGTAATATGGAAAATTCTTGAGGATAATTCTCTCCAATGAACACTTTGGCCGCTTTTTGATAAGCTTTTATAGCATCTTGCATGGTTGCTTTGCCGAAGGGTACCAACCCTTGTAGCACAACTCCTATGTTCATATGTACCTCAGCGACTTCTTCCGAAGATGCATATTTTTCGAGCAGAGGAAGGGCGGTTTCATAAGCGGTTTTTGCTTCTAAAAGTCGACTTTCCCCTTCTGCAGGAATTGTTCGCAATGCAGTTCCCATTCCCGATAAACATCTTGCTTGCAATAAGGGGTAGTCAGGAGAACATAATTCTAAGCCCCTATGGTAAAGAAAAACAGCATCTTCGAGTTGTTGGGAACTTTTAATCCTTTTTTGCAGCCCTGTAGCCATTTCAATTAACATTTCAATTTTTTCATCCAGGGTTGCCCCATCAGATTCAATGGCAGCTAAAGCAGCTTTTACGTTGGCATCATTAAAAGTTATGGTCACAGGGTCAACCTCTCTTAACATAGTTTAACAGGTAACAATATTCTTAAGTAAACTGCAAAGACGACAACTGGTTAGAGTAGTTAATTAGGAATTCTAACTCAGACAATTTTACTTGCCTTCAAAATTTAGCTTTTTTATGTTTTAATTCTTTAATTAACTAGCTTTTGTGCAAATTTAAACAAGACCTACTACTATCTATAGTAGCCAGTAAATTTATATTTGAAAGCTTTTTCTTTACCTTTTTTTAATATAATTAATTATTAATCAATCTAAAAACCTAATTGATTGATTAATAATTAATTATCTGTGTATTTTTGTTCTGCAATCTGAATGATAGGAAATAAAAATTGAGTAACTTAACTGAATGGATTGGGGTAGATTGAGGGTTCATAAGTTTAAAACCTCCATAGCTGTTTTAATTAAATTAAAGTAACGGGGCTGAGTAATATCGACTTTCTGAGAATTTTCTCGCGTTGTTCCTAATAATCCTTGTTGTTGTCCTCTTTTCACTGCTAACACTTTTCCTTTATCATTTCTAATTCTTAATTCTTTCTCGTTTTTAGAAAAACTACATTGATAGTTTCGTCCTTGATATTGAAAAATTTCTAGCTTAAAATCAGAAGTAGATAAAGGGAATAATGGTAATCGTATTCCTACAACTTCTAATTCAATTTTAGAATTACCATTCCAGTAATTTTCTGTTAGTTTATAGGCAATGTCAACTCGTTTAGGTAAGGGAAAATACTTACCCCAACGCCAAACGATTGCCTCCATCTCTACTTGGTTATAATTATTTTGAGAAATTCCCAACTTAATATGATTTTTGCCTACTATTTTTTGTTCAATAATATAAATGTTAGGAGTCCAAAAAATGGGAGTGGGATTTCCAATACCCCAAGGTTGTAGTTGATCAATGGACTGATATAAATTGGAAGTTAATTCTTTTAAATTAGCCTGAGCATCAATCATTACTAAAGGTTTGAGGTGTTTAGTTAGTAAGCATTGATGGGCAAAAAAACTTAATTTTTGTTTAAAAGTCTCTAATTTACTAGCTGATAAACTAAATCCCCCTGCGGCTTTATGTCCTCCATATTTTTCCAATATATCTTGACAAAAATCTAATCCTTCAACTACATTAAATTCTTTAATACCTCGTGCAGACCCTCTAATCTTACTAGAGTTTTCTTCATAGGTTCCGATAAAAACAGGGACCCCGTAGCGTTCCACTAAACGGGAAGCCACAATGCCAATAACCCCATGATGCCATTGAGATTTAATCACAACTAAAATACGGTCACGTTTCCAAAGGATTGGAGTATTTTCTACTAAATGAATGGCTTCTAATTCAATTTGTTCACATATGGCTTTACGTTCGCTGTTAATTTGTTCACACTGCATCGCTCTTTCTAATGCGATTTTATAATCATCAGTAGTTAACAACTCAATTGCTATTTGAGGCTCACCAATGCGTCCGACTGCGTTAATTCTTGGTCCTAACCGAAAGCCAATATCATCGGGTTTAAGTTGTTTTTGTTCTTCACTAATTCCGGTAACTTGCATAAGCGCTTGAACTCCTGCTAATTTTGACTGAGGAAGCTTCCGTAAACCCCGTTTCAGCCAACGTCGGTTGACCCCAATGAGGGGTACTAAATCTGCTATAGTTCCTAACGTGAATAGTTCTAATAATGGGTCTACTAAATCCTTGAGTAACCTAAAATCTTCAGCTATTGTTACAGCTAAAATATATGCTACTCCAACTCCTGCCAATCCACGATAGGGAGAAGTTTCTCGAAGTAATTTAGGATTAAGAATTGCATCGGCTGGGGGTAATTTTTTAGGGAGATTATGGTGATCGGTGATAATAACACTTAACCCTAATTTTACTGCTTGTTCAATCGGTTCATAAGCTGTAATGCCATTGTCAACTGTTATTATCAACCCTACTCCTTCATGAGCAAAAGCTTCTACAATACGTTCATTAATGCCATAACCATCTTTCATCCGACTGGGGATTTTATAGTAAACATCAGCACCCAAGTGGGTTAAAACACGTAATAACAGGGCAGTACTAGTCATCCCGTCAGCATCATAGTCACCACAAATAGCGATTTTTTTCTTTGTGGCGATCGCATTTTTTAACAATTTCACACTGATTTCTAAATCAGGGAATTCCTCTAAGGGCAAAGGAAGAGTTTGGGCTTCAGGATTGAGGTAGATTGCGGTAGCATCTGGAGTCTCAATACCCCGATTAATGATAACCTGGGCAATTAAGGGTGGTAGTCCCGTTGTCTTTATCAGTTGTCTGACTTGTTCGGGATTAGGAATAGCAACTTGCCATCGTTGATCGGGCAATTTCATCGGGATCAAATTTTGATTATTGGAGATTATTTAGTCTAAGGCCTATTTAAAATTCTTGAAATTTGATTTCAACGATCACACCCTACTAGGAGAAATTTTAGAAGTTTTTTTTAGTTATTTATATTGAAGTGCAACACTATAATCAAATATGAAGTGTATGTGATGCAATCAACTTTTGTGAGAAGAGAAAATAAAAAATTTTTTATTCTGTTTGTATTTTGTTTTTCACATTCAAATTTATGGGTTTGTTCTAATTCTTTTTTAGAAAATCTAATGAAGTTGAATCAGATAGTTTAAACAGTTCCCCATCAGAAAATAGACCACTAGCATTGCCGCGGCAGACATGGCTACTAAAGTTCCTGCTAGCATTAAGGAGAATTCTTGTTGGTCAACTGCTTCTTGCATTAAGTGAAGTGACCAGGCAACTAAAGCCACATCAAATATTAAAATTGGGCTCAACATCTCTTAAAGAAAGTTAATATTTACTTTATTCTAATATAGAATTTTGAGAAGGTAACATTCTCTTGGAGAAATTAAGAATTTCTCTATTATTAAAAAATTAAGCCCCCAATGAACTCATCAGGAGCAATCAAGTCGGCGAACTTTTGAAATGCTTAAAAAAAGCAATTATCATCTCGAGTTATAGACTAAATTTAAAGCATTCCTAAACTGCTTCTTCCTTAGCCTTAGTAAGGCACTCAGAAGTTTCACGATTAAACTTCATATGAACGGAACGGGTTTGCTCTCCATCAACAGCTACAGCCACTATAGGATAGTCAATCAAACCATCTTGAAAAGACATCTGGAAGCGGAAAGTGCCATCGGGATTGAGTTCTATAGGACGACCACCAATGGTAACAGTAGCATCAGGTTCAGTAGCCCCATAAACAATTAACTCAGCATCAGCTACTAACCAGAACTTATGAGGATACTCGGACGGTGTAGAAACACGAACTGCTAACCCCACACCAGACATAGTAGAGACATTCACACCAGAAGCGGTAGGAATTGCCCACATTCCAACACTGGAGGGAAAGACATAAGAACTAACTACTTCTTGATAAACGTAGGGATTAAGCATTTCTTGCTTAATGTAGGGACTGATTACTGAACCCGTGACGTGTTGTATAGAACCGAACACAGAACCTGCCATCCGCTGAGCTTCCACTCCTTGAGTCATACCCAAAATTTTGTCGTAGACAAGATTGTCGCCGGGGATTGCTTGACTGTGAGTAGGGCGAACCAAATCGTAAACCATATTACCTTGGAGTTCTTGGTTTGAGTCGACGGTGACAAAGATATCTTCTACCCAGTCAGAAGGATAGACAGGGGGAATATGAACAGAAGCTGAACGAGCGAGAACCAACCAGCGTCCATCGAAACAACGATAACCGATGTCGAGAACATAATCACGATCACTCACAGGAATAGGTAAATACCATTCCTGTGAGTGATCGTCACAGAGGTATTCTTGGATACTGTGGGGATTTTGGTTATTGAGATCAATATCGGTGACATCATAAAGACGTAGGGCTAACTGTTGTCCTCCCTGGCGACGTAATTCTTCTTTATCACTATTAGGAACATCCCAGTATACATAAGCCCATTGCGGATCACGAGGCAAAATGACAATACGGCTTTCTCCATAGCCATCGGGGAGATCACCAAGCCGGTCATCAACAGAGGATAAAAGTCCCTCTACGATATCGTCTTGATCTACTTCAAATTTAGATGTTTCCATTTCTTGTTCCTCCTGAACGAGTTTTGGACTTCTTGTCATTTCTTTAATTTTTGGTTTTTGAACAGTTTGTTCCTGAATCAATTGTTTTATGGCAGACAGCAATTGTGCTTTACCCATTCTGCTGTAAAGAGAGATATTATATTCACTGGCTACTCTGCGTAGCCGTCTGAGGGTCATCTTCTCTAAGAGTAGTTGCTCTTGTACCATGAGATACACTCTCCGATAATTTGGGCAACAAATAGCTCTTGGTAAAGTCTTAAGAGTTTCATACGAATTATGGTTAACTCGTGGAATTTGGATTACGGGGCTCGTCAGCTTAATTTTATGTAACAAAAAATTAGGGGAAATGGTCAAGGGGTGTGATCGTTAACTTACTTTGTAAGTTAACGAATTTATCAGGCTTTGGGAGAGCGTCTTGTCAGTTTTTCTTGATATTTATGACTACTGATAAGATCTTCGATTTTCCCTGAAAAATTAGAAAATTATGACAGATTTTGTAATACCTCAATAAGTAAGGTTATTAGAGGACAGATTAACAAAACATCACTGTCTCGAAAAGGATTTTGGGAAGATTTGGTTACTTTGATAGTGTATTAAGAGTAAAAACGTGTAAAAAAAGTTCTTGGAGTCAAAACTATAGAAAGACATCCAGGGACTTTTTATTGATTGAAGAGTGATTATTGATCTTTATAAGCTAAATAGAGGATGTGCACAGACTTAACAACAAGAATACGTCAAGTTTTTCTAATAGAATGGAGTTTAATGACAAAATAACTTATCTAGGCTATGTCCGTAGAGTTAAGTTAATCCTCATAACATGATCGTTAGCCACTATAGCAATCCCGTTACAATGAGGGGTAATTGTAAACATAGACTTTCTACTTATAGTTTAACACCCCTCTTTAAGGGGACATAATTGCAATATGAAGGCTATAAAGGCGATATGACATCGATTTTGCCAGGAGATATCAAAAAGACGTCGATGAGCAATTCAATATCGGTTTTAACAGAACTGTTGCAAATTTTTCCCTATTGGCGGCCTCAAATGTATTTCAAGGCTTCCTTGACAGCTTTATCTCATGCTATGGAAGATCAAGTCTTAGCCTGTTCAGGTTATCCTCTAGTTATTGCTAGTTTTCAACGAGAACGATTTTATCGGCAAGAAGCCCAACGATATCGGCGAATTGCCCAAAAAACAGATCAGGTTTATGTGTTGGCTGCTCCAGAATCCGACTTTGAAAACAGTTCTGAAGTTTATGAGAAGATTGCCTTTGAATCAACGGACAGCTTGGCTCAAGAATGGAGCTTAATCGTTATTGCTCAAGATTATGCGAGCTGCTTAGTGTGTCAAGAACGCATTGGAATAAATCATGATGATACTAATGACCGTGTTGGCTCAGCTATGGACAATAGCCGACGTTTTGAAGGAATTTGGACATTTGATCGTCAAGTGAGTCAACAAGCTGCAGATACATTATTACGACGCATTCTCACCTATCGACCAGAATTAAAGACTAAAATCAAGCAAGCTCGCCAGAAGTATTTACCCGTGACGACTTTAAGACGAAGAGGAGTAAATCTTGAGCAAAAAGAAGTTAATAATTTAACCTGGGATTGTCCTAACAGACACCCAGATCCCTTTGTGCAACGCCTCGTTAGTTATCTACAAGCTGGTCAATATAAACTGCTTAAGGCGAACCGTTCCCTAGCCTCCAAAGAACATAAGGAACGTCTGATTAATTCGGTTACCACTGCTATTCGACACTCACTAGATCCTGAAGAAATTCTACACCTAGCTGTCCAGAAATTAGGGGAAGGGTTAGGAGTCTGTCGTTGTCTTGTTTATCGCTGTCGGGAAACCGATACCATAGCGACAATTCAACATGAATTTTTAAGTGCCGGTATTGCTTCAATTAAGGGAGAAATTTGGCCATTACACGACAATCCTTTATTCCAAGAAGTGATAAAGTTACGTGATTCTTTAATGATTGAGGATGCAAATAATGATCCGCGTATTTTCAAGCGAACAAAGTCCAATTCAGATTCAAAATCCCTTCAAAGTCTTGTCATTAAGTGTTCGATTTTATCTTGGCTACTAGTTCCTATCCTCTATCGGGGAAGACTATTGGGGATGTTAGAGTTGCATCACTGTGGTCCTAATCCTGTGGACTGGAAAGATGAAGATGTGGCTTTGGTTAATTCGATCACCACTCAAATTGGTGTGGCCCTAATTCAAGCTGAAGCCTATGCTAACCTACAATATCTTAATGAACAACTTGAAGCCCTTGATCGCACTCGTTCTAATTTAGTGGCTATTACTGGCCATGAATTACGTACCCCTCTGTCTACTATTCAAATTTGTTTAGAAAGTTTGGCCACTGAACCGGATATGTCCCCCAAATTGCGTCAAGTGATGCTTAATACCGCCTTGCAAGATGCTGAACGCATGCGTAAGCTAGTCCAAGATTTTCTCACCCTTTCTCGGTTAGAAAGTGGACGGGTGGAATGGCATCCCGAACCGTTAGATTTAGCTGAATGTGTTGAACTATCTCTAAGTAATGTTAGGGCTCGTAATCGAGATAGCAATTTACCTAACATTAAAAACTTAGTGACTTCTGAACTTCCCTTAATTCAAGCCGATGGAGAATGGCTCGTAGAAGTGTTAGCCAAACTGCTCGACAACGCATGCAAGTTTACCAGTTCTAAAGGAAGCGTGACTATTGAAGTTAGTAGCACCCATCCTGGCAGTTTAGAAGTTACAGTCGCTGATACGGGGCGAGGTATTGAGCCCAATTGTTTAGAAACAGTCTTTGATCGATTCTATCAAGAAGAAGGGGCATTACGGCGTAGTACAGGGGGAACGGGGTTAGGTTTAGCTATTTGTCGTCAGATTGTTCAAGGGTGGGGCGGAGAGATTTGGGCAGAATCAGATGGGAAAGATCTCGGAAGTCAATTTCATTTTACGGTTCCTATTTTCCTCAAAACTATTCCTTGCAAAAGGAATAAAAAAACTTCATCGGCTAAGACAAGTAAGTTAGAAAAACAATAGACAGTGAGTGGATTAGTTAAGTTAAATACTCTTAAAAAATCTCTAAAACATTGAATTTTAAGTAAAATATCTCAAGTTTTTTAAAAGTATTTAAGCAGTTTATACTGTAAACTGCTTAAATACTTTGTTGATTTAAAATGTGAGCTTGGTGGAAAAATAGAAAGTATTTACCGAGATTTTTACTGTGAATATAAAATCTAGCCTCAATCTCACAGAGATATTTTTTAATCTAGATGAGCTTCATCAAAGATTTAAACAGTATTGTCATTCTGTTGAGAACAGGTAAAGCTATAACCATGGTAGTTACTTATTATGGTTCAGAATATCGAACTCTTCAAAAATTTTATATATTGCAGGTTATTTCCCATTGCAAAAGAGCATTTCCTAATTTAATCAGACACCGTTGTTTTGTGGAAGTTGTACCTTGGACAATAATGTTACTGCACTGTTTTTGATAGGCTCGCAAGGGAGAAAATACAGGAATTAGTTCTATCAATTCTACTTCGATACAAGTCGATTATAAACCGACAGTAAAATACACAGAATTTTTTTAAAAAACCGGATCTAACTAGAATTCTATGGAATAGAATTTTGGATTTAAACTGTATTTAACTAAAAATGACTGCGGTAAATTATTAGCTTTATAGATGACTGTAAACCTTTCCCTCAGTTAAGGTAAGATTTGATTGAACAATTATTTGAGGACCGAAGATATGTAGATCAATAACTATTTAAAAATCTCCATAAGTAAGTATTTTAATTAATCACTTATTATCAATAAAAAATGAAGTAATAGTTAGTACTATTGATTAGTAAAATTGAATGCTATTAATATTTTTTTATTTAAACAATCAACGACAAATCAAATATATTTGAAGATTGAAAGTTCTATAAAATTTAATATCTAAAACTTTGTTATTTACCTTTTTAATTTACTAATTTTTTATACTTAGTTTACCTAAAAAGTAATCTCTAAATTTAGAATAAAAAAATAAGCTGTTTCTAATTTTAGGCTGTTTTTATCTCAATCATCGTAGTTTTGATTGTTGGCAGTTATTATTTGAGATAATTGTCAACCTTGTTGTATTTTTACTTAGTTATTGAAAATAATAACCGTGTCTTTAAAATTTGTCTAACTAACATTTCTCATAAGTATCCCTCTAAGAAACAGTAACTAAAGAAGTATTAACTTAACTTCTATTACCTAATTATAGCGATACAAAATGACTTGTTTTTTTAGAGTTCATTTCAGAAATATTTACTTAGTAGTGCTGACCCCACCATTAAATAATATTGACAGTATCTCAATTCCTATATTATATTTTTATTCTCAAAGAAATAATATTCATGTTAAATATTGACAGTGTAAAATAAACTAAATAGTGATAAATAATAGAATTAACTGAGATATTTTAAACTACTAAAATCCATAATTAAATCACATTGAAACCATTGAATATTAATTTTTATTGGGAAAAGATTCTGGACATACTGCTAAAGTCTCAGGATTAGAATTTCCTTGACGAATTACCTCTACGTCAAGAATTGTTCCAATAGAACTTAACTCTACTTGTTCTTGTACATCTGTCGCAGTTTCTACTGATTTACCCCCAACTTTTAAAATTACATCCCCAGGTTTAAAACCAGCCTCAGCAGCAGGAGAATTATTCACTACACTAACTACTAAAACTCCTTTAATTTCAGTCACTTCAAAATCTAATTTATTCTCTTTATTAAGTTCTTTTTGTGACTCTCTATCTAACGTAACCATGTAAATACCTAAATAAGGATGATCGACTTTTCCTTTAACAAACAATTGTTGGGCTACCCGTTGGGCTGTTTCGATGGGAATAGCAAACCCTAATCCTTGAGCATCTGCACGAATTGCTGTATTAATCCCCACTACTTCTCCATTAGAATTAAGAAGAGGCCCTCCTGAATTCCCTGGATTAATGGCTGCGTCGGTTTGAATAAATCTTAATCGCTTATCTGGAACCCCAACTTCTGAACTTGACCGCCCCAAAGCACTGATAATTCCTACTGTGACAGTATTATCTAATCCTAAAGGATTCCCAATAGCGATTGCCCATTCTCCAGGTTGTAAATTCTCAGCCGTCCCTAATCTAACTGTTGGCAGATCTGTAGCCCCAATTTTTACCACAGCCACATCAGTCATTTTATCAATCCCTAATACTTGTCCCCGATAGATTTGTCCATTTTTCAAAGTAACTTTAACTTGTTTTGTTCCATCAACCACATGGGCATTCGTCAATAATTGGCCATCCTCACTAAGAATAAATCCTGAGCCCGTCCCTCGCTCAATATGTTCCTTGGGAATCGGAATTTCCTTACCAAAAAAACGACGGAAAAAAGGATTTTCAAAAGAATCGGTAAGGTGGCTAGATACTTGTCTAGCTGCATCAATGCGAACCACTGCTGGACCAACTTTTTGAGCAGCTTTGGCAATAAAATTAAAATTGTTTACATTCGAGGATCTAGAAGGAAAATATAAAGGGTTTAGATTTGTGGGAACCACTGGGGGGTTTTGAACCGTCTGAGTAATTGGGGATTGACTTGTATAGTGACTTCTCCACAATCCGAGACTGCTACCTACAGCTAGGAGTGCAATATAGACACATAATTGTTTGATGGAAATGCTCATGATTCTTTAGTTTGCGGTAAATAGAGGGTTCCCGTGTAAAGATTATTACAGGGTTTTTTGATGGAGGGTTAATCTTAGCCTCTTGTTTTAAGATTTTCTGTATTTTTCTTTTTTTCACTGGTAATTGCTGGTAACTCATTAGAAGACTTGAAGAATGGGTTAAAATCTTCCTTGTATTTTGGCCTTCGATTATGATACTATGCATAGATAGTTATGACGCGGATGTGGTGGAATCGGTAGACACGCACGCTTGAGGGGCGTGTGGCTTGTGCCATGCGAGTTCAAGTCTCGCCATCCGCATATTTTAGATAACAACCCTAGCGCCATCAAAATCAATCGATAGCAATAGCGCTTCCGCTTTAACTCCTACATGCATCCATGCATCAGTAATAGCAAGTGATACCTGCTCTGCGTGCTCAGAAGAAGTTAAGGCAATCACTGTAGGGCCAGCTCCACTAATGACCAGACCATAAGCACCCACGGACAGAGCAGCTTTTTTTAGAGAATTATAGCCCTTGATCAAGGTTTGACGATAAGGCTGATGGAGTTTATCGTCCAAAGCCATCATTAACCAGTCTCGATTGCCTGTTTCTAATCCTTTAATCAATAATCCCAGATGAGCAATATTGAAAATGGCATCATGACGACTTAGGTGCGTAGGTAAAACAGCCCGCGCCTTTTGGGTAGACAGTTCAAAATCAGGAATAACCACCACAGGAATTAAATCTGGATGCCAGACAATGGGGCAAATTTGCCAATTTCCTGCTTTTTCTACAGATAATTGACAATTGCCTAACAAAGCAGGAACCACATTATCAGGATGACCTTCAATGGTGATTGCCAATTCCATAATCTCGGATAAAGAAAGAGGTTCCCCAGCCAATTTATTTCCTCCGATTAAACCGCCAACAATAGCGGTGGCCGAACTTCCTAACCCCCTAGCTAAAGGAATTCCTAATTCAATATTGATGGCGACCTTAGGAGGTGTTTGTCCCAGGTATTGATAGAGTTTAAGAAAAGACTGATAAACCAAATTGGTACGATCACAACTTACTCTTGGGGCTTCTTTCCCCTTTATAGCAATAGTTAAGTCAGGAATTTTCGTTTCAATGGGACTAAACGTAAAGTAGTTATATTGGTTTAAAGCAGCCCCAATGCAGTCGAACCCCGGTCCTAAATTAGCTGTCGTCGCTGGAACTGAAACCTTAACAGTAGACATAATCAAACCCTCATTAAAAAAATTTGCTTAACATAATGGAAAATTCTGTGTATAGACATAATGCTAGGAATTTATTTCGGGTATAGGGCATAATAAATGAGACTAGGGGATTTAATCTCGGCTAAATTCCATGAGCTACTTGTAAAAAACTTTATTTATGCCAGGTCTCCCGCTAATTCATAAACCTATACTCGGAGTGAGGAAGTAAAATTATCGTGTCGTCTAGCACTATTCGACAACAAACTAATCCAAACAAGCCCCCCTCTCCTAAAGCCTCCTTTAGGCAAGGTGTAATCAAAGTGGCTGGAGGAACCGTACTCAGCCTCTCCCTGTTAGCTAGTTCAATTATTGCAGGGGGACTAGTTGGACTTGCGATTAGCTTTCGCAACCTCCCAGACGTTCGGAGTCTAAATAACTACGCTCCACCAGAAACCACTTATATCTACGATATCAAAGGACGGCTCCTATCGAGACTTCATGAAGAAGCCAACCGAGAAGTAACAACTCTAAACTATATGTCTCCTGAACTCAAAAGGGCGGTACTAGCGATTGAGGATAGTCACTTTTATTATCACCACGGAATCAACCTCACAAGTATTGGTCGTGCGCTTTGGGTAAACTATAAAAGTGGTGGTGTGGTAGAAGGCGCGTCTACCATTACCATGCAGTTAGTCAAAAATATCTTTTTGTCAACGGATCGAACTTTTAACCGCAAACTTTCTGAGGCGGTTCTTTCTCTTCGGGTGGAACAGGTTTTTGATAAAGACAAAATCCTAGAAATGTACCTAAATAATATCTATTGGGGTCACAATAACTATGGGGCACAAACTGCAGCCGAAAGTTATTTTAATAAACCGGCATCTGAATTAAACTTAGCTGAATCGGCTTTGATGGCCGGACTTATCCAAGCTCCAGAAACCTATAGCCCTTTTATTAATTATTCCAAATCTAAACAAAGACAAGCAATGGTTTTAGACAGGATGCGGGATTTGGGATGGGTTTCTGCTCAAGAGGCTGAAGCAGCTAAAAAAGAACCCTTGAAGATGGGTAAACCTACGGCATGGCAGAACAGTAAACTTCCCTACGTGACCGACACTGTCATGGAAGAGTTGGAGGATAAATTCGGTGAAGAAGTTACCCTAAAAGGGGGAATGCGAATTCAGACCAGCGTTGACTATTATCTTCAGCTTAAAGCTAAAGAAAGCGTGGAAAAGGGTTATCGTAAGCTGCGGCAATGGGGAATTTCTGCGAAAGATCTACAGGTCGCTTTAGTGGCTGTTGATCCTCGTACTCACTTTATTAAAGCGATCGTGGGAGGAGTTGATTACAATAAAAGTCAGCTAAATCGTGCTACCCAATCTCGTCGCCAACCTGGGTCTTCCTTTAAGCCATTTGTTTATTATACTGCCTTTGCTAGTGGCAAATTTACTCCCGACTCCATTGTCAATGATAATCCGGTAAGTTTCCGCGATGGGAAAAATACCTATAGCCCTAAAAACTATGGAGGGAATTATAGAGGTCCTATGCCCCTTCGTACTGCTTTGATACAATCGCGCAACGTTCCGGCAGTGATTATTGGGAGTAAAGTTGGAGTTAGTAAAGTTATTGAGATCTGTCGTCGAATAGGCATTAAAAGTCCATTACAAGCAGTGACTTCTCTTCCCTTAGGAGCTGGAGATGTCACTCCTCTAGAAATGGCGGGAGCCTATGCTACCTTTGCTAGTAATGGTTGGTACTCTAAACCAACAGCTATTGTTAGAATTACGGACAGTCTTGGCAATGTTTTATTAGACAACACTCCAGAACCCCAATTAGTTCTGGAGCCCTGGGCAACGGCTAACTTAACGGCAGTTTTACAGGGAGTTATTACGAGTGGAACAGGGAGAGCAGCTAATATTGATCGTCCTGCCGCGGGTAAGACAGGAACCACAGATTCAGAACGTGATGTTTGGTTTGTGGGTTATGTTCCTCAATTGGCCACAGCAGTTTGGGTAGGGGATGATGCTAACCGCGCTTTAGGACGAGGGGTCACAGGAGGCGGTAATGCTGCCCCTATTTGGCGAGACTTTATGAAACAAGCAATGGTCAATGAGCCGATTAAATATTTCCCTGCTGCTTCTGAGTTTCCTCGTCCCAAAATACAAAAAAAAGGGAATTGAGCGTTTTGATCCTTAAATCATGTATAAAAGGCTTATCGAATAACCAGTATTGCCCAGATAATATAGGAATGGTTTTGCCTGTTATACCAATGACGAGAGTCTCTAATTATAAACTGTAGTGACCCGTCTGTTGTTATATGAAGAGTTTAGTATTGGAATCATGGTCTTCATAAGAATGACATTAATTTACTGTTATAATTCACAAAAAAATTGGGTTTAAGTATTTTTTAGGAAAATAAGATCAAGCGAAACATTGCCAAAAACAGATATCAACATGTGTTGCTAGAGTTTACCATAAAAACTCTGATAAATTAATATGATCTTATCATTAAAGGATGTTTACCAAGTTGAAGCAGGAAGACACTTCACTCTAGTAAAGTGAAGTTCAAAAAATCTCTTGAAGAACAAAAGATAGAGTTAGTGCGATTGAATTGTTAGCAATAGGGTTGAAGGTTAATAAAATTTCTATCTGTTTAAAATTGGCTTCTTTTATAGTTTACACAAAAGTTTATTGGTGGAATTAACGTTGATTAACGGGATTATGCGATGTTTAGCTAAGCTCTGGAAAAAAATCCGTGTAGAATATCTAGATAAATCAAGTTTTAACTTCTGGTTAGCCGCCACTTATAGTATATATAAAATATAGGGATAAAAAAAATTTAACAGACCGATAAAAAAGTGAAAATTTAAATATATTTAGTTTATTAAAACTAGGAAATTAATTTAAATCAAACTGATTTTAAATAGCTTTTAAAAGGCTATTTTTATTTTATTTTTTAAATATTAAACAGTAAATAAAATTGAGAATAAATCACAAAGAATAAAAAAGACTTAATCAGCAGGTTGAATCTTAAAAGATGAATATAAATTAGTAACGGCAGTGAACGACTACTATACATAGTAGTTTATTGCTTAAAACAAATTAATAATAAGTTTTATAAAAATGAACTTATTTTTTATGAAAACTAATATCTACTTTTTTTAGGTTTATTTAAGTTTCTTAAACTAGAAAAAATTAAAATTTTTTCTAGTTTAGATTAGAGTTTAGATTTATAATTTGATTACTCCTTTAATAGTTTTTGTCATAAAATTGTTTATTCATATTCTGCCACTGTCTTTTTGGGTATCTTTATTGATTAAAAATATCTATAGTTAGATTTTAATAAAATTAAATATTAGCGTTTATCTTAACTAAAGAGATAAAGGATGTCCATTTATATATGGATAAACCATAATTTTTGCTCTATTAGATATTAAAATTAATATTTTCTATATAGAACAAACAACAAATAAAATTTGTTTAATTCTATTTAATTTATTTAGAAAAGAGAATGTAAGAATCAAAGATTTTTTTCACTATAAAGCTAATCATTTTGATAGTATTTAATATACAGTAAGAATTAACATTTAAAATTTAACTGCCTTGACTATTTGTATAAAACATTTAAGAGCTTTCATTACTAAATGAAAGAAGTGGGTACTATTAATATGACAAGTAATTGGTATTTTTCTGAAAATCTTTAAAATGAGCAAGAGATTGAGTGAGCTTATTCTCTATTAGAGCAGATGGAAAAGGGATAATTCAGCAACGGTGAATTCAATAAAAAATTATCGACTTGTTCGAAGTAACATGGTGCTAGAAACTTTTTAGGAAATTATTTAAGCAGTTATAGTGCTATAGCTGAAACTTCTTCTTCTGTGATCATTACTGCTTGACAATCTTTTCCTGATATTGTTAGTCAATTAATGACTAACAATATCAGGACGATCAGCTTATTTAATTTATCAACTTAACCTTGATGCCATTAAACAAAAGTTGCGGTCATTGCTTTATACTATTTATACTCAAAAAGGCGAATACAAATCATTCTTAAATAAGTGGGATTATGATCAAGAATCGAAACAAGCTATGCAAGAAAAAATTACTTAACCCATTAATTAATCTAATGTTACTAGAGTTCTCTGTCCATTTTTATGGCAAGTAGAAGTAGTAGACACAAATTTTCTCTAGAAAAAGCTTTATTCTTACACCAGCTGGCTATTAGCGGAATTGTCCTTAGTTTTTAGTAAAAATTTGGGCTAATTGTGGTTCTTCAGTGTTTTCTCCTTTCATTGTTGATATTGTTTGATTCGGTTATACATAGAAATATTTCATTTAAAAAAATTAACAATTGTGTTGAGCTGTTCAATTTTAAAGTCTTGATTTATAATCGACTTGACTCTTTTAGACTGAGTGTGATTAGTTAATAGCTAATAAGTTAGAGAACTATTATTGTAACTGTATTTGAATATTTTAAAGCAAAATTTATAGCCTTTATTTTTTATGATTCTTTCATATTTTTTTCTTGTTTTTGTTTGGCAATCTGTCTAATTTAAATCAGAATTTTCTAGACTTTTTTCGGTTGATACTTGAGATGATATTCGGGAATAGCAAACTCTTTGGAAGTAAAGGATAATGACTTATTTCTATAAATAACCTGATGGGCACTAGAATCTGGTCATAAATTTTTATTTACTTTAGTAAAAACTATAGTCTTTATCAGATAAAAAAAAGCTAGAATCTGTGCTAATAATATAGATGAATTAAAGACATAATACAATTTATTAGTCTCCGTACCCAACCCCCTAATTTGATCGACGCCAGTATTTGCTAGAGCGGTCATCGTAAAAATCAGTACCTGAAAATACTGAGAGCCTAGCAATTGGCTTACACGAATGTCATTAAACTTAGGAAGAACTGAATCTAGCAAAATTAGACTACAGTTGAGCATCTTAACTCACTGCAACGCGATTTGACTGTCACCAACTACATCAATAAAATCAAACAATCCTAATTAGTCTTGGGAATTATGAGTAGTTATAAATCAATTTAATCAAAATTAATTGAACGAAAATCATCATTATTCCCTATTCCTCAAAACTAAAAGTTTCTAAATCTTCTAATGGTAAAATTTTCTGTTTAACTGATAAATCTAAATTTGGATCGTTATTATTCAGTAAAAATTTAGCTGTTTCTAACATATCTTTAACTATCTCTTTAAGATCTTCTTTGCTATCTAAATAAGCTTGCAAAGCAGATATGGGATCTAAATTATTTCCCACCCCCAATTCTGGTAGACGAGAACGGGATAATTGACTGACCAATTCCGGTCTAATAGTATAACTATGGGACTCTTCTAATGCTTCATAAATCTCCCCTGTATTAATTAATTCTAATTGTTCAGAACGAATTTTGTAAATTAAGCGTACTACTGAATTTTGTATAGACTTTTTTTGAATGGCTTTAAGGATAGCAAATTGAGGGTAAAATTCCTCCGATACATTAATATTAATAGAACAAAAATTACGGCTAGGAAGTGGATTAAATTGCCAATCAACTTTTCCTTTATTTATTTCTAAATAAATATAACCTTTATCCTCTTTTTCTTCACTAAAATCTACCCGTTCAATACTTCCTGAGTAAATTACTGGGGGATCATTAGTAGGATTTAAATTTTGGTGTTTATGAACATGACCAAGTGCAACATAATCAAATTCAGGACGAATTAATAAAGACATAGGAATGGTAAATCCCTTGCCAACAGCAAGAAACTTCTCTGCTCCAAGATTAGCGCGATCTGCCATCAAATGACCTAACAAAATAGTCGGAAGTTGGGGATCTAGTTGACGAATTTCTCCTTCTAAAGCTAAGGTCAGACTTTCAATTAATAAATGCTGAACTTCTTCAAAAGATAAGTTATCAGTTTTTCGACGAGTAAAGAGAGTACAATGGGTTAACCAAGGCAAAGTGATCACCTGAATTTCTCCATTTTTAGTCGATATTTTATTGGTTTTAAGAGTGTCCCCCACAATAAACCCTGGAACACCTAATGTTCGATAAATACAAAGACTTGCGCCTCCATCGCCTTGAGAATGTTGGTCATGATTTCCAACTAATAATATTGTAGGAATCTTGGCATCAGCCAGACGATGAAATTGAGAAGCAAAAGCTTCTTGAACATAGGGAGGAGGGGTTGCATCAGGAAAAGCATCTCCTCCAAATAAAACAAGATCAATCTTTTCTCTCACTGCTCGATCAATACATAAACTTAATGTGTTGATAAAATCTTCAAAGCGGGTGTTTAAACCTGTTTTAGGATTGAGGTGACCATAGGTAAAGCCACTACCAAGATGAATGTCAGATAGATGAATAATTTTTATCATATTTACTTAACTTTTAATTTTTATAGAAAATTTTTTTTTATTTTTCAATATAGAGGATCGCAAACCAATCAACCTATCATCAACTATTAATCATTAACTGTCTATTCATGAAAAAATGAAATAAACATTAAAAATGAATCATGTTACCCCTCTGTATTTAAACAAAAATAGTAAGATTTACATTGCCTTAATTTGTATTCTAATGTTGTTTTCATTAAGACATTTTTTTGACATGTTTAATTAAATTTAATATACTATAAAATATGTCTTTTTTTATAGAATTTCGTTTTAACATATTTATCCTTATAATCTATTTGGTTACAGGTTTTAATTTTTCAGCAAAAGTAGATTTTTCCGGTAGTCATTGTCTTATTTTAGCTTTATCTGTATCTTTACTTTAGTTTCTATCTTTTTTTATAAACCCAGATTTAAAATTCCATGTATCGTCTATTTTTATTACATTTAGTTATTTTTTTTTATTATTTGTAATGTTAGTTCTTCTTTTTAAGCTTGTATAATTGAGTGCAGTTGACTAGGTTTTATTGGACTAATACTTAATCATCCTAAGTCCTAGTTATCTTAAGTTTTTTTATCTTTACAGGTTTATTTATTACTCAATAAAAAAAATCCTATAAGTTACTTTCTTTTTCTAACCTCTTTATACCCAAAATAACATCTTTATGCGATTTCATAGCTTAAATAATTATTAATTATAATAAGTTATTTAATTTTCTTTATGAAAGCTATTCAAGATATTTTATATATTCTTAGGGCTAACTTTTTTCTATTTCTTAGCGAATAAAATATTTATTTCTTAAATAATTTATATAAAAATTATTTTTAAGTTGTATTTGCTGAAAGTTACACTAAATCTACAATTAATTCAAATTTTTGTCTTTTTATATACAACTATGATATTTTGCTCTTAATTCTTATTTAATTTTTTTAAAAAATTGAACAATAACTCTTTAATTTAACTACTTTATATCTTATATTTACTTGATAGTTAAACTTACTTACTCATAAAAAATCTAGTCACAAAAACTTGCTAAGAATTGCACCATAAATAGAGTATAAAATGTCTACTATTTTGCTAGATTTTAATCCTAACATATTGAAAACTAGCCTCTTTTTTATTAAAATTTCAGTAGAATAAAAACTTTTTTTACCTAAATGATTAGAAACCTACTAGAAAAGCCCAACATTTAGTCGTTGGTCAATGAGGATTGCAGTCTACTCTTTTTTATAGTCACTCATATCATGGCCGAATAGTTATCTATTCTCAGTAGAACTATTACTGTCTTATTAGGGTTTTAGCCAGTTTTTCCCCTGTGCTCACAGCCCCATCTCAAAGTCTGTCGCTTCTTATTGCTCCAATTCTCAGAAAACCAAAAAAACTTTATTATAAGTTCAGGCTCTTGTCTTCAACATTTTGGAAAAGTCTCTAAAAACGATTATTGAAATAATTTTTCCTCATGGTGAACATCTTTGGACTTATTATCTCCCCACTCAATAACCAAAAGTCTATCTCTGACAGAAAATTTGAATTTGGACATAACTCAACTTTCTTAGGCTTTTTTTATGTCGTCATTGTCTATCCCAAAATTTTACCCTTGACTAAGTCAACGTCCCCTAAATGAATTTAAGGTTAAAGGATTAGAGACGATCAGACGATCACTTGACCTGAAGATATTATCCTCTGTATCGATAGTGCCTCAGTTTAGCAAAAAGTAATTTTTAGAAAGCTGTTATTATTGCTACTTTATTTAATTTTACTACTATGATAGGTCAACTTAATGTTAAATTTCGAACAGCAATAATCGGGGTAATTTATGGCAACTTTAGAGTATGAAAAACCTTAGTCAACATCTAATAAGAGCAAAAAAATATCTATTTAATATCTATTAAACTCTTTCTAAGAGAGTCAGCTATTGAGCTAAATTAAAACTCTTTTGTCTTAGCTTTTTTTTATAGAAAAGTCAGGTATTTGAGTCAACCTTTACAGCTTCAGCTATGAAAACTCTCATAATGAAATTGGTGGACTTTCTTTAACTAAAAACAACGTCTTCCTACTAGGTCATAACCGTAAATTTAGCTGAAAAACCCAGCTAATCCAAGTATTCAAAAGTTGATAAGTAAAAATTATAAATAAAATATTTAATGATAATTAATAATAATATATTAACTCCTAAAATAGGATGATTCTACTTTTGTGATTGACTAAGACGTTCAGCTTGATACACTTTATTGTCTGCTGTAAAATTGTTAGTCTGTCTATCTTCTTCTCTTCTATAAGAAATAAAAAACCTCTGAAATACTTTTTCGTCATCAGTTGTCATTGGCATACTACAATAAATTTTTGCAAATTAAGCCCTCTAATCAAAGATTTATAAAATAGTTCAATTACTTCAAAAAAGTGTCCAACCGACTCTACGAATTAGAAGGCTTTATTATCACGACAAGTATACCGATAGACAAATTGCTTAATGAAAGTGGGATTAATTATAGTAAGACAGATGATTGACTTAAAACTTTAAATAGTTAGGTTATCCGAACAAGATTCATCTACGTGACTCATTAATTTATCCCGCAAAGACAAACTTTATAGTTCAAGAATAAGGCTTTAGTCTTTTAACTGGGTGTTAGGCTTACATAGTAAATGACGTAGATTTATTAAAATTTTTAGTTTTATCCCTATTGCCTATCTTCATCGAACTGAATTTTATGGATAATTTTTTTCAGAACTTCCTAAATATCCTACTTCTATTCTTGAATCTTAATCATAAATTTGTGTTAGAATTTGGACGATATGGACTTTGGAGAAAGAAAATATAATGAAAGTTGCTGTTGTTAGTCAGAATTTTCAAACTATTACAGGCAAAACTGGACGTGCTCGTAGATTTTTAGTGTATGAAACTAATAAAGAAGGTGAGGTAACTTTATTAGAAAAGTTAGAAGTTCCTGACACAGAACCAACCTTGCATGATCTTCATACTGATGATATTACTCCCCATCGAATTGATAAAATGGTGTTAATTACCAGAGAAGCAGGAGAAGGGTTAACAGAACGTTTAAGTCGTCGAGAAATTACCGTTTATATTACTAGCGAAACTGATCCTAAAACAGCAATCAAAATGGTAGTTGATGGAACTATTCCAACAGTTCCTCCTACTCCTCATAGAGAAGACGAAAGTTGTTTATTTTAAGAAAAATAAGAAGTTATATATAACAATGTCTTTCATTAACTATTTTAAATTTAAATTTTATTATAGATGATTATTGTACATAAGTTAATTCTAGAAACTGTAATTAGTTTATCGGATTGACTAATTGTAATTGATGACCTAACGACAGGTCATCAATTGGTTAGTACACAGACTTTTTAAATTTTTTTTCTATATAAAAGTAACGATAATCTTAAATAGAACCCGCATCCAAAGAATTACCCATTAGTATATGGTCAAGGATTTGGTTACCAGAACAAAGTTACGGATTCTTATAATCCATCACTATTTGGAAATGACAAGGATACGAAGATATTAAGATGAATAAACTCAAATTTTGAATGTTAATCTAGATATTTTAGTGCCTCTTAAAACAACCTTTTCCGTCAGTATTAAATCGTGGTATTTATCTATTTGATATCACTACTCTTATTAAAGAAAACAAGTCTTATAGTTTATATTTAAAAAAATAAACAGATATACTTTATCGAATTAATAATAGTTCCTGTAATTAAGTCAAAATTTAACGTTAATTGCTAAATTATAACTGATAATAACAATCAATAAATACTCAAGAGTAGAACGATATTTATTGAGTAGTTCAATACTATAATATATTCAATATATTCCTCATTTATCACTAATAAAATTTATCTTAATCGTTTTTTATTTAAGCGATAAAGATAATAATTTTTTTAGTTATATTTAAAAGTTATTAGTTTCTTTCTACTATTTTTTCTGGTGTAATATTACGTAGTTTATATAGCTTGTAGCGACAAGTGATAATCTATTTTAGAAACTATTTATAGTCTGTAAATAAGTTCTACTCATTTTTTAAACTTCTTACTTAAGTTATCTAAGTAAATGGCAAAAAACTTACCAAAATACATTTTTTTTATTATAGTTGATAACTATATTTATACATTATTTTTGATGAGTTGGTTATTTCGGCATAACCATAGTTTATCCAATTTTAATTTAAAGATATGTAGTCTCTTTTTATCTATTGCTTATTTCCTGTTTATGCTACTCCCAAACATCCTAAAGTTAACTTGCTATTTTTACAGATACAATTAGCTAGAACATGCAGAGTTTCTTTCTCTATGAGCCGTTAAATTGACTTCTAAAACTTGTTGACCACTACGACATTATGATGAACAGAGAATTACCAAATAGAGATCTCTTCAGCGATATTTCCCTGACAAATAAACAGTAGCTGGAAGCAGTCTTGATGGATCCCTTAGCATTCCTTCCGAAGATTAAACAGACAGAGGAAGCATGAGCATAACTAGGCTTGCTTGTTTATAATCATCGAACGACCTCCGCACTTCCATAAAAGCACGTTCAACTGATCGACAATAGAATCATCGATTCTAACAATTTAGTAATAGGATCCCTACTCATATTATAGTAGCGCAATAGAGGCAACATTAAATCTTCATTTTCCCTTCTAACACCAACACCGTAATATCGACATTACAGATGTCTAATTCCATTCCAATAAAAGTTTATAGTCCTAAGGAGTCTGGAATTTCAATCATATCAATTACTTGGTGAGAAGAAGATTTCATTGCTTTCTGGACCAAATAGATCGTCGCATCTAAAATTAACAGTTTTGACCTTAATTTGCTTTAGCCCTCTTTTTATCAATCCTGTAGGACGAGCACAGCTTCCTATTAATAACCACAATCTGACAGTTAATTGGTCTCCCCAACTGCGACTATTATGTCGCTTAAGACTTTCTTTAAGCAGCCATCAAATCAAGGGCAACTTCTTGGGGCTAATCTTCAACACCATCAATTAAGATAACGTCAGCGAGATTTTTTCAACAACAGGTGAGGTTAAAGTTCTACCGATATTTTCTAGACCAACAACGGAAATGCGAGAGAATTTGCCGAGGAGAAATTTCTCTCATATTTCGAGAAAGTGAGCCCTAATCGACTAGTTCTAGTTGATCGAGACGCAACCAAATATTTGGAGTCGGAGTATAGAATTTAACAAGGGCATATTCATCATTTAACTCAATAATTTCACCCTTACTCTCAAAAATATAGGGAGGAAAGTGCCGCGAATCACTGGCCTGCGCTTCCAAACTATTTTCAAGTTTTTCACGCACGGTACGAACAAGTGAGCCTTTCTTGATTTTAGCTGGCATAACTATATACTGACAAAAGTTTTATCTCAAAGTCTTATCTTACACGCAATTGATACAGAATGACTCTTTAGAATCCTTAAAAAATTTATAATTTACATTTTGCTACGAGTCAATTTTACCTCAATCATTTCCCAGACTTTTCACCGTACTTTCTGCATTTTTCCACAACTGATTACGAAAACATTAATCCTTGAGCATATTGTGACAAATATTGTCAACTAACCTTGATAAACCTAGATTCAATAAGTTTTTTTAAGAAAAAAAGGATTAAAAGCAGCTATTACCTTCAAATAGATTAATATTAGCTTTTTTTGTGATATTTCATAGTATTGACAAGCCAGACTTTTCTTGAGCAGAATGGTATCCACACAAATCTCTCACCCGAAGGTAGCTGAGTTTTGAAAACAATCCCAGTTAATAGGGAAGTTTTTGTTTTTAATTGAGGTATGTTATGAATACATCTGTAAGTATTTTTGCTGAAATTCCCGAAGAGTTACATGAATCTCTAAAAAATTATTTAGAGACCCATCCTAACTGGGATCTTGATCGGGTTTTTACTTCTGCTTTATCTTTATTTATCTTACAAAATGAGAACAATGAGATCTCTCAATCAATTATAAATTATCGCGCTTGCGCTCGTGTTTATCTAGAAACTTTGTTTGAGCAATCTGATTAATTAAAAATGGTTATTGTGGACTAACCGTGGCGAGATCGTAAGAAAAAAAAAGCTAGAACTATTGCTTTTTTAGAGTTTTATAACTCTAAAAAAGCAATAGTTCTTAGAGTTATAAAACACGGTGAGAATAAGAACTTTAGCAGTTACTAGATATAATTGATATTTTTAGTTTAAAAAATATCTAAAAACTAGCTGTAGTAGCTGGTGAGTTAACATAGAGTTATAGAGCTATTGATGGTATTATTTCAAGAAATTTCAGTCAATAACTGCAATACATTCAATTTCTATCAATACATCTTTTGGTAAGCGAGAAACTTCCACACAAACACGGGCCGGAGCCGTAAACTCATCAAAATACTGGGCATAAACTTGATTCATAGAATCGAAATTACTTAAATTACTCATAAAAACCGTTGTTTTAACTACATTACTCCAATTTATTTGAGCTGAAGTTAAAATTGCCTCAATATTAGCCATGACTTGTTGAGTCTGTTGAACAATGTTTCCCGTTCCTATAATATCTCCTGTTTCAGGACTTAGAGGGATTTGCCCTGCCACAAACAAAAATTGACCCCTAGCAGCGATCGCTTGATTGTAAGGTCCAACAGGGATAGGAGCTTTCGTTGTCTTAATTACTTTACGATGAGTCATTATATCGATAAACACTTATGGGGACAAAGGAGTTTCCATTTTGAGTTTACACTTGAGTATGTTTCTTCTCAAAATGTCACGATGAGTCCTTTATACTGGTAGAGATACACCTCAAAAAAACATAATCTCTAAAGAAAGACAATAGAGACCATTAAGTCCGATCTTATTCTATAGGAGTTTAGAAAATCTACTATGAACAACGAGCAACAGCAGCTAGAAAAAACCTTAAAAACCTCTGAAGTATCGAAAAATGTCGATGATTCTTCTGTAAAGCCCAAAACCCAAGTAACTGACCAATTAGATTCAACAAAAACGTCTGAGACTCCCGATTTAGAACTAGATTTAGAATCAGTTGTAACAGAACCGGTGGCATCTGAACCTAAATTCACCGAAGAGGAATATACTCCTGAGCAGATTATAGCTACTCTAACTCAGGAAGTGGAAGTCTTACAAGGAAAACTAATCAAAGAAGATCAACAGTCCGAGGTTTTGAAGAAACGTTACATCGCCTTAGCAGCAGAGTTTGATAACTTCCGTAAACGAACTGAAAAAGAGAGAACAGAACTGGAAATTCAAGTTAAGTGCCGGACGATTAGTGAATTATTGTCAGTAGTCGATAACTTCGAACGGGCAAGAGGCCAAATCCAACCTGCTAACGATGGAGAGTTAGGAATTCATAAAAGCTATCAAGGAGTTTATAAAAATCTTGTCGAGAGTCTTAAACGCTTAGGAGTAGCTCCCATGCGTCCTGAAGGAGAACCATTTAATCCTCTATACCATGAAGCTATGTTAAGAGAATGTACTAACGATTATCCTGAAGGAACAGTGATCGAACAGTTAGTGAGAGGATATCTTCTAGGGGAACAGGTATTACGCCATGCTATGGTCAAAGTAGCAGCCCCGACAGGAGAATCCCCTGTGACTCCCGAAGGGTCTGCTTCAATAAATGGCGGTGGTTCTCCAACTAGTTAACTAGTCTTTTCTTAGAAAAAATCCGAAGGGGAGTGGTCAACATAATAACATTGGGGATAAGTTCTGCTGGCAATGCTTAGGTTTCTAGCTGATCTCTGAATCACTTCCTTCATAAATCAATAGAACTAAACAGATAGCTCTAAATAAACGCTAAAAAAGCAAGGGAATTATCAAAACTAAGCTCATACCCTTAGCATAATAGCAGAATCCATTGCCACAGACTTTGATTCAAATCTTGAACTCTTAACTAAATCAGTTTGTTATGACCTAAGATTTTTTGTCGAAATCTGCTGAAACTCAATTTTGCCGACCTAAGATTTAAGCGTAACATCAACGATAAAGGCACAAAAGTAATGTCTAAATCACAATAGAAAGTGACTATAAGCTCGTCTATTAACTTTACTTAAGTTATCATCATTTTTAATTAGATTTTGTTGGTCTGACCTCGTCGAAGGATATCTAACCTAGAGAACAATTAAAGAATGAAAAAAAATTTATACTTTTAAGGGATAAAAGTATTCAGTAAAGTCTACTTAAGACATAATCTACCAAGTCTTTTAAAATCTGGGAAGAGGTAGAAGGTTTGAGACAATTAAGATGCTGGAAGGCTAACTTTCCATGATGGGAAGCCAACTCCCGTGATCGCTCGATTCCTTGACTTTGATTAACAATAGACAAGGCTTTTTCGATATCTCCTGCCTCACTGAATTCCCGTTCAATTAAAGTTTCTAAATATGGATTTTCCTCCATAGCAAATAAAGCGGGAGCAGTAAGATTGCCACTAATTAAATCAGAACCAGCCGGTTTTCCTAAAACCTCTGTCGGAGTTGTAAAATCTAGGATATCATCGACAATTTGAAAAGCTAATCCTAGGTCTCGTCCGTAAGCATAAAGATGTCCCCTAACTTCAGGTGAAGTTTCGCTTAATACTGCGGCTGCTTTTGCGCTATTGGCTATTAATGAAGCTGTTTTATAGTAACTTTTTTCTAAATAAGCTTCTAGAGTTAGACTGGTGTCAAAACGATTAATTCCTTGAAGAATTTCCCCTTCAGCAAAATCACGGATAACTTTAGATAGAAGTTTAACCACATCTAAATTATCTAAATTAGCCAAATACCAAGAAGACTGAGCAAACAAAAAATCGCCAGCCAAGACAGCAATCCGATTATCAAATAAGTTATTAACGGTGGGGACATTACGACGTAATTCTGCTTCGTCGACTACATCGTCATGCACTAGACTTGCAGTGTGAATCATCTCAGTAATTTCTGCCAGCCGACGATGACGGGGTGTCAGATCTCTATCCAACAGGGTCGCCCGTGAAACTAAGAGAACAATAGCCGGACGAATGCGTTTTCCCCCAGCATCAAACAAATGTTCAGCCGCTGCCCCTAAGATTGGATGGCGGGCTCCGACCAACCGTTTAAGATTATCGGTCAAGAGGCGTAGATCGTCGTCAACAGTAGCAAAGAGAGAGGTGCTTGTTATCATGGGTTAGCTAAACCTGGCGCATCAGTTACGAAAATTTACATATTCTTATATTCATAATAAGCTAACCTTTCCAGACAAGGAAACGAAATTGTCTACTTTTTTGACTAAATACCTCAACTAATTCGGTAAAATCCCTTAAAAAAACTGACCTAACCTAATTTCTTATGTTAACCTAACAATAGGGGTTTTTTAGGATTTCCCAATTTTCTTAATTGTCAAGCTCCTCAGAGGTATCTCCTCAACTGAGGAAGTTCAGGTCAATATGATCCGGCTAGATTCCTGGTATAACTAGTTACTCAGGCGTGTCGACTCAGAATTGCTCGGTTTAAGATTGTCAAGCAATCGGGGGGGGAGATTAGCTTAAGTTAGCCTTAAACTGGTCTTCGACCTTGTTCACTCTTGAAAGCGAGTGTCCTCAAAGCAGAGAGGGAGAATGCTTGTTTTTATACTGCCATCGCTTAACAGTAGTACCCTTAAGGAGCTAAATATTCAGGCAGTTCGATATGACTACTTATGTCATTAACTTCACTTCCATGTCCACCTTAGCAATGAAAGACTAATAACGAAAAATGCCTTTGATCACTGTGCTTCTCGCTGCCCTCTATTTATTAATGATTTACGGATTACTCATCCTTGCTAAGCGGACGGGAAAATGGGTGTTTCCACCTCGCCGTAATTTAGGATAAACAAATCCATAATCATTAACGATGATTAATCAATCAAATGATAAATGTCGAGTCAAAAAAAATTGATTAATCTTTTCGGGATTGGTAACTGTATCAAGGGTACTCTTACAAACCAATCCTTTTCTATTCAAGAATTTCAGTTTCTTCCCAAGCCCAGGAAGATTTCACTATCCTTGGAAGAGAAACCGACTCAACGATTGGGCAATAACCTAACCATTGTTGGGAAACCTTCGAAAAAGTCTTAGGACAACCACTGACATAAAAACGAGTAGGTTGAGCAGTGTGGTTTCGGTATAACCCCATTAATTTCAACTCTTTTTCAGCAGCTTGTACTACAAAATTTGCAGGATCAATAAGGTTGACAGTTGAGGGGAGAATCTCATGAAAGATGGGAGCAAGATGACGGTAATGGGTACACCCGTAGATTAGGGTGTCAATGTTACGCTCCAGTAACGGACTCACATACCTTAGAGCGACCTGTTTTGTGTAAGGGTCATAGATTCGGTTTTGTTCAATCAGGGGGACAAATTCAGTACACCCTACTTGCCAGACTTGGGCATCAGGATTAATTTCTTGAATTGCTTGACGATAAGCACCACTTTTTGCCGTTGCTGGGGTGGAAATAACCCCAATGCGTTGACCTTGTTTGACGGCTGCCCTTGCTCCTGGCAAAATCACTCCCAAAATGGGAAAACTGAACTCACTGCGAACTGTCTCCAATGCCAAGGCTGAACTAGTATTACAAGCCATGATCACCATCTTGACGTTTTGTTGGGCCATCCAGATGAGAATTTCTCGAACAAACCGTAAAATTTCCGCCTCAGAACGATTTCCATAAGGTAAACGAGCTGTGTCCGCAAAATAAATGATCGATTCTTGGGGCAACTGTTGGTAAAGTTCTCGCAAAACGGTTAGCCCCCCCACGCCACTGTCGAAAACACCAATAGGGCTGTTTTGAACGTTGTTCATAAACAATTTAGCACACCACACTTTAAGTTGTTCATAATTGAAACACAGAATCTTTGGAGAAGTAAATATATCTTGGGAAGATAAATATATCTTAAAGTCTTTTTTGTCGAATATAATCTAAAATTCCTTGGGCGATCGCCTGAGCCATTTTAAGACGATAAGCAGGATTACTCAATTTACGATTGTCTTCAGTCCCCGTGACAAAGCCAACTTCGACTAAAGAAGCTGGCATTCCTGACTTTCTCAGGACATAAAACCGTCCCTTTTTTACCCCACGATCATCCACATTAACGCTACGAACAATACTGCTGTGGATAGCCTCTGATAAATCTTTATGTCCATAATAAAAAACTTCCACCCCATTGATGTGGGAACGACTCCCACCAACCGCATTGGCATGGATACTCACAAAAATATCGGCTCCCACTCGATTAGCCAAATCAGCCCGTCCTCGTAAACTTACAAAATAATCTGCGTTGCGTGTCAACTTAACTTGAACCCCTTGTTCCTGTAACAAGCGAGAAACATCTAAAGAAATAGGAAGAATAACATTTTTTTCCTCTAATCCTCTCAGTCCCACTGCTCCTGGATCTTTACCTCCATGGCCAGGGTCAATAATGACAAGTACCCGTCCCTTAGGAGCTCCTGAAGAGGAGTCAGTGGGATAAGAATTAATTGGAGGTACAGAGGCATTTGCCGGAGGTAAAATGTCAAGCGGCTTAGGCTCAGGACTAATAGCCAAAGTTTGTACAGAATTAACATCTAAAGCTAAGACTTGTTGATTAGGCTGAGTTAGCTTTCCAAAGCGAATCCCTGGAGAGGGTTTTACCAAAATTTCTACCGATTCAGGGTTAAGTTGACGAACCTTCAACTCGTAAATAGGACTATTTTTTCCTAATTGGGGGCCTACTACCGGTTCAGCTAGTTGAGTATTGGGAATGTTAATAGTGTAAACTCCTGTCCTTCGGTCAAGATTACCACGTCCTCTAATAGGTTTATTAGACTGAATTAACAGTTGAGTATCATTGTTAATTAGTTGAATGGCAGAAATAGTCGGTAGTTGATTTTGGGAAACTGAATTACTAGGGTTTTGGGAAACTGAATTACTAGGATTATTGTTAGCTGATGGCTCAGGGGAAGTTAAATCTCTGACTCGAGAAATACCTCCTTTTGGCAGGAGAACTAGTCCTCCTAACCTGGAATAATAGCCTTGCCAGTTAGGGCTATCTTTAGCTACCCGCATTGTAATGCGAGCTTCCGGGGGTGAAGTTCGGGTTTGCTCAAATCGAATCTCACCGACCCCATACTTATTTACCAATTTGGTTTGGTTAAGCAGTGACTGAGGAAGGGATGCCTCTGGCAAAATAAACTCAATAGTCTTTCTATCGTCACTACGGTTTACCTGAATCTGACTGTTACTTCCGTTGCGTTCTAATTTAATAAAAAGACCACTACGGGTCACTTGAAAGTCATTGGAAGTTCGAACAGGAGGTCCAGAGAAGGGACGAAGAGGCGCAGGGGTAGAGCCTGGAGGTAGAGAAGGAGAGGTTGATGGACGAGCAATTCGTTGGGGGGTGGGAAGGTCTACACTCCATTGAGTAGGAGAAATCCCTTTAACTGTAACTTTCTGAGGATCGAGAGTATATCCTTCGGCTAGTTCGATCACCAATCGGGTGGTTTGAGCATTGAACTGTCCTATTCGAACACTTTTAATCGTTCCTCCAATGGCTTGATTAACACTGGGACGCTCTAAAATAATTCCAGGTAAGTCAAGGACAACACGGGTTGGATTAGGAATTAATTGGGCTCTAGGTTGAACTTGAGAGTCAGTGGTAAAAACTAAGCGATTATCGTTTGACTCAAAACGCCAATATAAAAGCCTTCCTGCTTGTGCTGGGATGGCAAACAGTAATGTACTTAAGATACTCAGTAATAGCCAGTGAAATCTCACAATGATTGCTCCTGTGACACAAAGGTGGCTTGGCTGTTGGATAGGTTTAAGAGATTATAGCGATTCTCTTGTTGAGTTTGGGGGTTGGTACTGTACGTCGACAAAAGGGATTTTATACAAAAAAACAACAAATCAAGTAAAAGTCTTAGCTGTTTTACTTTGCTTTACTTATTTTGTTAATATCGACGACACACACTACATAGATTCCGGTGACAAAGAAAGGAGATTTTTCCCACTTCCTCCAGTTAACCGTTTAAGCTGTCCCATTAATGATCAAAGGTGCTATTTATTGTTGTAAAGGCCTGCTCCACTAAACCCAAAGGACGAAAAACTTCTTGTTCAGGTTTCGGATAACTTTAGTATGTTGTCAACAAACCTTGATAGCTTTTTTTAAGAACTAGGTTCTTTTTCTTGGGTCGTGGGAACTAGATCTTTAAAGACAATTCGTAACCAAGGGGGAGCAATAAAAGTTGTCAGAATAACCATCACAATAATGCCTGCTTCGGTAGACTGGGTTAAGGCCCCACTTGCAGCTCCCACTCCAGCAAACACCAATCCCACCTCGCCTCGTGGAATCATGCCAATGCCAATGGCAAGTTTATTGAGGTGAGGTTGCCCAAAAATGGTAAATCCAGTAATCACTTTACCAATAATCGCCACAGTAACTAGGAAAGCGGCAATAATTAACCCTTCTCGGTTACTGGGAATAGTTGGATTCAAGACGCTTAAATCTGTTTTTGCTCCCACACAGACAAAGAAAATCGGCACAAAAATATCAGAGACGGTGACAATTTGTTCTTCAAGTTCTTTCCGTTTCTCAGTTTCTGCAAGAATTAAACCAGCTGTAAACGAACCAAGAATTCCTTCTAATTGAATCACCTGAGCAATGTAAGATAAAATAAAAGCAAAACTTAAAGAAACCAATAGAAGTTGTCCTCTAGTTTTCATTTCATTAACTAATCTAACGTAGAGAGGACTTAACAATCGGCCGATTAGAATCGCCCCAATTAAAAAGGCTGCAGCACTAATGACAAGATAAACAAGATTGACTATTTGAATCTCACCAGTTTTAACTAAACTACCTACAACTGCCAGGATAATAATTCCTAGGATGTCGTCTAAGACAGCTGCCCCGATAATAATTTGTCCTTCTGGAGAACTTAGACGACCAATCTCGGCCAAAACCTTGGCGGTAATTCCAATACTGGTAGCAGTTAAAGCGGCCCCTGCAAACACAGAAGGAATTACGGCAATGTTGAATAAATAGACTAAACCTAATGTCCCCAGAATAAAAGGGGTAACAACACCGACAATGGCTATAATCACTGCCTGGGGTCCGACGCGAATTAATTCTTTTAGATCCGATTCTAAGCCAATTTCAAATAACAGAATTATGACCCCTAATTCCGACAATACAGAAATAAATTCTCCTTGAGCTGAAAATATGGCTTGTATGCCTTCGGGGGTTAAATCTGCAGTTAGCTGCAAAAATTGTATGATGGCTGAATCGCTAGCAGTTGCCCCTCCTTCAGGAAAGACTAATAACCCTAGGGCTGAAACTCCGACAGCCACACCTCCAACGAGCTCCCCTAGTACGGGGGGAAGATTAATCCGAAAACAGATCTCTCCTCCGAGTTTACTGGCCAAATAAATAACTACTAAACTCAAAAGGACACTGGCTAAAACTAATGCGCCATCAGCTTCACCTTCGGTTAGTGTAGCCAACAGGGGTAGCTTAGAGGCTAAATCAAGTAGAGATAATGTCGAAGTTAGTGTACTCATCCAAATCTTTATGTCAGCTATGGTATCGGCAAAAATCACTTTGATCTACTGTACAGGTTTCTCTGAAAAATCTCTGATTTTTTTTGCACTACTTTGCTGGGTCAATTTTTGTAGGATACCATAATGATTAGTCAGTTTGAAGGCTACAATTGCCATTAATCTCTACTAAAAAACAGATATTGCATTAAATAAAATTCTGTATTTAACAATATTGAGCACTTTCAATTAATAACTATTAAACTTTTTTTAATTAGAGTTAAGCTAAGTCACATTTATATAACGAAATATTTTGATTAAAAATCAAAAATAATAATTAACTAGACATCCGTACTTTGTTTGGAATTTTTTATACTTTTTTTATAAAAAATTTGTTCTTTCTTGTTGAGTTGTTTTCAAAACACTACTTAACCTGTGCCAATTTTTATGTTCAATAAAACCAATAATCTGGTCTAATTCTTGACGATATTCTAAGAGTGATCGCAACAATGCTTTTTGATTATATTCTGCCATCATTACTCCTAATTCAGGGTTTCCTCCACCGACTCTACTAGTATCTCTAAATCCTGAACTGGCTAAGTTTTGAGCTAATTTTAAAATAAAATCTTCTTTTTCTGCTAAACAGGCACTAATTAAACTAGCACTAATCATAACTGGCAAATGAGAGATCCAAGCAACTGCACAATCATGATTTTCTGAGGTACAAGTATAAACTTTAGATCCTAATTCATTCGCTATATTTTCAAGGATTTCAACGTCTTTAGAGAGATTATTTTGAGTTGGTGTAATAACATAGGGAGCATTCTTAAATAATTTTTTTTGCGCTGCGTCTATTCCCTGCTCTGCAGTTCCAGCCATAGGATGTCCTCCAATAAATTTATCCCACAACCTAGAACCTTGTTCTACAATTGATGTTTTAACTGAACCCACATCAGTAACAATTGTTTTTGCTTTTAAATGAGAAATTAACTGTTCTAACGTAGGAATAATTAATCCGATGGGAGTACAAATAAAAATGATATCTGCATTACTTAATGAGCCTAAATCAATACTAGCCTCATCAACAACTCCTCGTTCTATAGCCCGTTGACAGGTGCTTTCTCTGCGGGAAACCCCCAGAATGGTATGGCCGTGATCTCGTAGATCTAACCCTAATGACCCCCCAATTAAACCCAGTCCAATAATTCCTATTTTCATAAATTAATACTTGAGACTTAACTATGATCAATACAATCAATGGCTTTTTCTCTACCTGCCCTTAATGGAGTGACTGGACAATTTTTAAAATGATTGCTGACGAAACATTGACAAGTATTACACAAAATATAATGTATTATCTTTACTTTTTCTGAAGTATTCTGGATGGCACTCCATATTAACCAATTTAATTTAAACATAAAAGACCAAGTAAGAACAAAATAGGAAGAAACCTAAATATAGGTTAACACAAATTTTTATTTTTTAAATTAATTATCTTCATTGGGTTCATTGCGCAAAATATTGAATTTTTAAAATATAGTTTCAAATCTAATTATTGATTTCTCCAAGTCAGACAAGCAATAATATATCTATTTTTCATGATCAATGTATATATCTTTGTAAATTTGATGTACTTTGATTTATCTTTTTTGTTATTTTTTATATGATATCTTTTAAAAGAAATAAGCGTTTATTATTTTTTGCCCTTAATTTTTTAAAAAAAAGTGAGCACTAAGAAACGTACAATTCATCTAAAATACCTGAATAAGAAAATATTTATAAACAGTTGTTAGCATATATTTTTTTATTAAGAAAATCTAAATTTAGATTTTTAATAGTAAGCACTATTTAGCTGTTTTTAGAATAATCAAGATTATTAAAAGTCCTATTAACTCCAATCAAACTGCTACAATTTTTTTAAATTGGTTCCACAAGTCAAATAATTATATTCGTGTCACTCCTACCCGAACTACTCTAGACTAAAAATTAATAGGATTTCAAGGAGAACGTATATGAGTGATCAGTTTGATTATGATCTAGTTATTATTGGCGCGGGAGTCGGAGGTCATGGGGCAGCTATTCATGCCGTTAAGTGTGGACTAAAAACCGCTATTATTGAAGCAAAAGAAATGGGAGGAACCTGTGTTAATCGAGGGTGTATTCCATCTAAAGCCCTCCTCGCTGCATCAGGAATAGTAAGAGAATTACAAGATACTCATCACCTCAATAGTTTAGGAATTCAAGTCGATGGAATGGTTTTTCAACGAAAAGCGATCGCGGATCATGCTACTAATTTAGTCAATAAAATTCGGGGTGATCTTACCAAGAGTTTAAAACGTCTCAAAGTTGACATCATCAGAGGATGGGGTAAAATCCTTGACAATCAAAAAATCAGTGTGTTAACTGATGATGAGGAAAAATTTATCACCACAAAAGATATTATCTTGTGTCCAGGATCAGTTCCTTTTATCCCTCATGGTATTGAAATTGATCATAAAACTGTTTTCACCAGTGATGAAGCAGTTAAATTAGAAATTTTGCCCCAGTGGATAGCAATCATTGGTAGTGGTTATATTGGGTTAGAATTTTCTGATATCTATACAGCCCTTGGATGTGAAGTAACCATGATTGAAGCATTAGATAATCTAATGCCAGGGTTTGATCCAGAAATTTCAAAAATTGCTGAACGAGTATTAATTAAAACCCGTGATATCGAAACATATTCTGGTGTATTTGCTACCAAAGTTATCCCAGGTTCTCCTGTTACCATTGAATTAACTGATGCAAAGACAAAAGAAGTTGTAAATCTTCTAGAAGTAGATGCTTGTTTAGTAGCAACTGGACGTATTCCTGCAACGAAAAATTTGGGATTGGAAAACATTGGTATTGAAACTCAACAAGGATTTATTCCTGTTAATGATCGTTTAGAAATCTTATTAGACGGGAAAGCTGTCCCTCACTTGTGGGCTGTGGGAGATGCAACAGGCAAAATGATGTTAGCCCATGCTGCTTCAGGACAAGGAGTGATTGCAGTAGAAAATATTTGTGGACGAGATAGAACGATTAATTATCGTAGTATTCCGGCTGCTGCTTTTACCCATCCCGAAATTAGTTATGTTGGGTTAACTGAACCTGCAGCGAGAAAATTAGGGGAAAAAGAAGGGTTTACAGTAGCCTCGGTTAAAACTCATTTTAAGAGTAATTCTAAAGCCTTAGCAGAAGGAGAAACCGATGGTATTGCTAAAGTGATTTATCATCAGGGTACAGGGGAGGTATTGGGAGTTCACATTATTGGTATCCATGCCTCAGACTTAATTCAAGAAGCAGCTAATGCGATCGCGCAACATCAGTCTGTACAAAACTTGGCGTTTAATATTCATACTCATCCTACTTTATCGGAAGTTCTCGATGAAGCATTTAAACGAGCTGATTTAGCAATTTAATTTTGTATGGTGGGCAATGCCCACCTCATTTTTATACAGAAAAATTAATAGTTGATAACACTGGTTGACATTTTTACTAAATGTTAACCAGTGTTACTGTAATATTGCCAGAAAAACAAATATCTACATCTGTTCCTTGTGATCGCTGTCGTTTAGCATATTCCCCTTGATAATAATAAAACTCTCCTTGAGCCCAATAGTCCACCGGTAAGGGATGAGTACTTCTTTCACAAAATACAATTTCAGGTTCTGGGGAACCAATCTCTAAATGAGGCAAATTGACATTCCAAAAACTTCCAGAAGATAATGGGTAACTCCACAGCTTCTCTAAGACTTTAGCTGTCCATTTTGTCGCTAGGTCCCAATCAATAACTAAAGGTCGCTTAATCCAATGGGAAATGGCAATTCCTGGAATCCCATGGATAGCTGCTTCCCTGACGGCAGCTACCGTCCCTGAAATATAAATATCTACTCCTAGATTTCCTCCAGCATTGATCCCTGACAGCACCCATTTTGTTTCCTTAGCCACTTGAGTTAAAGCTAGACGAGTACAGTCTGCAGGGGTTCCATCCACAACATATTCACTGTCAGACCGCTTTTTGAGATGAATAGGTTTATTAGTCGTGACGCGGTGACCACAGCCTGAGTGTTGTTCTTTAGGAGCGATAATAACCCCTTGTCCCCCCAGGGCATTGTGTAAGGCACGAATTCCAGGGGCATCGATCCCATCATCATTAGTCAAAATAAAAGTCATGTTATGTTCTATTTTCTAAATTTATATTCAACCTTTGGCTCTTAATTTAACTCAAAATTACGCTCAGACAAAGCCGAGGTGCTAGCTTTTTAAGAAATCAAAGTTATTAACGTTAAGATTGATATTTAATTTAAACAGACGTTATTCTTACATGGGAATAATTTTTAAGTTCAGAGATAAAAAAATTTACTGAAACGACTGAGTATTTTTTTAGTAAAGCATTTTGTAATTGAATAACTTGTCTAAGATTATCCAACTTGGTAGTAGAAAGTCAAACTGCTGGGGCGCAAGCTTTCCATTCAACTTTAACTGTCACATCTAACTGCTGGCAGATTTATTTCCTACGTCATTTGGTTTAAAAATAACGATAAAAATATGATAGAAACTATTAATTTTTAATCATATTTTTAGGGTAAAAAATCATCATAATAAATGGAGGATTAAATCTCTGAGTTTAAATTATTACTAGATATACATTTAATAGTTTTTGAGGTCACTAAGATCTGAAATATATAGGTGTTTATTTAGAT
Source organism: cyanobacterium endosymbiont of Epithemia clementina EcSB (assembly GCF_029919255.1). Lineage (GTDB taxonomy): Bacteria > Cyanobacteriota > Cyanobacteriia > Cyanobacteriales > Microcystaceae > Rippkaea. The sequence continues at coordinate 617,966 of NZ_CP123991.1, read as the reverse complement.
AAACCTATAGAGACCAAATATAAAAAAGATAATAAAAAATAGCCAACGACACTATATTAATGAGTTTATCCTCAATAAACTATTCAAAAATAATTCTTTAATTTAAGTAAAATTACTGAGAAGAAAGAGAATTAGTCTGCCATTGTTGGGTAGCACAATGCATACACAGTGACCAACGTTTTAGTTCACCAGAGGGTGTTGGACAATTACATTGAGGGCATAATGACAGACCTTGTGATTTTGCTTTCATTAACTCAGTCCAGCGCTGGAAAGCGATTGCTGGGGTCACAAAACTATCAGAAGTAGTCTGAGGTACAGGAGCTGAAAAATCAATTTTACTCGGATGAGATGATTCGACAAAAGTGTCTGTAACGAGTTTAGAATTATGCCACTGAGCTGACGAAAAACGAATATCAACAAGAGGTTCTTCAGGAAATCGAGCATTAATATTTTTGAGGAAAAGGTGGCGTTGTAACGATAAATGTTGAGCCCAAACTGAACCTGAAGTAGCTACCCAAAGTGAATTTCTTTGAATGTATAAGGGCCGAGTATGAGAAACAATTTTGGGATCAATCATCTCATGCCAATATTGGCATAGACGGGAATAACGTTGATATTGCGCCCATCCAGGTTGTTTAGCCAAAGCAGTTATTAAATGATTGATGGAATTAAAAGCCATTAAACTTCATCCTTATATACTAGTCCTATTTCAATTATCATTTGTTGTGACACTTAACGATAAAAAAATAATCATCTTAAAGTTACCTACTTTTTTTCAAAAATATTTAGAATGATTATTACTTTATCAACTTCTTGCAACTTATCTGGAGAAATGACTCGTAATGACAATTATACTTTAGTCATACCTAAAAATATCTCTCAAGCTCTCCTTGAGGCAGATATTAATAACCTAATTAACCTATAAAGGTTAATTAGGTTATTAATATAACTATTCAGAATATGCTCCGAAGAAAGTGGTAAATTGAGCACATCAATATAAAGTCTGCTGATACTCATAGACAAACGGTTTTGGACTCATTCCATATACTAGAAGATTCTCACAAAGTCGTCATTCGATGCTGAGAAAAGTTAGCTTGAATACTCGAATGTTTTATTATACCCAGGAAACTTAACCTTTGCCAAAGGGTTAAATCTAGCGCAAACTCCTAAAGAGTCTTTCTTCCTAAAGTCTTCAACAATCTTCTCTACCCAATTTAAATTAACTTCTTTTTCTTCAACTTTTAATTTGGTTGCGGTGACGTCGAAAACCATTATTTTTTTCTCACTCTCTTATGACTTCACTAAAGTTTTATTGACGCTTTTTTGCAACCTCAATTAATCTGAGCCTCTCGTCATATCAGATATATTTTAAAATCTTCTACTCTGATTTATATTAATATGACGCTCAAAATTATACGTGGTTTTAGTTAACATCTAATCCCTGCTAACAGTAACCAGCTAGATAACTTTCTAACAAAAACTACTGACGTCATTTGATAAAAATTAACCCCGCTAAGTAGTTTTAAATAAAAGTCACAAAAATAGATTATTTCCATTTATTTATGTGACAAAATTTTTGGTGTATTTAATAGTATCTTCTTTTCATCAGATTTTATCTGAAAGAATAGATTTTTAATAATAAACTCGTATTTATTTCTTAATAATAGCAGTGTTTTGATTCCATTATTATATATATTATTTTTTTACTTATGAAATATGCAGAAAATTTATAAACAATGATTATTTAATAGTCTTATTATATTTGTTAGCTTCTCTATTTTTTTTGAAAAAATTTCCATGCTTTTAACTTATATTTAATTACATAAACTAATATTAGTTTATGTAAAAACTAATAAAATTAGGCACTGTTTATTTAGAAAAGTGTAGTGCTACTTGGTCTTTCTCTTTGTTATTTTTTTTTCTAATCATTAAAAATATTTTTCTAAAAAGTCTTTTTTTGAAACAATTTTCTACTTTTACTCACTACCTAGAAATTTTATCTAGGTAGTGAGTAAACTTTAATAGTGTCTGCTATGATAATTTTGGTAATTAGATTTTAGACAGGTTTATGTCTAAAATCATAATGTTTAAAAATTAAGTTTAATTAATTTCTAAGTTTAAATTTATACTCATATCTACTATTGAGATTTCTCCCTTGTCTGGGGATATTCAATTCCCTACAACGAAGACCTATCTCCCTGTTTTAATAATTCTGAGGTTTCTCAAGGTGAGCAAGCAGGTAAATAATATCACGGCTTTTGAAAAAGTAACAAATTAATGAATTCCTTTTTCCTTTAGGACATAACCACAAAACCTATTCAGAGAGGAGAAATAGTGAGAATAAAATTATTCTAGCTCAACTTCCCCGACAAATTAAGTAATTACAATATTCTCGATAGCTTAATTTGTTAGATTTAGCCAATTAACATCTATGATTAACTAATCAAGAATTTCAGGTTTGGAAGCCAACAAATATCTGAAAGGCAAAAAGAGGACTCTTAAAAAAGAGGACTCTTAATTTACTAACTTTAAAATTGTGTCCAAGGACTTAGCAGTATTTAGTAAAATCACCATTACAATGAATAATGAGGAAGCTCTAAGTTCTGCTAAACTTATCCCCACTAGCTATTCCCACTAGAAACTATATGACCGACGTTCCTGTTTCTCGTATTCGTAACTTCTCTATCATTGCCCACATCGACCACGGTAAGTCTACTCTGGCTGACCGTATGTTGCAAGATACTGGAACGGTGGAACAACGACAGATGAAAGAACAATTCCTTGACAATATGGATCTAGAACGGGAACGAGGAATTACAATTAAACTACAGACAGCGCGAATGAACTATACTGCTAAAGATGGCGAAAAATATGTTCTGAACCTTATTGATACCCCTGGTCATGTAGATTTTTCTTATGAGGTGTCTCGTTCCTTAGCAGCTTGTGAAGGGGCTTTGTTGGTAGTAGACTCATCCCAAGGAGTAGAAGCCCAAACCTTGGCTAATGTTTATTTGGCTTTAGAAAATAACTTAGAAATTATTCCCATTTTAAACAAAATTGACCTGCCAGGGTCTGAGCCCGAACGGGTGGCTAATGAAATTGAAGAAGTAGTTGGTCTTGATTGTAATAATATTATCAAGGCATCCGCTAAGAACGGTGTCGGAATTGATGAAATTTTAGAGTCTATTGTTCATCTAGTTCCCCCACCAGAAGATATGCTGGATCAGCCCCTGAGGGCTTTAATTTTTGATAGCTATTATGATCCTTATCGGGGAGTTATTGTTTATTTTCGGGTTATGGATGGGACTGTTAAGAATGGTGATCGCATTCGGTTAATGGCTTCTGGCAAAGAGTACGATCTCGATGAGTTAGGGGTTCTTTGTCCTAACCAAGTCCAAGTAGATAGTCTACACGCTGGGGAAGTAGGCTATTTGGCCGCAGCAATCAAAACAGTAGAAGATGCACAAGTCGGGGATACGATTACCCTAGCCACAGAATTAGCCAAAAAACCTCTTCCAGGCTATGCTCAGGCCAAACCAATGGTCTTTTGTGGACTATTTCCTATCGATGCGGATCAATATGAAGATCTACGCGAAGCCTTAGATAAGCTTAAACTTAATGATGCAGCTTTGTCCTATGAACCTGAAACCTCCAGCGCGATGGGGTTCGGTTTCCGTTGTGGTTTCTTGGGATTGCTTCACATGGAAATTGTCCAAGAAAGACTAGAAAGAGAATATAATCTAGATCTAATTACCACTGCACCATCAGTGATTTATCGCGTTACCACTGTCGATGGAGAAGTTATTGAAATTGAAAATCCTAGCTTACTTCCTCCACCTCAAAAACAAGAGAAAATTGAAGAACCTTATATCCAAGTAGAAATGCTTACCCCTGAAACTTATGTGGGGACATTGATGGAATTATGTCAAAGTCGCCGTGGAGTATTTAAGGATATGCGTTACTTCACTCTATCGAGAACTGCTTTGACTTATGAATTACCTTTAGCTGAAGTGGTCACTGACTTTTTTGATCAATTAAAGTCACGCTCACGGGGTTATGCAAGTATGGAATATCATGTAATAGGCTATCGAGAAAACCCCTTAGTTAAATTAGATATTCTTGTGAATGGAGATGGGGTAGATGCCTTGGCTATGATTGTTCACCGAGATAAAGCCTATTTTGTAGGTCGCGCTCTAACAGAAAAACTTAAAGAGTTGATTCCTCGTCATCAATTTAAAGTTCCTATTCAAGCAGCGATCGGGGCAAAAGTGATTGCTAGTGAACACATTCCTGCACTGCGGAAAGATGTGTTAGCAAAATGTTATGGAGGAGACATTTCTCGCAAAAAGAAACTATTACAAAAACAGGCTAAAGGAAAGAAACGAATGAAGTCTATTGGAACTGTTGATGTTCCCCAAGAAGCGTTTATGGCTGTCTTAAAATTAGACCTACAGTAACTAGATAATAGTTAGCCCCTAATAAAAGGGTTAACTATTGTTTTTAACATTTAAGCTAAAAGGCAATGTACAGAGGAATCATAGTCATGCAATATGGCTTTTGTCGCCTTACAAAGATGGTTTTTTTGAAGATGTCAAAATTACTCTAATAACGCATTCCAATTAACTAGGATGGAGATATAAGACGTAATAGGTAAGCTTTTTAAAGCTTTTTACCTAAGTGGTAAATATATAATCTGACTATGCTACAATATGTGGGAGTTCGTGGTGTGATATCCATCTCAGTCAGTCAGATTTTTGAAGTATATGGACAATATTCCCAATCACCTCAGTAAAATCGATGGGCAGTTAGGTAAGTTAACTATATTAGGGTTTCCGTTTGAAGAACTTGCCATTAATGCCTCCTTTGAGGAGATTGTTTTTTTATTTCTGCACAGCCATCTCCCTACACAAGGTGAATTGGAGGAACTCACTGAGAAGTTATTAGGTCATCGATGTCTTGATCCCAAGATATTAGATGTCCTAAAGAGTGCAGCTGAAAATCAGATTGAGCCAACAGAGGCCTTGCGGATTGGAGTAAGTTGCCTGTCAATGGATATGCATTCACATCGTATGGATAAGGAAGGGATTAGTGGTGCACTTAAGATAATTGCATCAATTCCTGTAATTACTGCGACTTATTGGAGATTAATCAATTGCAAAACTGTGATTTCTCCCCACCCCGAATTAGGTCATGCAGCTAACTACCTCTATATGCTTACAGGAAAAGACTCTTCTCCAGAGCATGTTCGAGGACTAGAAATCTATCTCAACACAGTTGTAGAACATGGACTCAATGCGTCCACTTTTGCCGCACGAGTAGTGATGTCAACTCGCTCAGATTTTGTCTCTGCTATAACTGCAGCTATTGGTGCTTTGAAGGGGGTTCTTCACGGGGGCGCACCGGGGCCAGTTATTGACATGTTATTAGAGATCAAAGAATTTCCGGAGATAGAGCCCTACTTGCGGCATAAATTTGAAAGTAGAGAGCGTCTAATGGGTTTTGGTCATCGTATTTATCGGGTTAAAGATCCACGGGCGGTACTTCTTTCTGAAGTAGCCGAGGATCTTTGGCACCACAAGGGATCCTCCAAGTTCTGGACTCTTGCAATTGATGTCGAGAGAATTGCTTTAAGGCTACTTAAGGAATACAAACCCCACCGAAGGATTAAAACAAACGTTGAATATCACACTGCACTAGTTTTGCATGGACTGGATATTCCTACGCCCCTATTTACTAGTACATTCACAATTAGTCGAGTGGTTGGCTGGCTAGCTCATTGTTTTGAACAACTTGAACAAGATCGCATTATTCGTCCTAAATCTATATACACTGGACCGAGCGAACAAAAATGGTCTCCCATCACAGAGAGATAATCTAATCAACAATTGTCTCCTAAAAATTTGTAGTGACTTCGGATACTCCCCTAATTCAGGTTATCTCTAGCTAGTAAATTCATTAACGTAATTGCTTGAAAACCCTTTAAGATAAGGTAGATAAGCGTATCCAAATTAGCAGTGTAGAATTATATGGCACTTTATTTAGCGAACTTCTTGTGGAGTATGGTTTTGAGAAATATTATCGTCGTTATCCTTATCCTTATCACAGTTGATTCAATTTTTATTGGCTAAAGTAACACAGCCGGGCATTTTATAGTAAAAACGTTTGTCCCAATCAAAATATTAACTTTTTTAAAGACGGGGATGTTCTCTAGATATCCTAGAAGTAAAAAGTAGAAATCCCTTGTCAAAACTCGCTACTATAGGAATGGAGAATGGAGAGGGGTAATGGTAAATTTTGGGTTGAACTCAGCCAGCATTCTTGGTATATTTCTGGCAGTGGCGGGAGCCGGCTTATATTTTTTAAGGTCTGTCCGTCCTGAATTATCGAGAGATCATGATATATTTTTTGCGGCAGTAGGTTTATTATGTGGCTTGATTCTATTGTTTCAAGGATGGCGACTTGATCCTATTTTGCAGTTTGGGCAGTTCCTCCTGACTGGTTCAGTCATATTTTTTGCAGTGGAAACTATTCGACTGCGAGGCGCGACAACAGAGCAGGCTAGACGAAACTTCCCTGTCGTAGATGATGAGCGTCGAGTAAGTAAAACCCGTGTCTACACAGAGGCTGAATTGGATCGACTCGAACCCTACGAAGAAGAAGCAAAATATGCTAATAACCGCCGGTTAAGAGGGTATGAAGAACCTCGTAGTTCTAGGAGTAGTCGTCGCTCGACTCAATCCTATAGTGATCGCGAACCTACTCGTCAACGTCGTCCCCGTCGCCCCAGTTCACCCTCCCCTCAACCATATGATGCCTGGAGTGATTCTTCTGATATGTGGGAAGAACGTTCCACCCCCCGTCGTCCTCGTCCAGACACTCAAGCTCCAGAAACTACTCCTAGATCTTCTAGAAAACACCATCTCCATGCCCCATCTGATCAAAACTATTATCCTAATTCTTCATCTGAGGAGGCTACATTAGACGATTATGTCGATTATCAACCTATTAATCAACCACAACGCAAACTAGGAAAGGAAATAAATCCATCGAGTACTGATCAGGAATCAAAGAGTGATCACTATGATGATGATTCGAATCCTACCCGTTTCGATTATTAATCTAGATTAATTCAAGTGAAAATTAGACCAATAAAATTAGCCCCAGAAAATTCGTCCAAACTTTTTTCTAGTAAAAGGTTGGGTTTATGTTTTCCGTTGCATTACTTGGTTCTATTAATTTTAATAAGTTCGCTGAATTCTTGTACTTTTGTTAACCGTTCTCAGGCTTTGGGTGGACTTAATAGTCGCTATAATGATGGTCAACCAGCCCTAAGTGGTGATGGACGCTGGTTGGCTTTAGTCTCCAATCGTAATGGCACCAGCCAGATTTTACTTTATGATTTGCGGGGAAAACAGTTAGTCAATTTACCTGGACTGAATCAGAATAATGTTGTTCTCGACAGTCCCAGTTTAAGCCGAACAGGACGCTATATGGTGTATGTTTCTAGTATTCGAGGACGGCCAGATGTTGCTTTATATGATCGCGCCACCAGACAGGCCGAATTGTTAACCCAAGGGTATCGAAGTTGGGTAAGAAATCCCCAAATTAGCCCCGAGGGACGCTATATTGTTTTTGAAACAGCAAAGCTGGGTCAATGGGATGTTGAAGTGTTCGATCGCGGTCCTTTAATAGAGTTAGATATTCCTGATGGTGCTTCAGTTGTTAACCCTTAAATGGTGAAGTGTTTTGTCTTTATTTTGATGGCAATTTTGACCACTCTTTTGAATAGTTGTGGCGGTTATCCCCGTCTCCTGAGATTTCCCCTTGATCCGGGGGGAAGAGGATTAAATAGTCGCTCTTCAGAATTAACCCCCCAAGTCACTTCTTCCTATATCATTTTTGTGTCTGATCGCAATGGATCTCAAGATGTTTATTTATTTAATGCACAAAAACGACAGTTGATTGATTTACCGGGACTAAATTCTCTCGATGAAGTCGCTTCTCACCCTTCAATTTCTGAAGATGGCCGCTACATTGTTTTTGCGACGAGTCGTCAGGGAAAATCAAATATTTATCTTTATGATCGCCAAAATCAACAAAAACGTAGCCTCACTGAAAATCTACAAGCAGAAGTTCGTAACCCTATGATTAATGCAGATGGTGATCGTGTTGTTTTTGAGATTGCTCAAGATGGTCAATGGGATATCATGGTTTATGATCGTGCAGGAAACCCTATTGATTAATATTTTTGTAGCAGATGTTAACTCGGTTTTCTTCGCTAAAAGAATAACAGCTAGTCTAGAAAAGCCATGATAATTTTTCTGACAACTTGCATAAAAAATTGGTTTTTTGAGATTTTTTATCTTTCCACTGATGGACTTTTTTGGATAAAATCGCAGAAATACTTAGGGACGGGGGAAATAGATGTGCTAAATCTTGAATAGGGATTTTTCGATTGATAGCCAACGCAATTATCCCGATTAATTCTTCCGCTTGAAACCCCAGAAAATGAAACCCCAAAATCTCTCTATTCCACTGGATAATAAGTTGACAAACACCTGTTATTTCCCCCATAATTTTGGCTTTACATGAGGTTTTAAAATATTCTTCAATCGCAATAATATTGGTTTTATATTATTGTCTTACCTCTGTTTCTGTTAGTCCAACAGTGCTAAAAGTAGGGTGAGTAAAAGTTACACAAGAAAGATGACAGTAGTTTACCTTAAAACAAAAAAAATAACCTATTTTTTAGGGCAAAACTAGCTTTATATTTAGCAATATTAGAGGGTTTACAACCACCAATAGCACTGCTACAAGCATAAATTTTAGTGTTAGTTGTTTGGAGTTTTTGATTGACTTTAATTGTCTGAAAAGTAAATTTAACTTTTACTCCTTCTAAATTGAAACCTTTGATATTTGGTTTATTTCCCATAGCTATAATGATTTCATCAGCTTCAATTTCTTTTTTTCCAACGGTTACCCATTTTCTTTTATTAATTTCTTTTACTTCAGTTATAGAACTTTTGGTTAATATTTGTATACCTTCAGCTTCTAATTGTCCTTGAAATAATTAAATAACTGAAAAATCTTTTTCGGGTAAAATATTAGACTGTTCAACAACCAAAGTAATTTTTTACCTAAACAGCCTAAATTTTAGGCTAATTCGATTCCAATGGTAGTTTTACTGAGAATAATTATCTCATGAGGAAGATTATCTAAAGAAATGGTTTCTGCGGTTAAAAAACCTACTTCTAAGAGGCCAATAATAGGAGGAATTAGAGAAATAGAACCAGTCGCAATAAGATAAGTGCGCGAGCGCAATTTTCGACGGGGTAAGACGAAAGCTTGTTGTGGAAAACGACAAAATTCTCCAGATTCAACAATGACATCTACCCCCATTGCTGCTAATACCGCGGGAGAATGTTGTTCTTTTAAATTGGTTTTGAATTGTTGCGTCCAAGTCTTAATATGAGTTGGGTTAAAATTAGATAGAGAAAAGTCAGGAACAAGATCCCATTGAGTTGTTATTTTCCATTGTTGTTCAAGATAAGTTAAATAACCAAGAGTATAGTGCTCAATATTTGTATAATGGTTATTGTTCTTGTCTCCCATAACCCAGGCAACATGGACTTTAAGTTTAACTGCTTCTGGAGTATTTCCAATCACAACTAGATCATAGTCTAGAATCATTTTAAACTTAAAAGCTACTCTGTCTTAACAAGAAGAATTCTAACAGATTTACAATTTTTCTAAACAATAAAAAGTAGGAATTAATCTTCTAAAATGGGAGCACTAATCAGACAGATATTAAAGTTTAGTTATAAACTGATAATGTCTTATATTGACTTTGTTTAAATTTTAATTTTTATAGAAAAAATAGAACTTTTTTTCTATAAAACTACTAATAATATTTTTTTCAGTATTATTTAAATAATTAATTTCCTTTATCAAGGATATATTTATGTCTAAAAACAAGAAAGATATAAATTCACTTGTGCCTAAATATATCGCTCAAAATAAGAATAAAAGTAGTAATTTTATGTTTAAGCAGATGATAATAGAAAGTCAAATAAATTCTATATAGAGTAATTTTTTAAAAAAATTCAATTAAGAAAACAATTTTTAGTTCAGGTAGAGCATTCAAGAAAAAGAAGAATTGTGAAATTTTCAGAGAAGTTACAGAGGAAAGGAATAGATGTAGATTTTTTTAAAAAAATTACTCAGCGCATATTAAGTAGTTTAGTTTAAAGTTTAATTCAGAGAATGGGAAGGAAAAGAATTATATTTGTTCTTTTATAACGATTTATAGTACAAGGGAAATAACATCAACCAAAAATTTATAAAATTGCCGGTAATATATTTAAAGATTAATATGATTTCCATCAGAAAAGTAGAACAAAGTTTTGTACGAAAGAGTTACCATAAAAAGTGTATATTTAAACAATATAATGTTCGCCCTATTTTTTAAAAAAGAGATATAAAAAAATAGCTTACATTCTTAATATTTATTTAGAGCTACCTATTTACCTGATGTCATAACCGAATAGATTGTCATTAACTTTATCCAGGATAATATCCCCTAAACCATACTCAACCCAACGGCGATTAACCATTGTAAATATATCTGTATTAGATTCTAACGGTTCTCCCCATTTGTGGTCGATTTCAGGATACATCTTTGTGGTAGCGTCAATTCCCATTCTGCCTCCTAACCCTAATTTTTGACTTGCAAAATCTAAGGTGTCAAAAGGTGTTTCTGGAAGGATAAAAACATCCCTTGAGGGGTCAACTTTAGAACTAATTGCCCAAACCACTTGACGAGGATCTCGGATATTAATATCTTTGTCTACAATAATCACAAACTTAGTGTAAGTAAACTGAGGCAATGCACTCCAAAAAGCCAAAGCTGCTCGTCTTGCTTGTCCTGGATAAGCTTTATCAATAGATATAATTGCTGCTTTATAACTTAAAGACTCCATGGGTAGAAAAAAGTCCGTAATTTCTGAGACTTGTTGTCGTAAAATCGGGGTATAAATACGGTTTAATGCGATTGCCATCATCGCCTCTTCTTTGGGGGGACGACCACTAAATGTCGTTAAATAAATGGGCTCTTTGCGATGGGTGATGGTGTGAAAGCGAACCAATGGCGAATCTTCTACTCCTCCGTAATATCCCATGTGATCCCCAAAAGGCCCATCAGGTAAAACTTCGCCTGGAGTAATAGTTCCCTCTAGGATAAATTCCGCATCTGCTGGGACTTCTAAATCTAAGGTTTTACACTTCGTCAATGTCACCCCTGACCCTCCATATAATCCTGCGAATAGCCATTCTGAGAGGTCTATCGGAATAGGAGTAGCCGCAGCCATTATAATTAGGGGAGCGACTCCTAAAGCGATGGCAATTTCTAATTTTTTACCATTTTCTGCTGCTTTTCGTAAATGTCTAGCTCCACCTCTGACAGACAACCAATGTACTGTCATGGTAGTTTTAGATTGCAACTGTAAACGATAAACTCCCACATTTGGGATTCCAGTCTCACAGTCTTTAGTAATAACTAGTCCCAACGTAATAATTTTCCCTGCATCCCCACTATAAGGACGAATTAAAGGTAATCTGTTCAGATTTAAGTTTTCCCCTTTAATTACCATTTGTTGACAGGGAGGAAAAAAACTTTTACCTGGTTTTGCTTTAATCACATCAAAAAGAATTTTAGCAAAATCAATTGTTTGGGAGATTTTTTTGGGTGGTTTTGGTTGTTGTAACATGGCTAATTTTCTACCCAGAGTCTCTAAATCTTGAGGTTCTTCCATCCTCATCGCCCAACAGACGCGTTCTAAGGTTCCCATTAAGTTAATAGCCACAGGAAAATCTGATCCCTTGACATTCTCGAATAAAAGTCCAGGTCCTCCTGCTTGTAGTATTCGGTTCGATATTTCTGCAATCTCTAAATCAGGATCAACTAATGCCTTAATCCGGCGTAATTGTCCCCGTTGTTCAAGTTGATTGATAAATTCTCGTAGATCTCTAGCCATGGTGCAATTAGTGACAAATTTCCGTACTCTATTATGACTTATTGTGGTGGAATAATATTTCTGCGACGAATTTTAATAAAAATAAGCCTGTAGTGAAATTACAGAGTATAAAATATATGATCCCATAGAGTGAATAAAAGTATAATTATTTACCATTATCTCTTGAGAAGATTAATTTGCCTGATCTACAGATCTAAATATTAAAAGTAAAATTAAATACTTTTGCTAAAAATATCTATATAATTTTTATTTTTGCAGTTTAAATTTTAATTTAAACTGCAAAAATAAATAACTTATTGATTTAAACTAAGAAAGTTTAACGGCTTTAATTTTATTTAATTAAATCAAGTCTAACATATTAGACTTATTGAGATTTAAGCAAGGGCTTACAAAGACAAGAAACTAATATTTTTTCAAAAAAAGCAACTAATTATTTAAATTTTTATTCTCTAAATGTAGACTACGTATGCTAAATAAACAACTGATAATTCCCAGGACTATTATTAAAAAATATATGCTAGGTAAAAATTTTTATTTTTGCTTATATAACTATTGTTATAGCTCGGTTTCAAACAAACTAGTATTTCGACTTAATTTTAAATTTAGAGCAAGGCAAAAATGTATCTTTCAAAAGCAGTTTCTGATTTCTGACTTCATAAAATTCTTAACATTACACTTCATTCTACCCAAAGATTGTAAGATGGTGCGTTAATAGTAGAAATAAAGAAATATACTTGACGTTCTTCCAGCAATTAATATTTTATAGACAAACTCTTAATCAATCAAAAAATTGGCTGAAATAAATATGACTTCCCTCTAAATAAACAGCAACTTGAGCAAGTTTATCAAAGAGTGTCATTCTTAAGTTTAAGAACACAATTTTTATGTTTCCAATGACTACGCAAAAGTTGATTGTAACTATCGCTACGGCCTTTGAGTCATTAACTAATTAGCATCTGAGAATTTGTTCATCAACTCCTTCATTCATATTTGTCTATCAAATTTTAATTATTCTTTATTTAACCAATAAACTGGTTATTATTGACATTTTTCACTTTTGTATAAAAATTAAACAATTTGTTTTTTTCTATGATGAACTCCATCTACACTGTGTCGTCAGCATTAGTGAACACACCCATACAACCCTCTTTTTTCGGCTATTGGAAATGGTAAAAATTATCTTATCGGCTTACCCTGACTGTAGCCTAATCGGATATGATGAACATGGCTGCTAAAAAAATAATATTTTTAACTTTACTAAAAAATGTTATTTTTAGCCCCAAACCCCACTTTTGACTATGATGATGTTCATTTAAGAGAAAACACTCAGACTGCTTATATTTTGGGTTATATTTATAACTATTTAGTAAATTATTTTTAGCCCTAAAGTATTTATTGAAGTTAATTTAAACACTCTAAAAAATGATTGATAAGTGTTATGTTTTCGTTAGTTTTAAAAAAAAATTTGTTATTGCTAGGTTTAGTTATCTAAATAAAATAGAGATTAAAATACTTTTTACTTTATTTTTAGACTTTTTTATAAAAAGTACTTTTGAAATGGCATTTAAGTAAAATTCTTTTATAGATAAACTATAGAGACTTATGTTCAAAGTAAAAGTTAAGTTAATCTAAAGGTGTATTATATTGCAGTTTAAACCTGATAACAAAAATTTGCCTAATACATCATATTTAATGTCTGTGTTATAAACAGTTATTTATACAAGATTGTTGGTGAATTTGATTGCCATTGTTACCCTTGAATTTTAACCGTTTTAACTAATTAAAACTAAAGAAAACAACTGATCAAGTCTACTGATAAATAAAGTATTCCTACTAAGATAAATATCAACTAATCCTTATTTTTTCTTATAAAAATTTTGCAATTACTATTAAAATCTGACTAAAAGTTCGTCTGTTCTATTCTGTAGCAGATAATTTAGAAATTATTTAGCTAGTAAACGATTTATTACATTAGAAATAAGTCTAGATAGAAAGATAAGTATGACAATAATTTTAGGAGCTGGAGCACCTGGAGAAATAGGTGAGCAAGTAGTTAACCTTCTCCTTTGACAAAATTATGCTATCCGCACTTTAGCTCAAAATATTTAAAAAGCTGACAGAGTTTTTTCAAAAAAGTTAAATTTATTCAAGCAGATATTACTCGTACCGAAACTTTAACTTCATAAATTAGTTGAAAATATTTCAAGGGTAATTAATTGTACCGGAACTCGCGTTGATCCTGTCAAATTAGATACCACCAACTGAGATAAGCACTATCAAGAGAAAAAATTTTATATATCTCAAGTGTCGGATAGCCCTAAAAAAATAGAATATTCAGAGATAAAAAATTTGACAGGTATAGTAAAAAAGTATCTGCGGTCAGGGAAAAAATTATTTTTGATTTTAGTCATCCTAGCGCAACTTTAAAAAGTATTTGAGGTGCGGTAGATAATGTTGTGATTGGAATAGTAAGTAAAATTAGAATATATCTGGGGGAAAACTGTACAGTTTATTTACGTCATGTTTTTATTGTTAATAACGGGGAGTTACTTCTGTAAAAGACTGAGTTTTTAAAACTTATTTTGGTTTATTGGGTTATTAAGTAATAAAACCACAAGTATAAGGAGATAAAATATAGGTTTATTATACGTTGTTGGAGCAAGTGGTGCGGTCTAGGATCTCGTTATTTCTTCGATATCTTTATCTAACGGTTCTTAAAACTATTCGTATCCTCTTTGCTGAATTTAATTCTTATTTTTCGGGCAGAAACCATCCCAAAAGTAAGGGCATTTAATGTCCCTCAGATCTATTCAATGCAACTGATGCAGACGAAATTTGAGTACGAAGAAGCATTCTTGGTCAAACCTAGATCTCTCTATTTATCCTAATTAGTTCCACAGGTTTTACCCTCCGAGGTCAGTCGGTCTTCAATTTAGACAAAGAACCTATTTCCGTCAGCATGGATGATCAACCCGGCAAAATTTCAATTTCGAAACGGCGAGAAGAAAAGTTAGTGGGTCACAGTGGGCTGAACTGTACTATTGTTTAACTCTGTGTATGAACGGAAAAACCTGGGGATAAACAACTTATTTTTCTTCAAGGAGATGCCATTACAGAATGAATGGATCGGGATTTGATTGCTGCTTTGTATCTTGGAGCCTTTCAATTACCTCAGACTGTTCAAAAAACTTTTAAGCTTCGAGAATCAAAAGATCTCATCAATTCTCAAAATTTAGCGAAATCTTTGGAATTTTTTCCACTGATTAATTCATCTACGACAAAAATCTAAATTATTTACACAGAGTAGGGGTCAACAGTCGTTTACCCCTATCGACTTTTAACTTAACGCTTTGAGATAGTCTCTACAGTTTGGCCATGTGAGATAGTCTCTACAGTTTGGCCAATTGGCCAGTCCTGGCGAGGAGGAAAGGACTGTTCCGAATGCAAAACAGTCCCCCCAGGCTCAACAGGACGGTTTAACGTTATGGCAGCTCCAAAACCTAGGCCAGCAGAAGTGCCCAATGCACTAGTTAGTAATAAAAATTCCCAGAGTAAGCCCCAGGGAAGAGTTCGAAGTTGGGGGGTCTGTGCTTTCATTAACTTCTCAACACCACACGAGAAAATTTAGATCAGATTATGATTCCGCTTAGAGCTTAACCTGAGATACAATTTTTGCCAAGTCTCATCGTTTAATACTAAGAACAAAAAATATCAGTTGCTTGGGTCATTTAAAAATGATTACAAGTTCAATAAGTGATACTTAAAAGTTAGTCAAATTTTTAAAATATACCGAGACTTAGCTTTCAGATTTATTTGACTCGAGGGCAAATAAATCATTATAAACGGGCTTGAATTATCTCCATAGATATAATTTTCTCTGAATTTATCTTATCAATGAGTAATTAATTACTCATTGATAAGATAAATTTAAAAATTTGTTATTCTATAAGTCAAAGAGGCTATTTTTTTTCGTAAATATTTCGTAAATATAATGACTATCGACTTCCAAGACACCTTTGATATCATCGTTGTTGGCGCAGGCCATGCAGGATGCGAGGCAGCTTTAGCCAGTGCACGTTGTGGATGTCGCACCCTAATGTTAACCCTCAACCTAGATAAAATCGCTTGGCAACCGTGTAACCCCGCAGTGGGAGGACTAGGGAAGTCTCAACTTACCCATGAGGTAGACGCATTAGGGGGAGAAATCGGCAAAATGGCAGATCGTACCTATCTGCAAAAACGAGTTCTTAACAGCTCAAGAGGTCCTGCAGTGTGGGCTTTACGCGCCCAGACCGATAAACGGGAATATTCAGCTGTAATGAAAAAAATTGTTGATGATCAAGATAATTTAACAATTCGGGAAGGGATGGTGACGGATTTAATCCTAGGAAAAAATGACCAAGTGATCGGCGTTGAAACCTACTTTGGTACTTGCTTTAGCGCACAAGCAGTTGTTTTAACGACCGGAACTTTTTTAAGGGGTCGTATTTGGATTGGGAATAAATCGATGGAAGCGGGAAGAGCAGGAGAATTTGCGGCGGTAGGACTTAGTGAAACTTTGAATAAATTGGGGTTTGAAACTGGAAGACTCAAAACCGGAACCCCTGCTAGAGTGGACAAACGATCTGTAGATTATCGTAATTTAGAACCTCAACCCCCTGATGATGAAGTACGCTGGTTTAGTTTTGATCCTGAAGTTTGGATTGAACGAGAACAAATGAACTGTTATTTAACTAGAACCACAGTCAAAACCCATCAGATCATTAGTGATAATTTACACCTATCTCCAATCTACGGTGGATTTATCGACTCTAAAGGTCCTCGTTACTGTCCTTCTATTGAAGACAAAATTGTTCGGTTTGCAGATAAAGAGAGTCATCAAATTTTTATTGAACCCGAAGGCCGAGATATTCCTGAACTTTATATCCAAGGATTTTCTACGGGACTTCCTGAAGATATTCAATTAGCGATGTTAAGAACCCTTCCAGGGTTAGAAAAATGCGCAATGTTACGGCCAGCCTACGCGGTGGAATATGATTATCTTCCCGCCACCCAATGTTATCCAACCCTGATGACTAAGAAAATTGAAGGGTTATTTTGCGCTGGTCAAGTCAATGGAACTACAGGATATGAAGAAGCAGCTGCCCAAGGTATCGTAGCAGGAATTAATGCAGTTCAGTTAGTTAAAAATAAAGAGATGATTATCTTTCCACGAGAGGAAAGTTATCTGGGAACTTTAATTGATGATTTGTGTACAAAAGATCTACGAGAACCCTATCGAATGTTAACCTCTCGTTCCGAATATCGTTTAATTTTAAGGTCAGATAATGCAGATCAACGGTTAACACCGTTAGGACGAAAAATCGGGTTAATTGATGAGCGTCGTTGGCAACTTTTTCAAACAAAACAAAATAGTATTTCTATAGAAAAAAAACGTCTGCATGAAACTAGAATTAAAGGAATGGATAAGGTAGGAATTACCATCGCAACAGAAACTCAACAAAAGATTAGAGGGTCAATTACCTTAGCAGATTTGTTACGCCGTCCTGGGTTTCATTATGTAGACTTAGATCGCTATGGGTTAGGGAATGCTCAACTTAGTTTAGTAGAAAAACAAGGGACAGAAATCGATATTAAATATTCAGGTTATTTGAAACGCCAACAAAACCAAATTGACCAAATTAGTCGTCATAGTAATCGTCCATTACCAAATAATATTAATTATATGATAATTGAGACATTGTCAATGGAATCTAGGGAAAAGTTAACTAAAATCAGACCTTTAACTTTAGGTCAAGCATCCCGCATTGGGGGGGTTAACCCTGCTGATATTAACGCTTTGTTGGTATATTTGGAACTACGTTCACAGAAAAAAATACATCATTATGCAATGATTTCTGAATCTAGAAAAACTTAATAGCAATGAAAATTAAATGTTCTAAATATGTGTAGATCTAAAATTTAACTTTTTTAAAAGTAGTTAGACTTTGCTCGATTATAAAAATAGGCTTACTATTAATAATAGGCGGGAAATAATCTAGATAAAAATAATCTCTAGAAAACTTTGTTTAACTCCACATCTTAGTTCACTTAAGACTAAAAGTTCATTCCTTTCAAATTTAAAACTTTGTCTAGTTAAGAAAATAGCATTTACTTTTGTAAGTATCTCAAGGATGGACTTTTTAAAAAAGTGAACTCGCTGTGAGAATAAATTTCAGTTATAATGAGGGAATTCTCAAAAATATAATTAATTTGGAGAAGAAAGACTTAAAATGTTTGAGGATAAGAGTTTTAAGTGAAGAAAAGTAAAGAAGCCTGTATTAAGTAAATAAACAACTAAAATTAAGCTAACAAAATATACTGTCTTAATTAACTTCAAGGACAGAAATAAAGGCCTTAACCATGACAAATGTGCTATAAAGATTAGTATTTATTTAAAACTTTAAAAGTTAAATCATATAGTCCGTAAATAATTTACCATCTCTAAATCTGCCAGCATTGTCAATCACTATTTCTACATCCAGAGTGATTTTAGCTGTCTCATAAATATGAGGGAGGAACAATTGGATGAATTAACAGTAGTAGGGACAAATTTATTTATCTATTAAAGTACTTTAATCCTTTTTACCTTACGGACAGCAGTATAGACTTTTAGCTACTCTATTTCCAATCAAAGATTCTAAAGTGATTTTCCTAATACCTTGATTAGAACCTCTTACTAAGACAGCTGAATTGGTTATATTGTACGCGATGATTTAATGTCATATTTTATTTAAATAAATCCTAATTGCGGTCTAAAACTTTTAATAAGATCTTACATTTTTCTTTCTAAAAGCTGCCGTTTAAAATTTATTTTCAACCACTAACTCACCCAGCGGTAATTGTCCAGGTTTAGGCCAAGGCTCTTTGACTTTTTTACCAATTGCTACCATTGGACCCATGACATAATCATCTGGTAAATTAATCAGCTCTGCTACTTTATCAATATCAAAACCAATCATTGGACAGGAATCATAACCCATCGCTTTAGCTGTTAACATTAGAGTCTGCATTGCCATACCAATCGAACGTTGAGCCTCATCCTGCTGCAACCATTCCCGTCCTTCATAAAATATCCCCATCCAATTAACTAATAAATCCGCCACTTCTTGAGGAGCATTACGCCAATAACGTTGAGGTTTTTTCCGCCAAGCTTTCATATCTGCTGTAAATAGAATCAGTAAAGAAGCATCTGTCATTTGAGCTTGATCATTACCAAATTCTTTACGAATTTTTTGTCGTAATTCTGGATCCCGAAGAATAACAAAGCGCCAATGTTGAATATTAAAACTAGTGGGAGACTGAATCGTTGCCTCAAGAAGTTTCTGTTCTTCTTCAGGAGTTATTTTGTGGTTGGGATCGTAACCCTTGACAGAGCGACGTTGATAAATTACCTCTAAAGTTTTCATAAAGTAAAAACCCTTGTTATAAGTTGAACGGTTGAAAAAAAATGAGTTTTTCAAAAAAGCTTAAACAAGCTTTTGTCTATTCTCATTTGCTGGATTAATTTGAAAAGTAAGATCTAGGTATTATTGCTAGTAACAGCAAGTTCAATATTAAATTCCTGAGCTAAAGATAGCACCATTCCTAGTATTTAGTCATTGCTATCTAAAAAATCGTTAACAACTTAAAGTTAGAACAATCAATTGTTGTTACTGTTGTGATTAACATGGTCACCTTTATCCAAAACAGTAACCATAGAAATCAACATCTTTATAGATCTTAGTCATCGGGGCGGGCTGTCAATCTTAATTTTTCTTGTTTTGTAGACCGAGAAAAATACTTTTATCGATAGCCTAGTTCAAGTCATTTTGTATTAGCGATGGGCTCAATTTGCTGAAAGTAAACTGACTCGGGAATAGAAGCATTAAATTTGCTGTGAATAATTCCTGTCTTAGTTAACATTTATTGTATATCCTTTAGAGGAATTACTGAACTGTTCATAACACTATCTTTATTTTCTAATACATCCTTCAAAAGGTAGGAGATAATTCCCACATCTTTGTGATTATGAGAGTCAAATTTTGGGGTTGGTTCAAATTGATATTTATTAATCAATCGCAGATAACTAAAGTCTGTATGATTAAGTTTTTAATAGCTATTAAAAGAAAAAATGCACCGATTGTATAGCTAACTAGAATTAGTTTTATATACTGCTTGGATCTGACGAGTAGTAATCATTGTTAGTACTTCCTATTTTCTAAAAATCACTTTTTTACTATTAATTGTTTTTAAACAAACAAAATATGAATTTTAAATCGCGCATTGTCTCTAAAATTTTAGATAGTTAAACTATTATGAATAAGTTTGGAAGTATGCGTGCATTCACTCAAGTCGTTAACAAGAGTTACTATGTTGCGGCTGTTGGCAAAGTATAGCTATCTCGTTCAGCAGTCAATAAACTGGGGACTGATTTATAAAATTACTTAGGAGCGTCATTATCTTATCGTACTACTCGCCTAGTTACACCAACATCAATAGCTCCAACTTTGTACGGACCCTATCTTGATATTTTCAATAGCCTCAAATAAGCAGCATTAGGAGTTTCTCAGCAATACTTCCATTCAACAGAAATACTTATAATTAATTTAGTACCCCTATTTTTTGTGGAATTTTTGTTTTAGGTTCGAAAATAACTGAATTGATGACTCGCTACAGAGATATTACAATTTAATTGACATTATGAAAACTATTTTGTTTAACTTATAAGTTAAGCTTACGATATAGTGATTCGTACTGGTTTACCATTTAATTCTTCTATTTTAATGATTTATCCTATAACTAAATAACTAGGCACTATACAAATAGTGCCTAGTTATTTAGAAATCAAAGTAATTTACTACAATGCTAATGAATAAAAAAATGCTCCTGTTTATACTGCATCTATTTAGTAAGAGGATGTTGATGGTCATTAATTCATTAAAAACAAGAAGAATGAGTAACCTCTAATAGAGTTTATTAGTCAAAAAATACAGAAATGTTAAGGTATGCAACAGTGAGTCGTTCGGGAATCCTTATTCTTACTTCACAACAAAAGTTGTGAAGTAAGAATAAAAACGAGGAGAACTACAAATTATTTTACTTAGCTATTTCTCACCATAGTTAATTTTTTGAGATTTAGGAGTGATGAGAATTAAATTTTATTGATATAGTCTGAATAATTTGTGACAATAATTTCTCTCACTTTACCACGACCATTTCCCTTAGAGTTAATCATCCGTGAGGCAAAAATGCGTTTAATATTAAATCCACAATATAATTCATCGAAAAAGAAATCTTCGATGTAATTAGTTGGATCAGAATTACTCAACATTTGATAAGCTCCTTGCTGAGATGCTTCCATAAAAGTATCTCTTAACCGTTGTTGTTCATTATCATTAAAATCTAATGAACTATAAGCATTAAAAGTAGCAGTTTTACTAATAGGACGATAAGGAGGATCATGATAAATAAAAGTATTTTTATCCGCATATTTTAGAACTTCAGAAAAATCGCATTGTTTAATTTTTGCAATTTTAAATGCTTGACTAACAGCTCTAATATTGCTGCTGTTAAGTATAGCCGGATTTTTATATCTACCCATCGGGACATTAAACAAACCTTTCCGATTTACTCGATACAACCCATTAAAACAAGTACGGTTCAGGAAAATTGTTAGAGCGGCACGTTCTACCCAATTTTTTTTATAAATATTAGTATCAGCTTCTTTGTCAAAAGTATTGTAATCGTTTCTAGATTGATAGTAAAAATCTTCTTTCTTCTTTTCAGTTAAATGTAGATACTTTTCTTTAATTTTTGATAATTTGTCAATTAGTAATTCAGCGTTATTTTTGATAACTTTATACAAAATAACTAGCTCAATATTTTTGTCGAAAAGGTATGCTTTTTCAATATTAAAATGATTGTAAATATCAAAAAAAACAGAACCTCCTCCGACAAAAGATTCTATGTAAGTTTTTAGATAACCTTGTTGTAATTTTAATGGATATTGCTTTTGAATTTGTGACAATAATTTTGTTTTTCCACCTGCCCATTTTAGCACAGGATAAGCTTTAAATCTTTGGCTACTTTCTAAAGCAGAAATCAATTGCAATTGCTTAATATTTTGATGACTTATTATATGTTTCATCTTGACTTTTTAGTTTAACTAGTTAACTTTAATTAATGCAATTTATGTCAATACAAAAAAAGTTACTATCACCATTAATTTATACTATAATGTCCAAGATTCTAATTTATTTAAATTTAATTAATAAATATTTAATATTTTTTGCAGAACAACTTTTAACTAAGCTTTTTAAAATTTTATTCTTCTGAAGTCAAAATGCTATTATGGAATTTATAAAATTAATGTTAAGAATAATAAAATTTTTCTGACTAAAAAGTTACGGCAAGTTGTTCGCCTAATCATTTATTATAAGCAATGATTAATTATTTCTTAACGAAGACTACACTAAGACTTAATAGTTTTTTATAATTAGAACCTAAATGGACCATAGACTATGAAGAAAGGACAGTATATTTTATACCATCTAATACTTAGAAAAAATCCTATCACAGTATTTAGTGCAGAATACTTTTGCCTATGGATACTTATTACCTTTCTGTCAAGTCCAGCTTCTTGTATTAGAATCTTTTTAACCGCTTTTAGAGATGATGCTTTATTAATATCATTATTCTAATTTATTTAGTATAAATTGGAACTAAAATACAATATTTATCTAGTAATTAGTTAAGCTATAGGCAGTTATTTTTTTCTTTTTTTTAAAAAAAATTGTTAATAACAGCCAGTCATTAAGTTCCCTAAAAATAGGTTAGATTATAACTAATAAATTAATTATTTTAATAAATTTTGCTTTTCTACAAAAAAATCTGTATAGGTGGTACCAGATACAAATTATCTAAAAGTAAAAGTTAATTTGTTAGCTCTAAATATCTAATTTACCTCTGAAAAAGCTAAAGAAACTAAAAAAATAATAGTTTTAATTAACTTTATTTCTTAGTTATTTCTCCTTGTCAAACCTTTGTCTAAACTACAGAAGATACTAGGCTTGGTATTTTCTCTTATACTTATTTTAAACAGTTATTGTAGATCTTTCTTTCTCTTTCTAAAAATAGTCTTTTTAGAAAGAGAAAGAACTTACAGTTTATAGAATAGATTGGCGCTTATATTTAGTAAAAAAAGAGATAAGTTCGGAAGTAATTATTGTACCAGTCATTAAAATTAATTATCATATTCTTCTCTTTTTCAAGATAACGATACAGATTAGTGAATTATCTATTTTTATTTTTAAAAATAAAAATTTTTCTAAATTGTTTACTGTTTGATACTCAACCAAATTATTATATTTTTACAAAAAAATATAAATACTAATGTAATAGTAATTGATTTATTTTTTAATAAACCTGAGAATATTGCTACATTATAGCAATATATTTTTTATTTCATAATTTTTTTGAATTTTATCAACTTAAAACTTATCTACTAACGTCCATAATCTCTTTGGCAACTCTAATTTTGGAGGACAAGTTAGCAAATATTCTCTATTAATTTTATAATAAATTTTTATATTTTTGTTGTAGACTCGTCTTCCATAATTAGACGTCAAACTTTTATTCTGATTGACTACGATTATATTCTGTCATTATTAACAATGCATATATCTACTTCGATTTCTAGATCTAGTTTTTTTAGATTTTGAATTTTAAAAGTATGATTTTTGATCAATATTTCTTATTCAAGAGCTATCCTTTTTTATCTTTAAGTCTCGTACTCTGATAAAAGTATCTTGTTTTTTAGCTTCAAACCTTTCCGAAGCAATTTTTATGTCTATACAATAAACTGCTTTTACCTTTGTCTATTAGAGCTAGTAAAAATATATTTCTTTAGTTCAGAACAACTTATTGGGGCGTTGAATTTCACTAATGGAACCAAAAGCAGTTATGTAAAATAAATAAATAAATAAATAAATTTATATATAAAAAATATGAGGTAATCTTAACTTGCTTTTTTAGTGTATTATGAACTTTTTTAAAGTCAAAATTAATAAAAGCTAAAGAGTTAATCAATGTGTTTTAGAGCATTTACATTAAAATTAAGTCTTCTTATTTCTTGAAATATTTAGTAGTTATTGAATAATTTTGATTAAATCGTAATATAGTGACTGCCATTTTATCTGTTTGAGTCAAAATATATTTGACATAATTTGTTAACGTATAACTTATACATTATAGACCTCTCCAAGCACGTAGAACGTAAAACTTAATTAGGACAAGATAGCCTTTAAAGGTAAACTGCAGAAAATTTTATTTTCTCTCTTGCAATTGTCTCAAGTTTTTGCTAGGCTTGTAAAGGATTAAAAAAGTTAGTTGCCGGGATAGCTCAGTTGGTAGAGCAGTGGACTGAAAATCCTCGTGTCGGCGGTTCAAATCCGCCTCCTGGCATTTTTCCCTCTTACATTAACTGAGCGGTAGAGAATAACCTCTAATATATGAAGTTCGTTGAATATCCGATATCCTTACCAATGAGAAGTGATTGCCATAGTCATAAGATTCATCTATTTCTAAACACGTAAGAAAGTCACCTTATAGATGCCGTTTCCCTTTTTTTTCACAACTTTTTGTTGGACTCATGTTGTAATTATAGGAGAAATGATAAAGTCGACCAGCTATAAAACTAATTTAGATTTTTAGACACACGAACAAGCACATCTGTTAAAAACAGAACAACTAAATCAAATATACTAACAGAATTCTGCCTAAATAGAAGATATAAAACGTTCTAAAAAACGATATTTAGAAAATTGATTCTAAATTTCAGACTTAAATTTTTAAAAAAAGTAATTCTAGCAAAAGTATGTTTTCAGCATATTAAAATCAGTTTTAATAGTCAAATTGAGTAGTTAAACGGCCAATGAAACTCACTTAAACTCTTATAAAAGAACAGCACAAAATTAATTAGACCAGAGTGTCCTTGCCTATTAATTAATGATTGTATTTCAATTGGTTAGACCGTGTTTGAGAGCAAAACGAACTAATTCTGTTCGACTGTTAGTTCCTGTTTTACCAAACAAACGACTAACATATTTTTCTACATTCCTTACACTGGTATTCAAACGCACGGCAATCTCTTTATTCATTAGCCCTTCTGCTACCAGCTCTAAAACACTTTGTTCTCGTGGTGTTAATTCAATTTTAAGAGGAGGAGGAGTAGTTACTAAATGAGGCTGTTGAATAATTTGTGCTTTAAGTTCTCGAATCTCTTGGGCAATTTCTTCTAGTTTTGTTGTCTCACTACTTGACTGAATACTGACTTGTCGGCGTTCAAGCAGACTTTTAATAATAGCTTCCAATTCTTCAGGATCAAATGGTTTAGATAAATAAGCATCACAACCGGACTGATATCCGCGAATGCGATCTGGAGTCATTCCCCTAGCGGTTAAAAAAACAACGGGAAGGGCTTGATACCTGGTATCTTCTCGAAGTTTTTGTAAAAATTGATAGCCATCCACTTGTGGCATCATAATATCAGAAATGATCAAATCAGGGACATCCTTCTCAATAAGTTCCCAGGCTTGATTAGCATTACTAGCAACTTTAACTTCAAAATCTCCACTATATTCTAAGTAAGCTTGTGTGGATTCACGGATTCCAGGTTCATCATCGACTAACAATATCTTTTCAGGATTTGACATAAGTTCTCTCGCTTATTTAACAACGATTAAATATTTAAGTTAATGAGGCCTTATCTTCATCCTCCTATATTTTAACCTAACTTCTAACATCGAACTGAGGTTATATTAACGATTTACTTAAATTTACATCATCTTAACGTCAGTTATTGCTTGAAAAGCCGGTAATTATCCCACTTTGTTTTTATAAAAATAAATTTCCCCAAACTAGGTCTTCAGTTTTACTGAAGACCTAGTTTGGGGTTTAATAAAATCTCTAAGTTGAACTCACATTAATTTAAGTCATCTTATTCTGTAGTATTAGAATCAAGTCCCCAAGGAGCATCAGAAATATCAGAATCAAGTTCCCAAGGAATATCAGATCTAGTGTAAGCACGGGCAATATTATCATCAAGAACCATATGTTCGTCTACTTCATCTAAATTAGACTTTAATAAATGTCCTGACGAGTTAGAGTCTGAGGAGGAAGCCAAAGACTCCCATGGGCAAGATTTTTCCGATTCACTATTGTTATATGAAGTCGAACGGGATAGCCGTTCTGAGTCAATATCTAGATCCCCCATAGAGATGTCCTCATGGGTATGAAAACCTGTTCCAGCTGGAATTAAACGACCAATAATCACATTTTCTTTAAGACCTCGTAACCAGTCAGATTTACCCTCAATCGCTGCCTCAGTCAAGACTCTCGTTGTCTCTTGGAAAGAAGCCGCACTAATAAATGAGTCTGTATTTAACGAAGCTTTGGTAATTCCCAATAGAATTGGGGTATATCGGGCGGGTGCACCTCCTGTAATAGCCATTGCTTCATTGACCTGTTCAATTTGGCGCAGCTCAACCAATTCCCCCGGTAACATAGTGGTATCTCCTCCATCATCTACCCGCACCTTAGCGGTCATCTGGCGAACAATGACTTCAATATGCTTATCAGAAATATCAATCCCCTGGGACTGATAAACCATTTGTACTTGATTTACCAAGAATTTTTGGGCAGCTCGTAGTCCTTTAAGAGCCGCTTCATAAACCCCCAGTAAATCTACATAATAATTGAAAAATACTTCTAGTATTTCATGGGGATTAGCCGGTCCATCGGTTAACTGATCACCGACTTCCACACGGGTTCCATCGGACACCATTACATTCTGGGGGGGAAGAATTGGGTATTCACTCACCGTTCCATCATCTTCAACAATCTTCACATCCACCATTTCATCATCATCTGAATATTCAACTTGAGTAATCCCTGGTTTCCGAGCTAGTATACAACTCTCTTTCGGCTTACGCGCTTCTAACAATTCCTCGATTCGAGGCAGCCCTTGAATAATATCCCCAGTTTTAGAACGTTCAAACACCAATAGGACTAGATTATCTCCCCGTTGCACTAAGTCTCCATCGTCAATATGCAAAATAGCTCCAGGAGAGACTCTATAAGGCCGAGCCCTACGTAAAACAACCTCAAACCCAGAACTATCTTTAGTTTGAGAAACAGCTACTACCCGCCCCGATGATTGTACTGTGACACCAGCGGCTAACTCAGCATCAGCCACCATCAAGTCTTCCGGCTTAACGATTGGTTTTTCGTCAACAGTAATAGTTTCTAGGTCGTCATCACGTACTACTAAGATTCGGCGAATTGCTTCAATTCCTTGCTTGATTCCTCGTACCTCACCGACAGAAGTACATTGAATTTCTGTCTTAGCCACTACTGCTCCAGGCGGAATATGCTCTCCATTGGATACCAGTATATTAGTTTGGATTTTGCCCCCGTGAGGATCACTATCAAGATCTCGACGTAACACCAAAGACTCCAAAATAACTAACTGTAATCGTTGACAGTCAGCGTCCTTATCAGTTTTTAGTTCAATGTCAGCTACGAGATTTGTTCCATGCTCTGATTCTTTCTGATCAATTTCCAAAACTAGTTGGGTACTTAACAACTGGGTGCCATCGACTGACTTAACCCGTTCCCCGTCTTTAAAAAATATTTTTTGACAAGGAAGTAACTCAATAGTCCGCCCCTGATCATCATTAATGGATCCTTGAGAAGGAGCTAGTGGTTCGTCTGAAACAAGATATTCTTCAACTGGACGCAGCAGCAAGCCTAATCCATCGGGACTTTCAATCCATTCTCCTTGACACAGACTTTCAGTAATAACATCAGGTAATACTTGAGTTCCTGGAGGAATTAATGCGCCGTTTTCAATGCCAACTTTGTCTGGGTCAACATCAAAGTAAAAGTCTCCCGGTTTAATAATAATTTCTCGAAGAATGTCATTTTTTTGAACTACTTCGACCACTCCACTGCAGGAACAGAAAATATCTTTGACAACTTCAGTTCCTGCTTCAACAAACTGCCCATCTTCGGATAACAGTAATGAAATATCTTTATTAACTTCATGAGTTTCTTCAGGGATCCATAATAAACTGCCCCCTTTAGTTACCTCATATCCTGTCTTACGACTTCCTTTGGATACTTCAATGCCACCATAACGCAAAATTCCGCCAGTGTTAGTCTGATAGCGATCATCAATTAATTCGGCGATGATGGCATGATTTTGTACTTTGGTTTGAGGAGCTGCCAACAATAAAAACTGCTGTCCATCAGCTGTATGAATAACATATTGTTCTCGACCTCCGGTACCTTCCATTTTAACTTTAGCTTGATCTAACAGAACTGAGGCTGTAATAATCTCAATTTCACGACTACCGGTGGCGGTACGCACCACACCTCCACTGGCTGAGACCAATTTCGTTTCTGCTAAAATTGTCCCCGGTTTGACTTTATCTCCGTTAGCGACAACGGGTTCTGCCGCTGGCGGCAAGTTATAGACTTGCCCTGATAGCACCCACAGTAACCCCCCCCGTTGAGCAATACGGGTACTATTCCCCTGGCGATCTGTTTTTTCTTCTGGCATTAACTGGGCAAAAAGCACTTCTCCTGCTAAATCAGTGGTTACATCTTTGGTTGCCCGTTCAGTTGACTTTTGTACCCGTGCATTAGTCACCTCAGCTAATAGCTGGTCTGGGCTGACTTTCGTTCCATCAGCCACAAAGATAAAGGAGCCTGGGGTAACGGAGTTAGCTACTTTTTTCCCTGAGCCGTTTGGAGTCCAAATGATATCCCCTGCAATTTCCACTTGAAAGGCTTCATCCCCATGACGAGTCCGTACTTTACGAGTGCTCAATCCTTTTCCCCAAGTTACGGTTCCGTTGTCAGGGGCTTTGATTACCCTGGCTACTTCTCCAGTAAAAACTCCTCCAGTGTGGAAAGTACGCATGGTTAGTTGCGTTCCCGGTTCTCCGATGGATTGGGCAGCAATAATGCCTACTGCTTCTCCTAAATCCACGAGACGACCAACAGCTAGACTCCAACCATAGCACTGTTGACAGACCGAGCGAGCTGCCTCACAGGTCAAAGGTGATCGCACCATGACTTCTTCGACATGTTCACTGATCAAGGAGGCAAGCTCTGGATCAATACTTTGATTGCGCCGGACTAACACTTGCCCATCTACGACAATATCTTCGGCCAATACCCGTCCTAATAAACGGTCTACTAGGGGAATTTTGACACGATCACCATCTTTCATGGCAACTACTTTCAGTCCCCGCTTAGTTCCGCAGTCTACTTCCCTTACAATCACATCTTGGGAAACATCCACTAAACGACGAGTTAAATAGCCTGAGTCGGCTGTTCGTAGTGCGGTATCTACTAAGCCTTTACGTGCTCCATAGGAAGAGATAACGTATTCTGTTACGGTCAACCCTTCTCGGAAGTTAGTTTTAATAGGTAAGTCAATAATTTCTCCTTGAGGATCGGCCATTAAGCCCCGCATTCCTACTAATTGACGCACTTGGCTCATATTTCCTCGTGCGCCAGAAAATGCCATCATATATACTGAATTGAGGGAATCCGTTTCTTGAAAGTTCCGAATTACTTCGTTTTTTAGTTCTTCTGAGGTACTATTCCAAGTATCAATTACCTTGGTAAAGCGTTCAACCTCAGTAATTTCCCCTTTAGCATAGCGATCTTGGGTGATACGTATTGATTGTTCAGCACTATCGAGTAATCCCCGTTTGGTGGGGGGAATTGTTAAGTCATCAATACTAATCGACACTCCAGCCTTAGTCGCATAGCGAAATCCTAAATCTTTTAAATTATCAGCCATTTGAGAGCTTCGCGCAGACCCATAATTCCGGTAAGCCCAAGCAATTAACTTTTTTAAACGACCTTTATCAACGATGTGATTATAGAATGTCATATTTTTTGATGTGTTAATAGTTGATAGTTGATAGTTAAGTTTTAGATTGCCCTGTTGGTCAATTTTTACTTACTATTCACCGTTTAGGCTTCTTCCTCTTCAAGGTCTTCGGTAGTTAACGATTCATAGGTAGGACGATTTGGTGCCCGACGTTGGGTATCCACCATCAAGTCAACTTCCACGTCTCGGCTAGTCCCATCAGCTGAAGTTTCCACCTTATGAACGGCAATATCCAAGCCCAAAGATTGCAATTCGCGCATCAACACTTTGAAAGACTCAGGGGTTCCTGGTTCAGGAATAGGCTTCCCTTTGACTATCGCATTGAGAGCCTCATTTCGTCCTTGCATATCGTCAGACTTAACGGTTAATAATTCCTGAAGGGTATAAGCCGCACCATAGGCTTCTAAAGCCCACACCTCCATTTCTCCAAACCGTTGTCCCCCTTGTTGGGCTTTCCCACCGAGGGGTTGTTGGGTCACTAAGGAATAAGGACCAGTCGAGCGAGCATGAATTTTGTCATCCACTAGATGGACCAGTTTTAACATATAGGCTTGACCAACAGTGACTGGACGATCAAAGGGTTCTCCTGTGCGCCCATCAAACACCTGTATTTTTCCGGGATTTTCTGGTTGATAAATCCAACTTCGCTTATGTTTTTGTGAGGCCTTTTTCAACAAACCATGAACTGTATTTCGTGACGCTTCAGCTCCATACATTTCGTCAAAGGGAGTAATCTTAGACCGTACTCCTAAATTTTCTCCTGCCCAACCTAGTAGGCATTCAAAAACTTGACCAACATTCATCCTTGAGGGAACTCCCAGAGGATTAAGCACAATATCAACGGGACGACCATCTGGAAGATAAGGCATATCTTCAATAGGCATAATTCGGGAGATAATCCCTTTATTCCCGTGACGACCTGCCATTTTATCCCCTACTTGGATTTTTCGCTTTTGAGCGACGTAAACCCTGACAACCATATTGGCTCCGGGTGGCAATTCATCTCCCTGTTCACGGGTAAATACCCGTACATCAACTACGCGACCTTTCTCTCCGTTAGGAACACGTAGGGAATTATCCCGTACATCCCTAGCTTTTTCTCCAAAAATTGCCCGCAGAAGCTTTTCTTCTGGTGGTTGGTCTGATTCTCCTTTGGGGGTCACTTTCCCCACCAAAATGTCTCCAGCGTCTGTCCAAGCCCCAACCCGGATGATTCCTTGTTCATCAAGATTTCTTAGCGCATCTTCCCCAACGTTGGGAATTTCTCGGGTAATCTCTTCTGGACCTAACTTGGTCTGTCGGGCTTCAATCTCGTACTTTTCAACGTGAATACTGGTGTAAACATCGTCGTATACCAGTCGTTCACTGATCAGGATTGCATCTTCGTAGTTATAGCCTTCCCAGGGCATATAAGCGACGAGGATGTTTTGTCCGAGGGCTAATTCTCCTCCTTCTGTCGCTGAGCCATCAGCTAACACTTGGCCGGGAACAACATCCTCATTAACATAAACTAACGGACGTTGATTTAAACACGTATCCTGATTAGACCGTTGATATTTTTGCAGAAGATAGACGATCTCATCGCCTAATTTATCGTGGTTTTCCGGTCCTGTGACTCTGACTCGAATTTCTGAAGCATCCACATAGGTTACAATCCCATCGGTGCGGCTGACGATTACCATTCCTGAATCTCGCGCTGCTTGAGCTTCTAATCCAGTCCCCACTAAAGGTCGTTCTGGACGTAGCAGAGGAACCGCTTGGCGTTGCATATTTGACCCCATTAGAGCCCTGTTGGCGTCATCATGTTCAAGGAAAGGAATCATGGAAGTCGCTACTGAGACAATCTGTACTGGAGAGACGGCAATATAATCCACCTGAGCTGGATTGGTGGTAGAAAATTCTTGACGGTAACGAATGGGGACTGTATCGCCTAAGATATTGCCCTCTTCATCAGTGGCCGCATCTCCAGGACAAACTCGTAGATCGTCTTCTTCATCAGCGGTTAAGTATACTGGGTTTAAATCTCGCCGCACCCGGCTATTTTCAACTTTATAATAGGGAGTTTCAATAAATCCATAGGAGTTAACTCTAGCATAGGTAGCTAAAGAGCCAATCAGCCCAGCATTAGGTCCTTCAGGAGTCTCTACAGGACAGATTCTCCCGTGGTGGGATGGATGAATATCTCTTACTGCAAAGCCTGCTCGTTCCCGGGTCAATCCTCCAGGACCTAGGGCAGAGATTCGGCGTTTATGGGTCAATTCCGCTAGGGGATTGGTTTGATCCATAAATTGAGACAGTTGGGAAGAGCCAAAAAATTCTTTAATAGCAGCTACCAAGGGTTTAGGATTGACTAAAGAAGCAGGAGTGAGGCTATCTGACTCACTGACGGTCATCCGTTCTCGAATAATCCTTTCTAGACGATTTAATCCAACTCTCACCTGATTTTGAAGCAGTTCTCCCACGGAGCGTACCCGACGGTTCCCTAGATGATCGATATCATCAGTACTACCAATATCAAATTCTAAATTAATTAAGTAATCGATCGCGGACAAAATATCCTCTGATCTCAAGACCCGAATGGTGTCAGCCGTATTGAGACGTAGTTTTTTATTGAGCTTATAACGTCCTACACGTCCTAAATCATACCGTTTACTGTCAAAAAAACGTGAATCGAGTAGTTGCTGTCCCCCACTGACGGTTGGAGGTTCTCCTGGACGTAATTTGCGATACAATTCGAGCAAAGCTTCTTCTTCGCTAGGGTTCCCTTCTTTATCTAGAGTTTGCTGATAAAAATCAGGGTGGCGTAGAGAATCTAAAATTTCTGAGTCGCTTAGACCGATGGCTTTAAGTAATACTTGAGCTGACAATTTACGTGTTTTATCAATCCGAACCCACACCAATCCATTTTTATCAGTTTCAAACTTTAGCCAAGCTCCTCGGTTAGGGATTAAAGAAGCTGAATAGGTGCGTCGTCCATTCTTATCAGTTTCTGCTTTGTAATAAACCCCTGGAGACCGTACAATCTGGTTAACGATCACCCGTTCTGCTCCATTTATAATGAAGGTTCCCCGTTCGGTCATTAAGGGTAAATCACCAATAAATACTTCTTGCTCTTTAATTTCCCCAGTTTCTTTATTAATTAAACGGGTTGGTACATACATCTGTACTGAATAAGTGCTATCACGTCGTTTTGCTTCATCAACATCATATTTTGGTTGTTTAAGTTTATAGTTTTCTCCCAAAAAATGTAATTCTAACTTCCCAGTATAGTCTGTGATGGGAGAGAAGCTGTTGAGCTCTTCGATTAACCCCTCGTCCAAAAACCACATAAAACTTGATCGTTGAATTTCGATCAAGTCTGGGAGTAAATCATAGTTATAGATTAGATTAGTCATTGCGCATTTATCACCGAGTTAATTGTTTATTATCAACACTTAGTGAGCTATCGATAATTGGAATAGTTGGCAGGCATTTTGGGTAGTTTTTTGAGCCAGACTTTCTAAAGACACCCCCCGCCATCTGGCTAGAAATTCGGCAACATAACGAACGTAGGATGGTTCATTACGTTCACCCCGTTTGGGGACGGGGGCAAGGAAGGGACAGTCAGTTTCGATGAGAAGGCGATCACTTGGCACAACCAACGCACTTTCCTTAATTTGAGTAGCTTTTTTAAAGGTAACAATGCCACTGAAACTGATGTAGAATCCTAGATCTAAAAACCATTGGGTTTCTTCGGGAGTTCCATTCCAACAGTGGATCACCCCTCGTACTGGGCCTTGCTTAGTACAAAATAACTTCAATATTTCTCGGAGGTTAGCCGCGGCATTCCGACAGTGGATAATGACTGGCTTATCAAGTTGATAAGCAATATCCAGTTGAGCCTCTAATACTTGCCTTTGCAAGTCTTTATTATCGGCTTTATAAAAGTCTAGCCCCATTTCTCCAATGGCTACCACTCTCGGGTCTGACTGGGCTGCTGCAAGAATTTCTTCATAAGTTGTCACTGTCCATTTGTGAGCATCTAGCGGGTGTAACCCCACGGAAAAGGACAGTTGACTTTGAAAACGATCCGCTAGAGCTTGTATTCCCTTAAACTCCTTAGGTTCAACACACGAATGGACCAGGTAAACCACTCCGGCCTCCTGCCAACGGGCTTGGAGTAAATCGAGGTCTTGCTCAAAAACGTCGAAGTTAATGTGGACATGGGTATCAATAAGTTGCATCTGGTTAATCTTAAGCCGAGTGCTCAGCTAAGTCTCCTAGACTAGAGGAATTAATACTGACCTGTTTACGGTTATTTTCGGTTTATCAAGGAAGTACAAGTTCTAATTTGTCTTAACCCTCTTGTCCTATTCTTTATATGCTTTATTTAACTCAAAAACTTATCTATTCAAGAAACTGTAGCAACTTTCTTGTGAGCTTTAGCCAAACGAGCTTTTTTCCTGGCTCCATTGTTTTTATGTAAAACTCTCCGTTTGACGGCTTTGTCTATTTTGCTGTAGGCTGCCGATAAAGACTCATCAGCAACTGTTTTGTTATCAGGGGTCGGATTTGCCGCGTATTCTTCTACAGCTTGAAAATGTTTTTTCATCAAAGTTCTCAGTGCCGAGCGGTACGCTTTGTTGCGTAGTCGGTTGCGTTCGGTAATATCAATACGCTTAAGTGCAGACTTCGAGTTGGCCACGGTCGTTTCCTACAACAGATTGCTTAATGTCTAACAATGCTAACTTTTAACACGGACAAACATAATAACATTTATTCCATGAAAATTACAAGGCAAAAACTCTGATAGATTTTAATTTCCTATCGTCTTATACCAAAGCCCTTAGATTGAGAGATTGACCCACGTCCTTGTTCAGTAGTGCAGTTCGAAGTCTTGAGATATTCACCACACTCTGACAGCGTTAACGAACTTAGCGCGACTCCTAAAATCTTACGATTTAGGTCTACCTCAAAGCATTGTCCATCTGAGACTTAACTCTCTTGGGAACTTAACAACCCCCCTACAGACTAACCCCGAAGTTCTATGTCCAATTTTTTCTGGCAATAATTTCCTACTCCTGGTCAAGTTCTCATGTTTGGCTTAAGGGTCAACCCAACGGCCATCAGTTTTTATTAACTCAATTAATTCTTGAACGCCTCGGTCTTCAGGAACTTTCTTGATCTCTTCCCGCCCCCTATATAGGGAGATATATCCGGCTTGTTTCCCCACATAACCATAGTCTGCATCAGCCATTTCTCCTGGCCCATTGACAATACAACCCATTACCGCAATGTCTAACCCTGTCAAATGTTTGGTAGCTTCTCGTACTTTGTGAAGGACTTCTTCCAAATTGAATAGAGTTCGGCCACACGAAGGACAAGCAATGTACTCTACCATGGTCTTACGTAGTCCCAAGGCTTGGAGGATGTTATAACAAACTGGAATTTCTTTCTCAGGGGCTTCAGTCAAGGAAACGCGAATAGTATCTCCAATTCCTTCAGCTAAGAGAGTTCCAATTCCTGCAGTAGATTTAATTCGTCCATATTCACTATCTCCCGCTTCTGTGACTCCCAAATGTAGAGGATAGTCCATTCCTAGGTCATCCATCCGTTTAACCATCAAGCGATAGGCGGCTAACATCACAGGAACACGGGATGATTTGAGTGAGACGACTATTCTATGAAAATCTAGAGATTCACAAATACGGACGAATTCTAGAGCCGATTCTACCATCCCTTCGGGAGTGTCCCCATAGGTAAATAACATTCTCTCAGCTAAGGAACCGTGATTAACTCCAACTCGCATAGCCTTCCCCTGATTCTTCAAGGAAATAACTAATGGCTTCAATGTGTTAGCAATTTTTTCGCCAATTTCATCAAATTCAGCTTGGGTGTATTCACCACGAGTGGGATTGGGTTTTTCAAAGACATATAATCCAGGGTTAACACGAACTTTATCCACGTGCTTAGCGACTTCTAGAGCAATTTTCATGCCATTGTGGTGTACATCGGCCACTAGGGGAACCCGTTGATAGACTTGAGTAAGTTTCTTATTAATATCTGCTAAGGCTTTGGCGTGGGTCATACTAGGAACAGTGACTCGGACAATTTCACAGCCAATTTTATGTAAACGCTGAATAGCGGCGACTGATCCCTCAATATCTAGGGTATCCTCATTAATCATTGATTGCACCACCACAGGATAACCTCCCCCAATGATGATATCTCCTACTGGGACGGGACAGGTTTTGCGACGATGAATGGTAGTATCAAATTTAGGAGTAGAAGATGTTAGAAGCTGGGAGGTTTCCAGAGTTTGCATGGTCTGTCTAGATGAGTTACTAGGGACTATTTTACAAACTCATTTTAATAGATTAAGGACATATTTTACATTTTTTACTGTTATCTCTTTTTTAAGATCTTAAAAAAGAGATAACAGTAAAAAAAACTTTTAAAAAAATATTTAAAATCCTTAAGAAAGCTGGAAATCCAGAAAAAGTGAGGATAGAAGTTGAGTTATATCCTATGTTTAAAAAATAAAAAATATAAAGATTTTGGATAAATAGGCACAAACCTATACTCCAGAACTAAATCTAATAATAGAAAAAGAATTACATCAAATAAAAGTCAATAAATTTGAGGATGATCTGGCTCAGACAATATAAATCAAATATTATTCATATTAGTTACTAGTAAAAGAATAAAACGATATAATTTTAACTATGATTATTGAAATATAGAGATACGAAACAATGTGCTTGTTAACATTTTACTTGGGAGTAATTTTACTCTGAGTTAGAATGGCAGAGTTTTAATAAAATCCCAAGTATGTCTTCAGATTTAAGTTTATTAAAGTAGTTAGTTTTTGCCTTCACTTACTATTGTTCAGAGGTAAAATAGAGAGTAACGGTTATTGACTTCCAACACAAACTTTCGGAATATGCCATATTTTTAAAGTTAAGTTTTTTATATTTGATAAATTTCTTTAGCTACTCTTTTAAGTCACTTTAGTTGTTAGTGTACATCTTGTTTAGTCCAAATCATCGTAAACTCACTAAGTACCAAAGCAATAAGGGGATTATGAATTTTCAATTTAAATTAGTTAATTGACGTAGTTGCTGTTGTTATCAGTTCACATTCCCAGTAATTACGTTCCCTGAAAAACACCTCGAATCTCCAAATAATTAACCCTAAATCTTTTTAAGAATTTTACTAAACAAAGTCGAATTAATAAAAAAAATACTTTTTTTGCTAATCTATGTTGACCATTTTCTAAATAATTAACACTTCAATACAGGATTTAACTAACAGTGTATTTGTTCTATATTTGTAATATATGGTCCAACAAAAGTTCACTAGATTTAATAGGAACTGATTGTTTAAACATGTAATGAAATTACATAGTTTATTTAGAAATAAAGGAATATATATAAAATAAGTATTAAGTTTTCTTCTCTTGTCTTCTATATATCATTTTACTTTATGCCAACTAATACTCCTATCATTAGCATACCAGGCAATAGAATAATGGGCTGCATAGGTGAATTCTATGTCATAGGCTAATTTAACCTGTTGAGTTTCGGTAGGAAATCTTTTTTAACTAGGATTAATGTAGATAGATTCTTAAGTTAAGCTAAAATTTTAGGCTGTTGAGACGACTAAGGTTTACCCAAAAAAATTTGTAAGTAACTTTATTAAAAATGACGCATTATAAGGTGGCTGAGGACAATAAAAGTCGCTTTACTCGACTTTTGATTCTAGTTTTAGTAGACCATAGAATTTTGGTAAACAACGGGAAATATTCGGTTACATTGCATAATCCATAGTTCATAGTGAGACAGCTAAATTTCTCATCTTTAAACTGCAAATTGAGGGCATTTCCTTCAGACTACTCAATTGATAGTGAGGATGATTTACAAAGAGATTGTTGACAGGTGATTGCCTATTGTTCCCGGAAAAAATCCAATCCCACCACTTGTCTTTTTTTTTCGACTTAATGAGCTAATAATTGGGCTAAATCTTAACTCCCACAGCTGACATCTAATGCTTTATCCTCCAATTGGGGTTGACTCTATTTAATAGCCATTAGCTTCCAGATACAATGTTATCCCAAACTTAAAACGTTGTTTATGTCTATTGTCAACTAGGGCGATATTTTAAAAAATACTTGGACTTTATCTTGCAACATGTGGGGTTGGATGGATTATGGGTAAATAGTTAACTTATGCACTGAAATATTTAGCAACAGGGTGATAGGTGATAATTGCTGTTGTAGACTGTTCAGGATAGATTTGTTCACTTTCATCCATGTACATATTAATGCGATTGCACCCTAATACCTCTAATTGTTTATATTGATCTTGAATGTTGGGACAAGCAGGATACCCAAAACTATAACGAGAACCTTGATAGTGCTGTTGTAATATTTCTCGAATATTATTAGGCTCTTTCCTCCCAAAGCCTAATTCTCGACGAATTTTAGCATGTGTCCATTCCGCTAATCCTTCGGCAGTTTGAACAGCCATCCCATGAAAATAAAGATAATTTGTATAATCATTATCGGCAAAAAGTTTCTGTGCGTATTCTGTTGCAATTTTTCCAACGGTAACTGCTTGCATTGGTAATACATCAGTTAGTCCTAATTTTTTAGGAGTAAAGAAGTCTGCAAGACACAAGCGACGACCGGATTTTTGGCGAGGAAATTCAATTATCCAAATAGGGTCTATGTTTTCAGGGATGTTATTCTCTAAGTCTTGAATAATTTCAGGATCATAAACTAACAATTGATTTCCCTCAGACTGACATGGAAAATAACCATAAACTACTGTAGGATGCAATAAATCTTCTGTAATAATTTTCTGTTTCCAGTCTTCTAAAATCGGATAAACCTCCTGGACTAAAAATTGATGGTATTCTTCTCGTGATTGTTCTTTAGGCTTGCGAAATTGCCATTGACCTGCAATTAATGCTTGTAAATCTAAATAACCAAATATTTTACTTAAGTTTAAGTTTTCTGGATTTAAAATCTTAGTTCCCCAGAAAGGAGGGGAAATAGGGTCTATTATTTCTACATCTTCTGATCGTTTTGTATCAATAACTTGTTTGGTATTAATGGAGGTATATTTACCATCTTCTACAGCCAATTTCCTTGCTTTTTTTTCTCCTCTTTCTTTTTGAAATAGGCTATTTTTTTCTTTAAATTCTCCTAAAAATCCTTGTGAATTATTCCAACTTCCAACTAATTTTGCCGGCATTAATGTTTCCATAAATGCTAAGTCCGAGAAAGCATCTTTCCCATAAATAACCTTGCCTTTATAAGCATTTTGACAATCTTCGTAGACAAATTTTGGGGTTAAAGCCGCCCCTCCTAAAATTACAGGAACATTAATTCCACGCTCATTAAAGACTTCTAAATTATCTTTCATAAATGCTGTTGATTTTACCAATAAACCACTCATTGCAATACAATCAGGTTGATGTTTTTCGTAAGCTTGAATGATATTTTCAACCGGTTGTTTAATCCCTAGATTAATTACTTTGTAGCCATTATTGGAAAGAATAATGTCAACCAAGTTTTTGCCAATATCATGAACATCTCCTTTAACAGTTGCAATGATAAACTTACCTTTTCCACTATCGTTACCATTTTTTTCTTTATCCATAAAAGGTTCTAGGTAGGCCACTGCAGCTTTCATAGTTTGGGCAGATTGTAATACAAAGGGCAACTGCATTTGTCCTGAACCAAATAACTCACCTACTACTTTCATTCCATTAAGAAGAAATATGTTAATAATATCGAGAGGATGATATTGTTTTAATGCTTGTTTTAATGCTTCTTCTAAGCCTAACCTTTCTCCATCAATAATATGCTGTTTAAGTCGTTCTTCTATAGAGATAGAAGCTATTTTTGTGAGATCTTTTTTTGTGGTCTTACCTACAAATAATTCCGTCAATTTAGTTAGAGGATCATAGGTACAAATATCTTTATCAAATTCTCGTAGATCGTAAATCAAATCTCGACAGATTTTTTGATGTTCTGGCTCAATTTTAGTGAGGGGTAATATTTTATTTGCGCTAACGATCGCTCCATCCAACCCTACCTGCATTGCTTCATACAAAAATATAGAGTTTAATACCTGTCGCGCTGCGGGATTTAAGCCAAAGGAAATATTAGAAATTCCCAGTAAAATATGACACCCTGGCAATTCTTCTCGAATAAGCTTAATAGATTCAATAGTTGCTTTCCCGTTTTTTCTATCTTCTTCTATCCCTGTAGAAATAGGTAATGCTAACGTATCAAAAAAAAGTTCATGAGCAGGTATTCCGTACTCTATTGCTGCATTATAAGCCCGTTTTGCAATCTTAAATTTTCTATCTTTGGTGCGCCCCATTCCTTCTTCATCAATAGTTCCTATCACAACTCCTGCACCATAATTCCTGGCTAATTCTAATACTTTCAGAAAGCGTGCTTCCCCATCCTCATAGTTAGTAGAATTGAGGATACATTTACCTCCTGCAACCTTTAGTCCTGCCTCCATTTTCTGCCATTCTGTCGAATCAAGCATTAAAGGTAAGGTTATATTCTTAATAAGACATGAGACTAATGTACGCATATCTCGTACCCCATCCCGGCCGACATAATCTACGTTAACATCAAGTATATGTGCTCCTTCTTTCACTTGAGATTTTGCTAAAGATACAAGGCTGTCCCAGTCTTCTTTATCA
The DNA here is from genome assembly GCF_029919255.1 of cyanobacterium endosymbiont of Epithemia clementina EcSB. Taxonomy (GTDB): domain Bacteria; phylum Cyanobacteriota; class Cyanobacteriia; order Cyanobacteriales; family Microcystaceae; genus Rippkaea. The sequence goes on along the minus strand of NZ_CP123991.1, from coordinate 577,238 downwards.
AGTAAAGTACGACATTTCTTAGAGCCACTAGCGTTTAATCTTTCTCCTACAATTAAGAATGAATTATCTTGAATATAAGGTTGCGCGCTATAAATTGAAGCAGCAGAAGCTTCATAATGGGGGTGGCGTTCTTTAGGTATTAAATTATGGGAAAGTTCTGCTAAGGCTTTGATATGATCTGGACGAGTTCCACAACATCCTCCGACAATTTGTACACCTAAATCTTCAATAAAGTGCATTAACGCCATTTTTAATTCCATTGGAGTTAAGCGATAATGTGCTTGTCCGCCAATGTTTTCGGGTAACCCTGCATTGGGAATACAAGAAATTATAAAGGGGGAATGTTCAGATAAGTATTTAATGTGTTCTTTCATCTGTTCGGGACCTGTAGCACAATTGAGTCCCAAAATATCAATTTTATAAGGTTCTAAGATAGCTAGTGCCGCACTTATTTCCGTTCCTACTAACATCGTTCCCATTACTTCCATTGTGATCGAAACCATAATTGGTAAACGGTCACATTTTTGACGAAAAACCTCTTCAACAGCGTTTAAAGCTGCTTTAATTTGTAGTACATCCTGGCAAGTTTCAATAACGAATAAATCTGCTCCACCATCATATAATCCTTCTGCTTGTTCAATGTATGAGTTTTTAAGGGTATCAAACTCAACATGTCCTAAAGTAGGTAGTTTGGTTCCTGGTCCGATTGAACCTGCTACAAAACGAGGTTTTTCAGGAGTAGAATATTCAGCTGCAATATTTTTTGCTAGTTCGGCGGCTTTTTTGTTGAGATAATAAGCTTTGTCTGCTAAATTATACTCGGCAAGAACAATCGACGTCCCCCCAAAAGAATTAGTTTCAATAACATCTGCACCAACTTCTAAAAATCCCCTATGTACCCTCCCAACTGCTTCTGGTTTGGTTTCGACTAGGTACTCGTTACACCCTTCGTATTCAGGTCCTCCAAAGTCTTCGGCAGTCAAATTTTGAGTCTGTAATGAAGTCCCTGTTGCACCGTCAAAGACAAGAACAGGACGTTTGGGACTTCGAAGATAGTTAAGGAAGGAATTATTCATAGAACTATGCTCAAAATGGCAGGTTAGAACTTAAATTTTATTTTGACATATCTTCTGTCAGCAGAGCCGAGAGCTTCGAGTGAATAGATACTTTTAAGCACACTATGTCCTCGTGGAGATCTTTCTTTATTTTTAATATCTTGAGTGGCTGGTAGATCTAGTGCCACAAAGTATTCACCCTCGTTAGAGTTGTCAACTTTAATATAGAGAGTCTTCTCTCAATGTATGTCAACTACAGTTGGGAAAAGTTCGAGAAGCTTCGTCCCCATTTACCTTAGCAAGGTAAATGGGGACGGAGCTTCTCATTGTAAAATTTTGGGTAAACCGCGAAGATCATTATCAGCACGATGTTCTAAAAACACATCTCTTTGCCGAGCGACAAGATCTATATCCCTTACTAATATCATCCTAACCCCATCATAAGGATAGTGGACTAACTTAAAATGCTAATCTTTTCTCCTATTTAAAATACATTAATGTATTTTAGCTATTTTCCGGTTTAACTTGTGTTTATTAATGGAAGATTTAGGTACAGTAGCTATATATGCTACTGTACCTAGATCACCTTTATTTTAATCTGAGAAATTTCATCTGAATCAAAGGCCTTCCGTATAAATTGTTGAGGGAGATAAGAAAATAGCTCAAGAACCTTAACTGTACTATCTAAGCTATCTTTGATACTCTCCCAATCAAAGTTTGAGTGCTTGTTTTAGTAACAATATCTAGCAGTAATCAGAAAAGTAAACTCTAATTAGTTTGTCATTCACATAGACACGTTTCTGGTTAACCACTTATTATGTATTTTTACTGGACATATGTAAGATTGGTGAAGAAGGCGATTTTATAATCCTCCAATTTTCTAAACGGGAAAGATTCAAATATCTAACTTTCCAGTTTTTTCTCCACTAACTGATTTGTTAATTTAGGATCGGCCCGTCCACCTGTTTTCTTCATTACTTGACCGACAAAAAAACCTTTTAACTTAGTTTTTCCATTACGGAATTTTTCAAGTTCGTTAGGGTTAGCAAGCAGCACTTCATCAATAATTTTTTCAATTTCTTTTGCATCAGAAATTTGGGTCATTCCTTTAGCTTCAACTAGTTTTTCTGGTGATCCACCTTTATCCAAAAGTTCTGGAAGGATTTCTTTAGCAATTTTACCACTAATAGTTCCTTTTTCAATGAGTCGGACTAACTCCCCTAAGTTGACTGGGTTCAAGGAAATTTCAGTTATGTCTAACTTACTATTATTTAAATAAGCGGCAATATCTTGGGTAACCCAATTAGCCACTAACTTAGCGTCAGCCCCAGTCTCTAGAGCTTTTTCATAAAAATTTGCTATATCTCGATCATCGGTTAAAACACGAGCATCATAAGCAGAAATACCTAATTCTTTCTCATAACGTTTCCGTTTTTTAGCAGGAAGTTCGGGAATAGTTTTTCGCCAATTTTCTAATTGTTCAGAAGATATCTCTAAAGGAGGAATATCAGGTTCAGGAAAGTAACGATAGTCACTAGATCCTTCCTTTTTTCTCATACTAACGGTGCACTGATTTTTCTCTTCCCAAAGACGAGTTTCTTGGAATAGAGATTCACCTCTCTCTAAGGTCTCAATTTGCCGTTCAATTTCGTATTCAATAGCTTTTTGAATAGCACTAAAAGAGTTCATATTTTTTATTTCTATCTTAATTCCAAGCTCTTTTTGTCCCACAGGACGAACAGAAATATTAACATCACAGCGCAAGGAACCCTCTTGCATATTACCATCACTAATTCCTAAATAACGGACTAAACGACGTAACTCTTGGGCGTATTCCGCCGCCTCTCGTCCTGAGCGTAAGTCAGGTTCTGAAACAATTTCGAGTAGAGGAACGCCTGTCCGGTTGAAGTCTACTAGGGAGTGAGTTGATCCTGATAGGCGATCACTTCCTGCATGAACTAACTTTCCGGCATCTTCTTCCATGTGTAAGCGGGTAATACCAATAATTTTACGGGTAACTTCTTTGTTTGTTTTGTCCACCAATTCGATTTCGAGGGAACCGTGTTCAACTATGGGGAGATCGTATTGAGAAATTTGGTAATTCTTGGGAAGATCAGCGTAAAAATATTGTTTGCGGTCAAATTTGCTATATAAAGCTATTTTTCCATCGATTGCCAGTCCTAACCTACCCGCAGAGGTTAAAACTTCTTTGTTAAGGACAGGTAAAACTCCCGGATAGCCCAAACAAACCGGACAGATGTTGGTGTTGGGAGGACTGTCAAACTTAGTTGAACAGGCGCAGAAAATTTTACTGCTAGTATTAAGTTGACAATGGGTTTCTAACCCAATAACGGCTTCATATTTAGTTTGAAGGGGGGTTGCAGTAGTCATATCTTGTTAAGAATACTTTAGTCTATAAACCAATAGTAGCGGTTTCTGTCTGATGGTTGAATTAAAGTCAGAACTTGAGAACAACTTATTGGTTTTAACTGAATACTAAAATTGAATATTAAAAGAGACCTACTGGATATCCTAACATGTTTTTATAAAATTGTAGGGTCGGCAAATCTATAGGGAGTTGCGCTAGCTTTATGTCATGCTCATTATAATTGCATTCATGACAGTCAAATGCAATATACAATTTGTTGAGATAAAGAACTTTTTTAGGATAATTTACAACGGATACACATATCCTAATATTTATATTGTTTAGATAAAAAAATCGATAAGTCTAATAGCTATTAATTAAAATTTTCTTTATTAAAGAAGTAATTTATAGAGCAAAAAAATACTTATATTCTATAAACTAATAGTCCATAGATTGTAGTAAAAAACAAAGAATTTTAGAAAAAACCATATAGTTATTTTAACTCTAAAAAATAAGTCATGTCTTGTTAATTTTTGACGTGAGTTAATATCCTTTTCTAAAAAAAAATAATCTGACTTAATTTAAGATATTTTATGAGCTTTTACTTAAGAATATTTTTTATTAAATCTTGTTTTAGCTATGGATTTATTTATAGATTTTTTATGATCATCTATCATATTTTTTTTATTGTGACAGTTTAGCTTTAACTAAATAAACCGTTTATACACGTTAGATCATTATCAATGATAATAATCATACTGAACTTATCATGTATAATGAAGTAATAATATGCAAAAAGTTAAAAACTACGTAGTTTTTAACTTTTTGCGTTTTTTAACCCATAAGCTAGTCTTTTATTTAACTAAAAGTTACCATTAATATCTTTTACTGTTCCTTTAGTTATTTCTTCGTAAGAATCAGTGATAAGACTAAGTATACTTGTAAAAATAACTTATAATAACAGAAAAATAACCTAGATAACAGCGATAGATCTAATCTATTAGATACTATTTACTTTAGTGCAGTGGTTAACCAATCTCTAACTATTACATGACCTTCTATGCCATTAATTACAATGGGTACAGGAATTAATCTTTCTACTTTAACTCTTAGAATTAATTGGGGAATATAGGATTTTATTTATAAAAAAGTATTTGCGGTACAAAATAATTGCCGATAAGGGTAAAAACTTATTTTTATAAAAAGTTTTTACTTGCCAGTTTAAGTAATCTTGAAGTAATGTGCAATAATCATCATACTCAGGGTAAAGTAGACCCATATTCAGCGTATCAATAAGGTCTAGAATTGTTCCGACTTCTAAACTTAAATATTTTTGGGCAATTGTCCAAGACATTACAGGATAATTTTTATTATCACCAGCATTCCAATAACCTTAAATAATAAGCTAGTTACGTAAATATTAAACTTTTTTAGCGGAATCAATTTGAGTAGTTTTAGTCCAATTTTTAGTAAGCTTAAATATCCTATAAGCTTATGTTCTTCTTTTAGACTAGTAAACTTACTCAGGATAAATTTAATTTATTTCGACATTTATTTGGGTTTATTTTTAGTAATAAATTGACCAAACTAAGTTAAATTCATTAACTCTAAAGCTGACTCAAAACTAAGCGAGTAGGAATATCTTGGGCTCGTTATTATAACCAGATTACTGGATCTTAATCAAAGATTAAACTGATAAAGAAAACATCAGTATTTTTCAGGGCATTTTCAATAGCTTCAGGTTCAGTGTTCAAAAAGTAATCTCTAAAAACTTCTACAGCTAGTTCCTGACAACTAGAAGTTGCTAATTGTTCTGCTTGATGATGCGAGTTTGCATTGAAAGATTTAAACCCAGTAATTACCATAATGCGCTTTGTAACTAGCTATGTTAACTTTTATTACATCTATCTTGCCATTTATTTTAGAGTCTTGAACAGACTAGATAGATTTATGTAAATGTGTGTATTTTACAGATAAGGCTAAAGTCAACACGTTTTCCTAAGAACTCATGTAAGGCGATTATGATATTTATGAGATGACTCTCAAGCGCTCACAAAGTTCTCAATCAGTGGTTAACAGTCTTTTCTACCAAGTAATTATCTATAGCTGATGTAACCTTTGAATAAATAACAAAGCGATTTAGAAATTATGTCGCTGTTAATACTTTAAATCTTGACATTAAAGATGATCAATTTCTAGTCCTTGTCGGGCAAAGACCACGTCTTTAAGACTATTGGCGGGGTTATAATCGATTACCAGAGGACAAATTTGTATTGGTGGTCGCCGAGTGAACGAATTACTCCCAAAAAATCGAGATATTGCCATAATTTTCTAATCTTACGCACTTTATCCTCAGATGAACGTCTTTAAAAATATGGCATTTAGTTTGGAATTGCAGGGAAAATCCCACGCTAAAATTAAGCAACGAGTCCATAATGTCACCCAACACCTAGGGATTGGAACATTACTCTATCGCAAACCCAAAGAATCATCTGGGAGTCAACAGCAACGGATGGCAGTGGGTCGGACAATTGTACGAGAACCTGCTGTATTTTTAATGGATAAACCTCTATCCAATTTGGATGCAAAATTGCGGGTAAAAGCAATAAAAGAGATTAGTAAACTCCATTCCACCCTAAAAATTGCCTTTATTCATGTGACTCATAATTAAGCAGAAGCAATGACTATGGGTAATCGCATTGTAGTAATGAAGAATGGCATTTTGCAACAGGTGGATAGCCCAAGCAATATTTATAACCACCCGACCAATATGTTTGTTACGAGATTTATCGGAAGTACAGCTATGAATTTCTTTGTGGGACAAAAGGTAAAATGGGGAGAAAAAGCCTATTTACGATTAGTTCAGGAGTTAATTAACCTAAACTAATATCTTCCTCAATGTCTCCGAAAGACAGGAAATCTTTCCCTTCTTCTAGGTATTCACTCTAAAAATATTTACTATCCTCAATATTTCCCTCCAGATATTCAAGGATTTAAAATAAGATTAGTAGTTAGTCTGATTGAAATGATCGGAAGTAAACTGATTGTTTATCTGAGAACCCAAGATAATTTAGAATTGGTTGCTCGTCTTGATTCCTGTATTAAGGTAAGTCTGGTAGAATCTCTTGATTTATTATTTGATACGCAACGCATTTATCTGTTTTATCAAAATCAGCAAACTATTTAATTTGTCATGAAAAATTTTAAACAATCTTCTAAGTTAGATACACTTTCTGTCTTATTTAGTCAGGTTTTCCCTTTTGGTAAGTTGTCAACCCCTTAATCAAAAGACAAAGAATCGAATAAAAATGACAATGACGGAAATATGGAAGATAGTCAAGTGGATTCTAAATTGAGTTAAAGACTTTATTATTGACGATTTATGACCGCTAAAGCTTGTCGATGTAACGTTTGGTTAGAAGTTGCCAAAACCTCTGTTGACTGACGATTAAGGGGATTTCCTGACCAGTCGGTTATAACACATCCAGCTCCTTCAATAATGGGAATTAAGGCACAAAAATCGTAGTATTTAAGATCTGATTCTAGGATAATCATTGGCATAGAACTCCAACCACTGGCTAACGATACATAATTGTAACAGTCTCCTCCAAAAGCTATTCGTTTACAAACATCCTGTAATTTAGCCGCAATCATTTGTTGTCTTTTAGTGACGAACATCATAGGAGTTGTTGAGGTTAGACAGGCGTCTTTTAAGCGACTATCAGTTAGTTTACAATACAAATTTTCAACCAATTTTCCATTCAAAGTAGGTGGTTTTTCATGTATTCCCAACCACCTTGTTTGTAAAATAGGTTGATTCATACAACCGAGTAGAGGAACATTATAAGCCTCATCTACTAACCCTATTAATGTCCCAAAAATAGGTAACCCTTTGACAAAAGATGAGGTTCCATCAATGGGATCAAGTACCCAATAACGACCATTTTGGGAGGGAATATTATCCCCCTCTTCTCGAATAATTCCATCACTTGAGGCTTTTTGCTGCAAAACTCTGACCATTGCTTCTTCAGCAGCGCGATCAGCAATGGTCACAATAGAAGAGCGGTCAAAGTGTTTTGTTTCAGTCTCAATATTAGGTTGTCTAAAATATTGATAAATAACTTCGCCTGAAACATCAGCAAGTTCATTGATAATGTTGAGTTGTTGGACTAGATCAGTCATAAATAGCTTCCAATATTGTTATTATCGATATCGTCTATCTCAAAACTAAGGAATGACAGGGACAATTCATTGCAAATAAAAAAATCTGTTACAAAAATAGGATACTTAGTTAAACCGTGAGCGAGGGATAACTGGTCAGTTTTAAAAGCTCATAGTGGAACGAGGATAATTTTAACCCAGAAATATTAAACTTGCATACATAAGTTTATCTAATAACAGAGATATTCACTAGATGGAGTCGAATTAACAACTGTAAACTTACGTATCTAAATCAATAGATATAACTGATTTTAAGTTTATAAATTTTTTCAAAAAATTTGAGATTATTTTATTCATTGAAATTGAATAATTTTAAATAACAAACTTATTTAAAAATGGGATAGATATTTTAAAGATTCTAGTTGTATAGACTAAAATTGTTATATTATTAATGCTAATTAATTTTACTTTAAGTAAGTAAAATTTTTTAAAAAAATAAAATTTTACTTTCTCAACAATGACAATAAAATCTTGTATATTAGTAAGTGTCAGTTTGCACTCTTTAATGGTTTTGGTTCAAAAATACTATTTTTTTGACTTATTTTAACTTCTGAATTATTAATCAATAATAAATTTACTTGTTAAAGTCACTGGCTCTTTTTTACTAACTATAAAAAAATATAAACATTAATTTTTATGATTTATTAGCTACTAATTAAGCATTTTCAGTCTAGACTGGCTAAGTAATTTAGATTAAGGTTAGAAAAAATAATGTCTAACATATCTTAATTTTTGATTAAAAGTTTTACTTCTTTTTATAGAGAAGCTTTTAAAAAATTTGAAAATTCCTAGTTCTGCCAGCTTTTAAAAAACTTAAAATATCTATATGCAACTATTTAACTGACTTAATAAATAAACAATAGTTACATAACTATCATTTATTGCCTACTATATCCAACGAAAAAAAATTAGAACCACGTTTATTAAAATAAGTAAAGCATAATTTAGTTGAAACAGAAAAGCTGTCGTTCTATTTATTGAATAAAATAACAACTTTTTTGAAAAAACCTATAATTAGGAATTAAATTTTTTCTTCAAATTTTCGCTTTTAAAATAAAAGGTTAAGTTTAAATATTTTTAACGTTCTGTAATTGCTGAAAAGTTAATAAAATAATCCCAATTGAATCTAACTAGAATTATTATGAATATAGTTTTTGAGAAATTTTTTATTGATGTGCCATTGTTATTACTTAGCTCCATATAAAAGTCCAAAAGCAATATTTATAGAAATATCTGGTAGAACTTGCCAAGCGTCTATAAAAACCTTAACTCACTAATGACCTTGCCAACGGTTAAGAGGAACACAATCAATATCTAGTTGATCTAAAGTTCTAGCTACCACAAAATCTACTAAGTCTTCAATAGTTTGGGGATGATGATACCAAGCAGGAATTGCAGGAACTACCTTGACCCCAACTTCGGCTAAAGTCGTCAAATTTCGGAGGTGAATCAAACTTAAAGGGGTTTCGCGAGGAACAATAACTAAAGAACGACCTTCTTTGATTTGAACATCGGCTGCTCGTTCAAGCAGATCTGAACTTAACCCCATCGCTAACTTAGCTACTGTACTCATGCTACATGGTAGAATTACCATTCCAAACGTCTGAAAAGAACCACTAGCAATAGTTGCTCCTATGTCTCCCCAACGATGACAGTTAAGGATACCTTTTTCGGGTACTTCTGCTTTATTTCGCCAAAATTCTGCTTGTTCTTTAGGTTCAGGAGGTATTCTAGTTCCTTGTTCAGCCTTCCATACCATATAAGTCGCTTTTGAAACCACTACTTCAACCACAGTATCTGCTTCGAGCAGAAACTTCAAGGCACGAACAGCATAAATTAACCCTGATGCGCCACTAATGCCTAAAATCAAAGGTTTTGTCATTGCAAAATGTCCGAGTATGAACTCTATTTCCACACTTTGGGATGGATAAATAATCAATTACTCTATGTTAACAAATATTAATAAATCTGAAAGTCTCACTACTGTTCGATTACGTCTGACGACTTAAGACGACTTAAATTGATTAAATCAGTCCTTCAAGTTCGAGTTCTTCAATCATTTGTAGTCCCCTAGGATCACCAACCTTAAGCAGCGCATTTCTAGCATCATCTTTAACACCTAAGTCTTCATCTTCGGCTAATGCTTTAATCAAGGCATCTATTGCCGTTGCATAAACTATATTAGAAGGTATCTCTCGACATAATTGACCAATTGCCCAGGCGCAATTACCACGGACCGCAGCGACACAGTCTTGTCTTAAACCTTCAACCAAAGGGGCAATAGTCGCTATGACATCCTCGTATTCTAGCTTAGCAATTCGAGCTAAACTACTAGCAGCCCAAAGACGTACTGCTGAAATATCCGTTTTTACAGCATGAATTAGAGGATTTAATGCACGGCGATCGCCTCCATTCCCCAAAGCCCAAACAATACCTTTACGGACATACCCATTCCAGTCTTGTTGTAATAGTTCAATCAATGCTCCTATCGCATCAGGGCTAGTATTTCTCCCCAAGGCGTAGGCTGCACTAACTCTTACTAGAGGACAAATGTCGTTCAACAGGTCAATTAGAGGAGCAATCGCCCGTTGGTCTTGCAGTTCACAGAACACACGTGCTGCTAACATCCGTTGTGATGGGTCTGGATCGGTTAGCAGAGGTAATATTAACTCTGGGTTAGGAGGCGGCAGTTCAGAACGAGCAAAGTCTAAGAAATCTAATGGTTCACCAAGTTGATCCGCCGTCTCGATTACGCTAAGGTCGTCGTCGTGCATAGTTGTTAGGATAGGCCATTGTGCTGTATGAAGCCTACGCAATACTAGACAGTAGGCTGTTCAATCCCCGTTTTATCCCAGGAAGTTTGCTCCTTACTAGTTCACAGGTATGGACTTATAAGCTATCGGTGCTTTTCGGCTACTTTTCGCCATTTTTTTAGAGTAACGACGAAGAGTTTTCAGTTCTTTCTTCACTAACAAGTCTCAAAGTTGTTTTTTGCTCATCGTATTAAGACGCAGTAAGTGATTTCAAGTTATCGTCATGGTCTAACTTATCATACCATTGAATCGAGTAATTTATTCCTAGGACATTTCCTTAAAAAGGGTTAATCTATTAAACAGCTGAAAAGTTACATCTCCAGACATACTTTTACGACGTAGTAAGTTTACATTAGAAGGAATAGACGTAATGGGTTTTCACAAATTGAGGGCTGATTCTCTAAAGAGGAGGAGTTTTAAGCGAACTTTATTATTAAGTAACTACTTAATAATAAAGTCTAGCAAATGAACCTAACTATGATGGGTTGTTTTCCTTTCATCAATCGGTAACTTACTAAGTCTCACAAAAGGAGATACCCTTCTGTTTCGGTAAATTCAAGATTATCAAATTTATTACAGTCTAGAGTTTCAGTTTCACCTTGCAATTTTCTGCGTCACCTTATCTTCGCATATTTCCTAGAGATCGAAAATATTTCTTCTACCAGTTGACCGCTTCAGCTCAGCCAAACGTTAAGATCGGTCTGTGACTTTTTGCCGTTGATAAATTAGGGTAATTTGAGGAATCAGGGACCCAAAGTATAGCACTCGGTACATCCTATTAATGTAGTAACATCTACTAAGTAGCACCACAGAATCGAGGATACCTGCTTGTTGGAATTGTTAAGCATAAAAATGGAGTCTTCCTTTCAGCTTCTGTTCGATTTAATCGCCAATAGCGACTAGGTAATCTTAGATTATCTAGGTCTATTTACATGAGTTTTTAGGCTTTATAAGCCTTTACTTACTTTAGTTGTCTAGAATTGTTCTTATTATTCATTAATAGTCTTTTTTTTGGGCTATCTTTATTTTCCATAACTTGGGCTAAAGCCTGTTGACATTAATTGTCTTCTTTATTCCCGAATACATTGGAGTCCTTGGCATATTTGAGCTATAAACTTAAGATTTATGAGTTGAGTCCTATGCTAGCTTTCTTTAAGTGCAGTTAAATTGCTTTCTAACTCCTGTAGATGAGCTGTATAAAATCAGATCTAAGGATTGTCGAGGTATATTTTGCCCTAATTGTTAGAGTAGTTAGTATGTTGTCGAATAATCTCGACAATTGATAGCTTCAGTGGTCGGCTCGAGCATAAAAATCTAGGAAAGATGACGGAAAAAACAGAGCGAGATAACTAAGGAGAGAGTGATTAACATTAGTACTTCTAACGATTAATTTCAGATTAAATTAGTTTTTTGAAAATTTTTGAGAATTTAGGAAGCTCTTAAGCTATGTTTCGATTGTCATAAGCTCTCGTTCAATAACAGAAGTTACTAAAGATAAAGCAACAATGGGAGCGGTTATGGCGCGGAGAATGCGGCGACCTAAGGTAACGGGTTGAAATCCAGAAGCAACAGCTTTTTCTACTTCTTCATGTGTCCAACCTCCTTCGCATCCTGTAGCAATCACTATGGATTTTTGAGGAGAATTAGGCAAGTAAGTTAATAAGTGTCTTGCTTCCTGACGGGGGACACAAATATAGTGATCAACAGCGGTTTTGTTTATATTTATTAAAATTCTTTCAAACGGTATAGGTTCGATGATCGTGGGAACAACTTGACGTTCCGACTGTTCGGCCGCTTCAGTTGCAATTTTACGCCATCTTTCTAGTTTATGAGAACTGGGTTTAAGTAAAGTACGCTGACTAATGGTTGGGACTAAGGTCGTTACTCCTAATTCAGTACAACAACGAACAATTTCATTGAAGCCATTGCCTTTAGGAAGAGCAATTATTAAAGTAACCGCAATGGGGAGTTCTGTTAATTCCTCAAAAATCTCTAAAATTTGAGCCGAGTTTCCTGTCAGTTGTGCTAGGTAAGATTGACCTTGGCCGTTCATTGCTACAAAGTGATTACCGTCATTTAGTCGCAAAACCCGCCTTAAATAATGCTGTTGTTCAGGATTTAGACTAATCCTCTGATTTAAATTTTGGACGGATTCGATAACTAATCGATACACTTTCGTGAAAATTTCTGATGACACTAGCTTAAACCAACTACCTTAACTATAGCTCAAGTAATAGAGAGAACAAAGTAGCAGTTTACAAAATACAGATCTTTACCCTACCTACCTATTATGAGGATAATTTGTCAATTTCTTTTGATGCTTCTTAACATCTAGTGTCACACTTGCTAACTTACTTCTAAGCGTTAAATAATGTCTTATTTGTCAGCTAGCTATAATTATGTGTCTCCAGTATTTATTATATAAGTTCTCTGAGATAACCGCGGTAGCGTGCGAAAGTTATCTATTAGTTGTTAGACTTTTGAGTTAGCGACCTCACTGACATGACAACCCGTCCTCTAATTTCACGACCCCACCAGGGAGTATTTGTCCCTAAACAGTGAAGATTAGATGAGTTCACTTTCCAGAGTTTTTGGGTATCAAAAAGAATTAATTCTGCGGGTTGTCCCACCTTTAAAGGAGTCAACTCTTGTCCTAAACACCTTTGAGGGTTATTGCTTAAAGCTTTCCACAATTGTAGGGGAGTCAATTCTCCACTAACAACTAGATTCTCCCATAATAGTGGTAGGGCTAATTCTAGCCCAATCGCTCCTGGGGGAGCTTGTGCAAAAGGGACCATTTTTTCTTCATAACTATAAGAGCGATGATTAACGGCAATTGCGTCAATAATTCCTTGTCTTACTCCATCTTTAAGAGCTTGACGGTCTTTTACATTGCCTAACGGTGGTTCTAATCGTAAATTAGGATCATAACTAGCGATATCTTGAGTATCTAATAATAAATTCAGCCAAGAGGTACTAGCAGTTACGGGTATTCCTCTCGCTTTCCCCCAGGCAACTAATTCCACTCCCCGATGAGTCGAGATTCCCCTAAGATGTACAGGAGTGTTAATGACAGTGACCATCTCTAAAATAGCGGCAATAGCCGTTGTTTCACTGATTTGAGGGTTTCCTACAAGTCCGTAGTGAATCGATAGAGGTCCTTCACGCATTACTCCATTTCCTTTAAGAGAGCGACATTCAGGAACCAAAGCTACAGGTTTCCCTATTGGCTTAATATATTCTAATATTCGTCGTAATAACCCTAAATTCTCTATTCCTTGGCTATCGGTAAATCCTAAGACTCCTCCTGTTGCTAATTCTATTAGTTCCGTCATTTCTCTACCTTTTCCTCCCACAGTCAAGTTTCCCCAAAGATAAAGCTTAGGGGATATTTGCAAAGTTTGGGATTTTTGTTGTAAGAAAGATAAGGCAGCTAACGTATCAATGGCTGGCATTGTGTCGGGTAAGATAGCTACACGGGTAAACCCTCCAGCAATCGCCGAAGCAGCAAGAGAAGCTAAAGTTTCTCGGTATTCAAATCCAGGTTCGCCACTATAACTATAAAGCTCGACTAAACCTGGACCTAAAATCAATCCTTCTCCTTCAATAACAGTGGTATTTGGAGTTAAATAGTCAATATGGGAGTTAATAGCTTGAATTTTCTCTTCAGTCAACAAAACATCAGCAATAGTGTCGGTATTGGAGAAAGGATCCAATAATCGGACTTTTCGGAATAGAGTAGAGCTAGTCAAAATAGATTCGTCAAGTCAGAGGTTGAAAGTTGTAAGTTGGCAGAAGTCGGACTTTTTTGTTGTCAAAACAACCAACTCTTGCTAATCATATCAAGTTTATGAACTACTCCAAGTATTAAAGTCGTGGTCAATAGTTGTTGATTACCACTACAAACTATCAATTATTAATTTCATGAAACCTAAATAGTTTATTTTCTCAAAGAGAATTATACAGGTACTAAGAAAGAATTAGGAGAAAATAATGATGACTTTTATAGACTAGTTGTGGCCTATTATAATAGGCAAAAGTTGAATTAATTAACTTTTTAAAGTTTTTAAAATCCCAAAAACTTCATTCTATAAAAATGAAGTTTTTGGGATTTTAACTTAAGAGAATACGGTCAGAATAAAAATTTTAAAAGTTATTAGCCACTAATTTATAATACTCAGTTTGTAAGGGCCAATTTTATTAATATCCTCCACAGGTTAAAATTTACGATACTGGACTAGCTTATTTTAGCTGCATTGATGCAACTAAAATTTGGGCAATTTCTGGACGGCTGAACTCAGGAGGAGGAGTCTTACCATCTTTGAGCATCTTGCGGACTTTAGTCCCAGACAAATTTATTCTTTCTTCAGGAGTGCTAGGACTAGTTTTGGAAGTTGCCATAGTTTGAGTGCGAGTGCAATAAAATGCATGTTCAAATTTCATAGGTTGAATCTTTAATTCATCCTCTTGAAATTCTTCAAAAATATGTTGAGCATCGTAGGTACCATAATAGTCTCCAACCCCTGCGTGATCTCGTCCTACGATAAAATGACTACAGCCATAATTCTGACGAGCAATCGCATGCATAATGGCTTCTCGTGGACCTGCATAACGCATAGCAGCAGGAAAAACGCCTAAAAAGATACGGTTTTGGGGATAGTATTTATCAATTAAAGTTAGATAGCATTGCATTCGTACATCGGCTGGAATATCATCGGATTTTGTCATCCCAACTAAGGGATTGATAAATAATCCATCAACTAGTTCAAGAGCAATTTTAGTAATATACTCGTGGGCACGGTGGATGGGATTACGGGTTTGAAAAGCAACCACAGTTTTCCATTCACGCTTTGCAAACTCTTCTCGAGTCATTTTTGGAGTAAAGCTGTGTTTAGGAAAATTGCCTTGGGGGATAGTATTGACAAGGTTAATAGGACCACCTAGGTAAATTTCTCCCTCAGCTTGTATTGCCTTCACCCCTGGATGATTTTCATCGGTGGTGCGATAGACATTTCGAGCTTCGTAGTTTTGATCGGGCTTAAATTTACTGGTAATGGTCATGACAGCCAAAATATCACCATTAGGATGAACTAAAGCAATATCACTATCTAGGCGATATTTTTCAGAATCAGCTTCAGGAACCTGTAACGTAACAGGAATAGACCACGCCAGACCATTCTTTAAGCGCATATCGTTAATGATTGTTTGATATTCTTCTTCAGTGACAAAGCCATTGAGAGGACTATAAATACCAGTCGCAATACACTCAATATCTGCGAGATTACGCTTAGAAAGTGTTAATGGAGGTAAGGTATGGGCGTTTTCAAAGGCAATTTGTCCCTCAGCATCGCTTAAGATACAATCAATCAATTGACCGCCATGGGGGGCGATTATACTCGTCATGGTTCTTACTCCTAAAATTGGCTCTCTAAAAAGTTCAGTATTCCATAACTTTATACATCAAAACGGAATACGAGTATGTTATAGTTTCTAACTATTTTATCTGTAATTTCCCATATAATCGTCTTCAGCTGTATCCAGGAAGACTAATAGTTGTATGTAAAACTCGTTTTCTTTTCTTTATAATTGAGCTGAACTCTTGATGATTAAAATTTCTGATTTTTCGGAATTTTATGTTCTTTAAATACACTTTTACTGAGCTTATTGTTATTTAAAATTTGCTGATTAATTGGATTAATTGTGCTAATCAATCGTTTTCTACGGTATTATCTTGTTTTGTTTGGGGAGAAGAGTCGTGATCAAAATATAATTATTTCTACTTAAGCATCAACTAACTAAAATTAATCAATTTTTATGTTTAAATAAGCTTCTAATTTTTAACCAAAGTCATCAAAATTAGAAGCTTATAAGCAATTGTTTTAATGACCAATTTATGGACATTCGGATCAATACCATCTTCTAATACAATGTTTCCTGATCTTTCAGGAGAAAGATATAATAGATTGGGGATACGACGCCGATTTTTTCCTCTTTGTTTTGAACAAGCACACCAATTTACTTTAAGCTTTCCCTTACTTCAATTTTAAGTTTTGAGATGATAATCATTTTTTGAACAGGTTCCTTACCAAAGTATTTATAGTTTTTATCAACCTAAGGGAATGAAAGAAGTTCGTACAGGATTAATTTAGTTTAAATTATTGTTTGTATTTATATAAACTTTTAACTTTTAATATAGACACTAAAGAGTAGACTATCAATTACTCACAAACTTTTAGCTTAACTTTTTCTTGGGGACGAGTAACAAAATAGTCTTCTAGCCATTGACATCCTTGAGTTAACAGATTTTTTAAACGAGTAAATTCTTCCTGTACTGGCCAGATTTTTACGATGCCATTCCTAGCGACTGTTATAATCTGTCGACCGTCTTGACTAAATTTAAGTCCCACAATAGGCTGCTGATAGCCTTTTATCTTAGCATGAAGATTTCCTTCAAAATCCCATAATCTGATAGTTCCATCGCTTGAAGCAGTTGCTAAATAATTATTATCAGGACTGATATTGACATGAGAAATGGGGAAAAGATCACTTTTAAATATTTCTAAAAGATTGCCATTGACCTTCCACAATCTGGCAGTTTTGTCTTTAGAAGCAGTTAACAGATATTGACTGTCTGGACTAAAATTTAGCCAATTAACTCTATCTTTATGACCAAGAAACGACTGTTGTAAATTTCCTTGCAAGTCCCATAATTTAGCTGTTCCATCTCCAGACGCAGTGGCTAATCTTTGAGCACTTGGCTCAAAACTAATGTGATGGATGGTTTCATTATGAGCAGTAAATTTATTCATTAACTTTGGAGAAGTATCTTCGATATTCCATAGCCAAACTTCTCCTGAACGAGTCGCTATCGCTAATAATTGACCATCGGGACTAAAAGTAACACTGTAAACCCTGACTGAATTATCAAATAATTCGCTTAGTAATTTGCCTTGTAAGTTCCATAATTTAACACGACCATTGTTATCAGTAGTCACTAGTTTCTGGTCATTCTGACTAAATTTTACATTGTTAATACCACTATTATGGGCTTGAAATTGTCTTACCTGTTTACCGTGTAAATTCCAAAGATAAACGTTCCCATTTTCAGCAGCAATCGCTAATAATTGACTGTCAGAAGAAAAACTAACCGCAGTGACATAATTATTAATGGTTTTAAATCCATTGGTCATAGGAGAAGTCATGTCCCAAAGCTTCACTGTCCCGTCACTTGATGCAGTAGCTAACTTTTGACCATTATTGCTGATGGCAACATCATAAATTGGATCTTGATGTCCATGAAAAACCGTCACTTCTTCCCCATGGCTATTCCATACTCTGGCAGTTCCATCACTTGATCCTGTAACTATCCATTTGCCATCCTTGCTATAAGTTACATTTTTGACCAACTCCTGATGTCCTTTCAAGGTTAAAATTAATTTTCCTTGATTATCCCAAATTCTGACAGTTCCATCCTTGGCTGAGGCAGCTAATCGTTGTCCATCTGGGCTAAAACTGACACTATAAAAGGAGTTTACATCGTCTTTCAGAGTTTTTAGAAGATTACCTTGACTATCCCATACTTTAACGGTTCCATCCCGTGACGCAGTAGCGATACGTTGTCCATCTGGGTTAAATATCCCGTGATCAATGGATTTTTGATGACCTTTTAAGATAGCCAGTTGTCGTCCTTGGAGATCCCAAACTCTGGCTGTATAGTCCCTAGAAGTCGTTACTAAGCGTTTTCCATTAGGACTAAAACTAACACTATAGACTGATGACTTATGGCCTTTCAGGGTTGCTAATTTCTCCCCTTGTAAAGTCCAGACTTTGGCGGTGTCATCTTGAGAGGCGGTGGCGATGCTTTGACCGTCAGGGCTAAAGGCTACACGATATATATTTCCCTGATGATCAGTTATTACCAATCGCTCTCGGCCCTGCCAATCCCACAAACGGATGGTTCCATCACTTGATGAAGTGGCTATCAATTGTCCATTCGGACTAAAACTAACACTATTGACGGCATCTTGATGACCGGTTAATTTATTTTTTTCGTGAATTAGATCGAGAATTTGTTCTAAGGCTAAAATGGGACTGGTAGCGGGATAGTCTTGTAATGTTCGTTTATATCTGACGATAGTTTGTAATTGCCGCACTCCCTCCATTGCTGATAATAACCCCTCAATTTGTTCGAATCTAAATCGTCTCCATGCACTATTTCCAGCTTGTTCTAATTGAGTTCCTTTTTGAGCTTCTTGTTGTTTTTTAATTGCTAATCTTGCCTGAGTAAAGAAAATAATTGCTCCTACTAAAGAAAATACTAAAATGGCGACTCCAAAACGGATCATCTTTTGAGCTTTTTGATTTGCTTTAGTTAAAATTTCGTTAGCTTTTTTTTCGGCTACTAAGTTAATTTCTGCTTGCTGTTTATCTAAATTTTGACTTGCTGTTAAAAATTGATAATCAATATTACTAAGGTTTTTATCTATTGCCCAATACAAGGCATCTTCAAGCGCTTTTCCTCGCAACAAACGAGAGGTATCTTGATAATTTGAGTTGATCCAAGCAGTAATTGCTTCTGAGTAAGGACGAATTTTTTCGAGTTCTTTACTGACCCATTTTTGGTTAAACACTTCCCGATAAATTTTGTTATAAACAATAAGTTTACTATTACATTTAACCACTAATCCAGATAGACGTAGTTCTGTTTTTTCTGGGCTATCATCAGCCTCAATTGAGCCATTATTTAATATCTTTTGATACAATCCTAGTAGTTTCCCAGTTCTTTTTTCATTGAGGAGGAGACGATCTCGAATAGTCTTTAGATGAACAGGTTCATCTTGAGACTCCCAATTTTTTATAATAAATTTCTGTACGATATTAGTGATAATCTCCTCTTCTTTTCCAGGATAAATAATATCCGCTTTATTTAGAAGTAATTGACAGAGTTTTTGCGTTAAAAAAGGTTGTCCTCCTGTCCAATCTAGAACTACTTTTAAAACTTTCTTGGGAAAATTTGTAATAATAGTTAATCCAGAAACTAATGGGTAAACCTCTTCTAAGGTAAATCCTGTTAATTCAATAGGTTGCCCAATATTAAAGGGTGTTTGAGTTTTATCGCGGATTAAATCTGAGGGTGTAGCTACTCCAAATAACGCAAAAACAATCTTATTAAATTGAGGTTTTTCTGCTCGTTGATTATAACAAAATCTAATTAAAGTAAAAAAATCATCAAGGGAAAAATCAAGACTAATAATTTTATCAATTTCATCAATAAAAATATATTTTTTCTCTCCTTGAGAATAGACTAAAAGTACTTCTTCTAAAAAGAGAATAAATTTTTGAACTCCCGATAAATCTTGTCTTTCTTTTAGCCAATTTTTTAAGTTTACTTTTTCAGTTAAATTAAATCCTAAAAACAATTGGGTGATAATTCCACTATACCATTGTTGCTGACTAATATCACTTCCTAAACTAGTGATATCTACAGAGGCACAAGTCATTCCTTCTGCTTGAAGTTGATGCATCATACGAACTCTAAGACTAGATTTACCCATCTGACGACAGTTAAAAATATAACAAAATTTCCCTGCTCTTAAAGCTTCCAATAAATCCTTATCTGCTGCACGTTCTCCATATGTTGGATGATCAAAAGAAAGACTTCCACCTATTTTATATTTATATTTTTTTTGAAAATAAACATTTTTATTTGTCATAAAAATACTAACACTTAAGAATAAAAATAACATTGTTATTATAAATCACTGAAGACGACTCATTCTCTAATTTAGGCAAAATCTTCACAACTTTTATTGATATGATCTCTTAAGTATTGCTTAAAATAAAAAGATATAATGCCAGCACTTATATGTAATTACTTAATCAGGAACAGATAAAATTAATCAAGTGACTTAATCAGCAAAGGACTTAATAGATAAGCATTATTCTTCAAAATAGGGTAAACTAAACTAGTTTGAATAATTTAGTTTAAATATTTCTATCCTTTGACTTTTTAAAGTATGACATCAATAAAATTATTTCCAAACTCTCGAATAAAATATACACGTTTACAATACTTTTTTGAAAAACTAATAGCTTTAATGATCTTAGTTAATTATGGATTTGTTGTTTATGATTTAACCTATATTTCCTTACGAGATTTTTGGTTACAAGGAAGAGTTCAACTCTATTTTAAGATTGGAACGTTTGAGAAAAAAATACCAAAAACTCCTATAAGAGTGTTATCTTTTAAACTAACAAAATACTATGATTGGGTGAAAGGAATTGAACCTAATCGAGATACAGAAAGTTATTTAAATACAGTAAATAAACTAAAAAATGTTATTGATAAAACAGGCGACCCACTTCGAGATCAGAAGATAAATAATCTTCTGTATTCTCTTCGCCAACAAAGTGTAGAAATGATCGAACAAAACCCATTTCTTGTTGCCGACAAAATAGGGACATTAGAAAGAATAAAGAATAAGATGAGAGAGCATATCTTTGGAAGTAAAGATGTTTCAGCTAAAGAATCTTTTGAGTTATTTTGGGATCAAAATAATTGGCAGAAAAATAGATTAGAAAATGAGTTAGTCTTTTTTGACGATCAAATTAGACCATTATTAGAAACTAACTATTTTCGTCCGGTGGGGGAAAATGGAGAACCTATTAATAATTTTGGCTTAATTGATTTTCCTTTTTCTCTTATCTTTTGTATAGAAATTATAGTACGAAGTTGGTATATTAGCCGTCGTCATACCGGGATAAATTGGTTTGATGCCATGTTGTGGCGTTGGTATGACATTCTTTTGTTGATTCCCATATTTCGTTGGTTGAGGATTATTCCCCTAATTATTCGCTTAGATAAATCTAATTTAATTAATGTGAAAGCGATTAAAAAACAAACAAGTCAAGGATTTGTAGCCGGAATCGCCCGAGAAATTACCGAGACAGTGGTTATTAATGTTATTAATCAAGTTCAAGTTTCCGTTCAAAAAGGAACAATCCGTAATATTTTACAAAAACCTAACAATAACGTATATATTAATATTAACAACGTTAATGAAACTGCAGAAATCTTTAAAATAATTAGTGATTTACTGGTTGAAAAAATTATTCCAGAAATTCGTCCAGAAGTAGAGATGTTCATTGAATATAATCTTAAAAAAACTTTAATTGAGACATCAGCATATCCTAACTTAGAAAAGTTACCAGGATTTAAATTTATAGAAAATCAACTAATCCAAAAAATTGCCTCTCAACTTTATCAAGGATTATCTAAAGGACTTAGAGAAGTGTTAATTAAAGATCCTAAACTCGATAAACTTTTTAATAAATTAGTCGATAAATTTAGACAGACTATGATTATAGAATTACAAGATCAACAAAGTATTGAGCATATAGAAATATTTCTTAACGACTTACTAGAAAAAATTAAGATTAATTATGTCAGGCGACTTTCTGCCGAAGATTTTGAACAAATTTTAGAACAAACTCGCACCTTACGCCAAGAAGCTAAGAACACTGGCAGTTGAATATTAACTCTTCAAATATTCCAAAGTGTCCCTAATTCCAGACTAGAAAAAAAGAGACTAAAAGTTTGCTAGACTAGTAAATCAGGACAGGTAATCATGGTACCTTTTGCAACCCTTCCAAATTATTGACGTTCAAAGGAAGTGGGCTAAAACCCGCTTTTTTTAGTGCCTAAGCCGCAATGAATAACCCTGTAATCTCACAAATTATTGAAATAGCTACTCCTATAGCCGAAAATCTCGGACTAGAAGTCGTTGATGTTGTTTTTCAGACTAACGAACGACCCCCTGTGTTGCGTATAGATATTCGTAACCCACAAGGAGATACAAGCTTAAATGATTGTGAAGGGCTAAGTCGATCCCTAGAAACTAGTCTTGATGAGTCCCAAGTCATTCTAGGTTCCTATGTTTTAGAAATTTCTAGCCCAGGAGTTTCTCGACAACTAAATAGTGATCGTGACTTTATAGCCTTTAAAGGATTTGCCGTCATTGTCACAACCTATGCCCCGTACCTAAATCAAAAAGAATGGCGAGGTAGACTTCAAAAACTGGATACGGAGAGCGTTCATCTTAACCAAAAAGGACGAGTAATCATAATTCCTCGGGACCTGATTACCACAATCACACTTGATGACCATCCCTAACCAAACTCTATATTTTTAAGTCAAGGAGGTCCATAACCATGTCCCTTATTAGCTTACCCGGTTTGGCTAAAATGATTGATGAAATTAGCCAACAGCACAATCTGCCAAAATCTGCCGTCCAAGAAGCTTTACGAGAAGCCTTACTCAAAGGATATGAACGTTATCGTCGTTCCCAAAGCTTAGATCGTCAGCAATTCCATGATGAATACTTTAATAACTTTGAAGTAGAACTCGACATTGAAGAAGAAGGGTTTCGCATCCTTTCTACCAAAAGAATTGTGGAAATAGTCGATAACACCGACCATCACATCTCTCTTAAAGAAGTCCAAGAAGTTGCTTCAGAAGCTCAATTAGGGGACGAAGTAGTTTTAGATGTAACCCCAAATCAAAAGGATTTTGGACGCATGGCGGCCATTCAAACCAAACAAGTTCTCTTACAAAAACTACGAGATCAACAGCGTAAACTTATTCAAGAAGAGTTCAATGATCTTGAAGGAACAGTTCTGAATGCGAGATCCTTACGCTTTGAACGCCAAGATGTGATCGTCGCTGTTCAAAGTGCTTTTAGCCAACCCGAAGTTGAAGCAGTCCTACCTAAACGAGAACAGCTACCTAATGACAATTATCGCGCCAATTCTAGTTTTAAAGTTATCCTTAAAAAAGTCCGAGAAGGCTCCCATCGTGGACCCCAACTAATCGTTTCGCGCTCAGCAGCCGGCTTAGTTGTCGATCTATTTACTGTAGAAGTACCTGAAATAGACGAAGAAATCGTAAGGATCGTGGCTGTTTCCCGTGAAGCTAACCCCCCTTCTCGTTATGTCGGGCCAAGAACTAAAATTGCAGTAGATACCCTAGAACGAGATGTTGATCCTGTAGGAGCCTGTATTGGAGCAAGAGGCTCTCGAATTCAAGCAGTGGTTAACGAACTGCGGGGAGAAAAAATTGATGTGATTCGTTGGTCTCCCGATCCTGCTACCTATATTGCCAACTCCCTCAGTCCGGCCCGAGTAGATCAAGTGGTTTTAATTAATCCTGATGAACGCCACGCTCTAGTCTTAGTCGCCGAAGACCAATTGAGCTTGGCTATTGGCAAAGAGGGTCAAAATGTCCGCTTAGCTGCCCGTTTAACTGGGTGGAAAATTGACATCAAAGATACAGCTACCTATCAACTAGAAATAAACAAAGAACAGCAACTCTCTGATAAGTCAGAGCTTTTGAATAATGAAAAAGACAATGACGAAACTAACGTTGTATTTAAATATTGAATCTCAGGAGAGTAAATAATCATTTCATTAGCTATGCAGCCCAATTATCGACGTTGTATTAGTTGTCGGAAGATAGCACCAAAACAAACATTTTGGCGTATTGTTCGAGTTCATTCATCTCGACAGGTACAATTAGACAAGGGGATGGGGAGATCCGCTTATATCTGTCCTCAGGAGAATTGCTTGTACAACGCCAGTAAAAAGAACCGTTTGGGCAAAATGCTTAGGACGAATGTCCCTGATAGCATTTACCAAACCCTATGGAATCGTTGGCAGACACTAAGTGCTGAGTCTGTATCAGCTAAACTTCCTAATTCCTAACATTTAGGTCATTAGGGATGCGTCTCGATGTCTTTGGTAGTTAGCATAGGAGTAAGGTCATTTTTAAAATCATCATGATTGCAGTCGGATGGAACTGACCAAAACCAGAACTTGCCCGTTGCTCAAAAGCCAAGGGTCCAAGTCTTTAAACCAACACAAACCTAGTCAGGGGGATAGTGGATGAACAACGCACAAAAAGTTAGAATTTACGATTTATCGAAAGAGTTGAACCTAGAAAATAAAGATATCCTAGAAATTTGCACCCAGCTTAACATTCCTGTTAAGAGCCACAGTAGCACGATTAGTGAATCCCAGGCTGAACGGATTAAGGCCATGGCAAGTAAATATGTTGCCAGCCAGACAACTAACCAACAAGAAAAAGCATCTCCTACCGGACAAAACAAACAACAAATTTTAGCTATTCATCATAAGCAAATCCAGAAGAGCTCCTCTACTCAAGCTTCAAGACAAGCTCAGGGTTCTTCTCCGACCTTAGTAGCTCCCCCTCGGCCACCTGCTAAGCCACAACCTCCTCAACCCTTCACACACTCCCAAAAATCGCCTCAAAAAGTATCAAATAAAGAGGACACGGTTGTTGCTCCTAGCGAGAAGCCAAAACTTCCTGAAAAAACCAAACCCTCCGAAAAACTTACAACTCCTCTAGTTGAAGATAACCAAGAACCTGAACCTATTCCGACTCTTCTCAATCCTCCCCAACTATCTAAACCTCTAGTTCAATCTTCTAAGACATCTCCTTCCGAGAAGTCAGGTTTAAAACTTACTCCTAAATCTGAACCAACAGACAGAGTTGAGCCACAGAAGAAACTCTCGTTGGAGACCACCCCGACTCCAAAAACGGTTTCCGCGGAAAATCCGGCTCCTAATAAAAAAATAACTAAAATCAAAGCTAAACTGGATTCCCAGCGACCGCAATTTGTGAGGCCACTAAAAGAGGAAACTCTTGAATTAATTGCTCCTTCGGTCAAACCCCCATCAGAAGAAATTGATGATTCAGATGTAGCCGATGATGATGTTCTTGAAACGGCCCTAAAACCGAAACCAACCTTAAAACGTCCAACGTCAGCGCGTCCTTCAAAACAGCAAAAATGGGAAGAAGAAGAGGAAGAACGCGAGTCTAAGATAAAAAACAAAGGAGCTGCCAAAGCTAAGCGTCGGACTAAACGTCTTGACGAAGAAGATGAAGATTTTGAATCAACAACTGGTCTCAATCCCATTCCTTTGATGGCAAGTCTCTCTACAGCCCGTCCCCCTAAACCTCAATCTCAGACGAAACCAGCTGCTGTCAGCAAGCCTAAAAAACCGATGCCCAAACCCGACACTGGTGGGGGATCAACAACACGTCATAAAACAGAACGTCGCGAACGTCAAGAAGTCGTTCAACGTCCTGAAATGATTATTCTCGACAGTAATCTGACAGTTAGAGAACTCGCTAATAGGCTACAAATTCCTGAAACTGAAATTATTAAAAATCTTTTTTCTAAAGGAATTGCAGTCAATATCACCCAAACGCTGGATCTAGAAACTGCTCAATTAGTCACAGAAGAATTAGGGGTAGAAGTGGAAATCCCCGAAGTAAAAGCTGCAGCGACTAAGAATACGGAAATGCTTGATGAACACGACTTGGAGAATCTTGAGCGTCGCCCTCCAGTAGTCACTATTATGGGTCACGTCGATCACGGAAAAACTACCTTGCTCGATTCTATCCGTCAAACCAAAGTTGCCCAAGGAGAAGCTGGAGGAATTACCCAACACATCGGGGCGTACCATGTGGATATTAAACACAATGGACAATCAGAACAGATTGTTTTTTTGGATACCCCTGGTCACGAAGCCTTTACCGCCATGCGAGCGCGCGGAGCTAAGGTAACAGATATTGCAATCCTAGTAGTGGCTGCCGATGATGGGGTTCAACCTCAGACACGAGAAGCAATTAGTCACGCTCAGGCAGCAAAGGTTCCCTTATTAGTGGCTATCAATAAAATCGATAAACCTGAAGCTAACCCTGATCGCATCAAACAAGAATTAGCAGAATTGGGTCTACTCTCTGAAGAATGGGGAGGAGAAACCATTATGGTTCCCGTCAGTGCTCTCAAAGGGGAAAACCTTGATACTCTTCTGGAGATGATTATCCTGCTGTCAGAAGTAGAAGAATTGGTAGCTAACCCCAATCGTCTCGCTAAAGGAACAGTCATCGAAGCTAACCTTGACCGTGCTAGGGGACCAGTAGCCACCCTTCTTATCCAAAATGGAACGTTACGGGTAGGAGATCCCATCGTTGCTGGCTCAGTCTTTGGTAAAATCCGTGCCATGATCGATGATCGCGGAGAAAAAGTCGAGGCCGCTTCTCCCTCATTTGCCGTTGAGGTTCTTGGACTTAATCACGTTCCCTCGGCGGGAGATGAATTTGATGTCTATGCCAGTGAAAAAGAAGCCCGTGTTATAGCTGAACAAGGAGCTGCTGACCAACGCCAAACCCGTCTACAACAAGCAACTTCTTCTCGTCGCGTTACCCTCAGTACCATTTCGGCTCAAGCTCAAGAAGGAGAATTGAAAGAACTCAATCTTATTGTTAAAGCTGATGTTCAAGGATCTGTAGAAGCAATTCTCGGCTCCCTAGAACAGTTACCTCAAGATGAGGTTCAAATCCGAATTCTTCTGGCTGCTCCTGGGGAAATTACTGAAACCGATGTAGACTTAGCGGCCGCCAGTGGTGCAGTAGTAATAGGCTTTAATACTACCCTTGCTAGTGGCTCTAGGGTGGCGGCCGACCACGAAGGGGTGGATATTCGAGAGTACGACATTATCTACAAACTCCTCGATGATATTCAAGGAGCTATGGAAGGATTACTCGAACCCGAAGAAGTGGAATCCCCCCTTGGACAAGCCCAAGTTCGGGCTGTCTTTCCCCTGGGACGAGGAGCAGTAGCCGGTTGTTATGTCCAGTCTGGCAAGGTGGTACGAAACCGCTTTGTTAGAGTGCGGCGCGGCGATAACATCGTTTATCAAGGAAATCTCGATTCTCTCAAACGGGTTAAAGAACTTGCTCGTGAGGTTAACGCCGGCTACGAATGTGGTATCGGAATCGATAAGTTCAGTGATTGGCAAGCAGGAGATATTATTGAGGCTTACGAAATGGTAATGAAACGTCGTACCTTAGCGGGAAGGTAAGACAACAAAAAGTCCATAATAGCTAGTTTATAAGCAATTATGGGCTTTATTTATTCTGGATTATGTTCTTTTTGTGTTATGAATAACTTTCGTTCGGAACCGTTTTTATGGATTCATCTAGCCGGAATTGCTGTTGCTCCTTTAAGTTTACAACTAGTCTTGTTAGGACTAGCAGTAGGAGACCCCTTACCTCTGTTTTGGCTAGAATTTTTAATCGTTGGAGTGTTTGGGGTAGTTCCAATTCTCTTGATGCAGTTGACTAGACCCTTCGATATTTTTAGTGTATTAATGCTCTCCCTTCATCCTGATAGTTTGACCGTTGAACAACGTAAGATTTTAAGGTCATTAAAAACTCGAAACATCCGAATTTTGACGGTGATCGCGGCGTTTGCTATGTTAGGTATTCTATGGGAACTTTATCTACTTGCTCCTCTGGGGGCAATGACGGTCGCTACACTACCTCAATGGCGAATACTAGGATTGTTTATTGCGGCGATTGGTTTTTTGTTGAGTAATTTGTTTGTTCAAATTCCCATCGCAGTTATTGGGATTCTCCTGACTCCTCAACAACAATGGCTAACCACTGAACCTTACACAACCGAAAAAATTCTTCAAGACTTTACCCTTTTTGGACTTCGCGTGCAAAAAATTTTCCCGATCAAGGTTTAATTTTTGTCCTCTTATGAATGAACTTATCCAAAAAATTCATGATTTTTGGGAATTTGTCTCAAAATTATCAGAATCTTCCGAATTGCCTGAGTTATCCTTAAAGAAGGATAATGTTAGTCATTTGATGAATTTCTTATGTTGAGCTCAACTCCCTCCCGTAATCGTAAGTCTGATCAAGATCATGAAATTTGGGAGCATTTAAAACAGGCAATTGCTGATTGTTCTGGTTTTAAACAGTGGCAGTCTGGCCAAACCACGGATCATGATTCCTCTCTTCTCGACCAGCAAGTACGCTGTTATCTCCGAGAAACTCTAGAAACCTTGGCTTACTAACATTTTTAGCGGGGGCTTCTGCCCTCTTTTTGTTATTTTTAATATACGAGCTCCAGTTTGACTCAAATCAAATAGTAAATACTTTAACTTACAATAAGTTTAGATATAGAAAAATATTTCAATAAAGAACGATAGCTAACTAGCAACCTGCCTAGAAATTAAGCAAACAGAATTACAAAAGTCAAGAACTATCAAAGTTAATTTTCTACTTCTTGATTTTAGAGAAAATTAAGAAGTAGAAGCGTTTTGTTCAGATACAAAATGAGGGAAAGTAAAAAAATTGCAGATTGGTAAATATTTCAGAAATTACAATGATAAAAACAATTTCTGTGGTCATTACTCAAGGGAAATGGTGATTGTAGGATTGTCCAAAAAGTAGAAAAGAAAGAAAGAACTTGGAAAGAAAAAATATAGAGTATTTTGAATAGCTCTCGGAGAAGTATTAGAGAACTTGATATGATTCAATAATTATTTAGCTTTTTTAAAAAAAGAGAGAAAAAAGTTAAGTTGACTTCAGAGAGAAACAGTAAAAATAAAAAAAAGACTGGAAATATAAAAGAAAAAAGTAAGAACAAAATTAACTCTATGTCCTAGATAATAAAGAACTTAAAATAGCAAAAATATTTTAACTAGAGAGGCAAATAAAACTAAAAAATACTGCAAAGATAAAGAACTAGATATAGTTTTTTTATAAAAATTAGTGGATATAAGTGGTTAAGGTGAAGTAAAACTGAAACTCTGGAAAGAAAATTGTATCTATTATTTTTACTGATTTATAGTCTAGAAATAAATCTAATAGAAGAGAAATAGGTTTAAATAAACACTTATTTTACTACCAAAATAGTACTCTTAAATAGATATAATTACACTATAAATTTCATTTAAAATTTAAAATTACTATAAAAAATATTAATTAAAGTAATAAAATTTATAGTGTAATTACTTACACACAGAATTGTAAAATAATTTGCTCTTTTAACGTTGATGTTGATTTGAAGTTGCCTACTTATTATCTTCCCTCCCTCAGAAGAAGAGACTTTGGACCCGGCAACAAGCAACATGAAAATTTGAATCACAATTAAAATTTATTAGCATTGTTTTGTTTCTTTTCAAGAAGTTTAAGACCCCCGTTTCTTGGTAGTAAGCTTTGATAGTGGGTTTAATCTGCTGTCATACACCTCTCGGCATTCTTGTTGTCTTAAATACATTTTCAGAATAAATAAGCAGCAGCATCTGGTGGAACTCGAACCAATGACATTCAGATTGGGAAGGTGATATTTCAGCACCAAACTATACCTGCAGTGTTACAATTCTCAATACTTCTGCAAAATATTGTTAGAATTAGCTTCAGCAACCTCTTGAGATTCTTCGACTAATTTATTGACTAATTTATTTTTTAAGTTCTGTAAGTGTTACACGTCAGAGAAAGTTCTCACTTCAAGTCCGTCTCCAGATTGTTCAATAATTTCTAAAATTTTACTCCTAACTAATTTATTTACATATTGACGCAAAGTTCATACCCATCAACTGTTAACTTCTAATAAACTTACTATCAATGCTTTTTGAGCATGCATTCTGTTTTCTGCTTGCTCCCATACCCGGGAATGTTTCCCTTCAATCACTGAATCAGTAATTTCCTCTCCGCGATGAGCAGGTAAACAGTGTAAAACAATAGCTTCCTTATCGGCATAATTCAGTAGGGTTTCATTGACTTGATAAGGCTCAAATAAGGGAATTCTTGAAGCTGCTAAATCTTCTTGTCCCATGCTCGTCCAAACATCAGTATAAAGGACCTGAGAGTCTTTAGCGGCTTTAATAGGGTCATTGGTTATCATAACCTCAAATCCGTCTACTGCTAATTCTTTGGCCTTTTCAACAATCTGACTATTTGGTTGATAGTTATCAGGAGTGGCAATATGAACTTTCATCCCCATTAATGCTCCTCCTAAAATCAGAGAATGGGCAACATTGTTTCCATCCCCAAGATAAGTAACCGTAATACCGGATAGGGTGTTGAAATTCTCTTGAATTGTCAACAAATCGGCTAAAGTTTGACAGGGATGTTCCAAATCAGTTAAGGCATTAATAATAGGAATTTCCGCATAATTAGCAAAGGTTTCTAAGTCTTCTTGTTTATATGTGCGAACGGCTAAAATGTCTAAATAGCGATCTAAAACTCTAGCAGTATCGGCAATGGGTTCCCCTCTCCCTACTTGGGTAACACTAGGGTTAAGATCTATAACTTGTCCTCCTAACTGATACATCGCCACGCTAAAGGAAACACGGGTACGGGTGGAAGCTTTATAAAATAAAAGTCCTAGGACCTTTTGAGAGACAGGCGATTGCCTCCCATTCTTAAGATGTACTGCTAATTCTAGGACATCCTTAAGTTCGGTAGCACTAAGATCAGCAATTCCTAGAATATCTCGTTGACTTAGAGTTGTCATAGTTATTTTACTCTATGTTATAGATGGTGTCTTTTTGTCTGTAGAGAACAGACCGTCATTGTATCGACCGAACTATGGTTAACCGTAGATTCATAAGGCATAATTCATAATTACGGTAGATAACCGAACTTAGTAAGACGGGTTTTACTGTTATTTCTAAGTCTCATTAATTTTACATCTCGTTACAATGGGATTAGGCAAGAGTAAAGTTGTTGAAACAGATTTCACAAATTAAATAGGAGGTTCGACCCATGAATAATAATAATATAAGGGTTGGCAATTTATTCGGGATTCCTTTTTATGTGAACCCTTCTTGGTTTCTAGTTCTGGGGTTAGTTGCCGTCAGTTATGGGAGACAGTTGGCATTATTTCCCCAATTAGTAGGAATTATCCCTTGGATTTTAGGTTTTCTTGCTGCATTGTTACTATTTTTTTCTGTTGTCGTCCATGAATTAGGGCACAGTTTTGTTGCACTTTCCCAAGGGATTAATGTTAACTCCATTACCCTATTTTTATTTGGGGGATTAGCTAGTTTAGAAAAAGAATCTGAGACCCCCTTAGAATCTTTTTTGGTAGCGATTGCGGGGCCTACTGTTAGTTTAGTACTCTTTGCTATATTGAACCTGATTAAAGTTAATTTTTCCTTTAGTGAACCAATTACAGCGATTATTTCACTACTTACTTCAATTAATTTAATTTTAGGATTATTTAACTTAATTCCTGGTCTACCCTTAGATGGTGGTAATATTCTTAAAGCACTAGTTTGGAAAATCACTGGAAACCCAAATAAAGGAATTATTTTTGCCAGTCGCGTTGGACAAGTTTTTGGTTGGTTAGCTGTTTTTATCGGTGGTTTGGCAATTTTAGGAATTAGTCCTATTGGAAATTTTTGGACATTATTAATTGGTTTCTTCCTCTTACAAAATGCAGTATTTTCAGGTCAATCTGCTAGGTTTCAAGAAACTTTAAGTGGTTATACAGCCAAAGATGCTATAATTCCTTATAGTCCAGTAGTTCTTGATAGTTTTAACCTGAGAGAATTTGTTAATAATTATGTAATTGGAAAGAGAAAATGGAAGATTTTCTTAATAACTAATGAAGAAGGAAAACTATCGGGAATTCTTGAACTAAATACTTTGAATAAAGTTTCTACTTCCCAATGGACTGAGTTAAAAATTTCAGAAATAATGCAGCCAATCAACGATAGTGTAACCATGATCGAAGCAGATAAATCTTTGTTAGAAGTAGTAAAAATTTTAGAAAATAACCCTCGTCAGCAACTAACTGTTATTCATAAAAATGGGATTATATTAGGGTTATTAGAAAAAGCATCAATTATCAAGTTTCTCCAAGAACAAACCCAAGCTAAAGCTGCATGATTCTCTAGCCCGAGGGAGGAACTTTTAAAAATAAATAAAGACAAGTCACAAAGATGGACAATAAAACACACATCCATCTTCACCTCTCTTTCTATTTTCTAATGGAGCTAAGCGGACTCGAACCGCTGACTTTCACAATGCCATTGTGACACTCTACCAACTGAGTTATAGCCCCCAGTGTACTATCCGCTCACAATACTACTTGAAATTTAACATCCTTGTCAAGTTTTTCTAGTTTAAAAGTTGTAGACAAAAATTGCTAAACAACCTTCAAAGTCCTCAATAGGTTGTAAAAACATCGTTGAACAGATTCTGCTAAAAGTTTTCTAAATTGACTGGAGTTACCTATTTTTTAGTACTAGGAGGGAGAAGCGGAGCATCCTTGCTAAAAGTCGGAATAGTAATCGGTTCGGTTTTCTTATCAGAAGTCGGTTGAGCTGATTCAGCTGGAGTCTCTGAGGTTGACATTTCTCTAGTCGTCGGTTCGGTTTTCTTATCAGAAGTCGGTTGAGCTGATTCAGCTGGAGTCTCTGGGGTTGACATTTCTCTAGTCGTCGGTTCGGTTTTCTTATCAGAAGTCGGTTGAGCTGATTCAGCTGGAGTCTCTGAGGTTGTGGATTGGTCCTGTTGGTTTTGTGGACTTTGGGTAACAGCAGGGCAAATTTTCGGATCAAAATTAAAAGATATCTTGACTCGGTAGTGTTGAAGTTGACTGTCTGTACTAAAACTAGTGGACTTAATTTGATTAAACGCTTGTTGGTTTAAGATGCCATAACCTGAACTTTTAATGAGATAAGGATTTTTAGCTACATCACCCCCAGGGTTAACAGTGACACCATAAACAGCTGTACCCTCTAAATGTCTTAAACAAGCTGCTTTTGGGTAATCTCCGCTTAAAGCTTGCCAATTCTCTTGTTTAGTAACAGGACTGCCTATTTTCGCCATCCACTGGGCATCATTGCGTCTTGCATCTTCATTAGTTGTATTATCCTTGTTGTAACGAAGATTGTCCGCCCCTTCAATTGTCTCACGTACTAAATTACTGATCAGTTTATCTTTCCGAGCTTGCTCTGAATTTGGGGCTGTTTGAGGGGGCTCAACATTACGGTTAATGGGTTTTTCCGAAGTAAGTGTATCGGGACTATCATTCCCGCCTTGATTGATTA
This sequence comes from cyanobacterium endosymbiont of Epithemia clementina EcSB, assembly GCF_029919255.1. GTDB lineage: Bacteria > Cyanobacteriota > Cyanobacteriia > Cyanobacteriales > Microcystaceae > Rippkaea. The sequence continues at coordinate 543,840 of NZ_CP123991.1, read as the reverse complement.
ATTGATCAATGGGAACTGGAGCTTTCGACATACCGAAATCGGGTCTTTTAGAAATAGGTGGAAATCGGGAAATTGAAGATTGGGAGTCGTCCAGCTCAGAAGTAGGCTGAGGGGGGACAGGCAGTCTTGAGGGCAGATTTGGACGAGGTGCAATTGGGAATAATTGCTGTGGCTTAGGAAGTGGTCTAGGAAAAGAAGGACGAGGAGAACTTAGGGACGGAAGGGCTGGTAACGCAGGTAACGCGGGAGGGGCTGGTAAAGTAGTGAAAGTGTGGGGTACGGAAGGGTTTAAGGAAGAGGAGTCTAAGACGGGTGGTATATCTGTGGGGGAAATCTCAGGAGAGTCATGTATATCTGACAATGGCAACTGATCTGGTAAACGTGCTATTTCAGCAGAGGTTAATTCGATTATTTCAACGTCACGTTGATTAGAGTCCGACTTTTCTAAGGGGTTTAAGTCAGTTAAGTTAGGAAGCAGCAGACCCAACAACAACGCATGAATCCCAACCGATGTTATCATAGGTAAACTATTGGAGTTAAATACTCTAATAAACATTGGTTTAATAAAAAAAGTGGAAGTCATAACCGTTATTTAATCCATTCCGCAATTATGCCTAAGTTCATTATATATTCTAAACTATAGAAGAAGTTGAGTCCTTGTGAACACTGCATCCACCTTTTGAATGCAGACGGTCGCTTAAGATTCTAAGAATAACGTTACTGGTCTATCATTGATTAGTACTTGCTTACCTCATTGCTCCGAAAATTTTAGTTCTTACCTTTAAACTACAGTTCTTTCATTTGTACACCGTCTAAGTTTGAAACTGCAGTTTTTCTTCGTCAGATTTCAAAATAGTTTTTGACCAGCAGGCAATTCATAACCTCCTCACATAATCTTTTAAACCAATTGTGACGGTGTGGCAAATCAATTACCACACCACCAGGACGTGGTTATTTAAGGTGTTCCTTGTAATTGGGCAGTTTTTACCGTTAAATAAATAACGCGATCACCACGATAAAGTTGAAGCTTTAAGGAAGCATTGAGACCTGAATTTTCTACAATGGATTGTAAGTCACTGCCGTCGGTCACCAATTTTCCATTGACTCCTACAATGACGTCCCCTCGACGGATTCCGGCTCTAGCGGCAGGAGTATTAGGGACAACTTGCACTACTAAAATCCCTTCAACTTCAGGAATCAGAATAGGTGAGTTTGAATTTTTGTTATTTTCCCGAGCCAATTCAGGGGTGAGATTAACCATTTGTACCCCAATATAGGGATGAGGAACTTTTTCTCCACTGACTAAAATATTCTGCAAAGCTTTGGCCTTATTGATGGGAATAGCAAAACCGATTCCCATCGCATCAGCGCGAATAGCGGTATTAATGCCAATTACCTCCCCTTGGGAATTTAAGAGAGGACCTCCAGAATTTCCCGGGTTAATCGCCGCATCAGTTTGAATGAAATCGAGGCGCTTATCGGGAATGCCGGCTTTAGCGGCTGAACGGCCGATTGTACTGATAATCCCCAGGGTGACAGTATTATCCAACCCAACCGGGTTCCCCACGGCAATCGCCCAATCTCCTACTTTAAGATTAGCTGAGTCTCCTAGAGGAGCAACTGGCAATTTAGCTTCTTGGGCAGATATTTTCACCACTGCCAAGTCAGTAACTTCATCGGTTCCTCGAACTTGTCCATTAAAAGTACGCCCATCTTTAAGAGTAACGGTGACTTTATCAGCCTTATTAACTACATGAGCATTGGTTAAAATTATCCCATTTTCGTCAATAATAAACCCTGAACCTTGTCCTGCAATTCTTTGTTCTTGAGGGAGACGAGAGCGAAATTGTTCCCCAAAAAATTCTCGAAAGAAGGGGTCGTTAAAAAATGGATCAATGCTCCGGGTGACAACTGTTTCCGTGTCAATGCGAACCACTGCAGAGCCAGTGCGGGCTACAGCTGCAGAGACAAAGTTATCGCGATCTTCAGCAACGATAACTTTAGCTAAGTTTAAGGGAGCCGAAATATTTTCTTGATCATTTAGGGATGGTTCCACAAAAGGTTCAGCTTGAGACGAAAGAAAGTGGAAGCCACCAAAACACAGAAGCATACCAAGTAAAAGTGATATCAGGCAACTACCCAATTGGCGTAGCAGTTTTGTAAACTTCATAATTTTTCAAAACCTCAAACAGGTTAAATCGACTATATTAATTGGATGAGCTTTGTTACCAGTTCCGACGAGTCGCGTAAGCTTACAGCGCTGGCTTTCTACATCATCTCCAAACCTAACATTTTGAGGATGTTTTGATGAGCTATTTAATGTGTTTTTACTTAAATACAGGATACATAGTTTCTTTTAAAAAACTTGCCAAATTATAATGGTATACCAAAATTTAAGCAGGTTTGCAATAGCCATTAGCTACAATGTAGATGGCTCCAATTAATTGCAAGTAATATAGCTGAGGCTCACTACAAGTCAAAGTTCCAGGTTCTAAAATTCTGTAGAATTCCTCGTACTTTTGTGGTTTGCTTTTCGAATTCTCAAAATTTTAGAATCGATTCTGATTATGGTATCCCTCACCTCATTTGTGTATTTTCTATGATACTCTACCAATCTGTTCATCGTCTTTGCTAAGTTTAGGCTGTATATTTCAAGCAAACAAAGTTAGACATCCATTTTTACAATCGACATAATCTTGAGTGTAAAATCTGGTGTAACTTATTTTTGTTTATCAAAAATAATGGTTGATTATGTCTTAATGAAAAAGGTCAGTGAAGCCCTCCTAGAAGGAGAGAAAAAATGAGTGTTATCTTACAGATTAGTAATTGAAATATTCTAGACCGACATTTACATCTCTTATTAACCCGATATTAACTATTACCCCAGTTAGCTGGAGAGCTAATAATTGACGAGGTAATCACCACTATTAAGTGTAGCCCAGAAGAAACACTCTTAGAGCAACAGTAATTTTATCAAAAAACTAACTGATAAGGATAAAGTCCAAGCTTGGATTGACAAATGGGGGATGACCCGTGAATAGCTAGTTCACCTGAAAGTACGGGATTTAAAAATCGAAAAGTTAAAATAATCAATATGGGATCATTAACTCGAAGACTATCTTTGGCAATGTAAAGGAAAACTTGATCGGGTGGTTTATTTCCTGATTAGGACAAAAAATCCTGGAATCGCCCAAGAATTTTATTTTCGTATTCAAGAGGGAGAAAGCTCTTTTGAGAAACTAGCTAGACGATATTCTGAAGATGCCAAAGCCCAAACAGGAGGATTAATTGGTCCAGTGCATTTAAATGTCCCTCACCCGCAAATATCGCGGATTCTGTCTACCAGTCAATTAGGACAACTTTCAAAGCCAATTCAGATCGGAAAATGGTGGATAATTCTTCGTTTAGAAAGATATTTATCAGCGCAACTTGATAAACCAACAAGAAAAAAACTCCTCAATGAACTATTTCAAGGATGCTTACAAAATCAAATGCTGTTCGATATGAATAGACAATAATATCTAATAAAGACTGAAATCACTTTGAATTTTAACTATATAAACCATAATTCTCTTCTGTTTGTCGATACGATGAGTCTTATCTACATGAGTTTGGGCTTAGAAATTATCGATCACTTACTACGTTTACCATCACGCTACTTTGAAAAACGATCTGTAGGAGAAATTTCTGTTCGAGTTCATTGACTCGAACAGAAATTTCTCACTGGAATAACCTTAACTGTGACACTTGATTCGGTGTTCTCCATCATCTACATTGTTGTTATGGTCTTCTATGGTCCTCCGCTAACCTTAGTGGCTTTAGGGATTGTCCCGATTTGGTGATGACTTTAATTTTCTTCCCAACTATCCGCCGTCAACTATGGACGAAAGTCAAACGTAATGCTCATACTTAATCCTAATCTAGTTGAGGTGATCTCAGGAATTCAAACTGTTAAAGCTTAAAATATGGAATTGTATTCACGTTAGTAATGGCAAGAGAAATACTCCCGTTAGGTTTCAGCTGGATTTAATCCCGTAATTACTTCCAGCTCAGCTACTTCCATCAGTAACTTCTTCAATAAGCTCTCTGAATTGCTGGCATTGTGGATAAGAGCTTGTTTAGTTTTGGAGAAAGAACTCATCCTGGGGCAATTAATCGCTTTTCGTATCATTGCCAGTTATGTGACTTCCCCCACCCTAAGATTGTCCCAACTGTGGCCAAAATTTCCAGAAACCGCTCTTTCTTTAGAAGGGATTAGCTGACATTGTAGATACGCCCCAAGAAGCTGAGGAAAATAAACCAAATATCCCAATGCCCTCAATCAAAGAGGTTGTTAAATACGAAAATGTTTGCTTCAGGTCTAAGAAACATGGACCACTTAGTATAGTCTTGCTTTTTACTTTTTTCTTTAGAATTTGATGATAAATTCCAGATTCGGAGAATGTAGGATACTAACTGAGATGTTCCCCTATTTTTCTAAAAACTATACTTCTCAGATTACAAGTGTCATGGATTTACTTGAATATCAGGCTAAAGAACTTTTTCATCGAGTGGGTATTCCTATTTTACCCTCACAACCTATCGTTAATCTCAGTGAAATAAAACACCTTCATATTCCTTATCCTGTCGTCTTAAAGTCACAAGTCCGTTCTGGAGGTCGTGGAAAAGCCGGGGGCATTCGTTTTGTGGAAAATACGATCGATGCAATCGTAGCTGCCCAAGCAATTTTTAGTCTGGCAATTTTAGGAGAATATCCAGAAGTTATTCTGGCAGAAGCTCGCTACGATACCAAATCTGAGTTTTTTCTTTCGGTTCTGCTTGATTATAAACTTCAGCGTCCAGTTTTGCTTGGTTCACCCAAAGGAGGAATTGATGTGGAAACTCTCCTCGAGCATATGGAAAAAGTGGTAGTTGATAGCGACTTTTCGCCCTTTTATGCCCGCCGTTTAGCCGTAAAAATGGGACTCCAAGGGGAACTAATCCAGACAGTGAGTTCCATTCTTGAAAAGATGTACCAGATTTTTTGGGAAAAGGATTTAGATTCGATTGAGATCAATCCTTTGGCGGTGAGTCCAACCGGAGAAGTTATGGCCCTCGATGGAAAAATTGCGGTTAACGATTCAGCTTTGTCTCGCCATCGAGATTTAGTAGAATTACTTACATCCTCTAAATTAGAAACTTCGTCAATAGTATTCGAACCTGTTATCCCTCAACCTTTAAATCTTCCTCAAGTTTGTGTAATTAAAGCTACCCCAGGAGAAGGTAATATCGGTATCATCAGTAATGGCTGGGGACTGACCATTACTAGTTGGGAGCTGTTAGTTCATGAACAAGGTAATCCTGCCTGTGGCTGGATGCTCAACGAACAGGAAGGATTAATCTCTTTTGCCGAGCAGTTGACTATCGCCTTAGAACAAGCCATTAAGTCAACTCATATAAAGGTTCTGTTAATAAATATTTTGGGTAGTCCTGAGACTTCCGAAGTAATCGCAAAGGGAATTGCTGATTATTTTCAACCTTATCTGAAACGCGAGATAAAATTCTTCCGTGAAGACCTTTTTCCAAGACCCACTAGAGCTAACTCCCTTGAGCATCAACAGGATGGTCAACTTCAAAATCATCTGTCCCAAGTTACGAAACTACCATCTTTAGTAGTTCGTTTGCTCGGGGGCGATCTTGACCCAATTAAAGAAAGTCTTTCTGGATTAGAGATTAACTTGACTGAGGATTTAGGACAAGCGATCACTACAACAGTTTCTTTAGCTAAGGCTCCCAAAAAATAAGCTATCCTCACCCCAGTCTAGGCAAAAGTTAATAAAATATTAGGTTATTTTCTGATTTAATTTTCTGATTTAATCTGACTAAGATTGCAATTCAATCACACGACAACTCATTGATTTATGAAATGGCAAGCTGATAGTAAAGTTATTATCCAGGGAATTACAACTCCTCTGGGAACTATCTACGGAAAACAAATGAAAGCTTTTGGGATGAATATCGTAGCTGGAATTAGTATAAACGGTGACGGTCTAAAGATAGATGGAATTCCAGTTTTTAATTTAGTAGAACAAGCTGTCAGTGAGTTCGAAAACATCGACATTAGTGTTATTTTTACACCCCCCTATAAAGTCTTAGATGCAGCTTTAGAGGCAATGGATTCAGGAATTAGACAACTAGTGATTATATCCGGAGGGGTTCCTCCTCTAGATATGGTTGACCTTCTCCATAAAGCCAAAGTTAACCAGACTTTTATCTTGGGCTCAGGCAGTCAGGGATTAGTTGTTCCTAATCAGTTTTGGTTAGGGATATGTGAGCATTCCTTTTATAGCCCGGGATCTGTGGGGATTATTAGTCGTTGTGATCGCCTAGTTGATGAAGTAGCTAGAGAATTAACCCTAGCTAAGTTAGGTCAGTCTCTCGTTGTTAGTTTAGGCAAAGATTTCATTATTGGCTCAAATTTTGAGCATTGGTTACGGATACTCGAAGAGGACAGTACCACTAAAGTAATTGTTCTTTTAGGAAGAGGCAATAGCCATGCTGAACTCTGTGCGGTTGAATACATTGCCTCAGCTATTAAAAAACCTGTGATTGCTTATATTGCTGGACTTTATGCTCCTATAGACCGTAATTTTCGGGATGCTAAAACAATTGTGGCCGCTCAACTCTCTTCGTCAGTAATAGAAATTTCCTCCGTAAAGTCCATCATAGATGGTTTTGAAAAAGCTAAGGTTAAAGTAGCTCAAAATCAAACTGAGCTTATTAAGCTAGTTAAAATGGCCATCTCTTAAAAATACTTTGCCTAGACAATTAAAACTATGATTTTCTAGGGAAATATCCAAGTAACCATAGGTATTAACTTTAATTCAATCAACGTTTATATCAACGCGTTAGTACTTTCTGCTGAACTGTATAGCTCTAACAGTTATTCTCGAAACAATACTGTCCGTAAAATCTAATTCAATCCCAAACTTAGTTAAGTAAAAAGTAAAGATTCTGTAGAATTAAGAAGATCATATTTATTTTGAAAAGTATTTCAGGCATAGACTATCAAAAATAGCATAATTACTTTAGAAATAAATTTTAGTTTCAGTAGAACATTTATGGAAAATTTAATCCATTAGCAGAATAAAAAAATAAAATTATGAGGAATAAGGATTTGAATTAAAGAGCTAAAAAACTTTATTTATAGAAACAAATCTCTTAATATTAGTTTGTCAACTAACATTAAGTTTAAAATATAAACCAATATAGATAATAATTAAAGTAGTTTTTCAAAAAATATGTTAAATAAATTTAGAACTGAAGATAGAAAAATAAATTTAAAAAGTCTAGATACTGTTATCTGATTAATAGATTAATGAATAAAAGCCTATTCAAGAAAAGAAAATTATTTAATTAAAAATTGAAATAAACTTAAAAAATATATTTAGAAGTTTAAATAAGTCTATTATGTTCTAATAAACATAGAGTGTAATTAAGTACAATGTAGACAGAAAAAATAGAAGATAGTTGAAAAAAGATTTAATTTATTTAAATTACTAAAAAATAAAGTGTTTATCTGCGAAGTAACTTAAGTTTTAAAATGAACAATGAACAATCAATAGTAATAATACAAACTCAAACATTTTTTTATACTACCATCTAGTTCTTGTAGAGTAACATCGTTATTTTCTCCTAAAAGTTTTTTGCCTCAATTAAAGAATATTTGCCTCGGAAATAAGGCAATGATTTTATATTTTCTATTATTTAATAACGTCTAAGGAGAAGACTGAGAAAACTATAACTAACTCAAAAATGTTCTGCTAGTTGTTAAGTTAATTAATTGGTATTATTGTTAGTTTCTATAATTTCAGTAGGAATATCTATGGGGTACGACCTCATTTTTTGTCTGTTCACTTTAATGTTTCTAAATGAAAACCGTTATTATGGAATGTACTAGACGATGCGAGGCAAACTCAAACAAACGCTTACTAAACTCGTCCATACCCAGAATTTTTTCCCATTAATTTTCTCATTAGAGAGATATGCTGCTTCGACTCAAAGAGATTCTCGTATCCAAACTCTACAAAACCATTGCCAACCATACCCCAATAGACTCTTTTTTCAAGATGGACAAGTATGTGAAGATTACTGAGGAAAGTTGTTTTTCTAACTTGGAATCGCTTTTGCTTGTTACTGATAAGACAAAAGTACTACTAGTATAACTACTACTCTCCTCTGCTTACACCTAAATATACCGACCTGGACCAGACAAGTCAATTTATTTCTATGAGCTAGTTTGCACAACATAAATTTATGGAAAAAGAGTGGCTCTAAGAAAAAATTGTAGTTAAGTAAATTTAATTGATAAAAATTAGGTTATGGAACAGGTGGAAGGGGGTTATGCTTTTTCTGTTAGGCTACTTTTTGTAGAAGAACTCAATGTTCTTTTAGTAGCCTGGAAACAGTTTAATTACCCAATTCTCCTGAAAATTGTCGGAGATGTTATTTAGTGTAACTAAGCAATGGAGGCTACTCAAAAATTTTCTGAAATTAGAACGGCTAGGCTATCGACCAATGGCATAAATTTATTAACTGGTAAGAAAAGCTATGTTTTTAGTGTTTTCTTCAAAATGCTATAAAACCTTTAATAAAGTAGTAATTAAGGCTTTTACTAGAGGTAATCTTGTTATTGCTTCTAATACTGAGGTGATCGCTAAACTAGTTGACCACAGTCCTACTGGACTCCTTTTTCATCCTAACAATTCAATTGATTTAGCAGTTAAAATAGAGTGACTATGGAAACATCCAGTCGAGCGTGATGGAATGTGTCATGCAGTCAGAATGAAGTTTACAACTAAATATACAGGAAAAACACACTATAGTCGGCTAATGAAAATTTATGATCCACTCATTAAATAAAAACTGATAAAATCCCTGATTCATTGATTCATTAATTTTAAATTAAAACCTTTAATAAATAAAAATGCAAATTTTAATTACAGGCGTAGCTGGCTTTATTGGATATCATTTAACACAACGATTATTAGTAGAAGGCCACCAAATATGTGGAATCGATAATCTCAACGACTATTATGATGTTACCCTTAAACAAGCTCGTTTAGAGCGATTGTTATCCAAAAATAACTTTGAATTTAACCGTTTAGATATTAGCCATCGATCTTTGGTTATGGAGCTGTTTAAAGAATATTCTTTTGAATATGTTGTGCATCTAGCTGCCCAGGCTGGAGTTCGTTATTCCATAAAAAATCCTGAACCTTATATTGATAGTAATTTAGTTGGATTTGCTAATCTTTTAGAAGGCTGTCGTCATAACCATATTAATCACTTAATTTTTGCTTCTTCTAGTTCAGTTTATGGTTCTAATAAAAAGGTTCCTTTTTCTATTACCGATAATGTAGATAGACCGGTTTCTCTTTATGCAGCTACTAAAAAAGCGAATGAATTAATGGCATATGCCTATAGTCATTTATATCAAATTCCTATTACTGGATTACGCTTTTTTACGGTGTATGGTCCTTGGGGAAGACCAGATATGGCATATTTTAAATTTGTTCGAGCGATTACAGAAAAAAAACCCATTGACGTTTACAATTACGGCAGGATGAAGCGTGATTTTACCTATATTGACGATGTCATTGAAGCTATGGTGAGGATTATCCCTAAGTCTCCCTTAAATAATCTTAATCAACCCCCATATAAAATTTATAATCTCGGAAACAATAACCCAGTAGAATTAACAAAATTTATTGAGGCAATTGAAACAGCTTTAAATATGAAAGCGGTTAAGAATTTCTTACCTATGCAACCTGGAGATGTTTTATCGACTTATGCTGATATAGATGAATTAGTCAACGATATCGGATTCAGACCGACGACTACAATTACCCAAGGTCTTCGACAATTTGTTGCATGGTACCAAAAGTTTTATCAATAACAATGACTGATGATTATTTTATTTTCGTTTGCTGGGAAAGAAAAAAATGGTTTGACTAAACTTAGGTTAGTAAACTGAAAGTTAGAAATCAAGAACAGAAAACATGTTTATAGTCTAAATTTTGATATTAAAGTGATCGCGGTCTCAATCGAAAAAACGAATAGCTATGATATCCACAGTAATATTCGCCGTTATCAGCAGCCTTTCTATAGGTTTTGATCACCATTATCATTACACCATATAGAAGTTTAAACTAAAAATGAAGGGATTTGGACAACTTTATGTAAGCTGAATTTACGTTTGCATTTTTTAAGAAAATTTTAATACTTTAAGGATTTAGATTAAGGTGCCGCAGTGTCTGCGGACTTATCATTTCTTGATGATGACAAACAAGACGCGAACTAAAGGATAAATAGACTATAAATAGCCCGTTGTTTCAGATTGATACTGAGGTCATCGACTAGTTAAAGTCGTCCGGATTTGACTAACTTTAGTAGAGTTTTCGACTTTTTATTTATAGAGTTTTCACTGTGGACCAATTTAAGATTTCAAGTTGAAAGTTGAACTCAAAACAATCCCAGGAATCCATACCTGCTAAAAAACAACTGAAGTTAACTAGGATTTAGTCAAGATTTCTAATGTCAAGAACACTGATTTTCTCTTTGACCAGGAATAACTAAATCATGACACTAGACATTGATGTTAGTTAACTGTCTAAAGTTAAGTTGCAGTTACGCAACTGATTTCGATTAACTGTTTTTCCCAGATAACTGGTTATAATTTGAGTACACATTAATCACGGAAACTGCTTTAAACAGAGGATACATGGCAATGATGAGGAGTAATTTTATTGATCACGAACTAGCCATCCTTGAGCCCAGTGGCTACATCACGGCTGCCAATGCAGCTAGTTTTCAACAGGAATTAACTCAAGCGATAATTTCTTCCAAGCATTCTATCTTTTTGATCGATATGCACAGTGTAGGGTTTCTTGACAGTGCAGGATTAATGGCACTAGTGTATGTCTATTCTTTAGCCGAAAGTTTGGGCAAGCGGTTCAGTGTGTGTTCTTTAGAACCCTCGGTACGTATAATTTTTGAGCTAACCCAATTAGATAAGGCCTTAGAAATTTTTGAGAATCGTCGTCAGTTTGAATTGTTAATGCCCAAAGCTGTAGCAGCCTAAACTTGCATCTCACCTTCCAAAACTTCCGGTATATATTTAGAAAAGCGACAGGGTTTTATTCTGAAGTCTAAGTGCCGGAGGTTTTATTATGACAGTTGCAATAGAAAGATTAATCACCCCTGAGATCAACAAACCTGCCCGTTACCTAGGCAATGAATTGGGAGCTCAGCATAAACCTTGGGATAAGGCGAATGTGTATTGGGTTCTCACCTATCCAGAAATCTACGAAATTGGAGCTTCTAATTTAGGTCATATTATTCTCTACAATATCCTAAACGCTCAACCCAGACAACTATGCGACCGCGCTTATCTCCCAGCCCCAGATTTAGCAACTAAACTTCGAGACACCAAAACTCCCCTATTTGCTCTGGAATCTCGTCGTTCCCTCACTGAGTTCGATATCTTGGGCTTTAACCTCGGCTATGAGCTAGGGATAACTAACGTTTTAGAAATGCTTGATTTAGCCCAAATCCCCCTAACTTGGCAAGAACGCAGCCAGGGAGATTATCCTTTGGTTTTGGCAGGAGGACAAACTGCAACCTCTAACCCTGAGCCCTTTGCAGACTTTTTCGATTTTGTCGCTTTAGGAGATGGGGAAGAATTACTTCCAGAAATTGGCTTAGTGCTCGAAGAGGGAAAAACTAACAACTTGAGTAGAGAAGACTTACTCTTAGATTTAGCTCAAGTTCCAGGGGTTTACGTCCCCCGTTTCTATGATATCGCTGAAGATAGTTCAGTCTATCCTAACCGTCCCGATGTCCCTAAACGAATTTTACGAAGGGTAGCGACCCCTATTCCTGCTTATTCAATTGGGTTAGTCCCCTTCGTAGAAACTATACATGATCGCCTAGTATTAGAAATACGTCGAGGATGCACCCGTGGCTGTCGTTTCTGTCAACCAGGAATGTTGACCCGTCCAGCACGAGATGTAGAACCTAAACAAATCATTGATACTGTTGAAAAAGGAATTCGTCAGACAGGCTATAACGAATTTTCCCTACTTTCGTTAAGCTGTTCCGACTATCTTTCTCTCCCGTCAGTAGGGTTAGAAATCAAAAACCGCCTTAAAGAGGAAAATATTTCCTTGTCCTTGCCTAGTCAACGGGTTGATCGCTTTGATGAAAATATCGCCAAGATCATTGGAGGAATTCGTCAGTCAGGGTTAACCTTTGCCCCCGAAGCAGGAACCCAAAGGCTGCGGGATGTTATTAATAAAGGGTTAACCAACGAAGAATTACTCAGGGGCATCAAAACCGCTGTTGAGCAGGGATGGGATAAAATTAAACTCTATTTTATGATTGGCTTGCCAGGGGAAACAGATTTTGATGTGCTTGGTATTGTAGAAACTGTGCGCTGGTTAAAACAAGAATGTCGTCCCAAGGGCAAGCGACCACTCCAACTTACCTTAACAATTTCTAACTTTACTCCCAAACCCCACACTCCCTTTCAATGGCATTCTGTATCTAGCAGTGAATTTCGTCGTAAACAGGAATTATTGAGAGAAGCGTTTCGTAAAGTTCGGGGAGTTAAAGTTAATTACACTGATATTCGGATCTCCGCTATGGAAGATTTTGTTGGACGGAGTGATCGCTGTTTAGCCCCTGTGGTACGTCGTGCTTGGGAACTAGGAGCAGGAATGGATTCTTGGTGGGAAAATGTAGATAAAGTCCATTCTGCTTGGGAACAAGCCATCGACGAGGCGGAGTTAACCGGAAAATACCGTCAGGTGAAGAATGGAGAATGGAATATTTTTAAAGCGGTAGATGATTATGACGTAGCCTTACCTTGGGATCATCTTGATACGGGAATTAACAAAGCCTGGCTAAAAGCGGATTTGAAAAGGGCCTTAGAAGCAGCAATCGTTCCCGATTGTGCCTTTAATAGTTGCTCTAATTGTGGAGTGTGCGGACCAGATTTTGGTCATAATATAGCAATAGAACCTCCGCCAATTCCTGAGTTTCAGGGAAAGTCTCAACCAAATCAAAATAGGGCGCAACGTATACGAGTTTGGTTTGGTAAAGTTGGGGAAATGGCCTTAGTGAGTCATTTAGATTTAGTCAGATTATTTGATCGAGCAATCCGTCGTGGGGCATTACCAATTTCTTGTACAGGGGGATATCACCCTGGACCCAGAGTTTCGATTGCAAATGCTTTAAGTTTAGGAATTACAAGTAATGGAGAAATTGTTGATTTTGAATTGACTGAAAGAATAAAACTTGGAGAATTCTTTCAAGTTTTATCAACACAACTTCCGTCAGATATTCCAATTTATCAAGTTGAAGAAGTCTCAATTAAATCCTTGGCAGCTACTCAGTTATTAGACAAAGCTGCTTATTTAATTACCGTCAAACCCCATGATTTGGTCTCATTAGGACAATGGCAACATTGGATTGATCAGGTAAATAATTGTCCGAAGATTAGTTTGGAAAAAACTACAAAATCTGGTAAAAAAATTGTAGTAAATTTAGGAGAGTACTTATTTGATTTATACCTAGAATCTTATAATACAGATAATTCTGTCGTATTGAAATATTTAGGAAGTTGTCGCAATGATGGGACAGTATTAAAACCTAAACAAGTGATTTATATGTTAGAACAGATTTCTCAACAGAAATTACAATTATTACAGATTCACCGTCAACAGTTGATTCTAACAAACAACAAATTAAAACAAGACATAAGTTGAGTTGTAGTAGTTGTCAAGGCAGTCCGATTCACTTTATTGACTTTATTGAAGGAACTTGAAGCAATGGATGCTTTTAATTCTTTTTCTCTCACTTGGACTCAAACAGCGTTTATCGTATAACATTTTATTATCTTCATTGTCACGGTGTTGCTAATAGAATTAGACAAGTGTAAATTAGCCAACTTTTTTCTGTGATGGGAGAAAGTTATCGTGGGCAATGGCAAGAATTTTATTATTGTTATTGTGAATATCGACAAGCTTGGTGAGGATAAAGCACTGATTGTTTCCTAGTAGTTCACTCTAACCTTTTGATTTTTTGAGATATTTTTTACAAAACTAAAACTTGAAGTTTAGGCATTTTAAGCTTTTAAATTTAACTTTTTGATCATGGAGCCATTTAGTTAACCCCGCATTTTAACTTAAGCGGCGATAAACTTTAACTAACCCTTGATCATCTCCCACATTACCAGGAAATAAAACTACCGGTAAATCAGGAAAGATTGGGTGATCTACTGATGTTCTTACCATTGAACATCCTGCTAAAATCTGACCCAACAAGCGGACTGTTCTTAAGTTTAGCCCATTACTGAGGACATCATTAGAAGTGATACCCCCTTTACTAATTAAAAATCCGATATCGTGGGGCAACCCTTGCACCACATCCGTTAATAAACTAGACACCTCAACTCCAAAATCTAAGCGTTTTTGTGTCTTTTTAAAGGTTAATTCTTCTCGACTAGTGTATATTACCGGAGTTTTATTTTTTTTGTAAACCACCTTTACTTTATCTAAAGTTTGTGCAAGTAGACTTTCCCGTTGACTGGGATTATCCCGCAACTGTTTAATATCTATTTCAATTCCTGCTACATTTTCTTCTTTTAGTAATTGCTTAAGCTGTTGAGTAGTTTTTTCGACATGAGATCCCACTAAAACAACCCCAGGGTTGATGCTGGGTTTATACTTAGCCATTTCTTCGGGGGCGCTCGGTTGAAGTCCTAATTGTGCCAAAGACGTTAGAATACTAGCTGCACCACGAAGCAAAAATCGCTTACCCGATGCTGCTGCAGTCAATAAATCTTGTGCAAATTGATCCAAATCCTGTTGATTTTCTCCATCAACAACTGCACATTGATTTCTCTTTAATTCCATTAATCTTTTCACACTTCCTTGACGAATATCCCGAAGTAAAAACCGTTTTACTTCTGTTGCCTTAATACGTCCATTGGTCTTTTGTTCTACATAATCAGGAAGATAACTATGATGATAGCCAAAAACAGAATCTTTTGCAAATTCTGTTTCATGAACAGGAGTAGAAACGCCATTCACGTGTAGATAATGAATGCTATCACGGGTTAATCTTCCCCCTTCAAAAAAAGCAGGAATAAGAAAATGAGCATCAAATCCACCTAATTCCTGGGTAATGATATCGGTTTCAATGGGATAATGTCCACGTAGTGTGGAATCAGACCGACTAACTACTAGAAAATCTTCAACTCCCTCTGCTTTAACGGCTAATTTTAGATTGTGACAAACTTCTTTCGTAAGAGTAGCAGCATTTTCTGGAGTTAATGCTCTCGTATTGGTAAGAACAAAGAAAATGGGGACTTTATCTGTTAAACCCAACCGTAGGGTATCGATATCCCAATGCATCAGTAGTAAACAACTATGTACGGTCTGAGAACCTGTGGGGTCATCATCAAGGACAATAATTTTTGGAGGTGAATTCATGGTTATTCTACATACCGCCTTAATTATTGTCCCATAAAAGCTTTATTTATAATGTCTGACCTCTTTCGAGGACTGATGAATTGCAGCGAAGTTTCCTCAATTAACTGAATTCTTCGCTGTTGACTCCATTGTAATCATTGAGCTGTTTTGGCCATTTCAACTACTTTCTCAAACGCTTGGGGATCTGTAATAGCTAATTGCGCTAACATTTTACGGTTAAGTTCAATATTAGCTTTTTTGAGTTGGCCAGTGAGTTGACTATAACTAACCCCGTACATCCGCGCCGCAGCATTAATCCGAGTGATCCATAGACGGCGAAAGTCTCGTTTCCGTTTCCGGCGATCACGGTAAGCATTCCGCAAGGCCTTCATTACCTGTTGATTCGCACTACGGAATAGTTTAGAGTGAGATCCTCTAAACCCTTTGGCTAATTTAAGAATTTTCTTACGGCGTTTGCGAGCAACATTACCTCGTTTTACCCTTGTCATAAATGACTCTCTACTTAATTTTCTAAACAGTTGTCGTGTGAGTTAGGTTTCAGTGATTAGATTCTTGCACCTTTCCCTTACATATAAGGGAGCATTAAACGTACATTTGGTTCATCCTGTTCGCTGACCAAAGACAGTTGGGATAAGCGACGATACTTGCGCTCCGAGCTTTTATGTTGTAACAGGTGGTTTTTAAAAGCTTTTCGACGCAAAATCTTTTTACCACTCCCAGTTGGACGAAAACGCTTAGCGGCAGCTTTGCGAGTTTTTAGTTTAGGCATAAACTTAGGACAAATTTGAAACAATTCCTCACTGTACCACAGTCCAATGGAATTAGACAAGGATAATTTGAGTAATTATACTGCATAAATCAGCTAATTAGGATTAACTCGGAAAGAATAAGGAGTTATGAGAACCTGGATCCAAATAACAAGCAAAGTCAGAGATTAACAATTGTTGATACTTATAGAGATAAAGTCGTAAGTAGATATGTTAATGTACGCTCGCTTATTGATATCAATATGCCTAATCATTTTCAGTTAATCATGAATCCAGACAAGTGCAAGTTAAATTTAAGGAATTTGAGATTGGGATAGACAGCTACAATATCTTTGTTTCTTACTGACACCTTTTCATTTAAAAGAATAGATAACTTAGTCAGTGATAATTATTGAATTATTTATTCCAATATTTGTTTAGGTTTAACCAGCTGTATAGCTTTAGTTTTTTTTGGATTTTGAATTTTATTCATACATCGTATATACTAAAAAATAGTACTATTTTATTTTTTAAAATAAAAAAAAATGTCTCTTAAGTAATTTAAAAAAATATAAAATATAAAAAATGTATTGATGAGGAAGATAATACTCATTTTCAAGAAAAATCAAAAATTTACTTTTTGAAAATTGAGACACTTAATTGTTTAATTTCATTAAGATTAATTTTTACATTTTAAAGGAAAATAATGACAGATAATTTTCATGAATAATCGCTTTTAACCCCTAGTATTAATTACTCCAAATAAATAGAATTTAAATCTATTTTTTAAAAAATCTATGTCTAATAAAAAATTAAAAACATGACTGACTATAACGTTTATACCGTTTAATTGTCAGCCAATGATTTTATTTAATTTCTAAAAAAAAGTACAAAGATAGTAAGAAATAGCAAACAGACAAAAGACGTTCAAACTATTAGGGTAATTAACCTGTTCAATACCTTACTTTTATGAAATACAATCAAATTTTTGTCGACACTTCGGCCAGATCTGAAATTACAGGAATTCTTGATTGCTTATCCCCTCCCGATAAGAACTAATAAAATTTCTGACTTGAGGACTTCAAACTTCTGACTTCCCTCGACAATCATGGATAATTGATAATGAGAAAATGTTAATGGTGGAGAAACATTCGTGGAGTCTCAATATAAGGCAGCAGCAATTGAACAAAAATGGCAACAGGACTGGGTTAAACAGGAGTTAAATAAAACCTTAGAAAACAGCGACAAACCCAAATTTTATGCATTATCCATGTTTCCTTATCCTTCGGGAAACCTACACATGGGTCATGTTCGCAACTATGTTATCACTGATGTTATCGCCCGTCTCAAGCGATTGCAAGGATACCGTGTCTTACACCCAATGGGGTGGGATGCGTTTGGACTTCCGGCTGAAAATGCAGCCATTGATCGCGGTATTCCCCCTGCAGAATGGACATATAAAAACATCGCTCAAATGAAGCAACAATTGCAAACTTTGGGACTTTCTATTGACTGGGACGTAGAGATTATTACTTGTTCTCCTGACTATTATAAATGGACACAATGGCTGTTTTTGCAATTTTATCAAGCAGGGTTAGCTTATCAGAAGGAAGCAGCAGTTAATTGGGACCCCATCGATCAAACTGTGTTAGCAAATGAACAGGTAGATAGTGAGGGTTATTCCTGGCGGTCAGGTGCTAAAGTAGAACGAAGACAATTGCGCCAGTGGTTCTTTAAAATTACTAATTATGCGGAAGAATTATTAAAAGATCTCGACAAACTCCCTGGATGGCCTGAACGCGTTAAATTAATGCAAGAAAATTGGATCGGCAAGTCTGTGGGTGCACATTTGGAATTTCCTATTAAAGGAAGTCAAGAGAAGATAGCTGTCTTTACGACCCGTCCCGATACTGTCTATGGTGTGACCTATGTAGTTTTAGCACCAGAACATCCTTTGACTCCCAAAATTACCACAGAAGAACAGAAAATAGCAGTAGACTTATTTATAAAGACAGTCGCTAACGAAAGTGAAATAGAACGAACTGCCGAGGATAAACCAAAACGCGGTGTTTTAACGGGAGGAATTGCCATAAACCCTTTTAATAATCAGGAAATACCCATTTTAATTGCCGATTATGTCCTCTATGGATATGGTACAGGTGCAGTGATGGGAGTTCCCGGACATGACATCCGTGACTTCGAGTTTGCAATCCAGAAGAAGTTACCCATCAAAGTTGTTATTATTCCCGAAAACTCAAAGGATACTAACCTTACCTTAACAGAAGCATATACTGAACCTGGAATTATGGTTAATTCAGGTAATTTCAATAAAATGCAGTCTACAGAAGCCAAAATAGCAATTGTCAAATATGCAGAAAAAGAAGGCTATGGCAAGGCCAAGATACAGTATCGTTTGCGGGATTGGTTGATTTCTCGTCAGCGTTATTGGGGGTGTCCTATTCCTGTTGTTCATTGTTCCAGTTGCGGTACAGTTGCGGTTCCTGATGAAGCTTTACCTGTAAAATTGCCAGAAAATATCAAATTTACAGGACGGGGTGCATCTCCTCTGGCAAGATTGGAAGGTTGGATCAATGTTACTTGTCCTAGTTGTGGAGAACCGGCAAAACGGGAAACCGATACGATGGATACTTTTATTGACTCTTCTTGGTACTATTTACGCTACACCGATGCAAACAATAAAGACGAAGTTTTTAACTTAGAAAAAGCTAATGATTGGATGGCTATTGATCAATATGTAGGAGGTATTGAACATGCCATTTTACATCTCTTATATTCTCGTTTCTTTACTAAAGTTTTACGAGATAGAGGGTTAATTAATGTAGATGAACCTTTTAACTGTCTTTTAACTCAAGGAATGGTACAGGCAATAACTTACAAAAATCCCCACACAGGTAAATATATTCCCTCAAATCAAGTAAACTCTGAAGATCCTAAAGACCCTAGTACAGGAGATAAATTAGAAGTCTTTTATGAAAAAATGTCAAAGTCTAAATATAATGGGGTTGATCCAGAAAAAGTGATTGAAAAATATGGAATAGATACGGCGCGAATGTTTATTCTGTTTAAAGCACCCCCAGAGAAAGATTTAGAATGGAATGATGCAGATGTTGAAGGACAATTTCGGTTTTTAAATCGAGTTTGGCGGTTAGTTGCTAACTATGTAAACAATAAATCTAACAATAAATCTAAAAAAGTTAAAAAAACTAATGAACTAATCAAAGTTGAAAAAGACTTACGACGGGCAATCCATACGGCAATTAAAGAGATATCCGAAGACTTAAAAGGAGACTATCAATTTAATACTGCTGTCTCAGAACTAATGAAGTTAAGTAATGCACTTAATGAAGGAAAATGTTTAGATTCTGAAGTTTATCAAGAAGGAATAGAAACCTTATTGCTTTTACTTGCACCGTTTGCTCCCCATATCACTGAGGAATTATGGCACAATTTAGGACATAAAAACTCTATTCATTTAGCAAGTTGGCCAAAACTTGATCCTGATGCTTTAATTGTGGATGAAATTACCCTCGTTATTCAGGTCATGGGTAAAACAAGAGGAACTATTCAAGTATCAGCAACTGCAACTAAAGATGAATTAAAAAAACTGGCTTATAAGTCAGAAATTGCACAACACTATTTAGACGGAAAAGAAGTAAAAAAAATTATTGTTGTACCTGGAAAGTTAGTTAATTTTGTAGTTGTACAATAACATTGAAAGGTGGGCAATTATTGTCCACCTCATTGACAGAGATGAATGGAAATAAGTAGCATAAAAAAGTATGAGGTATAAGTTAATTTAAATTAATCGTTAGTTATAACAATAGTGATTGATACAAGTCTTTAAAAGTAAACTAATTTATTTATTTAAATAAATAAATAAATAATGAAGATAAAATTATATATGAGTATAGTATATAAAATTTTAGTATGCTAACCAAGCAGCTATTCAGTAATAATTATTGGCTATTTTTTACGCTAGGCATTAAAAAATAGCTAATAAAGTATGTAGTACTATAAGTTAGCTTTTAATTTTATTTCTAAAATTAAAAGCTAAAAAACTCAGTGTAATTACAAACAAACTAATTGACAGTCTGAAATAGAACGCAACTATGATGATAATAAATACAAATTGTTAAGTGATAATTATTTAGAATTTTGATCTTTTAGTACATTTTTCTTGAGCGATAAAGTCGAGTGAAAAATTATTAGACGTTAAGACAATAATGCATTCGTAAATTCAACTAAAATTAACTTAGTCTGCTATTACCTCAGAAAGTTCAGTTTTATTAATTAGTAATACTGAAAAATAGTAACATTGTTAATCCAAAATTAATGTGCAATATTTTTTGATTAAAACAGTACAGAGAATAGATAAATAAAAATGTTATCTATAGTTTTAATTCTATTTATACTTACTGATATTTTTTTTATAAAAAATCAAAAACCTAAATTATGTATAATTAATAATTAATAAGGTGTAAAATGGTAAATTCATATAATTTATATAGCAGTAAAAAATCAAGTAATTGATGAATTATCATTTTTATATCTAACTTATAACGACTTTTAGTAGATTAAGATCATAAACGTTCCATTATTTTGGTTTCATGAAAAAAATAAAAGATTTTTCTAACTTTCTCTATATATAAAAAAGTTAGAAACAGTTGTCTATATTAAGTAGTATTTATAATTAAAGTGGTGAGTAACTAGTCAAAAACTAAAATACGACAATTCTATCCTTTTAAATTAGATTTCATAAATTTTAAAAATACCTAAAAAACACACTTAAAAATATAGTTATTTTTAAGTGTGTTTTTTATTTTAATTAAATTGTTAAAAACAGAGTATCTATTAATCTATTTTTTACTGCTTTCTCTTTAGAAGAAATATTAACTATCATGGTTACTTTTATCTATTCTTAGTTTTTTTAAAAAAATTACAAATTTTTCCGTGAATTAGTTAAAATTTTTCAGCACAAATAAATTGTGAATGTTGATATTGCACTATGGACAGTTTAGGTCAATCTGTTTGAATTGCTTCAGGGGTAAATTACAAATCAATTAATCAGTTCAAGATTTAACTAAATAATCAATTTATATTGATATTTTATCTATTACTATTTAAAAATGACGTTTACAACAGTAAAATCCTAGATTAATTAACTGTAAACTTTGTTGTAATTTTTGAAGTTTCCAAGTGAGTTTTTGATAAAGTTGTCTGATTTGATAAATTTGGAGTTGTCTATCCATAATTACTACAGAGAGCTGCTTGAAAATGTAGTCGGTATGTCGTTCAATCCTTGTTGAGATTTTAGTAATCTTAACAAGGAGACAGTGAATTTTCCAGAGGCGGAAAGCGACATAAAAATTAAGAATTGTTAGCAAGAAATTACAGAAGATAACAAATACGAGCATTAAATGTTATGATAATGGGTCGTGAAACCTTATGGGGAATTAGCTTAGTTGGTAGAGTGCTGCGATCGCACCGCAGAGGTCAGGGGTTCGACTCCCCTATTCTCCATTTTTAAACAGCAGTTATAAATAATCGGAACTAATTCCGTCACAAGACTTAATATCTCATTGTAGGGTTTAGATTAGATTTTTGAACCTCTGATCTCCAATTTCTTGAGGAGTTCCCTTCGTAGATATTTATATTATGTCCCATAAAAGACGAGACTTGGTCCACTCAAACCAAAGATTTTTACTAGTGATTATGAAAAATAATAAGCCTTAGATTCATCAATGGTCAACTGATATTCGAACTCCTCATTATAAACGCTGGTTAAATCCAGCCAATAAATGCAAATATCGAATTTTAATCTTACTTCTAAGGGATTTAATCTTTCCAGTGGAAACTTGGTTAATTACTTGTTATTGAGATCAATTTTATTTTCCCATCCTGTCTGCGTTACTTTGTTTGACTTGGTCAAGAATGTGATAGATTGTATGATCTTATACTTAATGTCGGTTTAAGGCTGTTAACAATCTTTATAATTAGTAAAATTTTTTATTTTTATTCTTATGTTTAGACATCGAAAATTTTTACAATGCTGCTCATTTAGAGCTTGACTGTATTGATGATTAGTCATTAAACTTAGACTTATATTTTTTAGTAAAAACGCTTAGAATTTTTGTACTTGAGAAGAGAGCCTATCAAGGTAAAAAGTAATAAAGATTTAATTTCGGTTAAATTTAACCAATTTAGACAAAACCATGGACATAATTGATTATCAAATTGGCTTTATGATAAAAGTTTTGGGACTTTTGATCGTTCTTTCGATTGTCATTAAGTATAGAGAAGAACGGGTGGCGATTACCCCCACTACGTTCAATGCAATCATAGGAATTGCCATTTCTCCTCTGTTGATGGTTTGTGCCCTAGTATGGAGACTGAGAAATCAACCCTCAATCGATCCTTATATTGATAAGGATTCAATCAGATGAATTTTTCTCAATGGCTTGGATTTATAGTTATAGCTATTGCTCTCCATATTTTATGGCAAATACGCCAACTATTGTCGTTGTTTTTTGCAGCTGTTGTGATTGCTAATGGATTGAACCATTTAGTTAAATGGTTCCAAGATAAGGGCATTAGACGGAGTTATGGAGTTTTACTTTCCACGGGAATATTACTAGCTACTATAGTTGGTTTTTTTTTAATCATTGTTCCTCCTTTCACTAACCAATTTCCAGAGTTAATTCAGTTAGTTTCTCAAGGCATTGAACAGTTAATCATAAGCTTAAAAGAATTTATTTCTAAACTTGATCCAGAATGGATTCTTAATTTCCCTAATACGCAAGAACTGACTCAACAGTTACGACCTTTAGTTAATCAAATTGCTGGACAGGGCTTGTCTGTATTTTACAATACTATTGCTATTCCCTTAAGTTTACTTTTATTGTTAGCACTAACCCTTATGTTATTGGCTAATCCTCAACCTTATCGCCAGGGATTTATACGGCTATTTCCATCATTTTATAGGAAAAAAATTGATGATATTTTATATCAATGTGATGAAGCATTACAAGGATGGTTGATTGGTGTTTTGTTTGACATTCTAGTGATAGCCTTATTAAGTTTTCTGGGATTATTAGCATTAGAAATTCCTCTAGCACTATCTCAAGCTATGTTAGCAGGAATTCTTGCCTTTATACCTAATATAGGTTTTGTTTTAAGTGTTGTTCCTCCTGTGGCTATTGCTCTTCTAGAAAGTCCCTGGAAATCGATCATTGTTATCATTTTATATGTTTCAATACACCAGATACAAACTCATTTTTTAAACTCCTTAGTTATACATAAAAAAATCTCTTTACTACCAGCACTCATTCTATTGTCTCAACTATTTTTTACTATTATATTTGGTATTTTAGGATTTTTTCTTGCTTTGCCTCTAGCGGTAGTTAGCAAAGTTTGGTTGAAGGAAATATTAGCTACAGATATTTTAGATGTTTGGCAAGACAAATCATAAATAAGAGTATAGCTTAGAAACAAATTAAATTATTGATTACTTCTACTAAATAGACATCGAAAGTGTTATATTTTTTGATAAAAATTAAAGAATATAGAAGTTAAAATACTTTTTATTCTGGTAATCTGAATTATGCTCTTAACTATGCAAATATGATAGTTTTAATTATTAGACTTATAATAGCTTAGTCAAAGGCACTCAACTAACTAGCTCAAGAATACTTTTTACGATCCTTGCCTATTTTATTAGGAAATCCCTTATGTTAATAGAACAGTAAAACTGGAATTAGGAATAAAAATAGTTGGAGACTAATTAGATCAAGATGGTACTATTTTAGCAATCTACGTCAGCTAGAAAAGTGTAACAGTCACCTATCGTTATGTTCAAACTAAAAGATCTCAACAAGAAACCTAAGCTAACCAATTTTTATATTCTAATTTTGGTGTAATTGTCCCAGGATAATTTTTAAAAAATTTGAAAATAAGTTAATAACTTAGCTAAAAACTCAATTTTAGCTTTAAAAGCTAAGTTATTAGCCTTTTGGATGGAAGAGAAGTAAGTTGCCTCTATAGTCTAGAATTAGAAACGTTAAAGTTAGAAACTGTTGGATCAAATTATTTATCTCACTTAAACTTAGAAGAATCTTTGTTCATCCTAAAATTGAGCCAAGAACAGGAAATATTTATAATCATCTATTGGAGTCAAAATAAACCTCAATCTCTATTGAAGTAGTGTAACGACAAAAATTATTAAATAATTATTTAACTTTTTAATAAAGAGTGCATATAATCTTTAATTTTTTGATGGACTAAAAGTATCTAGTTTTTTAGTTTTTTTTATTCGTCTTAACTTATAATTAACTGCTTTAGGATTTTAAAATTTTAGTGATTCCATGGAATGGAACTATGAATTAGACACTGAAGTTTTAGTCTTTAACTATAAAAGTCTCTGCTTAGTTAGTCCCAGTAAAACTAGGTATTGGTTTAAATAGCACCATGAGAATAGATATGTGGATAATGAGGAAAATATTTTTATTAAAATTGTTCGTTATTCTGATTTAATCATTAATCAAAATTAAAAATAAGTTACTATCCAAAAATCATAAAGTACCGCTCAAATAACCATTTGAAATATATATCTTAATTTATAAATAGGCAATGTGTTCAATACAGAATAATTATTTGGATTGTAGTTGCAATTTCCACGTTTTTTTATCCCATGAAGTGGGAAATAATTGGCGTCATACTTGTCTGTAAATTAACTTAGATAATACTTGTTTAAATCAAGAACTATTTGGGGTGATAGCCAGTTTTTATCTTCAAAAAAGAACTCTAACTATTGTAAATATTAGAAAGGTAAGTTATCCATCGAAACCGATTTTGTCCCTAATTTCCCTGATTTTGAACAGGGATAGATATTAATAGTAGTATATGATCGAATTAATTATCATAGCAAGGTTAAAATCTACATATAATAGTCAGAACTTAGATCGTGATTCTCCATCTAGTTTAATTTCGCCAAGTGTTATTCCTCCTGATTTTCAGAAGACTTGAAAATTTAGATAATTGACGTTTTTCTAGACTGGCTGTGAAAACATTATAGTAAATAAAGTTCGAAAGTTTTACTTTACAAAAATTGCAAAATTTTTAAGATTCCAGACACTTAATCTTTACAAAAACCAAGTTTATGAAGTTACAGAATACCGTTCATAATAAGGGTTTTATAATTTGTCGGTTATTAATTTAGTATTTTTAGTCTAAAATATCTAGAACAAATAAAATTTAAATAAAATTTAGTATAAATAAATCCCCCCGTTTTTTTGTAAATTAATAGCTCGATGTCCTAAAAAATCAGGATTTTTTTTACTGATTATGCCTTTTTCAATAATGACGATAATTTGGTTATCTTCTTCTACTTTGACATTGAATCTAAGGGTTAAGGGATTATTAGGATCAACAGAAATGATTGGATAAACAACAATATAAGCAGAGTCACCAAAATTTTTTAATGTTCCCATTTCTCCAGCCTTAAGGGCTTGTGGATTAGTTGACTTTAGATCAGTTATGTCATACTCCAAAGGTATTTCTGTCTTATTAATCAATAAAACTTCTACCGAACGTTGAACATCAAATCTATCTACAGGTTGCCAATAGCCAGGCTGATAGGTTTCAGCCGGTAGATTTTGAGCTAGTATCTGACGGGGAAGAGTTATCGTAAATATCGCTAATAAAGCCGCTATTTTTTGAAAATTAAGTTTCATGGAAAGAATAACTTGAACAAAAAGACAACTTTTTTTATCTTAACAGAAATTTCATAAAAATACTTTTTTCTTAATTTTTAATATCAATCCAATTATTTTTTGGAAGGTAAATATAGAAAGTGAAAAACATATTTTTTAAAAAACTAAATCATCTGCTCAAAAAATTTACTTTTGGTAAACACTAATAGATTACTAGAATAAGCTTTAAAATATGTTCGATTTTTTAACAATACGACCCAGCGTTTAAAGTCTTCTAAAATAAGCTCAAGCGTTTCGCTCCTATGCGTACTCGATAGCCTTGCAAAAAGCTGTCGAGTACGATGCGATAATACCAGAGAACCTAACAACTATTGGTAAACTGTCAGTTTTTAAAGTTTTCTAACGATTGTTAGTAACGAAATTAATCTATTTTCTCTTTCTGAATCGCTTAGACTCAGTGATAATTACTTCTATTAATTACCCCATTAGCTTTAATTCTCGTTACATTATGATAAATAAGATTAATTAGAATAAGGACAAAAATGGAGATAGGCGTTCCTAAGGAAATTAAAGACCAAGAATTCCGTGTCGGGTTGAGTCCCAGCAGTGTTAGGATATTGCATGATCGTGGTCATCTTGTCTTTGTCGAAACTAATGCAGGAATGGGTGCAGGATTCTCCGATATGGACTACCAAAAGGCAGGAGCAAATATTGTTCCTACCGCAATCAATGCTTGGGACAGAGAATTAGTGGTTAAAGTTAAAGAACCTCTTCTTGAAGAATACCTCTATTTAGATAAACCCCAGTTATTATTTACTTATCTTCACCTAGCTGCTGATCGCCATCTAACTGAAGCATTGATAGACTCAGGAATTACGGCTATCGCCTATGAAACTGTAGAATTGCCCGACGGTAAACTTCCCTTATTAACCCCTATGAGTGTCATTGCCGGGCGGTTAGCAGTACAATTTGGCGCAAGATACCTAGAGAAACAACAAGGAGGACGAGGAGTTCTGTTGGGGGGAATTCCTGGGGTGCGTTCAGGTCGTGTTACTATTCTAGGCGGTGGTGTCGTCGGAACTGAAGCGGCTAAAATTGCTGTAGGAATGGGTGCACAGGTACAAATTCTTGATATTAATGTTGACCGATTATTCTACCTAGAAACTCTTTTCGGATCGAGGGTTGAATTACTTCATAGCAATACATATAACATTGAGTCGATTGTTCCCCAAGCTGATTTATTAATCGGAGCGGTGTTACTTTTAGGAAAACGTGCCCCCATTTTAGTTTCACGAGAATTAGTAGGCAAAATGAGCCCAGGTTCAGTCATTATTGATGTAGCTGTAGATCAGGGAGGGTGTATTGAAACTTCACGAACTACATCCCATACTGACCCGATCTACATGGAAGAAGGAGTCATTCATTTTGGGGTTCCTAACATGCCTGGGGCAGTTCCTTGGACAGCCACCCAAGCCCTCAACCACAGTACTTTGCCATATGTGATGAAATTAGCTGATTACAGTTTAGATGTGTTAGACAAAGATGTTGCTTTAGGGAAAGGCTTAAATGTCAAAGGAAGTCGTGTAGTACATCCAGCTATTTTAGATGTTTTTCCTGATTTAAGATAAATGGTGAAAACAGCATACTGTTATTAACTTTCAGAATGTTTTGAACAACAATCAGCTAAAAAACAGCTAAAATACTTATCAATGGATAATTAGAAAGTTGATATACTGTGAGCTGTCAGTTAATGTTTATAATGTTTTAACCAATTTATTTGTTTGGTTTGTGTTGATCAGCGAACTCAAAATCTATATATTTTGGGTTTTAGCTGAAGATAATGAATATCTGGTCCCCGAAACTGTACTGAATAAGGTGGTGTTGTGATAAATAAAATTGATTTTGGTCCAATTACCAATGCTCAAAAGCTTTCAATACATTAGCATTAATAACTTTGCATAACAGGTTTGGCAGAACCATAAATATAAATTTATTCACCGATAACTGACAAGCCTTCTACTACTAATGATGGAGTGTGACAAGAACCATTCCATCGAGAATCATTCCCTAATCCGATCACCTGTTTGAGGGCAGTATAAATATTTCCAGCTACCATAGTATCCTTAACTCGACCCGTAATTTCTCCTTTGTCGATCCGATATCCTAGGTCAACATTAATGGAAAATTCTCCTGAGATATCTGCCCCACCTCCCAGCATTTGATCTACAATTAAGGCATTATCTAATTTACTAATCAATTCCTCAAAAGACTGAGTTCCTGACTCAATAATCATATTCCCTAAACTAGGAGTTGGATAATGTTCTAACCCTGGTCTAAAGCCATTTCCTGTACTATTTTGACCTAACTCCCTGGCGACAGTGTGATCGCTGTAAAATTGTTTTAATTGTCCTTGTGTAATTAAGGATAAGAGTTGAGTAGGAGTTCCTTCATCATCAAAGGGGCAGCTATACGGATCACGCTGGAGATCTTGAAATAAGGTAATTTTTGGGGACATAACCACTTCACCTAATTTACCATTCCAAGGGGAAGAGTTTTCTAGGACTCGCTTTCCATTGATTGCATCAGCAACTGTTTCCCACAACATAGTAACTGCATCAGGAGTAAACAGAATGGGAATTTTTCCTGTAGGGGGACTCACATTTTTGTTAGCCCATTGTAACCTTTGTAAAATCCATTTAATGACCTTATCTGGGTCCAGTTTATTTCGGGTTGATTCACCGTCATAAATGCCTAAAAAATTTTCTCCTCTTATCCATTCTAATCCTAAATAATAGTTTATAGATGTTTCTTTATATTGACAATGGAGTCCTTGAGAATTCATTAATAAAGTCGTATATTCTTCACAGCTAAATTCACCGTTACAAATAGCATCAGGATAAGTATCTCGAAGTTGATTGATCGCAGTTTTTCCCTTCGAAATTAGGGTTTCAACTGAGATAGAAGATCCAATGTTAGGATAGATAGCAATGCGGGGTTTACTTAACTCCATAGTTTTGGGGGGATTTAATTGAGACAGAGCGATCGCTTTCTCTACTAATTCCTGAGGATCAATAGAACCGTAGGCCACTGCTAATCCTGGACGTCCTTGTTTCCATAAGCGTAGTGCAGTTCCTTGGAACTGTTTACTCTGTAGTTGTTTAAGACGGTTAGCTTCAAAAACAACTGGATGAGATAGAGAACTTAACTGATAAATTTCTGCTTCTGACACATCATATGTTAGGGCTAGATCAATAATTTTTTGGGGATTAATTATCATAAGTTTAATAACTAAATACTTAATTTCTATTAGACAAGATAAACACTAATTTAATTTTTTACTGCTCACAATTAATTTCAATCTTATTAGATTTTCCGGCTAATTGCAATTATTTTAATTTTTCATAAATCAAATAAGTAAATTTTAAGATTTCTAGTATATTAATCATTGCAACTAATATAGGTAACTTTTTTTGTTTTTTTTGATGGCGATTAAACTAAATTAGTTTAATCGCCATAGGTAAGCCAATAATTATAATTGGTTTATTTGCAATATAGTTTCAACTATATTTTTTGGCTTTTTATATGAAAGCGCAGTTATTATTTTTTATCCTTGAAGTCATTTTAAATTCAATATAAAAAGTATTATAGTATAATTTGCTTTTTAAGCAAATTTATTGATATAAATAATGTTACCAGTATTCGGTTATATTGTAAATATATAACTAATAAATAGTTAAAAATCAATAAACAGTTTTATTTTAATGTATTTTTTGTAGAAAAACACTACTTTTAAATAGTTTTTAAAGTCAAAATGGTGAATAATTTATTTAAACTTAAGTAAGTTATTAAAACTTTTAAAAAACAAATAAACAGTTTTATTCTTAGTTTAACAAAGATTTTATAAGCAGCAAGTACAATATTTATATCCAAAAAACTTAGATGAATAATCTTATTGTCTACAATAAAGTCAATTTTAAATTTTTATATGAATTAAGTTTGAATCGCTGGTAGCTTGTCACCAATAGTTGCTCCAAAAAAGGATGATATAAAAATGAATAGATTTATTCTACATAAATATCTATGTTTAGAGAAACATAGTTTTAAAGAGTCTAGAAAGATATAATTGTATATAGTTAGTTAACCAGTGAAATTATAAGCTAGCTAATTGATAAATTTTTCTAGTTGTATTTATATACAAATATAACTAGAAAAATATAAGATAAGACATGAAATAAACAAGATTTAAATTTATTTATGATTAGATTCTTTAAGAGAATCTAATCATAAATAAATGACCAAAAAAAATCAAAAAAATTAGTAGGTAATATTTCCAAATATGAATTACTTATAGCAATAATAAAAAACAGATCACAATCTAAAAATTACTTTCAATCGTCATAAAAAATTAAAATTAAGTACTAAAGTGACACTAAATATATATACTATACTGATATATATATTTAGTTTTAAGCTTCTTATACTAGAAAATTTTCTCATCTTTATTTAGAAATAAACAGTTTATTTGCGCTCAAGAAGCTAACTAAACTTCTAATAAATAAAGATAAGTACAAAATTTACATATTAACAGTGACAAAAAAATTTTTTTAAAATAAGTGATTAGAATTAATGTAGTTTAAGATTCAACGAATATCTAAGAAGTCAAAGTTAATTTCTCAATAGTGATCGTCTCTTGACAAGCATTTAAATTTACCTTGACAGATTACTATCAAAAGTGTTTCCATTGGCATAGAACTTTCCTTTGTCGTAGGTACTATAAATGCGAGAACTCAATCGCGAAAAAACCAATAAACTCCTAAACTCAATCATGGAGTATGAACTAGCCGGAGTCGTACGCTACACTCACTATAGTTTAATGGTCACAGGGCCTCATCGTATTCCCATAGTGCAGTTTTTTCAACAACAGGCGACTGAATCTCTTCTTCACGCTCAACAAGTGGGAGAGATATTGACTGGGTTAGAAGGTCATCCTAGTTTATCAATTGCTTCTATGGAGGAAACTAATGAACATGACTTACGTGCAATTTTAACGGAAAGTCTCAACCATGAAAAGAAAGCCTTGGATTTATATAAGGAGTTATTAGAAGTTGTAGAGGACGGGAGTATCTATATCGAAGAGTTCGCTCGCGGAATGATTGGACAAGAAGAACTTCATAATATTGAACTAAAGAAAATGTTACGGGATTATGTCTGAATTTTAAATGTCTAGTTGATAGAAAAAATTAGTAAGGGGTTTAATTTGATTAAACCCCCTCTCTTTGAAAAGAATGGTGTTTCAGCTAGGGATAAACTTCTCTGTATTTAGTTTTGAAAGGAAATTCTCGGAAATTCTGGCTTGTACCAGGCGATTATGAAAAAGGGATAATAAAATGCTAAGAACTCTGGATAGAAGATATTTAAAAAATTTATTGATAGCATAATTGAGGACTCAGGAATTCCGAAATTCTTAAGTTGACAGAAGTTCTTTGATTTTTGACCAATAGTTACCAATGAGATTAAAATCAAGAGAGTAAGGAAATTAAGAATAGGACCTCTACTCTTATAGATTCAATCATTTTTCTAACTTTTGTTGCTTCGCGAACCGGCAGGTTATCCATGAATGTATAAGCTCCTAGCCAGATTTATAATATCAGTACTTCTGTTTTGGAAGTAAGAAAAGCTCCTTTAATTTATTCATTGTTCACAAATATAAGAAGCGAAAAAGTTTGATGTAACGATTACTCCTATTAATATACAATTATTGGTATATTTTTCATAAGCTCGCTCTCCTTTGACTGCTCTAACAAATTATTGCTAAACAAATTCTAGTTTTGTCTATAAAAATACTGATTAATTTGAAGAACCGATTTTTAATTAAAGCTATAATTTCAATGTTTCATGCTATTATTGGACTTTTTTTAAAAAACCTATTGGAATTAATGCACAAAATAAAGTGACGATTATATCGAGTAAAAAAATAGTTTTTTATCTCAGCTTTAGGCTAAATTAGTCAATATATTTTTGAACAATTGATAAAAGTTTAACATAGTTAAACCCTATTTTTTTTCTAAACTATAGCCTACCAAGTATAGAGCCCAGGCATAAAATTATTCACTACACAATTGTCCAATATCGTTATTATATATTTCTAATATACTAGATTAATATCCTAACCCTAATCTGTCAGTGCGAGTTTCAGAAGTAGTAACTCAAATTCCTTTAATTTATTTTGAAGTTTATTGAATCTACTGCTATTTGTAGATATTCTTGGGATTATATTGGGGTGTCCATAAAATTAAAGAAAGCTAAAGACCAATGATTATTGGAGTTTAAAAAATTTTTTTTATTTAAATAAAAGTATGAAAAGTATGTTTTGCTTACAAGGTAAATTTAGACATACGATTTTGTTAAATAATTCCTATTGCTATAATTAAGATCTCACTGTCAAACTCATTTCAATTAGATTGAATAAAATATACTAAAGATACTATTAAGTGAGTATCAACAGTATATAAATTAACAATTCTACCTTTTCTAATTTCAGGAGTTGCTAAAAGCATAGTTTATTAACTAATCAAATTACAACGTTGTCTTATATAAGACTTATCTAAAAGCTGCTCAATAGATACTTTCATGGAGTTTGGATTACAAATATGGTGATAGGTATCAGACAATGTAAGTTTTTTCGCTTAAATTTGATGATGAAAACTTTCCATGAACCCACGAGGACACTTCCGTCTGTCCAATTTTTCTAAAATAAGAACTATTAAAGCGGAAATTTCTTAAGTATTAGAGGACACTTATCACCCTTTTAGTTACTTAACATTGAGTCAGAACAAGAATAACCTATAATAGTTGATATTTGGCTAAATTAAGGGTCGTTTAATATCTTAGAGAGAAACTATAAGATATTAAAGATCTTATTAAATAAACTTCTTTCATAAAAACTTTGTTTAATATTATGACAATTTATTTTGAGATTTAAGTCTTAGGCATAATTGCAATAATTTATGATATTTTTTGGAGTGTGATAACTAAAAATACCCATCTAAACAGACAAAATTCATGAGCAGTTAAAAGTCAATAAATATTCTCTTTTTTAAACAATTGTTTTAACTATTTTTAAAGCTATGGACGTGACCATAGTAGAATTCACACTATTACCACCTAGTTAAAATATTTTTAGGTCAGTGAAGGTTACTAAAGATTGACTAGTGACTACCATGTAATATTGAGTCAACCTCAAGTTATGCTAAGAAGTTAATGAAAAATATTTCTCTTTTAAAATAAATAGAGGAAATTAGTCAGTAGACTAGTGTAGTCAATAAGATCTTTATATTGTACTTTTTTCAAAAAAAATTAGAAAAAACTAAATTAGATAAAATAGTTTGAGTTAAATAGTTCACTGAGTACGTAAGCTTAAATAAATCTAAAATAGACAAGTAGTTAAAAAAGAGTGTTTTGCCAGATCTCAGTTTACCTAAAAATTTAGCTAACATAATTGGAAGAGTGAGCATTGTAAAAGTTATTGAAGAGGCCAGTAGCACAATCTTTTCACTTAGAAATAATTAAGTGAATTTTTGGATAGCTAATTTTTTTAGCACAGTTCCTGAAATACTTACTCTGTTAAAGACAGGTGCAGTGATTAACTTCGGCATAACTTTTGTTCGTACACTTAACAAATATCAAAGAATTAGTAAACCTTAAACCCAAGAGCACTATCCTCCTGACACAATTTTAAAATTTAAGTAGAGTATTATCTCTACTTAAAATTGACCAAATAATTACTAAAAAGTGGTCTATATAAAAGTTCTTTTTACTTGTTAACTTAAAAAAGTTAACAAGTAAAAAGTCTAAAAAATACTCTCAGAGACTCAAAGTTATACACATATGTCGGAGATTTCGACTGATTGGTTCGGTTCTACTACCGCATTTAACTCCTAAATACAATTACCATTGTGGAGACGAAGGGTAGACTATACTGATACTGAATATTTAGGAAAATAAATAGTTGTGTCTAAGGGATTATTGATGAAATTAAGTGACATTATCAATCGTTACGAAGCCATGGCGGTTGATGCTTGTCTGTCGCCAGCTGTGTCAACAATTGTCAAAGACATCGATCATACCCCAGACAAAATTAACCAAGCCAAGACAAAAGCCCAAAGACAATGGTTTGGAGCTATCGCTACTTTAGAAGAAATTTTACTGTCCCAAGTTAATGAGACGAAGACAGACGATACTACTTGTCGAGGATTAATTTTATCGGCTCCTACCACAATCCTTTGCCATCAGTCCCTTAATTGTCAATTCCAAACAGGAGTATTTACACCTCAAACAGGGAAGAAGTTGACCTCGATGCGATCCCAACTTCCGGCTGCTCGCGAGACTGAGTCACACACTATAGAAACGGTAGCCGAACTTCCTTTGTTTCCTAAAGATCCTATCGCTACTGAACAATTCTGCTTAGTGCTAACTCCCTATTTCGGATTGATTGCAGTTTTAGGAGAAGATTCTCAAAGACTTCCTGCTTTTCAGTTTTCCTTTGAACCAGAAGTTATCAACCAAGGATGGTTGGCTCTACGATCTCGACTAGTTGCTATTAATTATCCTAAATTATCTCAGTTTGATGCTTTAGTTAGACATTTTTCCCCGCCAATCCCTGACTATCGCTTAGTTACCCAATTTAGTCGATTATTACTATATTATTTACCTGAAGTACCCGCAGTACATTCAGCACAGCATCGCTTAATTCATTGGGAATCTCAGAATAGAGAAAAATCGTCCTTAGAACTTTTTAATAATGCCCCAGACGTAGCCATACTCCAGGCATTAACCCATGAAATCCGCACACCTTTAACCACTATCCACACTATGACACGGTTATTGTTGCGCAACAGAGGATTAACTCCCCAAATAATTAAATTGCTCGAAGGAATTGATCAAGAATGTACAGAGCAAATTAATCGTATGGAGTTGATTTTTCGGGCTACCGAACTTAAAATCACTTCTAAAAAACAAAACTCAGTTAAATTGGTGTATACGTCGTTAGAAAATGTCCTAAATGAAAGTATTCCTCGTTGGAAAAAACAAGCTCAACGACGCAATGTCATTCTTGATATAGTGGTTCCCCAAAAATTACCCCAAGTTGTCAGTGATCCAGCGATACTTAATCAGGTGTTAATGGGGTTGATCGAAAAGTTTACCCGTAGCTTCTCTGAAGGTGGAAATATTCGCGTTCAAGTTACCACTGCGGGCCATCAACTGAAATTACAATTTCGCACAGAGTCTTCTTGCCCTCATAACCCTTTAAAAGCTTTGGGCCAGTTATTAATGTTTCATCCTAATACTGGAGGGTTAAGTCTCAATTTAGATGTGACTAAACATTTGTTTCATGTCCTAGGAGGTAAATTGATTGTGCGTCAGCGATCACAGTACAAACAAGTTTTTACTATTTTCCTTCCTTTAGGTCAAGATTCTAGTAACCATGATTTAAATCCTCTTTATCAGCAAAAAATTAGGTAGATACAGCTGAAAAAGGGTTTGAGTCAAGATATGAGAGTTCTATGAAACTTAAAACACTGTTGTTATTGTCAATATCTAAGTCAAAACACGACAAAGTTGACGATTATCTAAAATTGTAACCGCTGACAGTCAAGACTGAACAGAAGGCAAGTTAGTTTTGCCTTTTAATCCTAAGTTAAAGAGAAAATAGGTAAATAGGTATTCAGTGATCAGTCAAAAATAAGCTAACAAAACAGTCTTAAATACTCCGATGTCTCTAACGTTTAATATAAGAGATATTTTAAAGTTGGTCGTTGATTGTTTTGGTCGAAAGACACTTAACAAAGTTAAATTTTATCAGTCAGTGTTACTAATTTTTACTTCATCTTTTGTTAATGACAAGTGATCACCTGAAGTTATTATTAATAGAGATTTTCAAAAAAAATTATCGAGCAATATGTCATCAGTTTTCAAGAGCATAACTTTACCTGTCTTTATAAAAAAACAGCATTTTTTTTCTAAAAATCTTTCTTAAGAATCACCTTTTTCTATAACTTGAGAAATTTTAAATAGTAACAGGATATACCCAGTCTTGATACTCTGAATCTTTATTTTCTGTAATGGCAAATAATTTATTCCGCAATTTTTCCATAATGGGACGTTCTTCTGAGAATTTAAAGGTCTCAATTTGTTTAACAGGAATAATTTTTGCGGCAGTTCCACACAAAAATACTTCATCAGCAATAAACAATTCTGATTTATCAACAGGTCTTTCAATGGTCTCAATTCCTAAAATTTTAGCTATGTTTAAAACACTATCTCTGGTGATTCCTTCTAGTACATCTTGGTCAAGTCCAGGAGTAATTAATTTACCATTTCTAACAAAAAAAATGTTCATTCCTGTTGCTTCACAAACTTTACCTTGAGAGTTCATTAAAATAGCTTCATCAAAACCTGATTCTACTGCTTCTGTTTTGGCTAAAGCTGAGGTAATATAGGCAGCACTAATCTTACCCCGTAAGGGAAAACTACGATCCTCTTGACGATACCAAGAACTAATACGACAACTGATTCCGTCTGAGGATAAATAATCGCCCATTTCTAAGCCATAAACAAAAAAATCTTTTTCAATTTTATGAAGTCTGGGCGCAATTCCCAATCCTGAAGTATAGACTAAGGGTCTAATATAAAAAGAAGTTGACGGCTTATTTTTTCTCACAAAGTCAATAATAATCTGTTCAATTTTTTGTGCCGGCAATTCATAGTTTAAAAATTTCGCACTTTGACTTAAACGTTGACAGTGACGATCTAAACGAAATAATAAGATCTGTGAAGAATTTTCGGGATCAGGAATCCCTCGCATTCCTCCGAAAGCTGCTGTTCCGTAATGTAACCCGTGAGTAGCAATGGAAATGTTCGCATTTTCGAAGGGAATAAATTGATTTTGAAAGTAAGCAATAGGAAGAAATTGATGCATCGCTGGTTCTATGAAGTATTGGGTCTAATACCCTAGATATTTTTATTACTTAAGATATTTCCTAATTATAGGCACAAATAAGCCATCTTTCTAGGTATTAGGTTATAGTTTACTGATTGAAAATTTTAGAAAAAAAGTCGATCCTCTATTATCGAGAATAATCTCCTCATTCTTTCCCTAGCCAATCTATCAGATTTTGCTTTTGGCTATCAGATGGATGATCAATACGAATCACCTCATAGCGACTGGGTTGGGGATCTGCTAAAGTAATAGAAAGAGTTTTCAGTTGATCCTGATGAAAGACCGTAATTGAAATAATATCACCACTTTGGTAGTCTTTTAGACGATCGCTTAATTGGCTTGAATTAACGTAAATTCCATCAATAGCCAACAACTCGTCGTTTGCGTCGAGTCCTCCCATCTCGGCTGGTGACCCAGCTTCAACAAACTTAATAATTTCTTTGTTATTTTCCGATTTAATTCGTATTCCCAGAAAGGGAATAGTTTCATAATCTAGGATAGGTTTTAGCTTTAATCCAAAGAGTTCTAGATAATCATCAAAAGGTAAATCTTCAGTGGCATCAAGATAACGTGCGAAGAAGTTTTGTAAATCAATTCCGGCCACTGACTCAATCACGTCTTGTAGTTGTTGGGGGGTAAAACTAATTTCTAGTTTTCCAAATTCTTGCCACATCTGACTCATAACATTATCGAGTGATCGCTGATTATTGTGACGTGCTCGAATTAATAAATCCAGAAGCAATGAGACTAATTCCCCTTTTAAATAATAGGAAATCTGAACATTATCACTGTGAGCATCGCTGCGATACAATTTAAT
The DNA here is from genome assembly GCF_029919255.1 of cyanobacterium endosymbiont of Epithemia clementina EcSB. GTDB lineage: Bacteria > Cyanobacteriota > Cyanobacteriia > Cyanobacteriales > Microcystaceae > Rippkaea. The sequence continues at coordinate 506,014 of NZ_CP123991.1, read as the reverse complement.
CCAAGCATCAAAACTTGATTCACTTAAAGAGTGAATTTTTCGCCCTGGCGTGTTCAAATATCGAGTAATATCCTTGCTTAGAATGTCGAGAAAGTTAGCGATATTGTAAACTCCTGCCCTTAGGGGCATTATCATATCATAATAGCTAGTCGTACCTTCTAAAAACCAAAGAGATTTAGTGTAATTTTCTCGCCCATAATCAAAAGTTTCTAGGGCTTTTGGTCGAATACGTTTAGCATTCCACAGATGGAAAAATTCATGAGCTACTAACTGAATAAAATGATTATATTTATCCTTAGCTCGAAAACCAAAACGAGGATAAATTAGAGAACAAGAGCTTTTATGTTCTAATCCCCCGAAACTACTCCCTGATAGATGTAGGATAAATAGATAGTGATCATAGGGAAGTTCTCCATATAATTTGGCTTCTATTTCAATAATTTTTTTTATATCCTTAATAAGGGTAATTGGTCGAATATTGCCATGTCCCCAAATGACTAACTGATGAGATTTTCCTAATACTTCAAACGGATAAATGTTCTGGGTTCCAATTTCAAAGGGACTGTCTACTAAGGTATCATAATCATCTGCTTGAAATAAATTGATTTTTCCAGGAATTTCAGGCAGGGCTGTGCTAACTTTCCATTGAGCAATTGGGGGAATTATTTGTACAGTAATGGACTGTTTTTCTAGCCCTGGAATAAAATAGAATAAGGCGGCTCCATTAAAATAGCCATGAGTCCCATCTAAATGATTTGTCCTGACGGTTAGCTCATTGGCATAAACCTGATAGTCTATCGTAATATCGTTAACATTTACTGTTTCAATTATCCAATGGTTTTTGCTAATTTTCTGACTTGATAACTTTGTTTTATCTTGACTAGAAGATGCACGAAAATACTGAATATGTCTAGCGTATTCCCGAACTAAATATGAACCTGGAGTCCACACAGGCATTCCCAATTCTAGGATAGATTTTTGCCATTGGCTAACTTGTAGCTTCACCTCAAAAATATGGGAATTTGGTTGAGACATAGCTACAGTGTAGGCAATAATTGGAGACGTCTTAGAAATATCTGAGCTATCGTTTCTTGTTGCTCTAGTCATGCTTAAAGTTGTTGAGAAAAATGGTGAATCTGCTTAAGATTACTTAAATATAAATTATGACCAATTAGGTCTATTTCTAGACAACCTTGACTTTGTAATTGAGTTATTGCTGACTGTAATTCTTCTAGAGAAACGTCAGCGATGTCTGCTAAATCTTTTTCAGGAAAATACCAAATTTCTGTCCCTTTCTCAGTAGACTTACCGTAGGTTTCTGCTAACTTAATCAAAGTTTTAGCTAACCTAACTTTAGGAGACTGTTGACGCAATAGAAGACGGCGATAAAGTTGACGAACCCGCCGGACTTGTAGCTGTAACATTCGATGATGTAATTGAGGGTCTTTAAACAGCATTTGTAGGAAGCGCTGAGCGGAAATACTCAATAATTGCAACTCAGACAAAGATATGACCTCAATCGACTTAATAGATTCCTCAATAACCTCCATTTCTCCAAAAAAATCTCCTCGACTGAGAATTTCTAGGGTTGTTTCGGAACCCTGGTAATGGGAACGGACTTTAACCCAACCAGAAACGACAAAGTGAACCGCTTTTCCCCAATCATCCTCCCTCACAACTTTAATATCAGGGGAATAGTCCTCTTGGTCTACAACTGATAAAAACCATTCTAATGTTTCTGGATTAGCTGTATGGAACAAGGGAAACAGCTCGCTAATTGATTGAGTCTCCATGCAAAGTGTGTCAGTGTTTCACTGAAATAACGGGTTAGGAAATCACAAGAGATCTACCATTCCATTACACCATACTGTTTGTCAACTAAGATAGGGTGACTCATAGATTGTGATATAACTATTAAGGCTTAACCTAAGAGATTTTTATTCATGGGGGGTATATGTTACTTCCCCACTGGGATAAATTGGTTTCTCTATGTTAATTTGGCTTTTTAATTACTCCGGATTCACCATTTCAATATTATTCATCGTTCATGACAACACTGACTAGTCCTACTCAACACGAAACTTTATCACAACTTGACCCCACAGTACGTTTAAGGGATATTATCAATACCCTTCCCTTAGACGTATTTACTAAAGACCCTCGTAAAGCATGGTTTAAGGTAGTTCTAAGTATTTTTATGGTGGCTTTAGGGATGGGCGCTTTAACGATCACTCCTTGGTATTTACTGCCTATTCTTTGGGTGTTTACAGGAACTGCTTTGACAGGATTTTTTGTGATTGGTCATGACTGTGGCCATCGTTCTTTTTCTAATCGTACTTGGGTTAATGATTTGGTAGGACATTTAGCTTTTTTACCGATTATCTATCCTTTCCATAGTTGGCGTATTCTCCATAATTACCATCATAAACATACCAACAAGCTTAATGTGGACAACGCCTGGAATCCCCTCACCACAGAATCTTATGAAAGTTCTTCCCCGTTGGCTAAATGGGGTTATCGTCAACTCCGAGGACGATTTTGGTGGTTTGCTTCTGTTGTTCATTGGGCTAAGATTCACTTTGACTGGACGACTTTTACTGGAAAAGAACGAGATCAAGTTCGTTTTTCTGTATTAGTTGTGATTACTAGTGCAGTTATTGGTTTTCCTCTTTTATTAATGACCCTGGGAGTCTGGGGTTTTGTTAAATTTTGGTTGTTACCTTGGTTAGTCTTTCACACCTGGATGAGTACCTTTACTCTAGTGCATCATACAGTCCCGAATATTGCTTTTAAAAAGGCTGACGAATGGAACGAGGCCCAGGCTCAGTTAAGTGGTACCGTTCATTGTGACTATCCCCGTTGGATAGAAATTCTTTGCCATGATATCAATGTTCACATTCCCCACCATATTTCTCCGGGAATTCCCAGTTATAATTTGCGCCAAGCCCATCAAAGTTTAAAGGAGAATTGGGGAAATTATCTTTGTGAATACCGTTTTTCTTGGTCTTTAATCCAGGAGATTACAACTAAGTGCCATCTTTATCACCTCGAGTTTAATTACCAATCTTTTAAGAATTACTACCACAAAAAATCAAAAAATACCAATGTTTCTTATCTGATCTAATAGGGAATTTTGGCTCGAAGTTTCCCTCATTTAGGGAAAGTGCCTTTAGAGACGTTGCATACAGCGTCTCTGCGTTAGTCCAACTGTTGGAGTCTTTGAATAGTGTAATTTGTTGATAATTGACTACTGTTTGCTATTTTCTTGTCGGGCAAGTTTAATGAATCTCTATTTTTACCTTTCTTTATAGAAAAAATAGGTAACAACATTTTGACAGACAATCTTATAAAGATATTTTCTTATCTAAAAAGGCAAAAGCTATTATAATTTACCATTGAAGTTTTAAAAACTATAAACAAGTATAATGTAATATTAAAAAATATAAAGTTGATAATTTAGAGATGGCTATAGATAACTGTTGAACTTTTAAATAAGAAACGGTTAGTGGTAATTAAATTTGGCTCATTTAATTTATGAATTTTTAAAAATGTCTAATTATTTTTACTGCTCTAACTTTGGAAAAATAGGGATATTCGAAACACAAAAATTAAAACAAAAAAGTTGTAAATTCTAGAACTTAAATCAAAGAATGTTAAAGTATTAATTTATACACTTATTTAAGTGGCACTCCTCTAAAAAGTTACGGCAATGCTTTGCGATATGTTAGATACGAAGTAAAAAGATGAACTTTATCTCGATTCTCCTAAAGAGCTTTCTTTTGAGAACAAATAATTATGATATAAAATAATTATTTTATATCTTTATCTAATAGCTGAAAACATGTGCACTGTTAATATGCTTGATTTTAGATTTTATCTTTCTGAGAAAACTTATTTAGAGAATTCTGCTAACATCACTCACAACAGATTATAAAATCTGACCCCAATTTATAAAAAACGAAAAACTCTTATGGTAAAAATACGAGATTTACTCAAAAAAATTTCTATCTCTGGTGAATTTTGTACTGATAAGCTACTTGATCGCCAAATTAAAGGCATTTGCACCAATTCTCATGCTTGTAAACCAGGGGATTTATTTATCGGAATGCCAGGAACCCGTGTTGACGGTGGCCAATTTTGGCAAAGTGCCATAGAAGCAGGGGCGATCGCCGCTATTATTACCCCCCAAGCGGCTGCCCAATTTCCTCCTACCCCTGACGTTTGCATTCTTACAGCAGAGGACATGGTGATAGTTTGTGCCCAAGTAGCCACGACATTTTACAACTATCCAAGTCAACAGTTAAACATGATTGGGATTACCGGAACTAATGGAAAAACCACTATTGCCCACTTAATTGAATTTTTCTTGACTAAAGGACAATACCCCACTGCCTTATTCGGAACCCTATATACTCGTTGGCAGGGGTTTCAACAAACGGCTACTCACACCACTCCCTTTGCCGCAGAATTACAAGGACGACTGGCCGAAGCAGTGGCGGCTCAAAATCAATATTGTGTCATGGAAGTGAGTTCCCACGCCTTAGCCCAGGGAAGGGTTAAAGAATGCCAATTTAAGGTAGGAGTTTTTACCAATCTGACCCAAGATCACCTGGACTTTCATAAAGATATGGAAGATTATTTTTTCGCCAAAAGTCTCTTGTTCAGCTCAGAATACCTTACAGAACGGGCAATTATTAACCTAGATGATCCCTATGGAAAACGGTTAATTGAGGGGTTAAATTCTGATCAGGTATGGAGTTACAGTGTTAGTGATAAAACAGCAGACTTTCATACAAGCAATCTTATCTACGAAGCAGCAGGAGTGTCAGGAGCCTTACATACGCCTCAGGGAACTGTTCCCTTTACTTCCCCCTTAGTCGGACAATTCAATCTATCCAACCTTTTAGCCGCAGTCGCAACGGTCTCACATTTTAAGCTAGATTTAGACGAAATTGTTGCTAAATTACCTGAATTTACAGGGGTTCCAGGGCGTATGGAACGGGTAAAAATTAGTGATGAACAGGATATTAGCGTTATTGTAGACTATGCTCATACCCCTGATAGTCTAGAAAATTTGCTCAATGCTGCCCGTCCCTTTATTCGGGGCAAGATGATTTGTGTTTTCGGGTGTGGCGGCGATCGTGATCGCACTAAACGTCCCCTGATGGGTCGAATTTCCAGCCAATTAGCGGACGTGTGCATTGTCACCTCTGATAACCCCCGAACTGAAGATCCCCAGAGGATCTTAGCTGATATTTTAGAAGGGATTTCGGATTCGGTGAACCCCATTGTTATTAGTGATCGTGCTGAGGCTATTGATCAAGCTATTCAACGAGCAAAACCAGGAGATGGGGTCTTAATTGCCGGAAAAGGTCACGAAGATTATCAAATTTTAGGAACAGAAAAAGTACACTTTGATGATCGTGAACAAGCTAGAAAAGCCTTAGCTGTAAAACTACACTAAAGTATGTAACCCTGTGTAAAGTAAATCAAATGTTCTGACTTTTGATGTAAGGTTTCTAACTCAAACTGCTTGCTCACATAAGTCAATAAGTCAACACAGCTTATAAATATTTAGCCTTAGTCTGTCCAAAAATATTACTTTCCATCTGAATCAATTGTGTTAAACCTCAACAACATCGACTTAAGAGTTATGAACATCTTTCCCAAAATCATCATAACCGATGCAATCTAAATTGCCTACGCTAGGCGAGAGAAGTCAACCACACAGAGAGGGGAAGGGCATCAGTTTCAGTAAATTTTTTCTCCTGGGGTAGCCTCAAAAGCATTGACTAATGACAGGGGAACTTCCTGGATCAATCCAACTCTAAAGGTTGCAAAAAGTTGATCAGCGGCATAAACTTCAACGTTAGATAGATGACTCTGAATAAATATCGACAACGTTAATTATCTTATATCTTTATATTGAAGTAATTGAAGGGAAATTTACATTGCTTTAATTCAAACGATTTATAATCGTGTCTTTAGCAAATATTTTGTTTGACTGCCTTAGCTAAATTATATCTCTCTATAAATAGAATTATAACATTTTTGTAAACTTTATTTGAAGCTATATACCTTCGATTAAAGATGTAAATCAACTGCAATTATATACAAAAATTTTTTTACTATTGCTTTAGTTTTACTTTGACTAAAGTACTTCTACATACTAATAGCGTTTTTCCATTCAATAACTCATTATAACAGAAGTGTGACAACTAGCTATTTATGTTTTATCAGTTAGTAAATCAATCGCTTAATTAAAAGTTATAGAGTTATAAAATTATTAATTTTGCAGATATTTAACTTTTAAAAAAATTACTAATGAGGTCTTTATTTTGAAAATAAGGCAATAAAAATATATTTTTCCCTGTAAACTAGATTTTTCTGATTTTAATTGCTTTATAAGCTGGTAAATATTCAAGGAATATATAAGCTTCTAGCTATAAAGATATCAGAACTTCTATAGAGGAGCACCGTTATTTTATTCTAGCAATTATTCTATAGATGAATTGAAAAGGATCTGTTAGTTGTCTGGTTGATTGATTGGTCTTATTTGTTAGTTTCTATGATTTTAATGAGAATATTTATGGAGTACAACTTCATAAATAAATCTTACGATAAAGGTTAATACCTTTGAATATCTGCTTGTCTTTGCGAGGAAAAATCCTCTAATATTCTAAAATTAGAACTGAAGTATTGAAGCATTTAGACAACAGAAATAGTTTTGTCAAAAATCTTCTCATGATGTCACTAATTAGCAAAAAGTCTTGAGTTAAAAAGATTAACTATTAAGACAGTACCCTAAATTTTGAGAAAATGACTCAAGAAATTAATTGGCTATGATAAGATAGGTTAGTATAGAGAAAAAATAACCTTGTTCATATTTACATTAACTGTTATTTTTTTTAGGTTGAAGATAATAGTTTAAATTGTTTACTATGGACTTACTACGATCACTTCCCATTGGACTCTATCTTGAAAAACCTATCACTTGGTTACATCAACTCGATCCTAGAGTGAAGTTAGTTTGGTTAATGACATTTCTTGCTTCCCCAATTTTAGCTAACCCTCTCTGGCAACTTGGGGTTGTTGGAATTCTAATCTTACTGACCATAGCTGCCCGGATTCCACTAAGAGTCTGGCGACAACAAATGGGCTGGTTAATCATTCTCTCAATCTTCATACTTATAATTACAGCAATCGCCCCTGATGGGTTGGCGGTCAATGCCCAACCTCGACTCTTGGATGGTGACTTATCTTTACCACAGCCTACTGATTATAATTATATTTTATTTGATAAGGGACGGTTGATTACCCGTCGGTCTGTTGAGCTAGGAATCCGTATCAGTACCCTAATTTTTATTCTTATTTATAGTACTAACCTTTATCTTTTAACCACCGCTCCAGAAGAAATTACTGCTGGGTTAGAAGACCTATTAGCACCTTTGCGTCATCTTAAACTTCCCATTACAGAAATTATGCTAACTTTAACTCTTTCGTTACGGTTTATTCCCCTGGTGTTAGAAGAGTTACAAAATTTAGCCAGATCAATTCGGACTAGGGCAATTAATTGGAAAAAATTAGGAATTAAGCGCGCTTTACAGGTCTGGCTAGTTGTAGTTGAAAAATTATTAGAAAATTTGCTGATGCGGGCCGAAGAGATTGCAGTTGCCATGGAAGTCAGAGGGTTTACGAATCCTAATGAACACCGAGTTCAATGGCACCAATTACGCTTAATCCAGTGGGATTGGGTTGCTTTAGCAATTTTAATTCCTTTTTGGTGGGCGCGGGTTATTTTAGGAAAAATGTGATGTGAACTTTCTGTATTTCTAGAAAAAAATCGGCGTTAACTAACAGAGCCTTTTCAAGTCATCTATATCTATAGTGTTGTCAATCTTCTCCTTAGACGTTATGAAACAACAAAAAGCATAAAAATTTATTTGATAGCTTAAGAAAGTCTCTTTGATTGAGATAGAATAATTGCTAGAATAAAATTGCAGTGCCACTCTATAAAAACTAAGTACTCGCTTACATAAAAAATAGATATTACAGTTAATATCCTGACCATATATTGTTTAGCATACAAACTTAAGTTAGCCTAAAAAAATACTTTATGCTTTTGCAGTTTGCACAGATAGAGTTCAAACTCTAACATGGAAATATTTGACGATGTTGAGATAACTCTAATTTTTAAAACCTGGTTTTTTTTAGAAAATCTGAGTTTATTTAGCCATGATTTCTCATTGTACCCGAGTAACTGAAGGAAGACGAACTTATGGAAAATTTATTAATAACTGAGAGGAAAATATTATCTTAATTAGATTGCTCAGTACATCAATTTTTTTACTTATTTTACTTTTGAATAATGAACAAATAAAGAAGCTTTAACTTATTCTAAAATAGACGTATTGAGTCTATAATTAGAAGCTTGTGTCGTTATGAATGACTTACTGAAATATAAGTCTAAAAAGATTGAAAAGTTAATATGTTTGTCAGAGAATAATTTTTTAAATAAACTTATTCTCTTGAATTCAGCCTGATTAAAACTATTATTTGATAATAAAAAATTCTAGTTTAAAAAGATTAGAATCATAAAATTTTCAATTAAGTGATTAATTAAGTAACCAATTAAGTTATAATTAACTGGGTTATTCGGCACTCTTAGTATAAGTTATCTACATCATTCTTGAAATTATTTACACATCTATTATTAGTAATAAAACTTTCTTTTTCTGCTTGTGTTTTTTTACACTTTTTTTAGTACCAGCCAAGCTATTTATTCGGCATAGCACACTAATCAATAGCTTGTATACTTTTATGAATTAATAAAATATACATACTTACATTATTGATCTACATTTTTTTCATATTTATGAAAACTAAGCCACGATTATAGCACATATTAAGAGTAATCTTTTTCTACCTCTAAAATAAGCAATTGAATTGTATAGTTATAACTATGAATTATAGTAGTAATTTTTAATTAAAATTTAAAAGTAGTTAAAATATGCTGTTTATTTAAACTTAGTTATATACCTTTAAAGTTATGGTAAAAAAAGTAAGTAAATGTAAGATTACATAGTTTTTTAAATAGGCAATAAAAATATAGTAAAATTGAATATAAACAAAGGTTAAAGTTATTTTCCAAGTGAAATAATGACAAAACTAAAACAAAAATGACTTAATTATGGAGAAATAAAATTGCTTGGTTTTTTAAAAAAACTAAAATAAGAAGAGGATATATAGATAAAATTAGAAGTAATAATAGAGGAAGCTCTCCATATATTTATAGTTCTCTATAATAGAAACAATGATACTACGATAAAACATAAAATAATAAGAAAATATGTAAAGTTTTTTTAAATAGCAGAAATAGTTTTAGTATAAATATATTAATTTATAATTTATAAGTTTCATTATTCGATGATAACTAGAAGGTATTATTATTTTGATAATGCCACTTTTTATAAAAAAATCATAAACATGATAAAAAAACAGGCTCTAAACTAGAGTATCTCTAGCTTTACTATCTATACTTAAAGAAAATTGATAATTAGTTGTAAAAATTTTTATAAAATATATATTGCCTAAATTCAAAATAATTATAGAAATTGTAAATGTTGTGATATATATTTTCAGATATACTTCCAATGATTTCATCAGTTTTTTTTTCTGTTCACGTATAGTCCACAAAAAAAGATGATAGAAAGGAAATAAGTATCCTTCTTGTTATTTCTATCATTTTAATTTTATTAAAACTAAACCACATATATACAGCCAATAATCATTTTTAATGATTATTGGCTGTATATATGTGGTCTTTCTGCAATTTTTTCTAAAAAACTATTTTAGTACGGATTACTTCTAGCTCTGAACTTTGTTTACTTCCATTGACAGTTCTTTTTTAAGGACTTACATATTTCTTCCAGAATTAACTCAACTTTTCTATTTTTTTAAAAAAATTATTGGCTATGATGAGTTTATTTCCTTTTGCCGAGATCTTTTCAAGAAATTTTGTATTGTCCTTGTTCTAGATTTTTCCCACTTCTCGGATACTCACATAGTACTTATTTTTATTAAAGAAATTATCTAGAAGTTGTTTTTCTAATTACTCTCTAAATAATATTTTATGGTATATTTACTTTGTCTACTATCTCTTTAATTTTCCATATTTTTGAATTTAAGCATGATCTTTTTACTCTTTCTCTAGTTCTAGAGAGAATTTTAGGGTTGCCAGTCAACTTTGTATAGTGCTTACCATTCTAATTCTATTAGCTTAATTTTTAGACAAGTTGAAATCTAGAAGATTGCTCTTCTTTAACTACTTTTCTATTTTTAGATTTATCTAAAATTACTTACTCATGCTGGATGTGGAGCAGCCATTGAGTACTTAGATAATTCTCTTAGAGAAGGATTTTCTAAATGATAGTGAGATACTATTATTCAATTTAGCTTAATGACAATTAATGACCAAAGGTCAACCCCCATGATATGGTGAAAAGAATCATCGATGTAGCAAAAACTAACTATGAGCTAAGGGAAGTCTTCCTTAACATCGTCTTTGTCAAAAACGATTATTCTCGCCGTCGTTAATGGTAAAGGGGACGTAAGTAAAACTACCACAGCCGTCAATTTAGCCGCTATTTTATCAAAAAAACAAGAAGTTTTGTTAGTAGATTCTGAGCATCAGAAATCTGCAACTTGGTGGACACGACGTGACAAAGAAGGTATTTATTTTGATTTAACGGTAGAAAACAACGCTAAATTATTAGCACAAATCTATCAAATCAGTAATTATAGACTTGTTGTAGGTACACCTCCAGCATTGCGTTCAGAAGGCCTAAGAGCTGTGATTTTGTCTGCTGATCATTTAATTTTGTCTATACCACCAACTCTGATGGATTTAACAACCTTAATTAAGTCAGTACACACCATGGTAGTGCCGTTTAAAACTGCTCACCTGGTTTTGTTAACTAAGATAGATTCCCGTAGCGTTAAAGAAACCTTAGAGGCAAAAAATACCCTCCTAGAATTGAAAATTACTCCTACTTGCCATACTTTTATCCGTCAGTATAAAGCCCATGAACGAGCGGTATTAGAAGGAGTTCTTATCACAGAATGGTAGAGGAAAAATGCCAAAGAAGCTCAAGCGGATTATCGTAGGGTAACAGAAGAGTCACAACGAGATTCGAGTAAATTATGATAAAGAAAAGTTTATCTGATTTCCTAAGGAAAGAAGCTTTCTCAGATGTTCCTAGAAATACCTCCGACACAACTAAAGAAAAAAGTCCTCAGGCTCTCCCCTCATCGCAATTTACTACCAATGCTAGGTTAAGTCGCATGAATAAAGCTGAACTCGAAATTAAAGTTCGGGAATTAACCGAAACTTTAGATAAAACTAATAAACAAGTTAATGAGCTACAAATGAGCTTAGAACAAGAAAAAATATCGGTCACAAGTCTTAAACTAGATACTCACAAAGCGAATCAATATCAGACAGAATTGGAAAAACAAAAACAACTAGTTGAAAGGCTTAACACGCAACTCAAAAAAAAGGAAGAGATTGCTGTTAAATTAGCTCAACAACAAGTAATTGATAAACTCAAAGCTGAAGTAGCCCAAAAATCAAATTTACCTAAATCTTCTCCTGAGTCTCAAGCAGCAATGGTTCTTAAAATTAAAAAATCTCAGACAAGTCATCCGCCGCGATTATTTGAAGATTATGTTGCATCCTCTTTATCCAAGGAGAAACTGACCAATGAGAATATATGGTGGTTTGATTAGGGGGAAAAAATAGGAAAAAATAAGTAATAACCATGTCTAACAGTGAATTTCGCGAACGAGAGACTCTTAAAAATCTAATTCTTTATTATTTATTTAAGGGAATTATTATTGCTCCAATCTTCTATACTTATTTCCGAGGGAAAATTTATGGACTTGAAAATGTTCCGCTAAAAAATCCTTTAATTATTGTCAGTAACCACGCTAGTTACTTTGATCCTCCTATTTTGGGCAGTGGAGTTGGTCGTCCCGTGGCATACATGGCTAAACAAGAGTTATTTGAGATTCCCTTCTTGAGAAAGGGAATTGAGTTATATGGAGCCTACCCTGTTAAACGAAGTTCAGGTGATCGCGGGGCAATTCGGGCGGCCTTAAATGCTCTCAAAGAAGGATGGATTGTAGGTATTTTCCTTGAAGGAACTCGCACAACAGATGGTCGTATTCATGAACCCAAATTGGGAGCAGCTATGATTGCTGCTAAAGCTCAACTTCCCTTACTTCCAGTCTGTTTATGGGGGACTGATAAAATCCTCCCCAAGGGTGTTCGTGTTCCCCTTCCTGTTCCTATTACTTTACGCATTGGAACCTTAATCGATCCCCCTGCATCAGTTAAACGTCCTGAATTAACAGCTGTTACCCAAAAATGTGCTATGGCCATTAACAAAATGCATGATTTAGGGCGTTAGACTATTGACATTGTTGATGAGCACGGGCTTTTTGTACCTCACAATAAAACCTTGCTACCTCACCTCTACTTTTCTAGATAGAAAATACTTCCATTTACCTACCCCACCTAGGTACCTCCAAAGTCAGCACTACCAACATTCCTATCAGCTTTAGTTGTCAAGTCTTGAGCTCATTTTCATCTCAGCCCTGAGATTATTGCGGAATTCCTCCACGGTTCGAGGCGTTCCCTTTTGTTTATAGCATGGGTCCCCAGTGTGGAAGCTAAAGACCTGATTAACTCCTTGGTAATTCATCGAAGGAGTTGATGAATCACAATATATTATTATTGGGGAATTTTAAAGCGTACTTGAGGCGGCAATAGAAATCACCTGCCATAATTGCTGAGTATTTTTCTGATTCCGAGGAATCAAGCAAGGAAAAACAGATAGATTTTCAACTCGATTGGCTGCTTCAGTTGTTTTTAAGTCTAAGGTGACTAAAGGTAACTCAGCTAATCTAGGTTGTTCAGAAAATAATTGTACGTAATCGGTTGGATCATCAAGATAACGGCCATCTAGGATCACTACATCTACTTGCCAAACACTGGTTAATATTTGTGCTTGTTCGAGATCATCGCCTTCAAGAATACGATGATTCAATTGAGAGGACAAATCCGTTAAAGCCCAGTCTAGAGGAGAGCATAGAACAGAGCTAGTTTTGCCATCAGAATAGTTAGGACAAAGGCTTAATAGAGTCAAAGCACGATCAGAAGTCTTTTTTAGAGGATTAACTTCCCCAAAAATTGTTTTTAACACTGATGAATCAAGAGGAACTGATACAAAGCCGTCCGCTTGATTTGGTTCTTTAAAAGGTTGACGATTCTCCGTAGTTGTCATGAAAACGCGAATTTTCCGAGTTTGGGGATCGGATTTGAGTAATGTCAATACGTCCCATCCCGATAGTAAGGGTAATAAGGGATTTAGCAAAATAGCATAGGGACGTAATCGTCGTGCTTTTTCCACTGCTTCTGTGCCAGTACGGGCGATAACCACTCGATAGCCTAATTCACTCAGCTTACTCATCAAATTTTCGATACATTGAGGAATGGCTTCGACAATCAACACCAAGGGATAAGAACTTGGCGAAGATTGATGGTGATGTTTCTTATCCTGAGATTTAGCATCAGGGGGCAACAGTAGTGTAAACTGACTTCCTTGTCCTGCTTTAGAAATAAAAGAAATCTCACCCCCGTGAGCTCTTGCTAAGCGCTGGGTTAGTATCAGTCCTAAGCCAGTCCCTTCAAATTTACTAGTCAACGGATTTTCTAATTGTTGGAATTTCTGAAAGATCAAGTGTTGGGACTCTTCAGGAATGCCAATGCCTGTATCCCAAACGTTAAACGCAACCCAATCCTCCCAGTAATTTACTTTTATGCCAACTGATCCACCAGATTTGCTAAATTTTATAGCATTATCTAACAGATTCACTAACATCTGATGTAACCGCAGTTCATCGGCTAAGAAAAACTCTAATCCTGGTTCTATTTCTAGGAAAAACGATATGGAGTTATCGATTTTATCCTGGTATTTTTCAGCGATGGAATGGTAGGCTCGTTCACAGACACTTTGGATGTTAAGTGAAATAAAAGTCAACTTAAGCTGCCCCGTTTCTAAGTGAGTAAGATCGAGTAAATCGTTCACTATAGTCATTAATTGACGGCCACTGCGGTAAATTGACTGGGCATAATGGATTTGACGAGAATTAAGTTTACCAACTTTTTGTTCTCTTAAAAGACTCGACAATCCCACCACTGCTGTGAGGGGTGATTTTAACTCATGGCTAATACAAGCGAGGAATTCATCTTTGAGACGATTAAGCTGAACTAAATCAGCATTTTTTGCCGCTAATTCTCGACACAGCCTTTGCTGCTCTGTGACATCAGTGGCTAAGACTAGAGAAACTTCTTCATCTTCTGTGCTTAAGGGACATTTAACAAATTTCCAAACTCTTTCTTTGCCTAGATTAGGGCTGATTAATGAGCTAGGAGAAGGCAACGGAGGATGTAACGAATTGGTATCGTTTATAGGCTCTTGAGGTTTACACTTCTCAGGAATAGATTGAAACCATTGAGAATAAGAAGGATGAGTCGTCAGAGAAGAACGGTCTGCTAAGTAGTAGGGGGAGGGAAAGTGAGAAGCAAGGGTTTGGCCAACTGCGACGACTTGATCCGAGAGAGATTGTAGTTTTTGGCTCGATAAGGAGCAAGTACTAGCATTATTAGAGGGAATTAATTCCCCAATTTGCTCACGCCAAGTACGATTTCGTTGTATCACATTTCCCTGTTTTGTTTGTAACATAACTGGTAAGGGAAATTGCTCTAACAATTCTATCAGTAACGATCCTGAGGTGACTAATGAAGAAAGTTGACTGGCAATAGGGAATGTTTGAGTCAAAAAAGCTTTTAGCATTTTTCGGCTATCGAAAAGTCCCTGAAAGTTTCCACTATCATTCACAAGTCCATAGGTAGGAGAAGTCCTTGGGTCAACGTTCTTGTCTTGTAAATAAGCAGAAAAATCTATGACTTTTAGGTCATAAGGAATAAGTACTAAAGGAGTTAACAAATTCTCCAGGTCATTTAGCGTCAACGATTGAGATACTTGAGTACTGTTTTCAGAAAACCTAGACAATGAAGGCATAGCCTCAAAAGACTGTTGTAGGAGTAATGAAAGAAAATAATGGCTAGAGACCATGCCTAATGGCTTTTGGTCACAATCTACCATTACTACCTGCTCATAGTTCCCTGAGCGAAATAGGGTAGTAATCTCTTCAATGGTGATAGAAGATTGACAAATCGGGACAGGGTGCAGGAATTGTTTTAGGGTCAGCATCGGCCTAACGGGGGTGATTCTGTCCGAATACAAGACAGGTATCTCTATCCTTCATTTTAAATCTTGCCTTGATTAGTAGTCTTTAAAGACTTAGAAATTACAAATGATTACAATTCTTAGAATAAGTTTACAAAAATTTTTTAGTACAAAAACTTATGGCTTATCTAAACCAGCTATGAAGTCTTGCAAAGCAAGACTTCATAGCTTTTACAAACTTGAGCTCTATAAAAATTCAGTTTTTGAACTTGTTCAATACAGTTGAAATGAGAGTCTTGAAAGTCGTTAGCTACTAATTTATCAAACTCAGTTAAAAATATTTCATGTTTAGGCAGATTTATATTCAACAATTATTTCTATAATTGTTCTTAACATTTAAGTTAATTTCAACAAGTAAAAAATAAAAAAATTTCTCGCAAACTCATGGATAAAAAGCACATTTAACTTTTTAAAAGATATTTATACAATTACTTAATTACTAGTAAAACTTGTTTTTATAAGAATTAAATATTATATTATTTTCTCTCTACATAAAATAATATAATATTTTTTGCTCAAGTATTTTTTTATTTCTTTTTTTTAAAAAAAATTAGAGTTAAACACAAAATATTTTGATCGCTATCGTAGTACTTATTTTAAAAAAATCAACTATTCTCTACAATTATATTCATTTTAAAAAACTAAATACTGAAGATTTATTTTTATTTTTCAAGTTTTATTCGATCCTAAATTTTAAAAAATAACGAATGATTCTAAGAGTTTATTGAACTTTTTTTTAAAAAAAAGAAGAAAGATGATTCTTGGTTATTAGAAAGTACGTTCATCCTTTTATAAAGGCTATTCAATAGATTTGATCTTTTCTTTCCTTTACTTGAATAATCCAATCATAAAGATAATTTATGATTGGATTATTCAAATATCTTACCTATTCTGCAATTATTTTGGCTTTGTTTTTTACATTTACATATAAAACTTGGGTTCTTGTCCTCGTTTGGGAGTATTTGTTTATCGCCAGTTAACTCTCAAAGTTCTTGATTTTTAAATTTTTTTAACTAATTTTTAGGCTAAGTTAGTATCTAGCAACTATTATTCTTTAACTATTTTTTAGTAGTAGGCTTATTTAAGCTTACCTGCTATAAAATGTAGCGCTATCTTGATCACGAAGAATTGATAATAGTAAACTTGTAAGTGAGTGCTTGATTTTTCTTGAGAAAGTTTAGTCCAAGACCCTGAATTATCTGATCTGAAAGTATTTGTGTTAACTTTTATGGGAAGGAGTTGCTGATACTCTTCAGTTTGTTCTTTAATAATTCTCTAGTGACCTAGTTCTTAATATTAAAACCTTGCAATCTAGATTATCAATTTTTCTCTATATCAGAGATCACCGCATTGCCAAGAATTTGACGAATATTCTGAGCGGTAAATCCTACTCTATTCAACTAGTTGACTCTTCTCAGGAGCTGCTCAACTTAGTAAACAGTCATGACGTGCAAATTGACTGTCTAGTTATTTTCCGAGATACTACAGTCTCCCCTTTATTTAATCAACTTTACGAGCAAGGAACCATACTTCCGGTGGTTATTATTGAACCAGAGTTAGATCCAGAGGCTCTGCCAGAAACAGTTGGAGCCCTAACGTGCCTCTATCATAGTGCGGAGGTAAGACAGCCAGTGACTACCTTGGATAATATTGAGAAATCTCTTGAGCTAGCCATTGCACAGTTTTTACGTTTGGGGCCAAGTTGTTCTTTAGTGAAAAGTCCAGTTTCCTTGCCCGAAGTCTTGGTTTCTGATAAACAGTTAAGTTTTCTGCTCTTGCAACAACGTCGGTTGGCAGAAAAGCTTAAGGAAAGACTGGGCTATTTAGGGGTGTTTTATAAGAGAAACCCCAGACATTTTTTTCGAAATTTTTCTGAAACGCAACAAGAAGAACTTATAAAGCATTTAACTGAAGAATATCGAAAAATTATTCTTAATTACTTTAGTAATGAGACTGAAATTAACCAATTTATTGATCAATTTGTAAATAAAGCTTTTTTTTCTGATATTGCAATTTCTAAAGTTTTAGAAATTCATATGGAGTTAATCGATGAATTTTCTCAGCAGCTTAAAATAGAAGGCCGCAGTGATGAAATTCTTTTAGATTACCGCTTAACTATCATTGATATTTTGGCGCATCTGGGAGAAATGTATCGCCGCTCAGTTCCCAGGGAAAATCTTTATGTTTGATTTATTTTACAAAACAAATTAAGGCATTGTTGCTATCCTAAACTTTGTGATAAATAAAAAAATTGGCTCTTCCAGATTAAGTATGATAAATTAGTTGCTAATAACTTCTGAAACTTTTATTTTGACTGCATTGTGTGACAATAAAAACTCTGCTTTTTGTTAAAAAAAAGTTTTTTAAGTCTTGGAAGCCTTGTCAAATAAAACTTTAAGCTTTTGTTAATTATGGTTTTATCGCAGCTGGGCTACGAAAGACCAAAAAATATTTTTAAACAATATTCTTGATCTCAAAATATTCTGATCTTTAGCCGATGATAAACTTCAAAAAAACTTATGTTCTTAAGCTTTATGTGGCAGGCAATACCACTAACTCTGTCAAAGCTTTAAAAATGCTCAAAAATATTCTCGAGGATGAATTTAGAGGAGTTTATGCCCTCAAAGTTATTGATGTTCTAAAAAACCCTCGATTAGCTGAGGAAGATAAGATTTTAGCAACCCCAACCTTAGCTAAAATTCTACCCCCCCCTGTTCGTAAGATCATAGGAGATCTTTCAGATAGAGAAAAAGTTCTTATTGGCTTAGATCTTCTTTATGAAGAAATCAAAGAAAGAGAAGATAATTCGTAAAAAGAATATCCATGTTGTTTGCTAATATATTAAGACAAACTTGCATATCTTTACATCTTAACTTAAGTTATCGTTAATCTTTAATAAGAAGAGTCAATAAATCAACAATGAATGAACCGCTTCCTAACGGGCAAACATCAGAAAAACTACCTCCCAAAGGAGTCCGTAAGATTCGGACTATGATTGAAGGGTTTGATGAAATTAGCCATGGCGGACTTCCTATTGGAAGAACTACCTTGGTGAGTGGAACATCAGGAACTGGTAAAACTTTACTAGCAATTCAATTTCTATATCATGGGATTAAATATTTTGATTATCCGGGATTATTTGTAACCTTTGAGGAATCGCCGGCAGACGTTATTCAAAATGCCTATAGTTTTGGTTGGGATTTACAAGAAATTATTGATAAGGGTCAACTATTTATTCTTGATGCTTCACCTGATCCTGATGGACAAGAAGTAGTAGGAAGTTTTGATTTATCGGCCCTAATTGAACGCATTCAGTATGCAATTCATAAGTATAAAGCAAAACTTGTTTCTATCGACTCAGTAACGGCAGTTTTTCAACAATACGATGCAGCCTCCGTGGTACGTCGAGAGATTTTCCGTTTGGTAGCACGGTTAAAACTTCTAGGGGTTACTTCAATTATGACTACAGAACGGGTGGAGGAATACGGGCAGATCGCTCGTTTTGGGGTAGAAGAATTCGTTTCTGATAATGTGGTCATTTTACGAAATGTTTTAGAAGGAGAACGTCGTCGAAGAACAGCCGAAATCCTTAAATTGCGCGGGACAACCCATATGAAAGGAGAGTATCCTTTCACCATTACTAATGATGGAATTAATATTTTTCCGTTAGGAGCTATGCGACTTACTCAGCGTTCTTCAAATGCTCGAGCTTCTTCGGGCATTAAAACTCTTGATGAAATGTGTGGAGGAGGCTTTTTTAAAGACTCAATTATTCTGGCAACTGGAGCAACAGGAACTGGTAAAACTTTGCTGGTAAGTAAGTTTTTGGAAGAAGGTTGTCGTCAAGGAGAAAGGTCAATTTTATTTGCTTACGAAGAGTCACGTGCCCAACTATCTCGGAATGCTTTTTCCTGGGGAATTGATTTTGAAGAAATGGAACAGAAGGGATTACTAAAATTATTATGTAGCTATCCAGAATCTGCTGGATTAGAGGATCATCTACAGATCATTAAATCAGAAATTTCTGAATTTAAACCGTCACGAATTGCCATTGATTCTCTCTCAGCATTAGCAAGAGGAGTTACTAATAACGCCTTTCGTCAGTTTGTGATTGGGGTAACAGGTTACGCGAAACAAGAAGAGATCACAGGGTTTTTTACCAACACAACTGATCAATTTATGGGTTCTCATTCTATTACAGAATCTCATATTTCTACCATTACTGATACTATTCTCATGCTGCAATATGTAGAAATTAGAGGGGAAATGTCTAGAGCAATTAATGTCTTTAAAATGCGAGGGTCCTGGCATGATAAAGGGATTCGAGAATACATTATTGATCAAGGTGGTCCAAGAATTCAGGGTTCATTTCGTAATTACGAAGGCATTATCAGTGGTTCTCCTACTCGAATTACCATTGATGAAAAAAATGAATTTTCCCGTATTGTTCGCGGAGTTAAAGATAAATCTCTTGATGAGTAGTTAATGATTAAGCTGTTATGTATTTGAATCGTTTATTGGAGATTTAAGGACAAAATCTTTCTCACAGTCAAAATTATAAGTTCAGATAACGAACAGCTTAATCTTTTTTTCCATCTTCTAAATCTTTCATCCGTTCAGAAAATCGGAGTTTAGCTGAACGAGAACGGTGATTTCTAGCTTTCTCTTGAGGTTGAGAAGTAATTGGTTTTTTAGTAACTACTATCAACGTTGAAGAGTCACGAAAACGATGCTTTACAATACGATCTTCGAGACTATGAAAACTAATGATTCCGAACCGTCCTCCAGGTTTTAGCCACTGGGGAGCCCGATCTAAAAATCTTTCTAAAGACACAAGTTCCTCATTCACTGCAATTCGTAATGCTTGAAAAACACGAGTAGCGGGATGAATACGTCCATAACGATATTTAGGAGGAACTGTGTCAGCAATAGCCTGGGCTAGTTGGGTAGTTGTACGAAATGGCCTTTGCTGTACGATGCGCCTAGCAATAAGTCGTGATCGCCGTTCTTCTCCATAATGAAAAAAAAGTTCAACTAGAGACTTTTCGTCCCAATGATTAATAATTTTAGCCGCCGTCAGAAACTGGTTTTGATCCATCCGCATATCCAGAGAAGCTTCATGACGAAAACTAAACCCCCGTTCAGGAAGATCAAATTGGGGAGAACTGACCCCCAAGTCGGTGATAATACCCGAAAACTCTGCTTTTTTTCCTGGATAATCAGCAAAATTTCCTTGCCACAACCGAACTCGTTCTCGACCAAATTTTTCTAACTTGCCAGTAGCTGCTGCAATCGCCTGTTGATCGCGATCAATACCAGTTATCCGTACATCTCGAAAGGCATTTAAAATTAAGAGACTATGTCCACCACTTCCCACTGTTGCGTCTAAATAATGTCCTTCCGGACGAATTTTTAATCCAGCAATGACTTCTTGCGATAAAACAGGAATATGGATAAATGAAGTCTCTTGAATGTTGGTAAAAGTTGTCGAAGCAGGATTATTTAAGTAAGTCATAGAAAAGGATAAATAATTGAGAATCACACAGATTGCTAGGGACAGGAGAAATTATGAACAATGTAGTCTAAGTTCCCCTTGGAGATCACAGGAACTTATAATGCTTAAAATAATTCAGATAATTCAGAAAAAGAAGAAACTCGGGCGGAGATTTCAATAGTATTATATACTTGACGGTTAGCGCGCATGGTGTTTATTCACTGTTCCCTATTGAATTTGAACAGAACATTGACTCGTTCTTTAATGGCTAGTTTACTAGCACTTATCGGTATCCTCCACGGATGTAATATTGTCCCTACCTTTTCTCGACAAGATCCGTCGTCAACTTCGGAGATCACTGATACCGATATTGTTAATTATGCTAGAACTGTGTTAACTATAGAATCTCAGCGTCAAATCGCATATCAAAAAATTGAAGATATTATTGATGATTTACCCCCAGAAATTGCTTGCAATAGCCCTAAGAGTTTTAGAAAGTTACCTAGCGAAGTACAAAAAATCGCAGTTGATTTTTGTAATAGTTCTAAAACTATTGCTAAAGAAGGTGGATTAACCGCTAGTAAGTTTAATATAATGACCCAAAAAGCACAAGGAGACAAAACTTTAAAACAACAAATACAAAATGCTATGGTTAAGATCCAGCAAGAAAAATAGAGAAATAATTTCATTTTTTTAAAAAGAATGAACTTTGATTCCCAATCCCTAATTAGCTAAATAGAACTCTTCTAAACCGAGTTTAATAAATTAGGAGCTAATGAGTTTTGAAACTATTAAAAGGTCAAGCACTTAAATTCTTAAATACTTTGTAAAGTTAGAAAATTAGCTTTTTTATTGTGATTTTGTCGCAGCTAGACTAAGAGGTACACGTCTGTTTAATTATTTAAAAATATAAAAAGAAAAGCACTCGTTTAGCAAGCTGAAACATACTGTTGTGAAAGCCATCCTGTTATTACTGTTTGCAACAGGAGTCTTTTTCTGCGTTAGAATTTACACTAATAGACTGTATTGACAGTTCCCTGAAACACGTATGGGAGGAGCTCGCATCTTCAGAAGAAATTACTTAAAAGACTAATCGTGATCGCTATGTCTTAGGATATCTAACGGTCAACTATTCCTAGTTTGAGGTTATTAAAGCCATCCGGTAATTAGGTATCGATTATGATTGCAGAGACTATTATTTAAGTTTCTGTTAAGACTGGCTGTAAGCCCCATCAGGAAATCTTACCTAAAGTACTGAATGATTTTAACCTGCTGTCGATGTGTCTCATAACTTGAGAAGCCCCATCGCCACCATTCGAACTAATGTAAAGATGACCTTAGCTTATTTTGAAGCAAATCACAGCGACAGCTTAAAGTAGTAGGATGCTTGACTCAACAGTTAGGAAATATGGTCAGTGATCTTTTATTTTTAGCGCAACTTAGATAAAAAAAAAGATATGACCAACGTCAAGAAAACCAAAGCATCAATAAAAGTGAGACCACAATCAATCAAGCGCGACCGCCTTGTTCGCCTACAAGTTGCTATAGTAAAGGCATCCTAAAATCATTGTAACTCATCTATTTGACCGTTTCTATCGTCTTAACCGGTCCCATATTCATCGAAATTCAAGAGAATCTAGTTTAGGATTACTTATTGTTGAAGCGATTGTCAAAAATTATCAAAGACAGATCACCAGAAAAAGTAGCTTGAGTCAAAGAACAATCCTTACTGTGACATTACCGTTGAATTACTCTAAATCTGATTTAGCAAAAAGCTGAAGGTTTTTTTAAATCTTTTTAAGCGATAATTTAATATCGATATATAACATCAATCTTAGAAGTAAAAAATGTCTAAGCAAACCTGGTTTATGGCTAAATGGCTGTCCTTAGTTTTGGCAACTTTATGTTCAGTGGTTCCCTTAACTGCTTGTGGAGACAATCAAAGGCTTACTCAAACCACTACCGAGAAAGGAAAAACAGATCCTAATAGAAGTCGTCTAGCAATGGTTAAAGAACGAGGAAACCTAATCTGTGGAGTCAATGGAGAAGTTCCAGGGTTTAGCTTTGTCGATGAAAATGGGCAATATTCTGGTTTGGATGTAGACATCTGTCGAGCGATCGCAGCAGCTTTGTTTGATGATCCTTCCAAAGTTGAATACCGTAAGCTTAGCGCACAAGAGCGCTTTACGGCTGTCCAGGCAGGGGAAGTAGATGTTCTCAATCGCAATACCAGCTGGACAGTGAGTCGAGATACCTCAGTAGGTGTGGCATTTGCCCCTATAGTTTTTTATGATGGTCAAGGAATCATGGTGACTAAAGCAAGTGGGGCAACTAAATTAGAAGATTTGGAAGCTAAATCAATTTGTGTTTTAGCCGGAACTACTACAGAACAGAATTTAGCTGATCAGATGCGTAAACGGGGAGTAGAAAACTATAATTCCGTTATTTCTGATGATGTGGACGCTCTTTATGCCGCCTATCAAGAAGGTCGCTGCGAGGCGGTTACTTCAGATCTGTCTCAACTAGTAGCCCGTCGTTCTGTTTTCCCTCAAAAGGATAATCATGTTATGCTAGGGGTTTTTATGTCTAAAGAACCACTTAGTCCAGTTGTCGCCGATGGAGATTCCAATTGGTTTGATGCAGTGAAATGGATTACTTTCGCTACTATGCAAGCAGAGGAATTTGGCATTATGTCCGAAAATATAGGAACCTTTGAATCTAGTGAAGACCCTAATATTAGAAGGTTTTTAGGGTTGGATGATAAATTAGGTGAGGATATGGGATTACCTAATAATTTTGCTTTCCGTATTATTAAGCATGTAGGGAATTACAGCGAAATTTATGAACGAAACATTGGTAAACCATTGAAATTAGATCGAGGACTTAATAAACTTTGGACTGATGGCGGTTTGCTTTATTCTCCACCGTTTCGATAAGGTGTTGTGTATAGTTAAGGGTCAATACTTAATAGCTGATGTCAAAGCTGTTTTACTGTTAACTTCCTAAGTATGAAGTACTATGTTTGAAAGCTACTAGTAACTTTAAAACTATTCACTATTAATTACTAATCACTAACTAAGATGATTGACAAAGAAAAAATACCTTTATGGCGAGACTCTCGTTTTCTTAAAACTTTATTTCAGGTATTTATTGTCCTAATAATAGGACTAACTATACTGACTTTGGGTAATAATTTAATTAACAATTTTAAACGATTAGGATTAAATTTTGGATTATTTTTTTTAATTGATTCTGATCGAACGGCATCTTTTAGTATTTCTGACTCTTTGATTCCCTATAGTTCTACTGATTCCTACGGCAGGGCAATTTTAGTAGGGTTACTCAATTCTCTAAGAGTAATGATCAGTGGTATTATTTTAGCTTTTATTGTCGGTATTACTGTCGGATTAGGAAGAATCTCTGATAATTGGTTAGTCCGTAAAATGGCTTCAATTTACGTAGAAACTTTACGAAACACTCCTTTACTATTACAATTATTTTTTTGGTATTTTGCCGTTTTTTTAAAATTTCCTAAAATTTATGAGCCTGGTAGTTTTTGGGGGTTAATTTTCTTTTCTAATCAAGGAATTTATCTTCCTCGTCCTTTAGGCAATTTACAAACTTTCTTAGTTCTGGTATTTATTGTCTTTAATAGTTTTTTAGCTGGATTAGTTTGGCGTAAGCGAAATCAAATTATAGTTAAATTTGGAAAAAAAGAACGAACTTACCAAGGACTACTGCTAGGGATATTAATCCTTGTTTCATTAACCTTTATCTTTGGCATTAATTGGCAATTGCCTCGATATAACAGTGACATTAATCTCATTCAAGGGGGATTAAATTTGTCCCCTGAATTTACTACATTGTTATTGGGATTAACTTTTTATACGGCAGCCTTTATTGCTGAGATCGTTAGGTCCGGGATTCAATCAGTGTCTACAGGACAATGGGAGGCAGCTAAAGCATTAGGGTTTAACCCAAGTTTAGTAATGCGTTTAGTAATTTTTCCCCAAGCATTACGAGTTATGATTCCGCCATTAACGAGTGAATTTCTTAATTTAGCTAAAAATTCTAGTTTAGCGGTTGCTATTGGCTACAATGATATTTATGCTGTTGCTAATACTGTTTCTAACCAAACTGGAAAGGCAGTAGAAATGTTGTTGGTCGTTATGGTAACTTATCTAGTTTTTAATTTGATTATATCTACAGCGATGAACCGACTTAACGCAACCGTACGGCTTAAAGAACGTTAAAAACTATTCCTGTTCAGTAGTTAGTTAGCTTCAACTATTGTGTCATGGATGCATATAGAGAAGTTCTCTGTATTGTGAGAGTTTTAATAGCAATATACTTAGTTTTAGCCATAGCAACATAGGTATTAGGAGTAGAAAACACGGAAACATCATAAATAATCTCAAACTCCGTTTCCATTAAGAGAATAGTCATCAAGGCAACGGTGATGAGATAACCCCAAAACAGACATCGAAGCTATTTCCTCGTTACTCACCAACCTTTTAAGGTCTATTTTAGCTGCTTCCAGGGATACTTTCTTTATAAGCTTAATAACAGATAGATAATAAGAAAATAAAATGAACTCTCCGGTAGTATCAGTATCAGAGAAACGGATTTTTCTTTCTTTTATAGATATTCATCAAGTCTTTTCTAGTAGTCTTTTGAGCAATCTATCCATAATGGTTCTATTCGATAGAACTCCTAAACAATTTACAATAAATTTCTTATTACCTATTCTTTGATGGAGGTTTTTGTTAAAAATGAGTCAACAATTTAATCATCCAATTGTTGAAGAAAGTTTTGCGATTATTGATCGTGAAATTGGAGATCATAGCCTTAATGAATTTGAATACGCAATCGCTCGTCGTGTTATCCATTCTACGGCAGATTTTGATTTTATTGATTTACTTAAATTTAGTCCTGATGCAATTACTCAAGCCATGAAATCCTTGCCCGAAAAAAGGGTGATTGTAACTGATGTTACAATGGTTAAA
Organism: cyanobacterium endosymbiont of Epithemia clementina EcSB; assembly: GCF_029919255.1. Taxonomy (GTDB): domain Bacteria; phylum Cyanobacteriota; class Cyanobacteriia; order Cyanobacteriales; family Microcystaceae; genus Rippkaea. The sequence goes on along the minus strand of NZ_CP123991.1, from coordinate 480,140 downwards.
CAAGGAATCTCTACTTTAGTTAATAAAACGTTTCAAAATCCTATTATTGCTGCTATAGAACAAGTCAACGATGCCCTACCTGGAAAAACTCGTACCGAAACTGGATTATTAAATTGTTTTAACCAATATCCTCAAGCTATTTATGTAATTGGAAATGCCCCCACTGCTTTAATCGCTTTGTGTAAAGAGTTGATCACTTCTAAAGTTAAACCAACCTTGATTATTGGTTGCCCTGTAGGTTTTGTTTCTGTAATTCACTCAAAAGAAATATTAGCTAAAACTAGCATTCCTCAGATTAGAGTTGAAGGTCGTAAAGGAGGATCAACAGTTGCTTCTGCTATTCTCAATACTTTATTGATATTGGCATATCAACAAAATAGTCAATAAATAGATGACCCATACTTTTTGATTTGATTATGATTAAAGTAATAGGAATTGGTTTAGATGGAGCAATAGGACTAACTAAACCAGTCCAAGAAATTGTAAATAAAGCTACATTACTAGTTGGAAGTAAACGGCACTTAAGCTACTTTCCTAACCATACTGCTGAAATTATAGTTATAAAGGACTTACTTGAAGCTATCGAAAAGATTAATAAGGAAAAAGACAATCACAATTATATTGTTATCTTAGTTAGTGGAGATCCATTTTTTTTTGGTTTTGGACGATTATTAGTAGAGTATTTTCCCGTAAAAGATTTAAAGTTTTATCCCCATATAAGTAGTATACAATTGGTATTTAATCGCCTAAAAATTCCCTGGCAAGACACTAAAATTATTAGTGGTCACGGTCGAGAGATAGATAACTTAATTCCCCTATTTAAACAAGGAGTCGACAAGATTGCTATTTTGACAGATTACAACAATAATCCATCAGTAATTGCTCGTCTTTATCTTAGTTTTAATTTACCTTATCATTATGAATTTTGGGTTTGTGAAAATTTAGGAGATTATACTGAAAAGATACAGTCTTTCTCTGCTAAGGAATTGGCAGAAAAAAATCCTGATGTATTTGCATCTCTTAATATTGTTGTTGTTTTACGAAAGCCTTTAAATAACTTTTTAGAAATTGATTTTAATGAATTACCTTTATTCGGCTTGCCGGATCATGTATTTTCTACTTTTAAAGATAGACCAGGATTGATTACAAAACGAGAAATTCGCATTAGCATTCTGGGAGAATTATCCTTACAGAATAAACAAATTGTTTGGGATGTTGGTGCAGGAACAGGGTCTGTATCCGTTGAAATTGCTAGATTATGTCCTAATTCTAAGATCTATGCTCTAGAAAAAACAGCAGTCGGAATTGCATTGATTCAAAAAAATCGCCAGCGTCTTAAAGCTTTTAATGTTGTTCCCATTCATGGAAAAGCCCCAGATATTTTAGCTAATTTACCCCGACCGCATCGCATTTTTATGGGAGGAAGTGGGGGAGACATTATTCCAATTTTAGAAGTCTGTAAAGATAAGTTGGCTGAGGGTGGAATCTTAGTCATGGTATTAGCAACATTGGAAAACTTAGCCATTGCTATAGACTGGTTTAAGAAAAGATCCTGGGATTATCAGCTATTAAACCTACAAGTTTCCCGTTCTGTCTCCGCCGGTAATTTAACCCGCTTTTCTCCCTTAAATCCTATTATGCTATTACGGGCGGCCTCGATGAGGGAAAGAATGTAGGGGATTAATATTTTACCAACATTAAACTGTGAATTTGTGCGGTACAGGTTTCCATAATCAATTAATCAAGGGAACAGACAACAGAGAGTGCTGAAAGGCTTGCACCGGGGGGGTTAACCCACTGTAAATGCTTGTTCCCAAGAGACAGAGATCTTAAACCCATCGGTTGGGAAAGGAAAGGAAATAGTTCCAATAGATTCTAATCATAAGTCAAATTTTTACTATTATCCGTTGCCTGATCTGAAGTTTCCTCTGCCGAAGGGAGATAATTTTAAAATTGTAGTAACTTTAATTTTTGTAGAGGTACTGATATCCGTTAAGGTTTAGGATAAGTTAAGCCTAAAAAAATCCTCAAATCACTGATAATGGGTCAACTGTATAACGCCTTCACATTATTTCTTAGCCTGCTGATAGAAGCTTTTCCCTTTCTTTTATTAGGGGTATTATTATCAAGTAGTCTACTGCTATTGATTGATAAGGAAAAATTAATCGAAACATTGCCTAAAAACCCTTTTTTAGGAGCATTAGCCGGCAGTTGTATTGGTTTTTTATTTCCTGTGTGTGAATGTGGAAACGTTCCAGTAGCGCGACGACTGTTGATGCAGGGAATACCTACCTCGGCAGCTATTAGTTTTTTATTAGCTGCCCCGACCATTAACCCTGTTGTTGTTTGGTCAACCTGGGTAGCTTTTCGGGCACAACCAGAAATTGTCGTTTTTCGGATTGTATTTTCCTTAACCATTGCTGTGATCATGGGCTGTGTTTTCAGCGTCGAAAAAGATTCCCGTCCTCTGTTGCAACCATTTTTAGCCCAACGAGTTACTCGATTACGCCATCAGACAAGTAAAAGAAATTTGTTAACTCAAGAAGGTTTTCGTCAAGATGGCCCAACACTACTGCAGTCAGGAACTTTTTTACTTGATAAACCAGGAAGACCTCTATCAATCGAGGGAATGGCTGCTTCTGCTATTCCCTTATCCACAAACCTGACTCCAAACTCAAACCAACGACTTAAATTAGTTTTGGATAATGTCATACAAGAATTAAGAGAATTGGGAGGAATGTTGATTTTAGGGAGTGCGATTGCTGCTTGTTTACAGGTCTTTGTTCCCCGTGAAATTATTCTTAACTTAGGTCGAGGAACCATTAGTTCTATCATAGCTATGATGCTCTTAGCGGCAATTGTGTCTATTTGTTCAACAGTAGATTCCTTTTTTGCCCTTTCCTTTGCGTCCACCTTTACGACAAGTTCTTTGCTAGCGTTTTTGGTCTTTGGCCCCATGATTGATATTAAAGCAATTGGCTTGATGCTTTCAATCTTTAAACCCAGAATGTTGATTTATTTATTTGTCTTAATTGCTCAATTAACCTTTATCCTAGCCTTATATCATAGTTATTTCTTCTAAAATAAAAGCAGTGCCTAATCAGGTAATACTAAATTATAATAATGACTTTTCTTTCAAAATTACAATCTTTCCTAAAATGTCTTCTACCAGGGTTAGATGTTTTAGCCTTACTGTCTTGGGCAATTTTATTGTTTAAATATTGGGTAACTGGTCAGTTAAAGTTATTGATTCACCCTAATTACTTTTGGCTGGTTTTTGTCACCAGCATTATTCTCTTGGTGCTAACTGGGCTCAAAACCTCGCAATTAATCAAAAATACACGCATAAAAACCACTAATTTAGTAGATTTTGAGTCCGTTCAACATATTACTTTATTTCCCCCTGGGTGGAGCAGTGGTTTGTTAATTGTTACAGCGATCGCTGGACTGGTGATTCCTCCAACCATTTTCAACAGTCAAATGGCACTACAAAGGGGAATTTCTGAGTCTTTACCCATTACCCAAACCCCAACCCAAACCTTTAGAGCTACTTTGAAACCAGAGGAAAGATCTCTCATAGAATGGATTCGTACCTTGAATGCTTATCCTGAACCTGATGCCTATGAAGGACAAAAGGCCAAAGTCACAGGATTTGTAGTTCACTCCCCCATTCTACCTAACAATTATATTTTTCTAAGTCGTTTTATTATTACTTGTTGTGCAGTAGATGCTTATCCGGTAGGGTTGCCTTTAAAATTAGAGGGTGATCGTAGTGCTTATCCTCCTGATACTTGGTTAGAAGTAGAAGCACTAATGATGACAGAAACTCTCAAAGTTGATACGCAAACCATGAAAGAGACCCCTACAGAAAAACGTCAATTGGTGTTAGAAGCTACGTCTATTAAGACCATTCCAACTCCTGATTCTCCTTATGAATATTAAACTGAATTACAATTTTTTTGAGAAGAAGTTAATTGTTGTTTGACCATGTTCTTATGAAGAAGCTAGCATTGCGACCTATTGACAAAATTTCTTTATTTATAATGGCAGCTTTAATGTTTGTAATTGGAGGTTCTGTCATAGGAGAAAAAAACTGTGGAAGTCAATGTTTTTTAAGAAAAGGACCTCGAGTAAAAAGTTTGACATGGCAAGATAAGCAGATTGGGGCAAAAGATCGAGCATTTATTTTAACCTTTGATCGTCCGATGGATACCGTTAGTGTCGAAAAGAATTTAGTGATTGATCCTCCTGTTCCTGGTAAATTTAGTTGGGCTGGACGACGACTGGCTTACACCTTAAAAAATCCAGTTCCTTACGGACAAACCTATCAAATCCATCTTTCTGGAGCCAGGGAACGGTTTAGACAACAAGGACAACCGGGGGAAGTAATGGAACCATTTCTGGGAGAGTTTGAAAGTCGCGATCGCGCTTTAGCTTACATTGGAACTCAAGGGGAAGAAGAAGGAAGACTAATTTTTTATAATTTAACTCGACAGAATAAGCGAATTCTGACTCCTGGAGAGCTAGTTGTCATTGACTTTGAATTTTATCCACAAGGTAACCACATCCTCTTTTCTGCTGCACCTCAAGGGCGAGGAATTGAGGGATTACGAGAATTGCAACTGTATAAGGTGACAACAGGAGTTGATAATGGGGTGGACAACCCCAAGGCTAACCAACCAGGGAAAATAGAACTGATACTTGATAATGAAGACTATCAAAATAACCAATTTGATTTGTCAGATAATGGCAAAATCATTGTAATACAACGAATTAACCGCCACAATCCGGCAGATTTCGACCTATGGATGCTGAAATCTGGGGACAAACCGGAACGGTTAAAAGTAACGGGGGGGGAGTTTTCCATTACTCCTGATAGTCAAACGTTAGCAGTAGCTAGAGGAGAAGGAATTGGAATTTTACCCTTAGAACCTCGAGCTGAACCCTTGGATTTTTTACCAAAATTCGGTCAATTACTCAATTTTGCTCCTAATGGTTCAGCGGCAGCTATGGTAGATTTTAATACAGATGATGCTAATTTGCGTTACATGAGATCACTTTTTTATGTGAATAATCAAGGGGTACAAAAAGAACTCCTAACAACTCAAGGATCTATTATTGATTGTCAGTTTAATTTAAAGGGAACTATTCTTTATTGTTTACTAACCGAATTGGTAAATACTAACGAATATAAAGAACAACCTTATTTTGCTAAGTTTGATCTTAAAAAAGGAGCGATGGTACCTTTGGCAACTTTATCCGGTAATCAGGACATAAAAATTAGTTTATCTCCCGACGGTTTAGCTCTTGTATTTGATCAGGTTATAACTAGTGACAATCCCCTTTTTAATAATAAATTAACTAGTAATTCAGGAGAAGCAATTATCGGTGGACAATTATGGCTACTGATTCCACCAATACAGAATACTTCGAATACTCAAGTGGAACTGAAAGAATTACCTCTAATCGGATTTCATCCTCAATGGTTGCCTTGATTTTTTAACTCTAACTTTTCACTTTGACTCAGAAGATACTAGTCAATAAAGCTCTCCTAAATTAGATGCAATAAGTTCATATGGAGAAATACTAGCTTAATAAAACTCTTCTAAGAGTATCAAAGTTAGTTCAGCCATAAGCTTATCTGTATAATCAATTTAATTTTGTAATTAATATTTTCTACTACTCCTTGGAAAGGTCGATTGTCAGAATAAATTAAACTTAATTATTTTGTATTTACTTTTGGTACTTAATGCCATAAAGTTTCTTTTGTAAATAGTTTGATCAATGTATAAATATATGACTATTTATAGTTCTATCCTACTCAGAAAAATTGAAATAACATATATCTATTTCGGCCTCTAAATGTGTGTTTTTTTGTCCTTTAAACTTTTTTAAAATTTTTAATAAAAATTAAGACTGAATATTAGGACTATTAAACTTAACTAATCAGTGTCAAAAAACTTATTTATTGTAGCAATATAAAGGTGAAAGAATTAGGCTAGAAGTTGGATTAAAGAATTTATTGTCTATCTTTACTAAGGGACAACTTTGGGAACGAGAAAAAGTACTAATAATAAATTGAAGTTGATTAAAAGGAGAGTTTTTGTAGTTTAAAATAAAGTTTATTTTAAACTACAAAATTAATTGACTTGACAATTTACTATTCAATTTTATATTACCAGTTCGCTAGAATTATCAATATTGACTATATTACAAAAATAGTCAATATTACAGAGATATAAATTGTCTTAATTCCTGTTAATAAACCCTGTTTATTAACAGGAATTTCTATATAAGTATCAGGACTAGCAATTTTAATAAAGGTTTTATTTTTTTATATTTTGTATATCCAGGAAATAAAACTATCTGAATATAATCCAGAATCAAATTGATACATTACATCAGCTTGATTCTTAATTTTACCTTTTTAAATCAGATCGAAAGCAATGCTACTAGAAAAAGTATTCTGTTATCATTAAAATTTTCTTAATAAAGAGAACCACATTGCCAATCCTGTGTGTAGTTTTATTGTTTAATCTATTATTAACTGTTAATAGTTTATGACTTTTTTTAAAAAAATTAAAATTAGAAACACTATTAATCTTGCAATTGTATAATTGTATATAGTTATATGTTCTAACAACATGAGTAATTTTTTAGAAATTTATCCTATTGGAATATTTTATACAGGCAATTAACTTGCAAGTAATTACTGAAGTTCAATCAACAAAAATATGTTAACAATGCTTATCTAAGGACTAAAATCTTTGGAGATGTTAAGCATTGAGTAAAGCTTCAACAAATTCGTAACTAGAAAAAGGCCGTAAGTCTTCAATTTCTTCTCCTGCACTTATAAAACGAATAGGTAAATTAAGTTTTTGAGAAACAGCCAAAGCTACTCCACCTTTAGCGGTTCCATCTAACTTAGTTAAAACTACTCCCGTTAAGTTAGCTGATTGTGAAAAAACTTCAGCTTGGCGTAGTCCATTCTGTCCTAAAGTAGCATCAAGAACTAGTAAAGCTTCAACTTGGGCATTAGGAGCTTTTTTGTCAATAATTCGTCTAATTTTAGACAATTCTTCCATCAGATTCTTTTTATTTTGTAACCGTCCTGCCGTATCCACCAACAAGAGTTCTGTCTTGCGAGATTGGGCAGCTGCAATGCTGTCAAACACTACTGCCGCCGGATCAGTATTTTTGCCTGGGTTGGCAATTACTAGAGTATTACTCCTGTGTCCCCATACTTTTACCTGTTCCACGGCTGCTGCTCGAAAAGTATCGGCTGCCGCAATTATACAGCTATAACCGGATTGTTTAGATAAATGGGCGAGTTTTCCAATGGTGGTTGTTTTCCCAGCACCATTAACCCCTGTCATTAACCAAATATTGAGGGTATCTTTTTGAGGAGCAAACCCTGGATTCTTTATCTGTTTTAAGGGAGCATCAAGAATATCGCGTAGAATTTCTTTAAGATAGGCAATCGCCTGTTCGGGGGGTAATGTCTCTTCGCGAAGTCTACTTTGTAAACTTGTAATAATATGGTCAGTAGCTTCTAACCCTACGTCCGCTTGTAGCAACAGAGCTTCAATTTCTGTCACCGCATCCTGGTTGAGGGGGCCTTGACCAACAACCGCTTTAAGTTTATTAACTAACCCTCGACGGGTTTTACCGAGTCCTTGACGCAGTCGTTTTAACCAGCTGATCTCTTCGGCAGAAATATCTTTAGGTGCACGGCCTTGAGCCGCAAGAACTTTGACTGACCAGACAAATTCTTCATCAAAGGCTAACCCTGATTCTTCTCCCTTTTCTGTCTCTATCGCTGTTTCCTTAAGGATTTCTAGTCGATCAGATTTATGCATCCAAACAGGCGTAGTTTTTTCTTCAATAGAAGCAGGTTCTTCCCCAACTTCTTGTGCTGAGGGTTTAGGAGTTTCAATGGTAGTAGTTACCTTGATGGGAACGAATTCCTCAAAGACTTCTGAGGCTGGAGTCTTAGGAGTTTTTGAATTCTCAGTTTTTTTTGTTTTTTCTTGTTGTAAATCAGCTTCAGTTTCAAGCGTTTCTGGAGTTTTTTCTGATTGAGACTCTCCCTTGCGCTGTTGAATGTTTTTATAAGCTAACTTAGCCCAAGTCAAATAATCCTCTTGACTGGACTGGGATGTTTGTTCTGGGATTTGTTTTTGGGTTTGTGAAGAATCAGAAGGAGTTTTTTCTTCAACAGGTTTTGATTCTGGAGATTTAGCAGACGTTTCAACTTGACGGGAAAACCAATTAAACATAAGAGTGTTTTTAACAAAAGTTGAGTTATATGTTCAAACCATTTTAACAGAAATTTCAGGATAAGTTAATCAACAAAACCCTGTTGCTAGACGATACTAACCTTTCGTTTAATCTGGTTAGGAGACTTATAATTTAATATAAACTTTGACACAGTAGATAACTATAACTAAAGAATAATTCTGTCAGAAAAACCTTAATATTTTATCCATATATAACGAAACGCAGATTTTCTATTTAGTAATGTCGGATTAGAAACTGTCACTACTATGATTCTCAATTGTTGTAATGTTCAATCTAGCTTAGGAGAAGTAATAAGGAATAGCTTACGTTTTTAGTGAAAGTTGCTACAAGTTGGACTAAGTCTCTCCATACAATTTTGGAGAGCTTGAACAGTTCGCAATCGAGTTTTGGATATAATAAAAGACAGTTTACGATTGCTGCCTATTGCCTATGTAGGGATAGAAATTGTAGCAGGGTTATAGGTTCCCGATGCGGTACAAAAAGATCCCGTTGAATGTAGATTTACAGCAAGTCATTATTACATAGGCACATAGGCAACAATCTAGTTTTAGGGTTTGAGGAGTCTATGCCTTTCGGGTTAAATTCTCAACAATAGAGTTCTTGGCTGTATCATGCGAGCGGACTCGAAGTTATGCACAGGCTTTGTGCTGATTTTAATGTGATTAATTTCCCTCTTGGCAACATGGTGGCACAAATGGGGGATAGTTTAAAACAGAAGTTAATTCTATAAGAAATATCAAAGAGTTAAAAATGCATGTTCCTGGGTAAAGAGGTGAGATGATGTCTCGTTTTGGGGTTGATATTTGAGTCTTACTAGAAATAATTTTCCTAGCTCTAGATACGGAGGTGATCTATAAAGTAAAAGAAATAGGACTTAATTAAGGGTAAAAAAATAGGCTGAAATTAAAGTTTACTCTCATTATTATCCAGGATGGTGGAAACCTGAAACAATTTTAGAAATTCAAATCAATGAAACTGTCTGAGGTAAGTTACAGAAAAAAACATCAATAAATTATTGAAATAGAAACTTGCTATGCAAAAACTAAAATTACTTTTCAATCTATCCCTCGAAGTGGCATTAAAATTAATTCCCCATTCTAATGATATTTATAAGCAAAAGATGAGTGATTACATAGATTGTAAACGAGTTTATAAGTTTTAGAATGAGCTTATAAAATAAGTGGATGCAATGAAATACTTTGAATAATTGAAGTCATGCTAATTTTACAGCCAAAAACTTAGGATTATAAAAAATAAGAAGCATAGATGGTCTTAACGATCACAAGTGAACTGAGAGCTAAGGCAGATGAATTATAGCTCTTATTTTAAAAGAATAGTTGTAACTCACCTCTCAGCAGTGGTTGAAAGAATTTACTGTTTTTTCTCTATAAAACACTTAAATGGTTTAAAGTTAGCTAAAGAAAGAAAGCTAAAAGTCGAGAAAAACCTATCCGAGATAACATAGATTTGAGAAACAAGGGGGAAGATGGTCTTTTTATAACCGTCAGAGTAGGGATAAAATTGTGTTGAAAGCCCAAAAACTTAAATCAGGAATTCTTTGCCAGAAAAAATATAGATATGTGGATAAAGTATTTACATTAATTTTAGTGAATTCACCGTTTAAGAGATTGCTTGAAAATCTAACTATTTTTTTTAATGAAACTTAAATTTAATTATGTTTATTTTCTATTCATGACTTTATTATAGGAATACATGAAAAACTATTTTTTGAATAAAAGAACTGATTAATTTCCAAAGATAATATTTATAGTTTTATCAAAATTTAAAAAACAAAGATCTTCTATATTTACCTTTTTAAGATAAATATTATTTAATGATTATCGTTTCCGAATAAAAAAAATTAAAATTAAAAAAAATAATACAATAAGTAGTTACTATTTATCTAGTAGCAGTTAGTATTATGGTCAGATACTTACAGTCAGATGCTTACGCTTTAAGCGATAACAAAAATATTTTTTTCGAGTTTAGAAAGAAAAATAGCTTTATTGAATTTATGTTCTTCCTGAAGATAAATTACGAAAAGATAGTATCTTTAAAATATGTCGTAATAATGAAACTATAAAATTACTAAAGAGTGTAAATTTTAACAATGATGACTCTTCAGATATTCTGTTTACAGATAGAATAAATACTATCTCTATTTATCTATTGCCAATGAATTAATTTTATTTAAAAGCTTTTAAAGCTGTTGGCTTAGTTATTAGTAAATCAGAAAAAACAAGTACATATACAAGTCTTATATATAAGACATAAAACTAATATTTCTATATTTAGAGTTAAAGATTAGTAAATTTTGCTAATCTTTAACTCTAAATATAGAAATATAAATTGCTTACCCAAACAATATCTGCATTGGATAATTATCAGCTATTAAAAGGGGCTATCCGAATTTTAATTAATAACTAATATTAATGTTTAACACCAAAAACTAACAATTATAACTTTTCAAGTTTTCTGAAAAAAACCGCTTTATTATTCATAATATCGCTTTTATTTACCCTATATTTCCTGTAATAAAAAAACCTTTCAGATTATCAAAGCTCAAGTTGATACCTTTAAAGCTCACGATGGAACCATTATTGATCGTCATGACTATGACGAAGTGCAAACTTGTAATCATCTAGTAGATGTATTGCTACGAAAAGTAGAGTTAAATTTAACTCAACCCCTTAACCTAGTATTTTTCCTCGACTATTAGAACTTTCCAGTAAGCTCGTTTTTCTTTAGTTGCTCTAGTACAGTAACGAGCCATGGCTAGATAAACTTCAATTTTGTCAGTTACAACTAGGTCTAAAAATTTAAGTGATCCAAGTCTAGTCAAATATTCCCTTATCCGAGAAAGACCTCTATTTCTGTAAGCTTTCAAGAGATTCAAGATTTTCTTCATGTTAATTTAAGTTTTTGGACTAAATAATGCATAGGAGGTATATTACTTTTAACACTTATTTTTTTGTACAAATGAGTACTTAGTTCTTGTAGAATGGCATTGTTATCTTCTTCTAGAAAGTGTTCTACAATATTAGACTGTTTTGCTTCAATGCATAAATCCTAATAACTTAATAAGTGTCGATTCTATCCCCTTCGTAAGCTACGTTAACATGGGAGATAATCAATTATCAAAGATAATAAATAAAAGGCTAAAGTTAGCATAATAATTATTATTACGTTAACTGTTTCTATTATTAAGCTACAGCAAGCTTATTTTGGAGGACTAACTTAAAGACTATGGCAATATCCTAACTAATTTGTTTCCGTAACTATTAGTTTAATAATATTATTTATCTTATGCTGATAAGATAGTAGTAATATAAAATATTATCAGTGTTTTAAAAAAGTAATTTTTCCAATTTGATTCAGAAATTATTACTCCTGAGTAAAAAATAATAATTGTCTACATAAAACAATTAGCTTCAAATTTAGATTTAAGCTAATATTTGCAATGAAATCTACTTTCTTATCTATTTACTCTTTAGCACAAAAATAAATTGACAGTAGTATGTAGATACTTTAACTCATTTAAGTTATCCTTAAGAGGATTGATATTTATTAAACCTCTTAAGGATAACTCTGTGACAATAGAAAATATACAACAATTTTTTTGATAAAAATTACTTAAATAATCTTAATTAAGTATAAATAGCTAAAATATATCATTTACTAACACAAGATAAAATTTGAGCGTAATAAGTAACAGTAATTTATTTTTTAAAAAATAAGTACTTATATACTATTAACTATCCTATTTCTTTATATAAAGAATATCTAAAGTATCCAGCATACAGAAAGAATAAAGTTATTCAAAGGTTAGTCATAATCTCCAAGTACTAACCATAAAAAAGGTTATGTTAGAGATTGATACTTATAAAAAAAAGTAGGGTTATGACAATAGTATTCAATAACTGTATCTGTTTTGTAGTAAAAATTTGATACTGAAGGCTAAGACAGTAATTAATTGATTAACAACTTACCATGATATTTCCACGACAAAGAGTATAATTAACGTAAAATAGCAACTAATTTTACTCATGATCATCTTAAAATCGCGAATTTTACTTTTTCTAAAAAAAGGTTATTTCTCCTCGCGTCCTCCACTCTCCATTTATCCTTTAAACTAAAAGAAACGTAAATCAAAACTAGCTACGACTGCCTATATGAATGAGATTAGCACCTACAAAAATCAACTAACAGAAATCATTTCCCGTTACCGCGATAACGTGGATTTTTTAGCAATCCGGGTCGAATACTCTGAAGAGACAAATATTATATTGCGAGGAAATAAAATAGACACTCTGAGTGAAGGTATTGCCAGTGGAGGTCAAGTCAGAGCCTGTTACAGAGGGGGATGGGGTTTTGCCACCTTTAATGAATTATCAACTCTAAACCAGCGAGTGGAAGAGGCGGTCGCAGCAGCACGTTTGGTGGGGGATGAGAAAACTCAATTAGCTCCCATTGAATCCGTCCAGACTGACTGTCAGTTACCTTTAACCGGAACTGATCCTCGTCAGATTCCCTTAGCACAAAAAAAAGCCCTGTGTGACCATTACAACGCAATCCTCTGCAGTTTGAGTAACCAAATTACGACTACCTCAGTCAGCTATAAGGATAGTAGCCAAAAAATTTTTTTGGCTACCTCTGAAGGTACATTGATTAAACAGTCTTGGGCAGATTTGGAAATGCGGTTTTCAGCTACGGCTAGAAGTGGCGAAACCTTACAAACAGGACGGGAAACCATAGGATCTCGTCGGGGGTATGAAGATTTGATAGGTTTGGAGCAACAGATACAGGGAGCAGCCCAACGCGCGCTGAATGCTCTGGTTTTGCCTCCTGTGAAAGGAAATAACTATACAGTTGTAGTCGACCCTGTTCTTACAGGTTTGTTTGTTCATGAGGCATTTGGCCACCTTTCTGAAGCGGATATGTTATACGACAATCCCGAGCTTTTAGAGTTGATGAGTATGGGGAGACGATTTGGCCCTGAGATTCTGCAAATTTTTGATGGGGCTGCTCCCCAAGGCCACAGAGGGAGTTATTTTTATGATGATGAAGGAGTTCCTGCAACCAAAACTCAATTAATTCATAATGGGATTTTGGTTGGACGGTTACATTCACGGGAAACCGCCGGAAAATTAAACGAACGGCCTACTGGAAATGCCCGTTGTTTGAACTATCATTATCCTCCTTTAGTACGAATGACAAACACTTGGATCGAACGCGGAGAAACTCCAGTAGAAGATTTATTCACGGATATTCAAGAGGGGATTTATGCCAAAAATTGGTTAGGGGGAATGACAAATGGGGAGATGTTTACTTTTAGTGCAGGGGAAGCTTGGATGATTCGGAATGGAAAGCTAGCTGAGCCTGTCAGAGATGTGACTTTATCAGGGAATGTGTTTAAAACACTAGGTAATATTGAGGCGATCGGGGATGATTTTTATTGGGATGAATCAGGAGGCTGTGGTAAAGGAGGACAAAGTGGTCTAGCCGTTGGTTGTGGGGGACCAAGTCTACGGATTAAAGAGGTTATGGTAGGGGGAGAAGCAGTTTAATATATATAAGATTAATTAATCTATGATTAGAATATTTAGCATTTGGGTTAAATAACTAATTTAAGAAAATAAATATATCCCTCAGAGATAAAAGAATAATTTAAATATAAAATCGTAGTTACTATTGGTTATTTAATAATATATTAAACCGCAAATGTAACTGTCAAACATCCAATTTTAAAACTAGTTAATCATTAAACTAGGTTAGTATTATAACTTTTAGTAAAAGCAGGCAGTAATGATAACAAAATTAATATCAATATTGATAACATTTTAAAAAAATATTAGTAACTAATTAATTTGTTGTTCTTAGTTTTTGCATCAACTAAACTCTATATAAACGTTGTTGCTCAATAAAATTTCATAAACTAAGGTAGTAATAGATAGGCTTCATGTGATGAAAAAACTTAATACTCAAAAAACTTAATACTCAATGAGATAATTGTAAAAACAACTTAAATGAGAGGGTAAATAGCTTAAGAAGCTAGTCAAAAATCAAAAATCATGTAGCGATCAAACAGGAGTCAGTATGTTTTACTTGAAAATAAAAAAGATTTAAGTAAAAAAACAAAAGTTAAATTAATTGGGTGTATAAAACATCACCAGTTCTCTCAAAAATATACCAATCTTAAAAAAGATAAATTTAGAACAGTTTTGAGAAAAATTTGACTATATGTCAGGACTATTAGTTATTTTTTTTTACTTTTAACTCTGAATTGTATTGACTTGGTATTTACTAGTTAAATCTAGATTATAAGTTCGATAAGAATTTTTATTCTGTTACCATTTACCATGGTAATTTTAAATATATAAAAATAAAAAGTAGTGAAAATATTACATCTTTACACAGATAAAAAACGCAAATTAGCTAACTTTAATAAAAGAAACTAATATTGCTTTTATCAAAAAAATGACGGACTTATAGAATATATAAAAAGCATATACTAAAAACTTCGCAATTAATTTTTCAAGAAAAAAATAAAACAATATAGTATTCTCTTCAAGAATAACAATGAAATAACAAAGTTAAAAATAAAAAATATTGTGGGTAGTATTATGGGTGAGTTCACGCTAAAAAATGTAGCATCTATCATAGAATTTTTTTGTTCTCAGATAGTAGTCAAAGTCATCTAATTTAACATTACTGTACTGTTTGTTATGACATTAACTCGGCTAGACTAGAAAATCTAGACTTAATTATTAATCTATACTTATTATTAATTAAATTATCCTTTTAATTGTCAATTATCAGTGACTTATTGCCTAAAAAATGATAGCATTAAGTGCTAGTATTATCTGAACCGTTGGAGTGTTAAGTTATCCCATTCAAAGCATATTAGGTTATACTGTATGACATCTATCCGCGAACTACATAAACAATTAATCACTAAAGAACGTTCTGCTGTCGAAATTACTATAGAAGTATTAGAACGCATCAAGGTGGTAGAGCCCAAGGTGAAGAGTTTTCTCTGTGTCACCGCCAATCGCGCTTTAGAAACCGCCCAAGCAGTAGATAAAAAAATTGCCGCCAAAGAAGAAATTGGACTGTTAGCAGGCATTCCTATCGGTATAAAGGATAATCTTTGTACTGCAGGTATTCCTACCACTTGTGCCTCAAGAATATTAGAAAATTTTATTCCTCCCTACGAATCTACTGTTACTCGTAAATTGCAGGAAATTGGGGCAATTATGGTAGGAAAAACGAACTTAGATGAGTTTGCCATGGGAAGTTCTACAGAAAACTCTAGTTATCAAGTCACTGCTAACCCTTGGGATCTCGAACGGATTCCAGGTGGTTCCTCTGGCGGGTCTGCAGCAGCTGTGGCAGCTGATGAGTGCGTCGTTGCCCTAGGCTCGGATACGGGAGGCTCTATCCGCCAACCGGCCTCTTTGTGCGGCGTCGTCGGATTGAAACCGACTTATGGACTAGTCTCACGGTTTGGGCTAATTGCCTATGGATCATCCTTGGATCAAATCGGTCCGTTGTCAACAAGTGTCGAAGATGCAGCGATTTTATTGGGAGCGATCGCAGGACATGATACTAAAGATTCTACCAGTCTCAATATTCCTATTCCCGATTACACTTCTTTTCTTAAAAAAAGTTTAAAAGGGTTAACAGTTGGTATTATTGAAGAAACCTTTGAAGAAGGGTTAGATCTTGTGGTTGCTAAAACTGTTAATAGCGCTATTGATCAATTAAAAGCATTGGGAGCAAAAGTTAAGAGGGTTTCTTGTCCTCATTTTCGCTATGGTTTACCTGCCTATTATATTATTGCGCCCTCAGAAGCATCAGCTAATTTAGCTCGTTACGATGCGGTTAAATACGGTATTCGAGAAGAAGCAGAAAACCTGTTGGAAATGTACACTAAAACCCGTGCTAAAGGCTTTGGTCCTGAAGTTAAAAGACGCATTATGATTGGAACCTATGCGTTGTCTGCCGGTTACTATGATGCTTTTTATTTAAAAGCGCAAAAAGTTCGCACTTTAATTAAACAGGATTTTAATGAAGCTTTTGGAACCGTTGATGTTTTAGTTTGTCCTACGTCTCCGACCACAGCATTTAAGGCAGGCGAAAAAATCGATGATCCCTTGAGTATGTATTTGTCTGACTTAACGACAATTCCTGTTAATCTAGCCGGACTTCCAGGAATGAGTATTCCTTGTGGTTTCGATAAAAATGGTTTACCTATTGGCTTACAGTTAATTGGAAATGTTTTAGAAGAGGGGAAACTATTTCAAGTTGGTTACGCTTATGAACAAGTCACTGATTGGCATAATCAAAAACCAACGTTAAAATAGTAAATAATCAGTCTTTTATAGCTGATAAAATATACATCTTCAATAAGAACTATTAATTATAAATTAATTATTTATAGGAGACTTTTGAGACAGAATTATTAATTATCTTTAAAGATAGATAGTCAGTGGACTGGAACCAGTCAAAATAAATATCGCCTATCTTGCTACTTATTTAAGGTTGGTAATTTGAGAAGAGCAATCAATTTTTGTTCTCTACTGTTAGGTGAATTATACTTCTCGAAAACTAGGATTAGATTATTAGTATTTTGGGTTAAATATACTGATTATAAATATTGAAAAGTAACACATCTATCGATTGTGGATATCTACTAATTTAAACAGTTATCGCATTTTATACTATGTACATAGTAATGCTGAAAACATTAGTTATGACCTTGGTTTCGCACAACATTGCAAAGTCTAGAATTCTTTATTTTTATGGTTGACTATGGGGAATATATCAAAACTGATAGCGTTTTTTTTGTGAATCATAAGTCAATCGAAATTGATAAAATACTGTAGTATTTACAAAATTTTAAACGCAGACAAAACTAAAAACACGGTAAAGAGGAAAGAATAGACAACAGCAATCATTCTAGCTCTACCGAACTTAGGATAACAAAAGCTTGCTAGATCTTAACATAGCTTAACTAGCCATTAACATTATTGTTAATGGCTAGTTAACTGTCAGAAACTAAAATTACCCTAATTACAAGACCTTTAAAACGTCAATAACAATTCAGTTTTAGTTTTTGTTTTGAGTTTTCTCTTTACAAGAAGGATTGGTATGGGTAAATTATCTACAATAATTAGAAAGTGAAAGTTGTGCGAATCGTTCCAATGACTAAACCCTTATTGCTGTGGCTAAAATCGGGGGCACTAATATAAACTACGCCAGGGGTTACTGTAATATAATTATTGAGCGGAAATTGATAAATTGCCTCCACATGAAAAGAACTATTGCGGTCATTATTTCTTAACCCGTTAGGGAATTTAAGATTGGACTCAGCAACCCAAGGTTCCATCCCAATGATAAATCCGGCGGTATCTCCTTCAACAAAAAGATCAGGAAAACTAACATTTCCCGCCCAGTTCCACGTCCTTTGTTGTCCTCTGCCTATGGGTTCTAAATCTTTTCCTAAATTAATCGCCCCTAAGGTTCTGGTTGTCGTAAAGCCTCCCCAAGCACCTACGACAATTTTCTCATTCAGATGCCAACTAAATTCCACTCTGTAGGAGTTATTAATCGTGTCAAGGGAACCGTCAAAGTGTTCAAAAGTTTTCTCAAGAAACTTGTACATATTAGAACGTTGAGTACCAGTTCCTGAATCAAGATTGTTATGTCCATGCAAATAGGTAAACGCTATTTTAAAATCGTCATGGGGTTCATAAGCCAATTGTCCCATCACACCATAGGGACCATTAAACATCCCTGCACCTAAACGAGGACTCTCACCATCCTTGGCTAAATAACCTCCACTCCATTCAAACACATTAAAAATTCGCCCTCGAAAACCAATCCCTGGCCCCCCGGGCATATAATAAACAGGGTTACGAGTACCAAATGCAGATATTGAACCAAACGCCGCATCCCCATCAAGGAAATTCAGGGTGGGAACGAAGTCATCAAAAGCACCTCCAACTGGCTCAACAAACATCCGCACATTTTCTGCAAGTGCAAAACTATAGATGATCAGTTGTACAGCTAAATCACTCTCATCAGGGTGTGTAAAGCTTGATTTCCCTTCAAATGTATCTGCAATGTCAGAATAATCTGGTGCAGTCCCTGTTGTGAAACGGATATATAGTGAGTCATTCCCATCAAAAGTGGTATTGAATTTCAGTCGTCCCCGATGCCCGATGTTAGTTACCTTAAAGATGTCTTCAGTACCTTCGTTTTTCTCTCCCTGAAAGACCCCCGTTAAACCTGTGATCATTTCACCACTGAAATGACTGGTAACGGAAAATTGATGATTTTCAACAAATGCTACCCGTGATTCTGAATTGTACGTTCTTGCTCCTAAAGCCGCAATTTCCGACTCATACTCTTGTATCATCCTCTTTAATTTTTCTATATCCTGTCTTGTAACTGCAGAATTTACATTCGATAATTTCTCAATGGCTTGTAAACAGGAATCCATTGCACTAACAAGTTCATCACGGGATAGATTCTTGTTTCCTTTCAAAGTGAGATCAGGATACCCCGTAAAGCAATTATATTTCGTTCTCAAGGAATTTAGTGCGTCATAAGCCCAATTTTCTGGGGAAACATCTCTTAAGTCCGCAACATTAGTAATTCGCGTTTGTTGTTCCTCACGAGTACTAACCGTATTTAGTAAACCATCCCTTGATTTTAGTAGTCTTAAGTTCTTGTCGGGAAACTTGGGTAAAGGCGGATTCTGGGAATTACGTGAAAACGAAGTCTGGGAATTAGATGAATTAGGTAAAAACGAAGTCCGGGAATTAGATGAATTAGGTAAAGAGGAAACCTGGGAATTAGATGAATTAAGTAAAAACGAAGCCTGGGAATTAGATGAATTAGGTAAAGAGGAAACCTGGGAATTAGATGAATTAAGTAAAAACGAAGCCTGGGAATTAGATGAATTAGGTAAAGAGGAAACCTGGGAATTAGATGAATTAGGTGAAGACGAAGCCTGGGAATTAGATGAATTAGGTGAAGACGAAGCCTGGGAATTAGATGGAATTATTATCATAATTCCTAGGATGACCAGGGGAAGTTGGACTATGTTTTGAATCTTTAACATTATTTAAATTAACTCTCACACCGGAATTTTCTGTAACGGCCGTTATTGTACTATGTTTTATCAAGAAAAATCCATGCTGTATATCTGTTCAATCAGATAGACTTTATTGTTTCGTCGTTTATCCTGAATTTTGAAAGAAACTAGATTTAGCTAAAATAAAACCAATAAAAGGCTTTTTATTGCACGAATATCAGAGGCTGTTCTTACTAGATCGATACCACCAATATCTATTTATACTCCCTATATATGCTCTCTATCAATATTTACTAAATTTTTATTATTTAACAGCTAACTTGGCTAAATATTAACTATTGGCTATGGTTAGATCAGCGACTAGAGAAGCAAAAACTTTAATTTTTATTACGAATATTGCCTTGGAGTCAACAGGCGAAGTTACTAACTAAATCATTGACACCATTTCTGCGTTGCTCGTTCTCTTAAAAGTCTACGGAATGACGGAATTAGGACGGCATGAATTACCGCAATTGTTAAACCGCACTTAGGAGATGGACAGGTGAAGTGGAGTTTGAAACATCAAGAAAAAACTATGGAAAAATAATATTCAATTTAGATTTTATTGTCTGAGATATCTTCTAGAATACTGGTTAGCTAGTACGATTATTGCCTATAAACCAACTATTGGTGGTTTACATAAAAACAATGAAGTTTAAACAACTTTCAATATCATTGGCCTTAGCTGGTGGGAGTCTTTTTATACCTGCCTCCCTAATCAATAAGCAGGTCGGTGCAGATGAAGGAGCTGCACTGTCAAAGGCAGAAACTACAAAAACCTCTACTTTTTCCATTACGCCAGCTATTTTAGAAGAAGCTAGCCCAATGGACAAAACAACTCCGGTAGAAATTAAAGTATTAGCAACGCGCTTAGTACTGAAATTAAAAGAGCGTAAGGTTTACGCCTATCAAGATGATCAACTGTTAGCTAGTTATCTAGTAGCGATCGGTAAAAAAGGGTGGGAAACCCCACAAGGGAAATTTGAAATCACTCAAATGATAAAAAACCCAAAATGGGAAAATCCTTGGAACGGGAAAATAAGTGCGCCGGGGCCAAACAGTCCCCTCGGAGAACGTTGGATCGGCTTTTGGACGAACGGAAAGGATTATATTGGGTTTCATGGAACCCCTGGGGAACATTTGATAGGTCAAGCAGTTTCTCACGGTTGTGTTCGGATGAGAAATGCTGATGTAAAAGCTTTATTTAAATTGGTAGATAAAGGAATTCCGGTGATTGTTCAACCATAGGGTGACGCGCAAAGTTAAACTCGTAAGGGAGGGAGATAGAAAAAACTAATTGTTCATCGTGCAATTAATTGTCTCTATCCCTCGCTTAATGTGTTTAGTTAGAATATTATTATGGCTGGCGTTGCTCAATCTTCTTACACTGAAACTCAAATTTCTGCTTGGTTACGAGGTTTACTAACTATTGCCTGGGCTGACGGGCATTATGATCCCGAAGAACAAGATTTAATCTCTCAACTCACTCATGATTTAGCTTTAGACAATATAACGGATGTAGCTTTCAAAGCGATCACTCCTAAAAAATTAGCCAGAGCACTAGGTCCTGACGAAAATACTGCCGAAAATTTCTTAAGAACTGCCGTTTTAGTGGCAATTGCCGATGGAATTTACTCCCCCCCCGAAGCTGAGTTATTGCATCAGTTTAGCGATGCTTTAGGGCTCAAGGTAGAAGCCCTCAAATCCCTAGAACATACCTTGTGCAGTTCTCTGAACGAACACTCACAAGCACAGGCTGACGGGGCAGCTGTTTCTTTATCAAGTCCTCCTCATCCCCATCCCGATCTCCTACATCCCCTCAAGGATTGGCTCGATGGAATGGATATTAATGACCCTCGCCTTGCTAGATTTATTTGTAAAATGGTCCCTTCTCAATGTCCCTTTGAGCGAGACGTTAAGCTTTTTGGACATAAAATTGTTCATATTCCTGCTTTATGTAAGCTTAACCCCCTCTATGAACAATTAGTCGGGTTGCGTTTTCGTGCTTTATGCTATTTGTCTGATGATTGTAAAGAGGATATTTCAGAGTACGTTTAAAAAAAGTAAACGATAAACTTAGATAGGGGTCGACGGGTGTTGACCCTTAAGAAGGGTACAGATAAGAACTTACAACGATAATTTTTATGCAATTTATTGATCGCGCTGAGATTGAAGTTGAAGCAGGCAAAGGAGGGGATGGTATAGTTGCCTTCCGACGAGAAAAATATGTTCCTGCTGGAGGACCGGCAGGAGGTAATGGGGGATGGGGAGGCTCAGTTATTCTCGTAGCCAATTCAAACTTACAAACTTTACTGGACTTCTCTTATTCACGTAATTTTAAGGCCGATGATGGGAAGCGAGGCGGACCTAGCAACCGCACAGGAGCTAATGGCAAAAATTGTATAATAGAAGTTCCCTGTGGAACTATTATCTACGATCTGGAAACAGAAGAAATTTTGGGAGATTTGATAGAAAAGGGACAAATACTCTGTGTAGTGGCTGGAGGTAAGGGAGGATTGGGCAATAAACACTTCCTCAGTAACCAAAATCGTGCCCCTGACTATGCTCTCGATGGACTCCCAGGAGAACATCGCTGGTTGCGTCTCGAACTAAAATTACTAGCCGAAGTGGGGATTATCGGCTTACCTAATGCAGGGAAATCTACCTTGATGGCTGCATTGTCGGCAGCACGTCCTAAAATTGCTGACTATCCTTTTACTACTCTGGTTCCCAATTTAGGAGTGGTGCGTAAACCTACAGGAGACGGGACAGTATTTGCGGACATTCCAGGGTTAATTGAAGGGGCTCATGAAGGAGTCGGGTTAGGACATGAATTTTTGCGTCATATTGAACGAACTCGTCTGTTATTGCATTTAGTAGATGTAACTTCTATCGATCCGATCGCTGATTATCAGATTATTCAAGAAGAATTAAACGCTTATGGTAGAGGATTAAGCGATCGGCCCCAGATTATTGCTCTTAATAAAGTAGATGCGGCAGATGAAGAAACTATTCAAACCATTAAAACAGAATTGGGAAATCTTAATTCATCCCCAATTATCACTATTTCTGCAGTAACACGAACGAGATTAGAGGAACTTCTTCAAATCGTTTGGCAAACCCTAGATTAGGAAAAGATTTATCGATTTCTCATTGCTTTAATCTTTAACTAAGCTAAATCCATAATTCTTAAAAACATTTTTTACTTTCTCACTAAAAAGAAACTCTGTGAACTTTTTAGCTTCTTCTGGATGTTTGCTCTGTCTAATGACAGAAATAGGATAAATAATTGGAGAATGATAACTTTCAGGAGCTATATCTACTATTTTAACTTTATCAGAAACTCTGACATCAGTTTCATAAACTAATCCTGCATCAACATTACCTGTCTCTACATAAAATAAAATCTGACGGGTATTTTTTCCGAAAACTAACTTAGAATCAATTTTTTTGTATAGTTCTAAGGAACTTAAAACTTCTTTTCCATACTGTCCGGCAGGAACACTGGCTGGGTCTCCTAAAGCAACTTTTTTAAACTCAGCCTTGTTTAAGTTATTAAAAGTTACATTATTAACTGTCTCTTTAAGAGTAATTAAAACAATTCTATTTTTTAGTAAATCTTGTCGAGTTTCTGTTAACAATAGCTTTTTTCTTTGCAGAGCATTCATCTGTTTAGGAGCTGCAGAAAGAAAAACATCAGTTGGCGCACCCTGTTCAATTTGTTGCTGCAACGAACCAGAAGAACCGAAATTATAGTTAATATTAACATTTGGGGTTTCCTTTCGATAAAGGACTCGAATATCTTTCATTGCATCTTGAACACTAGATGCAGCTGAGATAGTTAAATCAATTTTATGTTGTTTTTTGTTTGTACAAGCCGTCGTCAAAATTGCCAAGTTAAAAGCTATAAATTTTCTTCTATTTATGATCATAATTTATTTTTTAATCTCCTAAAATAATTAACTTGACAAGTTATGTGTTTGAGAACAAAAAAAGTAGAAAATAGTATTTCTTCTTTAAAAGAATTTAGCAAAAAAATTACTTTTTATGAAGACTAAGTAATCTTTGCCTTTAAAATCAATAATAACATATCTTGCTTAAATCAATAACTTTTAAGTTATTGATTTATACTTGTTTTATTGTGAATAAACAACAAGGAATGTAGCTTTTTCTGGAAAAAATTAAATTAATTAGTTTGCATTTATTAAATTTAATTACAGATTTATTCTAATGAGAAAAAAATATTGGCTCAAATCATCAAGTTATAGTTACACCTATCTGTATAGATGGTAATCTATACAGATAAAACCAAAATTAAAGTTTATTTAATACTGAAATCAAAGTGTGATTACTTAAATTGATTGGAAAACAAGAATCAAGTTTTGCTAGACTTTATGAAGCAAAAGTCTTCAAAAAAGAAGAAGGGTTTAAGGTTTGCTCTTAACCAAGAGATAACCCTCAAAATACTAGCAACGCCCTTTTTAACCGATAACAGTATAGAAGGAAGGTTAAGCATGATCAAAATTGCTGTTCCCAAGGAAAGTGAAATAGGAGAATTGCGAGTAGCTCTAGTTCCCGATACCGTCGCTCGTTTTATCAAATTAGGGTTTGAAGTATTAGTTCAATCGGGGGCAGGACTCGGAGGTCATTTTACCGATGCTGAATATACAGCAGCCGGAGCACAGATCATTAGTTCTCCAGAACAATTATGGGGAAAAGCAGATATCCTCCTCAAAGTTGCTCCTCCAGGGGAACAGCATGGAAAAATGGAAATGGATTGGCTTAAATCAGGAGCTAAGATAATCAGTTTTCTTGATCCCCTGGGAAACCCAGAAAAAATTCAAGAATTGGCACAGCGTCAAATCACTGCCTTTAGCATGGAGTTAATCCCTCGTACTAGTCGCGCTCAAAGTATGGATGCTTTGTCGTCTCAAGCAAATATTGCCGGTTATAAATCTGTTCTAATCGCTTCAGCTTCTCTGCCACGAATGTTTCCAATGATGACAACAGCGGCCGGAACCATTCCGCCCGCCAAAGTTTTAGTGATTGGGGCAGGAGTTGCCGGACTACAAGCCATCGCCACTGCACGTCGTTTAGGAGCTTTAGTAGAAGCGTTTGATATTCGTCCCGCCGTCAAAGAGGAAGTACAAAGTGTTGGAGCTAAATTTGTGGAAATTCCTATACAGGAAAATACTACTACCACAGGGGGTTATGCCAAAGAAGTCACCCAAAATACCCAAGAACTTATCCGTCAGGTATTAACTGAGCATGTTAAAAAGTCCGATGTAGTGATCACAACTGCTCAAGTTCAAGGAAAACGAGCTCCCCTTATCGTTTCTGAGGAAATGGTCGCAGAAATGAAAGTAGGCTCGGTTATTGTCGATATTGCGGCTGATCGTGGAGGTAACTGCGCTTGTACTGAACCTGGAAAAAATGTTTGTTACAACGGAGTTCATGTGATTGGTCCCTTGAACTTACCATCTAGTCTTCCCGTTGATGCCAGCCAAGTTTATGCAAAGAATCTCTTGACATTTGTGAAATACCTGGTTAAAGACGGAGTAATGCAGTTGAATTTCGACGATGACATAATTGATGGAGCTTGTGTCACTCACGAAGGACAATTGCGCCATCCCAAAGTAAAAGAAGCTCTATCTAGTTTTGTAAAAGCCTAAAATTAGCCTATCGGGAAGGAAAAAAGCGACAATTTTAACAGATCAAGTTTAGAGTTTTTTTATCTCAACATCGTAATCCTGAATCCTGCTTAGGAGTGAAATTATTTATGACAACTGGACTGTTGGTTGGTTTAGTGGTATTCGTTTTAGCCTCATTTGTCGGGTTTGAGGTAATTAATAAAGTTCCCCCCACTCTGCATACTCCTCTAATGTCAGGGGCTAATGCAATTTCAGGTATTGCTGTTGTTGGGGCGTTATTGATTTCTGGTCCTAAAGAGTGGAGTCTTACTGTTGTTTTGGGCTTAATTGCCGTTGTCCTCGCTACCATTAACGTTGTGGGTGGTTTTTTAGTGACTGACCGTATGTTGCAGATGTTTAAAAAGAAGGGAGCATAGATAACTGTGAACGATACCACCTTATCTAAGGATATTCTGTCAGGATTAACTACTGGTATTGAATTGGCCTATTTAACCGCCGCCGCCCTTTTTATTATAGGGTTAAAACAACTGGGATCTCCGGCAACTGCCCGTCGGGGTAACATTATTGCTTCAGTCGGAATGCTGTTGGCTATTGTTGCCACCATGATTAATCAGTCAGTGGTTAACTATCAAATGATTTTAATTAGTGTGGTAATTGGTTCCCTTATCGGGGGAATTACTGCCCAAAAAGTTGCTATGACAGCTATGCCCCAAATGGTAGGTATTTTTAACGGGTTGGGGGGAGCAGCCAGTGCCTTAATTGCCGTTGGAGAATTTTGGCGGTTATTGGAAGTTGGGGAGACTATCCCGGTTGACGCGACTATCGTGGCAATTTTAGGGGTTTTCATTGGCGGTATTACCCTAACTGGAAGTTTACTAGCTTTTGGGAAATTACAAGGGTTAGTCAGTGGTTCTCCTATTACCTTTCCCTTACAACAGCCATTTAATCTCCTGCTATTCCTTAGCTTTATTTTCGGTAGTGTTTATCTTTTTTTAGATCCCACCAACATCACTATTTTCTTGGGATTGGTCTTGGTCTCACTCATCTTTGGGGTATTATTTGTGCTCCCCATTGGGGGTGGTGATATGCCCGTGGTTATCTCTCTCTTAAACTCCTTCTCTGGTTTAGCTGCTAGTGCTGCGGGGTTTATTTTAATGAACAATATGCTTATAGTTGCAGGGGCGTTAGTAGGAGCTTCAGGGATTATTTTAACGGAAATCATGTGTAAAGCCATGAACCGTTCCCTTTTAAGCGTTCTCTTTGGCGCATTCGGTGGTACAAGCACTGTTACTGGTGAAAGTTCTGGGGAAACAGCTGATAAAACTGTTCACTCCATTGATCCTGAAGAAGGAGCAATGATGTTAGGATACGCCCGTTCCGTAGTAATTGTTCCTGGTTATGGAATGGCAGTAGCGCAAGCACAACACACTGTGCGCGAATTGGCTAATCAACTTGAAAAAATGGGTGTAGAAGTTAAATACGCCATTCATCCTGTTGCCGGAAGAATGCCTGGTCACATGAACGTGCTGTTAGCTGAAGCAAATGTCCCGTACAATCAACTTTATGATATGGAAGACATTAACCCTGAATTTGATACTGTCGATGTTGCCTTGGTAATCGGGGCGAATGATGTGGTTAATCCTGCTGCCAAAAGCGATCAGAACAGTCCCATTTTCGGAATGCCTATCCTCGAAGTAGACAAAGCCCATCATACTATCGTCATTAAGCGAGGTCTTAGCACTGGATTTGCTGGTGTAGATAATCAACTCTTCTACGAAGACAAAACCATGATGCTTTTTGGCAACGCGCAAGACATGCTATCCCAGTTAGTTGCTCAGGTGAAGCAACTATAAACTGTTTTTGTTGATTGGTGAACAGTTGTTCCCTTCTGATCTGGGGACTGTTCACTGCATTTCATGAACAAAAAAATAGCTGATAGAGAAAAATAAATAAGTTGAAGATAGATCTTTAACAGTAATTTGATTTAATGTAACGCAAATAATTTTTTATGTTTCTCCAAATTATGAGTTAACTATGTTCTTCTTGAAAGAAGAGGTCGTCTCATTAACTTACAATCCATGATCGTTGTCTTGAAATATGTTTCCTAAAACTGTACCTAGTACACTGGTCTTTCTGGCTTCTGCCTCATAACTCGTAACCCCTAACCTCTTCTAAATATGGCAAATCTCAATCCCAATCCAAGTTATAGTATCTCGTTAACTATTGAACTTCCCAACATAGCAGGAACTTTTTCCAACGTTACTCAGGCAATAGCCGGAGCAGGAGGGAGTTTTGGAGAAATTTCTTTACTTGAACATACTCGTGCAATTACCCAAAGGGAAATTACGGTAGATGCTTCGAGTGAAAGACACGCGGAGGAAATTGTAGCAGCAGTTCGAGAAATTCCTAACGTTAAAATCCTCAAAGTCTCTGATCGCACTTTTGAGCTCCACAGCAAGGGAAAAATTATGGTCACCAGTCGTATTTCCATAAAATCCAAAGCTGAGTTGGCTATGGCTTATACTCCAGGGGTTGGACGTATTTGTAACGCTATCGCCCGCGATCACTCTCAAGTGTTTAACTTGACCATTAAGCAAAATACCGTCGCAGTTGTTACTGATGGAAGTGCAGTCCTAGGATTAGGGAATTTAGGTCCAGAAGCTGCCCTCCCTGTCATGGAAGGAAAAGCCATGTTATTTAAAGAATTTGCTGATGTTGATGCTTTTCCCATCTGTTTGGCCACCCAGGAAACTGAAGAAATTATTGAAACTGTTAAACGCATTGCTCCAGTGTTTGGAGGGATCAACTTAGAAGATATTGCTGCCCCTCGTTGTTTTGAAATTGAACGGCGGCTGCGACAAGAATTAGATATTCCCGTTTTTCATGACGATCAACATGGAACGGCTATTGTCAGTCTAGCGGCATTAATTAATGCCCTAAAAATAGTCCAAAAGTCCCTAGAAACAGTACGAATTGTGATTAATGGGGCTGGAGCTGCAGGAGTAGCGATCGCAGCTTTATTACGCACTGCTGGAGCCACTACTATTTGGTTATGTGATTCCAAAGGACTTGTCTCCCATTCCCGCACTGATTTAAACCCTCAAAAACAGGAATTTGCCGTTAATACCAGTGGCTCTTTAGTAGATGCCATGCAGGGGGCTGATGTATTCTTGGGCGTGAGCGCGCCAGGGGTAGTGACACTAGAAATGGTCAAATCCATGGCTAGTGAGCCAATTGTGTTTGCCATGGCCAACCCCATCCCAGAAATTCAACCAGAATTAATGAGTGATGATGTAGCAGTTGTAGCCACTGGACGTAGTGATTATCCCAACCAAATTAACAATGTGTTAGCCTTTCCTGGAATCTTTCGTGGAGCCTTAGATTGTCACGCTAAAACTATCACTGAGCATATGTGTTTAGAAGCAGCTAAGGCGATAGCGTCTTTGGTTGATATTAGCCAACTTGAACGTGAATATATTATCCCTTCAGTGTTTGATGAAAGGGTTTATCAAGCAGTTGCGGAGGCGGTTTGTCGCGCAGCCCGTCAAGATGGAGTAGCTTTCGAATAATTATCTAAAAATGCAGGGGATGATTAAAATATTTTATTTCCCCATTTATTTGATTCTCAATCAACCTTGTAACAAAAATACTTTGATTATTTTTTATTGCTTACAATGACAAGATTTTATCTTTTTAACATTGCTTATATTTGTATTTATTTACTGATTTCTTTGCTGGATAAATATCAGATTAAATTATAGTTAATAGCTCTAAGATTTACTAATCTTAAATGTATTCTATTTGCATTAATTTCTATTGCAGAGATTAAGCAATCCATTTTATGGAAGAGCTTTAATAGGGTGCAGCAATCAATTGACCCCTCAAAAGTAATTGATTAGTCCATGAAACTAAAAATAATAATACAGGTAATCTAATAAAAAATAGGGGTTGAGTAAATCGCTCTAAAATTGGAGCTAATGATAATTTATAAGAAATGAATTATCATTGTTTCTTGTCTTAATAGCGAGGCTACACAAGGGGTTGTAGGTGTAATAATCACCTCAACATCCTTAAAAACACTTAATATCAAGACTAAAAAGTTGAAATAAACGCCCGTGCTACAATAATGAATACACGCAGCGGGGTTGAAATATTGAGTACAAGATCGCAATTTATCCAAATCTAGGTTAGACCCTTCCAAAGAAATAAGAAACTAGCAGTTGCTTTGGCTCTCTCAAATTTAAAAAAGTAGATATTTTTAAAAAAATCTGAAACATTAGTAATTTATTTGACAACTAAAAAGACTTCTAATTTATTTTTTTGAAAAAGCTCTCTGAGATAGCAATTTTAAATTCGCCAATTCCTATTCTTGATATTTATTGACAGAACTCTAGTATAGGATTAGGATAAACTGTATATCTCTTAATCTTTCCTTGTAAACTATCGAATACAACTGTAATGTTTTAGACAGAATCAGCAAAAACTTCAAATTGTTTTTGCTCCTAATAATCGTTCACAAGTTTATTTTTACAGCGAAACCTCACATAAAGCCGCAGAAATTTAACTGCTCCATTAGTATATGAGCCTAGACTGATAAAAACTGATTCAACGGCAACGGATGGGCTAATCTATCTATAGATTTCTTAGCAATATAGGTTAAATTATGAGAGTTAATACTAGCTTTATAATGGCTGTTTTTGATAACAAAACCATAAGTATATTCATCGATGTTCAAAGACCCAATCACTATTACTAACTTTGAAAAAGTTAGTAATAGTGATTGGGTCTTTAGTTGCTGATATATTTTTTACATTAATCTTTGAACCAGCTAAGGTTAGGAACTTCAGTAAAATCAAATTATTTGTTAAAAACATAAGCAACTCCCGCTAACATTCCTGGATTTTATCCCCAATAAATTTGAGAACTGATATGTTTCATCTCAGACAAAGATTGCTTAATAAAGCCTATCGTAAAATAATTTAAATTGAGATTGTGTTACTCAATATTTTTAGAACTTAAGTGATGGTATTTCTAGCTGTTATTTTGTCGGATTCAATGAAGTTAGCTAGAGAAACAGCCTCGAAATCAAGGATGTTCATAGTTGAAAAATGGGAATAGATTCAATTGTTTCTAAAAACTGTACTCAAATGCTCAACTTTTCCTCATGAATAGTTTAGATAAACAGATATATTAATTGTTTTTTTGCTTTTTATTGAATATTTTACTTGATTTTTATCAATAAATTTTTTTATAAGCAGTCAGGAAAATTTAAAGTTAACTATAGAGACAAAGAAACAGTGATTTTTTCTAAAGTTAATATTTCTTAATATAGGGGTTTCTCAATTCGAACTAATAACAGAAAGAACTCAACCAAATGTTCAATAAAACTATCCGCCATTTATTGAGGGACTGAATAAGATTATGATCGACAGATTTACTCATTGTTGTCAATATGCTATACCGAATTGAAAATTCCTAGAAAATTGGCAAATGTGAGAGTAGACAAAAAACGATAATACATCAACAATGTTCAATGAACTATTAATCATACGATCATGACATGAATGATATTCCAGAAGCTTTAAGGGAAACTTCTATCAGTCAAGCCAAAATACAATCAAAACGAAGATTGTTAATGCGAAGCATCCTAGGAATAGGGCCCATCCTAATTTTAGGGGGAGCTTTCTTCATGCGTCTAGTGTCCTCACCATCAACCACATCCTCATCTTCTGCAACCTCGGTTAAACTTTCTCCTGCCCCCAAATCGATTCCAGTGGTTAATCCTTCTCCAGAGCCATTAGAAAATGTTCTTGGACATTTAGAATATAAACAAGCTCCCATCTCAAAATTAAAAGCAATTACTTCTGACGGACGCGTCCGATTGCGCCATAATGCAGCTGAGCAATTTATAGAGATGCAAAAGGCAGCTCGATATCAGGGTGTTATTCTGACTCCTATTTCAGGATTTAGGACAGTTTCTGAACAAAATTACTTATTTTTTGAAATCCAACGGCAACGGAACCAAAATCCTAGTGAACGTGCTGAAGTGAGTGCACCCCCTAACTACAGTGAACACCATACTGGATATGCAGTAGATATTGGCGATGCTAAAACTCCTGCTACCCATTTAAGCCATGATTTCGAGAAAACAGTCGCTTTTAGCTGGCTAAAAAATAATGCTGCTAAGTACAGTTTTGAGCTGTCTTTTCCGCCTGATAACCACCAAGGCATTAGTTATGAACCCTGGCACTGGCGATATGTGGGAGATCAAGAAAGTTTAGAGACTTTTTATAGGGCTAGAAATTTACAACAAACCTCTTCTAACTAAAAGGCAATAAAACTATGACCAATCCTAATTTATCAAACGGTGACGCAACTTTTTCTCAAAAAGAATGGTGGGTAGAACGTTGGTTGGAATTACTGGATTCTTATAGATTTAAGAAACGATTAGAAAGGGCGAGGATTTATGTAAGAGAAGGAAAAATTTTAAGTATTGAATTTAAAGAGGCAAAGGTATTTGCAAAAGTTCAAGGTAGTGATACTAATCCATATCAAGTATCACTTTCACTAGTTCCTTTTATTGATGAAGATTGGGATTATATTATTCAAAGTTTATCTAAAAAAGCAATTTTTTCAGCTCAATTGTTAGCCGGAAAAATGCCAGAAAATATTGAAGAAGTTTTTATTGATAATGGACTTAGTGTCTTTCCTTTTACCTTGTCAGATATTAATGCTTATTGTAGTTGTCCCGATAAGGCCAACCCTTGCAAACATATTGGGGCAGTTTATTATCAGTTAGCTGAGTATTTTAGTGAAGATCCTTTTACAATCTTTAAATTAAGAGGACGAACAAAAGAGCAAATTCTTGACGCTTTACGTCAGTTACGCCTTCAGAAACTTAATCAACATAAAGGCCAAAAATTAATGAAAAATAAGGATGGCTTAACAGAGATAACAAAAAAATCAAATCACCAACTAGAAGAATCTAAAACTTTGGACCTTACTAAATTTTGGCAGTATAAGGGAGGATTGGATTCCTCACTAATCGTTATTGTTCCTTTGTCTGATGATCAAACAGTGTTAAATATTTTAGGAAGAATTACTTTAACTTATGAAGAAGCACGAGTCGCCCAACAGCATCTACAACAAGTTTATAAAAATATGAGTCAATATGCAGTAATGGAAGCATTAAATCTGGAAGTCTAATATAGATAGCAATTAAGAGAATAATTAATTTCAATTATATTTAACTTCAGAAAAAAATGACAACTTAATAGTGTACCTGACAACAATAAAAAATATTTTTAATAGGAAAATCATGTAAACTAACTTTATTGAAAAATTTTTAACCTTCACAGTTTCTAGATGATCTCAATTAGGAGAATGATCAAAAGTAGCAAAAGAATCTTGAATTACAGTATAAAAGCTAGTTTTAGGTTTTCGATGGTTAATGAAAGGATGAGGTTATGGATTCAGTCATATACTTTTTTTATAAAAATGCTAAAATTTAACTTATCTTAACGACTGTAATTATAGTCAAATTGATGAATGCGGAGAGTACCAAAAATTTCACTGAAATTGTGACAGTTATTAGAAATTTAAAGACAATAAAATATCTTTTAATTTAACTAAATTAATAAGTAGACAACAACATTATTTAACGAACAATAATATTAAAATTTTCTTTGGTTAACTATTGTTTGAGCTTTTCAACCCATAATCGTTTGGGGTAATCGCCATAAATCTAAATGTTTTATTAGTGGATTAGCATAGAAATTTTTATTTACTTTTCCTAAGAAATCTAGACTCTAATGAGTCAACTCATCATGACTAACTCGATTAATAGTAAAATTACTCCCCAAAAGAACTCCTTAAGCATCACAAGCAATCAACACTTTAACCTTTACCCCAGCTAATTACCAAGCCTAGCCGCCGGTTCTGAATCGTAGCTACAATTACTACACAAAAATTAATAGGGTTTAACTATGGTGAAAAATTGTTCCTACACTGTTGCTTCAAAAGCTGTAGGAGATCTAATCTAGAATAGACTGGATATTGCTCCATTAGAAACACTAAATAAATGACTTAAATCCAAACTTTTTGGTAAATTCATCTATGTTATCCATCGATAAAAGTATCTGTTAATTGTCTAATATGTATCCACGTACAAGTTAGACAAATAAATATTTATTTTAACTTTATAAGTATCTTTTGGTTAGAAATAAGCTGTAAACTTTAGTAGATGTCATTGTATCCTGAAGTAAAGACAATTAGATTTAAAACGAGAGATCAAGGTTAGTGTAAATATTTTCCAGCATGAAAATTGCTTATTTAGTCAATCAATTCAAGCACAAGTACAACAGCATATTCTTGCGTCTCAAGTAATGATTTGATCGAGGTTTACAAAAGAATTACCTGTTGTTATTATAGAAAGTATAGCCTTAAGTCGGCTAGTTATTAGTACTTACGTGACGGAGATTACTGAATTTGTTGTACCTGAAGACTCAGGATGGTTAATTCCTGCAGGATCGGTAGAAGCCTTAGTGATAGCAATGAAAACTGTCCTAGAAACTCCTGTCTCTCGATTAGAAGAAATGGGAATAATAGAGGCTAAACGAATGGTACAACAACACAACGCAACTCAAGAAGCACAGAAGTTACATCAATTATTTAGATCTGTTTACCTATTTTCTCCCATATTAATTTTATTTTAGCAACCTTATTCTTAGTTCTTTATTTGATTTTATTAATTCCTTATTTCGTATTATTTTTATAATGTTATTTAGCTATTTTTTACTATCAAATGAGGTGAACTAACAAGTTACATCCGAACTTAGTTTAAAGGTTTTAATTCCAGCTGATAATGAAGCGAAGAGTATTGAAAATATTTTTCAATCTATATTGAATCAATTTAATAATCCTGATAAAGTCATTATCCTTGTTGATTATTGTACCAATAATACAGCTGAAATTTATCGTAAACATAGAGTAATGGTAATTGAACGACAAGATAATGAAAAATGGGGCAAGTGGTGTGCTCTTAACTATGGACTAAACGTCATTTAAAAGGCACTGTTAGATGTTGTTATTTTGTGGATGTAGATTGTTATTTAAAATTGGAAAGTATTCAAAAAGTAACTTAAAAAGCATCACTAACAATGAAGCATATCCAAGCTCTTTATCTATTAACAATATCTGCTAATCCCAGTGCTAAAGATACCATCTCTAAATTAGCTTTTGATAAAAAATAAGGTTCGTTTTGCGAGTTTATTTCTTTTAGTACTTCCCTACTTATTAGGAAGAACAGAAATAGCTTTCCCTTAGTTTTTTATTCAAAAAACATCTTTGACTAATGGCAATCTTGTGGAAGATATGCAGTTAGAGATCGATTTAGCTCTAGCAGGAGCTTCTCCTCTGTTCTGTCCTAGTGCTCAAGTAATAGGTATTCTTACTGAACAAAGTCACACACACTGCAAAAACTTAAAGAACTCGTTGAGAACATGGTCGTCTTCAAACTATTTTAAGTCAAGTTCCTCGATTAATTAAGGGCGCAATAGTCCACGTTTTGATTTATTTGTCCTAACTTTAGAACTTAGTGTTCTCCCGTTGTCATTATTAGTAGTTTCGTGGACAGGGAGTATAATAATACTATTAATCACTGGATTTATAGGTATTTTCTGGCTGCCGTTGATAATATTGACCATAAAAGGTATCTTGTTAAGAGTAGGTATTTTGAGTGGTTGGGCTAACTTTGCACGTAAAGATATTTCCGCTTTAGCATTATCAACAATCCCATTATATCTGCTGTGAAAAATTCCTCTATAGTTGGAATTTGCACTAAGTCTTCAATCTGAGTGGATTAGAACAGAAAGAGATTAAAAAACTCCTATTTATTAGGAGGACTTATTCACAGATATTTACTTTTAAATTTGCAGGAAACAGTCCATAGTCAACTCAATGAATCAGTTAAAACAGTTTGATGATTTTCTCTACCCTAAAATATCATCCTTACTTCTTTATCAATCAATTTTTAAAAGTGAAGTTGGTCAAACTTTTATTTGCCTGTTATATTCCATCTACTCTAGAGATAAACAAACCTTAAATTTAGAATCTTTAAAAGCTTATGGAAATTTTTTTAACGCTTTAGCAAGAACAGGAAAAAGTTGGCAAGATTACTTAATTAGTGAGATTTTACTAAATGAAAATCCTTTTAGTCAGCAGGTACAATCAATTCCTTTTCAAGAGTTACCTAAATCTTTGATTGATGCAGTCAAACATGATCTGAGCATTTTACAGATTATTTATAATTGTACGACTCAACAAATTGCTAAATGGGTAAAAAAATCCACATTAATAGACTATATTCCTGTAGTCTGGGAATTAGAAAATATTGATAATACTTTTTTACATCGATCTAATAATTGGCAAGACACAATAGAAGAATTAGCTGACTATTATAATCAAGAAGGAACAGGTATTATCGCTAAATATAAGGTGTTAAAATGGGAAAGAAAACAATTAATAGGAATTAATAATCCAGATCCAATTCAATTAACTGAGATTGTTGGTTATGATCCACAAAAGGAAACATTAATTAAAAACACAGAAATTCTATTGGCTGGTTGTACTGCTCTTAATGTTTTATTATATGGGAGTCGGGGCTCGGGTAAGTCTTCTTTAATTAAGGGATTATTAAATAAATATAGTAGCAAGGGATTGAGATTGGTCGAAGTAAGTAAATCTCAGTTAAATCATTTGCCTTGGATACTCGATAAATTAAGGAATTATCCTCAAAAATTCATTGTTTTTGTTGATGATTTATCTTTTGAGGAAGACGACGATACTTTTAAATCATTAAAAGTTGTTTTAGAAGGAAGTGTGACTGCTAGAGCTGACAATGTTGTAGTTTATGCTACTTCTAATAGGAAACATTTAATTAGAGAATTTGTTGGTGATCGCCCCCAACTTAGTGATTTCGATGAAGTCCATGCTTGGGATACTGTACAAGAAAAATTATCTTTTAGTGATCGCTTTGGTTTAACTTTAACTTTTGAACCGGCAAATCAAGAAAAGTACCTCACAATTGTTAATTATCTAGCTCAACAAATAAGACTTGACTTGCCGCAAGAAGAATTAGAATTTAGGGCAAAACAATGGGCAATGAAGCAAAATGGACGTTCAGGACGAACTGCTCGACAATTTATCCATTTTTTGCAAGGAGAATTAAAGATTAATGATTAATAGTCTTGAACAACTAATTGCAAATTTAAATAGTATCTAAATTAGATATTTCTAGTGTGTATAAAAAGCTGCAATAGTAACCTTAAACTTAATATTGTGCCATCCGTCTAGTATTTTATTAATTTTAAATTAAACGGTTATTTTCAAAAAAAAATATAGTATTTTGAATAAGTAAACTAATAACCTTATCATATAAATATGACCTTAATTTATCTTTCTTCTTTTCCCTATAAAAAAAATTAAATTCACAAACTAAATATAAAAAAACTGTTGTTTGTTTGATTTCTTATAAAGAAAATTTTTGATCAAAACAAGACTATATGAACGATTAAAGTTACTAGATACTCACTGTCTTTGATTTAGAATTAAGAATATTTAACTGCAGTTTGATGAAATCAGAAGCAAGACATCCTGGTTCATATTGGATGTTAGCAGATACTTACTTTTTAAACAATTTAGTACAACTCCAATATCAGTATAAACACTCACGATGAGACTGTTTGATGAGTAACGTAATATCCTCAATTTGTTTAAAGTTTGAGTAATTATCCCAAGTTTAGATCGATATTCTATTGACTTTACATCCCAAATCTAGAATCCATAGTTGAGTCTATCTAACCTCTGTGCAAACTTTTGATAAAGACAGTTTAGAAACAGATATTAGTGGAGAGTTTTAAGTAGTAGAGTATTAAAATAAAATCATTGAGACATGTGCTTACTATATTTTTTTTCAAAAAAAATAGTAACATAAAAATATGTAAAATTTATTTATTACCTTTTACTCAGCAAAAAGACTAGTAATAGTTTTTTAAAAGGGATCACAAAAACAGATTTATTTGTTAAATAAAATCTTATAAAGACAGCCAATACTTTTACAAAAGCTGTTGATCTATATAAAAACAATAGCTATCGAACTTTTATGTAAAAAAGACTAAAAAAACAATCTCTAATTAAGTTGTTAATGAAAATTGATAGACACAAAAAAGATTGATAGATAGTATCTAGATAAAATGGAATAAAAATAATAAAAAATAGTTTTAATTAAGAATGAAATCGCACTATATAAATATTTTTATTGGAATTGGAAAAGCTCACAACAAGACCACTAAATAAACTTAAAACTGACATGGTATTTTCAAATTAGTTATAGTTTTATCAATTGTCTCCTTAGACCTTAAGAAGTAATAAAAATTGTAAAATTATTTCTTTATAATCGAGAAAAATTTTCTTTGATTAGCGATGTTATCGACAAAAACTGAGTACTTACTTACAAGGAAAAATAGGTGTTATAGTTAACATTTCTGTTATATGTCGTCTAATCCAAAAACTTAACTTAATACAAAAAATACTTCATGTCTTTACAGCTTACTATAGATAGAGTGTAAACTTTGAAACAAAAATCTTAGACAAGACTTAAAGAAACTACACTGTCAGACCTAGTTTTTCTTTACAAAATCGGAGTCATCTAGTCATTACTAGTTACTGTGTAAAAAACAACTAAATAATAATGAGTTTATAGAAAATGTCTCAATAATTTATATAAAAAGATAACGTTAATTGGAGTATTTACTACATTAAATTGTTTAGCTACTTTTGCTTTTTAATAATGGACAAATAAAAAAATACTCCTAATATAAAAATATTCATGCCACAACTGTAGCTAAAGACTTAAATTATAATGAATAATTAATCAGGTTAAATAATGATAAAATATTTAATTTTATCGAATAAATAGGGGCATATTTTATACTTATGTCTATATATATTTACCTTATTTTAACTTCATTAAAAACTGTTTTTAAAACAAAAAAAATATTTGTAAATTTTAAAAATATGAAATTATAAAAGTCTATAAAATTAGAAAAGTCTTAATAAAACGATTGATTTAGTAACCGATAAAGATAGAATTCGCTGATTTACCCACTGCCGTTATTATGAGCTCCCTAATTAAATTTAAATCCGCTACTGAGGCAACGAGTAACGGGAAATCCCGAAAGGTATATGACAAGGGATTGAACTCACTGTCAACACTACTTGCTGTAAAAAGGTGGAAATTTTACACTGACTGATTAAGAGAGGAAACTGAACAGTTCCAACAGACTCTAATTCCAACTTAAATTTTTACTGTTGTCTGTACTCCATTCCCTCTCCCGAGGTATCTAATA
Organism: cyanobacterium endosymbiont of Epithemia clementina EcSB; assembly: GCF_029919255.1. Lineage (GTDB taxonomy): Bacteria > Cyanobacteriota > Cyanobacteriia > Cyanobacteriales > Microcystaceae > Rippkaea. The sequence continues at coordinate 441,639 of NZ_CP123991.1, read as the reverse complement.
GGATAGATTTCGGTAACTTGTATTTTTTTTTATTTTAAGCTAAGGTCACCAATCCTCGTAAATAATCTTTTAATCTCATTCATAATATTATGAATGAGATTATTCAAGGAAAGACGTGATCAAATGCTTTAATTTTTATAGAGATCGTTAATCTCTAAAGTTCTGAGCACATCTGCTTCGACATATAGAAACGAATTTTAGAATTTTGATTAGGAGGAGAATAAATCCAGACTAAACAGCGAATTTATAACAATTTAGAGCCGTTTTATCTTAACAATTCCCGTTGATTGTTATTAGGATCTCTTCTCCCCAGTCCACAAGTCCTCTAGAGAGTCTTCACGATCTTGTACCCCTTAGTTGCTTAAAGACAATCCGTTCATCAGAAAGAATAAGAATAATCGTTGCTTAGGTGACGGGGCAAGAAAATGAGGTGTAACTCTCATGATGGTTTTAATATGTCGCCGCAACTAACTTATAAAAACAAAAGATAAAACTAAAATCTTAGTTTAATTGGGAAGACTCTATTTGTGCTTTCGCCCTTGCAATAGCTTGGCGAATTTGGTTAAAACCAGTTCCACCGTAGCTATTACGAACTGCTACCACCTGTTTGGGAGTGATTACCTCGTAAATATCAGCCTCAAACAAAGGATGTAAGGCTTGCCATTCTTCTAGAGATAAGTCCTTAAGAAGCTTACCCGATGCTAGACTAGTTTTAACTACCTTTCCTACTAAGTTATAAGCCTCCCGAAAAGGAATCCCGCGGACAGCTAAATAATCAGCCACATCCGTCGCATTGGAAAAGTCCTCGGCTACTGCTTGGGCTAAACGTTCTTGATGAAACTCAATTCCTTCCCCTAACAAAATCGTCATAGCTTCTAAACAGCTTTTAACCGTTGCTACTCCATCAAAAATTCCTTCTTTGTCTTCTTGGAGATCCTTATTGTAAGCTAAAGGCAACCCTTTCATTAAAACTAGCATTCCTTGTAAATGGCCAAAGACTCGTCCAGCTTTTCCTCGGACTAATTCGGGAACATCAGGATTTTTCTTTTGGGGCATAATACTTGACCCCGTGGCGCAGCTATCGGTAAGGCTGATGAACTTAAATTCATGGGAAGCCCAAAGAATTATTTCTTCACTTAGACGGCTAAGATGAACCATAATTAAACTAGCAGCATTGAGAAACTCGATGGCAAAATCGCGATCACTCACTCCGTCCAAACTATTGCCATAAATCCCTTCAAATTCCAATAGTTTAGCACTGTAATGGCGATCAATGGGAAATGTTGTTCCTGCCAATGCACCACATCCTAAGGGGGAAATATTTGTCCTAGCGTAAATTTCTCCCAACCGTTCCCAGTCTCGTTGTGCCATCTCGAAATAAGCTAATAAGTGGTGAGCTAAACTGATCGGTTGTGCCCGTTGTAGATGAGTATAACCTGGAATAAGGGTTTCTATATGATTTTGAGAATGATCGAGTAAAACTTGTTGAAAATCTCGTAATTGACTCCGAATTTGACTAATTTGATCTCGTAGATAAAGACGAATATCAGTCCCTACTTGATCATTACGCGATCTAGCTGTGTGAAGTTTTTTGCCGACATCCCCCACAATGTCTGTTAAACGTCTTTCTATCGCCAAATGAACGTCTTCTTGGTCAATTCCAGGGGTAAATTCTCCATTATGATGTTCTTGACGAATTTTTTCTAGTCCTTGTACTAATTGTTGTGCTTCACTCTCAGCAATAATTCCTGTATGGGCTAACATTTTGGCATGGGCAATCGAACCTGTTAAATCGTATTCAAGTAACTTGATATCAAAGCCAATACTGGCGTTAAATCGAACAATGGAAGGATGAAGATTGCCTTCAAAGCGCTCACTCCACTTTTTTTGTTTGGTCACAGTCTACCCCCTAGATAGCAAAAATAAAAAATTGTTGTCAGAAGTAAATAAGTTCAACCCTGATGGGTCATAAATTTTGAACTTAATGTGTTGTACTTCACTGATTCGAAAAAGATATTCTTTATATAATTATCCGTCATCATTAGTCAGCCATTAGTTTACTATCGACAGTTGACTGAAAATAAAGAGTGTAACAACCAGTAAAGATTCTAAATCTAGATCCTAGAACAAATTCAATATCCAAAGTTTAAACTCGACTCTACTTAATAAAATTTTTCTAAAATGCTTTGAACTCTCTGAATATTATTCAGAGAGTTCAAAGCATTTTGAGGTACGAGACAGTCTAACTCACATTGAGTTGGACGAGATTTAAAAACACAGTTGTTATTTTCAATATCTAAAATCAAAACACGACAAGTTTAACGATTATTTAGAATAGTAACTGTCAATAATTAAGATCACAATAGTCGTATTAAAATAGCAACGTGTGAAGGCATATTTACCTTGTAACTATTGATAGAGAGAAGGTAAATATGATAATTGGGTATGAAGCTGTAAGTTAAGCAAAAGAGTTTATAAAATAGGTCCAAATACTTCAATTTCTCTAAAATTAAATCTGAGATATATTTTTGAGTTAATCGTTAATTATTCCAGTTAAAAAATACTTGTGAAGTAAAATTTCATCAATCAGTTTAACTAACTTTCGCTTTATTTAATTATTTAAAGTATTTGTTGATAGAGCTATCATAGAGAGCTCTGGAGCAATATATCCTCAGTCTCCAAGAAATTTGCCAATTAACTTTTGTTTAAATTAAAGCATAAATTTATAGTTATCTATATCGTTTAGAGTTAACTTGAAAGCAAATAATTCATTGCTTTTTGATAGAAGCGATCCAGGTCAAACAATACCCAGGCAAGTATCAAGACGAAATGTTATATCCAAAATATAAAAGCCCAATAAATTTTATTCTCTAGGATAGAGTTATTGCTCCGTAATTTCTCCGTTAATTTCTGTCAAATTCACGTTGGACCAACTAATTGGTGTGTAGCCAGGGACAAACTATTATGCCAAGCAAACAGAGCTATTATTCCCAGATTTATAGTTAGTTCAAGCAGTACTACAGAAAAATTTCCTATAAATAGGACTTACTCCAATAATTCCACCTGCATGACGACCAAAGTCATATCATCACTGTTATTATTTCCTGTCCCAATAAACTGCTCAACCGCTTTAAATAAATAATTGAGAATGCTCTGGGGACTATCACATTCGTGACAAGCCGCTTGGAAGGCAACAATCAAATTGTCTTCATTGAAGCGATCACCTTTTAGGTTAACCGCATCAGTTAGTCCGTCGGTGTAATAAAGGACAATATCTCCTGGAGTTAACTGAACCTGTCCATCCCCATATTCAGAATTTGGATCTAATCCAATTAACATTCCTTCGGTGTCGAGTCGTTCGATCTCTTGTGTAGCGTACTGCCACCGCAGAGGAGGGTTGTGGGCTGCATTACTAAAAGAGAGAATACAAGTTTTGGGATCATACTCCGAATAAAAAAGTGTTACAAACCGATTAGAGTTCTCTAAATCGGCGTACATTACTCGGTTGAGGTGTTGGAGGATTTGTCCAGGGGAGTTACGGTTTAATACCTCTGCCCTAAGCATTCCTCTCGTCATAGTCATAATCAACCCGGCAGGAACTCCTTTTCCCATTACGTCTCCAATAACAATACTCCAAGGAACGCAATGAGCTAATGCTTGCCCTTGGCTGTCTTGATCTTGAAGGAGTTGATCATAGTTAGTCGGGATAAAGTCATAGTAGTCACCTCCAACTCGGTTAGCAGTTTGACAATGAGCAGCTAACTTTACGCCGTGAATACTTGGGTATTTGCGTGGCAGTAAACGTAATTGAATGTCAGAAGCAATTTCCAGTTCGCGATCCTGTCGTTCTTTAGAACGTAATTCTACCGTTAATTCATTATTAGCAATAGCAACAGCAGTTTGATCCGCTACCAATTGGAGTAATCTTCGTCGGGTTTGGGTCCAAATATATTGAGGATTAGTACTAAAAACGTAAAGCCGCCCCCGTTCTATATTTTTGACTAAAATTGGCGTGTTATACAGACGAATTTTTGTCCCCATTCCATGGCGAATTTGTTCATCTAAGGAAACCGCCAGGGTGCGGGTAACTGAGGCGTTACTGTTAGCCTGATTAATTACGCGAGTCAGAACTTCTTGAATCTCCGACTCGATCTGATGATTTTGACAATGTAACTGTTCTAAAGAGACTTGACCATTTGCTTTATAGAGAATTAAGGCACTCCCATCAGCATCAGTGACCCGTGCTGTCATCAAAGGGGTGAGTTCTAAAAACTGATTGAGATTATTAAAACTTCGTAGGGCAAACCCTAGGGAACTTAATAAGTTTTGAATTTTGTTTTGTTCTCGATAAAGATTGGCAACAAGTTCTTTCAGTGCAAAAACAGGAGTGGTATCGGTTTTGAGACCACAGGTTGGTGTATTTTGAGCAAAAGGAGGCTGGCGGTGAATAGGCACAGCAGTAATGACATCAGATGGTAAAAGTATCGAGAGTATCAAGTGTTTGAATCCTAGACCCTAAGCCTTGAGGAAGAGTAATTGTCTAGTGAGGCAGTCTATCTTAAACGCGCTAGGCTTGAAATGTTATTTTTTTGAGTTAGTTGAGGACAACTTTAAGCACAATTATGACTGGTTAATCATAACGTTAATTCGTTAGATTGCCAATAAATATCTTGAAAAAGTTTTATTATCAGTTTCCTGATGAGCAAAAAATCCCAGAAACTTTCTCCTGGGAATGAAATATCTATAACAAATATCTAGGAACGGGAGTCTGTTATCGAAGATTTTAGAATTTCTTCAAAATTATAATCTTACTCCGATTTCTCATCACTTGTGAGGTTATTGTCATTTGATTAGGTCATTCTGATTATTGTCGTTAGCCTGCTTAAACAGATTGTTTTGTTGAGACTTGTTTTCATTATCTGTTTGTAGCAGATTCGTTGAGTTTTCCTCAGACTCTTCTGTATCTATAAAACTAGAAAAAATTTCGTCAGAGTCCCGGGTTGTCTCTTTGGTTTCTGACTCAAAGAAATCGACATAAGGATTGTTTTTGTCTTTCGTGAAAGTTTCCAATAAGTCTTCGGTCGTTTCTTCATCAGTAGGTAACATCTCAAAAAAGTCTAGATCGTCATATTTTTTTTGTTGAAACAAGTTAGAGACCCTTTTTTTAGTTTCTTCTCCACTCTGCTCTAATGATAGAGCTTCAGTGGTTTTATGGATGAAGTCTTCTGATAAGTTATCAGGATTCATTTCAGGAAAGTCTGGCAGTTCCTCTATGGGCCGCAATCCCTCGGTATCAGAGGCTGATACGACTCCTTCTAATAAACTTCCCGAGTTTAGGGCGTCAGAAGTCTCTTGGTTCTTCCACTCGTCTAAGTCCAAGTTTCCTTCGTCATGGGCTTTTTCTAACTCGTTAATAGCTTGCTGATGAGCTTGTTGCTGTTCTTGCAGTTGAGTTTGATAAGTTTGCTCAATTTGTTGGATGTGTGCCTGATTAGTTTCCGAGACTGGAGCAAACTTTTGGACTTGTTGTAGCGTTTCTTGAAGTTGGGCTTTATAGGTTTGTTCGAGTGCCTCAAGTTGAGTTTGATAAGTTTGTCGAATTTCTTGGATTTGTCGTTCGTTCTGTTCCAATTCAGTTAGTTTAGTTTTAGCGTGAAACAGTTCTTCTGATTGTTCTTGATAAGACTGCTCGAGTGCCTCAAGTTGAACTTGATAAGATTGTTCAATCTCTTGCATCTGTGATGGAGATTGCCGTAGTTGTTTTATTTCTTGTGCTTGTTGTTGCTGAAGTGCTTCAGCTTCCTTTAGAGCCTTTGTACTTCTTTCTAATTGAGCTTCGAGTTTGCGCTCCTTGGAGGAGGTTGATAGAAAAATACCGATAACTCCTCCGATAATTAAACCTACAAAAATGCCAATAGCAATACTCATTATTGTCTCCAAAATTAGGGGTAATTGATTTCCAATATGCCCAGAAGTTTCACCTAAATCAATAAGTTATCATTTCTGGAACAGCCTAGTTTTCAACAAACTTTGACAATGGCTGTTAATATTTCCATGATCTTCGGACATCGACCTTTCCATCAGCCTATTTGTAACGAAAGTTTTCATATTGGCTTTAAAATTGTTTATCCAAAATGAAGAAGACAGAAGGCAGAAGACACATAAGTCTGTCCTAAGCTTCGCCTCGATGGCTATATTTAGATGAGGAATTTGCCTGAAATTTATAAGCTGTATATACCATTTAGGTTTGTAATTCTCGATAAGCAGTATAAACTCCGCGGACATTATACCAATTCAGAAATATTCGAGCGACTTCTAGGGCTAGTTGCGGTTTTCCTTGATCAATTAACCACTGTAAAACAGGTGCAAGCGTGCGTTCATTAAGACTACCTCCTAAAGATAAAAATCCCCATAACAAACGATGTAACCAAGTCATTTGAATCATCAATCTAACCTCCCAGGTGGGATGTTTCTGGTAGAAAAGAATTCCCATCTTTCCCCGTTGAATTTCTCTGTCGATTAGGCTAGGTATTTGATCTAAATTAAAAGATGGATGCCAATGGTAACCAACTGCTTTGGGACACTTAATTAATTTTAATCCTAGTTGTTTGAGTCGCACCCCTAATTCTAAATCTTCCCATCCGTAAAGTTGGAATCTCGTATCGAAAACTCCCACTTTTTCTAACCATTTACGGGCAATGGCTACATTGCCTGTGGCAAAATAGGCTGCAGAAAAATCGGTTATTTTATAAGGTTCTGAGGTAGGATTATCAAAGTTACAAGTGTTAATCACCGCACCGTAAGTAAATAGTTTATTGTTTCCTAATTCTTTTTCTCCTGTAATTAAAGCATTCGCATGGGACTGAATAAATGTCCCAGTTACAACCAGATCACTATCAATGAAGATAATTGTATCACCTTGGGCTTTTTCTATCCCTAAATTTCTCGCTGCGGCAGGACCAAGATGATTTTGAATAAAGAGACGCACATGAGGGAACTCTGCAGTATTTTCTGCTAGCCATTCTAGGGTATTATCTGTCGAGCCATCGTCAACTAAGATAACTTCATATTTACTTACTTTATCATCAGTTAATTGTTGATTTTCTAAGGCTCTTAGGCACTTTTCCAGGATAGGTTTCCGATTATAGGTAGGAATAACAACGCTAAAAAACACAGCTTTTTTTTCTGGGAATAGGGTGTAGTTAATAGTCTAACGAATTTTATCCAAAAGTTGCTCAATTTATTCAGCACTCTGGCTATAGTGTAGTATGGCTAGCTACAGTTTTAGATTATCAACCGCTTATTGCTATAAATAACAGGGCAAATTACGAACGCGTAATTTAATAGGACAATTGGAAAATAGCAGTAATATTCAGTTTAATATATTAACAAAACTTGAGGAAATTGTTAATGTTAAAAACAAATACAAATATATTTTGATTTTATTAGTATTGATTTTATCATTTATTAATGACTGATAATTTATTTAAAACGAAATTATAGTTTAACTACTTACAAATAAATCTATCTAAAGTCTTTAGTTAAGGTCTTTTTTAAAGATTTTTTGTTTAAAAATATTGAAATAATTCAGTATTTTTTAGATTTTCCAATCTAACATAGTATCCTAATATTTAAATTTATTTTCTAGGAAGGTTAATCCATTTAGTAATCTCTACATAAATTATGGCACATTATCTTTATACAATACTTAAGTAACAACCTGTTCAATTTTTTAAATTGTCCATAATTGGGAATTGTACTGTGATAAGTACCTTACTACCTAATTAATGTAATTATGGCAAATCGTCTAATAAAGAAGAATTTAAATTATTTTTGTTCAGCTTTTTTGTGTTAGTAATTACTTTCATATGGAATAAATAAAACTCATGAGTAAGTTAATGAGATTATTATACATATTTAATGGTTAAAAATATCTTTACTTGTTCGTAAATTCTTCTTCTAAAAGACTATATCAATCTGTCTGTAAATCAATTTTTATTAAAAATTGGATAGTGTCTACTGTACCATTTTTTTGTTATAGAAGAATAATGAATAGTATTAAAATAGAAAACTTATTCAGATTTTAATACTATTTAAAATTAGGAAGTTAAAATTAATCAAGGTTAATTTAATTGTACTACTATTAAAAATTTGACAACTATTTTAAAAATACTTAGACTTCTTAAGTTTATTTTTTTATTGCTTAATAAGCAAGCATTAGCTTTTAATATATATATATTATATAATATTTTATTTTCTTTGATTTCTTAAAAATTAATCTAAATATTTATCTACTTTTAATTAAATTATTTTAAATACTTTAAACATCTATATTATTGTTATTTTAGTTTTTTTAGATGATGTTATTTATTTTAAATAAAAATATAAATATTTGCTTTAGATAATTAATCTTTTGCTTTTTAAGCTATAAAATTTTTATTTTTGATAATTGTTTAATATCTATTATTAACTAGGTTCTAGTCTAAGCTAGATCTAGCCTGGCAAGTTGTTTTAACAGTTAATACTAGTAAAAAATAAGTAGTAAATTGATATTTAGTTAGTTTAAAAAAATCAAAAAAATAAAGTTTTTTAAAAGTTTATACTATGTTGTACTAGACTTTTTAACTTGAAATTTGTGATCTAATCACAGACTAGTTGTGTTTAAGTTGCGGTTTTATTGTTCAATAAACAATTGTCTCACTAATCAGAAGTAAATGCCAAGCAAGAATAGTTATAAAAAAATATAGTAGTACTTTACATAAAAAATTTCATCATTATTTCTAGCGATTTACCAAGGTTCAAATATTGGCAAATATAAATTTTAGAGAGCAGTGTAAAGAACAGTAACTAAAAAAAAATTAAAATATAATATTTAGTATTAGTAATAGTGAAGTTAACAAAATTAATTTTTATTCTGACTCTTGCTCTGAACTTAAAGAAAATAATAATATTGTTATTGATGTTCAATTTTTAATAAATCCTCTGTCAGGAAAATAAAAGAAAATTATCAAAAAACATCAATACTCTTGATACAACAGTAAGAAATTTAAAAAAAGATTGAATAATCAAGAGTTGATCAAACTAAGTGCACTTGTTGGTCTATATTATTGCCTTGTTAGAAACACTAGCTAAAATATTTTTAATTATTGGTGATTACTAACTTAAATTTTAAGGATAGCCGTCATAGCCATAAAAAAAGAATAACAATAATCTTTCTCTACAAAAATAGATGTCAATTATAAAAGCCTAACAACTATGACTTTTAACAATTATTTTTTATTAAAAAACTTATTATTCACTGCAATAGCAAAAAAAGTTGCTTTTTTTTTTGTTTATAAAAATAGAAAAAATTTGATAAACTCTAGAAGATAAGAGATTATATAGTACTATTGATGTAGTTTAGAAAGAAATCATATTAAACTGGGAAGAAGCATTGAAAAAATAAACTAAAACATGAATAAAAAAAACTATCCTTGTAGTTTAAGTAAAGATTTAAAACAATTACAATCTTCTCTCAACTACATACAAAAAATAATAACTGTAAAGATTACATTTATTAAAATCTGTAGATTTTTTAAATATTTATCAGACTTTCATAAAATAAATTTTCTTAAAAATACTTAAAGTAGATGATAATTTTCACTAAATTTTGAATATGAAATTCTAGAATTTAGATATTGATTGAAAAAGATTATTTAATTTTAATCTATGTGTTATATCTTCGTGGACTTTACGTATACTTGTCTTAATTTAAGACAAGTATACGTAAAAAAATACAGCTTAATTTATGACAATTCTTTTGGACATTAAAATTTTTATTTCATCAAAGCTAAAGCTTTAACTACAAACTTTTGTATTTTATTATTCTTGACAATATCCCCCAGTCTATATTACCAAGTATTTAAACAATAATTATAATTTTGCTATTAAAAATTAATTTTTAACCGAATAGTTAATCTAATTTCTTTAAAAGAGATAATTGAACATATAAAATTCAAATAAAACAGTAAATTATTCATATCAATAAAGTATTTATTCTTTAGGTAAAAATTGTAATAGTTTATAACGTCAGTATATTTTTATAGTCTTAAAAGACTATTCATTGACTCATTAATTTGATATAGCAAATATGTAAAACAACTTATTTATAAAAAAATAAGTTGTTTTACATATTGATCTCAAAATATTTTTTATTCTAAAAGTTTTTAAAATAAAAACTTTTAGAATAAAAAATGAATACTTAGACTTTTTTGATAAAAAAATTATCATAGTTTTTTAAAGCACTTCTAGAATAGTGAGTAAAAAAAGATAAATTACTCAAAATTAGATTACTATATGAGTATTTTTACTACTTAAATAGTAATCGTATTTTGTTTATTAAGAAATAATGAAATACTAAGACTTATTTTTTAAATAAATAGTCAATAAATACTAAGTACTCTGTTTTTTGTATAAGTAAAAAATTGAGCATAACTTCCAAATGATAAATAAATTATCTTGTTTTTGTTTCTTGCCTTGCTCGTTAAATAAACAGAGAAAATATTATTTATTTTATAAATAAACAAGTTTTAATTATGTTCAATTAGTGTAAATAGTAACCATGTAAGTACGAATATTAGCTGGGAAAACTAGATATTTTTTGGTAAAGTTATTCCTGATTTGATAAACTTATTTTTGAGTTTTTTTTAAAAAAACATGATTAATTTAATATTAAGTGTGTCTCTCACCCAAAGTTTATAGCCTTGATAAGTTAAATCATAGTATATTTATACTTTATTAAGATTTCTTCTTCTCATTTCGTTTTTGATAGTAAATTTAATGTTTAAATATATATAATATATAACGGTAAATATTCTATAAGTGTGCACTTTTACCTAAAACTACCCGTTCAATTAACGTAATCTTCTATCTTGACTGTTGTAGAGATGTAATAATTAAGGTATATCTACGAATTAACATGTCTATATCAAAAACTCTAATTTTAGAGTAAGCTTAAATGATAAACATAAGAAGACTTTTACCACTCCGGCGTAAGTTTTACCAATGATTATCAGGAACTTTAAACTTTTTATAAAAGCCTTCTGGTAAATAAGGAAGTAGAGAATTAGTATTAGTCATAGATTATAGTTTAGGGGTTTTTAATCAAGTTCAACACTTCTATACTAAAAATAATAGTGTTAAAAAAGCTATCCTAGTACGTTGATAATTCTTGAATAGACAATATGCGGCTTACCGATTCTTCCCACTCTCAGTCCAAATGGCAAACACCAATGTTTGGTGATGGTCATGGTTTTTACAATACAAGACAAAATAAAACCAATCGTACTATTGGGCAAAAACGTCAGCCTTGGCTAATTATGATCCTAATTAGTTTAATTCTATTAGGGGCGATTGGGTCACGTCTTGTCTATCTACAACTGTTGGAAGGAGAAGTTTACCGGGAAAAAGCCGAAAATAATCGTATTCGCATCATTCCTAAACCTCCTGTAAGAGGCAATATTTTTGACCGCAAAGGTAGAGTCTTAGCCTCAACCCGCTTAACTCATGCTGCCTATCTTTGGCCTGTTGTCATCAAAGAATCTAACTGGGAAGAAAATTTACGCTACCTATCCCAACTTTTATCTATTCCAGAAGACAATATTGAACGAAAGATTAAACAAGCAGGGTATAATTCCCCCACTCTTATCCGTATAGCCCGTAGTCTTAACCCTGCTCAAATTACTGCACTAGAAGAGTTTAAAAGTGAACTTAACGGACTTGAAGTCGATATCGAAAGTGTACGAAACTATCCTAACCAAGATCTAGCAGCTCATGTCTTAGGATACACTGGAGAACTTAATGCTGAACAATTATCTAAACGTCGTTCCGAAGGATACCGTCTAGGAGATACTGTAGGTAAAATGGGGGTAGAAGCGGCTTATGAACAACAATTACGAGGGGAATGGGGAGGCTTAGAGCTAGAAGTAGACGGCGGAGGAAAAGTAGTAAAAGTTTTGGGACAAAAAATTGGGAAGGCGGGAAAAGATGTTACTCTCACTCTAGATTTAGACGTACAGAAAGCCGCAGAAGCTGCTCTAGGTCAACGTAAAGGGGCTATCGTCGCTATAGATCCAAGAGACGGGGGAGTTTTGGCTATGGTTAGTTATCCACGCTTCAACCCCAATGTATTTTCTAGCCAAATTACGCCTGAAACTTGGGAGAAATGGCGTCGTCAAGGAGACCCTTTTGTTAATCGAGCCTTACGGGGATTTCCTCCTGCCTCTATTTTTAAAATAGTCACGGCGACTGCCGGAATGGAAACAGAGAAATATCCCCCCAATACAGTTTTGAATACCTTCGCCTACCTCAATGTTGGGGGGACGGCTTTTGGGGAGTGGAATCGGGCTGGATTTGGACCGATGGGCTATGTTCGAGCGATGGCCTGGAGTAGTAATACTTTTCATGGACAAATCGGCCGCGGAGTAGGAGGTCCAAACTTAATCAAATGGGCGCGTAACTATGGTTTTGGAGACAAAACCGGCATTGAGTTAGAAGAAGAGGCACGAGGGTTAATTGCCGATGATACCTGGAAACGAAAAAATTACAGTTGGGGATGGACTGATGGAGACACGGTAAATATGTCTATTGGCCAAGGGTTTACTCAGGCAACTCCCCTACAAGTAGCCATCATGTTTGCCGTCCCTGCTAATGGTGGTTATCGAGTCAAACCCCATTTTTTGAAAGGAGACGGGGATGTGAGTAAATGGCGAACGTCTATGAATCTTAAACCTAGTACTATTACGACCTTGAAACAAGGACTACGGGAAGTTGTGTCAAGTGGAACCGGAAAAGCCTTGAATACGCCAAACTTACCACCTGTGGCAGGAAAAACTGGTACTGCAGAAGCTCCTCCAGGGAAGGTACATGCCTGGTTTGGGGGATATGCTCCCTATAATAAACCAGAAATTGTAGTGGTGGCTTTTGCTGAACATTCCGGCGGGGGTGGAGGGTCGGTAGCTGCCCCCATGGTGCGTCAGGTCATGGAAGCTCATTTTAAAAATAAAAAATAACTGTTTTTAGGGTTACTCTTTAAAAGACTGAGTATAACATTGAGTGTATCGAAATGTTCCCTGTTTCCTATGTTCATTAGTTAATTTGTAACTAAGTACAAGATTATGAGTATAGCGATCTTAATTTAGTAAAACTTATTGTTTTTCTCAAAAATTTATGATTTTTGAGGGGGTTTCTTAGTAAACTCTACCCTAATGCTCTTTTAATTTGCGCACAGTCTGATAACTCTTCCCTTGAAGATTCTTTTTAGTGTCACTGCTTGGTTCCAGCTATAAAACAGTTCATAGCCACATTGGATTAAATTTATTGATCTAGAAGCATGTACCTGAATCAAGTAAACATAGGTTTATACTAGATTTTCGTAGTCAACGAAGGCAATTCTCTTCTATAAGAGTATTTCGAGGGAGGGATCCATTCCAGCTTTTGTGCTACACAAACTTGATCAGTTGATAGGTACGATCAGCGGACAATCTCCATTACCTTAGCTTCATAATAGTGAATGTTAATGACAAGCTTTAATCGCTTAATTCAAGGAACGCAGTTTTGATCATAAACACCAAGCAATTTTTTTACTCCCAGTTTTAAGTATTTGAGAGTTTGTAAAATTTTCTGTCTTTGAAAGTTAAGGCAACTATAAAACAATACATGAATGTCTAGGTTGGAGGTAAGGTTGACCTTTGTATCTTTCGACGTAATCAATGGAACAGTACTGCACCTCAGTTACTCCAAAGTCCCATGCTAGAGCGGCAATATTTTGCTCACTGTAGTTTCAAACACTATCGAGTTTGAGCAGATTGATATAAACTGCTTAAACCTAGAGAGACCATAGGGAATTTGTTTTAAGTAGAAGTTAATTATTTACAAATAGACTTAAATATGGTGTTTCTTAACACATAAAATAATCGCTAAAAATAAAGAGCATAAAAGTGGTATGGTGGGGTTGCTCTAAAATTGGGAAATGGTTTTCTAAATTTTCAGGAAGAGGCTGATAGCTAAGTGTCATTCAGACTTTTATACTTGATATTCGATTATTGAAGTTTAATATTTAAGAGACAATTGTTCGTCCAAGATGTTTATAAATTTACCTCATGACCAAGAGTTAGATTTAATTATAGGAATAGCTAAAAATTTACGAGTTTCAATCAAAAAAGGGGGAATTCAGTTGGTTGAAAGCCTAGAGATAATTGAGCAATTTTGAGTTTATCCGATTATTATTATGATTACTTTATCTATTCCAGGCAGACCGTATTTAACGTAAATTATCAATGCGTACTTCTATTTAACCATAAACCTAGCAGTACTTTAGCCTACCTACTTACAATTAACTTTTACTTTTTATTGATGACAATTAGTTCCTTCAGTTTGAACTATTTCCTCTGCGCAGTTAAAGTTAATTCGGGACAAGAATTAACTTTAACTGCGCAGAACATCCCAAATCTACAAATACCACTACCAAAAGCAAGACGCATCAATAACAAAGTGGGAACTTCTCGCAAAGATTTAATAAATCCCGATAGACCAAAACGTAATAATCCTTCAGGTCGAACAACTCCTTGCCAAATAGAATCAAACCAAGAAGGAAGTGTTTCTCGTGTCCAGTCGGCTGTTGTCACTTGTCCTTCTACTAATCCCGTTTCTGCTAATAGTTCAGAAAACTCTTCAATACTAGAAAATGCCGGATGAGACCATTGATCTAGAAGTTGGCGCATTACAAGTTTTTCCCAGAAATTAAGAGGCTTTTTACGATCATCTCTTTGATTCCAATCAGCTACGACCAACAAACCGCCAGGTTTCAATACTCGCATCATTTCTTGAGCATATTTGGCTTTATCTACCATGTGGGGACCTGCTTCAATGGACCACACCACATCAAAACTATTATCTGGGAAAGAAAGAGCTAGGGCATCGTCTACCTTAAATTTAGCATCAACCCCCTTAGGGGTTAACTCCTGGGCACGTTTAACTTGTTGGGAACTAATGGTAATTCCTGTTACATCAAACCCATAATCTTTTGCTAGAATACAACTGCTTCCACCAATGCCACAGCCTACATCTAAAACGGTAGTACCATGAGGCAATTGGTCTAACCCTCCCCATTTGGCCATTTCATCCACAAAGTCAGACTTAGCCGTCAAGAAATCTTTTTTTCGGGGTGGCGAACCATAATGACCTAAGTGGATATGTTTCCCCCAGTAAAATTCTAGAATACCGTCTTGAGTCCATTCATCGTAGGATTTAGCTACCGTGTCGGAAGACTGATAACGACGAGGGGTTATTAGATAGAGTGTAATCCCCATTGCTAGTGAGACTAGTAGAAATCCCAGAGGGTAATATAAGTCCATCAGTTCTCAAACCGTAATATCCGTTTACATTAGTAGTTTTACTATATCAAGTTATGAAATTTACTGTTGTTTTTTACTGGGATTAGGTGGTTGGACATAAATTAAACAGCACTATATTAATACATGTTTTAGATTTAAAAGCGATCATCACGAAAAGTGTGTTAACAGGGTTAGCTATAAGGACTTTGGTTAAGTAATTTTATCTCCTCGTTTAAGAACGTTCTCAATATCGGAGTGGGGATGGCCTTGATTTAAGTTCAGTAAAACTAAAAAATTTTTTAAAAAAAGATAGAGTTAGTTCGATTAAATTGTCAACAATAGTGTTGAAGATAGAGATAATTACCATTTGTTTAAAACTGGTTTCTCGAAAGTTCTCATAGCAATTCATCGGGGTAACAAACTTGGGTTAACGCGACTGAGAAATACTCAGCAAAACTGTGGAATAAATTTGTTTAATTTTTTTAAATTAATCAGATCTAAATCTCTGGTAAGCCGTTAATTATAACTAGTGGAAAAAAAGTAGATAAAATAATTCAATAAATCCGAAAAAGAAATAAAAAATTTAATATGAATATATGTAACCGTCTAAAACCAGAAAAATAGTTTGAATACAGACTAGCTTTTTAAAAAATATATTTAAGTTAATAAACTAACAAGCTGACAAGGTAAAAAAGAGAAAAAATCTATTAAAAAATATTTACCAGTAAAAATTAGGACACTATTCATGTTAGTTGCATTACGAAATATTTTTACTATTTATGAGAAAAATAATGTAAAAGATAGTTGATATATTTTTAGTGTACCTTCATTATCTACTTAATCATTAAAATTGAATATAATGATAATTTATATTTATATTTTCTGCTCTTTATATTTTTTTATTAAAACCTGTTGAACAACAATTAAATAATAATTGATAGCCTAAAAAATTAGTTATTACTGAGTTATTGATTAATGTATAAGCGAAACTAATTTAGTAAACTATGAAGATGCAATTAGCTAGTTTATTCACTATAATTAGTGTGAGTACCTGATTTAAACCAACCTAAAATTAACAACTTAATTATATTATTAATATTTTTATATATAGTGTTGCTCATTTATATTTGAATACTTAGACCTATAAAATTTGCTGGTGTGTTAGGAGTAAACTAGAGAAAAAAATAGCTTTTAATAGTTGTGAGAATGACAGCAATAGTTGTTAGCAAAATTACTCTATTTTCTTGAAAGGTAACTGCCAAAAAAAATTATAATGGCAGAAATTTAATTTTCTTGGCAGCTGGCATCTCTACTAATGAAGATGATGTATGGGGGACTAAAAGATAACGAATTGTAGAATTTAGAAAATGTTTGAATTACTCTGGTAATTGGTGAATCTATGTGGAAGTAAGTTTCTATAAAACAGTGGTTTGGCTTAATGGAAGAGGGAAAGATTTTTAAAACGTTGAATTATTCTTCCAGATAAGCAGACTATCTCAGTCGATGAGCTCTCTAAATGTAAAATTAAAAAGCATTTAAAAAATAGCGATTATCTTAGATCTCAGCTCAACTAAAAATTAGACTGATAGAATCAGAAAAGTAATAACTATTAAAGTTGACTCGTGACCACAGAATTTTGTCCAGGACGATAACAAGAGAAAGACTGTTTAATTTTTTAAAAAATAGAAAAAATAACTTGAATTGAATAAAACAGAAAATGTATTAAACAACTCTTAAAAAGAGATGAAATTAATAACTAATAGTCAATAATTATTTAGTTTTTTAAAAAAAAAGAGAAAGATAAAATAAACTCCAGGAAGAATAAATAAGCTTTAAAAGAAGAGCTCGCAATAAAAATGAACAAAAGTGAGTACGAGAATTGACCCATGTCCTAAAAACAAAGAAGTAAAAAAACTAAAAATTTTAGATAAAGAATCAGATAAAGCAGAATTTTTCAGCTTTATAGTGCCAGACTAAATGTAATAGGATGGGAATAGCATCAAATCAAACTCATGAAATTGTCGTAAGGGTATTCAAAGATAAATACAGTTTGGCTAAGGTTGTAAAATACAGTCTTTATCAAAAAAGTTACTTTTAAAAAGTATTAGTCAGGGCAATATACATTAAACTCTAATTGCTTAAATATAAGGATAAGAAATAATCTGTTTTTTTAAGCGTTTATTTAAAGCTGCTTATATGCAATGTTTCCATAAGTAAGAATGCAATCACAATAACTGGAGATTTAGTGACAACTCCATACAGGTTTTTATGCCATGGGTCCTAGACGAGAAGTGGTTAAATAAATTGGATAATCATCCTTTGTTAAGTTGTCAATATACTAGACCAGGACTTATAATTATAGATAAGACTAGCGGGGGGCCGCAACGGTTTCGACAGGTTGGCGAAAGCTCCTCCGTGATTCAGGTCGAGAGTGAGTCTCCTCTCGTAAATCCAAGGCTCAAACAAAAAAGTAACTGCGAATAAAATCGTCAAGTTTGAGCGAGCAGCAGTAGCTGCATAACTGAACTCTCAAAAGTTCCGCTCGCTTCTAGGGTGACTCCGTTAAGTTCTAGAAGCCTAACCCCAACGGATGCACTTTATAGCCATCTCTAGTTAGCTATTGGGTAAAGACTTTACTGGAGTATCCCACCATTCGGGATAAAGAATGGTTCCCGTTCTGCGGATTAAAAGAACTAAACCTGTGAATGAGCGGACAGTCAATACCCAGTCTGGACAGCAGTTCGACTCTGCTCGGCTCCATAAATAACATTAATTTTAAAAAAGCTCAGCTAACTTATGGTCATAGCTGGGTATTTTTGCTGGACAAAGCCACATTGGTTGATAACCTTAGGGTTATCAACCAATGTGGCTAATTGAATTATTAGGCTTTTCCCTCTTAAAAACTGTGGGGAATATGAAAAATTTTATTAAAGACGACTTTATAGGATATCAGTCACCCTTTTAATTGTAGTTTTTTAATTAAGTTATAAAAAGGTTGCCAATCATCTTTATAGGTAATCGCTTCCCAAACTGTTTCAATAGTTTCTTTTACTAAACTAATTTTTGGATTATGAACTTGCAAACAGTTTTCTACTGTTTCCATCATTTCTATAGGTAACTGATTTAGAATGCGATGATAAATTCTACGCCAACTTTGCCAATCAGCACGGGGCAGTGTTTTGTTTTCTAAAATAGTTAAACTGTCTTCACGCCATCGATAATTGAACTGTTGAGATAAAGTTTTAAAAAATCCAAAATAGCTTATTTGGGTTTCTTGTAAAACTTCTAATGTTTTTTCCACTAAATCTCGTCCCTCAGCAATCATTAAATTATCAAATCCTAATCTTCTTAGGATTAATTTTTGATAAAACTGATGGTAATAATCATCAAATTTTGCTAGAGTTTCTTCCAAGATAGATAGAGGAATGACCGTCATCAAAGGGAGATGCAACATCTCTAAATTTGAACGACAAATAAACGATTGATTCCCATAACTGTAGCGTCCGCCATCGTCAAAACAAGCAGCAACAAACTTTAGATTATAGGTAGGAATAAAAGCATAGGGACCGTAGTCAAAACTTTCTCCTGTAATTGACATATTATCTGTGTTTAATACTCCATGACAAAATCCTGCCGCCATCCACTGTGCTGCTAATTTAGCAACTCGTTTAACTAATTCTCTATAAAAGAGGGGGTAACGGTCTGAAGATTGACCAATTTCGGGATAGTAAACATCAATAACATGGTCTAATAGTTTCTGAATTAAATCGGGACGTTTCAGATAATACAACCGTTCAAAAGTACCAAAACGGATATGGGAGCGATTAACACGAATCATCACTGATGAACGAGCAGGGGAGGGTTCATCTCCACGCCATAGCTTCTCTCCAGTTTCAATTAAACTTAAACAACGTGATGTTTTTACTCCCAAAAAATGTAACGCTTCGGCAGCTAATACTTCTCTAATTCCCCCTTTCAAGGTTAATCTACCATCGCCACCACGAGAGTAAGGAGTTTGACCGGATCCTTTAGTTCCAAAATCATATAATTGATTGTCTGTCCCCTGTATTTGTCCGTAAAGAAAACCCCTTCCATCTCCTAAAAGAGGATTATACTGCCCAAATTGATAACCATGATAACGTAAGGCTAAAAAAGGACGAACTCCCTGGAATTTACCAAACGCTTCAATGAAATGATTATCGGATACAGTTTCAGAAGATAATCCGAACAAGGGTAATAACTCATTGTTGCGGAAACGAAGAATCTGTTGGGGAAATTCAGCAGCAGCAACTTTGTCATAATAATCACTACCCAGATTTTCGAGAATGGGTTCATAATTGAGATTGAAAAAGGGATTATCTGGGGTTTCTATCATATTAGCCAAAAAATTTTTAAATCCAAAATTCTTGATTGTAGAATGTAGAGTTGAACACCAGTTAACTTATACACCAGCATCAATTTAACTAAGTCCTAAGGTTTTGAGCAATCTATCAAAATCAAAATACTCAGTCATTAATTGTTCAATGCAATCTATTTTAATTTGTTCTTGAAGTCTAACAGTTCCAAAGGTGCTATCAACAATTTCTACTGTTTGTAAGGTATCAAGATTAACTGAAAGAATGGGGACTTCTAAATCCTCAGCCCGGTTGATGATTAAAGGTTGAGGGGTAATGTGTCCAGTTAAAATTAGACAACTGGTGGAGGTTTCCAAAGCAGCTAGTTGTAAGTCTGTGCGATCGCCCCCTGTAACCACAGCTTTATGTCGTCCTTGGCGAAAATATTCCAACGCCGAGTTAACATTCATCGCCCCGATAGTGAGACTTTCCACCATTAAATCTAAG
Organism: cyanobacterium endosymbiont of Epithemia clementina EcSB; assembly: GCF_029919255.1. Taxonomy (GTDB): domain Bacteria; phylum Cyanobacteriota; class Cyanobacteriia; order Cyanobacteriales; family Microcystaceae; genus Rippkaea. The sequence continues at coordinate 421,427 of NZ_CP123991.1, read as the reverse complement.
CGATCACCACGACATAACACATCTGCTTCTAACTGGTGCGCAATTTCGCGAACACTAACGCTGTGGAGTAAACTACTCGACGGCAACATTCCTAAAATCTTAATTCCTTGGCTTTCGAGATAGGGTTTAATTAGGATTTGAGTGGATTCCAATTCGTCGGCAGGAATATGATTAATAATCACTCCTGTCAGATGATCGCCTAATTGCTGCTTAGCTTTGATAAGGCTATCAACCACTAAAGGTGAATGATAACGGGCAACTAACATGATCGACGCGTCGAGCGTATGAGCAACATCCATTACTGATAAGTCAAATAAACTTCCTTCCCATAGTGTTCCTGCTCCTTCGAGAATTACCACATCAGCTTCTATGTCACCATAGGACTGGCTTAACAATTGGGCATAGTCTTTAGTATCTGTCCCTTTGAGGCGTTTCTCAACAGTTTTTGTTTCCAGGAATAACAAAGGTGATCGCATTTGAGTTGACTTTAAGCCCAAGACATCAGTGATAAACTGCACATCAGCTTCCTTATCTAGAGTCGAGCCATCTTCCAAATAGGTTCCGACGGGTTTACCATAGGCCACAGAAAATCCCTTTTGCTTTAAATGATGAGCAAGTCCGATAATTGTTCCGGACTTGCCACTGCATGCTTCGATTGATCCAACTAGTAAATATTTTGTTGACAGTGCCACGAGGTTACTCCTTAAATATGTCATTCAACGGCAGTTTTTTAGGAAATGGTATAGATGTAGCATCTATCAAACATTGCATTTAACCTTTTTCTCCTCCACTTAACGCTCTGATATAGTTTTCACATTTGAAAGTTGCTGTAAAGGGATGATGAAGAAGATTTTTCTAGGTGCAGTAATCTGCCATAGAATACTCGATAAAAATCGGCAAACCGAACTTCTGTAGAAGTCTTAATCGGGTCAATGAGAAAGTTAATAAATTCTGAGTCAAGAATGATTATTTCATAGATAAAGTCCTTATTACCGATTAAATTGGATCTAACAACAGGCTAATGAAGAGAGAAACTTAAAAACAACTACGTTGCCACAAAAGGAATTCTGTCACTTCCCTCAATACGACATTTTCTTTCTAGATCACCTTGAGTATATAAAGAAAGCTGATGGCGGAGCATTTCATATCCATCTTTGAGATAGCAAAGTTCATAACTGACCACACTCCCTTCGGGGCAGGTTCAAGTTGATCTATAGCAGTCGTCATGAGATTAACAATTTTAAAGTGGTTCTATATTGAATATGGGATAGACAACCTCACTTGAATTGTACTATTTTCAATTTCCGACCTAGATTTGTTTAATCCCTCTTGTCGATTGTATCGCTCTGATGAGACATAAGAAACAGCCAAGCTGCAGTGTCACACAAAGATAAAAGATATTAATTTAAATAAAGTAAACTTAAATAACTTTATAGATGAGGACTTTGGTTGATATTTACTAATTGCGATGAATGAATATAGAGCATACTGTAAAACAAAGAGTAAGGAACAGTTCACTTTCTGATCCCCCGGTGTATCAGTCAAAAGAGTGATACATCGGGGGATCAGTCCCGTTTTGAGGATAGACTATTGAACCCAGTTTTTAGCCCGTTCTACTGCTCGTTGCCAAGGAATAAAGTTAGCTTGAACCTTAGAGGCATTGTCTCCAGGGTTAAAAACTCGATCAATTTTACGGGTAGCAATTAGGTTATCATAACTGTCCCAAAAACCAACGGTCAATCCAGCCCCAAAAGCGGCACCTTGGGCGGTGGCATCTAGTATTGCAGGACGTTCCACCGGAATTCCTAAAGCATCAGCTTGAAACTGCATTAAAAAATTGTTTTGGGAAGCACCTCCATCAACCTTGAGACGAGCTACTCCCATGTCTGACCCTTTATTGACAGCTTCGACTACTTCTTTCACTTGGTAAGCGATCGCTTCTAATACTGCTCTTACCATGTGTTCTCGCTGGGCTCCTCCAGTTATACCTAAAAATGCTCCCCTGGCTGACATATCCCAATGAGGCGCTCCTAATCCACTCAACGCAGGGACAAAGTAAACTCCATTAGTATCAGAAACCTGACGGGCCACAGCTTCAGTTTCGGCCGCGCTACCAATTAATTTTATGCCATCACGTAACCATTGAACTGCTGCTCCAGAGGTAAAGATGGCTCCTTCTAGGGCATAGTTAGCAGAGTTATTTGTTGTCCAAGCAACAGTAGAAAGGAGTTGATTTCTGGAGCGCATGACTTCTTTCCCAGCCTGCAAAATTAGGAAAGAGCCGGTTCCATAAGTGCATTTAAGTAATCCTTTACGGTCACAACCGTGGGCAAATAGGGAGGCCTGTTGATCACCAAAAATGGCGGTGATAGGAATTTCCGCCCCTAATATGTTAGCATCAGTTTTACCAAAAAAGCTCATACTTTCTTGAATTTTTGGCATGAGAGTTGGTGGAATGCTAAACAATTCTAATAAATCTGGGTCCCAAGTTAGGCTATCGATGTTCATTAACATAGTACGACAGGCATTACTATGATCGGTAGCGTGAACTTTACCCCCTGTTAGGTTCCATAGCATCCAAGTGTCAATAGTTCCAGCGATAACGTTCTCGAAGTTGACTAGGGGCTTGTTTTCTTTAACCCAATTGATCAACCAGGCAAGTTTAGTAGCGGAGAAGTAGGGATCGAGGATTAGACCAGTTTTTTGAGTAATTTTAGATGATATTCCCTGTTTGCGTAGTTCACAACATAGATCGGAAGTACGACGGTCTTGCCAGACAATGGCTTTATGTAGGGGTTTTCCCGTGGTCTTATTCCATAAGAGACAGGTTTCTCGTTGTACGGTTAAACCAATGGCTGCGATTGCAGTAATCTCTATTTGTTTTTTTTCCAGAACTTGATCAATAACGCTAAGGGTATCTTGCCAAATTTCTGTTGCATCGTGTTCTAACCAACCCGGATGAGGATAATGTTGGGTTAATTCTTTATATGCCTGAGCAGCAATCGTGCCTTCTTTATTAAAAATAATTGCACGGTTCCCCGTAGTTCCTAAGTCTATCGCCAGGATATATTTGTCGTGTTTTATTGTCATTGGCTATCATTAGTAATAGGTTGTCCAAAGCATTTCTTATTGAAAATTCTTTGGATCGTCATCGTGAATAATTTTGAGCTGCCAAGGCTTAAGACAATATCCATAGACTGTCTTATATATGATTAAGACCTTTTATCTATAATCAAATCAGCCAAAACCCTCACCATGAGACTGTTTGACAAGTAACTTAACCCCTTAAATTTGTTTTAAGGCCGAAAACCGAATTTAAGTTAATCACTTATATGGAGGTTCAGTACTACTGAGACTTTAAAACTAGTACTTCCTACTCTGATGAGAAAAGCACTTGGGAGTCTCGCCATGTTTCGACCCCAAATGCTTTTCTGCTTATTCTTCTCACACCACGATTCATCGAAATTGGTACCGAATCTAGGTATATTATACTGTTGTTATTTTCAATAGGCAAGAAAAATAGGACAGTTTTGTAACTGTCCTATTTTGGCTACTTCTGAAGTCCAAAACAAAAAAAAACGTCCTATGACGAGAGAACAGCCAAAATAATACATAATACAGTTATAGTTATTATTGCTGGTAGTAAATGTTTGTTTTGATTGAATATCGGTGTATTTAGGGATTAGCTCATTCCTTTTTCACTGGGGAAGTCAAATTAAGTGGAAGTTTTTTAAGTGGCAATGATATAAGTGTCTAAAGTATAGGCAAAAATAATAATTGAAATATTCAATATATCCTAATATTTTTTAGACTTTTTCTTGAAAAAATATTAACTACTGAAAGTTTAATTGATATTATTCCTACAGTTTTTCATAAAATGTGTTTTAAATACAATATTTATTTAGCTATTTACGATAAATCATATTTATATTTTATTCTTACGGTAGTTTCATAAGCTTTTATTTAATGCCAATAATCTATGATTGTTAAAAATTAACCTATTAAAATCTTTTTTTTATAAAAAAACAGTAATTTTAATGCTTTATTTTATTTTAAACTGACAGCATAAAATCTTAGATTATATTTAATAGGTAAAATCTTGACCCTATAAAAATCAAGTATTACTTATTGTAAGTGTAATAAACAAAAAAACTGAATGTTAGCTTGTATTTAATCTTGTTTTACAAGGATTAAATTAAATCAAATAAAATATTTTAAATATAGAAATATAAAAATATTTTCCATAAAAAATTACATAAAAATATCTATAAATAGATAAATTTAATAGATAAAAAATGAAGAAAAAATTAAAAATTTAAGCTAAAATTATAGATAGTAAATTTAAGTTTTTTTAATAAAAATATCATCTAAAATTATTATTTTTTAAATCAAAAAATAACTTTAAAAAATATATAAACAAGAAAAATTGGAGAAATAGGAAAAGAGCTAAAGACTTCGAGTAAAAAGATTTTGATCAAAATTTAAAAGGTGCGTATAAAGAGTAAGAAACTTTACAAAAATATTGTTAATCAGCTAATGTCACAAGTTGAAGTAGTAGGAGCAGATAAATTTTATCATAGCTCAATAAGAGCAAAAGCTAATATTTCAAGAAATATATTTAATCGAAAAAAAAGATTTAAATTTAAGCATACGTGTAAAACTTTGCAAACTCTCTCAAGAGTATTATTAACAGTAAAAATAATTTACAATTTTTTTATAAAAACTAAGTTTGGTTATTTAAATTATTTTAATTAACCAATAAGCGTAAAAAAAAATCTAGGTTAGAAACTATTACCCATTTTGATTAGGTAATTATTTAAGAAATACTAGAAGGTTTTAATCGCAAATTGAAATCAATCAAAAATTTCTTTATTTCAATTTTTATGAGTTAATTTTATCTAATTTTAGCAAAAAACTTTCGAATAAAATATAGTATTTGCAACTTTATTATTGCAGTAATTTTCTGGCTTTATTTACATATTTATCTACTAATTCTACAAGATTGTTCTGTTTTAATTTACTTGTTTAAAACACATAAATTAAATAATGATTTAATTCCTAACATTTCTATGATGTTTAGTTGTGTTCATTTTTCTTTGGGTCTGTAGAATTACTATGTTGTTTTTTTTCACCTTTTATGAAAATTCATAATTCTTATCTTTCTTAAAAGAAATACCTATAAACTGTTTTTAACATTATATTCTCTTGTAATTATACCCAATATAATTTCTTTTAAAAAACTTCTATTGTTTTGTATTTAAAAGTAAAAAAATGCTTTTGTCCTCAATTTATATGCAATTTTCATGTTGTAAGTTAGCTCTGATAATTCTTGGTTTTTAGGCAAACTAATATCCCAATTATTGTTAATTTATAATTACTTGTCTATTTTAGATTTATTTAAGCTTACTTATTTACTCTATTTTGATAGCAATGGTTAACTATCCTTCTTTAATTTAAAACATTTATTATATGTTGATAGCGAGTGACTAAATCATAAATAACTGTAATAAGTAACACCCAGACTAGATACGCGGAAATTACTAATTGCAAATTTGTCTGGAATAAGATTTACAATTTTGCGCTCTTAGCAATTGGTTAGACCATTATCAGTTCATTTACAGCTGTTTGCTAGAGTTGGAGCTCAATAAAGTTGACCTTTCTCCAATATTTTTAGGGAAGTCCCTCTATACACCCGTTATCATTGCCTTCATGATGACGGGGAAAACCCTAGATGAAAAACATCAATTTTTGTTCAGGAAAAATTGTTCAAACCCATAATTTAGCTATAGAGTTAGGGTTGCAACGCGTGGCGATTGAAAAAACAGAGTTAGCTGAGACTTTCAATATCAGGATAATTATCCTATATATTCTTTTATTTGCTAATTCAGCATCTGTACAGTTCAATTAAACTTATAGGATAAAACAATCTTCTCAAGTTTTTAAACTTTTACAGACTGATGTTCTAGTTTTTTAGATTAATCTCCCCCAAGAATCTATTCAAAGCTAAGGAAATACTAATTTTAAGGGTCTATCTTAATAAAATCAATAAAGTAGTAAACCTACTATTCCGGTCATTGCCAAAGAAGTTGGAAACAGTATTTCTGGGAAAATGCTACAGCGGTTGATTGAAGTGGAAGTCAGTACCATTTATATAGCGGATGATGACAATGCTTTTGCATACGGGGAATACTAGCTTATCTAAGGTCATTCTGTAGATTATAGTAGCTTTTAGAATTTTGTAAAAAATAGCTAGGTTTCTAACTTTTAAATCTACTTTTTTGAGCTTAATGAAAGGAAGGGCAAATCTTGAGTAGTTACCTCTAAAATTTTGCTCTTAAATTAAAAGAACTTTCTGCATTATTTTTTCCATAAAAAACAGCTTGCTTGAATTAGCCGGATTTCTTAAATCAATTTGTCTATTGGTTAGACTTGATAGTCTATCTTTTATAGTAGAAAATCACTAACTCAGGCATTTTCCCCAGTTTAAATCCTAGCAAAACGTCTACATTATTTTAGTAAGCAAAATTTTTTCTCAAGATTAGACCAAGTAAAGATAATATACAGATATCATATAGGTTAAGAGAGTGTCGTAGAAGAAATTACTAAATTATTATTTATAATTTAATCCCTAATACTTGAGTATAAGCACCCCTTGCTTGAGTTACCCCGATAGTCCTTTCCGACGCTTCAATCATAGGACGACGTAAACTAACTACGATGAATTGGGCTTGTTGCGCCTGTTTTTTAATCATTTTTGATAATCTTTCCACATTTGCCCCATCTAAAAACATATCTACTTCATCGAAAGCATAGAAAGGAGAAGGACGGTATTTTTGCAAAGAAAAAATAAAACTTAAAGCTGTTAAAGATTTTTCTCCTCCTGACATGGAACTTAACCTCTGGACTGGTTTTCCCTTAGGATGGGCAACTAGGTTTAACCCGCCTTCAAAGGGTTTATCTTCATTGTCTAATTGTAAATAGCCATCCCCATCAGAAAGAGTGGCAAAAATAGTTTTAAAGTTTTCATTAATTGCATCAAATGCTTCTTTAAAGGAACGATATCTTAAAGTAGTAAAATTCTCTATTCTCAATAATAATTCTGTTCTTTCTATCTCTATAATCGATAATTTTTCGGTTAATTCAGTTAATCTGCTATGAGTTTTTTCATATTCTTCCAAGGCCAACATATTGACTGGTTCCATTCCTTCAAGACGTTTTTTTTCACTACTAATTTCGTTTTGTATTTGTTCAATATGAGGTATAAAATCTGTGCTATCTAGTTTAATCTTGTTGAGCAAAGGAACTTCAGGTAAGGGCTCAGGAAGTTGAGCTTTTTGGGATTTTAACTGTTCTTTTAACCTTATTAAAGCTTCCTTTCGATCTTGTTGGATCATTTCTAGTTTTTCTAATTTCCACGTTTTTTGTTGCTGATTATTTTGCAAAGAATACAAAGTACTTTCGTAAAGATCGCGTTCTTTTTTAATTTCTCCTAATTTAAAATTAAGTTGTTTTAATGAACTTTCTAATTTTTGAATTTGATCCGTAATCTCATTTAATTGCTTAGTGAGTGTTTCCTGCTCATTAGCAATAGCTATTTTTTTACTTTTATCCCATTCTATTAGCTTCTTTTTTTCATTAATTTTCTCCCATATTTGTTGGGCTTTACCTTGACTGTCTTTAATTTTTTCTTCTCCTTTTCTGAGGTCTTTTTCTCGTTCATTTAACTGATTTTCTTGAGTTTTAATTAACAATTGAATTTTTTGCCATTCGCTATTTATTTGAGACTTTTCTAGCTCAGATAACTGTTGTTGTTTGGCGTTTAATTTACTTTCAAAAATAGTAATTTCTGCTTCTAAAATCACTAGTTTACTAACAATGACTTTTAATTCTTCTTTGTGGGTACCCAATTGTAAGTTTAACTTTCTTTTTTGATCGGTTAATTTTTTAATTTCTTTATCAAGTTGTTGGCATTTTAATTGTTGTTCTCTTTCATTATGTTTAGCTTCTGTTAAAGTTAAAGACAATTCTTTTACTTTAGTTACTTTATCTGTTATTTTACTTTTATTTATAGATAATAAATTATCTAAATTATTTATTCTATTTGTAATAAATTTTATTTCTTCCGATCCTTTTTTTAAAAGAGTTCCAAAGCAAATATTTGATTGTTTTGGTTTACTTCCCCCTGTCATTGCTCCACTGGTTTCGATAAGCTCTCCTTCTAGAGTAACAATACGTTGTTTTCCTATATGAGAACGAGCATCCTTGAGAGTTTCAAAGACAATTGTATTGCCAAAAACATATGAAAAAATCTTAGAATACTCGAGTTTACAAATTACTAAATTAACCGCAAAATCAATAAACCCTGAAGACTGACGTAATAAGGGATTATTTTGCACTTTTGAAGAACGAATTTTACTCATAGGTAAAAAGGTTGCTCGTCCTGCTTTAGCTTGTTTTAATAAATTAATTCCTGCTGCCGCAATGGTATCATCTTCCACCACCACATATCCTAATCTTGCTCCAGCAGAAATTTCTAGGGCTAGTTGATAGCGAGGGTTTACTTGTCCAAGTTGAGCAACTAACCCATAAACTCCAGGAAGATCGGAGGTTAATACTAATTGAGCAGCATAGGTTCCTTGAACTTCCTGTTGTGCCTGTTGAGATGCTTCAAGACGATCAAGTTGGCGTTGTTTTTCTCTATGTTCTTTGATGAGACGATCTTGAGTTTCTTGTAAAATGCTTTGAGCAGTTTCTGTCGCTGCTAACTGTTGAGCAATAGTTTGTATTTGTTCTATTGATGTTGTAATTTGGTTAGATAAAGTTTTTAGTTCTTGTTGTTGATTATTAAGTTCTTCTTCAGTTATTTGTAATTGTTGACTTTCATCTACAATTAGATTTTCTAATTGATGACGGCGTTCTGTTAGTCGTGCCTGTTGACTTTTTTGAGGGTTAAGGGTGTTTTGAAGAACAGAAATTTTGCGGCTGATAGACATTTGTTCTTGAATCCAAGCATCAGAAGTTTCTGCGATTGCGTTAGCTTGTTCTCGTCCCATTTCTAAGGTCTGATAAATGCGATCTCGTTTCTGTTTAAGAAAGGGGATAGTGTTGGTTTCGAGTTCTAAACTATCTTGAGTCAATTGAATGAATGTTTCTTCAAATTGGGTCAGCATAATTTGAGTTTGTTCAAGAGATTTTTGTTTCTCTTGAACCTGGGTCATTAGTTCCTTTTGTCGTTGTTGAAGTTGAATTTTCTGAGCTTTTTTAGTAGCTAATTTGGAAGCAACATTTAATTGTTCATCTTCCCCCAACGCTTTAACCTGACAGTTCAGCTGGTCGAGTTCATTACTAGTTTTTTTAATTTGTTGAGTAAGGTTAATTAGAGTTTCTTTGAGTTGACTAACTTCTTGTTCGCCTTTGCTAATTTGAGAAGTAAGACAAATCACTTTTTGTTGTAAAGAATACCAAAATAAAACAATCATCCATTGTTCTTTTTCGTGAACTTTAGTTTTCAATTTCTGATATTTTTCAGCTTTAATGCGATCTGCTGCTAATTTTTCTAGTGATCGCCTCAATTCCGTTTCAATAATGCGACAGCGTTCTTCTCTTTCCCTAACTTCTTCAAGAGTTTCTTTTGTTTTTTCTATTTTGCGATCAAATTCGGCTACCCCTGCTAACTCATCAATAATTTGTCGTCGTTCCTTAGAATTCATGGATATGATTCGAGTAACATCTCCTTGTAACACAACATTGTACCCTTCAGGATAGATCCGCAAACGGTTCAATTGTTCGTGAAGTTCACTAACATTACAGGGTTCTCCGTTAATATAGTAATTTGAAGAATAGTTCCCGCCTTTTTTCACCCGCAGCCGTCGAGTTACTGTCCATTCACTACTACTTAGCAGGCGTTTACTGTTAATCTGTTCGCACTCATTTAAGAGAGTATTTTCGTCCCCATTTCCATTATTATTAGCTACTGCAACTTGACTAATAAAAGAACTGTTTCGACTAAATTCTTGTAAATCTGAGAAATTAGAGACATCAAAGATGACGGAAACACTTGTTTCTTGAGTCTTGCCGTTATTAATATGATCATGGTTAACTAAGTCAGGCAGACGTTCAGCCCGCATTCCTTTCGAAGTGGCTAGTCCTAAACAAAATAGTAACGCATCGAGGATGTTTGACTTACCAGATCCATTAGGACCAGAAACTACGGTAAACCCTGTCATGAAAGGAATAGAAGTAGTCCCACCAAAAGATTTAAAATGAGAGAGTTCGATGTGCTTGATATGAACCATGGAACGCAGAGCATCAGCCTGATAGTTGTCAAGAGGCTAGTTTACCTTAGTCTAGCAAGTCTTAGCCCTTTTAGCGGTACAAAGGTTCCTTGGTTAAGGAATAGTGGATAGTAATAATAAAAACTTGTTTTGTAGGGTGGGTTAAGTATGGGATGAATTTCAATCTTCAATGTTAATATAATAGCTTTTATCCGCACTTAACTCATCAGTATAGATTCTTTTTAAGATCTATACTAACCTCTTCAATTTTGACTACAATCTTTTCATTTAGGCTTCTAGCTATTTTATTAGCTATTCAGATATTCTTGTTTATATAACTAGCAAAGCTTTTTTAAATTAGCTATAGTTTTTCAATTGTTTATTTAGATTTTTTAAAAAATAAAAAGTGTATAGATATTCCTCTACAGCCTAATATTAATACTTTTAGGCAAGACTAAATAGCTCAATATTATTGAATATTTCTTTTTTTTAAAACATTTTCTCATAAAGTTTAAGTACTTTTTCTAAAAAAAATCAATATTTAAAGTTACTATTTGTAGCTACAACTACAAATCTAGCTATACGCTTACGTAAGCCTAGATCGTGTACCGACTCATAAAGTAACAAAAGTTAGAAAAATTATGGAATTTATCAAGAATATAAGTTGTATCTTTATCTCTTTCTTCTCCTAATTTTAATCCTATTTAAAACTGTCAGTCAAAAAAATAAAATATTTATTACAATCTCAAGAATCCTCATATTCTATAAATTTCAATTTACAAGAAAGCAAAATATATTAACAATATATTGAGGTTAATTTTTTTTAAAAAAAACTCATATATTTAGAAAATTTGTTAGTTTTTAAATCTAAAATTTCTTTACTTGGCATCTCGTTAGTTAATAATTAACTATTAAGTATAACCGAGTTTATCTTAACCGGCTAGATAAGAATTATTTATCTTTACAGAGTTGAGGTTAATCATCTGAGTAATAAAATGAAGTAATGAACTACATTGCATACTAATTAGATTGTATCGCCAGTTTTGACTGTAATGTTTCCCCTACTTTGGAAAGTCTATTATAAAATAATTTTTACTTATTTGTTAATGGAAACATTCAACGTATTAATTTACGATAAACAATCTCTATTTACATAGATCTCATTTTTATCGTTTTACATCATCTCATTTATGAAAAAATTACTGAAATAACTTAGTAAATAATGTTAGTTATTGTCTCAAATTTTCTAGAAAATTTAGCCATTTTACTGCCAAGTCAATTTCGGTAAAAGGAATTTTTATGGGGAGTTTATCACCTGTAAAACTAAATTCTATAGTGGGATTTCCTTTTGTGGGTAAGGTATTGATGTCTACTGGAAAATCATTTACTAATAGACGAATGCCGGTGACATCTTCTAGAGAAAATGAAGGTAAGTTTTTTGGAAGTGATTGGGTTGGTTTTCCCCAAGTTATTTGTTTTTGTTTAACCCCAATGATGGCGTAAATATCATATTTTGATTGATCAAAATTTTCTGCCCATTGACGATACGCTTCAAGTTTTTGATATTCATTTTTACCACTCCAAGCTAACCAGAAGAAAATAATTAGTAAGGGTAGCCACAAAAGACCATGTTCCATATTAGTCATCTTTATTTTAAATTAAGTCTATTTTATCTAATCGGGGAACAAAAATAACTGCTGTTGCGGCTTTGATTAAACTAAATTCTAAGTTAACTACTTGTTATGATACTTTTTAATAAGTCTATATACGCATGGATAATTTCCTAAAATACTGAAATAATACAAAAAAAGACTATATCTATTTCAAAATTGATTAAACTTTAATAAAACAAAAAATGAGTTGTAATATGGTTTACCATGATAAATTTAAACTAGCTAAACTCATACCTCTCGTGAGAATTTCTGCTAAAGACAATACTTTTTAGGGCTGCTCACATTCGTCTAAATTTTAGTACGAGTTTAGGATATTTTATCTAAATAAGTTTTTTAAACTTTAAAGAACAATAACTCTTGATTAACCCTATTTTCATCTTCTTTGCCACAACAAATAGTCGTCTTATGATAAATTTTAATTTCATTGGCAACATTTTTACAGCTATTGTTAGCTGTAATTTCTATTACATGGGAGATAATCGCTTCATGATAAGTTCTTTTCCCTTGATTGGTAATGATTAGCTGACTTTCCTTATGATTTTTGCTGTTCTGAAAGTAGAACTTCTATATTTTTAGTTAATTCTGTGCCACTCTTGCCATAAACTATCTTAACAGTTTTGGTACCTGAATGTTTTTCAATTTTTGAACAATAGATCTCCTTGATGATGGATTTAAAAATCTAATATTTATCAAGGTTAACAGCCAGTTATACAACATTTTTCCCTAACCTTAGACCGCCGCGATCAAAGCAGTTTTTTCAAACCTTGTCGTGTGTTCTTGTCAGCAGAGAATATTGCCCCTGTAGTGGCTAAATCTGAACTGACTATCTTTTCGACTCTAATAGACAGGGCAACTTGAAAATGATTAAACCTCTTGCGATGACTGTAGAAAATTGCGCAGTTAATCAAATAGGGAAGCTAAACAGCAATGACAGATACCTAACACCTTTTTGAACTCGTGAAGGTTAAGAAAGTTTTTCCGTTGATCCGCATAGCTTTGGGTAAGTTCTTGGCAGTTACACTCGATTACACGGCTACATCTATGATCTCCTCATATTCAATTTTATATGGCGTTCACACATTTGTTTATAAGCATTGGTAATCGCATCTTGTATAGTGGTCACATTATCAACATCAAGATCTGCAAAAATGTCTTGCTATTTCACTTTTAATTCTACTGATTTGATCAAATTAAAGTAAGTATAGAAAAGAGTAGTCAACCCTATAGTAACTTTAACGACTTTTAGTTGTAACTATTGAATTATTTGACAAAGGGTGAGTTTTATGTCTCACTGATATCACACGTTTAACTACTTACTTCTTTGAAGTATAGGATAGAAATTAAAGCAACAGAAACTTGTAGCCTCCTCTGAAATTTTATGGCTAATCGTTCTCCATAACTACGATATTTTTGCGCTGAATAAGCTATTAATTAACTGAAACTTTATGGTATTTGTCATAACTAGCGAAGAGAATTACTTATTTTTTAGCATAAATTAAGATACTATTTTTTTCAAAATAAACTATTATTTTTAGTCTAAAAATAGCACAGGTTTCTAAAATAGAATTTGTCCATTAAAATAGACTATTTTATAAATATTTATTCTTAATTATTTAAACAAAATTTAACAGTTAGCTTATAACGCTAGGGCAGGTTAATTTTTTTTCTCTTATCTTTACTACCTTAATAGTTATCTAAATAACAGGGAATAATTATTGCAGGGATGCTTATCCGAAACATGTTCAAAAATATTGCCAAGTGATAACAAGTTTAAGCTAATTCCTTGACTATACTATCTTGGCAGAAGCTTTATACTCTATCATAGATTTTACCTTTGTAAATTCTCATTTAATTACTACCTATAATTTGATATTACGTAACCATAAAATAGTCCATAATTTAGTTCTAAATTTAGTAATCTAAAACGAAGGTATTCTCCCCCAATAAAAAGATTTTAATTTAGCTAAATATCATTTTGATTAGCAATTAAATTATTGATTTAATTGCTAAAAACATTGAACATTAACACAAGTAAATTTATGATTTATAGACAAAATATGAATAGCTTAAGTTATATGCGACTAAAACTAAATCTAAGCAGTTTAATTATTTGTTTTGGCAAAAGCATACTAATAGACTTAAAAAATATTGAGCAATAGATTAATAGAATTTTTATGTAATTTAACTTCCTAAAAATAAGTTAAATTGTTTGGTTACTTTCTAAAATTTTACCTAAAAAAATAAATTATTTTTGCAGCCAAGTTTTAATCAAACTATTCCTTATAGTAATTGAGGAATTGATAGTATTGATTATATTTCATTAACTGCTTTAATAATGGCTTTTAGTTAAAAAAGTGTTCTATTAATCATAAATTTAACTTTGATTAAGGTAACACCAACAAATTGTTTATTAAACATGAATTTTAAAGACGTTTAACACCATCTAAATTAATTTTTAAAACCCGCTACTATATTAACTTTTTTCAACTTTTATTTAAAGAGTTTTTTGCGACTCCCAAAAGTCTAGATTTTTCTCAACTTTGTCAAAATTATCAAATTTAATATCAAAAATCTAGTAACTGGCAATAACTAAAACAACTTCTCAATAAATTTCTTCATCAAGTGATTTTTTTTGTAGGAATAGAAACTAATTTTAAAAAATGTTTTATGGTTAAAAAATAAACTTAATAAATTAGTAAACAATTTAACCTAAAACAAAAAACAGAGCTCCTACCTACAAAAGTCTCTAGAAAAAACTCATGATGTAAGAGTCCATTTATAAACAAAACATTTAACCGTTGCGCAAGGTTATTTAGGTAATGACTAAATTATATAGCATAGTCATTAATAGGAGAATTAGCCGTATATCAAAAGTCAGAAGACTTTTAAGGTTTACCTAATAACCTTTAAGCAACATTTTGACAGATAGTAGTAGTAAGAGAGGGATCGTGATCAAGTAGATTAGGAAACCCTCGTTCGATAATTTTCACTTGAACTTGTTGAGCTTGCAAAGCAGTTTTCAATATAGCTAAAGCTTGTTCTGGATCACCTTGGCCACAGAAAAACAAATCGGCTGCAAAATAACCGTATTCAGGCCAAGTATGAACAGCAATATGGGACTCAGCTAAAGTTGCTGTGGCAGTAACACCGTGAGGACTAAAATGATGAACACATAAATCAATCAAGGTTGCCTCCCCTGCAGTAACTCCTTCTAAGAGTGCATGGCGAATTCGTTCGGGGTCGTTGAGGAGATCTGATGGTGCTTGCCAAGCGTCGACAATCAAATGAGTTCCCAATTTTGTCATTCTTGAATTTATCCCTAATGATTTACCCTTTCAAGATATCTAGATATAGCACAATTTAGCTGATAAGCTCAACCATTTATGGAAATATTTTCATAAGTTTGCTGACAATTAAGATTAATATCTAATCTAATAGAAGTTAAAACTAGTCTAGGCTACAACAAATATTTTAAGAAGGTTTTAATATAGAACTTAAGCAAATTGACATCATGACAGAGAAAATTTTAGTTAGTTTAAGTTTAGCTAGGCGAGAAAATAAAGCCATCAGAACAACTATTTACTTCTATAAAAAAGTTTTTGAAAGGTAATATTAGTAATCTAGATAATTTTACAATTTTATTTTTAATAAAAAAATTGTATTAAAGGATAATAGCTATTTCTTGAGCTTATTTTATATTTAGTCTCCTTTTACATTACTAATCATCAAGTAATAGTTTAGTTAATATTTGTTAATTCTTACTTTTATAAAAATGATTTTTGGATATTGTAGAGAATGTGAGTTTGACAAAAGTTCAGGAAAAGAAAAAAAACAGTAGCTCTACGCCAGAAACGATATTGTCATTCTGTTTTTTAAATTTTTGGAAAAAATGCTGTTTCCAAAGAAGAACAAGTGAATATTGTTATTATTGTAATCGCTTGTGTTTCCTCGGGATATTGAACCTTTTAAAAAATTTATACATTACAAATTCCTACTTATTGCAAAAAAATATGTCCTAATATCTAGTTAACTAGAATTGTTTTGTGAAATTTATGCCCGGGGTAATGATTTTACTGTACTGTTCTACTCCGATAGTGTTCTGTAATCAGTCTCGTAGCAGAGCACACCGAGTTTTTAAAAATTTAGTTGAATTAAATAAAATTCTGTTAGATGACATCAGGAATTTAAGAGGATATATTGCTAAATAATTATTTAAAAAGTTTTATGGGTAAGGAATTTAAGTAATTTCTTCTCATCGACGGTAGATGAAGTAAAAGTTAGTGAAACTAATTGATAGAATTGTTTTTCGTCAGCGTTCCTTGATTGAAAATAACCAATTTTAAAGTATCTCTCAGATCGAACATTTTAAAAATTGAAGTATTTTGAACTGTTTTGTGAACCTTCTTGTTCTACTAATTTCTCATACCTATTTACTGGAAAAACTGTATCTTGTATTTAGGGTTAAAAGGTTAGTTAGCTTTGTCTCCTGTCGTTTGCAGTTATTTTTTTTAAAAAAATCGTCAACATTGTCGTATTTTGACTTATATGTTGGGAATAATAATAATCTTTTTAAATCTCGTAGAACTTGCCTTAGAATAAGGTCAAAAGTTGTTCTTAGGGATAGTTTTAGTGGATGTTTCAGGTGGTGTTAGTTCTGGTTCACGTATTTCGGGAATGGGAAAGAAAAATAAAATTAAGGCCATCAAGGCAAGACTCCCTATTCCCAATGTAGCCGGGACTGCCCGTTGTCCTAACGGTTCATCGGGGGGACGATATCGTCGAGATATTGGGTGTAACTGCAAACTAAAATCAGGAAGTGTTCGACTATCAGCAAAAAACTGATCAAGACTTTCAACCAAATCGAATAATTGAACAGTGTTCAATTCCAACTCCACACAAGATTGACTCATCTGTGTACTAGGTTGCCATTTTAAGAGATGAAGATCAGTGCCTTCAATTTTTTCAAGGCGAATAAGATCTTCGTTTCCTTGAGTATCTTGGGGGTGAGGGATACTACTCAGATATTCTTGGGCGTAGGCACTGACTGTTTTGGCTAAATTTTCCAGAAACGTTCGTCCCCCCTGAAGTGTTTGGGAAGTTCCCACAAAACGACATTCAACATTGACTAAAATTGATAAAAGAGGGCGATTATCTTGAGAATCACTTCTAGTAAGATTATCACTCAACCCTTCTAATATTAAGGTACAATTAGGTAAGCTATATTGTCGTTTGATATTCATGCAACCTCTCCATCAAATAAACTAATCCAAAATCTTTGTATTCCAGTAGTTCCCGTACAAAATAAAAGTTGTTTTAATAAAAACAAAGCCAATTTATTTAATTCATCATTGGAAGTTATATAGACTGAAACTTTAGCGCGACGAGGATTCATCCGACTCTGAAAATGAGCGCGAAATTGGTCTAGATATTCCGCTAACAGAAAATGACAATTTAGTGGTAGTCCTTTTTGTCTCATCTGTTGTTCAGCTAACAAAAGTTGTCGAATCTGAACAGTTAGGGGTTTTGCTTGATGGCTGGCAATAATGACTAATGCTTTAGCTTGAATAAGAGTTAGGGTTTCACGAGTATAGGAACGCCGCAAAGGATTGGTACATCGCAACCGCCACAAAATAATTCGATTTCTAATAATCTCCTGAAATTGTAGTTGTTGAATGGTTTTGAGCATCTGTTCTGATGCTCCCCTTTCTAGGGCTTCTATCGCCAATAATAATAAGTCAATCCGTTGTTGAAGTCGCACAGCACATCGCTGGCCAGAGATAGGAAAATCCGGCAGGACATTTAAAATCACAGGTTTAAACTGAGTAGGAGAACTCGAATCAGACATTATACTAACAGTGGAATTCATCTTACAGAATAGCTTAGTGTTTTGATAATTGGTCCGTTGTCTGCTTTAACTATATCTGGCAAGAGAGACAATTAGTTGACTATTTACCTAATGGTTAGAATTGCACCAATATCAAAGGAACGAAGAATAATGCTTGATTCCAAGCAAAATCATCCATCACAGGTTCAACAATCTATATTTGGACAAAGAAATACAACCATCTTTCAGAAATTAGGTGAGTTAGATTTCGAGACAATCTAGATTTGTTATTCATTGAGATGATAGATTTTGAGGCGCAAAAATGCTGGATGACGTTGAATACCATCAATGACCTACACGAATTATGAAGAACAACGAAAAAAGATCATCAGATAGTTAACCAGAAATAACTGTTGCTTATTGCGGCGAGATCAATTTTTATCAAATGGATGTTGTTTCACTTAGTTCTGAAGAACTAAAAATTCTCTATTTTTGTTAAAATTAATCAGTAATAAAAGCATAAATCTTAAGTGAGAACTTCTACCGACAGTCTGTTAAAGTAATTTTTGACTTCTTACGAACAACTTTAAAATATAACTTATGGATCTTAAAGCGTTGATTAGGGATGTTCCCGACTTTCCTAAACCAGGGATTATGTTTCGAGATATTACCACTCTGCTCAGCAATCAGAAAGGATTGCGCTATACCATTGATACCTTATGCCAGAGATGTCAATATCAGGGTTTATTGCCTGATTATGTGGTGGGGATGGAATCTCGCGGTTTTTTGTTTGGAGTTCCTTTAGCTTACCAACTTGAGGCTGGTTTTGTCCCTGTTCGTAAACCTGGTAAGCTTCCGGCAGCAGTCTATCAAGTTGAGTACGATTTGGAGTATGGAACCAATAAACTCGAAATACACCAAGATGCTTTAGCTGATGATCATAGAGTACTTATTGTTGATGATTTGATTGCCACGGGAGGAACCGCTAGAGCAACAGTAGATTTGTTAGAGAAAATTGGTTGTGAGGTGTTGGGATTTGCTTTTATCATGGAGTTAAAAGCCCTAAAAGGTCGCCAAAAACTTCCTAATGTGCCAATTATTACCCTAGTAGATTATTAAGAAAATAATTCTCAGCTATATTTCCTCTTTAATTGAGATTAATCTTATGTTTTCTCTACAGAAATCTTTTAAAAATTTGGTTATTTACTATTTGTTTAACATGTTTATAATTGACAAAAATTTAAAATTAACAGTGTATAAATTTACTAACCTATGAATTCTTCCTCATCCTCTCAATCTAATAAATTTTTAATAAAACTAAAGAATTGGTTGACAAGTGACACTAATCTCTATGTTATAAAACGAATTATACAAGGACTTTTAACTTTACTTTTAGCTTCTTTTCTTAGTTTCCTTATCATTCAAATTGCTCCAGGAAATTATCTAGATACCCTCAAACAAAATCCCAATATCTCTGCAGAAACACTGGTTAGTTTAACCGAACGTTTTGGATTAGATAAACCTTGGTATGAGCAGTATAGCAAATGGTTATTTCAAGTTGTTACTTATCTTGATTTTGGAGAAAGTTTTGTCTTTAATCGCTCAGTTATTTCTCTCTTAAACGAACGAATTATAGCAACATTATTATTGAGCATAGCTTCAATTATGTTAACTTGGCTGATAGCCTTACCTCTTGGCATATTAAGTGCAGTCAAAAAAAATAGTTTGATTGATAAAATTCTGCGGGTAGTTAGTTATTTAGGACAAGGATTTCCCAGTTTTATTACGGCATTACTATTATTAATTTTCGCTCAAAATGTTTCTCCTATTTTACCTGTAGGGGATATGATAAGTTTGAATCATCCAGAATTATCTCCCATCGGGAAGATATTTGATATTGGATGGCACATGATTTTACCAACTGTTGCCTTAAGTATTACGAGTTTTGCCGGGCTAATGCGCTTGACGCGTGGGCAAATGTTGGATGTGATGCGACAAGATTATATTCAAACTGCACGAGCAAAAGGATTATCTGAAGATAAAGTTATTTATGTTCATGGATTACGCAATGCCATTAACCCCTTGATTACTTTACTGGGGTTCGAGTTTGCCAGTTTATTAGGGGGATCGTTTATTGCAGAATTTTTCTTTAACTGGCCAGGGTTAGGAACTTTAATTTTAGGAGCAGTTCAAGCACAAGATCTTTACCTAGTTATGGGAAGTTTAACGATGGGGGCAACTATGTTGATTGTGGGGAATTTGTTAGCAGATTTATTGCTCAAAGCAGTTGATCCTCGCATCAAACTAGACAATTTGCAATAAGGAAAAGTTTTTTCTTTTTGCGTGAACGAAGAGGTTTTAAACCAAAGGCAATCATTATCAATTATAAAAACTTATCCTTCTCTAAGGAGAACTTAAGTCGGTAGCCCCATTCTGCAATAAACTGCCTAAACTTTTGTCAATTTTACTGATCACAGTCTACAAGACTTAATTTAGTCATTAATGACAACTATGATCAAATCCAATGCAATAGAAATTGCTGCACCTGAATTATCTTAGTCTTTGCGACTTGCCTCCTATTCGAATCCTCGCTATCCTAACGCCATTATGATAAATTTTATCGTAGAGATTAAGAAGTTTGTCTCAGTGTTAGGAGGATACTGGCCTTGTTTCCGTTTTATAAAACAATTAAGGTCGAATATTATGATTGCCATGGACAATTACAGCAGCAGTAATTGACCGATTTTGTAACTAGAATCTTTCAACACGAGCTCGAGCACCTAAAGGGTTCGGTTTTTCTCAAGCAGATCTAAAGTTCTTAAGACTGGCACAATATCACTGATTAATCAATTTAAGAACCTTGAAAAAGGCTCTATTTAATCTAGAATCAGAATCAGATTTAACATGACGAACTCCTAGTGCATAGACCCGTTTGTCCACTAAATGGACTACAATCGTAATTGTTTTGGTTTCACTTTTAAAAATTAATTCCTGACTAGGATAGATATCCATCTGAATGGAACGTTCATCAGTTGGTTGGAATTTTTTTGGGGGAGCGACTTTATTTTGGAGCGCCTAGAAAAATATTGGTAGCTCTTTGCCTTGTTTTCAAGTGATGGAATCAGAATAAGCTATCACAGTGCAATGGCAATTGCCGTTTTGGGAAGTCAGGGAGCAAAAATTCACTGAACTGAGCTTTGTCTCTGATACAACATTTTCTTGAGCAAGAACGCCTGGAGGAATCCAAAAAGACACATTTCCCCGTTTGAAAATAATAAATTGCCAACTATTAGAAGTTTCTCTAGAGGGCACAACCCTATCGAGGGGAATTTAAAACATTAAGCGATCTTCTAAACTGAGACGACCGGTTTTAAAGAGACTCCGGAGTCCTTAGCCTGTAGAAGAATTATTCTGCGCAATTAGCAAAAAAGAAGAGCTTAAACCTACTTAACCCCCATAACCGCAAAGATAGTGATGGATAACTGACAACTTAGTATAATTTATTTCGCCTAATCAAAATACAAGTTGATGAAATTTGGCCTAGTTATACCGTCTTGTCTCGACATAATACTTTTTAGTTTGTCCTTGCCTACTTTCTGAGATTTTTTTAATTTTATGAAAAAGATAGGAAACATATCTGCTAGCCATCACTAATGCAAAAAGCTTAACTCAACAAATGAAGAGTATTGTTATAGTTGAATAGATAACGTTAACTTGTCATTCTTGACATTTAGCTCTTTTTTCAGTTGCTTAATTAAGACAAAAATCTGATATATCTATATCAATAATATTCTATGGATATTGAGTTCTATGGATATTGAGACTAACTTTTCTCTACACCACTATTATTTAGCGACGTTTTTGCCCATTGATAGTCTTTTTTCAACCCAAGGCATTATGGTGATGCTACTAGCATCCTATGGTTTAGCAATGTGGATGTTTCTCACCAGCGCACCCAAAGTTTATACTATTATGGTTTGTGATTTAGAGATAGCTCAACAATTTTATCAGGGCTTGCTAGAATTACCTGTCGCGGAAGTTCCCTTGCATTACTATTACAATTACGAACGGACTTTAGGGACAGAGGCACTTGATTCTTTTTATATGTCTACTACCTCTAGTCCAACAACAGCAACAGCTTTCAGAAATTCTGATGGACTTTGGTATCAATTAAAAAGAAACGCTCAGTTGCATATTATTGCTGGGGCTAGTTATGGACACAAAAACCGTCAACGTCATGTCTGTTTTGACCATGAATGTTTAGAAGACATTTTAATGCGAGTCCAATCGAGACGCTTAAAATACAAAATCCGTCGTAATCAACCTCTCAACTTTTTAGTTAAAGATATTGAAGAAAGAGTGATTGAAATGACTGAGGTCAATAATTAGTTGTTAAGAACATTAACAACTCCATGAAGACAAACACATTGACTAAAAAAAAGCTTTTTTTAATTTTTAAGTCCTCAGTTTTGATTGCTTACTGACAACAATTTTTTATCAGACAATCCATTAACGGTGATTATTTAACGGTTATTTTTTATGTAAACCTTTCCCATCCTTCCAAAATTCTTAATTTTGGAAGGATGGGAAAGGTCTACTTTTGGGTAGTCTAACAAAACAATTTCCTGATCTGAAAGGATTTAGTCTAAACTTATCTCCCATATATTATTGATTGTCAGAATAAGTCCGCCAAAATAGGAAAGATTATCCTTATTTAATTTATTTTTAGGAAAATGTAGAATTTCTTCAGTATGCTGACGATCAGTCTGGTGTGGTGTTTAATACCATTAGCTTTCTTTGCTATTTAAATTCTCAAGCAGTATTTGCTGAAGTGAGTTGAGTGTTGTTTTCCCAAGAGCCTTTTACAGGGTAAATTATAACGTACGTCCTGTTCGTTTTATTTTCTTTTTCTCAGGAAGAATTCACTTTTATAGTCGCCAGCAACGAGAGTAATTGTGACAATAAGCGGGGTCAAATTGCCTGAAACATTAGGATCTATTTGGGCGAGTGGTTATGAGTATATGTTGTGAGTATTGTTCAGTAAAACTGCCTGAACTTTAAAGTTAAGATTTAAATCTTTCTCTCAACGGGAAGGATTCCCTTATAATCAATAAAGGAGTTTTTTTAGGACTGCAATGGCACTGCTAACCATCGGAAAAGGATTGCTACGCGCTTTAGAGACTGGAAAAGGATTAACTCACGCTCTAGAAAGCTCAGGCGCATTAGCAGTATATGCCCCCCTAGAGGGTGGCTTTGAAGGGCGTTATCAACGACGTTTACGAGCCAATGGCTATAATAGCCTTTCTTTAACAGCCAAGGGACTTGGCGATGTTAGTGCCTATTTGATGGGCATTCATGGAGTTCGCCCTCCCCATTTGGGTAAAAAGAATATTGGACAAGATGCGGCTGTTGGCTCTATCTATTTTGTTCCTCCCATTGCCGCGTATCAACTAGAAAACTTACCAACTAAGTCTAAGGGATTAATATTATGGATTTTAGAGGGATATATTCTATCCAAAACCGAATTGGAATATCTCGCTAATTTACCCTCTATTGAACCTCGGATTAAGGTCATTGTGGAAATGGGAGGAGAACGTTATTTTCGTTGGAAAACCTTGTCAGATGCCATTAAAGCGATTTAGTCAAGGACTTGTTCTTCAAGGTCTGGAAAAGTTCTAACCAAGACCTTGACAAGTATTTAATATTTATGTTAATCTTACCTAGATAAGTTGCGGTAAATTGCAACTAACCTGCGGGTGTAGTTTAGTGGTAAAACCTTAGCCTTCCAAGCTAATGATAGGGGTTCGATTCCCCTCACCCGCTTTGATTGAGTAGCAAAAATAGCGTTCGAAGCTTCTTACTATCTCGGGGTTGTTGTCTAGAGTATTAATAATTTTGTAAGTTGGGTTGAATGACGGAGTTCAAGACAGTTGTCTCGGTCAGGATGTCTAAATAATAACTTTAATGTAAATTAATTCACAACCCGAGATTTATTAATAAAATCTTCTAGAGATTTACTGAGATCATTTTATAGGAGTGAAGTATGGGTTACTTAGTATATGCAATGACATTTGTGGAATAATTTATCCTTTTAAGATGAATTTCAATAATTATTTGTACAAGTATTTTATCTTTAAAATCTTCTACCAGAAGATATTATTGTTATAATTGTCTGGTCATTGTAATTAATTTTTACTTATGTCTAAAAAGACTTAGATATTTTCTACTGTTATTTAGACTTAGTAATAGTTAAAAATCTATTGTTATCATCTTTCATTAAAGAAACATCATTTAAGTCAACATATTGAAGACTTTCGGGATTATAGGTAAATAAATAGCTAAAGGTAACGTTAAAAATATAAATTATTCTTTGTTGCTATCGTTAAGTAATTCAAGTTAACTTTATATTGTTTCGACTGATATCTCTTAGAGTAATTCTTTTGAGTAAAACTTTATTTGACTATCTTAGCTCAATAATAATTATCTTTAAATATTTTTTTGGCAATTTTATAAGCTTTTATTTGATCCTCTTTCCTTTTTGTTGAATTTACTTTCGGACAATGAGTTAGTCTAAAAAATAGATATAATCCTTTCTCTTCTCATTGTTTCTATTCGACTTTAACTAAACTATTTATATGTACTGGATCATTATCAATGAATAATCACCTTATCTGTACTTTTATCCTTACGCTATTTTGAGTTTCATCTGTCTCTATTATCTAAAGTCTTTCTTATTTTTTTTAGTACATGAACAATTTTTGTTACTTTCCATTTCCAGCCCTTTCTAGAAGAATCTTACCGATTCTTCTAGAAGTTAATTTTGCCTTTCTTTTTTTTATCTTAAATGATCGCTTTATCCACTCCTTTGATGGAGTTTCCTTCAATAGTTTTGGGATAGATGTATCTAGAATTAGCATCTAGGGTATTCCTGAACAACAACATTCTAAAATTTATACAATACGAGGATAGTTAAACTTGACTTTATCTAATAAAAGAATTATCGAAGTTAAATATTGTTTGAGAGAGGTTGAGGATAAATGTCTTAATCCTCATTTAGCAAATATTTATCAGAAAAAATATCAAGCAATTCAAAATAACCAACAGAAAAAATTGCCAACACACTCTAGTCGCCTAAAAACAAACTAGACTCGACTGGCCTTTTCTGCGTAACACCTTGATTATTGTCTAAAGATATAAAAAATTATTTCCAATAAATCTGCAGTTTATTGGGATCAATTAAAGAGCTATTCTCTTGCATCATTTGTCTGACTTGATGTGGATCGAAACTCCGGCTGAAATCCTTTCTCAACTCTCCCACCCGTCTTTCTGTTTCTTGGACTTGAGTTCGAACTTCCTTTAGTTTTTCCTGTTGTAAAAACTGATAAGGAAGCAGCCTTAGCAAAGTAAAAGCTGCAAGAATTGACAAAGTTCCATTAACGATCAGTTTAACTTTAATTTCGGTAGTCATCCATTGACCCTGAAGATAAATTTCTTTCTGAGTCGGTTTGCAACGACGTCGGCGGACAGAAGAGAAATTGGGACTCCGATGAGTTTCTAAAATTTGAGGTGCAGCCATAAGCATTAAACTGTGTGAGGAAGAATCATCAATAAAAAACTCTGGACAGTAATCAGTCAACAAATGTGCTAACAATTAGTTTTGTAGACTGCTCACACGGTTTTTCAAACGATAAGAATAAAGAAAAATTATTCTTGAATTTAACTATCAACGATGAGCAGCTGACTATTTTATAAAACGAATATTTTACTTACAAAGTTCCATAGATAGGTGAAAAGTAAGAAGTCTAGGAACCAAAGCAATTATTAAAGCAACAACTTGGAGCTCCGATATGGGCATGGGAAATAAACTCCTTGTTAACTACTGTCCACACATTTTGGTGTGTTACTATCCAGTTCTGAACTAAGCCTACCATCTCTGGAGAAGAAACTAAAAAACTTAAGGCATTTCTTGCAAAATGTTGTTACAAACATTAACAAAGTCAACGAATAACCCCTAAATAAAACCTTAAGGCAACCATTGTGGTTTGAACCCGATTTCTAGTTCTTCTGGTTTAATTTTAAGAGTTTTGTCTGATTCTTTTAACTCAGGCAGTGGAAGTAACCACACTTGTCCATCAACAATTGCCTGTTGTTCTGAGGTAATTAAATCATCAGTTGACTTGGGAACCCTTGTCGCCACTTGATCGAATAATAAAGCGACTCCATCAGGAGACATACTTAGTTGGACATCCCGATAGTTGGGTAAAGCAAGTAGAGGAAAATCTACCTTTTTTTCCACATCAATTACTGAAAGAAAAGGTTCTTCACGGTATTTACCTTGTTTATCCTCAACTAAGTCAGTTTTAAGACAATAAAGCAATTTTTCTTCTCTAGGTTCAAACTCACAGTCAATAATTGGATAAAGGGTACGGAATAACTCTTGCTTTTTTTTATTTCGATTGATAATTATCAGTGATTGCGTATAATCTCGATTATCTCTAACCAGAAGTATCTGCTTCCCATCGGCAGAAAATCCTAGACTTTTTTCATACCCTGTTAAAAATTCTGACGATCCCCCATCAGAAGTCAAAG
Source organism: cyanobacterium endosymbiont of Epithemia clementina EcSB (assembly GCF_029919255.1). Taxonomy (GTDB): domain Bacteria; phylum Cyanobacteriota; class Cyanobacteriia; order Cyanobacteriales; family Microcystaceae; genus Rippkaea. Next base: position 395,067 of record NZ_CP123991.1, on the reverse strand, counting down.
GAACTATTCCCACCCCACCTCGTTGAGAGATAACCACACGCTTACCATCAGGGGAAATAACAAAATCTCCTCCAGGAACTCCTAATGGTCTGGGGTCTTGCCCGTCAAAAACCGTCCATAACCCTGAATCAGCTGGGTTTTTATGATTAATTCGCCAAATGACAATACTTTGACCATTGCGCGACAGATCGAAACTCAAATTTTGATAGTCTTTTCTATCAAGGATGCGTTTGAGTCTCCCAGCTCGTGGTATTTCAACACCATTAGGAGAGACTTGTAAACCAGTGGTGACCGTGTATAACTGCTGGTTGACTAATGTTTTACCCCTGAGACTAGGTTCATAAGCGCTAAACAGAATTTTATTACCATTGGGATAAATTCTAAAATTTGTGACAATTAAGTCTAGAGGGGTTAGAATTGTTTTTTTCGGCTGATTAGCATCAGTAATGTTATAAAGAATTAGCTGCCCTCGTTCTTCTTTAGTAACGCCAATATAAGCAAAGGTACGATCACGAGTGCTAAATAAACTAACAAATGATTCAATCGGTTTCTGATCATAAGTTCTGTGAGCATTTTGCAATTTAATTTGATAATTTGTCCCGTAAATTGGGGGATCATCTAAAGTATAAATTAATTGGCGTCCTTGCCAGCTAATTTTCCCAGGAAGGGGAGGATCAATAGATAGATATTTTTTAACACTATCTTTATCGACAGGACGGTTGAAAGTTATTCTAAAAGCTTTATCTTGTAGCCCAATTTTTTTCCCGTTCCAACTAAAATAACTGACCCGCAAGGGAATTTGTTCTCCTCTCACTAACACTACTCCTAGTGCCAAACTGAGAATAACAATACATCCTAGAGCGATCCAATCGAACAATTTGAATTGTCTGAGTAAAGATTGAGTTTTTTTTGATGAATTTGTCATGATGCTGATAAAGATTATTATAAGTACAGGCTAGACATAGAACCTTTTCAAGGTGGTTTTCGTTAGAGAAACTCTAATTATCTAATAATCGTCTAAAATTTCTGCAATACTTTTCTTGCCCATCAATTGTCACCCGTTGTTCATCTTTTAAGAGTTAAGTAGCATAGGAAATGTCTATAACTGCAGGAATATCATATTCACTTGCTACAATTGCACTATGATACGAAGCTCTTTCTACTTCTGAAATGATACCATCAGCACGGGTGAGTAAAGGATCTCATCTTGAATCAGTATGGGAAACAGCCATAAGTGTTTTGACTCTAATGATAGGAAAAAATTGCGGATTTCTCAGAATTTTAATTTATTACTTAATTTTTACAAAACTAGTACCAATACTATAGAATTGCTGTTTTATTCTTAAATATGAGAACTTAAATAATATTAAAATTGTAGTTACAATTTTATATACAACACAGAAAAAATTTTTATCTCTTTATTTTTTTAGAACTATAAATATCACTCTAATAAAAAAAATATTAGTAGCTTCTAATAGTCAATTTTGTCTAGATTAACTTTATCCTGAGTATAAAAGAGTCCATCACAACTGTAATAACCATGATTTTTTTCCATCATAATTCTATTCTAGATTTTGAGGAGTTCCATGATATAAATCTTCTAGGTCCCTAGCTAAAGTGACAAATTTTCCAAAAAATAACTGGGGACATCTCTGGAAGACTTAGCTGGTAAACCTAAGAGAAACGATAAACTTAAAAACATCTCCTAGATTGAACATTCGGAAAATTTAAGTATTTGTAACTGCTTTTTTAACTTTTTCGCTCGACCAGTTGCTTATACCTACTTACGCGAAAACCATTGTTTTTATTTAAGATAAAAACTATCGAACTCAAATTTCATAGGGGTTAATAGCTATTGACCCCTATGAAATTTGTAGCTAAAACTTAGAAAGTTTGTATCAAATGTCTCAGCTATCTCTTGACCTTTTATCAAAAAGCATAGAGAATTGAGTCTGATACTGAGAATTAAAACCCCATCGCCTCAGCGACAAGAGGTAATTGGGGCTTAACTCCTGATTTTACCTGATTGTTGCTATAGTTAATCGCACAGTCAGGATCTTTAAGTCCGTTGCCTGTTAACACACAAACCACCGTTGCTTCACTAGGAACTTTATCTTTGACTTTTAATAATCCTGCCACAGAAGCGGCACTGGCCGGTTCACAGAAAATCCCTTCTTTAGAAGCTAATAAGCGATAAGCTTCTAGAATTTCCTGGTCGGTGACAGCGTTGAACTCTCCAAGACTAGCTTCTTTAACTGCCCAAGCTTTATCCCAGTTAGCCGGGTTTCCAATACGAATAGCTGTTGCAAGAGTTTCAGGTGATCTAATTGGTTGACCATTAATGAATGGTGCAGACCCTGCAGCTTGAAACCCCATCATTTTTGGTAGGTGATCGCATTTTCCCAAACTATGATATTGACAAAAGCCCATCCAATAAGCACTAATATTCCCTGCATTGCCCACAGGAATACATAACCAGTCAGGGGCATTTCCTAAACAATCTACCACTTCGAAAGCTGCGGTTTTTTGCCCTTCTAAACGATAGGGGTTAATAGAATTAACCAGAGTAATGGGATAATTTTCGGCTATTTCTTGGACGATGGTTAAAGCATCGTCAAAATTCCCTTCAATAGCAATCGCCTCTGCCCCATAAAGCAAGGCCTGCGCTAACTTTCCTAGGGCAACATAGCCATCAGGAATGATGACAAATGCTTGCATATTACCCCGTCTAGCATAGGCAGCCGCTGCTGCTGAAGTGTTCCCCGTACTAGCACAAACTACCGCTTTGGCTCCATTTTCAGCAGCTTTGGAAATCGCCATGGTCATGCCCCGATCTTTGAAACTTCCTGTAGGGTTCAACCCATCATATTTAACCAATACTTTGACTCCGCGCCCAATTTGTCGGGAAATATGGGGAACTGGAATCAGAGGAGTATTTCCTTCTAGAAGGGTTATAATTGGGGTTGCTTCGCTTACAGGGAGATAGGGGCGATAGGTTTCAATTAACCCCGGCCAGGGTTGGCAGTTTGTAGGGGGAAGAGTTGGAACTTCCGAAAATTGAGTTTGAGCGGTTTGTGGCGTTAGATAATCAACTTTCATGGATAAGTTAACTTTGAGGGTTGGTTGCCTTTACTAGTTTCTAGGAGGATTATTCCTCATGATTTTAGCTCGGTCAGGTAAATCAGGATATCACTCTTTTTACCCCATTCAATAACAGATAAACAAGTTTCTAGGTATTTAGTTTTGACTAACAACAAGTTTGAGGAGTCCACAAATATAAGTTGGTTACCCTAGCCATAATCCAGAGAGGTTTGTTTTATTGTTAACAGCCCTATCTGCGATAAATTTCGACTAATCCCATAAATGGTCGGACTTCACTTACACTATCAACTTGGTCAGGAGAGTTGACTAGATTTGTTACTTCAGCTCTTCTATACCAAAGATAATAAGACAAGTCAGTGGTCAAAAAACCGATTAGTCCAGAAGAATAATCAATCTTAACCTTACTAAGTTTCAACGAGTACGGGACTGGAGGGACTCGAACCCCCGACCTCGTGGTTCGTAGCCACGCGCTCTAATCCACTAAGCTACAGTCCCATGTCTTTCTCAACAGTTAACTATCCTAGCACAACTTTTATCAATTGCACAAGGTGACAATGTTAAAAGTCGCGAGTCCCAGGGAAACAAAAGCAGTTGAGCTCCATAAATACCTAATTTCAGAGTCCAAAGTAACATAAAGATTTAGTCTTAAGCTTTCCAAACGACTAAAATAACTCCACAAATAATAAATCCTAACCCACAGGCACGATAGACAGGGATTGACTCTTGAAAGAAGAAATAGCCAATTAAAACCGAAAAAATATAAATTAACGCTGCAGAAGGCCCAGCGATACTTAGTTGAACACGGGTTAATAAAAGAATATAAGCGATCGCTCCTAGCCCATAACAGGATAATCCAGCCAATAATTCTGGGGTCATGACGATATTTAGAATATGACTAACCACATTATCTGCATTGACTTTACCTAGCTTAGTTGCCCCTAGCTTTAGCAATAATTGCCCCATGGTACTCGTTAGCACTGAAAATAACAATAGACACAATTCCTTATAGGTCACAACGGCGATTCCATCCGGATTATATATATAATTTAAGTCAGTATACAGTATATATAAAATTCCAATTAAACTGAAAAGGTCATTGCTTAATAGGCATTAATTATTAATTAATTATTAACTCATATATGATATCTCCGTTTAAACCTTTTTGTCCCATTGCCGTCATTGCAACGACTCCTCAAGCTATCAAGACTTTACACTCATTATGTCAACAAATTGGGGCAACCCTTCATGTTCCAAGTCACCAAACTAGCCTAGATAACACTCAAGTTTATCAAGGTTCTCTTAAAGACTATTTAACTTCTATTTGGAGCCAGAATAGAGTTTTTATTTTTGGATTGGCAATAGGAGCAGTAGTTCGGTTAATTTCTCCTTTACTACAAAATAAATCTAGCGATCCAGCTGTTCTTGTCATTGATCCAACGGGTAAGTTTGTAATTAGCTTATGCAGTGGACATCAAGGAGGAGCAGATCACTTAACTCAATTAATTGCTCATCAACTCAATACAATTCCCATTATTACAGGAGCAACTAATAATTTAAATTTACCAGGAATTGATATTTTAGGATTACCTTTTGGCTGGCGCAAAGGAGAAGGAAATTGGACAGCGGTTAGTAGCCTTATTTCTCGTGGAGAAAAAGTACAAGTCATTCAAGAAGTTGGCTCAACTTTGTGGCAAGATCATTTACCTTCTAATCATCCTTTTTATTTTGGATTTTCTGAATTTAATAAAGATGTAAAATTTTTGGGACAGATTTGGATCAGTGCAACTAAAAGAAAATTTTTGTCTGAATTAAATTTTTATAAAGTACAATGGCATCCTCGTATCTTATGGGCCGGAATTGGTTGTATTAGAGGAACTTCTGAAAGCTTAATTGAGAAGACAATTAATGAAGTATTTCAAAAGTATAATTTAGCGACCGATGCTATAGCAGGAATAGCAACAATTGACATAAAAAATAATGAAGATGGATTATTAAAATACTGTCAAAACAAACAATTACCTTTAAAAACTTTTCCTGCTGACATTTTGATAAAAATACAAGTTCCTAATCCTTCAACTATTGTTCAACAAGAGGTAGGAACTCCCAGTGTTGCTGAAGCATCTGCTATTGCTGCAGCTAATTCTTCTGCTGATTCTCTTTTAGTCTCTAAACAAATTATTCAGTCAGAGAATGAAGGTGCAGTAACTATAGCAATTGCTAAGTCTAGTCTAGAATATACTGGAAGAACCGGAAAACTATATTTAATTGGAACTGGCCCAGGAAGTTTAGCACAAATTACTCCGGCGGCAAAAACGGCTATTACTCAAGCGGATGTAATTATTGGTTACTCTTTGTATTTAGACTTAATTAAACCTTTACAACGCCCTGGACAAGTTATCGAAGCATTCCCAATTACTCAAGAAAAACGACGAGCTACTAGGGCAATAGAATTAGCACAATGGGGGTTAACAGTAGCAGTAGTATCTTCAGGAGATTGTGGTATTTATGGAATGGCAGGATTAGTGTTAGAAGAACTACAAAAAAGGAATTGGGATGGGAACACACCTCAAGTAGAAATATTTCCAGGAATTACTTCCTTACAAGCATCAGCTTCAAGGGTAGGTGCACCTTTGATGCACGATTTTTGTGCTATTAGCCTAAGTGACTTGTTAACTCCTTGGAAAGTAATTAAAAAACGGTTAGTTGCAGCAGCAAAAGAGGACTTTGTAACGGCTATTTATAACCCACAATCACGAACAAGAACTCAACAAATTATTTATGTACAAGAAGTTTTTTTAAAATACCGTAACCCTAAAACTCCGGTAGCTTTAGTCCGTTCTGCTTATCGTCCAGATGAGAAAATAACCTTAACTTCTCTTGAAGAAATGCTTAACTTTACTATTGATATGTTAACCACAGTTATTATCGGCAATTCTAGTACTTATAACCATAAAGGCTGGATGATTACACCCAGGGGATATGATTAAAATAAATAACGAACATCAATATATGACGAATAAGTAAACGTAAAATACAATTTTTTCAAAACTAAATTGAGGAAGATAATAATCTAATTTTGCCCTGAATCTAATTTTATTAGATTCAAATAATTATAGAATTTATCTCAAAAATATACGAGTATTAAAGGCTAATTTTTAGGTCACTAACTAAAAAATTTAGGTGGTTTATTAAAAGTGTAAACATCCGTACATTTTGCAATTGCGTCTCGAATATAAAGAGGAGTTTGTAACATTCCTAATAAAGTTTGTCCATCAATTAAACGTAATCCTCCTGTCGTTTCCTTTGCTAATAAATTATCAACAAATACTGGGTCAGGGAAAGTATTTAAAACTTGATTTCCACAGATAGCAAAACCCCAGGGAGAACCATAGGTAGGAGTAGGAGCACAATAAGAATTAACCTGAGGAAAAACAGCTTTTAGGGTATTCACTAAACGGGCGTGATATTTAATAAATGGAGGAGAAACTTGACCACTTTGAATAATCACTAAACCCTGGGGAGATAAGACCTTCTGCAGCTTGGCAAAATATTCTTTGGTAAATAATGGGAATGACGGACCTTCTTCAATGGGATCAGATAAATCTGAGATAATAATATCCCATTTTTTGGAGATTTTATCTAGAACTTTGAAAGCGTCATCGATAATTAATTCTACCCGTGGATCATCAAAACAGTTCTGGTGCATTTCAGGGAGATATTTTTGACAAGCAGCTACTACTTCTCCGTCAATGTCAATCATCGTCACCTTTTCAATAGATTTCCATCGTAAAATCTCCCGAATAGTTGCTCCTTCTCCACCGCCTAAAATGAGAGCTTTTTTTACAGATTGATGAGCAATCATTGCTGGTTGTACTAAACTTTCATGATAAATAAACTCATCCTTTACACAAGATTGCCATTTTCCGTCCAAGACTAATGCTTTACCATAGGATTCACTTTCAACAATATACATCTCTTGATATGGAGTTTTTTTATAAACTAAAATCTTTTTAACCCCATGACTATAAATATCCCAAGGGGTAATATTTTCATTGATCCACAGATCTGCCTTAGTTTTACTAGTAGTCATAATATTCCCTTCATTTTTAAAATGGTCTAGCTATTAATCTAAGCACATAATTGTTCTATAAGTATAGAACAATTATTTATTTGGATAGTTTCCTTATAAAATTTAACCAAAAGAATCTCTCTTAATATAAGTTATATAGGAAGTGTTTAATTCTTTACTGGCTAGATTTAAGGCATAAGCTAATTTTTAAGTTATTTTTAATTTTTTTTGTACCTCTTAGTATTGAGTGCAATAAGTTACTAGGAATATTATTAGTTTAATAAGAATCTACTTCTGAAATCATCAAAATTGAATTGATCATAAACCTCTCTTTATGATCAATTCAATTTTCAATTGAGCTCTTCTACCATCTCTTGGAGGAGTTGATTGTCGAAGTCAGCTATGATTTTATCAATCTATTTAATTGTTATCTTCCAATTCTTTGGAAGATAACAATTAGTTTTTGTTAATTCTAAAAATTTATTAAAAACTCCATTACTCGCAATTTAAATTTTATAAATATCTTCTGTCTACTCTTTATATTTTTTAAAAAAATTAAAAAATATATTTTCTGAATTTTGTTATTATTTTTTTCTAAATTCATCTATAAATCAAGCTCTAGTTCTTAGAATTATTGTCTTTTTACTCTTTTAAAACTTTATCTGGTGGTCTAACTCCTCATTAATCTATTTCATGACATGAAAAAAGTATTTTTTTGATGATATCTTTAGGAGGCATCTACCAATCCATACAGTTTTATTGTACTTAAGATAATTGTAAAACCTACCTTAGAATAAGGTAGCTATATTTGATATTAATATCAATAACAAGTAGATATCAGAAATTTACAATGATTTTAAATCAGGTTTTTAAGCCGTTAATTTTCATTGACTTACAAAATTATATTGTAAAAACTATATATAAACTTCCTCTATTTAACTTAATAAGGTTTAAGCTAAACTAGACAAATACTTTGCGAGTATTCCCTTATTACTCTTTTCAAAAGAACTATCAGTCTTTAAATTGCTATATCCAAGAAGATTAATATATATTTTTCTTGTTGCCTTAATAAGAACAATATATATTAAGTTTTTTTTATCTCCTATTATTTTATAATCTCTTTTTTGAAAACTATTATGATAGGCTGTTAATCTATAGTAGTATTATTTTAATCTAGCATTTTAGCTTTTATTTTCTCAGACTTATTGAGTGACTTTTGAAGCTACTATTAGTGTATTTGTATAAGTTCTCCTTGTTATAAACATCTAGTTATTCGTTGAACACTTTATGGTATTTAACATATTTCATTAGACTATTCTTTATCTAAAGAAATATTAATACTTCACTTCAACTAACTAAAGAATTACAATTAGCTATTTTTTCCCTTTTAAGATTAATCGTTAAAGTTATGAAATAAAGTAATGGATTGAATGGCATATTGATTGAATCAATAATTTTATTTAAAATATTTTTTATGTTGAATACTTTGTAGTTACTTTTTTAAAAAACGTATTTTATGTATTAAAATACTACAAGTAATGAGGACTTGCGTTTATCATTTATTTTTATTAAAATTAATCTAGCAGAGGTATTTTTCTGATCTATAAATTGTTAGTTTATAAAAATAAAAACACTACTTTATAGACTAGGAATCTTAACAATATACTATTAAACTTAGTTTTGAGATTGTCTAAATAATTATTTAGACAATCTGCTAATCTTCTATTTCGAAATAATCTAAGAAGTTAGACCAATACTTAGCTTTAGGTTGTTTAATTATTACTTATTTTGAATCATTAAAAGCCTGAGTTTGTCTTTATAAGAGATACAGGAATTATCTGTCATTACTAATTCTAATATTATTAGAATCTATGAAACTAGAAATTAAAATTTGATGACAATGCCCTATCTTATAACTCCAAAAATAGTTTTTAGAATCTTGTAAATTTTATAAATCACAATTTTAAACTTTTTAGAATTGTGATTTTGTCATAGCTAGGCTAGAATAGCCTAGCTATGACTGAAAATCAAAATATTAGGTTTAGGTAACTTCATTTCTAAGTTAGCCGCCAGACTTCGCGTTTATGTAAACATAATAATGTTTCTAATCTGCATCTTTACTATTCAATAATTTTCTCATCTACTTTATTCTCTTCATGATTTTTTTATAGAAATATAAAAAAATATTAAAGATATATCTAAAAAATAGAATATTTCGAGATTTTCAGATATTATAGTCCTTAATAAAATAAACAATAATTTTTTTATTGCTATAAAATCTATGGGTTCGACTCCAATCAAAGCTTTATCTTTAGCAGAAATTGCTCATAAAACCCGTGAAGCTGCGCGTCAGTTGGGATTACTATCTACAGATGAGCGTAATAATGCAATTGAAGCCATCGCGCAAGCATTAGAGAACACAATTCCTGAAATTATTACGTCGAACCTAGCTGACTGTGAAACTGCTAAACAAGAAGGAATTTCCCAACCTTTATATAACCGTTTAAAACTTAGCGAGACTAAATTAAAAGCTACGATTAAGGGGGTGAGAGATGTTGGAAAATTGCCAGATCCTGTGGGGATAATTCAAATACATAGGGAGTTAGATAAGGGATTAATCTTAAAAAGAGAAACTTGTCCCTTAGGGGTATTAGGAGTTATCTTTGAAGCCAGACCTGAAGCATTAATTCAAATTACTAGTTTGGCCATAAAATCTGGCAATGGAGTAATTCTTAAAGGAGGAAAAGAAGCAATTAATTCTTGTCAAACTCTGTTTAGAATTATCCGAGAGGCACTCTTAAAAACTCATGTTGATCAAGATAGTGTTGAATTACTAACTACCCGTGAAGAAATTAAAGAATTATTAGCGTTAAAAAACGATATTGATTTAATTATCCCTAGAGGATCTAATGGTTTTGTTAGTTATGTTCAACAAAATACTAATATTCCTGTTTTAGGTCATGCTGATGGAATTTGTCACCTTTATATTGATAAACAAGCAGACTTAAATAAGGCAATTGCCATAACAGTAGATTCTAAAACTCAATATCCTGCGGCTTGCAATGCTATTGAAACCTTATTAGTTCACCAAGACATTGCCCCTCAGTTCTTGCCTAAGATAGCTCAAGTTTTAAAAGAAAATAATGTTGAATTAAGAGGAGATAAAATCTGTCAAGAATTAATTAATATTATACCTGCAACAGAAGAAGATTGGAAAACAGAATATAGTGATCTTATCCTCTCAATTAAAATTGAGGCTTCTTTAGAAGACGCGATTACTCACATCAATACTTATGGTTCAAAACATACCGATGCAATCATTACAGAAAATAACATTTCCGCTACAAAATTTTTAAACCAAGTAGATGCAGCCGGAGTGTTTCATAATTGTTCAACTCGCTTTTCTGATGGGTTTCGCTACGGTTTTGGGGCTGAAGTTGGTATTAGTACTCAAAAAATGCCTCCTAGAGGTCCAGTAGGCTTAGAAGGATTAGTCACCTATAAATATCAAGTGACTGGAGACGCTCACATTGTAGCAACTTATTCAGGAGATAATGCTAAGTCTTTTAACTATTTAGATGTGTAAGAGACTTTTCATTAAAAAAATCTTGAGTCCGTAGAGTAAGCAAATACGACAGTTATTTTAGTTAATTAAATTAAATCAAAAAATAGTTCAATTATTTTTTATAATCTGATGTAAACTAATAAAAAGTAAGTGATGGACTTCTTGATATAGTTGTTACTAACTGCTATTAATTTATTGATTATTGATCAATTACCGATTGGAGTAAAAGTTGATCGTTCTTTAAAGGCATTGGTAACTGCTATTGTATTTGGTATGGTAAACGCCATTGTCAAACCAATATTATAAGTCTTAACAGTTCATATAACTATTTTGACATTGGGGCTGTTTTTGATTATCATCAATACCATAATCTTTAAGCTGGCAGCAGCTTTAGTTCAAGGATTTAGATTGAGGTATGAATTTTAAAGTGCACTTTTTGATTCATTTTTTTTGGGGTTGTGAACAGCCTATTATCTAATAATATATCAAATTTACTGATTCATAACAGAGAAAATGATTATTAATTCAAACATTACTTGATAAATCTAATTGAACAAGATAAACGGCAATTGTTGATTTTAAGAAAAGTTTTTATTAATTAGTTTGGAAGTAAGGATAGAGGTCCCCTTTAAATGACTCCAATAAGTGGAAAAACTATTGCTGTTTCAGCGTTCACTCTAGTTTTAAATAAGAGAATATAGTCAAAGTTTTGTTAGTTATCTATTACTATTAGAATTTAGTTTTCCAATAAGTAAGGTAATCTAAAAAATAAATTTTAATTCTATTCGATATTTTGAAAGGATTTATCAATAGCAAACTTATTTATCCAAATAACTTCATAACAAATATTATAAAGTTATTTGGATAACCACAATTAGTTTTATAATAACAAGTTATATTAACGAGACAGGTATTTAAATTTAATTTTTTTAAAAAATATGTCTATAATGTCTTTTAAGATTAAAATTGATTGGGCTCAAAATTTTACATCGTACAAAATTAAATTAACAAATTAGCTAAGTATTGCAAGCTAATTAAATAAAAATTAGATAAAAAATATATTTTTTATCCGGAGAGTAATTACGCTGATATTTGAAGTAAAAAAATACACAGGCTTTTTTATTCATGTAAACTTATATAAATAGTTTCTATTTTTAGTCTAATTTTATTGAGTGGTAAAATAATCAAAATCTTGAAGAATAATTTCCTATTTTTATAGATAAAAATAGGAAATTATTCTTCAAGATTTAGGTTTTAAATTTAACTAGCTAGTAAACATGCAGATTGCTCAATTTTTTTTGAAAGAAAAAGAAAAACCTAGTCAATAACTTAAATAAAAAAGCTACAAAAAAGCTACAAAAATTAGTATGTATTTGTTCTTTCGATAAAGGTATTAATATTTTTCTAATTTAACTGAATGTTATATTAGTAAGTACTCCATATTTATTAGATTGTTCAATGTCAAGTATTATTTCTATACCTATATTCAGAAAATAAATCAAGAACTTTATTTGATAATATTATCAGGCTACTTAAATTAAATTAAGAAGTCTAGGAGATTAGATTGAATCTATTATACAAATAATTTTAATATTTTATTAGTTTAATTAAACTGAAAATTTAAACGAATGGATCTTGACTTAATTGTTAAAGTTAAGTACTTCTTCTATAAGAAGATTAACTGTTTATAATTTAGTTAAGAATGTAGTAAAATAAAACAGCATATATAGTTTGTTAAAAAATTATGGCAGGTCATAGTAAGTGGGCAAATATCAAACGCCAAAAAGAAAGAGTTGATGAAAAGAAAGGCAAAACTTTTACCCAATTATCTCGTGCCATTATTATGGCAGCAAAACATGGACTCCCTGATCCAGCGGCTAATTTCCAACTTAGGACTGCAATTGAAAAAGCCAAAGCTGCCGGGATTCCTCATGAAAATATCGAACGAGCGATCGCTAAAGGGGCAGGAACCTATGAAAATAACGAGACTATGTATGAAGAAGTTCGCTATGAAGGTTACGGATTAGGAGGCGTGGCTATACTCATTGAAGCCCTAACTGACAATCGCAACCGTACGGCTGCTGATCTGAGGGAAGCTTTTAGTAAAAATGGGGAGAATTTAGGGGAAATTGGTTGTGTAAGTTGGATGTTTGACCAAAAAGTAGTCGTCATCCTTGAAGGAGAAGTAAATGAAGATTTTCTTCTTGAAGCTTCCGTCGAAGGGGGGGCAGATACCTATAAATTATTTGAAGAAGAAATGAGGGCTGAAATCTTTAGTGAAGTTACCAATTTAGATACTCTAACTAAAACCTTAAGAAAGAAAAAAATTAATTTTTTTGAAGTGGAATTACGATGGATTCCCAATTCCATTGTAGCAGTAAATGATCCGGGTCAATACAGATCAATTTTAAAATTAGTTGATACATTAGAAACTCTTGACGATGTGCAGAATGTAACCGCAAATCTTGAAATAGCTGAGATATTAATTGAGGCTAATGTTGCTTAAGTAGACCAGAAACTTTAATCACTAACAAACACCATTTAAATATTTTTACAAGCAATTTTTTTGTAATTATTTTATGAATAAATATCTAGTGAAGTTGTTAAATTACTTCTAAAAACATTTGTGTAACATTAGTCTTTATAAGTAATTTAAATGACATATACTCTCTTTTTTATGTTGACAAATACTAAAGATGTTCGAAAAGTAATTTTAAGCTTCAAAGTCCGTTTCTATTTTACAAATTTGTACTGTGATCGAAATGGGAACAATTTCTTCAAACGAAAACAGAGTCCCTCAACAAAGATTACTGCGCTTAGGGGCAGATTATCTAAAAGTTTCAGTTTCAGGCAGCATTTTCCAAGTTAGAACTGGAACGTTATTAGTAAGTAGATTCAATTTAAACAATAATTAGGAATGTTACAATATTATAAGTTCAGACCCGCATTAGATTAAGTAATCTAACACAAAATAGGCTCTAAAATAGGCGTCAAATCAATTGATCTTCGGTCTACACATAGTTTTTAGTTGAGTTTTGTTTTAATTAAATATCAAGGTGTCAGCACTAATAGATTTATGATGATTTTGCGAGAAAGTACTTTATATATTTCGACCCTTGATAACAAAATGGAACAAATAAAAAAACGTAACTTTGACAATCCTAACTTTCTGTCTAAGTGTTACTTAAAAAGTGTAAATTTATTTACAAGTCAGACATCCAAAAATTGGTTAAATACTGAGAGTATAAATGGAGTTCGTAAAAATATTTAATAAGTAGTATATTTAAAAATTATGGGTAAGGATTATTCAGCATTATTTTCTGCTATTGATAGAAAACTTGTAAAAAACATTTGTGAAGTTAATTTCAATGTAATTGAAGGGTATGTTAGTTTAGGGGAATATGTAAAAGCTTGTTCATGAAAGGTGCGTCACAGTATAATGAAAACCTTAGTTTGTATTCAATAAAAAGAGTTTGCCTAACACATTCTACCTTAATTTTTTGTTTACAAAAAAAGTCTCTTGCTGATTATGCCTATCTAAGCAATGAGAAATCAACGTACATTTGATTACAAAAAAAATACTTCGAAAATGACAATTAAGGCATTTATTACAGGAGGAACGGGATTTGTCGGCGCAAACCTAGTTCGGTTGTTATTACAACAAGGTCATCAAGTGCGAGTATTAGTGCGTCCACAAAGTTGTTTAGATAACCTTAAAGGGCTAGATGTTGAACAGGTGGAAGGCGATCTCAATAGTCCAGACTTGGCTGCAAAAATGCGAGGAACTCACATACTTTTTCACGTTGCAGCTCACTATTCTCTCTATCAACAAGATCGCTACCAACTCTATCAAAGTAATGTTTTAGGAACTCGTTCAATTCTAGAAGCCGCCCGTCAAGCTAGAATTGAACGCACGGTTTACACAAGTTCGGTCGCCGCAATTGGTGTGGGAAAATCCGGTCAAATCATTAATGAAACTTATCAAAGTCCAGTAGAGAAGTTAGTTGGTCACTACAAAAAATCAAAATATTGGGCTGAACAAGAAGCTCACAAAGCTGTCCAAAATGGTCAAGATATAGTAATTGTCAACCCCAGTACCCCTATCGGACCATGGGACATTAAACCTACCCCCACGGGAAAGATTATCTTGAGATTTTTACGCCGTCAAATGCCCGCTTATGTAGACACAGGGTTGAACTTGATTGACGTGCGGGATGTAGCCTGGGGTCATTTATTAGCTTTAGAAAAAGGGAGATCAGGGGAACGTTACCTCCTGGGAAACAAAAATTTAAGCCTTAAAGATCTATTAGAAGAATTAGCCACTATTACTCAGTTAAATGCTCCCCAGCAAACTGTTCCTCTTTGGCTACCTTTAACTGTCGCTTGGATTGAAGAATCTCTGTTAGCTCCTCTGGGAAGATCTCCATCCCTAACCCTAGATGGAGTTCGAATGTCCAAGTTTCCGATGTACTACGATGGAACCAAAGCGGTCCAGGAATTAGGATTGCCCCAATCATCGGTTAAACAAGCCTTACAAGATGCTGTTACCTGGTTTGTTGATCACGGATATTACTAAAAGTTCAACAATTATCAATTTTAACTATAATGTCAATTACTGTCGAAAATCTAGGTAAAACCTACTCCATTCCTATAAAAAAACCTGGAATTAAAGGAACATTATCCCATTTTTTTAATCGAACTTACCGACAAGTAGAAGCTGTTAAAGATATCTCATTTACCATTGAACCGGGAGAAATAGTTGGGTTTCTTGGAGCTAATGGTGCAGGTAAAACTACGACTCTAAAGATGCTTTCTGGACTGATTCATCCCTCAGAAGGAAAAGTAAAAATTGCAGGGTATATTCCCTTTCGTCGCCAATCCCAGTTTCTGCAAAAAACTAGTTTAGTGATGGGACAAAAACAGCAATTATTATGGGATTTACCTACACTAGATTCGTTAAGGATTAACGGGGCAGTCTATAAAATTCCCGACAAAATCTTCAAACAACGACTACAAGAATTGTCTAAAATGCTATCAATTGAAGATAAACTAACCCAACCTGTCCGTAAACTGTCTTTAGGGGAACGGATGAAAGCTGAATTGTTAGCCGCTCTTTTACATCATCCCCAAGTATTATTTTTAGATGAACCGACTTTAGGATTAGATGTTAATGCTCAAGCTGCGATCAGGGAATTTTTACGGGATTATAATCAACAGTATCAAGCAACAATTTTGTTAACCAGTCATTATATGGCTGATATTACGGCTTTATGCAAACGGGTTTTATTGATTCATCAAGGACAATTAATTTACGATGGAGATTTAGAAAAAATTTTAGCAAAATTTGCTCCTTATCGACAGGTAAATGTAGAATTAGCTAATTCTATTTCAACTGATCAATTAGCTAGTTATGGGAAAGTTGAAACCGTTGATGGACAGGCAGTTCGGTTTTTAGTTAAACGGGAAAATTTAATCACTATGATTACCCATATTTTAGATCAATTGGAGGTCATTGATCTTAATGTAACTGACCCTCCCATAGAGGAAGTCATTGGTCATCTATTTCAAACTAGCAGTATTTAATCGCAAATAAATTTTTTACCTTTTAGCTATTGATTTAAACCTACCTAAGTAAATAGCTCTAATTAAGTTAAAAAGTTAAATCTTACAATTACTTAATTTTTGCGCTGGTTCTAATTATAGAGAGTGATTTTACAAATGTTTGCTAGGAATCTATGAAAAAATCTGGATATCTTGCTTACTTTTCATTTAAAAATAATTTTAAATATCATGTTTTTTCCTATTTTAACTATCTTAGATGGGCTGATTGCACTAGTAATAATACTCCGGCACTCAGTCCTAAAATATTAGGAGTCCAAGCTGCTAGAAACGGAGTGAAAATACCCCAAATTCCTAAAGAACTAGTGACGAAAGCAAGAAGATAATAACCGAAAATTAACCCAACACAAATTCCAAAACTGGTGGCTCGATTGGTATTTTGCGGTCTAACTCCGATCGCTGCTCCCACCAACCCAAATACTACACAGACAAAGGGAAGAGCATACTTTTCTTGGATACGAACTTGTATCTTGCGAGCCCGTTTTTCATTACCGCTGAGTTTCATGACTTTTAAATATTCTTTGGTCTCACGAATACTCATTTCCGTAAAGTTTTGACGACGATTTGCTACATCTAAAGGGGCGCGGGGTAAAGCTAATTGCTGATGTTGAAACCGGACAATATTGCGATAGGAACCATCAGGGGCAATTAAATAAATCGTTCCGTTGAAAAAATCCCAGGTATTAGTCAAAATATTCCATGTTGCCGACTGAGATGTAACAATTTGGTTCACCCCTTCTTGAGTGCGATCAAGGATCGTCAGTCCCCGCATTTGTTTCCCATTAAATTCCTCTGCATAGAATAGACGGCTTAAAATAGTTGCTTCCTTTCCATCTTCCTGTTGAATGGTACGGTATTCGGGATAAACAATATTTCGTTCTGTAAAATTAGGACGTTCTTGGTTAACAGCCTTTTCTAGGGTAACGGCCGCTTCGTGGGTGGCTGCTGGGGCGATCCAATCATTCACTACAAAGGCACATCCTGTCACGATTAAGCTAAACAACACTGAAGGAATTACTAAGCGGTAAATACTAACCCCTAAACTCCTCATAGCAATTAATTCACTATCGCTCGATAGACGACTATAAGCCATTAAAGCCGCCAATAACATGGCCATTGGAAAAGCCAAAACAACGAATCCAGGCATTTTCAATGCCAGAATTTTTAAGGCTATGGTAAGCAATAAACCAGATTCTGTGACACGGCGCACCAGATCAAATAAAGTTCCGATTGCAATACCTAATGAGGTAAAAATCCCCATTCCAAAGAGAAAAGGTAATAAAATCTCAATAAAAAGATAGCGATCCATAATGGATAAGCCAGGAAGTTCTAAATTAACCTTTCTAAATTTTAATTGCCCCATATTCATGGTAATTTTAAGTTATTTTTGTTATAACTGGAAGTTTTCCCCTAGATAATACTGTCTCACTAAATCATTGGTATAAAGTTCTTCAGCACTACCAGAAGCTAGAATCTGACCGTCACGCATGATATAGGCACGATTAGTAATAGCAAGGGTTTCTCGGACATTATGGTCGGTAATTAGGATACCTATGTTGCGATCACGTAATTGGGCGATCAAAGTTTGAATTTCCGAAACCGCGATCGGATCAACCCCAGCAAAAGGCTCATCTAATAACAGAAATTCGGGTCCATTGAGTCCTACGGCTAAGGCCCTAGCGAGTTCTGTGCGCCGTCGTTCTCCTCCAGAGACTTGAGAGCCTTGAGTATTGGCAATTTTTTCTAGACGAAATTCTTCCATAAGTTGATGTAGACGGTTCGCCCGTTGGCGAAAGGGAACTTCAGTTTGTTCTAGAGCTAAGTGAATGTTTTCTCGAACACTCAAATGGCGAAAAATACTCGCCTGTTGAGTCATGTAACCGATTCCTAACCGCGCTCTTTTACTCAGGGACAAAGTAGTAACGTCTTGTTGATGAAGCCACACTCTACCCGCATTGGGTTTAATTAACCCTGTCGCAATATAAAAGGTAGTAGTTTTGCCCGCTCCATTAGGACCAAGAAGTCCAACAATTTCCCCAGGAGCTACTTGTAAGTTAACCCGATTAACGACGAAGCGTTTTCCGTAAGATTTATGAATGTTATCTAAAACGAGTGTCATTATATTGAATTCAGAAGTCGCTAATTTAGAAATTTTAAAAAGACACCTTATCGAAAATCGCAACTATTTAATTGCCGATTAAGGATTTAAGAGTGGGGGCAAAGGAGCTGAGTTCAAAGGAGGAGCAGGAGCTACCGATGCAGGGGCAGGGGGACTTTCTTCGTTTTCAGTGACGAGATAGATAGATTCAACTTGCTCGCTAGATTCTGGCGTGGCAATAAATCGTCCTTCATCAATGAGATAGGTCATGATTTCTGCTCGCATACTATTCCCTTCTTGTAAGACGTAAACATTACCTGTTAAAACTAGACGACGTTCTCGACTAAAATATTGTGCTTGGGCAGCAGTTCCTTGAATTTGGTGGGCGGGATAAAAAATTTGCACATTACCTCTAGCGGTGACAACACCCGTTTCCGAGTTGGCCTCTTGAATATCAGCTCGAACGGTTAGGGGACTGTTTGAGGATGGGGTTTGGGCAATCGCGTTTAGGGGTGTCCATTGAATGGTCAAAATTCCTATTATTAGGGCGATAACACTCTCTAGAACTTTTAAGGAATATCTGGGCATTAGTACCGGAACGGACAACATTGCTTTTCTAGTCTAGTGGTTCAAGATTATTGATTCGATTATAGGGATAAAAATAACGAGTTGGTTCGGAAGTTGCAAAAACATCACGTGGACTTTAGTCATTGGGTATCCCGTCGTGTCCTCTTTTATTTAAAAATATTTTCTTTGGGCAGCCCTCTTTAGAAGGAAAATATATAATTGCTGTATGTTAATACTAGGTTTCAAAATAGCAGTCACTGTTTTAAGTTAAAAAGGAATGTTCAAGTAAGTGAGATTGTTATTAATTGAATGCATGAATTTTAATCTTTATTCATATTAAAAATCTGGCTTTTATCTTTAAAAAAGTAAAGATTCTTATATTTCTTAACAAGAAGATAAAAAATATAGAACCATTAAATAACAAATTAAATTTTATAAAAATTTAATTTGTTATTGTCTCTATTGTCCATAGAAAGTTTTTAAATTAAATAAATACAGCTTTAATAAATATGTTATGTAATTTCTTTACAAGAAATATGGTTAATACTACATTAAAATAATAAAAATTAATTTTTATCTAACTAAACAATTAAGCTATTTTTATACTTTTAGCATCCGATAATCAACTTAGTTAAATAAATAATTATTTATGTTTAAAAGAACCTACTAGTTCTTATAGTCAGCTTTAAAATAGGATAAAATAGTTTTATATATATTCGAAATAAAGAACTTTCTGATGGACGCCATTGAATTATTATCACCTTTAATCAAGTTACATACTTTCTAACCATCACTTTATTAATCAAGATAGTTGACATAAAATTATGATGGCTTTTTACTAACTAATTTGACCTATTAAATAGGGGTATAATATAGTTTATATCTTAGATATTTATTTTCAATAAAAATACAAATTTTATATATAAATTTTAGGTCGTTAACTAATTAATTTTTATTTTTTTATTTTTCAAGAAGAAAAGTATCAATAATATATAACTATACTTAACTATATTCTTTTTAGAATAATCTAAACTTAGTAGTCATAAATAAACAGCAAAAAATATTTATTTATCTTGATATCAGTAACTATAATTAAGTTTATTTCGTTTATTTTTTTTATAAAAATGCCTTTGATCGAAACTTTATCTAACTGCTTTATCTAAATCATATTTATCTTAAAACATATTTACGAAATTTAATACGCTTTTATCTAATGTTATTCACCTTCTATATTCTTTTTCTTTTCTACTTCTTCTCTAGCTATTTTAAATTTAAGTAACATTTGTTTGCTCAAAGTTTTTACAACAGACCACCGATTCTAAATTTTGTTAAAATTTGGAGAGTCAGATAGGAGCTGCCATAGTTCACCTCTAGTTTCTTTTACTATCTCTCTAATGGTTTCTTTCTTAAGGATAAATAGTATTATTCAACGCTCTCCCCTAGTTCGGATAAAGTAATCAACTTTTTGGATAACTAAGATTGAAATAAATCTCTATTCTTAACTAGAAATAGGTAAGAATAGAGATTTATTGCTCTTGTAAAGCACTCATAATAAATAGTCTTTGTTTTTTTACCTACAAATTATTTGGATAGTATATTTCTTATTTATGAAAATATTCATATGGATAATTTTCTCTCTTTAATTTTTTTTAGTTTATTTCTTTCTTAATCTTCGTAAGTTTTTTTCTAGTAATTCATAGTTCTTGGCATCTATAACTTATTATTTTGTTTATAAAGGTTAGTCTCTTCATAGTTAATTTATTCTTTTAATAAAGAATATGAACTTTTGTGCGTCCTCAACTTTACTGAAGTTACCATGTTTTATGATCAATTTTAACTATATGAAATTCCCTGACTTTTTTATACTTTTGGTGCTGATTCAATCAATCATTGGTGTAAATCATAACTATAAAATGTTAGCTATGGATGATAGCACTTACTCAATTTAAAAGTATAGAATTACACTATAGTGTAATTCTATAGTAAAGAAAAAAAGTTATTTCTGGTCATAAAAATTCTGTTTTATTCGACATATATTATGCCAAATACAATGGCACAATAGCAATTTCAAAATTTGATTTCAAATTGATAATATTATTTGGCTATTTTTTATCAGTTAGAATGAGAATATTTCAATATTGATAGTTAAGTATTTTATATTTACTGACTATGTTTTAACATGATTACTTTTTCTATAAAAACTAAAAGTTTCTGTTACTAACATATTTATTGATAAATAAAAATGGAATATCAACTATTAATATCAATGATGATTAGTTAGCAAATACTTAGTAAAAATAGTTAATACTTTTCTCCTAAATAACGTTGTACAATCTCTAAGATACGATCACTTGCTTTTCCATCGCCAAAGGGGTTAATCGCATTAGCCATTTTTCTATAAGCATTTTTATTACTTAATAATTTACTCGCTTCTGTTAAAATATTCTGAGAATTAGTCCCCACTAACTTAGCAGTTCCTGCTTCAACAGCTTCGGGACGTTCAGTGGTTTCTCTTAATACTAAAACTGGTTTACCTAAACTGGGGGCTTCTTCTTGTAATCCACCTGAATCTGTCAATAATAGATAACAATTCTGAATTGCCACGACTAATTCTCCATAACCTAAAGGTTCAGTTAAGAAAACCCTTGGATGATCCTTTAATACTTTTTGAATTGGTTCTCTAACCACTGGGTTACGGTGCATTGGCAACAATAAAATTGTATCAGGATATTTATCTAAAATAAGACGAAGACTAGTGAGAATATCTTGTAAAGGTTGACCCCAGTTTTCTCGTCGGTGAACTGTTGTGAGTAACAATCGATATTTATTAGTATCTAACCCTTCAATGTTTAAGGTTTGCTGTTTCTTGGCAACTGTTAATAAAGCATCAATTACTGTATTACCTGTAAGATGAATTTCGCCTGTGACTCCTGAACGCTTAAGATTTTCTACAGCTAATTGAGTGGGAGCAAAATGTAATTGAGCAAGTTGGGAAACTAGACGGCGGTTAGCTTCTTCAGGAAAAGGATTATAAATATTATCAGTACGTAATCCCGCTTCAACATGGCCAATAGGGATTTGCTGATAAAACGCCGCTAATGTAGCTGCAAAAGCAGTGGTGGTGTCTCCTTGAACTATGACTAATTGTGGTTGGATTTTTTTAAAGATAGTTTCTAACCCTTGTAAACTGCGGTAGGTAATATCAGTGAGGGTTTGACGGGGCTGCATAATTTTGAGATTATAATCGCCTTCTAATTCAAATTCAAACAATTTCATCACCTGTTCTACCATTTCCCGATGTTGTCCAGTGAGAATAACATGGGTCTTAAACGCCGGCGATTGACGGAATTTTTTGATCACGGGAGCAAGTTTAATTGCTTCAGGACGAGTTCCTAGGGTAATACAAATGGGGTAAGGCACTGAAAATATTAAGAGGTAGTGTTAGCTTATTGATTCTATAGTATTAGAGATCGACAATGAAGTTGCTCCTCTTATCAAAAGTTGTTCTCAAAGAACACTTTAGCGTTATGGTTGTTTTCATCTATTCCAGATGAAAGTGAAAAAACACGAAAATGTTAGTTGCGCCAAAAAATAAAGCTATATATCATAGATTTTCTCGCTAAAATTATGGACACTAACAATAAGACTAATCAATCAACGCTAAAACTAACAGAGCTTTTTTAAGTCAATTAAAGTTTTATGAATCGTCTGTTTAAACATTATAGAGCGAGAAAAAGTATAAAATTATTCCCTTGTTGCCGAAAAAAATTTTTTTTGATTGACGAATAACAATTGCTAACATGTAAAACAACTATGTTACTCTGCAAGAGATCAGTACTTACTTAAATGAGACGATAGGGATGAGGGTTGGTATTCCTACCATGTTTTTTTTCGTTCAAGAACTTAAACTTAACCCCAAAAAACACTTCATACCTTAGAACTTCATAGAGATAGAGTTTGAACTTTGGAGTAAAAATATTCGACGACACTTAAATAACTAAAACTTTCAGACTTAGTTTTTATTGACAAAACCGAAGTATAGACTGTCTATTACTGATAACTTTGTGGGAATAACTGAACGTGAATGAGCTTATAGAAAATATCCACATAGTCCAGGGGCACATATTATGTTTGTTAGAGCGCTCGCTGAATCAGTCTTTTGAGCCCCTTTTACTTTTGAAAGATAAAAAAAATAAAAAAGCTTTTCTGAATTATGAAATAGGGGGACTGACACACTTTGGACATAAGCTATGTGCCCATGGATAATTTACTGGCTTATAGGACAATAAAAGATTAGAGAACTGATGGAATTTATAGGAGTAAAGGTCGTATTTTTATCTCCTTACTCTCCTGATTTCAATTTCATTGAAAACTATTAGTAAAAAAAGAAAAACTTTGAAAACTGAAGATATTGTGAATTATAGAGAGATAAATCTAGATATTAATTTGTTAAAAACTGATTAAAACATAATTAGCGACTCTAACTACTATTTTTAGTATGAACTACCTAATTAAAATTGCTTATTAGTTGAGTCCAATGCACTGAGTGATCTCATAGATAACTTGATTAGATACAATAATAGGGAAAGTAAGGTTTAGGAATCCCTCGATCCCTCGGTAAGTTGAGGGAAAAAGTAGCAATTAAACTCAACTAACGTGGAACTTAAACAAGTAATTATTGCCCATAAAGCTGCAGACGCCCAAAGTAAATCATGGGCTCAAACCTGCGCTCGACAACTCGAAGCTCGTAACTGTAAAGTCTTGATGGGACCTAGTGGTATTAAAGACAATCCCTACCCTGTGTTTTTATCTTCTGTTACCGAAAAAATTGATCTAGCCATCATTTTAGGAGGAGATGGAACCATATTGGCCGCAGCGCGACAATTGGCGCCAGAAAACATCCCTATCTTGGCAGTAAATGTGGGAGGACATTTAGGGTTTCTCACCGAACCCTTTGAATTATTTCAGGATATAGAAAACGTTTGGGCTCGTTTGTTAGGGGATTGCTATGCGGTACAACAACGCATGATGTTAGAAGCTTGTTTATTTGAAGGAGATAAAACCAACCCAATCCCCAGTAGTGAACACTTTTATTGTCTCAATGAAATGTGTGTCAAACCCGCGAGTATTGATAGGATGCCTACAGCAGTTTTAGAAATGGAACTCGATGGAGAAGTGGTTGATCAATATCAAGGGGATGGGTTATTGGTCGCAACTCCTACGGGGTCAACTTGTTATACTGCTTCAGCTAATGGCCCCATTGTTCATCCAGGCATGGATGCGATCGCTGTTACTCCCATTTGTCCCCTAAGTTTGGCCAGTCGTCCCATTATTATTCCCCCTCGGTCTGTAGTAGATATTTGGTCTCTAGGAGACTTTGAATTAAATACTAAGTTGTGGACTGATGGAGCTCTAGCTACGTCCATTTGGCCAGGACAATGGGTAAGGGTTCATATGGCTGAATGCGTGGCTAAATTTATTATTCTTCAAAAGAATTATTCTTTTTATCAAACCTTGCGAGAAAAACTACAATGGGCTGGAACGAGAATCCACTATGACAACAACCATCGAGGGTGAAGAGTAAACTGGGGTTGGCGCAGCATAACGGACCTAAAACTCACTCATTTTAGTACGTTATGCCATGATTTAACCTTAGTTAAAGATTGTTATCTAAGAAATTAGCCCAATATACCCTAATTAATGTTTTATTGACTAATAATCTACTAAGGTGGTTTGATCCAGAGTTTTTAAAAATTAAACTCTCCATTTTTTTTAGAGAGACCCGAGAGTCTATTTTCTTTTGATTAATGACAATTTTAGATAGACTCAAGCTAAGTAATCCTAGTAAGGGAGGAACTTTATAGCCCATCGAGCGTTAGGTCCTCCAGCAATAAGAATTAACCAGATGGAAGAATCTAACTTGCATGAATTTAAGGCAGATTCTCCCTAGATTTTTGTTTTTTTCTCACAGTGGACCAGTCTTATAATGCATCTCGAACTAAAATAACGGTGCTGTGGACTTGCCGAGCGATTGTTTTGGGAAGATTACCATGTATCACCTGTTCTAACAGACCCTCACGACTGACCCCTAACATTACTACATCACAGGTTTCGGCTGTTGCCAAATGAACCACCGCATCAGCCACCGACTGGGAACGAATAGGTAAGGGAATGACAAGGCGATCAAGAGTTCGTTTTAATTCTTGAGCAGTTTGCTCTAAAGCTTGGTAGTCAGGAAAACTACCATCGGGGGAGAATACCTTACATAACCAAATAATTGGCGATCGTGAACGATTATATAACCCAGTCAGTCCAGGGAGCAACTCCATAGCCCGTCGAGCATTAGGTCCTCCAGCGATAGGAATTAACCAAGTAGCATCCTTATCTAAATTATAAGGATAAACATCATGGTGATTACCCAATTTGACTAAAACTAACTGACAAGGGGCTTTACGAATCAAAAAATCTACTACATGGCCAAAAACTGCTCCAGGAGTCCGAGTGTCTTCGGTCCATTCCAAGATCATCAAATTAATATGACGATCACGGATTGTTTCTAAAATAGCTTGGGCGATATCATGGGCAACCCGAATTTGGGTGTGAACGGGAAGATGCTGATGCCGCCCTAATCTTTCCAGGTGTTGGAGTAATTGGCGATAGGGTTGGCTTGTCAGGGAAGTTTGGGCGGGATTACTGTGTTTTGGAACTTTAATTATCTGTAAACATTCTAATTCTGATTGTTTCTGAGTTGCGATTGCCGCTCCAATTTGAAACAAAGCCGTTGCACTATCCAGGTTAGCCAAAGGTAATAAAATACGTCCCTCTCCAATAGCTGGAGCACGGGTTTGATAGACAACATAGGAAGGTTCTCGCAAGGACTCATTTCCTTGAGCATCATGACCTTCAAGTTTATTAGCCTCTACACGAATAATATCAGTACGAGTAATGATTCCTACTAATTTTGTCCCTTCTGTTACCGGAATACGAGATAATCGATGTCGGTTGAGTATATAGAGAACATCACTTAGGAAGGCATTAGCTGGAACTGTAATCGGGCGTGGGGTCATAAAATCTTTAAGACATGTGTCTGGTGAATATTGAGCCGAGTTGGCTAAATCAGTTTGAGTAACAATTCCTACTAATTTGCCCTTCTCCATCACTGGAAAGCCGCGATGACTAGATATAGACATCGCTTGAAAAACTTCTTCAAGGGTTAAATGACTAGGTAAACTTTCCACCTTGGACTGCATAACATCGGCTGCAGTAAATTGAGACAAAAAATCTTGCGCCGTTTCTGCTTCATTAAGGTAAATTCCCTTAGTCTTAAGCATATCTTCGTATAAAGATCCTCGTGATACACTCTCAGCTACTACGTAAGAAACTGCACAAGTCACCATTAAAGGAAGAACAATATTAAAATCTGTATTTAATTCAAAGACAATAACAATAGCTGTTACCGGAACCCGAACTACTGCAGTAAAAAAGCCCCCCATTCCTGCCAGGGCATAGGTAGATTCGGCCCCCGTCCCTGTCAGAAACTCTTCAAAATCTCCCACTAAATAGCCTAGGGCTGATCCCAAGACTAAAGCGGGGGCAAAAAGTCCCCCCGGAGCATTGGAACTATAGGCTAGTATAGTTAAGAAAAAATGAGCAACGAAGGCCAAAAGAATTTTGTCGCCACTCAATTCACCCGTAACTAAAAAAGCTCTTAATCCTGCATTATCTTGAAAAAAAGGAGGTAAAATGGCAACAACAACCCCAGAAACCATTCCAACTAATCCAATTCGCCAAGGTAAAGGTAAATTAAGACGATTCTGCACTGTCAGACTAAACAGTAGTCCCCGTTTAAAAAGTGAGCCTAATATCCCAGCTAAAATTCCCAACAATAGGTAAAAAGGAATTTCAGAAGCTGAAAAACTAATATTAGGTAGATTTAAAAGGGAAGACGAAAATGATAGAGATGCTGACTGAAGGATCAAAGAGACAACAGCCCCCACAAATGAAGCAACAATGGCAGTTTGTAGAGTTAGACTAGAAACATCGCACATCAACTCTTCAACCACAAACAGAACTCCAGCAATCGGAGTACTAAATCCAGCAGCTAATCCGGCAGCAGCTCCGGCAGCAATCATTTGTCGTCGATGTTCAGGAGAGGTGGGAACCCAACTGCTCAATTGTGCCGCTAAAGCTGCTCCAATATGGACTGTAGGAGCACGACGACCCAGGGTTAACCCAGCCCCTAAGACCATGATTGTACCAATTAATTTGACTAGAACAACCCGTAGAGATAATGGGACAGGATAGCGTGCCAACGAGGCTTTAACTTGGGCAATACCACCTCCTGCAGCAGTAAGAGAAAATTGTTCGATCAACCATCCCGATCCCAATCCTAAAATTAAACCTCCAAGGGGGAGGACCCAGATTGCCCCAAATTGATTGGCTAAACTAACTCGCCATCCTCCCAACCAACCAACTCCTACTTTAAGAATAAGAGCGGCTAAAGCTGAAAGAAATCCAATTAAACAGGCTTGTAATAAGGCATAGCGAGGATCTGTAGTACTGAGCCCAAAGTTACTAGAAGTGAGCCACTGGTAGAGGCGTTTGGGATACAAATGAGG
Organism: cyanobacterium endosymbiont of Epithemia clementina EcSB; assembly: GCF_029919255.1. GTDB lineage: Bacteria > Cyanobacteriota > Cyanobacteriia > Cyanobacteriales > Microcystaceae > Rippkaea. The sequence goes on along the minus strand of NZ_CP123991.1, from coordinate 367,429 downwards.
CTGCATGCTTCACTAGATTGAGGCTAAGTGTATTTATCATAGAGGATTATTAGAGCTTTAGCTAATAATCCTCTATATCTCTTTAATACTTGAAGAATTTGACGGTGAAATGATGGTACTTTCGTAAAATATTTTTTGATTTTTATAAGCTGTAAAATGTTACTCGATAGACCTTATTCTGTTAGTCAATATTTCCCTGAACAATTACTTTTTATGAAATTCTAATTTATACTTTTCTCAAAAAAAATATGGAACTATCGCTATTTTTTTAACCAAATATAAAATTAAATAATCACTTTTTAATTTTATATTTATTCATTTTAAATATAATCCTTATATTAATATTTTTTTGCTATTTTTTTTAAAAAACTTTTATTGCAAATAGAATTTAATATAAAAATATTTATTTAATCAATTAAGAGTTTTTTTGTGTTTATACTGATGTTTAAAAGATATTTAGGAGTAAGTAGAATTAGATTGTCTTAATTGGAATAAGTAAAAACAAAATAATCTAGATGATATCCAGCAGACTCTTAGGTTAAATTACCTATATTTTCAAAAAAATGGTAGTTATTGCTTGATTTCTTTAAAAATTAGTCGGATAAATTTCCAATCAAATACTTTCTTTCAAAAAGGTTAATTCAAATAAGTTATACTCCACAGATATTCCCACTAAGGTCATAGAAACTAATATTAATACTAATGAATTAATTTTATAACTAGCAGAGTATTTTTAAGTCAGTTATAGTTTTATCGATTATCTCCTTGGATATTATGAAATGACAAAAAGTATAGAACTATTTCTTCATGAATGGGACAAATTCTTTTTACCTTTAATGGAAGCAGAATAACTTAAACATTGTAAAACAATTGCTATAATAAAATTACTATACTACTCTACAAGAACTAAGTACTCACTCGAACGGCAAAATAAATGTTAAAGTTAGTATTATTAGTATGTGTAATTTTGTCCAGAAACTTAAACCTAATTCAAAAACAAACACTTTATACCTTGGCAGCTTACAAGGATATGGTTTAAACTCTGAGACGGGAGTATTTAACGATATTTAGACAACTCAAACTTTCATCCTTAATTCTAGTTGATGAAACCAGAGTTGAGCTAGCTATGACTTATCAGTATTCCAGGGCAACTAAAAGGAAACGAGATTATGGAAAATATCCCAATAATCAAGAAATAAATATTACTTTAATTGGAACGCTTGCTACATCGTTTTTTTGTCTCTTTTACTTTTAGAAAAAATACAAATAAAGAAAAATTATTGACAATAGGATAAAAGTTTTATTTTATAAATAAAGTTAAAATTCTATATTATTTTGGATATTCTATTGACTTATAAATATCGAATATATCAAAATTAAATTTGATTTAGGCACGATCAAAAAAACTGTTATTTTAAAATTTAAATAATCTTTGTAAAATCAAAAATATTGAAATTATAGATATATCAGTCTAGCTATTGATAAAGTTATTTATTTAGTCGTTAATAACGATATATTATGCTAATTTGCTCATTACTTTTATTAAAAACTACCAAAACCAAAATCGCTATTGAATAAAAAAGTAGTTTGAAGAAGTCGATTATTAGATGGTGGCCTAATGAAAAATTCGGCTGACGTAATTATAAGGACAAGTGTGATCAAAGTTGACTCTCGACTAAGAATTAACTCCATAACGGAAAAAAGTATAAACATTATCTGTAAAATACAAGAGTATAGCAACTTAAAGAGATCCTAGGTTAGGTGAAGCCATCAGAAAATACAATTTTAAAAAATTTCTAGATAGATTATTCAAGTAGGACAAAGATAGCGGAATTATCTTAAAAACTTAAGACAGATAACCTGAGCGAAAAAAGATGTTAAATACATTTAAAATCTCTCAAAAAATAATTTGATCATTTATTGATAACTAATATTTATCTAAGTCTATAAAAAAATTATAGATGGGAAAAAAAAGTAAGTGCGAGAATTGATTCATACCTTCAATAAAAAAAGCTAAAAAGCAGGTTAGGGAATGCTGCATATTTCCTAATATAATGACTCGACAAATAGAAGGCAATTCCAGATAAGAGTGTCCTAGTTGTAGTTCTCATACTTATAAGAAAAAGCTCAGTGGAAAAACCTATAGATATCAGTTCTCCGAACACATTGAGCCAAAAGTATTGTCAACACGAGATTAACAGCAGAGTGTCAACGCCCTAATTTTTGTGTTTGAGCAACAAAACCGGCATTAATGTAGCGAACATAATTATCAATACGATCTTTTTGGCCAACTCGACCAGGATTTTTAAAAATATCCGTTAATCCCACCCCCAAAATCATAACGACTAGAGAAAGAAGAATATAATTACGGATAATGGCAGCTTTGTTAGTTGAGGTTGATAACATTTTCTTATCTCACTAATCTCTTAAAGTTTCATCTATGACGCAGATTTTATAAGCGGTATCGGCCCCAAAAGTCTTGATAATTTTGAGTTCAAATGAATTTAAATTCTTTGCCTTGTCCTTATATAGAAGAAATATCTAAAAAGATCTGAATCGCCAACTAGCATAACACTTTTGTCAAAATCCTATCCGAGGACAACTCATTAAATTTTTCTAACTTTGATCTTGGAGAACAAGAAATAAAAAAACTTGCTTTATCGAGTTATGTTCCTATATCTTTTAAGGGTGAGATCCTATTGTTACTCTCTCATCCTTCAGTTGAACATGGAACAATTTTGGCACGATATCTTAACTTTTTGTCGAACGACAACGCAAAAACTAGGACATCATTTAGTAGCTGATGTAGGTCGAATATCCCCGACACAGAAGGACGATGGTTCTTTAGTTACCAAAGCTGATTATTGGGTTGATCAAACCATTCGGATGGCGATTGCTGCTAAATTTCCTGAACATGGAGTTCTTACTGAAGAAACCAGCCATATCTTCCCTGAAACAGACTGGTGTTGGATCGTTGACCCAATTGATGGAACTACTAACTTCACGCGAGGTATCCCAATTTGGGGCATTTCTCTGGGATTGTTGTATCGAGGAACCCCTGTGTTTGGCTTTGTTTATTTTCCCCAACTTCAGCAATCTTTTCATGGATACTGGTATGGGGAAACTGGAATAACTGGACCTAAAGGGTCTTATTTAAACGGGGTAAAAATTTACACTGGTTCCGACCAGCCTAGTAAAAGTCATCTTTTCAATTTGTGTACCCGTAGTATTAAAATTCTTAGACAACCTTTTCCGTGTAAAATTCGTATGATTGGAGTCGCTAGTTATAACATTTCATTAGTGGCTTGTGGAGCAGCATTAGGGGGGGTAGAGGCAACTCCCAAAATTTGGGATATTGCGGCGGTTTGGGCTATTCTCAAAGGTGCAGGTGGAGTTTTTGTATCTTTGAATGATGATCCCATTTTTCCACTTAAAATTGGTCAGGATTATGGGAAAAAACCTTTTCCTTGTTTAGTGACTAGTCAACCTGAACTAGTTTCTTTTTTTAAGCCCATCGTGCAGTGTATCGTATCCTAAATTTTGATCTAATAACTCTGTTTATAGTAAAAAATGTTTGTTCGTAAAACTGTAAATTTATCAGATATTTGTCTATCTTATTTAGAGTGGAAACGAGGAAACCCCCCACTTTTACTGTTACATGGTTTGGCTGACCATAGCTTAGTTTGGTCAAGTTTAGGAGACTATTTATCGATGGATTATCATATTGTCGCGCCTGATTTACGCGGTCATGGTGATAGCAGTAAACCTCAAAGTGGCTATAAAATTGCTGACTATATTAATGATTTAGAAAAGTTGATGAACTATTTAGGATGGACTGCGGCTAATATTTTATCTCATTCTTGGTCCGCTAAATTAGCTGTTATTTGGGCGACAGAAAATCCTAAAAAGTTCAAGAGTTTAATGTTAATTGATCCTTTTTTTATTTATCGAATGCCATCCATTCTAAAAGTAACTTTTCCGATATTATATAAATTTTTACCTTTCCTCAAAGCGATGGGACCTTTTGAGAGTTATGAGAAAGCTGAAATCTTAGCTCGAAGTTTAAAACAATATCAGGGATGGACTCCTTTACAACAAAAAGTTTTTCAACTAGGAATAGAAGAAAAAGACGAGGGGAAGTGGGGCAGTAAATTTGTAGTACAGGCCCGCAACGAAATTTTTGAAGATGTAATAAAATGTGCAGGGTTGACTGAATCTATTGAGATTCCTACATTGTTTATTAAACCCAAAAAAGGACTTAACAGAACTTCATGGCAAATTAAGCATTATCAAACTTATTTAAATAACTTAAATGTAAAAGAAGTCCCGGGAAATCATTGGGCCTTTTTAGTGGAACCAGAACCTTTTAATCAAGCGATTAAAGCATTTTTACTAGACGAGCAACGAAGTATAGCGTAAATATTTTCTCTTGATAAAAATTATCTACCTTTAATCTCTTTAAACTTCAACTTTTGCCAAAATTTTTTTAAATTTTCGGCCACTTGTTCCGATAATAAAATACAACCTAAAATATTAGCAATAGCTAAGGTAAATAACATCATATAACCAAAATTTACTATAGCTTCTAGATTAATAATAGATCCCAGAAAGATAAAAATTAGAAACATAATTTTGAAGATATGACGACTAGATTCTCCGAAAACATAGGCTCAACATCTTTCTCCGTAATAACACCAAGTGATCATAGTTGAAAAGGCAAACAAACTCATAACTCCAGCTAAAACAAAAGGGAGCCAATTAATGACTTGACCAAAAGCTAGCGCAACTAGAGCTGAACCACTAATGGTTACTCCCACTACATCGCTATAAATTCCTGTCGTTATGATGACCAATGCCGTTAAATTACAGATGATTACCGTATCAACAAACGGCTCTAAGATAGAAATAATTCCTTCTTGAATAGGTTCTTGAGTCTTGGCAACCGAATGGGCGATCGTCGCTGAGCCCATTCCAGCCCCATTAGAAAAGGCACTGCGTCGGACCCTTTGAACCAAAACTCCTACTAGTCCCCCTCAATAGCCTGAGGAGAAAAAGCCTCTTGGATCATAAAAATGCCCTGGGAATCACTGCAAAATTTGCTTTTAAAACCCACAAACAGCTAAAAATGTAAACTACAACCATTACTGGGACTAACTTACTAGTGACAATGCTAATACGGCTAACACCGCCAACAATCACTAATCCCACCAAAAACGCCAAACTCAGACTATAAGCCCAATTATATGATTGTAACCGTGGAATGATGGTGACTAATACTGCAAACGATTGATTAGACTGGAACATATTCCCTGCGCCCATAGCTGACCCAATTCCAGCAACCCCATAAATGATTGCTAAAACCTTACCCAATTGAGCTTGACCTAATGTATTTAACCCGTCACGCAAATAATACATCGGTCCACCAACTACCGTGCCATCAGGATAAAAAATGCGATATTTAAGCCCTAGGGTACATTCGATGAATTTAGTTGACATTCCCAAAATTGCCGTTATAGTCATCCAAAATACTGCCCCTGGCCCTCCGAGTTGAATCGCAATGGCCACCCCAGGAATATTTCCTAGTCCTACACTCGCAGATAGAGCAGTAGCCAAAGCTTGAAAGGAAGTTAGTTCTCCTTTTGAGTTCTCTTGAAGGCAATCATATCGACCTAGGGCGATATCAACAGCGTGTTTAAACCCCCGAATATTAATAAATCCCGTTCGTAGAGTACAAAAAATTCCCCCGACCAACACCCAGAGAACAATTAGGGGAACTCCTCCAAGCTCAAGGAAAAGTATCTGTTCGATAATATAAACAAAACGAGAAAAGAATTGATCAACTAGATCAAAAAAATGATTCACAATTTCAAGAATTAATTTTTCTGTGAAAGAGCCTAACTTAATGTAGATACAAATGAAGTGTAGAGACACGTAAATTGTTCCTACAACGTTTCAAGCAACAGAAAACAGGGAATTGCCTGGGATCAACGTGTCTTAAACAACCCATTGTCAGGTAAATTACTAACTGAGCGTTGTAAAGCATTGAGAGATTGATTGTAGCCAATAACTGCCTGTAGAAAACGCCCCCGTGCATCTGTGAGATCTCGTTGGGCATCAATGACATCAGTTTGAGTTCCAACCCCAGCCTGAAATCGTAGTCGAGCTAGTCTGAGAGCCTCTGTAAAAATTTCAACGTTCTTGCGGGTACTGGTGATATTTTCCCGATTTGCAATAAGGTTATAATAAGCTTCTTCTACCTCAAGACGAATGGCATTACGTTGTTTAGCAAAGTTGGTATTGGCTAAATTTATATTCTGTTCAGCTCGTCTGGCTCCGGCAAAGGCTCTCCCCCCATCAAAAATTCGCCAGCGAACCCGTGCTTCAAATGTCCAGTCCATGAGAATAGGAACGCCATCGTCTAAGTTATCCCGTGCATCATATTCTGCGAGAAAACTAATTTGAGGTCTAATTTCTGACAGAGCAATGTCACGATCTTGTTGACTAATTTCTCGTTGTACTAATTGTTGTTCTAACTCAGCACGATTTTTATAGGCACGGACAATTGTTTCATCAAGGGTCATTGCCCAAGTCCCTGCTTCGGATATCTCGTCTACTGCTGTTAATTGAACGTGCTGTCCGACACTCAAAAATTCAGCTAAACTACGTCTTGCCGTTCGCTGTTCGGCGATTGCACGAGTTAACCCTTGATTAGCCGTAGCTAAGTCTCCTTCGGCCCGCAAAACATCAAATCGTGTTCCCAATCCTGCTTGTTCTAATAATCGAGCATCCCGTAAACTTTGATTTGCATCTTCTACCGCCGCTTGGGCAATGGCAACCTGAGCGTCGGCATTTTGTAACCGATAATAACGATCAGTGGATTCAAAGCGGGTTTGTTCAGAAATTCGCTCTACTTCTAGCTCTTGGTTACGGACTTCTCTTTGAGCCCGTGTAATTTGAGCTGACCGTTCACCCCCACTGTAAATAATGTAATTAAGGGTTGCTAAAGCGCGAAGATCCGTAAAAGTTTCAGCACTGGTTTCTTCAGGAATTAAATTTCCGAGTTGATTCGTACCACCACCGAATACCCGATCATTTCTAAACCTTACAGCACTAGCTCCAATGTCTATTGTAGGAAACAAGTCAGCTTGTTCGACTTTTAAACGAGCCTGACGCTCTTCTAGTTTGATACGAGAGGCTTGAAGTTCTCTATTGTTATGCAAAGCCAGGGAAATAGCTTGGTCTAAGGTAATTGGCTGACTAATAGCGGTCTCCACCTCTGAGGGTTTGGTGGGAAATAATAAGGGGTTGCCACCGGGGTTAAGTTTTTTTGGTAGCAGGTTTTTCAAGATAGCTGGAGAGCGATTAATGGCGTTGGAGACATTTAACGAGTCTATTGGTTCAACACTAACCTGAGTAGAAAATTTCCTGATGGTTGATGATGTTTGTTTTGAAATGGATTGTTTCATCTGCTTGATATCTGCCATATGGAGGTTCGCTTTCTTTACCCAGACTCGCCTATTGGGGGATAACAAAGAAGTTCCTTGAGAGGTTCCCGAAGTTCCATCGTGAGTTTTTACAGAAGATGACGGTACTTGTGTCGCCACCGATACTTTCCAGATTAAGGCTAGAAAAATACCTGCACTCATACTCACACACAAACGTAAAACAAACATAGGATTTATCGAAAATTTGAGTAGGACCGATGATGATTCTCTCAGCTAAATTACACTAAGAGAATCATCATGTTTTTTTGATCTTGACTCTTTAGCTATATAAGTTACATTATTTTCAATAGAAGAGAAAATCGTCCGAGGGCGAAGAAAATCTCTTATTACTGTTCCAGAGTAGTCTAACAAAAATGTCGGCAGGAGTTTTCAACCTAAGTTGAGTATCACGATTTATTGTTGGTTAAATGGACAGTGAGTTCAATCACAAATAAGTCCGCCGAGGATCCTGCCCAATGGTTGCCATTGTGTCACAAGCAGTGTATTGAAACGCACGAACTCCCCTAAAAAATATTTGGTTGTGTTGATTGAATAATTTGTGTCGCCTTTGGCAGGACTAATTGTTCTAAGTTCTCGGGTCAAAGTGTGGATGGGTTATAGCTTCATCCAGGAAATACCCAAAGTAGATTAAATTGGGAATGACTTGTAAATTAGCGGTAATAACACGATTTTTTTCATTATTCTTGAACACTTTCAGGTTTTCCTTGTCTAACGATAATGGTGTGAGACCTAATTGAGGAAGTACGGTGATTAGAAAATCATAGGTGAACCCCTAAGAAATTTAAGTTTGCTTCCCCAAGCATATTATCCAATATAATTCCTATGTTATAAATAACCTAGGATTATCTTTCCCGATTAGAGTTAAAGAAAATTTTTAAACCTGTTAGTGTACCTAAAAAATTACGATTAATGTTCCTGGAGCAACAATCAAACCTAAGCCAATATTAAGCTTCTTAATTACTTGACTAAAGTTAATCTCAACGAGATAGAAATCAATGGCATTGAGAGCAAGTGTTGGATAAAGTGTTTAAGAAAAAAATTAAATAGAATTTCTTGATGATCTTGAGTACAGGCTAATCAAAATCTCCTCGCAGGTGTGTTTAGACACTACCACGCAGAAAGCTAAGACAGTAGCAATTGCTGCATTAAAAGTATTTATTTCTAATTTTTAAAAAACTTATCAGACTCAATAATTTTGTAATATTTAGCCGCAATTACCCTACTAGGTTTTTGACAAATTTAAGATGTTTATTGATTGATAATAGATTTTTTTATTTTAAATAAATTAAAATTTATTGAGATTTACTAGATATGAATTATCTTCAATAATATTTAAGACAAAGATATGTTCAATAAAATAATATACAAGATATATCTACAATTATTATTTACGAGCCTCCTAAACTAGCTATAACAATTTTATAATAAACAGAACTGAAAAGTATTACTTTATGAGGTATTCAAAATTATAGTGACTTAATTAATCTCAAAACTATTATCGTAACTATACTATGTAATTTCAAGATAACAGTTTTGATAGTTATAAACTACTCATTTATTATACTCAGCCTAAAATGGTGTTATTGTTGAAACTTATTCAAGTATCAAATGTTGTCTAATTATCTTAAACAAAAATTATCATCTCCTTTGAAAATTGGATCATTGAAAGTAAAAAGTCGCGTATTTCAGTCTCCCCTATCTGGAGTTACAGATTTAGTATTTCGTCGTTTAGTTAGACGATATGCGCCTCAATCTATGATGTATACTGAGATGATTAATGCTACAGAAATTCATTATTTAAAACAACTTCCAAAACTGATGGAAATTGATAAGGATGAACAGCCAATTAGTATTCAATTATTTGACTCTCGTCCTGATTTTATAGCGGAAGCCGCTCAAAAATCTGTGCAAGAAGGAGCTCAAACTATTGATATAAATATGGGTTGTCCCGTAAATAAAATCACTAAAAAAGGGGGAGGATCTTCTCTACTTCGTCAACCAGATATTGCTCAAGCAATTGTAGAAAAAGTAGTGAAATCTGTTGAAGTCCCTGTTACTATTAAAACTCGCATTGGCTGGAGTGATCAAGAAATTAACATCCTTGATTTTGCAAAAAGGATGGAAGATTCAGGGGCAGCAATGATTACCATTCATGGTAGGACTCGTGCTCAAGGATATAATGGAAAAGCAAAATGGGAATGGATTACTAAAGTCAAAAAAATATTAGGTATTCCTGTTATTGCTAATGGGGATATTTTTTCAGTGGAATCAGCTATTAAGTGTTTGGAAATTACGGGAGCAGATGGAGTGATGTGTTCACGAGGAACATTAGGTTATCCTTTTCTCGTCGGAGAAATTGATTACTTTTTACGAACAGGAATTATGAAAATTTCTCCGACTCCAAAACAACGGCTGGAATGTGCAAAAGAACATCTTAATAATCTATGGGAATATAAGGGACGACGAGGAATTTATCAATCACGAAAGCATCTAGCTTGGTATTGTAAGGCATTTCCAGGAGCACCTGAGTTGCGCGATCTAGTCTCTCGTATTGAAACTATTGATCAGGGTAATCAATTATTAGATAAAGCTATTGAATTTTTCAATAAAAATTAACTTAATTTAGTATTGTTAATTATATTTAAATCTAATTAAATAGAGGGTAGGTACAATTTATGTAAGTTATTTAAGTATTTATGTGGTTTCATTTTTTTACTTTTCAGTGGTAATCTTTTATGTTCATGAAACCTGTAAGTATTTATCTTACTATTTAAGGCTGTATTTTTTGGTCTAAAAGTAAGTAATTAACAATAAAAATACTATTAACCAATAGTATTAAAAATTAAATTACATAAGTTATTTTATGAACTAAAGTTTAAATTTAAGATTTAATGAAATTAATATTTTATCTATTGATAAAGATGAATGAATTCTCATGAATTTACGTATATTACTAAATATAGTATGAAAAAATTATCTTTAGATGATGAGTATCCAATGATAGAGAATAACTTGTTTTGTGATACAAAACAGAGTCTAAAGATTGCTATTTTTGATTTGTGGTTAAGATATATCGATGGCATTAAAATTGCAAAATTATATAAAATAGCTCAGAAGTAGTCATAAAAGATAAAAAACTTATCCCAACTTTTTATTATAAAAAGTGAAAGGTGTTGGCAGCTTTAAACTTTCAACACAACTCATCAGAGTAGTATATGGCTTGATATAGTTATTGTGCGTATTACGAATATGTAATACCAAGTAAACACCCCTTTTTGTTTAGTTTTTCCTAGCAATTCTCATTAATAAAAATCATCTCAAAAATTATTTTGACATCACCATTTGACTAAAACGGAATTACAAGTTCTATAGTTTTATTGATGGTCATATCGATGCGTTTATTTCTCAACGACTTTACATTACTGTAGTAATGCCTAAAATTTATGTTTGTAATATTTTAAACTCATGCTGATGATTGCATTCAAGCAACCGTTGGGGCATTGTGTTATAGTTTAGTTGTCCGACATTTTTGGGTTAACCTTAATAAACATGAAATCAAATAGATTATAACTTTACTGCTTTTTGAGCCCATTGTTATTTCTAAATTTCGTAATTTCCCATTCAGCTTGAGATTAACTTCAGTATTTTATACTGATAAAATTATCCTGTAAAAAGGTGTTTTTTATCTTTAAAAATCCCAAAAAAATATCGCTCTCATACAAAATTGTACCAAGTACAATTTTAGTAAAAAAAGCTTTTCACGGTTATGTTTGCAGTTCTCATGTAGAATAGTATTACCTAATAGCATTAGGAGGCTGGACTAAATTCTATATAGTTACATAATTTATTGATAACCTTCACTTATTAAAAAGTAATTCAATACACAACTAAAAACTTATCATAAAATCACAAAAAATAAAAATTGTGTACGTAATTACCTATTTTTTCTATTGTCTTTATATTTTCTAATTTTATAGATATTTTTTCTTATCATAAGAAAATGAGACTAAAATAAATATCAAACTCTAAAACTATACAAGAGAAAACTAATAAATCGTAGAACCAGATAACAATAAACTAGATAATGAAGAATTAAAAACTCTAAAACCTAAAAGAGTCGAAAAGAAGTTTGTTAATTAGCTCATAGTGACGTTCATCTCGATAGTCATGGCTAATTTGTTGATATCATTTTTTATTGGAACTCAAGAGAGTGTGACTTAATACTAGCTCCATCAGACGATTAAATTAACATTAGTAAATCGTTAACCTGTGGTAAGTTTTAAACATTAAAGAGTATAGTATCGAGTTTTCTCACTCTTAATTTACTCATGGTCAGTGAGGAGAGCGTTTAAGTTATAGAACTTAATAAAGATGCACACTACTATTACACAATTAAACAACTAAGAGACCCTTGGTTATTTTTATTAGAAACAGCCTTTTTAAAATTGTAAATACCTCATGAGAAGTCTGTAATAAACCACAAGAATATAAAATTCTTCACGGAAAATATCTTCTTAACTATTTAGCACCAGCAATCAATATAAATAATAGTACAAATATTGTATATCACATTTTTACTAGCACTGAGCTTGAGACAAAGCGTTATCAAAATGGAGATAGTTGTTATGCTCTCCATGGAAAACTAATAAAAGAACAAAAAACAGTTTCTTGAGGAATTTATACAAGTTGTTAACTTTGTTAATTCACATCGGTCACAGCAAAGACTCTGAACAATGTCAACATATGAAGAACTCTATCATGATGAGTCTTGTCTCAGGTTATGAAATGTATTTGGCTAATATGGTAGGCTCTCGTAAATTTACCAAATTGTTCCCACCAGTTATCACCAAGTAGCCAGCTATTTGATGATGAACTAGTTTCGCGTAAAGTTTGCTTATCTATAATTTGCTGAGAAGCTATTGACTATCCCGAGGTGGGAGATTGAAGACAAGTATCAGGGATGAGTGATGCTAGATTGTCGTATCCTGGTTTGGATAGGTTAATTCTTGATAAGAATTATATTTTTTTGTTATATTCCGATGGATTAAGTGATTATGTTCGCGTTGAGCAGTACTGAAATAGCAAAATTTGTTCTATTGTGCGAGGAAAAACCTATATGATGATAGCGGAGGAGTGAACGTATCAAAATAAAAATTTTTTCAACATAAATATCTGGTACAAAAAAATAAATGCCTAGTACAGAGAACTTTCGCTCTTGAACAACCAGATCTTTGCATTAACATCTGGTTTGGTATCACCGCCTATTATCCTGTTACTGTCGGTAATGGTTTCAGAGTTAATAGCGATCGTAGCAGTTGCATACCTTACAAGGCTATCTCATAAACCTAAAAGTGCTCAAATTATTGTTGAATCCTTGGATATCTCTTCTTCCTAATATTCTCTCGCTATTAAGATATTCAATAATGACTAGAAATTAACCAGTATTATCGGCTTCAGTGTTCATGGGCTGTGATTTTGAGGGGTAAAAAATTATACTTTTGAAGTAGTTTAGTCAAATCAACTTCAGTTTCTAATAAACAAGCATGTCCACTATCAGGTAGGATTACTAAGTTACTATTAGGTAAACAGTTGACTAATCGTTTTCCCTCAGCGACGGAGGGTAATAGGTAATCGCTATCACTAGCGACGGTTAAAATAGGTTGAGTTAACTGTTTTAATTGTGCGTCATCGACGTTGAAATCCCGTAATAACCTCAGTCGATAACTAATCACTAATGGAGGAACTGATTGCATCGCTTTTAATAAAGCGTAATAATCCTTTGTTTCCATTCTTCCTAAAGCTGCCAAAAAAGGTAAAAATCCTAGGGTTGAAGTTTGATGTAAAATGTCCGGTACCCATTGAATTAATTCACCTCCCCAACTTAATAAAGGACGTTTTGTAAAAGATGAAGCAGGATTGATTAAAATCATTTTTTTGATTAACTCAGGAGATTTTAGAGCAAGTTTTATTGCTAAACATCCTCCAAAAGATTCTCCACACAAATAAACGGAGGAACATTGAGGATGATGGTTTAGTTCTTTTTCAATTAAGCTAATGGTTTTAGAAACTAAAGTATTCCAGTTGCTACAATCATTTTGGGGAATTGATAAACAACAAACTTTAAAAAATTGACTCAATTTTTTAACTTGTCGATGTAGCAACTTCCCCGTTCCATCCATTCCCGGTAAATAGATAAATAGAGGTATTTCTGGTGATATTGAGGATTTTGAACAAATTAACCTCATTCTTGATTATGTAGGATTGATGGTCAGTTAGACGTTCCTAAATAGAAAACTTTAAAATCATAGCAAACTTTTCCTTTTTCTATTTAGAAGAAAGGCTTAGAAGTATCGTCAAAGTCGATTATGTTCTCGAACTTTGCCATAATCTAAGTCGATTTTATTTGAATACAATTTTATTTGAGTTAAGGCAGTTTAATCCACTTTTCTACCATGAACACTACTGCCTTTAAACAAAGTACCAATGGTTCTAGTGGTTCCTAAATTCAGATATCATATCAGCAAAAACATAGTGTTCCGGCTGCTGACTACTTTTAATGACGAGAAAATTTAATAATTGACTCTATATTCACATCATTAAAAATTTATTTAGCTTGTGATGATTTTATTCAGGTAGGTATTTTGGAAGACGTTATAGAGAGTTTTTTTGAATTAATCTTTGTATATATTGGAGGTTATAGAGATATGATTAAATACTCATAACAAATCCCCTTGAAATTTTTTAAGAGCTCAGGCGTGAACAATTTGAGTTAGAAAAGTTATGGGACATACTTTCATAAAGTATAGGCACAGCAAGATTTAACCCCATTGAAAACGTAAAATTTTGAACTTGACGAATAAACATTCCAGTGTCATTGACCTAACTCTCGGAAGTAGTATTAGTTGAGCCATCCCAACCTTATAAGCAAAGTTCTGTGTATTGCTTAATAAGTACAACGGTTTGTTCATATTAAGCGCTACTATCGTCTGCCTATAAATAATGGATGAGATTGTCGATGGATTAGTTACTGGTAATTTTAGACTTAATTATCCTCTCTAACCGCTGAAGTCTAGTAAGTTTAATAAATTTACCGAGGTTTTTGACCAAATGGTGAGTTCAATTGGTGGTATGGTAAAAACCACTACAAGGTTCCGCTAAATTTTTAAACAGACTGATTAGGTTAGGAATATAATCTTGTAGTTGAGGCTTCATTTACTAACGGCTGATTAAAATATGACAGTAACAATTCAGTACATAGTCAAATAACCGCTTAGGAGACTTAATTTCCACATAATCTAATATTGACAATGATCCTCACCATTGATTGAGAACTTTGGAAATTAGATAATCATTAGTTATGATGTTGAGTTTTTTAGCATGATTTAGATGCCAACTATGTTTATTAAATTTACTACTATAGTATCATGACTGTAGTTAAAACAAGATAAATTTTTAACGTGATTTCTGTAACTGTATTTTTACCAAAAAATTACTAAATCTCAGATCATTAATTTTGACAGTATAGTTTAATCAAAATATTATGTTATTCCAAATTTCTCTCAGTATTTTTTTTGATTTATTTAAAAGTAATTTAGACGAAGTTTTTGACTTTACTCCTTATGAAAAGGCTAAAGGAATCAATACAGATAGCCGTTCAATCGCCAAAGGAGAAGTATTCTTAGCATTAAGAGGCCGCAATTTTGATGGACATAAATTTGCAGAAGATGCAATAGCAAAGGGAGCAGTAGCTCTGATTGTAGATCACTATTTACCAGTGAATTTAAGTAAAAAAATACCACAGTTTAAAGTGAAAGATACTTTAGTTGCTTATCAACAAATTGCTCATTGGTGGCGTAATCAAGTTGATATTCCTGTGATAGCTGTCACGGGCTCAGTCGGTAAAACAACTACAAAAGAGTTAATTGCAGCTGTATTGAAAACACAGGGGAAAGTTCACAAAACTCAAAGTAATTATAACAATGAAATAGGTGTTCCTAAAACTTTATTAGAGCTAACAACTGATCAAAATTATATGGTAATTGAAATGGGAATGCGAGCTTTAGGAGAGATTGCTTTACTCACTCAAATAGCCCGTCCCACTATTGGACTGATTACAAATGTGGGAACAGCCCATATTGGGCTACTAGGCTCAAAAGAAGCGATCGCCCAAGCTAAATGTGAGTTGCTCGCTCAAATGCCTCAAGAGGGAATTGCCATTCTCAATCACGATAATACTCTTTTAATTCAAACGGCAAAAAAAGTTTGGTCAGGAAAAACCATTACTTATGGGCTTGAAGGAGGAGATATAACTGGAAAATTAATTGATTCTCAAACTTTACAGGTAGAGGGGATAAATTTCCCTCTGCCGTTACCAGGTCGTCACAATGCTTTAAACTATTTAGGGGCTTTGGCTGTAGCCAAATGTCTAAATTTCGATTGGACTCCTTTAACTCAAGGAGTTGAGGTTCATTTACCTGAAGGACGTTCCCGGCAATACCAATTATCAGGCGATATTATCATTCTCGATGAGACCTATAATGCTGGATTAGAGTCTATGAAAGCGGCTCTAAATTTGTTGAAAGAAATTCCTGGCAAACGACATCTAGCGATTTTAGGCACTATGAAGGAATTAGGAGAAAAATCGGCCCAATCTCATTATGAAGTTGGAAAAATGGTAAAGAAGGTGGGAGTAGATCATTTGTTAGTGTTGGTTAATGATCCTGAAGCAGAGGTAATCATCCAAGGCGCACTAGGTGTAATCACTGATTGCATCTCTACCCATCAGGAACTCATTGAACGATTAAAAGAAATTGTCAAACCGGGTGATCGCTTACTTTTTAAAGCCTCTAATTCTGTCGGCTTAAACTTAGTCGTAGAAAAATTTCGGGAACAGTTAAAAGTTTAATCAGAGACTGCCTAATATACTGCCGACGGGTTTTGCTGCACTTCATACCAAGAAAGGAAGATGAGTGTTAACCCCTCCCTATATTCAGTTATTTTTTTAGTTCATTGTTGACTATCTAATGCCATTTTCATGAAAATCTTGTGCGCACCCTGTTCTCGACAATTTTCCCCAGGATGTCTTTGAACATAACTACCATCAGACTGTAATTCCCAAGCTTGACGATTGTCAGCTAGCATAATTCCCAAGATTTCTTGTAACTCCTGCATAATTGATGGCTCCTCGATAGGAGTTATAGCTTCAACTCGACGAGAAAGGTTACGAGTCATCCAGTCTGCACTCCCGATATAGATTTTTTCTTTTCCACCATTGTGAAAATAAAAAATTCGTGAATGTTCTAAAAAACGACCCACAATGCTAATAACATTAATATTGTCACTGATACCTTTCACTCCTGGACGTAGACAACAAATTCCCCGTACAATCAAATCGATTCTAACTCCTACTTGGGAAGCTTCATAGAGGGTTCTAATCATTTGGGAATCGACTAGGGCGTTCATTTTAGCTACAATGCGACCACTTTCTCCATTCTTACAATGTTCTGCTTCTCGATAAATCATTTCTATCATACGATCACGCATATTGACGGGAGCAACTAACAGTTTTCTGTAGGATTTCTGACGAGAATATCCTGTGAGAAAATTAAATAGATCTGTTAAATCAGCCCCCAGTTCTTCTCGACAACTTAATAGGCCTAGATCGGTGTACAATCTAGCGGTTTTATGATTGTAATTTCCTGTTCCAATATGGACATAACGTCGAATTTTGTTATCTTCCTGTCGTACGACTAAGACTACTTTAGTATGGGTTTTGAGTCCAGCTAACCCATAAACAACATGGACTCCGGATTGTTCTAAGCGTCGCGCCCAAAGAATATTATTTTCTTCATCAAATCTGGCTTTTAATTCCACCAAGGCTGCTACTTGCTTACCATTTTCTGCTGCCGCAATTAAAGCATTGACAATAGGAGAATCGCCAGAAGTACGATATAGAGTTATCTTAATTGTTAAAACATTAGGGTCATAAGCAGCTTGGGTAATAAATTCTTCAACAGAAGCACTAAAAGAATCATAGGGATGATGAACTAACAAATCGGAATTGCGAATTAAGGAAAAAATATTTTCTCCTTCCTGTTGGATTATATTATCTTCATTGTTATTAACAACTTGTTTGATTCGTTGTAAAGGACCAGGAATAACTGCACTCCAAGGTTTCTCTTTAAGATCAGGACGAGGAATGAACATAAAATAAAATAAGTCTTTGAGTCCTAATAATCCGTCGATATGGTAAACGTCAATCTCATCTAAAACTAAATCTTTCA
The DNA here is from genome assembly GCF_029919255.1 of cyanobacterium endosymbiont of Epithemia clementina EcSB. Classification (GTDB taxonomy): domain Bacteria; phylum Cyanobacteriota; class Cyanobacteriia; order Cyanobacteriales; family Microcystaceae; genus Rippkaea. Next base: position 349,641 of record NZ_CP123991.1, on the reverse strand, counting down.
TCAGTCGTTCCCTAATGTTACTGGGAGTAGAAGCGTGGATTTCTAAACGAACTGCCGATTTACCTACATGACGTTTGCGGAGTTCTTGTTCTATGGCTAATAGAAGATCATCAGCTTCATCTTCTTCCACCGATAAATCCGCATTGCGAGTTAAACGAAAAGGATGACATTCTTGTACAATCATCCCTGGAAATAAAGCCTCCAAGTTATGCGCAATCACTTGTTCAAGAGGAATTCCTGTCCAGATAGCAGTCTGCTCGTCTTCTTGATGGCGTAATTCCTTGGGTAATGCGACAAAACGGGGAAGCACTTGAGGAACTTTCACTCTTGCAAAATGTTCTTTTGCGGTGTTAGGTTCACGAACTACAACCGCCAAATTTAGACTTAGGTTAGAGATATAAGGGAAAGGATGACTCGGATCAACTGCTAATGGTGTTAGTACTGGAAAAATATAATCATCAAAATATTGATGGAGGTAAGTACGTTGTTCTTGATCGAGATCGACGTAGTTAATTAAGTAAATTCCTTGAGCAATTAGGAGGTTTTTGAGGGTGTATTCAAACAGATGATCCTGCTGTTTAACTAGGGGACGGAGACGATCACCAATATCTATTAACTGTTGAGAAGGAGTACGACCATCAGGAGTTAATTTACTTACATCAGCAGCTACTTGTTGTTTTAACCCTGCTACGCGAACCATAAAGAATTCATCGAGGTTAGAGCTAAAAATTGCGATAAATTTTAGGCGTTCTAGAAGTGGAGTTCGTTCGTCTAATGCTTCGTGTAAGACTCGGTAGTTGAATTCTAACCAGCTTAATTCTCGATTGAAATAGTATTGAGGATCTTTAAGGTTAAAGGTACTATTGACTACATTGACTTGGGACATGATTTTCGAAAGCACACAAAAGGCACACAAACTAATTTCGGTATAGAAGTTGTTGCCTTTGATTTTATATTGAACCTGTCCTCTCGGCGTCATATCTATGATCAAGACGACGTAAATTCAACTTAAGTTAAAAAACAACAAGGTTAACGATCATCTGAAATGATAACTGCCAACAATTAAAACTACAATGGTTGTTTCAACATAGTGGTAGATCAAACTAGCTTATCTTGTTCTCCTAAAGAAATTTTTTTGATAAATAAGTATAAATAATCAGTCGAGCAAAAAAGTAAACAAAACAACTCTGAACATTTCAGTATCTTGAGTGTTCAATCCGAGAGATATTTTAAGCTTGTCGTTAACCGTTTTAATTTTAAAATGCCTATTAAATAAAATTTAACTAATCAGTTAAACTAACTTTTACTTCATCTTTGTGTAGATGGTAAATAGTCCCGAGAAGTCCTGTTTAACATAGCTTTTCAAAGGATTTTTGAACAACTATATGCTCCGCAGAACCTTCTAGTACCTCAAGAACAAAGTTTGCTCTATTCTTGAGAACCTAATGAAAGACTTCTATCGGAGCAAAATTGACCTTATTCGTGTAATTTAACCTTTGCAAACACACAAAAACAGCACAGCAACGTCATTGTTCAGGGCATAAGTTCAGAAAACGATTATAGCTGATTAAATTAAGCAATACTTTTTTACAATCGGGCAGAATTTTTAATGTATAAAATGTTTGAACAGTTTAATATCCTGACTTAGGAAAAGTAATTTTAATGTTTGTTAATTCACCTCTTTTAAAAGAAGAACGTCATTTTTTCTCTCTAAATCAATGCTGTCAATTGAGAAATAGTAATGACAATGCTGTTCAAATTTCTAATAGAAGTAATCTAAATCGCGAAATACTCCGGTAGGATTAGGATGAAATTTTATTGGCATAGCACTAGACTTCAACAAATGCTGTTTTTACCAGAGATTTACTGTCTCCCTTTCCGTCTATAATTTTCCGCTACTTTAAAACGTACGCAAGAGCCATGCGAACTAGCGATAGCGTAGTCGCGGGCTTTTAGCAACTACGGTATATTGAATAAGCTAACGGGCTTAAACCTCAGAACTATCTGACACTAAGTCTCATTAAAGCCATCATCAACGAGTCATTCAAATCAGCATTTTAGTTTTAAGCTTCTAGTAATTATTGTTTCAAGTTTTCTAATCCAACAATCACTTTAGCTGAATCAATATGATCGCCCTGTTTAATACTATCTACAGTATCCATTCCTTGAGTTACATAAGCAAATACAGCATAGTCTCCATCAAGAAAAGTTAAATCTGACAGAGCAAAATAGAATTGGGAGGAGGCAGTATCAGGCATTTGAGAACGAGCCATGGCCACTGCGCCACGGGTATGGGGTAGAACTACAGGTTTTTTGATAGAAGCTCCTTGTCGACCTAAAGCCTTACTATAGAAAGGTTTTTCATCTCCTTCTAACTTTATCTCAAGGGGAACATAACGAGTTTTCTTTGTATCAGGATCAATAAAACTGCCGGTCCCGGTCCCTTGGGGATCTCCTCCTTGGGCCACAAAAGGTTGGGGTTCTTTAACTACCCGATGAAAAGTTAATCCATTGTAAAAGCCGCGGTTAACCAAATCAACGAAGTTTCCGGCAGTAACGGGGGCATCTTGTCCATTTACTTCAATCGTAACGGGAGAGCCTTTAATAATCATTTCCACTATTGCTTTACCTTCGAGTCTAGGAACATAATTATCTATATCCAATTGATTCCCTTGGTCAGTCAGCATTGATCGAGTTAAGTTCTCACTAGTATTGACATCAGAAGAAGTTGCCGACGGGCTAGAACATCCCGTTAAGATTAAACCACTAACTAAAACTAAACAAGCCAAGATAGTTGACCAACGCTGTAGTAATTTTTTCATTTCAATCCTCCAATGCTAGGGTTGGCAATTATTATAAGCCCTAGAGGGGAACCCCCAAAAAACAAGCTAATTGAGCCTCCTGGTTTTTTAGTCTTGCAAGAGAGATGGAGCGTCCTGTGCTAGTCGGGGAAATTTTTCTGTATTGCTTCTAGCCGTATATAGAGTTTACGTTTGGAATTTAACCCTTATTGAAGATCAGTTCTTAATAGCTTGGACATCTTTAAATTCGATATGATGGTTGTTTATAGGAAACCCCCAGCGAAACATAGTTAATTTTCCCGTCTCCTTCCTTATTGAATTCATCATAGACTCCTCCGATGTTTAAAATAATTGTCAACCAGAAAGAGAGTCTATAAGCCAAACCCACATTTTCATAGAATAGAAGAGCTATGCTTTGAGGAATAAATTGAAGTTCGCTCGTATCGCTAACAACAAGGAAATTAATTCTGAAATAGCTCGATATTCCAGCTAAAATAGAACTAATTACTCATATTTAGGCTGTTATCACCCACCAAATATTACTGAAGTGGCAAGACTTAAAATTCCTTGATAAAAAATAAGGTGATTGTTTGTCATATCGGGTAGGTTAATCGATTTTTATAATGATGGCTTGGTGTTTCTTACCGGAAAAATCGCAGTTTTTAACCTTCTTTTGAGTTGGCTATACCCAACCTACCTTTTAAATCTCCTGACTTTTGGGAGAAACGGATATTTTCACCATAATCAACAGGACAATCAATGACTGCGGGAACATCTTGTTCTAAAGCAGTCTTTAAAATAGGAATTAAGTCAGTTGCCGACTCAACCCGATATCCCTTTAATCCCATACTTTCAGCAAACTTAACAAAGTCAGGATTGCTAAATCTAATAAAGGCTGATTCTCCGAATTGGTTAAGTTGTTTCCATTCAATCAACCCATAACCATTGTCGTTAAAAATTAACGTAACAAAAGGAGTTCCGACTCGTAAAGCAGTTTCTAATTCCTGACAATTCATCATAAACCCGCCGTCTCCTGTGACGGCTACCACCTTCTTATCAGGATGAACCAATTTAGCAGCTATCGCCCCCGGGATAGCAATTCCCATGGCAGCAAATCCGTTAGAAATCAAACAAGTATTTGGAGTATTACAGTGATAATGGCGGGCAATCCACATTTTATGCGCTCCCACATCAGAAATAACAATATCTTCTGGCCCCATCACCTGACGTAGATCATAAATAATCTTTTGTGGTTTAACAGGATACCCTTCATCATAGGCGTACCGTCTATAATCAGCGACAATTTCTCTTCGTAAATCTGTCACAACTTCTGTTGATTTTCCTTGGCGGTCAGCCCGTTTGAGAATATCCATCAAGGAATCAGAAATATCACCGACCACTTCTACTAAAGGAATATAACTGCTATCAATTTCAGCCGCTTCCATGCCAATATGGATAATGGGAGTTGTCCCTTCAGGGTTCCATTTTTTAGGAGAATATTCAATTAGATCGTACCCCACCGCGATCACTAAGCTGCACTTTTCAAAGGCATAGCTAATTAAATCCCGTTGTTGTAACCCTAAAGTCCATAAGGCTAAGGGATGGGTATAAGGAACTGCCCCTTTGCCCATAAAGGTATTGACCACTGGAATATTCAAGGTAGTGGCAAATTCCGTTAAGGCTTTACTGGCCTGAGCGCGAATAGTTCCATTCCCAACCAAAATTAAGGGGTTTTTGGCTTTAGAAATGGCCATGGCTGCTGCATTTAAACTACGATATGAAGCGTAAGTTTTTTCCTGACAGTCCCGCTTAAGTGGATGACCAAAAGCGGGCATCGCGGCAATATTTTCCGGTAAATCAATGTGAACTGCCCCCGGCTTTTCACTTTTAGCAATTTTAAATGCTTTTCTAGTAATTTCAGGCGTAATACTAGGACGAACAATCTGTTTATTCCATTTGGTTACTGGAGCAAACATTGCTACTAGATCTAGGTACTGATGGGACTCAATGTGCATACGATCAGTTCCCACCTGTCCCGTGATAGCAACTAATGGCGCGCCATCAAGATTAGCATCAGCTACTCCTGTCATCAAATTAGTTGCTCCTGGACCAAGAGTGGATAAACACACCCCTGGGTTTCCCGTCAGTCGTCCATAGACGTCGGCCATGAAGGCTGCTCCTTGTTCGTGACGAGTGGTGATAAATTTGATCGAAGAATGCTTTAATGCTTCGAGAACATGAAGATTTTCTTCCCCAGGAAGTCCGAATATGTATTCTACTCCCTCATTTTCTAGACATTCAACCAGTAATTGAGCTGTTGTTGGTTCCCCCATAATTTCTATCCTCAAGATTAATAAATCATTTTCATATGAGTGATCTTTAGAGAATCTTTCCCTTCGGGAAAGATATTTTTTGATAACTTTCTTCGTACTTTATAATAGTGGAATGTTTATCCAAACTAGCTAAAGATGCTTGACGTAAACTGCTCAGTGTAATCACATTAATCAGTTAATCCAAATAGTCTTTACGTTAACAAATTCTCGAATACCCTGGATACTTAATTCTCGTCCGTAACCTGATCGCTTGATTCCTCCAAAGGGTAAGCGGGGGTCAGATTTGACAATGCTATTGATAAAGACGCATCCAGCCTCGATCTCTTCGACTAATCTTTCTTGTTCTGCAGGATCGTTAGTCCAACCACTAGCTCCTAACCCAAAGATAGTGCTGTTAGCTAATTCGATAGCTTTGTCGATATCTTCAACCCGAAAGAGCAATGCAACAGGACCAAAGAATTCATCGCTATAACCAGGAGAATCTACAGGAATATCTTTTAAAATGGTTGGAGGATAAAAATTTCCAGGAGTATCGCGAGTGGGTTGTCCACCAATCAGAATTTTAGCCCCTTTTGTTACGGTTTCTTGAACTTGTTGATCAATATCTTGAAGAATTCTAGGGGTGGCTAAAGGACCAATGTCTACTTCTTCTGACATGGGATCACCCATTTTCAGGGCTTGAAATTTTTCTACCAAAAGTTTTTCAAAACGACCAGCCACTGACTCGACTACGATCAACCGTTTTGCGGCAATACATGATTGTCCATTATTAAGCATTCGGGCGGTAACCGCAGCAGTAGTAGCAGCTTCAATATTGGCACTGTCTAAGACAATGAAGGGATCACTTCCACCCAGTTCCAATACGGTTTTTTTTATATTTTTCCCTGCTGTAGATACAAAACTAGCTCCGGCTGGTTCACTTCCAGTTAAGGTTCCCGCTTTGACGCGCTCATCAGCCATCACAGCCTCGACCTGCGAAGCCCCTATTAGAAAGGTTTGAAATGCCCCGGCAGGAAATTCGGCAGCTTTCAAAATTACTTCAATGGTTAGGGCACATTGAGGGACGTTGGAAGCATGTTTAAGTATGCCTACATTACCGGACATTAAAGCGGGTGCCGCAAAGCGAAAGACTTGCCAGAAAGGAAAATTCCAGGGCATAACTGCTAAAATTATACCAAGAGGTTGATAACGAACAAAGCTACGACTGGCATCAGTGGCTACTGGAACATCCCTAAGAAATTTATGGGTGTTTTCCGCATAAAAACGACAAATAAGGGTACATTTTTGAATTTCAGCTATTGCTTCTTTGATCGGTTTGCCCATTTCTATAGTTATCAGTTTGGCAAATTTGCGATAGTCCTTTTCTAGAATGTCAGCAGCGTTGTTTAACCATCGACTTCGTTGTGCAATTGTCGTTTTACGATACTCTTTAAAGGTTTTATCCGCTAAGGTAAGTTTGGCTTCTATTTCTGAGTCTGTCAGCGATTCAAAGGTTTTTAAAGTTTTTCCCGTGGTTGGGTTGATTGTGGCTATACTCATAATATTTTCTCTACCCCTATTGATTGGAGTAACTTTGACTTTATGTCCTTGATTCAGTGTGCTGTTTATCTGTTGACTCAAACGGTATTCTTTGTGAATTTTTAACCTCTACGTTCTTAAGAAACCTTCCGTGTCTAGCTTTATGGTTTAAATTTTTAATGTTTTGATACACTACAGACATTATTTTATTCAGGATTATTATTTAAAACTTTAACCTCATTAGTCAGTAATTGCAGGAGCTTACTGGAAAGTAGTCAATGATTTTGAACCACTTAATATGTTTGGGAAGTAGTTTAACTAAATCATATTTTTCTAAAATAGTTTCTCTAGTTTTAACTTGTGCACACGTCATTTTATTGGGATAATCTAATACTTCTTCTACACGATCAGCAATGGTTAAAGGTAAAAAAAATAAACTAATAATCCATTAACGTTATCCTCAATTATTTCTTTAATAGGAGTATTATCTGACCCGATCGTTAAACATTCGGTAGAGATAGCTTCTAACCTTGATCAATACAGAACAAAAGAAAAGGTTCAACGGAGGATACTTGGAGCACTTAAAAACAGCAAGAATAGGGAAGCAGTCCCGTAACAATGAAGACGCGATTAGTCTAAAGAAAGAGTTTATAAAATTCATTGTTTATAGGTTTTTCCATCTGGGAGTTATCGCCCATACGCCACTAGATTTAATCCTACAACAACCACATGATAATTGGGTCGTCGCTTTTGTAAAATGACGATAGTTTCCATAAATTGAGGAACCACTGGATAGGGTTTTATTCCTCTAGCCACATAAGTAATAATTTTATCTGCTTTTGATGAATCTATATTTATATCTTGACTTTTAAAATTTAATTTAGTTCCAGGTTTAAATCTAAAAAAGTTAGTATCAATTACATCATGACAGATGGTAATTTTTTGTCAAAGTTTTAGTCTAAATTGTTACCGTTGCCAATAGGTAGTATATAAAACAAAATCACAAGTACATAAATCTATTAAAATAGTGAAATTATTGATTATTAATCTGACTTAATTTTCCATATCAAGTGATATTTAAAGTCGACGTATACATCGTTTATGGGCAATATTGACTTATTTTAAAAAATAAAAATTTTACTTTAGAAAAGAGACAATTAATGAATCAAGTAACTTACTATCTTGAATAAAGATAAAGTAAATTTTGTAATTTAAGTTGCTCAATTAAGAGATAAACAGCTTATCTCTGAAACACTGCATTTTCTAAAATTCTAACATAATGATGAGTCTCTAGACGAGCTACACGAGAGGGGTAATTCAATGGACTTACTAACCCATTTAATTACTCCTTATTCACATCTAATTCCAAAAACAACTTTATTTTTTAGGTCTTAGGCTAAAGTGAAAAAAATTAGGCTATAAAATTAGGATATAAAAAAGTATTTTCATAAATGTATTAGACAAAAGTTATGATTGACAATATAGTTTGTGTTTATTTAAATGATTTAACTTTTTGCTTTTTTTTATAAAGCGTTTTAACATCGTTTACGCAATGTGGTCAAAAGTTTAGTAAAAGCCTCTCGAAGAGGGGCGACCACCTCAAGTTGCTCTCCTGTAACTGGATGTTCTAAAGTCAACCTATGAGCGTGTAAAGCCTGACCTGGTAAATTTACTCCGACTGATCCTTTAGAAGAATATAGTGGATCACCCACAATAGGATGACCAACATAACTACTATGAACTCGTATTTGATGGGTGCGTCCGGTTTCTAGGAGAAATTTAACTAAAGTATAGTTTCCTAACCTTTCTAACACTTCCCAATGAGTGACTGCCTCGCGTCCTCCTTTTTCCATGGGAACCACTGCCATTTTTTTGCGATCAACTCGATGACGGCCAATAGGTAAATTAATTGTTCCGTTTTCCTTGTACTTGTGAGTAGAAACATTCCCCTTTGACTGAAAATGAGGAACACCATAAACAACCCCTAAATATTCTCGTCGCGCTGTTTTTGTTTTCAGTTGACTTTGTAGGTGCTGGTGGGCATAATCAGTTTTTGCCACCATCAAGGCCCCTGTTGTATCTTTGTCAAGACGATGGACAATGCCCGGTCGTTGTACTCCTGCAATTCCTGCTAATTTAGGAAAATGATACAATAGTCCGTTAACTAATGTTCTACTGGGATGGCCAGGGGCTGGATGAACCACTAACCCTGCAGGTTTGTTAATGATAATGAGGGAATCATCTTCGTAGAGAATATCGAGGGGAATTGGTTCTGGTTTAAGATTCAATGGTTGAGGAGGAGGAAAAGAGATAAGAAGATGATCTCCTAAATTGACTTTAGTTTTTTTATTAGTACAAATTTGACGGTTAACCTGAACATTCCCCTGTTCAATGAGTTTTTGGAGGTGTGATCGGGAGATATCTTTTAAATTTTGGGACAACCAACGATCAAGACGATCACTTTTTTCTACTACAGTTAACTCTATTTCCATTTTCTAACAAATTTTTGGTAAAATTGAATAGTCAATTATTTTTTTTCGTCGATAGACTTGCTCGATAATTTGACTAAATTAATTAAGTTCCCTGAGATCTTAATTAATTTAGATTTAATCAATAAACTATTGATTAAGTCTTTAGTCTGCTCTTTCATAATTAAGAGTCATTAAGAAAAATTGAAAAGCACTCATTGAATTTGGAGTCAGCAATAGTAAAAAGTCTAATTATTAGTGGTTTATCTTCTCTTGACCCTTTCTAGTTCTATTCCTTTTATTTTGATTTCATAATTAGCCATTACTTCTTAACTTAAAAGCTTTGAAGACTCCTCTATCTATTCTTGTAACTTCAATTAGTTTAGCACAATTAAAATTTTTAACCAAGCAAAGAATTCCTAGTTACTTAATCTAAAAATTAGGAATTTTATCGAGTCAAGTTGATGCAAAATTTTAGGCAAAATATCTATCTATACTAGATTTATCTTCTCATATCATCAGTCATAATACTTATTTATATAAATTACACTGTAATCAGATAAATTAACTTTCAGTTAACTTTTTTTATTATTTTGTAGTGTGTGTAAGCTTTGGATGATAAATAATTACTCAAGACTACTATCATAATTGCACATGCTAAGGTTTAGAAGATGGTAGCAAATCTATCTATCTATTTAATAGATAGATTAACTCTCAGTAATAATAGTTTTAAAAGTAGATTTGCTAAATATTAACAGCAATTTTAGCTAATTGTTGTCTAGACTTAATTTATTTTTTAATCTATATATTAGAGTACTTAACAATCACACAATTAATTTCAAAATCACTTTTTCTTATTTAACTGTTCGCTGGTATATTTTTTATTGTCTGATTCGTCATTGAAATCAGTAATTTTTTTCTTAAAAAATAGCTATAGATATGTTTTGTAAGCATAAAAAAATAGATTTAATCTTATTTTTTTACTTATTAATCAGACAGAATAAGACTTTTAGTCTTTATTTTTTAAAAAATTATTACTCTAGTAAAATAGTCATATTTACTAGAGTAATCAATGAGAAAATTCCATCTTGGATATTTAATCTTATTCCAAACTTGTAAATGATTCTATGGTGAAACACATTCCAGGTTATAAGTCTCACTTTTGAAGTTAAACAAATTACTAAAATGGCATTTTGAAAATTCTAATAAAGTCTATAATAATAGAGTTTTACTACAAATATTAATAGGGTGTATTTTTTTTGTAAAAAATATCATGTAGCATTACTTAAATAATATTTATAAACATCAAGATTAAATTTCAAAAAAATTAGATGGTAACAAGGTGATTTTAATAAAAATAGTAATTGTAGCTAAATAGCTACAATTTAGCTTTAGGAACTAAAGTTACATTATCAACATAATTAATACAATTATTTTATAAATATTATTTACGGCAAGTATTTTGATCAGCATTGAGACTATATTCTGTCAGTAAAATAAACCTACTGATAATTAAAAAGTAATGATAGTAATTACTTTTTAATTATCAGTAGGTTTAAAATTTTTACTATCAGATGATAATAAGACTAGATGATCCATAAAACTGACAAGTTTATCGTATTCTCCAAATAAACTTAAAACATTTAGTCAAACACTATTACACCTATTTTCTAGGACATAAAAAATAGGTGTAATAGGTAAAATTTTTGATAAAAAGTTAACAAAAAGTAGAGTAAATTTTATTAAACTTTATAGTTGCCATAGTTAATTTTTTCTTTAATATTTAAAATTATTTATAGATTTAGTTATTTAATCAATTCTTAATGGATCAATATCAAAAGTTAAGTTAACTGATTGAGGGCAAACCTTTTTTAAGTCATTAATATCTGGAATAATTACCTGAGCATTAGGTCTAAACTTTAATAAAATATGCCAGCGATAACGTTTAGCTATTCGCACGATACTCGCTGGAGCAGGACCTAAAATCTCACAACCTTCTCCTACTTTATCCCGACAAACATCCCCTAATACTTGAGAAGTTTTCTGAACTTCTATTCTATTAATTCCACTCAATCTAATTAAAATTAATCGCCCATAGGGCGGATAACTTAATACTTCTCTTTGGGGTAACTCAGTTTTAATAAAGCCCTGATAATCATGGGAACTGACTGATTGAATAACAGGATGTTCCGGTGAATAAGTTTGGATAATTACTCGGCCAGGATCATTTCCTCTGCCTGTCCTTCCTGCTACTTGAGTTAAAGTTTGAAAAGTCCGTTCTGCTGCTGTGTAATCAGATAAGTGTAATAGTTCATCTGCCGTTACTACCCCTACTAACGTTATTTGGGCTAGATCTAACCCTTTTGTTAGCATTTGAGTTCCTACTAATAAATCTGCTTTTCCTTGAGAAAATTTAGTTAATAAACTGCGATGCGATCCTTTAGTTCTTGTTGTATCACTATCAAAACGTAAAGGACGTAGGGAAGGAAACAGTTTAGTTAATTCTTGAGTTACTTTTTGGGTTCCACTGCCGAAAAATTTTAAATAAGGAGAACTACATTGAGGACATTGACTCGGTTGACTTTGACTATAATTACAATAATGACATTTCAGTAGTTCCTTTGCTCCTTCATAAGCATAATGGTAGGACAAAGACACATCACAGTGGGGACATTCTAAAACATAACCGCAACTCCTACAAGAAACAAAAGTACTATGACCCCGACGGTTAATAAACAGAATGCCCTGTTTTTTTGAGATTTCTAATTCAGCTAAAGCGTCTTGTAAAGAACGACTAAAAATAGAACGATTTCCTAATTTTAATTCTCGTCTCATGTCTATAATTTCTACCGGAGGTAAGGGACGAGATTGAGTCCTTTCTGGCAAAGATAAATAGTAAGAATTAGGAGGGGAATAGACAGATAAAGGGGGATAGTTCTCTTTATCCGTATTGGCTATTTTTATCCAAGTTTCTAATGAGGGAGTGGCTGATCCTAAAATTATTGGACAATTATCTATTTCTCCTCGCCATAAGGCAACATTACGGGCGTGATAGGTAGGTGAAATTTGGGTTTGTTTGTAACTAGAATCATGTTCTTCGTCAAGAATAATTAATCCTAAATTAGGTAATGGTGAAAAAATTGCTGATCTGGTTCCAATGACAACTTGAGGTTCTCCTGTTAACATTTGTCGCCAAGTATCATATCTTTCCCCCCTTGATAAATCACTGTGGTAAACACAAACTTTATTCCCAAAACGAGACCGAAACCGATCAGTTAATTGAGGAGTTAAACCAATTTCGGGAACTAAAACTAAGGCGGATTTTTCTTGCTCTAATAAAGGGGCAATTGCTTGTAAATAGACTTCTGTTTTTCCTGAACCCGTTACCCCATGCAATAAAACTTCTGCATAACTTTCTAGGTTTTTAATAATGTCTAAGGCTTTTTTTTGAAATATGGTTAATAGTTTCGGGTGATCGCTATTTACTTGAGGCTGTTCTAATAACCTTAATCTTTCTTTAGATTGAATGACAACACACCCTTTTTCTTCTAACTTTTTAACTACTTGAACACTTCTGTTAGAAAGTTTAACTAATTCCGTCAACCAACACTCCCCACCTTCCTGACGCAATACCTGTAACACTTCTAACTGTTGCTTAGTCAAGTTAGTGGGAAAGCTATCAACCACTAAAGTAACAGCCTTTTGCCGTTTGGGTTGATTTATTTTTGGGGGTTCGAGATAACTTTCGATCCAACCCCGTTTGATTAATTCTCGTATTCCCCGACTTGCTCCTCTAACTTCCCGGTGTAAATATTGACTACTATAGTCTCCGTCTTTTTGCGAGAGCAATAAGTTTAAAATTTGTCCAGCCACTGGACTACAAAAAGTTTCAGCCTTAGAAGGTAGAATTTCAGACTTTAAACGAACACGACGTTGTGATCGCCCCAATAACCCTGGTGGTAACGCTCCTCGAATCACCGTTGTCAAATCCGTACAATAATATTGGGCAACTCGATTAAGTAATTCCCAATATCCAGAGGGAAAAAACTCTGCTGTAATTACATCCTCCACATTTCGAACTCGTTGTAGATCAAGATCATGAGGAAGGGAAGTCACCTGACGGATAGCAATCCCCCCCACCATTTGAGAACCAAAGGGAACATTTAGGATATATCCTGGCTTTATACTTAATTCTGGAGGAATATGGTAAGTATATAATCCTTGTACCCCTGGACAATCAACCAACACTTCAATCCATTGTTCGGGAGAAAATCTTTCATTATAGGGGGATCTCAGTTCAGCTGCAATAAACGTTCTCGTGCTATCAGCCATAGTCCTTGAGGATTTTAAAAAGTAAACTATAGCGATCCTAATAGAATTGTATAAAAAAATTAACCTATTTTTTCATAGTACTAGGTGTGCTAGTAAAGCTGAATTCGCTAATCAAATTAGCTAGTAAACCGCAATTCACTTCTTGAATCTTTGTCTTTTCCTCTTTTCTTTCAAAGACCAGAGTTCTATCGAAAACTTATTTCAACTGATGCCAATACTTTCTCGATATATTTAAAGTATAAAAATATACCATTGTTATTTTTTTTTAAAGTTCAACTATAGCTGATATAGATTTTTTGTAATAAAACTTTATTACAGCCTCAAAAAAATAAACATCTTAAAAATCAGGCTAGTTAGTCATTACTAATTTTCCTGATATTCCGGATTATTACTGGGTTTAAAGACACTAAATTCCCTCTAATTAGAGGTTTTATCTCTAGAGAACAATAGTAAGATTTTATTTATCCGTTTGTCATTTTGTAATTAGACAAACAGAAACCTCAAATAATTCTGGTAGCTTAGTAGACATGACTATTCACCAAGGAACAATCTTGAACAAATTTAAGATGGGAGTCCACTGGTAAATATGATTACTAAGTTCATTCTCTTCCTCATTATTAAGGTGTCATAACTTTTTCTTATCTTGATAGCTGTTTATCTGGGGCAATTACTTAAGAAAATCTTAACTATTTTCTCCAAATTTCATTAAAAGACACGATCAGCTTCACAGAATACTTGACATTGTACCTAGCTCTATTGTTCCCAAATTTATTGATCTTTTTACACCCTATTCTCATCTGTTTATGAATATGAACATGACTAAAATGATCCAAGACCATTCCTTGACTGCTCCATTAGATGAAGAAGTCTTTGAGCCAGACAGTATTGACCAAGTTGATACCGATTTTCACGCGGTTGAAGTAGAGTTTTCTTCCTTATCTAAGGAATTGGGCAATCACCACTCTGATGAATACCGTAAGGCCATTTCAGATGACACGGTTGGAGCATTTTTCAAAGAAATGTCACGTTATCCTCTACTAGAACCAGAAGAAGAGGTTGAATTAGCAAAGAATGTTCAGTTTTTAGTAAAAACAGAAGAAAAACGTCAACAACTTAAAGAAGAACTACAGCGTTTTCCGACCAAAGGAGAATTAGCCGGAGCAATGGGATTTGATAGCCAACGGCAGTTTGAAAGTCGTCTTTATCGAGGACGTACTGCCAAACGAAAAATGATTCGCTCGAATTTAAGGTTAGTGGTTTCTATTGCAAAACGATACCTTAATCGGGGAGTTCCTTTTCTAGATTTGATTCAAGAAGGAGCTATTGGCTTAAATCGTGCAGCTGAAAAATTTGATCCCAATAAAGGTTATAAATTTTCTACCTATGCCTATTGGTGGATTCGTCAAGCCATTACTCGTACTATTGCCAATGATGCACGGACGATTCGCTTACCGATTCACATTGTTGAGAAGCTTAACAAACTCAAAAAAGCACAGCGCGTTTTAAAGCAGAATTTGCAGCGCAACCCTAACGAAAAGGAACTAGCCATGGAGTTGGAAATGACCCCGCCTCAACTGCGCCAGTTACTTCAATTGCGCAGACAATCCCTTTCGTTGAACCATCGCGTTGGGAAGGGAGAAGATACAGAATTAGTGGACTTACTTGAAGATCAAGAGCTACAACTTCCTGAGGAACAAATGAGTGAAGGAATGTTACGCCATGAAATATCAGCGGTGTTAAGTGATGTCCTTACCGAACGAGAAAAAGATGTAATTTCCCTGCGCTATGGATTATCCACTAGTCAGCCCCACACCTTGGAAGAGGTAGGTGGAATGTTCAATCTCTCCCGCGAACGAGTCCGTCAAATTCAAAGTAAAGCCATGCGGAAATTGCGTCGTCCTCAGGTTGCTCGTCGTTTAAAAGGATGGTTACATTAATTGTTAAATAGTTGACAGTGAATTGGTAGATTGTCGTGGTCAAAGTAGCAATTAAGGCTAACCTAAAAAAAGGTCTCGAAACGCTACTGTTCACTGTTACCTTAAATAAAATTTATGAACAAAGATCTCAGAATACGTTTTGCTGAACCATCAGATGTTGTAGACTTATTTTCGCTAATTCAATCCTTAGCTGAGTATGAAAAACTCTCTCATCAAGTAACAGGAGATACAGAGATGTTGCATGAACATTTATTTGGCAAAAGACCCTATGTGGAGGCTATTTTGGCGCAATGGGGAACTAAATCTGTAGGATTTTCTCTCTTTTTTTTCAATTATTCTACCTTTTTAACAAAGCCAGGAATTTATGTCGAAGATTTATTTGTTTTACCTGATTATCGTCGTAAAGGAGTTGGAAAATCTTTATTAATTTATTTAGCTCAATTAGCTGTGAAACGAGGGGTAGGAAGGTTAGAGTGGATGGTTTTGGATTGGAATAGTCTCGCTATTGAATTTTACAAAAAAATGGGTGTTGATATATTACCTGATTGGCGTATATGTCGAGTAACTGAGAGAAATTTATCTAAGTTGGTTAATGATGATCAAAATCATAGTAAATAAAAAAAATATTAAAATTAACCAATTAAAGATAGCAATTGATGACTTTTTGTCTGAAAATTTAGTAAGTGAACTTAAAAAAGTAGTGATAACGAAATATAAACCCGCTTAAAAATTTAGCCAACAGAATTAGAAGAACAAAAACTATCAAGATTGCAGATTGGACAAGTTAAACTATAGAGAAAAATTAAGGGATTTTCCGAGAAGTCGAAGAAAAAATATAGAAGGGAATAGTTTTAAATAAAAGCTTATGAAATTTCGGGGGGTATTTGAATACGATTTAACTAAGGCAATCAAACAAAGTTTCAATAAAAGAAGTTATTCCGAAAGATACCAATTGGAGCAATGTAGGTCGAACTCTAATTCGACTTAAATATAGAGGTAAAAAATTTTAATGTTCATATAGAGCTATCTACTCACTAGAATTTATAAATGATATCTAGATAAAGGTCATAGACAATCCAAAGACTTCAAACAAGAAATTCAAGAACTATAAATCTAAATCTACCCAGAGTAAAAAACTATTCAACCTTTCAATAAACAGGTTACGCCTATGTCGACTTTTGGAAATAAGGTTAACAACTAACAGCATAAACAATTGATAATTACTGACCTGATCTTGTTTTAAAAAATTATGAAACAGTAATTTCTACTAAAAATAGTCTATTTTAATTACCTATCTTGTCAACTCTGGTATCAAGATTGTCCTCTTCAATTCTTTCAGTTTTTTCCCCTTCAACAACAATAACCACTGTGATATTATCCGATCCCCCAGCTTCTTTAGCTGTTTCCACGAGATTTTGAGCTACTATTTTGCAAGATTTTTGTTGTTCAAAAATCTGCTGAATGGTTTTATCAGAGACTTCTTCAGTTAACCCATCACTGCATAATAACAAACGATCGCCAGCTCGAACATCCAGATGGGCAATCTCAATGAGATTAACGTCCTTACGCCCTAAACATTGGAAAAGAACATGTCGCCAAGGATGAGTTTTAGCCTGCTCTCGGGTAATCTCACCCATTTTCAATGCTCGTGCTACCAAAGTATGATCCTCTGTGATTTGCTCAAGATAAAGGTCACGGAAGCGATAAAGGCGAGAATCTCCGATATGAGCTCGCCAAGGCTTATTATCTCGGAAAATGACTACTAAAGCTGTTGTCCCCATATCTCCCCGTTCAGGATGATCTTGTTGATCAGTAAGAATTCCCTGATTAGCTTGTAAAAAAGCCTTTTCAAGGAGGATATGAGAAGGAATATCAGATTTCCAGTGAGTCTCAAGATAGGCTTGAATCTCTCGAGTAGCAATTAGGCTTGCTTCTTCTCCTCCAGCATGGCCTCCCATGCCATCAGCTACGATAAAAAACCGCCCTCCAGGGTCGATATAAAAATTATCTTGGTTAACTGATCGCACGACGCCTGTATCAGTTAGACCCGTGAAGCTACGATTCATCATTGGTGAGTTAGCTACTAACAATTTACAATAGTGATAAACATAAACTAGAACATAATATCTAGACTATCAAGACGACGCAGCAAGCGAAATAAAGCCCACGCTGGAACTAATGCCATTATGATAGTGGCTATTGCCAAAAGAAGCGAACCGTTGACAAATAAAAGGGCTGCAGATATGACTAAAGCACTGGTGAGAATAGTATAGTTAGTCCCCATCTGTATCATACCTAAGCGACGCAATAGACGATCAGATTCAACTGAGCGTACTCTCACGCGAATATCACCACGATCCAACTTTTCTATTGTATCGTCAATTCGTCGCGGTAATCCTAACGCTGTATTGCTAACTTGAACTACTTGTCGTCCTAATTCATTGAGAATGCTAGTTTCGCTATTTCCATTTATATCAGTCATAAGCTTCATAGCAAACGGTTGTGCCACCTCCATAAAATTAAAGTCTGGGTCTAACCCTTTTCCTATCCCTTCTATGGTTAAAAATGCACGCATAACAAAGGTAAAAGTTGCTGGGAAGCGGAAAGGTTGATCATAGACAAGTTCATATAAATCATCACTAATTTGACTAATTGACTGTTCTTTAAAGGGTTTGTCCATAAAATTATCAAGCATGAATTGAATGGAACGACGCACTGGACCCATATCTTCTGCAGGACTTAAGGTATCGAGAGCTACTAAAGACGAGACTACTCGAGCAGCATCTTTTTGAACAATGCCAAACAAGGCATCGATTAACTTCTCACGGACGTTGGCGTTAATACATCCCATCATGCCAAAATCATAAAAAATCAAGGCTCCATCCGTACTTACAGCAATATTTCCAGGATGAGGATCGGCATGGAAAAATCCACTGTTAAGCAATTGGTACAAATAAGCTTTCGCTCCTAGTCTAGCCAAGATTTTACGATTTAATCCTGCTGCTTCTAGTCCTTCATAATGGCTAATCTTAATCCCCGGCATATATTCAAGAGTTAAGACACGGGGAGAAGTATAACGCCAGTAAATTCGGGGTACTTTAACCCAATCTTCATCACGAAAATTACGACGAAAGGTATCGGCATTTTGTCCTTCGTTAAGGTAATCAGTTTCTAGCCAAAGAATACGGCAGCACTCTTCATAGATTCCGGTCCAATCTCGTCCTTTGCCCCAACGGGGATGGTTTTGAAAATAGTGGGTAATGCGTTTGAGAATCGCTAGGTCAATAGTAAAAAGTTGTTTTAACCCTGGCCGTTGAACTTTAACGACTACCTCTTCCCCTGAATGAAGTTGAGCTTTATGGACTTGACCTAAACTAGCTGCTGCAATAGGGATTGGAGCAAAATTATGGAACAGTTTGGGAAGGGGTTTCCCAAAATCCCTTTCAATAATAGTTGTAACTTGTTCGTAGGTGAAAGCCGGAACTTCATCTTGAAGTTTCAATAGTTCCGCAACATATTCGGTGGGAAATAAATCAGCACGAGTAGAGAACAATTGACCTACCTTAATAAAGGTTGGTCCAAGATTGAGTAAATTTTCTCTAATCCACACCGCCTGTTTTTGCCGTCGGGTGGTCCTTTTTTCTTCGCTATAGCCCCCTCGATAGCTCCATTGTTTACCACTGAGCCAAAATTTGGTGATTAAGACCAACACAAAACACCAAATGTCCAGGCGGCGGCTATTAATAGAATATTTTTCCTGATTCCAACGGAATTTCTGGGTATTTTCTAGTTTGGTCACGCGATTAGAGACTAAAGTAGTTTTTAGGGAATAAGAATGATTGACATTGAAGAACAGGGGAGACACTCGATTTTTGGGGCTGAGAGTAACTTAGGTTAATAGGGGCAGAAAATTAAGAGTAATAAAAAAATAATTATGTTTTTTGGGCACGATAAATTTTTAACTCCGCTTTAAGACGAGCAATCTCAGCACGTAAATTGTCTATCGTCTCTTGTAAATCGATGGGGGAATCCTCACTGGGAGTAGTGTTAACAGTATCTTCTTGAGCAACATCGACTTGAGCCCTTACTTGTACTTGTTCGATAAATTGCCGTAGCTGTTCGCGTTGTTCTGCGTCAAATTTGCTCAATTCGCCGAGGGCATTGGTAAAGTTTTCTTCTATTTTCTCACTGAGGACTTCAGCAAAAGCTCGGCCTAAGAAAAAGGCATGAAGGATCGGGTTACTCATTACAAAATCTTCTCTAATCTATTTTGTAACAAATTATATCTTGCTTCTTTAAGACTTACCCAGTAAACTTGAAAAATAGCTTAAGTTTGGAGAGTGTTCGAGAGAAGCCTAGAAGAAGCGAAAAGTTCAGGTTTGACTTTTACTTGGTAGATAAAACAAGCATCTTAGGTAGCGACAAAAAAGACTTTCTAAAAACGTGAGTTCAACAGAAATTTGAGAAAATAGGAGGTAGGATATTTATCCTAGACGTAATATTTTATTAAAGTCTGATGATGTAGATATAAAATTAAAGTCTCGTCTTGATCTTACAGAAGTATTTTGTGATGTAGATGATAATAAAAGTGTTTTTAAATACCACCGAACTCACATTATAAGAAATAATCTTTTTTTATAAAGACAACTCAATCACCCTATGACTTTCTGCTATCACTTCTAAATCCCGATATCCTAGAAAGGAGATTCTAAACGTCGTTTTTTTTGATGGCATCAATGCTAATAAACTCTTCAACTCGATCGCTTCCTGTGCGCTATTCTTTTGCAACTCTCAGTTTGCTATTTTTTATTTGGAGTAGTGTTCCAGTTATTGCTCAACCACTTCTTCATACTTCTTCCACTCTAATAGCCAGCCAATCAATTACACCTTATCTTAATAAGGCAATTGAACAAATAACGGAATTCAAACTCGATAATGGCATGAAGTTCATCGTCATGGAAAATCATGACGCACCTGTGGTGTCTTTCGTCACCTATGCTGATGTGGGAGCGGTAGATGAACCTGATGGACAGACAGGGGTTGCCCATTTTTTAGAACATTTAGCGTTTAAAGGGACGAAAGACATTGGAACTACCAATTATGCAGCAGAAAAACCTCTTTTAGATCAACTGGATACTCTATTTTCCCAAATGAAAGCCGCTCAAGCTGCGGGAAAGATAAAAGAAGCCGAAAAATTAGCTCAAGAATTCCAAAAAGTTCAAACAGAAGCTAACCAATACGTTCAACAAAATGCTTTTGGTCAAATTGTGGAAACGGCTGGAGGAGTTGGGATGAATGCAGCGACTTCGAGTGATTGGACGACCTATTTTTATAGTTTTCCGTCGAATAAATTAGAACTTTGGATGTCGTTGGAATCAGAACGATTTTTAGAACCTGTTTTCCGAGAATTTTATAAAGAACAGGACGTTATTCTGGAAGAGCGTCGCCTCAGAACTGATAATAGTCCTATTGGTAAAATGGTGGAAGCATTTCTCGATATCGCCTTCACTAAACATCCTTATAAACGCCCTGTTATCGGTTATAACCAAGATATTCTTGGACTGACCCGTGAAGATGTACGGCGATTTTTTGAGACTTACTATGGCCCTAACAATTTAACTTTCGCCATTGTAGGAGATGTGAGTCCCGAACAAGTTAAACAATTAGCTCAAGTTTATTTTGGTCGTTATTCGGCTAAACCTAAACCGCCAAAAGTGACTAAAGTAGAACCTCAACAAACTGAAACCAAAGAAGTTACTCTGGAACTACTATCCCAACCTTGGTATCTTGAAGGATATCACCGTCCGGCAATTACTCACCCGGATCATGCTGTCTATGAAGTGATGGCAACTTTATTAAGTTCAGGACGGACCTCTCGTCTTTATAAGTCCCTGGTCGAAGAGAAAAAAGTGGCTTTAGTTGCTCAGGGTTTTAATGGATTTCCAGGGGACAAATATCCTAATTTAATGTTGTTTTATGCTCAGACTGCCCCTAATGGTACAGTTAACCAGGTTGGTAAAGCCTTAGAACAAGAAATTGAACGATTAAAGAAAGAATTTGTTACTAATCAAGAATTGCAAAGGGTAAAAACTCAACTTAGGGCAGCCTTAGTGCGATCACTCGACTCTAATTTAGGTATGGCTCGATCATTGATTGAATATGAAGTTAAAACTGGAAGTTGGCGCAACCTTTTTGATCAATTAACAGCTATTGAAGCGGTGAGTGCAGCAGATATTAAACGGGTAGCTGAAAAAACGTTTATTCCTGAAAATCGAACTATTGGTCGTATTTTATCCAAAACTAAATAATGTTCATGATGGGGAATAAAAATAGCATTTATTCCCCGATAATTTTTTTAAAAAAGTTACTTAGTTAGAACAACTTGACAATAACCTATAAGTTTTTCAATGTGATTAAGTACGCTCTCTAATCGTTGTTCTTCTGTCTTTTGCTTGTAGGAAGAATGTAAAAAGAGGAGATCAGTTCTTAACAAGCGCAACGTCCGATAAATTTCAGTCTGGGTCGATTGCCAAGAAGAGACAACAGAATTCTCTAAACTTTCAGTTGTTAATTCTAAAATCTTATCTTGAAAAATTTCTTGTGCCACCTGAAAATATTGGGATAGTAGCCTCGAGTCTATGTTCTTCATCATGACCTGATCTCTGAGCGTGATCAAGGAAGCGAAGAATTGTTGATAGAATTTTTGATGAGATTTCGGTAACATAGACTACAAGATATGGACAAGATATATTAAATAATAATAAACCATAGCGGTTAATTGCATTGGTCTTAAACTTTTTCTTAGACTAAAACTGTTCAAGCAAGCATTGATTTCTTCGAGTTAGTCTTTCTGCAGATGATACAAAGAAAAAATACAAATTTGGTATCCTGGGCGTTTTTTTGGTTAATTTTTTCGTTGAACGGCAGTCAATCGTTAATTTATACAGTACTAATTGGTACGATAATTTTGCTTTGGGCTACTATAGTTATTTTATTTTGTATCCTATCGCCCTGTTAACCCTTTTATGAACCTAGTTCCCTATCTTGAACCCAAACTTATTGAACTGTCTCTTCCTGACTGGCTGAATCAATGTCTTATCGCCTGTCAATCCGATCAAGATAGTGAAGATATTGGTCTAATCTGTCGGGCATTCAATTTTGCCTATCAACTGCATGAAGGCCAATATCGTAAATCGGGAGAACCATACATTGCCCATCCCATCGCTGTAGCAGAGTTATTGCGAGATTTAGGTGGAGATAAAGCCATGATTGCAGCCGGATTTCTCCATGACGTAGTAGAAGACACAGATGTCACCCTAGAACAAATTGAGGAACAGTTTGGGAAAGAAATACGAAATTTAGTGGAAGGGGTGACTAAGCTGTCTAAATTCAATTTTTCGAGTAAAACAGAACACCAGGCTGAAAATTTTCGTCGGATGTTCTTAGCAATGGCTAAAGATATTCGGGTGATTGTGGTTAAACTAGCTGATCGTCTACACAACATGCGAACCCTAGAACACCTTAAACCAGAAAAGCAAAAACGTATCGCGCTGGAAACTAGAGAAATTTTTGCTCCCTTAGCCAATCGTTTAGGAATTTGGCGGTTAAAGTGGGAGTTAGAAGATCTATCCTTTAAATATTTAGAACCAGAAGCCTATCAAAAAATTCAGTCCCTAGTGGCTGAAAAACGTAGTGATCGCGAAACCCGTTTAGAAAAACTAAAAGAAACCCTACGGCAACGCTTAGAAAGTATTGGGATTCGAGTGTTGGACTTACAAGCTCGCCCCAAACATCTTTACGGGATTTATCATAAAATGCAGCGACAACAAAAAGGATTTCATCAAATTTACGACATTGCTGCCCTGAGAATTATTGTCGAAAATAATGAGGAATGTTATCGTGCCTTAGCGGTAGTTCATGATGCGTTTAAACCAATTCCTGGGCGTTTTAAAGATTATATTGGACTGCCAAAACCCAATCGTTATCAATCTCTTCATACAACGGTGGTAGGGTTAACAGGTCGTCCCCTAGAAGTACAAATTCGTACCTTAGAGATGCACCATATCGCTGAATATGGGATCGCTGCTCACTGGAAATATAAAGAGACAGGGGGATCTCATTATATCACTCTTTCTGAAGAGGACGAAAAATTTACCTGGTTGCGTCAACTTCTCGAATGGCAAAAGGATCTTCAAGATGCTCAGGAATATGTGGATACTCTTAAAGATAATCTTTTTGATGATGATGTTTATGTCTTTACTCCTCAAGGAGATGTGGTTGCCCTAGCGCGAGGGGCTACGCCAGTTGATTTTGCCTATAGTATCCATACAGAAGTAGGAAACCACATGAAAGGAGCAAGAGTAAATGAAAAATGGTCAGTTTTGGATATTCCTCTTAATAATGGAGATATTGTAGAGATTATTACACAAAAAAACGCTCATCCTAGTTTAGACTGGCTTAATTTTGTAGTGACTCCCAGTGCGCGAAATCGTATTCGTCAATGGTATAAGCGATCACACCGAGATGAAAATTTTGCCCGAGGACGCGAGATGTTAGAAAAGGAATTAGGTAAAAGTGGCTTAGATGCTTTGCTTAAATCTGATCCCATGCAAAGTGTGGCTGAACGCTGTAATTATCATTCTGTTGAGGACTTACTAGCGGCTTTGGGGTATGGGGAAATTACTCTAAATCAAGTCGTCAATCGACTTAGAGAAATTACAGTTAAGACTCAAGAAGAAGAAATTCCCGATGATCAAACTCGATCTTCTAATTCTTTTCCTCTTGCTTTTTGTCAAGTAAAACAAAATAAATCCCCGATTATGGGCGTTGAAGGGTTAGTTTATAATATTGCTGGCTGCTGTCATCCCCTGCCTGGAGAACCCATTATCGGTATAGTGACAAGTGGAGCTAGAGGGATTTCAATTCACTGTCAAGGGTGTTCTAACATAGATGATATACTCGGTGACCGCCTGATTCCAGTGCGTTGGAATCCCACAGAAGACAGTGGACATATCCAAACCTATCCCGTGGATATTTTTATTGAAGCTCTTGATCGTGTAGGAATCCTTAAAGATATTTTATCTCGTCTCAGTGACAATAACATTAACGTTCGGAATGCTGGGGTAAAAACCAGTCGTAGTCGGCCTGCAATGATTAACTTACGAATTGATATTCGTGATCGTCAACAATTAGAATGTGTTATCACTCAAATTCGGAATTTGAGTGATATCGTCAATATTCACCGTGTCAATAGTGTGGAATCTTGATACGAGTACTTTAATAAAAGATAGCTTTATAGCTTAACAACAAAAAATGAAACTGCTGCAGTTTTTGATAGTATTTTTAGGGGGTGGCTTAGGTAGTTGCTCTCGATATTTTGTAAGCCAAGCTGTTAATAGTGGATTGGGACTAAAACATACTTTTCCCGTGGCGACATTCACAGTTAACATTGTGGGGTGTTTCATTATTGGGATTTCTATCGGACTAATTGAAAGATTTCAATTCCACTCGAATTGGACATTATTGTTAGCAACTGGATTTTGTGGGGGATTTACTACTTTTTCTTCTTTCTCTTATGAAAACCATCTTTTGTTAAGAAACAATAAATATTTATTAGGATTAAGCTATATATTAGCCAGTTTGCTTTGGGGAGTTGCTGCAACTTTTTTTGCTATCTCTCTCATAAGAAGGGTTTAAAAATTAATTTCTAATCACTACGTATAAGATAAAAGTTACTCATGTAAAAGATAAAACAGAAGTTGTTGTAAATCGAAACTTTCATGGTTAAGCCTAGCTCTAACGGAAAAGTGTCGATCATTTCATGTCAGCTTTTTTTGTGTCTCGCACGGCGCACAAAAAAAGCTGACATGAAATACTAGTGGCTAAAATTGATTATTTTACCGGTTTGACAGCTTGTGGAGAAAATCCATTTTTTTGTAAAGCTTCAGTTAAGGCTAAACCATTCTCAACTCGATCAACAAACATCACCCCATTGAGGTGATCTATTTCATGCTGAATAACCCGCGCTAATAAATTAGTTGCTTGTCGCTTGCAGGGTTTTCCTTGTTCATCTTTAAAGGATACTTCAATCACTTCAGGACGAGTCACATTCAAATAAACCCCTGGAATACTTAAACAACCTTCTTCAAACAGGGATAATTCTTTAGAAACACTGGTAATTTTAGGATTAATTAAGACAACAGGTTGATTGGCAGAGTCATCAGGAGCACAGTCTATAACAATTAATTGTTTATGAATCCCCACTTGAGGTGCGGCTAAACCGATTCCATGGGAACTATACATAGTTTGCAGCATTTCTTTGACTAGCTCGCGTACGGAGTCATCTACCTTCGCAATACGTTTGGCGGGTTGACGTAAAATGCGGTCACCTAAATAGTGAATATCTAACGGAGGATTTTCTAACTTTTCTTTTTCTACAGCGATTACAGAAGTCATAGGACTTTGAGCAGATCAATGGTCAGGCAATTCCCTAATTAACTTTCATCTTAACGAATTTTTTCTGGTTTAGCTCAACTAAAATCTTAGAAAGACAATGAGAAATAACACAAATAATTTATGACTAAAACAAAAAACTTGTTAACCGCCAATTTCCCTAATTCTATCGCAGTAGAGAACATGCGTTAAAAATATTTAAACCCCTTTCAGTGAGCTCAATTTAAACTTTCTCCTCTCTTCTTAATGTTCTTCCATTTCTAAACCAAACACTCGGTTAAACGCTTTATTAACTTTATAACCAGAATCGATGGTTTCAAGAGGATCTTTGCGAAGTCGGTGACGTAAACACAAGACGATAGTACGACCGACATCATTTACAGTGACATCTGTCCGTCCCTCAAAAGCAGCCAACGCTTTAGCAGCGCGGTTGGTAACAATGTCCCCTCTAAGTCCATCCACATCGAGTTCCGAGCAAACTTCAGAAATTTTAATCCGCAATTCATAGTCGATATGAACCTGTTTGAGAAGTTCTCGAGCTTTAACTAAGTGATTTTGCAGTTCTTCTTGTTGGGATTGATATTCCTCATGGAATTTCTGAGGATCTTGGTCAAATTCCGAGCGTTGTTCTACAATTTTTACCCTCAAAACCGGCTCCTTTATGGTATGAATTTCTGCGTGCATCCCGAAACGATCCAGCAACTGAGGTCGTAATTCCCCTTCTTCTGGGTTTCCTGAGCCCACTAGAACAAACCGCGCGGGATGGCGAACAGAAACCCCTTCGCGTTCTACTGTATTCCAACCACTGGCTGCTGAGTCAAGAAGAACATCTACAAGATGATCATCGAGTAGGTTAACCTCATCCACGTAGATGATACCACGGTTTGCTTTAGCCAAGAGTCCAGGTTCAAAAGCTTTTACTCCTTCTGATAGGGCCTTTTCAATATCTATTGAACCACAGACCCTATCTTCAGTAGCTCCTAGAGGAAGATCTACCATGGTAACTTTTTTACTAACGACTTGGAGAGGAATATTTTCTCTGAGTTGTTGACGAACGCGATCACTCATTAAGTCAGGATCATTCGGGTCAGAGTTGAATGGATCATTAGCTACCACGTCGATTTCAGGAAGCAAGTCTGCTAACGCACGAATAGTGGTAGATTTTCCAGTTCCGCGATCGCCCATAATCATTACACCACCAATTTTAGGGTCAATGATGTTGAGCAGCAAAGCCAATTTCATCTCTTCTTGGCCGACAATAGCAGTGAAGGGAAAAACAACGCGACGAGTTTTTGTAGGTGCCTCAAGGGTTGCAGTCATTAGAATTATCTAAAAATTTTGGTTAATGCAGTTTGAAATGACTATTATGTAGTCAACTTCTTCTATTGTGCCATATTATATGAGTATCAGAGGTGTAGAAGGTACGGAAAAATAAATTGATAATATTTCTTATTTCAGTCTGGTTTGATGAATATGATATCTCGATATCCCAAGAACTGAGAAGTAATTGTACACACAATTAAGCAAACTGCGGAGTGTAAATGCACTAGATGTGGAGTACAGTGTCTTAACCCAGAAAAAAAAATTTTCAAAGCTGAGTATTAAAAAGAGAAAAGCCATAACCTTATAAGTCCATTATAGTGATGATAACCCAGCAAATTCTGCTATTCATAATCTTCGCCAACTTTGTTCATTATATTACCTTAATTATCATCAAGAAAAAATGAGAAGTATTCCACCAAAACAACTCTCCTTTTCTTCACTTATTTTCTGCTTTCCAAGAATTATATTTTTTATTGGTTTAAGATTTTAAGTAAAAAGAATTAATCTTAGATACTATCTGTATTTTACAGTTAACATTTTTGATCAAAAAAACTAGCCTACAAGTAGTATAATTCTATGTAAAAGTCGAAGTTTTTTTAGGCTGTTTTTTGGGTTTAATGGTGACTTTTATTGGAGTTATATCGCAGTTTTTTTTATTAGGTGTTACTTTATTTTTTGCTCATTCATACCTCTCCAACCTAGACTATTTTACTAATTCTAATTCTGTGGTTATTCCCTCAGAAACTATTATTACCACTCGCTATAGCTCTTTGGAAAAGATTCCAGCAAATAAAGATAGATATTTATCTCTAGAATTGAATGTAGTAGCTGCTATGCACAATTACAATGATAATTTATTAATTCCAGCTGTAACAATAATTATTGACTAGGTTTAACTAAGTAGATCAGGGTTCCCAATTAATATCCATAAAAACAACCATTGATCATTGATTAATGATCAATGGTTGTTTTTTAGGGCGACTTCAAACGTCATCTCTACGAGAAAAACTATCAACTAAGAGGTAAGGATTAGCGACATTCTGGCAAAAACTTTTACTGAGGCTGGAAGTATACAATTATTGCAGGAACTACAGACGAGCAGAGTATTGACGTCTTCCAAGTATTAGAAGGAGAGCTTTTGGTACATTGACAAGATGGATGTTACCAGAAGAGAAAATTATTGGCGGAGGAGAATAAAATATAATCGTCTATTGATTTTAGCTTAGATTTAACCTTGACTTTATAGTCGGCTTTAACCATATTATCACAAACTACTCGTCAAAGTAGTGGTGTTAATAATTGTAATTTAATTCCCTTCACCAATAGCCCGAATTTTTCTTGTAAACTATAAAAATTAATTGAATTAAATGTAAGATGGACAATGCCCACCTTACTGAGGTTCTCTTTAAAGAGAGTCTTGATAGATTCGTCGTTTTTTGACGGGAATTTTTAAGGAAGTTCCTTCGCCAGCAGGAGGATAGATCTCGATTCTTCCGTTCTCAGTAAAATTTTGTAAATAATGTCCCAGGGCTGCAACATGTTTAAGGATGCGTAAATTAGTTAAATGATCGGGACAGGTGATCACCAAAGTTAAGACATTAGGGGAACTGGTAAAATACCAGCCACATTGAGACAATAAGGTTTGGAGTGAGCGATCACAAGATTCGTAGAAATATTGACCGATGATTTCATCAAGTTTCCGTCGCAGTCCGAAGTCCGTCGTACTTTGTAGAGGTAAGTCTTCGGGGGGAAGGAAGGGAGTGTTCATGAGAAGTATGAGTTAGATACCGGTTATCTTCTCTATTATCTAATGTTAGCGGCAACTTAATAAAAAAAGTTATTATTATTCAATATATTTTTTTAAATGTGATGTGGTAATTTTATTTTTATTTTTAAATAAAATGTCTTAATAAAGAAATCCACAAAATATTAAGATAGGCAACTATTAAATGATTATACCTACGTTTTTGGAACTATTTTTTATTAGACAAAATTTTATTGTTGCTCCCTGTAATTAACCCCAAAATTTATATTTGAATAAGTTATTTTCTGTTTGAAAATAGGATGATATTAATATCTTTATTTTTATTTTATTTAACCTTATGGTAATTTAACTGGTTGTCTACCGTGTATTATTATTTAATAATAAGAAAAGACAGAAAATTCCAGCTCGGCCTTTTACTGCAATATTTTTCACCTTGTATACGTTTGCGCTTTTATCACTATCTTGTTTTCCGAGAACTCATTGCATACATAACATGATTTAACTTAACTTCAAAGAAGTTAATATTTTAAAATTTAAAAGTAAATGGTTACAGATTTTAGAGTCTTGTTGAGTCAGAATTGGAGTCCTAATTGCGATTATGGTCTTACAGATCTATAGTTTTGGGGAATGGGATTGATCAGAATTTTTACAAAAATAGATAAACAAGAAGTTTCATTGCATGTGATGAATCAGAGTTTTTACCTATTGACTATTTTGTTACTTACACTCTTGGGAGATGAGATGAAACAATTAGAGGTAGATCGTCGGCTTTTGTTTTTATCTACAATTTATATTCTTTTTTTGGCTCCAGCACTTTGTATTGTTCTTTCTCCCCAAACGGCTTTAAGTTATAGTTCACAGTGAAAGTTTGAGAATTTTGCAATACAGTGGTAAAAGGCTAAATAATCACTGATCAAAATTGATGACTCAATCTGTCAAAAATAACAATTTATATTCTTGTTCTGAAGAGACCCCTATCATCATTGCTCAAGATGTAGAGAAATGGTACGACAATAACTTTCATGTGTTACGCGGGGTCAGTCTTCGAGTCAACCCCCAAGAGGTTGTGGTCATTATGGGACCGTCAGGGTCAGGAAAATCTACTTTTATTCGCACTTTTAATGCTCTAGAATCTTATCAAAAGGGTAATGTTATCGTTGATGGTGTGAAACTTTCCCATGACCTTAAAAATATTGAAACTATTCGTAGAGAAGTGGGGATGGTATTTCAGCAATTTAATCTATTCCCTCATCTAACAGTTCTTAATAATGTTACTTTAGCTCCCATCTGGGTTCGCCACCAAAAGAAAGAAAAAGCGGAAGTAACAGGCATGCAATTACTCGAAAAAGTTGGTATTCTTGAACAAGCTCATAAATATCCAGGTCAATTATCGGGAGGACAACAGCAGCGAGTGGCGATTGCCCGCGCATTAGCCATGCAACCCAAGATTATGTTGTTTGATGAACCTACCTCTGCTTTAGATCCAGAGATGATCAAAGAAGTGTTAGACACCATGCGGAGTTTAGCTGAGTCCGGGATGACCATGATATGTGTCACTCATGAAGTAGGGTTTGCAAGAGAAGTAGCTGATCGTGTGGTCTTTATGGATGGAGGAAAAATTGTTGAAGTTGCGACTCCTGAAGAATTTTTTAATAACCCTCAAGCAGAAAGATCTAAACAATTTTTATCTCAGATTTTATAATTTTTGATACCATTGTTTTGGTCTAATAACTAGCAGAATAATTATTCAATTATAAACCTAAAAAACTGAGTAAATTCTTGTACATGTAAACGTAACTTCTGCTAGATTTAAGAACACGTTTGTTATTGCCAACATTTAGATTTTAGATATAACGAGGTTAATGATTAACTTAAATAAATACCAACAATGAAGACTATCATGATTTTTAAAGGACAGTAGGAGGTGGAGCCAACTGATACTCTACTCTCAATTGAGAGTAGAGTATCAGTTTAGATTGATATGTCTTTCTGACTTTATCAAATAAATTGATTGTATCAGATAAATTTGTTTGATAGGAGAGTTACCTTGGATTTAAATAGTTATGTAAAATATTTACATCATAAAACTACTCTGGCTCGTCTCGTCTTATTTTTTGAAATCCATCCATATTCCAGCTAATAAAATTTTAAGTGATTGATCTAAGTCCTGTTAAATAACAATGATTATACTAGACCTAGTATGTAAAAATCGTAAATATAAAGACAAAGGTTTGATTGTCAATTACAGACTTACTAAAAGGTATTTCTATAATGGAAGTACCTTCTGGTAGATTTTTTATTCGAATTAAATTTTGCTAAATCAAATATTTGTATGTGTTTTACACTGATGGCATTAAATGCTCAGCCTAATTAAAGAAATGAGTAATAAATAAAAAACTTATTATTTATTACTCATTAATCAGACCTCACGTAGGAATAGTTCGATTCATCAAAAAAAATAAATTAAATAATAACTTCTATTTATAATAGTTAGACTATCATAAAATTTTATCAAATTTCAGGAACAACTCAGACTTGGTATCAATACTATTGAAACTCACTTACTGGTATCAGAAAGCTAACTCACTGTATCTAAAAACTATGTAGTAATTAAGTCTTGAATTGGGAAAATTACTATCTGTTTTTATCGGAAAACAATCCAATTAACAGCAGAAAGTATTAACAATAAATCGAGATTGATTAAAAGGAAAGCTTATGGATTAAGAACTTTTGTCAGTCTTTAACTTAAAAACCCATCAATTTGACATTTAACCAGTTAAATCCACATTATCACAATATTATTAAGATAATTAACTTAAGACTATTCCGCGTTCTCTATTCCCTAACACACAATAAACTAGATAAAGAATTATAGAAAGAGTATGAAGTAAATGCTTGACCAGTCAACTGCTGAACTTAAAGTATCCCAAGAAGTAACACCCATTAAACTTCCCCGTACCAGTGAGTCTGATACAGTGAAGCGCATTCGCCATACAACCTCCCATATTATGGCTATGGCGGTTCAGAAACTTTTCCCTAAAGCGCAAGTAACCATTGGACCTTGGACTGAAACGGGGTTTTACTATGACTTTGATATTCCTGAACCCTTTACTGAACAGAATCTCAAGGCCATCAAAAAAGAAATGGTTAAAATTATTAAACGTAAACTTCCCATTATCCGCGAAGAAGTAACCCCAGAGGAGGCGAAAAAACGTATTATCGACCTCGGAGAACCTTATAAACTCGAAATACTCGAGGGACTTGAACCCCCTATTACCTTTTATCATTTAGGAGATCAATGGTGGGATCTTTGCGCTGGTCCCCATGTGGAAACTACCGGAGATATTCACCCCCAAGCATTTGATCTCGAAAATGTAGCTGGAGCTTATTGGAGAGGGGATGAAACAAAAGCGCAACTGCAACGTATTTATGGGACTGCGTGGGAAACTCCTGAACAACTGGCAGAATATAAACGACGGAAGGAAGAAGCATTAAAACGAGATCACCGTAAATTAGGTAAAGAACTAGGATTATTTATCTTTTCTGACCTCGTAGGACCGGGGTTACCTCTGTGGACTCCCAAAGGAACTATTATTCGGTTTACCCTGGAAAATTTTCTCAAGAACGAACAAATCAAACGGGGTTATCTTGGGGTAGTAACCCCTCATATTGGTCGAATCGATCTCTTTAAAATTTCAGGTCATTGGCAAAATTATAAAAAGGACATGTTCCCTATGATGGCAGAAAATGCTGAGGAAGCAGCAGAAGAAATAGGGTTTGTTCTTAAACCAATGAACTGTCCTTTTCATATCCAAATTTATAAAAGTGAGTTACGTTCCTACCGCGACTTACCGGTTCGGTTAGCAGAATTTGGCACAGTTTACCGACATGAACAGTCAGGAGAGTTAGGAGGATTAACCCGTGTTCGTGGGTTTACTGTTGATGACTCTCATTTATTCGTTACTCCTGATCAATTAGATACAGAATTTCTTAATGTTGTTGATCTAATTCTTACAGTTTTTAAGAGTTTGCAACTAAATAATTTTAAGGCTAGATTAAGTTTTAGAGATGAAGAGTCTGGTAAATATATTGGGTCTGACGAAGCTTGGAAGAAATCTCAAAATGCCATTCTTCGCGCGGTACAAACTCTAAAAATGGACTATTTTGAAGCTCCGGGAGAAGCAGCTTTTTATGGACCTAAATTAGACTTTATTTTTCAAGATGTTTTAGAAAGAGAATGGCAATTGGGAACTGTTCAAGTTGATTATAATTTACCCCAACGATTTGGGTTAGAATATATAGCAGAAAATGGAACTCGTCAACGTCCAGTGATGATTCACCGAGCACCTTTTGGTTCTTTAGAGAGATTAATCGGTATTCTAATCGAAGAGTATGCTGGAGATTTTCCCTTGTGGTTATCTCCTGTTCAAGCGCGTATTTTACCTGTTAGTGATATTCAGTTAGAATATGCTATAGAAATAGCAAACAAAATGCAAAAATTAGGCATTCGCGCAGAAGCAGATACTTCTGGACAAAGACTGGGTAAAATGATTCGTAATGGGGAAAAACAAAAGATACCTGTAATGGCAATTGTAGGTGCAAAAGAAATGGAATCTAACAGTTTAAGTATTCGGACTCGTACATCAGGTGAATTAGGGCAAATTGGAGTTTATGAAGTGATAGAAAAGTTGAGAGAAGCTATCGCTAATCATACTAATTTTTAAGATTTAGGGTGAGTATTGCTCACCCTAAATTTATCAGATTATTAATTAGTTTAAAAGAAAATTGAGTTTATAAAAACTGTTATATAGACATAAAAAATATAAAGATAAGGTTTGATTGTCAATATATTAGTCTACAAAGAGCTATAGTTATAGCACTATGCAAACATATTAGAGTAAGATCCTTCTCATCTAGAACTTTAACTATATAGATAATTTGCTCTATTATAAAACCAAATTTTGTCTAAATAAATTCTTATTTTTTCTGGCAATTTTTTCAGTTTTATTTCTAAATAGTTCTCGGTTTAGGTTACTAATTTTTGATATTAATAAGTGTTTTTTTTAAAAATTTTTTTTTGCATATATAGCTTATATTTCGTTTTTTGTTTATTAAAATTAATCTCTCATAATTTAGCTGTTTTTTAAAAATCACGTTGTATATCTTGCTTTATAGAGAACTTAAATTTTTATATATTCTTAATTTAACTAATTTTTTATCTATTAGTAATTGCAGTATAATCTTTTATTTTCTACTATTTTAAACTGCGAATATAAAGTATTGTTACTAATTTTAGATAAACGATAGACCTTAATTTTTTATATCTTCTTTGTATTAGCTTAATAGTTTTTTATCAAAAAAATTAACTGTAAGATGCCAGAATAACTGATGGTGTTAACTCAATTATTTAATTACTTCTTTTCCAACTAAAAACCAATCCTAATGTTTTTACATTGTGCTCCATTATATAAATAAGTAGTTGAATATAAATAAACAACACTATCTGACTAACTTTTTTAAAAAAATAAATATCTGTTGACTAACACTGAATTATACTGAGAGAATTAGAGAGTTTCTTCGCCTTATAAGCTTAAATAAAACAAAATTAGTAGACGCGTTACTTAATCTAAATTAGATACTATTTTTTAATCTAATCGAATAAGATTTATACTATTTTATTTGGTTTATAATTAATTAATTATAATTTTTTTATGGGCGTAATTTAATAGCTTCTATTATAATCATTATTAATTCATGTTTATATTCCAAAATATAATTAAGTAATTGATTTTATTTTTTTAGTCTTTAAATTATTTAAATAGTGAGAAAAAATTTTAAAAATATCTTAATCCTAAGATATTAAGGTAAGTATATAGCTTTATTTGAATAAAGTATCGATATCTATAGTTCATCAGAATTATTTTAGTTTGTCTTCAATTAATCTTTTTACTTAACTACGTTAATAGCATAAGTCTGTTCTCTTTTAAGGTCTTCTATCTTCTCTCTTAAGTTCTCCTAATTAAGATTCTTTATATTATTATTTAAGGCATTAGCTTATCGAGTTGTCTATATAGAGTTAGTTTCATAGAGTTGCATTGTTCTACCTCTAGAACTTCATAAGTTTAACTTCCATTAAGTCACTAAATTAAGTACATTTTCTTTATTTTATCAATTGTTAAAACTTTGTTTAGATAATTATGAAACGGACCATGCTCTTAACCTTCTTAAAGATCCTCAGTGCAGTGATAGCATTGTAAATAGTTACATACTCTCAACTATAATTGTCAACTGTCAAGTATAAACTCACCAATGACATTAACCATCTATAACACTCTAACCCGTAAAAAAGAACCTTTTAAAACGATTGAAGATAATAAAGTGCGTATGTACTGTTGCGGTATTACTGTTTATGACTATTGTCATTTGGGTCATGCCAGAACCTGTATGGTGTGGGATGTAGTGCGGCGTTACTTACAATGGTGTGGTTATGATGTAACTTACATTCAAAATTTTACGGATATTGACGATAAAATAATCAATCGAGCTAGTAAAGAAAGATTATCAATGGAATTGGTTTCACAACAGTTTATTGAAGCTTATTTTGAGGATATGAAACGTCTTAACATTAAACAAGCAGATGCTTACCCCCGCGCGACTCATACTCTTAATGGGATTAAAAACTTAGTGTCCCAACTTAAACAAAAAGGCTATGTTTATGAATCTGGTGGAGATGTTTATTTCTCAGTACGGCATTTTCAAGACTATGGGAAACTCTCAGGTCGAAAATTAGAAGATTTACAAGTAGGAGCTAGTGGAAGAGTAGATTTAGAAGAACTTGAAACAGCCAAAAAAAAAGATCCCTGTGATTTTGCCGTCTGGAAAAGTGCAAAACCAGGGGAACCCTCTTGGGAATCTCCGTGGGGAAAAGGTCGCCCAGGGTGGCATATTGAATGTTCTGCGATGGTTTTAGAACACCTAGGGGAAACTATAGATCTTCATGTAGGGGGAAGTGACCTAATTTTTCCTCACCATGAAAATGAAATTGCCCAGTCAGAAGCAGCGACAGGAGAACCTTTAGCTCGTTATTGGATGCACAATGGTATGGTGAAAGTAAAAGGAGAAAAGATGTCTAAATCTTTGGGAAATTTCATTACTATTCGGGATTTATTAGATAAAATTCATCCAATGGCTATGCGACTATTTATTCTTCAGGCACATTATCGCAAACCAGTAGACTTTACTGATGAAGTGTTGAAAGCAGCAACTAATAGTTGGCATACTCTTAAAGAAGGATTACTTTTTGGGTATCAATACGGTTCTCAATTAGGTTTTTCTGTTGTAAAGTCTTCCTCTACTTTAAAACAAAGATTTCAAGAAGTAGTTGACGATGACTTCAACTTCGCAGGTGGTTTAGCGATAATATTTCAAATTGCTAAAGAATTACGTAGGGCAGGCAATGTCTTACTACACCAAGGAAATATAGACACTTCACCTAAAGTACTAGAAGAACAATGGAAAACTTTATTGGAATTAGCACAGGTTTTAGGACTAGAAGTTGAGCAAAATGAGAACGAAAAAGAGTTAAGTAATAGGTTAAGTGATGGAGAAATTGAAGATTTGATAGAACAACGAAAAAAAGCCCGTAAAAGTAAAGACTATGCTGAAGCTGACCGTATTCGAGATGAGTTAAAAAATCAAGGTATCATTTTAGTTGATCAATCTGAAGGTGTCACAAATTGGTATCATAGTTAAACTTAAGATATTGCTAACGGATGAAGAAAAAACTATCGATAACCAAAAATAAAAGAAAG
This sequence comes from cyanobacterium endosymbiont of Epithemia clementina EcSB, assembly GCF_029919255.1. Classification (GTDB taxonomy): domain Bacteria; phylum Cyanobacteriota; class Cyanobacteriia; order Cyanobacteriales; family Microcystaceae; genus Rippkaea. Next base: position 312,901 of record NZ_CP123991.1, on the reverse strand, counting down.
TATCATAAAAAATAGCAATTGTAATAAAAAAAATTGAAGGCTATTATTAATAGCACGGTTTTCTATTTCTAGAGGAATTTGTAAAGGTGTTGCCGTAAGTTTAGAAAGAGCAGAAGTGAATTTACTCTATTCAAGAACAAACTCTAAAAAGAAGAAGAAATAATAATATTATTGGTGGTAGTTTAAGGAAAACTCAAGTAACCGTAGGAAAAGCTGATGTTGTGTTTTTTATGACGAAAGTCAACCTTAATAAGCAGGAGAAAATCACCCAATTTTTTTATTTTTTTTAAAAAGAAATTGACTCGATCAACTATTTTTAGTGTTTTATATGGAATAATGAAAACTGCTTATCACTATTCTACAGCAAATATGGCAATCAAATTTAAAGAAAATAATGTTTGTTAATTCTGTTTTTGTTTAGCCAAGGATAGTGGAAATTAAATACATTAGTAATTCTACTAAACAACAAAGCAAGGATAAGTCTAGATTATTATTAGGAGGAGATAAATTATTTTTCTTAGGAGAGAATTTTAATAAGAAAACTACCTTATTAATTGAAAGAGGGAGTGCTACTTTAGCTAAATGATCTTAAACTTACCAAACGTATAAGTAAAGTCCACATTGTAACTACAATTACCAGGAAATACGGACTGTTTAACGAGCAAACTATTGTCTAGTCGCATTAGATTATCTCCGTTTAATTTTGTCAATAACTGTATCTAATTTCAAATAATATCTTCGTATAATTTCTTATTAATACCCTTCCTAGTTGTTGTTATTATTAAACATGCTACCTGCTTTTGATTTTAGATAAATATTCAAGACTTAAGTATTTCTTAAAAAGAAATTAATCAGATAAAAACTTATTGCACTAGAATTTTTTTATATAAATACTGGAAGTTCAATGGTAGTTATTAAAGGTTCTATTATTATTACCACCATATCAAAATGCAAGGAAGTTGATAATTACCTGAAGTGGTAAAGGTTGATCAAATCAATATAAACACTTAGATTTTTTAAATGTTTGATCTATATAGATATTTTTAGGTTAGTTATTAACCATAAAAATAGTAAATTAAGTCACTAGAAAAACTTTCTAGAGTTAGAAAAAGATAAAGTATTAACCCTGACTTTGAGATAATGCAGATTGAGCTTTTAATCCGTGGTTATATCTTAATTTTAAATACTATGAGGCGTTGATAATCTTAATGTTAACTATCACTACATCATGTATCTAAATTTAGGGAAAAATAAATTAATGATGTTACCAGTTATAGCTACAATTGTAATAATTGCTACAGAAAAATTAATAAATTCTTGAAAATTTAACTGTTTATTTATTTATTTTGATCACCCTATTTATTCCGATTGATTGTATAACTTTTCTTCAATACATTTAATAATTTCTGTGCTCGAATAAGTCACTGTATCTTTTTCACTCATAGGTTAGACTACTGATTGGATATGATTGATGTTAATTTAATGTTCTCTAGTTTTCTTTTAGGAAACTGCTTTAGTTATCAACTAAGCCAACTAATTAATGTTATAAGTTCTTTAATTCCTTTTTTTATCTGTTCTAACCCTAGATGGAATCAGACGTTGGTTACCTTTAATAGTAAACCGAATATAATTAATAAGAAGGGAAAAGATTAGACAATAGACAATTTTAATAATACCAAATTTAAATATACAAAAGCTAATTAATTAATAACTGGTATTTGTTCACTGTCCTATTTTCCCTAATTTGTAAACCTTCTGGCTAAAAGAGGAGCAAAAACTAAAGCATTTGTAAATTCAGAAAATAAATAAAGTCCAGTAAGTACTTCAATCCTCCTACTCTAGCACTTAAATTAGGCTTAAATGCAACTAAGAAATTATATAATGTTACCGGCATATTTTCTAAAGTAGGTAACATTGTATAATTTCTTTTCTAAATAGTTTTTTTTACTCAAAATTCGATAAATTTTTACTATTGGGTCAATGCAAATTTGGCTAATTTATCCTAAACAAAAATGACCGTCAAGAAATTGTATGTCTCCAGGCTCCATCACATCAGCAATAATATCTGAACTGAGATTATACCATTGATAATTATTGATTTCCGACTCTGCTATTTTTCTGTTTAAAATAGCAGGCATTACCAACGTTCGTAATTTAATATCTACACGATGAGTCATAATTAACTGTGCATGAGTGAAATAAAGATCAACCGCTACACCAATTTTATTGAGTAAATAACAGCTCAATCCACCTGCACAAACCACAGTATGTTGACTATGATATTTTTAAGTTGCTGTAATCACCTCTACAGTAAGATTTTCTTGTGTTGATAGTTGTTCGACTGGCTCAATTTGTAGCTTTCCTTCGAGTCGAACAAAAGCTTGGAAATATGCTGGATTGGTTTTTTGAGGGTGAATATGTCCATGAGGTAGCTTCAGTCCCCCAGAAATGGCACTTGTATTTAAAAGTGGTTCCAATTCGCATGCTTCTTGAACATTTAAATATTGAGGACAGATCGAAAATTTGTTGTGATTTTGAGCAACCACTTTAGATCATCTTCCGTCCGAATTGTTAATAATAAATAGAGTTCTCGGAATTGTGTATCTTTCCTCAATTCTTCTGACTAATTACGATTAATTTAACTTCCTTAGTAACAAACCGATTATTCATTGGTTTCCGACCAATAACCAAAGCCCTCATAATTATAGCGGGGAGCATTTAGTGGGTTGACTTCCTTGTCTAGAAATAAAACCTTTAAGTCTTTTTTTGCTAATTCATAACTTAATGCTAATCCAGTAATTCCACTATCAACAACAATCCAATCTTAGTTTTTCATAAGTTAGACTATTCTAGCTAGTAAAAAATCTCCAAATATAGCTATCTAGTGTTATTCGAATAGTTTTTTTGAGAAAAAGTTAGGGAGTAAGGATAACTTAGATTCAAGTAATAGATCTTTAACAAAAAAATAGTAATCTAGTTAAATGCATCTAGTCTTTCTATACTAGCTATCACAAAATCATAATAAACAAAAGCTGAGAGTTTTGTATTGCTAACCCTTTGCGTTCCGAAAGCTCAATTGTCATCAAAACTAAGCTTTCAGAGTCATGGAACATAGTCCAAACAAAATCATCTTAGCTACCAACTTATTACACTCAGTCTAGAAGAGGTATAAACCTTTAGCTATCCTATCCCCAGCCCCTACTTAATGTAAGATAACACCGCAATCGGTACTTTTAGCCGTGAGTTGATTCTTCAGTAGTTTTGTTGTTAAGTCTATCGATAATCAAAATAGGAATTGCTAAAATAGCAAGCTTAAGAATCCAAGGTGCAACAATTAAAGTTAAGAAAGTAGACAAAGTAGCGGTACATCCCATGGCTGCCTTGAACACATCCTCTTTAGCATTAAAGCTGAGAAAAACAGACACTGAAGCAATAGTTAAAGTAATTAAAGAAAACATAAGCATCTACGTGTTTCTACCTCATTAATAGTCTATAGGTTGTCTTGCGTTCCTTCAGTTGTCTTTACTTACTTCCGTCCCTTCACAACCCTTTCTGTTAGCTATGTCGAGATGAACGATATTGTGCCGAATCTCACCCCTTACTAAGCTACATAACTTTTAACATAAATGTCAACTCTCAGTAAAAATTTGTTATTTTTTTTGCAGTTTAGTTAGATTTTATTGAGAAAAATAATCAAAAGAGCTAGGCTGAAAGCGGATTGTCTAAGAACACACCATTAGAATTTATTTATTGCTAAGTAGACAAACTTAACACAAATCCAAAAGACTCAAGTATAAAGAGATTTTAGATGAAGAGTGATCTTTTAGATTCCATCCCGTCTAAAAATCCAGCTAATAACAGAATTGGGAGAACGGAAATATCATGTTTGAATACAAAGGGATAGAAAGTTAAAGAAGTTGTAAATTGGGTCTAATTGTTAGATAGTCTTATGAGAAAAAAAATTTCTAGAAAGAATAAAGAAGTATTCTGGGGGTCTCTGAGGAAGTGGAAAAATTACAAAAGTAATCCCAAAAAGTTAAGAGAAAAAAAGATAACTAATTTTTAATTTAAAGATATTCTCCATAACTAACGCACTAATTATCAGACCTTAACTATAACCTCACTATCTATAATTAATATATTGTTCAGATAACTAGAGATATCCATGTTCCGAAAGGAAGACTAAGCTGATGTCTTGAGAAGCTCGATAGACATTTGAAGATTCTCCTAACAACTTGGCAACGTGTTTACCTAGTATATCCCCTTCAATATTCACCCAGTCCCCTTTTTTAAGATAAGAGAGATTGGTTTGATAATAAGTATGGGGAATGACTGCTACTTTAAACCAATGCTCTATAGGATCATATTCAGCGATGGTCAAACTAATGCCATTAACTGCCACACTGCCTTTAGGAAAAAGATACTTTTCAATATTTCCCTGCCACTGTTCCAGAAGGGAAGGGGGTGCGGAAAAGAACATTTCCCAAGCTTTCTCAGTAGTGATCGCCTCTACGAAATAACCTACTCCATCAACATGTCCAGTAACAAAATGTCCGCCTAGTTTGCTACCAACTCGTAAAGAAAGTTCCACGTTGACATAACTGGCAGTTTGGACTTGTTGACCTAGAGTTGTTCTTTGTAAGGTTTCTGGGGAAGCAGTGGCTATAAATCCATCAGAGGTTATTTCCTCAACAGTTAAACAAACCCCATTAATGGCTACACTATCTCCCAGAGCCAGATCTATCCAAATATCGGTTGTCTTGCCGTCTTTTAAGGAAATAATAAAGCGGTCATATCCCTGTGGACGTATCGTACCAAGGCCTTGAATTAATCCAGTGAACACAATTTTTTAAAAAAATAATTTTTGAGTTTTGTTTGTACGTTTTCTTGAAACCATTATACTTGATCTAAGTGGATAATAAATTTTTGTTATAGCAAATATGGAAACTAAGTAAGATTAAAGATTAAAGATTAAAAATTGAAAATTAAACTATTAATTTTGGCAAAGATATGTGTTTTTTATTAAAAGTAAACTAAGTTTTTATTGGAGGGTTATTGTTTAGTTATTTAGCATAATTGTAAAAATTTTGATTATCTTGGAGGTTTAGTTATTTTGATGATTTTAAAAATCATCTTATTAATAACATCAACCATTCTATTTTAGAGATATAGCAATAATTAATCTATTAAAGAATAATAAATCTAAAAAAAATAGAACAAACGATATAGAACCTAATCGTCTAGGACTAAATAAGTGATAAAAGACACTTTTAGTATAAAATACACTTTAGTAAGTTAAATAGCCAAAATGCGTTAATCAAGATATTTGACAAACACCAAAAATATTTTAAAAGTTTTTAACTTGATATTTTTAAAATATGTTGGACATCGGTTAGAATTATCTTTAATCTTGGTTGGGGAAAATATATGTTTTATATTTCTTTTGAAAGCTATATTATTAATAATAGCTATGTAGTTGATGTAAAAACTGTTTTCTTCTTAAAAAGAACTAATAAATTTTAGTTTGATCAGAACAAATATAGAGATTGAATATGAAAAACTAACAGAAAAATTTTTTTAAAAAAATGTTTTCTGTTTATAAGCTTATTGTAATTTTAGGGAAATTAGGAATATTAATAGGAACATATCTCCTTGACTATTGACAATTCAATATTATTGAACATAATTTAAATGAATAACTATTCTTAGTTTACTATAGAATCTATTAATATCTCTTAATTTAAGATCAAACTATTTAAATAGACTAAAATAATTAGATATGATTTATTTTATGGTTTTTAGATAAACTTATTTTTTTCTTTTAAAAGAAGAGAAAGTGAATAAAAACATAATATTTTATTGGTAAAAATAATAAATTGAACAATCGTTAACTTTGATCGAATAATATGATTTTTATTCATTGGCTATAAAAAAATAACAAGTAATAATTATATTCTGCAAATATAGAAATAATTATTGCCTAATAAAATCTTATCTCGACAATATATTTAAAATTATTTAATATTAAAGAATAAGCTTTACAGTTAATCAATGAAATTATAATAATTTATTGATCGCTACACATTTTATCGGTTTAAGCAACTAGAACAACCAGGATTTATTCTGAATGAATAAATAGTATTATAACTAATTTTTTATGAAAAAATAACTGCTTATAACGTTTAAATTCTACTAAAGATTTTTTATTAAAAGATGCGAACTGTCCATTAGATTGTAATCCCAGCAATTAGCTCTATTTTCAATAAATAACCTTCTCTTTATACTTAAAATACTAATAAATAAACAATAGTAAAATCTAGATAAATTAGATTTTCTATAAAAACTCCTGAATAAAGTAGATAGTAGTCAGGGGTGTTAGAGCGGCGTAACATAGCTAAAACTAAATTAGTATTAGTGTTCAATAGTAGAATTTAGTTTTAGTTTAGATTGCTATGAGAGAAATTATCTTAATTTAATTATTTTTTTCTGATAAATAGTTTCTAGTTAACTCAGCTTTTTTAAAAATTAATATTCAGTATGATTTGTCTCAAAAACTTAGTATCAGTACGTTTTGAAAAAATTTATGTTTTTAATATAAATGTTATTTCTTTTAGAAAAGTTAATTATATTATTTAATATAATTTTTCATCAATAAATTTTTAAGAATGGCTATTTAGTTGTGTTTGGATTTATTTGTCTATTAACTGAGTTACTAACTGAACAAAATATTTTATATCAAATGAGTATAATGTTATTTATAGACAGTCTACAGAAGAGAAATAAATCTAAATAAGTGAATTCATCAAGTTTATTATGACAGATAACGATAAAATGATCCTTAGCTCATCGTAAACAGTTAATCCTAACCCTGCTAGTGTAGGTGATTAGTTGTTATTTAACGATTTTTCTGGTATCTATTACTCATTATTAGGTATTCCAGTACTTTATGTATATTTCACTTGCTAACAATTGTTCAAGAAAATGAGCTTACATAATCAGCAAAATGTTCTTAAGAGATAGCTTAATATTAGGTCCGTGACTAACAAAATTCGTAGAACTTTTAATGGCTTGCTAATACTCCATTAATTTAGTTTAAACATAAAGGCTGTTTTATTTCTATAAATTTTTCTCTGATTTATTTACATTAAAACTTAACTTAGGATAGTTATCGGTCTACGGCCTTAAGAGACAAAATCTTCTTCTAGGACAGGTAATCACCCCCAGCTTTAAAAAGTAAAGATTCGGCAAGCTTTCATTTCAGGAGACTATAGCCATTAATCCTACAAAAGTTCAGCCTCTATTTTGACCTAAGTTTTCAATATTTTGGTTTTTTCACTGCTGAGTCATGATAGTTAAGTGTTCTTTTTGACTATTAAAACTAAAAGTTACCCAACAATCACCAATTGCTGCAAACCACCATATGTTCACTTTAAGGGGAAAATACTCTATAAACTGCCTTTAATTATCCAGCTTTATTTCATAAAAGCAACTTAACTGGATTGACAAGGTCCCATTAAGAAATAGCTAAATGACAATATAGGAAGTAAGTTTACTTATAGTGCTTCTCTGAACAATGAGACTTGGAGAATTAAACATCATTCAGAGAATTGAATATTATTAAAGGACAACAACAGGGATAAAACACGAAATCTTGTTTATTTAAGTTAAAATTCGGCAAAAGGGAGGCGACGGGTCGGCCTCTGAACATCCCCTAATCGGCGATCATTGATTTCCAAAGTATCGTTTAGTTTTTCAACTCTAGTCTGATAAGCATCCAAACCTAGTCCATTGGAGTTGTAAGATTCCGGTTGTATGTGATTTGCATACTTACCTCCAACTGCCCAATCCCAGTCGTCAAAAGCTCTCGGTTCAGCTCCGGCTAAGTCTTTAGCCGAAGGCTCCGTTTCAGAGGCGATCACCGTTACTGTTAGAGAAAAACTTAGACTAATGAACAATAAGATAACTTTCATGAAGATGTAAGGGGTGTACAGGGTTATTTCATCCTCAATTTCACACTAAAAATAATCTATTTCCACTCCTAAAAGGATAAAACAAACAACAAAATATCTGCTTCACCTAAACGGATGAAATCAACGAATACGTTAAACTGGTTTTTGTGACTTTTATCAAACCTAGTTCTTAATTTATTAAGATAGGCCAATATAGATGGATTAATGCTTTTAAATTCAATAAAAAATAAAAATAGTTTTCTGGTTTAACTAGTCATTCATATTGAGTTTAAACTCAATATGAATCAATTTTATTTGCTTACAAAATTGAAGATGGATCTAAATATCAGCATTCCGTAACAGTTGAAGAACACCCCCTAGCCAAGGAAGTATCCTTAGCCATAGTATTTTTATATAACTATTCGGTTATATAAAAATACTATGGTTAACACACTAGATCAAGTCACTCCAACACAAGTCGAATCAACAACTAAAGCCCCTATTCAAGAAACTCTTCTCACCCCACGTTTTTACACAACAGATTTTGAAGCCGCTGCTAATCTTTCTTTGACCGAACAAGAGATAGAATTAAACGCGATGTTGACAGAGATGAGAAAAGACTACAATCGCCACCACTTTGTCCGTGATGAAGAATTCAATACAGGTTCTTGGGATCATTTAGATGAAACTGTGAAAAAAGGATTTATTGAATATCTTGAACGGTCTTGTATTTCAGAATTTTCCGGGTTTCTTTTGTTCAAAGAACTTTCTAGAAAATTGAGAGGTCGCAATCCAATTTTATCAGAAATATTCCACTTGATGGCGCGTGACGAAGCCCGTCATGCGGGATTTTTGAATAAGGCAATGGCGGACTTTAACTTATCTCTGGATCTAGGAAGAATCACTAAAACCCGTACCTATACATTTTTTCCATTAGAATGGGTAATTTACACAGTCTATCTCTCTGAAAAAATCGGGTATTGGCGTTATATTATTATTTTTAATCATCTAGAAAAACATCCAGAAAAGCTATTCTATCCTATTTTTAAAAAGTTTGAAAACTGGTGTCAAGACGAAAATCGTCACGGAGATATTTTTACTGCCTTATTACGTTCTCAACCTAAACTTTGGAACACTTGGCAATCTAGATTATGGAGCCGCTTTTTCCTCTTATCTGTCTTTGCTACCCACACTTTAACCGTTCATGAAAGAGCTAGTTTTTATGAATCTTTAGGGTTAAACGCTACAGAATTTGATCAAGAAGTAATCCGTAAAACAAATCAAACATCAGCAAGGGCATTTCCCAGTATTCTTGATGTAGATAGTCCTGAATTTTATCCTCGTTTACAACGATGTTCTAAGCGTAATTTAAAGATAAAAGAAATTGGAGAAAGTAACGTCCCGAAAATTGTGAAATTTTTAAGTCAATTACCGTTAATTGCCGGAATTTTTGGTGATTTATTACGAATTTATTTACTAAAACCTATCGATGCAGAAGCCCTACGAGGAACAGTTCATTAACTTTCTATATCCAATAGGCTTCATTTTCTCTAGAGAAAATGCACTAAAAAACTAAAAACCATCAAACTAGTTTTGTGATTAGGTTTTTTGTCTTTAATCTCTAATTGTGGAACTCTAGGGGATAATGAAAATCAAGGCAAATTAACCCTAAAATATAAATCAAAAATGGATATTATCCCTGCGATCGACCTTCTTGATGGACGTTGTGTACGTCTTTATCAAGGCGACTATCAACAATCCCAAGTCTACGGTGAAAATCCAGTGGAAATAGCCCGCAAATGGGCAGACCTTGGGGCACAATGCCTTCATATAGTAGATCTCAATGGAGCTAAACAAGGAAAACTTGTCAATTTAACTACCATTGAAGCCATTGTGAAATCTATTGCTATTCCTGTCCAAGTAGGAGGAGGTTTACGCAATAGTTCTAGTATTACTCAACTCCTCAACCTGGGAGTTGAGCGTGCTATTGTGGGAACTGTCGCTGTAGAAGATCCTGCTCTAGTTCAAGAATTATGCCAAGAATTTCCTGGAAAAATTGCCGTAGGAATAGATGCTCGTAATGGAAAAGTAGCCACACGAGGATGGTTAGAAACCTCAGAAGTCCTAGCTATAACCCTCGCCCAACAAATGGTAAGATCAGGAGCCGCTGCTGTTATTTATACCGATATTAACCGAGATGGAACTTTGAGCGGGCCTAATCACAAAGCCTTACGAGAATTAGCGAGTCATGTTGAGATTCCAGTCATTGCATCGGGGGGAGTTAGTTCTTTGACTGATTTATTAGGGTTACTTTCTTTAGAAGCTGTAGGGGTAACAGGGGTAATTATAGGAAAAGCCCTATATACAGGAAACCTAAACCTAGTAGAAGCCATTCGGGCTGTTGGGCCTGGGCGTTGGCAAGATATTCCCCCTGATTTAGGATCTTCGGCTTTGGGATAATCCCTCGATTGAGTAAAATTAATGAGGATTATCTTCCCTAATTAGAACAGTGATATATTGATATCCTTATGGACAACAGAATTGTCAACTTGAGATATCCTGTCTTAATTTTGGCCAACAATACATAGAACAATAGGGGGCAAGAATGGCCACTAGTCGTCGAGTTTCTCGTGTTTCCTCATTGATAAAACGCGAAGTCAGTCAAATGTTACTCCACGATATCAAAGATGACCGCGTGGGGACAGGAATGGTTAGTGTTACATCAGTTGATGTCTCAGGAGACTTACAACATGCCAAAATCTTTGTGAGTATTTATGGCAGTGAACAAGCTCAATTAGAAACTATGGCCGGACTTCAATCGTCTGCAGGATATGTTCGTCGAGAATTGGGACAGCGAATGCGGTTAAGACGCACCCCGGAAGTGGTCTTTCTCCAAGATCTTTCCCTAGAAAGAGGGGATAAAATGGTTCATCTACTCAATCAAATTAAGGAAACTCTCCCCGACGAAAATGATCTCGACTAAGAAAAGAATAATTAACCCCTGTGACTAACTCATCATTCCATTTGATTAACGAAACTCTCAAACAACAAATTGGACAAATGGTAGTGGTTCGTGCCTCTGGCCACTTGTTCGATCAGCAAATTCGTTTCCCTACTTGGGAAGCCCCTAATGCTAAATTACGCCATTGGCTACAAACCTTAAATTTAGGAGGCGTTATCTTATTGGGGGGAACTGGAGCTGAATTAGCCCTAAGAACTAAACAGCTACAACAGTGGTCAAAGACTCCTCTGTTAGTGGCTGCTGACACTGAAGAGGGGGTAGGACAGCGATTTTCTGGGGCGACCTGGTTTCCTCCGCCAATGGCCTTGGGAGCTATTGCTAAACAAGATTTAGGTCAAGCAATTGAATATGCAACCCAAATGGGGGTAATTACTGCCCAAGAAGCTCTCGCCATCGGGATTAATTGGATATTAGCCCCTATAGTTGATGTTAATAATAACCCGGAAAATCCGGTAATCAATATCAGGTCTTTTAGTAATGATCCTGAGATTGTTAGTCACTTAGCAACGGCGTTTATAGACGGGGCTAAAACCTACAACGTTCTAACTACTACTAAACATTTTCCAGGCCACGGAGATACTAGCACTGATTCTCATCTAGACTTACCGGTTATACCCCATAAAATGTGTCGACTAGCTGAGGTGGAATTAGTCCCCTTTAAAAAAGCAATAGAGGCTGGTGTCGATAGTGTGATGACGGCCCACTTGTTAATTCGGGCTTGGGATGAACAAAAACCTGCAACCTTATCTAACAAGATTTTAACAGGTCAATTACGAGAAAAGTTGGGTTTTGAAGGCTTAATTGTTACCGATGCTTTGGTAATGGGAGGAGTAACTAATTATGCTACTTCTGAAGAAGTGGCGGTGATGGCAGTAGAGGCGGGGGCTGATATTTTATTAATGCCTCACGATCCCGAAAAAACCATTGAGGCAGTTTACCAAGCGGTTGAGTCAGGACGCATTACCCATGAGAGAATAGAAGCTTCTCTAGCTCGAATTTGGCATGCTAAACAAAAAGTATCGACTACCATTTGTTCCCCTGAAAGTCAGCTTTTATCTTCTCTAAATCAATTATCTCAACCTAGAGCCAAACAAACGGTTGTTCATATTCTCCAATATTCGAGTGAGAAGGGAGGTAATTTACCTCTAAAGAAAAAATATAAACGACGTAATTTAATCGTGGTAGATGATATTCTTAATTGTGATTTTTTAGATCGCCAGACTCCTGCTGTCACTATTCCTAAACAGATGGGGTACAATTTGCAGTTGGTAGATAAAAATACCCTCAGTTTTGTTTTAGAGGACAATCGCAACACTCTATTACAAATATTTGTTAGGGGAAATCCATTTCGAGGAAATGCAGGATTAACTGATAGAGCACAGAAGATTTATAAAAAATTATTAAAGTACAAGATAGTTAAGGGATTAATAATTTATGGAAGTCCTTATGTTAAGGATTGGTTTCTTCGTGAAACTAAAGTATTGAAGGATGATTTACCTTGGGTATTTTCTTACGGACAAATGGCAAAAGGCCAGGAGATATCCTGTAAGACGTTATTTGGTTTGTCAGAAGTTTCTTGTAATTCAGAGGATAATTTTCTCTAGTTAATAACTGTTAGAAAATGTTTATAAAGTAAGTCTTACTTTGATTTTAGAGTATACTAGTGCGCACTAGTATACTCTAAAATTTTTCTATAAAAAGAGTGTTACAGCATGACAAATTAATTCAGTTTATAGAAAGCGACGAAAGTTTGCCTAACGGATTATATTTGATTCTATATTTACAAACAGTCTTCTGGGTATAGCATTCAAGTACATAGTTTGCTATTGTGTGAATGTGTCAATACGCCATTAGACTAACTAAGAACTGGCAATCACAATACAATGGATGTCAAAGCAGCCGTTGCCTTTGAGGCTGGAAAGCCCCTTAGCATCGAAACAGTACAAGTCGAAGGACCAAGGGCAGGAGAAGTCTTGGTAGAAATTAAAGCTACTGGGGTTTGTCATACTGATGCATATACCTTATCTGGAAAAGACCCCGAAGGCTTATTTCCAGCCATTCTCGGGCATGAGGGAGCAGGGGTTGTGCTTGAATTGGGGAAGGGTGTAACCAGTCTCAAACCAGGCGACCACGTCATCCCACTTTACATTCCGGAATGTCGCCAGTGTGAATATTGTTTAAGCTTTAAAACTAATCTCTGTCAGGCAGTTCGTCCAACTCAAGGATTAGGGGTCATGCCCGACGGTACTAGCCGTTTTTCTATAGACGGAAAGGCCCTTTACCACTACATGGGCACCTCTACCTTTTCCAACTTCACCATAGTTCCAGAAATTTCGTTAGCAAAAATTCGCAAAGATGCCCCCTTCGATAAGATTTGTTACATTGGCTGTGGAGTCACAACGGGAATTGGGGCGGTGGTAAATACTGCTAAGGTCGAACCTGGTTCTAATGTAGTGGTATTCGGATTAGGAGGTGTTGGACTAAATGTGATTCAAGGGGCAAAAATGGTGGGTGCTGATATGATTGTAGGGGTCGATATCAACCCATCTAAGCGTCCACTAGCCGAAAAGTTTGGCATGACTCACTTCGTTAACCCCACAGAAATTGATGGTGATTTGGTAGAGTACTTAGTAGAGTTGACCAAAGGGGGAGCAGATTATACTTTTGAATGTATTGGTAATGTTAACGTTATGCGACAAGCTTTAGAATGCTCCCATAAAGGTTGGGGAGTTTCCACTGTTGTTGGAGTGGCTGGTGCAGAAGAAGAAATTAGTACCCGTCCGTTTCAATTAATCACTGGAAGGGTTTGGAAAGGAAGCGCGTTTGGTGGTGCAAGAGGACGTACTGATGTTCCTAAAATTGTTGACTGGTATATGGATGGGAAGATTAATATTGATGATTTAATTACCCACATTATGCCCTTAGAGAAGATTAATAATGCGTTTGAGTTAATGCACCAAGGTAAGTCCATTCGGAGTGTTATTACGTTTTAGTATTTAGGATGAGTTAATTAATAAGTTTAAGTCTCAAGATTAAATACTCGGAGATTTTACTACTTTAAGGATAACACTAACTAACTGTCCTCTAATTCTTGTTCTTTAAACTCATCACTAGAAATATCTTCTAACATCCTCTCAATTAAATCTTACATCACAAAATATCTATTTCCATTCCAGAATTCCAAAGTTTTAATATGTTTCATTCTCAAGGCAAGATTAAGAACTGCTACACTACTATCATCGATGTCAATTCTTAATTCTTCAGTTTGGGGTTAAGCTTGTCTAATCTTTTCTTGAAAAAATGTACTAACTGCTGCGCTTTTCTCTTCGAGATTATCATGTTGAGTGTCAACTTTCATTAGCTCTTTTTCTAAAACTGAAGCAGTACGGATGTCAACATAGTCCTTTTCAAAAAAAATATCAAAATCAGAGATATAAAGTTGAGTATTTTTAGGAAAAGTAAATGATTTATTGAGAATTCGTAGTCGAGTCGGTTTTATTACCCACCAGTTAATTCTACTAGCAAAAAGTTAAAGATACTCAATCACTTCTTCAAAATAAGTTAATTATAATTATATTTCTTGATTAGGTTAGAAAATAAAATAACCATATAACTATGGGATTTTTTTATTTAAAATATCTATCATATGAAATTTAGAATTTTATCTTTTTTACTTATTCTTTATACAACCAAACTCAGCGCTGACATTGTGGATAATAATCTATACATTTTAGTCTTTTTAGAACTCCTAAAATAGTCTTTTTACTTGTGACTTGATAATAAATTACTGGTCAGAAAAATTATCTAGTTATATTTGTGAGAAACAATTCTACTAACATAAATAAATTTAGAGTTAACTGTTTATGGTTAATATTCTGCATTTAATTTTTATTAAACTATCCCATGATAGCAATAAATTGCCCCCATGATTGCAAACAATCAAACTCCTACTTATTGATAAATATACTAAGAATAATCTAATGTACTTCTTTAGTTTTAGAAAAGCCAATAGTCTTTCTTTCTGGTTTTTATATTCTAGTATTCAGTTAAATATGTTTACATTTGAGCTATTAAGTTTTCTTCTCTCCAATTTTGTCTATGTCCATATATAGATATATGTCGTTTATAGGCTTCTAATTCATTCGAAGAATAATGTTTAATTTGAAATAGCTCCAAGAGCTTCTTAAATTTGAAAAATACTTAATCTTTTCTTTGCTAAAAACATAAGCTAATACTTTTTCTCTTATTCTATTTATAGAATATAATGGCTATTTTTGATTACTTTTTTGCTATAAAAATCCACATTTTATTTAGTTTTAAATATCCTTTTTCTGATTCCGTTCTCTGTTTATTTTCTGATTTTTACTTAGTTTCCTCTTCTTCAGTAAAAAAGTTAATTTATTTTTGCTATTATAAAGTGTTTTTTGAATTCTTTAATTACTATCAAGGTAATTTTAAAAAATATACAAACTGTGTCTATAATTAAACTGCCATTGTGTTACATTTCTATGATTTATTGTTTTATTTCTTTATTTCTTTATTGCTACCTGTATAAAAGTTATTTACGATGAGTTTTTAGTGATAGTTAGTTGGAGTTTCCATAACGATATACTTGTTTTTTATCTTCTAAAAATTAATGTTTAAAAAATTTACTATGCTTAACAATGACAGCAAAGTACATAAAGAAAAGTTGCCATGTTATTATACTAATTTAAGGTTATTAAACTAATTTAAGATATTAGCTGTGAAACTTAGTTCGTATTTTATTATGTTCTGAATATAGAAAAAAACATCACCGAATATTGAGTGACAGTCTTTGAAATCTTACTACCTTAGCAAAACTAGGTTTCATGTATTTTTGACTAAATTTACTTAGTTTATCGTTATAAGTCTTGATTTAAAGAGGATCTTCTCTTTGAATTAAGACAACTATAAATAAAACTAAAAAAAATTGCTGTCCTAATTCTGTAGGTCTTGATCAACGATATCACCGCAATCATACCAAAATTATTGAGACTAACTGTCCAGTTGATATTTATTTAATGGTCGATTGTTCTCTAACCCAAAAAATAGTAATATTTCACACTTGGGCTACTTTTATCAGAAATAACTTATAGTTTTAACACACATATAACTTCAAGCTATTTCTTAAAAAAGAATTAGCTTGAAGTTATACGAGAAGACTGTAATTGTCCACAAGCTGCATTAGCTTTTAATCCTCGTGAATAGCGAACACTAACAGCAATTTTATGTTGTTTAAGGACATCAATAAAAGTTTGAGTTTTTTGCTGATTGGGACGTTTATAATTCGCTTTTTCAATGGGATTATAGGGGATTAAATTAACATGACTTTGAAATCCACGTAAGTGATTAGCCAATTCAATGGCGTGATAAGGTAGATCATTGACTCCTTCTAATAAGATATATTCAAAAGTCACCCGCCGTCGAGTGATTTCAACATATTTTTGACAGTCTTCTAATAATTGTTTTATAGGATAAGAGACTGCACTAGGAATTAATTTTTCTCGTAGTGCTTGGTTAGAAGCATGAAGACTGACGGCAAAAGTAACTTGTAGGTGATAGTTAGCCAATTGAATAATTTTTTGAGGAAGTCCCACCGTAGAAATAGTCAGCGATCGTTGACCAATCCGCATATCTTGATTAAGAATTTTTACAGCAGAGATTACTGCGTCGAGGTTGAGTAAAGGTTCTCCCATCCCCATAAAAACAACATGACTTACCCGTCTTTGAAAATCTTCTTGAACTGTTAAAACTTGATCTACAATCTCGTGAGCTTTAAGATTACGGTCATAGCCTCCTTTTCCTGTGGCACAAAAGTCACAAGTCATGGGACATCCTACCTGAGAAGAAACACAAACAGTCAAGCGTTTAGTAGTAGGAATGCCAACAGTTTCAATAATTAAGCCATCATCAAGAGATAATAAATATTTTCGCGTGGCATCAGGGGAAATAGTGCAATAATTAATCTTAGAACGACCAACAGGATAATTACCCAGTTTTTTACGCAAAACTTTCGGAAAAACAGAAATATCCTCCAGTGATCGTGCCCCTTTTTGATATAGCCACTGATGGAGTTGTTTGCCTCGATAGGCAGGTTGTCCCTGTTGTTGTACCCAATAGGTTAATTCCTCTAAAGATTTACCTAAAAGGGTCTCTGCGGTTGAAATCATTGGCAAACATCTACGAATTGTAAAAATCACACTCTTTGAGTGTATCGTGTTCTTTTGTCAACTTTTAACTTGCTACAAAAAATAATCTGAGTAATTGTACAGTGTGATTAATCGGGTAATGTTATATTCAAAGAATATTTATAAAGGAGCCGAGGTTATATTCTGTGGCTTCACCGAAAATTTTACAATTTTTTCCTAAAACAGAGTATCTATTTATTTCATTGAGCACAAAAATAATTATCTTCGTTGAATTTGTCCCCATTGAAAATCTTCTTGATTATGATTGTCTTGCTGATATTGATTTAAATTTCCTCCAAAACAAAGTTAGAGAACATTGATACCGGGACAATAACCTATATAATTCTAAATTTATCAAAATATAGGTATTTTTCAAGGTTCATGGTATTTTTTAGTAATGATAACCATCATGTCTGTTGTGAGTGTAGAGACTACCTAAGGCAATTAGGGAAAAAAGTCTGATAAAAAGGTGAAAAAAACTGAAAAATAAATGGTTAGATAGGTTTTGACGTTGTAAGTCTTAATTTTTATCGATACCATTAGTAATGGTGGTTTATCAATTACTTCTCAAACGGCACAGCCGTTACAACTATGGAAAACATACAACTGATCAACATTGGGTTTGGGAACATCGTTTCTGCTAATCGGGTGATCGCAATTGTTAGCCCTGAATCAGCGCCGATTAAGCGTATTATCACCGATGCCCGTGATCGCGGGCAACTTATCGATGCCACCTATGGCCGTCGAACCCGCGCAGTAATTATGACAGACTCGAGTCATGTGGTACTTTCAGCCATTCAGCCAGAAACCGTCGCCCATCGATTTGTCATCAGCAAAGATACTCATACTAACGGTAATTAAAGGTAAAATCCCCCCATGTCATCAGGACAGCTCATCGTACTGACGGGGCCTAGTGGCGTTGGTAAAGGGACGCTTGTTCGTTCCTTACTAGCACGCCATAATGACCTTTATTTGTCTATCTCTGCTACGACCCGTTCTCCTCGTCGGGGCGAAGTAGATGGGAAAGATTACCACTTTGTCACACGCTCCCAATTTGAGGAGATGATTTACCGGGGAGAGTTATTAGAATGGGCAGAATATGCCGATAATTGCTATGGAACCCCTCGTTTTGAGGTAGAAAAAAAAATTAACTTGGGGACAAAAGTGTTATTAGAAATTGATGTAGTGGGAGCAAGAAATATTAAACAGACTTTTCCTGATGCTCTAAGAATTTTCATTCTCCCTCCATCTCTAGAAGAACTAGAACGTCGTCTGAGAAAACGAGGCAAAGATTCACAAGAGGCCATCACTTGCCGTCTGAAACGGGCCAAAGAAGAATTAACGGCCAGTGGAGAATTTAACCACACTCTTATTAATGATGACCTGGACCAAACATTACAAAAGTTTGAAAGTCTTATTTTGGCTGTTTAGTTCAACACTGTTTATCTTTTATTGAAGATGAGCCAATTATCTATTCTTAACATCATGGCCTTAATTTTTCTATTGGTTTAATTTAAAGACCACAGCGCTCAGAGCAAAAGCCTTTAATTTAAAATTAAAAAGCCAAGTATAGAAATTTAATTAGCTTTATCCACTGTTTTATTGATAGTTATTTTTAATGTTCCTTTATTGTAAAAATACAGATTAGATAATATAAGATCGGTAGGCAGTTATGATCAATTTAAATCAATGTACATCAGAAGAAACTGATTAAAACTTTTAACTTTATGATCGCATCTAATTTGACAAATTTTAACAAACAAATTAAAAAATTAATTTTTTCTATATTTCAAAAATAATTTATTCATAAATGTCTATCTAAATATTAGGAATCGGGTATTGACCAGTAAACTTAGATCCAATTTACTGGAAGACATAAAGTAATCACTAAAAATAAAAAGTAAAAAACTAATACAATAAAAGAGATTTTTAAAAAGTATAGATAGCTATTAGAACTATTTCTAAAAAATTAACAGTTACATATCATTTTATATATATGTAATTGATATTACATAGCTGAATTTTGATATTTGGGTTTTTATAGTTTAACAACAACAATTTTATTTTAAAAAACCTTTTTGATGTCCAATTTTTTTATAATTATTCACTTATTGTTTGGGATAAAATTAATAATGTCACTATTAAAAACTTTTTGATTTTTTTTATAAAAAATACCTCAGCATATATTGTATTAATTTTTTGTTAAAAATAAATAACTCTCTTCTAATTTTTTTCTATATTAATTGACTTTAATTTAACGATGATTAATTTTGAGATAAATACTTTTTCTAACTAAGAAAAACTTCTAAACGTCGTTAAGTAAATTACTACTTGGTAATGATCCGGTTAATAGAACGCGATCACAGACAAATAAAGTACCTCCACCAACACAAAAAGGAATGGTTAATAAATTCACTAAAGGAATACTAATTAATAAAAAACAAACTAAAGCAAATCCTGCACTTCCTGGCAAACTTTTCCAAACAATTCTTAATTTTTGACGAAACCGTAACCGCCGTCTTTCTAAGATTGAATCGAAAAAATCAAGACAAATAATCATCGTGGTTACAGTAATTCCTACCACAGTAGATAATAAAGTTCCTAGAACGGGAACAAAATTAAGTAAAAATAACGGTAATGCAATCAAAGTTACTAATACTAATTTTTTGAGTTCAAAAAGAATTGTTCGCCAAATATCTGAAATTATTCCAACTTCTATTACATCAACTGTTCCTGTCCTTAATTTTTCCAATTTCTCTGAAAGTTTTCCATACCAAGGAGCACCTAAAATCACTCCAAATTGAACTAGAATAAATCCTGTTAAAATTAATAAAATAATTCCCAGTAAAAATCTAACTAAAAATATTAATCCAAGTATAAAATAGTCTAAGGTTTTTAACCAACTGGGAAGATTAGTTAAAACCGTATCTAGGTAAGTAATTAAATTTACCATTACTGTTTGACTGATTTGCCAACCAAAGTATAATAATCCTAGATAAAGAACAATTCCTAAGACAAGATTAATCAAAATAGGAATAATGATATGAGATAAAAGAGAAGGATGAGTCCTGAAGATTTCTAGAAGACGAAAAGGATAAGTCGCTCCCGAAAAAAAGCCAAATCTACTAATGATCCTTTTCATGTCAAACACCATGTGAGTCTTTTCTAGAAAAACTAAGTGATTGCTACTATTTTCTAACGTCAGAATACTTTAAAAGAAAAGATTAATCAATAATAAAAGTATTCACTATTTATAATTAATTAATTAGGTAGCACTCCTACTTTAACATTCAAATTAATAGAACTTCCATTTCGTTCAATCTGTAAATGTAATATCTCGCCAACTTGAGTTTTTTCCACAGCTTTTTGTACTTCTCCTGGATTATTTAGGAGTATTTCACCAATCCCCTGAAGAATATCTCCCGCTTTTAATCCAGCTTGTTCAGCAGGAGAATCTGGCATAACTTTGGCAATTAACACTCCTTGATCCGTTGTTAAATCTAGTCCCTGATTTTCCTGTAGTTTCTTTTGAATTTCAGGAGTGATTTCTACCATTTGGATTCCTAAAAATGGGTGTTCTACTTTCCCGTCTTTAATTAACTTATTAGCAATTCTTTCAGCTTTATTAATCGGAATTGCAAACCCAATTCCTTGAGCATTTTGAATTATAGCGGTATTCATTCCGATAACTTGTCCGTTAGAATTGAGTAAAGGACCCCCTGAATTACCAGGATTAATTGCCGCATCAGTTTGGATAAATTCAATCCGTTTATCACCGACTCCAACCTGGGAACTTAACCTTTTTGTTGCACTAATGATGCCTGTTGTAACTGTATTATCTAATCCTAGAGGATTGCCAATAGCAATCGCCCATTCCCCAACCTGAAGATCATCGGAATTGCCCTGTTGTATTTTGGGTAAATTATTAGCTTCAATTTTAATAACAGCCACATCTGTTAAAGGATCAGTTCCTAACACCTTCCCTTCAAATGTACGTCCATCTTTTAAAGTAACAGTTACCTCTTTTGTTCCAGCAACAACGTGGGCATTAGTAAGAATTTTTCCATCACTACTTAAGATAAATCCTGAACCTGTTCCCCGTTCAATTTGTTCTTGAGGAACTCCAGGAATTTCAGAACTAAAAAAACGGCGAAAAAATGGATCATCAAAAACTGGAGGAACCTTATTTGTTACTGTTCTAGAAGCATCAATACGAACAACAGCAGGCCCAACTCTTTTAACAACATCAGTTACAAAACTTCCGTTATTTTGAGAAGAAACAAATAATTCCGAAGGTTCATTAATATGAGATTTTTCCAAAGAATCACTGGGTTTTGCCAAGAATTTAGACTGACTAATCGTATAAGCTCCCCCAACTCCTATTCCGATTCCTAGCAAAACTAAAGAAACATAGATTAAGGGGGTTCTCAAAACAGGACGTTGAGATTTATTAGAGTGCGAATAATCGAGATTAAGTGTATTGTTTTTCATTACGGATTTTGCCCTGAATAATTTGAGATTAAAACAGTTTGAGATTAAAATAGTTTGAAATTGAAATAGTCATGGAGAGAAAAAGTTGGTTTACCAGTCCGTTATATAAAAAGCTATCTTATAAAATGTAACCTGATACTGACGTAATCTGCCATGTAGAGTATCATGAATACATGACATATTATGTTATCTACATGACATATTATGTCATGTAGATAACATAATATGTCAATCTCGAAGTATTGTAACTCTGATACTCTTGAAATTTAACTACACTAAGAGAAAATTTACTCTCATTAGACAAACGCTCCTATCCTACTACCTATTGTAGTAGAATAAGATGAACCTTACCTAAAAATTAGATTTATAGAGAATGTAATTAGCGATTTTTCGAAAATTTTATATAAGTTAATCTTCTATTCTTAGAATCCACTAGATTACTCAAGTATTTTTGAGAACCTGTATTTAAATTAATTACTTATTTAGTTTAATAAGTTTTTCAGTCTTTTTTAAATAGATAGAAATACACACTTTTTAATCTCTAAGTTAAAAGCCATTAAATTAAAAATAAATATTTTAAAAATAGAGTTGTAAGTTCATTTCTTAGGGATAGATACTTATCGTATAAATACAAGCAATATCTGTGTATTTTTAAATGTTTAAAAAAGACTGAAAAACTTACCTATACCAAAAAAGTATCATTACAAATAATAAGTATAAAGTAGGATAATAAAAACTATTGAACTAACAGAAAACAAAAAACTTAATTTTTTGAGGCTAATTTAGAACGATATGATACGATTTAGTTTAAATTAATCTATAAATTGCTCAGCTGAAGAAAGATAATGTTAAAAACATAACTTATCCTAAGTTATGTTTCAGAGGTACGATAGAAGCTTTACGTCAAAAAATATTATTTCATGAATGCTAATGTAAAGAAACATTTTTAAATAAACATTTGATTTAAGGATATTTAATAATAGTATGTTTCAACGAAAATAGTCAACTAAATTCAGTTTAAGCAATGGTTGATCAAAACTTTTTAAAAGGTGTCTTTAGTAAAAACTAGAAAGTATAAATTTTAGATGTATTTTGCTTTTTACTACTGAATAGAAGTCTTTATTTAAATCTATTAAATAGATATATTTTTAGTACTAATCAAATTATTCTAATTTTTTTATTTCAAGAAAACTTTAAAATAGTAACTATACAACTTAATTATCATTAACTAGAGATATAAAAAATTAATCATTTACATTCATATTTTATTTATTATTTTCAACTAAACTTAAGCTATTAAAGTTTATATAAAGTTAATTTTAGTGATTGTAGTTTTTTTTATTAACACATCTAAATTAGTTCTAATTAATTTAGACATAGCAAAAATAAAAGCTAAAAATTTTAATGGATAAAAGTTAAAAGTATTTTTTAAAAATATTCTACAAATGTATTCAAACCTAAAACTGTTCAAAGTGTTTAAAGAAATAAATATTTTTCTATTGAATTTAAAATTATTAAAAGCAAATTCATAAGAAGAAATTAAGAGCAATCAAATGGGGACAAGGATTTTTAAGAGAAGAACATAGAAAAAAAATAAACTACAATTGAATCTTAGTTTTAATCTAAATAAGAGTGTTATTGTTTATACTTATGTTAGTTTTTATATAAAAAAATAGTTATCAATATAAAGATAATTTATCTCAACATGTTAAAGTTTATAGAAAACATGAATTATACAACGTTTTAAAGAGTTTAAAATTATTAATTTTTAATTTAAGAAATCGATTATTAAAATACTTAGCTTTTTGATTTTTTTTAAAAAAGACTAATCTAAATAATTGTCAACTTGATCTATCTAATCTATAAGTAGAAGATTTTGATTTTCTATTTAAAATAATAATTAAACATCTATTCTTTAAATAGAATTAATCTCTGATTTAATTATTGATTAAAGCTCTTGATAGAACTTAGCTAACAAAAGCTTTGATAGTATTTATAAAATATTGACTTTAGCAACAATAATTTAAGATAAATCAGATTCTCTAATGCCGAACTAGTCTAGATAGGATTAATCGTACTGAATGATACTAAAATGACCATAGCTATCTCTATGTTATTTTTAACAGAAAAAGAATAATTTTGTAGTTTAGTACAGCATATAATTTTTTTTTATCAATTAAAATATCATTTTATAAGACATTATAATTAATATTGCTAACTAAGAAAATGCGAATTGACCATTTTTAAGTAAAGTCAATTACTATCAAGTACTTTTAAATCTAGGAAAGAAATTAAAAATAAAACTGTGTGTCCTTTCAACAACAAAAAGTCAATAGTTGATTTTTACCATTCAAAATTTAACTATCTCAAGAGGGATCAACTCTCGTATAATCAATCAGAGCGCTAACGCCAAGATACACGGAGCAAACAAGACACACGGAGCAAAAATGCGGATTTTATTTGTTGCGGCAGAAGTCGCCCCCCTCGCAAAAGCCGGAGGTATGGGGGATGTAGTCGGTGCTTTACCAAAAATTTTACATAAATTAGGATACGATGTACGGATTTTTATCCCCTATTATGGCTTTTTAGCTGATAAATTAAGAATTCCTCCAACTCCTATTTGGCAGGGGTCTGCTATGTTCCAAAATTTCGTTGTCTATGAGACTACCTTGCCCAATAGTGATATTCCACTCTATCTATTTGGCCATCCAGCTTTTACTCCCCGTCGTATTTATCATGGGGAAGATGAATTTTGGCGATTTACTCTTTTTGCCAATGGGGCAGCTGAATTTGCCTGGAATTTCTGGAAACCAAATATTATTCACTGTCATGACTGGCATACGGGAATGATCCCTGTTTGGATGAACCAATCTCCTGATATTAATACAGTTTTTACTATTCATAATTTGGCTTATCAAGGACCATGGCGTGGCTATTTAGAACAAGTAACATGGTGTCCTTGGTATATGCAAGGGGATAATGTTATGGCTTCAGCCTTGCAATTTGCGGGACGAGTTACTACCGTTTCTCCTACTTATGCTCAGCAAATTCAAACAACGGAGTATGGAGAAAAGTTAGAAGGTTTGCTTTCTCACATTAATGAGAATATGGTGGGAATTCTCAACGGTATTGATATGGACAGTTATAATCCAAGTACTGACAAATTTATATATCAAACCTTCACAAAAGATACTCTAGAAATACGAGGAGCTAATAAGATTGGGTTACAAGAAGAGACAGGTCTAGAGGTGAATAAAAATGTTTTATTGATGGGGATGGTGACTCGTCTAGTCGAACAAAAAGGTATTGACCTCGTTATGCAAATCCTAGATCGGTTTATGGCTTACACTGATGCTCAATTAGTCATTGTTGGAACTGGAGACCGCTATTATGAAACTCAATTATGGCAAATCGCTTCTCATTTTCGAGGTAGAATTTCGGTGCAACTTCTCTACAATGATGCTCTTTCCCGACGAATTTATGCTGGTTCGGATGTTTTCTTAATGCCCTCTCGTTTCGAACCTTGTGGCATTAGTCAATTGTTAGCCATGCGTTATGGCTGTGTCCCCATTGTTCGTCGTACTGGGGGACTAGTCGATACAGTATCATTTTATGACCCCGAAAATAATACAGGCACCGGATACTGTTTCGACCGCTATGAGCCTCTAGACTTTTTAACTTGTATTATCCGAGCTTGGGAGGGGTTCCGCTTTAAACAAGATTGGCAAAAACTTCAACAACGATGTATGTCCCAAAACTTTAGTTGGTATAAATCTGCCGTCGAATACATTAAAATATATAAGTCGGTCGTGGGGGAGTCTCCTAAATTAAGTAACGCCGAACGCGATAAGCTCAATTTTTTAAGTGATTTAAGTGAGTCCATAACTTAAATTGACATTAAAAGTTAACAGCGATTAGGTAATCATAATTCGCCATCAACAATTTAGATGAGAATTTGTAAATGTTGAATTAGTTGAGACGCTTGAACTACCCCTTCAATGCGCTCGACTGGTTTACCTTTCTTAAATAAGACTAAAGTCGGTAAAGCTTGGATTTCATATTGAGAGGATATTTTCGGATACTTATCACTATCAATTTTTACAATCTGCAGACGACCTCTCAGATGAGTACCAACCTGTTCTAAGATGGGACTCATCATTTGACAGGGACCGCACCAAGTTGCATAGAAATCAACCAACACAGGAACTTTGGAAGTAGCTAGCAGATTTTGAAAACTAGAAAATTGCTTTTTAATTACCATTTTTAAATTACTTATGATGTCCTACCTTATGATGACTAATGTCAATATGACCTCGGTTGAAAGTTTTAGGCTGGTCCATTCACCCAGATAATAGGAGAATTTTTCATAGTTTTATTAATTCTTTAGAGTTTATTAACCATTAGTCCTTGTCTCAAGATAGAGAACGCTCCCAATTCATACCTAAATATTTCATACTCAACACTGTGAATTTATGTTAAAATATTCAACATATAATCCATACAAAACAAATAAACAAGTGAATTAAGTCAATCAAAACTACACTCTTCGCTAGAACTTCATGGTGACGAAAGTAGACCTAAACGACGAGCTTTAACCTAAATGTATGTGAATATGCGAGCAATCAATAAACTACCAAAATACTCGCTCATATGAATCTAGACTCTAATTATAGGTTCTCTTAAACAAGAAGAACAAATAAAAAAGTTCACAGAGTATTTCGTTGAGAGTCTAGAAAGTTAACAGCTCGCGATAAATATTAACCAGCAAAGGATAGATCATGAAATCATCTCTCGTTATTCTATACCACCGCGAACCCTATGATGAAGTAGTGGAAAATGAAAAGATTCACTACCTACCAAAAAAAAGTCCTAATGGAATTGTCCCAACCTTAAAAAGCTTTTTCACTGATGTCCGTCAAGGAACTTGGATTGCATGGAAGCAGGTTAGTCTTGAAGAAAAAGCCACGTTCACCGAACAGGTTACTGTAGAAGAAGATGCAAATTACACCGTTCATCGTATTCCTCTAAACGCCGATCAAGTTAAACATTTTTACCACATTACTTCGAAAGAAGCCTTTTGGCCAATTCTCCATTCCTTCCCTTCTCATTTCACGAGTGAGTCATCAGATTGGGAGAACTTTACGGAAATTAACCGTCTCTTCGCAGATGCTGCTTGTAAAGAGGCAGCTGATGATGCCTTAGTTTGGGTTCATGACTATAACCTTTGGTTAGTTCCTCATTTTATTCGTCAGAAAATGCCGAATGTTCGCATCGCCTTTTTCCACCATACACCTTTTCCCGCGGTAGATATATTTAATATTTTACCTTGGCGCGAAGCTATTGTGGATAGTTTGCTATGCTGTGATGTGGTTGGATTTCATATTCCTCGGTATTCAGAAAACTTTGTGGGTGTAGCTCGCAGTTTGCGAGCAGTGGAAATTGTCGAGAGAGAAAAAGTGGCTGGACACATGACTTCTGTGGGGATTGCTCTAGCTGAACCTGAAAGAACTACAAAGCTCTCCCATAAAGGAAAAATCGTTAATATTGACGCTTTCCCAGTGGGGACTAATCCCAAAAATATTCTTGAAGTTCTGAATAAACCGGAAATTAAAATTAGACTTGAGCAAATTAAAGAAGAACTCCAAGGACGCAAACTATTGGTTGCTGCTGGTCGAGTAGACTATGTGAAAGGAAATAGTGAGAAATTAGAAGCCTTTGGTCGTTTATTGGAACGTCGTCCTGACTTACATGGTAAGATCAACCTCGTTATGACTTGTGTACAACCTGCCACTGGAATGCGAGTATATGAAATTGCTCAGAAGCAGATTGAGCAGCTGGTAGGAAACATCAATGGACAATATGCCCAATTCGATTGGACTCCCATTCGGCTGTTTACTCAACCTTTACCTTTAGAAGATCTATTCTGCTACTATCGCGCCGCCGATATTTGCTGGACAGCTCCTCTACGAGACGGCTTAAACTTAGTAGCCAAGGAATACATTGTCGCTCATGAAGGTAAAGATGGGGTGTTGATTCTCTCGGAGTTTGTTGGAGCTGCCATTGAACTTCCTCAAGCTATTTTGACCAATCCATATTCGATTGATCGCATGGATCAAGCAATAGATGAAGCTTTAGCCATGTCCCCTGAAGAACAAAAGGAACGGATGACTAAAATGTATGAAACTGTGACAACCTATGATGTTGACTATTGGGCAAATCGTCTCTTTAAGTTATTTCAGGACATAAAACACTAAACTGTCTTAGATAAATAACCTCTAGCGAGTTGAGGATCACCTATAAAAAGTAACCCGGTTTGATCTGGGAAAGTAACCCAGTTTGATCTGGGGATTCTTTTGCCCGTTTTGAGTTCTTTTCTCTTTCTTAAAGGACACAAAGAAAGTGTCGTTAGTCGCTAATCTAACTAAGAATTGCTCTTGAGGAATTTAGAAACAAGGAATGATGATCATGCGAAATTTTAATGAAATTCAACAAACGAACTACGACCTGATCGTCATTGGTGGCGGTGTAAATGGTGCCGGCGTAGCTCGAGATGCTGCTTTAAGAGGATTAAAAACGATTCTCGTTGAGAAAGGGGATTTTGCTTGTGGAACCTCTAGCTGGTCAACCCGTTTGATTCACGGAGGGTTACGCTACCTAGAATACTTTGAATTCCCACTAGTGAGAGAATCTCTAAAAGAACGAGAAATTCTCCTTCATACTGCTCCTCATCTAGTTAAACCTTTACTATTAACCATTCCTATCTACCGTGATCGCTCTCGTCCCTATTGGAAAATCTGGGCGGGAATGATACTTTATGATATTTTTAGTGCGGACAAAACACTGCCTCCTCATCGGATGTTACCTCCTGCCCAATTTAAACAACTTTTTCCTTCCATCGATTCAGATGGGTTAGCTGGAGGAGCACAATATTATGACGGTCAAGTAACTTATGCAGAAAGATTATGTTTAGAAAACATAATCTCGGCAAAAGAAGCCGGAGCAACAGTTCTTAGTTACGTTAAAGTGATTCACTTAAACCGTCAAGGCAATAGAATTACATCCCTCACCTGTAAAGACTATTGGACAGACCAAGAATTTATTGTTAATGGCCATGACAAGTCGATAGTGATTAACACAGCAGGTCCTTGGGTTGATTATGTTTGTCAGTCGGGTATGAAAGATGGCAAAGAGGCTCCCATCGGTAAAACAAAGAAAATTGGTGGAACAAAAGGTAGTCACATTGTAGTTAACCCCTTTGTCGGAGCGCCCAATACCAGTCTTTATGTAGAAGCCAAGTCTGATGGTCGTCCCTTCTTTATTGTACCTTGGGACGGAATGTATTTGATTGGAACTACCGATCAACCATTTAAAGGGAATCTCGATCAACTTAAGGCCGATGATGATGAAATTGATTATTTATTAAGGGAAACTAACAACATTATTCCCAACGCTCGACTTTCGCGTAAAGACGTAAAGTTTACTTATTCAGGAGTACGTCCTCTCCCTAATGCTGAAGGGAAAAAACCAGGGAGTATTACCCGTAAACACATCTTCTTTAATCATTCTAAAGAAGGAGTAACTAATTTAATTTCTTTAATTGGAGGGAAGTTGACCACTTATCGCCAAGTAGGCGAAGAAATGGTTGATCTGGTCTTTAAGCAACAAGGGAAATTTGTTCCCCCTTGTCCGACAGGAGATAAACCTCTTCCAGGCTCGATTCTACCCGGTGATCCCCGTGTACAACGAGTTTTAACTGAATATCGTGATCGCGTTTCTAACCAAACCATGGATCATTTATTCTCAATGTACGGATCAAAAACCCTAGATATTTTGGCATTAATAGACTCAGAACCGGATTTAGCCACAGTTATTTTTCCTGAACTTCCCGATATTAAAGCCCAAATTGTTTATGCAGTTCGTTATGAACTAGCTTACACTTTAGTAGACATTATGCGTCGTCGTACCACTCTTTCTATGCACTCTGATTATGGAATCGATTTACTGCCAAGTCTTACGGAGACTCTGAGTCGATATTGTGGTTGGGATGAAAATAAATGTCGTCAAGAAAAAGAGAGATACATTGACTACATTAACAACAATTGTCTTCCTGATTTTGACTCTTTAAAAACATCTCTGTAGTCAACACTGATATTTTGGGGAAGGGAGAGGCTTCTCAAAAACCAACTATAAAATCTAGACTGGATTGGTGAAGTTCTCCCCCCACCAGCTGTTATCATGAATTAAACAATGACCTGATCAATAGCCTGACCTAAGACAGAATCTGACTTGGAAAAGGCGGAGTCAGCCCACACTTCCCGAGAGGTCGGCAAGGAAGAGCTCTCAAACATTACATACCCAAAGGGCTGATTAGTCTGTGTCGGATTCACTGAAGATCGACCTACTTGAACGGAAAAGTATAACAAACACGTTACTGTGCTAGCTAATAGCAAACGCTCTAACATCTCACACCACCTAAAATTAATCGAAAAGACACTTGAAATTAATCGAAAAGACACTTGGTTTTACGTTCTTGTCCTTAATTGTCTAAAAAAGAATATCCTAGAATACCAGTTGAACGCATCACGAGATAATAGACCAAGATGTTCTTATTATAAAGGCTAATATTAAAAATATCGTTTGAAACTATAGATTTTTGTGACAATTTACGTTGTGTCCCGTATTTTTGCAAAAGTGATATAGCAGTAAAACTTTTGAAGTCTAAAATGACACAGTTTAGACTCAAAATTAATTTCTTACCCTCGATGTTCTTGTTTAGGAAAACACTTAAGTAGTGACGAATAAAATAGATAATAATGTTCCCTAAAAAAAAATTTTTTACAGAATGGCCAGGTAAAGTCCTTCCCTGAAATCTCCAACACTGAACATCAACCTTATTATCAAGTGAAGAAGTTTACAATTCACTCTTAAAACACTTGGGGTTAGCTGTTTTTTCCCTTAAACTGTTAATCTGGCTACGTTAACAAATGAGTAATCGATTATGAGTATCGAAAATGAGTATATTGGGGAAGTAGAAGCTACCCGCGTCCGAGTACTTAGTGAAGCTCTTCCCTATATCCAACAATTTACTGGACGGACTGTCGTTGTCAAGTACGGTGGTGCTGCTATGAAAGACAGTTACCTTAAAGATAAAATTATCCGCGATATTGTC
Organism: cyanobacterium endosymbiont of Epithemia clementina EcSB; assembly: GCF_029919255.1. GTDB lineage: Bacteria > Cyanobacteriota > Cyanobacteriia > Cyanobacteriales > Microcystaceae > Rippkaea. The sequence goes on along the minus strand of NZ_CP123991.1, from coordinate 282,061 downwards.
TTTTTAGCTTGTGTTGGCGTTCATCCTGTCGTTGTCCATGGTGGCGGTCCCGAAATTAATACTTGGCTGGGAAAACTAGGCATTGAACCCCAATTTAAAGACGGGTTGCGAGTGACAGATGCAGCTACCATGGATGTGGTAGAAATGGTATTAGTTGGCCGAGTCAATAAAGAATTAGTTGTCCTAATTAACCAAGCTGGTGGTCAAGCAGTTGGACTGTGTGGCAAAGATGGTAACTTAATTAAGGCTCGTCACGTTGGCACAGAAGGTATTGGATTTGTTGGTGAAGTAAATCAAGTCGATACGAGAATTGTTAATGCTTTGATCAATAGTGGTTACATTCCAGTGATCTCAAGTGTGGCCGCTGATCAAAAAGGACAAGTACATAATATCAATGCCGATACAGTAGCTGGAGAAATAGCCGCATCTTTAGGAGCAGAAAAATTAATTTTAATCACCGATACTCGAGGAATTCTTCAAGATTATAAGGATTCCTCGACTTTATTGACTAAATTGGATATTCAACAGGTTAGGGAATTAATTAGTCAAGGTGTTGTAACAGGCGGGATGATTCCTAAGGTCAATTGTTGTGTGCGATCGCTTGCCCAAGGAGTAAAGGCTGCTCATATTATTGACGGGCGATTTCCTCACGCCCTATTATTAGAGATATTCACCGATAAGGGTATTGGCTCGATGTTGATTGCATCGAACTCTCAAATTAGGTAAGTTTTGAGCTAATAGGTCTTTATGGTGGTAGTAATTCCCGTACATTAGCCTGAAGGCCCTTGCAAAAACTAAACAGATAAGCTAAAACTAAAAATATAAGGACTGCTTCTCTATCAATCTGTCTGTTTATCTAATTCTATACAGCAACACTAATTTATAACCACATACAAGAAGCATAATCCGACAAGTATTTGTGAAATTTAGTAAATGCAAGTTAATTGAGTCTATGACGCAACAAATGGCCCATCCCATGGTGAAGTTTCAGCGTAAAGTCGCTTCACTCGTAGAGTCTAAAGTGCTTAAGCCGGAAGATAGTCTATGGAAACTAGCTCTCCTTTATGGCGATCAATGGGGTTATTGGAAAGGAGAACTTTTAGAGTTTGAATTTACTATGAAAGACCCTGTAAGCGAAGTCCTGAACGTAGAGGCGTGGGATGAAGAATAATCATAAGCGGGGATATCTTCCCATCTCTAAAACACTATTTCCATGACCATTTTTACCCTGCAATCACTTAGAAAAAACTTTGGTATCAAAGAAATACTTAAGGATATCAGCTTTAGCCTCAATGAAGGGGATAAAGTTGGGTTAATCGGGACAAATGGCTCTGGTAAGTCCACTTTGCTTAAAATCATTGCTCAGCTAGAACCAGCTGATGGAGGAGATATATGGATTAATGCTGGAGCCAAAATTGTCTATTTGCCCCAACAACCTAACCTAGATGAAAACCTCACAGTCTTAGAGCAAATCTTTACTGACTGTAGAGAGCAAATGGAGTTAGTTCAGGAGTATGAACAACTTTCACATCAACTAGCACACCAACCAGAAGAAATAGAAACCTTAATGGCCCAGTTATCGAGTGTCAGTCAACGCATTGATGCACTGAAAGCTTGGGAAGTAGAAACCAATGCCAAAATTATTTTAAGTCAACTGGGAATTGAAGATCTTGGGGGCAGGATTGCTAATTTATCAGGGGGTTATCGCAAGCGTATCACACTAGCATCGGCCTTGTTATCTAACCCTGATGTTTTACTCATGGACGAACCGACTAATCATCTTGATGCCCTGTCGGTAGAATGGTTGCAGAGTTATTTAAATCACTATCAAGGAGCTTTATTGCTTATTACCCATGATCGTTACTTTCTTGATAAGGTGACCAATCGTATCTTAGAAATCGATCAGGGAGATCTTTATGGCTATTCTGGTAATTATAGCTATTATCTGCAAAAAAAAGTTGAGGCCGAAGTATCCCAATTAAGTAGTCAACGCAAACAAGCAGGAATTTTACAAAGGGAATTGGAATGGCTTAAGCGGGGACCAAAAGCTAGAAGTACTAAACAAAAAGCTAGAATTGACCGCATTAGAGAGATGCAGGAGAAAGAATATAAACAATCTCAAAATAAGGTAGATATTTCCACAATTAATCGTCGAATTGGCAATAAAATTATTGAATTAAAAGAGATTAGTAAGTCCTACGGTGAGCGCACTTTAATTAAAGATTTTACTTACATTTTTAGTCCAGGGGATCGAGTAGGAATTATTGGACCAAATGGAGCGGGAAAGTCTACTTTGATGAATATTATTATGGGTCAAGTTACCCCTGACTTAGGTACAGTAGATATTGGGTCAACCGTTCATCTTGGTTATTTTGATCAACACTCCGAAGATTTGATTGTTAACAACAACCAACGAGTGATTGATTATCTCAAAAGTGTAGCTGAACTAGTTCAAACCGCCGACGGAAATATAATTACTGTTTCTCAAATGTTAGAAAGATTTTTATTTCCACCGGATCAACAATATGCACCCATTCATAAACTTTCTGGAGGAGAGAGACGGCGATTATTTTTGCTACGAGTTTTGATGAGTTCGCCCAATGTGTTAATTTTAGACGAACCTACAAATGATCTTGATGTACAAACATTGGCAGTTTTAGAAGAATATTTAGAAAAATTTAATGGTTGTGTGATTGTAGTGTCTCATGATCGTTATTTTCTTGACCGTACTATTGAGACTATTTTTTCTCTAGAACCTGGTGGAAATATTCGTCAATATCCGGGGAATTATTCTGTTTATCTAGATTATAAAAAAGATCAAGAAGAACAAGGTAAAAAAGAACATAAAGAAAATAAAAAACAAGAAGCTAAAACTAGGAAAAGAGAAGTTTTCTTGGAAAAATCAAAGTCTAGTCAATCTCATAAGCTGTCTTTTAGTGAGAAACACGAATATAAAAAACTTGAAGAAAGAATTCCAGAATTAGAAGCTAAAAAAGAAAACCTTGAACAAATACTATATAACGATCCTCCTAGTGATTTTACTGAAATGCAAGAGTTAACAGAGGAATTAGCTCAGTTGGTTGAATCTATTGAGACAGCTACTGGAAGATGGCTAGAATTAGCAGAGCGAGACAGCTGAATCTTAGCATAGCTGACTGTCTAGTCTAACTTATGGGCGCGTATCCCCTACTAGCTAGAGCATCCTCTCGTTAATTTCTTAGTCTGTTTCCAGGCGTCAACTAGACTCGTTTTATTTTAGCTTTGTCGTTAAAACCTAAGAGTATTTTCATCCCAACGCCAGAATATTATGGCGGTTACTTCCTCATAGTCCAAGGTATCCCGCTAGTTTATGGCGTTGGGCTTCTGGCGCAGAAGCTGAAGAAGTATTAGACTTAGGGAATTGTAATGTAAGGAAAGGATTTAGGGGTTAGTTTATTTGCTTGAGGTTTTTCCATCTCAAGTATTTTTCGTTGTATAGTGGCCAATTGTCGTTCCAATTGATTCATACGACTGTGGAGCTCACTGACATCAGCTTGATAACGCTGATCATTATGTTTGTGTAGGGTGAAAATTTCTGCTTTGAAGACTGCTTGTTCTTTTTGCAACTCATTAATATCTCGGAAAACAACTCTTTCTAACTGTTGAAGCTTTGATTTTTTTTTCCACAAAGTAGGAAATGTATCACTTAACCAGAAAAAACTACTAACTCCTAGTCCTAATCCTCCTAATCCAACAATAATCCCAATTAATATCTGTTTACGCCATTTTAAAGCCTTAGAAAACTGTTCTAATAAATTTAACGCTTCTTCACAATCTGGTTTAATGACAAGACATTGACGAATTCTAAAACGAATATTATTTTCGTCTTCATGATAATGTTTTTCTTGCCAGCGCCCCATATAGGAACCAGCAAGACTAATTAACATCTCTAAATTAGAGGGGTTAAAAGCTACTGCTTCTTGAAGTTCTAATATGGCATCATCCCAATGCTTTAGGCGCATATAACCTTGAGCGCGAACATAGTGGTCGTGGGATTGTTTTTGGGCGGCTTCAATTTCATCAGGCTCAATACCCAATTCCGCCGCAATTTTTTCCACTTCTCCCATCGTGGGAATGCGCTGACTCGATTGACTTAATTCAGTAACTCGTTGAATGTAGTTTTCAATAACACTACTGGAAACATTTTTAGAAAAAGTAGTCTTCATTTGAAGTTTCTCTCTTAGAGTTTTAGTTTAATCGAGTCACCCGATACCAGGTCGGAAGTTAAACTTGTGGGCAATAGTTTTCAATGTCGACTGAGTACATTTCATGCAAATGTGAAATACTTATTTTGAACTGGATTCATTTATTAAGCTAATCTTGAACCATTGAACGAATAATATCTCCTTGAGTTAACAGACCAATTACCTTATCTCCTTGGTTATCAACTACTGGTAAACGGCTAATTTTTTTTGTGTGCATAATGTGGGCAGCTTCACGCAAAGATTGAGAGGATTGAACTGAGATAGGTTTACTACTCATTACTTCTCCTACTGTTTGCCCCAATACTTTGTGAATCTCTTTTTCATAGCGAGCGGGATTTTGCAAATAAATAATACTGTCTAAAATCATGATATAAGGAGATGCTTCAATGCCCGATTCTCGCCACATTAAATCGGTTTCAGAGATGACTCCAACGAGTTTACCCAAATCATTAACGACAGGTAGTCCACTGATATGTTTTTCGGCTAATAATTTTATCGCTTCTTGTAACGGTGTTTGTGGGGTCACCGTTATAGGATTGGGGGTCATTACATCTGCAACAGTTTTTGTCATGCCTTCATCTGGGAGATTATTGGTTAGTTGACCGTCAACTTTACCTTATTGTAGGCAATTTCTGACTCAATCTTCAGACGAAGTTATCAGATCGTTACTTTTTGTTAGAAATATTTTCCTAGCTAAATAGAATTAGCTTTATTTTATTTCTATCCGAGAAAATAAAAATAATATATACATTGAAATTGGTTTAGAAATCCCTGGTAATTTCAATTAAAACATGTAATTTTAAGTCTACCTAATCTATAATTATCTGTCTTAGATTTAGTGATTGTAATTTCTGATTGGCAAATCGACGTTATTTTTGCCTAAAAAATACCTTTAAACTTAAAAAATAACTAATGAAAGAACAAAATGCACCAACAATAAAACATCCTAAAAATAGTGTCAATGTAAAATCAAACCCTGATTCTATTAACGTTGACCAAGATTGCCAACTTTGCCGAAAATCTATTTGTAAAACTGTATTTTGGAACCTTAATAATAACAATTTACCTACCTTATAATTAAAAGCAAAAATAGGAACATAAGTTAAAGGATTACTAATCCAAGTTCCGATAGCTGCAGCAAATTTATTACCCCGAAAAATAACTGCCAGCAAAACCCCCATAATAGTTTGAAGTCCAAACAAAGGAAAACACCCAACAAACACTCCACAAGCTAATCCCCGCGCTATGGAATGTGGAGTTCCCCGTAATCGACGCAACCGCAAATATAAGTAACGGCAATACTTTCCCAAACGACAAGATAATAAATTAAAGTCTGTAAAGTTCGGAGGCATGTCTTCTTTTATCACCATCGACTCAGGGGAATAACTAGAACGAATATTTAAAGGCATTGTCAATCAACAATTAAATTACTATTTTTACTATGCTATCAGTCTTTTTTTAAAATTATAACAACCTTACAAGAGACAAACTCAATTTTTGAAATTAATTAAATTGCTGTTTATTTAAACAACTTTAGAAAATTACCTTTATTGGTTAATATTAAATTCTCTTGAATAAAGCGTCGATACAAGAACAATTTTCTGTCGGAACCTACTTAAAACCCAATCTATTCCAGAGGTGAAAGTTAAACTGTATAGAATATTTTTCCCATCGATAGCGAAAAAATCTGAGCAAAACATGATGAAATGGTATTCCCTCTAAAGATTATGCTTTATGATCAATGATTGTTCGTCCTTTATTCTATAAAGATGTCATGATATCACGAATCTTTATTAAAATGAGGTGGTCTTATGGACTATCTAAGGATGGATATTACATTGACAAAGGAGTAAGCAACAAAATGCAGTCAGCTCAGACCCCGCTGACAATCCCCAAAGAATATCTCAGAACACCAGGTGGGTTTAACCCTAATGTCTTAATGTTTTTTAGCGCACTCTTACTGATTAGTCTTTCAACCTGCGGTTATTGGTTATGGGGATGGTCTAATTGGATTTGTTTTTTTTCTAATGTTCTCGCCCTTCATTTATCAGGAACAGTTATTCACGACGCCTCCCATAATGCTGCCCATAATAATCGGATTTTCAATGCCATTTTGGGCCACGGTAGTGCGCTAATGCTAGGGTTTGCCTTTCCCGTGTTCACACGGGTACATCTACAACATCATGCTCATGTTAATGATCCTAACAATGATCCTGATCATTTTGTCTCTACCGGAGGACCTCTATGGATGATTGCTGCTCGTTTTTTCTATCACGAAGTTTTTTTCTTCAAACGTCGTCTGTGGCGCAAGTATGAGTTATTAGAATGGTTTTTGAGCCGACTATTTCTATTTACGGGAGTTTTTTTGGGTATTCATTTCGGATTTATCGATTATTTAATGCATTTTTGGTTTGTTCCTGCTTTGGTGGTGGGAGTTGCTTTGGGGTTATTTTTTGACTATCTTCCCCATCGTCCTTTTAAAGAACGTGATCGCTGGAAAAATGCGAGAGTTTACCCTAGTTCTATTTTAAATCTGATAATTTTTGGACAGAATTATCATCTAGTTCATCACTTATGGCCATCTATTCCCTGGTACAAGTATGAGTCAGCCTATAATGCTACCAAACTTCTTTTAGACGCCAAGGGCTGTGATCAATCTTTAGGTCTGTTGGAAGGAAAAAATTTCTGGAGTTTTCTATATGATGTCTTTTTAGGAATTCGCCTCCATCATAAATGAGTTGCCGTATTGTTATGATAAACTTACTAAGTAATTCAAACTACTTGTAGACGCATAGCAAAGCAGATTATAAGAAGCAATAACTTGGAGACAGTTAATAAAAAACTAGAGCACTATTATGGGGAACCGCGGTCTAATTTTCTAGTTTCTTTTCTAGAACTGATGAAGCATGTGGAGGCTGACCACCATCTTATTTAAGACAGTTTCTCACTAATTTATAAGCTAGTTTTGTTGAATTTTTCAGTAATCGAAGACAAGATCGATGAAGCGTATTATTCTCAAGTGTTGACCATAATGTCTTCGAGCTAAACTCCCTGGGTTGTCCATCGATAGAAAACTTCAGCTCAACGTTTAATAATAGGAAGTCAAGAAAAAATGGTTGTATCTTAGCTATATTTTTTCCTAATGCCATTCTTACTATGTTTAGTTTCACTCATGATTTAGGTCCAAAACTTACCGGTCTTAGTCATAATTCGTCTGGGTACTTTAGAGAGTTTGTTCAACCGGTTTCTAGATAGAATTTAAAATAAAACGACGATTAATCGGTTGAACTGGGCGAGCATTTAAGGGAAAAATTTGTTTAAATTGTTGAATTTGCCTTAAAGAAACTTCCAACGGTTCTCGAAACACTATCCAATAGACAATCTCAGAACAAGGAGGAGTAGTCAGGGAACCAAAATATCGGTAGCTATCAAAGTTAGTAGGTAACAGTCTATTTAGAGAAATATAACAATCAGAAATTAATTTTTCGGCACTTTTTCTAGATGGCATACTATCCCAAATCAACTGAAGAGTTTGATGTTCTTGGCCTTGTTTAAGAGAAACTCCTAAAACAGCAAGGGAACCCTGTTGATTTCGATGAACTAAATGAATTTCCATCGGGTAGTTTTTTCCATTCACAGTATGTTCACTAGGATGATGGAAATGAAATTGTAAAAGCTCAAATTTTTGGTCATCAACGATAATAAAATTCCCTGGTACACTATTAACCTGAATGGTATGACCATTATTGATAATGCGCAGGGGAATTTCTTTGTAGAAAATTTCTACATCTCTAAGCTGAGATTCAATAGGAGATTGTAAGTCAATAGGTGATTGTTGTTTTCCAATGTTACAAACACGGTATTCTTCAGAAATTTCTCCCCATCGTTCAGGATGTCGGTAATCCCATTCACTATGATTTTCTTTACCAATAGCTGCTAATAGCGAAGGAAAACTTAAGCTAAAGGTTGTCCCTGCTAATCCCACAGGAATTGATTTGAGAAAAGAGCGTCGATCCATAATTTCAGTTGGCTTATCGGAATTATTGGGTCCAATTATAGCGTCAATCACCTGATTCGTTAACTCTCAAAACAGTTTACAACCAAAGATAAATAATTTTAACGTTGGAGTTGACAACTACTTCTAATGTCGTTTAGATAAAAAAGAAGGTAAGTCAATCTTAGCTTTATCATGAGGTTTGTTACAATCAATATCGAAACTAAAAGTAACAGGAGGCTGTAGTGCTAATTCTTTAGGTGTTGAAGTAATCATTTTGTGAGAATGACTATCATGGTTAGCAACAGTTTTGGGAGCAACATTAGCTAATGTTGATTGCGGGCCTTCTTGACTGAGTATTTCCTGTGTGTCAGTCTTTATTTGTTTCACCACTTCAGGTATTTCTGGCGCTGCTGAAACTGACCCTGATGCTTTTTGTGCTGTGAGTTGTTCTGACCAGGTTTTAATGGAAGTTATTCTAGGAGTAAAAGTTTTAGCTGAACTAAGAGAATCTATTGAAAGCTGAGCCTGCTTTTTAGTAGACTTACTTAAGCATTCATCTAAAGCTGCCTTATATTGCAGGGCATATCGTTGTTGTCGTTGCAACCTAATTTGTAATTCTTCGACCTGTTTTTGACTATGATCTAGTCTATCGGCTTTTTCTCGATAACGTTGCTTAAGCAGGGTACATTGACGTTCTACATGAGCTAATTGGGATTGAGTCGTTACCAACTTTTCTTGAAGGGTACTTAACTCTTGTTGTTGTTGTTGAAACTGCTTTTGAGCAGTTTGAAATTGTGCTTTTATAGCATCAACTTGGGCAGTTTTCTGGGTAATAAGGAAATCGTTGCGACGCGCTTGTTGTCCTTGTTCTTGTAACTGTTGTTGAGATTCAGCTAGAGATTGTTCTAATTTTACGATACTCTCAAGTAGTTCCCGATTTTGTTCTCTTAGTTTTCGGGCTAGGTTAAACCAATCTCGACTGGTGGCTGGGTCGTTCTCAGGCGTAACTGAGATTTCTATAGATGTAGGGAGAGATGGTTCATTAACTTCGATTGTAGCTTTATTTTGGCAAATTTGTGGATTAAAAAGATCAGTCTGATTCAGGTAGTCAGAACTATGTTTTGGCTCTAAATTACTGTCTAAGGGCATCTGAGGAGGATTAAAGTTATTCATAAAAGAATGGCAATATGGCCTAGCTCCGAATATATAGATAGATAGATGGTCTAGAGCCAGATTTGGTTTCCTTAATCCACTTGGTTAATCCGTGGCTCGTAGAATTTCCAGAAAATTAATGGTTTATCTTAAGTGTATTAGGTGTTGAACTTTCAGAACTCGAATGATTATGGTTTTCGTAATTATTGTGATTGTGAGGTTTGTACTTAATTTCTACAGATCCTAGTTGTGACCGTTCTAAATTTAAGAGAGACATAGTTTCGACTCCAAAAGCCGCTATTCCCATGGAAACCGCTCCTGTGGCAACAGTTCCCATAGCCACTGCCCCAAATGAAATTACTCCCATCGGAACAATCCCAATAGCAATAATACCCATGGGCGCAATGCCAATCGAGATATAGCCTGTCGGGGTAATACCAATAGAGATAAGGGCAGTTTTTTGTTGATTACAAAAGCCTGTGGGTTGAACAGAAACGAGCTTTTTTTTTTCGACTGTTGAATCCATAGGTAACGTTAGATGATTAAGTATATTAGCGAAGTTTATCTTACAAATGATCTCCAATATTCGTCAAAAGACAATCTGTCAAACTTAAATATATAATCTAGGTAATTAGCTTATATATCTAAGTTTAGACTTTATTAAGTCTATCTAAAAACATAGCAATTAATTTGGTATCTAATTGTTTTCTAACACAAGCTGATCTACTATTTTTAGTGTTCAACATTAATTTTTATTTAACTTATTCAGTTAACTAGATATTATTATATGCTTGTCTTTTAAAAAAGAGTAAAGGTAGTCAATAGATCATCTATTTTAGATGTAAAGTATCAAATCTTATTGAACTAAAAAATGCAACTATTAGAAATATTTATGCAATAAATACAATTACAATTAAATTATCTTGAAGTATTATCTTAAAGTTTTTTAAAAAAATATTTCTACCTTACTAAAATATAATAGTCTATTCATAGAATGACTGCATAGCATAGTTTTGATATAAATTTCATGACTTAAAAAGTTTAACTTTAAAATAATTAAATTCATGAGATAATAAAAAATATTTAAAATACAAAAATCGAAATCATTAACTATTTATTTATAAGGCTCAGTCTAAAAAAGACTAAAAGGGTTCACCCTGAACATATAGGAAATAAGGTTTAAAGAAAAAAAGTAACTAACTAACTAAATTAATTAAATATTTATTTGACTAATTAAAACTGATAAATAGAAATATAAAAAATTAAGTTATATAAATATATAAATAATAATTATAGCCGTAGAAACTAATCTAACTAGAAGAGAAAATTAATCAAATATCTTATACAGAAGATATTTCATGACTTTAAGACTAAAAATATTGTAGAAAGTTTATATCACCCTCATATTCAAAAGTACTTTTATTTTGACAAATATTTAAATGGAACGAGTTATCGATATGGTAAAATCTTTTATTAAAATATTTTAAATAATCAATATCTATCTTTTCTTGTATTTTTTAATAAAAAAAATTTTAACTGTCTTGGTAGTGACTCAGTTATTGACTTACATTGGACAAGTGACTATCAATGTCTTTTCTTATATAAATTCAATAATAATGAAAATAAAAAGGATAATATAAGCAATTGAATACCAACTAAAATACAACATCATTTCTTTGTAAGGTTAAAAAAAAAGAAGATGGCATCATAAAACTAGATGTAGTTTACTAAACTTATGTAGTGTTACATTACACTCAATGTTTAACAAAATACTTACTTGATATAAAATTAGAACTGATAAATTTAATAATAATAAAAATGATAGATATTTATATTTAAAAAACGACAATATAACTGTATTATTGAGATTGGGTTCACATACTTTTTTATTTTCAAAATACAACTCTAAGACTTAAGTTAAAAGGAGATTAGATAAAAAAAATGATAAATTTACATAGTATTACTACACTAGTACACTACAAAATATTTTTGTAGTTGCCTGAGAATATAAATTAGGAACCTGTTGCAAACAAAAAGAGAGTTTAGAGCAAGAGAAATAACTTTAGATACCGAATGATTGCAAAAATTTTTAATAAGATAACTATCATTAACTTTTCATGAAAAGTATTTAATTTAAATATTAAACTTATAAATAAACTAAATACATAGAAAGACAATATTAAAAATCGACACAACTTAAAAAATTACTTAACTCCTAGTTAATTCCTGATTCTTTAAAAAAGATTTAAAAGAATAGAATCTATCTTGAATTCTATTTTAGATAAAATTAATTTTTTAAAGAAAATTGCATATTATACATATAATAATTTACTCGAAAAAAAGTAGTAGTAAAATCCAATCACTACCAACTTGTAGTAAATTAAGTATATTTAATATTCTTTTTACTTGAGTAAATTAATCAGCTTACTTCAGTGGTAATTATCATCTTTACTTAGTGAATTGTCGAACTTATAAAATCTTACTTCAATCTAAAGTTAATCCAGGTCTAGATACTCCAGACTCTTTGCTTGTTAATCTTTATATCGCCTATTTGTTAAGTTGATAGGACTGACTCATCCAATCATCATATCAGAAATAATCGGGTAAATATTTGTTGATATTGAGAATTTGAACGCTTAACATCGTCAAATAGAATAAGCACGGTAGAAGAATAAAAAGTATTTTTTAACCTAGTCTAACGACTCTAAATTACAAGCTTAAATATATAAATTTAAATTTTTCATCCAATTTTTCCACCCGTAGGACTGAAAATTACCCCTCTGATCTCATTTTACTCTAGTTAGGCAAGTTGTTCAATTGCTATTAGTTGATCAAATTGCTTGAGAGTTATTCTCAATACTTGAGGAATAAAGGGCGAAATGGGCACATTTTTGGTGAATATTCCATTTATTTTAGACAAATGTCTTTAATCGTTAAAGTATTTTCCACAATTAGAAATATATTGTTTGTTATAAAAAAATTACAAATAAGTTTAGTCATTTTGTCTGATGGATAAGAGTTTAATAATCTATAGGTTTGTTACAATGGCCATCAAAAGCTATTCATTGTCTAAATGACTAGTGGAGACCGTTCCAGGAGAAAGTACTTTTAGAGCTTCGGACAAAAGACTCTAAACCTTTATCCCACATTTTTCTCATCAACTAATCAAGTATGTTCGGATTTCTTTTCCAGTTTGTCTTTGACTATAGATGTTGAAATTTATAGCCGATTAATAGCATTCAGAACATAACTTTAACAAGTTAAGATAAACTTTATGAAAACACCATGTCCTCTTCCCAAGATTCCTCCTTGTACTTGGAAACGTCCTATCGGCAAAGGATGGGATAAACCTTACACAGTACGAAGAGTTAGTAATTTAGACGATGGGCCAAACCATGGGATGCCTCTCGGTGGGTTCGGCGCTGGTTGCATTGGCCGTTCCCCCCATGGTGACTTCAACCTCTGGCATTTTGATGGGGGTGAACATACATTCGGTAGTATTCCCGCTTGTCAGTTTAGCGTCTTTGAACAATCCGAAGAGGAAAATTCTCAAGCTTATGCTCTGTGTACCCAACCTCCCGAAGATGGAACTTTATCAACTTGGAATTGGTATCCTACGGAAAAAGGGACTTATCACGCCCTTTATCCTCGCAGTTGGTACGAATACAAAGGTGTATTTCAAATTAAGCTAGTTTGTGAGCAATTTTCTCCAATTATTCCGAATAATTATCAGGAAACGAGCTACCCTTTAGCTATCTTTGAATGGACTGCTCACAACCCCACGGACAAACCTATTACCCTCAGCATCATGTTAACATGGCAGAACATTGTAGGATGGTTTACAAATACTATTAAATCTCCTGAAATTAGCGTTAGAGACGATGGTAGCCCTGAATATAGATATCAACCCCGATGGGAACAGAGTGAGGGGAATTTTAATCAATGGGTGCGGGATAACTTTAGTGTTGGGTTCATCCTCAACCACATTCAACTCCAGACTCAAGTGCGAGAAGGGGAAGGACAAATTTGCATTGCTAGTGTGACTAATCCCAGTGTCGAGGTTTTTTATCTAGGAAAATGGAATCCGAAGGGAGATGGTTCAGAAGTTTGGGACGATTTTTCTCTAAATGGATCTTTACCAGATATCGAAGACGAAACCCCAGCCGAACCTGGAGAACAAATTGCCGCGGCCATGACTATCCGGTTTACTATTCGTCCTGGGGAGACTAAGAAAATTCCCTTTATTTTAGCCTGGGATTTTCCTGTCACAGAATTTACTCAAGGAGTAGAATATTATCGTCGCTACACTGACTTTTTTGATCGCAATGGTAAGAACGGTTGGGCAATAGTTAGAACAGCTTTAAAAGATTTTAATGTTTGGCATAAAAGGATAGAAGAATGGCAGTGTCCTATTATTGAAAGGAACGACTTGCCCGACTGGTTTAAAATGGCTTTATTGAATGAATTATATTTACTTACTGATGGAGGAACTTTATGGACAGCCGCCTCAGAAAATGATCCAATTGGGCAATTTGGTGTACTTGAATGTCTAGACTATCGTTGGTATGAAAGTCTGGATGTTCGATTGTATGGTTCCTTTGGATTAATGATGCTTTGGCCAAGTATAGAAAAGTCAGTTTTAGAAGCATTTGCTAGAGCAATTCCCACCTATGATGACACCCCTAGAATTATTGGTTACAACCAGGCAAAAGCAATTAGAAAAGCCAAAGGGGCAACTCCTCATGATTTAGGCGCTCCTAATGAACATCCCTGGGAAAAAACCAATTATACTAGCTATCAAGATTGTAATTTATGGAAAGATTTAGGCAGTGATTTTGTCTTGCAAGTGTATCGAGATTATTTATTAACACCAGGCAAAGATAAAGAATTCTTAAGAAAATGTTGGCCGGCAATTGCAGAAACTTTAGCCTATTTAAAAACCTTTGATTTAGATGGTGATGGTATACCCGAAAATTCCGGTGCACCTGATCAAACCTTTGATGATTGGCAATTACAAGGAATAAGTGCTTATTGTGGCGGGTTGTGGATAGCAGCCCTGGAAGCGGCTATTAAAATAGGTGAGATTCTCTTAGAAAATTCTCCAATAAATCTAGAGTCAGAACGAAAACTGGTCAGTGATTATCTCAAAAATTACAACTATTGGTTACAACAATCTCGGTCAATTTATCATAAAACTCTATGGAATGGAGAATACTATCAACTCGACAGTGAAAGTGGTTCTAATGTGGTAATGGCAGATCAATTGTGTGGTCAATTTTATGCCCGTTTATTGGGATTGCCTGACATAGTTGAAAATCAATATATCGAGTCAACCTTAAACAAGGTTTATGATGCTTGTTTTTTGAAGTTTCAAGAAGGAAAATATGGGGCAGCAAATGGCATGAAGCCCGATGGAACTCCTGAAGATCCTAGTTCAACTCATCCCCAGGAAGTGTGGACAGGAATTAACTTTGGCTTAGCGGCATTTCTAGTACAAATGGGACGCAGAGATGAGGCATTGAAGTTAACAGAAGTAGTGGTTAAACAAGTGTATGAAAATGGCTTACAATTTCGTACGCCTGAAGCCATAACGGCTGTCGGAACTTTTCGTGTATGTCATTATCTACGAGCGATGGCTATTTGGGGAATTTATGGAGTATTAACTAATTTTAGCTCTTTATAGTCCTTTTCTAGGGTTAGCAATGCTACCCTATTATCTAAAGTTTAGTAGAACTGTCAAATTTGATTGATTCTGCAAGACCTTAAAGTTTAACAAATAAATATTTTTATTACTGTTAACCAGGGTATTTAAATCCTAGCTCTAGGAAGTAAAGTTATCTTCCTGTATCAGAGCTAAAAAAATATAAAAAATTTCTAAATACTTGTTGACAAAGTGTTTTTAAAAATTATTTTGATTCAGATTGCCATTAATTTTATTAAAATAACAGGCATTGAATCTGATGCTTAAATTTTGCTTTGAAAATCAAGAGGGTTTCTCAGAATAAAATTTATTAATGACTAAATTATAAATATCTACTAATAGATAGATAACAGATATTAACTAAATTTAATTATCCTAAATTGGTTGATATTAACATTAAAAATATCGATCAAATATATTGAATTAGCCTGAGATTATAAATTCAGGATAAAACTACGGTAATCTAGATAATCTATTCAACTAGATAATGATAAATGATTTATTTAATTTGTAACAGGAGTGGTCTTTTATGTAAGAGAAGATTTATTCAATAAGATCAAACTAAGAAAAAATAAAAATATTTTTGACTTTTCTACATCTTTTCTCTTTTTTTGAACCAAGAGTTGTTAAAATCAATAGAACTCTTTCCATTATCCATGAATAGAGGACAAAAGAACTATCTGAGATTAACGGATAGCCACAAATTTATATTTTTAAGGAAATCATACAATGTTTCAAAAACTGCTTTTGGGAGAGTTTATCGGAGTGTTACCTTTATTATTGGGAGTAGGAGGACTTCCAACGTGGAGTCAAACTGAGAACTATGTATTAGGAAGTGCATTTAAACAGATAACTGAGGGATATACGATAGCTCAAACTTCTACAAATCCCACTGTAAAAGACTTGGAGAAATTCGCTCTAATTGTCAAAAAACAACGGAGTCTAGCCCAAGAAACTAAACAGAAAATGCTTAAAGTCCTCGAAAGTGAAGGATTAAGCAGACAACGTTTTCGAGAAATTGCTCAAGAAAAGAGTGACACAGGAGCGTCTATAGGGAACTTCTCAGATGAAGATCTTAAAAAGTTCGAGAACGTTTTTCCCGAAGTCAAAAAAATTGCCCAAGAAGATCTACTCAGACAACGGGAACTGGTCAAATCTCAAGGATTTACCATCCAGGAGTTCAATGCGATCGCCACTAAAGTTCAAAATAATCCTTCTCTACAACGAGAAGTCCTCAAACTCATGAAAAACTAAATCTAGTTTGAGTTTACCAACATTTCATTGGCATACTATACCATTATCGTTTTTGATTTGACTGGGAAGTATGTCAGTATATTTATCAATAATACGAATTTTCAATCATTAATTTAGAAATAAATATTTAATAATTTAACGTACATTTTTCTTTCTCCTTAAGTTTAATAAGGAGAAAGAGATTTCTTCAAGAACATTCTAGAAACAACACATTTTAAACTGAGAATCATGTATCGTCTAATAAAAAAGATAACAAAAGACTAATGAATGCATCTTTACAGAGAGAATCCGCGATAGAAAATAAGCACACTGGATTAGAGATAGAAACTCTTCGATAAGCGCTCCTCGATAATATTTTTCATATGTTAGAGAACATTGTCAGCTATTGCGACAATAAATAATTTTTATATGGCATTGGTTTATACTGTCCGTCATTATCTCCTTCAACGTTGGTTGAATACGGTCCAAATTAATTTTTGAAAATGTCAAAGTCGTCTGCTACCTATTAGCATAATTTCTAGTTAGTCCCCATTTTAAGTAACAATTTTATTAACCTAGACGTTGAAAAATATATTCGCCAAACAGTAGAAAAATTATAAATAAATTTTCGAGAATTAATGTATTCGGGGAAAGAGCCAGGAGTAGGGAATGGGGAATTAGGGAGATTAGCTGCTTGTTACATGGACTCTTTATTAAGTCTAGAAATTCCAGCTATTGGCTATGAAATTCGCTACTAATTTGGGATTTTAACGAAGAAATTCGCGACGCTTGGCAAGTTTAAATTACTGAATAAATAACTACAACATGGTAATCTCTGGGAAGTCGCCCGTCCTGAAGCCTCAGTTACCGTTAATTTTGAAGGTCATACAAAACTCTATACTGATGAGTATGAAACCTACCGAGTCTATTGAATTTTGACCATGTGGTTAAAGGAATTCCTTACGACACCCCGGTTTTAGGGTACAAAGTTAACACAGCAAACACCCTACAGTTAGGGAAATCAGAAGCCTGTAAATTCTTTAAGTTTCAACGCTTTAACTTAGGATACTACTACGGAGCAGCAATAGGAAGGTTAATTCGGAAAACATCAGTAAAGTTCTTTATCCTAAAGATGAACCAATTCAAGGGAAAAAATGACGGCTACAACAGCAATATTTTTTATCTCCTGTTCTCTACAGGATATGATTTGCATTCATTTGAGAGAAAACCCCAACTTAGATAATTTTAATGCACAATGGGTAGCTTAACTAAATGATACCCATCCTGCTGTGAAAGCAGCTAAGTAAATGGGTTGTTGGTAGATATTCATAATTTATGATTAAGCTCAAGCTTGGGAGACCGTCTAAAATACTTTTGGTTATACCAACCATACTCTATTACCTAAAGTGTTAGAAAAATGGCCATTGAGTATTATTAGTCGATTACTTCCTCGATTTATGGAAATTATCTACGAAATTAATCAATAATTTCTCAAGCGTGTCCAAATTAAATTTTTAGGTAACGCTGAAAAACTGTCTAATCCTTCTCTTATCGATAGAAGTAGGGAAAAAATATGTCTGTATGGCTAATTTAACTTGTGTTGGTTCCCATATGATTAATAGTGTTGCATCCCTACATTCAGAATTGCTTAGAGAAACCGTATTATGCGATTTTCATAAATTGTTCCCCGAAAAATTTATAAACGTTACTAACGAAATCACTCCTAGTCGTTGGATGGTTCAAAGTAACCCCAGACTAACCAAATTGATTAAAGAAAAAATCTGTAAAAATTAGATTAAACATCTCAATGAATTACGGAAATTAGAAGAGTTTATAGATGATCTGTCTTTTTGTCATCAATAGCGAGCAGTCAAGCGCACAGTAAAACGTTATTTTGCTAATTACATCCAAACAAAATTGAGAATTTAAGTTGATCCGACTTCTTTATTTGATGTTCAAGTTAAGCGCGTTTATGAATACAAACGTCAAGATTTGAATAGCTTACACATCATTACTCTTTATAAAAGTCTCAAATATGATCTCAATTTAGATGTTGTCCCTCTTACTTTCTTACTTTGATTTTAAGTGGTAAATTTACTTCAGAATATTTAATAGCTAAGCGGATTATTAAGTTAATTACATCGGTAGGGGATGTGGTAAATAATGATCCTGGTGATAGCCTAAAAGTTATCTTCCTTCCTCATTAAATAATGTCACCCTAGGACAGCGGTTTTATCCAACAGCTGATTTATCCAAACAAATTTCTATCGCTGGGCAAGAAGTATCACGAATAAGTAATATGAAATTTTCCCTTAAACAACAGTGTCATCAAGATTGACTAGAAGACGAACTAGATATAGATAATAAAATTTTAGCAATACAAGCGATACAATTTTATCAGGACCTAAATCTAGGAATTAACCATACCATCGGAGATTACAATCTCAAAAATTTGACATATAGTCATCATAGCTCGACAATACAACTGATCACAAGCTAGTGACTTGCAATTTTTAGGATGACTGTGTTAACGTTTGAAGAAAATCGGGACTTTTATATATTTCTCAACAATCAATAAAGTGAATTTATCTAATGCTTAAACTAATTCTAGTCGGAGGAGTTGCAGGAGTTTTGTACTTATCTGTATCTTTGCCTGTCCATGGTCAAATTGAAGCTAGAACCACCCAGTTTTTTGAAGCTGAGCATTCAGAAATTAGCCCCTTAGAACTGAGACAATTTGCTCAGGTACTACAACAATTTCAAGCAATTGACTATAGAACCCAACAAAAAATGGCAATGGCAATAAAAAAAGGGGGACTAAGTTACGAGCGATTTATGGAAATTGGACAAAGTCAGAATAACTATAACTATGCAGCTGGAGTTCAGGCTTCACTAGAAGAACTAGAGAAATTCCAGAAAACCGTAAGTGAAGTAGAAGAAATTATTGTCAATACAGAACAAAAAAAAGAGCGCGTGAT
Source organism: cyanobacterium endosymbiont of Epithemia clementina EcSB (assembly GCF_029919255.1). Lineage (GTDB taxonomy): Bacteria > Cyanobacteriota > Cyanobacteriia > Cyanobacteriales > Microcystaceae > Rippkaea. The sequence goes on along the minus strand of NZ_CP123991.1, from coordinate 262,756 downwards.
CCAGTCTCAGGGATTAGCAATCAAGCGTTTTCGGCAGATTGAGACTATCATATCCCAAGATAGTAAATTACAAGAAAAAGTACAGCAGATGGTGGGTAATTAAATCTTGCTCATAACTCAGCAAGATTTTTCGTGTATTTTAGGACAAACTAATGAGTGTGTCTCATTTGTGTACTACGAAGACTTTTAAAAAATTGGTTCCATAAATATTAAGTAGATAGACTTAAATAAGTCTAAAATAGAAAAATAGTTAAAAAAAAGTAGTTTCTAGATATTAGCTTGTCTCAAAGTTCAGCTAACATAATTAGAAAAGCGAGAACTTTCAGATTCGAACTGCAACCTAAAAATTCTTTCCATAACAAGAAAAAGAGCAATAATTTTATATTTAAATCCAATAGGATAGAAATTTAAAGGGATTAAAGATTGGGTGAAACTGTCATAAAATACAATGAGAAAAATAATGTTAATATATCAATGATAATTGATATATTAAGTACGAGAGTCTTTTCTTCTGAAGAAGAATAAGTGGTTAATCTTCATGATAGTAAAACTGTTAGAAATGCGTTATCCTCTGTTGATGTAGTTTAGTTAAATTATAAAAAATTTTAAATTATTTCATCTTCTAGTTAAGAAGATTTTAAAAAGTCTATAGTTTTCAATCGAATCAATCTTGAAAATTAAGTAAAAAATATAATTACTGAATGATAAGAAGTAAAATTAAGATAAAAACGAGTAATTATAAATTTAAAGAATACTCTTGATTGCTAACAAATTTGATTAAACTCAGTTTAATCAAATTTGCAGACATTTTTACGAGAATTAATTTCTAAACTAACTTAAAAGCTATAACTATCTAATCTTTGAGATAAGAATTGTTATTGAAGCAAATAATGTAACAGTAAGTAATAACATACGAAAATTTACTCAACAAAGTGATTGGCAATTTTAACTTCACTATTAAAAATTTTAAGGAGTCTAATTTAAGAAAAAAGTAATTAATTATCCTGACTATCTAGTAATTTCCGTAAAAGTGATCAATCCTAAACTCCCTGTCTTGAGCGATTTAAGACATTCTAAGTCCGACATTTATCTCCCATGATCTTCCACAACTTCACCTAATAGAAGTATTATAGAATCTGTAATTTTGAACAAGTGCATTAGTCACAGACATAAACAACTATGGATATTTTAGCTCTCGGTTGGGTTGGTATTTTAGCTTTGTTTACCTGGTCTCTAGCAATGGTTGTATGGGGTCGTAATGGTTTCTAAACAGTGGAGACAACGCCTATTTTCAATGCACTTTTGGTTGCTTTAGGCTTGCTGATCCTGGTTAGTGGCCATAATGCCACTAACCAGCGTTATAGAGTGACATAATCACCGCCGTTAAGATCTAAATAAACAAACAGGGTGATAAATCAATCAATTAGGGGAGTGAGAATTGATTTCCCTAATATTTTAACTACCAAGTAATTTTCTTTGGTCTGTGTATATTTTTGTCTTTGACGATTAAGGTACCTAAATGATAGGGACAGGGTTTCAGTTTAAGAATTTAGGCATGCCTTCGAGTTGTAGATAATTATTATGATGAAGAATAAGCTATAACCGTTAACAGCATAATCAAAAATGGGCAAACAAAGAGTATTATCAGGGGTTCAACCCACAGGAAATCTACATTTAGGTAACTATTTAGGAGCAATTAGCAATTGGGTACAGATTCAGCAAAATTACGATAATTTTTTCTGTGTAGTGGACTTACACGCCATTACGATTCCACATGACCCTCAAACTTTAGCCCAGGATACCTATACGATTGCCGCTCTTTACTTAGCCTGTGGTATCGATTTGGAACACGCGACTATCTTTGTCCAGTCCCATGTAACAGCCCATAGCGAACTGGCTTGGCTACTAAACTGTATTACCCCTCTCAATTGGCTAGAACGAATGATACAGTTCAAGGAAAAAGCAGTTAAACAAGGGGAGAACGTTAGTGTTGGCTTACTTGACTACCCAGTATTGATGGCTGCTGACATTCTTCTGTACGATGCTGATTGCGTTCCTGTAGGAGAAGATCAAAAACAGCATTTAGAATTAACCCGCGATATTGCCACCCGTTTAAATGATCAATTTGCGACTCCTGAAAACCCTGTGGTTAAGGTCCCTGAACCTTTAATAAGAACTGAAGGTGCGAGAATTATGAGTTTAACAGATGGTACGCGTAAAATGTCCAAATCTGATCTCTCGGATATGAGTCGCATAAATCTATTAGACCCTCCCGAATTAATCAATAAAAAAATTAAACGCTGCAAAACTGACCCTATTCAAGGTTTAGAATTTGACAATCTAGAACGTCCTGAATGTAACAACTTATTAAAATTGTACGGTTTATTATCAGGGAAAACAAAAGAACAAGTAGTTTTTGAATGTCAAGGAATGGGGTGGGGAAAATTTAAACCTATACTAAGTGAAACAACAGTAGAAGCTCTTAAACCTATTCAAGTAAAATATCAAGAAATTATGGATAATAAAGACTATTTAGAATCGGTTTTGAAAGGAGGAAAAGAAAAAGCTGAAGCCGTTGCCAACCAAACTTTAGAACGAGTTAAAGTAGTTTTAGGATATTTAGTCTCCTTTTAAAAACTACATAAAAACCCTTAATTCTATTCGTCACTATTCTCATGATCAATCGTTTTCGACAAGCTGTTCAAAACAAAGAATTTCTAATTACTGCAGAAGTGACTCCTCCCAAAGGAGGAAATCCTGTCCGTATGATAGAGATGGCCCAAAAACTTAAAGGGAGAGTTCATGGGGTTAATGTAACTGATGGGAGTAGGGCTGTCTTGCGAATGTCTTCCATGGCAGCTTCAGCCTTGTTGTTGCAATATGGAATAGAACCTATTTGTCAGATGGCTTGCCGTGATCGCAATGTAATTGGCCTGCAAGCAGACTTAATGGGGGCTTATGCTCTAGGATTACGCAATGTTCTGGCGTTAACTGGTGATCCAGTTAACGCAGGCGATCACAAAAAAGCAAGAGCAGTATTTGAGTTAGAATCTGTTCGGCTACTCAAAATGATTGATAATCTTAATCGTGGGGTTGATTTTAATGATCAATCTCTTCCCGATGATCCTCTAGATTTATTTGCTGGGGCAGCAGTTGATCCTCAATGCCCCAGTTGGTCTGGCTTACAACGAAGATTCGAACGAAAATTAGCAGCAGGAGCACAATTTTTTCAGAGTCAATTAATTACAGATTTTGAGCAATTAGATAAGTTTATGAACCAAATAGCTGCAGGAACTGGTAAACCAATTTTGGCGGGAATTTTTCTCTTGAAATCAGCTAAAAATGCTAATTTTATTAACCGTAATGTTCCTGGAGTAAAAATTCCTGAAACAACTGTCCAAAGGTTGGCTAATGCGGATGATGCTTTGCAAGAAGGAGTTAAAATTGCTGCCGAACAAGTGCAATTGGCTAGAGAATTATGTCAAGGAGTTCATGTTATGGCTGTTAAACGCGAAGATTTGATTCCTAAGATTTTAAATTTAGCAGGAGTTTCTCCTATTTCTTTAGAACAAGCTGTTATTAATTAATTTAATGGAAATTCTGGAGAAAGAATGAATCTCTAGAATTTTTCCAAAAACTTACATTTATTTTTCTAAAATGTTACACATCTCCAAAAATTAATTAATGTAAGTTCTCATACTGGTGAACTACAAAGTTGTTACTTCTGAGACAGAAGGGATGTGTTAAGTAGACAAGTATAGATAAATATGACACTTAATTTTATCTTGGTAAATGTAGATTAATCTATACAAGTGAAATGATTAAAATACTTTCACTTGTTCTCATCTTTTCGATACTATTTTTTTATCTCTTGATTAAATACTTCTTTGACTTCTTTGGCTGCAGCATTTTTGCCTAAAAACGCTATTTTAGGTACTAAATCAAGAATATTAAAGTATAAAATCTATAGCCCGAGAGAACGAGCTAATAAACCTTTATATTGAGAGCAACTGCACCTGTATAGTTCAATTCACCTTTTATCTATTAACCATTAAAATCTCATATCTATGATTAAAGTAGAATGTCAATAGATAGAAAACTAGATGACAGTCTCTAAATATTTAAGTTAAGCTTTTTTTATTTAACTATTTCCTAATTGATTTGATCCAGAAGCTATCCTATTTTGATTTATTTCTGGAAACTTATTTATATTAAGAAGTAATAAAATAGGTAAGAGACGAGAAAGTTTGGGAATAAAGAAGGACAAAGGAGCTATAAAAACCAGATTTTACGTCAATCGTTCAAATTAACCTAACAAATTTTTTCTTCCCTACTTGCAATATTTTTCCTTGGAGTTCTTCGACAGTTTCAAAACTTAAGTTAACATCGGTAACGCGATCACCATCTAAACGAACTGCACCCCCTTGAAGTTGTCGTCTTCCTTCTCCACTACTGCTACATAATCCACTAGCATTCAAAATATAAAATAGTTTTGCAGGAAATTCTACTCCAGAGAGGTCATATTCAGCTACGATATCTATCGAGGTTCCATTCCTTTTTTTTACTAACTCTTCGGCAGTTTTTTGGGCAGTTACAGCAGCTTCTTTTCCATGGAATTGAGAGACAATTTCAATCCCTAATTGTTTTTGACAGTCCCTTGGATTTTTAGGTAAATTATCTAAAGGTAATTTAGTTAATAACTCAAAATAACTTCTAATCAAAGTATCTGGAATCTTTTCTAACTTTGAATACATCGACAACGCATTTTCTTTTAACCCAACATAATTATTGAGGGATTTAGACATTTTTTGATGGCCATCCGTCCCAATTAAAATAGGTAATAATAAACCAAATTGAGGAGGTTTTCCAAAGTATCTTTGTAAGTCTCTTCCTACAGCAATATTAAATTTTTGATCCGTCCCCCCTAATTCTACATCTGCATCGATCATCACTGAATCATAACCCTGCATTAATGGATACAAAAATTCATGGAGAAAAACGGGATTTTCTTGTTTAAATCTTTCTGCAAATCCTTCTTTAGCTAACATTTGTCCCACGGTCATTGTGGCTAATAATTCTTGAATTTTAGTTAAATTTAATTCCTTTAGCCATTCAGAATTGTAGTGGATTTCTAATCGTCCTGGGGTCTCGAAATCAAGAATGGGAGACAATTGTTCTAAATAGTTTCTAGCGTTCTCCTGAACCTGTTCGGGTGTTAATTGCTTCCTAACTTCTGATCTTCCTGTCGGGTCGCCAATTTGTGCTGTGAAGTCTCCTATAATTATTACAGCAGTATGGCCAGCATCCTGAAACGCTCTTAACTTTCGAAAAGGAATACTATGGCCTAAGTGAATAGTCGAACCTGTAGGGTCAATTCCTAGCTTTACCCTAAGGGGATGGTCGCACTTTTTTAGGTATTGTTCAAGGTTTTCTTCAGAGTTATCTGAATTGGGTTGATGGGGGAAGATTTCATGAGTTCCTCTATACAACCAAGCTAAGCTTTTAGAAGGGATAACAGGAGACATCTGCAATTAAAAGTTACTGAAATTTTATTTTACATGATAACTGACCATTAATTCACTAGGGTTAAAATTTACCGTTATAATTAACAATTTAAAGTAAATAATCAAATATCTTTAGGTTGAAGAATCATCAATTAATGACTAACGATTAAAAATATGATTTATAAAGTAAGGAATCGCAAACAATTGATTATGCAAAACTTGTCTGATGGTAACAGCATCTTCTGAAGGAATCATTCCTGATTCGTATTGTAGAATTAATAAGGTATTCCATCCCATTAAAAATAGAGTTACCCCTACTCCAAGTAATCGTGATCTCTTGCAGGATAAATTATCCCAAAAAGCTGCTAATCCCCAAACAAAAATTAAACTACAATTTGTAAACATTCTTCCCCCAAAACTTGAGCCTTGCCACCAACACCACCAAGAAGCAACTAAATAAACTTGTAATCCAAAAACCAGTAAAAAACTTGTTACTAACATTGGTGATTTTCTATAGGCTAAAATTAAGCCAATGATGCTTAAAAATAATACAGGGTGCCAAAAAAATAGCCCACGATGTCCCGAAAATAAAACATTACTAATTTGGGGTTGAATCCAGTTAAAGCTGGACTCATACCCTTCTGCGCTCCCTTCTTCCAGATAAGGAATTTTTAAGAAATTACTATACTGCCATTGATAGATAAAAATTTGAGGAAGTTGCATTAAACAAGCTACCAACCCTATGACAGCTAATGAAGTAATATCTGGTAATTTAATAATCTTTGTCCAGGGATTATTAATACCAATTTTGTTAGCTTTAATGACTCCATTAATTATATTCCAGACAATCATGATAATAGGAACAATAGCAAACAAAATATTCTGAGGACGAACAAATGCTGCCAATCCCAAAACTAGTCCTAATAAAATTTGTTGAGGGCGTTGTTTTACCCAAACTGTAGAAATGCAAACATAGAGAAAAATAGAAATTAAAAATTGAGAAACAGCATGAGACATAGAAACTTCTAGGGTAAGGTAAAAACTCAAAGGAGAGGCAAACCAAATACCTGCTACAGCTAAGACAGAAGCGGTCTGACTAAAAAATAATCTAGCGGCTTTATAGCAAAAAATTAGTCCAACAATACCTAATGTAATACTGCCTAGGCAGTAGAATAATTCATAGCTCCAAGTCAGTCCATTCGGGTCAATTTCTGCCCCCAAAGCATTTGCAATTAAAGTTGCAAAATGTCCGAGGACAAAAAAGGGAGATAGCATTAATCCTAAACCCAAAGTATATTTACTGTATTGGGGAATAGCTTTATCTACGCGAGCACCACCACCAAAATTAGATACAGAATGAGATAAATATTCATATTCGTCATTAATTTGAAGATTACCGTCAAAAATCAAAGAACGTAGAGGTGTATAATACCCTATCCCATCTCCGTATACCCCAAACCCTATTAAAGTGAAATTCAATAGGAAAATTGCTAGAGTAATGACAACTCCCACCCAAAATAATTTTGTTACCCAACTCTTTCCTCGATTTTGATCGGTCCAGTTAATCATCTTCACATCCTAGCTAAATTGTTCTGTGATTCAGTTATAGATGATACCTGCTCAGGTATACGCTTTTGTTGTTTTCGGGAATAGAAACTAGATGAGGTTGTAATGAAGAAACGATAGTTATACCGTACCTGTAATGTAAAATTTACTTTTGAAGAGAAGAGAATAGAAAATATATTTTAACTTTCTAGTTTTCTGAAAAGACTAATAATTAGTCTACTCTACTCTTTTAATCAAGTGAGAATTATTTCTGCTAATCTTTCTGATCATGCTACTAGTTTTTTAGATCAAATTGTATGAGTTTTGTTCTTTATTAACTAAACCTTATTCTATGAAAAAGAGTTCGATATATTCTATGTTATCTTGTCTTCTGTATTTTTTTCTTTAATCGATTTTAATATCAATATTATCGAGTTAATATCTCGCCTTTTATTGGTATTTTTATTTTTTATAATCACTGCAATATTATTAAGTGGTTTGTTTGAGCAATCTATGTTACTCAAGCTGAATAAATATTTAGTAAAGTATTTATCTATTTTAGGGTTAAAATTTAAACTCTTATTTGTCGTAAAAAAGACACGATAAATCAGGTATAAACTATTAGATAGTAATAAATTAAAAGTAGATTTTAAACCAATTAAATTAATTTTTACGATTAATTCTCCTATTAATAATTAATCTTTTTATTCCCAACTTTCATTCCCTCACTGTCTGATACAGACGTAACTTTTACAGACGTAACTTTTTTCTAGTATTTTAATTCTCATTCTCTATCAATTAGGATTTATCACAATTGATAGAGTTAGTCATTGATTCTTTCGGTTCAATGTCCTAACCTGCTATAATCGTTCTGTAAACTAGTGTTATTGTTGGTTAGTCTCTTTGCGTAGTAATGAAAAAAGTAGAACAGTCTTACAGAGTGTTGGGATTAGGAATAAGTGCATCCCTTAAAAAGATTAACCAAGCTTATCGAAGTTTGGTATTTATTTGGCATTCTGATTGTCTGTCGAAAGATAATTAACAGTTAATGGAACAGTTAATTGCTAAAGCGGTAGCCAAACTCCAAGAATTTAATTACACCTGCAAACGGACTAAATCTCATCAATCTGATAGATTTTTTTCTAAACAAGTTAATCCTACTATTACAAAGCAAAAAAGACCTTATACTTGCCCCTCTAATTATTAGACTCAAAACTCCTATGTTCATAGTCATAAAAATTGCATTCAGTATTATTGAACTCCCCTCAGTTATCTCAACGCTCCTATTATCGTGACTCAATAGAGGTTGGTTTATAGGGTGTTGATGTAAAAGAAAAGGATTTATCAAGACGTAAATTAATCTATACAAATTTGAGCTACGCGGATTTAAATGATATTCTTTGTGTATAAAGTAAATTTAGAAAGAGCAAATTTATTTTGCGAAGACTTATTTTAGACAAATTTATTATCAGCTAATTTGCTTCAAGCTAATTTACAATAAGTCAATTACAATAAGTAAATTTAAATGGAGTAATTCTACCAACCTAATAGGGGAGTTTTTCAGAAAACTCTAACAAGTTTATAGTAGTTACTTTTGGAAAAAATGCCTAAAGTTTGCAAATCTCAATTAATTAAAGTCGTAAAAACTGGTCAAGTGATAAGTTTTCCTACAGATACCGTTCCTGCTCTGGGGGTTTTACCTGAAAGTGCTTCCCTGATCTTCTCTCTTAAAAAACGCTCCCCCGACAAACCCTTAATTTTAATGGGAGCATCTCCTGAAGATCTGTGGCAATATGTCAAAGGAACTACTCAAGAATTAGATGTTTGGCAACAAACAGCTCAACGTTATTGGCCCGGATCATTAACTTTAGTATTACCTGCTTCGCCTCTAGTTCCAGCAATAATTAATCCTACTAATTCAGGTACTATTGGTATTCGTATTCCTAACCATAAAACTGCCCAAGAAATTTTGGCAAAAACGGGATGTTTAGCTACTACTAGTTCTAATCTATCAGGACATCCTCCCTTAGAAACTATGGGAGAGATTGCAGCAACTTTTATTAATGTTTATACTCTAGATGATAGCAACTTAACTTCTGAAGAAAAATATGCAAGTGGAACTCCCTCAACTATTGCAAAATGGACAGAAAAAGGGTGGATAATTTTACGTCAAGGGAACGTCTTTATTAAGGAAGAATAAACCCTCGAATAGATTATAGCTTTTTATAAGCTTATTACTAATAATGGGCTTATAAAAAGTTATAATTGCTGCGTGTATAGCAGTTATAGCAGATTTTATATTTGAGTTAAATTATACTAAATTCAATATTTTACCTAATTTATACTTTTGAATCAAATACTTTACTCAGTTTAATCAATGATTATAAATTCAGAGAAAACTTATCGTCATTGATTAATTGTTAAATTAACCCGAAAAATATACTAAATAACAACTTGTATTTGTTATGGTTAAACTACTAGCAAATTTTATCAAAAAAATGAATTAACTAATATATTTACCCTGTGTAGAATAAGTAATCTATCTCAAGATAGCTTGTCATAAAATGACATGTAATTAATATTTAAATAATTTACATAAAAAGTTAATTTTTAAAATTAACATAATCTAGAGGATGTAGAATAAAATTTATTGAAGATGTCTTAAATAGTTACATCAAAAATGTGATTCCAATAAATGGAGTAAGTAAACAAGAAATAGAAACAATATTCAACGATTTATGTCAAGACTTACACTTGAAAAAAATTCAGAAATTAAAACGATTGGTAATTGATAAAATTACTATAATTGAAGTACAGTAAAATTATTATCTAATGTTAGTTAATTTATATAAAGAGGTGAGTCTAAGGATTAGAGAGACAAAAAAATATAAAGAGCTAATAAAATAGCTAAAAGCTAAAAAAGAGATTATCTTATCGTTCAAAAAGACAAATATATAAAAAAAGTGAAGCAAAGAACAAAAGCCCAACTAAACCAAGTGTATAGAATGTCTATATTTTGTGAAATATATCAACTAAAGTATAACTACATAACAATTTTTTATGAAAACTAAAACTGACTATCAGTACGATTAAAATCAGTTAATTCTTATCGAAGAGATTCTTTTTTATACGGATAAAATCTAAAAAATAGCGTAAACTATAAATAATAAGTTAAAGTTTATTAAGATAAGAATTTATGAATTTTATATATATAAAGTCTTTTAACCTAGCATTTTGCTGGTTAATCTTACATTACAAGTTTGTTATGAATGCGATTATTTTTGATAATTACAGTGTCTATTTCTTCATTCTTATGGTATAAGAAACTATTTCAGTTTTTTAGGATATAGATTAATTTTCCTATCAACTTTTGTTCTTTGCTGTTTCTAACCATTTTTCTAAAAAAAATCTGGATTCATTCCTTCAGAAGTTAATTTAACTTTTCTCTTTTTTAAGGTCTTATACAATTGTCAAATATTATGATTTCTTTATTTTTTATGAGAGCAGTTTAAAATATTTCACATTTTTTCTACTTCGAGTTATTTCTCTTTCGTCTTTTGGATAAAACTACAATTCTTCTTTTTATTAACAAATAGATCTATATTTTTTTATAATTATATTCTGTTATAGTTCCATCCAATTTGTATTTTTTTACCTTCCATTTTTTATTTGAACATAAAATTTCTGTTTTTGTTCTCACTCTAAAAAAAATTAGGTTGCGAGTCAACCTTAATGGTGTTTGCTCATCTAATTTTGTTAACTAAATTTTTAGGCGAACTGCTATGTAGCGCTATTTAGTAATAGTACTTTTTCAACTACTTTTCTATTTTGGACGTATTCAAGCTCACCTACTTAATAGCTAATAAACAAAGTTTACTACAATTACTTTATTATACATAGTTGATATGTGAATTACTGTTGCAGAATAAAGAGTATTAAAAGTAATAAACTCCTACTTTAAAATTTTCGGAAAAGATTACCCAAATACTTGTTCCGATCCATTTAGCATATACTCAAAAGATTCTCCACCCAGAGATAGAGAATTAATTTCATAAGTGTTCTGCAATACCATAGTGGTCGACTTATTTTCCTGAAAGCCAATGCGTTCATAAAACTTTCGTTGGTAAGTCGTCATTAAATAAACTCGTTCAACCCGGCACATCAACGGATGACTTAAAGCCGTTTCTACTAACTTGCGTCCTAGACCTAATCCTTGGTATTCTGGGCAAATAAGAACATCCCAGATAGTTCCCCGATAAATCCCATCAGATATCCCTCGACAAAAGCCAATCATTCTTGTTGTATCCCAAACAGTAACGATTGGATTACTGTTTGCCAGTGCAATCCCTAAATCTTCAAGAGTTCTTTCTCTTGCCCAAAAGGCTACCTCGTTGAACAATGCTTGAAGTTGTACAAGATCAACTTTAGCTCTGTCGATAGAAAAATTAATGTGACGACAATCCATCTTGAATAATTCCTAACGGGTATTTAGAGATTAATTTGAAGTCAAAAGTCATAGACATGCTTAGAATGTACTTAACTCTTTTCTGATACACACAGTAAATCGTAGCTGATTTTTATAAAAAATCAGCTGCCTATTGTTTTCATATCCTGACATAAGTTGTCTGTGGATAAATACGTGGACTTGTGTTAAAAACTATTATTAAGAAACTAAGATTTTGACTATTTCTTGTTGTTTTGTCTTGTCTTTAACTTCAATAGTGTCTCATCTACATTTTTAAATAAATTAATTTTTTTGTTTGTTTCAAATTATGACTTTCCTTAACTCTCTACTTCCTTCAGTCTGCGGTGAATATTGTAATCATACTCCTTTAAATTTATTTAATTCTTCTCAATGTCAAGAATTAGCTACTCAAGCAGCTACTGGAAGAAATTTCACCGTTTTATTCAAAACTGCCACTGAGAAAGCTGTTCAAGTTTGTTTGAGAGAAGACAACTATTTAGCATGGCTGTCCCTAACTCAACTATCAGCATTAAAACCTGTGAATGAACCTTATAATCCTATTATTTTTTACCGTAATGACATTGCGCCTCGTTTAGGAGAAATTATTGCCTTTACGAAGGTGGCTATGGAACAACCTAATTATTATTTATGGGGGGGAACTATTGGACCAAATTATGATTGTTCAGGGTTAATACAAAGAGCTTTTGCAGTATCAGGAATCTGGCTGCCGAGAGATTCTTATCAACAAGAAGCTTTTACGAAAAGAATTAAAAAAGAAGAACTTTTAGCTGGAGATTTAATTTTTTTTGGGCAAAAACAGGTAAACCATGTTGCTCTTTATCTAGGACAAGGGTATTATATCCATAGTTCTGGTAAGGAAACGGGCAGAAATGGTATTGCGATAGATCCTTTTTCGGAACAAGGGGATGAAATTAGTCAGAGATATTATAAAAATTTCTGGAGTTGTGGGCGCGTCATGAGAAGTTATAGTAATTCTTTGACAGCTTAGATCCTTTTAGACAAAACTTATTTTTGTCTTTGTGAACTAAATTACAATTAGTAAGTAAATTGGATAGAGCGTTAAACTATAATTCAATCATTTTAAATGAAGGGCGATCAGTCATTTGTTCTAATTGCGCTGCCACCCGAATTAATGTTAATTCATCGGCAGGTTTTCCAATTAATTGAACTCCTACTGGTAAACCTTTTTTATCTTGTCCCATCGATAAAGTAATTCCTGGTAAACCACTCGCATTACAAGGAGGACAAGGAGCAATCCATTTAACAATATTCTCTACGACTTCTTCTGGAGATAAATTAGCCCATTCTCCTACCTTAATCGGTTGTTGTAGATAAACAGGTAAAACCAATAAATCAAAACGATCAAAAAAAGCAACAATTTGCCGTGAAATAATTTGCATTTGATGAACTGCTTGTAAATATTTTCCTGTCATTTTTGCCTGTTCTCCTAACCACTGATTAATGGGACTTAATACTTTTAAAGGAACTCCAGACGCTAAAACTCCTGCTTGCCAAATTTGCTTAAAAGGATTGGTTAATTCCTCAAAATTGGGACAGCTAGGTTCCACCTCATGTCCCATTTCTGCTAATAATTTAACTGTCTTATGAACTGCTTCTTTGATAACTACTTCAGCTTCAGGAAACGGGTAGATTTTAGTCGCAAAGGCAACTTTAAGAGGAACTGAAGATTGACGAGTAGCTGCTAAAAAAGAAATTTTAGGGGATACCAACCAATAAGGATCTCCTGTCACATAGCCGGCCATCACGTCTAATAACGCTGCTGCGTCAGCCACTGTTCTCCCTAATGGGCCGTGGGTTGAGATCCCACTTTGAAAGTCCCCTACGGGAGCATTAGATACTCGACCTCTAGAAGGTTTAATCCCTACCAACCCACAACAAGCAGCCGGAATACGGATTGATCCCCCTCCATCCGATCCTTGAGCAATGGGGCATAATCCGGCTGCTACAGCAGCAGCCGCTCCACCACTCGATCCTCCCGCCACATAATCTCGATGCCAAGGGTTACGAGTTGGAGGAAACCCTGGAGGTTCTGTATAGGGAAAAGAACCCAATTGAGAAGTGGCTGTTTTACCTAGGACAATAAATCCTGCCTCTTTGATTCGCTTTACCACCTCATCATCATAATTTACAATGTTATTTTTGAAGACAGAAATTCCATAGCTCAAAGGCATTTGTGCAACAGCATTAAGATCTTTAATTGCCGTAGGAACTCCAAAAAAAGGAGGAAGAGCATTAATCTCTGAAGTCTGGGCTAATTGTTCCGTTTTAGCTTTAGCGTCGGCCATAGCTATGTCCCCTGCTATAGTGAAAAAACTGCCTAACTGGGGGTTATATTGTTGAATTCGATTAAGGTAAACTTCAGTTAATTCTAGAGGAGAAATTTGACGAGTGCGAATTAATTTGGCTAATTCTAGGGCAGGGGTAAAAGCTAAATCAAGAGAATTCATTATCTTGGTATTAATTACTTGACGGCCAAATTTACTAAGTTTTTTGGGCAAATTTCTGCCATAATTTAAAACGGACTTGTAATCTGTTTTCAAAGCAAGGATACAACTGTATGGCTTGATGATGCAACTTGAGTTCTCTGTAAAAGTGTCCTCAATTTGGCTCAAGGTTGCTACTATACCCTTTCTAAGCAGCACAGACGAGTAACTCCTGATTCCTAGTGATTAGAAGTATCAGCAAACGTAGACAAATAACAATTGGTTATGACTCAAGTATCTGGTTCGTCCGATGTCCCCGATATGGGACGTCGCCAATTCATGAATCTATTGACTTTCGGAACAATTACCGGCGTAGCAGCTGGGGCATTATATCCGGTGGTTAAATATTTCATTCCCTCTTCTAGTGGTGGGACTAGTGGTGGTGTAACGGCTAAAGATGCTCTTGGTAATGATGTCATTGCCAGCGAATTTTTAGCAACTCACAACCCAGGTGATCGCGTTCTAGCCCAAGGGTTAAAAGGCGATCCTACTTATATCGTAGTTGAGGAAGATAAAACTTTAGCCAACTATGGAATTAACGCTGTTTGCACCCATTTAGGTTGTGTTGTTCCTTGGAACACTAGCGAAGAAAAATTTATCTGTCCCTGTCATGGCTCCCAATACGATGCCCAGGGAAAGGTCACGCGCGGGCCTGCTCCCTTATCATTAATACTGGCCCATGTCAATGTTGATGACAACGACAAAGTAGTTTTTAGCACTTGGACAGAAAAAGATTTTCGAACTGATGAAAACCCCTGGTGGGTATAATTCGGTCAATTGTCTCGATCCTTGGTAACGTTAACATTTAAGATTTGAGTGGTTTGACTTAGCAATGAGAACACCCGATTTCTCGGCAATTTGGCAAGCAAGTAAGCAGGTTACGATGCATATCATTTTGATTGCTTGTGCTACTTTTGCCCTCTATATTTTTAACGATGTTGCTTTTCCTCAAGGGGCTGCTGCCTATCCTTTCTGGGCGCAAGAAACAGCTCCAGAAACCCCTAGAGAAGCAACTGGACGTATTGTTTGTGCCAACTGTCATTTAGCAGAAAAGGCTGCTGAAGTAGAAATTCCTCAGTCGATCCTACCCGATACTGTTTTTGAGGCAGTGGTTAAAATTCCCTACGATTCCAATTCTCAACAGGTGTTAGGAGATGGATCCAAAGGTAGTCTAAATGTGGGGGCTGTCCTCATGTTACCTGATGGGTTTAAGATTGCTCCATCTGATCGCATTCCTGAAGAAATGCAAGAAAAGATCGGAGGACTCTACTTCCAACCCTACAGTGAGGACCAAGAAAACGTGGTTCTTGTTGGACCTTTACCTGGAGATCAGTATCAAGAGATTATTTTTCCTGTTTTATCTCCTAATCCTGCCACGGACAAAACCGTAAACTTTGGCAAATATTCTGTTCACTTAGGAGCTAACCGCGGTCGTGGTCAAATATATCCCAACGGGGAATCTAGCAATAATAACGTTTTTAAAGCATCTCAAGCTGGAAAGATTTCCGCTATTAGTCAAAATGAGGCTGGCGGTTATACTGTTACATTGACGACGACTGATGGTGATGTAGTAGATACAATTCCTGCAGGTCCTCAGTTGATTGTTTCTAAAGGACAACAAGTAGCAGCAGGAGAAGCCCTCACTAATAATCCTAATGTTGGTGGTTTTGGGCAAAAAGATACGGAAATTGTTTTACAAAGTCCAACACGAGTTAAGTGGTTATTGATCTTCTTAGCAGGGATTATGTTAGCTCAAATCCTGCTAGTTCTTAAGAAGAAACAAGTCGAAAGAGTTCAAGCAGCCGAGATGAAATTCTAAGCTTTTTTGTAACTTTTTCAAAAGTTTTATAAGTTTAGATGGACAGGAAACTAGCCTGTCCATTTTGTTATGTTGTTTATACTACACTAGTCTAAAGAATAGACTTGAACTCTAAATAGAGAAACTAAAAAGAAGGAGTAGTAACCTATTAATTAAATCTGTAAAAGCAGACTTTATTTTTGGATAGAAATGCTTCAGTTCTCTATTTATTTAACATAGTAGGCAAAGTGGAAATATGTAAACAAATTTGAATAAGTTCTTCAATTCCAGTAACAGGAAAAATTTTAACATTTAATTGTTTAGCTAATTCTTCAACTGTCATATCATCTAGGAAATAAATATCATTGTGTTTAAGCATAATTGAGGGTAATAAAATTCCATCACCTAAATCTTTTCCTTGTAATTGGCTCAGTAAATCTTCTCCTGTCAATAATCCTGTTACTGTTGTTTCTTGTCCCCAGTAATGACTCTTTAGTGCTTCTAACTTAATCGTTAATCCATCTACTTTATTTAGTTTTTTAACCAGGGGTTGAAAAACCTTTTTTACTGCATTTCCTACGACCCAAGTCAGGGTAACTGACTTATTAATTTTAGCTGGTAATAACTGTTTTGCTGTTGTTTCAAATTCCCTGATAAATTTACTAATTGACCCTACTCCATTATCACTTTGTGGATAATCTTCGTAGTGAGATTCTGGAGGTAATTCTTCTTGTCCAATTAAGAACCATTCATCAGCTAACCAAGCAAAATTACTGTTAAATTTAAAATAAAATTCTTTTTGTAAAGATTGCACTTGTTTAATAACTTCTTTTGCTTTAGTTTTCGTGACAGGAATCAATTCATCTTTCAGGGGACGAAAGCGAGTTAATCCTACTGGAACTACCGCAGTAGAAATAATTGTGGGAACATCTCCTTGATGAAATAAGGCTAAATCAGTCAAGGTTTTTTCCAAGTGAAGACTATCATTAATTCCCGGGCAAACAACGACTTGAGCATGAATTTGCAACTGTCGTTTTTGGAACCATTTCAATTGTTCTATAATTTGTCCAGCACGGTGATTTTTCAATAAGCGAATTCGTACATCAGCTTCTGTTGAGTGAACTGAAACATATAAGGGAGAGAGACGCATTCTTTCAATACGTTTCCATTCCTTCTTAGATAAATTAGTCAAGGTCAAATAACTGCCATAAAGAAAGCTCAAACGATAATCATCATCTTTTAAGTAAAGACTATCTCGTTTTCCTGGAGGTTGTTGATCAATAAAACAAAAAGGACAATGGTTATTACATTGAATTAATCCATCAAATAAAGCCTTTTCAAACTCTAATCCTAAATCATCATCATAATCTTTTTTAATTTCTACATAATGAGTTTGTCCCTTGTTATCAACTACGTCTAATTCTAAATATTCATCTGCACACAAAAACTGATAATCTATTAAATCCCGCAGTGGAAACCCATTAATAGCCACTAAAGAGTCACCCACTTCAAAACCAACTTCTTTAGCAATAGAATTGGGGAGAACAAAGCTAATTTTAGCGGGGTGAATTGAAGATTGAGTCATATAATGAAGTATCTAAGCTGATAGGTAATCGGATAGATTTCAACCGCCTAAAAACCATTTTGCAAGGTCAAAAATTTCTTTAATAATTTCTTTTCCTAAAAAGATAATCAGGGTTGACATAGTACCAGCAATCAGACAAATAACTAGTCCTCCTAGACTAATAAATCCATCATCTTCTTGTAACCCAAAAGCGGTTACAAAAATTCCAATTGCAGGTAAAGTATTGGTTCCGGGAATAGGAATCATCATCAAAATAGACATTAAAGCAATCGCCAAACCGATTACAACTCTTCCTGGTAGACTTGTACAAATATAGGTCATGCGAGGATGAGTCAATGCTTCAATTCTTCTTAACCAAGGAAGTCCTTTTTCTAGAAACTTCTGCACTGTTTCTAGTTTGATTGACCCTTTCATTATCTTTTCTGGAAACCAAAGAACTTTACACCCTGCAATCAATTGAATAGCCAATAGAAACATTAAAATCCCAAAGGGAATCGAGTAACCTGGTGCAGGAACTGGTAAAGCAGAAGGTAAAGCCAGAGTAATAAATAAAAATCCAAAGATTCGCTCACCAGCTAAAGATAAAATATCGACAAGTTTAACATCTGAAGCTCTTTCTTCTTCAAAAAAATAGCGTTCTAATTCAACTGAAAGTTTTGCCATGCCATGTTCTATTGATTCTTTTGGAAAGTAACTATTAATTATTTACCCTAAATCACTACGGGTGGGTTATTCCCACCCATTTTCAATTGATTAAGTTCCAACAGTCCAAGAATTAATGTACTGGGTTTGTTCTGCAGTTAAGGTATCAATAGTGATGCCCATTGCTTTTAATTTCAGCGTAGCAATATCTTGGTCAAGTTTCTTCGGAATTTTATAAATTCCAGGTTCTAACTTTCCCTGATTTTTTACTAAATATTCACAAGCCAAAGCTTGGTTGGCAAAGCTCATATCCATCACCGCACTAGGATGACCTTCTGCTGCGGCTAGGTTAATTAAACGACCCTCCCCTAGAACAATAATAGACTTACCACTGGGTAGGGTATATTTTTGGGTAAAGTTACGAACCTCTTTAACCTCAGTCGCTTTTGCCCCTAAAGATTTCAGGTCAATTTCAATATCAAAGTGACCTGAATTACAAACTATTGCGCCATCTTTCATCACTTCGAAGTGTTCGGCGCGAATAACATGCTTGTTTCCAGTTACGGTTACGAACACATCGCCGTGAGTAGCAGCTTCTGTCATGGGCATAACACGGAAACCATCCATAGCAGCTTCAATCGCTTTAACAGGATCAATTTCAGTAACAATAACGTTAGCACCTAATCCACGAGCGCGCATAGCAACCCCTTTACCACACCAACCGTAGCCGGCTACCACAAGGACTTTACCTGCCAAAAGAACGTTAGTGGCGCGGATAATACCATCAAGAGTAGATTGTCCAGTTCCGTAGCGATTATCAAAGAAATGTTTGGTATCAGCATCGTTAACGTTCATTGCAGGGAAAGTAAGAACCCCATCATTCAACATTGCAATCAAACGCACAATGCCAGTGGTGGTTTCTTCTGTGGTTCCAATGATATCGCTAATTTGGTGTTGTCGTTCCTTAATCAAGGTAGCAACCACGTCACTACCATCATCAATAATAATATTGGGCTTATGGTCAAGGGCAGTTTGAACATGACGGTTATAAGTTTCATTATCTTCCCCTTTGATCGCATAGACAGGCATATCATAGTGAGCTACTAAACAAGCTGCTACATCATCTTGAGTAGAAAGAGGGTTACTGGCAATAAGTACAGTATCTGCTCCCCCGGCTTTCAGGGCGATCGCCAAGCTTGCGGTTTCAGTAGTAACGTGACAACAAGCGACTAAACGAATTCCTGCAAAAGGCTTTTCTTTAACAAAACGTTGTTGGATTTGCTTAACTACAGGCATTTCTCTGGCAGCCCATTCAATGCGCTGCTGTCCTTTAGAAGCCAAGGAGATATCTTTAATATCGTATTTTTGTTGGACTGGAGTAGCTGCCATATCTTTTGTTTCCTCAACGAAATTAAATGTTAACTTGCTAATCTAATAACTCAAGTTAACACTTTCTCAGAACTTGTCTAACATAAAAAAATTGTAATCGGGATAGTTAAGACTTAAATATTGCCTTATCTCCTCTAGTTACTTTAAGTAATAGATTAAGGTTCTATGACAGATTAAATCTTGATTAGCGGACTAATCCGAAGGAAAGAGGGGCGTTTCGAGATCCTCGTCAACTCGAAATGAAGGAGTAAAAAAAGAGGATGATGAATTACGTTCATTTCGAGGCATTAATGGAGGAGGAAGGGGATCAAAAAGGAAGTATGGAGAGAGTTCCTTTTCTTGATCAGCACGCACTTCTCGTAATTCACTCGCTAGGAAAACTAGCTTAAATTTTTTTCCCAAGGAGCGTTCAAGTAAAGTTTCTACTAAGCGAACTTGATTCGGGGTAACGGGATTGTCCGCATTTTCTTGAACAGTTAAAAATACGGTAGGCCTTTTTTTACTCCAAGGAGCTCTAGTCCATTGAACCTCAAATTTAATTAGTTCCGTTTGTTGACCGACAGTAATTGTTTGATTCTGAAGAATTTTTTTTATATCAGCTTCAAATCGTTCTTCTTGAATAAGATTCCAAAAACTTATAAACAAAGGAAAAATTAGAAGTCCTGTCATGACGAAAAATCCTCCTAACGCTTTCCCTGTACGGCTATAATTGAGGTAGTATCCCCCTAAGGTAAAAATAAATAGAGAAGAGAGGGTAATCCCTAATAAATTGGTTAAATATAGAAGAAAGGAGCCACTACTGAGTTGCCAGTCTTGTTGAGACAGGGCAATACCTACCACACATAATGGAGGCATCAAAGCCACTGAAATTGCAGTCCCCGCCAGCGCGTCGCTGATTTTACGTTGAATTTTGGCAAACCCACTAATCCCTCCAGCCATCACTGCTACTCCTAAATCAGCTAGGTTGGGTTGAGTCCGTGCTAAGATTTCTCCCCCAAAAGAAGCTGCAGGGACCCCAAACAATCCTCCCACTAGTCCTGATATCAGGATGGATGTCAGAGTACCTACACTTAGAGTTAATAAGCTAGTTTCTAAAAGTTTCCCGTTTGTATCCAGTGCACCGAGTGCCAATGCTCTTAATGGTAACATTAGTGGTGCAATCAACATTGCTCCTATAATTACAGCAGCACTATTCATTAATAGCCCCAAACTGGCAATAATACAAGAACTGAAGGTCAAAACTAGAAAATTAGTCTCGAGTTTGGCTTCTTCTAGGAGTTCCTGGCGCAATTTATCTAGAGCTTCTGGTGAAACTCGAGGAATTTTATCTTTAATCCAAGTTTTCATAGGTTAGCTCGAACTCCCCCTAATTAAAGTTGGTGAGAGATTAGTCAATTATGTAGCATAACTTTAAATTGGTAAAAAGATTAATTTTATCAAAAAATAATAAATAAGAGATTTTTGTCTAAAATTTGATCATTTTTAAAAAAAAACAAAATTTTGCCTTGAGTGGCTGGTATCGTGTGTATGGTAATTAGTTATTTAGCTTATATTATTCAGTACAAGTACGGACTCAATAGTTATATACTAGCTTTGACTCAGCTTATATTCCTGATTAATTATCTTTATAATGTCAACTGGTAAGTTCATTGTATTTCAACAATTACTTAGATAGTTGATTTTACTCTAGTTTAGGTACTTTTGTCTATCAAGGATACTCCTAAAAATATATAAATGATTTAGATAATTTAGGATTTAAAAAAGTTATTAAGCAATCTTCTTAATTTTTTTTTATAAACAAATTTTGCTTTTTCTGAAAAAAATTCAGATATTTTTCAAATAAACTTTAAATATTGTTTTATAATCCAATATAATAAAACAATACGGGCACTTTGATTTAGAAACATACTTTTAGTTTACTCACTTGAAATAATTTTCTAAAGTGAGTAAACTGGTTTTATAAAAATAAAATATATAAAGACAAATTTTAATTATTAATCATTAATTTATTTGTTAAACCAACTAATTAGCTAATTTTTTAGCCTTAACGTATAGATAAAATTTTTAAAAAATATTTAATATAAATTAAGATTTATTGTCGCTAAATTACTAGTAACTTTTCTCAAAAAAATAAATTGACTGTTAGACATTTACTTTGAGTAAAGGAGACTGTATATCCAAGATTAATCATTGTTAAATGATATGGAATAAATATCTAAATAAATTTATATAGTAGTTTTTTTTAGAAAAATGTACGATAAAACTTAATTTAAAATTGATAGAAAAAACAAAGAAGCTATTATGTAATAATAGTTGATTTAGATGAAGTAGTGATTCTATTAATTAGAAAAACTAAACATATAAATAGTTAAATAACTAGTAACTTAGAGAAAATAGATTTTTACTTCAATATTGAAGAGGTTAGTTTAGCTCTTAAAAACCTTTACAATAAGACTATCAATCGATTAACGTGATCAGCTTAAGCAGTTATAAATATATTTTTTATTAAAAATTAAGTTAATGTTCAATTAAATAATTTTTACAAATCCGCAAGGAAGAAAATAAAGACTTCCTTAAAAGATAGTAAATAAAAAATAGTCTTACAAAAAATGTAATTTTATAGAGTTTATGTTAATTGATTATGAGCATTATAATTCAAGGATATTCTATTTATACCTAAAAGCAAATTTTATCCAACTAAAAAATAAAAGTAAAATTAAGCTAAATACATAGAATATATTTATTTTCTTGAAATCTTGTTTATATAAGTAATCGACTAAAATGAGGTTGTTCACACTAAAAATATGTACCTTAGATTATATAATTAGTATTTAAAAAAAATTTACTTACTATTAATTTAGATTAATTAATATTTAATTTTAAAAAACTATTTTAATTTTGATTTAATCAAAATTAACTGCTATGGTGACCCAGGGTTATGAATAGTAATATATCTATCGATCTGGTGGACTAATTATAGTTTTTTCATTTAAAAATTAAGCTAAAATAGCTGAACTTAATTGGCAAGTATTTTAAAAAAAATGGTGTTATTTTTAAAAATTTTATTGATAAAAAATTATCGCAGATAGTTTCATAGTAAAAAGAAAAAAATCTTAATGTTAAAGAATTAGCATAGAACGTTTATCAGCTCAAATGAGTATTTAAAAATAATTAATAAAATTGGAGAAGAAATCATAGAAAATTTAACCCATTATCATTCATTAAATTTTCTATGATTTTTTGAGAAAGTATGGCTATCGGATTTGGCATAACTTTCAAAACTCTTATTTTGATTTTATTGTAAAATTCCAAAAGTTTGGCTTCTATCAAAATTAAACTTTCAA
This sequence comes from cyanobacterium endosymbiont of Epithemia clementina EcSB, assembly GCF_029919255.1. Classification (GTDB taxonomy): domain Bacteria; phylum Cyanobacteriota; class Cyanobacteriia; order Cyanobacteriales; family Microcystaceae; genus Rippkaea. Next base: position 239,959 of record NZ_CP123991.1, on the reverse strand, counting down.
TAAAAGTCACCCTTAGCAAGAGATACTTTTAGCTTTATTTAAGTAAATTAAATATTTTATAAATACAGAAATGTGATCGAAATTATTTACTATCTACTCTTCATCAAGAATTGCTTTACTATCAAGCAATAATAAAGTTCTTAATTGCTCAGTGTCTAATTTGGTTAGCCAATTTTCTCCTGCGTCAACGGTTTGTTCTGCTAATTGTTTTTTACTTTCTAGTAAATCATTAATTTTCTCTTCTAATGTACCTGTACAAATAAATTTATGAATTTGTACATTTCGTTTTTGTCCGATGCGAAATGCTCTATCTGTTGCTTGGTTTTCTACTGCAGGATTCCACCAACGATCAACATGAAAAACATGATTAGCACGAGTTAAATTTAATCCGGTTCCTCCTGCTTTTAAGGAGAGAATAAAAATGGCAGGCCCATTGGGATCATTTTGAAAGCGATCAATCATCTCTTGCCGTTTCTCTCGACGAGTTGCACCGTATAAAAAGAGAACATCTTGAGAAAATCTTTTTTGTAAGTAAGGTTGTAATAGTTTTCCCCACTCAGCAAATTGGGTAAAAATTAAAGCGCGATTATCTTCTTCGATCAATTCCTCTAACATCGCTTCTAACCTCATAAGTTTACCAGAACGCTCAGGCATTCTGAGTTGTTTCTCTTTTAAAAAATGTGCTGGATGATTACAAATTTGCTTAAGTTTTATTAGTAATGAAAAAATTATTCCTTGACGTTGAATTCCGGCTTTATCATCAAGTTCTTGAATAGAATTATCCACTAATTCTTGATAGAGTCTACCTTGTTCGGGGGATAACCCACAAAATACATTCATTTCTTGTTTTTCTGGAAAATCCTGGATAATATCTCGGTCGCTTTTTAAGCGTCTTAAAATAAAAGGACGCACCAATGACCGTAAGATTTGTAAAGACTCTCGATCTCCATATTTTTCAATCGGTTCGGCAAAACGACGCTGAAAAAATTGCTGGTTTCCTAAAAGTCCTGGGTTTAAAAAATCTAAAATTGACCATAATTCTGACAAGCGATTTTCTACAGGTGTTCCTGTTAAAGCAACTCGAAACTCGGTTTTTAATCTACGAACTGCCTGAGATTGCTTAGCTTGGGGATTTTTAATATTTTGAGCTTCATCTAAAACTAGTCCTTTCCACTCAACTTTTTCTAAGGTTTCAGTATCTCGATAAACGAGAGGATAACTTGTGATTACTAAATGTTTATTTTTTACTGCCTTAGCAAAAGACTTTCCTTTCTTTCGTTTTTCTCCATGATGAATCAAAGTTGATAAAGTAGGAGAAAATTTCTGAACTTCTCGCTCCCAGTTATTTAACACAGAAGTTGGACAGACTACTAATACTGGGTTTCTCAACATCTCTTTTGCTTTTAAATGGAGTAAAAATGCAAGCAACTGAGGTGTTTTTCCTAGTCCCATATCATCCGCTAAACAAGCTCCTAATCCCCATTGTTCAAGAAAAGCTAACCAGCTAACGCCCCTTTCTTGATAAGGACGTAATTCTCCTTTCAATTCTGGATGATTATTGATTATTTCAATCGATTGATTATTTGTAAAATTATTAATTAATTCTTGTAAAATTCCAGATGCTTTAAAATCAATAATAGGAAGTTTAGAAATCACTTTTTCATCGCCTATACTGAAGCGTAAAGCATCTTTGACTGATAATTTAAGTGAATTATAGGAGTTATTTAAAACTGTCCTCGCCGCCTGAATATCAGACGGTTGTAAGATTATCCATTCACCATTAATTTCTACTAAAGGAGATTTCTGATCTAACAATTTTTCAAACTCTTTTTGGGAGATTTTTTTTTGACTAATTACTAATTTTAGTTTATAGTTTAGTAAACTTTGTAGGCTTAAACGTTCTCCTTTTTTTGATTTAACTTCAGCCTCAATACTAATTCCTAATCGTTTCTCTTCTTTTCCTCTAGCTAAACTAGAAGGTAAGATAACAGCTAGTCCATTATCTTCTAAGATTGTTGCACTCGACTTAATAAATTCATAGACCTGAATGAGATTAAGTTGACAACGTAAAGGTTGACTTTCTTCTAAACTTTCTGCAATAGGGGAATAGAGGCGGGAAGCTAATCCTAATCCCTTTAATAAAGTTTCTTGGGGCTTTTTAATAATTCTTTCTCCCCATAATAATTGTTCAACAGGATGTTCCCAGATAGTTTGAGCATCTACCAAAACTTCTCTATCATCTAAGGCTTGTAAGTAATATTTTAAATTCCAGTAAGTATCGGCTAACTTTATAGCTTTTGAGTTAGGAGGTTCTAGATAAAAACACACTCTAAATTGATTGACTCCCAAGGTTATATTGGTTGAAGTGACTAAGTATTCTTGAATAGATAAACTCCAATTATATAAAGCATTTTCTAGTCTTTGAATATCATTTTCGGAAGCTGTAAAACTAGGATTTATTGCTGTTAAAGATTTTAACCATCGTTGAATTAATGCATCTTGATTTAGGAGGGTATTAGACTTGGAAAATGAACGTATATAAATATTAATAATATTTCCGAGAAAATCTAAAATTAATTGTTGTGATTTTAAAGAATTTGCTTTGATATCTACCTCTGATTCAAGCTCTTTGAAGTAAGCTAAGCATCCAGTTGGCATCAGGTTACTAAATTTAGAAAGTCTAGTTTGATCAATAGTACTATCTAGTATTAGGAACCACTGACTTTGAGGATTATTCTCCTTTAAAGAGGTAAGTCCTGGCAAGAATTTTCCCCTGGCTAATAAATCGAGGCTCCATCGATAAATATGAGTCCAAAACCTTAAGTCTTCACCTAAATAATTTTCGTAGTTATCTGAAAAACCTAAGGGTAATTGTCTAAAAAAGTTGATAGCTTCTATGTCATTTAAACAAAAACCTTGTATTTCCCAACTTTTTAGAAAGAGAGATTTTTTAGAAGTGTTAAAGTCACTTGACTCTAATTGAGAAGATAAATAAGGAACATCAATATTTTGGTTTTGAATTGTAGTACTAGGTAAATTAATAATTTGACTAGTCCATGTTTCTTCTATTTTAGTAGTAAATTCTAAGTTTTTAGATTTTAATAAATCAATTAGTTCTAATTCATTTAGAAGAAAAATATGTAAATTAATTGATTTTTTAATATCTAAACTAGAATAATTACTTCGCCAAGTTTCCCCCCAAATAAATAAAAAACTTTTATCCTGTTTGTTAATCCAACTTCCATGTAGAGTAGGCATAAATATATTTTGAATTATCTAATAATATGCTAAAAATCTAGTTTACTTTAAATTTATTTTCCTAGTTATTGATTATTCTTTTGTCGCATTCATCAGATTAAGGGATAAATTTTGAGTGATTAGATGAATTTAGACTAAATAGAAGTTCTTGGTTCTTAATATCAATCTCAAACCTTTCGCTAGTTACCGCTTCTATTTTACGTCTGTGAAGTATTTATGGCAATAGTATTGAGATGAAAGTACCCTAAAGTTACAATTTTCTATTGTTTTTCCCTTCTACTTTTGTTCTCTTTATATTTGACAATAATACTCTTTGTTATTATTAGGGAATAATTCTCTTTAAGTTTTGTCTATTATTAAAACGGTTTGAGTATGTCTTTAACTGTAATGACTTGCTTCGCAGAATGACCAGCAAAAGAGCGAAGAGCTAAGATTTTAATTTCTACTCCTAACCCTGATTCAAACTCATTAGCTTTAATCGGTAGCTGTCCAATTGCAATAGTGAACTTGTTATCATCAAGTGTTACCAATTCCTCAGGAATTTCTCCCTCATATCGAGTAATATAATCAGAAACAGAACGAAAACGAGCATCAGAACGGGTTGTTCTGTAAATAATTTTAAATTTAGTGGCAATTAAATCAGATTGTTGTCCTTTATCAATTAAAGTCAACTGAAGATTGCTTTGACTACCAGATAATTGTGCACTCCCTAATTGTGTCGCATCTTCAGCACGAATTGCATTATAAATAATAAACTGAGTTAGCTTATTTTGTTGTTGAGTTGTTGCTTCAATCCAAAGATTATCTGGAATATTAACCTTAATTTTTTGAGTTTCTTCTAATCCTAAAGTTACTTTTTGGTTCGCAAACTTAGAGAACTCTTGGGGAGCATTCCATACCAACAAAAATGACTGTTCTATACGCTCAGTAAGAGCTAAATATTGATCATCAATAATTGAGCCAGGAGAAAATAAAGCCATTGCGCCGTTACGAGTTTCCCATTTATCTTTTGAGAGAAGATAACCCTTTTTCTTGAGTGTAGCCATTGTTACAGTTGCAGCAGACTCATCTGGTTCTAAAGGCTTATCAAAATTAATTAAAGTTAACTTTCCAACAACTCCATCGCGTCCCCTAAGCCCACTTACACCATTAGACCCCTGTCTTCCGTCTTGACAGCGAAACTCACGAGTCGTACAGCGATAATCAGAATCACCAGGGTTTCCTGTACAAGTTTCTAGACTCCAATAGGAATTGTTGCACTGACAAGCCTGACCACCTCTACCACCAAGTCCAAATTTTCCTCCTTGACCTCCTGCCGCATTGACATAAATTTGCTCAAGATTAGTGATATCAGTGGTGTAGATGGTTAAAGACCCTCCGTTACCACCATCTCCTCCGTTACCACCATTACCTCCATTACCTCCACTAGGTGCTTGAAGATTGTAGGAGACATCAACTGGTTGGGACTTGCAGTTAGCGGCTTCCCCATCTTGACCATCTTTTCCCTTTTCCCCATCAAAACCAGCCAAGTTTAAGGTGAGAGGGGAACCATCAGCAAATAGAGTGAGATCATCACTATTTTTATTGTTTTGACCAGTTTGTCCAGATTGACCATTTTGTCCATCTTCACCAAAGGATTTAATATCAGCGGACCAAACAACGTCATGACATCCATCAAGAGTGATGACAGGAGGAATGAGAAAGGAACTTGCGAAAAAGATTGTAAATAGTAAAAACTTACCCGAAACATGCATTGATTCGTTATTGATTAACAATGACTAAAATCTTGGGACTCGATTAAGTGAATTTTTGTTTCCTGATCATAAATTTGCTAGAGGTGGCAATCAGCATAATTATTTTTCTAAGCGAATTGCATACCATTGCAAATAATTATCAGGTTCCATTTCAAGCTCACAAAAATTATTTTTTAAATACTCTGCCTGTTCATCAATTGAAGTCAATTTCTTCAATTCCCTAGGTAAATCATCTTGGCGAATTAATAGAATTTTCTTGAGCTTTTCTAATAACTCTTGGGGAGTAAAAATTTGTTCTAATTCATTTGCTTCGAGAACAATAAAAACATTCTCTTGATATAAAATTGAATCTACCATTCGTGTTTTATTTTCTAAATAAAATTTAATTAAAGACTTTAAATCAACTAGTTAATTTTCTCTACGAAAAACAACGATTTTATTTCCCACTACTGGACTACGGGCAATTAAATTTCCTTGAGAATCAATCATTTTTAACTTACGGAAATTTAAATGTTGAGAATGTCTAAAAATATTATTGGCTAACGTATCTTGTTTTTTCGGTGTTAATTGATACCATTGTCTCTTTAACGTTACCATCAAACAACTTGCGTTGAAATTAGCTTCAATCAAACCTATTAACTCTTCTGGATATTGATTTGTCAACTCAATGATGTCATGTCGAATCGCCTCGATCAAATTTTGTTCTGGAGTAAATCTGGGTTCAGGAGATTGGAGCATTTCTATAGATTGAGGTGTTTTAGGAGATTTTAATGGAGGGGAAATGGCTACAACTTTTGGTTTAGAAGTTATAGACGGATTCTTCGCTAAAGGAGTTAAAAGTCGAGGGAATAACAAAATTGAGGTAGATAAGATTAAAATTAGTACACTGACGATAATCGTGATAATTGCCCAATCAGATAGGTTATTATTCCAACTAGAGGGTAAAATCAAGCGAAATGCTCTTAAGAAGTTATCCTGCCAAGTTTGAAATCTAGTAAAACCCCTAAAATCAGCAACAGGAATTAATGATAGTTTTGGGATTTCAGACTCAGTTAATTTGTCCAATTCTGCGGTGATTTTTTCATGTGAGGTTGAGAGGTCAACTTCAAGCATAGAGGAAGGTTCAAGATCTTCGACGATCATCTGAGTAGTCTTTACTAAAGTTTCTACAGTGTTTGTGGTCGGAAATTTATGAGGGGATGTTCTTTTGAGTATCTCTACAACCCTATCTAGTTGTCGAGCAGTTGTTTCTAACAAAAAAATTAACTGTTTTTGAGATAATTTATTTTCTGGCATTTGTATTGTATTTCTATTAATTGCGGATTATGTTATTGGGATTATCTTCGCCATAAATATTCTATTACAATTCCTACCTTATGGGAAGATAAAGTTCCCTAAAAAAAAGTTTAGAAATACTCAATTGACAGTTTTTTAATTTTATTGTGTTTATCACTTTTCTTTAAAAGACATTGTATTGGTTCCTAAACTAAGAGATGAGCTATTTTTTAAAGCCCAAAAACGGATATTACCACTAATAAAACAATTATTACTCAGCATAATTAATTACTTTACTTTTATTTTAACTAAAAAAATTAGAAAATGGTTCGTAATTTTATGTATGCAGGATAATTTTGCTAATTTTTTAAAAAAATTTGTTATGTTATTAAGAATAATCATAATAGCAAATAATAAAAACTATAGTGACACATAAGGAGACATTAAAAATTTGCTTTAAGTTAGCAGAAAGTGCTAGGATGTGGTCTAATAACGGAAATAAAGATCGGTGATTAAGTTTGTTTTCATTATTGGTTAAGTTTCCTCCAGATTAATCGTTGGCAGGCTGTTCCCCAGGGTTTTATCTTGTATTTCTGCACAATATCTGATTAAGGAGATCATCCTATGTCAGTCTTCTTAAGTAATCTCGCAAGAGAGATTGCTTAAAAAGATATACAGCAATTCTTCACTGAATATGAAGCTGTAAAACATGTTTATCTTCTCACAGACTGTGAAACTCAAAGAATGCAGAGGTTAAACTTTTTTAAAATGGCTAATTGTAAGAAAAAGAAGATGCTGTGATCACTCAGCTTGATGGGGCTGAGTTGGGGGAGGCAACAACTTGAGGTTAATAAAACTAGACCTAATGAAAACAGCAAAAGCTTATATGGCGGGGGAGGTCGCAGAAACTATTCGGATCTAAACTTTCTATCTTTAATCCATCAACACTTGGTCGAAGTCAACTAAAGTTAATTTTTAGAGCAGCTTCTTTATGACCATACTATCTAAATTACTGAGGAAATCATAGTGGCTAAGCGTCGTAATCTAAAAAAAGAGAAAGCTGAACGGAATCAAGCTTATGCTCGTCAGTTTCGTCAGAAATCTTCTCGATTTTCGCCTCGAGGTAGAAATCATGCTGGTAATCAGAACAGCAATAGTAACGAGAGTCAAGATAAAGATGAGTAAACTGATGAATAGAACACTAAGTTCTCTTTTGGTTTAGCAATTATCAGGTGGGCTGATGCTTTTTGAAACTAGTAATTGCTCAGTTGATTACAAAAGTTAACATAGCCCACCCAGGTTATCAAAAATTTTTTGAGGTGTATTAGCTGAATATTTCAAAATTACTCCTCAATTAAAGGATTTTCTCCAAAGAAATTAGAAAAAAATTAGTTTATTAGCTCTTTTTTGGTCTATTATTAAGCTTTATTAAGCTTATGACGGATACGAGAGATTAAGATGTCAACTTCAGGCAGTTTTAATTGCATAGACAGAATAATAAAGAGACCAAAGGCGACTCCTAACGCTAGGGTTAATTGTAACAATTGCAGCAATAGATTATTACTTCCTAATACTTGTTCCCAAGCTAAACTAATTCCCCAACTTCCTGCGCCAGCTATACAACTAATTGCTGTCAATCCTAATAAAGAAAGACCCCATTCTTTTAATGGTAAACCATGAAGACGGCGATTTAAAATCCATAAAAATATCATCATCGACGTAATATTTACCCCAATGGTAGCCAATACTAACCCTGAAGTACCAAAAGATTTATATGATAAAAAATCAAGTAATCCGTTAAGGAAAATATTAAAAACACTCACCTTAAAAGGAGTTTCCCCATCTCCTAAAGCATAAAATACTCTAACTAAAATGTCCCTACCTAAGTAAAAGAACATTCCCAATCCATAAGCCATCAAAACCGGAACAACAATATCTACATCGGTTGACTTGAAAGCTCCCCGTTGATAAATAACTTTAATAATTAAAGGAGCAAGGGCAATAAAAGTAGCTGTCAAAGGGAGCATCGTTAAAGCGGCTAAGAATAGTCCTTGACGAATTCTCAACTTTAATTCTGTCCAATTTTCCGGAGTTGTTAAACGAGAAAAAACAGGTAAAAAGGGAACTAAAATCATGTTAGAAATGATTCCCAAAGGTGTTAGTGCAACAAAATTAGCATACCGCATGGCAGCTGCGGCATTTTGAATAAATGACGCAAAAAAGAGATCAGTATAGACATTAACATGCAACATTCCTGATGAGAGGGTAGCAGGTCCTATAACCCTTATCACATCCATCACTCCTGGAATACGCCAATCAAAACGCAAGCGCAACTTTCCCATCCCAGCACGACTTTGGGTGATTAATTGAACAACCCACTGTAAGGTTCCGCCGACAAGGGTTCCTCCGGCTAAAACCATTCCCCCTAACTGAATATATTGAGGGGAGTTGACTTGAGCTCCCACTGACCAGGTAAAAATCCCTACACTGATCACAATTGCCAAACTAGAAAATAGAGGACTAATACTGGGTAGCCAATAGTGATTCGCTGCATTGAGAGTGCCAAACCCAATACCAATGAGTCCTGCTAGGAGAGCTAAGGGAGCCATAATTTGTAATTGTTGAACTGCAATCGTCCTAGTTTGTTCTTCTAAGCCTGGGGCTAGGATGTCAATAAATGTCCCCGCAAAGATAATCAAGATGATGGTAGTTACCAGCAAAATAATGCTTACTAAGGTAGTTACCGTTTCTACAAGAGACGCGGCTTCAGACTTGTTCCGTTTAGCAAGAACACTAACTAAGGCACTATGAAATGGTCCATTTATCCCTCCTAAAAGAATTAAGAGAAAACCTGGAATAACGTAGGCATAGGCATAAGCATTAACTACCGAACTTACTCCATAAGCCGCGGCAATCACTTGTTCTCGGACTAGACCAAAGACTTTACTAATGAGGGTAGCTAGGGCAACAATACTTGCAATATCAAATAGAGAACGAGAAACTTTTTTCTGGTTAGACACAGGACTTTTGATGAAAGACTGATTATTAATTATCAGTGATTTAGAGAAGATACACAAGAAATCGAGCCAGCTCTAATTTGATTAGTTTATACTTAACTTTAAATAGAATATATAGAAATATTTATCGTTTATTAATTATCTCTTAAAAAGGAATTTTCTAAACAGAAAATATAGACAAGAATATTAGTAGTAAAACAAATAATATAAAACTTTTATTAAAAGTTTTATATTATTTGTTGATATAGTTGATATTGAAATATATTTTCATCCGCATAGTTTAAAAAAACAGCAGGGTCATTACCGAAAATGCTATCTAATTACTATTTTTTGAAAAAATAGTAATTGTTGACTATTATATATTTTTTAATTAATTAAAAACTCAAGCTATTATTTCTGACATGGTGAAGGCAACTTTTGTAAATTTACATTTATAGTAACTTTGTTAGGAGCAAGTATTAAGAAAACATAATTGACAATAAAAACTAATTTTAGTCATGTAATTTCTTATATGAAGAAATATTGGATTTAAAAAAAATAACTAACCCATTCTTAAAACCAGAAAAAAAGGCAATCACTATTTTACTTAATTTTCTTGAAGATGAAAATACTAGTTTTAAAATTTGTTGGTGTTATAGAACTTAATATAAGGTAATTTAAACTATCCTAAAATAACTTTTCTTTTAGGATAGCTGTCACAAATTTAGCTAATAAGGAACCTTATAGATATTGCAGCCTTAAGTAAGCGATTAATTAAATTTTGACTGCTGGTTGTATTTTTTATAAGATTGCTTTTCTGACATAAATAGTTATTTTAACAGCAATTGATGTAATTAAAAAATATCTTTCTAAGATCTACGCAATCATCATAAAAACTTTTAATAACTTTAAAGAATAACATCTAAATAACTTTTTAAAAATAGCTTTAAAAGCTTATACTAGATTATCATTAAGTAAGCCGTAATTGCGGTAATTATATAATATAAATTTAATAACAAAATTGACATAGCTAATTAAATTAAACTCTTCTTTTGCAAGAGAATTGAATGAGTTTTTTAGCAAAATATTTTAATTTTAAAACTAATAGGAGATAGTCAAGTAGCAGAGTACTTATTCTTCATATTGAAGTCTCTAGCTACTTCCATAAACTTTAAACAAGAAATGGTAAGGTGTTGGATTAGATAGGAACAGATCAAGAAATTAACCTCTTTAAAAGAAGGACTTTATTGGGTAATTTGATAGTGTATCAAGCTATTACTATCTCTTTAAGATAAAAGGATAGTTCTGTGCTAAAATCTAATTCACTAAAAATTAGATTTATTTTCTTCATTAAAACAAAAATAACTAAAAAACAGAGTTAAATAAACTATATTCTTGTCTATCGGAGAATTACACTAACCAGTAATGATAAACCTTTTACAGAAGTTTACAGCTGATGTCGATTAAGAGTTTTAGTTACACAGTATCATTACTTTACGAAGATTTGCTTGGAAAAATAGTGAGAAAAAGTTTTAAATTTTTGTATTCTATCTTATTTTTATTTTTCTTAATTGTTCTTCTTGGCTAAGAAAATATATAAATTAAGGACTAGAAAACGATAAAAAATATTTTTAGTGTATATCTCGAAAATATTAGTAATGGTGTTTATATAGATAAAAATTTAATCTGTAATCAAGCAATCGATAGAGCTAAAATAATGCTTTTATCTGAAACAAACCCTATTATAGGCAGTCATATGAAATGAACAAAAATATTAGATACTTACTATAAATTAAAAATAAAAAAATTAGACAATAATTGAATGAGAAATTATCCTCTATTTTTTTATTAACTCCCTATAATAGGTGATTATTCACTGTCCTTTTCACTCCTATGACTGTTTTAATTTTAGCTAAGATAGTTTCTATCGTTGTGTACAACGATTACATAATTATTAAATATGGATTATCTCTAATCGAAATTTTGCAGAGGTTAAGAGTAACTTATCCTCAACTGTCGTTACGTTTAAAAAATTAAACCATGACAAGTTTTATTGATCCTTATACCACAAATTTTTTCTGCAGAGACGTTTGAGTTGAGGATATTGATTTATTCTCCTATTTTTTAGTAAGAATCAGAAAAAACATAATTTTCTATTAAGTTAAACTACTAATTCTGAATTACAAAGAACTAATTAAGCTACTTTTTAGAAAAGTATTTTACTTAATTTTTAAAATTTTAACATTGTCAAATATCTTATGTTACAGAACAATGTATGCATACAATTAATTTAAGCAATCAGGTTTGTTTTTACAGGTTAATTAACCTAGTAGATATATTTAGTTATTTACCATAAGAAAATTGTTGACTGTATAAATTAGACTTCGTACTAATTTATACACAGACTTTACTAAACTATTAACTCTTTTTAAGGATGGGTAGAATATTTTTGCAATTTTACAAAATGATCGTCATTCTATTAATCTCCATACTTTTCTTTCTAACGACTTGTATAACTCAAGCTCTTTTAAGATTTAATGCAGCACAATAAGAAGGTAGTTAACGGAGAGTAAGTACTATTATACGTAAATCTGTCACGGAAAAAAGCTTAAATCAATTCTTTCCTCTGCTGATGACAGTTACGAGAGGGTAGATACCAAAAATAAAAAAGGCTTTACTTAGGTAACATTTAAAAGAGATGGTCAAGAAATGACAGTGATGGCGATTTCAGATATTTTGAATAATTTCAATGAAGTTACTAAATATAAGCATAGTTCTCACAAAATTGATGTTTATCTTTTCTTTAAACAAAGAAGTAGTTCGATAGCAATTTTAGCCGCTAATCGTTTCCACATGAAAGTGTTGTGTCGTGATCTCTCCTTTACCGAAAGTGAGCTCTAAACTCGGCTATAAAAATTTAATCCTGGGAAAAAGTTTCGTTTCTGAGCTTTTTAAACTGAATCATTCTAAATCTAGATAAAAACTAAACTTTGGATTTAGCGTTAAAATCAGTGGCCAAATTAGTGGTCTTCTTTCAAATTAATAGTATTAAGTCTTTTGTTGTATTTTTAGGAAAATATAATAGTAAATCATTAATATAAGCGGTAATATTGGTTTGTATTGATACTTTAATTCACTAAGGCTTGATTTCATTATTAAGGTTCAACAGAGTTTGGAGAATCTGTACTCGAAAGAACTCAATAGTAATTAGATCTAAAAAAATGAAAAGGCTAATACCTGGAGGTTAAACCCAGTAACCAACTCGATTTTATTGGAAGTAGCTTTGATTCGGTTAAAAGTAGATATCAATATTTGTCGAATAACGAGACTCAATTAAGTCCTGAATACTTAATTTCATAATTTGAGTCATTTTATTAAAAATTCAGAGGATAAATTAGCTTATTTTGCCGTTTTTATGGACATAACCACCAATTATTACGAACACACCGGCACTCAAACTTTGGTTAGACGGCTGATTAAACGGACAACTACGGAAATTTAGACACTAAACACAACACTTTATGAGTTTAAATTTTCTTTCTCAAAAATTTGATAAGTTGTTCCTCTCCAATAAGGGTATTTTTATGTAATATTGTTAACAGTCTTAAATATTATCTAAATCCTGTCCTCTTTATTTCCTGCTTCTCATAAGCATAGTTTAACCTAAAAACAATCAATGTTTGGTCTGATCGGTCATCTTACCAGTTTGGAACACGCTCAAGCCGTTGCTCATGCTCTCGGCTACTCTGAATACGCCAATCAAGGTCTTGATTTTTGGTGTTCAGCTCCACCACAAATTGTTGATAATTTTCATGTCACTAGTCTCACGAAACAAACCATCGAGGGAAAATACATAGAATCTTGTTTCCTGCCAGAAATGCTTACTAATAGACGGATTAAAGCTGCTATTCGTAAGATTCTAAATGCCATGGCTTTAGCCCAAAAGTCACACATTAATATCACTGCATTGGGAGGATTTTCTTCAATTATTTTTGAAGAATTCAACCTTAAAGATAACAAGCAAGTCCGCAATGTGGAGTTAGAATTTGAACGCTTTACCACAGGCAATACTCACACCGCCTATATTGTCTGTCGCCAGCTTGAACAAGCATCAGCCCAACTTAGTATTGACTTATCACGGGCAACGGTTGCTGTGTGTGGGGCAACAGGTGACATTGGAAGTGCAGTCTGTCGTTGGTTAGATCAAAAAACTGATGTAGCTGAATTATTGTTAATTGCTCGAAATCAAAAACGATTACAAACACTACGAGAAGAATTGGGACGAGGCAAAATTGTGGGGCTAGAAGAAGCATTGCCTCAAGCTGACATCATTGTTTGGGTAGCCAGTATGCCCAAAGGGATGGAAATAGACCCTGAGATTTTGAAAAAGCCTGCTATTGTTATAGATGGCGGATATCCCAAAAATTTAGGAACTAAAATTAAACATCCCGATGTTCATATTTTTAAGGGGGGAATTGTTGAGCATTCTCTTGATATAAACTGGAAAATCATGGAAATTGTCAACATGGATATTCCTTCTCGCCAAATGTTTGCCTGTTTTGCCGAGGGGATTATATTGGAGTTTGAAGGCTGGCACACCAATTTTTCTTGGGGTCGTAATCAAATCACCGTTAGCAAAATGGAACAAATTGGCGAAGCTTCTTTAAAACATGGGTTTCGACCTCTTCTAGGCTAACCTAAGTTCAGGACTTCCCAAATATCTGAATAGGAAGAAAGTTCAATGATTCAAATTTTTTGAGGCTTGACCCTGACTTTTCTGGCTAAAATACTCGAAAGTTTTACTTACATTTCCTGAATTAAGTGGAATCCCCTATGTTTAAGTTATTGGGGTAACAGGTGTTGTCGTTTACTAAGTTCTGGTAATACCAACCAAACGAAAAGTATATTTTTCTGAGCAAAAAATATTTTATCTTGATCATATTTTGATTAACTATTAACTTAAATTGATTAGTTAATAGTTAATCAACATCGATCTTGGTGTAACAGGTAGTTAACAAACAACGATAAACTCATGAAACGAATTGGTTTTTACTCTCAGTATCTCGCTATTTTAGCGACGATTTCCCTTACTTGGGGAACTTCATCTATTGCTGACGAAACTAACTCCATTACCACAACTGATTATTTTCAGGGGCAACAGTCCATCGAAATTTATGTTCCCCAACCTGAACCAAGAACGTCGGGAACCTGTGTAACTTTAATTGAACCAGCTATCGCTAGTATTATGGGTAGCTATCGGGCTAACTGGGGAATTCTAGTGGAAAAACTCGAGGAAGAAACCACTTTATATAGTCATAACGCCGATAAATTTTTTATTCCTGCCTCTAATATTAAATTATTTACCACTGCCGCTGCCCTGCAAAAATTAAATCCCCAATCTAAAATTAAGTCTAAATCCTTACAAGATTGGATTAAAGTTACCAACGTTAGAAGTAATAATTATTATGCTGATACCCTTCTGAGTCACATTGGAGGGGCAGCCGCTGCTAAATCAGCCTTGGCGCAAATGGGAGTTAATCCTAATAGTTTCCGTCAAGCTGATGGCTCGGGATTATCTCGCCGCAATCTTGCCACTCCTAGGTCATTAATAATGACTCTAAGGGCAATGTATTATGCTCCAGATAAGGATGTTTTCTATTCCTCTTTACCTATTGCTGGAATAAGTGGAACCTTAAGAAATCGCATGAAAGGAACCCCTGCCCAAGGCAAAGTTTATGCTAAAACAGGGACTTTACGAGGGGTTAGGGCTTTGTCAGGTTATATGAACCATCCCGATTTTGGAAAGGTAGTCTTTAGCATTCTCGTCAATAATCCTCGGGTTTCGGGTTCTTCTCTAGTTCGCGCTATTGATAGAATTGTCCTTCAACTCAATATTACCCAACCTTGTGAATAAATGGACGAATTCATGGCGTTTAATATTGGTTTATAGTGGCTAGCCGTAATTTATATTTTTTAATACAACTCATATACTGCTTACTAAAGTAATACAAAAACTTATGTTTCAAGATTTTAATTTGCCCTTAATCCTAGTAATAAGAGGGGGTAGATAATCCCTTATAAATGGATATCTGAAGTTTGCTTCCCAGATGTCCCCTACAGTCCTACACTTGACTAAAAGAATTGTAATAGGCAATAGCGAGGTTTTCTTGTGAAAAAAGTTTTAGCAATTATACTTGGTGGCGGAGCAGGTACACGGCTTTATCCCCTCACTAAGTTGCGGGCTAAACCTGCTGTTCCCCTAGCAGGTAAATACCGTCTAATTGATATTCCAGTGAGCAATTGTATTAACTCGGAAATTCTTAAAATCTATGTTTTAACCCAATTTAACTCTGCTTCCCTCAACCGTCACATCACCAGAACTTACAGTTTTTCGGGATTTAGTCATGGATTTGTGGAGGTATTAGCTGCACAACAAACGCCAAAAAACCCCAAATGGTTCCAAGGAACTGCAGATGCAGTACGTCAGTATATTTGGGCATTTCAAGAATGGGATATTGACGAGTATTTGATTCTATCTGGAGACCATCTTTATCGGATGGATTACAGTGATTTTATCCAACGACATCGGGATACTAACGCTGATATTACTCTTTCGGTAGTTCCCATTGACAAGAAACGGGCTTCCAGTTTTGGTTTAATGAAAATCGATAATCATGGCCGCGTGATTGATTTCAGTGAGAAACCCAAAGGAGAAGAACTAAAACAGATGGAAGTTAATACAACTATTCTAGGATTGAACGAAGAACAAGCCAAAGAAAGTCCATACATTGCTTCTATGGGGATTTATGTCTTTAAAAAAGAGGTCTTAGCTACACTCTTACAGAAAAATCCGGAACAAACGGACTTTGGCAAGGAAATTATCCCTTTCTCTGCTAAAGATTATAATCTACAGGCTTATTTATTTAAGGGATATTGGGAAGATATTGGAACTATTGAAGCATTTTATGAAGCTAATTTAGCTCTCAATCGCCAGCCAAACCCATCTTTTAGCTTCTACCATGAAAAAGTTCCAGTCTATACCCGTGGCCGTTCTTTACCCCCAACAAAGATTCTTAATTGTAATATCACTGAATCAATGATTAGTGAAGGTTGTATTATCAAAGACTGCCGTATTCACAATTCCATCCTAGGAATTCGTTCAAGAATTGAATCCAATTGTACAGTAGAAGATACCATGCTGATGGGAGCAGATTATTATGAGTCTTTAGACATCAGACAGACTCATAAACAGCAAGGTGAGATTCCTATAGGCATTGGAGAATACAGTACCATCAGACGGGCAATCGTAGATAAAAATGCGCGGATTGGCCGCAATGTCACTATTGTAAATAAAGAGCAAGTCGAAGAATCTAATCGTGAAGACGAGGGCTTCTATATTCGTAATGGTATTGTGGTTGTTCTTAAAAATGCTACCATTCCTGATGGAAAAGTTATCTAAAATAGTTAATAGATTTTCGCCCTCAAGGAGTAAGGTATCTCTTGCTATTTAACTTAAAACTGAGAACTACGATATTCAACCTACTCGCTTTCTCAATTTAGAAATAAACAATCAGAGGAAAAGAAAAGGAGAATCTTTTCCTCTTTAACATTAGGTTAAAACAAAAATTTTGATTTTTCAGTGATGTTATTAGCTTGTTTCGACTCGGATTGGATACACTCAAGTACCCGTACTAGAACCGCTGCCGTGTAATCACGGGTAGCTTTGCGATCAGGGGCAAACTCGATTCCCTCTTCGTTAAGAGGACTAGCAACACCACAATAACCCGACATTTGGCTAACCACACTTTCTGCCCAATTACCAGAAATGTCAGAAAACTGAACTGGTTTTTGATTTTGTTGAATTTCCTTAGGTAAATTGAGTTGTTTTTTTAAGTAAATGGTTACACGACGCATAGTATCAATTAATTCAGCGCGGGTGATGGACTCAGTTGGTCGAAGAGCATTATTAGGATTACCAACATTTAGAAAATTCCACTGTGCCCATTTGATTTTTTTTGCACTCCAGCGATCACCTGACACATCTTTGAAAGTGACAATGTCCTGTTGGGGTTGTGTCTCTAAGTCTACATTAGCAACCTTGCCAAGAGCGTCAACGGCCATGACAATCAGTTGTTCACGGGTAATAGCCTCTCGAGGACGGAAGGTATTGTCTTCAAAACCAGTCATAATTTTCATGTCGGCTGCTTGTTCAACTTCGGACTTATAGACATTATTGTTAATATCTGTAAAGACACTTTCCAAGTTGGTATTCGCTACTGAGGTCGTTCTTGATTTAGGATTAATTGCGGTTTCAGTTGCTTCTATTTCTCCAGTTATCGCTGCTTGAGATCCGCTTAAATAAAAGTGACCTAACACTTTTCCTTGATAGGCCCGTTTGGAAAATTGCCATCCAGGATTTAGAATCACTTTCATAAACCCAGAAGCAAGTCCTTTGGTGCTACCGACAACTATTTCCTGGTAATTACTACTTCTTGGAGTTCCTACTAGTACTAACTCACCATCACGGGGAACTAAACGCAAGAGGTAATCCAATCCTAAGTCGTTTCCGTCGACCCGGATAGAGTAGCCATTACTATCAGTAGCGCGACGACAAATTCCCGTAAAGTCAAATTTTAGCAAAAGAGGCTCCACTAGAATGGGATTAGAGCTATTTTCAGTCCAACAAGCCTGTTTATCAGGGATTTGTTCTATAATTAACAGATCGTATTTTCCCTGTCCATAAGGTCTGGCAACCGCAACAACGTTATTTTGTTGAATAGTCTGTTCTTCAAAGGTTGCAGCTTGAACAGAAATATTAAAAGGCATCAGACTGGGAAAAGTAACGCTTGCTAGAGTTGCAAGTCCTAGGAGTAAGTTCAATTTTTTCATGGCTTTTTAAAATAACCTATTGTTTATTATGGTTGTTTGAACGATTAGATTTGGCAATCACACTTGACGTAATTCGTTGACCTTATTAATGAGTATTGAGTTCCGTCTCTGTATAGGAGTACCACAAAGTTAGCATAAATAGAGATTATAGGAATGAATTCTGACGAATTGAACGAATTGACTTTTTGTAATCTCTTTACCTAAACTATATCGAGTATATCGAGCATATTTTTAGCTGAATAGATTTTACTAAAAGACTCTCCTGAAATTTCAGTTAAACTGTTGAAGAAAAAATACGCGATCATTTAATTTTTATGTCTAACCGTCTGGCCACGGCTCAAAGTCTTTACTTACGTAAACACGCAGATAACCCCATAAACTGGTGGTATTGGTGCGAGGAAGCTCTTTCAACAGCTAAAAAACAAAATAAACCAATTTTTCTTTCAATAGGCTATTCTAGCTGTCACTGGTGTACGGTGATGGAAGGAGAAGCCTTTTCTGATAAAGTAATCGCGGATTATCTTAATAATAACTTTCTGTCTATTAAAGTAGACCGAGAAGAACGTCCTGATCTGGACAGAATTTATATGCAAGCAGTTCAGATGATGGGGTTACAAGGGGGATGGCCACTCAATATTTTTTTAACGCCGGGTGATATGGTTCCTTTCTATGGGGGGACTTATTTTCCAGTGGAGCCTCGTTACGGCCGCCCCGGTTTTTTGCAGGTTTTACAGTCAATTCGCCGTTTTTATGATGTAGAAACCGAAAAACTAAATAATTTTAAACAGGAGATTCTGACTGCCCTACAAAGTTCAGCTATTCTTCCGTCAAATGAAACAGAATTACTCAATAATGAGCTTTTTTGTCAGGGAATTACTATCAATACGAAGATTATTAAGGTTAGTTCGCGAAATGTTAACCATCCCTGTTTTCCCATGATTCCATATGCAAATGTTGCTTTACAAGGGAGTCGGTTTGCTTGGAACTCTCAAGAAGAGTGTAAAGCCTTTGCTAATCAAAGGGGAGAAGATTTATCCTTAGGGGGAATTTATGACCATGTAGGAGGTGGTTTCCATCGTTATACCGTAGATCAAACTTGGACAGTTCCCCATTTTGAAAAAATGCTTTATGACAATGGACAAATTATTGAATATTTAGCTAATCTTTGGAGTCAAGGCAGAACAGAACCAGCTTTTAAACGAGCGATTACGCGCACGGTGGAATGGTTACAACGAGAAATGACTGCCCCCGAAGGCTATTTTTACGCATCTCAAGATGCAGATAATTTCACCACTCCCCAAGACGAAAAACTTGAAGAAGGAGCTTTTTATGTCTGGAGTTATCAACAGTTACAGGATAGTTTAACTTCGGGAGAATTAGAAGCGTTAGCAAAAGCATTTTCCATTACTCCACAAGGAAATTTTGAGGGAAAAAATGTTTTACAACTTCGTCAAAAAGGAGTGTTTTCAGAAGGTCTAGAAAGAATATTAGATCAATTGTTCACATTACGTTATGGAAACTCCAGAGAAGATTTGATTACTTTTCCTCCAGCGAAAAGTAAAGAAGAAGTCAAAATAAAATCCTGGACAGGACGCATTCCTCCTGTAACAGATACTAAAATGATCGTTGCTTGGAATAGTTTAATGATTTCAGGGTTGGCTAGGGCTTATGGGGTTTTTGGAGAACCTTTGTATTGGGAATTAGCTATCAAAGCTACTGAGTTTATTCTGAATGAACAATGGAAAGAGAAACGATTAAATCGTCTTAACTATGGTGGTAAACCCTCTGTATTAGCTCAGTCAGAAGACTATGCTTTGTTTATAAAAGCATTATTGGACTTACAAACGGCAAATCCTGGCCAAACTCAATGGCTAGAAAAAGCTATCACTGTTCAAAAAGAATTCGATGAGTTTTTCTGGAGTACAGAAATGGGAGGTTACTTTAATAACGCCTCTGATAATAGTGAAGATTTATTAGTCCGTGAACGGAATTATATTGATAATGCTACTCCTTCCGCCAATGGTATTGCTTTAAGCAATTTAGTGCGTTTAGCTAGACTTACAGATAACTTAGAATATCTTAATCGCGCCGAACAAGGACTACAGGCATTTAGTTGCGTTCTAAGTCAATCCCCTAAAGCTTGTCCAAGTTTATTTTTAGCCCTAGACTGGTACCGCTTTGGCCGTTTAGTAAGAACTAACTCGGAGGTTTTAAAACAATTAAGTTCCCAATATTTTCCTACTACAGTTTATCGTGTTGGTAATGATTTTCCTAGAAATTCTATCGGGCTACTTTGTCAAGGATTAGTTTGTTTAGAACCAGCAAAAACTCTGGAAGACTTATTAAAGCAAATGCAAGAGTCAAATTTACTTAACTCATAGTAACTTTTTTAAAAAAGTTACTATGAGTTAAATTTAATAACTAGTATTTTTCTGCAATTTCTGTACACAAAATTTAGATTTAATTTACATTTAGTAAATTTATTTGAAATGTACGTGAAAACTATAAGTTCTAATGCTTGTATAAAGATTACTTGCAGTTTATGGAATTTACAAGATAAGAAAAAAAACAGTATATCGAGTAAAGTATAGTAGCTATATTCTGGCTGACTTTAGAAAATATAAATTTTTTTTAACTTAATTTCATATGGGCTTATTTTTTGACTTGTGTATTCATTTGAAATTTGGGTTCTATCAAATTTTGGATGGTAAACTGATAGTCAGAAACCAGGGACAATAAACAGGGAACTGGAACGGTTAAGAGAAGAAAATCAAAACAATATCAGACATTAATTATTTTATATACTTAATACTTTTTTGGCAAAAAGCGCTATTTTTTTACTTTGATTATTCTTAAGTATGTAGTATATGGTATGTTTAATGGATTAAAATAAGTACTGTCTTAATTTGAGCTCCCATCGCAAAAAAATACTGAAGACAATATAGGAGGGAATGTATCAAGTTTTTCAGTGTAATGAAAAATGCGGCAAATAAAAAACGAAACTTGTCCAGTTTTATCTGAAAGAGTAGAACTATACTCAAAAAAAGAAATATAAATAATTATTACTTAATTGGAATAGGAAAGTAGAACAATTATTAGCCTAATCAAAAAAATAAGACGTTTAAATCTGTCCTCCATTCCCTGTTACTTATTCCCTCCTCTTAAAGTCTCAGTTTGAGATAACGAGTTTGGTAGAACTGAAATTTGTTTGTGTTGTCGTTTTGTTCGTGTATCTTATATTACTAGACTGACAATTACTCCACAAATTGTTGTAAAACTTAGTTAAATAAAAAACTTGGTTAAATATAGCATCTAATGTAGAATCTGACATCAATAGAACAAGTACAACTGATAAAACTGCTGCCGGCGCTACTTGGGGAGTCAACTATAATTTAGCAAGATAGTGTTTTAAGGTAAAGATCAATACGGAAAGAAAAAAAGAAGGAAGTGTATAGACTAACTAGTCCTAAAATTCAATTAACTCCATAAGTAATAATCCATAAGCTATCTGTTATTAAAGCATCAATTAATTGTCATTTACAGTTTTCTACATAAACACGATTCCTACCAAATTTTTCTTACCCAAATGTCTGTCTTTCTAATGTTTTTTTGACTAGGATTTTTTCGTTCTCTAACCGAAATACTAAAGAGCCTGTTCTATTCTCTCCAACCAGACTGGTAAGTCGAGAAAAACACTGAACCGTTTTTTTCTCGACTTACCAGTGGATGCTAAAAAATAGATACCCTGATATTCCTATGATCAAACTTAACAAGGCTACTTTACTACGAAACGATTTAGCTATGAACAAGATAATGCAACCGTAAGTTAAATAAACATAAGCTGCGGTAGACTTAAGCAATACAAATGTCATTCCTAATGCTCTCACTAATCAAGTAATAGAGATAAGACCTACTTTCTTGATAACTTTTGTTTCCCACAACCAAATTTCAATTAATGTTGCAGTCATCATCCATATTCCTACTTCAAGACCATGTGCCATAAAGACTGTCGGTCTAAGTCCTTCATGACGAACAATTTGAGCAAAGCTATCAGCATATTAGCCATACACCATCAGATGGAGTCTTGGACTCATTCTGATCTCAAATAAACATAGAGGAAGATAAATTAATCCACTGATAAAAATGCTGATGGCAATTTGACACAATCATAAGAAATTTTGAAAATAAATTCGCCCCAAAAAGTAAGGTAGCCCATATCGAACTATAGTTTTAAGAATTGTTGATAATGCATTGTATAGTCCTAATCCATTAGTAAGAGAAGAAAAAAATAGAGGACAGATACACAAAATTTTTATCGGTCAATTAAGTTAATTAAATTTAAAATATTTATCATGTTAATTTTTAAAAAACTAACAATTACTGCTCTTCTTGGTTGCAATTGTGAAAATACAAAAATGGCAACTGGTACCCATGCTAAGCTTACCAGTTTAGCTATAGAATTTATTAGTTTTATTGATTTATAATTGATTTATATATAACTTTTATTATAATATTTATATTTTGAGATGATTTTTGTTATATCGATTTTGAGATTAAAATTCTACTAAAAATTTAGAATAATGTGAGTTAAACGAAAAATCAGGAAAATAAAGAAAAGTAGCTGAGCTATGCTGGAGGCTGAATTTATTGACATCTAGTACTTTAGAGAGAAAATCCAGTCTCGATCTCGCCGAAATATTTTGTAATCTAGGATACTTCTATCAAAGATAGCAACAGCTCTACCGTATTATTGTTTACTTTTTTGTAAAGGAAAAATTTTAGGGATTAGTATAATTAATTCTACTCTGATAGAAATATTTTATCAGACTCATAGTTGCGTATACTAAGCTTTTAAAAGCTTAGTTGAATGGTACCAAAAATCTGTGGGATGTAATTAAAAACTTTAAATATATTTAATTACAAATTATTCCGGTAAATGATCGATTTTAAAGTTAAAAACAGGCAATATAGTTTGCTATATTCTATCCATAAGTTGATGTAAAAATTAACTAATAGTTTTTTACTAAAAAAAAAATCTTAGAAAAAATTATCAAAAATAAATAAAAAAATTGCACTATTTTTCGGTCAAATAATAATCCGATAATATTTTACCGAAAAATAGTCAAAGACTAACGTCAAATATCTATGTTCAACATTTGAGACATCGAAGTGTTTCAAATTATTTGTCGACCTTTTTGTTTAACAGATTACTCATACTTACTTACTCCAAATATTCTCTCTAAGTTTGGGGTCAAATATAAGTTTGTCTAACTTTTTAAAATTTAAGCCCGTGCGTACTAAAACTTCCTGACAGCTAGTCTAGAAGAGCCAAGCTCCAAAACCAGTGTTATATCGGATAAGATTGATTAGTGCAATACTTAAGATTAAGCCATAGTCGTTATAATATCCTCTTTTAGAGGACTAATTTTTTGTCTCTAGGCGCCATTAGGCAACCGAGGCGTAAAGCACAATGTTATTAAATGTAATAACAAGTATTACACGAACAAGTCCCTATAAACGAAATGATAATGGCAACATAAAAATCATATACAAAAATTTTAAACCCTGCCCAAATGCCCTATAGGACGACTTATCTATAGCTAACAGGATTAGATTAATGGTTATAAAAAGAGTCGTTAGCCAAATTCCCAAGAAAAGAATTAGCAACATCCAACCTGTTTGGATATACCTATCATCGTATAGAGTAAGAATTAATGTATCGCTAAAACTTACCAACATGGTTACACTAGGCAGCATAAAAAGTAGGACGGTCCAACGAACTTTAGAAATTTTTTGTTGAAGTTTTACCTTGAACATCTTATTGTTGCGAGCTACTAAAGGGAAAATCACCTAATAGCTTATTTTTTCTGCTACTACTTTAGGCAAGTTAGCAAGTAGAAAAATCACTGTATAAATACCTAAAATCTCTAAGGACAAGAATTTTCCTAAAAGAGTTTATCAGTTTGGTTAGCTAGCAAAAATTTTGCTGTAGAAATGAAGGTTCAGCAACAAAGAAACAATTCTTTAACTTACTCTTTTCTCCAAGTAAAATGCCTGAGTGAACTTAGAGAAAAGAGATAGCTTCCAATTAATTTGAATATTCTATTAAGTAAGCTTCCACCAACTAAAGCCCAAATTGTCCCTTGAAAATAAGCTCAGGTAACTTGAGTAGCTATGGCTAAAAATTAAACTTAAAACTAAATTTATTTAGGATATTTATTTTTGTCTGACGATTGAAAAAAAATAAATAAATAGAGTTAAATTTATCAATAATGATAGTTATAATAACAATTATTATTAGCTATAAAAGTTAAGACAAACTGGATCTTCTCCTCTTGGACTGCGAATAATAGTAGTTTTAATGTCTCGATCAGAAAATAAGTTAAGACTTTGAACAAAAGTATTAATCAATGCCATCAAACCGAATAACTCTAGAACCAGTAGACGAGTCAGAATGACGTTACCACCAAGACGCAAGATTTGACTTTCCCCATAATCCGCTATTGTCCAAACTGCGAGCTTTTTATTAGACGACATAGACGATGAAAATCGAGTTTTTTTAGAAAAATAACTGAGTTGTCTCCCTATAGAGTTGGGATATAAATGCAGAGTTTTTACATGGATTAGGATGTATGATATGAACCTGAAACTATTTTGTTCATAATTTTCTTCCACAATCCTTTCTGTTTTAGGTACTTGTGTCAACCTATTGAGTTAGTAGAATTGAAATGAGTCAAATTTCTTTAAATAAGCATATTTTAAATTAAAAATTGCGATTTTTAATTTATTTTTGTCACTTGTTCCACAACTAAATCTAAATCTACAATTGGTAATATTGTCAAGCCATTCTTAAGTAACTTTTACTAAACTTTAACGACTAATGAATCAATCCCTTCTCTCTACTCCTTCTGGGACTTTAGAAATTCCTTATTTCTGTGCAACTAAAGAAATTGCTCGCGATTGTCTTCCCAAATTATCTCTAATTCTTCCAACTTATAACGAAGCTGGGAACATTAAGGACATCATTATAATTTTAAGTCAGTTGCTAGACCAATATATGCCAGGACGTTATGAATTGATAATTGTTGATGACAATAGTCCTGATCATACCTGGAAATTAGCTCTAGAATTAACCTCTAACTATCCACAACTGCACGTGATGCGCCGTCTTGAGGAAAAGGGTTTATCAACGGCGGTTATTCGAGGATGGCAAGTAGCGCAAGGAGAAATTTTAGGGGTCATTGATGCAGACTTACAGCATCCCCCAGAAGTGTTAGAAAAACTATTGGAAGAAATGGAAAGAGGTGCTGATTTAGCTGTTGCCAGTCGTCATGTTGAAGGAGGAGGTGTTAGTGAATGGAGTATTTTGCGTCGCTTTCTTTCCCGTGGGGCGCAAATATTAGGATTAATAATTCTTCCAGAAGTAATTAGTCGCCTTTCTGACCCCATGAGTGGCTATTTTATGGTGCGCCGTAATGCGATCGCCTGTAAGGTTTTGAGTCCAGTTGGATACAAAATTCTTATTGAGGTAGCTGCAAGAGGTTGTATTAGTTGGATTGCTGAAGTAGGTTATGTATTTCGAGAACGTCAGGATGGAGAGAGTAAGGTAACTTGGAAACAATATGTGGAATATATGCAGCATTTATTGGGGTTACGCTTATCAATTTCAGCCAGATTTATCCAGTTTGGTTTAGTCGGATTGACTGGTGTTGTTGTTGATATGGGATTTCTTTATTTATTAAGTGATAAGATTAGCCCAGGGTTACCTTTAACACGCAGTAAAATTATTGCAGCTGAGTTGGCTGTTATCAATAATTTTCTCTGGAATGATTGTTGGACATTTGGGGATATTTCCCGTCGACAACCAGGGAAAAGACAAAGGTTAAAACGCTTAATAAAATTCAACCTAATTTGTTTAGCAGGATTAGTTCTTAATGTATTACTTTTAAATATATTTGTTAGTATTTTTGACTATAGTAAATATATAGCAAACTTATTAGCGATTGCTCTAGTAACTCTCTGGAATTTTTGGTTTAATCTTAAATTAAGTTGGCGAGTTACAGAAGTTGACTGACGGTAACCTTGTGGAAGGTTAACAGATGTATAATAAGTTATCTTTGTCGATGTTAGGAATTATAATTATGTTGATTAATTTAATTAACTGAAAAAAGGTGGAAGATGCCCACCAACAAAATCAATACTTTCTTTCCCTCAGATCAAACATATTGATCACCACAGGCATATATTGAATGTTAATTTTTAAAGGAGAATAATAGGCTAAAGTATGTTTTAAGAAATTGAGATCATCTCTTTGATTATAATCCTCGCGTGAATGCGCACCCGACTTTCTTGACGGCTTAAAGCAGAAGTAAGAATAATTTCTCCTACTGTCATAATACTTTGTAATTCCATTGCCTCAATTAATTATGTATTCCAACAATAATCTGTGTTATTAAGATAAGCTTACTTATATTTTTGTTTAAATTGCTTATTTTTTGCTAATCCTTTTCCATTTTCTTTTCGTTACGAAAAACTCCACAATAGTCACTCATACAGTCTTGAAATTGCTGCCGTAATACTCCTAACCTAATAGTTCCTTTTTTGTTTAAAAGAATCTAAATTCGTTTTTTTGCTGCGTTTAAATAAGCGTGAAAGTTAATCTCAGAAAACTTGTAATTTTAGACATATTCAGCAATATTTCTGCCTGTAATGCCTCCGTAAACCGCACATTCTAATAAGGAATTACTACCTAGACGATTTGCCCTATGAACTGAGATACAAGCACATTCTCCAGCCGTGAAGAATCCTTCTGTTAATTGGGTTCCACTCAGGCGTACACGGCCTTGAGTATTCATCAGAATCCCTCCCATACAATAATGAACAGTGGGACGGACCGGCATTGGTTCACGGCTGCGTCCACTCCAACAAGTCGGTGTGCTTCCTCCCAACAAAATGGGGCTCGACTCATGATCGTTTCCCTTTTCATGTGACGCAAGTCCAAATAAACACAAGGGCCACCAGCTCTGCCATCAGGATAGACTCCTCGTCCTGCCAGAATTTCACAGTTAATAGCACGAGAAGTAATATCACGAGGAGCTAATTCCATACGAGAGCGGGTATAATCTTCCATAAACCGCCTTCCTTCGCTATTAATGAGATATTCCCCTTCTCCTCGCACCGCTTCGGAAATCAAGACCCCAACGGGATATAATCCCGTTGGGTGAAACTGAACAAATTCCATATCTTCTAAGGGAATACCCGCCATCGCAGACATGGCTAACCCGTCACCTGTAGACGCATAATCATTAGAGGTCGTATTGAATACTCGTCCATAACCCACTGTAGCAAACATGACTATCTTACTTTAGACAATTTCAAGTTTGCCATCTTCGATGCGATACATGATGATCCCTTTCGCATCCCCTTCTTCAAAAATCAATTGGACAATATACCATTCATCATAGATAGTAACTCCATTACAATGGAGGTTATTAACTAATTCATGAAGAATAGCATGGCCAATTTTATCGGCGACGTAACAAGTGCGGTTGTGGGTATGACCACCAAAAGCTCTTTGGGCAATTTTACCATTTTTTAAACGAGAAAATAGTACCCCTAAATGTTCTAAATCGATAATCGCATCAGGAGCTTCTTTGGTCAATAAGATAACTGCATCTTGATCAGCGAGGTAGTCTGAACCCTTGACGGTATTAAAGGCATGAGACTCCCAACTGTCTTTAGGATCAACATTTTTTAAACTGGCAGCAATCCCTCCTTGAGCCGCTACGGAGTGTGATTGAATAGGATGAGTTTTGGCCACGACAGCTACATCAACTGTGGGGATGAGGCTTTTAATTTCTAGGGCGGCGCGACATCCAGCTAACCAACCGCCAACAATAGCTACATCGTGTTGTAACATCTTGCATAAGATTATAATTCCTCACCTTCTATGGTGACTTAAAATTAGGCTAGTGAGGTAAAATCCATAATTGGCATCAAATTTGGATGTCAGAATGCAAATTTGATGATTGAGAAAGTTTCCGAAAGAATGAAACGAATCACTAATGAAAAAGTTGCATACAATCTACGTTAACTCCCCAGGTAGGATTCGAACCTACGACCAATCGATTAACAGTCGACCGCTCTACCGCTGAGCTACTGAGGATTACTCGTCACCGTTGTCAATCCTAACAGGAGATCCGTAAATTTAGCAACCCCTTAATTAATATTTTGTGATAATCTCTGCCATATAGGACATTGTAGATTGTGACCTTGGGGCTTTATCTTAGAAACATAGTGCTCTTAAGCCTCGCCTTCTATGCTTACTCATGACTGTCATCCTATCTCTACTGCCATCTTATCTCTTTGGCTTTAATACTTAATTGATTTACCCATTCCTCCTACTGTTGAAACTTCTGTTACGTTATACGCGAAGGGATTATCTACGCTTTCATTTGTAGATCAACCAAACACTGTTGAGTCGGAGTCAGCTACTGTGATAAGAACAGCTAAACAGTTAATCTGGCTAGAAGATCCTTATCCCGTGTCGTTTTTGTCCTATAGGGAAAAAGACAATTTTCCTATCGTCATTTTTTGAAAAAAGGAATTTATGGCTTGAGTTATTACTGGTTTAATAACCATAAAGGTGAACTAAACGATGCTTTCTGCTTAAGAGACTAAATATGTAATTTATAATTTAGACGTAGAAAATATGCCCAAATATTTACAATTAGAATATAAATTTTGGTTAGGATTGGTTCAGATGGGACATTATATCTTGCCTTTAGAAATTAATCACTAAGTCGAGACAAGATTGACACTTAAAAATTATCCGATTGTTTTAGCAATTGACTTAATAAGTGAGGGGATAATTATTATATGTGCTCTATACCTTTTTATTTTAAAAATTATTTTTTGGCAATTACTGATTCCCCACATTTTTGCTGTTTTGGAAATTGCTAATTTGTTATAATTTATCTTGATTTATCTGGTTGCTTGATCGTTATTTTAAGGTAATTTAAAATTACTGTATCTTGTATCTAAAGCTAACTAGTTTCGATATAATTTTCTGTTTTTTACTACAGAAATACATACTAATTATTTATTAATTAATAATAGTCAATAAATAAAATATATCATATGGGTTTTTCATAAAAAATATCTTCGATATTAACATCTTTTTAAGAAGATATACTTATTCAGATATTCTGTAACAAAATTTTGTATTAAATGACTTATATTCAATAATATGCCAGCTTTAGGAGAAAGAGGATGGGGAAATAAGTAGTTTAGCATAAAAAAAGCACTATCTAAATGTATTTAACCTAATTAAAATTGGGAGCTTATTTTAAGTTCCTCAAAGAATGTTGTCAGAGTTAGTGATGAGAATTATGATTGACTAAATCATCTCTTTAGTTTCAAGGGTACTTTTTAAGTAGGGGTAGTAAAAAATTTTATTTTGGTTAAGTCAAGCTCAAAAGTCCCTCTAAAGACAAAAGATAGAGTTAATACTATTAGATTATCGGAAATAGGATAGTGGGTCGAGTAATAAATTCACTTCTTTTCAGTGCTCTTTTTTTAAAAAGTATTTTTCTACTTGATCAAGATGCTTAGGATCGACTTGTCTGTATATTAGTGAATATGACATATGTTGTTTATTATAACTAATAATTATATTTTTTGAATGCAAAAAACATAATAGCCCTCTAAAATTTCAGAGGGCTATTAGTTGAGTTAATGACAGAAATGTGAATTAACTTAAAACTTCTTTTGCCTTGGCAACGACGTTCTCAACTGTATAACCAAATTTCTTAAGAACGACATCACCAGGGGCAGAAGCACCAAAAGTATCAATGCTGACACTTGCGCCTTCATCCCCGACATAACGACGCCAGCCAAAGCTTACTCCTGCTTCAACGGCGAGGCGTTTCTTAACTGCTTTAGGAAGAACAGACTCCTTATAAGCTGCATCTTGTTCTTCAAATAATTCCCAGGTAGGCATAGAAACAACTCGAACCTTCTTACCTTCTCCTGTTAACACTTCTGCTGCATTAAGACAGAGTTCTACTTCGCTGCCAGTTCCGATGAGGATGATATCAGGAGTTCCATCACAGTTGCTAACGATGTAAGCACCTTTTGCTACTGCATCGATCGAACTTTCGGCTAAGTTGGGTAATCCTTGGCGAGATAATGCTAACAAAGTGGGGCGATGACGATTTTCTATTGCAACTTTGTAAGCACCAGAGGTTTCATTACCATCCGCAGGACGAATCACAATCAGGTTAGGAATTAACCGTAAAGAGGCAATATGCTCAACTGGTTGGTGAGTAGGTCCATCTTCGCCTAAAGCCACAGAGTCATGGGTCATGACCCAAATTACTCCTGCTTCAGCTAAGGCAGAGAGACGAATAGCGTTACGCATGTAGTCAGTAAAGACAAGGAAAGTTGCACCGTAAGGAATTAACCCGGATCCATGTGCCGCTATTCCATTGCAAATAGCTCCCATCCCGTGTTCGCGTACCCCAAAACGGATATTACGATTTTGGTATTGCCCTTTTTGGAAATCTCCAAGACCGTTAAGTAAGGTTTTATTAGAGGGGGCTAGGTCAGCTGATCCACCGATTATTTCAGGTAGTACGCCAGCAATCGCATTCAAGGTTGCGCCCGATTGGTTACGGGTAGCATCTTTTTTACTTTTAGGGGTATAGACAGGAAGAGCTTTGTCCCATCCATCGGGTAAATTGCCACTGACCAT
The DNA here is from genome assembly GCF_029919255.1 of cyanobacterium endosymbiont of Epithemia clementina EcSB. GTDB lineage: Bacteria > Cyanobacteriota > Cyanobacteriia > Cyanobacteriales > Microcystaceae > Rippkaea. The sequence continues at coordinate 209,033 of NZ_CP123991.1, read as the reverse complement.
CCGTTCTAGGAGAGTAGCATCTTCAGGATATTTGGTTTTGTACTGAGCAAACAACTTATTCCATTCTGCTTCGTAGCTGGCGCCGCGATCAACAGCTTTGCGGAAGTGGCTTAAGGCATCAGACGGGAGTTCAAATGGAGCATATTCCCATCCTAAGTTTTTACGGGTGGCCTTAACTTCATCCGCTCCTAAAGCTGCCCCGTGGACATCATGACTGTTAGCTTTGTTAGGAGAACCATAGCCAATAGTAGTGGTGACTTTGATTAAAGAAGGCTTGTCAGTAACTGCTTTTGCTACTTCAATAGCTCTAGCAATACCATCTAAATCTGTATTGCCATCTTCGACGTGCTGAACGTGCCAACCATAAGCTTCAAATCGCTTAGAGACATCTTCAGTAAAAGCAATATCCGTAGACCCATCAATAGAGATATGGTTATCGTCATATAAGGCTATCAGCTTACCTAAGCCCCAATGTCCAGCTAAAGAACAAGCTTCTCCAGAAATTCCTTCCATGTTGCAGCCATCACCCAAAATTACATAGGTGTATTGGTCGATGAGCTTACAATCTGGTTTATTGAATCTAGCGGCTAAATGAGCTTCAGCTAGGGCTAACCCAACTCCGTTAGCAATCCCTTGTCCTAAAGGTCCGGTGGTAACTTCAATTCCTTCAGTAACATGGTTTTCAGGATGTCCAGGAGTTTGTGAACCCCATTGACGGAATTGCTTAATGTCATCGATGGAAACACTGTCATATCCGGTTAGACATAACAGAGCATAGTGAAGCATACAGCCATGTCCAGCCGAAAGGACGAAGCGATCACGGTTTAACCATTTGGGATTTTTGGGGTTGTGCCGCATGAACTTGTCCCAAAGGACAAATGCCATAGGAGCCGCTCCCATCGGCAATCCTGGGTGTCCAGAGTTAGCTTTTTCAACAGCATCAATAGCCAAAAAGCGAATAGAATTAATGCACAGTTTTTCGAGTGACTGGGTGGCAACGACCATAAATTTTCTTAAAATAAACGTACGACAGTAAGGCAACAATGGGTACCGAGTTTGATAACTGCTAGCTGTAGGCTGCCCCAAGGTTTGTATTCATCATCCCACTCTTGCGTAACGATGGGAAGAGATAGTCTTAATAATTTCCTTTGTGATCACATTTTATGCTCTTTTATAGAAGTTATGTATTGATAAATTATCTCAAATATGGGCATCTCGGAAGAGATTAAATAATCGCTGTGGTATTTGAACTAATTTAAAATTTTTTGAAAATAACCAAATATTTTAATAAATAAGGAGACTAAAATTTTAGTTTCAATGCTTTCAAATAAAGTTGAGGTTAACTTCAAAAAATAATTTTATTTAAGTTTAATGTCAATTATTGGTTGAACTTTTTTTAGCTTTCATGAACTCTAAACTTGATAAAAACTCTTAAAGAACTAAAAAAGTTGGTTCAAATTACCTCATATTTTCTAACTATGAATTTATAGATTTCACACAATTTTTTTAAAAATCAGCAATAACATTCAATAACACAATAGATTTTGTTAAAATAAAGGACTAGAGTTTTACTGAATCCGTTTAATTCTTGACTATATTCGCAAAATAAAATTTAATTATATCGTTTAATGTTTAAACTCAATACTTTGACTTCACTAAACTCTTTTAAATAAACGATTTGTATAAGTTTTAATAAGTATCTCTTATTTTGACAGAGTTTTCTCCTTTATTAATCTTCCACCCTTTATTTTTAGTAATCTTAGTAATCATTTTAATTTTTAAATAGTTTGTTTTTAAGTCAATCTCTCAATGCTCAATTTATAGTCTGTAACAGACTCTGACTTCCTAATATAATCTTTTTCGAGAAAGATTATAAAGAAACTCTATCTTTATCTATGTAGGTGATAGGGTTTTTCATGATTTAATACTCTCTTTGTCAAGCTGCTAACTTAAGGCTAAGTCTATTTCCTTTTAAAGATAAAAGTTTCGACAAAAAAATTTTAATCTAATTTCTATTAAATTGTTATAGATTTAGCCAGATATTTCATTTCTCTAAGTTTCTGCCAAATTTTATCGACACTTTCTTCGAGGGTTTCTAAATCAGTCCGACATTCTATTTCTGGGTTTAAGGGGTATTCATACGGGTCATCAATTCCGGTCAAAGACTTGATTTCTCCTGAGCGAGCGCGTTTGTACAATCCTTTAACATCACGATCTTCACACACATCTAAGGGAGCATTAACAAAAACTTCTACAAAGTTCCCAATTCTGGCTCGAACTTCATCTCGAATGTCACGATAGGGAGATATAGCGGAGACAAGAACGATCACTCCATGACGGGTTAATAAACTAGCGACAAAACCGATACGACGAATGTTTGTATCACGATCCTCCTTAGAAAAACCTAATTCTTTTGTCAAATTTGTTCTAACAATATCTCCATCAAGAACCTCTATAGAATAGCCTTCACCACTCAATTTTTTTCCTAAAACCTGAGTAATGCTACTTTTTCCAGCACCACTTAATCCAGTCAACCAGATAGTTACGCCTCGTTGTTCCATAGTGGCATTATAATCCTATTAACATGTCATGTTTATATACAATCCCGAAAAGGATAACCTGAATGAGGATAGATGGCAATAGATTAGGCTATGTTTTTGTTAGCTAGGACCAAGTTTTGATGTTACAACAATTGAGCGATCGCACGTGCTAGGCTATCAGAACCTCCTTTTTGACCTACCCGTTGCCGCCCATTTTCCAGACATTTTTCTAAATATTGAGAATCTTTAAGAATAGTTTGAATGGTATGGGCAGCATCCGTGAATAAAGTGGGATTATTTGGATTTTTCCCAATAGTTTGCACAGAAATTCCTAACAATCGCATTTGCGCATCAGCAAAACCATAAGTAAATTGGGGACCATGGCCTGGAAGCTGTACAATAGGTTTCCCTAAACCAACTGCCTGTTCTACTGCTGTTCCTGCCATCCCCAAAACTAAATCGCACTGTTGTAAAATATCGGCAAAGGCATTCCAATAGCACTTTACAACAATTGTTTTCTTCTGCTTATTTTTACTGAATATTCCTGGTGACTGATATTGCCATCCCTCGTTTTTTGCAGTAGTTTGCAGATCTTTTTCTCTAAAACTAGACACTAAAGGAACTCGAAATTGTACTATTTCCAGTTCACTGATTGCCTCACATACCTTCAATTGTAATGTTAGGTTATGAAGAGCTTCAGGTAGACGACTTCCGGGTAGTAAGGCAATTGTTGGTATCTTAGGATCTAAGTCTAAATCGTTACCCGTAGGGGACAGGACATCTAAAATAGGATAACCCGCAAATACAGCTTTAGTCATACCTTGCTGTTGTAAGTCTTCGGCGGTGAATGCATCGCGTGTAAATACTGCTAGACATCTATGTGATCGTAAACACCATTGAGTTAACCCAGGTAGCCGCAATTTGCCCTCATAATAGCTAGAAGTAGACACAAGAAAGGCTACAAAGGGACGTTTAGTGAGATAGGCCATAGTGACAGGGAAAATATCCCCAACAGCAACGCAAAAATCGCAATTATAGCGATAATTAAGTAAAAATTGAATTTGACGTAACGTCAATCCAACTAGTCCTGATGCTAAATCTTTGACTAAATTTAAAAAATGGGTGTAAAAAATTCCCCCAGACGGTAACGTTTGTCTAGGCCCAACGAGAGGAATTTTTAAACGCTGGTAAGCGCTCCCTGAACCTACTAACGCCATCGCCACGATGTTAATTTTGGGAGCAATTTCAACTAATGATTGGAGAATTAGACTTGCATTGAGGTCTTCTCCTGTTCCATTACTAATGAATAATACCTGCTTTTTGAGCATGATAGTTTTTTGAGAAATTGTCTATTATAATTTGAAGTGCTTAGAAAATTAAACTTTAATTCATCAATTAAGTTTAATGAAACCAACCCTATCATTATTTATGAATACGAGAAAGTTTAAGTTAAATGTAAAAAAAGCAGGTAGTCTACCGAATTTTTTTTGTGAAACCATTCTAAGTGTCTTAAAAATGTATTAAAACAACTTACATCTGGTTCTTCTGAGAGTATAACTGATCTCTATATTTCGTCTCAGTACAGTAGTGAATGGGCTGGCAGTATTAAGAAACAATATTTATAAGTTCATATTTCATGTTCTCAAAATGAGTATCAGAAAGAAAGTTTCTACCGGACTTAATTGTGTAATAATAACACTAGTTAACTCTAAAATATCGCTCAGAAACTTTATCTTTAAAAATTTAAAGTTTTTAAAAGTTTGCTTGTTATTAACATTTTTACAAAATAAAGTTATGTTACAGCCTGGCAGGTTTTAGTTATCCCAAGTTAAACGAGCAAACTTTGAATAGTAGAACCTAAAATAAATTTTCTTAAATTTAGATTTAAGAAAAGAATTAACATCTCTACTTTAATTTAGTCAAGTTATTTGAATCAATAGGAAATTTTATCACTTGTACGAAATTCAATTTTTATACCTTGTTTTCGATGAGATTTAATTATAGACAGTGTACTTAGGTCGATTTAAGTATATTTTATAAATTACCTGATCAATAGCTGTTTTAGCATTTGTCAACCAATATTTTTTATAAAGTAAATATATATTGCCATATCATTCAATCATTTTAATTGAGCATAAATAGCGATAAAAAAACTTATTATAAGTAATTAACTACAATCAAGATTTTTTAAATCTATTAACCTGAGTTGAGTATGAGTTAAATAACTAACATAAATAATGCATCATTAAGATTTTTTTATTCTCTACATTACTTTTCTTTAAGGAACTTGAGAAACTCTGTTTTCGTGCGGAAAAAGCATATAAAACCGTCTGAACATTAATTACGACAAAAATAGTCGGGTATGTTTGACTGGATAGATTGACCATGATAGTATGCTCAAAAGCGAGTAAAGAATTTACAAAAAATCACGGAACATTTTCAGTAAAAGATTTACGAGAAATCAGGATCGAAACCCATGACCCAGGCAACACAAACTCAAACTAAAACCCAAACTACCACTTTCACCCATCTCGTTTCCAAAGAAGGTGGTGTTAAATATCCACTGAAAGCTCTTCATGTGTGTGAAGAAACCTTTTCTCCTCTAGAAGTGGCTTATGACTACGATGCTATTCGCGCTCAAGTTAGTCGTGAGATCATCGAAGCAGGACCTAATTCCATTTGGCGCTATAAAGTATTTTTACCCGTGGAAAGCGAAAATCCTATTGATGTTGGCACTGGGATGACTCCTTTGGTAAAATCAAAGCGCCTAGCCCGTCGCTTGGGTCTTAAAGATCTCCACATTAAGAACGATGCGGTGAATATGCCGACCCTCAGCTTTAAAGATAGAGTGGTTTCCGTGGCTTTGACTCGTGCTAAGGAATTGGGCTTTACAACAGTTTCTTGTGCCAGTACAGGAAATTTAGCCAATTCTACTGCGGCTATCGCCGCCCATGCTGGGTTAGACTGTTGCGTCTTTATCCCAGCCGATTTGGAAACAGGTAAAGTTCTCGGAACTCTTATCTACAACCCTACGGTAATGGCGGTTAAAGGCAACTATGATCAAGTTAATCGTCTTTGTTGCGAAATAAGTAATAGTTACGAATGGGGATTTGTTAATATTAATTTGCGTCCCTACTATTCTGAAGGTTCCAAAACTCTAGGGTTTGAAGTAGCTGAACAACTTGGCTGGAAACTCCCTGATCATGTAGTTGCGCCCTTAGCTTCTGGTTCCCTCTATACTAAGATTTATAAAGGGTTCCAAGAATTCATCAAAACAGGATTAGTTGAAGATAAACTTGTCCGCTTCAGTGGCGCACAAGCAGAAGGATGTTCCCCCATCGCCACGGCTTTCAAAGAAGGACGAGACTTTATAACTCCGGTTAAACCTAATACAATTGCCAAATCTATAGCCATTGGAAATCCAGCTGATGGGTGCTATTCCCTAGATATTGCTCGTAAAACTAATGGAAATATTGAAAGTGTCACCGATGCAGAAATTGTTGAAGGAATTAAGCTCCTAGCGGAAACTGAAGGTATCTTTACCGAAACTGCCGGAGGAACAACCATTGCCGTTCTAAAAAAACTAGTAGAAGCAGGAAAGATTGAGCCTGAAGAAACTACTGTGGTCTACATCACCGGGAATGGGCTGAAAACTCAAGAAGCGGTTCAAGGATATATTGGTGAACCCCTTACCATTGAACCCAAACTTGACAGTTTTGAACGTGCTTTGGAACGTTCTCGGACCTTAGAACGTCTTGAATGGCAACAAGTTTTAGTTTAGTCTTTGCGTAGTCGTCAGGGTTTCCTGATTTGCTGTACCTGATGGCTACACTCCCTTGCTATGCTACATAATTGGTAATTATTGGTTATTGCTAAACAACTATGGCTGTTAAAGTATTAATTCCTACACCCTTGCAAAAGTTTACGAACAATCAAAAAGACTGTGAATGTACAGCTAGTAATTTTAACGAGTTACTTGATTCCCTTGAAGAGACTTTTCCTGGAATTAAAGCACGTTTATGTGATGAAACTGGAGCTCCCCGTCGCTTTCTAAATTTTTATGTGAATAGTGAGGATATTCGCTTTTTAGATAATACAGATACTATTCTCAGTGATGGAGATGAAGTAAGTATTGTTCCGGCGGTTGCTGGAGGTTAAATTTAGATAACAGTGAACAGTGTTTATTCTGTTTGCTGTTTTATCTTTTATAAGTGGATAATATCAAGCTTCGATTGATTAGATTGGAACAGAAATCATTCGATAAATATCTTGTCTAACCACCTTATCTGAATCATATTTATATTCAAAGATTTTTCTAATCAATTGCATGACTTTTGGATATAATACCCGTTCTATTAAATTTATTTCTGAACTGTAACTGGACCATAAATTGATAGAAAAAATAAGTATAATTTTTTTTCATTATTCGGGTTTTACTTGAACTTAATTACTTGTATGTACTAAAATTATTATCAAGAAAAATACCTGTATATATTTCTTCATTTTTGCAGTACTTTTTAGCTTCAAATACCTTTTTATCCAAAATATTTCTGCCTTTTTTAGTTCTTATTTTTTTTATTCCCATTTTCATCTTTTTCTTTTAAGATTTTATGGATTATGATGGAGGTAAATCTGGTTGTTCTCTCTTTTTTAAAACTGTAAAAAGTTGTTGGGTATTTGTTTGCACGATTTTTTTCTATCACTTTTTGGCAAATCTCGCAATTCTTATTTTCTCTCAATGATTTACTAGAAATTGTTTTGATTATTATTTTTTCTAAAAAAATCAGGATATTTCGAACATGTTAACTGCCTGAAATAATTCTCTTACTATCTCTTCAGACCAGTTTCCCTCGCAACAACGACCCTGGTTGAGAATGAGGCGCAAGGAATAAGCATGGGGATATCCTTCTACTTCTAACCACAAGGAGTCGCTTTCTGCTTCACAAGCAATTCTTTCAGCGTCCATCAACTCCTGAGACATTATTTCCATTGTCTCGGCTAACTTTTTAAACAAACGGCAAAAATCTTTAAATTCAGCTTTAGTCAATTCTATTGCCCAATCTTTGCCCCCAATTAACCCCTGATAAGCAACAGCATTAGGATTCCAGCCAATACGCCATCCTGTTCCTTTTTTAAGGATACGATCACTCATAACTTTAATAAGTCAGCATCACTTTAATAAGTCAGCATCCCCTGGTTTAGAAAGGCCAGGGCTTATAGTAGGAGTTGGTTGAGAAAGCTCAGGTATTGGTTCTATCTGAATTGTAGGGACTTTTAGTTTTTTCTGTTTAGGAGCATAGATACTGACCAACACATCCACTAACTCCTGACGTTGATGACGGTTTAATTCTTGAATTGCCTCGACGTCAGTTTCCATTGGGCTACTTGGCAGGGTGGAACTCCCAGGATAGCTATCTTTCTGTATTGATTCATTCACTCCTAAATAGTCAGCCAAGGTAATTTTCCAATCAAGGGGAATACTGGGTGCACGACGTTTTAAATCCCGATGATAACGGATAAAACGACTGATTAAAGTTTGAACAGTATTAATGTTTTTTGTATCGTTACGGGTATATTGAGCTTCTCTGGACAGATAGGGTAATTGTTCATAAACAATAGCAGCAGCTTCTTCAGGTCGCAGGGTTTGAGCGCTAACAGATTGAACTTTAAAATTACCATCTCGAGAGAATCTAAACCGTCCCCCCCCTATAACTAGACTAGCACTTAGGAGGAAAATCACCAGCAGTCTCATGTTCCACTGGAGATATAAGCGATAATTCCGAGGTCGAATGGTTTTCCAAATCATAATAGATTATTTTTCCCATTTTTTATGGTACACATCGACAGGCTTGGTAACTTTAGTATCGATTTTAATCTTCAATTATCATTAATGATTTCGGGTTGGGTAAGTTCATCTGACATTTCAATGATGGCACGAATAGCCGGTTTCATTGAAGGATCGTCAATGCTGTCAAACTCTTCGTAACGACGACGTTTAGCACGGTTAGCTACTTGTACCGTAATTCGATAGCGGTTAGCCGCAGCATCGAGGAGTTCTTGAGCATGATATATAACTTCAGATGAATCAAAAGCAAGTCTTTTCTGCATAAATATTAAGTAGTCCGAATAACGGGTTAACCAAGATTTATCTAGTCTAACAGTCGTTTTAACTACTGTATAGTCCAACACTAAGAACGATTACTATGTAAGTTATAATCAACCCTTATAAAAAAATATAAAGCTATTCAGAAATTCGCTTGAGGAGATATCCCCATAATGCAAACTGTTGGGAAACCCACTCAACCTTTTAAACTGCCCGCCAAGTCTCAACCTTTAAAAATAGTCGCTTTGGGAGATAGTTTAGTTTATGGGCATGGTGATCCAGTCGGTGGCGGTTGGGTAGAAAGAGTACGTTGTCGGTGGATGAAAGATCCACACACTGGTCATGTCTTGTACAATTTAGGGATTAGGGGTGATCGTGTTTCTCAGGTAGCTGAACGGTTAGAGGGAGAATTTCGGTATCGTGGGGAGTTGCGTAACCAAGTTCCTGATTTAATTATCCTCTCGGTGGGAGTTAATGATTCTCCTAGACTAGGACAACTTAATGGGCGTCTATTTACAGATTTTACAGTATTTGAGCAGCAAATCAACCATTTATTAAACCAGGCGCAACAATTGTGTCCCGTTATTTTTATAGGAATGGTTCCAGTTGATGAAGAAAAAATGCCACTTCTAGGTTGTTTTTACTTTAATCATTTTGATCAGTATCGTTATAAAGAAGCTACTAAAAAAGCTTGTAATAATTTTAGTATTCCTTATCTAGATATTTTTGATTTATGGTTAGACCGCGGAGAAGATTGGTTGCGATTACAGTTGACTTCTGATGGACTTCATCCTAATCTTGTTGGCTATAAATCTTTGTTAAAAGATATTATTGATTGGCAATTTATGACAAAGTTAATGACAGATATACAACTTTTTTAAGTTAAAATATAGATAATATCAAAGATAATAAGTATTTTAAGAGGATCAATATTAATGAAGTTTACCTTTTTAATTATTTGACTTATCAGTCTTAGGAATTGCTAATTTCAGCGTTCCAAGCAGTATTATGAATCTTTTAAGGATGAGTAAATTGGGTAGCGAATGAGTAGCGAACAATTAACGTTTTATCATGACTGACATAATACTGCAAAATTTATAAGTCTAAGTGTTAGATGCGTAACAAAAGTTTTCTCAAGACGGTTAGCAACAATTTTTAATAAGATCTCGTCTAGTCGATTAAGTTAGCCTATCTGGACTAATGGAGAAATGTGAATTTTCCATAATTGTGATATAAAACCATAATTCTGATATAAAAAATGACAAAGCATAGAATAAAAAAACTATAAATCTAGCTCAATATGGAAATTACCAAGACTCATCACCCAGTTAGGGGCAAACATTTATGTATCAGTTTATTGTCCCTTGCTATTTTACTTGGAGGGGTTTGTACTTCCTCTGCAACAGCAACAGATGTTGAGCTAGATGTAGGAGTAGTTCAAAGGTTTGGGGAAGAAAAAAAGGGAAAATTGGTCATTGCGGCTACTAATGGGGATATCCTAACTCTGAAATTTAACGACGATAATAACCAACAACAAGTCGTTCAAACCAACCAATTTACTATTGAAGTGGTTAAAGAACCTTTATCAACACCTGTGCTACGAGAGAAAGTAGTTTTAAGTGATCATGCTACTTTCGAAACCGCAGAAGACAGTGCGAACAAATGGGAAGAAAGGGGAATTAAAGTAGAAGTTACTCAACCTGAACAGTGGCAAGTTTGGGCAAAGCGTGATGTTTACGAAACCCCTTTGTTACGTCGTTGGTTACTAGAAAATCTCAAAACTAAAGGATTCAAGGATGTCTATCTTGAATTAGAAATTTTAGCGGCTACCCCCCGAGCAACTTTTACCGTAGCTGGTAAGATCTATAGTCCTGATTATTTAGAGATAATTCCAGGAAAAAATCCTATTCAAGTTAGTCTAAGTCAAGGAAAAATCCGTTATTATGGGGGGAGCCTGCGGCTACAGCCCAACGCTTATGGAACTTATACTTTAGTTAACAATGTTCCCCTTGAAACCTATCTCAGAGGAGTTGTTCCTCACGAAATCGGACCATCTGCTCCCCTCAATGCGGCGAAAGCTCAAACCATTATTGCCCGTACCTATGCCTTACGAAATGTACGACGGTTTCAGGCGGATAACTATCAATTGTGTGCTACAACCCACTGTCAAGTTTATTATGGGTTAAGTGAAACTAGCCCTAAAGCTGATCAGGCGGTCGCAGCTACTAAAGGCTTAGTATTAACTTATAAAAACGAGTTAGTGGATGCCCTCTATTCCTCCACTACGGGGGGAGTGACGGCTAAGTTTAGTGACGTTTGGAATGGAGAAGAAAGACCTTATCTTAAGGCGGTTATTGATTCTCCTAAAAAACTTTGGGACTTGTCAGAAACATCTTTAGCTAAGGAACAGGATTTCCGCAACTTTATTAGTTTAAAGAATGGTTTTAATGAAACAGGAAGAAATGTTTTTCGTTGGAATCGACAGGCTACTCTTGAAAGTTTAAGTCAAGATTTAAAAAAGTATCTTGAAAAGCGCAAACATCCCTTAGCTGATTTAAAAATAATTCGATGGATGGAAGTCACTGAAAGATCAGAATCTGGGCGCATTTTGACCATGAAAGTAGAAACGAATAAAGGTTCTTTAGAGTTACATAAGAATGAAGTTCGTAGTGCTTTTAATCCTCCTCGCAGTACATTATTTTATCTAAAACCTATCTACAATAGTCAGAAACAATTAAGAGGGTTTGCTTTTGTTGGGGGTGGATTTGGCCATGGTGTAGGGATGAGTCAATACGGATCTTACAATTTAGCTAGATTAGGTTGGGATGCCGAAAAGATCCTTTCTTTTTATTATCCTGGGGCAAGAATTGAACCCCTTAATGAATCGATTGTTTTTTGGCAATCACAACAATAAATAATTAAGACTACTTAAATCAAAGATAGATAAATGCCAATTTGAGCTTTCTTCAATTGACGAAGTTACTGAATTAACACTAGGCTTTCAGTCGCAAGTAAGGGAACATTATGTTATGCCCTCACTTAATACCAAAATGAGGTTAGTACTCGTCAGTAATATTCTTGGCTCTTCTAGACTTAGTATGATAAATTAGTGACATAATACAGTCAGAACTTAAGTTCTGACTGTATTATGTCACTCCGAAAACTTAATTCCGATAAAGATCAAGTCTTTGAAGTCTTGTAGATCTTGAAAAGCAAGACTTTCAGATTTTTTTATTATGAAGTTGTCAAAGACAGTCTAGAAAAGCTAGATTTTCTTGTTTTTTGCCGTTACTTGCTATCTTTTTTTATGACTATTGCTCGTACTATTTGTTTAGGGTTTTTGGCTGTTATTTCAGTGGGAACTATCTTATTAGTTTTACCATTTTCTACCTATGATTATCATTGGAATAACCCAATTATCGCTTTATTTACGGCAACTTCTGCTGTTTGTGTAACTGGCTTAATCGTAGTTGATACAGGGAGCTATTTTTCTTTTTGGGGACAACTGATCATCCTGTTATTAATTCAAATAGGAGGATTAGGATATATGACAACGACAACCTTTTTAATGTTATTAATTGGCCGGCGATTTGAGCTCCGACAAAAATTAGCTATTCAAGAATCTTTAGATCGTCCACTTCGCCAAGAAAATAGCAAAACAACTATTCGTTCTATCATTGGAATGACCCTTGTGTTTGAGATGGTAGGAGCTTTAATATTATTTAACTTTTTTAAGGAAAAATATGGAAAAATTAGTGCGTTATGGATATCTATTTTTCATAGTATTAGTGCCTGGAATAATGCGGGATTTAGTTTGTTTATAGATAGTTTAGTTGGCTTTCAAGATTCTATTACAATTAATCTTGTTATGACTTTTTTGATTATTTTTGGAGGCATTGGTTATTCAGTTGTTATTGAACTATATCTTTTGATATTACACAAAATTAAAAAGCGTAGAGAAAGAGTGTTTTTATCTCTTAACTTCAAAGTGGTTATTAGTACTACAGTATTTTTACTGATACTGGGAACGCTCATGTTTCTATTGGTTGAATATAAAAATCAGAACACCTTAGCATCACTAGATTTTAAAAGTAAATTATTAGGGGCATGGTTTCAATCTGTAACAACTAGAACTGCAGGATTTAACAGTATTGATATTGGAGAAATGACAATTTCTGGATTATTTTTAACCATGGGTTTTATGTTTGTTGGGGCGAGTCCTAGCGGAACAGGAGGGGGAATTAAAACTACAACGCTTCGTATCTTAACTAGCTGCACCCGTTCAGTTTTACGCGGTAACGATCAAGTAGTAATATATAAGCGTGAGATTCCAGTTCCTCTAATCTTAAAGGCAGTCGCCGTTGTTTTTGGTTCAACCATTATGGTGATTTCTATTACTTTTCTTATCTCCTTTATTGAGATTAGTTTTCACCCGGCTTTCTTTGATACTGAGGTCAGTTCGTTTCAAGTTTTATTTGAGGTAATTTCAGCCTTTACTACGGTGGGACTTTCTACCGGGATTACTGCCAGCCTTTCTCCCCTATCACAACTCTTAATCATTCTAGCCATGTATACTGGAAGAGTAGGTATTCTTGTTTTTATGGCAGCCATTGTCGGTGAAATCAATCCTAGGGTTGTTCAATACCCTGAAGAGCGCTTGTTGGTTGGGTAAGGAATATTTCATGATCTTTAATCAGAAAAGTAAGATAAGGGGTGAAGAACTGCACTCTTTAAATAACAAAAAAATAGGGAGGAAACATTGAAATCCTTAAACTTTTTGAACAATCAATCCTTAAACTTTTTGAATAATCTTCGTCGAGAGAATCGCCAATTTGCGGTTATTGGTTTAGGCCGTTTTGGACGAGCTGTCTCCCGCACACTTTATAAATTGGGCTATGAAGTATTAGGAACTGACATTAAAGAATCCCTAGTGGCACAAGTTTTAAATGAGAAAATTGCTTCTAGTGCTATTCAGTTAGATTCAACTCAACCTAATGCTTTAAAAGAGGCTGGAATTTTCGAATTTGATACAGTGATTGTGGCCATTGGGAATTATTTAGAAGAAAGTATTGTTACGACCCTCAACGTAAAAGAAGGTGGTGTTGAATGGGTTGTTGCTAAAGCATCTTCTAAGGTTCATGGAAAGTTATTGGAACGGGTGGGAGCAGATTTAGTGGTCTTTCCTGAATATCACGCTGGGTGTGAATTAGCTTATACTCTGACAAAACCAGCTATTCTTGAACGATTTGAGCTTGATCCTGAGCATAGTATTGTAGAAATTTGGGTTCCTGAGGAATTTCACGGAAAAACAATCGAGGAATTAAATCTTAGGAAGCGTTATAAAATCAACGTTTTGGCTACTGGAAAAGAAGATAAATTTAAAATTAATCCTACTCCCCAAGAAAAACTTGATAAAAACTTAATGATGGTCATCATTGGTTCCAATAGAGATATTCAACAATTACCAATTTAATAAGAATAAATTCATTAAATCGTGTCTATTTTTGAAAACCTAGCTAAGTTATTTTGATTTCTTGTGAATCCTTTAACGAATTTTAGGTTGGCTGTTATATTATCCTTTTTACAAAACTTAAAGCCAACATAATTCCCTTTTTTGACGCTCCTGCTAACAATAGTAGAAGAAGCATCAAATGGCAATACCTAATTACGACTCTCGTTCGAAGATGCCAAAGCCAAAAGGTTCCATTTCAACAGTTCTTTGTCCATTACCCAAATTGGTTGTGGGGAAACTTTTAATATTAGAACCGACGATTTCCTTTCCATATCGAAAAGAAATGAGATGGGAGTTGGTTTGTTCACTAATATTAAAGACACAAAGAAGTTCTTGATCAGGGGTTTTTCGTAAAAAGGATAAGACACTGTCTCCGGCTTCAATTAACTCCACCGATCCATATTTCAAAGCCGGTTGACGATTGCGCCATTTTAGAAAAAATCGAAAATAGTTAAGCATAGAATCTTCCCGTTCTTCTTGAACCGAAACCGCAAGAGACCGATATTGTTCATCGACAGGAAGCCAAGGTTCCTCACTATCTGTAAACCCAAAGTTGTTTGCATCTGATTCCCAAGGCATAGGGGTTCGACAGCCATCGCGTCCCGCAAAATAAGGATAGAAGAAAATTCCAAAAGGATCTTTCATCTTTTCTTTAGAGACATTGGTTTCTGTTAGCCCTAATTCTTCACCTTGATAAAGAGAAATGATGCCCCGCAGGGTAGGTAACAAAGAAATGAGCATTTTTTCAAAAGCCGGAATTAGGGAAGCATCCTCCGGTTGCCACCTCGACCTAGCACGAGGAAAGTCATGAGTACTCATAGTAATACAGATCATTTCTTCCTCATCCGCTTCAAGATGAAGAGATAAATCTTCGATTGCCTCGGCAATTAATTTGGGGGTTAGTTTATCATTAACTAACAAAGCACTATTGTAGGCTGAATGTAATCTATTTGCCCCCCTAATATATTCAACTGTTTGTCGCATTGGATCATCAGCCGCCACAATCTCTCCGATAGCAAAGGTTCCAGGGTATTTATTCAGGGTTTTACGGATGCGTCTTAAAGATTTTATGTTTTTAACCTCGTTCATATTGTGGAGGTTAATAAAGTTAGAGTACGGATTAAGAGGAGAAACTCCATCTTGATTAGGCATTCCTTTGGTACGAGTCGGATTATCCAGTAGACTTTGATCATGCATATAATAATTACAAGCGTCGAGACGTACCCCATCAACCCCTTTTTCTAGCCAAAATTCTACCACTTTCATGATTTCTCTAACGACATCAGGGTTATGCCAGTTGAGATCTGGTTGGCCATCGATAAAATTGTGAAGGTAGTATTGTTGGCGAGATTCGCACCATTTCCAAGCAGTTCCCCCGAAAATTGATAACCAATTATTTGGAACATCTCCGTGGTTAGAATCGGCCCAAATATACCAATCTGCTTTAGGATTCTGACGATCAGAACAACTTTCGATAAACCAAGGGTGGACATCAGAGGTGTGACTCCACACTTGATCAACTACAATTTTAAGGTTGCGGGCGTGGGCTTTCTCAATTAATTCCTCAAAATCTTCTATGGTTCCAAACAGAGGATCAACCGCATAATAATCTGAGATATCATATCCATAATCCTTCATAGGAGATTGGTAAAAAGGCGTTATCCAAAGAGCATCAATGGGAAGAGATGCTAAATAATCGAGCTTTTTGATGATTCCTAGTAAATCCCCTACACCATCACCATTGCTATCGTAAAAGCTACGGATATAAATTTCATAGATTACGCATCCATACCACCATGGGTATTTTGATTGGAAACTAGACATTAGAGTAGTCACCTCAAAAAACGAAGTTTAAAAAAAACAAAGCTGAAATCAAGGGGCAAATTAGAAAGCCTTTGATGATGATAGTTTCGACTCACATCAACTGCTCAAAAACAAATAACTGTTAATTAGAAGCCTCTTGTTTGTTGTGTCGTTGCTATCAACAGCTATTTAATGGTCATATAGTACCTGATTATATCATCAATATTAACTGATGATATCTCCTAAAAAGTCATTGCGATTATTCTATACCTAATAAATAGGTAAATTTTAATAAGCCTAAAATATAAAAGTTTTTTAAAAAGAGCAATTACTAGATGCCAGTCGATCTAAAAATCAGACCAACACAATTAAACAAAAAATATTAAAGATAATTATTGATCGAAAATTTCCTGCAGAACTAGAACAGAAATAGAGATTTTGTATTTAAACACAAGAGCATAAAAAGTCAGATTAGGTAAATCTATCAGAAAATTTAATTTAAAAAACAATTTCTAAATAGGTTTTTCCTGAAAATAATAGGAATGTGCAAAGAAAACAAAAGCTTGAATTATGCTTTATTAGCAAGCAGAGCAGATCTGAAAAAATACAAAAATTATAATATGAAGAGACAGGTAAAACTAAAAAATAGCAACCTACTCAAATAGATATGGTTTGGTTAGATAAAAATCTAAACAATAGAGAGAAAAAGAATTAGATTTATTTTATCTACTGATTTACAGTTCAGAACTGAAAATGACAGAAGGGAAATGGAATCGAATAAAAACTGATAAAGTTGCAGGAATGATGTTTAAATATAAATATGATTTAGCTAAGGCTGTTAAACAAAGCGTTGCTCAAAGGAGTTATTCTAAAAAACTCAGTCAAAGCATTTTAAATAGAACTCTAGTTGCTTAAATATTGGGAATACAGAAGAATTTATATTCTAAACGTTTATTTAATGCTCTCTTTTTAAAGAAAACTATCCTTGTAATTAGCAAAAATACTAAACTAATTTTAATAAAAAATTCTTAGACAGTTGAGGTTTCTACTATTATCACGAGGCTGTTATTAATTCCTGCTAATTCAATATTTAAATACTCAAGTAACTGATTTATATCCCATAAATTTATGTCTATGTCAAGATGTAATTTTTGTGAAACTAGTGAATTTCAACTTCAAGTTGATTGGTCGAGACAAAGCTCTCTCCAGGTAGAAGAACAGGGTTTTCTCGAAAAATTAGTTGTCCTCGTTTACTTTTGCGGTTAATGGCGATGCCACAAGGCTGCCTATTGCGTTTGGGGTGTAAAACACAATAGGTTCTATAAATACGTTGCGCTGCCCTTAAAACAGCGCAGTCAATAGTGACAGGGAGTTGTATTTCTTGTTGCTTGGTATCCGGTATTCGACGTGCATATCCCACTGTTTTGTTCCCCACAATTCAACTTAACTTGCGTTAGATCTAACATTAATCAATATACACTCGAAGACGGATATTTTAGATATTAAGATTCTACTACTTTAAGTAATACATCCCCTATTTCCTGACACCCCACTGCTTTCATTTGTGGGGACATAATATCTCCCGTACGATAGCCTTGAGCTAATACTTCTAATACCCCTTGTTCAATTTTACTTGCCGCGTTAGGCTCATTTAACCCATACCGTAACATCATGGCTGCACTTAGTACTTGGGCGAGGGGGTTAGCTTTATCTTGTCCGGCAATATCAGGGGCTGAACCGTGGACAGGTTCAAATAACCCTGGTTTTTCTAAACCTAAACTAGCTGAGGGTAACATCCCAATACTACCAGTTAACATTGCCGCTGCATCGGAGAGAATATCTCCAAATAAGTTACCTGTCAGAATGGTATCAAACTGTTTGGGAGCACGAACTAACTGCATAACTGCGTTATCGACATAAAGGTGAGAAAGTTCTACATCAGGATATTGGGGTGCAATGTAGTTGACGCGGTCGCGCCACAATTGAGATACATCTAAGACGTTAGCTTTATCAACAGAACATAACTTACCGCTTCTTTTTTGGGCTGTTTCAAAAGCAACTTTGGCAATACGGTCAATTTCTGACTCTACATAAGCCATTGTGTTGACTCCCCGTTTTTCCCCTATTTCTGTCTCAAAAATGCCTTTAGGTTGTCCAAAATAAATGCCTCCTGTCAATTCTCGAACCACCATGATATCAACTCCTCCTATTACTTCTCGTTTAAGAGAAGAAGCGTCAATTAGTTGGGGAAAAATAGTTGCAGGACGCAAGTTAGCAAAAAGGTTAAGTCCAGCACGAATAGCTAATAATCCTGTTTCAGGACGTTGATAACGAGGGAGATTATCCCATTTATATCCCCCAATGGCAGCTAATAAAACAGCATCACTATTGCGACAGCAGGTTAAGGTTTCTTCAGGAAGGGGCTCCCCCGTTGCATCGATCGCCGATCCTCCAATGAGGGCTTCTTGAAAATTGAATTTTATATCAAACTTTTTTTCAATGACATGCAGGACTTTCACCGCAACTGTTAAGATCTCTGGCCCAATGCCATCACCAGGAAGAAGAGTAATTGTATATTGCCGCGTCATAGGAGACTTTTACTATTGAGTTCATGTGCCTACTTTTTATTGTACCCTCAACTTTCCACATAGTTTTTCAAAAAAACTACTTATTATAATCTTCCCATCAACTAATTACTTTTCAAGGGTAAACGGACAAAAGTTAAGATAATTCGGTCCCTTAAGGGATTTTGAATAACTATCATGACTTTTTTACGATTTTAAATAGCCACTTGTCTTAACTAATTTAACTGTTCAATATAGAAAATCTTCCAGATCACGGTTTTTAAATTGTAAAGTCGTTTAGTATATCTATTATTGAAAACCTCCTAATTATACTTCTTTAATAGTTTATTTTAATTAGATTAAGTATCCTAACATCAATTTACCTAATTTCATGTTGGTTTAGGATAGTTGTCTGATTCGCATAACTATAATCTTTTATCTATTTAATTTTAAAGACTTTTTATAAGATTTATCCTGAAACGATTATGGAGTAGATTAGCACAGTGTAGTATACAATTAACTTTTGATTCGAAGTGTATCTATAGTATGAGAGAAATTCTAGTTTGTGTCTAAGAACGCAAGTTTATCTAAACGAACCATAACTTAATGTTTTAGTTGGAAACAATCTCTAATTTCTCAAAATAAGCTCAAACTCTCATAAATTAAACATAATTTGATTTCTACCAACTTTTGAACTTCTCTTCAAGAAGAACTTAATTCTTTGATCTTTATAAAAAAATGAGATGCAGCCAATTTTTAAGATAAGCTTGTTATGGATTTTACCTAACTAAATTCTAACCCCAGCTCGCTATTTTAGTATAATCTTGAAATTGATATTAAAGTATTTTCAGAACGAACTATGTTTAAGCAGTTTTTTATTCCTGACCCTGATCTGAGAAACCTTGTCCCTATTTGTTCTCAGAAAGGAATTATTATTTAGTGGACAGGTGGAAATAGCGTATGCTTAATTTTACTTTTAGTAAGAACTACGTTGATGAATTGATTTTAAGGAATATTAATCAATAAAAAGTGTAAGAATTAGGTCATGGACCTAGTGCGCAAAATGCGTTTTTTATCTCTGATAGACTATTACTCCAATAGACTTGAAGGAAAGGGGTGTTGGTATGACAATCATTATAGCAAAGGAGAATCAAAGAATTAGGAAAAAGTAGTTTAGAATTAGGGAAACGCAAGGTTAATTTCTTTAAAATCTTTGAAAGTATCCTCAGTTATCTGTTGAAACGCTGTTACAATTCCATTTTAATTTATTCTCAGTAACTCTATTGATACTTAAGTCTAAGGTGAATATTGAAGAATATGGGATTTTCTAGCGCGAGAGTGTTGGGCTCGAAGACGATTTTAGATGCAATTATTTTTCTGGCTTTATTAGCCCAAAACTTAAATTTCTCTAGTGTTTATAAAAGTCATAAGAAATGAGAATAGGAAATTCTATCTATAGATTAGCATATATATTTTGGAAACTAAAATTATCTCAGGAGAGAGACAAATATCATCTAATTCACAAAAAGAAAAATGGAAGAATGTACTTAAATGAGTTAAAAATGTTGCATACAAAGTTTTTGAATTGAAAGGTAATAATATTAATATTATTGCCTTAATAGTAACATAGATTAATTAAAGTAATCTTACGATATCAGAAACCAATTTCAACCATTAATAAACCAATTCAGAGTTTTATAGCATCAATGTACTTGTTTTAGTTTACACATTGTTGTTGATAAACGAGGGGCATTAAAATCTGTTAACTTATTTCTTAATGAGATGGAAAGGAAGCAATTATTAAACTTAGCTAAAATTTTACCAAATATCTTTAAACAACTTGATATTTGATCTATCTTTAAAGTTGTTAAACAATATAACAAAACATCATGAGTATTATTGCAAAAATCAACAATATTTTTCCTTCTCTTGAAGATATCCCTCCAGAGTTTCAGCTGAAAAGTTGCATCGAACAACGGGAATATCTAATCAATGGAAATCTACGGATTTGGAATGAAGAAATGGAGGAATCCTTATCTCCTATTTTCCTAAGAACACCTCAGGGATTAACTCGTCAAAAAATTGGGAACTTTCCCTCTTTAGGAGAAGAGGCAGCTTTATCTGCTTTAGATGCAGCAGCAGAAGCTTATGATAATGGACGCGGAAAATGGCCAACTATGTCCGTTGGTCAACGAATTGAATGTCTCCAAGACTTCGCTTATCGAATGAAGGAAAAACGGGCAGAAGTCGTCAATCTTTTGATGTGGGAAATTGGAAAATCTTACACAGATTCTTGTAAAGAATTTGACCGTACTGTTGACTATATTGAAGATACTATTGATGCTCTTAAAAATCTAGATCGAGTTTCTTCGCGCTTTGAGATTACCCAAGGAGTTATCGGACAAATTCGCCGCGCACCGTTGGGGATTGTCTTGAGTATGGGACCGGCTAATTATCCTCTCAACGAAACATTTACAACTCTAATTCCTGCCTTAATTATGGGGAATACTGTTGTTGTCAAAGCCCCCCGTCCAGGGGTGTTGTTAAACTATCCCTTACTAGAAGCGTTTAAAGAAGCTTTTCCTCCCGGAGTTGTTAATACTATTTATGGTAAAGGTCGAACAATTTCACCTGCATTAATGGAATCAGGAAAAATTGATGCTTTAGCTTTTATTGGCAGTAGTAAAGCAGCTAACAACCTCAAAAAACAGCACCCAAAATCTTATCGTCTCAGATCAATTTTGGGATTAGAAGCTAAAAATCCAGGGATCATTCTACCCCACGCTGATTTAGATTTAGCCGTCAAAGAATGTATTTTGGGAACTCTATCCTACAATGGACAAAGGTGTACTGCTATTAAAATTCTTTTTGTGCATACTGCTATTGTTGATAAGTTTTTGAATAAGTTTATTGAAGCGATAAGTAACCTTAAATTTGGAATGCCGTGGGAGGAAGGAGTCTTCTTAACTCCCATTGCTGAACTAGGAAAACCTCAGTATCTTAAAGACTTAGTAGAAGATGCCAAAAAACATGGGGCTGATGTGATTAATGAGGCAGGAGGAACCATTAACGAAACCTTCTTTTATCCAGCGGTTCTTTATCCTGTCAACGAACAAATGAAAGTCTATTCTGTAGAACAATTTGGACCAGTTATTCCCATTGTTCCCTTTGATGATATTGAGACTCCTATTGACTACTTAGTACAGTCAGACTACGGACAACAGGTAAGTATTTTTGGACAGAACACAGAAGAGCTTGCCCGATTAGTTGATCCTTTAGTTAATCAAGTTTGTCGGGTTAATTTAAATAGTCAATGTCAACGGGGACCTGATACTTTTCCTTTTACTGGACGAAAAGATTCTGCAGAGGGAACCTTATCGGTTCATGATGCTTTAAGAGCTTTTTCCATTCGGACTTTAGTAGCAGCTAAAGAAATTGATCTTAATAAACAATTAATTTCTGAAATTGTCAGAGAGCATAAGTCTAATTTCTTGTCTACTGATTTCATTTTATAAGTAAATTATTTAATTTATCCTTTACATCCTTTCTGTTAAAAAGAGCTAACAATTGAATTCTAGACTCTCTAGATAGAGAGGATGTAGTTGACCACTTATAACTTTTTAAACTAAATAATCAGAAGTCTAAAATCCTGATTATGACAGGTTCTCGGCTAATTTCTCGATCTCTAGAAATTAGGTATGATGAATTTTTTTACTCAACAATCCTAGTATCGTTTTTACAAAACGATACTAATAAAATGACTTCACTACTTGTTTATCTTGATTATTCAGTTTTAGACTTAGGTTTATAAATAGATTTAACCTGCAATTCTTTTAATTGTTTTTCGTCAACAGTAGCCGGTGCTTGTGTAAGTAAACAACTTGCTTGTTGGGTTTTTGGAAAGGCGATAACATCTCTTATCGAATCTTCTCGAGCTAACAACATTACTAATCGATCTAAACCGTAGGCAATACCACCATGGGGAGGAGTTCCATATTCAAAAGCCTCTAATAAAAACCCAAACTTACTGTGTACTTCTGACATAGATAAGCCAATAGTTGCAAATACTTTTTCTTGGATTTCTTTCTGATAAATTCTTAGACTTCCACCTCCAATCTCTACTCCATTGTATACCAAGTCATAAGCTTGCGCTCTAGCAGTTTTGATATCATCTACATCTTCTGGGTTAGGTGCAGTAAAAGGATGATGCAATGCTTCTAATCGCTTTTCATCGACATTCCATTTAAACATGGGGAATTCAGTGATCCAAAGTAAATTAACTTGCTCATGATTAATTAATCCTAATTGTTCTCCAATTACTAAACGCAATCGAGACAAAGATCTATTAACTGTATCAGTATCTCCTGCTCCAAATAGTAATAAATCTCCTGGGTTAGCCTGTGTTCTAACTAATAATTCAGCCTTTTGTTGTTGATTCAAATTATCTTTAATTGCCCCAATAGTATCGAGCTTATTATTATCTTTGACTCGAATAAAAGCAATTCCTTTTGCTCCTATATCGGTAGCCGTTTTGAACAAATCTCCACCAGGTTTAATTCTTACATTAGAAATTGCTTCATTACCCCCAGGAATTGATAAAACTTTTACTTTACCACCGTTTTTAACTGCTTCAGAAAATACTTTAAATCCACTATCCTTAACAATATCCGAAACATCAACTAAGGTTAAATCAAAACGAGTGTCAGGGCAATCTGTACCATATTTCTCCATGGTTTCTGCATAGGTTAAACGAGGAAAAGGACGGGCAATTTTAATATTTTTAACAGTTTCAAAGATATAGCAAATTAACCCCTCATTCAAGTCCAAAATTTCCTCTTCAGACATGAAACTCATTTCCATATCTAGTTGAGTAAATTCTGGTTGTCTATCAGCCCGTAAATCCTCATCGCGGAAACAACGGGCAATCTGATAGTAGCGATCATATCCGGATACCATTAATATTTGCTTAAATAATTGAGGCGACTGAGGTAGGGCATACCATTGACCAGGGTTAACACGGGAAGGAACTAAATAATCCCGTGCTCCTTCAGGGGTAGAACGAGTAAGAATAGGAGTTTCTATCTCCATAAACTTTTGTTCATCTTCGAGATAGTGACGTATTGCTTTAACCACCCTATGACGTAATTGCAAGTTTTTGGCCATGCGATCACGCCTTAAGTCTAAGTAGCGATACTTGAGACGAACATCTTCTCGGACTAATTCTGCTTCTAAACTAGATATCACAAAGGGAAGTTGCTTATCGACTCTGTTGAGCAATTCTATAGTATCAGCATATATTTCTACTTCTCCAGTCGATAATTTCAGGTTAAGAGACTCTGGGGGACGTCGACTGACACAACCTACTATTTTGACCACATATTCGTTGCGTAGTGTTTCTGCATGGGGATAAGATTCAGGGGTTCGTTGAGGGTCACTAACGATTTGGACAATTCCTGTGCGATCACGTAGATCAATGAAGATCACACCTCCATGATCTCGTCGGCGATCAACCCAACCAAATAGGGTAATGGTTTTATCAATATCAGTTGCTCGTAGGTCGCCGCAATAATGAGTTCGCATCGGAATTAATCTTAGTTTTGTCGTCATACAAAAAATTACATTTTTTGGTTTAGCCCAGCTAAATCAAAAGACGCATTGCCCATTATCACGTATTTAGTTACTCTCAAGCACTTTTTTTTAGATCGAGTTAAGATTCGATTACAGGGTGTGAGGAGTTACCGAAGATGGAAAGAGTTTTTAATTTTTGTTCGACTTAATATTTTTTATAATTCAATACTAATTGAAACTCTTAGTCGTTCTAATCTTAATTAAAATTACATAACAAACTATTTATAAAAATTAACGAAGAATAAAAAAATAGACTTCCGGAAGATTGATTTGACGTGCTGTCATGTTCAATACCCGAAAAACTACCCAACTTTTTAAAGGCTCTCCCTGGGAATTAGCAAAAAGAAAAGCTGATTTTTGCGGTTTCAGTCCATTAAGATAAATAGTTAAATAAGGTCTTAATAAGGGAGTGATAGGAACTAACTTATTAAAATTGGATTCTGATTTGGCAATCTTAATTTGATTAGGGTAAATATCACTAGTTTTTAGGAATAAAATGTCACTAATTCTTGACGAGGTGAAATAGGAGATTGCTACCATGGTCTTATATGGGAGCGGCAGAGTTTCAAGAAATTCTTGCAATAGAGATTCTTGAGCTAAGTCAGGTAAAGAGGAATACGACTGATACATTAGGTTTTAGATTAATAGGGAAGAGAGGAAAGAAAAAATATGAAGAAAAAATTAACACAATGGATCCTAACAAATTTTTGAAAAGTGAAGTTAGGTGATTGTATTGAGAAAGACGTACCGAGTTGACTACAATGTTTCTTTCTTGTTCTGAAAGTGCTATTATTAAACTAATGAGAGTTTGAGTATCGGTTTTGAGTTTGTTATTAGCATTGACAGGTTTTTCCCGTTTTGTCTTGGCAAGATGCTCTCCGAAATCTAATATCTCTACACACATCAGTCGTCAATGGAGACAATCTATGTCCATTTATGTAGGCAACCTTTCTTACGATGTTACGGAAGATGATCTTAATTCGGTCTTTGCCGAATATGGTTCAGTCAAAAGAGTATATGTCCCGACTGACCGGGAAACGGGTCGGATGCGCGGCTTTGCATTTGTTGAAATGAACTCAGTTACTGAAGAAGATAAAGCTATCGAAACCCTTGATGGAGCTGAGTGGATGGGACGTACTCTCAAGGTCAATAAAGCCAGAGAGCGTGAACAGCGGGGTGGCGGAAGCTATGGTGGCGGACGCGGACGGAACCGCTTCTAAACTGCCTGATGTTATTTGCCACACCTTAAAGCGGTGTGGTCTTTTTGTGGCTTGACATCTCTTCAGATAAATCCAAATTATATAACCTAATTTTCCTAGAGACGTTGTGTACAAAGTCTCTAGGCTATTTTCGAGGTTAATTAATTATGGCAATCAGAAAAATTTATGAGCAAAGATCTTGCTCACTGTTATCCTTGACCAAGATCTTTGCTCATAACTAACCCCTGGTTGCTATGTATTTAAATAATGCACAGAAGAATATTTTTGTGTATTTTTTTAGTAAATTTTTATAAAAATATTTGTTGGTATAAAGCTGAAGAATAAAATTGTGCAAAGTGCAGATAAGAAAAATTAAGACTGGTTAGTCAAATTTTGACGCGAAAGCTCAAACTAATCAGAGGGAAAATAATTAGAAGAAAAATTTTACAAATCTATATCTTTAAGCCAGTGATGAAATCATGCTAGTGTAGATATACATGGACAAAATTTTGTCTGTCTTTTTCGGCGTAAAAGCAAGCCTCAAATATAAACAACCATCCTTCATGGAGTTTCCCATACTACTATTAAATTAAGTTTTTAATCTTAATTTAATGGTCAGTATAATTTTGCGTCATGATGAGCTCATTCTTTTGAGTGTAAACTGATTAAATACCCTTTCCTCCATTTGTGAAAAAGTCTAAGAAATTTCAGGTTTTAAGTATGTTAAAACCCCAACCTTGGGTTATTGTTAACCCTCACTAGGTAAATATTATCTATATAGAGGTTTGATTTGTCGATGATAAGTCAGTAAAATGACTAATAAAAATTGCCACCGTTTAATTGTTTTTACTCGTTATCCTGAACCTAAAAAAACCAAAACGCGCCTGATTCCTGCTTTAGGTGCAGAAGGTGCAGCAAAGTTACAACTTCAACTTACAGAGCACACGATAATAGAAGTGAAAAAATTAATGAAAGAAATTTCTACCGCCGTTTACTATACAGGAGGTAGTCAAGAAGTTATGAAGAGTTGGTTAGGAAATGATTTAAATTATTGTCCTCAACAGGAGGAAGATTTAGGAAATCGAATGAAGTTCGCTTTTGAGGATTCTTTCAAATTAAGATTTTCTAGAGTGGTCATTATTGGAATTGATTGTCCTGATCTGAATATAGAAATTATTGGAAATGCTTTCGAGTTGTTAGATAAAAATGATTTAGTCTTAGGAGAAGCATCTGATGGTGGTTACTATTTAATTGGACTACAAAAAATTATTCCTGAGTTATTTCAAAATATTCCTTGGGGAACAAATGAAGTCTTATCTAAAACTATAATTATCGCTCAACAACTCAAACTCAATACATTTATTCTACCTGTTTTGTCTGATATAGATCGTCCTGAAGATTTAGCAATTTGGGAAAAGTACAGAATGAATTAAGAAGGATTATAGGCCTTATAACCTAAAAGAGCCGGAATAATAGGTAAGATAATAACAACAATAGTCAGAAACGAATCACTCCCACAAACGCCGACGAGGTAAACCATTTAGTTGTTGATGGGTACTTTGTAACAATTTAGGAATCTTTAATTTTTCAGGACAACGGGGAAGACAATCACCACATTCAGTACAGTGGTTGCCTTTGTTTCCTGGAAACCAATGGGCAGCATTTTCAAACATCCTATAACGATATTGGGCAAAATCAGTCATGTCATAGGCAACGGCAAGATTACGTAACCGTAATACTTCGGGAATGTTTATGGTTTCAGGACAGGGAAGGCACTGATAACATTGACGACAATGCTCACTTCCTAGAGTTATTTCTGTATGTTTTTCTAAACGTTGGAAGACCTCTATTTCGCCCAACGTAAGAGGCCCCACGTCTAACTCTAAAGGAAAAGGATAAGCTAATTCTTCGGGATTTGCTGCCCCTACACTCAAAGTAGTTATACGATTATCGCTCAACAAAAACCGATAGGTTAATTCCAAAGGAGAAAACGGCTCACACAAACTTTGTAGGCGGTCTGGTGGAGTATAAAGACCACCTCCTTTATCCCCAGGAGAAATGATAAATATTCCCAGATCTTTTTGGGCTGCAAGTACGATTGCGGCCGCATTGCGTTGGAAAAAATAATAATAATGAAGATTAACAAATTCAAATAAATCCGTTTTGATTGTTTCTAAAATCAAGTCTAAATTGCCGTGAGTTGAAAATCCAAGATGATGAATTTTTCCGTTGTCTAATGCTTTTTGCAAAGCTAACCAACATCCATTAGGCTGAGTAAGCCAACGCAAATGGTCCCATGTGTTAATTCCATGAATTGCTAAACAGTCGAGATAATCTACTTGAAGAAGTTGTAAAGACTCATCGAGCCACTGACTCATTTGATCGGGGTCAGGAGTAGGTGGTAACTTTGTTGTGATATAAATTTTCTCTCGGCAGGTTGAAGGTTGCTGAACGAGGAACTGCCCTAAGTAACGTTCACTGTTTCCGTAACCTTTTGCCATTTCAAAATGATTGATTCCTGAGGTAATAGCCAGTTCGATAGTTTGTTTAAAGATAGCCTCAGAAGATAAACATCGCATAGTTCCTAGAGAAAAAACTGACAAAAGTAAATTTGTTTTGCCGAAACGTCTATAGTGCATATTACTGCTTTAGTGCCAAGTAAAAGGCTAAGAGTAAACTATGTTTACTGTTGCTAATGCTCATTATTATCTTCCGGGACCTCTCCCCGTCGTTGAATCAAATCTTCTGGACACAAATTTTCCACAAATTCACGAAAGGCACGGCGTTCTTCCTCGTCCGCATCCCGATTGACAGGAATCGACGCATTAGCAATTACCTCTTCCATAACCCAGATAGGACTTCCTGTGCGCAATGCAATGGAAATAGCATCAGAGGGACGACAATCGATTTCTTTTTTTGTTTCCCCTTGATGTAAACATAGTACAGAATAAAATGTCTTATCTTGAAGAGAATGGATAATAATACGGTCTAACTCCATTCCCCATGCTTGAAATAGATTGACAATTAAATCATGGGTTAAGGGACGAGGAGGGGTCTGGTTTTCCAAAGCCCCAATAATGGATTTTGCTTGATCTTGCCCAATAAAAATAGGAAGGGCACGACGTTCAGAGCCATCTTGGAGTAACACAATGGGACTTCGGGTAACGGCATCTAAGGCGATTCCAGCAACGTTCATTTCAATCATTTGCCGATCCTCATTTAATCTTGATCTTTAAGTATTTTTCCTACGTTATTTAACTTTAGAGGAAACCAGATTACTTAAGTAGAGTTTTCAAGACTCCAGTCTAACTCGTTAAGCAATCGGGTACATTTATAGTATGCTCAGAAAAAAGGAGGATTAGCTCCTCCTCTTTTTTGGAATTCTTACTTGAGGTTTTTAGTTTTCCCGAAAAACTGGTTAAGTTTTACCAAAATCATCCTTTATATCGACATAAAACTGGAAAATCATAAAATGAATAAGCAATTAGTTATTTAGTCTACCTTGTAAGGAAAGCCTCTCTCGTCCATGAGGGAAAGACAATGAGTAATGACTCAGCTACAAAACTACACAAAAAAACTAGCCACTCTTAAACTATGGCTGAAAATGCGGTATTTACCAAGTGTTTTTTTAAAGAATTTTCAGAAAAAAATCTTAAGAAAACTATTAGCTAATTTTTATTCTCTATACAGTATTCTAGTAAAAGAGTTACAGAGTTATCAGAATTGTATAGTAATTAGCCAAATTTATTTTTCTGAACTGAACCGCCAACAATATTCAGAAACTCACTTAGTATTTTATTAGGGTGTAAATTGGCATAAAGAAATTGTCAATTCTCCTGCTAGTCAAGTTTGTGTTAACCGTGTTTTTAAAATCTTTAATACTAAACTCGTCTTATCAGTTTCCTATTTCAGATGTATGGCATACAGGAGATTTATCAAGAAGACAAAACTTAAGGGATATTATCTATTCAACTTTATAACTAACTTTGGTTGAAGGAACTCAATTTTATAAATCCAATTAGATTCACAGCCCAGAAACTAAGTGAGACTTTTCAAAAAAATATTGGGATACTTTAATTTTTCTAATCATTGACGATGAGTTATCTCAAAAAAATATTGATGAGATCAATGTAAATTAAACGTTTAATTATAATGTAGTCTATGAATTAGAAGATAATGTCAAAGCTACTATTAACGTAATGAACACGTTTTTTAGTTCATTACTCCTCAAGGCAGACGGGTAGTACGGAACGTCGTAATGGTCATGTCCATAATGCAGGAGTTGTAATGGCTGGTTCATGAAAGTCTAAACTAACCAGTTAATAGTCAAAGCTAAAAACTACCAACTTTTCATTAACTCTATACTTCCTAAAAAGAAGATTCCTTTTCAAAACTGTTGAAAATATTGTTAATCTCTATGATGACTAACTCACAAACCGTACAATTTGACACCAATTTACTGAATAAATACAATAAATCTGTACCTCGTTATACCAGTTATCCCCCTGCTACTGAGTTAAAAACAGAGGTAAAAGAAATAGATTTTCGGGGAGGAATAATAGCAGGAAATTATAAAAGAAAACCTATTTCTCTTTACTGTCATATTCCCTTTTGTGAGACTGCTTGTTATTTTTGTGGCTGCAATACAATCATTACTAAAAATAAAAGAATTGCTCCTCTTTATTTAGATTATTTAATTCAGGATATTCGTCAAACTGCTGCTTTAATCTCCCCTGCTCGTCAAGTCAATCAAATCCATTTGGGAGGGGGGACTCCTAATTATTTGAATCAACCACAACTGGAACGGTTATTTAGTAGCTTAGTTAAAAACTTCAATATTGATCAAAAAGCAGAAATTTCTATTGAAATTAACCCACGATATATTGACAAAAACTATATCTTCTTCTTAAAAAAATTAGGGTTTAATCGGATTAGCTTTGGTATTCAAGATTTTAATTCCAAAGTTCAAGAAGCAATCAATCGAATTCAACCCGAGTCTATGCTATTTAATGTGATGGATTGGATTCGAGAAGCAGAGTTTGAAGGGGCTAATGTTGACTTGATTTATGGGCTACCTTTTCAAACTTTAGAAACTTTTAAAGAGACTGTTAGAAAGACCATCAAACTCAATCCTGATCGCATTGCCTTGTTTAACTTTGCCTATATGCCTTGGTTGAAAGCAGCACAGAAAAATATCTCTGAAACAGATCTACCTCAAGTAGCAGAAAAACTAGCTATTTTCCAAATGACCATTGAAAAATTAAACTGCAATGGTTATATGTATATTGGCATGGATCACTTTGCTAAACCCAATGATGAATTAGCGATTGCCCAACAAGAAGGTAAATTACATCGTAACTTCCAAGGATATACCACCAAACCAGAATCTGATCTCTTTGCGTTTGGTGTAACAGCTATTAGCATGTTAAATGATGTTTATATCCAGAATTATAAGCCATTAAAAAGTTATTACAAAGCTCTATTTTCTGGAAACCTGCCCATTGAGAAAGGTGTTAGTCTCCACCGAGACGATATCATTCGACGGGCAATTATCATGGAACTTATGTGTCAATTTAAACTCAATAAGTCCCATTTTGAAGGAAAGTATAATCTTCAGTTCAATCCTGATTTTAATTTTGATTTTGATCAATATTTTTTTGATGAATTAGTCGACTTAAAATCTCTAGAAGCTGATGGCTTAGTCAAATTATTTAGCGATTACATTGAAGTCACACCCCCTGGAAGATTATTGATCCGTAATATTGCTTCTATCTTTGATACTTATCTTAAAAGACGGAAAGAACAGTCATTTTCTAAGGCAATTTAAGTGACTTAATTTTTCAAAAAAATCTCTGACCAACAGAGACAGATTATTACGTCATTATGTAGTGGAGTAATCTATAAAGTCACCTTTACTAAAAAAATATTTTAAATTAAATTTAACTCTTTTATAAAGAGTTAAATTTAAGAACAAACAATTATAAATATTTAGGCAATTAGAGTCAAGTTTATATTCTGTAAATTGATATTATCAAAAACTATTATTTAATAATATAGAATTTAGGCTAGAATAGAAAATTCTATTAAACAAACAATGTTTAAATTAACTTAAGTTTTTACTCCATGTATGCAGCATTCAATATGTATTGAGTATTTTTTAAAAAATATGAAGACATAACACTATATTAGGTAATGAATTAAGGGTAAAATTTAGATATTTATCTCCATAAAACCAAGAAATAATTAAACATATTTTTGATAAGTTTGACCAAATTGAAAATAAACTATGTTAGATACTTTTAAAAAATAAAAAATTTCTATTCTATAAAAATAGCCAACTAGAAAAAAGTATTTAGGATGCTCAAAAAATCTTTATGATAATTATCATATTTATTCTGAATTTTGGTATTTACTTTTGTTTATATTTTTATTTAATAGCTACAATTTTGTACACCATAAAAGTAATATATCACTACTAATACTAACAGTTTTTTTAAAAAGCCTTATATTTATAAGATCGCCTTTCTTGTTGTAAATTTCAAGGATGTTACTGCTACGATTCTAACTTGTATAATTTATAGTTTTAAACTGCTTTTTTATCTCTTTAAGACTCAAATAAATCTAAAATATAGCGAGCACTATCCAGCAAGGAACTAACCACCATTCAAACGAAACAATACTCTAATAAACAAGGATACCAACTAACTATAGTAAGGTATCTATATACCCCCTCGGGGAGAATTTTTACGCAAAATTTGCCACAAATATGAGTATCCTTATTAGGAGGAGTCGCTATTAAAGTTATATGAATTTTTAACTTGTGGATATCCATATAATTAACCATGTGGTTTTTAAAAAAATCTTTCTTCTGCCGTTGCCCATTTTTCAAAAAAATAATCACAGAAAATTTATTTTCCAAGACTTTTTTAGCTAAAAAATAACTTATATATTAAAGCTTAAATCTAAAATTAATAATTTTGTAAATTTTCTTGTTAAGAGTTAATTTTAGCTCCAGAGTATATAAACATTAGGACTCTTATATTAATTAATAAATTATGATACTTAGTGTCGAGAGCTTAAAAAGCCTGAGAAATAATTATCTTAATTAAACAATTATAGACGATTTTTGGTATATTAATTTTTTAAAGTTGTTTGTCACACAGTCCAACAGTTTCATCTATTCCTCTAAATATTTTCAAAAACTATAAACTAAAAATTGCCGTGTTGAAGCTTTTTGAAAACATGGCACGTGATCTACAGGTATTTTTTTAGGCAAAAAATATCAAATTAGTAAAATTTTCTTATCAAGAATTAAAATCAAATAAAAAAACTACAATTTTTTATTAACCGCTACTTTAGCTTATTTAAACCTTGAAAGTATATATCTTTTAAACTTTTCATAGAAAGACGACTTCCATAGGAAACATATATAATTTTCTATGGGAAAATTTAAGGCTCTTTGCGTAGTTGTAAATGCTCGTTATTCTCTAAATTTTCTATTGCGACGATCAATATAAATATAGTTATTAATTTTCTCTCACGCTAGATTCTTTAGTTAGATTTGATCGTTTCCATCTTTAGCTCAATTACATAGTCGTGGTTAGGATATCAAGCATTGTTAGTCTATATTTAGATGTAATCTCCTGAGAATCCATTAGTATTACTTGTATAAGTAACTAGAGAAATGACAGTTAGAGGGATGATAGCTGGAAGACGAGGTATCGCATCAGGTTATTTGTTGCTGTATGAAGTGATGCAGTGAATAATCAATTGATCGGCTAGTATGACCGAAGTTACCCACTTAGTAGGAAACTAACATTAATTCTGTACACCTTAATTTAAGATAATCTTTATTCGTTAAACAAATATGAGTGAAATTTTTACTAAAAAAGTCTGGTTTTCTAATGTTAAAAATGACATTATAGCAGGCACTGTGATAGCTTTAGCCCTAATTCCTGAAGCTATTGCTTTCTCTATTGTCGCAGGAGTTGACCCCCAAGTAGGACTATATTCCTCTTTTTGTATTGCCACTATTACTGCCTTTATTGGTGGTCGGCCTGGCATGATTTCGGCAACGACAGGGGCAATGGCCTTGTTAATGACTACTCTAGTTAAAGACTATGGACTACAATACTTATTAGCCACAACAATCTTAACAGGGATTCTTCAGATTATTTTAGGTTGGATCAAACTCGGTCATCAGATGCGCTTTGTTCCAAGAGCGGTTATGGTCGGATTTGTTAATGCTCTAGCTGTTCTGATTTTTGAGGCCCAACTGCCCCAATTTGAGGAGGCTTCCTGGTTAGTTTATGGAATGGTCGCTATGGGGCTAGTAATTATTTACGGTTTACCTCGCCTCACAAGTGTGATCCCTTCTCCATTAGTAGCTATTGTTAGCTTAACCATTGTTTCTTTGATGACAGGGGTTCAGGTACCTACTGTTGGGGATATGGGAACTCTTCCTCGTACTCTCCCCGTGTTTCTTGTACCAGAAATTCCTTGGAATTTTGAGACATTACAAATTATTCTGCCCTACGCTTTCACTTTATCTTTAGTAGGATTGTTGGAATCTTTCTTAACTGCCAATGTAATTGATGATTTAACCGATACATCTAGTAATAAAAATCAGGAGGCGATCGCCCAAGGAATAGCAAATATCGTGACAGGGTTTTTTGGTGGTATGGCTGGATGTGCCATGATTGGGCAATCAGTGATTAATATTCGTTCTGGGGGACGAGCAAGACTTTCGACCCTCAGTGCTGGAATTTTTCTTTTGACTTTTATTCTAGTTTTTGGCGATTGGATAGCACGAATTCCTATGGCAGCTTTAGTAACAATTATGATTATGGTGTCCATTAGTACCTTTAATTGGAATTCTATCCGTAACATTACTAAGTTTCCGAAGAGCGAAACTGCAGTAATGATTACCACAGTGTTAATTACTGTGTTAACCCATAATCTAGCTATTGGAGTGCTGATTGGAGTTGCTATGAGTGCTATTTTCTTCAGTCGTAAAATTGCCTCTCTTATTTTTGTAGATTCCCTACTCAAAGGAGATGGAACTGAACGAGTTTATAGTGTTAATGGGCAGATATTTTTTGTTTCTGTTGATAACTTCATTAGTGCTTTCGATTTCCGGGAAAAACTGCGAAAAGTGACTATCGATTTAACTCACGCCCATTTGTGGGATCACTCTGCCGTTGATGCTGTGGATAAGGTAGTCTTACGGTTTCGCAAACATAATATCAAAGTTGATCTAATCGGACTCAATGAAGCGAGTGCCACCTTAATAGAACGTTTAGCAGTTCATGATAAACTCGATGCTCCCGAAAATGATTGTGTATAAACGGTTAACTTACAAGAAAAATACTCCTAATCCGCAATCAACTGCAGGTTTTGATAGTTGATGTTAAAAATAACATTTGGTCCTTGGACAGGAAAATTAAGGAACTGATAGGGAATTTAAATAACCCTCTCGCCGAGCATAATCTTTTTTATGCTAAACTCGTCGAATTGGTTTTTAAAATTATACCAAACTGATTATGTAGAATTGACTAGTTAAATGTCAAGTTAAGAAATTTTAGAGTTGAAAATCTACAAATCTTCTAAATAAATCAGCTCTCCTTTTAATCAACTCAATTTATTATTAATATTTTACTTCTGTTCCTTTCAGCTAATTTTAATAGTCCTAATTTCCAATCTCGTTATTTTAAAAAAATTTCTAAATTTCTTGTTTAATTGGTATATTTTAGGGATAATCAGTGATTTTCGATATATCTGTTTAAATTTGACTTTTTGTTCTTTACTTTAATCTTTTTAATCTTTAAGTGAAACATATTTACTCTTAATTTAATTCCGAAAGTTTTTTTCTTTTTTCGACTAGTATTTTTAAGCTCTTTATCTTTTCATTAAAAAAATTTTTTGATTATCGACTTGAATATTAATTTATTTCATTAAATGAAATCTATCTGCTACTACTTAAGCTTATTCAGCTTATAATATTTATTTGTTTAGAATGTTTCTATCTAATTTCTCAAAAGTTATATTTATCTCTTCAATTTCAATAAAAATTTTATTCTTTCAAACTTTTAACTATTTTAGTTTTTATTTAAATTTTCTTATTTCTAGAATTCCTATGCTTACTCGTTTGTCTAAATCTATTAACATTACATGATGATTTTATTGTCCTTTAATTGCAGCCACTTTATCAAATTGCTAACTGTTTTAATATCTAAGATTTTTCTATCTGTAATTTTTGACTTAAATTTTTGAGCATTATTTTTACTTTTTGTTCACTCACTTCATTCTTTTTGCTACATTTTTAATGCCAATCTTATCAAGACTTCTTCAATAATTTTTATCTGAAAATATCTCAGTCTATATTCTTTGCCTTTAAGGTAGTTTAATTCTTCGTTAAATTTATTTCAATATTAGATACATCTATACTGATGCAACGACAACTAGTCTTCAGATAGACAGCTCTTTCTGCCCAATATTAAGTTCCTAATGTTGATTCATTATCTTGATAAAGTTTACTGGTGGCTGAATCAGAATAAATACAAGTTGCCGTTGAGTCTATTTCATCCGATAGATTAAACTCTTAATTTCTTGTTTAAAATCTGATAACGGAAATAGTAAGTTCTTCTAAATTTAAAATCTTATTCATTGAACCGAGTTAAACATTTAATACTATAAACATAAATTAGCTGAAAATATTGAGTTCGACACAATTTAATGTTAGGGAGAAAACCTGCTAAGATGCTAGCTACACAAAAACCGCATTTTCATAAGCTTGTCATTGACAACGTGTTTTATATCTGTACTTTACATGACAGATTCGCTTAAATTCTATGGGAACTTTTTTTAGAGAATGTTAGTCTTCTCTCTCCTGAAGAGGTTAACCGGCAAAATTCTGCAGGAACTTTTCTTAAGGAATACTAGTCAACTGCTCTGTGCAGGTTTTGAGATTAGGAGCGAAAGGAGAAATGGGAGGTCGACTAGACTTGACACTAACTTGGTTGGGAACAAACATTAATGTTCTTTTTCCGACCCAAAAAGTTCGTCCATCAGTGGCATAGGCTCCCCCCGCGACCCAATCTGCCACTCGCTGAGCTTGATCTAAAGGTAATTTATCTAGAATCAAGACTACAGTCTTGCGCTCTTGAACCAGCTCAAGAGCCTGGCGAGTCTCCTGCATTGAATACACTGTTTTTACCACCACTTCAGCCTGACAATCACCATTAACAGTCCAATCGAATGGATAGATATTAGTCATAGTTTTCGTTCTAGCATTGCGTGTTAACTTGAAAAAATTAAAATAGTTTTGACAACCTTAGATAATGCAGATTATTGGATTATAAATATTAATCAGCCAAAGGTGTCTGACCGCACAAAGGCTCCCGACCAAGCAGTGTGAGTTCTGTTTAGTTATTTCCTCCTATGGCTTAAACTGCATCTCAAAAAAAAGGTTAATCACGCCACATTTTATTTCTCGTTATTGCTACCGCCTATGTACCACTTAATCACAGTTTCTTCCAAAGGCTCAGTACCTTCACAATGGTTTAACATAGTATTGCCCAAAAGCCCAGTCTTTTTACATTTGCGGTTCTTTTATCAAGAGTCTATTTTAGAGTGGAAACAGACTGCTTATTCATTTTGATCATCAGACAGTCTGCCTACAATTGTAAAACAATATTGAATCTCCTAAATTGTACTTATCGGGGTAGCATAGTTTGAACAAGAGTGAGTTCCACGAAGTTTGAAAACACTTTTGTTATTCTTAATACCTAAGTCAAAACACGATGAGGTTAACGATTGGAGATTAACATTTAATAGATAACATTCTTAAACTGAACCACAATAAATATAAATTGCTGTTAAGTCTATCTTTCCGATCAATTTAACTCTTCGTATCTAGTTTAAAATCTGATAAAGGAAATGGTAAGTTTTTCTAAATTTAGAATCTTATTCATTGAACCGAGTTAAACATTTAATACTATAAGCATAAATCAACTGAAAATATTGAGTTCGACGCAATTTAATGTTAGGGAGAAAACCTGCTGGGATGCTAGCTACACAAAAACCGCATTTTCATAAGCTTATCATTGACAACGCGTTTTATATCTGTACTTTACATGACAGATTCGCTTAAATTCTATGGGAACTTTTTTCAGAGAATGTTAGTCTTCTCTCTCCTGAAGAGGTTAACCGGCAAAATTCTGTAGGAACTTTTCTTAAGATATACTAGTCAAGTGTTCTGTACAGGTTTTGAGGTTAGGAGCAAAAGGAGAAATGGGAGGTCGACTAGACTTGACACTAACTTGGTTGGGAACAAACATTAATGTCCTTTTTCCGACCCAAAGGGTTTGTCCATCAGTGGCATAGGCTCCCCCCGCGACCCAATCTGCCACTCGCTGAGCTTGATCTAAAGGTAATTTATCTAGGATCAAGACTACAGTCTTGCGCTCTTGAACCAGCTCAAGAGCCTGGCGAGTCTCCTGCATTGAATACACTGTTTTTACCACTACTTCAGCCTGTCAATCACCATTAACAGGCTAATTGAATGGATAGATATTAGTCATAGTTTT
Source organism: cyanobacterium endosymbiont of Epithemia clementina EcSB (assembly GCF_029919255.1). GTDB lineage: Bacteria > Cyanobacteriota > Cyanobacteriia > Cyanobacteriales > Microcystaceae > Rippkaea. Next base: position 171,097 of record NZ_CP123991.1, on the reverse strand, counting down.
CGTTCTAGTATTGCGTGTTAACTTGGAAAAATAAAAATACTTTTGATAACCTCAGATATGGTTTGGACTGCATCTCAAAAAAAAGATTGATCACGCCACATTTAATCTCTCGTTACCATTACTGCCATGTATGATCTAACATAGTTTTTTCTAAAGATTCAGTACTTTTACAATGGTTTAACATAGTATTGCCCAAAAGCCCAGTCTTTTTATATTTACGGTCTTTTTCCCAAGAGTCTACTCTAAAGTGGTAACAGACTGCTTGTCCATTTCAATCATCAGATAGTTCGCCCACAATCTTAAAAGAATATTGAACCCCTCAATTGTACTAACTGAAATAGTACATTTTGGGCAAGGGTGAGTTCCACGAAGTTTGAAAACACTTTTATTATTCTTAATACCTGCTTAATACCTGAGTCAAAATACGACGAAGTCAACTATTGAGAAATAACCTGTAATGAATAAAATCCCTCAAAAATTTTAATATCCCAAACCTTCAAGAAGTAACTGCAACGATCACAACATCACCTGTCCCCACCTGAGAACGGCACTTTTTTCTATAAATAAATATTCTCAATTTATCAGTAAAGGAAAATAAAAAAAGGGTTAGATATTCCGTTCTCCTTCAATTAAGATAAGTCTTCCTTTGGACTTGATAACTTAAGCTGAATTTAAGTTTAATTTTCTGAGTAATTGATTTAAACGTTGTGGATTTTGTAGATAGAGATAGCCAATCAGAGTTTCAAAACTAGTGGCTTGTTGATAAAGTTCTGGTGACATACGTCGACGCCCTCCCGTGGTGGCATTACGTCCTCGACGAACAATTTCCTTCTCAAATTCCGTTAAATAAGGGCGAAGATTTAACAGAAAAGCAGCTTGGCTTTCTGCACGTACTAATGATACTACTTCATTATGATAATCAGCTAGCCGCCGAGGGGGGAAGATATAGTGACTCCGAACATAAAGTTCATAAACCGCATCCCCCAAATAAGCCAGAAAGCTAGGGGACAACTGCTGTACCATACCAACTGGCTCTAAGTTAACACCAATAGCCTCAAATGAGAGGCTATCATGGACTCGACTAATTTCATAGGGAATCGGAGACTGAGTTTGGTCAGAATTCGGTATTTTCACAGTCTTAACTTGGTTTAAATGCCCCAAAAGAACAAAAGCAACACTAGCGCCTTTGTCATGAGTTGACTATTTTAAAAGATTATTGATAGCATCTTCAACTGAAGTTTGCAAAGACAAAAATTTTTCTAAACGAACTAGCTTAACAGTTTGAGTTACCCTAGGATTAGTAACGATTTGTAAGCTACCCTTATTGACTTGTGCTTTTTTGACAAGTTGAACCAAAGCGCCCAGTCCAGAACTATCGATAAAGTCAATTTGAGACAAGACCAGAATAACATTTGCCGGTCCCTCATCTATGCAATTCCCAATCACCTTACGAAAAGTTGGTTCAGAGAAAGCATCTAATAGACCAGTCAGCCGAAAAATTTGGTATGTGTTTTGAACGTCGCGAGTTCCTCGTAAACTCACGGTCAGGGTAAGTTGCTCAGGAATAGCTCCCTCCTCCGAGTCGATGATAGTTTATTATCTTAGTAAGATATTATAGCGTTGTGGGACATAAAAGGTAAACTTTTTTAAGAATTTGAACCGATCAACCTTTTTTAAGGTGGTCATTGCCAAACTTCAGAAAACCATTTCGTTTAGAAAACGTAAGCAAAGTGTGTCATGTAAACTATAGTTTTTTGGGCAGTCTGTTTACTTAACTTTAAGTTGTAAAGTACTAAAATATCTATTTGTGTATTTTGTTCTGATCCAGTTAACTTTATGGTCTTTTAAGATGTACCATATGAACATTATTCAAAACTTTCTTCTTAATTATTTAGTTTTTATAAATACTAAATAGTCGTTAATTAGTCCATTTTTTGTATAAAAATAATAGTCTTAGCGCAACACTCTAAAATTTGAGCCCAATGTTTAGAAGCTTAGTAAAGCTAGAAATATATCCATCACATTCTCCTATGTTAGTAGGAAGTTGGGGGAAATTGAGAAGATTGGACTGTTTTGTTTTTTATTAAGTTCATAATATTTCTTGAAAACTGATACAAGATTTCGTTTTTTCAATGTTTATTCCTCGTTAAAGAAAATTATTACTAAATAATACACAAAACTTGGCTTAAAACTCTATTCTAAAGCCGAGAACACTGTTATTTTAACGAATACCATAACTTTTGGTGATCAGAAAATTGTAATTATTAGTAGTCCTTGTATTATTGAAAACTTAGAACAAATTGATACTGTCACCTTTCAATTCACTAATCCATCTATTCAAGACTCACGGGGAAAGAAAATTGAGCTATAGATCTCCTCCTATTTGTTTAATGGACTTGGACTTGAGACTTGAAAGGCTGAAGATTTTCGGTGAAATAAAATTATGTTGTCGACCTTCTATCGTTACTGAGGTGATGTCAACTAGAAAAATTATGTCAAAAAATAGTAGTAACTTATACAGATAGAGTGAAAGTTGGTAACTGTAATATATAAAACTTCAAGTTACTCAAAGTTCTAGAAAAAGCAGATAAACTCATCATTTTTAAACGAGGTTTAGCCAAAATCCTTGAGGAGTTTATTTTTGGATACAGAGTATATCTTAAGTCAGAAAAATTCTCAGAGGCTGTCCTGAAATAACCCACCTGTTTACCAGTTATCGTTCTACTAGAAGAACAGAACTAATTGAACCTTTAGCAAAAATTGCGATTACAGCTTGGGCTTATGGCTTAATAGTTGAAAGTCATCCCCACCCTGAAAAATCAGTTTATGATTCTTAGCGAGAACCTTCTATTAAAGAAACGCTCAGTTCCTCTCAGGATTTAGACTTGATTACTAGAATCGTCGGGCATTGCATTTCACAAGCTATGCTCATATTAGTTTAGTTTAATTAAGAATCATTTGAGGACTGGTTTTTCACTCAAAACTCGAATAACAGTTCCTTCTTTGGGTAAATCCTGAAATTTGATCAGCAATTTGTTGTCATTAATCTGACGAATATTCATATCTTTGACCAACTCTAAAAATTTATCTACAGGAGATAAGTCACAAGCTGCTTTATCTGCTGCTTCTGTTAAATAATGAGTAGGAATCATTACTTTGGGTTTGAGAATTTCCATCGCCTGTTTTCCCTCCTCTGGTTTATAGGCTTTTGGTCCTCCTCCTACAGGGATCATGGCAACATCAGGAGTTCCTAAAAGAATTTTTTGTTCAATGCCAATAGGGGCAGCTGCTCCTCCTAAATGGACAATCCGCAGTCCGCCTTGAATCCAACGCCAAGCGACGTTAGTTCCAAATTGTTTACCCCCTCTACGATCATGGTCAATTCCAACTCCTTCAATTCTTAGCCCTTTAATTTCATAAACTCCAGGTTCATACAGAATCTTAGGATTTCCAGGTAGATTTTCAGCTGCTCCTTCGTCCCAGAGTTGGCTGCTAATAACTACTAAATCTGCCTCTACTTTAGGGGGTTTATATCCGGCAGTGCAGCCAATTGTTCGGAAAGGATTGGCTAAAATTCGTAGTCCTCCCCCTATGTATAAAAAGGAAGTATGACCTAAATACTGTATCATCAACGAACCGTTACCCTTGGCTGAGGCCGGTTGAAAGTGAGAAACTAGGGGAATTCCAGTGGCTGTAATGGCACCTACACTAGCATAGTGGAGTAACTGTCGCCGTTTCATCTTTAGTCCAAGAGTTAGGTATTTTAGTCTTGTTCAGTATAGCAAGTCAGTTAAGTATTATCAGTTAAAAATTATTTTGGGGACTGTTATGATTTATTTATCACACATAATTAATTTTAATTAGTAAATTCGAGTAAATCAGCTTAAATAAGTGTAAAATCAAAACTAGTTAAAAAGAGAAGAGCACCAGATGCCAGTATATCTAAAAATTAAGTTAACCTAATTTAGAAGAGCAAAAACTATAAAAGTTGACTCACGCTCTATAAAGTTTTTGCTAGCACTGAAACTAGTATATTAGTTTTTTTGTTTAAACTAGAAAAACAGGTTAAAAACCTATATATTTAGTCTATCTATCGAAAAATAGATTATAGAAAAATTTTTAAGTAAAAAGAAAGATTGTGGGACTTTCTAAAAAAATAGAAAAAAAACTTCTAACAAAAAATATATAAAATCTCTTTAAGATATCTTAATAAAGAAAAGTAACCCATACTAATAGCCAACAATTGTCTAAGATGCTAAAAAAAAGGAATAAAAGTTAAATTAGCTTCTAGAGAAATTCGTAATTATTTTAAACATAGGTATAAAAATAGAAAAGAACAAAACTAAGTATAATAATTCATTAATGTCCTCAATTAAAAATCTAAAAAAGTAGATTAAAAAATACTGAGCCTTCAATTTTTTGTTAATAGTTTAGACTGTCCCTTAAGTTATTTTTATTTCAGAATGGGAAATAATTTTTCTAATCTAATGCTTAGCCTAACTATGTTATAACTTTTGGTATGATGAGTAAACTGTTTGACACCAATTGGCTAATTTTAACAGTTCTGATACCAACTTCTAATTTCTATTAAAAATTTTCTAAATTCATTCAAAATAGTTAGGATATTTTTTAGAAAACTGATGATATTTTATCCACATAGTTAAATTTGACTTTTTATTTTTTATTCGAACTTTTTAGATTTTAAATTTAAAATGTTTCCTCTTATTTATATTTGATAGGCTTTATCTTTTTTTGTAGTTTTTATAGACTTTTTAACTTATCAAGCAATAGGTCTTTATAAAAAATTATTTCAATATAAATATATTCTATAATATATAATATATCTGCTACTATTTTAATTAGTAAAATTAATTAATTAGCAAAATCATTGTAGATCTTCTCAAGATATAAGATAAACTTTGATTTTAGCCAAAATCAAAGTTTATACAAGATTTATAGCTATTTAACTATTACCTCTAATTTTCTTGTTTCTATAATTTACGAATTAACAAAATTTTCAGCTGAGTTACATATCAAATTAGATAGAAGTTGACTAAGAGTAATTCTGAGATATTCTTAAGATTGGAATTTATAAAAAGTGACCTTTTAATTTTTCTATAACCAAACTTCTTTCACTACTATAGTTTTATATCTATTGAGATTATTAATGCTACTATTAACAAATAGTACTTCAATCGCTAATATCTTTCTCGATATTTTTTTAAAAATTTAAATTAGATTCTTTTCTTTCGAGTAAAATTTATGAGAAAATAAAGTAAATTAAACTTTCTATAAAAAGCAGAAATTAAAAGAACAATAATAAAGCTCTATCTTCTGGACATTCTTCTAAATTAAATTTTTCATAGCTTATCTAATTATTTCCGGCAATACTTAAGGGCTTGCTCCTGTTTTTAACAGTAATCAATATTCGAAGTTAGATAAAAATTTATGAATATATTTTCTTTGTTTATAAAAAAGTTTTATGACGACTAAAAAAGTAAATTATTAGATTTGATGAGTTTCACAACAAACTCTGCCCCTATTTTAGGAACTGTTTATAAACCATACTTTATGTTTGGTCTGTTAGCCAAACTCTCGTTATTAAATATAAACTACAATTTTTATTGTCCTGTAACATACTTTTACCAACAAGATTCAGTGTATTAACATAGGGTAACACCCCGTAAAGTTATCCTAAAACTTGCTTTATCAACAGTATTTTCTTGTAAGAGATAGCTAATTAAATTAGTTATTAACTATACACTATTAGCTAACGAGACAACTCCAACATCTTTTGAATAGGACGTAAAGCAGCAGTTCTAATAGATTCATTTATAGTGATTTCTGGCTGTTTAAACTTCATGGCTAGATATAATTTTTCTAGTGTATTCAACCGCATATGAGGACATTCATTACAAGCACAATTATTCATTGCTGGTGCAGGAATAAAGTGTTTTGTAGGCGCAACTTTTTCCATCTGATGAATAATGCCTGGCTCCGTTGCCACAATAAATTCATCACTTAAACTTCGCTGACAATATTTCAACAAGGCAGTAGTTGAACCAATATAATTAGCATGACGTAAAACAGAAGTTTCACATTCAGGATGAGCAATTATTTCTGCGCGGGGATATTCTGTCTTTAGCTGAACTATTTTCTTCTCTGAAAAGGTTTCATGCACTATACAACTGCCCTGCCAAAGAATTAATTCTCGTCCTGTTTGTTTTATTACATACTTTCCTAAGTTGCGATCAGGAGCAAAAATAATAGAGCGATTTTTTGGTAGTTGCTCAACGATTTTAACTGCATTAGAACTCGTACAAATAATATCACTCATCGCCTTAATAGCAGCACTACAATTGATGTAGGAAACTACAATACAATCGGGGTATTGAGCTTTAAATCGAGCAAAAGCATCAGGGGGACAGCTATCAGCTAAAGAACAACCTGCTCCCAAATCAGGTAGTAAAACTAACTTATTAGGATTCAAAATTTTAGCAGTTTCCGCCATGAAATGAACCCCCGCAAAGACAATGACATCGGCATTTGTGCTAGCCGCTCGTTGAGAAAGACTCAAAGAATCACCTAGAAAGTCTGCAATATCTTGGATATCAGGATCTTGATAATAATGAGCTAAAATAACAGCATTTAATTCTTTTTTGAGTTTGTTTATCGCCGTAAATAAATCATCAGGAATTTGATTAGATTCTAAAGATGGGTAAGATCGTATAGTTGTAAACACAGTGTAATGTAACTCCTAAGGGGCATTTATAGTTAATATTACCAAAACTATTATAGTAATCTCAACTAAATTAGTGCAAGTAGTGCAACATCACTACCCCAAGAATTGAGATAAATGTATCATAGACATCAGAGATTAAACTGTGTTGTGATTTATCCATATTGTGTTGCAACAAAAGTTAATGATTAGAAAGTTCTTCTAATGAAAGCTCGTACATAGAAGTTAATATTGACAATTCTTTCAAAGGATAACAATACTTGTACGCTGAACCATTTGAATGTCAGCCCTGAAGGTGCCAAAAGTAATTGTATTGGGCGGAATATCATCTATAAAACCTACTACCATTGATTTTGTTCATAAACTTTTTTTAAAAATTAACAATTTTAACGTTAGAAAAAAATAAAAAATTAAAATTCATTTTTTTCTAAAACTAACTAATAATAATTCTACTCTTCTTTTCTTAAGTAAAAGCTTGACCCTTGTTAAATAACATTTAAACACAGCATAAAGTTTGGTTAATAAGGAACCAAACTTTATGCTGTGTTTAAAAATCTTATGTGTTCCTCTCATATTGTCTTCTATATCTTTCTTGTACACTGTATTTGATTGAAGCGATACTTTTTCTGCTTTGTCGAAACCATACTGCAGTACTAGATATTTTTTCTTTCAGAAAAGTTTTAGTAAAGAAATAGTACTTTTGGTTATGTCCATGTCTTTTTACTAATTTTATAAGTATTTAAAATTATTGATATTCGACATTTTTAATTTTTATTGTTTCTTATTTAGAATTGCCGACTGTTACCTGTTAAAATACAATGCACTAGTTCATAAAACCGTTATTTATTTTATCTATATATTTTCTTCAAGTTGTTGGTACAATAGGATCAACCAATTTTTTTTTATTTTAATAAATAAATCTAGTTACTAGTTATATGATTATGTCTAGTTAATTAAATTTACACTCTATCTAGACTCAGAATCATAAATCATTAATAGTTAATAACTCCCAATGATTTATCGGGACCGTATTCTGCAACTCTAAAAACCAAATTTTTATTTAGACCTTGTAGCTAAACACTTTTAGATTTTATTTATTAAAGTTTTGTCATACCTACTATAAAAGAGTTTAAAATTATTATCATTGATAATTAAGTCATTATGACAAATCCTTCCCTCATCTCTTCATCAAACTTAAAGGGAAAAAATCGGGACTAAAACCTAGATGATACAATAACTCATAACCTCTTTATCAGTCCTCAATCTTTATAGTTTAAGACAAAAATTGTCATTTCAGGCATCTTAGAGCCTCGATCCTCAAAAAGTTAGAATAAGTCCTAAAAGAAACCTATGTTTAAAACCCTATTTGGTGACCCAAACACCCGCAAACTCAAAAAATTTCAGTCTTTAGTCACAGAAGTGAATGTGCTCGAAGAAGACATTCAAAAATTATCCGATGAAGAACTCAAGCAAAAAACAGTTGAATTTAGAGAATTTATCGACCAAGCAAAAGATAATGAGGAGTTAGAAGATGTTTTGAACGAAATCTTACCCGAAGCCTTTGCTGTGGTACGAGAAGCTGGAATTCGGGTCTTAGGAATGCGTCACTTTGATGTTCAGATTCTCGGTGGAATTGTTCTACACAAAGGGCAAATTGCAGAAATGAAAACAGGGGAAGGGAAAACCCTAGTAGCAACTCTTCCTGCCTATCTTAATGGACTAACTGGAAGAGGAGTCCATGTTGTTACCGTGAACGACTACTTAGCCCGTCGGGACGCTGAATGGATGGGACAGGTTCATCGTTTCTTAGGACTCAGTGTCGGGCTAATTCAAGCAGGAATGAGTCCTGATGAACGAAAGAAAAACTATGCTTGTGACATTACATATACTACCAACAGCGAATTAGGGTTTGATTATCTACGGGATAACATGGCTACCGCTATGGCTGAAGTGGTTCAACTGCCTTTCAACTACTGCATCATTGACGAAGTAGATTCTATCTTAATTGATGAAGCTCGAACTCCTCTGATTATTTCAGGACAGATAGAACGTCCTACCGAAAAATATCTCAAAGCGGCTTCCATTGCCGCGCAGCTCATCACGCAAAAAAGTGAAGAAGAACCAGGAGACTACGAAGTAGATGAAAAAGCTCGGAACGTTTTGATGACAGATCAAGGGTTCGAGAAAGCAGAGGAATTGTTGGGGGTCAAAGATCTCTACGATCAAGACAATCCTTGGGCACATTATATTTTCAACGCTATTAAAGCTAAGGAATTATTTGTTAAAGACGTTAACTATATGATCCGCAACAAAGAAATTGTGATTGTCGATGAATTTACTGGACGGGTGCTACCTGGACGGCGGTGGAGTGATGGATTACACCAAGCCATTGAAGCAAAAGAAGGAGTGGATATTCAAAAAGAAACCCAGACTCTAGCCACCATTACCTATCAAAATTTCTTTCTTCTTTATCCTAAACTCTCAGGAATGACAGGAACCGCAAAAACTGAAGAAACAGAACTTGAAAAAGTCTATAATCTTCAAGTTACCATTATTCCCACTAACCGACCTTCCCAACGCTATGATTTTCCTGATGTTGTCTATAAAACTGAACCAGCCAAATGGCAAGCCGTGGCTGCTGAAGTGGAGAAGTTGCACCATCAAGGACGACCTATTCTTGTAGGAACTACCAGTGTTGAAAAATCAGAAGTTCTTTCCCAACTCTTACAGGCAAAAAAAATTCCTCATAACCTTCTTAATGCTCGCCCTGAAAACGTGGAACGGGAATCAGAAATTGTCGCCCAAGCTGGACGGAAAGGTTCAGTTACCATCGCTACTAATATGGCAGGGCGAGGAACTGATATCATTTTAGGGGGCAATGCCGACTATATGGCGCGGCTGAAAATTCGGGAATTCCTGATGCCCCAAATTGTGATGCCCGAAGATGATGGTATTATGGCGGCGATGGCGAGAAATGGTGGAGGTCGTCGGTCTCAAGGATTCGGGCAAGATAAGAAGAAAGTAAAAAATTGGAGTCCTTCCGATTCAGATATCTTCCCCACTGAGCTCTCTCCTGAGATCGAAGAGATGTTGAAAGATATGCTTAAAATAGCCGTTGATAATTACGGACAACAAAGTTTATCGGAACTTGAAGCTGAGGAAAAAATTGCAGTCGCCTCAGAAAAAGCTCCCACCAAAGACCCTGTGATTAAAAAATTGCGGGAGGTTTACAAGGCTATTCGTCAATCTTACGAAACTGTTACCGATAAAGAACAAAATGAAGTAGTTGAATTAGGCGGACTCAACGTGATGGGAACCGAACGCCACGAGTCCCGACGCATCGATAACCAATTACGGGGACGAGCAGGACGACAAGGTGATCCAGGATCAACAAGATTTTTCTTAAGTTTAGAAGATAATTTATTAAGAATTTTTGGGGGTGATCGCGTGGCCGGTTTGATGAATGCTTTTCGTGTTGAAGAAGATATGCCCATCGAGTCTAAAATGCTCACCCGTTCTCTAGAGGGTGCGCAGAAAAAGGTAGAAACCTTCTATTACGATACCCGCAAACAGGTGTTTGAATATGATGAGGTAATGAATAACCAACGTCGTGCTATCTATGCTGAACGTCGCCGAGTTCTTGAAGGGTTAGATCTTAAAGAACAGGTTCTCCAATACGCTGAGAAAACCATGGATGAAATTGTAGATGCTTACGTAAATCCAGAATTACCCCCCGAAGAATGGGATGTAGACAACTTGGTGAGTAAGGTCAAGGAATTTATCTATCTCTTGCAGGACATTACTGCTAAAGATATGGAAGATATGACTGTTAGTGAAATGAAGGTATTTCTCCATGAGGAGGTGCGTAAAGCTTACGATATAAAAGAAGATGAAGTAGATAAAATTCGCCCTGGTTTGATGCGCGAAGCCGAACGGTTCTTTATTTTGCAACAAATTGATACTCTATGGCGTGAACATCTTCAGGCGATGGATGCATTACGAGAGTCTGTTGGATTACGAGGTTATGGACAAAAAGATCCATTAATTGAATATAAGCAAGAAGGATATGAAATGTTTTTAGAAATGATGATTGATATTCGTCGAAATGTAGTATATTCGTTGTTTCAATTTCAACCTCAAGGACAACCTCAAATTGCTTAAGTTTTGGTGTTTTAATCGAGGATTAAAATATTAATTCTCGATCGTTTTAACACTAAAATAGGCTATATAAATGAGTTTTTTAGCTTAGAAAACTAAATTAAAGTTTATATCATAAAAACTTAATTTTTATAATGTAAATATGTATTGAATAACATAGTTAAAATTCTACTATAATAGCCGCAATAACCTCCTTAATGCGATAATTAAAATGTATTGCTATAAGTTAAGTGATAAATTCATGAAGATTCTAAAAATAGATCATTATAATAAAAGACTTTTTAAAATTTAAAATTATGTTTTTTGTCTGAAAAAAGTTTTATAAAATAAAGTGTTTATTTTGTGTATTAAAAAATACTTTTGCATCAGGAGTAATGATGGTAGATTAAAGAATTATCACTTAACTTAGCAAGAACAATAATAAAATTATTGTCAATAACACTACCGTTACAGTTTTGATTTAAAATAAATTTAGGTATAAAAGTTATAATTTCAAAAATTAACGATGTTAGAATAGTTTGCTATTAATAATTTTGTCTGACAAATGATGCTCTTTTATTCCATATTTGATAATGGTTTGCTAAGTCAAATTTTCTCTAGTTCTTTAATGTGTACTATTTAGGGACTAACTTCTCCTATGACATCCCTGTTTCTGTTAGCTCAAACATCATCTTCGTTCTTAGAGTATTTACCTCCGCTGGAACTGATCTCTACTCACAGCAAAAGTCTATTGACTGAAACTAGATATAGTCTCGGAGCCAGTGATCGCACTTCCTTGAATATCTTTCCTGTTAAAGAATTTACTTAGGAATACTAAATTTTAGTATATGGAATACAGTCAACGCCTATATTAGGAAGTTTTTTTGTTGAAAGACTAACGTCCTATTATTACTCTCAGTTTATTAGTTTTTTGATCGCTACTTCTAAAGATCGCTGGAAAAATCAATAATCCAGGCTCTTATCTCCTCCCCATTTTTTAAGAACAAAAATTTCCCCTGGTCAACTAACTGATTCAATAAGTAGAAGGGCTGACCACGGTTGCTAATCTCAATTTAATTTACATTAACCGTCATTTTCAAAAAAAACTAATATTAAACCTAAATTTGTAGAAATTACTAAAATAAAGAAGTATTCGGCAAAATATTACCCTGCGCAATGAGGATACAGTCATTGTTTTCACTCAAGATAATATTGATATTACCAAACCTCGACTGTTACATGATGCAAATTTCGGGTTATCGGCTAATCAAGAAATTAATGTAGCTGTGGGAAGAGAAGTATCTCGGACAGGGTCTTATTGAGTTGTTCCTAACAGAACTTTGGAAGGAACTGGAGAGAATTTAGCAGTCGACAATAACCCCTAAGACTTACCGTTATTATTGAATTAGCCGATGAAGTTAAAACCTTAGCCGACATTCGTAACGTAAAAATCCGTAGAAAATTCAGGTAAATTTGTGTAGATTACTCCAAATAGGTGATGTTCCAGGGGATGTTATTCTAGAAGACGGAGACACCAGTATAATTCCTAAGTCCGCAAATATCTTTTCAAGAGAATCCGCAACCATTGGAGTCGCTAGTTTTTCTCCAAGCGTGAATCAGGGTTAATGTGGTAGGAGAAGTGCGCTCACCTGGAGTTATAGAAGTTCGACCAACACTCCTTTAAATCAAGCTAGCTGCCTGAGACTTTGATAAAAGTCGCGCGGTAAGGGTACCGTTGGAGTTATCCGTCTTAATTACAATGGCACAGTAACTAAGCTGGATATCAAAGTTGATTTTGCTCAAAGAATTACCAAAGCGAATAATCCTGTCCTTTTTAATAAGGATGTTATAGTTGTCAATCGCAATATCCTAAGCACAGTCTCAGATACATTAATCACTGTTTTTAGTCCCACCAATTGATCAAGTCTCATGTTTTCTGAAATTAAAGATATCACCGAGTCCCTGTTCCCCAGACTTCTTAAAATTCGCCGTCACCTCCACGCTCACCCTGAACTAAGTGGACAAGAATACCAAACTGCTGCCTATGTGGCAGGCGTTCTTTCCTCGTGCGGTATTCACGTTCAAGAAAATGTCGGAAAAACTGGGGTAGTAGGAAACTTAAACGGAAACGGGACAAATTCGCGTCTTCTAGCTATTCGTACCGATATGGATGCTTTACCGATAGATGAACAAACCAACCTAGAATTTGCTTCGTGTAAACCTGGCATTATGCATGCTTGTGGCCACGATGTCCATACAACGGTGGGATTAGGAACTGCTATGGTTCTTTCTCAGTTGGCTGAGCAATTATCAGGAAACGTAAGATTTTTATTTCAGCCTGCAGAAGAAATTGCCCAAGGAGCAAGCTGGATGCTTCAGGACGGGGCAATGCGCGATGTGAATGCAATTCTTGGACTACACGTCTTTCCCTCTCTTCAAGCTCGTTCTGTGGGGATTCGCTACGGAGCTTTGACCGCTGCAGCTGATGATATAGAAATTTTTATTCAAGGAGAGTCAGGTCACGGAGCTCGTCCCCATAAAGCTATTGACGCAATCTGGATTGCTTCTCAGGTCATTACGACTCTTCAACAAGCTATTAGTCGAACTCAAAATCCTTTGCGTCCCGTAGTATTAACTATTGGGCAAATTAACGGTGGCCGCGCGCCTAATATCATTGCAGATCAGGTAAGAATGTCCGGCACAGTACGATCTCTTCATCCTGATACTCGTGCCGATTTACCTCAGTGGATTGAAAAAATAGTCGCTAATGTCTGTAATACTTATCAAGCAAAATATGAGATTGATTATCGCCAGGTAGTTCCTTCGGTGCAAAATAACACGGAATTGACTCGGATTCTTGAATCTACTTGTCGAGAGGCTTGGGGAAATGATCATGTGCACATTTTAGCTGAACCATCTTTAGGAGCAGAGGATTTTTCCCTTTACCTTGAACACGCTCCAGGAAGTATGTTTCGTTTGGGAGTAGGATTTCCCGAAAAGCTTAATCATTCGTTACATCATCCTCAATTCGAGGTAGATGAGTCCGCTATCTTGACAGGGGTTATTACCCTGGCTTATGCCGCCTATAAATATCATCAATATCCTACATAGACATATAGCAATTAGAGATAATTCATGAGAGATTTCTATTCCTTGTTTTTTTTGACTAAAATTAATGTTACACCACCTATGTGGTGACTGCTATCGCAAGCTCTTTTGAAACTTGTTTCAGTGTTTTTAACCCCTTTAGGGAACTTCTAATCAAATGAATTGAACTTAAAGGATTTTTGGACATCTGAAATGTTAATCTCCAATAATTTAAGCTTCCATTCTCTCCTAATGCAGGGGTTAAATTAGGTAAATCTTGTTGACAATCATCACTAATAACTCTAATCATGGCAACAGGAATTCTTAAGGAGTTACAAAATTCTAAAAGTGGAATTCCTTCCATATCTACTACATCAGCTTGATAACGTTGGCCTAATTGCCATTTTTCTTCGGCTGAAGTAATGATGTGACCACTTGTCACTGCTTTGCCTCGCACAATCTTTCTGTTAAGATAATGATACACTAAGTTACTTAAATTCACATCGCAAGTTTGCCACGGTAGAGAAGAAATATTATTTGAAATTAAACAACATTTTTGGTAAAGAATTCTATCACCTACCTGATAATTTGGGGATAAACTTCCGCCTAACCCCATCAATAAGATTCCTTTAGGAGGACAACTAACGAGCTCATGAGTTTGCTGCCATTGTTTAAGATAATGTTTAAAAGGTAAAAGTCCTGCAGGAATCTGAATGATTTTGATTTTGGAACCAAATTGCTTTACTCCCTTTACTCCTCTGAATCCTTCACAAACGGCTTTATACTCAGCTCCTTGGGGAACTAGAATTATGTCAATATGGTTCGTGAGGGAAATGCTATTTAAAGATGAAGACATTTATTGATAACCTATACTTTTTGAAAAAAACGCTTTTATGAGATTTTTTACCTTTTTAAGAAGTTACACCAATTCCAAAAAAGCTGATTAAAAAATGATAACGGTATAAAGATAGTCTCTTAATACTTTAGTGTATCAAAACATTAAAAAAGATTTTCTAATGTTTTATCTAAATTACTATCAATTATTTTTATTTAGTTTTTTTTGCTAAAAATAAATATCTATGATCTATTTTTAGAATTTTCTATTTCAACAAAGTCGTTGAACAGTTTAATTTCCATAAAGTATTAGCATTTATTCATGTCAGTCTAAACTTAAAATCAAGGAGATATATTGAAAATATTAAGTAAATTAGGTTGTGTAGAAACTACTCTTTAAGACATTATCGCCGACTTTAATGTTTTAAAGGAAAATTAAACAAAAGGACCTCTTTCTATACTTTTAAATAAGTTTTAAAAAGATTTTATATCTCTATATTTAAGCAATTAAAGTTAAATCTATATTGCTTCGACGTTTATATGTTTATATATTTTATTGAAAATTTAAGTAACATTTGTTTAAACCAAGTTCTGACAATAAACTACTGATCCTAAATTTTGTCTCTCTCTGTAGAGTAATGTGGGATATACAATGGTTCATATTCAGCTTATTCTACTATTTTCTTGAAACTTTCTTCTTTATCAAAGATGGTCTGATTCAAAAGAATAATATCCCTCGTTTCTATGGAAAAATTTAACTTTAAGATAATTCAAACTTCTAATAAGTCTCTATTACTGCCTACCTAAAGAATTAAAATATAGCCTTTTTTCTTTGCCCTTTTATTTCTATAAATTATGAAATATATTATTTCTGCTGTAGTACTATAGGCATGTGGGTAATTTTATATATTATAAAACTCAGTTTTATCTAGATAAATTCTACTATTTTTAGTGATTTATTTCAGCTTTTTTTCTCAATACCTCTTATTTTAATTTAGATATTTTTAATATCCGTGATTTTTACTAATTATTTTTCTTTTTTATACTCATTTAACTTGATTCATGTACGAGCCTTCACTTAATATATTAAGATATCTCAAACTAGTTGATATTTTTCCACTTAAGTCGATTTTTATTATCTTTTATTTTTGCAAATTAAATTTTTCCAAATAAGAGGGCAAAAAGCCCTCTTATTGTGGTCACCAAATTAGGTTTAAATTAACGTCAAACTACACTAAAAACAATCACGAATCCCAACACTGCTCCAAAGACAATTAAAGCATAAAATTGAACGCGACCATTTTCCAAATATTTCAATCCTTCTCCACTTACAATAGTAGCCAAACCGGTTAGATTAACTGCCCCATCAATGACACGATAATCTACTTCCATAATTTGACGAGCTAACCGACGACACTTCATCACAAAAACATTGTGATAAACATCGTCAAAATACCATTTATTGAGGGAGAATTGATACAGGGTCGGATACCTTTTAGCGATCGCTGCGGGATCAATTTTATGTTGCAAATACATCAAAGAAGCAACTGTAATTCCGATTACGGCAATACCGACAGAATTTCCGGCCATAATTAGAAACTCAGTCCAATCAAAATGGGCAATTTCTTCAATGACTTCTCCTGGGGGAAAAATAAATCCTTCAAACTTGTTATCCCAAGGTTTTCCTAATAAACCTATAAAGGCTGAAGGAACTGCCAAAACTAATAAGGGTAAAGTCATAGTTAAAGGAGACTCATGGGGAGAACAGCTATGATTATGGACATGATTATCATGAGAGCCAAATTGGGGAAGGGAAGAAGAAGCTAACAGTTGATTTTTGATAGCTTGATCATTGCCGCGAAATTCTCCTTCAAAAGTCATGAAATACATACGGAACATATAAAATGCAGTGAGTCCCGCAGTTAACCAACCCACTAACCATAATGCAGGGTTAGCCCCAAACGCAAGACTAAGAATTTCATCTTTTGACCAAAAACCCGCAAAAGGAGGAATCCCACAAATAGCTAAAGTTCCTACCAAAAAGGCGAAGGAAGTCAGAGGCATATATTTACGTAACCCACCCATTAATCGCATATCTTGGGCCAAAATAGGTTCATGACCCACAACTCCTTCCATTCCATGGATAACAGACCCAGAACAAAGGAACAACATAGCTTTAAAGTAAGCATGGGTCATCAGATGAAATAATCCAGCACTATACGCCCCAATTCCCATAGCCATTACCATGTAACCCAATTGGGAAATAGTGGAATAGGCTAACCCTTTCTTGATGTCATTTTGAGTCAAAGCAATAGTCGCGCCTAAAAAAGAGGTTAACGCCCCGACCCAAGCGATAGTAGACATTACTGCCGGAATTTGTTCAAAGACAGGGTACATTCGCGCTACCAGGAAAACCCCCGCTGCTACCATCGTTGCAGCGTGAATTAAAGCAGAAATAGGAGTAGGACCTTCCATTGCGTCTGGCAGCCAAACATGGAGGGGGAACTGAGCTGATTTAGCCACAGGACCTAAAAACACTAAAATGGCAAATAAAGCGGCTAAAGCCGGGGCTATAGTTCCGACAGAGACCAATTCTTCGAGACGTTCACCCATAATGTGAAAATCAAAGCTCCCAGTTGCCCAGTACAGCCCTAACATTCCCAACAGTAGGCCAAAGTCTCCGACACGGTTGGTTACAAAGGCTTTTTGACAAGCATTTGCAGCAGCTTTGCGGTCGAACCAAAAGCCGATTAAAAGATAGGAACACATTCCTACCAATTCCCAGAAAATGTAAACCTGGACTAGGTTGGGACTAATGACTAATCCCAGCATTGATGCACTAAAAATGCTCAAATAAGCGTAAAATCGGACATATCCAGAATCATGTGCCATGTAACCGTCAGTGTACACCATCACCAAAAAAGCAACGGTGGTAACGATAACATTCATTAAGGCACTGAGATGGTCAATGGTATAACCCATTTTAAGGTGAAAATTGCCAGCTGCAGCCCATTCAAACATGCGAGTATAGTCAGCGTGGCCTTGAATTTGACTCCATAACAGAGTGAAGGACATCACCATCGATGCGCCTAATAAGGAGATGATGAAGACCGCATTTATCTGTCGCAGGCGGTTAGTTCCTTGATTAAAGGAAATAAGTCCTAACCCGACCAACATAGCCCCAACCAAGGGTAGGACGGGTATTAGCCAGGCGTATTCATAAAGAAGTTCACTCATGTATTTTTCTAAAGACTAGAGGTTACAAGACAATTAGAACATGGACTGATGACTATGGCGAGTTGACGAGAAGTTAGGTTAATTCATGTTCAGCCATATTTTACAAACCTACCCTTTAGTGTACGTCAGTCCTTTTGTCTAAATTCCGAATTATCAATTAAAAATCTCAAAGAGTTGGAAGTTAGAAGTTGGAAATAGGGGAAGAACTTAATTCGAAAGTTAATTTTTTTACACACTTTATTGTTTAATTTCTTTAGGGAAACTACACTTATTTTATAGTAAAAACCGTATTGCATTAATAAATAATCATGTTTAGAATATACTCAATTAAAGAAACTAAATCAAAGTTAATGGAGTTTTTTTATGGCACTTATTCGTTACAGTAATAATCGTGAATTAGATACTCTACAACGTCAAATGAACCGTTTGTTTGATGATATCTTTTCCCCCACTCTTGAGCGAAATATGAGAGGGTCAGCTTCTGTACCTGCAGCCGAACTTTCAGAAACTGATGAGGCGGTTTTACTTAAATTAGAAATCCCTGGTATGAAAGCAGAAGATCTCGATATTCAAGTGACTAAAGAAGCCGTTTATATTAAGGGTGAACGCAAGCAGGAAGTCGTTTCTCAAGATAAGGGAATAACTCAAAGTGAGTTCCGTTATGGCAAGTTTGAACGGGCAATCGCACTGTCTTCTTTAGTTGATAATGCTAATGTTACTGCCGAATACAAGGACGGAATTCTTCACTTAACTATTCCTAAAGCTGAAGATGAAAAAAATAAAGTTGTCAAGGTAACCCTTAGTTAGTTGGCAGTAGTACTCACATAATTCAGCTTTAAGTTTTAATAACTTCTCGGGTGATTACCTGAGAAGTTATTAAAACTTAAAGCTCCAAAATAATATCTATGATTTTTGTTGGGTTTATTTAAAAAATATTTTCTAAAATTTTATGAACAAATTATTTTATTTTGATTGAAAATATAATGAGTGTTATGGAATAGAAGTATTTATATAAATTTGCCAATATAAATACTCACCTACCTTCAATACAAGAATAAACTACTATCTTTATTTTTTAAAAAATAAAGATAGTAGTTTATCTAAAAAGTAATAAATATTATTTCTGACAAAGATTGTATATTTTTTATATTTTCTTACCTAAGTCCTAAAAAGATAGGTTTAGAGTTTAAAGCTAAAATAAATTTATAAATGCTCTTTACAAGAGAGAGAGTTAGATGTTGAAACAATCTGTTTTAACTCATACTTTCCAAGTAAAAACACAGATATAGTTAAAGGAATAAAATAATAAATTACTCGATAAATTAAGAGAAAACTAAATATTTTTTCTATAGAAGTAAACGGAGATAAAAATACAAGTATAACTGTTTCAAAAATCCCTAAACCACCTGGAACATTACTTGCTAATCCAGCTATTTGTGCCAAGATATACATTCCTAAAAAAGTTGAATAAGAAAAAGAAACAGAGCCACTCAAAATGGAGTAGAAAACTGCTGCTGCTAATGACCAATCTAATGCGGATACAATGAACTGACCTAAAGCTATTTTAATTGAAAGATTGGGTAAAGTCCATTGGCCAATCTTCACTGGCTCTTTACAAATAACTGTTAGCAACAAGTAAACTAAAATGAATAGAATAAAAATCACTCCTAATGGCTGTACTGAGACAAACGGTAAATTTAATAACTGAGGAATTTCTAAAGGATTAGTTGTAAAAATAATTGCTCCTATGAGAAATAATCCTAAAATAAAAGTCAAATTGCAAAAAGTAGAGATTTGAGCTATAGAAATTACAGAAAATCCCCAATTAGAATATAAACGATATCGAATCATACAACTACTTATTAGAGCAAAACCAACACTATTGCTAATTCCTGAACAAATAATACTTACTAAAGCTTTTTTAGAATAGGAAAGAGTATGACGAACATAATTTACTGCGAGACAATCATATCCTGTCATAATTACATAGTTTAGGAGCATTAAAATAATCGCTTTCAGAATATTAGACAAGGGAACTGTAGCTAAAATATTCCAAATATTTTGAGCATTGTAGTAGTGGAAATTTTTATGTATTGTCCAAAGAGAAAAAACAAAAAGTACTAGGCTAGAACAGGACGTAAGCAACCGAAAAAAAATGTTATTAAACATGTCAAAAAAATATTGTTCAATAAATTCTGAAAAAGTAAACTTATCTGAAAATAAAATGTTTCTTAAGAAGAAACATTTTATAAAAAAAATATAGTTTAATCGCAGTTTAAGTACAACTAAGAAGACTTTAATCCATATTTCTTCTTTAATAAGAAGATGTTAATTACTTGAGAATTTAAAGTAAAAGATTAACTTCTTCCTACCAAAACTAATTTTATCAATCAAGTTCAGTTAATGTTTACATTTTAATCAAAGATTTCAGATTTATCTAGAATTATTTTTTAATGAAGATCATAAAAAAAATATATAATTTTAATTATCGAAGTAGCGATAACATCTTGCTGCAAGATAAATCTATGCTTATTGACTACAGGACCAGTCCTTTATTTTGAGCCTTATACAAGGCGATATTAGCTTTAGACAGTAGTTATGTTTCCATTTATCCGTTACTTTTTTTTATGTCTAATCGCAATTGTTTAGTCTTATATGTTTTCTGTTTGAGGGTTATATCAAGAAACCCCAATATTAATTCTTTACTAATATGCTGAGAAGCAATGTCCTATTTTTAAATATTAAATTATC
The DNA here is from genome assembly GCF_029919255.1 of cyanobacterium endosymbiont of Epithemia clementina EcSB. Lineage (GTDB taxonomy): Bacteria > Cyanobacteriota > Cyanobacteriia > Cyanobacteriales > Microcystaceae > Rippkaea. The sequence goes on along the minus strand of NZ_CP123991.1, from coordinate 150,312 downwards.
GAAATTATACAAAATTTTGAATATTTTATTTTTTGTTTTATGATTACATTGATTACTAAACTACTTAAAATGCTCAACACTTATCCATGACTTTCTGCTCAAGTAAATCAAAATATTCGCTTCTCAATAATTATTTTTTGGGGTTTTTTAAAAAAAGTAACATTTAAATTATTCTGTGATTAAAACTCAGATTAAAGTGTCATAGTTCATTTTTTATAGATACTTTTTTTCTTAAAATATATTTACTTTTCAATATATTTTTTATATATTTTAAATATTTATCTTCTATTATTTTTGTATATTTTTATTGTCTAATCTAGAAAAAAAACTAAAAACTACTTTATTCTAGAGGTTAGAATATTATTTATTTAAGTAAATTAACCTTCTATTCTATTGTGTGTTGACGACATAGTATTCCATAATTTATTTTTTAATTTTCTTCTTATTTAAGACATAGATAAATATTTATGCTTACTTTTTTATTTTTATGAGTAAACCAATTTTTTCAAAAATTTTGTTGTCGTAAGTTTTTTGTATTTTTATAAGAGAAACTTTAGATATTTTATCTCGTCTTTACTCCAAGTTTTCTTTTCTAGCTCTTTTAAAGACTCTACAGGTTTCTCTGACTTGAATTTTTGATTTAAAAATTATTTTTCTAATTATTTTTTTAAAAAAATTATACCTGATATGCAATCTATTAAACTTTTTATTGTTTTAGATTTAAAAATCATATTTTGGCTCTAATTTTAGTTCTATAGATAATTTTATAAAATTTTTATTTTGCAAAGAAACTTTAAAAGTCATGCCCATTCCAATTATTTCAGCTTAATTTTTTAGCAAAATTATATCTAGTAACTTCTATTTTTAATAACTTTGTTAAGTTAAGTTTATTCAAGCTATTTTTTCATACATTTTTTTAAAAATGTATGAAAAAATAGAATTTTTAATAAATTTTACGTCTCAAGTAAGATAAGCAATACTAAGTAAAGTAGAATTTATTATTGCTATAATAAAAGTTTTATAAAAATTTAATCTAATTTAAGACTTGTTAAATAACTGAAAATATGTTTTCTAGATTATGAGAATAGTCTAATAATTAATATTTATTAAATTAAAGTTCAGTTATTATCTAATCTAGTTTTTCGATCTTGACTAATTGATTTTATTCTCAATCTATTCAAAATAGCTGAAATAAACTAAAAATTAACTATTTATAGTATACTCCATGGTTATAAAATACACTTCGATTAATTTTATTTTTTTGTGTTGATATTTTGATAGCGTTGAATACATAAAAATTATCCAATAAATATTAAAAATTAAATGCATAAAATATCAATTTTAATAGTAAGTAAATAATTTTTTAAATTTTTTAAAAAGCTGAATATATTCGCTTTACTAACTTAATAATTAACAATTGTTAACGTAAAATAGTTAATATATAAGAGTTGGAATTGCCTGCAAAATAAGTCCAGACAAAAACATAAAAATAGACCATAAATGTATCTTCTGGGAGTACATTTATGGATAAAAAATAATAGGCTATTAACAATAAATAATAAGATTATTTATTGTTAATAGCCTATTATTTAGTTTTAAAATTTAAATTTATTTCAATAAATATTAAGACTTCAGATAGTAAGCTGATAACGGAATCACCGATAACGAATCATTAAGAACATCTTTAACAAAAAATGTCAACTACTGTTAAAATCCTATTATCCCCCGATTTACAATTAAAATACCTGAATCAGGAATAAGTTAAACGAACGGTCTACTCAATATGTTCAAATTTTGTGAAATTGTTCCGCATATATTTTAACTTGAGACTTTGTGGACAGCCATTTAAAATAACTTCAATAATCAAAAATTTAGTTTATATATTTTTTGCAAGCATTAGAATTTATTGAACGATAATAATTTTGTTTATTTATATAAAAGAATTTTCATATTTTGCAGATTTTATTTTTTTGTATAGCCTATAATTTTAACGAAAAAACATTGTTATTATTATCTCTGTAATCCAAATTATTTCGGAATAACTTAGCTTTTCTTTTCTCACAACCAGCCACATTAAAACTAAGGATAAATATTTCCTAGCTTCTACTGGATAATCTTTACTCAATAGACTCCTAGATAAGTTATTTTATTTTTCATGAGAACTATTATTAAAATGAATTTGTAGTGTCCTAACTCGTTATGTCGCTAATTTTAATAGACTTGAACTAGAAAATTTAAAATTCATTTTCGAAGAGAAACTTTAATTAATCCGTCAGATTAAGATTTTAGACTTTATATGCCGTCAATGAATAGATTTCTAATAGTAGGTAGCTTAGACAACTTAAAAGACTAGTTATTGAGACGAAAAGGGGTATGTAGTCAGAAAGTGAGGAGCTATAGCTTACCTTATTTCTGTAGTGTACTTTTGGTAGAAATACTAGAAACTGAAAATCCCTCAGTGCGAGAGCTATATTCTATACATTTGCATTTATCCCTGTTACGTCTAGATATAAAGCGTTTATTTGGATAATTAGTAAAATAATTAGGATTTTAGTGCCATCAGATGATTGATCTTACAGAAGTCCTAATTCCTGCGTATTGTAGATTTATGAAATTGATAAAGCGTTTGGGGAGTCGATAGTAAAGGAAATAGCAGAACTATCAGTTTTTTAAAACTTTTATCACCTGGTTAACGGAAAAACAGTCTTCAGTGTCTGTAGTCGCGACTGCTAATAATGTTCAGTTTTACTTCTTAAAATGTTGCGGAAAAACCCCTTTGATGAAATTTTCTTTGTGAGTTTGATTGAACAAAAGGAACGTGAAGCTATTTTTAACGTCTCTCCATCTAGACTCCGACCTCACAACTTGAAAAATTACAATATCAAGCGGTTAGCCTATGAAACACTTGACTTTCCTAGGACAGAAATCGAACGAACTTTGATTGAGGCAATGCAAATTGGTTTTGATTAAGATCAGGGTCTTACCTCTAAGAGTATCTTAGAGACTTGCCAGTCAAATTATTTCTTTGGCAAGAACTGCTCAAAAACAAATCGAGTTTTTACAAAACCGGGCTGCTGCGGAGAAAGCTAGTCGAGCTTACCGTATGAGTACGTTTACTGTAATATCATTTACGATCAACTTAGTTCGGGATTTGGAGTTACTATCTTATGTCAAGTTTTGAAGTTTTACTTTGAAGTGATTATGAAATATTTCTCTGTCTTTTTACAATTTATTTTAGGATTCTTTGTCGGGATTCTTCTACTCGTTAGCGGGACTACAGCTTTGGCTTATGTAGTGTTTTATCGTTTAAATACCTCACCTCCAAAACCTATTTTCGTCGAAGAAAAACAAGAAAAAGCCGAAGAGGCATCTAACTTTGAGTCTAACACCCAACAAAGAGCTAAAAAATCTGAGGAAAAACCTCAGGAAGAAATAGTTGCCCAACAACCTCAATCTTCTCCCGAAATCGAAGAAAAAAAGGAAGAAAAGGAAGAAAAGGAAGACAAAGAAGAAAAATTGCCTTCCGGAGCTTACAAAGCCTCTGTTATTTGGCCTAGTGGCTTAAGTTTGCGGGCTGAACCTGGCCACGATGCCCAAAGGATCGGGGGTGTTGACTACAAAGCTGAACTAATTATTTTGAAAACAAGTCCTGATGGAGACTGGCATAACGTTCGTCTATCCAGAAATGGACAAGAAGGTTGGGTTAAGGCGGGAAATGTCCGAAAAATAGAATAACGACGGGGTGGGCATTGCCCACCTTACTCATTAGAAAAAAACCACTTTGACAAACGACAATGTGAAAATTTTTTAAACAAAATGCTTACATAATTTATTATTAAAGGCTTTACTAAATAGATAACCATAACAATTTTTACAGCTGAGCCGTGTCAGCTAGTCTGATTAGAATTTAGTTTTTGCATCTTCAATTATAGTTTTTATTTTTATAAATGTGAAAAATTTTATTAAAAATACGTATTTTTTTTGTGTTTTTATTGCTAGTAAACCTTTACACTAACATTAATTATTTTTTAGGAAAAAATAGAAAAGTAAGATAAATAATTTAACAAAAAATATTTTATCTAAGAAATTATTGAAACTCATATCAGCTTTTCTATATTTAAAGGCTAAAACTAGCTGAGTAACTACTAATTTTTATTGACAAAGTCCAGGAATTTAAACTTTTAAAAAATAACCTTTAAATAAGTTTAAATTTATGCCTTATGAGTTTTTTTCAAAAAATGTATCTTTTCATTATTTTTTAGAGATATTAACGCTCTTTTTAGATACTCAATAGTTGAAGAATTCAGTTTATCACCTTTTCGATTGTTAAGTTTTTTCTTGAAGAGTCCATTAACCTGTAGATTAGTCATCATACAGCGTAAAAATATTACGATAGTTTTATAATTATAAAAATAAGTAATTAAATAGTTAATTTAGTCATATCAATTATGCTAAATTTTATAGCTATAATTTACTCTAAAAAGAGATTATAGGATCACAATAAGTGCATAAATATGTTGTTTATTCAAAGTTAAAATATTTTAACTTTCTGCTTCTAATAAATAAGAGATAAAAAATTATGAATAAACTACTCATAAAGTGTTATAATACATGTTATAAATAACAAACAATTTTTTAGTTTTTTTGTTATATTAAACAATAATACAACTCAAACAAAAATGGCTCTATTTTGAGGGAACAATATTGTTCAATCTAATCTAAATTAGACGTACAAAAATTAGGAATAACTAGTAAAAAAACTTACAGAAATCAAAAACAAACCAACTAAACTAAAAAAACATAAAAAACTAGAACAAATTGCTAAAAATAGAATGAGATATCTAAATAAATCTCTATTTAATAATAGAGAAAATTGTTTATATAGTTATAGTCCTATATAAGAAAAATAATACACATTTGAATATGAAAGAAAAGAAGAAATAACTAGTTAGATTAGTATTCTAAAATAGAGAAAATTTTTTGTTTATTTAACTGTTAAGCAAAGAAATATAAAAAAATATTTAAAGCTTATTTATCTCAATGTTTATTTTTCAAATATAAACTATAAGATCTAATTATTTTGGACTATGCTACTTTTTCTAGAATAGAAACTATTAAGAAAATAATAGAAGAAACTAAGTATAAACTACAGTATTTATCACCTGACTTTCCAGATTTCAATAAAATTGAAATTTGGTGATCTGTTGTAAAGAGTTAGCTCAAAAAAATGTTATCTAAATTCTAACCAGTTAGAGAATTTGCAGACACTATTTTCAAAAGCTCTCCTACTTTTTTTTATTGTGATATGGTAACCATTAATAACCAAGACTATAATAATTTTTTAAAAATAGTTAGAAAGTAACCTCAGCTTATTTTTAATATTTTAATTAAGAGATTAAGAAAAATTTTTTAGCTTAAATAGTTGTAAGTAATTATTTAAATTCTTTATTCATATAGCTTCTCAAGAATTTTTTTAGTAAAATATTCTCGGGATCTAAATAATTTATTAATTAAATTTAACTTTACCTATTCTTTAGATAAATAATATTTGATTTAAAAAAATGACAGTAGGCGCTAACGTGGAAATAATGTTGATTATAATCAATGCTTTAATCACGTTAACAATAATACCAGTAACTAAAAAATATTCTAAATATCTATACAAATACTGTTTTTTTATAAACAAAAATAAGAACAATATACTCTAAATTTTAAAGTTATTTATTTACTACAAAAAAATAAATTACTTTTTTATTTTTTATTTTTAAACTAAAGAACCTCTACAACTCGAACCACTTCCAGCTGTACATCCATAACAATAAGGGGCAGTTTTTATAGTTTTAATTATATCTAAGTTACCTAATGTTAATAGTTTTTTTATAGTAAGTGGTTCCCCATTTTCATTAGTTGAAAAAATATCTTCTGTTTGATTAAAGTCGCAATCATAAATATTACCATTATAATCAATTGATAGTTGATTTTTACACATTAAATGAGATAATGTTAGTTCATTATAATTAGACTTTAAAAACTCAAGATAAGAGAAATATAAATATTTATTTTGTAAATATTTTTTTGTCCTGCCCACTGGCATATTAATGATAGTAAAAAGACTATTAAAAATAATATTAAAATCATTTTTTAATTTTTTTTTGTATTCTTTTTCTAATCGATTTTGACTTGGAATTAAAATAAAATTATTATCTCTTGGTATAGGTGGATTATAAACTAAATCTAATCTTAAATTAGAGTCATTTCCATACCCTATTTTATTTAAAATTCGCAAGGCTTTGATTGAATCATTATAAACACCTTTTCCCCTTTGTGTGTCAACATTATCTTCTAAATAACAAGGAAAAGAAGCAATAATTCTTACTTGATGTTTAGCACAATATTCAGGTATATCTTCAAAACTAGGTTCAAAGTAAATTGTTAAATTAGAGCGGACAATCACTTGTTTTCCCATATTTCTAGCTGCTTCTATAAGAGGACGAAATCCATAATTCATTTCTGGCGCACCCCCTGTTAAATCTACGGTTTCTATTTGATGAAAACGGTTGATTACATCAATTAATTTCTGACAAATTTCTGGGGACAATTCTTCAGTGCGTTTTGGTCCAGCTTCCACATGACAATGAATACAAGTAAGATTGCATCGTTTACCTAAATTAATTTGTAAAACTTTTATTCTTTGCTTATTTAAAGGGTGGTTTATTTTACTTTTAAAGGGAGTGATCTTAGAAAGATTTATAATAGTCACTTCTAATCTATTTTTTAAATGAAGTTTAGTAGTTTTTATTATTATACATCGTCTAGTGACGTAGAGTAGATTGTATTTTATTTTAAATAACTATTATTATTCATTTCTCTATTGTTCTAAGTTTAGATTAGTACATTTTCGATAGTTTTATCGCTCAAGATAAATAGTAATAATAGCTTTCGCATAAAAATATATAGTATATATATACTTTTATTTTTTATAGTTAATTCTTTTAAAGAAATATCTTTATAAGTAAAATATTTTAAACTATTTAAATGAAGTTTATTTAAACCTTTGTAAGAATACTTAATTACGTCTTATTAATAAATATTTAGATTTTTTTGTATTTTGAAAATTATCTTCACAGAAGTATCTAGAAATACAACTGCTTTATAATCTAGAGCTATTAATATTTTTAGAGTAGAATATTGATTCTAATTATTTTTAATAATAAAAAAACATTTAATTTTATTAGCTAATAAAATTAGATAAATAATTACTATTATCTTCGTAATTAAGAATAATTAAATACAGTTATAAGCAATTATATCAATAATTAATTGACAATTAAAGTGGCTTGTTATAAAAATTGATTACATTTTATTTTAGGATTATTTAATAGTTAAGACAACACAAATTCTATTTAAACAACTATTCTACTGAATTTAGTCCAGAGTTAAATTTTGTATATTTTATATTTTTTAAATAGAATTTGTGTTGTCTTAACCAAATTTGTTAGATATTTATAACTAATAATTACAAATTAAATAAAAATTTAATTGTCAAAATTAACTACAATTAAATTACGTCGCATTTTTTTGTTAATTTTTGAGCCATAAAATAATATCTTTTTATTTGTTAATCAAAATCAATAAAAGTTTTACATTCATAAACATAAAAAGTAGTACTACTATACTTGCAGTTTTTATCAATGATTTTATACGTTAATTTTCTTGAATAGCTATCTTGATAGTCTAAAGAACAACATGAATTTGGTTGTTGGACTTTTACTCTTACTTGATAACATTCAAAACCCGCTTGTTCAATATCATAATTATTGAGAGAAGAAGCTCTTACACTGGGGCTAACTTCATAGTAATTTCTTAGATTATGACTGTAATAATTTTTTATTTCCTATTGTTGCAATGAATATTACCTAGGATTTCTAAATTTTACTCATGATTTTAGTTTTACTCTATCTGTTGTGTAAGAATAAAAAATATAAATATAAAGTTTAAGTATATATATTATATATAATATAACGGACAAGATGCTATAGCAGTTTTTAATCCAGATTAAATCATGATATTACCAATATTTTACTCTATTTATATCTCTAATATTGGATGCTCCATTTAGTTTAATAAATAGATTTTAAAAGAATAAATAATTTATCTTTATTTATTGGTAAACAATGAATTACTTAAAACTAAGTTATTTATTTAAATTAGATTAAATATAAAATCGTAGTTTTTTAGTTAAACTACTCAAAAATTGATTGAAATTATCAGTTGTTAATTAAATTTTTTAAAAAAATTATTCTTAAATGACATACAGTCAATAAGAAAGTAAATTTATGGGAGAGTTAAGTTTTTTTTAAAGAAAAGACATATACTGAAATACCTAACGACAAAAGTCAGTAAATAAATTTAAAATAAAATATATAAATTATCTAGTTTAAAAAAATTAAGCACGTGAATAATAAACAGAAACAATGCTCAAGAGGTTAGTTTTAAAAATGCAGATCTAAAATCTTAGACATTAAAGTATTTTTATTTCAATTAAAGCAAGTAATTATATAGTATCAGTAGATTTTAAAAAATGAGTAAGCACAGGAATTAAAACAATAACAAAATATAAAAAATACTAAAATAAGTGCAAGTTTAAAATCCGAATATTTTAGTAAAAATTAAAGAAATTAGTTTTGATTTTTAAAAACTCTATAAAAATGGAGTATATAAATGCTACTGACTACCTTAATTAATCATTAAACTGAATTAGTCTAAGTTGCTTAATCTTTAACTTAGTAGTTTTTTTAAAAAAAATTAAAGTCTAGACATTTAAAAATCTTCTGTTCAATACATAAGATCATATAAAAAAGAAGATTACCCCTAACTATGGCTTTAAACAGTTGAGAAGCCTTTAGAATTTTTCAAATTGAAAATAAATATTATTTCCACTGTCAAGAGCGATAAAATAAGTTTTGTAAGAATAGAAAAAAGTCTTAACAATTGAGGGTTTAGACTTCCGAAAGATTTGATAAGCCACATGAGTTCCAATATTATTATTGATGATAATAATTAATTCGTAATCATGATCAATATAAGAAAATTTCAATTTTTTCTTCAATACCAAGGAATATCAGGATCAGTATGATGTAGATAGGTAACCAGCTCTAACTATATTACAAAGCTCACATAGGGATCTAAAGAATATTTAAGTAGCCATATGAAGCACACTTGATAAGTGAAAAAACCTAAAACAATTATCATTAAAGTTCAGTAAATAGCACTAGTAATTATGTCCCGTTTTTCCGAGAGATTCAATACAACACTATTAAGTAAGCTTATTAAGCCATTTCTAGTGAGAAAATAAACTTTGATAACAATCATGACCCACTACAAATAATACCCAGAAGATGGTTATATGTGCTACCAAAAAATTCAGAGTATAAGCTATGGTGTAGGGCAAACTAACAATGGTAATCTCACCAATAAAATAAAATAAAATTAAAACTTAAATACGGAAGATTTTAAAAAATGGTGGGTAGTTACTACTTTGACTTCCTGTAAAATAGTAAGAAAGTTTTTCTATAATTTTACGTTCAAATCCCGCAGTTATTGGCTGCTGAATTCTCTGAACATCTTCTATCTAAAAGTAATTTTAAAGTAAAGAGAGTTAGAAGTCGTCAATTTAGAAGTAAAATTGTTTTCCTACTTAGCTTTAAGACAAAAAGTTAACCCTAGCCTAAACTTGGAGCGTCATAGATATACAGACTATGTCGCTATTTTTTACGCGTGGTCTATTTTCTGATAGAAAAGTATTCAATGCCATTTAAATTAAAAGGAAATTTTTCTTTTCAGATATATACATTTTTTTAGATATATAAATCCATATTCTTCTATACTAACTGTAACAAAACCTAAATATAAAAAAGCTAAAAGTTCAATATCACAAGATTCTCAAAATTTTAAGAACTAGATTTTTATAGAAATCTAGTTCTTGGGACTATAGAATTCCATTTAGAATGAGAGTCCTATAAGTTATTAGTTTCTAATCTATTTTGCTCAATCCAGAAGAAACTATTTTACTTAAAAGACATCTAAGATTGAAAAGTAACATGTTAATATCTTTGATAATCTTAGAGACCTCATTGGTTTTTTCTAACTGCGCCAGCGTAACATTCTCGATTCTACTGGATTCTTAAAAAGTCGATTTTCGGCCTTAGACTTTTGATATTCTTGTTTTAGACGAAAATACCATTTTGCCTGGGTGTCTGCATCATCAATCAACATTAATGCAGGATTGTAGCTCAGCCCCTCTCGTTGTTGAATTACCGCATCGCGATCTTGTGCTAAAAATTGACGGGTGAAGAACCTCAATAAAGGTTTAAAAACTCCCATCCAAGGAATTGTCCAATAAATGCTCTGAAAAGCTTCACATTCGTTTTCATCAATAGGAGTAATGGTGGTTAATAAACAAGCAGAATAGCGATCACCTCTTAAAATTTCTATTCGCACACTAGGTAATTCAAAGATAATTTCAATAGAAACCCTATCACCTAAGAGTTTATAAGGGCGTGCACTCACTGGCATATCATAGGGAACAAGACGAAATCCTTGAGTTACAGGTTCATATTGCTTTTCCTTGACTCGAAATTTTTGTGGACCACTACGCCACCACCAAGAACTATGAATGTGAGGACCGTGGGCCGGATCCATCAGTCCAATAGTAGCGTGGTCAATATTACAGACAAAATGGATGACTTCGGAAATTCCAGGTTCGATCTTACCAAAATCCGGGATAGTAGGCACTGGTGGAATAGTAGCTAAATCAGTTCCTTTGTCAGTATCCATCGCAAAATAGACCCAGATATTTCCTTGAACTTCTTGGCAAGCATAGGTAGGAACCCGAATACGACTAATATCTAAATCATCATATTCAGTTAAAGAAGGAATTTCCCTACAACTTCCATCATGAGTGCTAAACTTCCAACCATGATAACGGCAACAGACATTGTCTCCATCCATCGATCCATATTGCAAGGGTATCCCTCTGTGAGGGCAAATGTCACGAATAGCAAAGACTTCTCCATCTTTACGCCGTCCGACTAAAATTGGTTCGCCAAGCATCTTTTTATGAACCATTTTACCTGGTTTTAATTGTTTCCCAGGTAAGGCGACATACCAAAAATCACGTAATAGGGTGGTCATAAAGCTATCCTCCTCCTCTCAGGAGAGAGGGCATAATTTCTTTGGTTTTGTTCCACGTTAATCAAGATTGAAATCGATTTTATCTTAATAAATCTCTAAGGTTAGAATTATAGATTACCAAAGTTATGAATGGCAAACAAGAATAATACTAAATATTTAGTCTGGAACATCTTCTCTACATCGATAATTTCCTCGAGAGTGATAAAAAAGTAGATTTAATATTTTAAGGTATTCTTCGCCTAAATCATCTGAATACAGAGTTTACTTTCCAGTTAGAAGTTAAAAGTTTTGTTTCGTAAAGTTTACAAAATTACAAAAATTTTGTTTCTATAGAAACAAAATTTTTAGGGTTAACAGGACAGATTCAAAATAAAAGTTAGACTAAGTTACAACTCGTTAGCATATCACAATTAGTACAAAAGAGCAATTTTATAAAAAAATCTTCTTCTTTTTATAAAAAAATGCAATTAAACAAAAATAAAAGCCATACAAATTTTATAAAAAATAGGTCTTTACTGGATAAATTGACGAATTTAAGTGTTTATTTCTTTTTAAAAAAAGCTGTAAATCTACTTTTGTAGATTACTTTTGGCATACTCAATAATACTTGTTTTTTGAAAAAATAATTTTCGCTATAAATTTCTATATTCTACTTTATGCTTTTTAAGCAAATGTTTTTATAAATAAAACTTAATTCTAGTTAACAGTAATAAAAGTAGCCTTCCCAATCAGTACTTTAAGTAATCTCTTTTATTGCTAATAAAAGAGATTACTTGAGTTTTATATCAAATTTCTATTCATTAGTTCGGGAATAATCTTGTTAATTGATAAAGCATAAATACTTAGTCTTTAAATCTTTAAACTGCACCATATAACTAAATAAAATTTTATAAAAACTAACTATATAATTTGGAATTATTCCAAAAAATAACTAATATTTTTTATAGCAAAACAGTACCTTAGACAAAGTCTATTACTATTATTTTAGGCTAAAATAATAGTAATTATAAAAAAATAAAAAGTATAAAATACTAAGTTAAAGATAATTAAATTGACGCAAGTTTTCATTGGGTTGATATCAGCTATAAAATAGAAACGAATTTTATAACTATCATCCGCCCATTATCAGCAAATATATTGTTTAATCTAAAGTAACAATGTATTGTTAGCCATATCATTAATACCTATATAGGAAAAATAACTCTCTAGATTAAAAAAATTTAGCCGTGCTATGATAATGTCCGAAATATACATCTATAAAAAAGTTGCAAAAATTCTCTATTTATTTTTCTTCATGTCAAGCTAAAACATACTGCAGAAAAACAATTACTCAGTTCCATAATGTTACTACTGATAAAAATTGGGGATAAGTTTTACGAATTTATATAAGTCCACCCAGTTCATAAAATTATTATAAATCATTCTCAACACAGACAATCTTTTCTTTGCATTCTACATCACTTATTTCACTTAACACAGAGATTAATAATGTCAACGAAAACATTGCATTTTGACCCCATTTTGTACCCAGATTTCTTATGAAATATAGGTTTGTTTCAGTTTAGAAAGACTTTTGAGGTAATCTAGGGCACCTTGATGACTTCGTTCAGTTAGGTAAAATAACGTTGTGTCTAAGGAAATCACATCATAGCTATGGGTAACTTCTTCTAAGACTGTAATTTCTAGATCCATTTTTCGATGATTAATAGCCCCCGCAGAGCTAGGAGTAACAACTGTTTTACAAATGCGTTCAAGTAAACTATGATTGTTTTCCTCATTCTCTTATAAAAACTGTGAGACTCTGACCAACCGGTCAGGATTTTAACTAAATTGCATTCTGATAAATAGTTGCAATAATATCCGGTAACAGTAACATTGTTGGCATGAATAAGCAAACTGAACACCTTTTCAGGGTTAGTAAACGTGATTCTATTAAAGTAAAGTCATATATTTCCCAAGCGTTTTGAACTAAGTTTGCCCTTTGGAGTTAATCCTAATTAAGGTATTTTAGAAGATAAGAATAAGTTTCTCGAAAGTATAACAATTGAGTAACAAGGAATTCCTCACGAATAGTTGTCTTCAAATATTGAGTAGCTACGCTATATCTGACATCTTCAAAGAAGATAGAGACAAATTTTTGAGAAAGTCCTCAAAAGAAAATATTGAGAATGATGACTTCTGCTATGGTGTTGTAAAGTCTTCCTGTATATCCTCCTACTTCGTGAGCTGTTACTGTTACTGTAAAAAAATAATGGTATAACGACATAAATCCTAAGTTAGGAGCTTTTCTTTCTCTTGCAGTGAAAGGGTGATATTTGTGGGCGTTGATTTTGGGGGTTGATAGGTTTCTAGAGCTAAGGAAAAAAGTTGTAATTTCTGAAGTTATAAAGCAGTTATATAAGATTTTTAGCTTTAAAAAGTCAGAATAATAAGTGAATATATTTTACCCATAAAAGAAATTTTATTTTAACGTTTAAGTTAAATATAAAAATTAATTAATCAATAAAATTATTAATATTTTTTATTATAAAAAATCTAACTATGTATAGATAGTACACTCAAAAATAAACCTACTTATTTATTGCTGATAAACAATTTTTAAATCTTAAATACCAGTATTTAAAAACTTATTTAACCCAATAAAAATGATATAGTACTATTTTTATTAGTTTTATAAAAGAATGCAAGAATTAATTTTAGCAAAAATAATTATTAGTTGACTCGACAAAAAACATTCAAGGAGTTTAGATAGAGATAAATTAAATTTAGAATAAGTTTTGTCTTTAATTAATCAATCAGAAGTAGATAATACTACCCGATTTTTTTATCTAAGTTAGACGTAACTAATATATAACTAACTAGGTCGTAGATATCACCTCAGTCAGATTTTTCAATTTTGAGCAGATCTTAGAAAGAGTGACATTATGATGTAATTCTGTGTATTTCTCTTCTTAATCGTAACTGGTAGAATATTCAAGATAATTCATCAAGGCTAATAAATTAACACTAGGATCCTCAGCTTTAAACAAGGACTCGAGTTCCTAAGTCCTAAACTAATTTTATTATTAGTCTTAGTTTTTCCTTGCAGATGATATTTAGTTCAGTTTTAGATGGAAATCTGATTGCCACTAGGAACTCGTTAGTTATTTATAATTGTGATTTTTCCCACTTCCTTTAAAGCAATTGTTTAGAGTCTACTCATTAAAATTTCAAGAAGTTAGCTGGGTTAGTCTAAAACTTTAGGAAAGAAAAATACAGTAGCAATTATCAGCAAAATTAATCGGGGTTTTATTTTTAAATTTTAAAAATTTGCATTATCATAACTGATAGTTATGCTAGATTTAATCTCAATCTTTGTATTTTTATTGAAAAGGATAAACCTGTTTTATTCATCATCAGAAGTCATAAAAATTATTATTAATATAATATATCCGTAATATGTGCCATTGATTAAGTCCAGAAAGTCTATGATTTTAATGGATTATTCGGGTGATATAGAAAGATTGATAGTTAATTAACTATCATCACTGTGATGTTATCTTTGGACCATTTTTTACACAGATTTGGTAACTCTTTCTAAAAGATATATTGTTCTTCTGTTTGATGGCGTACTTTGCTCCCCAACCAAATAAATTCACCATAACTGCTTAAAGACAGCTTAGAATAAAAAGGTTATAACATTAACCAGCTATGTCATCCTTAATACTTCTCAAAGGCGAAGAAAGAGAGGTTAAAACTTCAGGAGGAGCCTCCGTCGATGGCACTCCCCTAGATTATATTGTGGTCTTGTCTGCTGTAGTTACAGTTCTCGCATTTATCCCTTTTTCCATAACCATTGGTTCAGGGGGGTTGTTTCCTATGAGTCAGGGGATTTTTCCTTTAATTGGGTGGTTACTAGGTCCATTAGCTGGAGCAATAACTAGTGGAATGGGGACTCTTATTGGTGTGTTTCTCGCACCTCATACTGCAGGAATTCCTCTGATTTCTATTTGGGGAGCAGTGATAGCTAGTTTTACGGCCGGTGTAATGTCTTCAGGAAAGAGAAATACATATTGGCGTTTTGGGTTGACCCTTGTTTTTCTAATTGAGTTATTTTTATATACTCGCCATGCTCTCTCTAATGGTGTTTCTCTCTCAATAATTATTGCCGGTTCTTTTATTAACTGGTCAAGTATTTTATTGTTTGCCTTACCCACCTGTTCTTTGATTGCACAATGTATTAATAATCAGAAACCATTTTTAGTAACTGTTGGGGTATTTTTGGGAACTTGGATGGTTATGGGACTGTCTCACCTAGGTCAAGTTGTTATTACCTACTATATTTTTAACTGGCCGGAAGAAACCTGGTTATTTTTAGTTCCTATCATACCGTTAGAAAACTTAGTCCGTTCTTTGATAGGAGCATTTATCGGTATTAGAGTTATTTCTGGTTTACGGGCTATTGGTTTGATGAAACCCAAACAAGCTATTTATTAATAGAACACAAAAAGTAGAAGTTAATATATTTTTTTTTGCCCATTTCATTGAAAAATTATGGATGTGATTGCTCGTTTAGAAAATGTCTCTTATCTTTATCCTAATTCCTCCAAACCCGTTCTCGAAAATATTTCATTAAATATTGCTCAAGGGGAATTTTTGGGCATTGTTGGTCCAACTGGTGCAGGCAAAACTACTCTTTGTTTAACCCTTAATGGAATTATTCCCCAATTTTATGGGGGTCGTTTTTTTGGGTATGTCACCGTTGGGGGACTTGATACAATAAAACAAACAGTCAGTACCTTAGCGCAGTACGTGGGAGTAGTTTTTGAGGATTCTGAAACTCAACTACTGTCAACTTCAGTAGAAAATGAAATCGCCTTTGCCTTAGAAAATCTTCTTGTGGAACCTGATGAAATTATTACCCGTATTCCCCAGGTGTTGGCAGCAGTTCGGCTTGAAGGAACTGAAAAGAAACATCCTCAAGAATTATCAGGGGGGCAAAAACAAAGGTTAGCAATTGCCGCAGCTTTGGCCTTACAACCAAAATTATTGATTCTCGATGAGCCCACCTCCCAGTTAGATCCCATTGGTTCCCAAGAAGTATTTGCTACTGTCAAGGAATTAAATCAAGAATTAGGAGTCACCATTGTTATGGTGTCCCATGCTGCAGAAGAAATGGCTGAATTTAGTGATCGTATTGCTCTATTATCAGAGGGAAAATTATTATTCACCGGTTCTCCTCATCAAATCTACTCAGAAATTGAACTTCTCCAAGCTCAAAATTTACGTCCTCCTGAAGTTGCTCAAACTTTCTACTACATTAATCAAAAAGGAATTACAGTTCCTCAAATTCCTATCACACTTGACAAAGGACTTTCCACTCTCAAGCGTATACAAAACAATGTAGCCATTGCGCCGTCATTAACTCCGCCTAAGGCTTACGCTCGAAATAGAGAAAAATTAGTGCTCTCAACTGAGAATTTAACCTATATTTATGAAAATGGAACAAAAGCTTTAAACCAAGTTTCGTTAGACATTTATCAAGGAGAATATGTATTGATTGCTGGTCAAAATGGAGCTGGAAAAAGTACTTTAGTTAAACACTTTTTAAATCTTTTATCTCCTTCCCAAGGAATTGTTAAAATTTGTCAGCGAAATATCAAAACTTTTTCTGTAAGCGAACTGTCTTGTTTTATTGGTTATGTCGGGCAAAATCCTGACAACCAAATCTTTAATATGACAGTGGAAAAAGAAGTTTCATTTGCCTTAGAAAATCTAAACTATTCTGCTGAGAGAATTGATGAAGAAGTTAGGAAAAATTTAGAAACAATGGGTTTATTAAAATATCGCCATGTCCATCCTTTATCTCTACCAAAAGGTGATCGTGCTCGAATCTTAATTGCTGCTATTTTGGCCATGGAACCTGATATCATCATTTTTGATGAACCAACAACTGGACAAGATTATCATGGTTCTCTTTCTATTTTAGAAATGAGTCGTCAGCTACATAAAATGGGAAAAACTGTTATTATTATTACTCATCATTTATATCTAATGCCAGACTACGCTCAACGCGCAATTATAATGGGTAAAGGAACCATTTTACTCGATGCTCCTATTCGTGAAGTTTATTATGAAATTGACTTATTAAAGTCTACATATCTTACTCCTCCCCAAACAGTTTTTTTGGGAAAAAGTTTAAGTCAATCTTCTGGACAAAATTATCGTGTATTAACTCCTATTGAATTAGCTAACTGTTTTTAACTCACTATCAATTATCAACTATAATCCTATGTTTAAATTTGAATCTATTGAACACGATACCATTTTTAACCGTTTGGATTTTCGGACTAAACTAGTGATGATTGTGATAACTACTCTAATTGCTTTTATTTGGGATAGTCCTATTACCGGAGGAATACTTGCTTTATCTATCAGTTCTGCTTGTTTGTTAGCCGGGATTAAATTAGAGTATTTTAAGTTAGTTATAAAAGTAATGTTTCCTTTTTATGTCTTTCTATTAATAACTATGGGGTTTTTTAATGTTGATCAGATTAAAACTTTAATTAATAGAAACACTTTGACACCTGTTTTTAGTATACCTCAAACTTTTTGGTTGATTGGAGGAGCTTCTATGAGTCAAGAAGGGATTATATATGCTTTAAATATTATTTTTAAAACTTTAACTATGATTTTAGTTATTCCTTTAGCTATTTTTACCACTGATATCAATCAAATGGTAGTAGGTATGGTACGAGTAAAGATACCTTATAAAATCGTTTTTATTTTTTCCTCTACATTGCGTTTTTTTCCTCTTTTATTAGGAGAAATTGAGACTATTATTGAAGCTCAAAAATTACGTGGACTGGCTATAAATAAAATGGGATTAATCTTAAAAACAAAGATGTATTCAACAGTTGCAGTTACTCTAATTCTCAACGCAATGGCTAAGTCCCAGAAGTTAGAAATTATTCTTCAATCTAAAGCATTTTCTGGCAGTTCTAACCGCACTTATTTACATAAATCATTACTTACTATTACAGATTATATAACAATTGTTTTGTTGATTCTTTTATTGATAATTGTACTATTTTTTTACTTTAGATTCGGTGTAGGTAAATTTGCTTGGTTAATTTATTCTTAGTCACTCATTTATTTATTTTGCTATTACTTAATAATAGTAAATTGTTTATTCTAAAATAGATTATGGAAAAAATAACTTTTATATATAGTTTTTCTATATTCAATTATTCTATATTATTTAATTTTTGAGATTTAGGAACTGTGTAACTAATAAAAGTAATTTTACTGGACATATTTTAAGAAAAAATACTAGATTAAAATGATATTGAGTTGTTGAGATATTCAATAGTAACCTCTATAAATTTAATAAATTAACAATTAGAGATTTTTCTTGGATAGGGAAAGAAGTCTACACTCAAGATTAATCTTTACAAAGTAAAATATAATCGATGTGGATAGAATTCATATAAGAGTTAATTTAACTTGAAAAAAAAGAAAATAAACTCAAATTTATTAAGACAAAAATCATTGAATATGTCGTCAATAGTGACATCAAAAATATAGCAAAAAGTAATAGACTGAGTTGACAAAAAATAGAAACAATCATCAAAGATATAGATTAAAAATTACAGATAGAAAAATTTTATAAACTGAAACAGTTAACAACAGATACAATTGTTTTTCCTTATTTTATTTAGAATAAATTCTAACTGCATAAAAAAGTCCCACAATTATTTTGTGATACTGGAAAATATTTAGGATATATTGTTTGACGTTTAGTCTCAATTTTTTACTTGCCTATCTTATTCTGTAAATTACAGAGTTCAAAAGAAATTCAATAAAAAAATATTATAAGTACGATTATTATTGCCATTAAAACTGACTTAACTTTTATCTCATAAATTAGAAAATTATCATTAATAATGTAAATTAAATTAATTTCTTGTCAAAAAATCTTTAAGTATTATCTGGTTTATTTATTTTGTATAAAGAATAAATTTTATTCAAAATAATATTTAATGTTACCTAGAACAAATTTAATATTGTTTATAATTTCTGACTTTTTTAAAGATCAAAATAACCGCCACACAACCTTACTCTTTGACAACCATTAGGACTTTTATCATTGACACTAATATCTTAAGCCTAAAGTTAATAATGACACCATATACAACCACATTTTCTAACATATAAAACCAAGAAAATATCTTCTATAATTTCTATTAAAAATAACTTAAATAGAAATTATAGAATTAGCACAACTTAGAATTGCGGAAGAAAGAGTTTGCCTAGAGTTATTCTCAGGCAAACAGACAGTGATTTGATTAAGATTACTCTGTTAGTTTTTAATAAATTATTGCTTATTTTCCCTTGATATGCTATAATATCCACCAAATATTCCAATCATTTTTACTAATAGACAAAGCTGTTTTGATCAAGTCTTCTATTTTTTTCGTTTCTCTGTTATGAACTATTTACTATTTATTTAAAATCTGACAAATTTAAGACTTTCAGCTTTTTTAGGTAGTTATTACGTCATAGTAATTCTAAAAGAGTCAAAAAAATTTAATATTCTCAGTTAATTTTAAATTTTAGATTAGATACTCTTTAATTTAAAGTTAGGATTAATTCCTGATTATCGTAATTTTTCCACCAAACTTATCCAAAGATTAAGATATGAGATCTATTTTTAGAAGCCTAAAGAGAAAGTGGTTAGAATGTAGCGGGTATTTTGCGGAGACATTGAACTAGTGAACAGTCAACAGTGAAAACACTGATAACAAAGAACTGGATAACTGTTTAACCAAACTCCAAGTATCACTGAGGACATTAGATAATCACAATGGATATTGCCAATTTTCCCTGGTTAACTACCATAATTCTCTTTCCAATTATTGCCGCCTTGTTTATTCCTATAATTCCTGATAAGGACGGTAAAACAGTCAAATGGTATGCTTTGACTATTGGACTCATCAATTTTTCGGTGATTGTTTATGCTTTCTACACTGGATATGATTTAAGCAATCCTAATCTTCAATTGTTTGAAAGCTATTCCTGGGTTCCTCAACTGGACTTAAATTGGTCGGTAGGGGCTGATGGGCTATCCATGCCCCTGATTTTGCTAACGGGGTTTATCACCACCTTAGCCACTATGGCTGCTTGGCCAGTGACATTTAAGCCAAAATTGTTCTATTTTTTGATGTTGTTGATGTATGGTGGACAAATTGCTGTTTTTGCAGTACAAGATATGTTGCTTTTCTTTCTTGTCTGGGAATTAGAATTAGTCCCCGTCTATCTCATCCTATCTATTTGGGGAGGCAAACGCCGTCTTTATGCAGCGACTAAGTTTATCCTCTACACCGCAGCGGGATCATTATTTATCTTAGTAGCCGCTTTAACCATGGCCTTCTATGGTGGCAATATCACCTTTGATATGGTGACGATTGCGAGTAAAGATTTTCCTTTAAAACTGCAATTATTGCTTTATGGAGGTCTTCTCATCGCCTATGGTGTTAAATTGCCGATTTTCCCTCTTCATACTTGGCTACCGGATGCCCATGGAGAAGCTACTGCACCTGCCCACATGTTATTAGCGGGAATTCTCCTAAAAATGGGAGGGTATGCACTACTGCGGATGAATGCAGGGATGTTACCAGATGCCCATGCTTTTTTTGCTCCCATGTTAGTAATTTTAGGGGTTGTAAATATTGTTTACGCAGCTCTAACTTCTTTTGCTCAACGAAACCTAAAAAGAAAGATTGCCTATTCTTCAATTTCCCATATGGGGTTTGTCTTAATTGGGATAGCCTCGTTTACTTCATTAGGGACTAGTGGGGCAATGTTACAAATGATTTCCCACGGATTAATTGGAGCGAGTCTTTTCTTCATGGTAGGTTGTACTTATGATCGCACCCACACCCTAATGTTAGATGAAATGGGAGGGGTAGGACAAAAGATGAAGAAAGTCTTTGCCATGTGGACTACTTGTTCAATGGCTTCTTTGGCATTGCCTGGAATGAGTGGGTTTGTTGCAGAATTAATGATCTTTGTAGGATTTGCAACCAGTGATGCCTACAATTCAACATTTAAAGTAGTTGTAGTCTTTTTGGCTGCTGTTGGGGTAATTTTAACCCCCATTTATCTTTTGTCAATGTTGCGGGAAATGCTTTATGGGCCTGAGAATGAAGAATTAATCTCCCACACCAAATTGATTGATGCTGAACCGAGAGAAGTATTTATTATTGGGTGTTTATTAATTCCTATCATTGGTATTGGTTTATATCCAAAAATTGTTACCCAGATTTACGATTCTAGTATTAATCAACTCACCGCAGTATTACGTGATTCAGTGCCAACTTTAGGAGGAGAAGTTAAGGAAGTGCAGATCTCTTTAACTCAACAAATGTCTTTAAAAGCTCCTGCAATTGAGTAACTTTAGGTAAGGTGGGTAGTGCCCGCCTTACTATCAACTCTTAGTGAAAGATAATGGATTTTTCAACTATTGTCATAATTTTCTATTCTTAAATTTTTGCAACTGTTATTTAATTTCACTCTGAACGGTTTTACAAAATTCTCAGGGATGTTTATCATGAGCGCACACAGTTAAATAATATTCCAAAGCTGAAAAATTCTGTATTTTTTCTAAAAAAATAATGTCAAAACTGCTAACAAGTTTTTTTGTTTAAATTCTTATCTCCAGACAACAATTACTGAAGCGTGTAAACTAACCTGACTAGGTAACTCGAAAGAGAGATGATATTGAGAGCTCTCTAGTTTTAGAAAACAACTATAGGTACGATCTAAGAAGTTTTATTTATTTGAATAAAACCCGTAAAGCTTCAATTACTCTTGGAAAATTTTCCTAAAAGGATGGATGGGAACAAAGTTCATTTTTGTATCTTTTTTGGTGTAAACTTGCAGTCCTTCTTCTTTTTCTAAAAAACTAGACATTAGTACTGATATAGAAAAGGGTTTATAACATACCAAACATTGCAGATAGGAATTGTCTTGCCTTCCACAGGACAAATAATATGTAGAGCTGCCTATTTTTTTATTAAAAGGGCAAATAAATCTAGCTACTAAATGTAAACTAGCCCTGGTTAAAATATCGCAATATTCAGTTACATAACTACGGGTATTTTAAAATTTTTGGTTAATTTTAAGTTTTCTTCATCTGTAATTTCAAAGATTAAGCAAACAATATTTAAAGTTGAACTATACTATTAATTCTAATAAATTACTATCCTGGACTAAATCAACGGACACTTTTGTATTAAACCTAAAAAAATTTTAATGTACTTTTAGTAAAATTGTTAATTTTCTAAGTAAGAATTTGATATTGTGTTTTTTTGTCAATAGAGTCATTGACTACTATGAATACTTCCTTTCTTAACCCTAATTTATAAAACTGGTCCGACTATTCTAAAATTTGACTAGGGGTTTTAATGCTAGGTTTGCGTTTATAAAAAATAATAATGTCACAAAATTAGCAATGGAAAGGAAATATATATGAAGATTGGACTAATATTAAGTCATAGATATCTAATTCCAAGAAATCGTAGCAAGAAATGGAGAATATAGTAACACTAGACTTTTCAGTCATGGAAATTACTCCCCAGGTCTTTCCGTATTTTAACGCCTCAACAAACATAAGAAGAGGCAATTCTTCTTACTTTAAAACTGATAAGTCTGCCCCCTGCTTTTTAAGTCTCTTAAAGGACTGATGTGGGGTAAAATCTTCTACAAGAAGAGCTTTATCCAGTCGTCTAACTTCTTAAAATCTGTCCAAGTAAATCTAATTTATGTACGAGCATCGCTGAGAGGATTATAAGTTGTGCCCAATCCCATTTTTTAAAATTTATGTCTTGCAATGTTAAGATTATAAGGTTTTAAATTCTTAGGTGTAGAACAAAATGCTAATGACGGTAATTAAGCCCCATAGTGGCAATAAAATTTTGTAATTGACCAACTCCAAGATCTGAATCATAAAACTAAAAAATTGGAAGCAATACCGGATAAATAGGTAATATTGACATTTAACTACCCTGTGCATATATTAATTGAGTTTAAATACAAAACAATAACGATTGTAATAATTGACTGAAGTTGATAATAATGATGATATAATTATCTATTCGGAAATGACTTAATCGATTTAGCGTAAAAGTCAATCTCTCATCGGAAAGTGATTAAAAATTATCAATAAGTTAAGGAGTCTCAGTAACTAGTATGATCAAACTACGCTTAAAACGGTACGGCAAAAAGCGTGAGGCCAGTTATAGAATTGTCGCTATGAATAGCAGCAATCGTCGTGATGGTCGTCCTTTAGAAGAATTAGGATTTTACAACCCCAGAACCGACGAAACTCACTTAAATGTTCCAGGAATTGTTAAAAAACTTCAACAAGGAGCCCAACCAACAGATACCGTTCGTAGTATTCTTCAGAAAGCGCAAGTATTTGAACAGGTCAATGCTCAAATCTAATTCTTGGTCTAATTCATCAAACCCTACCAGCCCAGATTATTTAGGCCTAGTGGGGTTTTTAGTAGAACCGTTGTTAGAATCGCCAGATTCCCTAAGTGTAGATTGTGAAAAGGTTAATAAGAATCAACGCGTTTGGATTCGTTTAGCCTTTGAAGGCAATAATAAAGGGCGAATTTTTGGACGAGGTGGCCGTAATCTTCAGGCTATTCGTGTGGTACTACAAGTCGCCGCTACCGCTGCTGGTCAATCTTTATATCTTGATATTTATGATATTCCAGGGGAAAATTCTCGCTCTAGCTGTCAAACAGGTTACAGGTCCGAACGTAAATTCGTGCGAAAAAAAACCAGGATTCAGCCTCCTCCTTTGCCAAGACTTTCTGTAAGATCTCATTGGGAACAGTAGTGGAAGTATGGGAGAGTTAAAAACGCTCCCATACTCCCCTCACTTCCAAAATAATTACTGAGTATTGTGTTTATGGTTAATCTAGGAGAATCTAACCTGCAAAATTATCGGACCATTTGTTATCAACGTCAAGGAGATAAATTATCATCTCCTGAAAATTGCACTTTAACCATAGAGTTTAATCATCCAGAAAATGGTCTAACCTGGGAGATTGTGGCTTGTAGTGGTCAAAGATACTATTATAGAAACAATGGAAAGGACATTGAACTTTGGAGTCATTTGGCGCAACAATGGTTCAAAGTAGACCAAGTAGACTGGTTTCCAGGGAAAGAAAAGGTATTGTGTTGGGATAACTTTTGTGCAGAATGGAGTGAGTTACCATTAGATTAAAATAATCTAATGGTAACTCAAACACTAGTACTGTGCTGCGTTGCGCTCAAAAAGGTTGGGTCCATTAAAATGCAGTGGAGACTATCTTTTTTTTAATTACCTAGTACGATCATTACATAGTCCTAATCCTTGGTTGACTCCTATGATGCGATTGTTTTCTAGAACATTCTAGATTTATATTAGAAGAGTTTAGTTAACAACTTTGTAGGTTTTGATATTTATTCTAATTATCTAATTTTTTCCTAATTTAAAAACCCTATTCAAGATCATTCAGTTTACTAAGGAAAGCCTATAGTCTATTTTCCTATGCAGAAATAGGACCAAACTTAAATTAGGATGGCTTAGTATTATCCCCGAGACTAGTTATGAATATCCAAAATCTGAACTGTTTCCACAGATAGAATCTATTTATCTCAATGACATCACCATTGATGAGATTATGTCCACAGTAAATAAGAGAAGTGGAAAATAAAGTTACAGGAAATCAGATATTTAGTCTTATAACTGTCTTTTGTGCGTTTAGGGGAAATAATTATTAAAAATATGGCAGAATGTGACTTAATCAAATTGTTCACAGAATTTCGCCATACATTAGAGGTTGTTTGTTAGACTACATTTCAGACTTATTTTTAGGCTTACACATCGAAAACCTTAAGCATAACTGGATATAAAACCGTAATTGCTAAGATCACCTTAACCTTACTTGAATTGGGACTACAAATCACTGTGGCAGAGATAGTTCTGACTTCTGTTGTCTAAAAATTAGATATAGGAGAATAGATGGAGTTTAATAGTTAGTTTTCAACGTATTATTGAAAATGTAGGAGAACAAATCTCACAAGTTACTGTAATTTTTAAAAAAATTATGATATCGAGTAGAAATAATTTTAAAGTTCTTGAAAAGACTATTTTTTTCCCTGTTTATCAAACAACAGCAAAAGTTTTAACAACGAATGGATGTGAAGTATTTTTTAAATCTAAAGATGTTGTGCAGTACTACCAGAAAATTAGGGATAAGAAAAACAAACACAAGCATCAGTTAAACAGATGATCGATAGTTATTCTGAAGTTTGCTTAACTGTTGATTAGAACCCTTCAGTTAAAGATGAATCAACTATAGTTAATCAAGATATTTATCATTTATTAAATGGTTAAAAAATAGTTTACAACCGCAATTTTTTTTAAAAAAAATACCAAAAATAACGGAAAAAAATTTATTAATACAGCTTTGTTTTCTGGCAGTCAAGTAGTTTGTAATATGTTACAGTTAGAAGTTGCTAATAAGTTAAGACAATAGAAGAGCAATAGTTAATTGAATACAAGCTCAAAATTAGCTGATTCAATTAATTTTGAGTATCCTTTACAGATTAACAATATTTTTAATTACAAGGTGGGGAAATTACTTTGATGTACTCAATAGAGTTATTAGATTATTTAATGTTAAGCATTAAATAATCTAATAAGAAGTAATATAATAACTTTTCCAATCTAAGTTTTCTGTTAATTTTAAATTCCATTAATAAGTAAACTTTAATAAAATAAGGTCAGAATAGATTTTTTAAAAGAAAGCAATTGTTAGATAGTAACCTACTCAAAAATTAAGCTAATAAAATTAGAGAAATAAGAATAATTGAAGTTAACTTTCAATTTTAAAAGAATCTATAGAATTATTTGCTAATAAAAGTACAAACATGTTTCTTAGAAAAGAACCTGATTTAAATAGATTTAAAATTAAGTAAGATTATAAATAGCTATAATGAAAACAACTTAAATTAACAATTTAAGAGACAGAAGAAAAGTTTAAATTTTAAAAAATAAATAAAGACTACTCAGCTTCTAAACACCATTAAATACCTTAGATATTTTTAAGAAAAAATAAAAAAATTAATATCTAAAAATTAGATAATATAAAAAATATGAGTCAAATTTCTTCTTGCAAATATTGATTATTTTATATATAAAAATTTTTATATATAAATAAATAGTTCTAAAAAAAATTAAAACTAAACATTCTAGCAGTAAATATACGTCAAAAAAATTAAAAATAAAAATCTATAAAAAGTAATTATTATTTGTAATATATCAGTGGATATAACTAGTTCAGTAAAAGTAAAACCAAAGCAATCAAAAGATATTATATAAATAAAGCATTTTATACTAACTTGTAGTCAAGAATTAATTTTTTTTGAAAAACATCAAGAAAAGTTTATGAGAGCCTTGAAATTATTTTTAAAGATGAATTTAATTTAGTTAAAGTACTTTAAAAATTCCTGTTTATAGCAGTTAATAAGAAAAATATTAATTAAGACAGTCTAAATTAAATGGCATTAATTGTTTTTATATATAAGCACGAAATAGTTTGTATCTTAAATGTTTATTTAAGGCTATTTTTAAAGTATAAAAAGCTGTTTCTTGGAAATAAGACAGTTAGTTAAAAATTGTGCTACAATAGCTATCTGAAAAGATTTTGATTATATCAAAATCATTTTTATTTATTTTATAAAACTAAAAAATAAAATAGATTTGTCAATATAACTATGACTTTTTCTTCCCTAATTCGTACTCTACAAAAATCACCTCTAACTAAAGAATTATTAGAGAAACTAAAAAAAATAGGTTATTTGGGATTGACAGGAATTCCTCGACTCCCTAAAGGCTTAGTCGCATCAGCATTAGCACAAGCAGAAAATCGTAGTTTATTAGTAGTTTGTGCAACCCTAGAAGAAGCAGGGAGATGGGCGGCTCAGTTAGAGATTATGGGCTGGAAAACTGTCGAT
The DNA here is from genome assembly GCF_029919255.1 of cyanobacterium endosymbiont of Epithemia clementina EcSB. Classification (GTDB taxonomy): domain Bacteria; phylum Cyanobacteriota; class Cyanobacteriia; order Cyanobacteriales; family Microcystaceae; genus Rippkaea. The sequence continues at coordinate 123,063 of NZ_CP123991.1, read as the reverse complement.
TTTTATCCAACTTCAGAAGCGTCTCCTTATGAGTCTTTTAACGCTGAATCAGAAATGATTTGGGGACAAATGCAAGTTTTGTCAAGCATAAATAGTTCATTATATATTGATAACAAATTAGCTATTGTTACTACAGAAAAAGTTTTACAACCCCATTTACCACCTCCTGACATTTTTCGGTCTTATTGTTTAAATTTACAAACAGGAATGACTAAATCATCTCAAGAAATTGATAAATCGTTAACTAAATTAGGTTATGAAAGAGTTTCTCTAGTAGAAACTGAGGGTCAATGGAGTAGAAGAGGTGATATTGTTGATATTTTCCCAGTTTCCTTAGAATTACCCATTCGATTAGAATGGTTTGGAGATAAATTAGAGAAAATTAGAGAATTAGATCTAGCAACTCAACGTTCTTTAGAAAAACTTGATCAAGTTTTTCTAACTCCTACGAGTTTTGATCCTATCATTGCTCACACTCTTAATGAACAACATCAATCTTTAGAAACTTATTTCTCTATCGAAGAAATAGAGGCATTAAAAGACAATAATTATCCCGAGGGAATGAGACGTTTTTTAGGAATAGCTTTTGAAAAACCTGCTTCATTAATAGATTATTTAGAAGATAATACTATTTGTATTTTTGATGAATTAGAACAATGTGAGTGCCATAGTAATCGCTGGTTAGAATATATAGAAGATAACTGGCAAGAATTAGGATCACCTTTACCAAAGATTCATCGTTCTTTTGAAACCTCTGTAAAATTAGCCCAAAAATTTCCCATTATTTATCTTTCAGAGTTATCAGAAAGCACAGATAAAACTGCATTAGATTTGTCAAGTCGTCCAATACCTAGTATCCCTCATCAGTTCTCTAAATTAGCAGAAATATTACGAGGAAAACGAGAGATTTATAGTGGTATTTCTCTAAATAAATATTTAACCTGGTTGGTTTCTGCCCAACCCTCCCGAACAGTTTCTTTACTAGAAGAACATGACTGTCCAGCTCAATTTATTCCAAATCCTCGGGATTACCCAGGAGTTGAAAAGTATCATACTCAAGGGATAGCCGTAGCCTTAAAGTATTCAGGCTTAGCGGAATTAACAGGGTTTATTCTACCTACTTTTCGGGTTGTTGTTATTACCGATAAGGAGTTTTTTGGACAGCATGTTTTAGCCTCGACAGGATATATTCGAAAACGTCGTCGGGCTGCCTCTAAACAAATAAACTTAGAGCGACTGCTTCCAGGAGATTATGTTGTTCATAAAAGTCATGGAGTTGGTAGATTTTTAAAGCTGGAAAGCCTAGCAACTCGTGAGTATTTAGTTATTCAATACTATGATGGTTTGTTGAGAATACCAGCAGATTCTGTGGATAGTTTATCCCGCTATTATCAAACTGAAGATCGTCCTCCAGAACTCCACAAAATGACAGGAAAAACCTGGGCAAAAACTAAACAAAAAGTTCGTAAGACAATTAAAAAATTAGCAGTTGATTTATTAAATCTCTATGCTAAACGCTCTAAACAATCAGGATTTGTTTATCCTCCTGATACCCCTTGGCAAGAAGAATTAGAAGGTTCTTTTCCCTATCAACCTACACCCGATCAACTGAAAGCAGTTCAAGATGTGAAAATCGATTTAGAAAGTGACCGCCCTATGGATCGATTAGTTTGTGGGGATGTAGGCTTTGGTAAAACAGAAGTTGCTGTCAGAGCAATTTTTAAAGTCGTTACTAGTGGACATAAACAGGTTGCACTGCTTGCACCAACTACGATTCTGACGCAACAACATTATCATACCCTAAAGGAAAGATTTGCGCCCTATCCAATTAATATTGGACTACTGAATCGTTTTCGTACCACTTCAGAGAAAAAGGATATCTTACAACGGTTAGCCACAGGAGAATTAGATATAGTTGTAGGAACTCATAAAATTTTGGGAAAAACCGTTAAATTCAAAAACTTAGGCTTATTAATTATTGACGAAGAACAAAGATTTGGGGTTAATCAAAAAGAAAAGATTAAAGAGTTAAAAACTCAAGTTGATGTTCTCACATTAAGTGCTACTCCTATTCCTCGAACCTTATATATGTCTTTGTCAGGTATTCGAGAAATGAGTTTAATAACTACTCCTCCACCTTCTCGTCGTCCCATCAAAACCCACTTATCCAGTCATAATCCTGATGTTATTAGGACCGCCATTCGTAACGAATTAGATCGGGGAGGACAGATCTTCTATGTTGTTCCTAGAGTTGAAGGAATTGAAGAAGTAGCTGGGAAATTGCAACAAATGGTTTCCAGTGCGAAAATCATGGTTGCTCATGGACAAATGAATGTTAACGAATTAGAAATAACCATGTTAGAATTCAACAATGGGATGGGAGATATTTTAGTTTGTACAACGATTATTGAATCAGGATTAGACATCCCAAGAGTTAATACAATTATTGTTGAAGATTCCCAAAAATTTGGTTTATCTCAACTTTATCAGTTGAGAGGAAGGGTGGGGCGATCTGGGATACAAGCTCATGCTTGGTTATTATATCCAAGTAAAGGAGAAATAACAGAAACGGCCCGGAAAAGATTGAGGGCCTTACAAGAATTCAGCCAACTGGGCTCAGGATATCAATTGGCTACCCGTGACATGGAAATCCGGGGAGTAGGAAACCTATTAGGGGCTGAACAGTCAGGTCAAATGACGGCTATTGGATTTGAATTGTACATGGAAATGTTACAGGAAGCTATTAAAGAGATCCAAGGTCAGGAAATACCTCGAGTTGATGAAACCCAAGTTGATTTACAGTTAACGGCTTTTATTCCTACTAGTTATATTGCTGACACTCAACAAAAAATGGATGCTTATCGAGCAGTAGCAACGGCGAATTCTAAAGAAGATTTAGAGCAAATTATGGTAGCTTGGACAGACTGCTATGGAAAGATTCCCTCCTCGGTAAAACAGCTACTGCAAGTAATAGAATTAAAACAAATTGGCAAATCTTTAGGGTTTTCTCGCATTAAGACTGATGGGAAACAACATGTCATTTTAGAAACTCCAATGGAAGAACCTGCTTGGAAATTATTAGAAGAAAACTTACCCAATTATCTGCAATCGCGGTTCGTTTATAGTCCTAAAAAAGTGACTGTTAGGGGTTTAGGACTATCAAAACCCCAAAAACAATTAGAGAGTTTGATTGAGTGGTTAGGAAAGATGAAAGGAGCTTTACCCCAAAATGGGATAGAAATTGCTAATTGATGTCCTCAGACATCCTTTTATGGCAGTAATTCTCCACTTATTGCGCCACCTATTCAATATTGACGCCAAATAGGGATTAAGTAAGGAAAAAAGAAAGAGTTAGACATAAGCCGGGTTCTGTTCCTATAAAATATTAGTCTTATAGGGGGAGTTATCTATCTGGGACGCTTGTTACCAAACGCCTCAAGCGGTTCTCCAATAACGGAACAGGGAAAAGACCAACCTTAGTCCCTCCGACCTTGCTTCCTACCGGGGTTTACCGAGCCAGCATCTCACGATGCTGCTGGTGCGCTCTTACCGCACCTTTGCACCCTTACATTTTTTAGACAACACCCAAAAAATGCGGTATTTTTCTGTGGCACTATCCTCACGCTCACGCGCACTGGGGGTTACCCAGCAAGTTTGGTCTTTAGGAAGCCCGGACTTTCCTCGAATTCGCCTCAAGGACGAATCCGCAACTCCCTCGCTAACTCTTTCCTATGTTTAGTGTACTGTTTTTTTAGTCATAAAGTTTTCGTTGTCAGTGGATAAGTAAGTAGCTTTAAATAAACGTTAAAAACATCAATTATTTTAATTTATATTTTTAAGGGTAACTTTTTTCTCGTAGGACTTTGTTCAACTTCCTTAACTAAATTATCTTTATATTCAAATATCCTTCTAGCAATTTCATGTTTTTTATTCTATGCTATTTCCTATGGCACTTAACTTAAAACTATAAGTTTTAAGTTAAAAAAGAAAATGTCCTTTTTTTATTTTTTGATGTTTTTTAAACCAAAATACTCAATATGTACCGACTTTTTAAAATCAAATTATTATATTAATTACTTTTTCTTAGGATACGGATGATGATTCTACTAAATTTTATCTTTTTCTATTTCCAACCTTTTTAAAAATTTTACATTCTTTTTAGAAAGTTAATTTATATTTACTTTTTTTGTAAAAAAATAGATAACTGTGGGCTAATATAAATTATTTTACGTTGTTCTGAGATATTCTCAAAACGCTTTTTTTGTTTCTTTCAAGTTATTTTTCTTAACCTCTTTGGGAACTACCAAAATCCTTCTCTTTCCTGGATGATCCATCTAAAAATTATTTTTAACATTATATATCCTAAAAGTTTTACCAGGTCTGCAATTTTTCTAACTTTCTATTCTCTTGCACTTAAGTATAATATTTCTGCTTTTTTTAAAAAAATGAACAAAAAATTTGTAAGTTATGAGTTAACTTCAATATTTCTTGCACTTCTAATTCTATGTGCTAAATTTTTAGGTTAAATGCTATGAGCTACACTCATCCTTTTTAAACTACTTTTCTAGTTTAGAGTTATTTAAACTCATAGTAAGTTAGTTTTTTTTAGAAAGATTAAAAAGTTACAAACATTTTACAAGGAAATATATCTACAAAAATTAGATATATTTTTTGCCTATTTTTATCAATTAATCTAGTCCCTTTTAAAGGTATAAAATGAGTCAAACCATCCCCGTCGCCAAAAGAAAAAGATTAAACTTGTCGCAACAGTTGCCATCAAACCTAGACAAGTAAAATAACTCCAACGCCAATTAAGTTCTGGCATATATTTAAAGTTCATACCATAAACTCCTGCAATAAAAGTTAGAGGAATAAAAATCGTAGATATAACTGTTAAAACTTGCATTATTTCGTTCATTCTGTTGCTCGTAGAGGATAAATAAACATCCATTAAACTTGAGGCAAGTTCCCGATAAGTCTCTACAATATCGAGCAGTTGAATAACATGATCGTAGCAGTCACGAAAATAAATTTTTATTTCTGGTTGAATTAAAGAACTCTCTCCTCTTACTAATAAATCTGTGACATTACGTAGAGGCCAAATGGCTCGCCGCAATGCTAATAATTCCCGTCGCACAGCATAAATTTCTTCGAGATAACTACTTTGTGGTCGTACAACTAGTTGATCTTCTAAAGTTTCGATGCGATCACCATATTTTTCTAATACAGGAAAATAACCATCTATAATCGAATCTAACAACAAATAAGTTAAATAATCAGGTCCGGTATGACGAACTTTTCCTTGATTGGCATAAATACGATTACGAACTATATTAAAACAATCTTCGATTTGTTTTTCTTGAAAAGTTAAAAGATAGCCTTGGCCTAAAATAAATCCCACTTGTTCACTTGAAAATCCTTCTTCACTAGGTTGGGAAAATACCATTTGGGCGATAATCATTAATTGTCCATTATAGTCTTCTACTTTGGGACGTTGGGGAACATTTACCACATCTTCGAGTAGTAGAGGATGAAGTTTAAAAATTTTTCCTACTTGTTTAAGAATTATTTCACTGCCTAATCCTTGAACATCCATCCAAGAAACAGTATTACTACCTAAATAAGGAATCAGAGCGTTTGGAATGACATCTACCCGGCAAACAGTGTTGATTTCGTCATAGTCTATTAAAACAATGCGCGATGGTTTGGCATCTGGTTCAATGTTGAGGGTACCTGGCTCACTACCTGGCTCGTCATAGAAGTAGTCAAAATAATCTTCCTCTTCTAAGTTAAGTTTTTGCGGTAGTTTAGGATCAGAGCGATGAAGTTTAGTCATATAGAATGTAGTTTACATTAGCTTTCTAGATTTCTTTTACTTAAGAGTAACAGGGATAGTGAATAGTGATAACTTCTAATGATGGTTATCTTAAATTGGATATGATAAATCGATAAAAATATAATCAATCTAAATCCAATATTTATTTTAAAAAATTAAGTAATTACCTATCATTAACAGAAGATGAAACGAAAGTTAATGAAACTAATTAATAAAATAGAATATTATTAATATTTTGGTATTAAAACAATTAACGATTAACTCAAAAATATTTCTTGGATTGAACATTTGATGAATCGAAATATTTAAAGCTATAGTTGTTAACTTCTTTTTTGACTTATTTTCTATAGAGAATCCACCCTTTAACCAGAAATTAAGAGAGGGTTAAAAGGATAAATTGGCTTTATTTCCTGATGTTTTTACACAACAACTATAGTCTTAAATATTAACGGTTACTGTTTGGAGTAATTGTTAACCTCATCGTATCTAAAATAGGGCTTTACTAAAATGAATAGACTGTGGTTGTTGTTTGTATAGTCAAGAAATTAATTGTATTATTGATAATTAAGATTATTAATCGATAGTTTTCACTCTTAATTATTTTTTAGCTAATAGCCTTTTTATATAACTTTTGAATAGTTTTCAGTATTTTCTCAAAAGAAGATTTAGAAGAATCTTGTGACGGATCAAGCAATTGTAATTTAGTCAATAATTGAGCTTCTTGCATCTGTACATCACCGTCACTATAAATTAAACCACTAATAGATTCAAGTAATTTTTGATAATCTTTAGTAGTGGGATGACCTCCTAAATACTCTTCTAACCATTGGTAACACTGACTGGGTTGAACTGGCTTAAGTTCAGATAAAAGAGCAGCGATTTCTTGATCATCGGCAAGACCCTGAGTAGCTATCATCTTGTTTAAATAATCTCGTTCTTCTTTCTGGATTAATCCGTCAATCCAAGCAGCACCAATCAAAATTTTGAGGAGTTGTTTTTTCTTCTGAGCACTTTTCATGGTCAATTCCAATTTTTTCTATTTCTATAATGAAGGACTTTGTAAGCAAATAGAGGTTCTATCAACCTTTCTTTAACTTCACCAGAAAAAAGCCATCCATTTGACGCTGATGGGGCAAAATTTGTATCCATCCTAATGAAGTTACCCAATTACACAAGGGCGAATCGGGTGATGGTGGTTCAATATACCAAGTCGTATGGGTATCGAGAAACTGTTTTATAATCAATTCATTTTCTAAACAATTAAGGGTACAAGTAGCATAAACTAAGACTCCTTGGGGTTTTACCCAGTTTGCCGTTCTCTCTAATAACTCTTGCTGTAATTTCGATAGCTGTCGGACTTTTTCGGGATTATGTCGCCAACGAATTTCAGGATGTCGATGTAAGGTTCCTAGCCCTGAACAGGGAGCATCTAATAAAACCCGATCAGCCATTTCAGTGAATTGGTTGAATTGACGGCTATCCCCTGTGACGATTCTAATGGACTTTAGGTGTAATCGTTGGGCATTAGCTTTGAGTTTATTCAATCTTGATGGAGTGCGATCACAAGCAAAAATTATCCCTCGATCTTGCATTAATTCAGCGATATGAGTAGTTTTTCCTCCAGGGGCAGCACAGGCATCAATAATTACTTCTGATGGTTGAGGATCAAGTAAATGGGTTACTAATTGCGCACTACTATCTTGTACAGTCCACCATCCTTCTTTAAACCCTGGTAATTCTTTAATAGCTCCAGTTTTTCCACTTAATCTTAATCCTTGACAAACATCTTCTAGATTTATCACTTTGATGTTAGCTTGCCTCAAATGCGCTTCAACGGTTTCTAGAGTAGTTGTCAAAGGATTAATCCGCAGATCAAGATGGGGAGGTTGGTTAAACCATTTACACAGCTGGGCGGTAGTGTCTTCCCCAAATTGCTGCAACCAAAGTTCGATGATCTCATCAGGAAAACTATAGAGAATACCCAATTTTTCAATAGGGTGATCAGGTAAGGTTAAAGGATCAATCTTAGTCTCACTCAGACGGATATAGTGACGCAGTATGCCATTTACTACTCCTGAAAGGGGTAGTAAATGATTTTTTTTGGCTAGGTCAACACTGGTGTTAACGGCTGCCGATACGGGAATATGACTAAGATAGCGTAATTGATAAAGGCCAAGATGTAGTATTAAACGAAGATTAGGTGGTTGTTGATGGACAGATTTCTTGCCTAGTTGATCAATTAAAGTATCTAAGGTACGCCGTCGTCGGACAATACCGTAGACCAATTCTGTGACTAGGGCACGATCACTTAGATCGAAATTAGTTCGGTTGAAAGCGTGGTCAAGGGCAACACAAGTATAAGCTCCTCTTTGTTCAATTTCTTTGAGAATTAATAAAGCTAATTGACGAGAATTGGTGTTTCCTTCAGCTGAAATTTTCATTGTTTTTGTAAGGACATTTTTTCATTAAGTAGACTACCTAAGCTAACATAAACTGACTCAATATTTACTAGTTAACAATTAATCTATGGATAAAATCTTCCTAAATATTTTTTACTTTAAATATTTAGAGAGCAGTTTTTAGGAATAACATAAAATGCCGTTTAAATATTAAATAGCAATGATTCATTATATAAAATGCCTCGGCAAGTATTAAAACAATATTTTATATTCATAGTACCAAACCTCAATAAATGACGTTTTAGTATAGGATTACTAATCAACTTAAAGAGAGACTAGAAATAGTTTTTTATAAAAAATTAAACTGAGTGTCAAAACTATTGAAATTAACCAAATCGAATATCGGCTTTTACAAACTTATTTATTAGAAGTTAATTTCTGTAGAATAATTAGGTGTTTAATTGTAGAAATAATTACTTATTTAAATCAAGTAATAACTTTAAAAGTAGTAAAAGATATTAATAATAAATTGGAGTTAATTAAAAGGAGAGCTTATGGATTAAGAAATTTTATAAATTCTCGATTACTAAGTTTATTGACTTGGAATTTTACTGGTTGATTCCAGATCATAAGTCCGGTATGATTATATCCGTTTACAGATAGTTAAAAAATTTAGTTATCAACTAAATAAACCCTAGACTCTAAACACGGATTGGTCGGGTTGATCTGTAATCGTTAATTTTAATCCTCAATAGCAATATTTTTAGGGCTAGTTGGTAAAGACTTCAAAAGATAACTGGTTATCTGCCAAATCAAAAATAATAGTGTTTTTAGCACTTTAAGTATCCATACAAAAAATTCATCTTTTAAAAATATTTTTGCCATCATAATTTTCCTTAATTAATTATCAATAATTAAGAGTAGTGTTCAGGTTTTTTATCGGCTTATTATTGTTGTGGTTGTTAAGTTTTTTCTTCTATCTAAATTACTAATCACAAAAAAAAGCTCTAGTATATAGATGTCCCAGGACAACAGTATCAGTAATAGAAATACTAATTAAGCAACAGAAAAACAACCTACAGCTGCCATACTAAAATTCTAGTTATCATAGTTATTTCTTTACTATTTCCCTTCTTTTTACTAACCAGCACGGTCAGCATATTTTTTAGATGATATCTTTCGACTCCAAGATATTTCTGGTGTTAAAAAATAAAATCACCTCGATCAAATTACTTAGACTGATGTTTTACACGAGTGAACTTATGACGTGACCAGAAAATTTTAGAATTTTTATATTTCTAAGGTCGACTTTAAAAATCTATGATATTTTTTTGATAAAAGTCATTCAAGGTATACTTATTGATCAACTAACGTCTTGGAAAACGACGTTGTTGAAGAAAGTCTGGAATGTCTAACCCTGTGGGTTTGGGAGATTCTGACTCAGGAGCTTTGGTAGTTGGGGTATTGTTTACTGTTCGTGTAGAAGTGGAAGTACTCTTTAGTGTTTTTGAAGCTGCATTGTCAGATTCTCCACTAAAGCCTGTCGCAATGACCGTGATTATTACTTCTCCTTGTAACACTGAATCAATAACTGCTCCAAAAATAATATTGGCCTCGGGATCAACTACCTCAAAAATAGTTTCAGCCGCCGTTGTTACTTCATGAAGAGTGAGATCACTACCCCCAGTAATGTTAAAAACAACCCCTTTAGCTCCCTTAATCGAATGTTCTAATAGAGGAGAAGAAATCGCCTGTACTGCCGCATCATTGGCACGGGATTTCCCTGAACCTGTTCCTAGCCCCATTAATGCTGATCCAGCGTCAGCCATCACTGCCCTAACATCCGCAAAGTCTACATTAACTAAACCAGGAATTGTAATAATATCCGAAATTCCTTGTACTCCCTGTCGAAGAATATTATCAGCTGTCAAAAATGCCTCTTGCAAGGGAGTATCTGGAGGAATAACCTGTAGTAACTGATTATTAGGAATGACAATTAAAGTATCAACATTATTTTGCAGGTTATTGACACCCTCTGCCGCCTGAGTTGTGCGCCGTCGTCCTTCAAAGCTAAAAGGACGGGTAACAACTCCCACCGTCAGACAGCCCATTTCCTTTGCTACCTCGGCAACGATAGGAGCTGCTCCTGTTCCAGTGCCTCCACCCATGCCAGCCGTAATAAAAACAAGGTCAGTATTTTCCAAAGCGTGAGCGATTTCGTCCCGAGACTCCTCAGCAGCTTGAGTCCCAATAGATGGATTTCCGCCTGCTCCTAGACCTCTAGTTAATTTCTGTCCAATTTGTAAACGTTGAGGAGCTGCTGATTGAGAAAGAGCCTGAGCATCAGTGTTGATGGCCCAAAACTCAATTCCATTTAAGGAACTTTCAATCATGCGGTTGACTGCATTACATCCGCCGCCACCAACGCCAATGACCTTTATTTTAGCAACGTTATTTGGCACTATTCTGTTGCTCATGGTGTCTTCTATAAGGGATTCTGAAGGATCGTTCAATCGAGGCAAGAATAGACTGTTATTGTTAACATGACAATCGTCCATTCCACTTGACACTTCGGAAGATTGAGTATTACCAAGACTCGAATTACTGGAAATCAATTTTTCACTAGAGGTCATTTTAATTGACGATTGATTAGGAACAGTTGAAAAGGAATTAGACGACAGTCCGTTTGATCAGTCTTAAACAGAGCTAATCAATTTTAGACTTAGTATACTCATGGAATGGATTAAACATTCACCTACACATAAGAGCTTACTATTTATACGTACTTGTCTCATCTTATACACTAAAAATCTGGTGAGAGTTTGTCAATCTTTTTACGTGATAAGCATAATTGTTATCTTAAAAAGATAAAGTCAGAAATCGCAAACAAATAGTTGAAAATTGGCGTTTTAATCAAAAAAGTAGACTAAGGAGTTAAACGAACTGAAGGAGACCGAGGATTAGTCACATCTAAGTAAAAAATCCGGTTTGGAGGAACACGGGATGAAAGGGTTCTCATTTTGCCTAAAACCTGCAATTGTTCCCGAAAGCGTTCACCATAAGGACCACAATAAACGGTTCCCAATTCAGTTTTTAAAATCAGATTACTTGGGTCTCGCCAATCCACTGTCATAACACTTATAGGAGACTGAAGAATTAGGTGATATATTTCAAGCCAATGGGAACGATATTGAGGCTCAAAACCAAGTACTGTAAGGTCTTGTTCTGTCTCAACTTTTGTATCTTCTTGATAGAATTTTTTAGGAATCCAGACTCCAGTAGCGTCAAGATAGCCATCACCTTGAGAAGAAGTACCTATAGCAATAGGTTTTCGTTCCTTCACAGTAACAGTTATCTGAGTTGGAAAAAGCTGACGAGTAAGATGAATATCTTTCAATGGGGGTTCTGCCTTCAATTGTTGGGTCAATTGATGAAGAGGTAGTTGCCAGATAGACTGAGGATAAGATAGCTTAAGGAGCTGCTGAATTTTCTCTGAAGACAATAGTCGATTTCCTACAATCTTAATTTGTGATTTATCTTTGATCACCCAATGAGGCCAACTGACCATCCAGACTAATCCTCCCACCATCCCCGAAAGGGCTAAAAAACGCCAGACACCTTGCCATGCTTTTAATTTTCGCTGAATACGTAAAGTTTGTCGCCTACTTTTCAATGTATCAGCATCAACTGGTGTGTTATTCATCATTAGGATGACTGTACCTACTTTCAAAAGATGTTATAACTAGAGGAAAGTACTCTAATTAGAAAATAACTGATTGTCTATCTCTATGAACTAAACAATTCAATAGTAGAAGATATACCGAGTCGCATTATTTCAGGTTCAAGTGTCACAGTTGGCACGCAGTTAGCAAAAAATCTCTTTACCCTTTTATCTTTGCATAAATTTAGGCTTATGGTTAATCAAAAACGCGGGCTGATTCTCGGCGCGACTGCGGCTATCTTGACTGCGGTTGCGGTCACAGGTGGAGGACTCCGCTTCTCCCAGAGTCAAGCTTTTTTTCAAGATAGTCCAAAAGAACTAGTTGATGAAGTCTGGCAGATCATTAACCGGAATTATGTTGACGAAACGTTTAATCAAGTAAATTGGCGAGCTGTTCGTCAAGAATATTTAAAACGTCCTTATGTTGATAGGGAGGACGCTTATAAAGCGATTCGGGAAATGCTTGAAAGACTTGAAGATCCATATACTCGCTTTATGGATCCTGAAGAATTCAAAAATATGCAAATTGATACTTCAGGAGAATTAACTGGAGTAGGTATTCAAATTACCAAGGATGAAGAAACTAACGAATTGATGGTAGTTGCTCCCATTGAGAACACCCCAGCGTTTAAGGCTGGAATTTTATCTAAAGATATTATTACAAAAATTAATGGCAAAATTACTAAGGGGATGGATGTTGGAGATGCTGTTCGGTTGATTCGGGGTAAACCGGGCAGTGAAGTGATTTTAACAATTCGCCGTAGTGCTGAAGAAACCGATTATCCTCTTATTAGAGCGCGCATAGAGCTAAACCCTGTTCGCTCTCGTTCTCAACAAACCCCCATTGGGTTGATTGGCTATATTCGTCTCACTCAATTTAGTAGTCAAGCTGGTCAAGAAATGCGAGAGGCTATTAAAAATTTAGAGGCCAAACATGTTAACGGTTATATTTTAGACCTTCGTTCTAACCCTGGAGGATTGCTATATTCAAGCATCGAAATCGCTCGGATGTGGCTTGATGAAGGAAAAATTGTCTCAACAGTTGCTCGTGATGGAAAAGAAGAGCAACAACGAGCTAGTCACCATGCCTTAACAGATAAACCCCTAGTGGTATTAGTGGATGGTGGCTCAGCGAGTGCTAGTGAAATTTTATCAGGAGCTTTACAAGATCATAGACGTGCTATGATTGTAGGGACTCAGACTTTTGGTAAAGGCTTAGTGCAGTCTGTTCAGGGATTAGGGGATGGCTCTGGCGTAGCTGTCACCATCGCTAAGTATCTTACTCCCAGTGGCCGAGATATTAATGAACAAGGTATTGACCCTGATGTCATATTTGAATTGAGCGACGACGAACGCAAAGCTCTCCAACAAGATCGCGAACGGATTGGAAGTTTTGGTGATCCACAGTTTGATAAAGCGTTTGAAGTACTTAAACAACAAATAACCAATCCCAAAGAAATCAATACCCAGGCTATAGGTCAATAACCTAGTTCAGGCATCTGGTGGTAAAAATTAGTAGCATTGAGCCTTGAGTCACTTAAGACTTAAATAGCAGGAGAAGGCAGGGGTTGTGATGTCTGTTTTTTCTCCTTTGTTTATTAAGCATGGACAAACGGGAGAAGCTCTTATTTAAGTCTATTAAATAACCGTGGTTTACATGACGAGTAAACCTTGAATAAAAGCAATAAACAATTGTCTTAACTAAAAACAGTAAAAATTTTTTACCATCCTAGCTTTTCTAAACTAGGAGTAATGAAATTATCTCTATTTTTAATAAAAATAGTCTTGTCAACAGTAATAAAAAGTTTAACTTAGCTTATTGATAGGCTTATTAAAGCCTTACCAATTCTACTTAGCTGCTATAGTTATATTTTAACTATAGCAGCTAAGCAGTTTTAAGGAGTAGTCACTAATGTTGGTAAAAAATAATTTGTATTCAGTATTGATGTCTATTTTTTAGTAAACGTATCGATATTTTATATCTGATGCTAGAGTTTTTATTGGCAAGTATTATTATATTTATATATTTTTTTACATAAAATTTATATTTTATGTAAAGTTGCCATTATACTTTTCTTTAGATTTTTCTAAACTTTTTATTAGAGATACTTTTATTAATTTAAAAGCTCTTTAAAATTGAAGATTAAGTTTTTATTAAAGTTATGAAAAACAGTTTACAGTATTTAACCTTTATTTTTTAAAAAAAGCATTAAATAATTTTAATCAGTTTTTACATTAGTTTAATTGATTTAGTTATTCATTGTTAAAAGCTTATTAATCAATAATACAATGCGTTTAAGACAAAATAATGATGGCAATTAAATAGGTATTTATCAAAAAAAAATTACTATATATACACGATTTAGACTGCTTATTATGTTGATTAACTTAATTTAAATAAGTTCATTTTTTTAAAAAATGCTAAAATTTACATTAATCGGGATAGGTCGATCATTTTCGAGTGACTATTCGCATTTAAACGTTAAAATAGCTTATTGTTTATCTATATTTTCCTATTGTAGCAATTTCTGCCATCGGTTAAGCTAAGCTTAAAATTTAAACTATCTTAGATTATCTTCACAGTAATAAAAAACTAATGGTAAAATATAGTTGTGCTTAAGATTACAGTTTTGCTTGAATTATTCAGACTTAATTATCATTTTTATTTACGATTTTAGCAACTTTTTATGTTGATAAAGCTAGAGTCAAAAATTAATCCAAGAGATAAAGTTAAATAACTTCAACTTTATCTTTAAATTTAATAAATTGATCTTGTTAAAATAAGTTAACTTAATATTAATTAGTAGCTAATCTTAATAGCTAATTTTAAATATTATGTATTGCTAAACTAACCAAAGTTATAATACCAATTCTCTATTTTACCCTAGAATAGGATTGAACATTTTAGAGGTTTGTCGTCAGGCAAGAAAAAATTTATGGGAAAAAAATATCATGTTTATGGTGTTGGTAACGCTTTAGTAGATATAGAATTTAAAGTTTCACCAGAATTATTTAAAGTATTAAACATTGATAAAGGTGTTATGACTCTCGTGGATGAAGTCCGTCAAGAGGAGTTATTAAAAAAGCTCAATAGACAACCATGTAAGCAAAGTGGTGGAGGCTCTGCTGCTAATACTATGATAGCTATTAGTCAATTAGGTGGTAACGGGTTTTATTCTTGTAAAGTAGCGGCGGATGAGGCAGGAAAATTCTATTTGGAAGACTTACGCCAGTGTGGATTAGACACCAATGAACATAATGGCGATAGCGAAGAGGGAACCACTGGAAAATGCTTAGTTATGGTGACTCCTGATGCCGATCGCACCATGAATACATTTTTAGGTGTTTCGGGCAGTTTGTCCGAACAAGAATTAGTCCTCGAAGCAATATCCGACTCTGAATATCTTTACTTGGAAGGATATTTAGTCACCTCCCCAACTGCTCAAGTAGCAGCCATTAAAGCTAGGGAAATTACAGAAAGTTCAGGGGGAAAAACTACTTTTTCCTTATCTGATCCAAACATAGTCGAGTTTTTTAAAAATGGGTTATTAAAGATTATTGGCTCTGGGTTAGATTTCATTTTTGCCAATGAAACAGAAGCTGCAAAAATATCTAATACAAAAGATTTTTCCAAGATGATCTCCTATTTAAAAACTCTAGCTAAGGGGTTTGCTATCACTCGTGGATCGAAAGGATCATTAGTTTTTGATGGTCAGGAATTAATTGAAATTGCTCCTTATCCCGTCCAGGCTATTGATACAGTTGGCGCAGGAGACATGTATGCAGGGGCATTTCTTTATGGGATCACTCACGGTATGACCTATGGCCAAGCGGGCGATTTCGCTTCAAAGGCTTCTTCTCGTATTGTTACTAGTTATGGACCTCGTTTAAGTACTGAAGAATTAAAATCTCTACTAACAAGTTAAAAGATTTTTCTATTAGCAATTGAGTGTAGATCTATTTAGCTAGAGGTCTCTTAAAAAGAGTCGAGACCTCTGGCTAAATAGATCTTTTATAGATAACCAATCATTAGCTTTTTGCCGCTATGTGAAATACATTACAGTCCGATAATCATTTATAAATAAACCTTCTCAAGGTTATCCAAGAAATAAATTTTTACCCTTTCCCTTTATTTATCCTATGCCATTGCCAAAACATCTATAAAGAAAATACTAGCAGCTAAAATTGACCTGATGTGATAGGAGAAATTCCACAACCGTAACTAGAACGAGAATTTGTGGTCATATTCTTATTAAAGAGATCACAAAACACAAATTTCTTGGAGAATAGCAATGAATTACCTCCAATCATTGACATAAAGACCAACAGACTATCACAATCAATAAAATCGAATCATATTGCGACGACAGTTACTTAAAGGCCCTAATTATAAGGCTTTCAGAAGATATTAAAATGACTTACTGACAAGTTTAATCTATTGAGCAACCGCGTTTTATTTCCGAACAAGTAGACATACTCACGAGAGTAAAAAATCTGTGAATCTACTCGTAAAAATTTTGAGGAATATTTGATCTAAGAAAATTTTATAAAACTAAGATACTTATTTGTTTGATTAAAAATACGTGACGTGCTGACAATAGATATTAATTTGCTTACTCTTATTTATAGATGAAATCTGTTTATGCGACAAAAAAGATGTAGATGTTGTATCTCACATACGATGTTGATCCGGAAAAAGCAGCTTTTCAAACAAGAGATTTTTATAGTGCTTATATCACACAAATATTGTCAGACCATCAAATATTGTCAGACCAGTTAAAGTAGGGGTTAGTAGTTGCGGATGATAGGTTTAAGTTCTTCTCGAGAAGGCTAACCTAAAATAGGAAATCAAGTTATTCAGAATTAGCCTCTTAAAGATTGATCATCTTTAGTAAATTCATGTTGTGAGACTATCAGAGACACCCCCAAGATTTGAGATAGCCAGATTTCAAAATTGTGGATGGGGGAGTGACGAGCGGCCACAGCAGTATCTGTCATAGGCTTGACGAGAATGGTGAACATTCCCAGACGATTACCAGCGAGAACATCCGTAAATAGGCGATCACCCACCATAGCTACACCATTAACTGGAAGTTCCATTGCCTGGACAGCCTGCCGTAATTTGCGTCGAGAAGGTTTTACCGCCCCCAATAGATAAGGTAAAGTTAAGCTGTTGGCAATTCTCTTAATTCGACCTTCACTTAAGTTATTACTGACTAGCCAAATGGGAGTCATTTGTCTAATAGTTTCTATCCACTGCTCAAGTTCTTGGGAGACTTGACTTTGTTTGATGGGAACCAAGGTTTCGTCTACATCCAAGACTAATCCTTTAATGTGATAATGGGTAAGAATTTCTGGTGTTAAACCAAGAATAGTATCTCCCAAAACTAAATCAGGTTGTAATAATTTGGTTTTGGACATTTGTTTATTTACCTCAATATGATGGAGGGGTCATTTTTAATCTTATTTCTTAACTTGAATTACTTGCAAATTTCCTGCTCCATAGAGTCGTTGTTGACAATCTCGAAAACCTACTGAAGTCAACTTTGTCACTAAGTCAGTGTTGAGCATCTTTCAAGCTGTCTTCATTTCAAATGTCCACAGAAAAATAGTTAAAAGTGGACAAACTAAACGATCCGTCGACTTATGTAAATTAATTAAAGCAAAAACCTCCTCAGGATTAAGAATCTGATAAACATTAAAAATTTTCCTCGAGTTGCTTGGTTTCCATTTCGTGGAGAGTAACTTGAGCAAAACTCGCATGAACTAAACCAAATTTCGATTGAGCAAAAGAAATTTGTTTAGCTAACTCGTCAAAACGATTGGCTCCAAAAATCGTTTTAACTGTCTAATAAAGGGAAGTCGATGAGACGTTAAGTCCCATTGTTTCAGTAGAAAGTTAGTGGTTTGACCTCCGTCATAGCATAAATCAAATCTAAAATCCCAGTATCAGACGTTAGAGGAACATTTTCAATGGTAAGGTAAAAAAACTCTCTTCCGCCTTCGACATTTAGAGATGCTAAATGGGAAATAGTGTTATGTAACCAAGAATATTGATAACTCCAGGTTCTTAAAATTGTGCCCAACTCGTCACCTCCTGACTTATATAACTAACTAGATTATGAGTATTTTGTCATCTAACTCTCAATAGTGAGCCTATATATTGTTAAACTTAACAAAGAATCTGAAAATGTTATTTATCTACATAAAATTATGGATCGCGTTGGGGTTTTATTACTAAATTTAGGGGGACCGGAACAATTACAAGATGTTCGCCCCTTTTTATTTAATCTATTTTCTGACCCAGAAATCATTCGATTACCTTTCCCTTGGTTACAAAAGCCGTTAGCTTGGTTAATTTCTCGGTTAAGAAGCAAAAAATCCAAGAAAAATTATGAACAAATTGGGGGAGGTTCCCCTTTAAGAAGGATTACTGAAGCTCAGGGGAAAGCTCTGGGAAAAAAATTAGCAGAAATTGGTCAAGATGCTCAAATTTATATTGGAATGCGTTATTGGCACCCCTTTACTGAGGAGGCGATCAACAACATTAAACGAGACAACATAGAGCGTCTAGTCATTTTTCCTTTGTATCCCCAATTTTCCATTAGCACCAGTGGCTCTAGCTTCCGAGTGCTTGAAGAAATGTGGCAATCTGATAGTGATCTTACGCGAATTAACTATACCTTGATTCCCTCTTGGTATGACCATCCTGATTATTTAACAGCGATGGCCGATTTAATTACCCAAGAATTAGATAAATGTGAAAATCCTCGTCATATCCATATCTTCTTTAGTGCTCATGGAGTCCCTCAAAGTTATGTTGATGTAGCTGGAGATCCCTATCAAGCAGAAATTGAAGCTTGTACTCACTTAATCATGAAAACCCTCAATCGGCCAAATGATTTCACTCTGGCTTATCAAAGTCGAGTCGGTCCGGTAGAGTGGCTCAAACCTTACACGGAAGATTCTCTGAGAGAATTAGGGAAAAAAGGAGTCAAAGATTTATTAGTAGTTCCTATTAGTTTTGTTTCGGAACATATTGAAACTCTTCAAGAAATTGATATCGAATATAGGGAAGTTGCTAAAGAAGCAGGAATTGAAAACTTTTATCGAGTTCCTGCGTTGAATACCCACCCTATTTTTATTAATTCTTTAGCTCGATTGGTGACTAAATCTCTTCAAGAACCTCCTTGTACTTTTGATTCGGTTATTCGTCCCAGGAAAAACTTAAAAATTTACCCCCAAGAACATTGGCGTGGTTGCTCTTTTTTAACTACTGTTCTGTTTTTAGTTTATTTGAGCTCACTTACTTACTTACTCGCCAACTAATAATTATTAACTGATTTTATAAATCTATATAAATCTATTTTTATAGACTTGTTTTATGTTACTTAATGGCATAACTAAAATATAGAATAGCTTCCTGAAATAAAGTTAAATTATCTCGAATTTAATAGATTTAAACTTTCTTTAATTAAATTAAGACTTGGAGGTACTCAGTAGATATTTTTTAATAAGTCAAAGTTAAGATTTTTCTAATCTTTTTTTATCGTAAAAAAACAGAAATTAAGATTAAGTCGGTTAATTTCTTCAATAATTTTACCGATAACTAACTGTCCCTTAATTTTTTTAAAACTTATTTTTAATAGTTCATTGCATGACAAAATTTGCACCCTAAGTTCAAATTAATTAAGGCGGTATTCACTTAGTTACTTGATTTATCTATGAGAACTAAAGATTAATAACTTTTTGGGTGAAGAGAATTTGTCCATCCAAATTTTGAGAACCTGGAGACTTGATAGTAAATTGATGGAGGTTTCCAATTTTTTAGACATATCGCACAATAGAGGTACCACACTAGTGTGAGCTTCATAGCTTCCATTGAAAGAGTGCAATCTCTCTATATTTATCCGGTCATTAACCATTTGTTTAAAAAATTATTACAGAGCCAATGGTAGTGACAATTTGTGCCCGATGATCTAGGTGTTTCATACTTTTAACTCATCTTTAAGATGACTTGTTTTGACAGGATTATTGATAATTAGTTCTCAGAATAATTAATTCTCAGGAAAGATTATAATGACCTCAGATTAAGTGCTCGTGAAGCCGTTTATAAATCCGAGTGCTATTATATGGTGATACTTACTCAAATTTTAATCTCTAACTAGATATGAAGCCAAAGCTAAGAAAGAGTGTGATGGAGAAGATTGGCAAAGCGATAAAAAATAAGACTTTAGCATCATTTGTTACTGTCTTATTACTATTATTATGGCTAAATCAAGAAGTTGTTCAGGGAAATTTTGATGCTTGGGATAAAACTTTTATACGATGGGTTCGCCACTTTCGTCAACCTGGTTTACTTGAATTTGCGCAAGTCTCTTATCTGTCGGGAGAAGCTGAAGTTGTTATCTTTTTTATTTTAGGCAGTTTAGGTTTTTTGTTCTGGAAACGTTGTTTAAAAGAAGCCCAAGTTTTAGCAGTTTCCTCTTTAGGAATTATTATTTTAATTGATAAGGTTTTAAAGCCCTCATTTACTCGAATTCGTCCAGCTCCAGGATTAATTGATGTTCACGGAAACAGTTACCCTAGTGGTCACATCTCTGGCAATTTCATGCTATATTTATATGTTTCTTATTTGATTTCATTTAGGTTCCCTAAACTAACTATTTACCTTTATAGTATATCAACTATTTTGACTTTTTTTATGGGTTGGGCTAGTCTTTATTTGCACGTTCATTGGGCAACAGATATTATTGCTGGTTTGTGTGTTGGATATCTCGCCTTTACCCTATCTATTTTTCTTTTGAAGACTGTTGACACAAAATATCGTAGTTTCTAGTTATCTCAGTCATTAATAAAAATTTATTTTGGATATTATTATGGATAAAATAGATACGCATAAACAGATTATAAATAAATTTAATTTATTAAAAAAATCTCCTAAAACACTCTGGATTTTTTCTATTATATGGCTGGCAATAATTAGCTGGATCGCTTTTTTGTGGGATTTAGGAACTATTGGATTAATTGATAAAACAGAACCCATGTTTGTTGAAGCATCCCGTCACATGCATATGACAGGAGATTGGTTAACTCCCTATTGGAATGGGGAGACTCGCTTTGATAAACCGCCTTTGACTTATTGGCTAATCTCTTTGTCTTTTAAACTATTTGGGGTAAGTGAATGGGCGGCTCGTTTTCCCTCAGCTTTATTTGCAATTGCTTTAGTAGGTTTGAGTTTTTATAGTTTACACAATTTTGGATTTCTTAGCCTTAAATCTTTCCACTCTTCTACAAAGAAGAAAGTACAGTCCGATCCATGTAAATTATGGTTTTCAGCCAATTTAGGAGCAGCTATTGTTGCTTTTAATCCTTTCTGGATTGCGTGGGGAAGAACAGCGGTTTCTGATATGTTCTTGTCTAGCAATATTGGATTAGCATTACTGTCATTTTTTATTGGTTATGCTCATCCTGAAAAGGATTCTACTAAGCGATTAGGATTATCCATTAAAAATTGGTGGTATGTGGGATATTGGGTATTTATGGCCTTAGGTGTTTTAGCTAAAGGTCCCGTAGCAATTGTACTTCCAGGGATTATTGTTATTGTATTTCTGTTATTTGTTGGTCGTTTAGTTGAAGTGGTAAAAGAAACTCCTTGGTTATTGGGAATTATGAGCTTTATTGCTATTACTATCCCTTGGTTTGTTCTTATTACTTTAAAACACGGTCAAGAATATATTAATACTTTTTTTGGACTGCACAATATACAAAGATTCACTAGTGTTGTTAGTCGTCATCCTGGGGCATGGTATTATTACTTTTTGGTGGTCTTAGTTGGATTAGTTCCTTGGTCAATTTTCTTGCCATTAGCTATTGCTCGTTTACGTTTTTGGAAACGAAAGCTTTGGGTTTCTTCCCATCGTTCAAGCCACCTAGGTCTATTCGCTTTAGTCTGGTTTGTTGTTACATTTTTATTTTTTTCAAGTTCAGTCACTAAACTAGCAGGTTATATTCTTCCTTTAATACCAGCTGCCGCCATTATAGTTGCACTATTTTGGAATGAACAAATGGCAACAAAGGGAGAAAAATGGTCGGGACTTTGGACAATTTTATTTTGGCTCAGTGGACTAGCCAATGTAGGGATTTTAAGCGGATTAGCTGTTGCAAGTTTCATCAGCCCTAAACTTATTGATTATGATCCAATGATGCCTCAGTTTAGAGAGTTATTACAGAAATCAGGTGTACCCCTTCATAGCGGAATTATTCTGTCATTTTCTGCTTTAGGTATTTTAATTTTACTGTTTTGGAAATATCATCGACGCTGGATTTGGGCAGCAAATTTATTAGGGTTTATTGCTTTTTTAAATTGGGTTGTGCTTCCTATTGCTCCGATTGTTGATAGTCAACGGCAACTTCCTCTGAGAGAACTTGGAACTTTGATAAAACAAGAACAAAAGCCAGGTGAAAAATTAGTTTTTATTGGTTTTATGCGTCCGAGTATAACTTATTATGCTCAACAAACCGTTGATTCTATCACTGAAACTGATATCTATAGTGGTAGAGCAATCGAATATTTTAATGAGCAAGTCAATCACAAAAATACGTCGTCGACTATCTTGATAGTGGCTAAACCTAAATATTTTGAACAGTTAGCTTTAAAACCGTTCGATTATCAAGTTATTGGGGAAGGTATTGTTTATCAATTAATTCGGATAAAAACACAGACAATTTTAGATAAAAATACATTAATCAAACAGTCTAATTAAGTTCGATAAGCCAAGACAAAACGTTGAATTCCTGCTAAATCTGACAATATTTTGATAGAGCGATAATTAGAAGAATTTTCTAACAATTGAGCTACACGTTCTCCCTGTCCTGCCATCATTTCAATTAGCCAAATTCCCCCAGACTGAAGATACTTAGGGGCACTATGTACTAAATAGCGGATTGCCTCTAAACCGTCTTTACCTCCATCTAAAGCTAAATAGGGTTCATGATATCTTACTTCGGGTTGAAGTTGAGGCAGTATCCTTGTGGGAATATAAGGTGGATTAGAGACTAGCCCACTAATTTGACCTTTCAACTCTTCCAGGGGAGTCCACCATGATCCTTCATAAAATTGAATTTTTGAAGAAAGTCCTAAGTTTTTAGCATTTTCTTTAGCAATAGTTAAGGCGACTTTACTTTTGTCAACAGCGTGGATTTTTGCTAGAGGAAATACCATGCCTAATCCAACTGAAATTGCCCCACTACCAGTTCCCAAATCAACCCAATGTCCTGATTTTAAGTTAGAAACAGAACTTTTTTGGACTGCTTGAACAGCAAAATCAATAATTAACTCGGTTTCAGGACGAGGAATGAGAACTCCAGGAGCAACTTTAAGTAAAAAGTTACGCCAAGGAGTCACACCAACAAGATATTGAATAGGAACTCTATCTTTTAGACGATGCTGCCATAATTGGTCCAAGTGAGATAGGGAAAATTTTAGGTAAATTTGTGATCGCTCCCGAAATGACTCTAACCTCAATGAAAGTCGATCTAACTCTGCCACTTCTTGAAGTAACCAGTCTACTTCTTGAGGAGAGATGTTTGCGGCGATTGACTCAGTTATAGCCCAATTTCGCCAGGTTGCTAGGTCCGATCCCGATATAACAGTCTTTTGACTCTCTTCAGTCGAACTTTCCATTGCCGTTGTTAATTTTTACGACTTTCTTCAATAATTTTTATCATTTCCTGGGATGGCCATAATCGAATTTGTCTGAAAAAATCATTATCTTCTTTTTCTAAAGCACCAATTAAATTCCCCAGTAAAGTTATTTCTATTTTAATATTAGAAGTTTCTTCAGATTCCTGTTCTTTTAGATTATTAATAATTTGTTGAATTGTCTTTTTTTCAAAAAATATAGGAATAATAGTTTGCCCATCTTGTTTGATTGTTAAATAATTTTGTTCAGGTCCTCCTTTAAGGATATAGAGGGGAACGCCCCCTCTATATTCTTTCCCATCTTCACTTAAAATAGTTTTAGCGGCTTCAACTTCAGTTTTGGCGGGAATATATTGAAGTGCTAATCGTTGGGATTCATTAGAATTTTTTTTGGCAACTTCATATATTGCACCTAAAGAGATAAGTTTTACTTTATATTGATTGGCAATAGAGGGTTTCTCTTTTCCAAGTTGAATTAAAAATTCTTGAGCACTCTGTTTACTCATGAAAACGTTAGTAAACACTGTTTTTTCATCTACTTGCCCTCCCAAAGGGACATTTTTGTCGTTTGCTAACATGAAGACAGGAAGTCCACGGAGCATCTGGAAAATTTCTTCTTGAGGCAAGGCAAAAGCTGAACGCGATTGATTGAAGCCAGAATACAAAATTGCACTAGCAACTAACCCTAAAGTGGCACCCCAACGAATTAAAGTTTTCATATTTTTATGACAATTTGATACTTCTTAAAAACTGATGAGAAATTGTTTTTTATGTTAAGAAATTAATGACATCACTTGCCTTTTCATTTCTACTTTGCTTGCTGATTTTGTTTTGATGTTTCTAACACCTTCTTAGCTGATTCTTGAGAAGGGACGAGAATAACACTTTTTACAAAGTCTTCTTTCTTTTTATCGTCACTTTCAAAGGCTGAAACAATTCCTCCCAATGGGGTTACCTTAACTTTTATAGATGAAGCAAACTCAGGTTGTTTTAGTCTAATATTTTCAATTAACTTCTGGAGAGATTCTCTCTCAAAGTAAAAAGGAGTAAAACTTTCCTTTCCGTCTTGTACAGATAGAAAAGTATCCTGTTTATCAACTTTTACCATTCCATAAAATAAAGGAATTCCAGGAAAACTTTCAATATTAGGATCTTCTTCTCTAAGAATTGACAAAGCTGATTTAAGTTGTGCTTTTAAAGGGACAAAGGTAAATAAATCGGGAGGTTCTTGGGATTGACTTTTTTCCTTATTTTTTAGTAATTCATAAACTTGACCTAAAGGAATAGTAATTACTTCCACTTTAGTTTCAGGATTTTCTTTAGTGATTTCCTTGACAACCTGCTGAGCATCCTGATGACTTAGGTAAGTGACAAATGCTCGTCTGTCATCTTCGGTAGACAATAGTATCTCATTACTGTTACCAATAGTAAATACAGGAATTTGATTGAGTTTCTCTACAATTTGTTTTGGGGTTAATGCCAAAACATTTAGACTAGAATCTAACAAAGAGGAAATAAGAACAGAACTTCCAACTAATCCTAGGATGACACTGCTACGGATGAATGATTTCATAGAAGTTAACCTCGAAAATTAACTAAGTTTTTTGGTACAGGTTTAGAGCATCTATCTCTTATGAATCTATTGTTTTCATAGTAGCAAAGCTGCTCGAGGTCACTGAGATTCAGAGTTTTTTAAACACACAACCGGCCCTTTACCCACAGTAGGACAGACTCTGCTATAACCGAGTTCCTACCCAGTTCTATCTAATCATAACAAACCTATATTCATAGGGGTGATGGAACATTAAAGACAGTGCAGTTGCGGGTAATCCAGTTAAAGTCGGGATGACAGGATTTGAACCTGCGACATCCTGCTCCCAAAGCAGGCGCGCTACCAAGCTGCGCTACATCCCGCATCGCGCTCGTCTATTATAGCCTAGATACTCGAAAATCATCAAGAGTTCTCTCCAGAGGTTAACCTAAAACTTTTATCTCATGAGAGTCTAATCTTAATTCTCAAAGATTTCTAATTGGGATACCAAAACATCCCTTTAATGCCCTCAGGGTCTGAAACAAATCCCAGACGACGATAAAAATCTATTACCTGAGGATCAGCAAACAGAGTAATATTACTAATGTCTTTATTCCTAAGTTGGTGAATCATATATTTGATTAAAGCTTTTCCAAGTCCCTTATTTTGGCAACTTGGGTGGACAACTACGTCCCAAACCGTGGCGTTAAAAGCGTGGTCGGAGGTTGCACGAGCAAATCCAACCAAACGCTTCTGATTTTTCTCAACTTCCCACATAGAGACTACGAGAAAACTATGATTTAAGGCTTGTTTTACTTTTCTTAGGGGACGACGCGCCCAGCCAACAGCATCACATAATTTCTCGAGTTCGTAGAGATTAATGTCCCTTTCAGTACTTAAGAAAATGTGCCGTTGACTGTTTGTCTCGCCTTTTATGTCTAGGAGTTCTCCGTTGAACTTCGAAGTTAGAGCAGAGGTGACTGAATCAGAAGAGTTACTAAACAATCGTTTCCAAAAGACCATGCCGACACGGCTAAGCTTTGATGTTCTCTTTAATTTATACTGGATTTAGGCTATCCGGGTAGTTTTTAAGTGGACACCAAATTGTAAATTTTTTCTTAAATCATTATATCGAGCAAAAGGCCTTCTCATCAGGTTAGGATAAAAACATGCCAACCATCGACATTTTGGGAGTTCCTCACGCCTATGAGCTAACATCCCCGTCTTTTCAACCATCTACCCCTGTACTTATTTTTATTCATGGGTGGTTATTGAGCCGTCAATATTGGCTTCCGTTAATTGAACAATTAGCACCTAACTATCCTTGTCTAATTTATGATCTCCGAGGGTTCGGTGACTCTCAGCAAATTCGAGACACTTTAAATCGAGATAGAGTAATCGACTGGAGAAATTCATTTCAACGAGCTAATCCCAGTTTGACGAATGGTAGCTCTCCTTACGCCTTAGGGGCTTATGCCCAAGACTTGAGTGTTCTACTACAAAAATTTGCTATTAAGAGAGCTTGGCTTATCGGCCATTCTTTGGGGGGTAGTATTGCTTTGTGGGGGGCTGATGTTTGTCCTGAAACTGTTCAGGGAGTTATTTGTCTAAATTCAGGAGGCGGAATTTATCTTAAGGAAGAATTCGAACGGTTTCGCTTAGCCGGAGAACTGTTAATTAAACGTCGACCAGGTTGGCTATCCTATGTGCCTCTGATTGATGTACTTTTCTCTCGTCTTATGATAGCTCGTCCTTTAGAAAGACGTTGGGGGCGACAACGAGTTCTAGATTTGCTTAAGGCAGATCCTCAAGCTGCTTTGGGATCTTTACTTGATTCGACAACAGAGACTGAAGTTCACTTACTTCCCCAAATAGTATCCCGTTTGCAACAACCTGTTTATTTTTTGGCTGGGGACAAGGACACGGTAATGGAGCCTAAATATGTTCGCTATTTAGCTAGTTTTCATCCTCTTTTTGAGGTTCAAGGGAGTAATGTGATTGAACTGGCTAATTGTGGTCATATGTCTATGGTAGAACAACCAGAAATATTAGGGGAGAAGATGTTGAAAATTCTCATGAGCCATAGTTAGAACTTCCACTTATTGACTAAGTCTATATGTCTGCTTCTTGATAATTGATTTCTTCTAGATGTGTTATCGTACTGGACAAAGAGCCTGGTTCTTTAATTATTTGGCATTAATTTAAAAATATATTTGGAGATTGCAAGAGATAATCATTTCTATAAAAACTTATTTTTCTTTATTTTTGTAATTTAAAACTTAAAAGTGTAACCATCACTAGGTCTTTCATTTTACTGTCCATTGTGAGCTTAATAAATAAGAAATTTTTTGTTTCTTATACATAAGTTTATATAGACAATTCTCATTAAGTTTAGATTGGTTTAATAACCACTAACAAAGTATAAAGTATGTTTAAAGGTCTATTTCTTGTAATGGCTTAAATTGTCTGCTCCAATGAGCATAATCATTGGAGCAGACGCCTAAGCTTAATCTTGTGTTCGATACTAATCATATATTAATATCAAATGTCAGTATGTTGTGAGGAAACCTCCTATAAACAATAGTTATAGAAACTTGTTTATTCCCTTAGAAGATAAAGATAACCGAAAAGTTTTTTATTTAAAAAGGGTAATTAAGCACTCAATTTAGATAAAAAAATAGGATATTTGACAGTATATTAAAGAGATGACTGGACATCATCAGCCATTAATTTCCTCTCTAACTTTGGAGATGGCAATAACGGTAATTACGTGAACGGTGCAACAAGCTCCTATTTGTTGAGGGCGTTTTCAGATATTATTAGAAGGACTTAACAACAAAAGAAATCCTAAAACACAAATTGATTTAAAGACAAACATCAAAGTCATAAAAAGTTATAGTGTATTGCAGCCAATTTTATCAAAAATTACTCGGTAAAATAATATGATTTAGGGCACCATAGTCTAGTTTAGGCAAAGGAAACTTCTCTGACCATTTAACCCTTAAAAAGGGTAAAGATTATGGAAGTAATTTTTTAAACATGAGGATCCTCAAAAAATTTGCCTTAATCTTAGCTCTTCCAGCTGAATTGTATATCGATTAGGGCAATAAGTATGAAAATATCTGAGCTAACCAAGAAATAAAATTTGCTCAGTCACAAATTTCCTAATCAAGTCAGGAAATAAGCAAAACTTAAAGGTAAATACAACGATTGCGTCAGTAATATAGTTTTATAGAGCCTCAACAAAAATACCAAGAATTTTTTAAAAAACTTAACCTATTGAAAAGTTTAAATTTAAATACTAAAACCAAAATTAAAGAAACCCAGGTACTATGTAATTCTTTATAAGAGGATCTAGGATTATCTCCTCAAGAGAGGATTGTTGTCAGTGTATTGAATGAATCATATCGTTATCAAGATTTTATCTATTAACTTCAGACAGTGGACATTGAACTTTCTAAAGAATTGGGGACTTTTTTTTATAAAAGTTTTACATAAAAGTCCTGCAATTGAAGTTATTAAAGATACAAAACCAATTTTATGAAATCCTTACAACAATAAACTTCAAAAGCTTTGGAAAACCAAGATATTAATCTAGAACATTCTGGGATATCCCCTAGTAACTTACGTTTATCTCTTTAACAGCAACTCATCGAGGTAGCCAATCAAATTGAAGTTTTGCACATGAGAAAGATAGCTATTGCCAAAGAAATGAAAAGTTTTTAGTATAAAATCAAAAAAATATCTATCTTTATTCATGAGTATGATCATTTACAGCAAAAACTGACTATGGCTAACAATGGTCTGACTCATCTCCTGACCATTTCTCAAAAGATGAATATAAAAGCCGTTAACCAAAAAATAGCTCCTTAGCAGTTGATTACTCCCCCTGAAAAAGAAAAGACTTCTATTTTGCCTAAATTAACCCTAAATGTTAGTTTAGGGACTCTTGTGGGGCTATTGTTAAGAATTGGAGTAGCTAATTTTGTAGAAGTCAGACGTCAAACATCAGACATTAATCCTCTACGGGCAGTTAAATTTTAATTTGATGGTCTGCCAAAATACTCCCTCCTAAATGAGGATGAAAATTAATGACCTTGCATCCTCAGAAAATTCACGCCACAATTATAAGATATATATTTTTTAGTGCTTTAAAGTGTATATTTTTTAGTACTTTTCTGAAGAAATACTTAAAAATGACTGTCGCTCAGCTAAGCTCCTCTGTTTCACTTTCTAACCACACTACAGACTACGATCTTACTATTGTGGGAGGAGGAATTGTTGGTACCACTTTAGCTACAGCCCTTAAAACATCTGGGTTAAAAATCGTTATTATTGAAGCTCAGGTCAACGTGAAAGCCGCCAGCAAACCTCAAGCTTATGCTCTATCATTACTGTCTGTGCGCATCTTAGATGCAATTGGTATCTGGGAAAAAATACTGCCCAAAGTTGGAAAATTTCGCTCTATTCGCCTTTCTGATGCCGATTATCCACAGGTAGTTGAGTTCCAGACTACCGATCTTGGAACAGATTATCTGGGCTATGTGGGAGAACATCAAGTGATCCTAGAAACCCTACAAACGGCAATTGCCGACTCCTCTGAAATTCAATGGTTATCTCCGGCTGAAGTTATAGCCGTCGACTATCAAGATACAGAGGCGGTAGTCAAGGTTGAGGTGGAGGGAAAATTACAACAAATCCGTAGTAAATTAGTGATAGGAGCCGACGGAGCACAATCGCCAATGCGTTTGGGAGTAGGTATTAAAACTAAAGGGTGGAAATATTGGCAGTCTTGTGTTACTTTCACCGTTAAACATAATGCCCCGAGCAATGATATGGCATTTGAACGGTTTTGGTATTCAGGACCTATGGGAATTTTACCCCTTCCTGAAAATCGTTGTCAGATCGTTTGGACAGCCCCTCATGCCCAAGCCAAAGCGATTAGGGAATTAGACGAAACAGAGTTTTTAAGTCAGTTACAGCGACGGACTGGAGGGCTTTTAGGAGAATTAGAATTAGTCAGCGATCGTTTTATATTTCCGGTTCAGTTAATGCAAAGTGAACGCTATACAGACCATAGACTCGCCCTAGTCGGAGATGCAGCACACTGCTGTCATCCTTTGGGGGGACAGGGGTTAAACCTAGGGATTCGAGATGTGGCAGCTTTAGCAGAAATTTTACAAAAAGCCCATCAACAAGGAGAAGATATTGGAAGTTTAAAGGTATTAAAACGTTATGAACGCTGGCGCAGAAACGAAAATTGGATCATATTAGGGTTTACTGACTTTTTGAATCGTTTATTTTCTAATCAGTGGTGGCCATTAATGATTTTGCGTCGGTTGGGATTATGGTTGATTAATACTTGTCCTTTAGTTAAACGTTTTTCTTTACAATTAATGACAGGATTACTAGGAAAAATGCCTCAATTGCTTAGATGAATAATGAATCAAGTTAATTATTCTAATCTTTTAGATTTAATAAACTTTTACCTAAATTAAAGAAGTATAATTAAGATCAGCAAATTGGTCAAGTTGTTTTTACTTTAAAGAATTTATAGAAAACTTTTTATAAACAGATAAATCACCTAATGAATTGTATTTTCTTAATGTGCCTTGTTTAAGATTTTGTTTAGGAACAGTCTCGAAATCGAAAATTAACTCATGATGGATAAACTACATTAACTACCATCAATAGTTATTAGTTAACTTATTCAAACAGTATATAAAATATTAGCAATTTATTAATTACTTAGATAAAAGTATTTAATGTTTATTTTAAAATTCTCTTAAAGAGGTATTTATTACTTGATAAAAAAGCGACTTGTTTTTTCATCAAGTAACTGCTAACGATTAAATGATAATTTAGAATTTTGTTCTATATATAAATATATAAATTATTCTCAGGTGTAAATTTACTTGTAATTTTTATTTTCTATATCTTTATTTTTTATCTCTTTCAAATAAGAAGTTATTCTAATACATTAGAGTTAGAATAGTTTTTTAAAGATAATAAAAATCTAGAACTAGTCTCAAGATATATTTTTTTATTCGAAATAAAGACATAAATAAATAATCCATGACTGAGATAATTTAATTATTGTAAATATCATATTACTAAAAAATAAAGTTTCTAGAGAGTTAATTTTACTGCCTGATAACTAATAGATGTCTTAAATGATTAAAAAATTATTTTTGGGGTTTAATCGTTGTTTTAAATCTGTCCTCTAGTCTTCTAGAATTCTATTTTAAGATTAATTGTTAACGCATTTCAGCTATTCTGTTAAGAATTACTGCTTTAAGTTGAATTTATTTACATATTCAAACATTTTTTTATAGCTTGAGTTTATACATATCTTAAAAAAATCTTCGACGAACTAGAGACTGGATGAGATAGCCAAATTTGAAATGAAGTTAAGACAATCCTCGTTATGGTTTTTTATATCCTAAAATGGGGTTAAAGAATCTATTCTATTAAATCTTGCAACATGGACTTTATTGCAGTTATTGACTATGACATGGGAAATCTACACTCTGTTTGTAAGGGAATCGAAAAAACAGGGATGACCCCCAAAATTACTGATTCTCCTAATGAAATTGCTAAAGCTGCTGGAATTGTTTTACCTGGGGTAGGATCTTTTGATCCGGCAGTTCAACATCTGCGGGCGCGTCATTTAGTTAATCCCATTAACCAAGCAATTGCTGATAAGAAACCTTTTTTAGGAATTTGTTTAGGGTTACAAATTCTTTTTGATTCTTCTGAAGAAGGGAAAGAACCAGGGTTAGGAATAATTCCTGGAAAGGTCCGTCGTTTTCGTTCTGAACCTAATCTTACTATTCCTCAGATGGGTTGGAATCAATTAGAATTTACTCAACCTAATTTAAGTTTATGGCAAGGCTTACCTCCTGATCCTTATCTATATTTTGTCCACTCTTATTATGTTGATCCAGTTGATGTAACTGTTACTGCGGCAACAGTTACTCATGGCAGTCAAACAGTAACAGCAGCAATTGCTTCTGATAATTTAATAGCAGTACAATTCCACCCTGAAAAATCTTCAAATCATGGCTTAAAGCTTCTATCTAATTTTGTTAATTTAGTCAAATGAATATAATTTTTAATTATATTTTGAGATAAAAAAATTACAAATCAGACTTCAGTTGCAGCCACTGACTTACTTAAAGATATCTTAAAACAATTAATAGTTTTTTTAGATATGATTGAATTCTATTTAAGATAGATAAAATAAACTTATATTCTAATATTTTGCAATTAGGATAAGTAAAATAAGAAAAGATAATGAATAGTTTAAGAAAATGCTTAGATAGTCAAGATCTTAATTAGTCGTGTGGTATTAATTGATAATTGCTGTGTTTTGGGGAGTTTAGCTAAACTTTTTGGATTTATAGGTAATTTATAATCAATGTCTCTATAATTAACTATTAACTAGAATGCGGATTTATGGAAATAGATTATTAACTACTTTACCTGGACAATTAACTCGTCCTACATCTGCTAAAGTTAGAGAAGCTTTATTTAATATTTGGCAAGGTTCAATTATCGAGTGTCGTTGGCTAGATTTATGTGCAGGAAATGGTTCAATGGGTGCAGAAGCTTTATGTCGTGGTGCAAGTGAAGTAATAGGAATTGAAAAGTATGGGAAAGCGTGTAAAATCATTAAGCAAAATTGGCAGAAATTTGCTGCAGAAAATCAAAACTTTAAAGTAATTAAAGGTGATATTCTTAAAATACTAAAAACCCTAGAAGGACAACAATTTAATCATATTTATTTTGATCCGCCTTATGCTAGTAAGTTATATCAACCTGTTTTAGAAGCAATAGCAACTCATAAACTCTTAAGAAAAGATGGAGAAATTGCAGTAGAACATAATCCTAAATTATGGCAAGCAATAGCAATCAATGGATTGGAAATTCGTCAAGAAAAATATTATGGAAATAAGTCAATAACATTTTACGTATTGCAATATAGTTAAAATAAAAGAGTCAACAAGTCAAAGAAAATAGTGTCTAATTAAAATTGGATACTATTTTAGATAAAAATAAAAATATTTATTTTAAAGAAGACAAAATAGTTAAAAATTTTATTTTAACTTACTGCAATACACTTATTTTAATGACTATTAAGTTTTATTTTTTAAAACAGTCAATGAACATTTAATCATTTGTATTGTTGATAACAATTTTTTCAAAAAAAATAAACTATTTATTTGTCCTTAGCAATTGAGTATTTTATTTAAATTTTATAAAATTTACCAATAGTAAATAGGTTTTTCTAAATAAATCTAAAACAAAAAGTAGTTGAAAAAATAATTGTTCAGATAACAGACTTTTTTAAAAAAACCTTTCTAATTGCAAATAGTAAATACTATTAAAGTTAACTCTTAATTTTAAAATATCTCCAGAACATCCAAGATCAAAAAACTATTCTGTCTAAACCTATTAGCTCTAAATATTAGAGAATATAAATTTAAAAAATGGTAGATTAAATGAATCTATTAGAGAATACAATTAGAAAAACAATTTCTAGATAGATTCTTTAAAAGAGAAAAAGATATGGAATTATACGAGAAGTATAAAAAAACTAAGAAATAATTTATAATAGCTGACAATTATATAAGGTTAAAAAATAGAAAAAAGTTAAATTAATTCTCAGAATAATTCGTTTAGTTAACTATTTAATTATCTGATGTAATTCTACGATTTGTAATCGCAGAATAGCCTAACATGTATATTATTTACATTAAAAATCATCAACTTCCTGAGAAGTTTTCCTTAAATGTCTTTTAGTTAAATACTTAGAATGTTCCCATAACAGAGTAACTAGTGCTCCTAAAATCATTCCCCCCCCTACACAGAAAGATAATAATACTCCAATAGGAAGTTTAATAGATTTAAAAATTAAAAAATTTAAAGAAATTTCAGTAATATTTTGAATAGAAAAAATAGCAACTATTACTAACCAGAAAGCAATCATTATTGTGGTCATTAAATATGTTAGAGATTTCATGATTTTATTCGTAATTTGTATTACTACAAATAATTATAATCTACTATCAGTAATAGATTATAATTATCTTTTTATATTACTAGTAGAAATTTTTTCTTGGATGCATTCAAGAGAAATTTCAGAAAAATATCTATGTTGGAATTGTTCTTCTTCAACCACTTCTAGAAATTGACTTACTTTTTTTTCTGCATTATTAGCAATTTTATTGTTCCAGACAAACTTAAGTTTATCGTCTATTATTTTACAATAAAATCCTAATTTATATAAGGTTGCCAATCCAAGTTTTAGGGTGTAATCACTTAGTTCTAATTTCATCCTCATTTGTCCTATATTGATAAGATCTTGAGTACGACTATAATACTTAGCAATTCCTAATAATTGTCGCCAAACTTGTAGAGAATTTATGTATTTTGGTGAATTATAAGCAAGAGCAAGTTTAAGTTTTTTCTGTTGAGTTTGATGATATATTTTTAATAGCTCATCCCAACTCTTAGGACATTCTTGTAATACTTTAATTTTAGTAGTTACTTTTCCCAAAAATTCTTTATTACGCCAATCTAACAAACAATTGTCATTGTTAGTATTTTGATCAATTTCAATATCAGTTATATAGTCTCTGATAGCAATCAATCTAACTTCATAACGTTTAGAATAAGAATTAAAGTATAGTTCAACAATTGCATCCTGAGGTTTACTAAAAGGAAGTTCATCTTTATAATGTTCCCACCAAACTCCAGGAAATCCTCTTTTGGTAGAAAAATCATGAATCTCAAAAACTGTCTTTATGTATTGTATTTTATTTCTTTTTGTGTCCTCAATATTCTTATTCCAAATATTATCAAACCAACAATTTTTTAGTAAAAGCTTAGGGGTAGAATTACCTATTCCACATGGTTCTAATAATTTTAGTTCTCGAAATAAATCTTGTCCTAGGTCAACAACAGTAACAATTAAATCTACTTCAACCGCTGTTTGTATATAATTGATATTATTTATTTTTTGTCGAAATTGTTGATTAATACCTTCTTTAAATAAAGTTAGATTTTTTAGAGGTAAACTTAACCCTGCAGCAAAAGGATGTCCTCCAAAACGATGTAACAAATTTTGTTGAGAATCTACTAATTTATATAAATCTATTTGATTAACTGAGCGCGCGGAACCTCTAACCATTTTGATGACTTCAGCTTGGGCTTCATTACCTGTTTTTGTTACGGTTAATAAAATTGTTGGACGATTATATTCTTGAGCAATTTTTCCGGCAACTAATCCTAAAACTCCACTATCCCATTGAGTATCTTCTAAAACAATAACTCCCACGGTTGATAAATCAATTTGAGATAGTTTCTTTTTAACATCTTTATAAACTCTTTGTTGTATTTCTTTGCGCCTTGCATTAGCTAATTCAGTTTTTAAAGCAAGTTCGTGACAAAGTTTTATATCACGACTGGTTAATAACTCAACCCCAAATGTAGCATCTCCATAAATGCGACTAATGGCATTAATTCTGGGTCCGATACCATAAGAAATATCAGTGGGGCGATCACCATTTTTTTTACATAATTCTAATAATTTAGCAACTCCTGGACGGGTGCTAAGTTGTCGCTGTTTTTGTAGGTGTTGAATACCTTTTTGTGCTAGATAACGACAATCTCCTTTTAACTCAACTAAATCGGCAATTAATCCTATAGCAACTAAGTCTAATAATTGTTCTAACGGTTCTTTAGGAACATCAGGTAATTTTTGATAAAACGCTTCGACTAATTTATAGGCTACTGCTACTCCTGATAAATTAAATAGGGGATGATTTGTGCTAAGGCAACGAGGATTGATCATAGCAATAACAGGAGGACGAGTATCAGGTAAAGCATGATGATCGGTGATAATCATATCAATACCTAACTCATTAGCATAGTCAATCTCAGTTAAGTTGGTACTCCCTGTATCACAAGTCACAACTAACCGAGTTCCTGATGCTGCTAATTTTTCAATTCCTTGACGATTTAATCCGTGAGATTCTGTAATACGATTAGGGATATAATAGTCAAGTTGAAGATGAGGAGGAAAAAATTGCCCTAGTCCCTCCCAAAGAACGCTAGTTGAGGTAATTCCATCAGCATCAAAATCTCCCCATATCGTTACTTTTTCTTGATTGTTATAAGCCTTTTTAAGGCGTTTAACTGCCCATTTCATTTCTTCTCCAAAAGCAAAAGGACTAGTTGGATGATAGACATCAGGATCAATGAAAGCTATAAGTTCATCTTTGTTTTTAATTCCTCGTTTCCATAATATTTGGGCAACATGTTTTCCATCAGAATTAGGAGTATAGGATTTAACAATTGTTAGAAACCACTGAGGAATTAATGAAAAAGGTATTATTTGCCATTTATCTTCCAACATATTTTTTTATAAAAATTAATTTTTATAGTGTTTCGGGAATTTTTTAACCGAGTAAAACAACTCTGAATACGATGAAGTTAAGATAGCGTCAACTATAATAAATCATTATTGTTTAAATGCCAAGCAATAATAGCTAAAGGAATAAACCCAAAGAAAGTAGAGATCAAAGCTGTCTTACCTAAGATTGCTCCTTCAGCTAGTCCTAGAAAATAGCTATCTACAATAAAGGCAATCGAACTAAATCCTAGTACAGATAAAAGCCAATAAACACGAGAATTAAAAGAAGGAAATATTTCCTGATGATTGGTTAGTAAGGTAAATAAGGGTTGGGAAAAAACACAAGAACTATAGCTGATATTAGTCCAACACTTAAGCTAATTGTTCCTGCCAATTGGAACAGAGGAAGTAAATCTTGTTAAACTACTTTTTCTGTAAAATTTGTAGTTAAAAATTCTGTGGTAAAAGCTAATTTATCAATTAAATACATTGCCAAAGAAAATATCTGTAATAACACAGCATTTTCAGTTAAGATGTTCGTTCCCATACCTGTACTTAAATTAGTAAATATAGAAAAGGCAGACATGAAGAACTAAAGTACAAATAAATAGATCTCTGTTGAGGATTAAAGTTTGGTTAAAAGTACTCTGTTTAAGCTGTTTACTCACCTTACACCACTGCTTTTCAAGCCCCAACGTACAATGAATAGATAATCGAAGACAATATTAGCCCTATTTCCTATGATTGACATCAACAAAACCTTTTCAATTTGTTCTTGTTCTAAAAATCAGCTAATAAGGACAAAATTAAGAAAAATCACTGGTACACCTAAAATTTGTGCATCATAGTAAGCTTGGGCAGATGCTTTAACTATTGGGGCTGTATTGAAGAGGGAAAAAGCCTAATACTTTTAATAGATACTGTAAGAGAAGAATTCCTAATCCCAAAACTAAGGCTAATAGTCCATTTCGTAGCAAGGCTAGCAGCACATCATCTTTACAATTACACCCGACAGCTTGGGCCGTTAACCTTATTGTTCCCGTACGAATAAATCCCAAGGCACGGTAAAAATAGTTAAAAAAACTGTAGATAAAGTTACGCCAGCTAGATGATGAATCGCTTCTAGATTGACTAAAAAGGCAATATTGAAAAACTCTGCAAAGGGAACCATTAGATTAGAGAGAATATTAATCAGTGCCAGTCGTAAAAAACGGTTAAAAAATATAGGAATATATAAAATATAAAAATTTTGAAGAAAAAAATTATTTTCGCTCTAAATTATTAGATCTTTATGCTTAAATTTTATAAATTAGTCTAAGATCGAGTACTAGACGTAATTTTAGTATTTCTTAAAATTAATGTCAACTCATAATGAGAAGTTTCTCTATGGAAATTTATGAAGACTGTTGGTTGATAACACTAGAAAATATCTTAAATAAAGATATTTTTAGCTTTAAATCAAGATAAAAATGTTGTATTTATATATTATAAACTTATTTAGTAAGTATTTGCTTTAGATTGAATTAATCCGTAATTACTTAAATATCTCTTAATTAAAGAGTTAATTAAAATTTCCTACTTCTTCGTTACAGTAGTAATTTTTATATATATAACAGAAAAAAACAAAACATAAGCTGTGGCTTATAGAGATTACAATTACTTTATGTCCGATTAAATAAACTTTTAATAGGATATATTGACTTAATAATCTAAAACTATTACTAGAATAAATATAAAAATTTTCAGATATTAAAATTATTGGCAATTTACAATAAATCTATTATAAAATGATAAATTTATTGTTCTGTACTTTAAGTTGATATTAGACAAATATAGTAAGCATAGAAGTCATAGAAATAAAAAGATGGCAAAATAGCTATTGTCTATAGTAAAGAAATTTTTACTATAATTAAAGATATCAGTTTAAATTTTAAAATACCTTATATAAGGGTAATTGATTAATTAATGTTATAGCCTAAATTAGTAGCAGATATATTCCTTTTTATAGAAGAAGTTTATGTTTAAACAGAAAATAAAATTTTAAATTAAAGCAGGTATATAAGAGATAACTAGTTTCTTTAGTTATCTTAAAATGCACCGATCAAAAAAATAACTGAGTATCAATACTATTTAAATTAGCTAACTAAACAAAAAAACTTATTGCAACTAGAAAACTACAAGCTAACATAATTATCAAGTTAAAGTAACTATTACCTGATTTAATTAAGTAACTTTGGAAATTATTGATGATAAATTAAAGACAATAAAAATTGGCATTGTATCCGGTAATTTTACATAGTAAATTTAGTCCAGCTTGATTATACTTTTTTAAAAAAAATCTAAATATTATTTTCAAAATGTGCAGCAGTTATCTTATCTTAATTACATTTACTCTTAACTAACTAATATAAGAATTAATTTAAGCATAACAGTGTTATAATTATAAGGTCATTTTTAAACCTCTATTAAGTTATTTAAGTAGAGTTTTTATTGAGAATTTCTAATAATTTTCCCTTTGTCAAAAAAGAAGTTATTAATGTTCATAAATTGACCAATTAACTCCATACTCAAGATGTTCATTATCAGTTTTAGTGTACTGATTATAAAATCTATGAAGTTGCGAGAGTTTATCCTAAAATTATTTATTAAATAGACTTTAGAAAACGAGTTTTTTCCCTAATTTAAGCTGGATAGAAAGTTAGTTTTACTCCTCAGTAGTACAATTTATCAGGGTTTATTTATTTCGATATAAATGGAGTTAATTTGGAATAGATTTTGGAGTTATAACGAAACTGAGATTAACAGTTAAGGGTAGTTATCATTTTTATAAGATCGTTACCTAGTAGGATTGGCAATTAAATTTGTCTAAAAGTTTTTATCTTTGAGTTATACTCGGAGCTTACACTGGTGCAATAAAGCTAAATAGCTAAACAATTTACAGTCAAGTTTAGGTAAGTAAGCGTCAAATTTTATTATTTTTCTTTCTCAGCACTCTTCCTTAGCTACTTTTAAAAAAGTTTCAAAATTTTAATTGTACACTTTCTCAAATTTATGTTGATTCCAAAGAGACTTATACAACCCAGGTTGTTGCAACAAGGTTTGATGAGTTCCTATTTGAACAATTTTTCCCTCATCCATAACTAAAATACGATCTGCTTGCGCTGCAGCCGATAGATGATGAGTAATAAAAATTACAGTCTTACCCTGTCCCTTAGAAAGACTATTTAAAATCTGGGTAGCAGTTTTATTATCAACACTCGATAGAGCATCATCTAAGATTAATATTGAAGCATCCATCAATAAAGCCCTAGCTATAGCGGTACGTTGTCGTTGACCGCCTGAAAGGGTAATACCTCGCTCTCCGACAAGAGTATCATACTTTTGAGGTAAATTTATAATTTCTTGATGAATATGACTTTGTTTTGCCGCTAATTCTACTTCATATCGTTCTTTGAGATGGTCTCCATAACGAATATTATTTTCAATAGAAGTATTAAACAAGAAGCTATCCTGGGGAACATAGGCGATTGCCCTTCGTAATTGGGCTAAAGGTAACTCAGTGACATCATAATCATCTAAAAATAATTGTCCTGGGGCAATCTCAAGTAAACGAGGTAATGTATTCGCTAATGTGGATTTTCCGCAACCAATTGGACCAACAATGGCTACCGTTTCCCCAGGATTAATTATCACGTTCACTTTGTTCAAAGCTGGTGTTTTTGCCCCAGGATAAGTATAGCTGAGATTAATGGCAACTAATTTACCTTTAATCTCTGATGAGGAGATAGATTTAAGTTTGTCTTGATCGCGAACTTTTGGTTTTGCCTGAAAGATGGCTGCTATTCGATCAATACTCACTTCTCCTCGTTGATAGGCAGTAACTGTAAATCCCAGTAAAGTTGTGGGAAACACTAACTGTTCTACTAAGATAATCAGAGCAATGAAGTCTCCAATGCTTATAGTTCCCTCAGTGATTGCTTTAGTTCCAAAAGTTAAAAGTAGTAATAGACTGATATATGATAGTCCTTCAATGATAGGGAAGAGAAAATTACGAATTTGGGCAAGTTTTAAGTTAGCCCTTAGTAGTTTTTGGTTTAGTTGGTCAAAAGCACGGATTTCGTTGGCTTCTTGGGCATAAATTTTAATTAAAGCCATACCACCGATGTCTTCTTGAATTAATTCACTAATCTCAGATAGTCCTTCTTGCACCTTCAACTGTTGAGTTTGTAATTGTCTACTGAAGATCTGTACTGTAAACAGAATTACTGGGTAGACGGCAATAGCCAATAAACTTAAGGGAATGTGAATTGCCAACATCGCCGGAATAGTTAGGGCGTAGGCAAAAATCATATTAATTAAACTTAATACTGCAAAGCCTACCAAACGACGAATATTGTCTACATCACTAGTAGCTCGGTTAATTAAATCGCCGCAGGTATTAGTAGAAAAGTAGGCAGGTTCTAGGGTGAGTAAATGCTCAAATATCCTTTGTCTGAGGTCAAATTCTACCTGACGACCCACTCCAAAAATTATAAGGCGCGAGATCATGCGAATTACCCACATAATAGTCGCTAGAACTAACATTAGGACAACATATAATAATACTTGCTCAAAACTAAATGCCTGACGTAAATCGTCGATACTATCTCGAATTAGTAGGGGAATATAAACTCCTAGAGCGTTAACAACAAATAATGTGCCTGTTCCCCACAACACTTGTTTCCAATGAGGACGCAAATATTTGCCCAGTTGTCGAAGTCGTAACGTTGCCATGCGCTTGTCCTTAAAATACCTCTTTAGATAATTATCAAAAAACTTTCCATTTTCTTCGATATAGTTTGGCTGTATTTCAATCAACCAATAAAATCTGTGGAAAACTTGTGGAAAAGTTATCAAAATTTATTATTATGAAATAATGATATTTATATAGATTTTAAACTTTTCCACTTAACTAAGTCTATTCTTTTTAAGAACTATTATTAACTTTTTAAGTTTAAAAAACGAGACTAATTCTGATACTTAGTTTTCAGTAAACATTGATTCATTTTTGTTGTCAACCCTCCAATTTTCATTCTCACCACCAATAATCAACTTATTAATAGTGACATATTCTTTACTTAATTGATCTAAAGCATTAATCAAAATATCCAAAGCAATTAAATCACTAGTTCCCAAATCGAACCAACAGCGTCCCCAAACTCCTTGATATTGAAACTCTGTCATATTGTGCATGGGAGCCATCATAACACTGTTAGCTGTACTCGTCTCATATTCCATATAACTAATATCAACTCCCTGGTTTTGCACTTGTAAATTTTCGGCGTTAAATGCCCCCAACTTTCCTAAATAAAACCAGGAATCAAATACTTCTTCTATATATTGCTTTTCCATAGATGAAGGAATAGTTTTAAACTTTAACCAAATCCATAAATCAAAAGGATTAAATTCTCGAAATTGAATTTTCATATATTAACTATTAACTGTTAATTAGAAGGTATTTTTACCGACTTACCAATTTTCCACAAGCCACTCGATACTAAATTAGTAATGATGTGAGCTACAATAGGAATTGCTAAATTCCCCGTCGCTAAAGCAATATAACCTAACACAAATCCTACTATTGTTGCCCAAACTACATAAGGCCACTGTTGCGCTCCACTTGAGTGAAGCACTCCAAAGATAACACTTGACATAATCACTGCCAGCAAATTTAATCCCAATGCGGGCAACATTACCCCGCGAAACAACAATTCTTCACTTAGTCCTGGTAATAATCCTAACCAAATTAAATCTGACCAAATTAATGGTCGAATTACCAATTTAAAGTAAGTATCTGCACTTTGACGATAGGCTGGCCAGAGATGATAAATAATGCTACTAGTAAC
Organism: cyanobacterium endosymbiont of Epithemia clementina EcSB; assembly: GCF_029919255.1. Taxonomy (GTDB): domain Bacteria; phylum Cyanobacteriota; class Cyanobacteriia; order Cyanobacteriales; family Microcystaceae; genus Rippkaea. The sequence continues at coordinate 80,568 of NZ_CP123991.1, read as the reverse complement.
AATAATTCCCCCTGCCACCCCTAAACCACCAAAAAGAGCGTTGGGGGTTAATTGAATATCTAGTAAAGTAACAGACCACACTTTTTGCCAAACTTTGGCAACAATTAAGAGAATAACTGCTGTTACCCCCATTACCACTAAAATTTGCTCACGAGTTAACGGTTCTATTTCAGACGAGTTAGGATTAGTCACGAGTTTTAGAAAAACAATTAAGGGATGAGACAGTAGGATGCAAGGCACTAACACTGATTCCAGCACGATGAGCGACTAAAACACCTAACGCCTCTAAATAAGAGTTTACCTTAATCGCCTGAATTCCGAGGGACTCTGGGGTAACTTGTAATTGGGTTTTATTTTCTGCAACCGTAATAATGCGGGTGTTGCTCTGGCTGAAACTGAGAATAGCACTCCCTCCACAAGCAGTCTCTGGAATAATCACTGCATCGACTTGATTTCTCCAAATTTCATGATTTACAAGTGTTGGATTAAAATCTACTCCTCCTGTACAAACAAACTGAGGTGCGCGACTCAACCCCACTAAAACACAAGGTAAAAAAGTATAGCCAAGTTCTTCAGCTGCGGCACGAGGAGAAAGGTTTGGCTCAAGGGGTAAAGGCATTAAAGCAGGGGCATGAGCAGCAGGAATGCCAAATTGACGAACAATTAGGTGGGAAATAACCGCTTCCGCTCCTGCTAAGGGGTCAACTCCTTGACCATGACGGTAGTTATCTAGAGCTAAACTGTCAAGATTATCTGGAAAACGAACAACAACTGCGATTGCTTGGACTTTAGCTTGAGTGATTAATATCTCTGCTGCTCTGAGTAAGCTATCTGGGTTGCCAATAGTTCCCCAACTCGTCCCAGAAGAAGCGATGCGTAGTTCAATGTTTAGGGAAGTGTCGGTAAGAATATAATCGGTTATGTCTAATCCTAGAGTAGCTCTAGTAGCATCAGCAACTTGTAGATGACGTATTTTTAATTCGGGTTCGATGCCTTTATCCAAAATTAAACCAACTCTGTTTTGATGAACTGGTTGCAGTCCCCAATCTCCTCGAGCAAAGCGATCAAGTCCATATCCTTCAACGTAAAAGATGTTGGGAAGATTCCAGTAGAGTTGTGCTCCATTGAGAACATTGGGGTGTGTAATTAAGCAATCACACACTTGGGAAACAGCACGGGCAACGGGAAGAGCATCTCCAGCATAACCTCCAATAACAGCTCCAATTCCGGTGGGAACAATTAAAACGACTGTATAAGGACGATGAATCACTATAGTGAATTTTACTTATTGCTATTTGTAATAATTCCTTCTACATGAACAGTGTGTTTTTCAGTGTCTACTTCCGTAATTGCCCAGCGAAGAGGTTCTCCTTGTTTTTCAAGTTCAGCTTCAATCTCTTTTTGTAATTTTAAGGGATTTTCTTGAAGCTTAACTTCGGCAGTAATAAAATGGGTTGTCATTGCTGTTAAATTCGCGCGCGTAATTCCATTACTTCACTATAGCAGAGATTTCTTCAAAAAATAACCTATTGATGTAGATTAATAGTGGCTGATATTTATCAGTTTAATTCTCAATGTAAACTTAATAAATATCAGCATAATCATCTCCTCAGATTTATATTAAATAAATTTTTTATTTTAAAAATGTTCTCTGTCAAATCTTTGATTTTCTATTATTTTTTTTAGTTTTAATTTAAATTATGTAGTCTGAACTTCATTGTTTAAATTACTATCGTTTAATTTTATTTACTAAGCTTTGCTCACTAGAACTTAATACTTACCAAGTTAGCCTATATATATCCAAACTAAGATTTACATAATATAAATCCACATAGTTTAAATCCTCTTATTCAAGATTGGTTTTTTACTGATAAGTCGGCTATAAATAAGCAAAATAGATAACAATTAGTTGATTTTGCCCTGTTAAATTAGCTCCATACAAATTTATTTTGCATAAATAGACCTCGGTTAAATTAGTCTCAATTAACCTCCACTGAGATCAGTGTCTCGTAAAGTTTCTGAAGATAAATTACTTTTTCTTAAAGTGACTCCCATTAAGTTAATATAAATCGAATTTATTTATTAAAGTCTTATTCAAGAAAATTTTGTCCGCCGATTGCATATTTTTTAATAAAAATATTTAAAATTATTTTTATTTTGTTATTTTACAGTACTAACTATCTCCATAGAAGATCAATTTACAATGCTTTTAATTTTTATTATCTTATTTTGATAATCATTTTAACTTACTACTATTTAGTAATATGGCAAATTAACTGTAAATTAAGCTATACTACAAAAAGTTAAGATAACTATTCAGTTGGTAAACTTTATAGCAATATGGTTCAAAGCTCTAACTTACGATCAGCAATAGAGATAGCATTGTCGGTTGACTCTGGAAGGTTTAACTTATCTCCAGCTGTTTTGGGTATGATTGCGGACTTTTTTAAAGTTTTATCCGAAGTTAGTCGATTACAGATCGTCTGCACTCTTAAAGGAGGGGAAAAAAATGTCTCTGAGATTATCGAAATTACGGGTTTAGGACAAGCAAATGTATCTAAACACCTAAAACTTCTCACTCAGGCAGGAATTGTGACACGAACCCAACAGGGGGTTAATGTAGTTTATGCAATCGCCAACCCTTTAGTTTTTTCTTTATGTGATTTAGTCTGCAACTCGATCGCTACCCAATTACAACAAAAAAATCAATATCTAGAGTCTCTCAAAGTCTTTCGACAATCATTCTAGCTACGAGATCGAAGGTTGAAGTAGTATCCATAATATTTGATACATCGGGATGAAAACAAAGTCAAGGTTTAACCACGAAGCTAGAAAAACTAGATCTTAGAAAAAGTCTAAATAAATACCTAGAAAAATACTTAGTTAAAAACCGGTATATTTTAGCTAATAGATACTCGGTAGCACTGACTGTGAAAGTATCTAGATGTGGTTAAATAAATAGCAATACTTTCTATTTAGAAAAAACCGGTGAGACAGTCACATTTTAATTATGAAATAGGGAAACTTGTGCTGTAAGTTTGCATAATTAGTCTGGGGAAGTATCACCAAAATTTATTAACAATTCAATTCTCCTTCCTTCTAAGATATTTCATGTGTTTTTAAATAAATTATTCATGTAAATACTGATAGCTATTTCGGTGTGTAGGAAATAAATAAATAATCGATAGCAAGAAGAATAGCATTTTTTGAAATTAGAGGAACTTTAATTTTAAAACCTGTTGCTTTCATCAAAAAGCTAGAAAAGCCTTTAAAAATAAAAAATTAGATTAGAATCTCTTAACTCTTAAGTGTTTACTAGTAATACTTTGTGTGGGCTTTGAAGAGTATGAAGTTCAATTGTTTAAATTTTTTAAAAAAATATTTAGAATTAAAAACAAAAAATAAAAGTTTAATTTTTTTTATTTTTTATTTATCAATAGAAAGTTCAGGTGATTATCTTGTCTGAATTTTCAATTCTAAATTTGTATTATTTCCATTCTATTTTACTGTTCAAGAGCTAGACGTCCTTGTTTACCAAGTCTGATTAAAAGAAAATAGCCAAAATAAAGAACATAGACCGACAATCCTAACAAGCCTAAAAATCCGATAAACCCTTGAGTAGCATCGCTATGAATAATAGAACGATATCCTAAAGGAGCTTCAATCCAAACCTGACAGAAGGGACTTGAAAGTAAGTCTAGGGAAAACGCACAGGACAAAAAAGGAACACTAACGATTACCCCTACACTACAATAAACTGTCATTGCCCAACGCCAGGAGACAACTACCAACTTCAGAAAACTCAGAGGCAAATCCTTGATTTCTTCGTTAAGATCCACCCAAAACCAAAGAGAAATAGGAATAAGAATACGAGCGATCAAGCCGGTGATAAAGCCAATTTGTCCACAAAGATTTTCAAAAGCAGAATTTTCGACCCCCCAAGCTGGGGCCAACAAATAGACTGTGATCATTAATAAACTAGCCACTCGCCAATAAATGATGAGAAGACGACTAATGGCTTCTGCTTGTCGAACTAGAGACCAGATAATTAAAATTGTGGGGATTATAACGATGAATGACATCGCTAATCGATAATCAGTCCAAACTAAAGGCCGAAACCATAGTTCTTCCATTTTGTTTTAAGTTCCTCAAAAAACGCTTTAATCATTTTAAAGGGATGTTTTTCACGCCTAGAACAGCAGTAATAATCTGTAGTTAGATTGTCACTGCTGCTAGGTTATGATATCGGTAATGAGCAAAGGACGGCATCTGCGAGTGTCTCAACCCCTAGTCTTCATAAACTCGACATTCAATCGCGTCAGGATTATCATCACAATAGGTCTCAAAAAGTGTTTTAGTAAGTCGTTTTTGCCTTTGGTGAGAAGCTTCTGCTTGCAACTCTTCGACAACATCCCAAGCGGCTGCACAATCCCCAGAGCTGTCCCCTTCAATACTACAAACGATTTTAGCGTTTTGTCTCTCTTGTTCAATTTGATTTTCGATGTTACCCATGATTCCTCCTTGGTTTTCTTAACTTGAATTTTATAGATATCGAGAGTCCAGTTTATCCTAACGGATTTATCTGTCTCATGACTCATGTCATGGTATAGATATATCTTTTGCTGATATTGTGTATTTTGATTAATTTCCATCTTCTCCCAAGAAGAGTGTATCTTAAGAATTGACTGAATCGCAAAATTTCTCTTTCTCTGCTTGCTCTCTTAAGAGATGACTGCCGAAGTGATTCTATCTCGTTTGCGTTTATTAACTAATAATTCTTTTCCTTGCTCCATAATTACTCGTTATTTTTAAATTTTGTGAATTTTATATGGTCAATCAGATGCAGTGGGTTAATGCTTTATCTATCCGTCCATCACTAGAAGCAGCAGTCACAGAAGTTATAGACGGAGTCAAGAAATCTTTATCTCAATCCCCTGATTTAGGTATCTTATTCATCTCTTCAGCCTATGCTAGTGATTACCCCAGATTAATTCCCCTAATTCTAGAAAAGTTATCTTTACCCATTCTTATTGGATGTAGTGGAGGGGGGGTAATTGGCATAGAAAATTCTACTCAAATTATCGAGGTCGAAAGTGGACCTGCTCTAAGTCTTACTGTTGCCAGTTTACCAGAGATTGATGTTCAAGCTTTCTATGTTACTCCTGAAAATTTACCTGATCTCGACAGTTCCCCTGATACTTGGAGTAAACTGGTTGGTGTTCCTCCGGAACAACACCCCCATTTTATTCTCTTATCTGATCCTTTTTTCCCAGGAATTAATGATCTGTTAGCTGGACTTGATTTTGCGTATCCAGATTCGGTGAAAATTGGGGGACTAGCGAGTACAGGAATTATGAATGTTCAAAGTTCTTTGTTTTACTATACTTCAGAACGTTCAGATATTAGGCTATGTCATCAGGGAACTGTAGGACTAGCCCTAAATGGAAAGATTATAGTTGAATCTATTGTTGCTCAAGGGTGTCGTCCTATTGGTAAGCCCTATCAAATTACGCAAGGGGAACATAATGTTATTTTACAGTTGGGGAAACTGGAAAATACAGCTCAACCAATAGTTAATCGTTCTCCTTTAGAATCTCTTAGAGAATTGATTAAGACGTTGAATAAAAATGATCGTCAATTAGCTGAACATTCTTTATTTATTGGGGTTGTTAGCGATGAATTTAAACATAATTTGCAACCTGGAGATTTTTTGATTCGCAATTTGGTGGGGGTTGATCCGCAAGTAGGGGCAATTGCTATAGGCAATCGCGTTCGTCCAGGTCAACGAGTTCAATTTCATTTGCGCGATGCCAAAACTTCAGCAGATGATTTGGAACTTCTTCTCAGGACTTATACCACTGCTGGTGAACTAGACAAAAAAGTTCAGGGAGCGTTAATGTTTTCCTGTTCAGGGCGTGGAAAAGCTCTTTATAACCAGCCAAATTTTGACTCAGAGCTGTTCCGTCGTTATTTGCCTCAATTATCTTTGGGGGGCTTTTTCTGTAACGGAGAAATTGGCCCAGTGGGAGGACAAACTTTTTTACATGGTTATACATCTGTTTTTGCACTTTTTTGTCAGCCAAATTAATTACAGATTAAAAATCTTAGAGATTGAAGTTGTTGCAATTAAAGTACAATAGGTTTATTATAATAATTTTTATAAAACTAAAAGAGGTTAGTATAGTTTTTTAAAAATTAAATAAAAAAAACTGTAAATAAATTAATGTCATAAGTTGAAATAGTGGCAGATAGATTGTCTTTATTGTAACAACTTAATATTCAAAAGTAAAACTTTTAGAATAGAAGCTAAAGAATCTGAAAATATTTATCAAGTAAAAAAAATAATTCCGTAGAAAAATTTAGAAGATTTTAATAAAAACCTAGACTGGGTATAAGGACTATTAAAAAAGGAATAACTCAAGGAACAGTAGCAAGGATTAATAATAAATTGAAGTAATTAATAAGAAACCATTATAGAGTTAATAACTCTGTCAATTTTAACTTCCTAAGTTTTTAAACTTGGCATTGTACCAGTTAATTTTGCCTCATTAACCCTCTATTATTTAATAGATAAGTTTAAACTATATAAATGGTAAATAAAAAATAGATTTTGGATATCGTTTTTTAGCCTTTTTCTACTGTAATTAGACGGTTTTATCTTCTCGTTTAGTTGTTAACCAAGCTAAGCCAAAAGACAGGATAGCATTGACTACTAAGAAAATTCGAGAAATATTGACTGTAGGCATTCCCCAAACTGCAGGATTCGTGACAGCATTAACTGTTAAACAAGAAGCGACTCCTAAAGAAATTCCCACCGCAAATGATTTTCCTGGGCCATAACCTAATAATAAAACTATCAAAGTAAAAGGAACTAAAACACTAGCTAAAAAAGGATTTAGCGAAGAAGTTCCCTGAATAGAATTAGCCAACTCTGGAACAGAACTACCCATAACTCGGAATGGCCATTGAGGTAAATCAAAAATATAGATTCCTTGGAGGAAAAACAATCCTGAACTTCCTAAAATTAATCCCAAATTCAGAGGGCCAGTCCAAGCAAAAGGAAAATAAACTCTTAACAACCAAGCCAATAGATAAGACCCGACAAGCATTAATAGTTTAGGAAATAACGCTACTACACCGTCATCAATCCAAAAACGAGAGTTAAGATAGCCATTATCGCGCACCCATCGGCAGAAGTCACGAAAGGTAATTTGACCTTTGAAGGCTAAGGAAACTGCTTCCCCTGCATCTAATTGTCCTGCCCCATAGTGGTTAAAAGGATCTTCTCCAACATTACGAGAGGACCGTTTAAGGATAGCTAATACTTTGGATGGTTCTTTAATACCAGAAGCTTTAATTAAAGCTGCTACACCTGCGACATGAGGGGCGGCCATACTCGTCCCTTGGAACCCGACAAAAATCGATTCTCCCGTCTGGGGATTAATCGTTTCCTGAACAATTTTCCCTGTTTCACTACCGCCAGGGGCAGAAATATCAACTCCAGCCCCATAATTAGAATAGGTTGTTTTTTGACCGGCTGCATCTAGAGCAGAAACACTAATTACTTTAGGATAACGAGCAGGATAGGAAACTGCATTGTGATTAGAATTTCCCGCAGCAGCAATAATAACAACACTTTTTGAGTAAGCATAGTCAATGGCATCTTTCATAACTTTACTTTCACCACCCCCCCCAAGACTTAAATTAATCACATCAGCACCATGATCAGCAGCAAAGCGAATGGCTTCAGCAATATCAGCAACAGTTCCCCCACCTCCACTGGTAAGAACTTTAAGAGACATAATTTTAGCATTATAGGCAATACCAGCTACTCCATACTCGTTGTTCGTTGATTGGGCGATGATTCCAGCAACATGGGTTCCATGACCATTATCATCAGAGGCATCGGTGTGATCGTTGACAAAATCGTAACCTTCAACAAATTCTGTCTGTCGTAAATCAGGGACTCTACTAACCCCTGTGTCAATGACAGCAACAGTAATTCCTTCCCCTTTGCTATTTTCCCAAGCTTTCTCAATATGAATACTATGCAAGTTCCATTGCTTGCTATAGTCGGGATCATTGGGTATTTCTAAAGCATTATAAATATAATTGGGTTCGGAGTATTCAATATATTTTTTGATAGGAGACTGTTTTATTAGCTTAAGAAATGTTTTATCTCCTGATACAGTGTAAATGTGTTCATCAGCAGAAAAAATACTATTGAGACTAATAGTCTTTTCATATTGTTTAGTGATCGCTACTAATTGTTTACTGATAACTGAGGTAGGAACATCTTCGCGGAAATTAATCACTATAGAATCAAATTCCCCTTGATTTGCTAGTCCTTTAAAATTATATAAGGCTACCCAGAGCCCAATAATAAATAAACTGAGGAATAGTAACTTTTTCATAAATCTGACCAACGTTACAGCACGTACCAGTCTAAATTTTAGAATAACTCATCTGGACCTTCAATTTTCAATTGAGAATATTCCTATTGCTTAGTTTTTGAGTAACAGTTAGTTAATTTAGGCTTAAATTTTAGTACAATATGAGTGTAGAACTCAAAACTTAGATTCAAGATTAAAATGACTGCTGACGTTGAAATTTATACTTGGGGTACTTGTCCTTTCTGTATCCGGGCTAAAGCCTTACTTAATAAAAAGGGGGTAAAGTATACTGAATATCGCATTGATGGAGATTATGAAGCAAGGGAAAAAATGAAACAAAGGGCTGAGGGACGTAGTAGTCTTCCCCAAATTTTTATTAATAATCGACCTATTGGCGGATGTAATGAATTATATTCCTTAGAATCAATGAATAAATTGGATTCTCTCTTAACTACAACGGGTTGAAAAATTACATAATTTCAGAAAGGGTTTGAATTTTTTAGGAACTTAAACATGTCAGCCAGGAATTTTCCGTGTAATAGTGGCTGGTATTGCCTCTGCTTGGCTAGGGTTTTACGTACGAGAGATAGACTTAGTCTTTATTTGGATGTTTAATATTTGGTCAAACGAGGTTTATAGAGTAATCAGAAACTAATCTATTAAAGGTAGGAAAAAACTAAAAAGATCTAGGTAGTTTATCTGTTTAATTTAATTAATTTAGAAATTTTTATATAAAACTATTGAATAAATATTCAATGTAAATCTATTACTTCATTACTAACTTTATTAGTTTTAACGGTATAACGATAGCTAATTGTTATAGTATTAACTAGAAGAAAATTTTATATAGAAACTCAACAATGTAACCAATCAAGTGTGTCAGTATTAATAGTATATAATTAGGGATTTCTATTAAGTGATTACCGAGTATTTCTTTAAATCAATCAAATCTTATTGGTTGAGATCTTCAAAGAATAGAGAAGAACTTGTTTAAAGAATAGAATTCTGCATCAAATACAAATAAATTATTTAGTAATTAATTAAATTTTTTTTATTAAAAAATAAGAAATATTGTGTAGTAAAGTTATTTAGTATAAAACGTTAACGTTAGATTTTTTTTGAAGGCAGTGTTTATATATTTTTAAATTTTTCTAAATTTAAGTGGCATTTATTTGAGTCACCTTTTTACGACAGACCACTAATTTGTTTTACTTTGGAAAGTAAAGGAGTAGGTATCATAGTTCACATTCAAATTTTTAGAATTTTTTCTAAAAATTCTTCCTCTATTAGAAGTTAAGTTATATTAAATAATAATGTCTACTAATTTTTATTGGACAACTAAACTTTAATATAACCAGGCTCTAAATAAATTTCTATTACAACTCCTATCAATAGTTAAAAAAGTAAAGTTAATAATCTTTACTTAAAGTACTCATTTAACTAGTCTTTTTCTTTTATTTTTAAATTTAAGAGTATGGTTTTTTTTATTTTATAATTAGAGTTATATGAATAGTTTATTTTATTATCAGATCTAGTCTTATCTAGATATATACTTTTATTCATTTAAAAAAATCAGGTTCTTAGCAAATTTTTTTTGTAGTTAATTTAACTTTTAATATTTGTAATTTTTATTGTCATTAATACTTTTTAGTAAGCCTAATTTATATTATTGTTGAGTAACATTGTTTTTTTACAATTAAGCTATTTATGTTTAAAATTGACATATTGTCCTTGACAAGGACTATTTTCTCTACCATTAATTTAGCTATATTTTTTCGTTTATGATTAGCTGAAGCATTATTTTCTGTTTGTGTTACTTTTTTAAGTAACAAACCAAAGCACAGCTACTAATTCTAATAAGACATAGCATTTATTTGACTATTTACTTACCTCTTTTAAGAAGTAAAAAAATCCTTGAAATCTAATCATTGTAACTAAAAAATAATTTAATAATTACATCTAATTATTAAATTATTTTCTTTTAAGAAGAGAACGACTTGAAAAACAGTAGGATGTATTTATTATTAAAATAAATTAAATCTTAAAAAAGCTTATAGATTAATAAATTTCGTCAATTCTTAATTTTTAAAAATCCTGAACTAAAATTGAACTTATTAAATTTACATTATCAATTCAGGTTAATTAAAATTAAATTGATTATGAAAATAGGTTTATAATTAAACTTACTTTGATGCTCTTAGAAAGAGAGTCTTATTAAACTGATATTTTCTTTATCGATCTATCATATTTAATTTGAAAAAACAAAAAATAGAATATTTTTTATAAGTAAAAATTATTACCTTAGAAGTTAAATATTGTGATAAAGATTCAATAACTTTAAAACTTTTAGTTAAAAGTTAACAATAATAGAGGCTTAATAAAAAGCCCCTATTATTGTTAACCTAAGTAGGTAGGCATAAACACATTAAAAATAATTAGTTGTTATACTTGAGCGTGTGATTAAGGGCTAGAGTTCAAGGATGAACTTCCCTATTGTTCGTTTAATAATACCCATCTACTCAATTGTCTTAACTCATTACGGAAGGTTGGGGACTCTTGAAGAAGACTTGTAGAATTTGTTCGACAATTTGGGGACTGGTTAACCCTAAATCTGCTTTGGATTGATCGGGGGTGGCATGATCAACTAGGTTGTCGCTCACACCAAATCGCTTTAAAGGAATTAAAATGCCATTATCAGAGAAAGCTTCAACTACTGCTGAACTGAAACCACCGATAAGACAACCCTCTTCTAAGGTAGCTACTTTTCCAATGCGTCGAGCGAGGGGAAAGATCAATTCCGTATCTAAGGGCTTAACAAAACGGGTATTAACTACTGTTGCTTCAATGCCATACTCTCCGAGAATTTCTGCCACTTGTAAAGCTGTATTCACCATTGAGCCATAACCTAAAAGTAAAATATCATCTCCAGTACGGAGAATTTCTCCTTTGCCAATTACCAAAGGTTCCCAACCTTCTTCCATTAAGGGAACTCCAATACCGCTGCCACGAGGATAACGCATAGCGATCGGTCCATCAGTGTGATTAACCCCTGTCACCACCATTCGTTGTAATTCCGCTTCATCTTTGGGAGCCATAATAGTTAGGTTAGGAATACACCGTAGATAGGCAATATCGTACATTCCTTGGTGAGTCGGTCCATCTGCGCCGACAATTCCGGCGCGATCAAGACAAAAGAAAACGGGAAGGTTTTGAAGACAAACATCATGAAGAACTTGATCGTAAGCTCTTTGTAAAAATGTGGAGTAAATGGCTACAACGGGACGCATTCCTTCACAAGCAAGCCCAGCAGCCAGAGTAACCGCATGTTGTTCAGCAATACCCACATCTATGTATTGTTTGGGAAGCTTAGCATAAAGTTTAGCTAATCCTGTCCCCGTAGCCATGGCGGCAGTAATTCCAATAATTTTAGGATTGTTTTCGGCTAGTTTAGTAAGAGTATGAGCAAAAACTTTAGAATAACTGGGAGGTTTAGGCTTATTAGACGGATGAGCTTTGCCAGTAACTAGGTTGAAAGGACTTTGGGCATGGTAGCCTACTTGGTCTTTTTCAGCTAGGTCATAACCTTTTCCTTTGACGGTGGCAACATGAACAAGGACGGGGCCGGAGACTTTGTGGGCTTGTTTGAAAGTGCCAATTAATTCTTCTAGATTGTGCCCGTCAATTGGACCAAAATATTTAAAGCCTAATTCTTCAATTACTGCACCTACTTTAGGAACCGCTAGGCGTTTGATTCCTTCTTTAACCCTTTCCATTTCGGGTGTAAAAGATCCCCCAAAGAAAGGAAGCTGTTTAAATTGTTCTTCGAGGTTGTCTGAGAGGAATTGGACGGGGTCACTCAGACGCACCTTGTTGAGATAGCGAGAAATAGCTCCAACGTTTGGAGAAATAGACATTTCATTGTCATTGAGAACAACCATGAGATTCGTGTTGGGTAAATGTCCAGCATGGTTAATGGCTTCTAAGGCCATTCCTCCAGTTAATGCTCCATCTCCAATCACTGCTACAACTTTATAGTTTTCCCCTTGAGCATCTCTTGCTAATGCCATCCCTAAGGCCGCAGAAATACTTGTAGAGGCGTGTCCAGCCCCAAAATGATCGAATTGACTTTCGCAACGTTTTAGATATCCAGCAATACCATCTTTTTGCCGTAGAGTATGGAAACGATTATAACGACCAGTTAACATTTTATGGGGGTAGGCTTGGTGTCCCACATCCCAGGTTACTTTATCTCGATCTAAATCTAGGGTTTGATAAAGGGCGACGGTGAGTTCTACTACTCCCAACCCAGGCCCTAAATGTCCTCCACTAGCGGCAATCGTTTGTAAATGCTTTTCTCGAATTTGACGACTAACATCCTCTAGTTGTCGGAGTGATAAACCATGTAACTGGTTGGGATGAGTGATTTCACTTATATGCATACTGTATGTTTCTCTACTATTTTGATTAACGCGCTATATCACACTTTAATTGATTTTCTGACTTTAGTTTATTATTTTCTCATTACTAGTTATAGAAAATTTGACTATTAATCATCTCATTATCACCATACATATTTCTGATTAAGTTATTAATTATTTCTAGATAATTACAGACTTCTTATTTTAAAAATATCTTCGAATGATCGCATATATTTTTAGTTTAAGTTTAACCTTTGTCTTTTTGAAGATAAGTCAAAATTAAAAACACCAACACATCTTGTGTTTTTCGTCGATTAAATTATCATAACTCTTATAGTTAAAGTTAAACTCAATTATTAAGCAATATTTCTTAGAATTACTATTCTATTATTTGAAGCTTTAAAAACTTTTTCTTAGTAAAAGCCTCTACCTTATAAAACTTATAAAGTTGAAAGACTAACCTTTTGGGTTGTACCATTATCACGGCTAGTTTAGAAGATCTATGTTTAGAGTCTGCTAAAAATATTTAATTTTTTTATATTTTTTGTTATTGTATGTCATGGGACTAATATTTTATAGGTATTTTTTTAAAAAAATACAACTTACTTAAAAAGTCTAGTATATATTTATATGTGTTCAGCACAAACACATTGTATATCTACTTATAACTTACATAGTAAAGCTATTTTTTAAATTTTTAATGACTTATTATTGATTTTAACAATTAGTAATTTTTTAAAAAGTTTGTATCTAGTTGTTTATTAAACTAGTTTTTATAGTTAAAATTAAAGTTTATAATTATTGCAGTATATATACTAATAATCTAATTATTAGTATATATACTGGCTTCTAGTCTTAGCTCAAAAAATACTGTATATTAGAACATATTTATACTAATAATTGGCCCCATATATACTTCATTAAATATTCTTTTGTCTCCGAATAAACAGTAGAACTAAGTTTATTTTTTAATTATTATTCAATAATTTATTCTTAGTTTTTTTGGCTTTTAATTTAGTATTTTTATCTTTATAGTTTACCAATAAAATTGGACTAAAACAACAGTCAAAAAATACATAAAAAATTAAGAAAATCAGAAAAATTTTATCATTTTTTTTTCTTAACTTACTTTAAGTTAGATTATTTGCCTCTATCGGCCAATATAGTACGCTAGCTAATTTATAAATATTAGACTTAGGCATAACTGATAAGATTTTTTTTAAAAAAATCAACAACTTATATTTTTAATATATAAAATATAAAAAATATAAGTTGTTGAACATGAATTTATGTTAATAAACAAACAATCTTCATTTTTTCAGTTAACCATCAGCTGTTTTACTATAAAAATAGTACTACATTTAGGGATTTAAAATTCAAGGATAATTGACTATTAATTATTCGATTATATAGCCTTTCTATTAATCATATTTTTGTAGCAAAAACCACTTACCTAATTATTTAGATAACATCTAATAAACACTAGAATACAATACAATAGTTAATGTTATTAAATAAAATCAATATAAAGTAATTAAATTATTTTTTTGTTATTTTGGGAATAAATAGCTTAATCTAGTATTAGAGGTATTTAATTCTAAGTAAATAAGTAAAAAAGTTTGGGTCATAAGAAATTATTAATAGTTTTGTAAATAATGTTTATTTTTCAAATATTTCTAAACATTTCTTACGATAAAAATATAAACCTGGTATAATATTCTTTATTTTTTATTGAAATTACAAGTTTATTGCTCGATAATAAAAACTGTCTAGTTTTCTAAACTTAACTGTCATTATTTTACGGTAAAAAAAGTTATTTTTTTTATGGAGACTATCTTTGTAAAAGTTTTAATAGTGTTATTAAACAATTTCGACTTAAATAAAGATTTAAGTTATAAAACATAGTTATGAGTAAATTTTAATGCTCATCAAATACTAACTTGCAGTACTTTTTTCTAAAAGAGTATTAATTGTTATTTATATTTTTTATATTTACAAATTTACTACTCAGATATTTGTGAGTTTTTATTTTTTGAAAAAAAATATTTAATGCTAAATATTAAAAACAAATTTGTTATTTCTATGGAATTATTTTCTAATTAATAATTAAGATAAATAATTAAAAATATTTTGTTAGATCCAATAACAAGTGATTGATTATGAATGTGAGTAACTTTTGTGTAAAATCGACAGAGGTAAGATATAGAAAAGTTTAGATAAGTAATTGAGTTTTGTTAAAATAGCTAGGTAAATTACCTTACGGTATTCTTCTCCCATCTCATTTCTTTAAGGTGTATATTAACCATACAGTTAACTAAATTGTCCGTTAAAGTGGAGCTAAAATTAAGGACGGTCGTAGTATCAGTGCGATAAGTACATTTTCACCGAGACTTATTTGGAAATTTATAAAGTCGTTGGCTATCTTTGGAGAAGTGATTGTAAAATGCTATTGCATAAAACTAAGGAATTTACTCTACCGGGTAATCTTTCTTTTAAAAATCTCCTAGATAAGGGTGAAGAGTCTGTTTGATTTTAGGAAAACTAGTAACCACAAAGCATTAAGCTTGAGTGATAGAAAATTTAGATAAAAAGAAATCCTTGATGGCAACTTAATCTTGAAATCTTTTACAGACTAAACTTCCGAGATCAGTTAGGAATGATTCCATCAGAAAATCTCTCCTAAGAATTTCTACTAAATTTAATCTGAGTTAATTTTCTGAACCTTCTGTAAAATGCTAAGTTTTATTTAGAGTTTTTGGAATTATATCTTTAGTTTTATCAACGATAATTACTTTTTTAAAAATTTTTTATAAAAAGGGTAAAGGAAGATAATCAGGATGTACACGGAAGGTTTTAACTTTACAGATAACTGATACGGGAGACTCAGGAGAAGATTCTAAGATTTAAACTTTCTTTTCTAAAACTTTACGTTTAAGGTAAATAGATTGGGATTAAGTTTCGCTATTATCTAGAATAATACCTAAATACTGGTAATTATCCTTAATTTATAGATATTTAAAAAAATTAAGCTGAGCAAGCAGGTTCTCATTTATAAATTTATATAACTCTAATAAATTTTGCCAAAACCTAGTTTTTTAATAGATAATTAGGCATAAATTTATGAACCGTTAGAAAATAATTTTCTAGTTTTCTCAATTTTTCTAAAAAAGTTTTAAATATTAAGTATTTATTGATAAAATTGCTGAAACTTTTATTGTCTAAGTTTATATAAATTTCTCAATTTCTATGACTCAACCCAAACACAGACCATTAGAATTAATCGTTTTTTTTGCTATCAGTAGTGGATTAAGCTTATTTTTAGGTTCTACGACAACTGTCCAATCAATTTCCCTAAAAGTTTCTGATACTCCCATTTTTCAATTTAACTGGCTTCAGGCTATTGTGTTAGGAATGGTGCAAGGATTGACAGAATTTTTACCCATTAGTAGTACAGCTCATTTGAAAATTGTCCCCTTGGCTTTAGGCTGGGGTGATCCTGGAGTATCTTTTACAGCAGTAATTCAACTAGGAAGTATTACTGCTGTAATATGGTATTTCTGGTCAGATTTAACGGAGATTATTGAAGGGATGGTAAAAGCTATCTGTATCTCGGACTATAAATCTTATGATTTTCAACTAGCGGCGGGTATTGCGTTGGGAACTTTACCTATTGTCTTTTTTGGATTGTTATGGAAATTATTGGTTTCCGACTTAGATAATTCTCCATTACGCAGTGTAGAGGCAATTGCAATCGCTTCAATCGTGATGGCTGTATTGTTAGCTCTGTCAGAAAAGTTAGGAACTCATAAACGAGATTTTAGACAATTAACATTACAAGACGGGGTATTAATAGGACTAGCCCAAACTCTAGCTTTAATTCCAGGAGTTTCTCGTTCAGGTTCTACTATGACGGCTGGATTATTTATAAATTTAGAACGAGCAACGGCAGCTAAGTTTTCTTTTTTGCTAGGAATTCCAGCTATTACTATAGCAGGGTTTGCAGAATTTAAAGAAGTTTTAGTCCTAGGCTTTTCTAAAGAAATCTTATTTCCTGTTATTGTTGGAGTCATTTCTTCAGCGATTTTTTCCTATTTAGCGATTGCTTGGTTAACCCGCTATTTACAAAACCGTGATACCTGGATTTTCGTTTGGTATCGTTTAGGATTTGGTGTATTAATTTTAAGCTCTCTTGTATTTAATTTGAATTGAACTGAAACATGATTTTGCTACTCTTGAGCTAAGATGGTACTATGAAAAATGCAACTAAAAATCAATGAGTTTTTTAAATATTTTTTAGTGTTTTTCAATGAGAATTCTTGATAAAGATGTCATTTGAGGTGTGCTGAACTTTACTATGCATAAAATTCCTGTTACGGTTATAACTGGCTTTCTTGGAGCAGGTAAGACAACCTTAGTTCGTCATCTACTACAACATAATCAAAAAAGACGAATTGCTGTTTTAGTTAACGAATTTGGGGAAGTAGGAATAGATGGGGAACTTTTGCGAGATTGTCAAATTTGCAATGAGGATAAAAACTTAAATACTAATATCATCGAATTAACTAATGGTTGTTTGTGTTGCACCGTCCAAGAAGAATTTTTTCCAATTATGCAGAAATTATTAGAAAGGCGTGAGGACATTGATTGTATACTAATTGAGACCTCTGGATTGGCATTACCAAAACCTTTAGTTCAAGCTTTTCAGTGGCCAGAAATTCGTAACAGCGCCACCGTAGATGGGGTAATAACAGTAGTAGATACTCAAGCTTTGGTTTCAGGGACTCTAGTGATGGACTCAGCTGCCTTAGAAGCGCAACGAAAAGCTGATCCTAACCTAGAACATGAAACCCCAATTGAGGAGTTATTTAAAAACCAGTTAGCCTGTGCAGATTTAGTGTTGTTGACTAAAATTGATTTAATTGGACCGCTTCAATTTCATCAAGTCAGAAAGTGGTTAGAAGGAGAATTAAGGCTAGGAGTTAAAGTAGTTTCTTGTAATAATGGGGAAATTAATCCTAATGTTTTGTTAGGGTTTAATGCAGCTGTTGAGGATAATTTGAAGAGTCGCCCTAGTCATCCTAATCAGGAAGAAGACCATGATCATGATGATGACATTAATTCGGTTCAAGTAGTTTTAGATCAAGAATTTGATCTAGAAAGCTTGGTAAATCAACTAAAAAAAATAATTAAAACCCAAGAAATTTATCGTATCAAAGGGTTTGTAAATGTTCCATCTAAACCTATGCGATTAGTTTTACAAGGGGTAGGTAATCGCTTTGATACCTTTTATGATCGTCCTTGGAAATTTAATGAACTCCGCCAAACTCGATTAGTGTTTATTGGTCGTCAATTAACATTAGAAGAGATTAAGTGTGCATTAACTTAGAAAGATGAAAACTCCCATTTTTTTTGATGGGAGTTTGTTCAATCAGGTATTGTTTGTTTGCCCCGAGGAAAACTCTAGGGAAGTCCTAGTTTCCATTATTAACAAAGGCTAGAGTCAAGCTGTCGCTAACTAAGAAATGATCTAAATGATAAGCCCGTTCTTCTGTTTTAAGAAGAATTTGCTCATAAAGATAACGAGTTGCTCTATCTCCTAAACTTTCAGCTTGAGCGGCTTGTTTGCGGAGTAGCTTGATTAATTCTTGTTCTGCCCCTAAATCATGTTCTACCATCTCGCGGCAGCCGTAAGACCCATCTGCTTCAGGGTCAAAACAACACAATTCAGCTAATTTACTAAAACTAGCAGCGGGAACTCCTCCAAGTCCATTTAAACGTTCAGCGAGATCGTGAACATGACCGCGAACATCATCGTAGCTTTCATTAAAAAATTCGTGCAAAGAGTAAAATTCTGAACCTTCTACAATAAAATGATGTTTTTCATATTGAAGATATAGCCCTTGAAAACTAGCTATCAACATGTTTAATCCTTCACAAATAGGAATAGTAACGCTCTTGTCTAGTAGGACAGAGTTTTCTCCCACTTCTCCAAAAGCACGTACCAAGCCTTGAGTGGTCGTCATTTTCGTTGTCCCCTTCTTTATGTTAAACTATACATATATAAAATACCTCATTTTAGCAACAGTTTATTGACCCCCTAAAGAATATACTAAAAAATTTAGGCTTAGGGCAAAATGGGTGAATCCAGATTGAATCTAGTTCTGAATTGTTTTTGACACTAATCAATTTTATTGAGATACTTGAGACTAATAAGCGTTTATTGATATCGATAGATTAAGCTGGCCGTTCTTTGATATTAACTTAAGCTATAGAAGCTAATTGAAGTGAGCGTTGAAGTGTATATAATTTGTCTTTAGAATTTACAAGACTGTTAGTATTTATATACTAACAGTCTTGTAAATTCTAACTAGTCCTATTGATTTCGCCCAGCTTTAGAATGTAGTTAGGTAATGCTTAGCTTTCTGTTGAGAATTAATCTACTAGTTAAATCAATGTTGATATCACTAATAGATTTAATTATCAATTACTTTATTAATAAATAAAAAAATATGTCAAAGTTTTTAATGATTTCTCCCTTCCGCCTTGTCGGACAATTAGAAAGCTTTGTTATGAAAGACGGAATAAAAATCAAATATTTGCGTATGAGAGTGGGTTCAAGAGAATTTTTAATTGAAATTTCTGAAGAGTTAAAAGTTTATCTAGATACACACCTTTCTCCTAAGGACTGGCTAGAAGTTCAAGGAACTAGGGAAACAAAAGGTAAGATGGCAATTTTTAAGCTTAAAGCTGAAACTATTAAAATTTTAACTCAACCTCAAGAATCAGGTGTAATGATTATACCGGAAAAAGCTAGTAAAAAGAAAATTTTAGTTTGTAAAAAAGCTAGGTGTTGGGACCAAGGAGGAAGAATTTTATATCAACAAATTAAGACAAAATTAGTTGATCGGGGCTTAGAGAATCAAGTAGAAATTAGGTTGACAGGATGTCTTAAACAGTGTAAAAAAGGACCGAATGTAGTAGTCTTACCCGACAAAATTCAATATAATCAGGTTAGTATCGGACAAGTAGATAATTTACTTAAGAAACATTACACTTAAGTTATGACCAGTTTAGAACTTGCTTTTTTAACTTTTCTAAAACTACTACAGCAGCTTTTTGTATTGGAGGAGTTAATTCCAATCCTAATTCTAAGTTTTTTGCCTCAATTAAGTAGACGATTACTTCTTGAGGAAAATTTTTTTTAAAAATTTTGCGTCCGGCTGCTAAGGCATGATCCCACCGAAAATCATGTAGATTATAACTTGGTGTTGGTAAATTTTCTAATTCCTCTCCAGGAACTTCAAAAATAGTTCCTGGAGAGGAGTTGGTTGAACACGCATCAATAATAATTAATTTCTCACTACCCCTAGCTTGGAACATAACTTCTATTCCAGCCGTTCCACAATCATAGACACGAACATTAGAAACATGATGTTCTACAAGAAATCTTTGAAGCTTTTGAGAAATTACAACCCCCACAGCATCATCAGATCTATTCAGATTACCACAGCCAATAATAGTCAGCATAGAAAGTATAAAAATTTAAAGAAAAAAGATGTCCTAAATTTAAGATGACCAATTTTAAGGATAACTTATGAACGAGTCAAACAAGCGTATGATGGGTACCAGTTTCTCTACCTAAGGATAGGACATTATTGTTTCACCAATTTTTATCTATCTTCATCCGGCTCTCTCTACAGTCAACACTACCTATTACTAATCAGCCGTCAATGTATTGTTTTTTACCATCAGAAAAACTGTTCTACTCATTTCAAGTTTTTTATTGTCCAGCTAACCCTAGAGACACTTATCTTCTCTAGCTAAAGCGAATGGTTCTTTCTTAATCTCTTAGCTTGTTTCTAGGTGTAAATTAGACTTATTCTATTCTAACTTTTTTAGCTTTGTAGTCAAGCTTTCAATGCGCTTTTATTGCTGCGATATTAAATATATTAAAATATAGAAAATTTTATCTTACAGATCGATGTTTATCACTCGTTTATAGATGGTAACTTCCTGCGCAAAAACTAAATTAGAACTTTTTATTTATTAGATAAAATTTAATATTTGAGATGTAAATATTAAATTTTATTGTGTAAGCTTTATCTGCACGAAGCACGAAGTATTTTTTAAGATTTTTTAGACTTGATTTGATAAATTAGTAGCTAATAATTTCCAAGACTCTTATTGTGACTGCATTCTGTAACTCTAAAAATTAGAATCTTATAGAGATTGCAGTTCTAAAATATCTCAAAGTAAAACTTTTAGCTATTGTTTACTATAGTTTTGATACAGTTAGTTAAGAAGAATTTTTTAAGATAACATTTTTTTATATAGACTACTCACTGTTTAGCAGAGCCTAAAGTAGCGCTTTATTTTTGAGAAGTTACGTCATTTTTATGAATTAGTTTAATATCGCTTAACTTGATCGTTAGTACTAGATAAAAACTAAGCTAATTGAGAAGTTTAAAGATATTTTCGCCACAAAGATTTTATATATATCCTAGAAAGGATCAGATGGAATATTTTTAGACTGTTGAAATAGATTACCGAATCATTGTACACAAAATATTAATCTAGAAAAATAATAAAAAAATTTAACTGTTCTCTATAAAACATCTACAAGTAAAAAAAAATCTCGAATCAAAAAAATCATAAAATTCAAAATTCTATAAAAAAATAACTTATATTGCGTGATTATAACAACACGATTATTGTTTGATATGTAATCGTAGCAAACACAATATTTGTCATAACTTAAATAAAGAAGAAAAGTCTATGTTTTGATGTAGAGAGTGCTCTAATATAAAATTATATTTTAATTTTTAATTAAAATATAATTTTATTCTCTTTTAGTTGCTCTTATATAGTAATAATTTATGACTAATTTAATTTAGTTATGTCAATAAGAACTAAGTCTAATAGATGTAGTTAACTATATATAGATAATTTCTATCTATATAAACTTTTAAGATATAGAGTTTTTTAAAAGTTAATTTTTTAGTTCAAGCAACCCATAGTAGGGGTATTAACCGTAACACCTATTTTTTGTATAAGCAAGTATTTGATTCTTATGTAAGAAAACTATTATTTCTTTTTCTATTCAATAAGTTTTAATAAAACTCACGTTTATAAAAAGTCTTTAGGGGAAAATCTTTAAAATCTTAAATTAAACCTCGAATAGTTTATTTTTTTCTGTAAACTACAGCAAAAGTTATTCTTTCTACTTAAGTCAGATTAACTATTTAAATACATAGCATGATAGCTGATGTGATCTTCAATAAAACTAGAAATCATAAAATAACTGTGATCATATTCTTTTTGATATCTCAAAATTAAAGATTGTCCCGCATATTCACAAGCTTCTTTAAATTTTTCTGGTAATAACTGCTTCTGACGATAAAAAGGATCAGCTAAGCCCTGATCAATTAAAAGTGGATATTGAAGCTGAGTTTGTTTTACTAATTCACTTGCATCATATTGATACCAATTACTTTTATCATTTCCCAAATAAGCTGTAAATGCTTTTTCTCCCCAAGAACAATGAATTGGTGATGTAATAGGAGCAAAAGCAGAAACTGAGGTATATTGTTGAGGATTCCTTAATGCACAAACTAACGCCCCATGACCTCCCATGGAATGGCCAAAAATACTAGTTTTATCACCATTTACGTTAAAATTATTTTGTATTAGGCTATGCAACTCTTTTACAACATAACTATACATTTGATAATGGCTTTTCCATGGTTCGATGATAGCATCGACATAAAACCCTGCCCCACTTCCTAAATCCCAAGTTTTATCTTCTTCTGCGATTTTTGTATCACGAGGACTAGTGTCAGGAACAACTAGCATAATACCGTATTTAGCAGCAAACTGGTGTGCTCCAGCTTTTACGATAAAATTTTCCTCTGTACAGGTTAATCCTGATAAATAATATAAAACTGGAATAGGCTCTATTTTTGCTTTAGGAGGCAAATAAACCGCGAAATTCATCTGATGATTACAACATTGAGACTGATGACTATAATAAGCAACAGTTCCGCCAAAACATTGATATTTTGATTTTAGGGTAAGACTATGACGCATAGTAAAACTGTCCTAGATAAAAACATAATTAAGTATAAAAAATGGAAATATTATTCTATCTTTGTCCAAGCTGTAAAAGACTATAACTTTGTTAATTATACAAGTAATACTAATAACAACCAAAACTATTTTAATTAGACTAAATTTATAGTACTAAATTTACTGGTAAAGTATTAACTGTAAAAAACACTATAATTAAACATTGACACAATTTATCAATCTATAAATTATTTTTTTAGTCAACTTAAATTTATTGTTAATATCTTTGATTTTTTTATATTTATGCAATAAGTAAATTAAGTTTTTAAAGATAACAAGCTGAGTTTAATACTTATGCTATTTAGTCTTTTATCTTAGCAAGATATTATCAGTAAGTAGCATTACATATAATGTATTATTTTTTTAGATCTTGTATGTTAAAGATAACACACATTTTTTTATTTAGAATTAAAAAGATATTTGGCTATAAGTTAGTATTTTATTGGTCTGAACTTATAATTTAATATTTTTTTTGATTATTCAATTAAGTATTCTTCTTTTTCAAAAGAAACTATATATATTTTACTATTCTTCCAGATATTATTGATTTTAATCATGATCGTTTTATTAAATATCAACCGTTGCGATATTTATTTTTTTTGTATTATCAATCTTTGATTATTTAATAAAATTACTTTTAGTAATTGTTTACTTATTGTATTTTTTAGTCACACTATTAATCTCACTATTTTTAATTTTTTCAAGAAAAATTATTCTATTTTATCAGAAGATATTCTTTTATTTTTGGGGTAGACTAACTCTTCTACTAATTTGTTATCGGCATCTATATACATCTAATTTTATAACCATCTTTTCTGAGGTAAACAACTTTTTTAATTAATGTACTTTTTATAGTAAATTTCAATTTAAATTAATTTAACTGGTAGTTAAATCACAATAATTAATAAGTTGCTATTAGGTATGCTTTTTATAAATTGAAAGAGTTTAATTTTATTTAAAAAATAATAATTGGCAATAGTTTTATTTATATAAATATAAATTTTATTCATACAACTTAGCTTTTGATAAAAAAATATAAATTAAATAAAAGTATTGATTATACTATCCTCTGATTTATACATAAAACCTTGTTAGAATATTTATGTATAAAAGTCATAGCTGTTGATAAGTCTATCATTAACACTAAAACTTTATTCTTATAGTTTTATTTTTGGTACAACAGATTTGCTAGAATCAATACTTTTTTAGTTTTTTAAATTTAAATTAACTCTGTCTCAACACAACTTACAGTCTCCAAATTTGCCAACACTATCGTCCAAGCAAATTGGAACGAGACAGACTACAATAATTGGGATGACCGACTAGCTATTCTGAAGGACTTTAATAAAATACCGTGCCTAAACGTAACTGGTTGCTTTCCCTATTTGCTTTGACAGGTTTTTGGACTTTGATGACCCCCGTGATGGGACAGGCCCTTCTGCCCTACACTCCCAAACTAAACTTAGAACAATTGGAACAAAGGGGTTTAGAATTAGCCGAGGATGCGGTACAGTTAGTTCGCTTTCAACAATACGAGTTAGCCCTGTCAAGGGCTAAACTGGCCACTCAACTTGCCCCAACTCAATATCAACCTTGGTTTATTTTAGGAACTTTATATCTTCAAAAAGAAGAAGTAGATCAAGCGATTGAAGTATTACAAAAAGCATTATCCATAGCTCCAGAAGAAGCAGGAATTAAATTTACCTTAGGAAATGCCTATTTTCGACAAGGAAAGTATAAAACGGCGGCAAGGGAATTGGAACAAGGACTTGTCCTTAAACCAGATGTCCCCGCAGCTTTGTTTGATTTAGGTAATTCCTATCTAAAATTAAGAAAAACGACAGACGCAATTATTGTTTATAAAAAGGCAATTGCCCAAGAGAAAGATTTTTGGCCTGCGGTTAATAATATTGGTTTGATTAAGTACGAGCAAGGAGACACCAAGAGCGCGATCGAAGAGTGGCGCGCAGCATTAACAATTGATTCCGAACAAGCAGAACCCAAGTTAGCTTTAGCTATAGCCTTATATTCCCAAGGAAAAACAGAGGAAGGACTTAAGTTAGGGGAAGCTGCCTTAAAATTGGACAGTCGCTATGGCGAATTACAATTTCTAGAAGATAATCTCTGGGGGACTAAATTATTAAAAGATGCTGAAGTATTTTTAGCTGCTCCTAGGATTAGAGCCCTCTTAAAAGGTCTTGAAAAAACACCTTCATAGTTTACCTCAGTGGATAGACATAAATCAATTAACTAAAGATTTCTAAATCTTTTAAGAGAACCACTGTTTGATCTTTTTTGACAGTATTGGTTGTCCAGCTCAGTTAATTTTTAGCCGATCTCAATATCGAGATCATTCCAAAAAATAGTTTTCTCATACTGTGGGACAGAATAATCCGTCGCTTTATTAAATAAACTCTGCCTTATCTGATAGAACAATAAATCCATGGGCAAATTCCTCAGTAAAAAAACATATGTTTTTTACTGAGGAATTTGCCTACCCATTATCCAAAAGTAGGAGAATTTTTACGTATATCACGGGTAACATCTAAC
Source organism: cyanobacterium endosymbiont of Epithemia clementina EcSB (assembly GCF_029919255.1). Taxonomy (GTDB): domain Bacteria; phylum Cyanobacteriota; class Cyanobacteriia; order Cyanobacteriales; family Microcystaceae; genus Rippkaea. The sequence goes on along the minus strand of NZ_CP123991.1, from coordinate 55,082 downwards.
ATTTCTTCTACAACATTTCGTACTAATTTTACTTGAGGTTGTTGAATTTAACAGTAAAAACTTCGCAGAATCTTTTTAAGGGACTTTGAATAATTTTTTAAAACAAAATTGAGCTTAATTTTAGTTGATTAAAAAATTTTTTTATAATTAAAATTTCCATAGAAAGAATATCAACTTTTAACTAAAATACGAGGTTCAATAACCATAACTTTAGAAATTATTATAGTAATAATTTTTATATTTGAGATATACTTAAGTTAATAATAGGTAATTGAGTAATCTAGTTAAATTATTACAGTAACTCTATTCTGCAACTTATCCCAATTTAATTTTTGTAAGACAACTATAGGATTATCAGAAGTCATCTCTCAAATAGTAGATACTTCAAATCTAAATTGAAATCTATTTTCAATAATTAAATTAACTTGATTATCTAGATATCAAAAAAATTCGCTTTTTTAAATTTAATGATAAAAAATTTTTTTCTTATTGAGAAGATTTACATAATAAAATACAATATCTAAAATTTCTAAAATTATTTAATAAATACTACTGGCAGGAACTTAGATTTCTATGTCTTTTTATTTGGAACTCACCACCAATTTAGAGACTAGTTTTATTCTTAGCAGAAAAAAAGTATAAGTACCAGGAATAATCCGCTTCATCATCAGATAAGCTTTGTTAAAGATACAAGCATAACCAGTAATCTTATACAAAGAATAACAGAGACAGGTCAAGCATTTATAATTAAATGATTGTCTTAATTGCTTAACCAGCTGTGCAGCTGATTTTGATTGAGATCACAACCAATAGCATAAACTGTATCGGTAAGGATATAACATAATTACCCCTTGTTTCAGCTTTTTTACAATTATTTCAATAATATGAGATTTGCGATTATTTTAGAATGGAGATTCTATACTTTAGCCATGTTAAACATCAAAGATAAAATCTTATTTTAAGTATTAAAATGAACTCAAGATAATGATGTTGTTTTAGTAAACAATAGAAAATCTATAAAAGTAATGAAAAAAATAGGGTATTTAGATTGTTCAACAGGAATCGCTGGGGATATGTGTCTGGGAGCATTAGTTGACAGTGGTGTTCCTTTAAAATATCTAATAGAAAAACTCCAAAAATTAGGTATTAAAGTAGAATATCGTTTGTGGAAAGAACAGGTCTATCGTCAAGGACAATTAGCTACTAAGGTTCATGTTGACTTGTTGAAAGATAATCAGTCAACTGAGCATCATCATAGCCACAATTATAGTGTGCGTCATCTACCTGAAATTGAATTAATGATTAAACAAGCTAATTTATCCTCCCAGGCAACTCAATGGAGTCTGGAAATATTCCGTCAATTAGCTATAGCAGAAGGAGCTGTACACGGAGTAACACCAGAAAAAGTACACTTTCATGAGGTAGGAGCTACCGACGCCATTGTAGACATTGTAGGAACTTGTTTAGGATTGGATTGGTTGGGGATAGAAGCCTTATATTGTTCACCTATGCCGACAGGTGGAGGAATAGTTTGGACAGCTCACGGATGTTTGCCAGTTCCTGTTCCAGCAGTAATTAAGTTATGGGAATTTCGTCAAGTTCCTATCTATAGCAATGATATTAATAGAGAATTAGTAACACCGACAGGGGCAGCTATTGCGGCAACTTTAGTAAAAAAATTTGGATTTTTTCCTCCAATGAAATTGCAAAAAGTTGGCTTAGGAGCAGGTTCGCAGGAATTAGTTATTCCCAATATTTTAAAGTTATGGATTGGAGAATCTCTTAGCGGAGATACTATTACCAGCTCAGATAATAGATCAGAAAAAATTGCTGTGTTAGAAACTCAGATTGATGATCTTAACCCCCAGATAATTAGCTACCTTTTCGAAAAGTTATTTTTAGTGGGAGCTGTGGATGTATTTACACAAGCTATTGGCATGAAAAAGTCTCGCCCAGGAATTTTATTAACCGTAATTTGTCCCCTGGATAAAATGGTAGATTGTGAGAAAATTATCTTTCAGGAAACAACTACATTGGGAATACGTTCTCTCATTCAAGATCGCTCTATATTAAACCGAGAAATCCAGGAAATACATACAGATTATGGTATGGTAAGAGTTAAAATTGCTAGTCAAGAAATTAATGGACAGAAAACTATCATTAATGTTCAACCAGAATATGAAGACTGCGCAGTGTTAGCTAGAAAAATTGACCAACCATTAAGAACTGTTCAACAGATGGTTTTGAATATTTGGCATAAAAAATAGAGAAAATACAGAAAATGTAAATAACTTATTTTAAGTTTTTCTTTTATTTTTACTCAAATATTTTTTAAAGGACATTTAAAGAAAACTGCTATATGAAAATAACTGTTGCTTTTCTTAAAAAATACTTAAAATGGTTTATTTTTGGAATGTCCCTATTGTTCATAGTAAATACTTTTCAAAATAATTGGAGTACTATCATAAAAATAACTCTTAATAAGAAAAGTTTTTATCTATTAACTTTAGCATTTTTAGTTACTTTTTTCTCTCATATTTGGTCTGCATTAGTTTGGGTTAAACTCCTACAAATGCTAAAGCACCCAATAAAAAAAACATGGGGACTAAAAGTTTATCTAACTACCAATATTTCTAAATATATACCCGGAAATATAGGACATTTTTATGGACGTATTTTAGCTATTTCTCAACAAGGAATCTCCTTAAAAATTGCTAGTTTTAGCGTTTTATTAGAACCTTTATTTATGGCTAATTCAGCTTTGATAATTACTTTATTAAGTCATCTTATTAGAACTGATAAAACCACTTATAATTTTTGGCTATTTATTATAAATATATTAACTATGTTAATTGGATTATTAGCAATTCATCCTTTTTTTGTAAATAAAATACTTTTTTATCTCAAAGGAATTAAGCAAGAAAATGTTCAGAAAAATATTTATTTAGAACAATATCCTAAGACAATTTTATTAGGAGAAATGGTATTTATTTTGCTGAGAGGACTAGGGTTTATCTTGACTTGGATGGCATTTATTCCAATATCAACTTTTCAATTTTTTTTATTATTAAATGCTTTTAGTTTTGCCTGGTTATTAGGATTAGTAATTCCTGGCGCGCCTAGTGGAATAGGGGTATTTGAAGCCACAATTATTATTTTACTAAAAACAGAAAACTTTCCCATTCAAATAGTTTTTAGTACCATTACTATCTTTCGATTAATTAGTATCTTAGCAGAAGTTACAGGGGCAGGATTAGGACTATTAACAAAAGAATAACTCAATAAAGCACTTATGTAAGTTTTCAATAGGCGTATTTGATAAAAATCTTTTATCAAAATTAATTATTGATATTTAAATCATATTATTAAAAACACTAAAAAGTGACTTCTAGCTTAGATAGAATAGAAATATATTTAACGTGTAGTTTTTTAAAAGTCTAAAAAAAAGTTATATTATCAATGTAATTGAAATAAATTTCACTGTTACTCCATATTTATAGCACTGTAATTACTAGAATCTTGCGAAGACAAAATTTAACTTTTTTTTCAAACTATGTCTTCGTAGAAGTCGCGATGCTCGATTATTCGTTTTTGTCGTCAATCTTCAAGGATTACTGATTGTATAGGTTTTGCCTGAATGACACTCGGCTAACTGTCCTCTACTTTTGAGACATTAATTTACAAGACAGATTAAAGTAAAGCTGAAACTAACTCTAGTTATAGAAAATCATTTTTTAAAATTTTTTCAATTGTATTTTGCCTAATTTTATGAATTCATCCACTTTACCTAGTAACTTTACTGAATCGTCTATTAATCCCTGGTTAGTTAAGTTGGTATACCATCTAGGGTGTTGGTTAGTATTGCCTTCATTTTTTGGTCGAATTATAATTACTGGACAGGAAAATATTCCAATAACTGGGCCGACAATTATTGCGCCAACCCATCGTTCTCGATGGGATGCTTTGATTATCCCTAAAGCTGTAGGAAGACTTGTTAGTAGCCGAGACGTACGGTTTATGGTAACATCAACTGAAATGAAGGGAATTCAAGGCTGTCTAATTCACCATTTAGGAGGTTTTCCTATTGATGTTAAACGTCCAGGATTAAGCAGTTTAGAACATAGTGTTGCGCTCCTAAAAGCAGGAGAAATGTTAGTTATTTTCCCAGAAGGAGGGATTTTTCGGGATAATAAAGTTCATCCTCTTAAGCGAGGAGTCGCCCGTATTGCCCTAGAAGTGGAATCCGAAAAACCAGGCTCTCAAATTAAAATTCTTCCCGTTGGGATTCGATATATTCAACCTTATCCCAGTTGGGGAACCGATGTAACAGTGACTATTGGAAAACCTATAGAAGTAGCTAAATATAATTCAAAAAGAATGAAAAGTAGTTCCGAAAAGCTAACTAATGATTTAGAAGCAATTCTCAGGGAATTATATCAAAAACAAGATCCTTCAAAATCAGTGGCAATTGCCTCCTAAATTATTACTATTTTTTCCGCAAAAAGATGCGAACACTCGACACAATGATGTCAGTACTTAGTAAAAGTAAATAGCACTATAACGACAATTAGTAACATCGCCATTTGATTATTTAACCAATGTTTAATAGTTATTAAACTTTTTTTAGAAAGTCTTAAAATTAAGTTTTTAAAACTATATAGCTTTATATAGTTGAATACAAATGATGCACGCAAATGAATCTTTCTCCTAGTTTTTCGAATACATTTCTGAAATTAAAGCTATAAATACAACAATTTTGGCTACAGTATTTAATATATTTTTTACGTGCCTGGAAGTCACGTTCGTGAGCATTAACTAAAACTCGGTTTATTATTTCTTAGTTATAATTTTAATTTACATCAACTTTATTGGACAAAGTAGATACTTCAATCTCACATATTGATGGTACAAAAAAATTAATTAAGCATGGGTTACCTCTATTTTTTTAAAAAAATCTAAACAAGTTTTTAAGAAGTTGTAAGTTAAAATTGCAAATTTGAGAAATATAAGTCTATTTTAGGAGAGAGTAAAATTCAACATATATAAACAAATAAGCGAAGTATATTTTAATACTTATTAAACTAGTTTATATTTAAAATTTGTATACTTATTAAGTTTTTACTGATATAAAAATTACAGACTACAACTATTTACTTCAACATTAACTACTGCTAGATAAATACCGTTTACTACTAAAATAGTAACTTGCCAATAAACTCCAATCTAAAATTAATTTGGAAAATATTTATTCTCAATAACTAACTTACATAATCTATTTATTTCAATGTATTTCTCTAGCTTAATACTTATTAAAACTATTTAAAAAGAAAGATATAAGAGTAGTTACTGCTAATTAACCAGTGACTATATCATATGATATCTCGTAGATTAGAAATAGTTTTCTAGCCCAATCATATAGAAAAAATGCAATTCTTAAAATAGTAATAGTTTGTATTTATTGATTTTAAGAAAGACTTATTTTTTAAAATATTGCGTAAATTCCTTGATGTTATCCATATAAATACGACAATAGCCAATATTTTAAAACTTGTTCAGTAAGATTAAAGTTACTATAATCCAAGTAATAACGTCTAAAAATATCGTGAGAATTAATGTTGAAGTTTAACTCCAAAAACTACATTAGTAGACCTAAAACTCTATCTTAACGAAATAGCTATCAGTTAACTTTTAACATAAATCTCTGCTAAAAATACTATCAATGACACTTAACCCAAATAATTGCGAATCTATTATGATTAATAAGTTTGATGTTCAACTAGTTTTTTATTGATAAATAAAGCTGCAATTGTAAGTAAAAGGAAACCTGCAACTAAATCTAAAGTTTCAGAGTATAAATGACAAGATAATAAACACCAAATTAATACCTCAAGTAAAGTAGTATTAATTACCTTAATTAGTACTACTTATAAAAAAAGGAAATTGATATTTTGAACTAATTAATAACGTTGCTAATTTTGTTCTGTAACCAATTTGCGCAAAAATATTGATACAAAAGTGGAACTACAAACAGGCTGGAAATACCATTTTTATCTAACTATTAAGTTTAATTTACTCCTTGTTTAATCATTCACTAGAAAATAAAACAGCTAAATTAGCATTGGTTTCGGTAGATTTTGCAGTTGTGGGATTTAAGTTAATTTTGGACTTATCTCTCCCTTAGAGATCAAAAATCTGTCCCGAAGAGAACATCCCAAAGTTACCGATTTATTCACTTCTCGTTTTCCTATCTACTACTACTTCTTGTTTATAATGCTCCATTTCGAGGCTATTTTCTCCGTAAACTCCTGCGATTTGTTGCTGACAACATTCGATGGCAAAGTCATTAAACTCTGTTCTCTCAATCTTATACATTTTCTCAAATGTATGAGGTGTTACCCGACAAAAATCGGGACGTTTTTGATAAATACGACATTTACGGGTGTCATGATCAAAGTTGATACACCACCTCCCCTTTCCTACTAAACTAAAATAATGGGTTATTTCGTCTAAGGTCAAATAATCTTCTAAGTTCGGGTAATCTACTGGATCAAGATTGCAACAAGCTCCACATTCTGTTACACATTGCCAAGTCGCCATAATTTAAAGAACCTTATCCTGAGTTTGTAATAAAATTTTATGGATTTTTGTATTATGACTTAAAAAAACTGAAATATTGTCAGACGTTATTGACTATGTTTTTTTGCTCTTTACCCTTCACACTCAACTTATGACAGAAACGTTAAGAAGAAAAAATGGAATTATTAACAGCCTTAAATCTAGATTCTATTTTTCAATTAACTTTTGTCGGCTTAATTACAATCTCAGGTCCTATGGTTATCCGTTTGCTGACGTTTTGTGGTGGTGGTTTCTAGAAATTAACAAATAGTAAATAGTTGATAGCTAGTTGTTCCTATCGTCTATGACCTACTCTTTGTTTTCTGTAGTCTCCTAGTTACAATAACCCATAAATCCTGTCAGGTTTCATTCCAGAGTTATTTTATGGAAAAACTATCTTGATAGGTGGGGAGGATGATTTTGCAGATTTTAATCCAAGTAATAAGCCAACTTTGATTCAAGAACTGTTGCGGCTAATTTCCTTTGGTTAGTTTTGGATTTTTACATAGCATCAGACAGGTTCATTCTAGCACTTACCTGAATTTTCATTCAGGTAAGTGCTAGACATTGCTATTGACGATATTTTTCCCACTCCCGTACAACCTAATCACTGTGGGAGTCAGCATAAGCATAGTTCGTAGTCAGTCATCACTGAGTCACTCATCAGCTCTAATCTTTAAAATTAACCCCTATAGAGGTTCCCGCAGTAATGTTCCCTTAGCTATTCAGGATAACCCCACCAATGGCTCCGCCCCGTTTCTGAAGACGGTTGAGCAGTTAATTCCCATGTATTACTTTAAAAGTTGTTTTTTTACTTTTTGAGCTATTCGAAAATACGAAATTCTGTAAAAATATTATAAATAAAAATTTTGAGTTTTTCGGCTAATTTAGCTGAATTGAGAGCAAAAATAATTCAAGCACTTTGTCTTTAAAGAAGATAGCTAATTCAATGGAAATTTCAACGTGATAAACCTTGATTGCGCCACTTATTTTTTGTTTAATTCCATTTATTAATGAAGCACTTATGCAAACTGGTCCATTGGATTGTAAAATTGAATCTAGTTTCAGCATTAAAACGGGGTTCATTTTCAAGGTATTGACAACCCAAGACTACATTACCTGTTGTACATAACTTACTTAATTGTTGAGTAGTTGATAGATTTCACTAACAATATTATGGATGGATTAATAGATACTTTCTAAACTCCCTATACTTGTAAGTAAACTTGGACTGTCCTGAATACTCAATTTAGTTTGAACTGTAGTCATAAATTAAGTTAAAAATTTAAATAATTATTTGAACTTTTAACCATGCCGACGACAGCGTTCGGAGCAATACTTTACATCATCCCAACACTTAGCCCACTTTTTTCGCCAGACAAAAGAAAATCCACAAACTGGACAAGTTTTCTTAGGTAAATTTGATTTTAAACGTTGACGTGCCATAAATTAAATTACTGAATTTACCACTTATTATAGATACTTTTTAAGTTAAGTGATTAACTATTCTTGATTAGAAATTATTAATTACTGATTATCATTCTTCTAGGACTTATTCTTAACCATAATTTTAATTAAACGATTTTTGTGGATAGTATAGAAACTACCCTGTTTAACTAACAAAAGCTCTTTTAGTTAGGTATTAGATTTTATTTTAATTATTTATTTTAAGCCCATAAATACTAGTGATTTAACTGATAAATGATCTTGTTATCTTAGGATAATTGCCAATTATTTTAAGTGCATGAATAAAGTATTAAGCATTAATTTTTAAAAATTAATCAAAGTTAACTCCAGATTTTTTTTAGAATAAGAAGATCAAAATTTATTTTGTAAAAATATTTTTGTTTCCTTTATTTTACTGAGAAATCATGCTGTTATTAGAGTAGTATTTAATGCTAAAATAGCAAATAAAAGCTTACGGATCTATGGCTGAATTAGCTATTTATTCTTAAATTAATTTAGAATTTATTTAATAGAAATTATATAATAGAATTATTTAAGTTTTTTCTAAACTTAATAATCAGACTTTAATACAACTTAAGCTACAGTTAAGACTACTTTTAAAAACCTAGCGATAAATAGAAAATGTTGTTGGCAATAAACAAAATTTAATCAAGAAAGTATTTTCTATAGCAAGTACATTTTTATTTCTTAGCTAGAGTAATTATTGCTTAAAAAATTAAGTAGTAGTTTATCAAACCTATACTATAAAAACAATTGTTCTATAAAAAGTTAGTTTTAAAATAGAAATATTAGAATCAGAACTTAATTTTTTAAAAAAATATTAACTTAAACTTTACTTTAAAAATTAAATAATGTAGTCTTACTCCAAGATGCATTTACCAGTTTTTATGAAGCAGGCTTAGTGATAAATGCTTTTGATTTATAAACGACTTTAAAACTACTAAATAAGAGATTTTTTATTTAAATAAACTAGTTATTTTATATATTTTTTAAGTCAGGTTTAGTTTGGAATAAAATATTGTTTTAGTTTACTAAAATAAATTAGTATCTATTAGAGGTGGTAAAAAATATTTACCTTGAATTTCCAAAACAATAGCAGTAAGTTCTTGAAAGAATGGTGATTACTTTTACTTTCATATTTACAGGTATTGTAAGATGGCTAGAAGTTGTGGACATAAAAAATAACAGTATGACTACTCTGAAGTAATTTATTAAAGTAGTTAAGAAAGATCTTTTTTTGTGAAATCAGAAGACAGATCTTATTATTTGAGTAGCAGGTTATTTCTATCGTTCTCAAATTAAACAGTTTTTAGCATAGTTACCTCAACATTCAATGTAAAAGTTGTTGACTAATTTTTAATTATTTTATAAATGAGTAATTCATTTATAAAAAATTTTGTTATTGTTTAATCAATTTTTAAAAAAAATAAAGAATTGCTTTAATTATTAAAATTAGAAAAATATTTAAGTTATAGTTAGCTTAATTAAAATTTTGTAATCTATCTAAAACTATCAATTATTTTTAGAACACATTAGAAATATTAAATTAAATAAATTGTAAATACTCAGCAAAAAAATAATTGTTTATAATATGATTACTAATTTAATCGAAGAAGATAATTTATCTTTCGTAATCAATGGTTATATAGGAACAGGTAAAAAATATAAAGAATAAATATGATTAATTGATCTACGTCTAATCAAAATAGTTGGTAGATTAAAATAATTAAATAATTAAAAAAAATTGATGTAAAAAATCTATATAATAGATAGTAGCTAATTTTTATTAAATAGTCTAAATGATACTTAAATATAAATTTAAAACCAAACTGAAGTACTACTATTTTATGAAGTTTTAAATATTAATTAATAATATAAAAAATGTTTTTTTATTCTAAATGATCTTTTTACAAAGCATAAATAAGGCATATTTAAATTATGGATATTAACATAATAATCAGAAATTAAGAGATAAAAAATAAATTTTACAGTGAGTGAGAGAAGATGTTTAAATTTTTAAAAAAATAATGAGTAATTTACTTCAAGTTAAAATTATTATCTGATAACATGGATTATACTGGTAGGTTAACTTATCTTGAAATACAAGAGAGTTCAATTGATAATTTATTCGGTTAGTCATATAGATCATTGTTCAGATAAACAGGAGATGCCTTATACAAAGTTGATTAGAGTTAAAAAATGTTGTTGCGTAGCTCAATTTGTTGACAGTTAAGATAGAATTGTAAAGAGATGTATCCTTAACTAACTTCTTGAAAAGAAAATAAAAATGGTTAAATTAATCCTGTTTACTATATTAGTTGTTTATTTAGCTGGTATCTGGAAATTTATCAAAGGCTATAGCCACACTAACTTTAGTCGTCAATTACCTAACAAGTTAATTTTAAGTCTATTATGGCCAGTTTTAATTTTTTTTGACACTTCCTATCGTCATAATTTTCAAAAAGCTTTAAAAGGACGAGAATAAGCATTATTAGTTATTAATTATGTAATCATTTACTGTGAAAAAAATTTGGTTAATTGGAGGAACAAGAGATAGTGTCACAATTGCTGAATCTATTGTTTCAGAACGACTCACTTGTCTCGTTACTGTAACTACAGAAAATGCTAAAACTCTCTATCCTATAAGCTCCTATTTAACTATCAAAATAGGTACTTTAAATCCAGGCCAGATTCGACTCTTATGTCAACAAGAAAAGATTATCGCTATTGTGGATGCTTCTCATCCTTATGCGGTGCAAATTTCTCGGCAGGTAATCACTGTTTCCAAAGAAAATTGCATACCTTATCTTCGCTATGAACGGGTATCCCTTCCTCCTTCTCCTGAAATCATTACTCTCGATAATTTTGATACTTTGATTAAAGGTAATTATCTTCAAGGAGAAAGAACTTTATTAACTATTGGCTATAAAGCATTACCCTTATTTAAAGTTTGGCAAGGTCGTGCTGTTTTATTTGCTCGTGTTCTTCCTAAAATAGAATCATTAGAAGTGGCTATAAAAGCCGGTTTTAGCAATGATCACCTAATTGCCCTACGGCCTCCTATTAGTGCAGAATTAGAACAAGCATTATGGCAGCAATGGAATATTTCTTTAGTCGTTACTAAAGCATCCGGAAGACAGGGAGGAGAGTTAATAAAAAGGTTAGTAGCAACTGAATTAGGAGTAAAAATAATTATTATTAAACGACCTTTAGTTAGCTATCCTCAACAAACAGATAAGTTATCAGATATAATTAGGTTTTGTCGTCAATATTTTTATATTTTAGGCATGAGTAAAATATAAAATTAGCTATTATCAATAGTATTTATAAATATAAAAATAATTACCAGTATATATACTACTACTATTCTCTACTAATTTTTTTAATACATATACTTAATACAGAAATCTATTAAATGCTAAATATTGATACAGAAGCAATAAAGATATCGATTGAATATAAATAATAAATTATTCTAGTCTAAGTTACTTTTTATGATTTGCCTAAGAGCACAGAAGTTTTTTAAAAATTGATTAACATTTTTTCAGTAAAAATTAGATTTATTCAATCTCAAATTTATTCTGACTTAAGACTAAAAAACTTAAAAGAAATATAAAAAGATGTTGAGTAGAAAAAAAAAGTTAAGACAAATCGTTAAAATAAAAGTACAATATATTAGATATAGTAAACAAAGTAATTACAGTTTTTTAGGGTTTAAGAGACAACATGCTTGTAATAACTTCATATCTTATTTTTTTTAAAAAAAATGAAGCCGCAGTATAAACTCTAACTTTTCTTACGAGGAGTAACCTTAATTAGTTTAACAAAAACCCTATACGTAATTAGCTTACTAATCTACTCTGGTAGTGGAGTTGCACACCTCATTAACTAAAGAAATTAACAACTTAAAACGTATGGAAGAAAAGGATGCCACGGTGGTTATTCTGCACTCTTTTTTGAAGAAAAATCACACAAACAACACCTAAAATTTTATCATTATTTTACTCACAGTACAGAAAGCTTTTTGTAAGCATTAACCTACTTCCCTGAACTAGAAATTTTTTATGCAGGTTCCCAAGAATATCTAAATCATATTTGTCAAGCGAAAGAAATGGTAAAGATTACTAATCATTACTATTCTTAATATGTCTACCCTCGGTGATTGCTTAAATCATGCTAAACAAATTCAACAGACGGAGGCTGATGTCCAAGAATTCAATATATATTACGTTTCCACCTATCTAGATATTGTAGGGGGAGAGGTAAAATAGAACTACCTCGACATTCTGCTAAATCTGAAAGCAGAAATCAACATCTTTGTAACTATCAAAATTGGTCTTCATTTCAACAAAATGGCTAATATAGCTAAATGACCAACTCAAGCAGGAGCTGACTGACTGGTACTATTTAATCTATCCTATCAACAAAATATTAATCTAAAAAACCTAAAAGTGTATATTGATGTGTTGTTGAATACCCTTCAATCCGTGCGTCTGCCCATACGTTAGACTTCTATTCTCTATCATAACATTGATACAAACTTAACAGCGACTAGTGGTATTCACAACACGATAGATGTTGTGAAAAAGGATGGCTGAAGCTAAAATTACTCAGGTTGCTAGTGCTTTGCTCCGTCATGATCTTGAATATATCAGTATCCTAGAAGAAAAAATATATGATTTGAATGAACTCAGTATAATGAAAGCACTACAAAACTATGCTCTTGTTTGGCGGACGTATTTATAGTTAACTCCAATACTTTGGAAATAAAACTGGTCGGACTTCTCTCCAGTAGGAGGGACTATTCCGAGTTAAATGCAGTCATTCAAGTAGTTTTTAATACATCTCAACTCAGACAGAAAACTAAGCCGCGATTCTCAAAAAATATAAAATATTGGGCTTAATCGTAGATGGTAATTATCGATACCATCTACGATTAAGCCCAATAGGGAAACTAGAATGTTATTGCCATTTCTAATACCATTGATAATAATATTCCTTTCACCGAATTACCTGTTAAATTTGCAACTACTGTCGAGATTGTTACCTGAGGATTATACAACTCAATCTTTACTGCTACCAGTTATAAATGAGTAATGTTAGTACAAGGGATAAGATGTTGGACATTTAGCCATTCATGAAGAAATTGGAGGAGTGCTGATATGATTTTTGAATCAATCTCCCATTTAATTTTGGACATCATTAATGGTTATTGTTATCAATTAGCCTATATTTCAATCTTTTCGTTGTCAATTTGTCTTGGTCTTCATTGCTGAAGAGGTGAAAAACTAACAAAAATAGAAAAAAAGTATATTGGAGATTATTTAGCTAAATACATTATGAAAAAAATAAACTTCTTGTGTTAAAAACAAGAAATGATGTTCTGCGAGCCTATCTATGCTTATCTGCAAGTGAGGATGTTAGAATATTTTCTATTTATCATGTTGACTCCTAGATATTTATGGTGAAAATAACGGAATTACTGGGTATTTGCCGTGATGAATGGCAAGCGCTAAAGTCTCAATGATATTCCTCTTAATAATAAAAGACAATAAAACATTCCCCTTACTTTGTCCTTTGCCCAAATTTTTTGTAAAAAACTTGATCTAATAGAACATTTTGGTCTATAATTATTGATTGTGACCCACCTGGAGAGGTGGCCGAGTGGTTGAAGGCGCAGCACTGGAAATGCTGTTTAAGGGTAACTTTAACGAGGGTTCGAATCCCTCCCTCTCCGTAGATACAGTTAGAAATTAAAAGTTAACCGTGATTATTATCTGAGTTGCAATTGTGTTGCACGGACAATGCTTGACCTCAGTCGTTTTCTGGACTTCAACTGCGTTCAGATTGAGTTAGAATAAAAGTCTGGATATTTATGACTTTATAGCTAAAACCCCTCTACGATACGATTGGGATTTTATCCTTTGGTTTATAAAAACGATTAAGCAATTGAAGTCTGGCAATTTATCCCAAGTTGGTCCAGAAAATTTAATTGAAGATGTCGGATCTTTAGAAAAAATCGATGTATAGTAGCAAGAAGTTATTTACTAAATAAATTAGCTTATAAAAGTGACTATAGAAGAAAAACAGCTAGATATCAATTTAGCTTGTAAATTCTGTTAATGGAAAAATTATGCAATGGTCTTAGAAAATGTTATAGATAGCTATCTTGACACTTTTTTCTGATGTCTGTCATTTTTATAAAAACATCAATAAGTTATTAAATAGTAAATTTTTGAAACCTTTAAAAATTTACTATTTAATAACAGAGATTCTATTTCTTTATCTATTATCTTCTGATAATTACCAAATAGGGTCGGAATAGATATAAATATTTAAAGAATCACTTCCAGCAGGAATTACACTGATACAAGAACAGACAGGATTACCCTGTCCTAATTCCACTTCACAAGCATGACAAGAACCCATTAAACATCCTGTGGGGATAAACACTCCTGCTCTTTTTGCTACATCTAATATAAGTTCACCAGGTTGAGCTTCAATCGTGATTTTATCAGGGATAAATTGTACTTTAACTGTCATAGTTTTTTAAAACTTAAAGATTAACAATTTGTTAACTAATTTAATACTGGTTTTAGATCAACAAATTCCTCCACTAAATCAGCTAATATATCAAGATTGGTGTCCCGTTGTTCGCAGTAATTACTAATCGCTGTAGGTAAAATAGATAAACCCCTACGTTGACACAGAAAATTTAACCAAGTCCGTCGCCAGACTCCATTATTAAATAGTTCATGTAGATAACACCCCCAAACAGAATAAGTATTGTTAACAACCCCTAAACTAGAATCATCAAATAAAGAATACAAAGTGATAGCTTTTTCTATGTTTGAGGACTTAATCAAACAAGTAATTCCTTGGTGAATTTCATACCCTGTTACGATTAAATTAGATTCTGGATAATTAGATATTACTTGTCGTTGACGGCAAATCTTTTTAGGGGTAATAACTGTTTTCATTGGAAGTAAATTTAGTCCTAAAGAGTAATCCTGATTGCCCTCTAATTGCCCAGGATCAAATATCTGTTTTCCTAACATTTGAAACCCGCCGCAAATCCCAAAAACAATACCTCCCGACTTTATATAATCTTGTATTTTTTTTGCCATTCCACTTTTATGAAGTTCAATCAAATCAGCGATAGTAGTTTTGGAGCCTGGAATAATTACTGCGTCAGGATAGTCTAAAGAATCTTGTAGATTAAGATATTTTAAATTAACTGTTGGTTCTGCATCTAAAGGATCAAAATCTGTAAAATTTGCAATGTGAGGTAAGCGAAGAACATTAATGGTTAACTCTCCTTTTGTATTAGATGATTGCCGATCTAATAAATTTAAAGAATCTTCCGAAGGAAATACAACATCACGCCAGGGAATAACTCCCAAGACAGGAATTCCAGTGTAATTTTCTAACCAATCAATACCTGAATCCAATAACGATCGCTGTCCCCGAAACTTATTGATAATAATACCCTTAATTAATGCCCTTTCTTCAGATTCAAGAAGTTGTAAGGTTCCCACCACATGAGCAAATGCTCCTCCGCGATCAATATCTACTACCAAAATGGTCGCTGCATTTAAATAGCGGGCGACTCGCATATTTGTTAAATCCCGGTGTTTTAGATTTATTTCAGCAGGACTTCCGGCACCTTCACAGACGATCATGTCATACCTTGTTTTTAGATGCTCAAGACATGATGTAATAGCATTCCATCCTTTATCAAAATACTTTTCGTAATATTCGGCCGCATGGGTTGTTCCTATCATTTTTCCCTTCATAATGACTTGGGAAACCATATTTCCTTGTGGTTTCAGTAAAATGGGATTCATTTCGACCGTAGGGGATATTTTAGCTGCCCACGCCTGTACTGCCTGGGCGTGCCCGATTTCCCCACCATCATGAGTAATATAGGCATTCAATGCCATATTTTGCCCTTTAAATGGGGTAACATTCCATCCTTGACGAACTAAAATTCGACAAATAGCTGCAGTGAGAAAAGATTTTCCGGCGTGGGACGTTGTTCCTACCACCATGATAGAGTTCATAAATCAGTTGAACCTATATTAAGGACACAAGACTTGTGCTCAGCTGCGCTGATGACTTTTCGAATTTTCAAAATAAGAGAAGTTGAAACCAACGGGTTAAGTTATTTACGATACTATCCCACCATGAAGGTTGAGACAATTGTCTTCCTTGGCTTTCCCACGTAGCGATAACTTTTCGTCCTAAGGGGGTTAAACGAAAACTATCGGTGATTCCTTGTCCATCAACTTCCCGTCGTAGAATACCCACAGTAATTAACCACATTAAGTCTCTTTCGGTTTTTTGTTCTGAAAGAAATTTTTGAGTATATCTTTCTTTAACACCGGCAGATCGAGCAATTTTAGATAGAGGAACACTATTCGTCCTCATTGCAACAAATAAAGATAACTTAAACGAAGTGCAACATAAAGCACGTTCAGCCCGTTTTATGGTCTTGCTAGAATAGTTGAGGTCTGAGGGATTCGAGAGTTGAGTTGAAGAAGCAGCCATGAAGATTTTTTTGGGGAAAAGTCCAACATCTTTATTATTAAAGGTGTTCAAGAAACATGTAAAACTTTATGATCGAAACTAACAAACTTTTAATCTAAGAACTTAGGAACTATGGTTTTATCCGTTGGAACTATTGCACCAGACTTTACTACTATAGATGATGAGGACAAAACTATTTCCTTATCTGATTTCAAAGGCAAAATCGTTGTTATGTACTTTTATCCAAAGGACGATACCCCTGGTTGTACTAAAGAAGCTCAAGGTTTTCGTGATAATTACGATCAGTATCAGGGTAAGGGAATAGTTGTTTTTGGAGTTAGTATGGACGACCAAGCCTCTCACAAAAAATTTAAGGAGAAGTATGGCTTACCTTTTCGACTCCTTGTTGATAGTGATGGAGAGATCTCTAAAGCCTACGATGTAGACGGCGACGGCTATTCTAAGCGTGTCACCTATATTATAAATGCTGAAGGTAAAATTAACCACGTAGACGAAAAGGTAAAAACTGACAGTCATGCCCAAGATATTTTAGCAAGACTAGGATAAACAAACCGTCGTAGGGTGGGCCCCGCCCACCTGAAAAACTTCGTAATTGTAACGGAGAGGGAGGGATTTGAACCCTCGTCTGAGTTGCCCCAGAAGCGGTTTTCGAGACCGCCGCATTCAACCACTCTGCCACCTCTCCAGAGACTGGCGTTTCCTTTCCATTATATAATGGAAAGGAAACGCAGAATCCTAGTTATGACTTCTAAAATTTTTCAGCAGTTAATTTTTGATATATCTTTTTAACTGTTATTAACTGTTTAGAATCAATCATGTATTAGATGATTTTTCCGAATTATATTTACTGATAATGATGGTAAACTTATAGAGAATAATACCCCTTAGTTTTGACGACAAGCTAAAATTAAAGAGCATTTAAAGTTATTATTATCCTGGATAATTCCAATATATTTATTGCTGATGATTTTTAATAGCATTCCCTCAGAGGTAATGTAAAGCTATGATGTACTACTGATTTTTCTCCTATCCTAACAAGATATAGAAGTTTTTATATATGTTTAAAAAATAAGCAGATTGCACCACTATAAGTGATGTTTGAGAACTCTTTCTCCTGCAACACTTTAACGAAAATGAGACATAAATTTATGTTTTCTGGTCTTTGTAGTCTTTATAGTCTCAAAAAACATTATGTGTATGATTATTAGCCTTGCAAAGTTCTTTTTTTTAGTTCGATAAGAGAAAATAATCAATTAACTCTTTCTAAAAAAATAGACATATAAATTGTTCCTCCTTTAAAAATTTATTTTGAGGTAAACGAGAATAACTTATAAAAAGTTACTCCAAACGATCAATCTTTCTTCACCTATTTAGAATTGAGGTAATTGTAGATTCTGGATACTTGAATGGTATTTAAAAGGTTTTAGCCATTCAACGAGAAACCCCAGTCTTTAGATATGGCTCAGCATAGGAACACGCTTATAAACACACACCACATATTGAAATTTACAAAACTAAATTGGAAACCTTTTGAGTTTAGTCAAAGCATCTTTAGCCGAACTCTTGAGATAGCTAGAAATATTTGGAATTTGGGGAATTTGTGAAAGCAGATCTATAGTTCGCCGCAATAAGCGCACTAAATCCCCTTCGTCAAGACTTGTATTCTTACATAATTCCTGCCAGTCTGTCCCTAAGGCCCATTGTTCAATTACTCCTGTTAATTCTAACTCTAACCACACTGGAATAGTTATATCATACCGGGACTGAGATTGGAAAAGAAGACGACGAATTTCCTTCAAACTTACTTCTTCTTCATCTGAATAGTTAAAAAAATCTAAAATTTCTTGAGAGGGTAAGTAATTCGTCCAAGTATCGGGACGCAAAGTTTCAGTAATTAAGGCACTCACCACAGCAGCCAGATGGTGAGACTCTAGACGTTCGAGAGATCCTGACATAATTACCAGTCCTAACCAAAGTTCGTTTTCTCCTCGAATAGCGGCGCAGGCTTGGCCTAGAGTTGTGGGTTCATAACCACTAAATGCTTTAAATTCTCGTAAAATATCGATTAAATTAAGAAATTCTTCCCAATAATAGGATTGACGAGACTGGAGTTTATGAAATTTTACATGGCTAATGTGAAGTTGTTCTCGGAGTTTCAAGCGTTGACGGTGTAGTTTTAATAAACGGGTCGGATTTTTTTGTTGAGCGAGGGGATGGCTATCTAGTTTCTCTTGAATTTGAGCAACACGTTGCTGTTGCTTGATAACCTCCGGAGCGATCTTTAAAGAAAAAGCATGATCGCTTATTTGATTACGGATCTTCACAAAGTTCTCATCGCCTTTATGACTTTTCCCGAAGGGAAGGATATCAAGATCGGGCAAATTTAGCTCCTTAACTAAATTGAGAGGTAGAGAAGTCCCACTGATATCGACCACATCGCCACGTTTTACTCTATACCAATAGTTATCTTCCCCTAAACATAGATAATCATGAGATTTTCCTGATCCAGGAACTATTGCTACCAATACAGCTAAGTGAGGACGGGATGATTTTAGCTGTTTTCCTTTGAGATAAAGAATATCCCCTAAATTCAACTTATCTAATTGAGGAGATATTTCTTGTTTATGGGTTTTCTCTGCTTGCTGTTGTAGAATTTTTAACAATCGCTGTTCTTCTTTAAGACGAGCCTTAAGTTTTTCGTAAGTAAAGAGATCGGTTTCTGTCAGTCCTGCTAAATCGACATCCACTTTTGTTAATTCAGTGGTTAAACTGGCAATATTCCGTTGTTCAGGTTCCAATTTTAATTGGGCCAGATATTCTGCAAAACTTCTTTCTAGTAAATGTTTGGCTTCATCTAAGGTATGTTTTTGTAAGAGGTTTAAAACCATGCCATAGGACGGAGTAAAACAACTTTGTAGAGGTTCCGAGTCGGCCATTGCTAGATGAGCGGCTTCTTTTGATCCCTCAAAGGGAGTTTGCACCGTTATTACATAACCTACTTCATCCATTCCTCGTCGTCCTGCCCGTCCCGCAATTTGCAAAAATTCGGATGGAGTCAACATGCTATGTCCACTATCGGTGCGTTTGGAGAGGGCAGATATCACCGTAGTTCTTGCTGGCATATTAATTCCTGCTGATAAGGTTGCAGTGGCAAACACTACTTTAACTAAACCTGCCTCGAACAACTGCTCTACTAATTCTTTCCAAACAGGTAGAATTCCCGCATGGTGGGCAGCAATGCCTCTGGTTAGAGGTTCGAGTTGATCTCCTCTGACTAATTGGCAATTCTTAGCTAATAATTGAAATAGATGGGTTTTAGTTTCTCCATCTTTTCTGAAACAGTCAAACAGATCGGCATCATAGGATGGGTTAGATAAAAAATTTAATAATGGTTCGTACAGGAGAGGGTTTTCAATTTGAACCGCCTGAAGCAAGCTTTCTTGAAGGGGGAGATTTTTAGAGAGAAAGAAGGTTAATAGATTGTATTGTAGAGTGTGAGCTTCTTCTGGAGAAACTAAGGTTAGACCATCGAGTCTCTGTACTGATTGATCGCACCCCCGACGACTAAAAATAACATAGATAGCAGGAAGTAAGTCCTGTTTATAGAGTTGCCTAATCACTGTCATTAGTCCGGGGCAATCTTCGCGTTTAAGTCGCCGTTTTTTGTTTTGCTGTCCCTTAGATTTCAAACAAGGATTGAGGGCATTTTGTTTCTGGTTAAGAAGCGGAGAAAGTCCCGTTTTACTACTAAAGTAAAACCGCAGGGGAACAGGACGAAAATCGGAATTAATCAATTTACACAGACTGACTTCATCAGTCTTTAGGTCGATACCAGGAGCAGTTTTTCGGACTTGGTTGATCCAATTGGTAAGGTCCTTGGGGTTGCCGATAGTAGCCGACAGGGCGACTAGTTGGATAGTAGGAGGACAATAAATAATCGATTCTTCCCAGACTGTTCCGCGATCTCGATTGCTGATATAGTGGCACTCATCTAAAATTACAGTAGCCACGTTTTCTAGAGACGTTCCTACCTGGCCGATAGGGGTTTGATAAAGCATATTGCGGAAAATCTCAGTGGTCATAATGACGATGGAAGCATTAGCATTAATCACTATATCTCCCGTGATTAACCCCACTGGGCTTTTCTTGTCTTGGTTGATTTCTGGGCAAAATTTATCTTGAAAATCACGAAATTTCTGATTAGAAAGGGCTTTCAGGGGAGTAGTATAGAACACACGCTTACCCATTTCTAGGGCATCGTAAATTGCATATTCCCCAATAACGGTCTTTCCTGAACCTGTGGGCGCACAGACAACAACAGACTTTCTCTCTGCAAGGGCTGTAATTGCTTCTTTTTGAAACCCATCTAGTTCAAAGGGAAAAAGCTTGTCTAAGTTTGATGGAGACGGATTTAAGGATTGTTTCACTCAAGTTATACGATTAACTATCAAAGGCTCATATCTCTTTCCCCATTCTATTACGGTGCTTAGGGAATAAATATAAGAATAACACTTCCACAGATAGATTTTGGTGAACTACTGCCTGATGATTTAGTGGATGTCTGTATAACAATTGTCGTCTTAAAATTTATCAGACAAAATAGCGTACAAGTCTCGCCAAATGCCTATCTTTTGTTAGACTAATTTTCTAGTCAAATAAGAATATAAGGTGAAAATTCAGAGAAAAATATGTAAGATGCCTTTTTAAGGACGACTTAACAGATTAATAGAACTCAAAGACATTTTGTCTATCATCTGTTTCTAAAGGATTAGATCCTGGAGCTTAACATTCTATCACTGTCTGTTTTTTAGATAGATTTTGGTGAGTTTTGAGTTAGGCTATTTTGACCATAAAAAAATCGAGATATGTCCAAAAAAATTCTGCAAATTTGGTAATATCTCGATTGTTTTACCATTTTGGACTATTTCTAGTATACTATTACTCGTCTTTTTTGGTTAAGAAGAGTTTGTTTAGGGTTTTTCAGATCAGCAATGTCTAAACTTGACATAATAACTATTTAATTAAATTAGCTTACCACTATTTTAATAGATATCGATACTTTTCAAGCTCTGATTATCGATATTATTTAGTTTTTTTTGAAAAAATTAAGTTAGTTTGATCTGAAATTCAATATCTAAAAAACATAAAAAATGAAAAACACCTGCTGACCTATTCATCTGAAAAGCAATTAATTAATAATGTGGTTATTGTGTTGTCTCAGTTACTAACTGTTTTATTCTTTTCAGATAAGCAGGTAAACTTAAATAAGTAAAAACTATAATTTTTGTTAAAAAATAGCTTTCTAGTTATGAAGAATCATGAAAGTAAAAGTTAACATAAAATATAAAAAAGATCTTCAAAATGAGAACGAAAGTAATTATATGTAACAAAATATAATCGAAGAAACAATTTTTATCTGGATTATCCAAGAAAAAGAATAATTTGAAGATTTTTAAATGACTGAAAAATATAAATAACAAAAATATAAAATATTTTAAATGGTATAAAAAATAAAATTATATTAGAAAATAACCCGTAATTTTTTTCAAAGATAAGCTAAAAATAAAGAATAAATAAAAGTAACTCCTAGAGTCTATTTATATCCTCTGAAAAACAGTAAACTTTATAGATAAAGATTAGTATTAAAACCCAAAATACACCATAAAAGAAATAAATACAGTAATTGTTTGTGATAGTTACTTGGTTTACACAAGTGGTTTATTTAAAGTAAAATTTAAATAACGGAAAGGAAAATAATCTTATTTAGATATCTACTCTAAATTAGTAGATATCTAAATAAAATAGAAGAAAAATAGTTTTAAACAAAACCTAATTTAAAAAATAAAAAATATTTAAAGATAAATATAATCTACTGAGTTTAGTTGTTCTAAAAGATGTAAATTTAAGTATTAGAAATGTAAGCCCAATTACTTAAACATAAGAATATAAAATCATTTTTTTATATTGATTTAAAGTTACTTACTTGCTAAATTTTATAATTTGAGTAAATAAGCTTACTACTTACCAATACAAAAACGGCTAAAGATTTTTTCCAAAATTGATTCTGTAACTTCGTCTCCGGTAATTTCTCCTAATGCTTTAATGGCGACACGTAGATCAATTGTTAAAAAATCTAAAGGTAATTGATTAGCTATGGTTTCTTGTACTTGTTCTATGGCAAGTTTAGCACTGGTTAAAGCTGCTGCTTGCCGTTGATTAATGGCTAAATCTAAATTAGCTGCTGTTATTTCTTGGATTTTAACCGATGCTAATATAGCTTTTTCTAAAGCTTCAATTCCTTGATTCTCTGCAGCGATTGTTTTAACAGTTTGTTTAATTTTCGAGGGAAATTCTGTTGGTTTTACTGTTCCTAAATCAATTTTATTAATAACTAAAATTAAAGGACGGTGATTTACCTGTTGATAAATTTCTTGATCCTCAGCAGTCCATCCTGCTTGGGCATCAATGGTCAGTAAAACAAGGTCAGCATGATCAGCAGCATAACGTGATCGCTCAACTCCTATTTTTTCAACTGCATTCATAGTGTCTCGAATTCCGGCAGTATCCCACACTTGAACAGGAATTCCTCCCACCACTAACTGTGATTCTACTAGATCTCTAGTGGTTCCTGGTAAGTTAGTAACAATAGCGCGATCACACTGACTCCAAGCATTGAATAAACTCGATTTTCCCACATTGGGACGACCGACAATAGCTACCTTAATTCCACTGCGAAGTAATTCTCCTTGACTGCCTGTGATTAGAATCTTCTGTAATTTCGCTAAAATTCTCTCTAAACCCTCAATAATTGATCTTTTATTTAAAGAGGGTAAATCATCTTCAAAATCGATTCTAGCTTCTATTTCCGCGAGGATATCTAAACAATCATCATGAAGTTGATGTATAGTTTTTGCTAGTTTTCCTTGTAACCCAGCTAATGCCATTTGAGATGCTTGAGGTGAGCGCGCTCCCACTAATTCTGCTATACTCTCAGCTTGGGTTAAGTCAATTCTACCATTAAGAAATGCCCGTAGAGTAAATTCCCCAGGTTGTGCTAGTTTTGCTCCTAATTCTAAACATAATTCTAGAACCTGCTGTACAGGAATCATGCCTCCATGACAATGAAATTCCACAACATCCTCACGAGTATAAGAACGGGGAGCTAACATCAATAATAAAAGGGCTTCGTCTATCACCTGTTGGGTTCGAGGATGGCGAATGTAACCGTAGAGAATACGATGGGTTTCCCAGGGTTGCTTTCCAGGGATATCAAACAAGGTTTTGGCAATGGCTAAGGACTGGTTTCCTGATAGACGCACAATCCCAATACTACCTTGTTCGGGGACAATAGCTGTAGCAATTGCAGCTATTGTTTCTCCTTGATTAATTGTCATAGTCATGCATTAACTGATTTTTTGGATTGATATTCTTATTTTTAGTTAAAATCACTCAATTATCCTCACTCTAAATATTGCCATTATTTATATTCCTTTATAGTATTTTGTATTCAAGTCCTACCAGTGCGGAGTTTTTTAGCGGTAAAGTGTAAAATTTTTAACCTTAAGCGGCATGACAATTTTGGTTTTCATACCACTATTGTCTGGATTGAGATGTTTCGACGTGAATTTTTATCTTTAAATTTCAGTTAAACTGTAAAAAAAATCAGTATCAGTTAATATGATGGAGCTGTTTAGACAGTTCAGATCGTCTGAAATAAATACCTTCGGTATTATTATGTCACGATAACTGTGGAATCAGTCGAAAAGCAATTTACATTTATTCAAGTTTTCTACAAAAAGAGTTTTCCAACAAAAGAGAACTTAAATTGGTTGCGTGTCAAGTCTTGGTAAAAAGAGCATGCCCAACTCTTATAGCAGCTTTTATAAAACCTGCTATAAAAGTTTAAAATACTTAGGAAAGATTATATCAGATATAAAGAATGATGTCATTAAGCTTAAGTACAAAGTAAGTAGATAAAAGCTTTTCAATAGTAGAAATAATAAAATCTTCTCTATAACAATAGATGGTCAGTCAAACTAAATATATTTAATTTGACTGACCATCTATTGTTTAGATTAGACAATTACAAACTATCAGACAATATAATAGTTGTCTATTTATATATTTATCTAAGAAGATATTCAACATTTTATCTATAAAAATCATAACTTACTGAACGTTGTGTGGTTATTTTTGATTGAAATACCTACACTAACAGCAAGAATAATTAGATATAAGTTTTTTAAGACTATCGTAAGACTGAGAAACATCTTAAGAAAATAAATAGAAGTAGACTTCGAAAGTAAAAAAAGTTAGGACTTAGTCTAAATATTTATTTAAAATCTAGTAATTGGTATGTCTGTAAGTTTTTAAGAATAAGTAAATAGCATATTGCTGTGACTGAGAAAATAGGATTGGGCATAGTAAAGTTAGTATTTTTGATAGTCAATATTTTAACATATTAAAAATATGTTAAAATATTGACCTTAATCGAGAGTATTAAAATACTAGATAATTAGTCTATAGGTATTATTTAGAGACTTAAATTTTAAATGTATAAATAAAAATTTTATATCTCTATAGTAAAATTATATACTGCAGAATATAAAATTTATAAAAATAGTCTTTTCAGAGAAAAAATCATATAATATGACTTAATTAATAACTTTTAATGAAAATTAACAATTTTGAACCCTGTTTAATAAACTAGTTCTGTTACTGGTTTATTAGAGTTCATCTAAGTAAAATGCTTTTTTTAGTTAAAAAAAACATTTTACTTAGAAATATATATTTTTTCTGCTGGATATCAACAAATTCATCTTCAAAGTCGCCATTCACCCAAACTCTTTGTCTTGATATTACAGCTACCTTTAACCTTGATTTACCATTTAGCCTAAATTGATAATTTAATGTTCTCCTCACGTCTTATCCTAAACACACCCCACTATGACCAACTGACTCAATTGGTTGAGTTAGATCGTATTTGTTTAGGAGGGTTATGGACAAAAAAAGGTTATCAGAGAGAATTAGATAACCCGAATAGTAGCTTATTGGTTCTATCTATAGAAGAATTCGGCTTTATTGTTGGTTGCGGTTGCTTTTGGACGATTTTAGAAGAAGCTCATATTGTATTATTGATGATTCACCCCGACTATCAAGGGCAAGGATTGGGACAACTATTGCTTTACAGTTTGTTAAAAGAAGCCGCTAACCGTAATCTCGAACGTGCTACCCTAGAAGTGAAGGTTTCTAATCAATCAGCTCTTGCAGTCTATCAAAAAATTGGCTTTCAACTAGTAGGAAGACGCAAAAGCTATTATCAGAAAACCGGAGAGGATGCTTTAATTTTGTGGCGAGGGGATTTAGACCACCCTCGATTTCGAGAAGATTTGTCTCATTGGCGGTTACGTATTAGTGATCGTCTCAATCAATATAATTGGCTAATTAGCGATTTAGATTTATATTTAAAGAGAGATGATAAATCAGGTAAGAAAATAAAATGAATATGGTCAACCTGATAAATAGCAACCAAGATGATTAACTAGCAAGAAAAATTTAAGGAAGTTTTTAGATTATTCTCTGGGATATTGAGTGCTAGAATCAGCTTACAAGGGAAAGCAGCAGGTGATGGACAAATAAATCATGTTTGAACGCTTTACAGAAAAAGCTATCAAGGTCATAATGCTGGCTCAAGAAGAGGCCCGCCGTCTTGGACATAACTTTGTTGGGACGGAACAGATTCTTCTGGGGCTAATTGGTGAAGGAACTGGAGTGGCGGCCAAAGTTCTCAAGTCAATGGGTGTCAACCTCAAAGACGCTCGCGTTGAGGTCGAAAAAATTATTGGACGTGGTTCAGGGTTTGTCGCCGTCGAAATTCCCTTTACCCCAAGAGCTAAAAGAGTACTTGAACTTTCATTAGAAGAGGCTCGACAACTCGGACATAACTATATTGGAACCGAACACCTCCTCCTAGGATTAATCCGTGAAGGAGAAGGGGTAGCTGCACGGGTTCTTGAAAATTTAGGAGTAGATTTATCCAAAGTTCGGACTCAAGTGATTCGACAACTTGGAGAAACGGCTGAAGTAGCTGCTGGAGGAGGTCCATCTGGACGAACTAAAACTCCAACTCTAGACGAATTTGGTTCTAATCTGACCAATATGGCTGGAGAAGGAAAACTTGATCCCGTCGTAGGACGACAAAAGGAAATTGAACGGGTGATCCAAATTCTCGGTCGTAGAACCAAGAACAACCCTGTTTTAATTGGAGAACCAGGAGTAGGAAAAACTGCGATTGCTGAAGGTCTCGCTCAACGTATTGCCACCAAAGATGTCCCCGATATCCTCGAAGAAAAACGAGTAGTTACCCTCGATATTGGCTTGTTAGTCGCCGGAACTAAATATCGTGGGGAATTTGAAGAACGTCTGAAAAAAATCATGGACGAAATTCGTCAGGCTGGAAATGTAATTTTAGTGATTGACGAAGTGCATACTCTTATCGGTGCAGGGGCAGCTGAAGGAGCAATTGATGCGGCTAATATTCTTAAACCAGCCCTAGCACGGGGGGAATTACAGTGCGTCGGGGCTACCACCCTCGATGAATACAGAAAGCATATCGAACGAGATGCAGCTTTGGAGCGTCGTTTCCAACCGGTTGTAGTGGGCGAACCCACTGTTGACGAAACTATTGAGATTCTTTATGGATTACGAGAACGTTATGAACAACACCATAAGTTGAAAATACTGGATGAAGCTTTGGAAGCTGCCGCTAAGCTTTCAGACCGCTATATTTCAG
Source organism: cyanobacterium endosymbiont of Epithemia clementina EcSB (assembly GCF_029919255.1). Taxonomy (GTDB): domain Bacteria; phylum Cyanobacteriota; class Cyanobacteriia; order Cyanobacteriales; family Microcystaceae; genus Rippkaea. The sequence continues at coordinate 27,658 of NZ_CP123991.1, read as the reverse complement.
ACCGTTATCTTCCTGATAAGGCAATCGACCTCATTGATGAGGCAGGATCGCGGGTAAGGTTAATTAATTCCCAATTACCTCCGGCAGCTAAGGAACTCGATAAAGAGCTTCGTTCTATTCTTAAACAAAAAGACGATGCAGTCCGAGCTCAAGACTTTGATAAGGCTGGAGAACTGCGTGATCGTGAAATGGAAATTAAAGAGGAAATTAGGTCAATATCCTCAACGAAGAAAGCAGAAGGAGATAACGATGAACCTTTTGTAGACTCCGAGGAGATTGCTCATATCGTCGCCTCTTGGACTGGAGTTCCAGTGAACAAACTGACGGAGACTGAATCCGAGAAGTTGCTTCACATGGAAGATACTCTACACCAGCGTTTGATCGGTCAAGAAGATGCGGTGAAAGCAGTGTCACGGGCGATTCGCCGGGCGCGAGTCGGTTTGAAAAACCCTAACCGTCCCATTGCTAGTTTTGTCTTTTCTGGACCTACTGGAGTAGGTAAGACTGAGTTGACTAAGGCATTAGCAGCTTATTTCTTCGGTTCAGAAGATGCCATGATCCGTCTGGATATGTCCGAATACATGGAACGTCATACAGTATCTAAGTTAATTGGATCTCCTCCTGGATATGTGGGTTATAACGAAGGAGGCCAGTTGACCGAAGCAGTGCGCCGTCGTCCTTATACGGTGGTTCTCTTTGACGAAATTGAGAAAGCACACCCCGATGTCTTCAATATGCTTTTGCAAATTTTAGAAGACGGTCGCCTTACTGATGCTAAGGGTCGTACAGTGGACTTTAAAAATACCCTGTTGATCATGACCTCTAATATTGGGTCTAAAGTGATCGAAAAAGGTGGTGGTGGCCTTGGATTTGAATTTGAAGACAATAAAACAGAAGCCCAATATAACCGGATTCGAGCTTTGGTTAATGAGGAATTGAAGAATTACTTCCGTCCTGAATTCCTTAACCGTCTCGATGAAATTATTGTCTTCCGCCAGTTAAATAAGAATGAGGTTAAGGAAATTTCTGACATTCTCCTTAAAGAAGTCTTTGCTCGCTTAACTGAAAAGACTATTACTTTGAGTGTTACCGAAAAGTTCAAAGAACGTTTGGTGGAAGAAGGATATAACCCTGCTTATGGGGCACGGCCTTTACGTCGTGCGATTATGCGTCTCCTTGAAGATGTCTTAGCTGAGGAGATTCTTTTAGGCCGAGTTGGTGAAGGGGATACAGCATTAGTAGATATTGATGAAGAGGGTAAAGTTAAGGTTATACCCAACGAAAAAAAGCAAGATCTGTTAGCAAAGGCTACAGATTAATGACGGGTTATCGGATAACTACCTGAATTATTAATCCTAACTTATAGCGGTAGTGGGTTATTTCTACTACCGCTATTTAAGTCATAACCTCAGAAGATAATGACATTTTTATATTTGATCTAATTTAATTAATTATTAAATAGATAATTGTGTTCAAGTTATCTTGATGAAGATTCTAATCGCTTCTGAGGAAACCAAATTGTAAGCTGGTTGTAAGGATTTTAATATTTTCTTCTTTCGATAAGTTGTGATTGCCATAACATTGATATTGGCGGGTAAAGGATCGTCATTTTGAGTTCAATAGAAAATGTTTAAACCCTAATACGCTGTAACTAAGTCATTATCTCTACCAGGGTCTAATGAAATCAGATCATTGCCAAGTCCTGCATCAATACGGTCATCAGTCTCGATAAATAATGATATCTATCATCCTCTGAATTGGTCTGAACTATAATTATCTCCTGGAGTATAGATAACATTAACTTAATTTTGACCACTATTCATAATCAAAGTTTGAGAATTTTCAACAAATTAGGGCGTTAGTGGGGAGTACTGTGTCATAACTATTTTTTTGTCTATCTTCAGTTCAGACGACAGTTGAAATATTTTCCAAAAGGTCATCAACCTAAATTGTAAATTGATAGTCAGGGGATAATACTTGACTGTCAGTAGTTTAAATTAAAATAGTGTGGCTAGTTTTAGTTTCAAAATCGAATCACGTGCCATTAGCAACAATTATTTGATTATTGTTGAAGCTTAATCCTTTTTTGGGATACTCACCAGAGTACAGCTAGACATTTTTTTCATCAGTCGGTAGTGGTTAAAGTATTAATGACTTCATTCGAATAACTATTTTTAATTAATATTTTTTCTAGTAAGAAATCATAAAATTCTATTAGTTGCTATATGGTTATGAGAGGTGATCATAAAATTATCGACTTTGATACAATTTATATTGATAGTTCTCTTGTTAACTTGAAGAAGAAAAATAATAAAGATACATTGTTGATTGTTGTCATTTAAAGCTTTATAATTTTTCTCCTATACAAATATTTTCAATAGAAATTTTGAGAATATTTGATTGTTAATGATAATTATAAAAAGAGAGAATGCATCTCTACTACAATTATGATTGTAGATGTTGCTGGTAACAAAACTTTTATAAATAAAAAAATAGTTTTAAAAAAGCGATCACTGAATCTAAGTCTATCTAAAAATTCAGCTAACAGAATTAGAAGAACAGTAATTATCAAAGTTTACTTGAGACCTAAAATTTTCTTTAGAACGAAAACAAGAGCAAAAATATTATGTAGAAATTCTCAAAAATAGAAAGTTTAAAAAAATTAGATTTAGTGAAGCTATTAGAAAATATAATAAAAAAAAATAATTTATAGATTTTTGAAGAAAAAGAGAAACTATTCCTTTAAAAAATAAGTAGTAAAGAATCAACTTTCCTTAAAGAAAATATAAAATATATTGGAGAGCTTTTAAAAAACAATCAAAGGACTCATTGTAGCTAACAAGTATCTATAGATTTTAAAAAAAATAAAGACAAATTAAATTAAATACTGAAATAAATTGCCACAGATTGATAAAGTACTGATTTCAATAGATAAATTTCTAGATTGGTACTCAGAGAGTGTAGAAAACTCCAATAACTTGAGGATTGGGGTGATTATTGAGAGATTAAAATTGAGGATAAACATTTGAAAATTGCTAAAATCATGATTAAATATGTGAATTCTCTTGCTAAAGAGGAACAGACTCCTTACTTTAATCCCCAAAAAATCTGTTAGTAAAATATCGAAAGATATCGATAATTGAGAATAGAGAATTTATTGCTCTGATTATTCAGTTTGCATAAACTAATTAGCAAAATGATTATGTATTTGAAATAACATATTATTAAGAGTATTGAAGTTAACAAAATCGGATTATGGATTATTTTAGGGACAGGGTTATTGGCTTTAACTATAAAGCTAAACTAGCCGACAGTTATAATTTGTCCCCTGATGGAGGGAGAATATGAACTCTAACAGTTTTAAAAAAACAGGTCAACCTTAACCCCTACTATATTTTTTAGAGTTAACTTGACGGCAAAAATTTATTTTGTTGTGGGAACCTAGCGATCAGGCTTCGACTTACTTAAGAAGAGTTACTGTGGAAGGGACGTCAAAGAAGCAGTCCACCAAGCTAATCCATAAGGTTGTTTGTATTGATTAAGGGGTTGAGGATAATGAACTCGTACTTTGTATAATCCGGTGTTAGGAACTTGACAAAAAATATGTTCAATATTATCGACTTTACTAATAGAAGAACAGACACTTTGAGAAATATTTTTACCTGTTGCCGGCATTAAATATAAATCTAAATTATTTAAGCCGCGATCACGAAATGTTTCGCCTAAATTATATCGCTTATTTCTATTAGTATCATTTAACTCAACATGGCGATCCCAAACTAGGGTAATAGCCACATAACTTCCTTGGCTTAAGGGGGTTTTTATTACATAATCATGGTTCTTATTATAAATGATTGTATCATAATTCCAACCTAAAGAAGAAACTGCCTTATCAGGTTTCCATTGACCCGCACTAAATTGCTGATAAGCTCGAAAGGTGTTGAGATGTCCTGTTCCCATCTCTATATCTAAAGGAGTCTTTGGGTCGCGATAGGCATCAGATTTTAACCAGGTTTGATTTTTTTTACTTAAAACTGTGCGAACCATCCCTAGTAATAAACCATCGCCATGGTCTTGTAATTTATCAGCAGAATTAAGCAAGACAGCTTTCATCACTTGATGGCGACGAGAATCTAAACTCCAATTAGCTTGTTTTTCTCGTAGTTGGCGATCACCAAATTCCTGGAGTAAAGCTACTGAGGCCGTAATATGAGGGGCTGCAAAACTTGTCCCACTGACCTCATTAATTTTTCCCGACAGATCGTATAAAATAATTTTATTCCCTGGGGCGACTAAACTCACTGCCCGCCTTAATCCTGTATTAATTTCGCGTCTAATCAGACGTCGACCAATTCCCACTGGAAGTGCGCTTAAATTCGCAAAATCAATTTTAGTAAATTTTCCTTTTTGTTTAGTCGTATAAGCAGTGGTAATTCCATTGTAATGATCTGTCGGAATAGGAATTCCCCCTTCCCCTTGATTACCAGCAATCACATAAAGAACGTCATGAACCCTTGCCGACCAATCAATACATTGAGTTAACAAAGCATTGCCGTCAAGCCTAGCATTTTCTCTAGGATCTCGTTGTAAAGATTCCCCAAAACTAAAATTAATCGCCCGAACATCACCACTATTTTGCTGAGCTACGTGTTGACTAGCTAAACATTCTTCAGGTTGTCCTCCTCGTTTGAGCTCGCCAACAGCTGAGGCGTATAGTCTAGCTTTTGGAGCAACTCCAGGTAACCGTTTATCCTGACTCACCATCACTGTTGCCACCATCGCCGCATGGTTATCTAAATTGCTGTTAGGTTTAACAAAATTGTTGCGAAAATAGACTCCTGCTAGATTAATCTTTGGATTCCAGGCAGCAATCTTATCAAACCCAAATTGTCCAGGTCGGCCAATCTCCACTTGACCAATGGCAATTTTACGTCCTGTTAGATTATAAGGGTCTTTGTGTAACTTTTCAGCATTAATTCCTGCTTCGCCTATAGAGTTTTCTAATGCCCCAATGGGAGTAATGATTTCCAATACACTCAAACTCCCTACCAACCATGCGATACTCTTTTTCATTTATTGTGAATCTATGTCACTGCTATCACCTATATTAATGAGAGTTCTAAAGTCTGGGTAGACTTGTAGGTACAAATTCCCCTTTAGAGTGGTCAATAGAGAACAAAACTTATAGTTAAAGCATTAAACAGTTAATTGATATAGAAGCAATTTTTTCTATAAAAATCTCTAAAACTGGAGCCTAACTAAATTATTTATTTTGTTTTTACTTTAGGAGTGAAAGTAAAATTCTTTATTTTTTTAAGCCTAACCTAAAATCTTAAGAAATTAAGAGTAAACTAAATTTGTATAATAAACTATGAGGCTAATTAACTGAGAAGAATTGATGTTATAAGAAAAAGATGACAACCATGATAGGTAAGTAGCTATAAATAAATGTTAAAAATGTGAACGGGATGCATTTATATATCTAGAAAATTAGAGTTAAATTTAACTTGTTTTAATTTACCTTGTTTAAGTAAATCTTTATTTTATTAATTTTTTAAAAAATATTTTTGTTTCCCATCATAGACTAAATTTTTAGTCAAGCTAGTATTTAATGTTTTCTTTTCTTTAACTGATTTTCTAGTTTATACTCATTTAAGCTTACCTATTTAGATATCGTTTAAGTATAAAGTTACTGTAGATTTTTATGGTTGTCTTTTTATGTTTATAACATTTATTTAATGAAAGTTATAAACGTAAATATTTAAGTAAATTAACTAGAAAAAATTAAATTTATAATTAGTTTTTAGATCATATTCTTCGACATTTACCACGAATAAAGGATGGATTTATTAAAAATAGGTCAAGCTTTCAAATGCTAAGCAGACGATTTTAGATTACTATATGCTGACGGTATTTCTATTCTGGTCAGGTACGGTAGTAACAAAGGATTGTAACGTAGCAGATATTACTTAAAAGTGTTCCACGGATGTTAACACTTTTTCACGACTAGGATAATATTCTTACACGTTTAAGTTGCGAAACCTCTAGATTGATTTTACTAGAAAAGTTGCCAACGTTTCCTTTCTATCTTACTCAAGAGATACATCAAGGGAATATTAATGATTTTTATAGTACTTTTATAAGTAAAAGTAATCTGCAGACTTGTTTTTTAACTTACTAATCGATTAGCAAAACTCTCTATCCTATTTTAGTGCGTGTTTACCGTGCAAACCACGATGGATTATCATCTTGCAGAGATTGTATTATCCTGAAACATATCTCCGAGACAAATTTAATACAAGCAACTACTCTCACAGGACGATCCCATCAAATTCGCATTTATTTTGTTTTTCTCAGTGATTTTTTAGTCGGCAATCCTTGATTTTTTATGAGAGAAGTTGCTCAATCTTATCCAGAAAATAATATAAGCAACTTTCTGTTTTTGATAATTGTGGTTGTAATTTTCATGTTTACTGTTTATGCTTTAATCATTCCACTACTTATCAACTGATAAAAGTTGTCTGTCCTTATCTAAAAAAAAATAAATAACAGAATAATATACTTTAATTGTTGGGTATTTAAATTTCAGTTATCAATAACTATCTATAGCTTAAATAATCACCTCATTTAATTGCCTATTACTATAGCCTAATGACTATAGCTATATAATTATTAAGTTTGAAATTGTTTACCCTAAAAACTGTTGATATTGTGACTGCTCTAAATTAAGAACAATTCCAACTTAAATATCAAGTAGGACGAGATTTATTAGCACTAGGCCAATATCATCTGAGTGTCCAAGTTCTCGAAGAAGCAACCGAATTAGTTAACTTGTCATCCCAACTAGGAGGAGAAGTTCAGATGTGGTTAGTTACCGCTTATCAAGCTGTAGGAAGATTACACCATGCGATCACTTTATGCCAAACCTTGACCTGTCACCCCTGTTCTGACATTCGGAAACAAAGTAAAGAAATTCTTTATATTCTCCAAGCTCCCAAACTTAAACGTCCTGAAGAATAGATGGTATAAATTCTTGATTTGGTGGAAGTGTAAATTCAAAACAACCTCCAATATATTGCTGCCAAACCTACTAACAGATTACAGAAGAAGTTCGTGATTAATTCAGAAGATCTAAGTCAGATAAACACCAAAGACAATTATTTTATTTGGGTAGTATTAGGGCTTTTGCTTTCAATTTTAGGTGTAATTTTCTTGCTTTAGTCACAAAGCAATTATAAAGTCATCAGAAAGTTAACTTAAAAATTTATTTGTGAAATATTTGAAACCGATACAATTTCATAATTGTTTAGCTGGTAAAATAAAAAAAAGAATAAAAACCTCTGTTTAAGATAAAACAAAGGTTTTTATTCTTTTTAAGAGATAAAGATCTTTTAGTAAATATTTAACTCTGTCATTAAAATACTTTGATTTTTAACGCAATTTATATGACTTTAAAAAGCAATAGAATAGGAGTAAAAATTTTTTAAAAGAGTACCCATAAAAACTCCTTAATAAATTAAGTATTAAGAGAAAAATTACGAAGTAGAGAACCCTATTTACTAAAAAATATAAAATTATTTTTTTTAGTAGAAGTGTTTGTTAACTTTAAAAAAGTTTTATATCTCAAAGAGTAAATTACTTAATTGTTGATAATTTATCTTGGTTGTAAAAATTTAGTAAATTTATTTAATGACCTTAGAAAGTATGAATGTAATTTTTATGACAAGAGCTTGAAAATTATTAAGATGAGTTTACTCCAATAGGAAAATAAACAGTTTCTAATGATAGATAAGTATAGAAAGGCAGATAATTTATTAGGTTAGAAAACAAAATTTATACTAATTGTCTATAACCTAATTTTAGGAGGAGAGAGAGTGTTTATTGAATTAGCTACTTATTATCAGGTTATCCTCTAGAAAATAGCGTTTACAAGATTGATGCATGACTTGGCTCAATTATATTCTCCACATAAACTTTTAGCCATCGCAAGAAATAAATACGGTTATAACTAAAGAACAATTTGAGGTAAAAAATAAAGAGATGTTGACAGCTATAAGTAATTCTACTCTAGCCAGTCCTCAGATGTGTATCGTATTTTCAGCTAATGTCTTAGAATATAATTAGGAAAATACGCTAGAGTCAGAGTACATACGTTGTATTTGGTTAGCAAGACTTTTATGAAAGCGTGCAGCAAGTCTTCGACGTTTGCTTAAAAAACTTAATTCGGATAGCCATCCATCGTCATATTCATCTCAAGAACTATTTTGACTTGCAATTGGGCATTTTTTCAAACTAAAATAGATTCTAGCGCAGTTACCAAGAATAATTAACACTTTGACCTTGCTTAAACCATAAATAATTGAAGGTCTAAGATAAAACAAAGCTTAATGATCAATTACGAACAATCTTTCTCAGAGAACACTCTAACGGTGACAGATAATTCAACTGACCCAAAAACCCCAAACATCATCTGCGCGATCGTCCAAGCAGCTGATGACCGCAAAGCCGATGATATCGTTGTCTTGAAAGTCACAGAAATTTCTTACTTAAGTGACTACTTTGTTATCGCTACCGGGTTTTCTACCACTCAAGTGAAAGCAATTGCTGATGCGATCGAGGAAAAGGTCGATCAGACCTGTAGACAATCTCCCCTACGCATCGAAGGAAAACGACAAGGAACTTGGATACTTCAAGATTATGGGGATGTTATCGTTCATATTCTCTTGCCTGAAGAACGAGAATTTTATAAATTAGAAGCCTTTTGGGGTCATGCTGAACGTATTGAATTATCCTGATTACAAGCTATACAAATACAATTATTATGAGGAAATTGCCCACAAACATCTGTCCTGTTCCTACTGAACAACAACCGGTTAACGAATACGAAGACTTAAAAAAATCGTGGTTTTTTCGATGGGCAACTCTAGAAACCAAACTCTATTGGCGGAAAATTATTTATGTAGGATTAATTGGATGGATGTTAACTAGTCCCATTGCTGCAGTTAGTTTTCCTCCTCGAACATCCCCTTTTTTGTTTATCCTGTGCAATAACTTCGGGGCAGGGTTGATGGTTTCCTTCGTCGTCATACAATTAGGATTAGGCTGGTGTTATGTAGGTGATCGCCTAAGAAAAAAAACAATTTTTTATGAAGAGTCAGGATGGTATGACGGACAAACCTGGCTTAAACCCCCAGAAGTGTTAACTCGTGATCGCCTAATTGTCTCCCATCAAGTAACTCCAATTTTACAACGTCTAACTCGTACAGAAGTGATTATTGGAGGTATTATCATTGGTGATATCATGGTGTGGCTGTCTCAATAATATTTTGACGTATTCAATACCAACCCACAATCCTAAACTTTAGAATCGAATGACCAGAGGAACACGCACCCATACTCCTAAACTAGAAGTTCACTTATTACGGGAGGGCATTGTTGAGTCAGCCCATCAAGTTGAAGCAATGATTTGTGATGCTCGTGGAAGACTCTTACTAGTCGCCGGAAATTCTGAAACCACAGCCTTTGTTCGTTCAGCCCTAAAACCCTTTCAGTCCTTAGCTCTAGTTACTACTGGAACCTTAGAACGCTATGAGCTTAATGATAAAGACTTAGCAGTTATTTGTAGCTCTCACCAAGGGACGGTTGAACAGGCACGACAGGTTTTCAATGTACTCTGGCGAGCGGATATTGACCCCAGTGCATTGCAATGCCCAATTCCTGAAGGATGCCGAAGTCCTTTACAGCACAACTGTTCGGGGAAACATGCTGCAATGTTAGCTATTTGTCGACAACGCAACTGGCCCCTTAATACATATCTTGAAAAATCTTCCCCTGTACAAAACTTAATTTTAGACAAAATTAGTGAATTATTAGCCATGCCAGGAGCAGAATTGATCAGTGCTCACGATGATTGTGGAGCTCCTACCTACTCTATGAAACTTAGTCAAATGGCTCATTTATACGCTCAGTTAGCATCGGGGAATAACCTAGACCTAGAAAGAATTGTCCGAGCAATGGTTTACTACCCGACGATGGTAGCTGGGGTGGGAGCCTTTGATACAGAATTGATGCGTTTAACTGAAGGAGAACTCGTGAGTAAATCTGGAGCTGAAGGCATTCAATGTGTTGGTCGTGTAGGACAGGGAATGGGATTAGCCATTAAAGTAATGGACGGTTCAAAACGAGCTAAATACGCTACAGCTATTCATGTGTTGCGAAGTATGGGTTGGATAACTCCTAGTGTAGCCGAAACCTTAGCCGAAAAATTTATGAGTCTTAGTAACTATAAACGTCTTGAAGTCATTGGGGAATTATCCATGCTGTAAAATTATTTAGCAAATAACTTGCCATATACTTATAGTTTTTGCTATGATAGGAAAGGCGACGCGGGATAGAGCAGTCTGGTAGCTCGTCGGGCTCATAACCCGAAGGTCGGTGGTTCAAATCCGCCTCCCGCCATTTTCTAAAGATAATTCTAGTCATAAATTGAGTTAATGCATGCTTCTACTGAGGTTCTGTATTAGACTTTGTTGTAAATTGAAGACTGTTGAAACTTAGCCTACTGCTAATCTTCTCAAGTTTGGTGATATTTGCCTCGGAAACTCGGACGAAAATCTAACTATGATAGCCAGAGCTTTGAAAGATTTTGACGATTCAGAAAAACTAACAGATAAGATGACTTTAACTAACTTTTCTTCCCAATTGGGAAGTTTATGAAAATAGGATTACTTTTCATAAAATTCGTTTAGGATATCGTCACTTTTTCAAAACTCTTGTTTAAGCAAAGATTATAGACGGTTTATTTTCATTGACCAGTTGCTGAAAATCATCCTCTCAAACAGCATTATAAATATAGCCTTAAGCCGTTTAAACTAATTAAAGTTATTAAAAAATTGACTTTTACTATAGTCAATTTTCTTATTACTAAATAAATAGTAGCTGAAAAATATAATAAATTCTACGAGTTTGGAGGAACCCAAAATTTTTAGTTAAAGGTTCAGAAATTACTAGCTGACCCTTAGAAAATAGAAGTTTTGGGCTCAATAAAAAAATCTCAAACCGTATTTTTTTAAAAATAAAAAACCTTAAATTATCTTTAAAAGAAGGAATTTATCGTTTTTGTCGTGTCAAAGTTTGCTCAATAGTTTTGCTTTTGGTAGAGTTTATGATGAAAGCCTTGATTTATGTTGTAAAATTTATAGTCTTGGCTAAATTTATCTTCTTTAATTTATTTTAAAATTCTGATATTATTCCAGGACCTAGCCTCTATTTAAGTTTTTTACCTTAGCTCTATTAAGAAAGATTACAGATTTAAGAAGTGGTCAATCAGTTAGCTTTCTTGCTGTTAAACGTCATTCCCTAAGCCACACAATGTATCCCCACGTATGATTATTTCTTGAGGATTTAAATTTAAAGGAGCAAATATTGTTAACCCCAATAGATCCTATTCTCGTTGTCTGAAACCACTGAGAAGTTCATTAAGACAGAACTTAGATTATTGTGGGATGATGTGAAAAAGACTCTACATTAAAACGGTTATGAAGAATATATAGCAAGTTTATATTGTTATAGGGAAATAATTTTTTGAATAAAAAGTAGTTGAGAATATTTTCCAGAAAAGAGATTTAACTACAATTGTTGAGGCAGTAAAGAAAAAAACCATTTTAATTCTATCAAACTTAAAAAATTTAAAAAATATTGCTATCTATACAGTATTTAAAACTGAAAATTAACCGAACACCATTCCTAATAATAAGAAAAAACCTAATATGACATTCTGACGAAAAATTTCTCCATAGACAGATTTTGGTATATCTGTTGAACGGAGGTAAAAATATTGGACTGTCCAACCTACTAGGGCAATAACTACAGTAATCCAAAATGCAATTTCAAGTCTTAAAACTATTCCTAAATAGGATAATAAAACAACAGTTATTGCAAAAAATATTCCTACAGCATCAGCAGCATAAGAACCAAAAAATAAGGCACTAGAATTAACTCCAATTTTTCTATCATCTTCCTGATCTGACATAGCATAAACTGTGTCAAATCCTAATGTCCAAAATACTGTTGTTCCCCATAATATCCAAGTAGGAAGTTCTAATCGAGCCGTCACTGCTGTCCAACTGATTAAAACAGCAAACCCCCACGCTAAGGATAAAACTAATTGGGGAAGAAGAAAAACTCGCTTGGACAAAGGATAACAAACAATAACAGGAAACGCAGCGATACATAGCCAAAAACTTAAGTTATTGAGATAAAAAGCTAAAATAACTGCGCATCCTAGAGCAATAGAAGCAACAATAATACCTACTTTTACGGATAAAGACTTTTCTGCTAAAGGACGGGTACGAGTCCTTTTTACTTGAGAATCAATATCTCTGTCCAACAAATCATTGATAACACAACCTGCCGCACTGGTGGCTAAGGTTCCTAAAATAATTATTCCCACTAATGGGAGGGGAGGCGTTCCGCCAGACGCTAAAGTAACTGCCCATAACGCAGGAATCATTAAAATAAGCCTTCCAGCAGGTTTATTCCACCGTAAGAGTCGAATAATCGTTAGCCAAGTAGGTTCAGAGGTTGATTTAGAAGGAGTAACCATAAAATAAATTAGACTAATTATTTATAACTTTTTTATCACAGAAGTTACCATAAAACCAGTGCGATATATTTCAAAAAATTGTTTTACAGTCTATATTTTATATATAAACTTAGTGTAAACAAATAAAAACTTTAAATTAAAATATACTAACAAAATAGTAGCAAGACTATTTAATCTCATGAAATAGACTGACAATAAATTAGACAGCGAAAAAAATAATAATGGCAATATATTAGATATAATTAGTTTAATTTAGATTTTTTATTCTATTTTTTAAAACCTATTTAAATAAATTTTAACTATAATATTTTTCTGCTGATTAGCATATAAAAGCTATTTAGTATCTTGTCTAAAGTTTTTTTACAAAAGAATTGAGTATTAATTGATCTAATCAAATAATACTCAATTCTTTTAGTCTTTACTATGAGTTTAGATAAATTTTTAAAAAATTTATCTAAATCTAGATTAATTTACTTGATTCTATCTAAGGTCTATTTATTGAGAACTTATAGCTATTTTCTATCTTTTAAAAAAAGCTTGTTTAGAACACTTTAATACCCACTCTTTTGTCTAAAAAAACTAGTTATAAACTATCGGTTATTTATATGTAATTTTTGGATATTATTTTATTATTTATAACCTCTTGTAATTATCTTATTCAATGAACTAAAGAATTTCTAATATCTTTATTTTTTTAAAAAATTATTTATTTTTAGGATATAAATATCCTAAAAATAGTTTATTTGGCAGTAATTAGTATTCAGATAAAAAATTATATGCTTAAAGTTAATTTCTCATAATTAATTTTATTAATTAAATTTTCTAACAATTAGATCATGGATTTTATTTCTATATATTTTATTTATTAACAATAATAAAATTTAATTTTCTAAAAAAATAGAGACTATATTTTATAACTATTTTTTCTATGAAATAGTTATAAAATAGTTATTTACGTATTTATTTTATTTCTTTAAAATTATTTATTTATTAATACTGACTTAATAGAAATTTTTTGTTAAAACATCTATCTTACTGTTCTAAATAGAAGAATTAAAGTTTATTCAAAAACCACTGAAGTAATCAGTAAAAGTTTAATCATTTTACTTTTAAAATTAAGTTTTTTTTAAAAAAATCTGTAATATCATTTGTGGATTTTAAATCTAGTTTTAGAGAGTAAATATAATTTAAAATTATTTAGATTAAGAATAATCTCTAATATTTAGATATTCAATATTTTATTATTTAGTTTATAAACTATTCTGACATTAATATCTTTTAAGAATTAACTATTACTTTATTTAATTTAGATTGACTAAGATGTTATAATAATGTTTTTTATTATTCAAAGTAATTTTTTAAATGTATTGCTATAAATTAAATAAATACGTTTACATCTTGCTATTTCATGGCTAATTTTTTTAAAAAATATGCATCAAAAATTCTTGATACTTAAATTATTTTTAATAAATAAAAAATATGATATGATACGATTTTGCGTCTATAATTTTTACTACCGATTTTACATTGCTAATATATCTGATAGTTTTTGTAAAAAAACAATTTTTATAAGCAGGAGTAAATTATGCATTACCCAAATATTTTTATTTTTATAAAAATATTTGGGTAATGCTTATGTTATTTTATTTTGATTAGGTTTAAAAAATAGTTCAATAAATTGCCCAAAGGCATTATTCTATAAAAAATCGAAAAATTAAGTCTATGACAACATCTCTTAAGTCTAATTTTATTAATAGTGACAGCCGTAATACTTGTCTATTAGCAGCCATTGATATCGGCACAAACTCAATCCATATGGTGGTAGTAGAAATCAATAAAACTCTGCTTACCTTCACGATTATTAACCGACAAAAAGATACAGTGCGGCTAGGGGAACGGGAAGCAAAAACTAGAAAGTTAACCGAAGAAGCTATAGAACGAGCAATCGCATCTCTAAAACGCTGTAAAGACTTAGCCAATAGCCTAAAAGTGGATCATATTGTCGCCATTGCCACCAGTGCTACTAGAGAAGCTCCTAATGGAAAAGATTTTATTCAACGAGTCTCATTAGAAGTTGGTATTGAAATTAACCTAATTTCTGGCTATGAAGAAGCACGTCGCATTTATCTAGGCGTCTTGTCAGGTATGGATTTTCAGGATCGGCCTCATGTCATTATTGATATTGGAGGAGGTTCAACAGAAATTATCCTTGCTGATGTTCATGAGCCCCGTTTTCTCAGTAGTATCAAAGTTGGAGCAGTAAGACTCACAGAGGAATTGATCACTACTGATCCAGTTAGTGAAACAGAATTTTCTAACTTACGGGCTTATGTACGGGGAATGCTTGAACGTCCAATTGATGAATTACGTCGTCAACTAGGTGACAATGAACAGCCCCAACTCGTAGGAACTTCTGGAACGATCGAAACTCTAGTGACTATCAATGCATTGCAAAAATTAGGAGAAGTTCCTAGTCCTCTTCAGGGTTATCGAATGGGACGTAAAGAGGTTAAAGACTTGGTAAAAAAATTTGTTTCAATGACTTATGAAGAACGATTAAAAATTTCAGGCATGTCCGATAAACGTGCTGAAATTATTGTGGCAGGTGGAGTAATTTTAATGGAAGCAATGGCCATGCTAACATTGGATAACATTACCGTTTGTGAACGGGCATTACGAGAAGGAATGATTGTTGACTGGATGTTAAATCACAAGTTAATTGAAGATCGCTTGTGTTATCAAGGAAAAGTACGTCATCGTAGTGTTTATCAAATTGCTCATAAGTATCAAGTTAACATGGAATACTCTGAAAGAGTAGCACAATTTGCCCAAAGTTTGTTTGAGCAATTAAAAGGATTTTTTTATGATTGGGGAACAAAAGAATGGGAGTTACTTTGGGCAGCAACTATTTTACATAAATGTGGATTATATGTTAATCATTCTGCTTATCATAAACATTCTTATTATTTAATTCGTAATGCAGAACTATTAGGATTTACAGAACTTGAATTAGAAACTATTGCCAATTTAGCTCGTTATCATCGTAAAAGTATCCCTAAGAAAAAACATGAGCCCTATAGTAAGTTGCCTGATACTTATCGAAAAATAGTTAAACAACTAAGTACAATTTTGCGTTTAGCTGTTGCTCTCAATAGTCGACAAATAGGAGATGTTAAAACTATTAACTGTAAATATAATGAAAAAGATAAAAGGCTTTATTTACATTTATTTTCTACTGATTCTAGTGATGAATGTGGCTTAGAACTGTGGAATCTAGACTATAATAAACTGGTTTTTGAAAATGAATTTGGAGTCAAAGTTCTCGCTACATTAAACTAAGTTTCTATTTATTAGTAGTAACTTGGCTTTAGTAAAACTAATTTAATCAAAATTAGTTTACCATTGTCACTTAATATGCTCATACCTAAATTTTTATTGTCAAAAAGTTTTTATAGTTAACTCTTAGAATTAACTAGTAATACTAAATAAGGTTAGAAAAATTTACTTGGAATGAGAGATAAACAATTCATATAAAACAATGCTTAAAAAACATCTTTAAATTTACATTCTGTATTTTTTAGTAAAAAATCAGCATTTAAAAAATAGAAAATATGTTTTATATCTAAATTTTTTTAAAAAAAAATTAGCCTAGCAATTAAAATAAAGACTAGTACCTAATAAATATAGACAAGATATGAAATAGTTTGCTAAATAGATTTAATTGTATTTAAATAATCTAAAATTAAACAGAGTAGAATTACTTTAAAAAGCTTAGATTTTTTTACAAAATTCTAAAACTAAGACATGTAATAAGAAGATTTTTTAAACAAAAAAAATTAATAATTAACTTTTATAAAAAAATAACTGTATATGACAGAATAAAATATTCTATATATTAGAGTAAATATATATTTTTTATACAAATGGAGCCGGATTAGAATTAATACTTTAAAAGTACATTGGAAAATAACTAACTGCTATGGTAAGTCAGGACTATGAATAATCATATATCTCAACAGAAATCTTAGCGAATTAAATTTTGATAATGAATACAAAATGACTGAATCTATCTAATTAATGAACATTAAACTGATGATATCAAATCATCTAAAAATAAGTCTTATTGATCAATAAAAGATAATAATAGATAGCATTATAATAAAAAGGGAAAAATTATTTTAGAAATTAATAGAGAATAGTTGCTAGGTTGATCTTTAAAATTAGAGCTAACATAAAGTTTATAAAATTTAATATATGAGACCTAAGCTAATGAGTATTTCAAAGTAATTAATAAAAAAAAATATTTATGAATCATTATGATTTCCTTAATAAAACTGCGGAAAATCTCAAGAAGTAACTCATTATCATTGGTTAAATTTTTAGTTTCTCTATCAGGAAAGAATAGCCATTAAATTTAGTAAGAAATACTAAGTAAAAAACTTAAAATTTTAATTTGCACATTTTAAAAAACCTGACAAAGTTTCATACATCTAATCTAATTGAACTTTCTGTTTGTTACTTAAATCGATTTGCTTTTTAAGCAAAACATATAGTTTCTTATTTGGACTTGATATGATTTTTATTTTCAACTAGTTTTTCAAGCTCTTTAGCTTCTCATTTTTAAAACTTTATTTGATTATCTAACTGATTATTAACTTATTTAACAAGATGAAATATATTTACTGTTACTTCAGTTTCTTACATTAGTTAGTTAGCAATATTTAGTTGTAATTTTGTATAAATCTAGAAAGTTATATGGGATATACTATAGTTTATGCTCAGCTTATTTTAACATTTTTTAATTTCTTATTTTTTATAAAAAGTGACTTCATTTATGTTAATAAATATATTTTTTAGTCTCTATTTAGAGATTAATTTTTAAGACAAATAAGCTTACAATAAATCTTTATTACAACTATTTTAAAAAAATGAAGTATTTTTTTTCTGTAAAAACATGAACATATAAAAAATTATTTTAGTTATCTTATCTCTTAATGCTCATTAAGTTTCCGGTTATTTCTGTTTTTTTATAAAAAGTTGTATCTTTTTAAGTAAGACTATTCGGCATAATTAAGCTGATATAGATCAGACTATATTATTATGATATTTAACAAACAATAAATTCTATTGTTTTAATTCATTAGTTTTGTTAATTAGTAACTGCTATGTAATTCTCTATTTTATCTACTTCTTTTAAAAAAAGTTATAGTACTATTACTAGTTTTGTATAAACAACAATTCCTAAATTTTCACTAAACCTTAATCCTTTATTAAGGTTTAGTGAAAATTTTTATCTGTTAAAATTATAGATATAACTTTTAACTTGAATATATCAGTGTATATCCTCTTGTTTTTGAAACAACTTAACTCTTCTGTCGATTTGTACCTATATTGATTAACTCTCATTTAAAAATAGATAAATTTTTCTGCTCAAAAAAATTTTTTGTAGTTAATTAATTAATATAATTAGTTTTATTGATAGTCAAATCTTATAAATATAAGCTTATGCCCAGTAAACTTTTTTAATAAATCAAGCTGTGCTTTTTAAAATTTAAAATTTTATAACAGGTAATTATTAAGTTCTTCTAAATTTAGAATCTCATTCGTTGATCTGAATTTGGCACTTAACGTCATAGGTATATAGGTATATTTTAAGCAAAAATATTGAATTTGACTTAATCTAACTTAGATTTGTTATCTAATAACATGTCATTTACACTAAAATATTATTTTTTGATAAGCTTGTTATTAGTGATTGAACTTTGTTTTTAGATTTTTTTTTACATGACAGGTTTTGATAAAACTATTTTTCTCTAAACAATCTTAGAGACATTCCCCCTGTCACCCAGAAGTGGTACTCTATAGGGTGGCGAAAAAAGATTAATGAGAGTAGGTTCTCCCTTAGCCAAACTCTAAGCTAATCCCTTAAACAGATAGAATAAGTATGGTAGTCGTAACAGAACAAACCAACGTTGGTAAAATCACTCAGGTCATTGGCCCGGTTGTTGATGCCGAATTTCCCAGTGGCAAATTACCTCGAATTTATAACGCGCTCATAATTGAAGGCACAAACCCCACTGGGGCAAATGTTTCCGTCACCTGTGAGGTACAGCAATTATTAGGAGATAACCGAGTTCGCGCTGTTGCTATGAGTGGGACAGACGGATTGATTCGCGGAATGGAAATTGTTGATACTGGTGCGCCTATTAGCGTTCCTGTAGGTAAAGTTACTCTTGGTCGCATTTTTAATGTCCTAGGAAAGCCTGTGGATGAGAAAGGTGATGTAGATATGAGTGAGACTTCTCCTATTCATCGTCCCGCGCCTAAGTTAACTGAATTAGAAACCAGACCTAAAGTTTTTGAAACTGGAATTAAAGTTATCGACCTCCTAACTCCATATCGTCAAGGAGGAAAAATTGGTCTGTTTGGTGGTGCAGGTGTTGGTAAAACCGTCATCATGATGGAATTGATCAACAACATCGCTATTAACCACGGGGGAGTCTCCGTTTTTGCTGGTGTAGGAGAACGTACTCGTGAAGGAAATGACCTCTACAACGAAATGATTGAATCTAAGGTTATTAACCCTGATAACCCTGAAGAATCGAAAATTGCTCTTGTTTATGGTCAGATGAACGAACCTCCAGGAGCTAGGATGAGAGTCGGTCTATCCGGTTTAACCATGGCGGAATATTTCCGTGATGTCAATAAACAGGACGTATTGTTGTTTATTGATAATATCTTCCGATTTGTTCAAGCAGGTTCTGAAGTGTCTGCATTATTAGGAAGGATGCCATCTGCAGTTGGATATCAGCCCACTTTAGGGACTGACGTTGGAGATTTACAAGAAAGGATTACTTCTACAAAAGAAGGCTCTATTACTTCTGTTCAAGCAGTTTATGTCCCTGCAGATGACTTGACTGACCCTGCTCCTGCAACCACCTTTGCTCATCTTGATGGAACTACTGTGTTATCCCGTGGATTAGCCTCTAAAGGGATTTATCCTGCAGTTGATCCTCTAGATTCTAGCAGCACCATGTTGCAGCCTTCCATTGTTGGTCAAGAACACTATGATACAGCCCGCGCAGTGCAATCAACCCTACAGCGTTATAAAGAACTACAGGATATTATCGCTATTCTAGGATTAGATGAATTATCTGAAGATGATCGCCGTACTGTAGACCGTGCTCGT
Source organism: cyanobacterium endosymbiont of Epithemia clementina EcSB (assembly GCF_029919255.1). Lineage (GTDB taxonomy): Bacteria > Cyanobacteriota > Cyanobacteriia > Cyanobacteriales > Microcystaceae > Rippkaea. The sequence continues at coordinate 7,865 of NZ_CP123991.1, read as the reverse complement.
AAGATTGAGCGATTCTTATCTCAGCCTTTCTTTGTGGCTGAGGTCTTTACCGGCGCGCCTGGTAAGTATGTAACTCTTAAAGATACTATTAAGGGGTTCCAAATGATTCTTGATGGAGAATTAGATGATCTGCCTGAACAAGCATTTTATCTAGTCGGAAACATCGACGAAGCTAAAGCTAAAGCCGAAAAACTGCAAAAAAGTTAATTCTTCCTCAGTCAACAGTCTCTTACAATAAATACCTTTCGAGTCACTGTTGACTGACAACTAATGACTGATAGTTAAAACTAATAGCGAATAACTGATATGACATTACAAGTCCGTGTAATTACTCCAGACAAGACCGTTTGGAATGACGCTGTAGAAGAAGTAATCTTACCGAGCACGTCTGGACAGTTGGGAATCTTATCTGGTCATGCTCCTCTCTTAACTGCTCTCGACATTGGGGTCATGCGAGTTCGCCCTGGTAAAAATTGGAAAAATTTAGTGGTTATGGGCGGCTTTGCCGAGGTCGACCACGATGTTCTCAAAGTCTTGGTCAATTCAGCAGAAGTTGAAGATGATATCAGCAAAGAAGAAGCACAAGTGGAATTCAGTAAAGCTCAAACCCGTTTAGAGCAAGCAAATAAAGGGAATGACCGTCAAGAAAAAATCAGAGCATCCCGAGCCTTCAAACGGGCTAGAGCACGTCTTCAAGCGTCTGGTGGACTAGTTTAAGGATTTAATTCCAAGGGAAAAGTTAGGTGAGGGCAAAGGGTCAAATACTCGGCCCTCATCTGTTGATCTCATCGGATTAATTACTTCCACCGAAGACAACTTCTGGAAACTTGGCTTGAGCATCAGCCATGGAGATGCGCTTGCCTTGGTTACGAAGATCCTGCCAATAATTAATGACTTCTGTGGCTTGATTGAGAATCTCAATCCGTTCAGTTTCTGAAATCCAATGTTTGGCTTCTAATTCATCTTTCAACTGTTGCCAAGCATCGTTCCTTGGCCAGAAGAAATAGTCAGTTAGGGGACTTGTTCCTTTTCCCACTATCTGATCCACAGTAATTGCCACATTAGCATCCAACCAAAGTACTTTTAAAAGAAATCTTGACTCTAACTCTAATGACTCCTGCAACAGATAAACCTCGTCTATTCTAGCTACACTACGGCACTGTATTATACCTTATTTGATAATTGTGCGGTTATTATAAATACTCATAGCTTTTTCAACCCCTTCTTTGAGACTCATGTCCAAAGCATTGACGACTAAAGGGAAGACGTTCTTTATAACGTTCTTTTCATCAGAGCTGAACTTTCCTAAAACATGGGAAATCGTTTCTTTAGAAGAATGAGATTCACCAATTCCAATGCGTAACCGAGGAAAGTTTTGGCTACCTAAGTAGGCAATAACTGACTTCATGCCATTGTGTCCTCCGGCTGATCCCCCTAATCTAATTCGTATTCGTCCAACAGGTAAATCCATATCATCATAAATTACCAAAATGGAAGCAAGTGATAGTTTATACCAATCGCTGACGGCGCGAACTGATTGACCTGAAAGGTTCATGTAAGTGAGGGGCTTAAGTAAGTAAACTTTTTGATTTCCTTTAACTATTCCTTCAGAGAATAAACCTTGAAAACGGCGATTTTCTGTAAAGGATAATTTCCAAGTTTGAGCTAAAGCATCAAGAGCTTCAAACCCGATATTGTGACGGGTTTTATCGTATTTTGCTTCGCAATTTCCTAACCCGATGATCAGTTGGGGAATAATCAGAGAAGATAAGAGAGATTTAGACATTGGAAATACAATTCTTATTTGAGTATAGGCAAAGAAAACAAATCTTATAGGATCACCTAAAAAGCAAGCATCTAAATAACTCCAAGACTGTTCCATTGTCTATTGACTATAAAATAAGGCCAAGTCAATTTACCATATTGATGAAGTTATCTAAATCATTCAAACACTTACACTATTAAGATTAGAGCTAAGTTAACATGACCATTCGTACTGTTTCGACTACCCCATTTAGTGATCAAAAACCAGGAACTTCTGGACTACGGAAAGCTGTTACTGTATTTCAACAACCTAATTATCTTGAAAACTTTATTCAGTCTATCTTGAGCTCATTTAATGAGATCGAAGGCAAAACTCTTGTTTTAGGAGGAGATGGTCGTTATCACAATCGTCAATCCATTCAAGTTATCCTGAAAATGGCTGCGGCAAATGGCATTGGGCGCATTTTAGTAGGCTGTAATGGGATTTTCTCTACCCCAGCAGCTTCAGCCGTTATTCGCAAATCTAACGCGATAGGAGGCATTATACTTTCAGCCAGTCACAACCCTGGAGGCCCTAACGGGGACTTTGGGGTCAAATATAATGTAACCAATGGTGGACCGGCCCCCGAAAAAGTTACTAGTACTATTTTTGAGCGTACTAAAACTATCAGCGAATATAAGATACTTGATGCAGCAGACGTAAACCTTGATCGCCCTGGATCTTTCAGATTGGGAACCATGGAAGTAGAAGTCATAGATTCTATTGCTCCTTACGTAGAATTAATGCAGACATTGTTTGATTTTGACAGAATAAAAACTTTGTTGAGTTCAGGAAACTTTAGGATGTGTATGGACTCCCTTCACGCCGTAACTGGACCTTATGCTCATGCCTTATTTGAGAAGTGTTTAGGGGCTCCAGAAGGAACTGTAAAAAATGGAATCCCTCTGGAAGACTTTGGGGGTTGTCATCCTGATCCTAATTTAGTCTATGCTCATGACTTAGTAGAAATTCTTTTTGGAGAAAATGCTCCTGACTTCGGAGCAGCTTCCGATGGAGATGGCGATCGAAATATGATTTTGGGACGTAACTTTTTTGTGACTCCTAGTGATAGTTTAGCAATACTAACTGCTAGTGCGAAATTAGTCCCTGGATATAAAGACGGTTTAGCTGGGGTTGCTCGTTCCATGCCTACTAGTACAGCCGTAGATCGAGTGGCTAAAAAACTGGGTATTAATTGTTATGAAACCCCCACCGGTTGGAAATTCTTTGGTAACTTATTGGATGCTGGGAAAACAACCCTTTGCGGAGAAGAAAGTTTTGGAACTGGTTCAAATCATATTCGGGAAAAAGATGGTTTATGGGCAGTACTTTTCTGGCTCAACATTCTAGCAGTTCGAAATAAGTCTGTTCAGGCAATTGTACAAGAACATTGGGAGGAATACGGACGAAATTATTATTCTCGCCATGACTATGAAGAAGTGAAATCAAAACCTGCTAATAAATTGATGGATCAACTTCGATCAACGGTAGAAAATCTGAAAGGAAAAAAATATGGTAACTATGAAGTTGCCTATGCTGATGACTTTTCTTACGCTGATCCTGTTGATGGTAGTATAAGTCAAAAACAAGGTGTTCGGATTGGGTTTACCGATGGTTCTCGCATTGTTTTCCGTTTGTCTGGGACGGGAACGAAAGGGGCGACTTTACGAGTTTATATCGAAAGTTATGAACCGGATTCTAGTCAACATAATATTGAAACTCAACAAGCCTTAAAACCTTTAATTCAACTAGCTGATGAAATAGCTAAAATTAAGGAGTTCACAGGACGAAATAAACCCACTGTTATTACTTAACTTATTGCCTTAGTCTATATTTGTAGGGTAATACTTACCCTACAAATATAGTTTTTTAGTTAAAACCAATTCTCCAATCATTTTTTTGCCAAAACTATTTATAATAGTCTTATTACCGAATTTATTTTTCTATCTTTTTATAAAACATCATGTATAAGAAAAACAGTAGCTTCTAGAAAATCGAATAATTCACTAAAAATATAATTCTTAACTCATATGATATTGATTTGATAAATTTAAAAAATTCACGAATAATATGAGTCATTGGTAAACTAGAAAAAAGATAGCAAGTTTAATCTTTATTTAATGTTTGCTCACATAAATTTAAGTTCAAACTATTTTAAATATGTTATTAATAAGCTTCCGTTTAAGAATTTTTAAACTAGGTAAAGAATTCAGTAAAGCTTTGGTATTTATCTCCAATTTAGAAAAGTTAATATAAGCTTGTTCTTTAATTAAGACTAAATATTTATGTTTGGTATTAACCGATACAAATATTTTTAGTGTTTTTTACTTCTATTAATGTGGTCTAATCACAACTTCTTAACCCAATCATAGCTACAACTGCTAGTTTATTTATTTTTTTAAACTTCTTAAAAAACTGATTATTGAATTAATAAATAGAACTTAATTTGCCTATTTATATCGTCATTCATAATCCTGACAAGGTCATCTTAATGCCCTATATTTTAAAGACAAAGAGAGATTTATCTCTCAATTTTTATAACTGCAATTCTCTTTCAAGGTTTCAAGATTAAGTGATTGACTGTTCTAGCTAAAGTCGCATAAATATTAAATTAGCTTTATACAAGTAACCCATTACTCCTACGTTTTAAAATCTAAATGCGCAACTATTGCTGATTTATTCTTCCTAATTAATAAACAATATCATCAACGTCAGAAGGATAGTCTCTAAAATAGACGAACTTAATATATTTCTTAAGAAAAGATTTCTAACATGTCTTAAAGCTGTTGAAGATTATTACCGATATATCATCATAAAGTCACTAAACAAACATGGGAAATTAATTGTTTAGCCCTATTAAGAAAACTACCAATACGACACTAAACCATGAGAAATCAAATGATTAGGATTTACCTATCGTGTAAATTCAAGGGTGGCATAGCGATAACATCAAAGATGTTATCACGGTTCGTATCAGTTAATAATAGTATCGATTCAGATATAATATCACAACTGCCAGGTTGACGAAAATCCAGTAGAATTGAAAGTTCTACTGAATAGTTATTCTCTGCTTTAAGAGTAGTTAACTATTTTATTTGTCCAACGACTGTGTTATTTCCCTGTCCAAATGTCTTTACACAGTCAGCAGCCACAAAAATTCTATTTAAAGGGAATTAAATATTAACGGCTAGGTAGTTAAAGAAATTAAAAAGGGTTAAGCTATCTTTGTAATCAAAAGCTACTCAAGCCATTATTTTTTGTGAACAATATTTCTCATTATATTTCCTTTGAACAGAAATTAGAAATTTATATTTTTCTTAAACTTACTTTCCAACAGAGAAATTTAAATAAGCAAAAATTGAGCAGAAAAAATATTGATTTTTTTTGAGAAAGCTCCACAACATACAGTTTTATGTCCTTAATCAACTTCAGAAAAATTTATGTAACAATCTGATTTTCTGTTAGCATCGCCTATTTCAGTAAAAGTAGCTAAAGAATTAATTTTTAGTAGTTAAACAAGGGAACTGAGTTTATAGAATGAAATGTTGATTTGGGTAAAGAGAAAAGACAGTTAATAAAGCTAAAATGTTTCTGAATATCAAACTATGTAGTAGTTTATAGAAAAATTATTGAGAATCAAGAAAAAGTTCAATATTTAATCATAATTCCTAATTGGAAAGATGATTGCCGTTTATTTTGGACTAAAGTACTAAAGAACTATACTCTTTTGAGTGTTGAGTGGGCCTAGAACTAAAAATTCAAGTATCATTTTGAGATCGCAACTTCTCAATAGTATCGCGAGCTTGCTTAGCATAATCCGAATTTCCTTGAACCTTAAATAATTCTGCAGCTTTATGTATATCAGTGAAAGCCTCTGTCTGATTTCCTATCATAAATTTAGTTATTCCCCGATTGTAATAAGCATCAGCTAAATTAGGGTTTAATTCTAGACATTTGGTGTAATCACTGATCGCTGCTTCTGATTTTCCAGCGTGATTATAAGCTAAACCACGATTGTAATAAGCTTTAGCATAATTAGCATTAAGGCTGATAGCTTCAGTATAGTCAGCAATAGCTTCTTGATGATTACCGAGGTAATCTTTAGCATTACCTCTATATATGTAAAAATCAGCGTATTCAGAATTAAGATTAATTGCTTCGGAACAATCAGCTAATGCTTTTTGATATTCTTTTAATTGAAAGAAGGCATAACAACGATTACCATAAGCATAGGCAAACTCGCGATTGACCTTTATAGCCTGATTATAGTCATCGAGAGCCTCGTTAAGCTTGCCCAAAACGTGTTGAGCATAGCCCCGATTGTAATAAGCATCAGAATCTTGAGGATTTAACTCGATAGCTTCGGTAAAATCGGTAATTGCTCCTTGATAGTCTCCTTCATTAATTTTATCTACTCCTTGGTTATACCATTCGATAGCATCTAACTTTTGAGATGACTTTGGAGTGTCGCTTGGTTTTGGGGTTAATTCTGTTGGAGTATCGCTTGGTTGTTGAGACAACAGCAATGGATGAGCGGAAACTAGAGAACTAACAGTGAGAACATTAGTTAAAATTCCCAAAATATAAAAATTATTAGTCATCAGTCTAGCTTGGAGTTAAGAAATAATTTTTGAATATTCTAATAGCCTAATTGATCTCTAAATTTTAAGACTTCCCTCTATCTGGTGATATTCTTTCTTATAGACTAAGTTCTAAATTGTTTAAAACACTCCGATTAACCTCCAATAACAATCAGTTTTACATCTATTAAGACGACAAGTTGATTTAACTATAGACTTGGTTAAGATAGAATTTTTCCTTTGACGAGTTATTTTTTTAATTAAAAACTATCGTCAAGAAACTTGTTAAATCAATCTCTACATTTAGATTAATAAAAAAGAGCATAAATTTCTTTCTTTTCTAATCTATTTAAATACATAAAATTTGTTCTACTGCATAGATAGTAGACGAATATTTCTGAGAACTTGATTATCAAGATTTACTATTACAAATAGTTTTATAAAGGTATTTGTAATTTAAAATGTATGTATGAGTTTATCTAAACTCAGTTATAAAAACTGACATTTTTTTGCCAGAATAATTAAGGTTTTTTTAAAAAAATAGCTTATTCCTGAAATAATCAATAACTAGATGAGATAAGTAATTATCTTATGCTTGTCAAGCTCTAACTAAATTAGTTAGATGGAATTAATAAAATTATAATAAGAAAATTGGTGGTTCGTAAAATTACTTTTTAAATCTGTGCAATATCTCTATATATAACTAATCTAAAATAATTTTATTTTAATTAGATTTACTATTTTTTATAGTAAATCTAATTAAAGATTAGTCAAATAAAATTTGACTAATCTTTAATATTTAAACATTTTTTTGTTAATTTTACTATAGTTTTTTATCGTCGATAAATGAATCGTTTGGTAACTTTTTATTTTGCTTTTTTCTAAAAAAAGTTTGAAGTATCAAGACTAACTTTAAATAAAGAAAAAGCCATGACTTTATTTATTTGAAGAATATTACAAAATTTTCTAGTATATTTCATTAATTTTTAAATTTAAAAATTAATGAAATATACTAGAAAATTGATAATTATTTTAGGACTAAAAATACTTGGCTGCAATATCAACTATTACAAAATTAGAGCAGTCAATAAAATTAGATTAACTATATATAAAATATTGAATTTTATTGTGAGCGACTATTATTTAGCTGTTTCTATGATTTTCTTACTATCCTAAACTACTCGCTCTAGTCTGGTTAAACTGTTGATTAAGTTAAGTATTCTTCGCAGTCAAATCACAGTTTAACAATCTTTTTCTAGCTAAGCTTTTTACTAGTGGTGAACACAAAACATCATTCCATCATGATCTTCATCATCCTGGTGAGTTCTGGCGGATGTTACCTTAAAATCTTTATTACTCAGTTAAACCTATTTTATAGACTAGAGTACGTACCAAATAATTTTTAGGTGTTTCAAATCTATTTTGAAACAACACGCGACAAAACATCTTTACCCCAAGATCGTTACACAGACAGGCTTACG